>NZ_JAAWXD020000001.1:0-4016607 GCF_012272845.1 Providencia sp. JUb39 | reverse complement strand
CAATTTTTAAGGTTGTGTCAGTGCTGACTGACCGTACCATATTGCTGATATGGCTCAGTTGGTAGAGCACACCCTTGGTAAGGGTGAGGTCCCCAGTTCGAATCTGGGTATCAGCACCATGAATACTAAAATAGTTTAAAAGAATTTACCTAGCGGCAATAGCGCGGTGGTCCCACCTGACCCCATGCCGAACTCAGAAGTGAAACGCCGTAGCGCCGATGGTAGTGTGGGGTCTCCCCATGTGAGAGTAGGGAACTGCTAGGTTTTAAATATAAGAAGCCACCCAATGGGTGGCTTTTTGCTATCTAACGATCTGTACTTTCCAAAACTCTTCTCAATTTCTTACTTATCATATTATTTCCGCCTACATGCTATTCACTGCTAGGTCTGGCTGATAGACTTATAAAATCTTAGATTATTATTTGAAATGAAGGTAGCAATGAACCTGACCGCCGAACTCAAATCACTTAATAGCTTCGGTATTGATGCCAAAGCTATTAAGGTGAATATTGTACAAAGCGCTGATGCGCTGTACCAACAGTGGATAACAGCAAAAAATGACAATCTTCCAGTACTGCTATTAGGCGGGGGAAGCAATGTGTTATTTACTGAAGACTTTGAAGGTGTGGTCATTGTAAACAGAATTAAAGGTATCGAAATTACTGAATCTGCAGGTGCTTGGCATGTACACGCATCTGCAGGGGAAAACTGGCATCAGCTACTTGAAACATTGCTTCATAAAGGGATACATGGTGCAGAGAATTTAGCGCTGATCCCCGGATGCGTAGGTTCTGCACCAATCCAAAATATTGGAGCTTATGGGTTAGAGCTAAAAGATGTTTGTGAGTATGTGGATATCCTCTGCTTAGATACAGGCCAAATCACTCGAATCCCTGCTGAAGAATGTGGTTTTGGATATCGAGACAGCATCTTTAAACATGAATATCAGAATTCACATGCGATTATCAGCGTTGGATTGGTTTTTGCTAAGGAATGGTCGCCAAAGCTAGCATATGGTGATTTAGCTAAGCTCGATCCTAATACTGTAACGCCTTCTGATGTGTTTGAAACGGTATGTGCGACTCGTAGAAGTAAATTACCGGATCCCGCTGTAACAGGTAATGCTGGTAGTTTCTTTAAAAATCCCGTCGTCTCTGCTGAACTCGCGGAGACAATCAAAGCTAACTATCCTAATTGCCCCCAATATGCTCAGGCAGATGGAAATGTGAAATTAGCGGCAGGTTGGTTGATTGACCAATGCGGCTTAAAAGGTTATGAACTAGGTGGTGCTGCAGTTCATACACAGCAAGCTTTGGTATTGATCAATAAAGAGAATGCGACAGGAAAAGATATTGTGGAGCTCGCTAAGCATGTCAGCCATACAGTTGCACAGCATTTCGATATATTTTTGGAGCCTGAAGTTCGTTTTATAGGGCGAAATGGCGAAGTCAATGCGGTGGACTGTATACAATGAAAGAGATGAGTATTCCATTACAGGTTATCGATATTTTGGCGGATGGACAAATTCATTCAGGGGAACAACTGGGTGAGCGCTTAGGAATGACGAGAGCAGCAATTAACAAACATATCAAAACATTGCGCTCATGGGGTCTTGATATTCAAACAGTGACTAGCAAAGGATATCAGCTTCCTTCGCAAATTAACCTATTGAGTAAAGAACGAATTGAACAATATGTTACTGACTCTAATGTCATAGTTGAACCGGTTATCGATTCAACTAACCAATATATGTTGGATCGAATCCCTCATCTGCAATCTGGGGATACTTGCTTAGCTGAATACCAAAGTGCGGGAAGAGGTCGTCGCGGGCGCCAATGGATTTCGCCATTCGGATGTAACCTTTACCTTTCAACATATTGGAAGTTAGAGCAAGGTCCTGCTGCTGCGATTGGTTTGAGCTTAGTTGTTGGTATTGTGATTGCTGAAACCTTAAATAAATTATGTGGAAATAAAGTCAAAGTTAAATGGCCTAATGACCTCTACATGAATGATAAGAAGCTTGCTGGAATTCTGGTTGAACTAACCGGCAAAACTGGTGATGCAGCGCATATTATTATTGGTGTTGGTATCAATATTGGTATGAGTAAAAATATCATTAAAAAAGAAGAAACAATTAATCAAGCTTGGTCTGCATTAATTGATGAAATTGAAAATATTGAGAGAAATGAGTTAGCTGGAAATATTATTAATTCATTAAAAGAATCATTACATATATTTGAAAAACAAGGATTGAAACCATTTTTATCTCGGTGGTTTGAATTAGATAACTTTTTAGATCGCAAAGTTAAGTTATTGATTGGTAATGATATTGTTGTTGGTGTTGAAAGGGGAATAAATGAGCAGGGTGCTCTGTTATTACAAAAAGAAAATGGAGAACTTATTCCCTATATTGGCGGTGAAATATCATTAAGATCGAATGAAAACTAATTAAAGTGGCCGGATAATACCGGCCTTATCAATTATTTTCTTAAGCGTACATTCCTAATAGAATGATTTTCACCCTTGGTCATAATTAAACTTGCCCGTTCTTTAGTTGGCAAAATATTCTCTTCAAGATTTAAACCGTTAATCTCATCCCAAATTGAGCTCGCCACATTGATAGCTTCTTCTTCACTGAGCTTAGAATAATTATGGAAATATGAATCGGGATCAGAAAACGCGCCTTGTCTAAATTTCAAAAAGCGTCCGATATACCATTGCTTCAGTAATTGAGGATCGGCATCAACATAAATGGAAAAATCAACAAAATCAGAAACAAAGACATGGTGAGGATCTTGAGGGTAGTCCATATCACTTTGCAGGACATTTAACCCTTCTAATATTAAAATATCAGGTTGATCGATAACTTGTGTCTGATCAGGAACAATATCGTATGTTAAATGCGAATAAACAGGTGCTGCAACATTGCGCGCTCCTGACTTGATTTGAGAAACAAAGTTAACCAACTTTCGCATATCGTAAGATTGAGGAAAGCCTTTTTTCTTCATTATATCTTTGTCGCGTAAGACTTGGTTTGGATATAAAAAGCCATCGGTAGTAATCAAGTCAACTTTTCGATGTTCTGGCCAACGGGTTAGTAGCGCTTGTAGCAAACGAGCGGTAGTGCTTTTTCCTACAGCAACACTACCAGCGATACCAATGATATAGGGTACCTTTGCACCATTAGTCCCTAAAAATTGCTCTAACACCGCCTGACGGCGCAAATTGGAACTTATATAAAAGTTCAGCAGACGCGAAAGAGGAAGATAAATTTCGATGACATCATCCATGGAGAGCTCTTCATTAATACCTTTAAGTTCAAGAAGCTCACTTGATGATAATGTTAGAGGTACAGAATCACGCAAAGTGGCCCAATGCTCTCTATCGAACTCTAAATATGGTGTCGTCATAAAATTTTCTTTTTGTTTCATAAGCCAACATCTGCCTATTGTGTGCAGGTTGGACAGGCTGCAAAAGCATCTGTATCCATAAAATTTGGTAGCATCATAGCGAGTGAAGAGAAGTAGGCGTAGGTTTTTTTGTGTTTTATGTGAATTTTTTTTGACGTGTGCAAAAAAAAACAGGATTTTTGCTGAAAAACTAAACGATAAAAACAGGGGAAAAACTGTGATAGTGAATAAAAAAATTATATTTTACGAAACCAAACTCGATAACGGTGCTTTACTCCTCAGATTATAATCGATTATAGTTAATGGCTGCTGTTGATGTTTTAATCTCAAAATAGATAAAAAATCAACAAAATCGCAAAAAGTGAATAAAATATGAGCGAATGAACAAAAAATTAAATTTTTTTGTTGCAACCTGAGCTCACTCTTCCTAGAATGCGCAGCACTTGATGCCGGCATAGCTCAGTTGGTAGAGCAACTGACTTGTAATCAGTAGGTCCCGAGTTCGACTCTTGGTGCCGGCACCATTAAAAATTTGGATAGGTGGGATACCCAAGCGGCCAAAGGGAGCAGACTGTAAATCTGCCGTCACAGACTTCGAAGGTTCGAATCCTTCTCCCACCACCATCTCCAATGAGCTTCTATAAGCTTTGCGGAAAACAGTTTAACAGCTGATAACTCAGGTAGCCGAGTTCATTGCGGGCATCGTATAATGGCTATTACCTCAGCCTTCCAAGCTGATGATGCGGGTTCGATTCCCGCTGCCCGCTCCAAGATGTGCTGATATAGCTCAGTTGGTAGAGCACACCCTTGGTAAGGGTGAGGTCGGCAGTTCGAATCTGCCTATCAGCACCACTTCCCCGATGTTCTCAATTATCTCCTGTTTTGTCTCCTGTAAAGAAAGAATACAAGCGAATTTAATCCTTGCTTGGTTGATGTGGTTTAACCACCGATTCCGTGTCTTAGAGGGACAATCTAATGTCTAAAGAAAAATTTGAACGTTCAAAACCGCACGTTAACGTTGGTACAATCGGCCACGTTGACCATGGTAAAACTACCCTGACAGCAGCAATCACTACTGTTCTGGCTAAAACTTACGGCGGTAACGCTCGTGCATTCGACCAAATCGATAACGCACCAGAAGAAAAAGCGCGTGGTATCACCATTTCTACTTCTCACGTAGAATACGATACTCCAACTCGCCACTACGCACACGTAGACTGCCCAGGTCACGCCGACTATGTTAAAAACATGATCACTGGTGCTGCGCAGATGGACGGTGCAATTCTGGTTGTTGCTGCGACTGATGGCCCAATGCCACAAACTCGTGAGCACATCCTGTTAGGTCGCCAAGTAGGTGTTCCTTACATCATCGTTTTCCTGAACAAATGTGACATGGTAGACGACGAAGAACTGTTAGAATTAGTTGAAATGGAAGTTCGTGAACTTCTGTCTCAATACGATTTCCCAGGCGATGACACTCCAGTTGTTCGCGGTTCAGCACTGAAAGCGCTGGAAGGCAACCCAGAGTGGGAAGCGAAAATTGTTGAATTAGCAGGCTACCTGGATTCTTACATCCCAGAACCAGAGCGTGCAATTGACAAGCCATTCCTGCTGCCAATCGAAGACGTATTCTCAATCTCTGGTCGTGGTACAGTAGTAACAGGCCGTGTTGAGCGTGGTATCATCAAAGTTGGTGAAGAAGTTGAAATCGTTGGTATTCAAGCAACGGCTAAAACTACTTGTACTGGCGTTGAAATGTTCCGTAAACTGCTGGACGAAGGTCGTGCGGGTGAGAACGTTGGTGTTCTGCTGCGTGGTACTAAGCGTGAAGAAATTCAACGTGGTCAAGTACTGGCTAAACCAGGTTCAATCAAGCCACACACCCAATTCGAATCAGAAGTTTATATTCTGAGCAAAGATGAAGGTGGTCGTCATACTCCATTCTTCAAAGGCTACCGTCCACAGTTCTACTTCCGTACAACTGACGTAACCGGTACTATCGAACTGCCAGAAGGCGTAGAGATGGTAATGCCAGGCGATAACATCAACATGATCGTGACTCTGATTCACCCAATCGCGATGGATGATGGTTTACGTTTCGCAATCCGTGAAGGTGGTCGTACTGTAGGTGCGGGTGTTGTTGCAAAAATCATTGCATAATACCGCTCTTTCTGAATAAGAAAGAACCACAGAAAAAGGGACGTCTTAGGACGTCCTTTTTGTTTTTATATAGCTCATTAATTTGTTTTATTTTCAAATATTGCAATTAATGATAATTGAAATGCCAATCATTTTCATTTAAACTTGCTGTATGTAATTTGTGCAGGTAAATGATCATGTATGTATGCCTTTGTGAAGCAATCACTGATAAACAAATCAGGAATGTGGCGCGTAAATATCACGTCACCTCTTTGAAAGGGCTACGTCAAATTTTACCAGTAGGGCGTGAATGCGGAAAATGCATCCGACAAACACGCGAGATTCTGCAGGAAGAACTTCTGCATCTTGAAGAACAGTGTATTGAACACGTCGCATAACCCTTTCACATACCCCTTTATTGTTTAGTTAAAATTCGTCACGCAGATAACTGTGTAAATATTATTCTTATCATCAATTTCAGTACTACACTTATAGGACTGGAAGCGATGGAGGTAATATGAAAGGCGATAAAAAAATGATAGCCCACTTAAATAAATTGCTGGGCAATGAACTTGTTGCAATTAATCAATATTTTCTACATGCCCGGATGTTTAAAAATTGGGGGCTAACTAAACTCAATGAAATGGAATATCACGAGTCGATTGATGAAATGAAACACGCGGATAAGTACATTGAGCGCATTTTATTTCTCGAAGGTATTCCGAATCTACAAGATCTCGGTAAGCTGAATATTGGTGAAGATGTCGAAGAGATGCTGGCTTCAGATCTGAAATTAGAACTTGATGGCGCCAAAAATTTAAAAGAAGCCATTAGCTATGCGGATTCAATCCATGATTATGTTAGCCGAGATTTAATGATAGAAATTCTTGCAGATGAAGAAAATCATATAGATTGGATTGAAACTCAGCTGGAATTGATCAAGCGTTTAGGTATTCAAAACTATCTTCAAGCACAAGTTATCGAAGAATAGTTTTGTAGGATTGATGAAAATGTAATTAGGCCCAGTGATGGGCCTTTTTTATATCTGCTAAATTTGCACATCAGAAAATTCGCACATATTTTCCCCGATTGCTTGCGTTTCGCGACAAATTACGTATAATGCGCGGGCTTACTGATGAGTAAGCCCTAAATTTTAGGACTGAAATCTCAGTATTGAGTCAACGATTTGTTGCTCATTTAGACAATACTCCCGATATGGGGGTTACATCAAGAACGATTACACTCCCCTATCAATCGAAATGGGTGCGAGGAGTAATCATTTACGTTTATAAAATAGTTGGAGCTCTGGTCTCATGCAGAACCAAAGAATCCGTATCCGCCTGAAAGCTTTTGATCATCGTTTAATCGATCAATCAACTGCGGAAATCGTAGAGACTGCTAAGCGCACTGGTGCGCAAGTACGTGGTCCTATCCCGCTGCCGACACGTAAAGAGCGTTTTACCGTTCTGATCTCTCCGCACGTTAACAAAGACGCGCGTGATCAGTACGAAATTCGCACTCACAAACGTCTGGTTGACATCGTTGAGCCAACCGAGAAGACCGTTGATGCTCTGATGCGTCTGGATCTGGCTGCCGGCGTTGACGTGCAGATCAGCCTGGGTTAATCAGGTCGTCGAACGATTGAGAGGTTGAAACAATGATTGGTTTAGTCGGTAAGAAAGTGGGAATGACTCGTATCTTCACTGAAGATGGCGTATCTATCCCTGTAACTGTTATCGAAATTGAAAATAACCGCGTTACTCAGGTTAAAACTGCAGAAACTGACGGTTACAATGCAATTCAGGTTACTACTGGTAGCAAAAAAGCTAACCGTGTAACTAAGCCTGAAGCAGGTCATTTCGCTAAAGCTGGCGTTGAAGCTGGCCGCATTCTGCGTGAATTCCGTACTGAAGAAGGTACTGAATTTAACGTAGGTCAAAGCATTAGCGTTGAAATTTTCGCTGACGTTAAAAAAGTCGACGTTACTGGTACATCTAAAGGTAAAGGTTTTGCCGGCACAGTTAAGCGCTGGAATTTCCGTACTCAAGATGCTACTCACGGTAACTCCTTGTCTCACCGTGTTCCGGGTTCTATCGGTCAGAACCAGACTCCGGGCAAAGTGTTCAAAGGCAAGAAAATGGCAGGCCAACTGGGTAATGAACGTGTAACTGTTCAAAGCTTAGATGTAGTACGTGTTGACGCTGAGCGCAACCTGCTGCTGGTCAAAGGTGCTGTTCCAGGAGCAACTGGTAGCAACCTGATCGTAAAACCGGCTGTCAAGGCTTAACGTCGAGGAGATAGGAATGGAATTGGTAATGAAAGACGCGCAAAGCGCGCTGACTGTTTCCGAAACTACCTTCGGGCGTGATTTCAATGAAGCGCTTGTTCACCAAGTAGTTGTTGCGTATGCAGCTGGTGCTCGTCAAGGTACTCGTGCTCAGAAAACTCGTGCTGAAGTTTCTGGTTCTGGTAAAAAACCATGGCGTCAAAAAGGCACAGGCCGTGCACGTTCTGGTTCAATCAAGAGCCCAATCTGGCGCTCTGGTGGTGTTAGCTTCGCAGCTAAACCACAGGACCACAGTCAAAAAGTTAATAAGAAGATGTACCGCGGTGCTCTGAAAAGCATCCTGTCTGAATTGGTACGTCAAGATCGTCTGATCGTTGTCGAGCAGTTCTCTGTAGAAGCGCCTAAAACTAAGCTGCTGGCACAGAAACTGAAAGATATGGCTCTGCAAGATGTTCTGATCATCACTGCTGAATTAGATGAAAATCTGTTCTTAGCAGCACGTAACCTGTACAAGGTTGACGTTCGTGATGCAGCAGGTATCGACCCAGTTAGCCTGATTGCTTTCGACAAAGTGGTTATGACTGCTGATGCTGTGAAGCAAGTTGAGGAGATGCTGGCATGATCCGTGAAGAACGTCTGCTACAAGTACTGCGCGCGCCGCACGTATCTGAAAAAGCTTCTACAGCGATGGAAAAAAGCAATACCATCGTTCTCAAAGTTGCAAAAGACGCAACTAAAGCAGAAATCAAAGCTGCTGTACAGAAACTGTTTGAAGTTGAAGTTGAAGGTGTTAACACTTTGCTGGTTAAAGGCAAAACTAAACGCCACGGTCAGCGTTCTGGTCGTCGTAGTGACTGGAAAAAAGCTTACGTTACGCTGAAAGAAGGCCAGAATCTGGACTTCGTTAGCGGCGCAGAGTAAGTCGGAGGAGTAAAGAACAATGGCAGTTGTTAAATGTAAACCTACGTCTCCGGGCCGTCGCCACGTTGTTAAAGTGGTTAACCCTGAGCTGCATAAGGGTAAGCCTTATGCTCCGCTGTTAGAAAAAAACAGCAAATCCGGTGGTCGTAACAACAATGGCCGTATCACTACCCGTCATATCGGTGGTGGCCATAAGCAGCATTATCGTTTAGTTGACTTCAAACGCAACAAAGACGGTATCCCTGCAGTTGTTGAACGTTTGGAATATGATCCAAACCGTTCTGCGAACATTGCACTGGTACTATATAAAGACGGTGAACGTCGTTATATTCTTGCACCAAAAGGCCTGAAAGCTGGTGACCAGATTCAATCTGGCGTTGATTCAGCTATCAAAGCTGGTAACGCACTGCCAATGCGCAACATCCCTGTTGGTTCTACAGTTCATAACATCGAACTGAAACCAGGTAAAGGTGGTCAGTTAGCGCGTTCAGCAGGTACTTACGCTCAAATCGTTGCTCGTGATGGTGCTTATGTCACCCTGCGTCTGCGTTCTGGTGAAATGCGTAAAGTTTTAGCTGATTGCCGTGCAACCTTAGGTGAAGTTGGTAACGCTGAACACATGTTACGAGTTCTTGGTAAAGCTGGTGCTAGCCGCTGGCGTGGTATTCGTCCTACCGTTCGCGGTACTGCGATGAACCCAGTTGACCATCCACATGGTGGTGGTGAAGGCCGTAACTTTGGTAAACACCCAGTAACACCATGGGGCGTTCAGACCAAAGGTAAGAAAACTCGTAGTAACAAGCGTACTGATCAATTCATCGTACGTCATCGTTCTAAAAAATAATTAGAGGATAAGCCATGCCACGTTCTCTCAAGAAAGGTCCTTTTATTGACCTGCACTTGCTGAAGAAGGTAGAGAAAGCGGTGGAAAGCGGAGACAAGAAGCCTCTCAAGACTTGGTCCCGTCGTTCAACGATCTTTCCTAATATGATCGGATTGACCATCGCTGTCCATAATGGTCGTCAGCATGTTCCAGTATTCGTAACCGACGAAATGGTTGGTCACAAACTGGGTGAATTCGCACCGACTCGCACTTATCGCGGCCACGCGGCAGATAAGAAAGCTAAGAAACGTTAAGGATAGGAGGAAGAGATGGAAACTTTAGCTATGCATCGCCACGCTCGTTCTTCTGCCCAGAAGGTTCGCTTAGTAGCCGACCTGATTCGCGGTAAGAAAGTGTCGCAAGCTCTGGAAATTCTGACCTACACCAACAAGAAAGCTGCTGGTTTAGTGAAGAAAGTACTGGAATCTGCTATTGCTAACGCAGAGCAAAACGATGGCGCTGACATTGATGACCTGAAAGTTGCGAAAATTTTCGTAGACGAAGGTCCAACTATGAAACGCATCATGCCGCGTGCGAAAGGCCGTGCAGATCGTATTCTTAAGCGCACCAGCCACATTACTGTGGTTGTGTCCGATCGCTGAGACTCTGGAGACTAGCAATGGGTCAGAAAGTACATCCTAATGGTATTCGCCTGGGTATTGTCAAACCTTGGAACTCTACTTGGTATGCGAATACTAATGAATTCGCTGACAACCTAGACAGCGACTTTAAAGTACGCCAGTACTTGAATAAAGAATTGGCAAAAGCGTCAATTTCACGCATCGTAATCGAGCGTCCTGCTAAAAGCATCCGTGTGACTATTCACACTGCTCGCCCAGGTATCGTTATCGGTAAGAAAGGTGAAGACGTTGAAAAACTGCGTAAAACAGTAGCGGATATCGCTGGTGTTCCTGCGCAAATCAATATCGCCGAAGTTCGTAAACCAGAACTGGACGCTAAATTAGTTGCTGACAGCATCTCTTCACAGCTGGAACGTCGTGTTATGTTCCGTCGTGCTATGAAGCGTGCAGTACAGAACGCAATGCGTCTGGGCGCTAAAGGTATCAAAGTTGAAGTCAGTGGCCGTTTAGGCGGTGCTGAAATCGCTCGTACCGAGTGGTATCGTGAAGGCCGTGTGCCACTGCACACATTACGTGCTGACATCGATTACAACACTTCAGAAGCGCACACCACTTATGGTGTTCTCGGCGTTAAGGTATGGATCTTCAAAGGTGAGATTCTGGGTGGTATGGCTGCAGTTGAACAAGCTGAGAAACCAGCAGCTCAACCTAAAAAGCAGCAGCGTAAAGGCCGCAAGTAAGGAGCGTCGCTATGTTACAACCAAAGCGTACAAAATTCCGTAAGGTGCACAAAGGCCGCAACCGTGGTCTGGCGCAAGGTACGGATGTTAGCTTCGGCACTTTCGGTCTTAAAGCTGTTGGCCGTGGTCGTCTGACTGCACGTCAGATCGAAGCGGCACGTCGTGCTATGACCCGTGCTGTTAAGCGTCAAGGTAAAATCTGGATTCGTGTATTCCCAGACAAGCCAATCACTGAAAAGCCACTCGAAGTTCGTATGGGTAAAGGTAAAGGTAACGTAGAATATTGGGTTGCCTTAATTCAGCCTGGTAAAGTCCTGTATGAAATGGACGGTGTGCCTGAAGAGCTGGCTCGTGAAGCATTCTCTCTGGCAGCAGCGAAACTGCCTATCAAAACCACCTTTGTAACTAAGACGGTGATGTAATGAAAGCACAAGAGCTGCGCGAAAAAAGCGTAGAAGAGCTGAACGCTGAACTTTTAAACCTGTTACGTGAGCAATTTAACTTACGTATGCAGGCTGCGAGTGGTCAGCTGCAACAGTCTCATCTAATGAAACAAGTGCGTCGTGATATCGCACGCGTGAAGACTTTACTGACTGAGAAGGCAGGTGCGTAATGAACGATAAAATCCGTACTCTGCAAGGTCGTGTAGTTAGTGACAAAATGGAGAAATCTATTGTTGTTGCTATCGAGCGTATGGTGAAACACCCTCTGTATGGTAAATTCATCCGTCGTACGACTAAATTGCACGTACATGACGAGAACAATGAATGTGGAATTGGTGACGTGGTAGAAATCCGCGAAACTCGTCCACTGTCTAAGACTAAGTCTTGGGCCTTAGTTCGCGTTGTAGAAAAAGCTGTTCTGTAATAGAATAGATTTTTCGTGATGAATAAACGGCTCTTTTTGATCGAGCCGTTTATTTTTTCCTGTCCAACACGAAGATGTGGTGTTATAATGCCGCGCCCTCGTAGTATGGGTATATTTGAACGGCCTCTTCATAATGAGGTGGCTCAGTAGTAGTTGACATTTAGCGGAGCACTAAAATGATCCAAGAACAGACTATGCTGAACGTGGCCGACAACTCCGGTGCACGTCGCGTAATGTGTATCAAGGTTCTAGGTGGCTCGCACCGTCGCTATGCACATGTAGGCGACATCATTAAAATTACTGTTAAGGAAGCAATTCCACGCGGTAAAGTTAAAAAGGGTGATGTCCTGAAAGCGGTAGTGGTGCGCACCAAGAAGGGTGTACGTCGCCCTGACGGTTCTGTCATTCGCTTCGATGGTAATGCTTGTGTGTTATTAAACAATAACAGTGAGCAAGTAATCGGTACGCGTATTTTTGGGCCGGTAACTCGTGAACTTCGTAATGAGAAGTTTATGAAAATTATCTCTCTGGCACCTGAAGTACTCTAAGGAGCGAACTATGGCAGCGAAAATCCGTCGTGATGACGAAGTTATCGTGCTAACTGGGAAAGACAAAGGTAAGCGCGGTAAAGTAAAGCAGGTTATTTCTTCTAGTAAAGTTATCGTTGAAGGTATCAATCTGGTTAAAAAACATCAGAAGCCAGTTCCGGCTCTGAACCAACCAGGTGGCATCGTTGAAAAAGAAGCGGCTATTCAAGTTTCTAACGTTGCAATCTTTAACGCGGCAACTGGCAAGGCTGACCGTGTAGGCTTTAGATTCGAAGACGGCAAAAAAGTCCGTTTCTTCAAATCTAACAGTGAAACTATCAAGTAATTTTTGGAGTATACGATGGCGAAACTGCATGATTACTATAAAGACGAAGTAGTTAATAAACTCATGACTGAGTTTAACTACACTTCTGTCATGCAAGTCCCTCGGGTCGAGAAGATCACCCTGAATATGGGTGTTGGTGAAGCGATCGCTGATAAAAAACTGCTGGATAACGCAGCAGCTGACTTAACAGCAATCTCTGGTCAAAAACCATTGATCACCAAAGCACGCAAATCTGTTGCAGGCTTCAAAATCCGTCAGGGCTATCCAATCGGCTGTAAAGTAACTCTGCGTGGCGAACGCATGTGGGAGTTCCTTGAGCGTCTGATTTCTATTGCTGTACCACGTATTCGTGACTTCCGTGGCTTGTCCGCTAAGTCTTTCGATGGTCGCGGTAACTACAGCATGGGTGTACGTGAACAAATCATCTTCCCTGAAATCGATTACGATAAAGTGGATCGTGTACGTGGTTTAGATATTACTATCACCACTACTGCGAAATCTGATGATGAAGGTCGCGCACTGTTAGCAGCGTTCAACTTCCCGTTCCGCAAGTAAGGCAGGTTACTCATGGCTAAGAAATCTATGAAAGCGCGTGATGTTAAGCGTGCTAAATTAGCTGAGAAATTCTTCGCAAAACGCGTAGAACTGAAAGCTATCATCTCTGATGTTAAAGCATCTGATGAAGATCGCTGGGACGCTGTTCTCAAGCTGCAAACACTGCCACGTGATTCAAGTCCTTCTCGTCAGCGTAACCGCTGCCGTCAAACTGGGCGTCCGCATGGTTTCCTGCGGAAATTTGGTCTGAGCCGTATTAAAGTCCGTGAAGCCGCTATGCGCGGTGAAATCCCGGGCCTTAAAAAGGCTAGTTGGTAATTGTCACCATATTGAATCACGGGAGTAAAGACAGATGAGCATGCAAGATCCCATCGCGGATATGCTGACCCGTATCCGTAACGGTCAGGCCGCGAATAAAGTTGCGGTCACCATGCCTTCCTCCAAGCTGAAAGTGGCGATTGCCAAAGTGCTGAAGGAAGAAGGTTATATTGAAGATTTTAAAATTGAAGGCGACATCAAGCCAGAATTGGAACTGACTTTACGTTATTTCCAAGGTAAGGCTGTCGTAGAAAGCATCCAGCGTGTAAGCCGCCCAAGTCTGCGCATCTATAAGAAAAAAGATGAGCTGCCACAAGTTATGGCTGGCTTAGGTATCGCTGTTGTTTCTACCTCTAAAGGTGTCATGACTGATCGTGCAGCTCGCCAAGCTGGTCTTGGTGGCGAGATTCTCTGCTACGTAGCTTAATTCGGGAGGAAAGAATGTCTCGTGTGGCAAAAGCACCCGTCGTCATTCCTGCCGGCGTAGAGGTAAAACTCAACGGTCAGGTTATTTCGATCAAGGGTAAAAACGGCGAGCTTACTCGTACTATCCATAATGCAGTTGAAGTTAAACATGAAGATGGCCACTTAACTTTCGCTCCGCGCGAAGGTTTTGCTGATGCATGGGCACAAGCGGGTACTTCTCGCTCACTGCTGAATGCAATGGTTATCGGTGTTACCGAAGGCTTCACCAAAAAACTTCAACTGGTCGGTGTTGGTTACCGTGCAGCAATCAAAGGCAACGCAGTAAGCTTGTCTTTAGGTTTCTCGCATCCGGTTGAACACGCACTGCCAGCAGGCATTACTGCTGAATGTCCAACACAAACTGAAATCGTACTGAAAGGTGCGGATAAGCAAGTGATTGGTCAAGTTGCAGCAGAACTGCGTGCTTACCGTCGTCCTGAGCCTTATAAAGGCAAAGGTGTTCGTTACGCCGATGAAATCGTGCGTACTAAAGAGGCTAAGAAGAAGTAAGGTAACACTATGGATAAGAAAGCAGCTCGTATCCGTCGTGCGACCCGCGCACGCCGCAAGATCCAAGAGTTGGGTGCGACTCGCCTGGTGGTACATCGTACTCCACGCCATATTTATGCGCAGGTTATTGCACCTAACGGTTCTGAAACATTGGTTGCCGCTTCTACTACAGAAAAAGCTATCAATGAGCAAGTGAAATTCACTGGAAACAAAGATGCAGCAGCAGCAGTTGGTAAATTAATTGCTGAGCGTGCACTGGAAAAAGGCATCACTGTTGTTGCTTTTGACCGTTCTGGTTTCCAATATCATGGTAGAGTCCAGGCACTGGCAGATGCTGCCCGTGAAGCTGGCCTTCAGTTCTAAGGTAGAGGTGTAAGATGTCTCACATCGAAAAACAAGCTGGCGAACTGCAGGAAAAGCTGATCGCGGTAAACCGCGTAGCTAAAACCGTTAAAGGTGGCCGTATTTTCAGCTTTACCGCACTGACTGTAGTTGGTGATGGTAACGGTCGCGTTGGTTTTGGTTACGGCAAAGCGCGCGAAGTTCCGGCAGCAATCCAGAAAGCGATGGAAAAAGCCCGTCGCAGTATGAAAACCGTTGCTCTAAACAACGGCACATTATTCCACCCAGTGAAAGGTACACACACCGGTTCTCGCGTGTTTATGCAACCTGCTCACGAAGGTACCGGTATTATTGCCGGTGGTGCAATGCGTGCTGTTTTAGAGGTAGCTGGAGTTCGCAACGTACTGGCTAAAACCTATGGTTCCACTAACCCAATCAACGTGGTTCGTGCAACACTGGATGCTTTAGACAGCATGAAGTCTCCAGAAATGGTCGCAGCTAAGCGTGGAAAATCCGTCGAAGAAATTCTGGGGTAATCAGCCATGGCTAAGACTATTAAAATTACACAAGTTCGCAGTTCAATCGGTCGTCTGCCGAAACACAAGGCAACACTGGTCGGTTTAGGTCTGCGTCGCATTGGTCATACAGTAGAGCGCGAGGATACTCCTGCTGTTCGTGGTATGATCAACTTGGTTTCCTACATGGTTAAAGTTGAGGAGTAAGAGATGCGTTTAAATACTCTGTCTCCGGCTGAAGGTGCCAAGCACGCGCCTAAACGCGTAGGTCGTGGTATCGGTTCTGGTCTGGGTAAAACTGGCGGTCGTGGTCACAAAGGTCAGAAGTCTCGTTCTGGCGGTGGCGTACGTCGTGGTTTCGAAGGTGGCCAGATGCCTTTATACCGTCGTTTACCGAAATTCGGTTTCACTTCACGTAAAGCAATGATCACTGCGGAAATCCGTCTGTCTGATTTTGCTTCTGTTGAAGGCGATGTTATTGATCTGAACGCACTGAAAGCCGCGAACGTTATTGACATCCAGATTGAATACGCAAAAGTTATTCTGTCTGGCGAAGTGAATCGTGCAGTTACTGTACGTGGCCTTCGTGTTACTAAAGGTGCTCGCGCTGCAATCGAAGCTGCCGGCGGTAAAATTGAGGAATAAGTGACAGATGGCTAAACAACCAGGATTAGATTTCCAAAGTGCCAAAGGTGGAGCTGGCGAACTAAAACGCAGACTTTTGTTTGTTATTGGGGCGCTAATTGTTTTCCGAATTGGTTCTTTTATTCCAATCCCTGGTATTGATGCCACTGTGCTTGCCAAATTGCTCGAACAGCAACAAGGCACCATCATTGAAATGTTTAACATGTTCTCTGGTGGTGCTCTTAGCCGTGCTTCTATCTTTGCTCTGGGTATCATGCCGTATATTTCGGCATCGATCATTGTCCAGTTATTATCTGTGGTTAACCCACGATTAGCAGAGATCAAGAAGGAAGGAGAAGCAGGTCGTCGGAAGATAAGCCAATATACTCGCTGGGGTACTCTGGTATTAGCAATATTCCAATCTATTGGTATTGCAATGGGTCTACCGAATATGCCAGGGATGCAGGGATTAGTTCTTGATCCAGGCCTCCCATTCTACTTCACGGCAGTTGTTAGCTTAGTCACAGGAACTATGTTCCTTATGTGGTTAGGTGAGCAGATAACTGAAAGAGGTATCGGTAACGGTATTTCAATTATTATCTTCGCTGGTATCGTTGCGGGTCTCCCGCCGGCTATTGGCCATACCATCGAGCAAGCTCGGCAAGGCGATCTGCACTTCCTCCTGTTGCTGTTGGTTGCGGTATTAGTATTCGCGGTAACTTTCTTTGTAGTGTTTATGGAACGTGGTCAACGTCGTATCGTCGTAAACTACGCTAAACGCCAACAAGGACGCCGTGTCTACGCTGCACAAAGTACACATTTACCGTTAAAAGTGAATATGGCGGGTGTAATTCCTGCAATTTTTGCTTCCAGTATCATACTATTCCCGGGTACAATAGCGTCTTGGTTTGGTGATGGAACTGGCTGGGACTGGCTGACTACAGTATCTATGTACTTACAGCCTGGACAACCGTTATATGTGTTGCTTTATGCCTCTGCGATCATCTTCTTCTGTTTCTTCTATACTGCGTTGGTTTTCAACCCAAGAGAAACAGCAGATAACCTGAAGAAGTCCGGTGCATTTGTACCAGGAATTCGTCCGGGAGAGCAAACGGCCAAGTACATCGATAAGGTAATGACACGATTAACATTAATCGGTGCTCTTTATATTACCTTTATCTGCCTAATCCCGGAGTTCATGCGTGACGCAATGAAAGTACCTTTTTACTTTGGTGGTACTTCCCTCTTAATCGTGGTTGTCGTTATCATGGACTTTATGGCTCAAGTGCAAACTCTGATGATGTCAAGTCAGTATGAGTCTGCATTGAAGAAAGCAAATCTAAAAGGTAAATAATCACGCGAGTGATTATGGTTTGCTTAGAAGTTACGGAGAGTAAAAATGAAAGTTCGTGCTTCCGTCAAGAAATTATGCCGTAACTGCAAAATTATCCGTCGCAATGGTAGCGTTCGTGTGATTTGCAGTGTTGAGCCAAGACATAAACAACGTCAAGGCTAAGAAAAAGCATTTTTTTCTTGCAAAGTTGGGTTGAGCTGGCTAAATTAGCCAGCCAATCTTTTTTATCTAAGATACATTATTGTTTGAGTATCCTGAAAACGGGCTTTTCAGCACAGTAATGTATATTTTAACTTAGGAGTGCATAGTGGCCCGTATAGCAGGCATTAACATTCCTGATCATAAACATACCGTAATCGCTTTAACATCGATTTTCGGCATCGGCAAAACTCGTTCACAGGCTATCTGTGAAGCAACTGGTATTGCTGAAAATGTTAAGATCAGTGAGCTGTCTGAAGAACAAATCGACAAGCTGCGTGACGAAGTTGCTAAATACGTTGTAGAAGGTGACTTACGCCGTGAAATTACCCTGAGCATCAAGCGTCTGATGGACCTTGGATGTTACCGTGGTTTACGTCATCGTCGTGGTCTTCCTGTGCGCGGACAGCGTACTAAGACTAACGCTCGTACCCGCAAGGGTCCGCGTAAGCCGATCAAGAAATAAGTCGGGGTATTGAATAATGGCAAAGGCACCAGTTCGTGCACGTAAGCGTGTAAGAAAACAAGTCTCAGACGGTGTGGCTCATATCCATGCTTCTTTCAACAACACAATCGTTACCATTACTGACCGTCAGGGTAACGCATTAGGTTGGGCAACTGCCGGTGGTTCCGGTTTCCGTGGTTCTCGCAAATCCACTCCGTTCGCAGCTCAAGTTGCGGCAGAGCGTTGCGCAGAAGCTGTGAAAGAATACGGAATCAAAAACCTGGAAGTTATGGTTAAGGGACCGGGTCCGGGTCGCGAATCAACAATTCGTGCTCTGAACGCCGCTGGTTTCCGCATCACTAATATTACTGATGTGACTCCTATCCCTCATAACGGTTGTCGCCCACCGAAAAAACGTCGCGTTTAATACGTTTCGTTTTTTTTAGGACTGTTGGAGAAAGAAAATGGCTAGATATTTGGGTCCTAAGCTCAAGCTGAGCCGTCGCGAAGGAACAGACCTCTTCCTGAAGTCTGGTGTTCGCGCGATTGACACCAAGTGTAAATTAGAACAGGCACCTGGCCAGCACGGTGCGCGTAAACCGCGTCTGTCTGACTATGGTGTTCAGTTACGTGAAAAACAAAAAGTTCGTCGTATTTACGGTGTTCTGGAACGTCAATTCCGTAACTATTATAAAGAAGCAACTCGCCTGAAAGGCAACACAGGTGAAAACCTGCTGACCCTGCTGGAAGGTCGTTTAGATAACGTCGTTTATCGTATGGGCTTTGGCGCAACTCGCGCAGAAGCACGTCAAATGGTTAGCCACAAAGCTATCATGGTAAATGGTCGTGTAGTTAATATCGCTTCTTATCAGGTTTCCCCGAATGACGTTATCAGCGTTCGTGAGAAAGCTAAAAAACAGTCTCGTATCAAGGCTGCTTTAGAGCTGGCTGAACAGCGTGAGAAGCCAACTTGGCTGGAAGTTGATGCTGCTAAAATGGAAGGTGTGTTCAAGCGTATTCCTGAACGTACTGACTTGTCTGCGGACATTAACGAACACCTGATCGTCGAGCTTTACTCCAAGTAAAGCTTAGCACCAAAGAGAGGACACAATGCAGGGTTCTGTGACAGAGTTTCTAAAACCGCGCCTGGTAGATATCGAGCAAGTGAGTTCGACGCACGCTAAGGTGACCCTTGAGCCTTTAGAGCGCGGCTTTGGCCACACTCTAGGTAACGCACTGCGCCGTATTCTGCTTTCGTCTATGCCGGGTTGTGCGGTGACAGAGGTTGAGATTGATGGTGTACTGCATGAGTACAGCACCAAAGAAGGTGTACAGGAAGATATCCTGGAGATTCTCCTCAACCTGAAAGGGCTGGCGGTAAAAGTTCAGGGGAAAGATGAAGTTATTTTAACCTTGAATAAATCTGGCATTGGCCCTGTGACTGCAGCCGACATCATCCATGATGGTGATGTCGAAATCGTCAAGCCACAGCATGTGATCTGCCACCTCACTGACGAAAGCGCATCTGTAAATATGCGTATTAAAGTTCAGCGTGGTCGTGGTTATGTGCCGGCTTCTGCCCGAGTTCATTCGGAAGAAGATGAGCGCCCAATCGGTCGTCTGTTAGTCGATGCTTGCTATAGCCCTGTAGAGCGTATTGCCTACAATGTTGAAGCAGCTCGTGTTGAGCAGCGTACTGACTTGGATAAGTTAGTAATCGAAATGGAAACTAATGGTACAATCGATCCTGAAGAGGCGATTCGCCGTGCAGCTACCATCCTGGCTGAACAACTTGAAGCTTTTGTTGACCTACGTGATGTTCGTCAACCAGAAGTTAAAGAAGAGAAACCAGAATTCGATCCTATCTTACTGCGCCCAGTTGACGATCTGGAATTGACTGTCCGCTCTGCTAACTGCCTCAAAGCAGAAGCTATCCACTACATCGGTGATCTGGTACAGCGTACAGAAGTTGAGTTGCTCAAAACTCCGAACCTTGGTAAGAAATCTCTTACTGAAATTAAGGACGTCTTGGCATCTCGTGGTCTTTCTCTGGGCATGCGCTTAGAAAATTGGCCACCAGCAAGTATTGCTGATGATTAGGATCACAGGTTAAGGTTTTACTGAGAAGGATAAGGTCATGCGCCATCGTAAGAGTGGTCGTCAATTGAACCGCAACAGCAGCCACCGCCAAGCTATGTTCCGTAACATGGCAGGTTCTTTAGTTCGTCATGAAATCATCAAGACGACTCTGCCTAAAGCGAAAGAACTGCGTCGCGTCGTTGAGCCGCTGATTACTCTTGCCAAGACCGACAGCGTAGCTAATCGTCGTCTGGCATTCGCACGTACTCGTGATAACGAGATCGTTGCAAAACTATTTAATGAACTGGGACCTCGTTTCGCAGCTCGCGCAGGTGGTTACACTCGTATTCTTAAGTGTGGCTTCCGCGCAGGTGACAACGCTCCGATGGCTTACATCGAGCTTGTTGACCGTGCTGTTGAGTCTCAAGAAGCAGCTGCAGAGTAATCTGTAATTGCTTTCAAGAAAACCGGGTGTATTGCCCGGTTTTTTTGTACCTGCTATTCTAACCCTCCAAATTAATTCTTTTCCATCCTTGAATTTTTATTTTCTATCCATACTTATAGGCATAAGCAAATGAGCATGTATAAGATAGGTCAAATAGCTAAGTTGGCAGATGTTACACCAGATACGATCCGTTTTTATGAAAAACAGGGGTTAATGGGGCACAAAACGAGAACGGAAGGTGGCTACCGGTTGTTTACGGAGCAAGATTTACAGCGCCTACGTTTTATCCGTTATGCTAAGCAGCTAGGATTTACACTTGAAGCGATTACTGAGTTATTATCAATTCGTGTTGACCCCGAACATCACACTTGTCAGGAATCAAAGAATATTGTTGATATTAGACTGATTGAAGTGGAAAAGAAGATCCAGGAGCTGATCATCATGAGAGACTCATTGAAAACCTTGAGTTCAGCATGCTGTGGTGATGAGCATGCATCAACATACTGCTCTATCATGGAGATCTTGGAAAAGGGCGCATCAAAAATTTATTAATTTAAAACTGATTATGAAGGTAGATTATGAATAAGTATCAGCATAAGCGTGGTGAGATTAAAGATAATGCCATTGAGGCACTGTTGCATGACCCTCTATTTCGTCAGAGAGTTGAGAAAAATAAGAAAGGCAAAGGAAGCTATACAAGAAAAGGAAAAACAAATAAGGCGGGTAGCTGGGAGGCCAGTGGTAATCGGTTAATAAACTTATTACCACTGGCCTTTTAGTTATTTTTTATTCTGTTCTTTCAGTAAGTCACGAATTTCAGACAGTAAAACTTCTTCTGTAGATGGTGCAGCAGGCTCTGCTGGTGCAGCTTCTTCTTTTTCACGACGGACTTTGTTCATTACTTTGATCGCCATAAAAATAGCAAATGCGACAATAACAAAATCAAAAACAGTTTGGATAAACATCCCATAATTCATTACGACGGCAGGTACACTTCCTTCCGCTTCTCGAAGTACAAGGCTGAATTGTTTAAAATCTACACCACCAATGATTAATCCAAGTGGGGGCATAATCACATCGGCGACTAGCGAAGAAACAATTTTACCAAATGCGGCACCAATAATAATACCGACTGCCATATCCACAACGTTGCCCTTCATGGCAAATTCGCGGAACTCTTTTAAAAAACTCATGTACGACCCCTTCCCTTTATTTATTAACTAAATGACTAAACGTGTGGAACCACGTATGAAAATTATAGTATCTAGAATTATTAACCTGCAAACCTTTACTATTTATTTTAGATAATTATAAAAAGAATGGACTTGGTTGGAACAGCTTTTCCACATCCGGCACATATTTTTTATCGGTAATAAACATAATGACATGGTCACCTTGCTCAATAATATGGTAATCGCTAGCAATGATGACTTCTTCCTCTCTTACGATGGCTCCAATAATTGTGCCTGGAGGGAGTTTAATTTCTGATATTTTTTTACCAACCACTTTTGATGTGTTCTCATCACCGTGGGCGATCGCTTCAATGGCCTCTGCGACTCCTCGGCGTAACGATGAGACACTGACAATATCCGCTTTTCTGACGTGACCAAGTAAAGCTGAAATAGTCGCTTGCTGTGGAGATACTGCAATATCAATAACACCACCTTGAACTAATTCAACATAGGCAGACCGTTGAATTAATACCATGGCTTTTTTGGCCCCCATTTTTTTTGCAAGCATAGCGGACATGATATTTGCTTCATCATCATTGGTAAGTGCAATAAACACATCCATTTGTTCAATGTGTTCTTCAGTCAGTAACTCTTGATCTGAGGCATCACCATAAAAAACAATCGTATCATGGAGCAACTCAGCGAGTTCAGTTGCTCTTTCCTGATTACGTTCAATCAGTTTAACGCTATAGTCTTTTTCCAATCGCTTAGCTAAACCAGCACCTACGTTACCACCACCCACAATCATTAAACGCTTGTATGGTTTTTCTAATCGCTGAAGCTCACTCATTACTGCTCTAATATGTTGAGTGGAGGCAACGAAGAAAACTTCATCACCTGCTTCAATAATGGTTGAACCTTGAGGACGAATCGGCCTATCTTGACGGAATATGGCGACAACTCGAGTATCAATATGTGGCATGTGCTCACGTAAGCTAGATAATGCATTGCCTACCAGAGAACCCCCATAGTAGGCTTTTACCGCCACAATACTCACTTTACCTTCAGCGAAATTAACGACCTGTAAAGCCCCCGGATATTGGATAAGTTTATAGATATATTCAATAACCAGCTGTTCTGGTGATATCAGATAATCAATAGGGATTTGCTCCGCCAAAAAAAGCTTGTCAGCTTCGCGGATATATTCGGTTGCACGAATACGCGCGATTTTATTCGGCGTATTAAATAGGCTATAAGCAATTTGGCAAGCAACCATGTTGGTTTCATCCGAGTTAGTCACTGCAACTAGCATATCCGCATCTTCAGCCCCAGCATCTCTAAGAACTCGGGGATGGGATCCATGCCCATTAACGACGCGCAGATCAAACTGATCTTGTAGCTGACGCAAGCGATCGGCATTGGTATCAACAACGGTAATATCGTTATTTTCATCCACTAAGTTTTCAGCGAGTGTCCCACCGACTTGCCCTGCACCTAGAATAATGATCTTCATAGCATCTTCCTATCTCAGAGTCTTTGTTAAATATTACTGTACGTGCTTGAGTAAGCGGGCGTAAAAGAAACCATCGCCCCCAGTTGCGCTTGGTAATATTTGTAAGCCTAATTCTGTACCATCATTCATACTTGCATCAGTATGTTTAGAGAGGAAATGCTGAATCTGCTGGCTATTTTCTTCAGGCATGATGGAGCATGTGGCATACACTAATATGCCGCCAGGTTTTAAGTATGGCCATACAGCCTCTAAGATTTGAGCCTGTAGCTGAGATAGCTCTTGAATATCTGAATCGCGCCTTAGCCATTTAATATCAGGGTGGCGCCTAATAACTCCCGTTGCAGAACACGGAGCATCCAGCAAAATACGATCAAATTGTTGATCTTTTGCCCACTCTTCAGGTTTCGTACCATCCCCTTGAATAACAATAGCTTGTTGCTTCAATCTTTGCAGATTTTCTTTCACTCGTTTGAGTCGTGACTCATCAATGTCTACAGCAAGAACATGGGCTTTAGGAGCTAGTTCTAAAATATGTGTTGTTTTTCCGCCCGGAGCGGCGCATAAGTCGAGAATATTCTCGCCATTAACTGGAGAGAGTAATTCAGCACAGCCTTGCGCAGAAACGTCTTGCACTGTTGACCAGCCATCTTCAAAACCGGGTAAACCGGTAACGGGAGCCGCTTCTTCTAAGCGAATTGCACTTGGATGGGATGGGTGCAAGTGTGCTGTAATTTCTGCTTGTTCGAGTAACTCTAAATATTGCGCGGCAGTATGATGTTGAGAATTAACTCTTAACCACATCGGGGGACGTTGGTTATTGGCATCAACGATATTTTCCCAGTTATCAGGGTAGGCAGTTTGAATGCGTTTTAGTAACCAACTAGGATGTAAATATTGGCTATTGTTATTTGTATTGCGCTCTTCTAACTGAACTTGCTGACGCTGAAAAGATCGTAGTACTCCATTTATTAGGCCTTTCAATTGTGGGCGCTTCAATGCAACAGCACCATCCACGGTTTCTGCTAAAGCTGCATGTGCAGGGATGCGTGTATAGAGCAATTGATAGATCCCAACCATGATGAGGTAATGTAAAGTTCTTTGCTTACCTGTTAGCGGTTTTTCCATAAGCTGGCTAATAAACCATTCGAGCTTTGGTAGATAACGTAAAACACCGAAGCAAATCTCTTGCAGTAGTGCTTTATCTTTATCATTAATATTACGTTGCAGATCAGGTAAAACGGTACTCAATGACTGTCCGTTATCTAAAACCTGACTAATGGCGGTCGCAGCGATACTACGCAAATTATATTTGTTTTTCATAATTGAAAGAGAGTCTATTAGTTATTTAAGTAGCATTACCGGATTCTGCTCTTTCAGGTAATGCTACCAATATATTAGTCTAGCAATTGCTCAGGTATGAACCATTCGCGGCGGGAGTTAAGGATATCTTGCGCACTCATTGCTTTTTTACCAGGTGGCTGTAGCTGAGTAATATTTAATATTCCATTGCCAGTTGCAACACTGATACCTTTTTTATCGGCACTGATAATAGTACCTGGGCGCAGATTATGTGCTTGAGCGATGACTTCCGCTTGCCATACTTTGATTAATTGCTCTTGCACCATGAAATAACTCATTGGCCAAGGGTTAAAGGCACGAATACAGCGTTCAATATGTTCAGCAGGTAGTTGCCAATCAATTCGCGCTTCATCTTTAGATAATTTTTCAGCGTAATTGGCAAGTGAATCATCTTGTTTTTCTGGAGAGCAATGACCCGAAGAGAGTAAATCTACTGTATGAATAAGTGCTTTAGGTCCTGTAATTGCTAGCTTTTCATATAAAGTCGCACTCGTATCTTCAGCCGTAATCGGGCAAGTGGCTTTATATAACATATCTCCAGTATCAAGACCGGCATCCATCTGCATGATCGTGACACCAGTTTCATGGTCGCCAGCCCAAATGGATCGTTGAATTGGAGCGGCACCTCTCCAGCGTGGTAACAATGAACCATGAACATTCAAACAGCCTAAACGGGGAATATCCAAAACGGCTTGTGGCAGGATCAAACCATAAGCAACGACAATCATCAGATCAGCACTTTGATCTTTGATCCATTGTTGATTGTCTGGATCACGTAAAGTAACGGGCTGGAAAACAGGTATTCCATATTCTTCCGCAAGGATTTTCACTGGGCTCGGTGTTAGCTTTTTGCCTCTGCCTGCAGGTTTATCGTGACGAGTTAATACACCAACAACGTTATGATTGGTTTCTAACAATGCAGCCAAATGTTTAGCTGCGAAATCAGGCGTACCTGCAAAAATAATTCTTAATGGTTCTGACACGATCCTTTCCCATTTATAGTAATAAAGACTAACTTCTTATCAAATCAACGATTTTTAGCTTCTTTAGCTCTCAGTCTATCCAGTTTTTCTACTTTCTGGCGGATACGTTGGCGCTTTAACGGTGATAAGTAATCAACGAATAGTTTTCCAACTAAATGGTCCATTTCATGTTGAATACAGATAGCCAGTAGACCATCAGCTTCAAGTTCAAATGATGTACCGTTATAATCAAGAGCACGAATTTTCACTTTCTCCGCCCTTGGTACAAATCCTAGCTGTTCAGGGATTGATAGGCAGCCTTCTTCTATACCTGTTTCACCTTCTTTATTAAGAAGCTCAGGATTGATAAGTACAAGGCGCTCATTACGTGATTCAGAAACGTCAATAACAATGATGCGCTGGTGGATATCCACTTGCGTTGCTGCGAGCCCAATGCCTTCCTCGTCATACATCGTATCGAACATATCATCAATAATACGCTGGATAGATGCATCAACTTTTTCAACTGGTTTTGCAACGGTGCGAAGGCGCTCGTCTGGATAATGTAACACGTTTAAGACTGACATAAATTTTTCGAGTAGTTTCCAAAATTTGAAAGGTAATTACCGTCTATTCTAGACATTTATCAGTCATATTGACAGTATTGGTTATGATTTGTTCGTTTCCAAATGTGCTAACTTACTGTCAGGAAGACAAAATGAATGAACAGGAAATATGGCTAAGGCTTTCGCAAGTTAGCCGGGTTGGGATAAAAACAGCACCAAAGATAGTATCTCAATTAAAACAAGTGGATAAAGTAAGTCATACAGTATTAAAAGCCTGTGGGCTGAATGAAATGCAACGATTGCAATTCCTAAATGTCCCTTTAAAGCGTATTGATTCAACTTTGAAATGGTTGGAAGTCAAAGAAAATCAATTAATTACATTTTTGGATGCGCAATATCCTTTTTTATTAAAGCAGATATATAACCCTCCTTTATTACTGTTTGTGTCGGGACGAAGTGAATTATTATCTGAAAAGCAAATTGCCATCATAGGAAGCCGGCAAGTTACTGCATATGGTAAGAAATGGACGGAAGCTTTTGTTCGAAAATTTATAAATTACAAATTGACGATCACCAGTGGTTTGGCTCTCGGTGTTGATGGTATCAGTCATAGAACTGCAATAGAAAACCAAGGAAAGACAGTCGCAGTATTAGGAAGTGGACTTTCCCATATTTATCCAAAACAACACTTTGATCTAGCAGAACGAATTAGGTCTGAAGGGGTATTAGTTTCAGAGTATTTTCCTGATACTCCTCCATTAGCAAAACAGTTTCCTCGAAGGAACCGTATCATTAGTGGGTTAAGCAAAGTGGTATTGGTTATCGAAGCGGGTATGAAAAGTGGATCATTGATTACAGCCCGATATGCAATTGAACAAAATCGAGATCTATTTACACTACCGGCACCATTAGGTAACTCAGCATTTAGTGGTAATCATTGGTTGATACAACAAGGGGCATACCTGCTGGTAGAACCCGAGGACATATTATTACATCTAGAATGCTCACCAAATTGGATACAAGCAGAATTGGAGATTGAAACCTCTGTGCAGCCAGAGTTAAATCTGACAGAAAGTCGGATTTTAGGTATGGTAGGGTACCAACCGATCCCTGCAGATATCATCGCGACTGAATTACAGTTACCTATCACGCAAGTAATTTCAGCCTTAACTGAACTGGAGATAGATGGTGCAGTTATATCTGTGGCTGGTGGATATCTCAGAGTAAACTAGTTGTTGAAGAAAAGAGTGGATTAAACAAAAACATGTCGAAGCAATTGCCTTTTGATACAGATAAAAATGAATACTGTCCTGAATGTAACTCTTTGCTGGTTATTCGAAACGGAGCTCATGGGCCTTTTTTAGCGTGCTCTGGTTACCCTCAATGTCATTATATTAAGCCATTAAGAGCTGTTGCTGAGACTCACATTGTCAAAGTATTGGAAGGTCAAAGCTGTCCTAAATGCGGATATGATTTGGTGTTAAAACAAGGACGTTTTGGGATGTTTATTGGCTGTAGCCACTATCCTGAATGCGAACATACAGAGCTCATCGATAAACCGGATGAAACTAAGGTTCCTTGTCCTCAATGCCAAACAGGTAATTTACTACAAAGAAAATCCCGTTTTGGTAAAACTTTTTATGCTTGCGATAACTATCCTAACTGTCAGTTTATCCTGAATAATAAGCCTGTAGTGGGAAAATGTCAGTCTTGTGAATATCCATTACTTATGGAAAAAAAGGTTGGACAGGGAGTAAGATTGTTCTGTGCCAGCAAACGCTGCGGTCAGTTACAAGAAGAATTATGAGTTAAAACTATGCAAAATCAATCTACACCTGCAATTAAAAATATAATTGAAGCACTGAAACAACAACAAGTTATCGCGTATCCAACAGAGGCCGTTTTTGGCTTAGGCTGTGATCCTGATAGTGAAGCTGCAGTAAATAAATTACTTGAATTGAAGCAGCGCCCTTGGGAAAAAGGGTTAATTTTGATTGCTGATAATTATGAACAGCTCAAAAATTATGTCGATGACAGCCAGCTAAACGAACAGCAGCGCCAAGCAATGTTTGCTACATGGCCGGGACCTGTCACCTGGGTGATCCCTGCAAAGAAAACGACACCAAAATGGTTGACGGGGCAATTTGACACTTTAGCTGTTCGTGTGACAAACCATGAATTAGTGAAAGCGCTTTGCAGGGAATATGGCAAGCCAATCGTATCAACGAGTGCAAATTTGAGTGGATTGGAACCATGTCGAACTACAGAAGAAGTAATCGCACAGTTTAAAGACATAATCCCTGTTCTTGATGGTGTTGTTGGTGGAAGATTAAATCCATCAGAAATTCGTGATGCTATGACTGGGCAATTATATCGTAAAGGATAATGATTAATGGGAATGTTTGCAGTTTTTGGTAACCCGATTCAACACAGTAAATCACCTTCAATACATCAAATGTTTGCTAAGCAGACAGGCATTGATCTTGAATACCAGAAAATACTTGCTCCTGTAGAAGATTTCGAAGTCTATTTATCAGATTTTTTCGAAAAAGGCGGGCAGGGTGCAAACATTACATTGCCGTTTAAAGAAAGGGCTTTTCAATTCGTATCAGAGTTGACAGAAAGAGCTCAAATCTGTGGTGCCGTCAATACGATTAGAAAACTCGATAATCATCGCTTGTTGGGTGACAATACTGATGGTGTGGGATTGTTGCTTGATCTACAGCGTCTTGGGTTTGTGTCGCCTTCAAGCAAAATATTGGTTATTGGAGCTGGTGGCGCAACTCGTGGTGCTCTATTACCTCTACTTGAGTACGGCTGCGATATTACATTGACTAACAGAACCTTTATAAAAGCAGAATCTTTATCTCACCATTTTTCGGCTCTTGGGAAAATACAGAGTAGACCAATGGCACAGCTCATTTCAGCAGAATTTGATCTAATCATAAATGGTACTTCTTCTGGGGTGACTGGCGAGATCCCTAAAATCAGCCCTGAATTATTTTCTCAACAAACCGCATGTTATGACATGTTTTATCAACGAGGTTTAACACCCTTTTTGTCATTCGCTAAGCAGCATCAAGTGAATAAGCTAGCTGATGGCTTGGGTATGCTGGTTGGGCAAGCGGCATTTGCCTTTAAACTTTGGCATGGGGTGGTACCAGAGATTGAGCCAGTATTAAAAGAGTTAAAAAAGGAACTTGAATAATGAATCAGGCGATTCAATTTCCAGATAGGGAAGTATGGGACTCGGCTATTAATAAGGTACGGTTCCCTGTTTTAGTCAATGGACTACTGTCAGAGTGCGTTATTTCACAAACCTTACTTATTAAACGATATGGCCAGAATGAAACACCACTGGCGCTTTTTCAACATTATCGTTGGGATATAGAAGAAGAGTTCGAGGCCTTGATTGAACAAGGACTCGATAATGAAAATGGCTTCTATGAATTGTTGGACGATAGATAATTATTTTTCCACTCAACATAGTTATTAGCTGAATAACGTAAATGGTTAAGTTCAGCTTCGGTGAGTTTTCGAATCGCTTTGGCTGGGCTCCCCATATATAAGTAGCCAGACTCCAATCTTTTTCCTTGAGTGACGAGGCTATTAGCGCCGATCACTACATCATCTTCAATAATAGCCCCATCGATCACGATAGATCCCATACCGACAAGAACTCGATTACCGATCGTGCATCCGTGCAGCATGACTTTATGCCCAACAGTGACATCTTCCCCAATGATTAACGGATTTCCATCAGGATTGCTGGTGGACTTATGGGTGACATGTAGCACGGAACCATCCTGAATATTTGTTCGTGCACCTATAGAGATATAATTCACATCACCACGTAGTACTGATAGTGGCCAGATGCTTACATCTTCGGCTAAGCGAACATCTCCAATGACGACAGAAGATGGGTCAATAAAAACATTTGCTGCGACAGAAGGGAGAGTTTCTAAATAAGGTCTTAAAGATGTATTCATATTCGTAGCCATAAAACGTAGATGGATATAAAAGTAACTATAAGGATGATCTTAATTAAGATTTAAATAATTAAGACGGTGCGATAAGAATAGAATTATACGACAAAATAGCTGTTTTTATAATCATAGTGATAGTAAAAAAAGCATAATGATGAAATTATCTGCAAACGATATTTTTTTTAAAAAAAAAGGTTGTGTAATTTTTCGAGCTCCCTATAATGCGCATCCGTTATCACGACAAACCGGCTCGAAGAAAACCTCGAAGCCCCGTGATAACAGAGGTGAAGAAAGAAAATAGTTGAAAATAATCGCTTGACTTTCTAAATAAAAAACGTAGTATACGACACCTCGCGACAACGACCTAAAGTCGATAATCAAAAGATTAAGTCGCACCGCTCTTTAACAATTTATCAGACAATCTGTGTGGGCACTCACAGGACACTATCAAAAAAATATTTGATTTTAAGTCTTGAAGAGTGACTAACACGTTAATTCATATATATGAACTAATAGGTAATTTGGTTTCTTCGGAAATCAAACGACAGTAACATTCTTTGAGCATCAAGCTTTTTAATTGAAGAGTTTGATCATGGCTCAGATTGAACGCTGGCGGCAGGCCTAACACATGCAAGTCGAGCGGTAACAGGGGAAGCTTGCTTCTCGCTGACGAGCGGCGGACGGGTGAGTAATGTATGGGGATCTGCCCGATAGAGGGGGATAACTACTGGAAACGGTAGCTAATACCGCATAATCTCTTAGGAGCAAAGCAGGGGAACTTCGGTCCTTGCGCTATCGGATGAACCCATATGGGATTAGCTAGTTGGTGAGGTAATGGCTCACCAAGGCGACGATCCCTAGCTGGTCTGAGAGGATGATCAGCCACACTGGGACTGAGACACGGCCCAGACTCCTACGGGAGGCAGCAGTGGGGAATATTGCACAATGGGCGCAAGCCTGATGCAGCCATGCCGCGTGTATGAAGAAGGCCTTAGGGTTGTAAAGTACTTTCAGTTGGGAGGAAGGCGTTGATGCTAATATCATCAACGATTGACGTTACCAACAGAAGAAGCACCGGCTAACTCCGTGCCAGCAGCCGCGGTAATACGGAGGGTGCAAGCGTTAATCGGAATTACTGGGCGTAAAGCGCACGCAGGCGGTTGATTAAGTTAGATGTGAAATCCCCGGGCTTAACCTGGGAATGGCATCTAAGACTGGTCAGCTAGAGTCTTGTAGAGGGGGGTAGAATTCCATGTGTAGCGGTGAAATGCGTAGAGATGTGGAGGAATACCGGTGGCGAAGGCGGCCCCCTGGACAAAGACTGACGCTCAGGTGCGAAAGCGTGGGGAGCAAACAGGATTAGATACCCTGGTAGTCCACGCTGTAAACGATGTCGATTTGGAGGTTGTTCCCTTGAGGAGTGGCTTCCGGAGCTAACGCGTTAAATCGACCGCCTGGGGAGTACGGCCGCAAGGTTAAAACTCAAATGAATTGACGGGGGCCCGCACAAGCGGTGGAGCATGTGGTTTAATTCGATGCAACGCGAAGAACCTTACCTACTCTTGACATCCAGAGAACTTAGCAGAGATGCTTTGGTGCCTTCGGGAACTCTGAGACAGGTGCTGCATGGCTGTCGTCAGCTCGTGTTGTGAAATGTTGGGTTAAGTCCCGCAACGAGCGCAACCCTTATCCTTTGTTGCCAGCGATTCGGTCGGGAACTCAAAGGAGACTGCCGGTGATAAACCGGAGGAAGGTGGGGATGACGTCAAGTCATCATGGCCCTTACGAGTAGGGCTACACACGTGCTACAATGGCGTATACAAAGAGAAGCGACCTCGCGAGAGCAAGCGGAACTCATAAAGTACGTCGTAGTCCGGATTGGAGTCTGCAACTCGACTCCATGAAGTCGGAATCGCTAGTAATCGTAGATCAGAATGCTACGGTGAATACGTTCCCGGGCCTTGTACACACCGCCCGTCACACCATGGGAGTGGGTTGCAAAAGAAGTAGGTAGCTTAACCTTCGGGAGGGCGCTTACCACTTTGTGATTCATGACTGGGGTGAAGTCGTAACAAGGTAACCGTAGGGGAACCTGCGGTTGGATCACCTCCTTACCATTGAAGTGTACTTGTGAAGTGCTCACACAGATTGTCTGATAGAAAGTAGAGCAAAAAGCGCGTCTGCGAAGCTGACTGTAGTGTCCCCTTCGTCTAGAGGCCTAGGACACCGCCCTTTCACGGCGGTAACAGGGGTTCGAATCCCCTAGGGGACGCCAATTGCGCGGAGAATGAGTGAAAGACGTTCCCCACAAATAATGATTAAGCCAATTACGTTGTAGTTGGTTTAACAATTATGCTCTTTAACAATCTGGAACAAGCTGAAAATTGAAAACAACGCACATTGTTTATCGCTTAAACAATGTGAGAGTCTCTCAAAAATCTCAACGTGAATGTGTTCAATTGACCGTCGGGTCAGTTGGTAAAGACACCTTCGGGTTGTGAGGTTAAGCGACTAAGCGTACACGGTGGATGCCTAGGCAATCAGAGGCGATGAAGGACGTGCTAATCTGCGATAAGCGTCGGTAAGGTGATATGAACCGTTACAACCGACGATTTCCGAATGGGGAAACCCAGTGCAATTCGTTGCACTATTGTTTGATGAATACATAGTCAAACGAAGCGAACCGAGGGAACTGAAACATCTCAGTACCTCGAGGAAAAGAAATCAACCGAGATTCCCCTAGTAGCGGCGAGCGAACGGGGAGCAGCCCAGAGTCTTAATCAGCATTAGCATCAGGAGAACGGTCTGGAAAGGCCGGCAGTAAAGGGTGATAGCCCCGTATCCGAAGGTGTTAGTGTTGTGAACTCGACGAGTAGGGCGGGACACGTGTTATCCTGTCTGAATATGGGGGGACCATCCTCCAAGGCTAAATACTCCTGATTGACCGATAGTGAACCAGTACCGTGAGGGAAAGGCGAAAAGAACCCCGGCGAGGGGAGTGAAATAGAACCTGAAACCGTGTACGTACAAGCAGTGGGAGCACCTTTATGGTGTGACTGCGTACCTTTTGTATAATGGGTCAGCGACTTATATTCTGTAGCAAGGTTAACCGTATAGGGGAGCCGTAGGGAAACCGAGTCTTAACTGGGCGAATGAGTTGCAGGGTATAGACCCGAAACCCGGTGATCTAGCCATGGGCAGGTTGAAGGTTGGGTAACACTAACTGGAGGACCGAACCGACTAATGTTGAAAAATTAGCGGATGACTTGTGGCTGGGGGTGAAAGGCCAATCAAACCGGGAGATAGCTGGTTCTCCCCGAAAGCTATTTAGGTAGCGCCTCGTGAACTCATCTTCGGGGGTAGAGCACTGTTTCGACTAGGGGGTCATCCCGACTTACCAACTCGATGCAAACTACGAATACCGAAGAATGTTATCACGGGAGACACACGGCGGGTGCTAACGTTCGTCGTGAAGAGGGAAACAACCCAGACCGCCAGCTAAGGTCCCAAAGTCATAGTTAAGTGGGAAACGAAGTGGGAAGGCTCAGACAGCCAGGATGTTGGCTTAGAAGCAGCCATCATTTAAAGAAAGCGTAATAGCTCACTGGTCGAGTCGGCCTGCGCGGAAGATGTAACGGGGCTAAACTATGCACCGAAGCTGCGGCAGCGATATGTAAATATTGTTGGGTAGGGGAGCGTTCTGTAAGCCTGTGAAGGTGTGCTGTGAGGCATGCTGGAGGTATCAGAAGTGCGAATGCTGACATAAGTAACGATAATGCGGGTGAAAAACCCGCACGCCGGAAGACCAAGGGTTCCTGTCCAACGTTAATCGGGGCAGGGTGAGTCGACCCCTAAGGCGAGGCAGAAATGCGTAGTCGATGGGAAACGGGTTAATATTCCCGTACTGGTGATAATTGCGATGGGGGGACGGAGAAGGTTAGGCTGGCCGGGCGACGGTTGTCCCGGTTTAAGGATGTAGGCAGGTGAATTAGGCAAATCCGGTTCACTATATGCTGAGGTCTGATGACGAGTCACTACGGTGGCGAAGTAGCTTATACCCCGCTTCCAGGAAAAGCCTCTAAGCTCTAGATTATCATTAATCGTACCCCAAACCGACACAGGTGGTCAGGTAGAGAATACTCAGGCGCTTGAGAGAACTCGGGTGAAGGAACTAGGCAAAATGGTGCCGTAACTTCGGGAGAAGGCACGCTGGCATTAGGTGAAGTGGTTTACCCATGGAGCTGAAGCCAGTCGCAGATACCAGCTGGCTGCAACTGTTTATTAAAAACACAGCACTGTGCAAACACGAAAGTGGACGTATACGGTGTGACGCCTGCCCGGTGCTGGAAGGTTAATTGATGGGGTTATCCGTAAGGAGAAGCTCTTGATCGAAGCCCCAGTAAACGGCGGCCGTAACTATAACGGTCCTAAGGTAGCGAAATTCCTTGTCGGGTAAGTTCCGACCTGCACGAATGGCGTAATGATGGCCAGGCTGTCTCCACCCGAGACTCAGTGAAATTGAACTCGCTGTGAAGATGCAGTGTACCCGCGGCAAGACGGAAAGACCCCGTGAACCTTTACTATAGCTTGACACTGAACATTGAGCCTTGATGTGTAGGATAGGTGGGAGGCTTTGAAGCGTGGACGCCAGTCTGCGTGGAGCCAACCTTGAAATACCACCCTTTAATGTTTGATGTTCTAACGTAGCCCCGTAATCCGGGGTGCGGACAGTGTCTGGTGGGTAGTTTGACTGGGGCGGTCTCCTCCCAAAGAGTAACGGAGGAGCACGAAGGTTGGCTAAGCATGGTCGGACATCATGCGGTTAGTGCAAAGGCATAAGCCAGCTTGACTGCGAGAGTGACGGCTCGAGCAGGTACGAAAGTAGGTCTTAGTGATCCGGTGGTTCTGTATGGAAGGGCCATCGCTCAACGGATAAAAGGTACTCCGGGGATAACAGGCTGATACCGCCCAAGAGTTCATATCGACGGCGGTGTTTGGCACCTCGATGTCGGCTCATCACATCCTGGGGCTGAAGTAGGTCCCAAGGGTACGGCTGTTCGCCGTTTAAAGTGGTACGCGAGCTGGGTTTAGAACGTCGTGAGACAGTTCGGTCCCTATCTGCCGTGGGCGTTGGAAGATTGAAAGGGGCTGCTCCTAGTACGAGAGGACCGGAGTGGACGCACCACTGGTGTTCGGGTTGTCATGCCAATGGCATTGCCCGGTAGCTAAGTGCGGAAGAGATAACCGCTGAAAGCATCTAAGCGGGAAACTTGCCTTGAGATGAGTCTTCCCTGACTCTTTAAGGGTCCTAAAGGAACGTTTAAGACTAAGACGTTGATAGGTTGGGTGTGTAAGCGTAGCGATACGTTGAGCTAACCAATACTAATGAACCGTGAGGCTTAACCTGACAACACCGAAGGTGTTTTCGAGAAGAGAGATTGAGTTGATTTTCAAAGCAAGTGAGAAGCCGAAAGGTGAAGGACACACAGCTTGTTCAGGATTGAAGTTCTGGTTTAAGAGAAAACTTAGACGGGAACGAACAGAATTTGTTTGGCGGCAATAGCGCGGTGGTCCCACCTGACCCCATGCCGAACTCAGAAGTGAAACGCCGTAGCGCCGATGGTAGTGTGGGGTCTCCCCATGTGAGAGTAGGGAACTGCCAGACATTAAATTAAAACTTATTGCGAAGCAATAAGTTGCCGAAAGGCAAAAAGAATAAGTGGAGCGGTAGTTCAGTTGGTTAGAATACCTGCCTGTCACGCAGGGGGTCGCGGGTTCGAGTCCCGTCCGTTCCGCCACTTAATTTAGGGGCGTAGTTCAATTGGTAGAGCACCGGTCTCCAAAACCGGGTGTTGGGAGTTCGAGTCTCTCCGCCCCTGCCAGTTACCAATTAAGTAATAATAAAAGAAGTATCTATTGATAACCCGATTATATTAATCGGGTTTTTCTTTTTGCATCTATTCATTTTCTTCCTAAATATAAAATTTTCTAGCACTTATCCTATCTATCTACCTATCTACCCCTTTAAATGCTCAATCTAAGTCATAACTTATTTACAATAAAAAAGGGCGATAGTTCGCCCTGTTTTGAATTCTCTAATGTCTATTGGGTGTTTGGTATTGGTGTTTTAATAAGTTGATTAATTAGAACTTGCTGATCATTTTTTTTCAGCCAAATTGCATATAAAGGCTTAGTAATAACGTTATTTGAGAGTGTTTTTAACGTTGGATAATGTTGGAGCCAATGTGTTGGTAAAAATGCCGCTGAAAGCGATACAGGCAACAATTGACGCGTAATTTCTGCGGACGTCGTAATCATTACAGGGGAATCATCTTGAAGTAGCGTTGGTTCATTCTTGGGATGAAAATCAGCCCCCCATTCTAGCTTGATAAAATTATACTGAGTAAGGGCTATATTCTTTTGGGATGCCATTAATTGAAGTTGAATAGAACCAATGATGGTACTTTCAAATTCATCCATTTTTGGTGGCTCGATCGCTATCAGTAAGTCTAATTCTCTAGAGTGTAACTGTTTGACGAGTGATTGGCGTGTAGATACGCGAGCTTCTAATCGTAGCTCATCATGTTGGTTATATAAAACTTCCAACCAGCCAGTGAGATAACTTTCCCATAATGATGAAGTAGCGCCGATAGACAGCTCTGTATGCTGGGATGCGTGTGATATCTCTTTTTTGGCTTGAAGCCATGTATTCATTAGAGATTCAGCATAAGGAACTAAACGTTCTCCAGCAGCAGTTAAACGAATATTATTTCGGTGTCGTGTGAATAGACTTGTACCTAATTGGGTTTCTAACTGTCTGATACGAAAGCTAACGGCAGACTGCGTTAAGTAGAGAGATTCTGCGGCTCTGCCGAAGTGTCTGGTTCTACTAACTTCTAAAAAAGTTCTTAATAACTCGCTGTCCACACGTATCTCCAATAATTTTTGTCGTGATGATTCAAATGTTTTGTTTTACAGATTGTCAATGCTGTCTAATACTCCGCGCCATATAGAGTTGACCGTAATCAGTTAGGAGTGTGTCAGATGGCAGATAGCTTCATCACGACTAATCGTTTTTTTGATAATAAACATTACCCACGTGGCTTTTCTCGTCATGGTGATTTCACCATCAAAGAAGCTCAGTTGCTAGAACGTCATGGTCAAGCTTTCAATGAGCTTGATACAGGAAAACGCGCAGCGCAAACAGAAGAAGAAAAATTATTCGTCGCTGTTTGCCGTGGAGAGCGCGAACCTACAACCCTTGAAGAAAAAGTATGGGTGAAATATTCTAGCAGAATTAACCGTCCAAAGCGCTTCCACACACTATCGGGTGGTAAGCCACAGATAGATCCATCAGAAGACTATACTGATACGGATGATTAATTTCATTAGTATTAAAACAGTATAAGCATTAAAACAAATAGGGACTTAGGTCCCTTTTGTTGTTTATGTCTAAGCATTAACTTTTGTCTTAATTCCTTCAGCTTACTTGTTTTTGCAAATGAAGCAATAACTTATCCATTGTCCGATACCCTAGCGCCTCTAGTAAATGCTCACGTTGTATATTCGGTGAATAGCTAAGATCTGCAATTGTTCGCGAAACTCTAAGAATCCTGTGCCAAGCACGGATAGATAACCCTAGTTTAATAAGTGCATTCTCTAAGAATAGTGCATCTTCAGCAGCCAGTAGGCAGGTTTTTGTTGTTTCACTTGCTGTTAGCTGACTATTAATTTTACCCGCTCGATTAATTTGTTGGTTTCTTGCTTCAATAACTCGTAAGCGAATTTGCTTGCTAGTTTCGCCTTGGTGCGTTTGTTGGCTTAAAGTACCTAGAGGAAGTAATGGGATCTCAATAGAGAGATCAAACCTGTCTAAGAATGGCCCTGAAACGCGTGATAAGTATCGTAGTACTTTCGCTGGAGAGGTACGGCTCATTTCTCCTTGGTAATGCCCTGTGGGGCTAGGGTTAAGTGCTGCGATTAATTGGAAGTTAGCAGGGAAACACACCTTAGCTTTTGCTCTTGAAATGACAATTTGATGAGATTCTAGCGGTTCTCGTAAAGAGTCTAATACGGAGCGTGTAAATTCAGGTAATTCATCTAGAAACAATATGCCGTGATGGGCGAGGGATATCTCTCCTGGCTTAGGTAAGGAGCCACCACCAATCAAAGCGGTCATTGATGTATTGTGATGAGGGCACCTAAATGGTCGTGCAGGCCACTTATTTATGGTTTCCATGGTTTGGCTAAGGCTATGTAATGCTGTGACTTCCAGTGCTTCTTGAGGCGTTAAGGGCGGCAGTAAAGTTATCAACCGGTGGGCTAACATAGTTTTACCTGTACCGGGAGGACCTAGCAGTAATAAATTGTGTCCACCTGCTGCGCTGATTTCTAATGCTCGCTTTCCTTGCTCTTGACCTATGATATCGCGAATATCATTTTCATGGTCAGAGGGATAAGCATGTTGAATAACTTGTTGATTACTCGATAGTGTACTTTTTTGATGCAAGTAATGGCAAAGTTCCAGTAAGGATGCGGCAAAATAGACGCTACTATCTGCTAATAAACTGAGTTGATATTGATTATCTTTCGATAGAATTAATTGTCTGTTTTGGTGTATTGCTGCTTGAGCGGCAGGGATCCCGCCGTTGACATAACGTATATCTCCAGAGAGAGCTAATTCACCAAGAAACTCATGGTGCTCCAATAATTGATCAGGAATTTGTCCAGATGCCGCCAGTATTGCAATCGCAATAGCTAAATCATAACGACCACTTTCTTTAGGTAAATCTGCTGGCGCTAAGTTTACCGTCATCTTTTTTACTGGATATTCAAAGCCACTATTGACCATAGCACTCCGTACCCTATCTCGCGCTTCTTTAACTGCAGTTTCTGGTAATCCAACTAGAGTTAACCCCGGTAGTCCATTACTAATATGAGCTTCAACGGTCACAAGAGGAGCGTCTAATCCAATAGATGCTCGAGTGTAAACAATAGCTAATGTCATAAATCACCTCTTTGGTTGACTAGCATAATATTCTGTTGTGAATCAGACGTATTTTTCTATTGTGATTTTGATATTTGCGAAGCGACTCGATAATTAAATTGTTTAATTGCATGGGTGTTTCATTTTTTCTAGATACGCTTTGAAGGCTTTAATTTAGCTAGTTACATTCATTTTATTTTTTGAATAACAATAGTTTCAACAGCAAATTGGTTAAGTGAGGTTAATTTTTTAGATAGGCTTGATGGCGTACATTTCGCTAAATTAGAGATAGAGAATTGAGCTAAATCATGGGCAAATATTATTGCTAATCGCTAGTTTTTTGATTTATTAATAGTTGTTTAGTCTGATTTGATTGTAATTCATTGAATTTAAATGAAATAAAAAACTTAATCATTAAAAAAATAAATAAGAGTTGTCAAAGTAATTTTAAAATGATAGTTCTTTAATAAAGATAACGATTAAAGTTGAAAAGATTAAACACATGAACAAATTCATCCAAGTGATTAGCCTAATTATTAGCGTGGTGGTGATTATTATCCCACCGTGCGGGGCTGCACTTGGACGACGAAAGCTGAAATAATAGCTAAATCTTACGAGAACCCCGCACCGAAAGGCGCGGGGTTTTTTTTGACATAAAATTTATGCAAACCAACAAAGATAATAAAAACATAATAAATACAAGTAAATAAATAAAGGCAGATAGGTGATAAACATGAACGGAGCACAGTGGTTAGTTCAAGCATTAAGAACCCAAGGCGTTGATACTGTTTTTGGGTATCCAGGTGGCGCTATCATGCCTGTTTATGACGCGTTGTACGATGGTGGTGTGGAGCATTTGCTGTGTCGCCATGAGCAAGGCGCAGTTATCGCTGCCATCGGCTATGCTCGTTCGACAGGAAAAACAGGTGTTTGTATTGCGACTTCAGGTCCTGGAGCAACAAACGTGATTACAGGATTGGCTGACGCATTGCTCGACTCCGTCCCTGTTGTTGCTATCACCGGGCAGGTAGCTTCAGAGTTTATTGGTACAGATGCCTTTCAGGAAATTGATGTTTTAGGATTATCTTTGGCCTGTACAAAACATAGTTTTTTGGTGGAATCCATAGAGGACTTACCTCGTATTCTTGCTGAAGCTTTCGCAATCGCAAATAGTGGGCGTCCCGGACCAGTACTGATTGATATTCCGAAAGATATTCAGCTGCAACGTGCAGATTTATCGCCCTATTTAATGCCTGTAGAGCAACAAGACTCGACTTCTGAGGATGCAATCCAACAAGCAAGAACGCTGTTGGAACAGTCAGAAAAACCGATGTTGTACATTGGTGGTGGAGTAGGAATGTCAGGGGCAGTAACTGAATTAAGAACCTTTATAGAACAAACAGGGATCCCATCAGTTGTGACTTTAAAAGGTTTAGGTGCCGTACATCCATCAGACAAAAATTATCTCGGTATGTTGGGAATGCACGGTACGAAAGCGGCGAATATTTCAGTGCAACGGTGTGATTTACTCATCGCGGTTGGTGCGCGTTTTGACGATAGAGTTACAGGTAAATTAAACACTTTTGCTCCTAATGCGAAAGTTATTCATATCGACATTGATCACGTTGAGTTGGATAAATTACGTCAAACCCATGTAGCACTATTGGGGGATGCGAAAGCGCTATTGCCTCAATTGATGGTGACAAAAAATATCACAAGTTGGCAGGAAGAAGTTCAACAACTCAAGCACGAGTTTGGCTGGCGCTATGACCACCCCGGCGAACCAATCTACGCCCCATTATTGCTGAAACAGCTGTCAGACAAAATGAAACCCAATACTGTTGTTACAACAGATGTTGGCCAGCATCAAATGTGGTCTGCTCAACATATTGTTGTTGATGGACCAGAGAATTTTTTAACGTCAAGCGGGTTAGGAACGATGGGTTTTGGGATCCCTGCAGCGGTGGGTGCCCAAGTCGCTCGCCCTGAGGATACCGTTGTTTGTGTATCTGGCGATGGATCTTTCATGATGAACGTGCAAGAGCTGGGAACTATCAAGCGTAAGCAATTACCCGTTAAGATTTTATTGTTAGATAACCAACGATTAGGAATGGTTCGTCAATGGCAAGAGCTGTTTTTTGAGCAACGCTACAGTGAAACCATTTTGACTGACAATCCAGATTTTGTTGCATTAGCGAGCGCTTTTGGCATTCAAGGTCGCCGTATTACATGTAAATCAGAAGTGGATGCAGCACTCGATGAGCTACTGACAAGTGAGGGCGCGTTTTTATTACAGGTATCAATTAATGAATTAGAAAATGTCTGGCCATTGGTTCCACCAGGGGCTAGTAACGAAAAAATGATGGAGAAACCGTTATGATGCAACATCAACTCTCGATATTAGCCCGTTTCCGCCCCGAGGTTTTAGAGCGTATTTTGCGAGTAACTCGCCATCGTGGATTTCGGATTAGTTCTATGAATGTGGATCAATTATCAGATAGTGATAATGTAAGTATCGAACTGACTGTCAGCAGCCAGAGACCGTTGGCACAGTTATGTGCACAGTTAACGAAGTTGGCTGACATCACTGAAGTTGAAATAAAACAACAAGAATCGCGACTATTACGCACACAAAGTGCAATGTAAGGAATAGATAAAATGACTAAGAAAGCTGACTTTATTTGGTTTAACGGTGAAATGACGCCATGGGCAGATGCTAAAGTTCATGTAATGTCTCACGCTCTGCATTACGGAACTTCCGTATTTGAAGGCGTCCGTTGCTATGATTCACACAAGGGACCTGTGGTTTTCCGCCATCGTGAACACATGCAGCGTTTACATGATTCTGCGAAAATTTACCGTATGCCAGTCAGCTATAGTGTTGATGAGTTAATGGAAGCTTGTCGTGCAACTCTGCGTAAAAATAACTTAGTCAGCGCCTATATTCGTCCATTAGTTTTCATTGGTGATGTGGGCATGGGGGTGAATCCACCAGATGGCTACAGTACTGATGTCATTTTAGCGGCATTCCCATGGGGAGCATATTTAGGTGAAGAGGCATTAGACCAAGGAATTGATGCAATGGTCTCTTCATGGAATCGTGTTGCACCGAATACTATCCCTACTGGCGCAAAAGCAGGTGGTAACTACCTGTCTTCATTACTGGTTGGTAGCGAAGCGCGCCGCCATGGTTACCAAGAAGGTATCGCTCTGGATGTTCATGGTTATCTTTCTGAGGGTGCAGGCGAGAATATCTTTGAAGTGAAAGATGGCATTTTGTATACCCCGCCATTTACGTCATCAGCGTTACCAGGGATCACCCGTGATGCCATTTTGACATTGGCGAAAGATATGGGAATTGAAGTGCGTGAACAAACGCTGTCTCGTGAATCTCTGTACTTAGCGGATGAAGTCTTTATGACAGGAACCGCAGCTGAAATTACACCAGTTCGCAGTGTTGATGGTATCCAAGTAGGTATCGGTCGTTGTGGGCCTGTGACGAAGAAAATTCAGCAAGCATTCTTTGGCTTATTTAACGGTACAACAGAAGACAAATGGGGCTGGTTAGATCCAGTAAACCCTCAATAATTAAATATTAAAAATTACAGGCGGTCGTTCCCCGCCTGTTTTAAAACTCGGGAGTTAAGATATGCCTAAGTACCGTTCAGCAACAACCACGCATGGCCGTAATATGGCAGGAGCGCGAGCATTATGGCGCGCGACAGGTATGACCGATGATGATTTTGGGAAGCCAATTATTGCCGTTGTAAACTCATTTACTCAGTTTGTTCCGGGTCATGTGCACTTACGTGATTTAGGCAAGCTCGTCGCAGAACAAATCGAACAAGCGGGCGGCGTCGCGAAAGAGTTTAACACTATTGCAGTGGATGATGGGATTGCAATGGGACATGGCGGTATGCTGTATTCCTTACCTTCCCGTGAACTGATAGCAGACTCGGTAGAATATATGGTGAATGCGCACTGCGCAGATGCCATGGTATGTATTTCCAACTGTGACAAAATCACCCCAGGTATGTTAATGGCATCCTTGCGCCTGAATATTCCCGTGATTTTTGTTTCCGGTGGACCAATGGAAGCAGGAAAAACCAAGCTTTCAGATCAAATCATCAAACTTGACCTTGTGGATGCGATGATCCAAGGCGCGAATCCCAATGTCAGTGATGAAGATAGTGAAAAAATTGAACGTTCAGCATGCCCAACATGTGGGTCATGCTCAGGGATGTTCACTGCGAATTCAATGAACTGTTTAACCGAAGCATTGGGTCTTTCTCAGCCAGGAAATGGTTCATTACTTGCGACTCACGCTGATCGTAAAACGTTATTTATCAATGCAGGTAAGCGGATTGTTGAGCTGACTAAACGTTATTACGAACAGAATGATGAAAGCGCATTACCGCGTAATATCGCGACAAAGGCTGCATTTGAAAATGCGATGACATTAGATATTGCGATGGGAGGCTCTACAAATACTGTTCTGCATTTACTGGCAGCTGCACAAGAAGCAGAAGTAGATTTCACCATGGATGATATTGACCGCTTATCTCGTCAAGTCCCTCATTTATGTAAAGTTGCACCAAGCACACAAAAATATCATATGGAAGATGTACACCGTGCTGGTGGTGTGATTGGTATTCTTGGGGAGCTGAGCCGTGCAGGTTTATTGCAGGAAGATGTGAAGAATATTCTAGGTCTTTCATTACCAGAAACATTAGCTCAGTACGATGTTATGTTGACGAAGGATGAATCTGTAAGATCTATGTTTTCAGCGGGACCTGCGGGTATTCGTACCACCCAAGCATTTTCTCAAAATTGCCGTTGGCCATCGCTAGATACTGACCGTGAAAATGGTTGTATCCGCAATCTTGAGCATGCTTATAGCTTGGATGGTGGTTTGGCGGTACTTGCTGGCAATATCGCCGAAGATGGCTGTATCGTGAAAACGGCAGGGGTTGATGAAGGTAGCTTAACTTTCCGTGGACCTGCAAAAGTGTTTGAAAGCCAAGATGATGCGGTAGAGGCTATCTTAGGTGGAAAAGTTGTTGCCGGCGATGTTGTTGTTATCCGTTATGAAGGTCCTAAAGGCGGACCAGGTATGCAAGAAATGTTGTACCCAACTTCTTATCTGAAATCGATGGGATTAGGTAAAGATTGTGCACTGATCACCGATGGACGTTTCTCAGGAGGAAGTTCAGGTTTATCAATCGGGCATATCTCTCCTGAAGCGGCAAGTGGCGGGTTACTGGCGTTGGTACAAGATGGGGATATTATCGATATCAATATTCCAAAGCGTACCATGTCCCTAGATGTTAACGACAGTGAGTTAGTAAAACGTCGCGAAGCAGAATTAGCGCGCGGAGATAAAGCCTATACTCCGCGTAATCGTCAGCGTGAGGTTTCTTTCGCTTTGCGTGCTTATGCTTCTTTGGCGACGAGTGCGGATAAAGGTGCTGTACGCGATAAGTCTAAATTAGGAGGCTAATTGTGGCAGCCGCAAAACCATTACCTGCGGCACCGACAGGTGCCGATTATCTCAAGGCGGCGCTTAGTGCGCCTGTTTATGAAGCAGCACAAGTGACGCCGCTACAAGAAATGAGCAAGCTCTCTTCACGTCTGGGTAATACGATTTTAGTCAAACGTGAAGATAGGCAGCCAGTACACAGTTTTAAATTACGTGGCGCTTACGCCATGATTGCGGGCTTGACTGAAGAGCAAAAAGCCAAAGGTGTTGTCACTGCATCCGCGGGGAATCATGCGCAGGGCGTAGCGTTGTCGGCTAATCGTGTCGGAATTAAGGCCAAAATTGTTATGCCAGTGGCAACCGCAGATATCAAAGTGGATGCTGTTCGCAGCTTTGGTGGAGAGGCCATTTTATACGGCGCAAATTTTGATGAAGCTAAAGCTCACGCAATTGAGATGGCAAAACGTGAAGGATATACCTTTGTGCCGCCATTTGATCATCCGTCAGTGATAGCCGGCCAAGCAACTATTGCACTAGAACTCCTTCAGCAGGATGCTCACCTCGACCGTATTTTCGTGCCTGTTGGGGGCGGTGGATTGATTGCAGGCGTTGCTGTATTAATCAAGCAGTTGATGCCTGAAATTAAGATTATCGGTGTAGAAGCTGAAGATGCAGCCTGTCTAAAAGCGGCATTAGAGGCTGGTCATCCTGTTGATCTCCCTCGTGTTGGTTTATTTGCGGAAGGCGTTGCTGTGAAACGCATTGGTGACGAAACCTTTCGCCTATGTCAGCAGTATGTCGATGATGTGATCACCGTAGATAGTGATGCCATTTGTGCGGCACTGAAGGATATTTTTGAAGATGTGAGAGCGATTGCAGAACCGTCGGGGGCGTTAGCGCTGGCGGGACTGAAAAAATATGTTCAGCAACATAACATTAAAGGTGAAAGGCTGGCGCATATTTTGTCAGGTGCAAACATGAACTTCCATGGTTTACGTTATGTCTCCGAGCGTTGCGAATTAGGTGAACAACGAGAAGCGCTGCTTGCGGTGACTATTCCTGAACAGAAAGGTAGTTTTTTGCGATTCTGCCAATTGCTTGGTAACCGCTCAATCACTGAGTTTAATTATCGCTATACAGATGCTGACCCAGAGCGTGCCTGCATTTTTGTGGGTGTTCGCTTAAATGGTGGTGAGCAAGAGCGGCACGACATTATTCAAGGGCTGCAAAATAATGGTTATGAAGTCGCTGATTTATCGGATGATGAAATGGCTAAGTTGCATGTGCGCTATATGATTGGTGGGCGCCCATCGAAGCCATTGGATGAAAAGCTGTATAGTTTTGAGTTTCCTGAATCTCCAGGGGCGTTATTGAAATTCTTAGAAACACTAGGAACTCACTGGAATATCACGCTATTTCATTATCGTAGTCATGGAACGGACTATGGGCGAGTGCTGGCGGCCTTTGAGCTTTCGGGTCCAGAAGTACGCTTTGATCGCCACCTTGATGCGCTAGGGTATGAATATCATGATGAAACAGGGAATCCATCCTTCCGTTTCTTTTTAGCGCCTCAAGATAGCAGAAAAACATTAGATTGAGTGTTCTGGGAGCAATTCCCAGAATGCTTTAATTAATGGTTCACTCAGGCGTTTGCTGAGCAGGCAAACGCCAAGTTCAAACGGTTCGACCATCGAAATATTATCGAGTTGAGATACACGGCTACGAACAGGCTCGGGGCTATTATCGACGACGACACTCGGTATTAATGCAATACCGCAGCCCAATGCCACCATAGAAACAATAGCTTCATGACCTGAAACAGTCGCGTAAATCACAGGGTTATGGATACGATGACGTTTAAACCATAATTCAATACGTTTACGAGAAGGTCCATGTTCAGGAAGAATGAAAGGCACTGTAGACCAATCAGGCTCCTTTTCTGTCACCATACTCCGTACCGCACAAGGCAGTGATGGGGCAATAAGCACTAGGGGAATTTCCCCAATTTTGGCGAATCGCACGTTATCTGGCAATTTTTCAGGTTTACCTGCGATACCTAAATCAGCTTCTTTGGTTTCGACTTTTTCAACGGCATCTGCGGCATCGCCCGTAGTGAGTTTTATTTCAACGAGCGGATGCAAAGCACGAAATTTATCAAGTACTTGAGGTAAATGACTATAAGCGGCGGTGACTGAGCAAAATAGGCGTAATTCACCGCTTAATGATGGACTTTGCTGATTGAGAGCATGTTTTAGTTGCTGATATTGCAGCAACGTTTGCTGGGCAAATTGCTTGAGATGCTCACCCGCTTGGGTCAGTTTCACCGAGCGGTTATCACGGATAAACAGAGGATGACCCAATTGATCTTCTAAACGCTGAATTTGTCTTGATAGTGTGGATGGGCTGACATGCATGGCTTTTGACGTGCGACCAAAGTGGCAGCTTTCTGCTAAGTGCAAAAACAGTTGTAGATCACGAATATCCATTTTGCCCTCTGATGATACCTTGATTATCGTTGCAAATATTGCAACATTATATTGTTAATATATCAATTTAAGCAATGCTCATCATCGCATATAGTAAATCCATAACTGCTCAATAATGAGCAACAGGTAACGACGTTGCCTGATAATACGAACACAACAGAACACTGACCGAATAATGGAGTAAGACCATGGCGAATTATTTTAATACATTGAATTTACGTGAGCAGTTAGCGCAATTAGGCAAGTGTCGTTTCATGAAGCGCGAAGAATTTGCGGATGAAGCTGGCTATCTGAAAGGTAAAAAAATCGTCATCGTCGGTTGTGGTGCTCAAGGTCTGAACCAAGGTTTGAACATGCGCGATTCTGGCTTAGATATCGCTTATGCGCTGCGTCCAGAAGCAATCAACGAGAAACGTGCATCATGGCGTAAGGCGACAGAAAATGGTTTCAAAGTTGGGACTTATGAAGAACTGATCCCTGAAGCAGATTTAGTTGTTAACTTAACGCCAGACAAACAACACTCCACTGTTGTTCGTGCTGTTCAGCCAATGATGAAACAAGGCGCTGCGCTGGGTTATTCTCATGGTTTTAACATCGTTGAAGTGGGTGAAGAAATCCGTAAAGACATCACTGTTGTGATGGTTGCACCAAAATGCCCAGGTACCGAAGTTCGTGAAGAATATAAGCGTGGTTTCGGTGTTCCAACATTGATCGCAGTTCACCCTGAAAATGACCCGAAAGGCGAGGGGATGGCAATTGCGAAAGCATGGGCAGCAGCGACTGGCGGCCATCGTGCGGGTGTTTTGGAATCCTCTTTCGTTGCTGAAGTTAAGTCTGACTTAATGGGCGAGCAAACTATTCTGTGCGGTATGTTGCAAGCTGGTGCGTTACTGAGCTATGACAAAATGGTTGCTGATGGCGTAGAGCCAGGCTATGCAGGGAAATTAATTCAGTTTGGCTGGGAAACAATCACTGAGGCACTGAAGCAGGGCGGCATCACCCTGATGATGGATCGCTTATCTAACCCAGCGAAAATCCGTGCTTATGCATTATCAGAGCAACTGAAAACCATTTTAGCGCCACTGTTCCAAAAACATATGGATGACATTATTTCTGGCGAGTTTTCATCAACAATGATGGCTGACTGGGCGAATAATGATAAAAACTTGCTGACATGGCGTGAAGAGACTGGTAAATCATCTTTTGAAAACTACCCAGAATTTGCAGGTAAAATCGCAGAGCAAGAATATTTCGACCACGGCGTTCTGTTAGTTGCGATGGTTAAAGCGGGTGTTGAGTTAGCGTTTGATACCATGTTAGAAGCGGGTATCTTAGAAGAGTCAGCATACTATGAATCGCTGCATGAGTTGCCACTGATTGCTAACACAATCGCACGTAAGCGTTTATATGAAATGAACGTCGTTATCTCTGATACTGCAGAGTACGGTAACTATCTGTTCTCATTCGCAGCAGTTCCAATGCTGAAAGAGTTTATGACCAAGTTACAAGCGGGTGATTTAGCAAAACCAGTTGCAGATAATGGTACCGATAACGCGCAATTGCGTGATATCAACGAAGCTATTCGTAATCATCCTATCGAGAAGATCGGTAAGACTTTACGGGGGTATATGACGGATATGAAGAAAATTTCTAGCGCACAATAATTCCTCGTCATCCTTCGTACTATAGGTGCGTTGGCTTCACTAAACTACCCTAGTCACATACTTTTGTATGCTCCTAGGGATAGTTTTGTTTGCCGCCTTCCTCTAGTACAAATGATTTAGAGGAAGCCAACTGTGATTATTTTAAGTATAAAATTGAAGTCGTGCCATTTTATGGTGCGGCTTTTTTGCTTCTATAATCTTAATTACTTTAGATTGTCGACTATTAGCTCAGTTATTTTTCTGTGAGGTTTGGTTTCTGCTACAATTCGGGCTGCATCTTTTAGCATTAGAGAGTGACGTAAAAAACCATGCGATTAAATCCTAGCCAGCAACAGGCAGTTGAATATGTAGATGGCCCGTGCCTTGTTTTGGCAGGGGCAGGCTCAGGTAAAACACGGGTTATTACCAATAAAATTGCGCATTTGATCCGCCATTGTGGCTATCAACCTCGGCAAATTGCGGCGGTGACATTTACCAATAAAGCCGCGCGCGAAATGAAAGAGCGTGTGGGGCAAACATTAGGTAAAAAAGAAGCCCGTGGGTTAATTATTTCCACATTCCATACTTTGGGACTGGAAATTATCAAACGTGAATATAAGGCGCTAGGGATCAAAGCCAATTTTTCTTTGTTTGATGACCAAGACCAAATGGCATTACTGAAAGAACTCACGTTTGATTTGCTTGAAGAAGATAAAGATCTTCTCCAACAATTGATCTCTGCGATCTCAAATTGGAAAAACGATCTTATCTCTCCTCAGCAAGTGGTTGGGCAAGCGAGAACGGAAAAAGAGCACCATTTTGCTGAATGCTATCGCCGCTATGAGCTACATTTAAAAAGTTGTAATGTCTTGGATTTTGATGACTTAATCAGCAAACCAACATTGCTGCTGTATCATAATGAAGAAGTTAGGGAGCGCTGGCAGCAAAAAATCCGTTATTTGCTGGTGGATGAATACCAAGATACGAACACCAGCCAGTATCAGTTAGTGAAATTACTGGTGGGTAGCCGTGCCCGCTTTACCGTCGTTGGCGATGATGATCAATCTATTTACTCTTGGCGTGGCGCAAGACCGCAAAACTTAGTATTACTCAGCCAAGATTTTCCAAAGCTGAATGTGATTAAATTGGAGCAAAATTACCGCTCATCAGGTCGTATTTTGAAAGCCGCCAATATTTTGATTGCCAATAACCCCCATGTCTTCGAGAAAAAATTATTTTCTGAATTGGGCTTCGGGGCGCCATTAAAGGTGCTGACAGCAAATAATGAAGACCATGAAGCGGAACGCGTGATTGGTGAATTAATTGCTCACCACTTTATTAATAAAACCCAATATAAAGACTATGCGATTTTGTATCGCGGCAATCATCAGTCGCGTATTTTTGAAAAAATGCTGATGCAAAACCGCATTCCTTACCGAATTTCAGGTGGAACATCATTTTTCTCGCGTCCGGAAATTAAAGATCTTTTAGCTTATTTGCGAGTGCTGACTAACCCTGAAGATGACAGCGCTTTTTTGCGCATTGTGAATACGCCGCGCCGAGAAATTGGTCCTAAAACTATCCAAAAATTGGGCGAATGGGCGAATCAACGAGGCAAAAGCTTATATCACGCCAGCTTTGATTTAGGTCTGGAACAGACTTTAACAGGGAAAGGGTTGGAAGCGTTGCAACGTTTCACTCATTGGATGGAAGGGATAGTCCGAATTTCGGAGCGTGAGCCGTTGATAGCGGTACGTGATCTTTTACGGGAAATGGATTACGAAAGCTGGTTGTACGAAACCTCTGCCAGTACCAAAGCCGCCGAAATGCGAATGAAAAACGTCAATCAATTGTTTACATGGATGAGCGAAATGATTGAAGGGGATGAGCTGAATGACCCAATGACGCTCAATCAGGTTGTCACTCGTTTTACATTGCGCGATATGATGGAACGTGGGGAAGATGATGAAGATTCAGATCAGGTTCAGTTGATGACATTGCATGCATCTAAAGGTCTTGAATTTCCTTATGTTTTCTTAGTTGGAATGGAAGAGGGATTATTACCTCATCAAAGTAGTATCGATGAAAATAATATTGATGAAGAGCGTCGACTGGCTTACGTGGGTATTACGCGAGCACAGCGAGAGTTATTCTTTACTCATAGCCGTGAGCGTCGCCAATACGGTGAACTGATCCGCCCTGAACTGAGCCGCTTTTTGATGGAATTACCGCAAGATGATTTGGTGTGGGAGCAGCAACGAAAAGTGGTTACTGCCGAAGAGCGAATGCAAAAAGGGCAGTCCGCTTTAGCGGATATCAAGGCACGCTTAGGATTAAATAAGAAAACTGATCAGTAGCGAAAGGGTCTAAGAGAGTTCCCACGACGGGTGGGAGCCTCTCATCACCAATCTAGAACGATATCAATTGGAGCTATTACGCTCTTCTAAGGTCAATTGCCAATTCACATACCCTTGCCACTGAATCTCTTGCTGTAAATTTTCAGCTCGTAAAGGGTGCTCTTCAAGCCAGCGGTACGGCAATGCGATGGTTAAATCCTGTCCATTAGCATTAAGGCGCAATGCTGGTAATGTATCATCACGTCTACGGCTGGCGAAAATAATGGCTAGTCGTAATAAACGGCATAATGCGTAAGTTTGCTGAATGGGTAGTGCATTTTGTTGGCTCAGGGAAGCGAGATCGATTTGACCTTGCTGGTTTTTGAGAAGAACAGCGAGAAAACGTTTTTGCGCGGGAGTGAAGCCTGGTAAATCAAGGTGAGTGATTAAATAGCTGGCGTGCTCTGGACCTTTGCGAAAATCAACACTCAGCCCAATTTCATGTAATGCACAAGCGCTGGATAACAAATCACGGCAACGGCTATCTAATTCCCACTCTTTGGCCACTTGCAGGTAGAAATGTTCAGCAAGCTGACGTACGCGGTTAGCTTGCTCAATATCCACAAGGAAGCGTCGCTGAATATTGCGTAGCGTGCGTGCGCGAATATCTTGCTCAATAGGCAGTTCAAGCATGCCGTACACTAAGCCTTCGCGAAGAGCGCCGCCGGCTAATGTCATATTTTCGATATTCAGTGCTTTGAAAATCGCGATCAGAATCGATAAGCCACTCGGGAAAACGAGGGCACGTTCAAACGTGAGACCCTCGATTTCAAGCTCTTCTAATTTATGGCACTGGATAGCTTTGTGCTTCAGTTGCTGTAATTTACTCAGGGTGATGAGTTCATCCATCCCTTGAGCAATCATAATTTCCTGAATCGCCTGTACAGTGCCTGATGCGCCGACACAAATTTTCCACCCGTGATTTTTAAGGGCATCTGCGATAGGCGCAATGACATGTTGAGCAGCCGCTTCGGCTTGAGCAAAGTTTTCTTCTGTTAGCGTTCTGTCGCTAAAGTAGCGTTCAAGCCAAGTCACACAACCCATTTCGAGGCTATAAAGTAACTGAGCTTTAGCGCCTGTACCGGTGACAAGTTCGGTGCTGCCGCCCCCGATGTCAACCACTAAGCGTTGCTCTGGGCCGCCGGTTGTATGGGCGACGCCTTGATAAATCAAGCGAGCCTCTTCTTCTCCTTGGATCACTTTCACGGGATTTCCGAGGATCTGGCTGGCTTTCTCAATAAAAACATCGGCATTTTTGGCAAGGCGCAATGTCGCGGTTGCCACAACTCGAATTTGCGAGTTAGGAATATCTTGCAGATGTTCTGAGAAGAGACGCAGGCATTGCCAGCCTCGCTCCATGGCTTGCTCAGATAAAACATTATCTTTATCTAAACCCGCAGCCAGGCGAACTTTCCGTTTAACCCGAGAAATAATCTGAATGCTACCTGCGGTCTCGCGAACAACCAGCATATGAAAGCTGTTGGAACCCAAATCGATAGCTGCATACAGAGAAGAAGATTTCAGCATAGGGTATTTACTCAGCCTGCACGTTTATGGTTATTACGTGGGCCATTATGGCGACGCGGCGCATTAGAATTGCGGCGTGGACCACTTGGGCGCGGACGATGACGGCGTTTTGGTGCCGGCAGGTCGCTCAGCAGTGCATCACTGTTATATTTACTGACAGGGATGGAGTGCTGAATATACTCTTCGATAGCAGGTAAGTTTAATGCGTATTCTTCACACGCTAAGCTGATAGAATTTCCGCTTTCACCCGCACGACCTGTACGTCCAATACGGTGTACATAGTCTTCGCAATCGTCAGGTAAATCATAGTTAAATACATGAGTTACTGATGGTATATGTAATCCACGAGCGGCAACGTCAGTCGCAACCAAGATATCAATTTGACCTTGAGTGAACTGCTCTAAAATGCGCAGACGTTTTTTCTGTGCAACATCGCCAGTCAATAAACCGACGCGGTGACCATCAGCAGCAAGGTGAGCCCAGATATCATCACAACGATGTTTCGTATTTGCGAAAATAATGCAACGCTCAGGCCACTCTTCTTCGAGTAGCGTTTGCAGCAGGCGCATTTTTTCTTCGTTGGATGGATAAAATAACTCTTCTTTAATACGGTGACCGGTTTTTTGTAGTGGTTCAACTTCCACATATTCCGGGCTGTTCATTTGTTCGAACGCTAATTCTCTAACACGGTAAGAGAGCGTCGCGGAGAACAGCAAGTTGAGTCTGTCCGCTGCGCCAGGCATACGGCGGAATAGCCAACGAATATCTTTAATAAAACCGAGGTCATACATACGGTCAGCTTCATCCAAAACAACAACTTGGATAGCCGCTAAATCAATGTGACCTTGTTTTGCGTAATCAATAAGGCGACCCGTTGTTCCAATAAGGATATCAACGCCGTTTTGTAGTACGCGTAATTGTTCGTCATAGCCATCACCACCATAGGCTAGACCCATTTTCAAACCAGTGTAATCAGCTAGCTCTTTAGCATCGGAGTAGATCTGTACGGCTAATTCGCGAGTCGGAGCCATAATCAGCGCACGTGGCTGATTGGTTTTTTTCCCCTCAATTGCCGGGTGAGTTAAGAGAAAATGAAATGTAGACGTTAGGAATGCTAACGTTTTACCTGTACCTGTTTGTGCTTGCCCCGCAACATCTTTGCCTTCGACAGTATAAGGCAGGGTAGACGCCTGAATAGGCGTGCAAAAGTTGAAGCCTTTTTTATTAAGTGCTTCAATGACTTTTGGGTGCAATGCGAAGTCGGAAAACTTCTTTTCTGTCAAGTGTGCTTTACTCATAGTATGTTAGAATATCAGTTATCGGTTGGTTTACGAAAGCGTATCTTTTGAAATAAAGCATACTGCTGCCAATTAATGTTACACTATGTCTGTAAAAATGATCCTTTGGAGTACAACATGAGCGACAAAATTAAACATATTACTGATGCAAGTTTTGAGTCAGACGTTCTAAATGCAAGTTCACCTGTTTTAGTCGACTTCTGGGCTGCATGGTGTGGACCTTGTAAAATGATCGCGCCAATCCTTGATGAAGTTGCTGAAGAATATACAGGCAAAGTGACTATCGCAAAACTGAATATTGATGATAATCCAGCGACTGCCCCAAAATTTGGTATTCGCGGTATCCCTACACTGTTATTATTCAAAAACGGCAGTGTAGCTGCAACTAAAGTTGGTGCTTTATCTAAAACCCAACTGAAAGAATTTCTAGACGAAAATCTGTAAGTTATAGCTTTATATAAGCCAAAACGTTTAGCGGCGTATTTATTTTATATAGAGAGTCGCTAGACGTCCCCATTTAAGCATGATAAGTTATCCGCATTCCTCATAGAGTACCCGTAAGAATTACCTTGTTTGCCTTTGCTCTTTTCTGAAACGTCTAGCTTGCAGTTCTGTTCAATGCCAATTTTAGTTACTGATTATTAATATAAAGTTGATAATTCATGGTTGTATCACTGTGGCTTAAGTCTTGAGTAAAATAAATGGGCTGTATTAGGGATAAGATGTTGTCCTAAAATGTATAAAAAACTATTGCTAATATTGATTACGTTTCTAATAATATGCGGCATGTCATCTTGATGATTATAACGCTTTCGTTAGTCACAACACCTTCACAGCAATATTAGTTGTAGCTAGCACAAATTTTAATGCATTGTTGTTGGTTATGAGTCCATATCTATCAACAGGGCACTATAAAGTTAAACTGGCGCTTCATAGGTTCACTATACTAAATAGGTTCACTATAAAAGTTGCCTCCAATTTACGTTCATAGTTCGAGAAATACCCCGAGTTAAAGAACCCACCATTATGAATCTTACCGAATTAAAAAATACGCCAGTATCAGAACTGATTACGTTAGGCGAAAACATGGGGCTAGAGAACTTAGCCCGTATGAGAAAGCAGGATATTATTTTCTCAATTTTGAAGCAGCATGCTAAAAGTGGAGAAGATATTTTCGGCGATGGCGTACTGGAAATATTGCAGGATGGATTTGGTTTCCTCCGTTCAGCAGACAGTTCTTACCTCGCAGGCCCTGATGATATCTATGTTTCCCCTAGCCAAATTCGCCGCTTTAACCTACGCACCGGCGACACCATTTCAGGAAAAATTCGTCCCCCGAAAGAAGGTGAACGTTATTTTGCACTCTTGAAAGTTAACGAAGTTAACTTTGACAAACCTGAAAACGCCCGCAGCAAAATCCTTTTTGAAAACTTAACCCCATTACATGCCAATAATCGTCTGCGCATGGAGCGTGGTAACGGTTCTACTGAAGATTTAACCGCGCGTGTATTGGACTTAGCCGCACCTATCGGCCGTGGACAGCGTGGTTTGATCGTTGCACCTCCGAAAGCGGGTAAAACCATGTTACTGCAAAATATTGCGGCTAACATTGCCCACAACTATCCTGACTGCGTATTGATGGTTCTGCTGATCGATGAGCGTCCAGAAGAAGTTACTGAGATGCAACGCTTAGTTAAAGGTGAAGTGATCGCTTCAACATTTGATGAGCCAGCTGCACGTCACGTTCAAGTTGCTGAAATGGTTATCGAGAAAGCGAAACGTCTGGTTGAGCATAAAAAAGACGTTATCATTTTACTGGATTCTATTACTCGTCTTGCTCGTGCATACAACACCGTCGTACCTTCTTCAGGTAAAGTATTGACTGGTGGTGTGGATGCAAACGCATTACATCGTCCAAAACGTTTCTTCGGTGCTGCTCGTAACGTCGAAGAAGGCGGAAGCTTGACTATCATCGCAACCGCGTTGGTTGATACCGGTTCAAAAATGGATGAAGTAATTTACGAAGAATTTAAAGGAACAGGTAACATGGAATTACACCTGTCCCGTAAAATTGCTGAAAAACGTGTTTTCCCTGCGATTGATTACAACCGCTCTGGTACACGTAAAGAAGAGCTGCTCACCTCTCAAGATGAACTGCAAAAAATGTGGATTCTGCGTAAGATTATTCACCCAATGGGCGAAATCGATGCAATGGAATTCCTTATCAGCAAATTAGCTATGACTAAGACTAACGAAGAGTTCTTTGATTTTATGAAAAGAGCATAGTCTCGTTAGGATTATGAGTATAGAAATAGGCGCTCTAATTAGAGCGCCTATTTTTTTTATCAATGAACTGTGAGTATTCACAAAACAATAGTCTTTATTATTTATCAACATGAGCATGAGTTACTTTATTTATGTGTAAAATAAAATAATTAACGGATACTAGCTTATTCACTAGAAGATGGTATTTTCTACATTAATTTTTATACTTAAGTAGAACCAATGGCTGATGTTTACTCGTTTAGATGGAAACAATCATAAATCATGGTTAACAAATCTGAGATTGTGTTTTATGGCATGCATCTTGCTTTATTAAAGGATAAAATCTTTAGGTTAAATTTGTCACACAAAACTGTTTATTTATGCTGAATTTGAGCTGTATGTTTTTTTCGGCATGTTTTGTGCATGTTAAAAACAAGAAAAATGTGTTTTAGCGTACGATTGATTTTTGTTCGAATACTGTGTGATGGACTTCTATCACAGCAACCAAAAGTTTTAGTGTTTAAAAGTTAGATAGAAATATAAGAGAGTAGAACAGTGGATAGCACACACTTTATGAGTAATCTCTTCTATGTCTTTTTGTTTACCTTAGCCTTTATTTTTGTCGCGCGTATCGTAGCTAAAAAAATTGGCTTGGTTGATAAACCGAATTTCAGGAAGAAACACGTAGGATTGGTTCCGCTGGTTGGGGGGATCTCTGTTTTCTTTGGCGTTTGCTTCGCGTTTATGATCACAGAAGAATATATTCCCCATAAGTGGCTATATATTGCTTGTGCGGGGCTCTTAGTGTTCGTTGGTGCACTAGATGATAGGTTTGACATCAGTGTGAAGTTACGTGCTGGAGTTCAAGCGATTGTCGCCGTGGTAATGATGACTGCGGGTGGGCTGTCACTGGAATCTCTAGGCCATGCATTTGGTCCTTGGGAACTGGTACTTGGGCCATTTGGTTATATAGTCACCTTATTTGCCGTTTGGGCTGCGATCAATGCCTTCAACATGGTTGATGGTATTGATGGCCTGTTAGGCGGCTTGTCCTCGGTTTCCTTTGGTGCCCTTGGTTTCTTACTGTATCAAAATGGTAACTATGCGTTAGCGTTTTGGTGTTTTGCGTTTATAGCGGCTATCCTTCCTTATATCCTCATGAATATGGGTGTTTTAGGGCGTCGCTTTAAAGTGTTCATGGGTGATGCGGGAAGTACGTTGATTGGTTTTACCATTATTTGGATCTTGGTAGCATCAACACAAGAAGACGTTCATCCAATCAACCCAGTGACTGCATTATGGATTATTGCTATCCCGCTTATGGATATGGTGGCAATTATGTACCGCCGTATTCGTAAAGGTATGAGTCCATTTTCACCGGATCGTCAGCATATTCATCACTTGATTATGCGCTCAGGTTTTACCCCGAAAGGGGCATTTGTAATCATCACATTGGCTGCGGCAATTCTTGCGTGTATTGGTATTATTGGCGAGCGCCTTTCATTCGTTCCTGAATGGGTAATGTTGGCATTATTTTTGCTTGTATTTATGATGTATGGTTACTGCATCAAGCGAGCATGGAAAGTCGCCCGTTTTATCAAACGAATTAGACGTCGTGCGCGTAAGAGTGCGGTCCGGTAACGACAAACGAACTATAGAGGTTCTGTGCAGTGAATAACTCAGAAACGCAACCTAATCAACATCAAACCTCGCTTGAAGCGGAGTTAGATATTCGTGATTTATGCCGCTCACTGTGGCAGGGTAAAATTTGGATCGTCGCATGTGCAGTGATTTTTGCTGCGATTGCACTGGGAGCGTCCTATTTTATGCAGCCGAAGTGGAGCACAACGGCTATCACGGATTTACCAACTGTGAACAATCTGGGAAGTTATTATTCTCAGCAACAGTTTCTGCGCAACCTTGATTCTCGTATTAATGCGGTGGGGCAAGAAGGGCAATTACCAACGATTGCCAAAGAAGCTTATGAAGAATTTACCAAACAACTTGGTTCTTACGATACTCGCCGCCAATTTTGGTTAGGTACTGAGTATTATAAACAGCGTTTGGAGAATGACCCGAAAGCGGATGCGGCATTGTTGGATGAGCTAATCAACAATATCGAATATACGCCAGCTGATGCACTTAAAAACCCAACAGATAGCGTGAAGTTAGTGGCTGAGACAGCAACAGACAGCAACCAACTCTTACGTGAATATATTGAGTTTGCTAATCAACGCGCAACCACAAATTTGAATGATGAATTGAAAGGGACGTGGGCAACCAAAACCCAATCAATGAAAGCGTTAGTTAAACGTGAAGCGATGGTCGCAACGGCAGCGTATGATCGTCGTCTAAATAGCCTTGAACAAGCCCTAAAAGTAGCGGAAAAACAAGGCATTTTACGTAATCAAACGACCGCGCCAGTGGATGAAATTCCCGACTCAAAAATGTTTATGTTAGGAGTTCCATTACTGCAAGCTCAAATTGAGACATTAAAAGCAACGGGCCCAGATTTTGACACGGATTATGATCAAAATGTGGCGATGTTATCGACGCTGAATGTTGAGCCTGTTCTTCAAGATAATTTCCATGCGTATCGTTATCTGCGAACGCCTGAAGATCCAATCAAACGCGATAGTCCGCGCAGAGCATTTATTGCTGTTCTGTGGGGTGCAATTGGTATGTTAGTAGGTGCCGGAGTGGTACTGTCTCGCCGTCGCCCATCGTAATGTCATATTCGCCACCGGCGGCAAGGTCGGTGGCGAAATAGCATCATTAAAACTAAAGAAAGCAGTAAACTGCGAAGAAAATATAAGAGAGTCACTGTGAAAGTATTGACTGTATTCGGCACACGGCCTGAAGCCATTAAAATGGCTCCATTGGTTCATGCTCTTGCTGATGATGCAGACTTTGAAGCGAAAGTGTGTGTCACTGCTCAGCACCGTGAAATGCTAGATCAAGTACTGAACTTATTTGAGATCACGCCTGATTATGATCTCAACATTATGAAACCAGGTCAGGATTTAACCGATATTACTTGCCGTATTCTGGAAGGATTAAAGGCAGTATTTGCGGATTTCCAACCCGATGTTGTCCTTGTTCATGGCGATACCGCCACAACAATGGCAACCAGTCTTGCGGCATTCTACCATCGCATCCCCGTTGGGCATGTTGAAGCTGGACTGCGTACAGGGAACCTCTACTCTCCATGGCCAGAAGAAGGTAACCGTAAAATTGCGGGGCACCTTGCTCAGTACCATTTTGCGCCTACAGAAAATTCGCGCCAAAACTTACTCAACGAATCCATTCCCGATAGCCATATTTTTGTGACTGGTAATACGGTCATTGATGCGCTGTTGTGGGTCAAAGAGAAGGTAATGGGTAACCAAAACATGATGGCTGAATTAGCCGGAAATTACCCATTTATCGATCCAAATAAAAAAATGTTGCTTGTAACGGGTCACCGCCGTGAAAGTTTTGGTGGTGGTTTTGAGCGCATTTGCCATGCATTAGCGGATATCGCTCAAACTCACCCTGATGTTCAAGTGGTTTACCCTGTTCACTTAAACCCGAATGTGAGCGAGCCTGTAAAACGTATTTTGCATGGTATTGATAATATTATCTTAATTAGTCCTCAAGAATATTTGCCGTTCGTCTATTTGATGAACCATGCGTATCTGATTTTAACGGATTCCGGCGGTATTCAAGAAGAAGCGCCATCTTTAGGCAAGCCTGTTTTAGTTATGAGAGATACCACTGAACGCCCTGAAGCTGTTGATGCAGGGACAGTCCGTTTAGTGGGTACAGATACAAAAACCATTGTAAATGAAGTTAATCGGTTACTGACAGATGAAGCGGAATATCACGAAATGAGCCGCGCACATAACCCGTATGGTGATGGTCATGCTTGTCAGCGTATTCTTGCAGCATTAAAAAGCAATCAGGTGAAATTATGAGTTTTGAAACTATTTCTGTTATCGGCCTCGGTTATATCGGTTTACCAACAGCGGCAGCCTTCGCATCTCGTAAGAAGCAGGTTGTCGGCGTAGATGTCAACCAGCATGCTGTTGACACTATCAATCAAGGTAAAATCCATATTGTGGAACCTGAGCTGGACGTTGTGGTGAAAAAAGCAGTTGAAGAAGGTCACTTAAAAGCCTTCACCAAGCCACAAGCCGCAGACGCATTCCTGATTGCTGTTCCGACACCATTCAAAGGTGAACACGAGCCTGATTTGGTGTACGTGAAAGCGGCAGCTGAATCTATCGCTCCAGTCCTGAAAAAAGGTGATTTAGTGATTCTGGAGTCCACGTCTCCAGTAGGTACGACTGAGCAAATGGCACAGTGGTTAGCAGCAGCTCGCCCTGATTTGACCTTCCCTCACCAAGCTGGTGAAGAAGCAGATATCGACGTGGCATATTGCCCTGAACGCGTACTGCCAGGCCAAGTGATGGTTGAACTGATCAAAAACGACCGTGTTGTAGGCGGGATGACACCTAAATCTTCACTGCGTGCTAGCGAACTGTACAACATCTTCTTAGAAGGTGAGTGTGTAATCACTAACTCAAGAACAGCTGAAATGTGTAAGTTAACGGAAAACAGCTTCCGTGACGTCAATATCGCATTTGCTAACGAATTATCGCTGATTTGTGCAGACCAAGATATCAATGTTTGGGAACTGATTAGCCTTGCAAACCGTCACCCTCGCGTGAACATTTTGCAACCGGGCCCAGGCGTTGGTGGTCACTGTATCGCAGTAGACCCATGGTTTATCGTGGCACAAAGCCCAAAACAATCTCGTTTAATCCACACTGCGCGTTTAGTTAACGATGGCAAGCCAATCTGGGTTGTTGATCAAGTGAAAGCCGCAGTGGCTGATTGCTTAGTGGAAACTGGCAAAAAAGCGAATGAAATCAAAATCGCATGTTTCGGTTTATCGTTCAAACCAAACATCGATGACCTGCGTGAGAGCCCAGCAATGCATATCACCAAAATGGTTGCGAACTGGAACCCAGGTAAAACATTTGCGGTTGAACCACATATTCACGAATTACCAACTGCACTGAAAGGTATTGCGGAGCTGGTTTCTATTGAAACTGCTGTGAGCGAAGCGGATGTGATCCTGATGTTAGTCGACCATAACCTGTTTAAAGGTATCCAAGGTTCTGCTATCCCACAAAAATGGGTTGTGGATACAAAAGGAGTATGGCGTTGAAACGTATTTTAATTACAGGTGGAGCCGGCTTTATCGGCTCTGCTGTTGTTCGTCATGTGATTGAAAACACAAAAGATCACGCGATTGTGGTTGACTGTTTAACCTACGCGGGTAATTTGGAATCATTAGCGGAAGTCGCCAATAGCGAGCGCTACGCTTTTGAACAAGTGAACATTTGTGACCGTGCCGCATTGGATAAAGTGTTTGCTGAACACAAGCCTGATGTTGTGATGCATTTAGCGGCAGAAAGCCACGTTGACCGCTCAATTGATGGTCCAGCGGCGTTTATCGAAACCAACATTGTGGGTACTTACACACTGTTAGAAGCAGCGCGTCATTACTGGTCTGCACTCGAAGATAGTAAAAAAGTGGCTTTCCGTTTCCATCACATTTCAACCGATGAAGTGTATGGCGACTTGGAAGGTCCAGATGGCTTCTTTACGGAAACTACACCGTATGCACCAAGCAGCCCATATTCAGCCTCAAAAGCGTCTAGCGACCACTTAGTGCGTGCGTGGCAGAGAACTTATGGTTTACCGACCATGATCACCAACTGCTCAAATAACTATGGTCCTTATCACTTCCCTGAGAAGTTAATCCCATTGATTATTTTGAATGCGATTTCCGGCAAGCCGCTGCCAGTGTATGGCAAAGGTGAGCAAATTCGCGACTGGCTGTTTGTGGAAGACCATGCCCGTGCGCTGCATTTAGTGGCCACTCAAGCACAGCCAGGTTCAACCTACAATATTGGTGGTCATAACGAGCGTCGTAATATTCAAGTGGTTGAAACAATTTGTGAATTACTTGAAGAACTGCACCCGCAGAAACCTCAAGGGGTTGCTCATTACCGCGACTTAATCACGTATGTGAAAGATCGTCCTGGTCACGATATGCGCTACGCCATTGACGCCGATAAAATTGAGCGTGAATTAGGCTGGACACCTGAAGAGACGTTTGAATCCGGGATCCGTAAAACGGTTCTGTGGTATTTAAACAACGAAACTTGGTGGCGTCGTGTGCAAGATGGCTCCTATGCCGGTGAACGTCTGGGCTTAGGCAGCTAGGAGGCAATATGAAAGGTATTATTCTGGCTGGTGGCTCGGGAACGCGTTTGCACCCGATCACTCGCGGCATCTCAAAACAGTTGCTGCCTATTTATGATAAGCCAATGATCTACTATCCGCTGTCAGTGTTAATGCTAGCAGGGATCCGTGAAATTCTGGTGATTTCAACGCCGGATGATTTGCCTATGTTCCAGCGTTTGCTGGGCGATGGTCATGAATTTGGTATCGAATTGAGCTATGCGGAACAGCCTTCTCCAGATGGACTGGCTCAAGCATTTATCATTGGTGAAGAGTTCATTAATGGGGACTCTTGCTGCTTAGTGCTGGGCGACAACATTTTCTTCGGTCACTCATTCAGCCCTAAATTAATGTCAGTTGCGGCACGCCAAAAAGGCGCGACAGTATTCGGCTACCAAGTGATGGATCCTGAGCGTTTTGGTGTGGTGGAATTTGATGACAATTTCAAAGCGTTGTCTATCGAAGAGAAACCAAAACAGCCAAAATCAAACTGGGCAGTAACCGGTTTATATTTCTATGATAATCAAGTGGTTGATTTTGCTAAGCAAGTAAAACCTTCCGAACGTGGTGAATTAGAAATTACCTCCATCAACCAAATGTATTTAGAGCGCGGCGAGCTTAGTGTTGAGCTGCTTGGCCGTGGATTCGCTTGGTTAGATACGGGAACCCATGACAGCTTAATTGAAGCTGGAACATTTGTTCAGACCGTTGAGAAACGCCAAGGCTTTAAAGTGGCTTGTTTAGAAGAGATTGCATGGCGCAATGGCTGGTTATCTGACGACCAAGTTAAAGAAGCCGCAACTCGCCTGAATAAAACAGGTTATGGCAAATATTTAGAGGACTTACTTCGTGTCCGTCCGCGCCAATATTGATCCCCTAGATTGGGAGTCTGATTTTTTCAAACGTTCAACGGCGAAACTGGATTTCGCCGCGACTGATGCACAAATTATTCTTTCTTATCAATTGGATAAATTTGATATTGTGCAAGCGAAAGTCGCGGCATCCGAAACAGCTAAAATCGATGAACTTGCCAGTATGGGATTCAGTTTTGTTGAAGGCGAAATTGATTTTGCGTTAACTATTGGCACAGAAAATGCTTATCTAAACACAGCGTTATCAGAGACGGATAATGTGGTTGTTGCACAAACAGGGGATATTGTTTCTCTGCGCGACACCGCGGCCTCTGTGTTTAGTAACAGCCGCTTTAGAACCCCTTGGTACCATGAAGGGGACAGCGGTCGGTTTTATGCATTATGGATAGAAAAAGCCGTTCTCGGCACCTTTGACCACACCTGTTTACTCCTTAGAGATAATGCAGGTGATATTTTAGGTTTCGTTAGCCTACGCAGCCTTGATGCAAATACAGCGCGAATTGGGTTGTTAGCGGCAACGCCAAGTGCAGCAGGGCGCGGTATCGGTCGGAAATTAATGTCAGCAGCGTATCAGTGGTGTGTGCAACACCAAAAAAGACAGTTAAATGTTGCCACACAAATGAGCAATGTTGCGGCGTTAAATCTTTATTCACGTAGCGGTGCGGCTATCGCCAGCACAGCATATTGGTTATACAGGGGACAACATGATTCCATTTAATAAACCACCCGTTGTAGGTACTGAAGTTGAGTATATGAAGCAGGCCATGGCAAGTGGCAAACTGTGCGGGGATGGTGGTTTCACTAAGCGTTGTGAAGAGTGGATGGAGAAACGTTTTAACTGTCCGAAGGTCCAGTTAACGCCGTCTTGCACCGCTTCATTAGAAATGGCAGCGATCCTGATTGATATTAAGCCAGGCGATGAAGTCATCATGCCAAGCTTTACCTTCGTATCGACCTCTAACGCATTCGTGTTACGTGGCGCTAAAATTGTGTTCGTGGATATTCGTCCAGATACGATGAATATCGATGAAACCAAAATTGAAGCGGCAATCACTGATCGTACACGTGCAATTGTTCCTGTTCACTACGCAGGCGTGGCTTGCGAAATGGACACCATTATGGCGATTGCGAAGAAACACAATTTATTTGTGATTGAAGACGCAGCGCAAGGTGTGATGTCTACCTACAAAGGTAAAGCACTGGGTACCATCGGTCATATTGGTTGCTATAGCTTCCATGAAACCAAAAACTACTCTTCGGGTGGTGAAGGTGGTGCGACCTTAATCAATGATAAAGCGTTGATTAACCGTGCAGAAGTGATCCGCGAAAAAGGCACAAACCGCAGCCAATTTTTCCGTGGTCAAGTGGATAAATACACCTGGCGCGACATCGGTTCAAGCTACCTGTTATCTGACTTACAAGCAGCCTATTTATGGGCGCAGTTAGAAGAAGCAGACAAAATCAACGAACGCCGCTTACTGCTGTGGGATCGCTATTATCAAGCGTTACAACCACTGGTGGCTGCAGGTCGTTTAGTGTTAGCAACCGTGCCGGAAGGGCTGAAGCATAATGCCCATATGTTCTATATCAAACTCAAAGATGTGGAAGAGCGCACAGCGTTCAATGACTATATGAAATCCCATGGTATTTTGACGGTGTTCCATTATGTGCCACTGCACACCAGCCCTGCTGGACTGGAATTCGGCTATTTCCACGGTGAAGATAAATACACTTCGGTTGAAAGTGACCGTTTAGTGCGCCTGCCAATGTTCTACAACATGACAGACGACGAGCAACAAGTGGTTATTGAGCGAATCAAAGCGTTCTTTGCCTAATGTCACTCGCTAAAGCATCGGTTTGGACTGCTGGGTCTACCCTGATTAAAATCGGGGTGGGCCTGTTGATCGTGAAATTATTTGCAGTCTCATTTGGCCCGAGTGGTGTGGGTCTGGCGGGGAACTTCCGCCAATTAATTACGGTGCTAGGCGTATTGTCTGGCGCTGGGATCTTCAATGGCGTCACAAAATATGTGGCAGAACACCATCAAGATCCGCAGAAATTACGGGCTGTGCTGGGAACGTCTTCAACGATAATCCTCGGATTTTCAACGTTACTGGCGATTATTTTCTTGCTATGTAGTGCCCCTATCAGTGCTGCACTATTTGATACTGAGCAATACAGTGGCGTGATCCGCATGGTTGCCTTGATTCAAATGGGTATCGCGTATGCGAACTATTTCTTGGCGATTTTGAAAGGTTACCGAGACGCTGCTGGGAATGCGACGGCCATCATTTTTGGTAGCATAATCGGCGTAGTCGCCTATTATTTATGCTATCTGATGGGCGGTTATGATGGCGCACTTGCAGGGCTAGCATTGGTACCCGCTTTAGTGGTATTGCCTGCGGTTGGGATGATTATTCGACGTAAACAATTTGCGTTGTCATCACTAAAACCCGCATGGGATAAAGCCATTGCCACTAATTTAGGTAAGTTCACCATCATGGCAATGCTCACGGCAATCACACTGCCTGTTGCCTATATCATGATGCGAAATTTATTGGCACAGACTTATAGCTGGGATGAAGTGGGATTATGGACGGGCGTTACCACGATTTCGGATGCCTATTTACAATTCATCACAGCAACATTTTCGGTCTATTTACTGCCCACGCTGTCCCGTTTACAGCATAAAAATGAAATTTCTGCCGAAATTGTTAAGGCGTTGAAGTTTGTATTACCGGCTGTTGCCGCCGTGAGCTTTACGGTTTGGCTGCTGCGCGATTTTGCGATTTGGCTGCTGTTCTCAAAAGAGTTTACAGGGATGAGAGACCTGTTTGCTTGGCAGCTGGTCGGCGATGTATTGAAAGTGGGTGCTTACGTCTTTGGTTATCTCGTCATCGCGAAAGCAGCGCTACGTTTTTATGTTCTTACGGAAGTTAGCCAATTTGTTCTGTTAACGGGCTTTGCCCATTGGTTTATTCCTGAACATGGCGCCGTGGGGGCGACACAAGCCTATATGGCGACCTATATCGTATATTTTACTCTCTGTTGTTGCGTATTTTTGATCTACCGTAGGCGAGCATGACAACCTTAATACATGTACTGGGATCTGATCTCCCGCATCATAATCAGACGGTTTTAACGTTTTTTAATAACGTTATTTGCCAAGAGATGGCACCGTCACAAAAGCAGCATTTTATGGTGGTGAGCCAGGATGCGCAGCTTGCTGCTGCCTATCCGATGCTTGAAATTGAAGTTTTTGACAGCAAACAATCTATTGCAGATAGCGTTATTCGTCGCGCGAAAGCGGAGCGTCGTACACGCTTTTTCTTCCATGGGCAATTTAATGCGCCAATTTGGTTAGCACTGCTTTTTGGCAAGATAAAATCCCATCAATTCTGGTGGCATATTTGGGGCGCTGATCTCTATGAAGAATCTAGCTCACTGAAATTCAAGCTGTTTTATATTCTACGTCGTCTGGCTCAAAAAAAAGTGGGGCACGTTTGTGCAACACGGGGAGATTTGTGCCATTTTCAGCAGTCGAATCCTAATGTGCCATCGTCGGTTCTCTATTTCCCGACGCGTATGGATCCGGCATTGACGCTAAACGAACGTCAGCCTCGTGAGGGCGAGCAATTAACTATCCTGCTCGGTAACTCAGGTGACCGCTCTAATCGTCATGTGGAAGCGCTGAGCGCGATTAAACAGCAATTTGGTGACAAGGTGAAGGTGATAGTCCCGATGGGCTACCCAGCGAATAACCAAAACTATATTGCCGAAGTTGAGCAAGCAGCACAAAGCGAATTCCCTCAGGGGCAGGTGGATATTCTTAAAGAACGTATGGCGTTCGATGATTACCTGAATTTGCTGAAAACCTGCGATCTTGGCTACTTTATTTTTAACCGCCAGCAAGGGGTTGGAACGGTTTGTTTGCTTATTCAGTTCTCTATTCCTTTTGTCATTAGTCGCCAAAATACCTTCTGGCAAGATTTAACGGCGCAGAATGTCCCAGTCTTTTTCTATGGTGATGAGCTGACTCTGCCATTAGTGGATGAAGCGCAACGCCAAATGAATTCGCTGAATAAACAGCATATTGAATTCTTTGCGCCTAACTTTACTGATGGCTGGAAACAGATCCTCAGCATTGCGGAGGCGAAAGCATGACATTGCTTGAATTGGGTGGCTTAGCGCTTATCTACCTAATCTCTATTATCTTTATCGGCACGCTGATGTATAAAGAGTTTTTACGCGTGCGCTTTAATTTTAATATTTTCTTTACCTTATTGTATTTGCTGACGTTTTACTTCGGATTTCCGCTGACTTGTGCATTGGTTTTCCAGTTTGACGTGGCAATCGTCCCCGCAGATTACTTGATGTATGCCATGTTGGCGTCAACCAGCTTCTACGCCATTTACTATGTGACGTACAAAACGCGTTTAACTAAGCGCGTGGATACCCAGCGTCGTGCCGTATTTAGCATGAATAAGGTGGAAACCAATCTGACCTGCCTGCTACTTATTGCCGTGGCTGTGATCACTGTAGGCATTTTCTTCATGGATAACGGCTTTTTACTGTTTAAGTTGAAATCCTATAGCCAGATATTCTCCAGTCAGGTGTCGGGCGTGGCATTGAAGCGCTTTTTCTACTTCTTCATCCCTGCAATGCTGATTGTTTATTTCTTGAAACCCACACAAAAACGCTGGATTTTCTTCCTGATCAGCACGGTTTCATTCGGTTTCTTAACTTATGTGATTGTAGGCGGAACCCGTGCCAACATTATCTTGGCATTTGCCCTGTTCCTATTTATCGGGATTGTCAGAGGCTGGATCACGCTTTGGATGCTGGCAGCGGCGGGTGTGGCAAGTATTGTTGGGATGTTCTGGTTAGCTCTCAAGCGTTACGGTCTTGATGTGAGCGGTGCCGAAGCGTTTTACACCTTCTTGTATCTAACTCGCGATACGTTCTCGCCATGGGAAAACTTAGGATTATTGCTCAGCTATTATGACCAAATGGAATTCCAAGGTTTAGCGCCGATTATCCGTGATTTCTATGTGTTTATTCCAGCATGGGTATGGCCTGAGCGCCCTGATACGGTATTAAACTCAGCTAACTATTTTACGTGGGAAGTGCTGAATAACCATTCTGGGTTAGCGATTTCTCCTACGTTAATTGGTTCTCTGGTGGTCATGGGGGGCGTGCTGTTTATCCCGCTGGGCGCCATCGTGGTGGGTATGATCATTAAATGGTTTGATTGGATTTATGGTTTAAGCCTAAAAGAATCCAACCGTTACAAGGCTGCGATTATGCAGGCATTTTGTTTCGGCGCCATCTTCAACATGATTGTATTAGCTCGTGAAGGGGTCGACTCCTTTGTCTCGCGCGTAGTCTTTTTCTGTTTAGTCTTCGGGCTATGTTTAGTATTAGCTAAATTACTGTACTGGTTATTTGAAAGTGCCGGTCTTATTCGTACCAAAGCCGCTTTATATTTAAAAAGTGGTCAACGGGAAAGCCGTTAAAAGGAGCATCATGGAACAGTCGTCAATTCCTCAATATAGCATCAGAGGTCATAATATTTGGGGCTTTAAAAACATGGCCCATTTCTTGGACTATCTGTTTGCTGACGGTAAGACCAAAACAGGCACATTAGTGGCTATCAACGCAGAGAAAGTGATGATCGCAGAGCAAGATACTGCGCTGAATACCTTATTAGGGCAGGCAGAATACCTTTATGCAGATGGGATCAGCATTGTGCGTGCTATTCGCCGTAAATATCCGAAAGCCGAGGTTTCTCGTGTGGCAGGTGCCGACTTATGGGAAGGCTTAATGGAGCGCGCAGGAAAAGAAGGCACCCCAGTATTTTTAGTGGGCGGCAAGCCAGAAATTCTTGAGCAGACCAAAGCGAAGCTACGCGCACAATGGAATGTCAACATTGTGGATTCCCAAGATGGCTACTTTACGGCAGAAGACCGCAGTGCACTGTTTGAGCGTATTCACGCGAGCGGTGCCAAGATTGTGACCGTGGCGATGGGCTCTCCTAAGCAAGAAATCTTTATGCGTGATTGCCGTGTCGTGCATCCTGATGCCTTATATATGGGTGTCGGTGGGACTTATGACGTGTTCACCGGTCACGTTAAGCGTGCGCCTAAAGTCTGGCAAAACTTAGGGCTAGAATGGCTGTATCGCTTACTTTCCCAACCAACACGAATTAAACGACAGTTTAAATTGCTGAAGTTTTTAGGCTACTACTACGGCGGTAAGCTTTAAGCGCTTTTCTGACTGAATAAACCCGCATAATGCGGGTTTATTCCTTTCTGGCACCACCATTCTCGCTTCAAATATACCTGTAATTGTTCAAAAATAGATGCAACCTAAGGGATCTCACGGTATCTTGGGAGATTGTATTTTTTATTTTATTTTCGACAACCAGCCGCGATGACTAAAAAGTTATGGCTATTAGAGCTGCGAATATCGAATGGTTATTATCGACAGGGGAAATTATGGACAAGCCACAGCAAGGTCTTCAGCGAGGGCTAGAAGCCCGTCATATTGAGCTGATTGCTTTGGGCGGAACAATTGGGGTTGGGCTATTTATGGGCTCAGCGAGTACGTTGAAGTGGGCGGGACCATCCGTATTGCTGGCGTATATTATCGCAGGGTTATTTGTCTTCTTCATCATGCGTTCTATGGGCGAAATGCTCTTTCTGGAGCCAGTCACTGGTTCATTCGCTTCATTTGGTTATAAATATTTAAGTCCTTTTTGGGGGTGTTTAACCGCGTGGGGTTATTGGTTTATGTGGGTCGCGGTTGGAATTTCAGAGATAACCGCAATAGGGGAATATGCAAAGTATTGGTTCCCTGATGTGCCCCAGTGGATATTTGCGATGGTTGCCGTTGCGTTGGTGGCACTGGCAAACCTCGCCGCAGTAAGGCTATACGGCGAGCTAGAGTTCTGGTTTGCGATGATCAAAGTGACCACGATCGTCGTGATGATTTTGATTGGTTTGGGGTTAATTTTCTTTGGTCTTGGCAATAATTTCGAACCGATTGGATTGGCTAACTTGACTGAGCATGGCGGATTCTTCGCTGGTGGCTGGAAAGGTTTCTTATTTGCGTTGTGTATTGTGGTGGCGTCTTATCAAGGTGTTGAGCTCGTCGGGATCACCGCGGGAGAAGCCAAAAATCCGCAAGTGACACTGAAAAAAGCCATCAATAATATTCTGTGGCGTATTCTTATTTTCTATGTCGGCGCCATTTTTATTGTGGTGACACTGTTCCCGTGGACGGAAGTCGGGCAACAAGGCAGCCCGTTTGTGATGACGTTCGCTAAAGTGGGAATTGTCTCGGCAGCCGCGGTTATTAACTTTGTGGTGCTCACCGCAGCATTATCTGGTTGCAATAGCGGCATGTACAGCGGCGGACGTATGCTATACGCACTGGCGCAAAATAAGCAGTTACCAAGTGGACTATTAAAACTGACGAAAAACGGCGTTCCAGCGCGTTGTGTCGGTTTTACTATCTTATGCTTGGTTGCAGGGTCGAGCTTGAACTACATCATTCCAAATCCTGAGCAGGTGTTTGTGTATGTATATAGTGCGAGTGTCTTGCCGGGAATGGTACCTTGGTTAGTGATCTTGACCAGCCAGCTACGTTTTCGCAAGCAGAACCAGCAGCAGATGGCAGGGCATACGTTTAAATCGATTCTGTTTCCATGGGTGAACTACGCCACACTGCTGTTTTTAGGCTGTGTGCTGGTGGGGATGGCGATTAATCCAGAAACGCGTTTGTCACTGATTGTTGGGGCTATCTTTTTATTGACGGTTTCAGGGCTTTATTTTGTAATCCGCTGCCTGAGCCGTAAGGAAAAAAGTCCATCATAGAAATTGTTTTCGAGTCAGAAACGCCAAAATAGGCGAGAAAGAGGGAAAAAATGCTCTCTTTCTCGACGAAATGGATAAAAGGCAAGCAATCGATAATTTTATTGAAAAAAGGACTAGACAGCAGGGGGATAAATCCGTACTATCCTCTCCCGCAACGGCGTTAAGCGCCCGTAGCTCAGCTGGATAGAGCGCTGCCCTCCGGAGGCAGAGGTCTCAGGTTCGAATCCTGTCGGGCGCACCATCAAAAGGTGACAAGCTACGGTGGCAAAATAAAGTTGTATGTAGTAGTATGACAACACTTTGAAATAAGTGAAGTTATGGTGGCTATAGCTCAGTTGGTAGAGCCCTGGATTGTGATTCCAGTTGTCGTGGGTTCGAGTCCCATTAGCCACCCCATTTTTTTTGTGACATTGCGAGGGTGGCGGAATTGGTAGACGCGCTAGCTTCAGGTGTTAGTGTCCTATGGACGTGGGGGTTCAAGTCCCCCCTTTCGCACCACGAAAAAAATGATGTCGAGTTACTGCCTTAAGCAGTTAAATTTCGGCGAGTAGCGCAGCTTGGTAGCGCAACTGGTTTGGGACCAGTGGGTCGGAGGTTCGAATCCTCTCTCGCCGACCAATTTAAAGAACCCCGCTCAATCGAGCGGGGTTTTTGCATTTTAAAACCTTAACCATTTCTAACCTGATTATTTTCCTTTCCATATTCTTATCTTCTTATCTTCTTATCTTCTTATCTTTATCTATGAGTCTATTTTTTATTATCTTTATTATTGATATCTCAGGCATCGCTTTTAACAAGAATGGTTCTTATCTGAATGTGCTTATAACGTTATGTTTTTTATGAATAAAAATATTTGTCTCAGATCCGATACAAACCCCTATTTCCATGTCGTCAAAAAGAGACATTTTACTGATTGATTTATATGGAGAAATTAATAGGCATTCTAAGCTGTCTCTAAATTGAGACAAAATAGCTGAATCGAACAGAATGGGATTTGGTAAGAGTGAGGTGTTAAAAAATCACAATAAGTAAGAAATAAAAATATCGTTTAGAAGCAGGGGAGTTACGAGGTGAAAAAAGAAAAAAGTGGAACGATATAAAAGTTGGCACGCATTCTGCATTATCTATTATGTAGATGCTCATCCCACTTATTATGACAGCCTAGCTTCATAAACCCAGGGATGACGCAAAGCCGATTATCGGTGCCTATTGTCCAATTTAGATGATCAAGAGCTAATCCTCTTACCATCAGCGAACGGGCGAAACGTTGAGTGAGGCACCATCCGTCTGTAGACCTGATTGTTATTTACACCTGCTTCGGCAGGTGTTTTTTTTGTATCAATCTTGGGTTGTCATGTTCTTTCCTAACCTGATGAGCATTAGGAAAGAAACGTTATCTTCTCGCTTACGCTTTTTTCTCTTTGCTTAACCACTTGCTGATCCAGCGAGTCACATAGGTATAGGCAATAATAATAAAGGTAATAATAAAGATATCTTTATTCAGATCGGCGGTATTGAAGCCAATGATCGAAATAAAAATAAACGGGGATAAAATCAGAAGTAGCAGGTCAAAAAAGATCTGTAAACGATTTTGGCTCGCTACAATCCAACGCCAGAGAGTTTTCACTACATTCATATCTTTATCCTGAATTCATTCAAAACGAAAATGTATACGATTATTTATACACTATGTGACCCTTTTATAACATAGCAATATGCGGTTTGCCTCGATTCGCTAAAAGTGACGCTCTCAAAGACTATCTTTTTGAGATAAATAGTAAAGATCCAAACTGCAGATATAAAAAACGCCTCGGATTAGGAGGCGTTTTAGATAAAAGCTTAACGAATGAGTTAAAAATTTACGCTTTTGCTCGCTCTTGCTTGAGGGAGTGAGTGAGCGCCTCTTGGCGAATTTTCGCCGCTTCATTCGGTTTGTGTAGCTTGTCATAAGCATCGGCTAACCAAGCTGCATCATAAGCATCAAAACGCTGCGCTAATGCGGCTTTAAAGTAGGTTTCTGCTTTTTCCCATTGGGCATGTTGAAGCGCAAGGATCCCCAATGTGCTATTGAGTAATGGTGTCGCACCAGACTGTTTGACGAGGCTTAACAGCGTTTTTTCAAGCACTTCAGGTTGTTCGCTCTGTAATTTCGGGATCAACAACAATAGACGTTCGTCATATTGCTGCTTCAATCCATCAATAATCATCTTTTCTGCGCTACGCGTATCACCACATTCAATTAAATGTTCGGCTAAGAAAGCTTGTAATGGCACTTCATGGCGAACTTTACGCGGCTGAGCTTTCCACCAATTTTTCAAGCCATCGCTACCACCTTCAGCCATACATTGGTTCATGAGCCCTTTGTACGCTTTGAGTTTTAACGCTTCAAGCTCATCTTCATTATGTAACTGGACTTTTGCCATAATCGGCAGCAGCTCAATGAGTGCTTGGTATGCGCCGGTACCTAAGTAAGCTTGTTCAGCTAAACGTAAAATTTCTGGGTGGCGTGGTGCTTGGTCGAGCAGCTTGTCGATGCCATTACGGGCAGCATGAATTTCGCCTTCCGCCAATTGGATGCGAACACGGCTAATATCCACGGGAAGTTGATCTTTACCTGCGGCTTCAGCAGCCCTATCTAAATATTGATGGGTGCGATAACTATCCCCACGTTGCTGGGCGGCTTCAGCTGCCATCAAGTAGTTAATGACTGGCTGCTGAGAAAAATCAGCATGCTTACTCATTAGTTTCTCGACTTGCTCCAAATCACCTTCGGCTAATTTGAGTAAGGCTTTTTGCGTTTGAGTGTGCGCTTTATGGTATTTATGACCGCTGAGCCAGCCTTTTGTCCGTGAGGTGGTGCTCATAAAGCGGCGGTAGCACCATCCAAGGAATAACAGAACAAATTGCAGCAGGATAAAACACAGCACAAGGCTGGTGACGCTGGTCGTAATATCGTAGCTATCGGTACGAATAAATACATAGCCTTGGTGACCTGCTAATAGAGGACCCAAGATAATGCCCGCAATCAGGACGATAAAGAGAACAAAGACTTTAATCATGATCACCCCTTATGCTCAGGGGCGTTTGCCGCGTCCGTTACAGGAGCTTCGGCGGCAACGTCCGGTTTGTCGGTTTGTGTATCTGATGGAGCCGTCACCTCTTCAGCAGCTTTATCGGCTTCTTTTACTGCTTCAAGCGCAGCATCCTCGGAAACGCCAGTTGGTTCTGGATTTTGAGATAATAAATTGCGCACTCGTGTTTGCATCACTTTTTCCAGCTTCGCTTGGCTTTCTAAAGTTTCAGGCATATCGGCATCAATCGGTTGATTAATTAAATCATCGAGTTCCGTCAAAAAGGCTTTAGTGGCTGGTGCGTCCACATCAAAGTAAGCGCGTACCCACGTGGAAGCTTGCTCAAGGGACTGTTTATATGTCTCTTCTTGATAACGTGGTACAGCTTGAGCCGCAATGAGCAATTGGGAGCGAATATTTTCACGCAGATAAATATCTTGGTTTGGTGCTAACAATGGGGCTTCGGAGCCATCACGAGCGCGTACGGTGATAAAATCGCTCGTGAAACTTTTCCAGCTGCGCGCGAGGTTATCTTTCCAGTCTGCAATATCGTCGCTGACATTGGTGCCAGTATCTTCCGGTGCGTCGCCATTATTTAAATCGGCGAGGCGTAAGTTATCGACATCATTACTGAGCTGATTCAAACGTAAAATAATGCCGTCATAATCAATTTGGTTGATGGCAGCTAGCTTGTTCATATCATTGGCGATAGCTTTACGAATATCCAACAAACTTGGGTCATTCATTTCCGCTAAACTGGTGTCTGCGCTTTTGAGTAGAACGGCAGCAGTAACAGGATCATGGTCATTCCATAATTTGCGACCTGCCATTTTCACCATAAAATCAGCTTGGGCAATCAGCCAGTTTTTTACGTCTGAGCTGGAGAGTGCGGTGACGTGAGCTTGTAATTCTTGCATGCGACGATTGAGTTGATCTTCATAATCACGCGCATGGTTTTTTAGCTCGGTGTTGGTCGCGATGAGCGCATCTACACGTTGTCTATCGGCATTTTGTTGTTCAACTAATTCACTGACTTGCTGTTTCAGTTGGTTATTATCATGAACCAATTGCGCATTACTTTGCTGAGTAAAGTAGTACATCCCGCCGCCCATGACGACGATAATGGCGATAGCGATCGCACTGACTGCAAGACCAGGGCGTTTCTGTTTGGATGAAGGCGTCGGCTGACGAGTCTCTTTTTTCTCTGTCACAGCTTCATCATTAACAGTGTCGGTAATTTTGTCTTGTTCCGTCATAAATTAGCATCCCATATCGGTTGAAATTAATGCTTCAAGTAAAGCGTGATTATCTGCGCTAGTTGCCACACTGACCCGACGCCACCCACTTTGGCGGGCTTTTTCTGCAATTCGTTCGCTGACAACCAGTAGCCGGCGGGAATACCACCATTGTTGCATATCTTCAGCAATCAAATCGTTAAGTAGGGTCAACATTTCACCGCTTGTCACCACAATGTCGGTGATACCCGTGTTAAACCAAGTTTGGTTAAACTCAGTTTTATCATAGTGTATAGGTCGCCTTGCGTAGCATTCGCAGTAATCAACATCTGCACCTCGAGCGCGTAATGTTGAGGCAAGGAGTTCACGACCGCCATTACCTCGAAGGAGTAAGGCACGTTTCCCCACTAAATTTTGCAGGTCAGGGTGGGTGAGTAACACCTCGCTGGTTTCTCCTGCTTCAGCCCAACGGATAGTTTGCCCAGTTAGTTGTTGAAAATAGTGACCTGTAGATTGTCCTATACCATAGTAGGATAACTTATCTGACCAGTCTCGTCCTGCTTGTTCCAATGCTAAATGTGCATACCAGACGGCATTTTTGGATAAAAGAAAGACAAGATCGTTTTCCGATAATCCATTTAAGCGAGAGCACAAAGTATTGAGCTGTGAACCCGCTTCAATCGTAATTAAGGGAGCCGGGTAAGCCTGCCCTCCAGTAGCATTAATGGCTGTTATCAACGCGGAGCCTGATGGCTCTGGGCGAGTAACAAGGACCTTCATGCTGGTGCATTGCCTTTATAGACTTCTGTGAGAATTTCACGGGCGCCATTATCAAGTAACTCTTCTGCGAGAGAAATACCAGCTTGGATTGCGTCGGCAGGCGCGATTAAGCGTTCTCCACGAATGACTTGGCTGCCATCTGGGGCACCGACGAGCGCGCGTAACCAGATTTTATCCCCTTGCCAAATAGCATAGCTCCCAATAGGCACTTGGCAACCACCTTCAAGGCGCATATTCATGGCGCGTTCAGCAAGGACACACACGGAGGTTTCATCGTGATTCAATGCTGCGAGTAAGTCACGGGTGCGTTGATCATCTAAGCGGCACTCAATACCTACGGCGCCTTGTCCAACGGCAGGTAAAGATTGCTCTGGTTCTAGTGCAGCTTTGATACGCTCATCAAGTTTTAAGCGTTTTAGACCTGCCACCGCAAGGATAATGGCATCGTATTCGCCGTTGTCGAGCTTAGACAGGCGGGTACCGACGTTGCCGCGTAGGTCACGGATAACTAAATCTGGACGTAATTCTCGTAACTGGCACTGACGGCGTAAGCTGGATGTACCGACGATGCTGCCCGCTGGGAGTGCATCAATATTGGCATAATGGTTAGAAACGAACGCATCTCGTGGGTCTTCGCGCTCACAAATGGTGACCAAGCCTAACCCTTCAGGGAACTCTACAGGTACGTCCTTCATTGAGTGAACGGCAATATCTGCGCGACCTTCAAGTAACGCCAGCTCTAATTCTTTGACGAATAAACCTTTTCCACCGACTTTTGCTAATGGGGTATCTAAAATAATGTCCCCTTTGGTGACCATTGGGACTAACTCTACCTGTAATCCAGGATGGCGTTGCTCTAATTCTGCTTTTACGAAATAAGCTTGCCATAGCGCTAGAGGGCTTTTACGCGTTGCGATACGCACGATATTTGTTGATGTCATTTCACTGTTTTCTCAGGCGAATATCGCCGCAGATTAACCATACAATTGGCGTTAGTTTTAACATGTTAGCGGTAATTTTTCCAGTTGGTCGCAGAATGAGCGATATAAGAAGAATGAACGGATGAGATGTATCAAGTGAAGTTCGCTTTTTTACATCTTTTTTGTGAGTCTCTTGGAAAAAAATGACTTAAAAGAGGATCTAGATAACAAATTTCTTTAGCTATTCGTGCTTTTTTAGAATTACAGTGGGTGATATTTTGAAGGAATTTTGTTGAAGCGTGTAAGCGCAGACCCTGCCAGCACTGGGCTGAATTTAGATTAAGGCCGCTTTTTTGTTATACAACCCATGATGGTGATATTATTCCATTGAAAAACAAGGGATATTTCTGCAATGCAAAAATAAAAAGTCTTTTTATACAATATGTTGAAAAATAATTTGTACTAAAAATAGACGGGAAAAATTATGTGATCTACTTTACCCTTTTGCTCCAAGGTGTTAAATTGATCACGTTTCCGACAATCCCTTTGAAAAGTAATTTAAGTTTTTCTCTATCTGTTGGGTGCTGGGAAAATTCCCCAGGTTTGTCATTACATTCTTTCAGTCAGGCGTAACCTTTGTACCTCTATATTGAAACTTTAAAGCAAAGACTTGATGCGATAAACCAATTACGGTTGGAACGCGCGACGGCTTCTATGAGTGAAACCTTTTCGAAGGTCTACAGCTTGTTGCCGGTCTTGTTTCATTATCATCATCCAATGATGCCGGGTTATATTGAAGGCAACGTCCCTCATGGCGTCTGTTTCTTCTCGCCAGATGCAGAACAACTCAAATGGTTACAACCTTTCGAACGCTTCTTATCCACAAACAGCCAAGCTAATGGTGAATTGCCAATTACAGGCATTTACTCGATGGGTAGTACCTCCTCTGTGGGGCAAAGTCACTGCTCTGATATTGATGTGTGGGTTTGTCATCCTTCTTGGTTAGATAACGAAGAAAAACGATCTTTACAGAAAAAATGTACGTTAATTGAACAGTGGGCAGCCTCGCTGGGCATTGATGTCACTGTCTTTTTAATCGATGAAAATCGTTTTCGCCATAATGCGAGCGGGCATCTTGGTGGTGAAGATTGTGGTTCAACACAACATATTTTATTGCTGGATGAATTTTATCGTACAGCGGTGCGTATGGCTGGGAAACGTCTGCTATGGACAATGGTGCCTGTTGAAGAAGAGCAACACTATGACGAATATGTCATGGGGCTGTACGCTCAAGGGGTACTAACACCAAACGAATGGCTGGATTTAGGCGGCCTCGGTGAATTGTCAGCCGCGGAATACTTTGGCGCCAGTTTGTGGCAGCTATATAAAAGTGTCGATTCTCCGTATAAAGCGGTGTTGAAAAGTATTTTACTGGAGTCCTACTCTTGGGATTATCCACACGGTAAGTTGTTAGCGTTGGAGTTTAAACGCCATTTACATGCCGGTGAAATCGTCTGTTACGGATTGGATTCATACTGTCTCATGTTGGAGCGCGTAACCCGTTATCTGACTGAAATTAATGATTCCACACGTTTAGATTTAATTCGTCGCTGCTTCTATCTAAAAGTCTGTGAAAAGCTTTCTGAAGATGAAGATGACCAATGTTCCGGTTGGCGTCGTGATGTACTGTCCCAGCTAGTGGAGTCGTGGGGATGGAGCGCCGAGCGTCTGGCTGTGTTAGATACGCGTAACCAGTGGAAAATTGAGCGTGTGCGTGAAGCGCATAATGAGCTGCTCGATACGATGATGCAAAGTTACCGTAACTTAATTCGATTTGCCCGTCGTAATAATTTAAGTGTTAGTGCTAGCCCACAAGATATTGGGGTATTAACCCGTAAGTTATATGCCGCGTTTGAAGCGCTACCTGGTAAAGTGACATTAGTAAATCCACAAATTTCACCGGATCTTAGCGAAGAGCACCTGACATTTATTTATGTGCCTGAAGGGCGTGCCAATCGTAGCGGCTGGTATCTGTATAACCAAGCGCCGCAAATCGACACGATTATCGGTCATCAACCTTTAGAATATAACCGCTATCTGAATAAGCTGGTGGCGTGGGCCTATTTTAATGGGTTACTGACTGAAAATACGCAAGTTCATATGCATCATGGTAAATCCCAATGCGATGAGCGTAAGTTATTGGAATTAATGCATGATGTATCGAGCCATTTCCCAATAAGATTGCCAGCTCCAACCCCTAAAGCACTGTATAGCCCGTGTGAAATCCGCCACTTAGCCATCATCGTTAACTTAGAAAAAGATCCGACACAGGTCTATTCTGAGCAGGTGGTGCATGTGGATTTCAGAAAACTGGATATTTTCAGTTTTGGTGAATCTCAGCAATGTTTGATAAGCAGCATCGATCTTCTGTATCGCAATTCATGGAATGAAGTTCGTACCCTGCATTTCAGCGGCGAGCAGTGTATGTTAGAAGCGCTAAAAACCATCCTCGGTAAAATGCACCAAGACGCGGCTCCGCCTGAAGCAGTTGAAGTATTCTGTTATAGCGAACATTTACGTGGGCTTATTCGTACTCGTGTACAGCAGCTAGTGTCCGAATGCATTGAATTGCGCTTATCCAGCAATCGTCATGAACCTGGTCGCTTTAAGGCATTACGCATTGCAGGGCAAACATGGGGTCTGTTCTTTGAGCGTTTAAACGTCTCTGTACAAAAACTCGAAAATGCTGTTGAGTTTTACGGTGCAATCTCCCATAACAAGTTGCATGGTTGGCCGGTAAAATTACAAGCGAAAGGGGATAATCATCTTCCTGCAGTTGTGGATGGCTATGCCAGCGAAGGAATTGTGCAGTTTTTCTTTGAAAATACATCAGATAATACAGGGTTTAATATCTACGTATTGGATGAAGCTAATCGCGTGGAAATATACTCTCATTGTGAAGGTTCCAAAGAAGAGCTAGTGCGCGATGTTAGCAAATTCTACTCCTCCTCCCATGACCGCTTTACCTACGGTGCAAACTTTATCAATTTCAATTTGCCACAGTTTTATCAAATTGTGGAAGAAGAAGGCAAAAAGCAAGTTATTGTCTTCTCTGATGCTTCTTGGCCATTTACTGAAGAAGAAGAGGATGATGAATATCCCTCAGCACCTCAGTTAAGCCAATCTGAGCAGCTAGACCACTCTAAACAGCACGCCCAATATTATTGATTTTATTAAAATAAAAAATAGGCCGAGTAAATTATAGACTCCGCCTATGATTTTTTTGTGTGCGTATTTAGAACGAGAATGGGAAGTGGCTTTGGAAGGTAATTGCATTGCCCAGCATGGACAAGAACTCTTGACCTGAACGGTCGCAAATCCATTTTCCATCTTTATAATCATAATGATAACCACCTTGTTTGGTTGCTAACCAGATTTGGTGGAAGGCTTCTTGTTTGTTGATGATGATTTTGCTGCCATCTTCAAAGCTTAAGGTCATGACGCCGCCATTAATTTCACTATCAATATCCGCATCGCCATCGTAATTATCTAAATGCTCTTCAATCGAGCTGAGCAATTGCTCTGCTAACTGATGAAATTCGCTATCGTTCATGATGTATTTCCTGTTTATACTTTTATTTAGGCGAAATTATAGGGTTGAATGTGTTCGGGGGTCAAACGGCGCACATCTTACTTGTGAGATGCCATTTGAATTATTTAACGTATATAATATTAATATGTTTGATAAACAGGCGTGATTTGAAAAGCGACACCTGTTACTGTGTGAAATATCAGATTGCAAAATTTAGTCTTACAGGCGAAACATCATAATGAAAAAAAGTTTATTTGGACTTAGCGCACTTCTCGTTTTATTCACCCTTTCTGGCTGTGGCTTAAAAGGGCCGTTATATTTTCCGCCTGAAGACAATGCAGCGGCGCCTGCTAAATCTGACGTGCAACCTAAAGCTCCAAGCAGCTCGAACCAAGAGCCTGCTGCGACCAAACAGTAAGCCTCTGTTATGGAACGTGAATTGCAGTTCTCAAAAATGCATGGCTTAGGCAATGATTTTATGGTGGTGGATGGCGTCACACAGAATGTCTATTTTTCACCTGAACTGATTTGTCGTTTAGCGGATAGGCATACTGGCGTCGGTTTTGATCAGCTTTTACTGGTCGAAGCCCCTTATGATCCTGATCTCGATTTCCATTACCGTATTTTTAACGCAGATGGCAGTGAAGTTGCACAATGTGGCAACGGAGCGCGCTGTTTTGCACGTTTTGTCCGTTTAAAAGGTCTGACAAACAAACAAAAAATTAAAGTGAGCACTCAGTCTGGGCGAATGACTCTCACAATTAATGAAAATGATGATGTTTGTGTGAATATGGGCGAGCCTGATTTTGAGCCGCAAAACGTCCCTTTTCGTGCCGTGAAAGCGGAAAAAACCTATATTATTCGAGCACAAGAACGTACAGTGTTTGCGGGTGTTGTCTCGATGGGAAATCCACACTGTGTGGTGCAAGTGGACAGTGTCCAAACTGCAGAGGTAGAAGTGTTGGGTCCTGCATTGGAAAGCCACGAACGCTTCCCTGAACGTGCCAACATCGGTTTTATGGAGATTGTCAGCGCAGACTATATTCGCCTACGTGTTTATGAACGTGGTGCGGGGGAAACCCAAGCATGCGGTAGCGGTGCATGCGCCGCAGTTGCCGTGGGTGTAGGACAGGGATTATTAGCTAGCCGTGTTCGTGTCGATTTGCCGGGCGGTTCCCTCGATATTAGTTGGGAAGGTCCCGGATCACCGCTGTATATGACAGGTCCTGCGACCCATGTTTATGATGGAGTGATCCAAATTTAATCTTGATTGAGTGGAAAGAGGGGAATAATGGATAAGCCTGAACAAGTGCCGGAGATTGCTCAGTTAATTGATGAGCAAGATGTGGTGCAATATTTAAAACAGAACCCTTATTTCTTTATTCGCAATGCGTCTCTTGCTGAACATATCAAGGTTCCTCATGCCGTTCAGGAGGCTATCTCGCTTCCTGAATTGGTGATGAGCCGTCAACGTCAAAAAATCAAAAATCTCGAGCAGGATATCCGCTTTATGGTGGAACAAGCCCACGAAAATGGACTACTGTTCGATGAGCTTCTTTATCTCGTCATTGAAATGTCTTCCGCAAATAGTTTGCGGGAGATGCTGTTTGTGTTGAATCGCTGGGCTAAAAAACTCGGGTTATCAGGGGCTTCTGTACGCCTATTTAGTGATAGCTGGCGATTATCTGCGCCATTGGATGCCTACGAATTGGTGCTCCCACGCCGCGTTTTTGAACCCATACGTATTCAGCGTTTTGGGGATAACCTAAATTATCTTGGGCGACTAAATGGTCCTGAGTTGCAGCTTTTACTTCCTGATGCACAAAATGTAGGTTCAGTAGCGATTTCGTTGTTTGGGCATCATGGGGAATCCGGTATGGTGATATTTACCAGCCGTGACCGTGAGCACTATCAACAGGGTATGGGTACAGTAATGCTGGAAAAAGTGGCTCAAATTCTACCGAGGTTATTATGTCAATGGATAGAACGCCTGTAGACATTCAGCCTGAAGGGCTGATGATTCAAGTGGAAGCCTTTTTGCGTTACCTCCGTGTTGAACGTCGATTGAGTCCAGTCACGATAACGAATTATCGTCGCCAATTAGGTGCAGTTTGCCAAATTTTAGGTGAACTGAAAGTGAGCCAATGGCAGCAGTTGGATATGACGATAGGGCGCAATATTGCCGCGAAGAGCCGTCGAACAGGCTTGCAAGCAGCGAGCATGGCATTAAGGCTTTCCGCACTACGTAGTTTTTGTGATTGGATGGTGCAGCAAGGCGAGCTACCGGCAAACCCAGTTAAAACTATTCATGCCCCTAAAGCGAAAAAACGTCTACCGAAAAATATGGATGTGGACGAAGTTTCTCAACTGTTGAATATGGACAGTGGCGACCCGCTCGTGGTGCGAGACAGAACCATGCTGGAAGTGATGTATGGCGCGGGATTGCGTCTCTCTGAGCTGGTTGGTTTGGATGTGAAGCACCTTGACCTCAATTTAGGTGAGGTTTGGGTGATGGGGAAAGGCAGCAAGGAACGCAAAATTCCTCTAGGGAAAACGGCAGTGAGTTGGTTAAAACGCTGGCTTGAAATGCGTGAATTGTACGAGCCTGTCGATGGCGCGGTATTTATTTCCACGAAAAGTGGTAAGCGTATTTCGAATCGCAATGTGCAAAAGCGGTTTGAGCAGTGGGGTATTAAACAAGCGGTAAATAGCCATATAAATCCCCATAAATTACGTCACTCTTTTGCAACTCATATTCTCGAATCAAGTGGTAATTTACGAGGGGTACAAGAGTTATTAGGTCATGCTAATCTCTCTACCACCCAAATCTACACCCATCTTGATTTCCAACATCTCGCTAATGTTTATGATGTGGCACATCCGCGAGCGAAGAGGGAGAAATCTTAATGCATTTTTACCGTCCGTTATCACCCATCAAAGCGATGACGTTTGATTTGGATGATACGTTGTACGACAACCATCCCGTGATTGATAAAACGGAGGAAGAAGTTTTACGGTTTATTCGTGAATATGACCCGCGTTTTCATCATTTTACGAACGATGACATTTATGCTTTTCGCTATCTTGTGGAAGAACAAGAGCCGGATATTCGCCATGATATTACCCGCTGGCGCTGGCTATCGTCGAAAATGATGCTGTGCCACTATGGTTATAATAAAGAGGATGCCCTCAAAGGTGCGGACGATATTATGGCGCACTTTACCTACTGGCGTAATCAAATTCATGTCCCGCAATCCACTCATGAAACGCTAGCAAAATTAGCCGAAAAATTACCGCTGGTGGCGATTACAAATGGTAACGCAGAGCCGCAAGCGTGTGGGCTAGGGCAATATTTTCAGTTTGTATTAAAAGCGGGTCCGGATGGGCGCTCTAAGCCATGCTGCGATATGTATCACCTTGCCTCTACTCGTTTGAATATCGAGCCGGGCGCTATTTTACATGTTGGAGATAATCTGCTGACCGACGTAGAAGGGGCGATTAATAGCGGTATGCAAGCCTGCTGGTTCAACGTGGATCATATGACGTTAATGGATGAGAAAGAGGGGCGCGTATTGCCTCATGTGGAAATTTGTCGGTTGGATTCTCTCCTGTCATTGGTATAATCCTTTCTCTGTATAAAAACACAGTGGTGGTAGCCACTGTTAAACCATTACCAAACCAATCAGGTTTGAAATGGTTGTTTAGGTTTATGAAAATAAACGAGGAAAATCAAGTTATTGATTTTCGCCTGATAACACAAAGAGGGAAAAACCACGCTTTTCTCCCTCTTTGTCAGTAACCTCACAGTGGTGGAAGCCACTGTCTTGCTTTGATGGTAACTATGGACGTCTCATATCTGCTCGAAGGTCTTAATGACAAACAGCGCGAAGCGGTTGCAGCCCCGCGCACTAATTTACTGGTACTTGCAGGTGCAGGTAGCGGTAAAACCCGTGTGTTGGTTCATCGCATTGCGTGGCTTATGTCGGTGGAGAATGCCTCCCCATTTTCGATTATGGCCGTGACGTTTACCAACAAAGCCGCCGCAGAAATGCGTCATCGTATCAATCAGTTGGTGGGAACTAGCGAAGGCGGCATGTGGATCGGTACTTTCCACGGTCTCGCACACCGTTTACTTCGCCAGCATTACTTGGATGCGAATCTGCCGCAAGATTTCCAAATTCTAGACAGTGATGACCAGTACCGTTTGATTCGTCGCCTGCTTAAAGCCATGAATCTTGATGAGAAGCAGTGGCCGCCTCGTCAGGGAATGTGGTACATCAACGGCAAAAAAGATGAAGGGCTGCGTCCTCAGCATGTTGAAAGCTATGGTAATCCAGTCGAAGCGACATGGCTGAAAGTGTATCAAGCCTATCAAGAAGCTTGTGACCGTGCAGGGCTGGTAGATTTTGCCGAATTACTGCTACGCGCTCATGAGCTATGGCTGAATAAGCCTCATGTTTTACAGCATTATCGCGAGCGTTTTACCAATATTTTGGTGGATGAGTTCCAAGATACCAACAGCATTCAATATGCGTGGATCCGCGTGTTAGCGGGTGAGACTGGCAAAGTGATGATTGTCGGCGATGATGACCAATCAATCTATGGCTGGCGTGGCGCTCAAGTTGAAAATATTCAGCGTTTCTTGAATGATTTCCCCGGCGCAGAAACTATCCGACTCGAGCAAAACTACCGTTCGACCAACAATATTTTGAAAGCAGCAAATACGCTTATCGCCAATAACAGTGACCGTCTCGGTAAGAATTTATGGACGGAGGGCGGTGATGGTGAGCCGATTTCCCTTTATTGCGCCTTCAATGAGCTTGATGAAGCTCGCTATGTGGTTGGGCGAATTAAACAGTGGCATGAAAATGGCGGTGCGCTGCAAGACTGTGCCATTCTTTACCGCAGCAACGCTCAATCTCGTGTGATGGAAGAAGCGTTGATTCAAGGCGCGATGGCATACCGTATTTATGGTGGTCAGCGCTTCTTTGAACGCCAAGAGATCAAAGACGCATTATCCTACCTTCGATTAATTGCTAACCGTAACGACGATGCCTCTTTTGAGCGTGTGGTCAACACGCCAACACGAGGCATTGGTGAGCGCACGTTGGATACGGTTCGCCAAACTGCACGGGATCAGCAACTGACACTATGGGAAAGTTGTGAGTACTTACTTCGCGAGCAAGTCCTGGGAGGAAGAGCGGCAAGCTCCATCGAACGTTTCTTAGAGTTAATCGACGCATTAGCGAAAGAAACCCAAGAGATGCCACTGCATGTGCAAGCTGACCGTGTGATCAATGACTCTGGTTTGCGCGCGATGTATGAGCAGGAAAAAGGCGAGAAAGCCCAAGCGCGAATTGAAAACTTGGAAGAGTTAGTTAACGCAACCCGCGATTTTAGTTATCAAGATGAAGACCAAGATTTGATGCCATTACAGGCATTTTTATCTCATGCGGCATTGGAATCCGGAGACAGCCAAGCGGATGCCAGCCAAGATGCGGTGCAATTGATGACGCTACACTCGGCGAAAGGGCTGGAATTCCCTGTTGTGTTTATGGTGGGTGTGGAAGAAGGCATGTTCCCAAGCCAAATGTCGATGGATGAAAGTGGGCGCTTAGAAGAAGAGCGCCGTCTTGCCTATGTGGGGATCACCCGCGCTATGGTGAAATTGACAATCACTTACGCCGAAAGCCGTCGTCTTTATGGCAAAGAAGTTTACCATCGCCCATCCCGTTTTATTGGCGAGCTGCCGACGGAGTGTGTGGAGGAAGTTCGATTAAGAGCCACGGTTTCCCGCCCTGTCAGCCATCAACGTCTTGGCACACCGATTAGCCAAAATGATTCTGGCTATGCGTTAGGGCAGAGAGTGATGCACCCTAAATTCGGTGAAGGCACTATTATTAATCTCGAAGGTAGTGGGGAACATTGCCGCTTGCAAATTGCTTTTCAAGGGCAAGGGATTAAATGGCTGGTGGCGTCTTATGCGCGATTAGAGAACATTTAGTTTTTATATAGGTAAAGTAGAAATAATAAATTCTCTGCTTTACCTATATGATTGAGAATATCAATAAATTCTTTATTGAGGTGTAAGTATTTATATTAATATTTTTTGGTTACCATGCTAACTATATAAAATCTGAATTTGTTATTCTAATATAATTGGAATAAAATTTAATTTCATTTGTTTAAAAAGGATTTTTATATGGAAACTAAATCTGAGATTAATAAAATCAGTCGATTATTGAATATGATAAATAATCGGATTGCTAAAATAAAGGCTGCGGATATTATTTTGAATAAAAACGCGATAGCTTATGATATGAATAATTATGCTGAGGTAAAGAAACTAATTGATAATGAAGTATCGAAACTAGAAAAAATCTCAGAAGCAATGCAAGCTTCACTCAAGAATAGAATATCTGAAATGAATGAAGAGTTAGATACTATAAAAAATCGAGATTGGAATTCTGAAAGTTTAGCGACTGAAATAGACACATATAAAAAAGCTAATTTATTGAGTTATTCCTCGCAGGATTTTAATGAAAAAAATTTAGTATCAATAATTTTATTAAGTGATTTTAATTCTTTACCTAGACCAATTCAAAAAAATATCGTATTTATTAATAGTCAATATAAACACATAAACAATGCTTTAATGGAAATTCATCAATTAGAGTTCCAAGTGACGCAAGAATTTAATATGGAAAAATCCGAAGTATTAATAGCAGCATATCAAAAAGAATTAATGTTATCTCAAAGTAATGAACAAATAATTTTAGAGATGATATCTGGTTTTAACATAGTTGAAATGAGTAATATATTTTTCAATGAGCTTATTGCTATTGCAGATACATCACCAGTTAAATGTAGTTGTGGTGGTAGAGGACGAACTGGTTTTTGTAGCTAATGTCTCGTAGTGAGAAGGTTGATTTTTCATCGTCTCTTAAGGTACCTGATGTATCCAGGTACCTTTTTTGTTTGAATATCTTTAGTCCTATGATAGGGCATGAATAATTTTTAAGTTCATAGTTTCGATATGGTTATTGAATCATCAAGATTTACGTTTTTTATTTTAATTTTTTACACTAATCAAGTATAAAATCTTACCTAATCACCACTCTTAGATTCATCATGTCTATCAATCAACTTATTGATTCACTTTCCACACAAGGTTGGTATGTGTGGAACGAATTTCTGAATCTGTCAGAAATTCAGGCTATTAAAAGTTGTATCCCCGATACGTTACAAGACGCGCGTATTGGCTATCAAAATACATTACAAGACAACAAAACCATCCGTGGCGACCAAACGGTGTGGCTCGAACCTGAAATGGGAGCGCCAATCGTGCACTATCTAGATAAGATGGAAAATTTGCGTCAGGAACTTAACTGCCAGTTATTTCTTGGGCTTAGGGATTTTGAAACGCATTTTTGTCGCTATCCTAATGGTGGGTTCTATAAAAAGCATGTGGATAACTTCCGTGGACAAGGACGTCGTCGAATAACCACTGTTCTGTATATGAATGAATCATGGCAGCAGGGAGATGGTGGTGAGATTGTTATGTATGATATTCAAGATAACGAGCTATTTACCTTAGAGCCGCTTGCAGGTCGCATGGTGTTTTTTATGTCTGAAGATTTTCCCCATGAAGTCCTACCTACTCAACAAAAGCGTGAAAGTATTGCCGGTTGGTTTTTAACTGAAAAAATACTGTAACCCTTTCTCGTCCATGCCGCCTCTGCAAAGGGGCGGGCTGTAAATTAATCACTGTAATAATAAAACTACAACTTATATATAAATAATAAGTTTGTTTTTTAATCCACCTACCTTTATTTTGAATCTATTATCTTGTTGACATAAAGATAATAAAAAGTTTGTTAGTTTAAATATAAATAAAGGATGAATTATATGATTAACTTAAAAAATAAATTTAATCAATTTAAATTGCATTTTGAAGTGTACAAAGAATCTTTTGAAAATTATAAAGAAAGCCAAGAAAAGCACCTGATTGATTTAAAGAATTTTATTGGTAGAAATACTTCCATTTTAACGAAAGATAAAGAATCTACAGAGCAATATATTTTACAAGCGGAAGAGGAAGTTAGAATTAACCAGGAAAAATATTCTGGCTATGAAGCCGCAATAACAAAAATAGATAATTTTCTAAATGATTTAGAAAGTGGTGATAATTTAGATTATGCAGTGGATTTTATAAATAAATTACAGTCTATTATTGACTCCTTACCTCAGAAACCTGCTGTTTTTCCTAAGGATATTTTATTGTCAGAACCATTCACTCAGCAAGCTGTATTATCATTTTATAATAATAAAGTGATAATAGATCAGGCATTTTGTAATTTAAATGCTCAATACCTTCAATTTTCTGAGGTTGCAAATGAGACATTAACAAGAATGAATGAGCCGCAAATTTCGATCTGTCTTAACGGCAATCAAAAGGAATCGATGATGATTGAGCAAATTGCTACATTAAGTTCAAAAGACGGTAGCCCAGTTGATAACAATCTGTTGAATGCATTTGGACCAAGCGCTATTTATGGCGGGGGTGGTATTTATCTTGGTATTCCGCATAATTACTAGGAAGTAAATTGGTGAGCCTCCGATTTATGGTGGCTCACCATAACTTAGTTAACTCGTTTAAACTCTTTTCCAGCAAAAATTAATGCCGCATTACCTCGCTCAATTTGATAATGAGAAAGATGGCGCTGCTTATCTAAGGAATTCAGTTGTTGAGATTGAAATTCACTGAGCTTCCAATGGATTAGCTCTTTCGCCAGTTTTTTATTGGCATGCTGGCTACGCTCCGATTGAACTTTCACACTAATCCCTGTTGCGATATGTTTGGCACGCACCGCGGAACAGGTTTTATTCACATGCTGACCTCCTGCACCTTGAGATTTTGTGAATTCATATTCGATTTCACTCTCCTCTAGGGGCTGAATAGGCGCAAATGTGATTATGCTAATAAACCAGTTTTTGCGTTTATGGCGTGGTCGCAGAGGGCTTTGGCATTGCCATTGAACGGTTCCACTCCACGCGTTGATCAGCTGTTCGCTCTGTTTCCCCTCTAAGGAGACTAACACTGACTTTAGTCCCTGCTTGGATGGAAAAGACTCCAACACATCAACTTGAACATCTAACAAAGCGGCTTCTTTTAAAAAACAAGAAAACGCTTTTTCCACGGCGATACAGCACTCATCGGGTCCTTGAGCTGAGGAAAACTGTAATAATGTCATTAACAATCTCCGCTCGTTTTATAGGTGATCACGGGCGCTAAGCGGGCAATAACCTGAATAATGCCGACCTCAACCATGCTTTCGATAACGGTCTCAATGGATTTATAGGACTGCGGTGCTTCTTCATAAATCAATTGTTTGTTTGCACAAATGACTCGGCTGCCTAAAGTGGTTCGGGATAGCTGTAATGGCGTATATTTATGTGATAAACGACCTTTGCATTCCGTTCTCATCCATTTTCGCCCTGCACCGTGAGCGAGGGAATTTAAGCTCAAATCACTGGCAACTGGCGCCACTAAATAGCTGTAGTCACCGCGAGAGCCGGGGATCACCACGAAACCTCTATCGGATGGCGTAGCACCTTTGCGGTGTAGCCAGCCGTTGATCCCGTCGATATGGCATGGCTCAACAAGATTATGATTGAGATCGAAACGTTGCTCCCCCGAAGCCTTAACTTGCTGCATCATGCGCAGCCCAATCAATAGGCGATTGATCTGTGCGAACTGTAGCGCGTCTTGGTGTGCTTTGAGGTAAGTCTTGGCATCATCGGATTGTTCATCCAGCCCATTATGGCTATGTTGCTCAACATGCTGGCGTAGAATAGATTGCCCTAAACCACGCGATCCACTGTGCACGAGTAATAACAATTTTTGTTTATCAAGACCGCTTTGCTCAAACAATTCTTGGTTTATGATTTTATCGACGGATTGAAACTCCGCGAAATGGTTACCGCCACCAATAGAACTGAGCGAAGTCATAAAATCATGGGATTTCATCGACTCAGGAACGTGTTCATCTAGCCACTCTAATGGCGCATGATCCATCATTTCAGAGAGCTGTTTTTCCAGCTTATCCAAGTTAACTTTGGCGCGCTTAATATCAGTTTGGAACAGGCTCATGCCACAGCCAATATCATTGCCAACCAACGCCGGATAGAAGCGTTTAGCTGAGAAAAATGCTGCACCAATTGGGTAGCCACGTCCTGGGTGTAAGTCAGGCATGCCGACCACAGAAACCATGTCGGGTAAATTAGCGGTTGTTTGTAATTGTTGGATTGCTTTACTTTCAATCCATGTAGATTCTGTCGCGATATAACTAACGTGTTCACCGACAGAATGAAGGGTATTGCCCATAAGCTATTAACTCATTTTTAATGTGAAAAATAAGGTGATTAGCAGGCAAGTTTTGAGAAGATAGCTGAACTAACGTTTAAAACGATTTATAACGTCTAAGGTTATTTTTAACGTTTAAGACTATTTCTGTGGTTGCCCGCAAAGAGTTTGATTAATTGTTGTCATGATGAACCTCCTTGCAGTGAATTGATTAAATGAATGAAAACGCAGCGGATATTAACGGGAACTTTTTCCTTTTGCAAGAGAGAAAAGGAAAAAAGAGTAAAATTAATCTTTATCCTAAAATTGATTCCTTTATAAATAAATGTTTTATTCTTTAACTTTATGGTTTTAATTTTTCATATGAGTATTTTTCTTGATTTCTTTTCAGATTTTGAATTAGCTCCTAAAGTAAGTTTTAAATCACATTATCTATTGATAATGTAAAAATTAATCAATAATATCTTTCAAGTGGAATTATTATAATTATTTGTTTTTATATCTATCAGCGGTTATTTATTTTTTAACTTTGATTTTTTTCAAGCTGTGATTGATTGTTGCTTATTTAATTTATATTAATGATCTTAATGGTAAAGGAAATATTATGCTGAATTTGAATTCGGATTTAATTAAACTTAAGACTGATATTAAAAATTTAAAATATAAAGATGAGATTTATATGAATAACCAATCTGAGCACCAGTATGAAGAATATAATACTCCAGAAATTGTGAGTTGCTTTGAATCTGGACAGGAGTATGAAATGGTTGATTATGGTAATGAGTATATAAATGAGATGTATAGCCTTGAAAAATTAGTTGAGGTCATTTCATGCATTGATACAACTAATATCGTTAGTATTAATCATAACAGTATGCTAGATAGCATTTTAACTAGAGCTACAGGCGAGGTTCCATTATTGATTAATGGCTAACTATATATTTTTTATATAATTCCTGTTCTCTTATTAGATGGTTTTTAATAAAAGCATTACTTCTGGTGAAAGAAATGATGCTTTCAACATGGATGAAGTTATAAATGAATAAACTTGAACAAAACAAAAAGCTTATTGAGTTGCTACGAAAAGAAAAAAATGAACTGGAACATGAATTTAATGTGTTGAGATATCGTAACGGTCAATTAGAAGAACGTTTGAATTCTGAATTTATTAATAAGGATAGGGATGATTTTACTAGTGATTCAGAATATTATGAATTTGGGCTCGAGCAAAATAAGATTTTTGATGAGTATTATGAAAATAATACCAGAATGAAAGAAAAAGAAGCTAAAATAAATGACAACAATGAATTAATTCATAGAGTTGGGCGTTATGATAGGGTCATAAGGAAAGCAGGGCAATACAATATTGACGCAACATCAAATCGTATTGCTGAAAACAGTGCTAACCTAAATAAGGAAGTTAGCGTTTCAGATCATGTTAAAAGTGCAGAAAACGTGAATTCTTATTATCAATCTATATTTGGTATTCCTATTTATATAACAGGATTTTAGCATTAAGTTATTATTTTAGGTAATAAGGTTATTATTTTAACTTACAGGTTTAATTGATTGAGATGAAGGCATATTTTTACGCCTTCATCAGATTAATGATAATTAAATACTTAAGAAGCGATATGAACCGTTTTTCCGCCCACAATAGTGCGTAGTACTTTCACATTTTCAATATCATCTGCTGGGATGGTAAATACATTGCGATCCAGCACGATCATGTCCGCGAATTTACCTGCCTCAAGTGATCCTAAAACATCTTCACGATGTTGAGCATAAGCAGAGTCAATGGTCGCTGAACGTAAAACTTCGCTCACGGTCATATCACGGTCGTTATCCAGCCTTGGGGCTGGCTGACCATTAATATCACGGCCACGGCGGGTTGCGGCGACTTTTAAATCATACCATTCGTCAAAATCATCAATTGGCCAATCACTACCAAAGGCAACCACTGCACCTGCATCAATAAACTTAGCGATAGGTTCGAGCTGTTGGAAACGGGTTTCGCCCAGCATATTTTTCTCGAAAGCAGCCAGTTCAGGCGTTGGTGCTGCCCACTGGAATGATAAGCATGCAATGGTTTTCAGGCGCGCAAAACGGGCATAATCTTTGGCATCAACCAATTCATTGTGAGCAAGGCCTGGGCGGATATCTTTCTCTGGGTGAGCCGCACGCATTTTCTCAATGGCATCCAGCACGATAGAGACGGCGCCTTCACCGACGGTATGTAAGTGAGGGTCGTAACCCGCTGCGGCGATTTTTTCGAGTAGCTCATCGAGAATTTCAGCCGTGAAATAGAGGTCGCCGTAGTTATCGGTTTCTACCCAATTCGGGGCGGAATCAGTCCCTTTGTTCACGCGGTATGGCTGTAATAATGAGGCAGTCATGGTTGGATATTGCAGCACGCCATCCACAAACATTTTGATATTACGCAGACCAATACCTGGTGCCGGTGTCCACTCTGCTTGGTGCCATTTTTTGGCGAACGCCACGGCTTTATCGACAGCAGCCGCAACGGCAGCCACATTCGGGGTATCATCAGGCGTGATTTCGCGTGCAGCTTGGAAGCGCAAAGTGAGTTCACCACGTTGTTGAAGTTGGTGGAACGCGCTTAATTGCTGCTCAGAAACACGGGCATCCATCACCATGGTAACGCCTTGCTGATTCAATACTTTTTGGACTAATTCAGCCACTTCAACCGCTTGCTCATCACGAATAGACGGGATGCTATCCGCAGCACGCATGGCAGGTGCATCTTCTAAAATTCCGTTAAGTTCGCCATTCTCGTATTTACCGATTTTGCCATCAGGTGGCTCAGGGGTCTCTTTGGTGATCCCGAATAATTCGAGGGCGCGACTATTGGCTAAGAGGGTATGGCAGTCATTAGAGAACAACACCACTGGGCGCTTAGTATTGAGCTTGTCCATGTCTTCACGGTACATATCAATACCTGCTGGTAACATGCCTTGGCGTAACCATGCCGTGACTTTTAGCCAGTCATTTTCGCCGGTGCGAGGATCTTTATCGAGGTGATCTTGCACGCGTTGTAAAATTTGGTCGATAGTCAGGGATTCGTAATTAAGATGGCAGCCGAACAGCTGAATGCCGCCCCAAAATGGGTGCATATGTCCATCAATGATCCCTGGCATCATCATCTTGCCTTCAAGGTCGATGCTCTCAGTTTCTGGACCAACATATTGATGTAATTCATCTGAAGTCCCTGTTGCAAGAATATAACCTTCTTTCAAGGCGATAGCGTCGACAACACTATCTTGACTGTCTGCGGTATAGATATAACCGTTGAAATAAATAACATCAGCAATTTTATTATTCATCGTAAACCGTCTGTATCAGGGGCTCCTACGGAGCCAGAACCAAAAAAACAATGGGGAAGATAAGCTTCCCCATAATCAACGAAAGGTACCGGAGGATTAATTGATAATCATCTCAGTCTCGGCATCAGAGATAGCAGGTGGACGACGAGTAAAACCATGAGTCAGAAGCGTGAGGTAGCCTGCCCCTGCTGCTAGCCAGCATAAGCCGACTGTGAAGGCTTCTGCATCTAAACTTGTCCATAACCACAAGGTTAAAACAACCCCAATGGATGGCATGATCAGACAAGTGAGCAGCTTGGTATTATCCAACGAGGCTTTGCGGTCGATGTAGAAATGTTTGATGACTGACAAGTTCACAAAGGTAAAGGCTATTAGCGCACCAAAGCTAATCATCGACGCAACCATGCTGAGTGATAACACCAGCGACATCAACGAAGCCACAGCCACAAAGATAATGGAATAGACCGGTGTATTCAGGCGTGGGTGCAAATACGCAAAGATAGAGCGTGGTAGCACACCTTCACGACCCATTGCATAGAAAATACGCACGATACTGGCTTGTGAAGTCATTGCTGAAGCAAAGACTCCGATAACATAAGCGGTAATAAAGCTTGATGCCATCAAGGAGGCGCCGATCCACTTCATTTTATCGCCCACTTGCTGCATCACCGCGATACTGGCAACATCCGTATTAGGGAGAAAATCTTGCCATACCGGATACATTAAATGTGCGCCGTAAGAGATGGCAATAAACAAGGCTCCCGCAATAAATACGGTATATAAAATCGCTTTAGGTAAAGCACGGCGTGCGTCTTTTGTTTCTTCGGCCATGGTTGAAATGGCATCAAAGCCTAAGAAGGCTAAGCACAGTACCGCAGCACCCGCAAACAGCCCCGACACTTGTGATGACATCACAGTGAGCGGTGCCATCAATGCTTCAACATCCAGTACCATCGCGTTTTGCAAGCAGATGTACAAGAAAATGGCGATGAAGACAAATTGCATCAGAATAATCAGCATATTCATCCAAGATACCAATTTGATACCCAAAATGTTCATGATGCTGACAACAGCGATGGTTGAGCAGATTATCACTGGCATTGGGATATTCGGGAACGCTTCGTGGACAAAGATCCCAATCGCAATGTAGTTAATAATCGGCAGAAATAGATAATCCAGCAGTTGTGCCCAACCAACAAGAAATCCAAGAGTGCCACCAAAGGTTTTTTGCACATACGAATAAGCAGACCCAGAAAGCGGGAGTGCACTGGTCATACGGCAATAGCTCATGGCGGTAAAGAAGACAGCAGCGAGCGTAATTAAATAAGCGATAGGCAAATGCCCTTCACTTAATACAGTCACTTGTCCATAGGTGGTAAAAATTCCGAGTGGGACCATATAGGCCAGCCCGAAAAATACTAACGCAGGGGTGGTCAGTACACGTTTCATTTGAACGGTATTCTGTTGCATTTTGAAGCCCTTCCCAAAAGCCCTTAACAACGTTAACTCTGTCTGAATACACAGGCCGAGTGAACCTAAAATGCAGCCATATAACTTGAGCTATAGCACTACATGTTTTGTTTTTTACATACACAAATCATTTAATTAGGTATGTGGATAGACGCCTTGTATTCAATTTCAGAAAACCTCGCACCAGGACAGAATATAAATCACTGTCATCGTGCGCACTTTAATGAAACGTCAGTAATGAATCGGACCATTACCATCCGCTGGGGTGAATACAAGCGGCGTACAATATAATTATCAAGTTCCTATTAAGCAATCATTTATTTCAACAAATAAATATACTGTTTTATTTCAATGGGTTGATATTTGAAAGGTGTATAAACAAGGTTAAATTTAACGTAAGTTAAATATGAATCAAATTCCCGATAAAATCAAGGAATAAAAATTTTTATAATATATTGAAATATAAAGATAAAATCTTTAATTTTGGAATTAACCCAAACAAGAGAAAAACACCTAAAAGGTAAATTATTTTTAATAAAAATAAGCTGATTATATTAAATAATTTAAACTTTCCAGTTCCATTAAATGAAACGTGCATTAAGTGGGTAATATAATAAGCGGGTTAATACTAATTTAAGACAGATATTATGGGCACGAATGCCCATAATACGAAAAATTAAATTCTATTTTCTTCTGAGTTTCTGCTGTGTATATAAAGCATCTAAAGTAAATAAAATTAATGCAACCCAGATAAAACCAAATGTAATTAACAATTCTTGGGTCATTACTTCGCCATACACAAATACGGCGAGTAAGAACATAATGCTTGGGCCTAAATACTGGAAGAACCCTAACGTTGATAGTCTTAAATGGTTAGCGGCTTCAGTAAACAGTAACAATGGCACTGTGGTAATAATCCCTGCAGCGATCAGGAGAATATTTAAATGCCAGCTGTTCATCGTCATGTCGCTTGTCGGGCTATCTGCAAAGAATAATAGGAAGATAACGCCGACAGGTAGCAGCCATAAGGTTTCAAATGTCATACCCGTTTGCGCATCAACACCTAATTTTTTACGTAATAAACCGTAGGTGGCAAACGTCACGGCAAGGCTTAATCCAATGATTGGCACGGAGCCAAACTGCCAGAGTTGAATTAATACGCCGGTAAGAGCTAATCCGACCGCAACCCATTGCATTCGGCGGAAGCGTTCATGTAAAAATATCATGCCAAACAATACGTTAACCAGAGGGTTGATAAAATACCCTAAGCTGGCTTGCAGCATATGCCCATTATTTACCGCCCAGATATAAATCAGCCAGTTAGACGCAATTGTCACAGCTGTTACACCTAAAATTAAGATCTTTTTAGGCTGTTTTAAGACTTGGCGGAAATAATTCCAATGGCGCGTGATGGTCAGTAATAACAGCATAAAGAAGAATGACCAAATAATACGGTGAGTCAAAATTTCTTCTGCAGGCACTTCTTTGATGGATTTAAAATAAATGGGGGCGACACCCCAAATAAAATAAGCGCCTAAGGCACATAGTACGCCTTTGGTAGTATTTTGTTGGCTCATGAATAGCTCTGAAATTGATATAAAGTCAAACTGAGAGATCGAAGCCAAGAATGTGAGAGGCTCGATGTGTGATGCCGTTAATGTGACATTGCTCAGGTTTTTTTACAAGCTATTAGTTAATGAGGTTATTAATTATTTACTAGGCTGTTTCATTCGCTCAGATTTTTTTACCCAATCAAATAAGTCGCAGTGGCTGTAGCAATATGCTGATTTTTTTCATTATGTAATTCACAGCGGGTAACGGCGATTTTATTACCATCGCGTAGTAAGCTGGCGCTCGCGATAAAAACCTCTCCACGACCAGGGCGCAAATAGTCAACGCGTAAATCAATCGTACCCATTTTGGACATCTTGTCGGCAATATCTTGGTGAACGAGGGGCTCAATGCGTTGAAGGATCCGGTTGATACACACCATGCCTCCCGCAACATCTAATAAGGATGCAATAACACCACCATGGAGAATGTTTTGGGTGAAATTACCAATAAGCTCAGGACGGTTTTTCACGGATAGCTGGACTAAGCCATCCGTCATTTGTAGTAGTTCAATTCCAAGTAATTGATTAAAAGGCATTTTATAGATAAATGCATCGCTCATAAACTTGCTGGCTTCTTCGAAGGTATAGATGCGGTCATTCATTTTAGGATCCTTGTCTATGATGTTAATGATAAGTTAACATTATGTATGTGCTAATATCTAGAAAACAAATGAATAATCTTTCAACGGTTGATCATTTTTCGGTGTAAAATGAGGCAAATTTTTTCACCGCAGTTGAAATAGGAATGGCAAATGCGCGCTTTACAAATGTTGTTGAGTTCTGTGCTCTGTTTCTGGTCTGTTTCACTTTTTGCATCTGACAATACCAACGAACCGGCACAGCAGGATACTGAAAATCATACACCCGTTCGCGGAAGTATTATTTCGGGGTTACTGCAAAATTATGATAACCCATTCGTTCTGTATCCTTATGAACCCAATTACATCATTTATACCTATACGTCTTCGATGAATAAGAAGGCTATCGCGAGTTATGATTGGGGTAATGATGCACTGAAAGATGAAGTGAAATTCCAATTAAGCTTGGCGTTCCCTATTTGGCGTGGTATTGCGGGGGAAAATTCGGTTCTTGCGGCATCTTATACCCAGCGTTCTTGGTGGCAATTAAGTAATAAGAAAGAGTCCTCGCCATTTCGTGAAACCAACTATGAACCACAGATTTTTATCGGTTGGGCGCTTGATAACCAATTTGCAGGCTGGACGTTACGCGAATTCGAAACGGGATTTAACCATGAATCAAATGGTCGCTCCGATCCAACATCCCGTAGTTGGAACCGTGTTTATGCCCGAGCAATGGCGCAAAAGGGTGACTGGCAAGTTGAATTGAAACCGTGGTACCGCATTCCTGAAAGTGAAAGTAGTGATGACAATCCAGATATTAATAAATATCTCGGCTATTACCGCGTAAAAGTGGGATATGCACTTGGGGATAGCGTTATTTCAGCTGCGGGTCACTATAACTGGAATACAGGGTATGGTAACGCGGAGTTGGGCTGGAGCTATCCAATGACGAAGCATGTGCGTTTGTATACCCAGCTATTTAGCGGTTATGGTGAGTCGATGATAGACTACGACTATCGCCAAACACGTTTTGGTATCGGTGTGATGCTTAACGATATCATGTGATCTGGGCAGACATTCCAGTCATTTCAGGGTAATATCTTGCCAATAGCTGCTCTTTTCGGGCAGCTATTTGTTTCAACCTCTAGAGGGAATTCGTGTCTACCGCTTGCGTTATCAATCAACTTTCACTCGCTGAAAATGTGCTCAATAGCACATTCGGCTACCAATCCTTTCGTCCGGGGCAAGATGCTGTCATTGGCGGTATCCTCGATGGTCGTGACTGCTTAGTATTGATGCCAACAGGGGGCGGGAAATCGCTCTGCTACCAAGTGCCTGCGCTGGTCAAACAAGGCATTACGCTGGTGGTATCACCTTTAATTTCCTTAATGAAGGATCAAGTCGATCAACTCAAGTTACACGGCGTTGAAGCGGCTTGTTTAAATTCCTCACAAACCCCGCTAGAGCAGCGCCAAATTATGGAATTATGCGCTCAAGGGAAAATTAAGCTTCTGTATGTGGCGCCAGAGCGTTTATTGACTGACTATTTTATTCAGCAAATTGGTAGCTGGGATATCGCCTTATTGGCGGTAGATGAAGCACACTGTATTTCCCAATGGGGCCACGATTTCCGCCCTGAATATCGTTCATTAGGTCAATTACGTCACTCTTTACCGAATGTACCAGTGATGGCGCTGACTGCCACGGCAGATGAAACCACGCGCGCTGATATTATTCGCTTACTCGAGCTTAATGACCCATTAGTTCATGTGAGCAGCTTTGATCGCCCGAATATCCGCTATACTTTGGTCGAGAAGTATAAACCGTTAGATCAACTATGGTTTTTTATTAAGGCTCAGAAAGGTAAATCGGGAATTGTTTACTGTAATAGCCGTAGTAAAGTTGAAGAAACCGCGGAAAGATTGCAGAAACGTGGCTTGAGTGTGGCTGCTTACCACGCAGGTTTGGAGAGCGCCCAACGTGACTGGGTACAAGATGCTTTTCAGAAAGATAATCTGCAAATTGTGGTTGCGACTGTGGCATTTGGAATGGGGATTAACAAGTCCAATGTCCGCTTTGTGGCGCACTTTGATATTCCTCGCAACATTGAAGCGTATTATCAAGAAACCGGGCGAGCAGGGCGTGATGGCGTCGAAGCCGAAGCCATTCTCTTCTATGATCCTGCTGATATGGCGTGGCTCCGTCGATGCTTAGAAGAAAAGCCAGCGGGAATGCAGCAGGATATTGAACGTCATAAACTGAATGCGATTGCTGCCTTTGCGGAAGCGCAAACTTGTCGTCGCCTAGTTTTACTAAACTATTTTGGTGAAAACCGCCAAAAACCTTGCGGTAACTGTGATATCTGCCTTGATCCGCCAAAGCGTTATGATGGGCTGATGGATGCGCAAAAAGCACTCTCCTGTATTTATCGCGTTGGGCAGCGGTTTGGTATTGGCTATATTGTTGAGGTGTTACGAGGCGCTAACAATCAACGGATCCGCGATTTAGGGCACGATAAACTGCCAGTTTATGGGATTGGTAAAGAGCAAACGAATGAACATTGGGTGAGCGTCTTACGTCAATTAATTCATTTAGGCATGATCACGCAAAATATCGCGCATTTTTCCGCATTACAATTGACGGAAGCGGCCAGACCCATACTGCGTGGTGAAATGCCATTACAGTTAGCCGTTCCACGCGTTTTAGTCACCAAAAGCCGGAATCAACAAAACAAAATTTACCATGGCAATTATGATAAGAAGCTGTTTGCCAAATTGCGTAAATTACGTAAATCCATTGCGGATGAAGAAAACATTCCGCCTTTTGTGGTTTTCAATGATGCAACGTTGATTGAAATGGCAGAGCATTGCCCGACCAAACCCGTTGAATTATTACTGATTAATGGGGTTGGCGAGAAAAAATTAGAGCGTTTTGGTGAGGCGTTTATGACACTCATCCAAGACCATCTAGAAGGTTATGAATGAGGAAACCCCATGACGCCAGATAGTCTAAAAGCCAGTTGGTTAAATCGAGAAACTGAGTTTTCGGCCTTTACCAACGGTCCGCTTTTAGATTTTTGGCAACTACGTGAAGAAGCTGAGTTTTTAGGTGTTGATGACGTTCCTATTCGCTATGTGCGTTTTATTCATGCAAAGCACCATAAAGCTGTGGTTATCTCACCGGGGCGCAGTGAGAGTTACGTTAAGTACCCTGAAGTTGCCTACGATTTTTATCATCTAGGGTTCGATGTTTTTATTATTGATCATCGTGGGCAAGGGCGATCTGGTCGTATGCTGGCGGATCCTCAAAAGGGGCACGTTGAAAAATTCACAGATTATATTGACGATTTTGAAAAATTTATTGATTTAGAAGTAAGGGATCGTCACTATCCTAAATGCTATGCGCTGGCTCATTCGATGGGGGGCGCGATCCTCGCTGGGTATTTGCTCCGAGATAGCGTGACATTTGATGCTGCTGCATTGTGCGCTCCCATGATTGGCGTGAATTTACCTATGCCTCACTGGCTCGCGAGCTTTATTGTTGAGCGAGCAGAACCGCGCCGCAGTGTGCGAAATGATTATGCTGTTTCAACGGGAAAATGGCAGCCATTACCTTATTTAATCAATGTGTTAACCCATAGCCAAGAGCGTTATAGACGTTATTTACGCTACTATGCGGATTATCCTGAATTACGTCTCGGTGGTCCAACTTACCACTGGTTACGAGAAAGTTTTGCGATTGGCAAAGAGCTGGTTGCGAAAGCGGGAGAGATTGAAACCCCTCTGATGCTACTTGAAGCGAGCGAAGAGAAGGTAGTCAGTAATCGAGAGCTACAAGCTTTTTGTCAAAGTCGGCAAAAAGCGCAAACAGGACGAGAAGAAAAATTACCCCTCATTATCGAAGGGGCTCACCACGAAATCCTGTTTGAAATAGATGCATTGAGAGCCATGGCCCTCAATGCAATTTGTGATTTTTTTGAGCAGAATTAGCCATAATTAGGGATCTTGTATGAAATATCCGGTTGTTGCTTCCGATTTGGACGGAACACTTTTATCTCCCAATCATGATTTAACCCTGTATACCAAAGACACACTTAAGCAGCTTGTGGCGACCGAAGAAGTCCGGTTTGTGTTCGCGACGGGACGCCATCATATTGATGTCGCACAGATCCGTGATGGTCTGGGTATTGATGCTTATATGATCACCTCGAATGGGGCGCGTATTCATAATACCAATGGCGACCTTATTTTTGCGAACAACGTTGACTCGCAGATAGCGAAAGAACTGTGCTTAATGGAGTTTGATCACCCTGAAATTCTCACCAATTACTACCATGGTGATGATTGGTTTATTAACCGTGAAAGCCCTGAGCAGAAAGAGTTTTTCAAAGAGTCCGTGTTTAATTACCAACTGTTTGACCCTCGTGATTTCCCAACCACGGAAGTCTGTAAAGTGTATTACACCAGTGAAGACCATAATTTACTGGTCGATCTGCAACAGCGTATTCAACGTCGTTGGCAAGATAAAGTGCATGTCACTTTCTCCTTACACAGCTGTCTTGAGGTGATGGCAGGCTCCGTTTCTAAAGGGGAAGCATTGAAACAAGTCACGGCATTGCATGGTTATGGAACCCATGATTGCATCGCGTTTGGTGATGGCATGAATGATAAAGAGATGCTGAAGTTAGCGGGCAAGGGCTGCATTATGCAGAATGCTCATCAGCTGCTGAAAGATGCTTTACCTCAGATGGAAGTGATTGGTTCTAACCAAGATGATGCGGTTGCTCGTTATTTGCGAAGTAAATATTTAGACAACAAATAATCACTTTTGCTATGTGTATTAGAAGAAAGCCAGATAGAATAAAAAACTATCTGGCTTTTTATTTGCCTTTTGTCATGAATGATAACGAAAAGTGCTATTTGTCTAAATTAAGGCGTTTATCCTATTTTGTCTTCTGACGAGTAAATTTAAACTACTTCAAATGAAAAGCGAGTTTAGGCTGTATAATCTGCCAGATCAGCCGATAATAACGGGTATTACTGTGTCGCCAGTTGCCATACTGCACTGTTGAGGGTTACTTAGGATGAAAAGAATTGCGTTAGCACTGTTGTTAGGATCTGTTTGTTATAGTTCATTATTACTGGCTACACCGGCGAAACCAACGACCGCCAGTGAACAGACGACAATAGAGCAAATTACGCAGTTAGCTGAAAAAGGTGATCCCGCGTCTCAATTCCTGTTAGGTGAGCGTTATTTTAAAGGTCAGGGCGTTTCTCAAGACTCCAAAGTGGCAGCAGAATGGTTTATCAAAGCCGGGGATCAAGGTAATTCAGATGCCCAATTCCGCCTTGGTACTATGTATGTAAATGGTTTTGGTGTTCGCCGAGATTATGATAAAGCGATGTTGTGGTACGAAGAAGCCGCTAAAAATGGTGATACTCGCGCAGAAACCAACATGGCCACCATGTATGCACAAGGTTTAGGGGTTAAACAGGATCTGGAAAAAGCGGCATACTGGTTTAGAAAGGCAGCGCAAGGCGGTAATGTGATTGCACAATTCAAAATCGGGCAAATGTACTCGATTGGCAGTGGCGTCGCATTAGATAATGAAAAAGCCGTGTTTTGGTTCAGAAAAGCCGCAAAGCAGCGTGATGCAAATTCCCAAGACCGTTTAGGAGTGATGTACTCTGAAGGGAAAGGGGTGAAAAAGAACTTACAGCAAGCGTATGCATGGCTGTCTACCGCGGTTTATAGTGGCAATAAAGAGAGCCAACGTTTACAGAAAAAAATCGCAGAGCAGTTGAACGCAGAAGAGCTGAAACAAGCGCAAAAACTGGCTGACAACTACATTAAAACCTACGGAAATAGCGAAGAAAGCTAATTCGCCCAATATTAATTTAACGGGATATCAGCAGGTATCCCGTTAATCCGATCACAGACAGAATCAAATATCCCCAGCAAAAGCGGTAAAATCGATTATATCCCCATCCTCGGCGTACACTAAGTTGCAGCGCTTTTGTCGATAATTGATGTACTTTCAAACGATAAATCACTAAATACAGCAGGCTGAATCCTTGCCACAGATAGAGCGTATTAAAGGCAAAACCCTTTCCGACAATCAGCAAAATCACCAACGGGATCAGAAAAAACAGAATGGAGCCTACACGCTCATACTGTGCAATTTTTAATTTGATGGATTCGTCTTGGATTTCTACCGCTTGGATCATTACTCTGCCTTTTTTACCATAGAAAATAAGGGAGCAAGTGCTCCCTCAATAAACTTATAGCTCACCAGTACCACGAGGTGGGTTTCGACCAGAAAGGTTATTTGTGGCGCTTTGAATCGAATTACTGCGCACATCCACACGGGCTTGGAACGGTGGGAATGGCAATGTAATTCCTTGTTCTGCAAAGGCTTCTAAAATATGCTGATGGATTTCGTGGCGAGCCGGTAAACGGTGCCCCATTTCACCTGCATACACCCGCAGCTCGAAAATTTGAATCCCTTGCTGTAGGTCCACGAGATAAACTTCAGGATTCGGGTTATCCAAGATCATGGACGAGCGTTTTGCGGCGCGCAGGATAATCTCTGTCACTTTTTCGCTATCGGCATCCGCAGGAGCAGGGATGGTCATCACGATACGGGTAATGGTGTCGGTCAGAGACCAGTTAATAAACTGTTCAGTAATAAATGCCTTGTTCGGCACAATAATCTCTTTTCGATCCCAGTCCGTTAAGGTAGTGGCGCGGGTATTAATCTTAGTGATACTACCGGTTAAGTTACGGATAGTGACCGTATCGCCGATACGGATCGGTTTTTCAAACAAGATCATCAAACCAGAGATAATATTGGCGAAAATTTCTTGTAAACCAAACCCGAGCCCGACCCCCATTGCAGCAATAAGCCACTGCAGTTTTGACCAGTCGATCCCCAGCATTGAGAAACCGACAATGGTTCCGATGATGGTGATGCTGTACTTGGTCAAGGTACTGATGGCATAACCGGTACCCGGTGTTAAATCGAGATGCTGAAGAACCGCCAGTTCTAATAGTGCAGGCAAGTTTCTGACGAGCTGTGCAGTAACGATAATCACCAAAATAGCGATGAAAATCGACCCCATTGTGATGGCTTGAACGGTTTCGACTCCATTGATGGATGAGGTCACATCCCACAGGCGAATATTTTCAAGGAATGAAAATGCGGTATGTAATTCGGACCACAGCCAGATTAACGAGACCAGCGCTATCATAGTCAGAATGGAGCGTACCAATCCAACTGATTGGGAACTGATAGTATCAAGGTCAAGAACCTGCTCTTCGATATCAATATTCCCTTCACCGCTAGCATTGGGTAATTGAGAGTCTTCTTCCCCTTTAGCTCGCTGGGCTAAGATCTCCGCACGGCGCTGTTTTGCTCGCTCGAAGGCGAGTTTGCGGCGCTGCATCGACATCCAGCGCTGGATTGTGTGATAAACAATTAGAATCACAAACCAAATCGCAACAGAGGTTTCGAGCCGCGCTAGTAGTGCTTGAGACGTTGAGAAATAACCTAATACGGAGAAAAATGCAGCAATCACCGGCGCAATGAAAATGAGCCACCATAATGCGGTATTAACTAAGTTTTCACCGGAGCCGTGCCTGTCCAAATACAATGGAATTTTAGAACGGCGTAAGTTGTTGGTAATTAGGCTTAATGCGACGCACAGCACTAAGAAGCAGAGGCGGCCTAAGGTCGCGGAGAACTCTCTTTCGCTGTAATGTTCAAAGGTGATGATTGCCATCACTAACGGCACAATCACAAAAATGGCTAATCGATAATGGCGCATTGCGCGCTTAACCGCGTCTTTATCCCAACCAAAGTGGGAAATGAACAGCCCGGTTGGGCGTGAGAATGTTTCACTGATCATAAACAGCCAGAGCAGCGGGGTCGTTGCGCTAACGCCGTAGCCAATGGCCGCTGCCATCGGATATTGCCATGCACTTTGTAAGCCATAACCAATGGCAGACCACATCATTGGAAGGGGGAGTGCGACAATAATCGACCAGAAAATAGTACGAACGGTTAAATAGAAACGGTCTTGTGTGACTTTACCAATGCGTAGACTCGAGCGGTCTAAGAACGCTTGATAATGGCGGCGCGTGCTGACACTGAAAATCACTAAGATAATGGAACCTAGCAGGTATAAGAACGAGTCTTGGCTAGTGACCATCACTTGTAGTGCGCCCGTTAGCTGGGAGAGAGTATCCAGTGAAAGTAGCTGGGTCATGTCAGTAACCACAAGTACCGGATAATTAATGCTAATCGGTGGGACATCAGCAACCCAGAATAGATAACGGTTTGAGGCGTCTTTCACCTCTTTTAGCGCATCAGTTAATTGTCCCGTTGCAACATTGAGCTTGGTCAGCTCTAACATTTCGCCATCAAAGCCCGAAATGAGAGAGGTTAATAGCTCTTTGCGGGTCTTCATCAGTGATTGATAAACCTGCGACTGGGCAGGACTTAAGTCATTAGCACTTTCTTGCACCGACACATCGAGCTTGGATAAGCGTTCAAGCATATCTTCATAATTTAACCGCTGAACACGTAAATCCGCCATTTCACGGTCAAGCTGCTGACTTTTAGGGATATCTGGAAGGCGAGAAAGCTGTGTTCGAAGCGCTTCCCCTAAGGAACTTGAGCTGCTGATCCACTGGGCTTGTTCACGGATAGTGGACAGTGCTTGTCGAGCATTTCGAATGCTGGTGGAGATTTCGGCTTGGTTGGTGGTGATTGCACTCATGCGCTGAGCTTGCTCGGTCAACTCTTGGGACATTTTGCGGTTGATATCGAGCTGCTCTTTTAAGAACGGGGTCAATTCACCCTGTTCTGCCAACATTTCGGTATGCTCTAACGCCAATATTGCTTTTTGTTGGCGTTGGGTATTTTGAAAATCACGGAGTTGCTGAAGTTCAAGCTCTAGGCGCTGATAACGCTTTTTCTCAAGCTCTAGCGCCATTCGAGAAATTTCTTGGCGGTTATTGGCTGATAACTGCGCCATTTCTAGCTCGTTCACAATCGATTTGCGAGCGCTTACTTCGGCTTGAGCTAAGGTATATTGGGCTTCAGCTAACGGTGTTGTTGGCGTATTGAGCGATTGGAATCGCGTTGAGGCATCCGTTAACTGGCGTCGTGCTTCAGATAACTGCTGTGGCAAGAGATTCAGGGATTCGCTGATTTCGCGTCCTTTGTCTTGCTCTTGCTGCATCAAGCGCCCTTGATCAAGTAGCTGGCTGCTGAGTTGGGTAATACGCTGCTCGAGTTCACTTAAGCTAATGCTCGTGGGGATAGCGGGCGGCGTATCGGTTTCATTGAGCAAGTTTTGACGGATTGTTTTGATAATTCTAGGAAAATTATCAATAGCATCTTGGTAAGACTTTGCCTTATTGTCCGCATCTCGAGCTTCATTTATCCAGCTTAATGCCCCTTGCAACGCTTGAGCAATCTCAGCATCCTTGGGGTTTTTGCTTGGATCAAGCTGTTTGAGCTCCTGTGTAATCTGTGCTTCATCTTGCGCGGAGGCTGGCGCCGCTTGGGATGAAAAAACGATTAACAGGCTAAGTAAAAAACTGATAATCAAACGCACAGTGAGGAGCTCCTTCAGCGATAGAATAACTTAATTATAGTTTAAATGATTAGCTAACAGTTTCAGTGCGTTGCTGTTCATCCGTTGATTCAGCTAACAGCTCACCCATGCGGGTTGCATAGCCAGGAATCAATGAGGCATTAAAGCGAATTTTGTTAGGCTCAAACAGGTTAATAACAGTAGAACCCAGTTTAAATAGACCCATTTCTTCCCCTTTTTGTAGGAAAATAGCGCCTTCTTCACCTTGTGCAGGATACGTCCAACGTTTAATCACGCCTTCACGTTGTGGGTTAACACAACCGCTCCAAACCGTATCAATGCTGCCTACAATGGTTGCACCAACTAAAATCTGTACCATTGTGCCAAATGGGGTATCAAACACGCAGATCAAACGTTCATTACGCGCGAATAGGTTCGGCACATTTGCTGCGGTTAATGGGTTAACGGAGAACAGATCGCCAGGGACGTAAATCATCTCTGTTAATAAGCCATCACATGGCATATGCACGCGGTGGTAGTCGCTTGGGGATAAATAGGTTGTGATAAAATCACCACCACGGAATTTATCCGCTAACTGATATTGACCAGCAAGCAGGGCTTCAACCGTATAGTTATGACCTTTTGCCTGAAAGATTAGGTCATTATCAATAGGTCCTAATTGGCTAACGGCACCGTCCGCAGGTTGTGCAAGTTGATGTTCAGCTTCAACAATTGGGCGCGCGCCATCTTTCAGCGTACGGATGAAGAAGTCGTTAAAGGTTGAATATGCAGTCAATTCACTTTTTTGAGCTTCATTCATATTCACTTTATAGGCTTTAGCGAACAGCTTTATTGCCCATTGGGTTACAAACCCGACGTTTCGACTAGCAAACCATCCTGCAAGTTGAGTAAGCCCTTGTTTAGGAAGCATAAATTGCAGGCGGATTTTGATTTTATCTAGCACGTTAACCTCTGAATTTTAAAGGTAAGTTAGTGAAAGGGCGCTATTGTAACTGAAACTAATCCGCTTTCGAATTATTTCAGAAAACGGATGAAATGTGAGCGCCCACTAACTTATTTTAGACTGATTTTGGGGGTTATTTCTCTTTGGCAGTAAAGTTACCACGCAGTTTAACTTGTTCCATACTTTCTAAAATACGGTGATAGTTTTCAAAGCGTGATTCGGCAATTTTGCCGTCTTCCATTGCGTCTCGCAGTAAACAGCCGGGGTCATCTAAGTGTTTACAATCGCGGAATTTACAGCCACCAAGGTAATCTTTAAATTCGACAAATCCTTTGGTCACTTGTTCCTTTGTCAGATGCCAGAGACCAAATTCACGCACGCCCGGTGAATCGATGACATCACCACCCTGTGGAAAGTGGTACAACCTGGATGCAGTCGTGGTGTGTTGTCCTAAGCCCGAGGTATCAGAGACATCATTGACTAAGATTGCGGCTTCATTTTGAGGCAACAGCGTATTCAACAAACTGGATTTACCGACACCAGATTGACCAACAAAGACTGACACGTTACCGGATAGGGTGTTAGTGAGTGCTTCCATTCCTTCACCGGTATGGCTGGAAACTTCGAGCACTTGGTAGCCAATGTCGCTATAAATTGTCATTAAATCACTGACCCACTCGCGATTTTCTTCATCTAGCAAGTCAACTTTGTTTAAGACAATAATCGGCTGGATCCCAGTGGTTTCGCAGGCGACTAAGTAGCGGTCGATAATATTGAGCGATAATTCAGGTAAAATCGCAGAAACCACGACAATTTGGTCGATATTTGCGGCGATAGGTTTTAACCCATCATAATAATCAGGACGAGTTAAGACGGAGTGGCGCTCATGAACGGCTTCGACAATGCCGTTCACTTTGATATCACTCTGTGTGTTTAGCGCAGGACGCCAGACAACTTTGTCCCCGGTCACTAAAGATGAGATGGTTCGACGCAGGTTACAACGCTGTATAGTGCCGTCTGAGGCTTCAATATCCGCATGCTGACCAAAGCGGCTAATCACTAAGCCCTCTTGAGCCTCACCTAATTGGCTATCATCAATCTCAATAGTTTTCTGCTTTTTGAGTCTTTTTTGATGATTTTCTTGCACGCGGCGCTGTTGGCCTTTCGAAAGTTTCTGCTTAGCCACCTGACCTCTCTCACTTAAATAATTTGGCGTCTATATTATAACCGATAGGGATATTAATGAAAAACAACATACCTATAACGGATAGAACGAAGGGTGTTATCATACCTTAACTCCACCGTATTCAGTTAGGGCATATCATGCAAAAGAATGAGAATAATTTAATTTGGATCGATTTAGAAATGACCGGACTCGATCCTATTCGTGATCGTATTATTGAAATAGCTACTATTGTGACTGACAGTAACCTGAATATCTTAGCCGAAGGCCCTGTTATCGCGGTACATCAAACAGAAGAGCAGCTGGCATTGATGGATGAGTGGAATGTAAACACCCATACTAATAGCGGCTTAGTCGAGCGTATTCGTAAAAGTTCCATTGGTGAGCGTGAAGCAGAGCTGGCGACCATTGAATTTTTAGAAAAATGGGTACCAAAAGGCGCATCGCCTATCTGTGGGAATAGCGTAGGGCAAGACCGCCGCTTCTTATTTAATTATATGCCAGAGTTAGAAAGCTATTTTCACTACCGCTATCTTGATGTGAGTACATTAAAAGAGTTAGCCCGCCGCTGGAAGCCTGAGATCCTCGCCGGATTTTCAAAGAAAAACACCCACCAAGCGCTGGATGATATCCGCGAGTCAATTGCTGAGCTGGTATATTACCGAGAAACGTTTATTAAATAACTTGCTCTAAAGTGCTCAATATTGCAGCAACTCTAATGGTGCTATATACTCAAGCTATATGGCACTATTTAGGAGGAATCATCATGATCCTACACAGTAAGGTTTTTATGAGTAATCGGACTCAAAATGTTCGTTTACCCGCAGAGTTACGGTTTCCTGATGATGTGAAAGAAGTCACCGTTAGAATGAAAGGTAAAGAGCGTATTATTACACCACTGCAAAATACGTGGGATAGCTTCTTTTTAACGGAAACTTCGGCCACGGATGATTTTTTAGTTTCGAGAGCAGAGCAAGTTCCTACCCCAAGAGAATCTTTCGATGATTAAATACTTGCTTGATACTAATATTGTTATTTTCACCATCAAACGACGACCTGCAGCATTATTACCAAAGTTTAACCAGCATGCTGACCAATTGGCAATTTCAACAATTACGTTAGCAGAGCTGGTCTTTGGTGCAGAAAAAAGCATGAATCCAGAACGAAATTTAGCCGTTGTTAATGATTTCGTTTCTCGGCTTTGCGTGTTGCCTTATGATGAAGCGGCCGCTTGTCATTACGGTGATATTCGAGCAAATCTCGAAAAACAAGGTAAAAAAATCGGGGAGAATGATCTACACATAGCGGCTCACGCTAGAAGCAAAGGGCTTATCGTCGTTACAAATAATACTCGCGAGTTTGAAAGGGTTGATGGTTTAAGATTAGAGGATTGGGTCACTCCATCATAAAAAGGCGCTAAGGTTAACAAACTTAACACCTTGAAATGCTTATTTAACAAACGGCGACGACAAAATCATCACTATGATTGTTTTATCATCAAACGAACAAAAAAATAAAAAATTTGAGTTCAAACGCTTGCTAGTATCTTAATTTCTCGTATAATGCGCTCCCCGTACCGATGAAGTTTTTATGATTTTATTGGCACGATTAAGGCACCAAGAATTGGTTACGCGGGAATAGCTCAGTTGGTAGAGCACGACCTTGCCAAGGTCGGGGTCGCGAGTTCGAGTCTCGTTTCCCGCTCCAAATTTTCTTGATGTTTTAGCTAGAGCACTATTTTCGGAATGCGGGAATAGCTCAGTTGGTAGAGCACGACCTTGCCAAGGTCGGGGTCGCGAGTTCGAGTCTCGTTTCCCGCTCCAAACTTTCTTAGTGTTTTAGTTATAATAGTTTTTAGCAAAAGCAGTACCCACCAAATGCGGGAATAGCTCAGTTGGTAGAGCACGACCTTGCCAAGGTCGGGGTCGCGAGTTCGAGTCTCGTTTCCCGCTCCAAATTTTTACCTCTTAATTTTCACTGTTTTTCTTTCTGTATTACCCCCTAATAAACATCCTATTAAACGCTAGTTTTGTGCTTACGCGTTAATACTTATTCGCCTTTTAGCGTTCATTATTTACACAAAAGCAGCTTTTGCCTTCCTTGCCCACGATCCTTTTATTATTTATGATCTTTTTAGGATCCAAGTGAGTTTTTTGCTTGCATTCATAGGCGGAGAGCCATAGAATAGCCACCCCTTAGCAATAGGGCATCCTATAAGAACTTCAGCTAAAATGGCGAACGTTCGAGCGAAAGGTAAAAAATCTTATTTTTACCGGTTCAGTTAAAATTTCTTATTAACCTGACTTTTTGATAACTTTACTTTAGTTAGTTAACTAAAATTCAGCGTTTTTTTATTACTTCTCTCCATGAGAAAGTTATCCACAACCTGAGTGGGTCTAGGTTCATTTTATCCTAGACAGAAATACTTTGCTGCACAGAGTTATCCACAGGTTAGTTATTGGTTAATTTTTGATTATCACAAAATGAATATTATTAATTTTATTTTTAATTCATTGAAATTAAAGTAAAAAACTATTTCTTCAAAATGTGCTTAGCACAACTTGCAAATCCTTTACCTATTGTCGGGTAAGCACTTTTTTATTTTATTCACATCAGTTTGACAATTGATAGATTAGGATATAAGGCTGGACTTTTTTTAGGCGTCTCGAGGTAAACCTTTAGTAATTGCCCGAACAAGACGTTTTTGTTGCGAAGTTTGAATTGTGACTCGGTTTTCTTCTCGACGCTTGAGTTGTTGTCCAATCGACCATTGGAAGTGCTCGTCTAACATAGGGTTGATCCCAAGACGACTCTGTAATGCGAGAATAATATTATCTTGATAGGGCGCATTACCCAAAGCAACGCTGATATTACGTAGCCATTTTATATAGCCGATACGGCGAATCGCCGACCCTTCCGTAATACGGAGAAATTTCTCTTCGTCCCATGAAAAAAGATCCAATAGCTCCGGCGTATGCAATGCGGCTCTAGGGCTAAAATCCTCTTCATCCGTCAACTGAGAAAAGCGATTCCACGGGCAGATAAGTTGGCAGTCATCACAGCCATAAATCCGGTTACCCATTAGAGGGCGAAACTCTTCGGGGATCGCGCTATCGAGTTCAATGGTTAGATAGGAAATACAGCGCCTTGCATCAACAGTATAAGGCTCGACAATTGCACCCGTTGGGCAAGTTGTCATACAGGCAACGCAGCGCCCGCACTGCTCTTCAACGGGTTGATCAACGGGTAGAGGAAGATTGACAAGCAATTCGCCAAGGAAAAACCATGAGCCTGAATGTTGGTTGAGCACCAGTGAGTGCTTACCCGTCCAGCCTAAACCCGCTTTGACAGCAAGCGGGCGTTCCAGGATAGGTGCAGAGTCAACAAAAGGGCGAAAATTCAAATCATCGGAGCATTCAAACTGGCTGCAATACTCGAGGATCCGATCACTAAGCACTTTTAAGCGTTTTTTTAATAGCTTATGATAATCGCGGCCAAGAGCGTAGCGGCTGACATAGCCTAGTTCTGGATTGTTTAGGGTGCTGGCAAAAGCGGCCTTAGCAGGAAGGTAGTTCATTCGAACACTAATGACGCGCAGTGTGCCGGGGTGTAATTCATGGGGTCTCGCCCGCATCATGCCGTGGCGCTTCATCCACTCCATTTCTCCATGATATTGTTTATCCAGCCATGCTTGGAGCTTGGGTTCTTCAAGGGTAAGATCCGTATCGCAAATACCGACTTGTTGAAAGCCAGCATCGATGCCCCATTGTTTAATATTTTGGGCAAGAAGGTCGAGATCGAGGCGTGTGGACATGGGAAATATCTAGGTAAAAGTGGATTCGCAGGCACTCTAACACGATCATCGGATTTCTCAAAATCTACGGATCGCGTTGGCACGATCTTGCTCGGAAATGTCCGATCTCGATGTTCCAACAATGTTAAATAACACAAATAGATCTGCTTGAGTTAAAATAGGCGTTAATATCAATATTGAATGAATTTTACCATTATAATTGGCTTCGCTAACTATGAAAGAACGCACAGTACAACTTGCTAATGAAGAGCAAACAGTCGCGCTTGGGCGCACGATCGCTATGGCCTGTAAACAAGGCGCAGTTATTAACCTGTATGGCGATTTAGGTGCAGGAAAAACCACATTTAGTCGTGGATTTTTACAAGCATTGGGCCATCAAGGCCATGTAAAAAGCCCAACCTATACACTCGTTGAGCCTTATGAATTAGCGGATAGACACGTTTTTCACTTTGATCTGTATCGATTAGCCGATCCTGAAGAACTTGAGTTTATGGGGATCCGCGACTATTTTTCAGACAACTCAGTCTGTTTAGTGGAATGGCCACAACAGGGTAAAGGCTTCTTACCTGAAGCGGATCTGGAGATCCATTTAACCTATCAAGATGAAGGGCGTCAGGCTCGGGTTGTCGCTTTTTCGACAACCGGAGAGTCGTTATTGGAAGCGTTAACGGTATTCTAAGGAACATATAGCTCATGATGAATGCATCGATGAACAGAATAACTACCAAGGGTATTTTTTCTCTTTTCTTATTATTGATGATGTTTGCTCTGGCTTTGGTGACATCAACCGCCAAAGCCGCATCTCTCTCTAATATTCAAGTTAGTAATAGCCCTTCACAGGCTCAAGTGACATTAACATTTGTTGATGGAAAGCCTGATTATTCCTACTTCCCGCTGCACTCACCAGAACGCTTAGTGATTGATGTTCAGCAACGTGGTGAAATTATTGGTTTACCGCTTAAGTTACCGAAAGGGGACTTAGTGAAGCAAGTTCGCGCTAGCCAAGCACCTGATAGCCAACACAAACGTATTGTCCTTGAGCTTTCTCAAGCTGCAAAGACTAAAGCGGTTGTTCAGCAAGTTTCTGGTCAATACCAAGTTGTCTTTACAGTATCAACAGGTAAAGGACAGACATCAAATTCATATAATAATACCGTGATGCCAGCCCAGCCGACTGCAACGCCATCCACACGTAATTCGCAGCCCGTTCAGCCGGTACAAGAAAAACCATTAAAAATGAATGCACCAGCCGCGGCTTCATCGACCACGTCAACCACACCATCAACCCCAGCAACACCAACCAAAACCTTGCCAAAAGGTACTAAGCAGGTAGTGATTGCGATTGATGCGGGTCATGGTGGAAAAGACCCTGGAGCGATTGGTAAAAACGGTTATAAAGAAAAAGACGTGACACTGAGTGTGGCGCGTAAACTGTATCAAAAATTGGATGCTGATCCGATGTTTAAGCCTGTAATGACAAGGGATGGAGACTATTTTATTTCCGTCAGTGGTCGTTCAGACGTTGCGCGTAAAAAAGGCGCCAACATGCTGGTTTCTATTCACGCTGACTCAGCACCAAACAGTAGCGCTCGCGGGGCATCCGTTTGGGTACTATCTAATCGCCGAGCAAACAGTGAATTAGGTAGTTGGTTGGAGCAACGTGAAAAACAATCTGAACTTCTTGGTGGGGCGGGGGACGCACTCAGTGGTGCAGATCCGTATTTAAGCCAAGCGGTATTGGATTTACAGTTTGGGCACTCACAACGTGTGGGTTACGATGTTGCGGTTCATGTCATTCAGCAGCTCAGAAAAATTGGTAATATTCATAAGAAAACGCCAGAACATGCGAGCCTTGGCGTACTACGTTCTCCCGATATTCCATCCATTTTAGTGGAAACTGGGTTTATCAGTAATACATCCGAAGAGCAGCTATTGAAGTCCAATGATTATCAAGAAAAAGTGGCTGATGGTATTCACCAAGGGTTACGTCAGTACTTTTTAGCGAATCCGCTGCAAGCAGCGCCAAAATAAGTGAATTAGGTTATGGCAATCCAGATCCTTTCTCCTCAATTAGCGAACCAAATAGCGGCGGGTGAAGTGGTCGAAAGACCCGCCTCCGTGGTTAAAGAGTTAGTCGAAAATAGCCTTGATTCAGGGGCTACTCGTATCGATATCGAGATTGAGCGAGGAGGGGAAAAGCTGATCCGTATTCGGGATAATGGCTGTGGGATCAACAAAGATGAGTTGATCCTCGCTTTAGCGCGCCATGCCACTAGTAAAATTGCGACATTAGATGACCTTGAAGCTATCATGAGCATGGGGTTCCGTGGGGAAGCCCTTGCCAGTATTAGCTCTGTTTCCCGCCTGACATTAACCTCCAAACCTGCTGAGCAAACTGAGGCATGGCAATCCTATGCAGAAGGTCGTGACATGCAGGTGACGGTAAAACCCGCAGCCCATCCAAATGGCACTACAGTCGAAGTGCTGGATCTTTTTTACAATACGCCAGCGCGTCGCAAATTTATGCGCACAGAAAAAACCGAGTTTGGACATATTGATGAAATCGTGCGTCGAATTGCACTTTCCCGCCCTGATGTGGCGATTAATTTGTCGCACAATGGAAAGTTAGTTAAGCAGTATCGTGCAGCGCAAGATGCCAACCAGCAAGAGCGCCGTTTAGGTGCAATCTGCGGAACGGGCTTTATGCAAGGCGCGTTAGCGCTTTCATGGGAGCACAGTGATTTAGGAATCAAAGGCTGGGTGGTTACACCGTCAACGACGTCTAGCGGAGTCAGTGATATTCAGTATTGCTATGTGAATGGTCGTATGATGCGCGATAAGCTGATCAACCATGCGATCCGCCAAGCTTATGAAGGTCATTTGGATGAGAATCAACAACCTGCTTATGTGCTGTATTTGACCATCGATCCAAAGCAAGTGGATGTGAACGTCCATCCGGCTAAACATGAAGTGCGTTTTCATCAAGCCAGATTAGTGCATGATTTCATTTATCAAGCGGTACGTACTGTATTGCTTAATGCGCTGACGGAAAATGAACTTCCGGGAATAGAGCCAGTATCCAACGAAGTTGAAAACCGGGCATCTGCGGGGGATAACTACTTTGCATCTCCGGCTTCACCAGAAATAGAGAAACCGCAAGGATCTCAACGAAGTCATGGTCAAGAGCCTTCTCTTTCTTATGGTGAACCACGAAATGAATCAGCAACGGGCAAAAGTCGCTCTTTTGCTTCAGACAATGCAGGTAAATCCAGTCCAACACCAAGCTATCAACGCTCAGAGCCAAGCTATGAACGTAAAGCGGGAGAACTGTATCAACGTTTGATGTCGATTCCCGTTGCGCCTGAAGATAAAAAACCGTTATTCCCAGAAAGAAAGCCGTTGAATGTCAATCCTGTAGGCAGCCAATCTGTAGCGAAAAGTGCGGATAACTACCAATTCGGTAAAGTATTGACAATTTACGCAAAAAACTTTGCATTAATTGAGTCTTCATTAGGGATAATCCTGTTATCCTTGAATGAAGCAAATTACTTACTCAAGCTGGCTCAATTAACGCCAGAAAATGGTGGATTAAAACCTCAACCGTTGCTAATTCCCTTAAAATTGTCACTAAAAAGTGACGAAATAGAGGTTTTACAACGTTATAAGGAACAATTGACACTATTTGGTATCGATGCCTCGATATTTCATGGAAAAGTAACAATTCATACGGTATCGTTACCGTTAAGAACGCAAAATTTATCGCAGCTTTTTTCTGATTTAATCGTGTTTTTGTCAGCAAAAGAGAGTGTCTCGAATGAAAATATCGCGCAATGGCTAGCAAATGCGATTTCTCAGGCAAAAAACGAAGAAAGTTGGAGTTTGGCGCAGGCAGTTCAATTACTGGCTGATGTTGAGCGGATCTGTCCGCAGTGGGTTACAAATCCACCGCCAACATTATTACAATTAATTAATTTACAACCCGTGGTAGCTACACTAACAAATGAGTGATTTAGTAACTCAGCAAAAACCTAATGCCATCTTCTTAATGGGGCCAACGGCTTCGGGCAAAACGGCATTGGCCATCGAATTACGCAAGCATTTGCCTGTGGAGATTATTAGTGTCGATTCGGCATTGATTTATCGAGGAATGGATATTGGTACCGCGAAGCCTAATCAAGAAGAGCTTAGCCAAGCCCCGCATCGTTTGATAGATATCCTCGATCCATCTCAGCCTTATTCTGCGGCCGATTTTCGTCGTGACGCATTAAATGTAATGGATGAAATTTCGTCTCAAGGTAAGATTCCATTACTGGTTGGTGGCACCATGCTCTATTTTAAAGCCTTATTAGAAGGCTTATCACCGCTGCCATCGGCCTCTCCTGAAGTGCGTGAGGCAATTGAGAACATAGCAAAAGAACAAGGTTGGGCTGAAGTACACCGCCGCTTGGCTGAGGTCGATCCCGTCTCTGCGGCTCGTATTCATCCTAATGATCCACAAAGATTATCCCGAGCTTTAGAGGTATATCTCATTTCGGGACAAACTTTGACTGAAATGACTCAAACAGCAGGCACAGAATTGCCTTATAATGTGTTTCAGTTTGCTATTGAGCCACAAGATCGTAAAATTTTACATGAGCGTATCGAACGTCGTTTTCGTTTAATGCTAGAAGCAGGGTTTGAAGACGAAGTTAAAGCGCTATACCAACGAGGTGATCTTCATGTTGATTTACCTTCCATTCGTTGTGTAGGTTATAGGCAAATGTGGTCTTATCTCGATGGTGAAATAGATTATGATGAAATGGTTTATCGAGGGATTTGCGCGACGCGCCAATTGGCTAAACGGCAGATCACTTGGTTGAGAAGCTGGGACAATGTTCATCGGTTAGATAGTGAACAACCTCAGCAAGCGCTTGACACCGTTATACAGGTTATTAGTGCATAGGGCTATTCTTTGTGTACAATTAAAGCGTTAAGCGTAATTTTTGAGTAGTAATTTTTAGGAATCGTAAGATTCTCATTTAAAAAACAACAAAATAAGGAAAACATAGAATGGCTAAGGGGCAATCTTTGCAAGATCCGTTCCTGAACGCATTACGTCGTGAAAGGGTTCCGGTCTCTATTTATTTAGTTAATGGTATTAAATTGCAGGGTCAAATCGAATCTTTTGACCAATTTGTTATTTTGCTGAAAAACACAGTTAGCCAGATGGTTTATAAACACGCTATCTCTACTGTGGTTCCAGCACGCCCTGTTTCTCATCATAGCGGTACAGGTACTGCTGGCGCTGGCAATGGCAACTACCACGGTGGTGCTTCTGCTGGGCAAGATGGCGAATCAGCTGAGTAAGACTGTACGCTAAAAACAAGGAAAGCATGGGTAGGGAGACTATACCTGTGTCTTTCCTTTGCAATTATTGTTTAGCCTAAGAGGTTACACCTTGTTTGATAGGTATGAAGGCGGTGAACTAGCTGTACTGGTTCATGTCTTTTTTGATCAAGAAAAAGACATTGATAATTTAGCAGAATTTGAGTCCTTAGTGACGTCTGCTGGCGTTAAACCTGTACAAATAGTAACTGGCAGCCGTAAGGCTCCCCACCCAAAATTTTTCGTTGGGGAAGGGAAAGCTGAAGAAATCGCTGAAGCCGTCGAAGCTAGTGGTGCGGATGTGGTGTTATTTAACCACACACTTAGCCCTGCTCAAGAACGTAATCTCGAACGGGTTTGCCAATGTAAGGTCGTTGATCGTACAGGGGTAATTTTAGATATATTTGCACAACGTGCGCGTACGCATGAAGGTAAACTTCAAGTTGAATTAGCTCAATTACGGCATTTATCCACTCGCTTAGTGAGAGGATGGACGCACCTTGAGCGACAAAAAGGCGGGATTGGTTTACGTGGTCCCGGCGAAACGCAGCTTGAAACTGACCGCCGATTACTCAGAGATAAAATCAAACAGATTTTATCTCGTCTCGGACGAGTCGAAAAACAGCGTGAGCAAGGTCGCCAATCAAGAAGCAAAGCAGATATTCCAACTGTTTCCTTGGTGGGCTATACCAACGCCGGAAAATCCAGTTTATTTAATCGGATGACGTCGGCTGATGTTTACGCAGCAGACCAACTGTTTGCTACGTTAGATCCTACTTTACGTCGTATCGATGTTGATGATGTAGGAACTGTCGTTTTAGCGGACACCGTGGGTTTTATTCGCCACCTTCCACATGATCTGGTTGCTGCATTTAAAGCAACTCTGCAAGAAACACGTGAAGCCACTTTACTGCTCCATGTGATTGATGCAGTTGATGTCCGACTGGATGAAAATATCCAAGCGGTTGACAGTGTGCTGGAAGAAATCGAAGCAAATGAAATCCCAACACTTTTAGTGATGAACAAAGTTGATATGCTCGACGATTTTGTCCCGCGTATTGACAGAGATGAGGATAACAAGCCGGTTCGTGTCTGGGTTTCAGCGCAAACAGGCGAAGGTATCCCTTTGTTGCTTCAAGCATTAACGGAATGCCTTTCAGGTGAGATCGCACATTTTGAATTGCGTTTACCGCCGAATGAAGGTCGCTTACGGAGTCGTTTTTATCAACTTCAATCCATCGAACGTGAATGGCAAGAAGAAGACGGCACTATTGGACTTGAGGTGCGTATGCCAATGGTGGATTGGCGACGTTTATGTAAGCAGGAGCAACAATTACCTAACTATGTTGTTTAAAAATGATGTTAAAACAGTTAGTTGACTGAATTAACCGCAACACAGTTAGGCAATGGAATTGATATTAAGAGCCCAATATCCTCGACTTGATTCAAGACGCCCATGGGTGAAATGAATGATGAGAAATATCGCTCTTAGCCCTAAAAATCAATCATAAAGAATGGAGCTAAAACATGGCGTGGAATCAGCCCGGTAATGACGGACAAGACCGCGATCCGTGGGGAAGCGGCAATAAAGGCAGCAACTCTGGCGGGAACAAAGGTGGTCGGAAACCTGGGGCTTATGATCTCGACGATCTCTTTCGTAAAATAGGCAGCAAGCTTGGCGGCGGCGGTAATAAAGGCGGCGGCGGTGAAGGCAACAACAAACAGCCATCACAGCTGAGCGGCCGTTTAGGTATGTTAGCACTTGCTGCGGTTGTCGTAGTTTGGGCTGGCTCAGGCTTCTATACCATTAAAGAAAGTGACCGTGGCGTAGTATTACGTTTTGGTGAATATAGTGGTGTTGTCGGACCTGGTCTGAACTGGAAACCAACGTTTATCGATCAAGTCATTCCTGTGAACGTTGAAACTGTTCGCGAGCAAGCGACTAACGGTATGATGCTGACATCAGATGAAAACGTTATCCGCGTTGAAATGAACGTCCAGTATCGTGTTACTGACCCAGCTCAATACCTGTTCAGCGTGACTAATCCTGATAATAGCCTGCGTCAAGCGCTGGATAGTGCGGTACGCGGTGTTATTGGTCAATCTGCCATGGAGCAAGTATTGACTACGAATCGAGCCTTTATCCGTGATGTTACACAGAAAGAGCTAGAAGCTACGATTGCACCATACAAAATGGGTATTACCCTGCTGGACGTCAACTTCCAAGCGGCTCGTCCGCCAGAAGATGTTAAAGCGGCATTTGATGATGTAATCTCCGCAAGGGAAGAAGAACAAAAAACAATTCGTGAAGCGCACGCTTACCGAAATGAAGTTCTGCCTCTTGCGAAAGGTAACGCGCAACGTATGATCGAAGAAGCTGAAGCTTACAAGGCGAGCGTCGTCTTCAAAGCAGAGGGTGAGGTCGCAAGCTTTGCGAAAATGCTACCTGAATATCGTGCTGCACCAGAAATTACCCGCGAACGTTTATACATCGAAACGATGGAACGCGTATTAGCAAATACACGTAAAGTAATTGCTAATGATAAGAGCAACAGTATGTTAGTCCTGCCGTTGGATCAAATCATGCGTGGTGCGACGGGCAATACGACTGCGGCGCCAAAAGTGAATCAGTCAGCAAGAATGACGAACTCAACGAACAATTCATCTTCTACGAGTTCAGCACCTGCGCAGCCAAACAATCCTGTGCGTGGTGATGCAGTTAGAGTAGGGAGACAATAATCATGCGTAAGTCATTTATTTTTGTAGTGATTGCTGTTTTAGCCGTTGCCTACGCATCAATCTTTATTGTCCCTCAAACTGAGCGCGGTATTGTATTACGCTTTGGTAAGGTTTTACGTGATTCTGAGAATAAACCAATCGTTTATGAACCAGGTCTGCATTTCAAAGTTCCATTTATTGAAACAGTGAAAATGCTAGATGCACGTATTCAAACGTTAGAAATTCAAGCTGACCGTTACCTGACTAGCGAAAACAAAGACTTAATGGTGGATTCATACCTGAAATGGCGTGTCACTGATTTCAGCCGTTACTATGTAGCGACTGGCGGCGGTAACCCATTCCAAGCAGAAACCCTGTTAAAACGTAAGTTCAGTGACCGTTTACGTTCTGAGTTTGGTCGTTTAAGTGTTAAAGACATCATCACTGATTCTCGTGGTCGTTTAACCGTTGATGTTCGTGATGCACTGAACAAAGGTACAGCAACCGACGAAGCAACCAAAGACGCTGATGCTGCAATTGCAGATGCGGCGGCTCGCGTTGAAAAAGAAACTAACCTGAAGCCACTGGTTGTGAATGCAAACAGTATGGCGGCGTTAGGTATCGAAGTGGTTGACGTGCGTATCAAACGTATTGAATTACCAAATGAAGTTTCTGAAGCCATCTATGCACGTATGCGTGCAGAGCGTGAAGCAGTAGCGCGTCAGCACCGTTCACAAGGTCAAGAAGAAGCAACTAAAATTCGTGCGGTAGCGGATAAGACAGTAACAGAAACACTGGCAGAATCAGAGCGTACAGCGCTGACCCTGCGAGGTGAAGGTGATGCAATGGCAACGAAACTGTTTGCTGATGCATTCAACCAAGACCCAGAGTTTTATGCCTTTATTCGTAGCCTGCGTGCTTATGAGCAGAGCTTCAAGAGCGGTGATGATGTGATGGTGCTTAGCCCAGACACTGATTTCTTCCGCTTTATGAAGGCGCCAACTAAGCTGCGTTCAACGGATTAAATGATAAACAGCTTAAGTTACGTGCAACGAGCTTAAATTACTGTTAATCTAATAAAGAAAAGCCCGCTTCGGTGGGCTTTTTTTCGCCTGTCGTTTTAAGTGATGGATTTTTCAGGGAAAATTTGAGCTGCTCAGGTTGGGAAAATTCACTTTGAGTCTACGACAGAAATAAAACTACCATTTTGCTTGCTTTCTAGAAAAAAATTTTTGTAATGCCAAAATATCACTGGAACAGTTCATTTTTGATGGTAGAATTCATTTTTAAGCAACCGAGTGTATTTCGAAATGGGTAAGAACGTTGTCGTACTGGGCACCCAATGGGGTGACGAAGGGAAGGGCAAGATCGTTGACTTGCTGACAGAACGAGCTAAATATGTAGTTCGCTATCAGGGCGGCCATAATGCTGGCCATACTCTTGTTGTAAACGGTGAAAAAACCGTTCTCCACTTAATTCCATCCGGTATTCTTCGTGAAAATGTCATCAGCATCATTGCTAATGGTGTTGTTCTTGCGCCTGATGCTTTAATGAAAGAGATGAAAGAACTGGAAGATCGCGGTGTTCCTGTTCGTGAGCGTTTACGTATCTCTGAAGCATGCCCACTGATCCTGCCTTACCACATCGCATTAGACAATGCGCGTGAAAAAGCGCGTGGAGCAAAAGCTATCGGTACAACTGGTCGTGGCATCGGTCCTGCATACGAAGATAAAGTTGCACGTCGCGGTCTGCGTGTTGGTGACTTATTCGATAAAGCAACTTTCGCTGAAAAATTAAAAGAAATCATCGAATACCATAACTTCCAACTGGTTCACTACTACAAAGAGCCAGCGGTTGATTACCAAAAAACGTTAGATTACGTCATGTCAGTTGCAGACCTTCTGACTAGCATGGTAATTGATGTTTCTGATTTGCTCTACAAAGCGCATCAGAAGAATGAATTAGTGATGTTTGAAGGTGCACAAGGCACACTGCTGGATATCGACCACGGTACTTATCCGTATGTAACTTCTTCAAACACAACAGCAGGTGGTGTTGCAACAGGTTCTGGCTTAGGCCCACGTTATGTGAACTACGTGCTTGGGATCATCAAGGCTTATTCAACACGTGTTGGTGCGGGTCCATTCCCAACTGAGCTGTTCGATGAAACGGGTGAATTCCTGCGTGAGAAAGGTCAAGAATTTGGTGCAACTACTGGCCGTAAACGTCGTACCGGTTGGCTAGACATCGTGGCTATCAACCGTGCTGTGCAAATTAACTCTCTGTCAGGTTTTTGCTTAACTAAACTGGACGTTTTAGATGGTTTAGAAAAAGTGAAAATCTGTGTTGGCTACCGCCGTCCAGATGGCAAAGTGTTAGAAACAACACCTTTAGCTGCTGATGAGTGGGAAGGCTTAGAACCAGTGTATGAAGAAATGCCTGGTTGGAGCGAAACGACTTTCGGCGTTAAAGAAAGAGGGCTATTACCAACAGCTGCTTTAGATTATATCAAACGTATTGAAGACCTGACGGGCATTCCTGTTGATATTATTTCAACTGGTCCAGACCGTTCAGAAACGATGATCCTGCGCGATCCGTTTGACGTTGAGTAATAGACAGAACAGCGCTCATTGAGCGCTGTTTTTTTATCTTTCCGATTTTCCTTCCGATGATTTCCTTTTTGATAAAACGCTAAAATTTTCAGATAATATCCATCAAGTTGAACATTATGTGCCATTGCAAGCATCTTTACGGGCAAGGATGGGCTAGACTAAAACTAAGGCGATATACTGTAGAAAATCGTTCAAAATGACCGTTAGATGGTAGCCAAAAAAACAAATATAACGAAAATGGCAAATAAGTATTTCACTACATACTGTAGTACCAAAAATTTTTGAGGTGATTGTGCAGCTGACAAGTTTTACTGACTATGGGTTACGCGCCCTAATTTATTTAGCCGCCCTAGAAAAAGGGCAAATGACGAGTATTACACAAGTTACTGAAGTGTATGGTGTTTCTCGTAATCACATGGTTAAAATTATTAATCAGCTAAGCCACCTTGGCTATGTAAAAGCCACCCGTGGTAAAAATGGCGGGATCGCACTGGGTCAACCGGCGGAATCAATTCGGATCGGTGATGTTGTCCGCGCATTAGAACCACTCACTCTAGTCAATTGTAGTGGCGAATTTTGCCATATTACGCCCGCTTGCCGCCTAAAAGGTGTATTGCAAAAGGCGATACAACAATTTTTACAAGAACTAGACCAATATACGCTAGCGGACATGGTCAAAGATAATAGTCCGCTGTATCAATTACTGCTCGATTAATGTCTCAGTAATTTATCACTCTGATGACAATGGAGGTAACAATGTCAAACGATCCTTTTCAGGAAAGAGAAGCAGAAAAATACGAATCCCCAATTCCGAGTAGAGAGTTTATTTTAGATCTCTTATCTAAGCGCACAGCACCTGCAAACCGTGAAGAAATTGCACAGCTACTCAACCTCTCTACGGAAGATGAATTGGAAGCATTGCGTCGTCGCTTACGTGCGATGGAGCGTGATGGACAGTTAGTTTTCACTCGCCGCAAATGTTATGCATTACCAGAACGTATTGACCTATTAAAAGGTAAAGTTATTGGTCACCGTGATGGTTATGGTTTCTTGCGTGTCGAAGGTAAAAAAGAAGATTACTACTTATCTCAAGATGAGATGAAGCGCGCTTTACATGGTGATGTGATTTTGGCTCAACCATACGGTCAAGACCGTAAAGGGCGTACTGAAGTGCGTGTTGTACGTGTATTAGAGCCGCGCAATAATCAAATTGTTGGACGCTATTTTATTGAAGCGGGAATGGGGTTTGTTGTTCCTGATGATAGCCGTTTAAGTTTCGATATTTTAATTCCGAAAGACAAACAGTGTGGCGCCCGTATGGGTAACGTGGTAGTGGTAGAATTAGAAACTCGCCCACAACGCCGCTCTCAAGCTGTTGGGAATATTATTGAAGTACTCGGTGAGACTATGGGTACGGGTATGGCGGTAGAAATCGCATTACGTACTCATGAAATTCCGCACTCTTGGCCGCCACAAGTGACAAAACAAGTGGCTGATTACAGTGAAACAGTCCCTGAAGCTGCGAAGAAAGGGCGTGTGGATCTGCGCGATCTTCCACTCGTCACCATCGATGGCGAAGACGCTCGTGACTTCGATGACGCCGTTTACTGCGCACCGAAAAAAGGTGGCGGCTGGCGTTTATGGGTGGCGATTGCGGATGTGAGCTATTATGTCCGCCCACAAACGGCACTGGATACGGAAGCCCATAGCCGTGGTAACTCGGTCTATTTCCCATCCCAAGTTGTGCCAATGCTACCGGAAGTGCTGTCTAACGGATTATGTTCACTAAATCCAGGCGTAGATCGTCTGTGTATGGTATGTGAAATGACGGTTTCGGCATCCGGAAAACTTTCTTCATATAAATTCTATGAAGCGGTGATGAGCTCTCACGCGCGTTTAACTTACACCAAAGTTTGGAAAATGCTGCAAGGGGATGAAGAGCTGCGCGAGCACTACAAAGCGTTAGTGCCTCATATCGAGCACTTGCATCAATTATACAAAGCGTTAGATGCAGCACGTATTGAGCGTGGCGCTATTTCGTTTGAGTCTGAAGAAGCCAAATTTATCTTCAATGCGGAACGTCGCATTGAGCGTATTGAACCTGTAGAGCGTAATGATGCACACAAATTAATTGAAGAGTGCATGATTTTAGCTAATATTGCGGCGGCGCGATTTGTTGAGAAAAACGAAGAGCCTGCACTATACCGTGTGCATGACCGTCCGAAAGAAGAGAGCGTTATGAACTTACGCTCAGTATTCAGCGAGTTAGGTTTAACACTGCCGGGTGGCATGAAGCCAGAGCCAAGAGATTACGCCCAAGTAATGAACGAAGTCGCTGAACGCCCAGACCATGAGCTGTTACAGACCATGATTTTGCGTTCAATGAAGCAAGCGATTTATGATCCAGAAAACCGCGGTCACTTTGGTTTAGCTCTGAAATCGTATGCGCACTTTACCTCGCCAATTCGTCGTTATCCTGACTTAAGCTTGCACCGTGGTATTAAATACTTACTGGCAAAAGAGCATGGTCATGGGGATAAGCGCTGGACGGAAACGGGTGGATGGCACTCCGATATGGACAGCATGCTGCAATTGGGCGAGCACTGCTCACTGACCGAGCGCCGTGCAGATGAAGCTACCCGTGACGTCGCAGATTGGTTAAAATGTGACTTCATGCAAGACCAAGTGGGTCAAGTGTTTACTGGACTTATCACTAGCGTGACAGGTTTTGGTTTCTTTGTTCGCTTAAATGACCTATTTATTGATGGCTTAGTGCATATCTCGACTCTTGATAACGACTATTATCGTTATGATGCGGTTGGACAGCGCTTAATCGGTGAATCTTCCGGCACAACTTATCGCCTTGGCGATGAAGTAGAAATTCGTGTTGAAGCGGTACACATGGATGAGCGCACCATTGATTTTGCTTTAATTTCAACGACACGAAAAGCGAAAAACCCGGGTAAAACCACGCGGGATAAGATGAAGAAAGAAGTTAAAAATGCGACACGTTCAGCCCGTCGAAAAGGCGATGTGAGCAAAGAAAAAAACTTTGAACCTGATTCTGCATTTCGTCGTTCAGAGAAAAAAGGCAAGAAAGACAGCAAAGACGCGAAACCTGAAGGTAAAGGAAACGGTAAAGCGAAAAGCAAAAAGCCGTCCGATAAAACCAAAAAAATCAGTGCCAAGTTAAAAGCAAAACGCGTGGCGAAAAAATCCCAAAAACAAGAGGGATAAGCGCGTTTCATGATACAAGGTGGCGGGCAATCGCCACCTTTTGATTTTCCACCTATTTAATGTTCTCAACCTAAAAGATATTTATGAGCGAAATTATTTATGGCATTCACGCAGTGAAAGCCCTGCTTGAGCGTTCTCCGCAACGTATTAAAGAAGTCTATATTTTAAAAGGTCGTGAAGACCGCCGCCTGATGCCTATCGTTCATGAAATCGAAGCGTTGGGGATTGTGGTGCAAGTGGCAAATCGCCAATGGATGGACGCACAAACTGAAGGTGCGGTACACCAAGGGATTATTGCCAATGTGTTAGCGGGCAAACAGTATCAAGAAGGGGATCTTCCAGATTTACTGGAAAGCACCGAATCGCCATTTTTACTGATCCTCGACGGCGTGACGGACCCACATAACTTAGGTGCGTGTTTACGTAGTGCAGACGCAGCCGGTGTTCATGCAGTGATTGTTCCTAAAGACAAATCCGCACAATTGAACGCAACCGCGAAGAAAGTGGCGTGTGGCGCGGCAGAAAACGTTCCTCTGATCCGAGTGACTAACTTGGCAAGAACCTTACGTTTACTGCAAGAGTACAATGTGTGGATTGTCGGCACTGCCGGCGAAGCTGACCATAACTTGTATCAAAGTAAACTGACTGGCGCTATCGCATTAGTGATGGGCGCGGAAGGTGAAGGTATGCGTCGTTTGACTCGCGAACATTGCGACGAGCTGATTAGCATCCCAATGGCAGGCTCAGTTTCATCGCTGAACGTCTCTGTGGCAACGGGCGTGTGCCTATTTGAAGCAGTACGTCAACGTATTGCCAAATAAATCATAAAATAATTTGTGCTTAATTTGTCCCCATCTCTTGAGTTTTTTATCTGGGATGGGTATAGTTACGCGTCAATTTTTTAGCCGCACTCAACAAGTTCCTTGCCTCCGCGGGCCGCGGTTAACCCAGACAGGAGGCTAATAATCCGTAAGGAGCAACTACTAATGCGTCATTACGAAATCGTTTTTATGGTCCATCCTGACCAAAGCGAACAGGTTCCGGGCATGATCGAGCGTTACAGTGCTGTTATCACTAACGCACAAGGTCAGATTCACCGTCTGGAAGACTGGGGCCGTCGTCAACTGGCTTACCCAATCAACAAACTGCACAAAGCTCACTATGTTCTGCTGAACGTAGAAGCTCCACAGGAAGCGATTGATGAGCTGGAAACTAACTTCCGCTTCAACGATGCCGTTATCCGCAGCATGGTTATGCGCTTAAAACACGCAGTAACAGAAGCTTCTCCAATGGTCAAAGCCAAAGACGAACGTCGCGGCCGTGACATGTCTGATGATTATCAAGACGAAGAAGCAGAAGAAACTGGGGATTCTGAAGAGTAATTGCTCAGGTGATCACTAATCGTCTGGTGCTGACAGGCACAGTCTGTAAAGCATTGATTCGAAAAGTGAGTCCGTCCGGCATTCCACATTGCCAGTTTGTTTTAGAACATCGTTCTGGACAACAGGAAGCTGGAATGTCACGGCAAGCATGGTGCAGAATGCCCGTCATTGCCAGCGGACAAGCCTTACAAACCCATACTCACAGTATAACGGTCGGCAGTCTGATTACTGTTACAGGTTTCATTAGCACCCATCAGGGACGTAATGGAATCAGTAAATTAGTCTTACATGCCGAGCAGATTGATTTGATAGATTCTGGAGACTAGCCATATGGCACGTTATTTCCGTCGTCGCAAGTTCTGCCGTTTCACAGCGGAAGGCGTTCAAGAGATCGACTATAAAGATATCGCAACGCTGAAAAACTATATCACTGAAAGTGGTAAAATTGTACCAAGCCGTATCACCGGTACTCGTGCAAAATATCAACGCCAGCTCGCTCGTGCTATCAAGCGCGCTCGCTACCTGTCTCTGTTACCATACACTGATCGTCATCAGTAATTGGTACAGTCCATTAACGACTAATAGAGGATAAGGTAATGCAAGTTATTCTGCTTGATAAAGTAGCTAACCTAGGTAGCCTGGGTGACCAAGTTAACGTTAAATCGGGCTACGCTCGTAACTTCTTAGTACCACAGGGCAAAGCTGTTCCTGCAACTAAGAAAAACGTTGAATTCTTCGAAGCTCGCCGCGCTGAACTGGAAGCTAAATTAGCTGACGTTCTGGCAGCAGCACAGGCTCGTGCAGCAGCTGTTACTGCGCTGGGTTCTGTTACTCTGGCTTCTAAAGCTGGTGACGAAGGTAAACTGTTCGGTTCAATCGGTACTCGTGACATCGCTGACGCAATCACTGCGGCTGGCGTTAAAGTTGCGAAAAGCGAAGTTCGCCTGCCAAACGGCGTTCTGCGTACTACTGGTGACCACGAAGTTCACTTCCAGTTACACAGCGATGTTTTCGCAGAGCTGAACGTTATCATCGTTGCTGAGTAATCAATAATGATGATAGTTGCCACTGTTAACGCGGTGGCACAATAAAAAAACACCGGGAATCCGGTGTTTTTTTATTTCTAGCATATGTAAAACTTACTGATTGACTGAACATTGGTAATCCAGCAATTCTCCTGCACTACCTAAATTAAACTGCCAAACATCCATCCGATTCGCTAATAATACCATCGAACCATCTTTCAGCTCCGTCACCGCCAGTCCATAGTTCCCCATGCTGTCATTATGTGCTTGAACATATTCATTTAGCTGCTTGAAAGGGCTTTGTTGGCTATCTAACTTTTTCGCCCAATACTCATGCCCTTCCAATTGCACTGGAAAAACATGCCACTCAGATTTAATCGCATCTGCATGTTGGTTAACTAGCTCAATAACCTGCGGTTTTAGGCAAGCAATATGGATATGAAGTTGATCTTGGGAACGCCCATATTGTGAATTAATCGCTAAGGCGAGTTTATCATCGCTAATAACGGGTTGACCCGCGGGGCTAACACTCTCACGTTCATTCCAGGCAAGCGTAAAGTAATCCGGACTATTATCTTCGAGTAATAAAGGGGATTCGATACCACTGACTTTATCGGTTGGCAGTACCAAATTATGAACCGGACCTTTTTTGTCTTTGAAGAGTACATAGCGATTGTCTAAATCCACTTTCAAGCAAGATGAATTACGCTGGTCAGGATCATTGATAGCAATGCACTGCTGGCTAATGATATTCCACAGCCCATCTGCATGGTATTTAATCCATGAAATATAGCCAATAACACTGAGCAGTAAGAGTAAAACTACGGCGGCGATAATTTTAATGAGCTTCTTTTTGCAGGTATTGTTGTTTTTCTGCATAGATTGTCCTGTTCTTTTCCCTGTTTAACTATTAAGTGTAATAAAGAACAGTGATTATACGTAGTTTATGGTGAGAAACGTCATCAAATAACGTCTCAATTGAATTTTTATTCTGAAAATAAAAGAAAGGTCGGGGTATTGTATGAAATCCCCGACGTTAAAAGATAAATTAAGGTGTTCGGTAGTAGCTACCATCGCTTAAGCGTGTAAAGCTATAGGTTTGACCGTTGGTTGCTGTAATTTCCAGCTGTTGAACTTCACCTTTCCCATTGGCTTTCAATCGGATTTTCTGCCCTTGCTGCAAGTTGCTAAGGGGTTTTTCTGAGCCTTCAGCTTTTGCCATGATAAAGGCATCATTTGCCTGCAAGTTATTATCACGAAATAGCTGCGCCAATGTTTTTCCTTTCTGGACGCGATAATTCTGCCATTCATTAGCTGACGGGCGAGTAGTTGGTGGCGTGGATGGTTGTGATGGTTCGCTGGTACTTGGCTGCTGTGTCGGTTGAGACGTTTGCGGCTCTTGAATAACTTCAGGCTCACTTGGCAATGTCGGTGATGTATCTGGGATGTTGGTTGTCGGTTGCTCTGGTTGCGATAACACCGTATCCGGGATTGGATTAGGCTGCGAAGTCGGTGGGATCACGATAGGTTGGTTTGGTATATTGCCCGTATTATTCTGCGCGGTATTCGGCTTATCGCTGGATGGCCAAAATAAGGCAGCAATAACGATCAGCGCTAGAATAGCAATTCCATAGCGATGAAAAGTGGATAGTCTCAACATGACCCCTCCTATATTTGAGGAATAATTAATCACAGACGTTTTAACGCATACTAGCACTATTTACGCGTAAATTAACAAGTTGAAGACTAATTTAGGAGAACACTGAATAATTTAGACAGTTTTATTCTTCCGTTATCGGGTTTAGGTTTACCCATAGGAAAGGGGCTGCTATCCTTGGTTTTTCTCAAAAATTAAATGGGTATTTTCATGGCAAACCAAAACTTTGATTCAGTAGAAGCTCAAGCGAGCTATGGCATTGGTCTACAAATTGGACAGCAATTATTAGAATCAGGACTAGAAGGTTTAGTTCCAGACGCAATTTTAGCGGGTCTGACTGATTCTTTAGAAGGCAACATGCCATCAGTTCCAGTTGAAGCTCTGCATAAAGCACTGCGTGAAATGCACGAGCGTGCAGATGCAGTTCGCCAAGAGCGTCAAAAAGAACTGGCTGCAGAAGGTCAAAAATTCTTAGATGAAAACCAGAAGAAAGACGGCGTATCGACTACTGAGTCTGGTTTGCAATTCTCTGTGATCAACCAAGGTGAAGGCGCAATCCCAGCGCGCTCTGACCGTGTTCGCGTTCATTACACTGGTCGTTTAATTGACGGTACTGTGTTCGACAGCTCCGTACAGCGCGGTCAACCAGCAGAATTCCCAGTAAGCGGCGTGATCCCAGGTTGGATTGAAGCGCTGACATTAATGCCAGTGGGTTCAAAATGGGAATTATACATTCCTCATGAATTAGCTTACGGTGAGCGTGGTGCTGGCGCATCCATTCCTCCATTCAGCACCCTCGTTTTCGAAGTTGAGTTACTGGAAATTTTATAATTTTCTGACTGACTTACAGAAAAAAATAATAGCCTTATTAGCTTGTCATTTTGGTCATTTGCCATTTCGATATAGCTAATGAGGCTTTTTTATTAGCGTAAATATTCTGCTCTTGTTACTCTTAAAGGCTTAGTGTCATTAGGGGAAATAAAATGCACCAACAACTTTGTACGCTTGCCCGAGAGGCGGGTGATGCCATCATGAAAATCTACAATGGGCATGCGCCATTGCAGGTTGAACATAAACAAGATGATTCCCCTGTCACGGCTGCGGATATTGCTGCCCATCAAATCATCAAGAAGGGGCTTTCACGTTTATCACCTGATATCCCTCAACTTTCAGAAGAAGATCCACCAGAATGGTCTGTACGTCGTGATTGGCAACGTTACTGGCTTATTGACCCATTGGATGGAACTAAAGAATTCATTAATCGCAATGGTGACTTCACCGTAAATATCGCATTAATTGAAAATGGCATTCCAGTCATGGGCGTGGTTTTCGCACCCGCAAAAGGGTTGATGTATTACGCCGAAGGCTCTCAAGCGTGGAAAGAAGAGCATGGGCAAGTTCAGCGTATTCACGTCAAAGCTGCGACGCCTCCCGTGGTGGTGATCAGCCGTTCTCATCAAGACCCCCAATTGATGGCGTATCTCGAGAAGCTTCCGGAACATCGCACAGCTGAGATAGGTTCATCGCTAAAATTCTGTTTAGTGGCGGAAGGCAGCGCGCAGTTATATCCTCGTTTTGGACCGACTAATATCTGGGATACGGCCGCAGGGCATGCAGTGGCATTAGGTGCAGGCGCTAGCGTGGTGGATTGGCAGGGAAATACACTGGATTATTCCCCGAGAGAGTCTTTTTTGAACCCCGGTTTTGAATGTCGCTAAGATAGTGTAAATAGCAAGATAATAAAAAGTCGGGCAGCTAATGATTAACTTCCCCGACTTGAACAACATGATTTAATGTTTAGTTATCTAATTGCAGCACTTTAGCCGTTGCAGTACGAATATCTAAACATGCTTTTGCATCCTGTTTTAAATCAATTCCATAAGTTGGAATGATAGTCTTCAGGCGTGCTTCCCAACCATCCGCAGAGAGTTGATCTGCAAAGCAGGTTTTCAGTACGTTGAGCGCGATAAACGCAGCAGTCGATGCACCCGGTGATGCGCCCATTAATACGGTGAACGATTTATCTGCACTCGTAATCAGCTCAGTACCGAACTCCAATACGCCTTTTTTCACTGGATCTGGTTTAATGATCTGAACGCGTTGACCCGCGACCACTTCTTTCCAATCTTCACGCTGCGCATCAGGATAGAATTTTTGCAGCATAGAGAATTGATGGGCAGACGTTTGCAGCACTTGTCCCACAAGATATTCAGCCAACGACCAATCATCTTTCGCGATGGCAAGCATCGGTTCAATATTGTTCAGTCTGATGGAATCAAACAGATCCAAATAAGATCCATGTTTTAGGAACTTACTCGAGAAACCCGCATACGGACCAAACAGTAAAGAGCGTTTTCCGCCGATGATACGGGTATCTAAATGCGGTACAGACATAGGTGGTGAGCCCTTATCGGCTTTTCCGTAAACTTTGGCGTGGTGGCGAGCCGCCACTTTTTCATCGTCACAGCGCAACCAAATTCCACTCACAGGGAATCCGCCATAGCCTTTACCTTCCGGAATACCGGATTTTTGCAGTAATTCAATGGCGCGACCACCGGCTCCCACAAACACAAATTTTGCGGACGTGATGGTTTTTTCGTGGGTCAGAAGGTTCTTCACTTCCACATTCCAGCGCCCATCAGGCGTCTGTGTCACATCAATCACTTCATGTTTATAGTGAAGAGAAAACCCGTTCTGTTCGCTCAGTTGCGCCATCAATAAGTGGGTTAAGGCACCGTAATCTACGTCAGCCCCAGTAACGACACGGGTAACCGCAATTTTTTCATTAGGATCTCGGCCTTCAACCACTAATGGCGCCCACTCATCAATCTGTTTTAGGTCATCGCTGTATTCCATATTGTGGTAACAGTGATGGGCAGACATTTGACGGAAACGTTGTTGTAAAAACTTGATGTTGTCTGCACCAGACACAAAGCTCATGTGCGGACAAGGGTGGATAAAGTCCCGTGGATTTTTGATTTTGCCTTTGGTGACTAAGTAAGACCATAGCTGACGAGACAGGTCAAATTCAGTGTTTACTTCAAGGGCTTTGCTGATATCTACCGTGCCATCAGGGTTTGGCGGGGTGTAGTTCATTTCACAGTTTGCTGCGTGACCTGTTCCCGCGTTATTCCATGGATGGGAACTCTCTTGGGCACAATCATTTAATCTTTCGAATATCGCGATAGTGAGATTTGGCTCCAGCTCTTTAAGAAAAGTGCCGAGCGTGGCGCTCATGATCCCCGCACCGATTAGCGCGATATCAACATTTTCTGCAATGGGTTTAGTCATGGAAATCCCTATTTTTTATTCGGAGTGAAACACAAGTCTGTACCGTCTTGATACACCACATAAGCGCGTCTCCAAGGCTCATCACCAATCAGACGCCATTTGTGTCCTGTTCCGGTGTTGTCTTGAGCAAGCAGAATGTCACCTGGTTTGATAATAAATGTGGAGCCATCTTTGGTTTCGAACTCTAAGGTACCAGTGAGGGTGATTACATAGCGAGGAACGGGGTCTTTATGCCAATCCCACGAGCCACCTGAAACGGTTTCGCGGAAGGTGAGCTCACTGACGGCAATGACAGGGCTTTGGTCATCTCCACGAGCAACACCATTCAGTTCAATGGTGCCTTCTTCAAACAGAGAGTTACCGTCTTCACCTGTCCACATACGAATACAACGGATCATCTTATTTAGCTCCTTAACTTAAGAATAATATTGCTTAATAACTAAGATAATATTCAGTGTTTCGATTTTTACCTTAACGAAAAATAGTGAAGTTCAGAAAATAGGATGTCTTTAAATCTAAAGTTTTTTAATGGCAAGGTCAAAGTTAATATTTTTAAGTGAAAGTATTTTATTGAAAAAATAGACTTTTTAATTTTATCGATGATTGTTTTTGGATGGGTTTATTTGATGTTTTTTTAATTTAAATCAAAGCGATAAAAGATAATTCTTTTTTGATGGAATAAACTCTATTTTATTCTTTTTATTATCAAGTTTAGATGCTCGGTAATGGAAAGTGTAATAAATTGTAATTTATAAAAAATAAGAGAATAAAGTATGAAAATAAGAAAGAGAATAGAAAAATAAATAGCAAAGAAATCGTTTAATGATGACTATATAAAATGGTTTAAGAGTAGAAGGGCAAAAATGCTATTTTCACCCTTTAAAAATTAACTATTTTTTGGATTTAGAATTCCGCTTAAGGCGAGATGTTGAATAAGCATAATGGTTTTGCCATCCATGATTTCACCATTTTTGATAGCGGCAAGCGCATTAGGGAATGACCATTCCATAACCTCAATATCTTCACCTTCATCAGCGAGTCCGCCACCATCACTTTGGCGGTCTTTATCACTGTATTGGGCAATGTAAAAATGCAGCTTTTCCGTGACGGAGCCTGGGCTCATAAAGGCTTCAAACACCTTTTCGATATTATCAATTTTATAGCCAGTCTCTTCTTCGGCTTCAGCAATAATCCTTGCTTCAGGGGAAGAGCCTTCAAGTAGTCCGGCAGCGGCTTCAATCAGCAACTGTTTATATCCAGAAACGTACATTGGCATACGGAATTGACGGATCAAGATAATGCTATTTTTGGATGTGTTATACAGCAAAATGACAGCGCCATCGCCACGGTCATACACTTCACGCTCTTGTTTTTGCCAAGAACCGTCGTGTCGCTGTAATTCATAGGTATATTTTTTGAGAATGTACCAATTATCTGACAGTAATTTTTCGCTGATATTCCTAACTTGAAGTTGTTTCATAAATAAGTCGCGCAGAGATAAGATAAATTTAATCTAGCACTATAAATAGAAAGGGAAAATAGACAGTAAATAATAAAAAGCCAGTAAGGCTGTATTACTGGCTTTTTATCGAGGTGGATTATTTGATGATTTGCAGTTGTTTAACGTCGATCTCTTTAGAATTCCAGTCTTTATCAACTTCACCGCGAATTTCGATTTTATCTTTTGGCGTGACGTTCACTCCATTGAAGCGTTTTTGGCTAATTTCAACGGTGATTGTGCCTGTGCCATCGGTGAATTCGTAATGTTTTTTGTCCAGTTGTTTAACGAGATTACCGCGTAAAACAACCCAGCTGTTGTCAGATAATTCAAGGGCTTTTGCAACCGTTGTTTCACTTGCATTCGGTCCGTTAAAACCGCCTTCTTGGGTTCTCATGGTTTCAGTGTTAGTGGTGTTGGCGACTTCACCAGGACCTGAAAAACCACCAGTAGCAGCAAAAACAGGAGCGGTAGCAAGGGCAGCGATTAAGGTGATTAAAGGTAATTTTTTCATTTTTGTTTCTCCACAAGTAACCAGAAATTTGGTCTATGGGCTGTATTTAACCAAGTAAATCTTAACAGGATCTTAAGAACTCAAATTAATTAAATATATTTTTAATTTGGACAATCACCACTGGTCATCATGAATTTAATAAGATAAATATAACAATATTCGATGCGGAGGTTGAGTATGCGTATTTTATTAATAGAAGATGATCGATTAATTGGCGATGGTCTAAAAGTAGGGTTAACACAATTGGGGTTTACCCTTGATTGGTTTATGGATGGTAAACAAGGTCAACAAGCTTTGTTTGATGCCCCTTATGATGCTGTCGTGCTGGATTTATCACTTCCGCATATTGATGGTATGGATATTTTGAAGTTCTGGCGCAAGCAAGGGCGTGATGAGCCTGTTTTGATTCTGACTGCGCGGGATGCCCTTGAGCAACGGGTGAATGGATTACAGCAAGGGGCTGATGATTATTTGTGTAAGCCGTTTGCGCTAGCGGAGGTTGCGGCACGTTTGCAAGCGCTGATCCGTCGGCGCAGTGGGCAGCTATCACCCACTTTGGTACATGGTGACGTGGAGATGGATCCTTTAGCGATGACGGTCACTTATCAAGGAAATCCTGTGCAGTTGAAGGGTAAGGAGCTGGCGCTATTATCATTATTTTTGCACAACCCGAAAAAAGTGCTGTCCCGTAGTGCGATAGAAGAAAAGTTGTATAACTGGGATGAAGAAGTCTCTAGTAACTCGGTTGAAGTTCATATTCACCACTTACGTCGTAAATTAGGCAGTAAGTTTATTCAAACTGTTCATGGTGTTGGTTATCGGCTGGGTGATGAAGCATGAAAACATTCAGCTTAAGGCTCAAATTGACTTTGATGTTATTGCTCCTCGCGGTAATGACGTGGGGAATTGCTAGCTCATTGGCGTGGTATCAAACCTATAAAACCATTAATGAATTGTTTGATACTCAACAAATGGTATTTGCAAAGCGCTTATCCGTGTTACCGACGGATATCGACTTGCCTCAAGCATCATTGAGTAAAACCAAAAAGTTATTGCGGAAAAATCGGGGAAGCCAAGACGATGACGCATTGGCGTTTGCGATTTTTACTCCGAGTGGCGAAATGGTGCTCAATGATGGGGATAATGGACGTAAAATCGAGTTTCAATTTACGCGTGAAGGATTCAGCGAGGGAACACTCAAAGGTAGTGATGATGAGTGGCGCTTTGTTTGGCTTAAATCTATTGATAATCAATATATTATTGCAGTAGGGCAAGAATGGGAATACCGCCAAAGTATGGCTAATAGCATTATGTTTTCCCAGCTCATACCGTGGCTGGTGGCACTGCCGATAATGTTAATCGTATTTTTATGGTTGCTCACTCGAGCATTAAAACCCCTGCGGGATGTGGCTAAACAGCTACGGCAGAGAAAGCCGGATGAGCTGAGCCCAGTGATGGTGCCGACAATTCCTAGTGAAGCAAAGCCAATCCTAGATTCTCTGAACGGATTATTCGACAAAATAAATCACATGTTTGTTCGTGAACGGCAATTTACCTCTGATGCTGCCCATGAACTGCGTAGCCCTCTTGCTGCACTGAAAGTCCAAACCGAAGTGGTACAAATTGCTGGAAATGACGAGGCGATTCGCCAACATGCAGTGGCTAATCTTTCAGAAGGGATTGACCGAGCCACTCGGCTAGTGGATCAGCTATTAACCTTATCCCGCTTAGAGTCTTCTAATCAATTAGATGATGTGAGTGAAGTGAGTTGGCAGGAATTAATTGAGCAAGCCGTTAAAGAGAGCGAGCTGGAAGCCCGGCAAAATCAGGTAGCGTTGAAAATATCGATTGTTGAAACGCCGCCGCCTTTTAAAGGGCAGAAACTTTTATTGTCCGTACTCTTAAGAAATCTTCTTCACAATGCTATCCGCTATGGTAAGGCCAAAGGCAAGGTTGAAGTGAATTTGTATCGTCATTATCTGGAAGTGAAAGATGATGGTGCTGGCGTTTCTTCTGAGGTATTAGCGCGCTTAGGGGAGCGTTTCTATCGACCACCGGGACAAGAAAAAACAGGCAGTGGCTTAGGGTTATCAATTGTTAAACGCGTGGCTCAGTTACACCATCTCCATGTGACGTTTAATAATGTCACGGAAGGAGGCTTTTGTGTCACTGTTCGTTGGAATGCATAATTTAGTCTATTTTATGCACAATATTGAATGAGGTTGTTTTAGAATAATCCGCTGAATTTTAATCTTATTGTGATGTGCTTTTACGGTTATGTTCAGCAGGAACTCATGATAGTAAAACAAATTCCTGAGCGTCAATATCAGTCGACGCTCAGGAAAACATTATGTTTATGATAACGAGAGCCGGAGTGGCTCTTTTCTTATCTGTTGAATGTTGGTTTTATTAATTATGGCTTTTCTAATTCGGTGACAATCACGCTAATGGCTTTATTGATCTCTTGAGGTGTTAGTGCGCCATCTTTATAAAATAAGACATTACCTTGCTTGTTGAGAATGATAATGGCGGAACTCTCTGGCGCAAGGCTCCATGCATTCTTCACAACACCATCACTATCAACAATAAATTGGGAGTAAGGAAACTCTTTCTTGCTGTCTTCCACGCTGTTTTTTACAAATACACCGGTACCAAAAATTGAATCATCCGTATTGATAATGCTGGTGGTTTGGTATTTATCGTGAGGGAATTTGGCTTGTTTAATCGCTTCGATAAGCGGAGCATTAAGCTCTTTGGCTGAAGAGCGTCCAGCAATGTGTTGAATGGTGCGAACTTTACCGGCAAGTTGCTGGCTCTTCCACGGTTGGTAATTGAATTTTCCCGCATTATCTAACTGTAATTCGCCTTTATCTGTGACGGTAACGGCGGGGACAGGTTGATTTAATTGAAGATTAATCGCGAATCCCGTCGAAGATAAACCTAACAAGCAGGTTAATAAAAGCAGTTTTTTTATCATAAAGGTACCTTTAGAAATCATTGTCGTTGTTGTGTATAGGGTGAGGATTTCTGGTGCTGCTAGTTATAGCATAGCTCATCGGATGAGTGGCAAGATGAAAATTAACAAAATCGTAAAATTCAGCATAAAAATGAGGTTTAAGTATGATTTAACAGTATATTGACAATGTCATGTTGTGTCAGCATTTTGAATAAAATTGCAATTTTCGAACCAAAACAAAATTTTCTAGTCTATGATTATTGAACGATATGCAGTGAGGTATCGTCAGAACAACATGGAGATCAGTTCTAATGAAAATTTTTAAGCATTATAACCCATCGAAAATTGCTCTATACGTGAAAACACTATTCAGAGGTAGGCTCTACATTAAGGATTTTGGGGCTTTCGAATTCAATAATGGGAAGATTTTACCGCCAAAAGTGACTGATAAAACGCATTACAATGTAATGAATGAAGTGAACAAACAAGTGGTATTACTGCGAGCTGAGTTGGGCTAAACAAGCTATTAGCCAGCTAAGTGTTAGGCTAACAACCTTCAAGCGCCTTAATAACAACGCCACTGACAGTGGCGTGTTCATATTGGCTATCAGTGGTTATTTTGAGTATGTGACGTATCTTCACTACCTGCAGTACCTGGCTGAACCACAACCGCGGACGGAGTATTCGTGATACGCGTGACCAGCAGTTGATCAATCTTGTAGTTATCAATATCGACCACTTCAAATTTGTAGCCCGCATATTTCACATAATCAGTGCGTTTCGGCATCTTTCTCAAGCGATACATCATAAAGCCTGCGATGGTTTCGTAGTTGCTGAAATCTGGGAATTCGTCGATATCAAGGATACGTTGAACATCCTCAATTGGCGTTCCCCCATCAACCAACCATGAATTTTCATCACGGGTAATAATTTGCTCTTCTTGCCCCGGACCAATCAAGTCACCCATTAAAGTGATCATCACGTCATTGATGGTAATAACTCCCATCACTAAGGCATATTCGTTCAGGATAACGGCAAAATCGACGCCACTATTTTTAAAGGCTTCTAAGGTATCAGACAGGGATAAGGTATCCGGAAGCATTAATGTGTTCTGGATATGTACACCGTCACGTAAGCTCAGGCTTTGACCATTTAATACGCGGTTGAGGAGCTCTTTGGAATCTACATAACCAATCACATGGTCGATATCCCCTGCACAAACTAAAAACTTCGAATGTGGCTGAGTAGAGATTTTGTGTTTGATGCTCTCTTCAGATTCGTCTTTATCAAAGAAAATGATGTTTTCTCGTGGTGTCATCGCAGATGGAACGGTACGGGACTCAAGTTCAAACACATTTTCAATAAGTTCGTGCTCTTGTTTACGCAACACCCCAGCGACAGCGCCCGCTTCAACAACAGCAAAGATATCATCAGAAGTAATGTCTTCATTACGTGCAGTGGGTAATTTGAACAGTTTGAAAAATAAGTTCGCTAAGCCGTTAAAGAACCATACGAGCGGGCTTAACACCACTAAGCAGAAACGCATTGGGTTAACAATGCGTATAGCGATAGCTTCAGGTTTTACCATTCCAATACGTTTTGGTGTTAAGTCAGCCACCAGAATAAATAAGCTGGTTACGATGGTAAATGACAGGATAGAAGCGGTTTGCTGTGCCCATGCCGGGGATAAGAATTTAATGAATAGCTCTTGCAATGCAGGAGCGAATGCAGATTCACCCACAATACCAGCCAAAATCGCGACGGCGTTTAAGCCAATTTGTACGACGGTGAAAAACATGCCTGGCATTTCTTGTAGTTTGAGAACGCGAGCGGCGTTAATGTTGCCTTCGTCGGCCATTAACTTCAATTTAATACGGCGAGAAGCTGCCAATGAAATTTCGGACAGCGAAAAAAATGCGCTGATTGCACATAATAAAAGAACGATAAGTAAACTGTTTAGCATAAATTATCCAACCCTCTAGGTAGTGAATTGTCACTTATTGAAATCCTAAAGGCAATGTAAGGGTATTCCATTTCAATATTAATTAGCGCCTTAGCGCGGTGGGTATCGCGCTAAGTATAGCACTAGCCTATTTTATCTGGCTATATATTCGTCATTATAATGTCATTCAAGATGGAAGACAGACCCCAATGCCACCAAGCCCACAATAGCCGTTGGGATTTTTATACAGATATTGCTGGTGATAATCCTCAGCAAAATAGAAGGTTTCGAGTGGTCGAATCTCGGTGGTAATCGGGCGGTTATCCTGCTTTTCAGCCATCGCCTGTTGGTAAGCTTCGCGGGTTTGTATCGCCAGTTGGTACTGTTCATCTGATGCTGTATAAATAGCAGAGCGATATTGGGTACCAATATCATTACCTTGGCGCATGCCTTGGGCTGGGTCGTGGTTTTCCCAAAATAGCGTTAGCAGCTGAGCAAATGAAATGATTTCTGGATCAAACACCACGCGAACGACTTCAGTATGTCCGGTTAATCCGGTACACACTTCTTCATAGGTTGGATTCGGTGTGAGACCACCGCTGTAACCTGTAGATGTCGTATAAATTCCCGTTTGTTGCCAAAATAATCGTTCCACACCCCAGAAGCAACCCATTGCAAAATAAGCAATTTCCATATTCTTAGGAATAATCTCAATCGAATGATGGGTCACTGCATGGTAAGGTGACAACGCCATTGACGAGTGACGCCCCGGAAGTGCTTGAAATTCATTATCGGACTGAAATTGATTAAAAGTCATAACGATTCCTAAATACAATCTGTATAGAAATAAAGTAAAAATTGGGATAAAAACTTGTGTCAGTGGTCTATTTTACTCAAAATAAGTCGTTGTTGAATAATAAGCCAAATTGTCTATCACCCTAGGAGCAGGCGTGTCGAAATATCTTACCCTTTGTGTAGTATGCCTAACAACGGCGGTACCAGCGGTATTTGCTGCGAATCTACGCCTTAATATTGAAGGGCTTGAAGGGCAACTCAACCAGAATGTCCGTATTCAGCTTTCTAATATTTCACAAGATGAAGTCGTTGCAAATGGACGTTTTCGTGCTCGAGTAGAAAAAGCGATTCGTGAAGGGTTAAAACCACTGGGATATTATGAACCTACAGTAGAATTTAGCTATGAAGAGAAAACCCCGCCAGCACGTTCAATTTTGACGGCCAAGGTTTCTCCGGGGGAGCCTATTCTTCTACAAGGTGTCAATGTGGTGTTAGAAGGGGGAGCGAAAACAGACCCTGATTACGCCAAGATGCTGAAAAAAAGCACGCCGAAATATGGCATCATCCAAAATGATGGTGACTATGAAGACTTCAAAGGTAAATTTAGCAGCCTAGCTATCCGTAAAGGGTATTTCGATGCCATGATGGAAAAAAGCCAGCTAGGCATTTCTGTTGATCATCATGCTGCTTATTGGGATTTTGATTTTAACAGTGGTGAGCGTTACCGTTTTGGTAAATTAACCTTTGAAGGCTCACAAATTCGCAAGGATTACCTCGAAAACCTTTCTCCTTTTAAAGAAGGGGAGTATTACACGTCAGAACAGCTCGCCGAATATAACCAACGTTTGGCATCGACAGGGTGGTTTAACTCTGCGCTAGTCACGCCGAATATTCAAAAAGCTCGTGAGGAGCATACGGATCTATTACCCATGGAAGGGGTCATGATCCCAAGAGCGCAAAACTTCCTTGAGTTGGGTGGTGGTTACGCGACCGATGTGGGGCCTCGCGTAAAAGCGATATGGAACAAGCCGTGGATAAACTCACGGGGACAAAGTTTAACCTCCAGCATTAGTCTCTCTCAGCCGGAACAGCTGATTGATGCCAGCTACAAAATTCCACTCAAAGCGAATCCTCTAGAGCAATATTATGCGATTCAAGGTGGGTTCAAACGCACGGATTTGAACGATACTCAATCGAATACCACCACACTGAACGTGTCTCGTAATTGGGATTATTCAAGTGGTTGGCAGTATGGCGTGAATATGCGCTGGATGTTGAGTAACTTTACCCAAGCGGATGTGACCAACACCACGATGTTGCTGTATCCGGGGGCAAACGTCAGCCGAATTCGTCAAAAAGGTGGCGTGATGCCAACCTGGGGTGATAGCCAGCGCTATTCTATCGATTACTCCAATAAAATATGGGGTTCGGATATCGACTTCCTGGTATTACAAGCCAAGAATGTGTGGATCCGTACTCCATGGGAAGGACATCGATTTGTCGTACGTGGAAACCTTGGTTGGATTGAAACCAATAACTTTGACAAAGTCCCGCCAGACTTACGTTTCTTCGCAGGGGGGGACGGTAGTGTCCGTGGTTATGGTTATCAAAAAATCTCCCCAGAAGATAGTAGCGGCAAGCTCACCGGGGCATCTAAGCTGGCAGTTGGATCCGTCGAATATCAATATAATTTCACGGGTAACTGGTGGGGGGCTACCTTTATTGATAGTGGTGAAGCGGTAGACGATTTCAAAAATAGTGATTTTAAAACTGGCGCCGGTGTGGGGATCCGTTGGGTTTCTCCAGTTGGACCGATTAAATTTGATTTAGCCAAGCCTATTGGTGACCCAGATAATAACAAAATTCAGTTTTACATCGGATTGGGGACAGAACTATGAAATGGATGAAATGGCTAAAGTGGATTGCAATCACCATTTTATTATTGTTAGTTCTGGTCGTTGGTGCACTGTATTGGGTTTTGGGTACCAAATCGGGTCTGCATTTTGCGTTGAACTCCGCCACACGTTTTGTACCTGAACTGACTATTGGCTCCATTGATGGTGATATTAACGATTTAACGCTCTCTGGCGTGAAGTACCAAATGCCAGGTGTGGATGTGGATGCGAAGAAAATCCACCTTGCATTACGTTTAAAGTGCCTGACCAGCCGTGAAGTCTGCATTGATGATTTATCCACAGAAAGCGTGATGGTGAATGTGGATACTAGCCAATTCCCGCCGTCTGAAGAAACTCCGCCTTCTGAGCCGCTAACAGAACTTAATGCCCCGCTAACCATTCGTTTGGCTCAATTAGCGTTGGTTGATACTCATGTTAATGTCGATGGTACTGTGATTGATCTCGACAAATTCGCCACAGGGATCACATGGCAAAAAAGAGCTATCGAAATCACGCCAACCGATATTATTAACCTTGCTATAAGCTTACCGCCTAGTGAGCCGGCTGAGACGACAAAACCAGTTGAACCCGTCGTGCCTGAAGGTGAGCAGCCGTCCCTTGGTGATCAGCTTAAAACGTTATTTTCTAAGCCGCTATTAGCGGAGCTACCTGAAATTATCCTACCGGTTGACTTGAATGTTGAAGGGATCAATGCCTCTAATTTCCAATTAAAAGGCGACACAGACATTACGATTAATAGCCTGAATTTGAAGTTAGAAAATGAAGGGCAGAATGTTTTATTAAAGCAGCTAAAAGTCGATGCACCGCAAGGTAATGTTGCGGTTTCTGGATCGATTTCTTTGCAAGAAAAATGGCCAGTCGCGCTATCCGTTATTGGTGAAAGCCGCCTTGAAGATTTAAATGGACAGAAAGTCGATTTAACGCTTAAAGGTGGGCTGATGGATGAGCTGATGCTGGCATTGAATCTGAATGGTCCAATTACGGCGACACTAGAAGCTCAGACCGATTTAGCGCAGGCAGATTTTCCGATTGAGTTGACTTTAGAAAGCAAAAAATTAACTTGGCCGCTGGTGGGAGAAAGCCAATATAAGTTTGATGACACTCGCTTACGATTAAATGGTCGCCCTTCTAGCTATGACCTTTCATTACGTTCAGCCATCACGGGACAAGACCTACCGCCATCTAAGTTATTATTAGATGCGAAAGGGAACGAGGAAAAAATTGATTTAACCCGTTTACGCTTATCTGCGCTGCAAGGTAATGCAGACCTATCAGGGGTGGCAGATTGGAGTAAAGCTATTAGCTGGAATATGGTGCTGACGTTATCAGGTATTAATACGGCGAAGCAATATCCAGAATGGCCAGCGAAAGTTGAAGGGAAAATTGCCACGCGAGGCAGCCTATATGGTGGAAGCTGGCAGTTAGAGATCCCTGAAATCACCTTAGATGGTAATGTTAAACAGCACATCTTAAAGGCGCGTGGGCAAGCTAAAGGAAATGCCGCAGGGCAATGGAATATCCCAGATTTTAATCTCTTGCTGGGCAAAAACAGTGTGAATGTGAAGGGCTCTTTAGCGGATAAATGGAATCTTGATGCCAAAATTAATGCTCCAGCGTTGAATGGATTAGTGCCTGGACTAGGTGGTGTGATCATCGGGGATTTAAAACTTCGTGGTGATTTACAGGCCCCACAAGCGCTGGCGGATTTAACGGCGCGTGGCGTGAGATGGCAAGATTTAACTGTTGAGACCACCACCATTAAAGGTAACGTAGCAACGGGTGACCAAATCAAAGGTGATTTATCTGTGGTGGTGCGTGGATTGCGCCAAGCGGATTTAGCCATTAGTAACCTAACGCTAGATGCTAAAGGTACTGAAAAACAGCATACGTTAAAACTGAATGTGACAGGGAAACCCGTTTCTGGACAGCTCGCACTGGCAGGGGGCTTTGATCGCCAAACGGAAGTATGGAAAGGTAACTTAAGCAATACCTTATTTGATACTGAGGTTGGGGAATGGCGTCTGAATCAAGCCATGTCCTTGAACTACAATAACACAACTCAAGAAGTGGTCATTGGTAGCCATTGCTGGGTCAACCCGAATGCTCGCGTGTGTGTGCCGAAGCCTGTTAAAGCAGGTAAAAGTGGTAGCGCTGACATTGTATTAGAACGTTTTGACCTTGCGATGATCAAACCGTTTATGCCAAGTGATACTCGCGTAAATGGGGTATTCACTGGGCGTGCAAATGCCATCTGGAAAGCGGATGGTAGCCTGCCGCAAGTGAAAGTGGATTTGAGCGGTGATGGGGTCAAAGTCGTGCAGTTTGTTGATGGTGCTCGTTTACCTATCGCGTTTGATACGCTGACATTAAATGCGGGTATGAAGAATGGTCGCGCGGATCTGAATTGGCTGTTGAAGATTGCAGACAACGGCCAATTTAAAGGTAATGTGCAAATTTCTGACCTCGAAAGAAAGCGCTTACTCTCCGGCAACATTGAAATTAACGCCATTACATTAGGTTTAATTAAACCGTTACTTGGCGAAAAAGATATTGCGAATGGAAACCTGAATGCAAATCTACGTGTCGGTGGTTCGGCGCATAACCCGCTAATGAACGGTAATGTCACATTATCTGGATTAGAAGTGAAGTCTGGGTTGATCCCGTTTGATATACAAAATAGCCAATTAGCGATTAACTTTAATGGTACCAGTTCAGTCATGACTGGGCAGATCAAAACGCCAGAGGGTTACCTAAATATTGATGGTGATGCGGATTGGCGCAACATTGATGCATGGCGAGCTAAAGTACTGGCGAGAGGGAATAACTTACGAGTTTCTCTGCCGCCAATGATCAAAATTGATGTGCAGCCCGATTTGATTCTGGAAGCATCACCGAAATTGTTGACCTTAAATGGTAGCGTAACTATTCCATGGGCGCGTATTACGGTGCAAGAATTGCCTGAATCTGCGGTGAGTGCGTCTTCGGATGTGGTGATGCTGGATGACCAGCTAAAACCGATCAATCCGAAACAGCAATCGATCCCAATCCAAACCAATTTGAATATTAATATTGGCAACGATGTACGTCTGGATGCATTTGGATTAAAAGCTCGGTTAACTGGGTTATTAAAAGTTGCTCAGGATAAACAAGGGTTAAGCTTAAATGGCCAGGTAGATATTCCATCAGGACGTTTCCGCGCTTATGGACAAGACTTGATTGTGCGTAAAGGGCTGATTCAATTCTCGGGACCTGCTGATCAACCGTTCTTAAATTTAGAAGCAATTCGTAATCCTGAAAACACGGCCGATGATGTGATTGCCGGTGTGAAGGTCACAGGACTTGCCGATAAACCAAAAGTTGAGATATTCTCTGAGCCCGCAAAAACCCAGCAAGAGGCGCTTTCCTATCTGTTAAGAGGGGAAGGGCTCGATAGCGGGGATGCGAATGGATCACAAATGACCTCAATGCTGATTGGATTGGGCGTTGCACAAAGCGGTCAGTTGGTGGGTAAAATTGGTGAGACATTTGGTGTATCAGATTTAGCCGTCGATACCCAAGGTGTGGGTGACAGTTCGAAAGTGGTTGTGAGTGGGAAAATTACGAACGACTTGCAAGTTAAGTATGGAGTTGGCATATTTGATTCTTTAGCGACGCTCACTTTACGCTATAGGGTCATGCCGAAACTGTTTTTAGAAGCTGTTTCTGGCGTTAATCAGGCTTTGGACCTGCTTTATCAATTCGAGTTTTAATATATGCGTATCATTGTTTATGGCAGTTTAAGGCGCAAGCAAGGGAATCATCACTGGATGACTTATGCTCAGCTGCTAGGTGAGCATAAGCTAGAAGGCTATGAACTGTATGACCTTGGATATTATCCAGCGGTTATCAGAGGGAATGGGACGATTGAATGCGAGGTTTATCGTATCAATCCGTCTATTCTGACAGAGTTAGACGAACTGAAGAAAAATTCACAAGATTATGAGCGTGAGTTAATTCCAACACCTTACGGTAATGCGTGGATTTATCTCTATAAACACTCAGTTGAAGGCCTGCCTAAAATCAAAAGTGGTGATTGGCTAAAGCGCCATGAAGAAGAGTAATCAGTAGTTTATCTGTAATGAGTCATCACGAAAAACGCCGAGTACTGAAAGTTCAGTGGTCGGCGTTTTTTATCGATGTTAAGCGTGGCTCATGGCTTTGAGCATTTTAACAAACTCATCAATATGATGGCGTTCTGTCGTTGGGTTCATAAAGACCGCTTTTTCACCCGGTATATAAACAAAGCGGTTATGTTCCGCATAAGTTGAGCAGGCGATGGAATCCACCCAATTGGTGAATAGCCCCGCTTTACCGCGTGTTAAGAACAGATTGCGGTGCCATTTGCTATTTCTAATCATGGTTTCATAAGCAGCTTTATCGCTAGCACAACTTAATTCATAGTTAAAAATATCCTGTGGATCCGCATTCAATTTAGGGGAATAAAGGCGAAAGCCAACACTAGGCCCCTGGTTTTGAGGCACCATGACTGCGGCATTTTCCATTTCAATTAACTGGTTGCGCATGTAGTTAGCATTTTGTAGGCAGTGAGCAATAATGGTTTGGTACCCTTCAATGCCAAGATAATGCAGCCCTGCATAGGCGCCAAAGATCCCAACTCCACTGCGGCTACACTCAATGGTGGATTGCAAGTGAGTTTGCCCTTCTAAATCATGCTCAAAGTACGTGAAGTTTTCCGGTGAGTTTTCAAGGGCTTTGAAATCATTGCTATCACGTACCATCACTAAGCTCGAGGTGTAAGGAACATAGCCCCATTTGTGGAAGTCGATAGTGATGGAATCGGCATATTTAAGCTGTTTGAATTTTTCTACAGTGTGGCGTAATCCAAACAGTGTGGCTTCATTGATCGCAAGCGGGTTAGTATTAAAATCATAATTAATAAAGAAAATAATTGGCCAGCCGACCGCCGCATCCACGTGAATATGCGGTTTTTCTGTTACTTCAAACTCTTCACACAGGCGGTTTCGCAGCTCGTAAACCTGTTTTATTTCATCGACACCAAAGGTATCAGTGGTACCTGCGGTTAATAAGATCACAGGGATCTTGCAGTGAACGGTATAACAGGCGCGGATCTGTTGCTCTAAGTCATGCAAGTCGATGGTGTTGTCCGAGGCGACTTTAATACGAATGGTTTTGTTTTGAATATCCACACCCAGTAATGAAAGGTTAGTCATATTTGAGTAGTGGCCGCCTTGGGAGTTGATAATCCGGTAGTCTTGATCCACAGACATACCCAGTTGGCGAGAATCTTTTAATGTTTTGCGAATGCCAAATAGGTAACCATATAAATTACACATGGTTCCGCCTTGAGTGAACAATCCAGACGCTTTATTTTCATCATAACCAATTAAGTTAGCGACTTGTTTAATCACTGTTTTTTCCATGGAATCGGCGACGCCGGAATATTCGCAATAAACCATGTTGGGATTGCCTAAAAGACCAAGCATAGAGCCATATAATGCAGGGTCTGAAGGCATCGCAATCACGTTTTCGACGGACAACGGGTTTTCCCAGTTTTTACATAATGCGGAAGCAAAAGCTAGCAGGGTATCTTGTTGATCTCCCGGTAAATTAATCTGCTGCTGGACATGGGACTGCAGAGCCAGTTGATTGAACCACTGAGCGCCATTTGCATATTGATTGATTAACTGATTGTCTGCGAGTGTGGTTTTGCGAAATTGGGTGATAGCTTGGATTTTTGGGTCATTAAAAATAGGCCATTTATTCGGATCGCGGCTAAAAAAGTTCGCCACAATATTGTGGTACTGCTGTTCGAATTCGGGTGTGAGTAGGTTCGCACTTTGGCGAGCAAGAAGCTCTGATTGATTCACGCTAGACTCCCATTTACATTTATACAATTAATGATTTATGTAAATACTCTACACCTGAATCTATATTGATTTAAATAATATCAAATTGACTAATTCATCTGGTTTATTATCATAACGTTATGATAATAAATAAGTTAAAAGTCATTCTAGTTATTTTTTACTAAGAAAATATATTCCTATATTGATAAGTTAATCACAGATTTATAATCTGAATAATATTTGTTTTTAATTAATATTATTTCGAATTTTATGATAAATGTGGTTGATTGATTCAATTTTTGTTAAATATTCAGGAATTTAATTCTGGTTTTTATTTTGGGTTATATAACTGCCGATATATATCTCTGAATATTATAAAATTGTGAAAAAATATTAATATTGTGAAGGGACGGTATAGGTAAAAAAAAGCACTGGTCAAAACCAGTGCTTTTCTATCCACAGAAGGGATTAATTATTTCTTTGCAGCGCGTTCGAAAGAAGCGATGATTTCAGCTTTAGCTGCATCTGCATTCTCCCAACCGTCAACTTTAACCCACTTACCTTTTTCTAAATCTTTGTAATGCTCAAAGAAGTGAGTGATTTGCGCACGCAGCAGTTCAGGAATGTCGTTCACATCTTTGATGTGATCGTATTCTTTGCTCAGTTTAGTGTGCGGTACAGCAACTAATTTCGCATCTTCACCAGATTCGTCAGTCATTTTCAGTACGCCAACTGGACGGCAACGGATAACTGAACCTGGTTGTAATGGGTATGGAGTTGGTACTAAAACGTCAACTGGGTCGCCATCTAAAGATAGGGTGTTGTTGATGTAACCGTAGTTGCACGGATAGAACATTGCAGTAGACATGAAACGGTCTACAAACAGTGCGCCAGATTCTTTATCAACTTCATATTTGATTGGATCAGCGTTAGCTGGGATTTCGATGATTACGTAGATATCTTCAGGCAGTTCTTTACCTGCCGGTACATTGTTCAGGCCCATTAAAATGTATCCTTATGAGTGCTTAAAATAACGTGGGGGACATTATAGCCGCAAAGAGAGGTAAAACTCACTAGTTGGAGAGAAATTCAATCAAAAAAGGCGAGAGAGCCTCGCCTTCAGGTCAAACGGAATGTTTGATTATTCTGCGTCAGGGTACTCACGCATGAAGGATTCCGCTTTCTCAACCATGGCTTTCGTTCCCACAAAGAACGGCACACGTTGATGCAGCTTAGTTGGGATGATGTCTAACACACGGTTAGTACCATCACTTGCTTTACCGCCCGCTTGTTCTGCTAAGAATGAAATTGGGTTGCATTCGTACAGAAGGCGCAGTTTACCGGTAGGGTGGCTAGCGGTGCTTGGGTAAATATAAATACCGCCTTTGAGTAAGTTACGATGGAAGTCCGCCACTAAAGAGCCGATATAACGCGTGGTATATGGGCGGTGGGTTGCTTCATCCTGCTCTTGGCAATATTTGATGTATTTCTTAACGCCCATAGGGAACTTGATGTAGTTACCTTCGTTAATGGAATACATTTTACCTTCTGCTGGGAACATGACTTTTTCATGAGACAGACAGAATACACCTAATGATGGGTCGTAGGTGAAGGCATGAACGCCGAAACCGGTGGTGTATACCAGCATAGTTGATGAACCGTAAACCACATAGCCAGCAGCAACTTGGCGGTTACCTGGTTGTAAGAAGTCAGCTTCTGTAACTGGTTGACCAATTGGGGTAATACGGTGATAGATAGAGAAGATTGTTCCAACGGAAACGTTTACATCGATATTCGAAGAACCATCCAGAGGGTCCATTAAAACGACATATTTCGCGTTTTCTGCACGATCACCTTCGAAAATGACGATTTCATCTTCTTCTTCTGAGGCGATACCGGCGACTTCTCCGCGCGCTTTCAAAGCCGCTTTCAGTTTTTCGTTTGCATACAGGTCAAGCTTCATCTGAACTTCACCTTGAACATTCGAAACACCGCTTGTGCCGAGAATGTCAACGAGTCCAGCTTTGTTAATATCACGATGGATAATTTTAGCGCCCAGTTTGATTGCTGACAGTAATGCAGTCAGCTCACCTGTTGCATGAGGAAAATCTTGTTGCTTTTCGACGATGAATTCGCCTAATGTTTTCATGACGAAGGTCCTGAATAAAATTGACAGAAATTTGCGGGTCTTTATTGTACCCTCGGGCGGAGAGTTTATCTAAATAAAGAAAAGATTAATAGGCTAATACATTTATAAACCTGTGATTGATGAGTAGAATAGTGACAAACCTCATGCTATTGGATGGAAAAGAATGCACATACATATTTTAGGCATATGCGGAACCTTTATGGGCAGCTTAGCCATTTTGGCTCGTTCGTTAGGGCACAAAGTGACTGGGTCTGACGCAAACGTCTACCCACCGATGAGTACATTGCTTGAAAAACAAGGCATTGAACTAATTCAAGGATTCGACCCTGCGCAGTTAGAGCCAGCCCCTGATATGGTGGTGATTGGGAATGCGATGACCCGTGGAAATCCCTGTGTTGAAGCCGTATTAGAACGTGGTTTATCTTATACTTCTGGACCACAATGGCTCCATGACCATGTCCTTCCTGAGCGCTGGGTATTAGCCGTTGCAGGGACTCACGGTAAAACAACAACCGCGGGGATGCTGGCGTGGATCCTGCAAGACTGTGGTTATGAACCTGGCTTTCTGATTGGCGGTGTTCCGGGGAACTTTGATGTTTCGTCCCAGATTGGTAAAAGCCCTTTCTTTGTTATTGAAGCGGATGAGTATGATTGCGCATTCTTTGATAAGCGATCTAAATTCGTGCATTACAGCCCGAAAACGCTGATTTTGAATAACCTCGAATTCGATCACGCGGATATTTTTGAAAATCTCGAAGCGATTCAAAAACAATTTCATCACCTGGTTCGCATTGTGCCAAGTAGCGGCAAAATCTTTATGCCAAGTAACGACAATAATCTCAAGCAAGTGATGAACATGGGGTGTTGGAGTGAACAAGAATTGGTGGGAGAAAACGGTGAGTGGCATGCCGTGAAACTCAATCATGATGGCAGCCAGTTCGAAGTATATTACCAGCAGCAAAAAGTGGGTGAAGTAAACTGGTCGCAAGTAGGTAATCATAATATCCAAAATGGCTTGATGGCGATTGCCGCTGCGCACCATGTTGGCGTACCGGCGAAAGAAGCTTGCTTAGCGTTAGATAAATTTATTAACGCCCGCCGCCGTCTTGAGTTACGTGGTGTTGAAAATAATGTCAGTGTTTATGATGACTTCGCGCATCATCCAACGGCAATTTTAGCGACGTTAGAAGCATTACGTAGTAAAGTAGGCGGTACTTCTCGTATTATTGCTGTGCTGGAACCTCGTTCAAATACCATGAAAATGGGGATCAGTAAGAATGATATCGCACCCGCTTTAGGGCGTGCAGATGAAGTCTTCTTATTCCAACCTAGCAATATTCCGTGGATGGTCACAGAAATTGCAGAGCATTGTGTGCAGCCTGCGCGTTGGCACGCAGATATTGATACTCTCGCTAATATGGTGGTGGAGACGGCTCAGCCCGGTGACCATATTTTGGTGATGAGTAATGGCGGTTTTGGTGGTATTCATGAAAAACTGCTGGCAGGGCTAAAACATAAAGCCGAAGCCAAATCTGACGAGTAGTCTATAAGCGATATCGTGAATTAAAGCCCTAACTTCAGTTAGGGCTTTTTTCATTATAGCTGCTGAGGTAGCTCGACGCTTACGCGTTCTGGTTGCCCGGAGCAGCTTAATACAGTGCCTTGCATCTCTTTTTTAACACTTCCAAGATAACAATCCACCGAGTCTGTAAATAAGTGAAACAGGCAGCCGACGGCGATAGCTTTGAGTTTCCATGAAGGAAAGAAGAATAAGACGACATAAGCAATAGCAGCCCAAATAGTGTGCATAGGGTGGAAGCCTACGCCACAACGATCAGGATCGAAAATAGGATCGGCGAGAAGGTGATCAAGGTCGATAGCCATGGTGGAAACCATTAAGAGCCCAGCAAGCTTCCAGTTTTTTCGCCAAAATAAATAGCCAAATAAAAAGGGCACTAAAAAATGGAAACCGTAGTGAACGATATTCCGTAAAATCTCAAATAACACGGGCTTATCTCGATATGAATCAGTGGAAGACGCGTCACTATAGAATTAAAAATAAAAAGAGGGAACTGGGTTCCCTCTTTTTCGATATCTAAAATTTTTCGAAAGGACTAAAGTTCTTGTTCGAAAAGCACCAAAATGGCTTCGTACAGTTCACGCGTTGTGAAATCGTTGGTTGGCGTTGAGAAAATTGTATCATCGCCAGCGATGCTGCCTAAGATGCCTTCAGCTTTGCCTAAAGAGTCTAACAGGCGGGCAATTAACTGTGCTGCTCCTGGGCTGGTACGGATCACAACAACAGAATGGTTGTAATCAACATCCAGAACTAAATTCTTCAGCGGGCTGGTGGCAGTGGGGACACCAGGCTCGGTTGGTAAGCAATACACCATTTCCATTTTTGCGTTGCGGGTACGTACTGCACCAAACTTTGTCAACATTCTGGAAATTTTAGATTGATTAATGTTTTCGAAGCCTTGTTCTTGAAGAGCGATCACAATTTCGGCTTGTGAACTGAATTTTTCTTCTTTAAGGAGTGCCTTAAAGGCTTTTACCAAGTCTTCTTGTTTCGACATAGTGCGCATAATTAACCCATCTTTTGGTATTAAACTGAGTTGTATTATGTTGAAAAGTGCATTTTTATGCAAGAAAATTGATTTTTTGAGTGTTTAATGAGCAATTTTAGAGAAGTCTTTTCTGGTAATAAGAAGGGGTTTATCTTAAATTGTTGGTTCGAAATTTAACTTAAAAATAAATTGATTTAACAATAAGTTACTGTGAAAAAATTGTTAAATAATTAATCGGTGCTGAATAAATCGTCAAATAAAATTGGGTTTAATGTTAAATGCAATAGCAATAAAAACTATTTGTTAAAAAAGTGTCCGTTATCTCATTAACAGATAAGGAATTTGTTTAGAATAGGACTATTGTGTTGGTGATTTATCTCGCGTTAACACTTCTCTCTAACTGTTAAAGAATTGTTTTTTATAAGTAATGTGTTTAGTGCGTAGTCAGATGAATTCATATATTTTAAAGTACAATTAAGGAGTTTTAGAATGAAAGTTGCAGTCCTAGGTGCAGCAGGTGGTATCGGTCAGGCTCTCGCCCTTCTTCTCAAAAACCAGCTCCCAGCAGGTTCAGAACTCTCCCTCTACGACATCGCGCCAGTAACACCAGGTGTTGCCGCTGACTTAAGCCACATCCCTACCGACGTTAAAGTGGTTGGTTTTGCGGGTGAAGATGCAACCCCAGCGCTGAAAGGTGCGGACGTAGTATTAATTTCTGCGGGTGTTGCACGTAAGCCAGGTATGGATCGCTCTGACCTGTTCAATGTGAACGCAGGTATTGTACGTAACCTTGTTCAACAAATCGCGGTCACCTGCCCGAAAGCACTGATTGGTATTATTACTAACCCAGTGAATACAACCGTTGCTATCGCAGCTGAAGTTCTGAAGAAAGCTGGCGTGTATGATAAAAACCGTCTGTTCGGTGTAACGACACTGGATATCATCCGTTCAAATACTTTCGTTGCTGAATTAAAAGGTAAGAAAACTCACGAAGTTGAAGTGCCAGTTATCGGTGGTCACTCAGGCGTGACAATCCTGCCATTACTGTCTCAAATTCCTGGTGTTAGCTTCACTGATGAAGAGATCTCAGCACTGACTAAGCGTATTCAAAACGCAGGTACTGAAGTGGTTGAAGCTAAAGCGGGTGGCGGATCTGCAACACTGTCTATGGGCCAAGCGGCAGCACGCCTGGGCTTATCTTTGATCCGTGGTCTACAAGGTGAAAGCAATGTGGTTGAGTGTGTATACACTGAAGGTGAAGGCGAACACGCTCGCTTCTTCGCTCAACCTGTTGTATTAGGTAAAAACGGTATCGAAAAACATTTACCAATTGGTAAATTAAGTGCATTTGAAGAGAAAGCACTGAAAGATATGTTAAGCGTACTGAAAGCAGATATTGAATTAGGTGAAAAATTCATTAATGGCTAATACCAATTAAGAATTCGCGCTTAAATAAGGGCGGAGTTGCTTTCATGCGATTCCGCCCTTTATTTTTATACTCGATAAATTTTCACTTATCAAAATAAGGGGAAACCCCTTGAAGGTACAATGAATTAATCTTGCTGTTTTTAAAGAAAATAATAATGGGCTTTATCTTTCAGTTCTGATCAAAAATAGCGACTGATATTAGATATGTTCTTTTTCTGGCTCCCTGTTTTCTAATTCGCTTGTTTCCTCGATTTTCTTTGGCTTTTCTCGAACTTTTCTTTCTAATAAATCACCCGTCATTGGATCGTAATAGCGACTAGGCCAGATTTCTGATGGATGAATACCTAAAAAGTTTGCGATGATCCATTCTCCTTTTGGCCAAGGTCTCGATAGCGCATTCGCGAGCGTTGACGAGCTAAGCCCTGCTTCACGAGAAATCGCCGCTAGGGTTGTTCCACGTTTGCGTAAAGCTGCAATGATATCTGCTGGGTGCCAGTTTGATTTCCGTAACATCATTTTTTAATCCTTTTTTCACTCAGAATCATGTAGAGTTAGTGGTACATCTAACAGAGTATTGTGATACATTCAGTGCAATCGTTCTGTTATTGGAAATAAAATAACAGAATTTCCCAATAATAATTTCTGATTTTTTCTGAAAGTTCATTTTTATGAAACTATCGTTGTTTTTATGAAAATAACGGAAAGATTCAGATGATTATTGTGAATTTAGCTAACACTTTGAAAATAAAACTAACTCATTTTAGTTAGCTCTCTATTTTTTATATTTTCTTATATTTATTCTGTTTATCGCGAAGATTTATATTTCTTAATAATGTATTGAATTATTTGAAAAGAATGAATTTATTAGTCAGCACCATAAATCCATAGATATAAAATAGTTAATACAAAGTTACTGATATAACTAGCGGATATACAAAAGAAACTATCAATATCGATATAATTTATTAACTATTATATTTGAATATTAAAAATGGATATTGAAACGATTAAGAAAATAAAGAAAGTTTATAGTTAATCGAAGTCGTCATCATAATGACAAGGAGCGTCGATAATGAACAAGGAATGGTTAACAGCCAAAGAGCTCGTTGGACGCCAAGGGCTTCCGACAAGTACCCAAGGTATTAATGCCATGGCGAGACGAGAAAAGTGGTTGAGTCGAAAACGAAGAGGAATTCAAGGAAAAGCATTGGAATACCATATTAGCTCGGTTCCCATTGATCTCGAAGAGTTCTCGGTGATGTATGAAACTTCGGGAGGCTATCAAGTCAAACGTGATGAACATGCGCATATTTGGCAAGAAGCTTATAACCAGCTTTCCCACGATGAACGCGTGAAGATCTTATCGTTTATTATGCGCAAAGGTGCTTTAGCTTTAATTCATCTTATTAATCAAAATAGCCATACATAGACTACATACAGTATTGAATCGAATAAATTTTTAGAAAAATAACTTTGGTATAGCGACAAAAGCAGGTTGCAAAATATAAGCTAAGCGTAAAAGTGATATTATGAAAAAATTGTGGTTCACTGCGAAAGAATTAGCAGGATTAGAAGGTCTTCCATCATCACCTCAGGGAATTAACTTGATGGCAAGAAGGGAAGGTTGGAAAAGCCGTCGTAAAAGAGGTGTTCAAGGGAAGGCCGTTGAATACTATATGGAAAGCTTGCCGAGTGAGATCCAAGGTCAGCTTTCGCTTCATGAGCCATCGGCACCGTATCAAGCGCAACGTGTTGATGCACTGCAAATTTGGTCTGAGGCTTATTACCAATTGACGGATGATGAGCGCAAAATATTTGTGAAATATATTTTGCGTCACGGATTATCGTCGTTATTGGCCAAAATAGAGCCTGAACCAGAAGATGAATAACCATAAAAAAGGGTGAAATTGTTTTCACCCTTTTCAATATTGGTTTAGAGCTCTAATGGTGATTATGAATGGCGCTGAATAGCAACGTGCGCTAAACCAATCAATGCTTCTTTATACACAGAGTCTTCAAGGGCATTTAAAGCATCAATGGCTTTTTGAGCTTCTTCCTGAGCGCGTTGGTAAGTGTATTCTAATGAGCCGCAGCGTTTCATTGTACCAAGGACAGTGTCTAATAGATGGCGACCATTTCCTTGCTCAATTGCTTGTCTAATTAGTGCTGACTCTTCTGCATTACCATGTTGCATTGCATGTAACAGTGGTAGTGTTGGTTTACCTTCATCGAGATCATCTCCAGTGTTTTTACCTAACTGGGTATTATCTGCATCATAATCTAGAAGATCGTCAACTAACTGGAATGCGGTCCCAATGTAGCGACCATAATCTTGCAGCGCTTTCTCTTGCTCGGGCGTGGCATTGGCTAAAATAGCGGACGCGTGAGAAGCCGCTTCAAATAGACGCGCAGTTTTACTGTAGATCACTTGCATGTAGCTCTCTTCAGTAATATCAGGATCGTTGCAGTTCATTAATTGTAAAACTTCACCTTCAGCGATCACGTTGGTGGCTTCAGACATCAATTTTAAAACACGCATCGAATCAAGATCCGTCATCATTTGGAAGGATCGAGTATAAATAAAGTCACCTACTAATACGCTTGCCGCGTTACCAAATACAGCATTAGCTGTCTGTTTTCCACGACGCATATCTGATTCATCGACCACATCATCGTGTAATAAAGTGGCGGTATGGATGAATTCGATTAATGCAGCAACTTGAATATGTTTATGTTCAGAATAGCCTAGGGATCGTCCTGCGAGGATCGCGATCATTGGACGGATCCTTTTTCCGCCTCCGCTAACGATGTAATAACCTAATTGATTGATTAATGCTACGTCTGAGTTTAATTGGCTGAGGATTGCTTCATTTACTGCTGACATATCCTCGGCTGTCAGTTCAACGATAGATTCTAAATTCATTGTAATATATTCATATTATTAGTTTTTGGGGCATTCCCTAAGCCAAAAATGGGAAAACCGATATCACAGTAATAGCGTAAGCATAACACTATTAATAATAAGATTATCGGGTGAAATGCAAAAAATGTTTAAATAAGTAACAATTAAAGATATTCCTGAGAAATCAGCCGGAAAAAGATAGGGCTGATAAAAAAGTCGTATTTTTTGTAATCTAACTGCATTATAGGCTTGTGTTCTGCTGCTTTTTTGCGTAGAATTCGCGCCCTATTGTGAATATTTTATAGCGTGCTCTGGAATTGAAATATTTAGCGAGTACGCGGAAAGCGGAGTTAATATGTACGCGGTTTTCCAAAGTGGTGGTAAACAACACCGAGTTAGCGAAGGTCAAACTGTCCGCCTAGAAAAGCTGGACATCGCAACAGGTGAAACTGTTGAATTTGATCACGTTCTGATGGTTGCTAATGGCGATGAGATCCAAATCGGTGCTCCTATCGTTGAAGGCGTTAAAGTGAAAGCGGAAGTGGTTGCACACGGTCGTGGCGATAAAGTTAAAATCGTTAAGTTCCGTCGTCGTAAACACAGCCGTAAGCAGCAAGGTCACCGTCAGTGGTTCACTGATGTTAAGATCACTGTCATCGCTTAAGATTTAGGAGAGCAGATTAATGGCACACAAAAAGGCTGGTGGTTCGACTCGTAACGGTCGTGACTCAGAAGCAAAACGTTTAGGTGTTAAACGTTTTGGTGGTGAAGCTGTATTAGCAGGTAGCATCATCGTTCGTCAACGTGGTACTAAGTTCCACGCAGGTAACAACGTTGGTTGTGGCCGTGACCACACTCTGTTCGCATTAGCGGACGGTAAAGTTAAATTTGAAGTTAAAGGTCCTAACAATCGTAAATTTATCAGCATCGAAGCTGAATAAGTTTTCTGACTTTTAATTTTTGAATTAAAGCCCTGCAAAAACCTTTTGCGGGGCTTTTTATATTCAGAATATGCCATCTCTGGGTAATACCGCCATCAGGCACTATAATGGCCAGCAGACGGAGAAAGAATTATGAAATTTGTAGATGAAGCCAAAATTTTGGTCGTGGCAGGAGATGGTGGCAATGGTTGTGTCAGCTTCCGCCGTGAAAAATATATCCCGAAAGGTGGACCTGACGGTGGTGACGGTGGTGACGGTGGTGATGTCTATTTACAGGCAGACGAAAACCTCAACACACTGATTGACTACCGTTTTGAAAAATCATTTCGTGCAGAACGTGGTCAAAATGGTCAAAGCCGTGAGTGTACGGGTAAGCGTGGTGAAGACATCACGGTTAAAGTCCCTGTAGGAACGCGTGTACGCGATCTTGGCACTAATGAAGTACTCTGTGACATGACTCGTCACGATCAACGCCATATGGTCGCTAAAGGCGGTTTCCATGGGCTTGGTAATACTCGTTTTAAATCTTCTGTTAACCGTGCACCGCGCCAGCGTACCATGGGAACGAAAGGTGAAACGCGCGAAATCTTATTAGAGCTGATGTTACTTGCTGACGTCGGAATGCTGGGTATGCCGAATGCCGGTAAATCCACATTTATTCGTTCAGTATCAGCAGCGAAGCCAAAAGTTGCTGACTATCCATTTACAACTTTGGTTCCAAGCCTCGGCGTGGTACGTATGGATAACGAGCAGAGCTTTGTGGTTGCAGATATTCCAGGATTGATCGAAGGTGCTGCGGAAGGAGCAGGACTTGGGATCCAATTCCTGAAGCACTTAGAGCGTTGCCGCGTACTGCTGCATCTTATCGACATTTGCCCAATCGATGAATCTGATCCGGTGGAAAATGCCAAGATCATTGTGGGTGAGTTAGAAAAATATAGTGAAAAACTGGCTCAGAAACCACGCTGGTTAGTCTTCAACAAAGTGGATATCTTAGGTGAAGAAGAGTCTGCCAAACGTGCAGCTGAAATTGCTAAAGGTATGGGCTGGGAAGATAAGTATTATATGATTTCTGCGGTAAACCACGAAGGTGTGAAAGCACTGTGTTGGGATATCATGGAGTTCATGAATACTCAGCCGCGTGATATGGCCGTTGAAGATGAAAACAGTCAACCAGAGAAAGTTGAATTTATGTGGGATGATTACCACAAAGAGCAACTATCTGGTGCAGATGATCTTGATGACGATTGGGATGATGACTGGGATGAAGATGACGACGAAGGCGTCGAATTTATCTACCAAAAATAATTATCTTTGAGTCATATAAAAAGGCACAACTTGCGAAGGTTGTGCCTTTTTTATTATGAAGATCTTAAAAGGATCCTCTGGGGGATCAGTTCTTTTGGTAAAGATCGCGATAGAGGCGGCTTTCAAAGCGAACTAAAGGTACACGGCGGCTATTATATTGGCTTTGTGGCACGGCATACGCGGAAATGAACTGGACGAATGCCACTTTTTCACCGCTTGCGGTAGTAATAAAGCCTGCAAGGTTATAAACCCCCTGTAATGCACCGGTTTTTGCTGACACCTTACCATTGACTCCAGCCTCATCTAAACCACCACGGTAGCGCAATGTTCCATCATGCCCAGCAAGTGGTAGCATCGAAATGTAATCCAGCTGCTGGTCATTTTTAGCGATAAATTGCAAAACTTGCATCATGGTCGCTGGCGTGATCAAATTGTGGCGAGATAAGCCAGAGCCATCCACCATCACGGTATTTCCTAAATCAATACCCGCTTTCTGTTTGAGGACTTGCCTTACTGCGTCAGAGCCTGAGCGCCAGGTACCTGGAACGCCGTAATAATCACGACCAATCGTTCTAAATACCGTATCTGCTATCATGTTATCAGACTTTTTCAGCATGATTTTTAAGAGGTCATGCAGCGGTTTGGATTCAGTTTTGACGAGTACTTGTGATTGAGGCGTCTGCTGGGTGCGTTTTTTAACCGAGCCAGACAATTCAATGCCCGCGACCTGCAACTCATTTTTGACTATGGCGCCGGAGTAGCTCGCCCCATTTTGCACTGCAAATGCGAGCGGTAATGGTTCACTACGCTGGGTTAAGCAGCCTGTTAATGTATAGCGATTCAATTCTCCAGGAACCACATCTAACTCGCAGTAGCGAGCTTCTGGTGAGCCTTTAGCAAGAGTTTTGACTTCACTAAACATGTTTACAGGATAGAAACTGGCTGTTTTGATATAAGCCATTTCTCCAGCTTTATCTGAGGGATAAAGGGAAACCGAGAAACAGTTTCTATCAATGATGGCAGCGGCCGGTGGAGCACTGAAGCACTGAGTCATATCATTCCATACCCAGCCCGGTGCTTTATCATGACTTGCAAAAGCCGAAATATCGACAATGAGATCACCATCGACTTTATGAATACCAATCTGCTTTAACGCATTGACCATATTGCGGATTTGCTGACGTGTTAACGTAGGGTCACCACTAAAGCGAATCACCAAATCACCGGATAACGTATTGTTATTGAGCTTTCCGTTGGTCTCGAAGTTAGTGACGAAACGGTAGTCCGGACCTAGCTGTAATAATGCAGCGAGGGCGGTGACGACTTTCTGCGTACTGGCAGGCAGAGCCATTTGTTGAGCGTTATAATCAATAAGAGGGGTATTACTTCCTACTTTCTGCGCAACCAGAGCAAGGTTAGTGCCGTCAGGGAGATACTGCTTATAATCATCGATAGGGATGGCAGATGCTTGCGAAGTAATGAATGCAAGTCCTAAAGTGAAGATTAATTTTCTGGTTGATGTTAATAGCGACATATATTTCACGCATTAGGGTAGACATACTGCACATACTAAAGTGTAATGCCCAATAAAGTAAACGATGATCCGCTATTAACTCTCAGTTAAAATAGCGAACAGTATGATAAGATAAGGCACAAGTTGGTCTGATTGAGTTATTGACACCTTAAGTTTTTGAACACCCCCCTACATATCATGGTGTTCGGTGTACTGTTGTTACAAAATCAGGAAGATACTTATTTTTAGATAGGATTGAATTAGAGGTATTTATCAAATGAAACAGATTCCAATGACGGTATTTGGTGCTAACAAGCTAAGAGAAGAGCTCGAGTATCTGAAATCTGTCCGTCGTCCTGAAATTATTGCTTCTATTGCAGAAGCTCGTGAACATGGCGATTTAAAAGAAAACGCTGAATATCATGCGGCGCGTGAGCAACAAGGCTTTTGTGAAGGTCGTATTCAAGAAATTGAATCTAAACTTTCTCACTCTCAAGTGATTGACGTTACTAAAATGGCAAATAATGGCCGAGTGATCTTTGGTGCGACGGTTACCGTATTGAATTTGGATACTGATGAAGAGTTAACCTACCGCATCGTAGGTGATGATGAAGCTGATATTAAAGTGAACTTAATTTCAGTGAATTCACCAATTGCGCGTGGACTAGTGGGTAAAGAAGTTGATGATGTCGTAATGATTAAGACGCCGGGCGGGGATGTTGAGTTCGAAATTCTTAAAGTTGAGTATATCTGATTCCTATTTCCCTGAATTGGTTATATTATTTTACTGATTTAGAGAGAAAGGCCGCAGGCGGCCTTTTTCGTCATATAAAACATGCTTTCAATGGCATTTTTATATAAATGAGCAGTTATTATTTAGGTAAACTAATTTTGCGCTCAGCCGATGGGCGGTAGAGAACAAGAATTTTACCGATAACTTGAACATTTGCTGCACCAGTTTCGCGAACAATCGCTTCAGCGATCAAATTTTTAGTTTCACGATCTTCGCCAGCGATTTTGACTTTGATAAGCTCATGATGTGTTAATGAGACTTCGATTTCAGCCAAAACACCCTCAGTTAAACCATTGTTGCCAATCATAACAACTGGGTTTAAGTGATGAGCGAGACTTTTTAGGTGTTGAACTTGTTTTTTGTTAAGATTCATCGATTTTTTGCTTGGTTAGTATTGAAAATGGCATATTCTACCGCCATCTGATCACTATCACCATCTATTAATCTTATTCGATGGTAAAGAAGCAGCTAATGATTACCCGAAAGTAATCCAGTGACAAGTAGGCAGCACGTTAACACTCTCCCGATAAACAGCGCTATTTATGTGACTTGGGTAGAAAAAATGAAGCTAACTCCCTGTAACTTGAAGAATGTCGGGAAATGTATTTCTATTAGTATAGTTGGAAAGTGCAATGGCCAATAAAAAACGTTCGGCAAGCTCCAGTCGTTGGTTGCAAGAACATTTTAGTGATAAATATGTTCAGCAAGCACAAAAGAAAGGGCTCCGCTCGCGTGCATGGTTTAAACTGGATGAAATCCAGCAAAGTGATAAGATTTTTAAACCAGGTATGACCGTTGTTGATTTAGGGGCTGCTCCTGGTGGGTGGTCGCAATATGTTGTCGGCCAAATCGGTCACAATGGTCGTATTATTGCTTGTGACCTATTACCAATGGACCCAATCGTCGGCGTGGATTTCCTCCAAGGGGATTTTCGTGACGAAGCTGTACTGGCTGCTTTGTTAGAGCGAGTTGGCGATAAAAAAGTACAAGTGGTTATGTCTGACATGGCCCCAAATATGAGCGGAACACCAGCAGTGGATATTCCCCGCTCTATGTATCTGGTTGAACTAGCATTGGATATGTGCCGTGCGGTATTGGCTCCCGGGGGAAGTTTTATCGTTAAAGTGTTTCAGGGAGAAGGCTTTGACGAATACCTTAGGGATATCCGCTCCCTGTTTACGAAGGTGAAAGTTCGTAAACCCGAATCTTCGCGGGCACGATCGCGTGAAGTATACATTGTAGCGACAGGACTAAAACTATAGTACCCTGAGCGTTATTTGTTAACACAGTTGTAAGGTGAGGTTAATCCCTTGAGTGACATGGCGAAAAACCTAATTCTCTGGTTAGTCATCGCAGTTGTTCTGATGTCCTTGTTCCAGAGTTTTGGCCCAAGCGATTCGAATAGTCGCAGAGTTGATTATTCAACGTTTATCAATGAGTTAGCCCAGGATCAGGTACGTGAAGTTCGTATCACAGGTCGTGAATTGAACGTCAGAAAAGCGGATAATAGCCGCTACACAACTTATCTGCCTATGCAGGATGAGAAGTTGTTAGACACCTTGTTAAACAAGAATGTTACTGTCGTCGGTGAACCACCAGAAGAACCTAGCTTACTGACATCTATTTTCATTTCCTGGTTCCCAATGCTGCTGTTGATTGGTGTCTGGATCTTCTTTATGCGCCAAATGCAAGGTGGTGGCGGTAAAGGGGCGATGTCATTCGGTAAAAGCAAAGCCCGTATGCTGACAGAAGATCAGATTAAAACAACATTTGCTGATGTTGCGGGTTGCGATGAAGCGAAAGAGGAAGTAGGGGAGATCGTAGACTTCCTGCGTGAACCTGCTCGTTTCCAAAAACTCGGTGGTAAAATCCCTAAAGGTGTCCTGATGGTAGGACCGCCGGGTACAGGTAAAACATTACTGGCTAAAGCCATTGCTGGTGAAGCGAAAGTACCATTCTTTACTATTTCCGGTTCAGACTTCGTGGAAATGTTTGTGGGCGTGGGTGCTTCACGTGTTCGTGATATGTTCGAGCAAGCAAAAAAAGCGGCGCCTTGTATTATCTTTATCGATGAAATCGATGCTGTTGGTCGTCAACGTGGTGCCGGTTTAGGTGGTGGTCACGATGAACGTGAGCAGACACTGAACCAGATGCTGGTTGAGATGGATGGTTTCGAAGGTAATGAAGGTATTATCGTGATCGCGGCAACTAACCGTGCTGACGTTCTGGATCCTGCATTATTGCGTCCGGGTCGTTTTGACCGTCAAGTTGTGGTGGGTTTACCTGATGTTCGTGGTCGTGAGCAAATCTTAAAAGTTCATATGCGTCGTGTGCCTATCGACCCTGCGGTTGATACAACTATCTTGGCTCGTGCAACACCTGGTTTCTCCGGTGCGGAATTGGCTAACTTAGTGAACGAAGCTGCACTGTTTGCAGCGCGTGAAAATAAACGCGTTGTAACGATGGCTGAATTCGAAAGAGCGCGTGATAAAGTGTGGCTGGGTGCAGAGCATCGCTCACTGATGATGACTGAAGAGCAAAAAGAATCTACTGCTTATCATGAAGCTGGACACGCTATTGTCGGTTACTTAATGCCAGAGCATGACCCTGTTCATAAAGTGACTATTATTCCTCGCGGTCGTGCATTAGGTGTGACTTTCTACTTACCTGAAGGCGACCAAATCAGTGCAAGCCGTCAGAAGTTAGAAGGTAATATCGCAAGTACATACGGCGGTCGTATTGCGGAAGAACTGATCTACGGTTATGACAAAATCTCAACCGGCGCATCAGGTGATATTCAGCAAGCAACTAGTACTGCGAGAAAAATGGTGACTCAGTGGGGCTTCTCTGACAAGTTAGGTCCAGTGTTATATTCTGAAGAAGAAGGCCCTGCATTCTTAGGTCGTTCAGGACATAGCTCGACTTACTCAGATGAAACTGCACGCATCATTGACGAAGAAATTAAAGCAATTATCGACCGCGGTTATGAGGTTGCACATAAAACCTTAACTGACAATATGGATATTCTGCATGCGATGAAAGATGCATTATTGAAATATGAAACTATCGATATGCCAATGATTGACGATCTGATGAACCGCCGTCCAGTACGTGCGCCAGCAGGCTGGGATGAGGATAAAAAAGTGAACAATGTGACAGGTTCATTTGGTGCAGCGACTAGCGCATCAAAACCTGAAGCAAAACCAGCTGAAACTCAACCAGAAGAGCCAACTGAAAAATCTGATGAAAATAATTCATCCGATAATAACGATAGCAAGCCACAGTAAGCCATCGTAACAAGTTGAATAATTAAAAACCCCAGATTACTGGGGTTTTTTACGTTAAGGAAAAATAATCATGCATATTAAAGCCCGAGGTCGCCTCCTTGACTTATCCACTCCTAAAGTGATGGGGATTTTGAATGTTACTCCTGATTCATTCTCAGATGGTGGCACTCATAATCGTTATCATGATGCTCTAGACCATGTTGCCAAAATGGTACAAGAAGGGGCAACAATTATTGATATTGGCGGCGAGTCAACTCGACCTGGTGCGGCTGAAGTTTCTGTCAGTGAAGAGCTCGACCGCGTTGTACCAGTAGTGGAAGCGATTGCAAAACGTTTTGATGTTTGGATCTCTGTAGACACATCAAAAGCCCAAGTAATGGATGAGGCTGCGAAAGCTGGGATGCATATTATCAATGATATCCGTTCGTTACATGAAGATGGCTCCCTTGCAGTGGCTGCAAAGTTAGGGCTGCCCGTCTGCATTATGCACATGCAAGGTCAACCAAGAACCATGCAAGATGCCCCCGATTATGTGGATGTAGTAAAAGAAGTTAAAGAGTATCTCGATCGTGAGATTGAGCGCTGCGTGAAGGCGGGAATTGATAAACAGCAAATAATCCTCGATCCAGGCTTTGGTTTTGGTAAGAACCTGTCGCATAATTACCAGTTACTAGCGCATTTAGATCAATTTCATGATTTCGGACTACCGCTCTTGGCAGGGATGTCACGAAAATCTATGATTGGACAATTATTAAATGTTCCACCTCAAGAACGTCTAGCGGGTAGCTTAGCGTGCGCCACTATTGCAGCAATGCAAGGAGCGCAAATTATCCGAGTTCATGATGTGAAAGAGACAGTACAAGCAATGCAAGTCGTTCAGATGACTCTGTCAGAAAAGGAAAAATTAGCGTATGAGTAACCGTAAATATTTTGGTACTGATGGTATCCGTGGCAAAGTGGGCGATAGCCCAATTACGCCTGATTTTGTTTTAAAATTAGGCTGGGCTGCGGGTAAAGTACTGGCTCGTCACGGCTCACGTAAAATTATCATTGGTAAAGATACGCGTATTTCTGGCTACATGCTGGAATCTTCATTAGAAGCTGGCTTAGCTGCAGCAGGGTTATCTGCTTCCTTCACCGGTCCAATGCCAACGCCAGCAGTAGCTTATTTAACTCGCACTTTCCGCGCTGAGGCTGGGATCGTAATTTCAGCTTCCCATAACCCTTACTATGATAATGGGATTAAATTCTTCTCCATCGACGGGACTAAACTGCCTGACGAAGTTGAAGAAGCGATTGAAGCTGAAATGGAAAAGCCAATTACTTGCGTTGAATCTGCAGAGCTGGGTCGTGCGAACCGTATCGTCGATGCTGCAGGGCGCTACATTGAATTCTGTAAAGGGACATTCCCGAACGAGCAAAGCTTAAACAGCCTTAAAGTGGTTTTAGACTGTGCGAACGGCGCAACCTACCACATCGCACCTAACGTATTTAGCGAATTAGGCGCGCAAGTCATCACAATGGGCTGTGATCCTAATGGGATCAATATCAACGAAGAATGTGGTGCAACCGACGTTCGTAAGCTGCAAGAGCGTGTTCTGGCAGAAAAAGCGGATGTAGGTTTAGCATTTGATGGTGACGGTGACCGTATCATCATGGTCGATCATCAAGGTAATAAAGTCGATGGCGACCAAATTCTGTATATCATTGCTCGTGAAGCACTGCGTCAAGGTCAGTTAAAAGGTGGCGTTGTGGGTACACTGATGAGCAATATGGGGTTAGAAATCGCGCTGAAACAGCTGGGTATTCCATTTGAACGTGCGAAAGTGGGCGACCGTTATGTTCTGGAAAAACTCCAAGAAAAAGGCTGGCGCATGGGGGCTGAAAACTCAGGTCATGTGATTTTATTAGATAAAACCACAACAGGCGATGGTATTGTTGCGGGTCTGCAAGTACTGAGTGCCATGGTGCGTAATCATATGAGCCTGCACGATTTATGCAGCGGTATGAAGCTTCTACCTCAAATTCTGGTCAACGTACGCTTTAAAGGCAAACACGATCCTCTGCAAAGTGATGCTGTCATTGCGGCAAATGAGCAAGTGGAAAAAGAGTTAGCCGGCAAAGGTCGCGTATTGCTGAGAAAATCAGGTACTGAACCGCTGATTCGTGTCATGGTTGAAGGTGAAAACGAAGAAACTGTCACCGAAATGGCGAACCGTATTGCTGATGCAGTTAAAGCTGCAGGTTAATGCCGTATATTCTCCCTTTAGCTAATCAAAATTAGCTGGAGGGAGGCGAATAACCGAGTTGAGCATTATTTCGATAGTTTGCTGTTTTTTTCTTCAAATAGTTAAATGAAATCAAAATAGACTTGCTTGTCGGCTCAGCTTTGGTTAGTATTCGCACCTGCTCAATTCTGTAATAATGTTTTGAGTAGGTGTGCAGTATAAGGGTCATAGCATAGGCTATGCGCCGTAACTGAATAGGTAACTCAAATGTATATAGCTCTTTTAGTTGTTTTCTTGCTCGCGGCTATCGGCCTAATTGGTCTGGTCATGTTACAGCAAGGTAAAGGTGCTGACATGGGTGCATCATTCGGTGCGGGCGCTTCTGCAACACTGTTTGGTTCATCGGGCTCAGGTAACTTCATGACCCGTATGACTGGAATCTTGGCTGCTGTGTTTTTCATCATCAGTTTAATTCTTGGCAACATGACTGCCAATAAATATGGAACTGGTGCAGGTAGTAAATGGGAAAACATTAGCGAACCGGCAAAAGTCGAGCAACCAACAGACGTTCCGGCAGCACCAGCAACACCAACGAGTGATATTCCTCGTTAAGTGTTAGAGATTCCGAATGACGACATGATGTCCTCATTAGCAGTAACGTAATAAGAAGTTAAAAATTTGAGGTTATTGATTGTGAAATTAGTAACCTCGCCTCAGTGCCGAGGTGGTGAAATTGGTATACACGCTACCTTGAGGTGGTAGTGCCTACAAAACGGGCGTACGGGTTCAAGTCCCGTCCTCGGCACCATTATTTTAGACGACTTGTGAACTCACAATAGTCAGTGTAAAATAGTCACGTTTCGAACGCGGGATGGAGCAGCATGGTAGCTCGTCGGGCTCATAACCCGAAGGTCGTTGGTTCAAATCCAGCTCCCGCAACCATTTCTCTTAGTCATACATATCTTGTCGCAACAATATCAGATATCGTTATCGTAATTTCTCATCGATTTATCTAGATTTTCAAGGTATACTAAGAGCACGGTAAACCCATGTACTATGGGTCCAGTTACAAAAGCCCCGAATTTCGGGGTTTTTTGTTATTTGACAATCGAATTAACTGGGCTTTATGCCCTTTTTTTATGTCTGGGGGTGGGCTTGTCCACATTAGAGCAAAAATTAACAGAGATGGTTTCTGCACCAGTGGAAGCACTAGGCTTTGAATTTGTAGGCTTAGAATTTGTTCGCGGGCGCACGTCGACACTGCGTATTTTCATTGATAGTGAAGAAGGCATCACTGTTGATGACTGTGCTGATGTCAGCCATCAAGTAAGTGCAGTATTGGATGTCGAAGATCCAATTTCTGTGATTTATAACCTTGAAATATCGTCACCGGGTATGGAACGTCCACTGTTCACCATTGCTCATTATGAGCGTTTCATGGGTGAAGAAGTGGCTCTGTCACTGCGTATCGCGATGCAGAACCGTCGTAGATGGCAAGGCATTATCAAAGCCGTTGATGGTGAAATGATTACGGTTACTGTAGATGGTAAGGATGAGGTGTTCGCCCTCGGCAACATCCAGAAAGCTAACTTGGTACCACACTTTTAATTAAGTTCAATGAGGCAACTAGGATGAACAAAGAAATTCTGGCTGTTGTTGAAGCGGTTTCTAACGAAAAATCCCTCCCTCGTGAAAAAATCTTCGAGGCTCTGGAAACTGCGCTGGCGACAGCAACTAAAAAGAAATATGAGCAAGAGATTGATGTTCGCGTAGAAATCGACCGTAAATCCGGTGATTTTGATACTTTCCGTCGTTGGGTGATTGTCGAAGAAGTCACAATGCCAACCCGTGAAATTACACTGGAAGCTGCACAATTCGAAGATCCTGAATTGCAGTTAGGCGAATACGTCGAAGACCAAATCGAATCTGTTGTATTTGACCGTATTACCACGCAAACCGCGAAGCAAGTTATCGTACAAAAAGTACGTGAAGCTGAGCGTGCGATGGTGGTTGACCAATTCCGTGAGCAACAAGGTGAAATCATCACTGCTCAGGTTAAAAAAGTTAACCGTGAAAACATTACCTTAGATTTAGGTAATAACGCAGAAGCTGTGATCCTGCGCGAAGATATGCTACCACGTGAAAACTTCCGTCCAGGTGACCGTATTCGCGGCGTCCTGTATGATGTTCGTCCTGAAGCGCGCGGCGCACAGCTTTTTGTTACTCGTTCTCGTCCAGAGATGCTGGTTGAATTATTCCGCATCGAAGTACCAGAAATTGGCGAAGAGATCATCGAGATCAAGGCAGCAGCTCGCGATCCAGGTTCTCGTGCAAAAATCGCAGTAAAAACTAACGACAAACGTATCGACCCAGTTGGTGCTTGCGTTGGTATGCGCGGTGCTCGTGTTCAAGCTGTCTCTAGTGAGTTAGGCGGCGAGAGAATCGACATTGTGTTATGGGATGATAACCCAGCGCAATTCGTTATTAATGCTATGGCTCCGGCTGATGTGGCATCTATTGTGGTTGATGAAGACAACTGTACGATGGATGTTGCCGTTGAAAGCAGCAACTTAGCGCAAGCAATTGGACGTAATGGACAAAACGTTCGCTTAGCGGCTCAGTTACTGAAAATCCATCGCGGTGATGACAAGTGGGAACTGAATGTCATGACTGCGGAAGAGCTGAATGCAAAACATCAGGCAGAAGCTCACGCTTCTATTGAAACATTCACTAAGCATCTAGATATTGATGAAGAGTTTGCTACAACACTTGTTGAAGAAGGCTTCTCGACATTAGAAGAACTGGCTTACGTGCCTATTAAAGAACTTCTGGAAATTGACGGTCTTGATGAAGAAACCGTTGAAGTTCTACGTGAAAGAGCAAAAGCTGCCCTCACCACAATTGAACTAGCTCAAAAAGAGAGCTTGGGTGATAATCAGCCAGCAGAAGATTTGTTGAATCTTGATGGTATGGATCGTACTCTGGCCTATAATTTGGCTACTCACGGTATCTGTACACTGGAAGATCTTGCTGAGCAGGGCATCGACGACCTGATTGATATCGAAGGTCTGAATAATGAGAAAGCAGGCGAACTCATTATGGCAGCACGTAATATTTGCTGGTTCGGAAACGATGCGTAAACACTGTAGCAGGAAGGAACGGCATGACAGAAACTGTAAAATCACTGGCAACGGAAATTCAAACCACAGTTGAGCGCCTGGTACAGCAATTTGCTGAAGCAGGGATCACGAAAGGTGCGAATGACTCTGTTAGCCAGACTGAGAAAGAAACTTTACTGAACCACTTAAACCGTGAACAAGGCGGAGCAGCGGGGCAGCCAAGTAAGTTAACATTACAGCGTAAAACTCGTAGTACGCTGAGTGTTCCAGTCACCGGTGGCAAAAGCAAATCGGTAAATGTTGAAGTCCGCAAAAAACGCACTTATGTGAACCGCGACGCTGAAGAAGCGCAAGCGGAAGAGCAGGCGCAGCGTGAAGCGGAAGAGCAAGCACAGCGCGAAGCTGAGGAACTGGCAAAACGTGAAGCAGAAGCGAAACGTGCAGCAGAAGATGCTGCAAAACGTGACGCGGAAGCTAACGCAAAACGTGAAGCCGAAGAGAAAGCAAAACGTGAAGCAGCTGATAAAGCTACGCGCGAAGTAGCGGAAAGAGAAAAAGTGAAACAAAGCGAAAATCAAAAACCAAGCAAAGCGGCAACCGAAAGTAACGCTGACAAACAGCGTCTTGAAGCCGAAGCTGCCGAACTGAAACGCAAAGCGGAAGAAGAAACTCAACGTAAAGTTGAAGCTGATGCGCGCCGTGTTGCTGAAGAAGCCCGTAAAATGGCTGAAGAAAAAGGCGAAGACTGGAACTCAGATAGCAAATCTGAAGATGACAGCGATTATCACACAACAACATCTACCCACGCACGTGCGGCGGAAGATGAAAGTGATGAGAAAGAAGAAGGTCGTCGTTCTCGTAACCGTTCTGCTAAAGCACCTCGCCAGAAGAAAGGCAACAAACTTTCTGAAAAAGCGGATCGCGAAGAAGAACGCGCTGCTGGTCGCTCAGGTCGTACTAAAGGTAAGCAACGTAAAGGCAGCTCTTTACAACAAAGCTTCACCAAACCAGTTGCAGCGGTAAACCGTGACGTCGTTATCGGCGAAACTATCACTGTTGGCGAATTAGCTAACAAGATGGCAGTTAAAGGTTCCCAAGTCATCAAAACGATGATGAAAATGGGAGCAATGGCAACCATCAACCAAGTGATTGACCAAGAAACTGCACAATTAGTTGCAGAAGAAATGGGCCACAAAGTTATTCTGCGTCGTGAGAATGAGTTAGAAGAATCGGTAATGAACGACCGTGACACTGGCTCAGCAGTTAAAGAAGCTCGCGCGCCAGTTGTTACCATCATGGGTCACGTTGACCACGGTAAAACCTCTTTACTGGACTACATTCGTTCAACGAAAGTAGCATCAGGCGAAGCAGGTGGTATTACTCAGCACATCGGTGCATACCACGTTCAAACTGACAAAGGTATGATCACCTTCTTAGACACCCCAGGTCACGCCGCGTTTACATCTATGCGTGCTCGTGGTGCTCAGGCAACGGATATCGTTGTTCTGGTTGTTGCTGCGGATGATGGTGTTATGCCACAAACAATCGAAGCTATCCAGCATGCGAAAGCAGCAGGTGTGCCAATCGTTGTTGCGGTCAACAAAATGGATAAACCAGAAGCTGACCCAGATCGCGTCAGAAATGAGCTGTCTCAGTATGGCGTTATTTCTGAAGAGTGGGGCGGTGACACTCAGTTTATCGGTGTATCTGCGAAAGTGGGTACCGGTATCGATGAACTGTTAGATGCTATCTTGCTGCAAGCTGAAGTTTTAGAACTGAAAGCGGTATATGCAGGCATGGCAAGCGGTGTGGTTGTTGAATCTTACCTAGACAAAGGTCGTGGCCCAGTGGCAACTATCTTAGTTCAAGAAGGTACATTGAACAAAGGCGACATCGTACTGTGTGGATTTGAATATGGCCGTATTCGTGCGATGCGCAACGAATTAGGTAAAGAAGTTCTGTCTGCCGGTCCTTCAATGCCAGTTGAGATCCTGGGTCTGTCCAGCGTTCCTTCAGCGGGTGATGAAGCGACAGTTGTTCGTGATGAGAAAAAAGCACGTGAAGTTGCCCTGTATCGTCAAGGTAAATTCCGTGATGTGAAATTAGCTCGTCAGCAGAAATCTAAACTGGAAAACATGTTTGCTAACATGGAAGAAGGTAAAGTTTCTGAACTGAATATCGTACTGAAAACTGACGTTCAAGGTACCTGTGAAGCTATCACTGACTCTCTGATGAAACTGTCAACTGATGAAGTTAAAATCAAAATCATCGGTTCTGGCGTGGGTGGTATCACTGAAACTGATGCAACTCTGGCTGCAGCTTCTAATGCGATCATTCTTGGCTTTAACGTCCGTGCCGATGCATCTGCTCGTCGCGTCGTTGAAAGCGAAAGCGTTGATTTACGTTACTACTCCGTCATCTATAGCCTGATTGATGAAATCAAACAAGCGATGAGCGGTATGCTGGCACCTGAATACAAACAGCAAATCATGGGTCTTGCAGAAGTCCGTGATGTGTTCAAATCACCGAAATTCGGTGCAGTTGCTGGTTGTATGGTTACTGAAGGTACCATCAAGCGTAATAACCCAATCCGCGTTCTGCGTGATAACGTGGTTATCTACGAAGGTGAGCTGGAATCACTGCGTCGCTTTAAAGATGACGTTAGCGAAGTTCGTAACGGTATGGAATGTGGTATCGGTGTTAAGAACTACAACGATGTCCGTGTCGGCGATATGATCGAAGTCTTTGAAGTTATCGAAGTTAAACGTTCAATCGACGGTTAATTTTGTGAGTACCCACGAAGTATCGTGGTGACAAAATAGTATTAATGAGGGGGCTATTGCCCCCTTTATTGTCAGGAGATTAACGATGGCAAAAGAATTCAGTCGTTCTCAGCGCGTAGCTCAAGAAATGCAAAAAGAAATTGCAATTATCTTGCAGCGCGAAATCAAAGATCCCCGTATTGGCATGGCAACCGTTTCTGGCGTAGAGCTGTCACGGGATCTGGCATACGGTAAAGTCTTCGTCACTTTCTTCAACTTTGCGAATGAAAAAAGTGAAGAAGAGATGGTTGCAGACGGCATTAAAGCATTAAATGAAGCGTCAGGTTTCATTCGTTCATTACTGGGAAAAGCAATGCGTTTACGTATTATTCCTGAGTTAACGTTTGAATATGACAATTCATTAGTTGATGGTATGCGTATGTCTAACTTAGTATCGAACGTTATTCGTAATGACGAAGAGCGTCGTGCAGGTACAGATAGTAAAGAGGAAAAATAATGGGGCGTCGTCGTAGCGGGCGCAATATTGACGGCGTTGTGCTGTTAGATAAGCCCACCGATATTTCCTCAAACGATGCGCTGCAAAAAGTGCGGCGCTTTTTCAACGCAAATAAAGCCGGGCATACGGGGGCTCTTGACCCACTAGCGACAGGCATGCTGCCAGTCTGCCTTGGTGAAGCGACGAAATTCTCACAGTTTTTACTCGATTCAGATAAGCGCTATCGGGTGATTGCACGCCTTGGGCAACGAACGGATACTTCTGATTCTCACGGCGAAATCATCAGTGAACGCGATATCACTTTTACGGCACAGCAACTTGAAGAAGCCCTCGAACATTTTCGTGGGAATACACTGCAAGTTCCTTCCATGTATTCAGCGCTGAAACACCAAGGGCGCCCATTATATGAATACGCACGTAAAGGTATTACGGTAGAGCGTGAAACCCGCCCAATTACAGTGTATGAACTTCAGTTTATTCGTTGGGATAACAACGAATTAGAACTGGAAATTCACTGTTCTAAAGGCACCTATATCCGAACTATTATTGATGATTTAGGTGAAATGTTGGGATGTGGTGCGCACGTAACTTATCTGCGTCGTGTGCAAGTCGCAAATTATCCTTATGACCGCATGGTCACGTTGGAACAATTAGCTGCTTTGCGGGCAAAAGTGGATGCGGGAGAAGGCTCATTTGAATCCTTACTCGATTCGCTATTATTGCCAATGGATACCGCAGTGGTTCATTTTCCTGCAGTGAATATTACTGAGGAAACAGCCGCGTATTTCAAACAGGGTCAACCTGTACGCGGTGATGTAAAAGACCTCGTGGAAGGCGACATGATCCGTGTCACTTGTGGTTCAGAGCAGCGGTTTATCGGTATCGCTCTGATTAGTGAAGATGGGCGTATTGCACCAAAGCGTTTGGTCGTTGAAAATGAACCGTCCGCATAATGGCGCTTATTGCTTTGCTGCTCTAAGCAGCGTAGAATGACGGCGCTAAATCTTGAGATGCTAAATTAGAGATTGGCTCTCATCACTTAAATTTATATTATTTTGGAGTTTATTATGTCTCTAAGTACTGAAGCGAAAGCGAAGATCGTTGCTGAATTCGGCCGCGGTGAAAATGACACGGGTTCAAGCGAAGTTCAAATCGCTCTGCTGACAGCTCAAATCAATCACCTGCAAGGTCACTTCTCTGAGCACAAAAAAGATCACCACAGCCGTCGTGGTCTGCTGCGTATGGTTGCTCAGCGTCGTCGTTTACAAGCTTACCTGAAAGGTAAAGATATCGCACGTTACACAGCGCTGATCGAGCGTCTGGGTCTGCGTCGTTAATCTTGTCAGTTTCAGAGGAAAGGGGCCAAATGGCCCCTTTTCTTCTAAAAGTTAATTGAAAGTTGAAGTAATACTCGAATTATACTTAACTAAAATGTTAAGCTATTATCGATAATTGACTGTTTTAATTAAAACCACTGAAAACTACATCCGAATTCGCGCGGCTAATGAGAGAATTGATGATTGGAATATCAATCCTCTCATTAGTCGCGAGGCTGTAGTCAGAAAATAAATCATGCTACCTGAGAATCTCTCGTAGCCTTACAAAAAGGGTAATATTTTGTTAAATCCTATTGTTCGTAAGTTCCAGTATGGCCAGCATACCGTAACATTAGAAACAGGCATGATCGCACGCCAAGCAACGGCGGCGGTGATGGTAAACATGGATGACACCGCAGTATTCGTGACTGCTGTGGCACAGAAAAAAGTTAAAGAAGGGCAAGATTTCTTCCCTTTAACAGTTAACTACCAAGAGCGTACTTACGCTGCGGGTCGTATCCCAGGTAGCTTCTTCCGTCGTGAAGGCCGTCCTGGTGAAGGCGAAACCTTAGTTGCACGTCTGATTGACCGTCCATTACGTCCTCTGTTCCCAGAAGGCTTCCTGAACGAAATCCAAATCATTGCTACCGTTGTTTCTGTTAACCCACAAGTTAACCCAGATATCGTTGCGATGATCGGTGCATCTGCTGCACTGGCACTGTCTGGTGTTCCATTCAATGGTCCTATCGGTGCTGCTCGTGTTGGTTTTATCAATGACCAATATGTTCTGAACCCAACTGCTGATGAATTAAAATCAAGCCGTCTGGATTTAGTGGTTGCAGGTACTGACAGCGCAGTATTAATGGTTGAATCAGAAGCTGAACTGTTAAGCGAAGAGCAAATGCTGGGTGCAGTTGTGTTCGGTCACGATCAACAACAAGTTGTTATCCAGAACATCAATGAATTAGTCAAAGAAGCGGGCAAAGAGAAATGGGATTGGCAGCCAGAGCCAGTTAACCAAGCTCTGAACGATCGCGTTGCTGCACTGGCTGAAAGCCGTATGGGCGATGCTTACCGTATCACTGAGAAACAAGAGCGTTATGCTCAAGTTGACCTGATCAAAGACGAAGTAATTGCAACTCTGGTTGCTGAAGATGAAAACGTCGATGTTTCTGAAGTGTCAGACATTCTTGCTCACTTAGAAAAACAAGTTGTTCGTAGCCGCGTTATCCGTGGTGAGCCACGTATCGATGGTCGTGAGAAAGACATGGTTCGTGCGCTGGACGTTCGTACTGGTGTTCTGCCACGTACGCATGGTTCTGCACTGTTCACCCGTGGTGAAACTCAGGCGCTGGTTACTGCAACATTAGGTACTGAGCGTGATGCACAGGTTATCGACCAATTAATGGGCGAATACACTGACCGCTTCTTATTCCACTATAACTTCCCTCCATACTCTGTTGGTGAGACTGGTATGGTTGGTTCACCTAAACGTCGTGAAATTGGTCACGGTCGCTTAGCGAAACGTGGTGTGCTGGCAGTTATGCCTTCACAAGCAGAATTCCCGTACACAGTACGTGTTGTTTCTGAAATCACGGAATCTAACGGTTCTTCTTCAATGGCATCTGTATGTGGTGCGTCTCTGGCTCTGATGGATGCTGGTGTGCCAATTAAAGCTGCTGTTGCGGGTATCGCGATGGGTCTGGTGAAAAAAGGTGACGATTTCGTTGTCCTGTCTGACATCTTAGGTGATGAAGACCACTTAGGTGATATGGACTTTAAAGTAGCGGGTAGCCGTGACGGTATCAGCGCACTGCAAATGGATATCAAAATCGAAGGTATCACTCGCGAAATCATGCAAGTGGCTCTGAACCAAGCTAAAGGTGCGCGTCTGCATATCCTTGGCACAATGGAACAAGCTATCAATGGTCCACGTGAAGAGATCTCCGAGTTCGCTCCACGCATTTACACCATCCGTATCAACCCAGACAAGATCAAAGATGTCATCGGTAAAGGTGGTTCTGTTATCCGTGCATTAACGGAAGAAACAGGCACAACTATCGAAATCGAAGATGACGGCACTGTGAAGATCGCAGCAACTGATGGTCTGAAAGCGAAAGAAGCAATTCGTCGCATCGAAGACATCACTGCAGAAGTTGAAGTGGGTCGTATCTACCAAGGTAAAGTGACTCGTATCGTTGACTTTGGTGCATTCGTTGCTATCGGTGGCGGTAAGGAAGGTCTGGTTCACATTTCACAAATCGCTGACAAGCGTGTAGAGAAAGTGACTGACTACCTGCAAATGGGTCAAGAAGTTCCTGTTAAGGTGTTAGAAATCGACCGTCAAGGCCGTATTCGCCTGAGCATGAAAGAAGCTGTTGCTGGCGAAGAAGCTCCAGCACAGCAGGAATCAGCAGAATAAGCTGACCGAAAGTGTAGCGCCTGATAAACTTAGGCGCTATCAGCCTAAATTTGCTGACTAGTGGTAATGTAAGGGCGTAGTATGCAGAACTGTATTAACTTTCGTTTTATCGATAGCCGCACCTTAGTCCGTGTGCTATCCGCGTTCATCTTTTTTATTATTATTGGATGTAGTAATAAAGATTGGCGTAAAAACGAGGTTTTTGCAGTTCCATTGCAGCCTTCATTACAACAAGAAGTAATTTTGGCTCGTATGGAACAAATCCTTGCGAGCCGATCTTTAACCGATGATGAGTACGCGCAGCTTTTATATGAGCGCGGAGTACTGTATGATAGTCTCGGTTTAAGGGCGCTGGCACGTAATGATTTTTCAACTGCGTTGTCAATCCGTCCGGATATTCCTGAAATCTTTAACTTTTTAGGAATATATTTTACGCAGGCTGGCAACTATGATGCCGCCTATGAAGCGTTTGATTCTGTTTTAGAGCTTGATCCAACTTACAATTTCGCGCGAATGAATCGTGGCATCGCATTATATTACGGTGGACGATACAAATTAGCGCAGGATGATCTGCTGGCGTATTATCAGATAGATCCAAATGATCCTTTTCGTACTCTGTGGCTTTATCTCGTAGAAAAAGACATAGACCCGCGTATGGCACAAGACAATCTTGCTGCCCGCTACAACCAAGCGGAGAAAGGGCAATGGGGCTGGAATATCGTAGAATTCTATCTTGGCAATATCAATGAAACGACATTGATGGAGCGTTTGAAAGAGACATCTACGGATAACACTTCGCTCGCTGAGCATCTCAGTGAAACTAACTTCTATTTAGGTAAGCATTACCTAAGTCTGGGGGATAAGGATAGCGCAACTGCGTTATTCAAACTGACGGTAGCTAACAACGCACACAGCTTTGTTGAGCACCGCTACGCATTGTTGGAATTGGCGCTGTTAGGCCAAGAACAAGACGACCTATTAGAATCGGGCCAGCAATAGCTGACGAACATTTCTCTATTCATTTTTAAGCCATCATCCACCCGGGTGAGGGTTTATTTGTTCGTTTAATAACACAATTTGAGCCAGTTCACATTTTAAATGATAATGACCGAAATGATTTTCGCTCCGTTATGTAAACTGGCCGCCACTAAGTATGAGGCACCTTTACATGACGACTGAGACCGATATGTCTTTTGCTGATCTAGGTTTATCAGCATCTATTTTGAACGCACTAAGCGACCTGGGATACGAAAAACCATCTCCAATCCAGCAACAATGTATTCCATTGTTATTGGATGGTAATGATGTATTAGGTATGGCACAAACTGGTAGTGGTAAAACCGCTGCATTTGGTTTGCCATTACTGCATAACATCGATCCTGATTTAAAAGCTCCACAAATTTTAGTACTGGCACCGACACGTGAGTTAGCGGTGCAAGTTGCTGAAGCACTGAGCGATTTCTCTAAACACATGAACCGTGTCAACGTGGTTGCCTTATATGGCGGTCAACGTTATGACGTTCAACTTCGTGCATTACGCCAAGGGCCACAAGTGGTTGTTGGTACTCCAGGTCGTCTGTTAGACCACCTGAAACGCGGTACTTTAGATCTTTCTAAACTGAAAGGCTTAGTATTAGACGAAGCTGATGAAATGCTGCGTATGGGCTTCATCGATGATGTTGAAAACATCATGAGCCAGATTCCAGCAGAACACCAAACTGCGCTGTTCTCGGCAACAATGCCAGAACCAATCCGTCGTATTACTCGTCGCTTTATGAAAGATCCTAAAGAGATCCGCATTCAGTCGAGCATTACTACACGTCCAGATATCGCTCAAAGCTACTGGACTGTTTACGGCATGCGTAAAAATGAAGCGCTGGTGCGTTTCTTAGAAGCTGAAGATTTCGATGCGGCGATTATTTTCGTTCGTACCAAAAACGCAACCTTAGAAGTTGCAGAAGCGCTTGAGCGTAATGGCTACAACAGTGCGGCACTGAACGGTGATATGAACCAAGCACTGCGTGAGCAAACATTAGAGCGCTTAAAAGATGGTCGTTTAGATATCCTGATCGCAACTGACGTTGCAGCACGTGGTCTGGATGTTGAGCGTATCAGCTTAGTTGTTAACTACGACATCCCAATGGATGCAGAATCTTACGTTCACCGTATCGGTCGTACCGGTCGTGCGGGTCGTGCGGGTCGCGCATTACTGTTCGTTGAGAACCGTGAGCGTCGTTTACTGCGTAACGTTGAACGTACAATGAAACTGACTATTCCTGAAGTGGAATTGCCAGATGCTGACGTATTAAGCCAACGTCGTCAGGCGAAATTTGCTGAACAAATCCAACAGCAATTAGAAAGCAGCGACTTAGATCAGTACCGTTCACTGTTAGCGAAAATGTCTCCATCTGAAGATGTAGATATGGAAACTTTAGCAGCGGCATTACTGAAAATGGCTCAAGGCGAACGCGCTCTGATCCTGCCACCAGATGCACCGCGTCGTCCGCGTCGTGAATTCAACGACCGTGATGATCGTCGTGGCGACCGTCGTGACCGTAACGACCGCAACAGCAACGGCAACGGTTTTGACCGTGCAGAGCGCGGCGATCGTGGTGCTCGTCGTGAGCGTCGTGATGTTGGCGATATGGAAATGTACCGTATCGAAGTGGGTCGTGATGACGGTGTTGAAGTTCGTCATATCGTTGGTGCGATCGCGAACGAAGCAGACATCAGCAGCCGCTACATTGGTAACATCAAACTGTTTGGTACTCACTCAACTATCGAGTTACCAAAAGGTATGCCAAGCGAAGTGTTAACTCACTTAAGCCGTGCGCGTGTTCTGAACAAACCAATGCAAATGCAACTAATCGGTGATGCTCAACCATTTGAGCGTCGTGGCGGTGGCGAACGTCGTGGTGGTCCACGTCGTGAAGGCGGCAGCGAAGGTGGTTTCGGTGCAGGTCGTCGTAATGACCGTGGTGGCGACCGTGATGGTCGTCGTAGCGGTGGTGATCGCGAAGGCTTCAGCGGCAACCGTCGTGGTGGAAACCGTGATGGCGGTAACCGTGACCGTGGTAACTCTGCACCGCGCCAAGATGGCACCAATGCAGCGCCACGTCGTCGTAGCAGCAGCCACAACGCATAATAGCGCTATCCAGCCACGTTAATGTGGCTGAGATAAATACAAAAAACCCGCATTTTAAAATGCGGGTTTTTTTATGCAGTTAATAAGGCTTTCGCTTCTCGCTGAGGCATAGGTAACGTTGCTCGGCTTACTACCACTTTTTTCACACGCTGATTAAATGCCCCGTAAACAATTTCGGTAAATAGGCGCTCTTCCACCATATTCACGCCCCCTTCAATAATTTCGAGGGCTTGAACCAAAATACGATGTTTCGACGCAAAAGGGCGACGGACTTTCAGACCCATATCGCAGACCAACTGATACAGTACAAACTCGGCTTTAAAAAAATCCCCGATAACCATTCTTTTGGCTGAAAACTCACCCGTTGCACTGTGTTCTTCATGGGTATCGAGATTTTTTAATGTCATCGAATTGGTGCGAATTTGCAGGTAAAAATCAGCCATAACCTTTTCTCCTGAGTCACTCGTTAAATTAGCCCTAGCGCCTCTTTTAAGGGTTTTAAATAGCGGCGGCTAACGGGAATATGTTCACCTGAGCATAGCACCAATTCGGCTTGTCCATTATCCCCAAATAGAATCTCGCTGAGCTGGGTCATATTCACTAAATATTGACGATGGCAACGGACTAACGACGTACGCATTTCTAATGTGCGCAAGGTTAATTCGGTAAAGCCTTCTTGTCCTTGGGTACTCATTACATACACGCCGCTCATGCGAGAAGTAACATATTGCACATCATCTAATTTCATTAGATAAATGCGGCTGTGTCCGGTACAAGGAATAAACTTGAGCGGTTCATTATTATCGAGGAGCTCGAGATTCTGTTTCTGTTTATTTTGGCGTAAACGGGCTAAAGTTTTTGCCAATCTTTCAGGTTCAAGGGGTTTAAGTAGATAGTCGAAAGCATGCTCTTCGAAAGCTTGGATCGCAAATTCATTAAATGCCGTCAGAAAAACAATATGCGGGCGCTCTTCAGGGTCGAGCATACGCACCATTTCTAATCCTGTTACTCGGGGCATTTGAATATCTAAAAACACCACATCAGGCTTTTTTTTGTGGATCAAACCGATGGCTTCAATGGCATTGGCGCACTCGCCAATAATCTCGATATCGTCATGTTCCTCAAGTAAGCAGCGCACGTTTTCACGGGCTAGGGGTTCGTCATCAACGATCAGTACATTCATAGCGTTATTATCATTTATTATGTGCAATGTGATTAAGTGGACATGTAGGGCAAGCGGATTTTCACGCGGGTGAATTTTTCAGGTTCATACTCCACGCCTATTCCATATTTTTCACCGTATTTCAGGCGCAAGCGTTTATCGACTAAGCCCATCCCTAAGCCGTCAGATTGCCCACTTGGCTGGTATAAACCGGCATTATCTTCGATTTCAATATAGACATGTTCACAGCGAATATAGCTGCGTATTGTAATGTATCCGGTATTTAATAACTGTGAAGTGCCGTGTTTTATTGCATTTTCGACAATAGGTTGCAGCGTAAACGCGGGTAATTCCACCTGTTTAACTTCATCGGGGATATCTAAATGGATCTGCAAATTCTCTTGGAATCGCGCCTTTTCAATTTGCAGGTATGAATTGATATGCTCGATTTCTTCCCCTAATGTCGCATTCTGCTCTGGACGTTTTAAGTTATTGCGAAAGAAGGTGGAGATATACTGCACGAGCTGTCCCGCTTGCTGGCTATCTTTGCGGATCACTGCTTGTAATGTGTTGAGCACATTAAAGAGAAAATGCGGGTTCACTTGTGCGTGAAGCAGTTTGACTTCCGATTGCAGTAAAGATTGCTTATTGCGCTCATATTGCCCCGCCAAAATTTGGGCAGAGAACAGGCTGGCAATTCCTTCCCCTAGCGTACGGTTGATGGAGCTAAAGAGGCTATTCTTGGCTTGGTATAACTTAATAGTACCAATCACCCGTTGGTTTTCCCCTCTAAGCGGGATCACAAGGGTGGAACCTAGCTTGCACGAGGGACTTAGCGAGCATTTATACGGCGTTTCGTTACCATCGGCATAAACCACTTCATTATTATCAATGGCCTGCCTGGATTGAATGGATGAGATAGGTGTCCCTGGAATGTGGTGATCGGAGCCTAGCCCGATAAACGCGAGAATTTTTTCTCTATCCGTAATGGCGACGGCACCAATATCTAATTCTTGGTAAATAATTTTTGCCACTTTCATGCTGTTATCCGCATTGAAACCTTTACGCAAAATACCCTCAGTGCATAGGGCGATTTTCAAGGCTTGAGCGGAGAATGCTGTGGTGTATTTCTCGACGATGGCACGCCTATCCAGCAAAATGCGGATAAACATGGCAGCCCCGACGGTATTGGCAATGATCATCGGCGCGGCAATATTTTTCACTAATTCATAAGCTTCATCGAATGGGCGGGCGATGAGCAAAATAATCAGCATTTGGATGATTTCAGCGAAAAAGGTAACGCAGCTAGCGGTAACAGGGTTAAAGATTTTATTAATTTCCCCACGCTTCATATAGTAACGATGTACCAGACCGCCAATTAAGCCTTCGACAATGGTCGAGATCATACAAGCGAAAGCGCTCATTCCACCCAAAGAGTACCGGTGAACCCCACCAGTAAACCCAACAGCAAAGCCCACCGCAGGGCCGCCTAACAATCCGCCAAGTACAGCACCAATAGCACGAGTGTTAGCTATGGAATCATTGATATGTAAACCAAAATAAGTACCGATGATGCAAAATACTGAGAAAATAAGGTAGCACATCACTTTATGAGGTAAGCGAATGGTAACCTTAAGGAGTGGGGTGACCAGAGGAGTGCGGCTGAGTGCCCAAGCGATAACGAGGTAGACGCACATTTGTTGGAGTAATAATAAGATCAGATCAAATTCGTACATCTTAATGTCCGTCATACTTCGAGTTGTAGGGGTGTTGGCTACGCTCAGCTACTTGGGTCACATACTTTTGTATGCTCCCCAAGATATCTTCTCTTGCCGCCTACCTACAATTCGAATTATTTAGGACATTGGTGCGATGAATGCACAATGTTGCAAGTTACAAGTTTCGAATTGTAGGCGGCTGGCTCAGTGGGCTTAGCCATATACTTTGGGGGATATTGTATCTTATTGGGCTGGTTAAGTAATCGTCATTTAATAATTAGTAAAACATCATTATTTGACATAAGCGTCAAAGCCCCTCAGACTAAAAAAGACCGCTAAAGCGTGATTTTGCGCACAAATTTCTTAACGTTAGTGTTAATTTATTGTCATAATGAAAAAGTAGTTTCCTCCGTTATTATTCAAGGCCCACATACATAATGAAAAAAAGAACCATCATACTGATCTTGCTTATGCTGATCTTAATTGCTGCTGCGGCGCTTTTTCATTCCCATAATCAATTTTTATTATTGCAAGGGGAAGTGGACGCACCGGAGGTCATCGTGACTTCAAAAGCCAAAGGCAGAGTCATTGAACGCCATGTAGAACGCGGGGATGATGTGAAGAAAGGGCAGTTACTGCTCACCTTAGAAAGCCCTGAGTTACAAGCTCAATACGCGGCATTAAAAGCGGCTAAGGACCAAGCTCAAGCCCAACTCGACCAATCCTTAAATGGGACTCGTGAAGAGACGCTGCGTGACCTACAAGCTGCGGTTGCTCAAGCAAATTCGCAATACCAAAATGCCTCTCGTGAATTTACCCGTTTAAATAATCTTTCAGGTAAAGGGTATGTCTCAGCAAATGAGCTAGATACCGCCCGTAAAGCGAAAGATGTTGCGTTCCAACAAGTCCAAAGTGCTAAGGCGCGTTTGGAAGAAGGTAAAAACGGCGATCGTATTGAGCAGCGTCAACAATATAAAGCGGCAGTAGACCAAGCAGAGCAAAAACTGGCTGAACTCCAAGTTCAACTGGATGACTTGCAAGTGAAAGCCCCTGTGGATGGTGAAGTTGGTCCAATCCCTGCGGAAATTGGTGAACTGTTCAATGCAGGTAGCCCACTAATCTCATTGATCAGCCTCCCTCAAGCCTATTTTGTTTATAACCTACGTGAAGATATTTTAGTGGGTGTGAAAAAAGGGGACAAAATTGAGCTGACGGTTCCTGCCTTAGGGGATAAAACCGTGGAAGCCGAAGTTCGCTATATTGCGCCGAAAGGGGATTACGCGACTAAACGAGCCACCCGTGCGACAGGGGATTTCGACCTGAAAACCTTTGAAGTTCGCTTGTATCCACAACAACCGATTGAAGGATTGCGACCGGGGATGAGCGTCTTGTGGCACTGGGATAAATAACAGGTGACGCCATGAAACTCAAATTCGCTTGGCATGGTTTTGAACATGCCTTTAGCCGCGAAACCCAAATGGCGATCCGCAGCCCAGTCTTTCACTGGCTGAGTTGGCTATTCCCATTGATGCTGTTTACGTTAATCAGCGCTAACTTCTCAGAGGGAACGCTGATGGATGTGCCAGTTTCGGTGGTAGATAACAACAACAGCCCAGTTTCAAGGCAAATTATCCGCGATCTTGATGCGGGTCCTCATGCGGAAGTGAAAGCGATTGATGGCAACTTAGTGACATCCATCAAGCAGCTGGGGAGCGCTAAAGATTATGCCTTGCTCTATATTCCCCAACATTTTGAGGAAGATATATTGCGAGGACGCCAGCCTGAATTGCGTATGTACTACAATGCGCTGTTTTACGCATCTGGCAGTTATGCTATTCAAGATTTTAGCGGCTTAGTTGCGGAACTTAACGCCAAATACCGCCAGGAAATGGCAAAATCGATGGGGCAATCTCTACCGGCATTGGCGCAAGTCACGCTCTCTTACGATAGCCTCTTTAACCCCAGTGGCAGCTATATTTATTACCAACAATTTGCGGCGACCATCCATATGCTGCAACTGTTTGTGGTCACAGCCACTATTTACACCATGTCTCGCGGCACTATTCTTCAAAGTGTGAAGCCATTTTCAATGGCACTGCTAGGTAAAATGGCACCTTATACGTTATTTTTCACGACGTTACTAATTGTGGAACTGGCGGCATTGGTCACTATTTTCGACGCAAAAGTAGTGGGGAACCCCCTGTATATGATGCTGGTGGGCTTCTTCTATGTGATAGCGGCGCAGAGTATCGGGTTACTACTCTTTAGCTTCACGTCCAGCGCGATAATGGCTTACAGCTTAATCGGGATGCTGGTGAGTATTGCCTTGGCGTTTTCTGGCATGGCAGTGCCGGAACTCTCGATGATTCTGCCCGCACGAATTATTTCGAACGCGGAGCCGCTCACTCACACCTTAAACGCCATGTTTGATATTTTCTTACGGGAAATTTCGTTTGAGCGTATTGTGCAAGTGTGTCTATTTTTGCTGATTTACCCGTTACTGACGGCATTTTTGATCCGTAAACGCTTAGTGAAACGGCTTGAAACCCAAGGAAGTATCGTATGATGACGGTCTATTTTGCGACGTTTAAAAAGGTACTGCTGGGCATGCTGGAGAAACCAATGTGGCTGCTGCTGCTCGTTTCTCTCTGTATCATGAGTCTGGTGTACGCGCGTCCTGTCCTGTGGGATCTGCCTGTGGCGGTTATCGATATGGATCACTCTGGCGCAAGTCGTGAGCTGATCCGCGATTTAGACGCCACGCCCAAAGTCCAGCTACACAGTTACGATAATTTAGCTCAAGCGCGGCAGGATATGATTGCGAGGCAGCTGTTTGCCATCGTGATCATCCCAACGGATTTTGAGAAGCATTTGCTTAGTGGCAAAAATATCACGGTACCGGTTTATGGGGATGCCACAAACCGCTTAGCCAGCGGGCAAATCCAGCAAGAGCTATCGAAAGCGTATCAAACGTTATTGAGCGCCTATAACACCCAGTTACTGGAAAAGGCGGGTTTCAGTCCTGAACAAGCGAAAGTGATTATTGCCCCTGTTCGCAGTGAAACCGAGCCGCTGTATAACCCTGGCATTAGCTTTGCGGCGATTATCTTCCCTGGCTTGCTGGTGATGTTATTGCAGCACTCCTTATTAATTGCGTGCGTACGGGTCAGTATTGCCATTCGTTCCACACCAAAAGGTAAACCCCCATTAGCGGTTTACCTGGGGGCGTTGTCGGCGCTGGTGCCTATCTGGTTATTTCTTTCGACCGTATTTTTTGCCTTATGGCCATGGATTTTGGGTTATCGGCAAGAAGCGCCGTTGTACCAGATTTGGATGCTAACTTTCCCATTCTTACTCGCCGTTATTGGGTTAGGGAAGTTGGTCACGGAATGCTTGCGTAGTGTGGAAATGATCTACCTGACATTGGCGTTTATCACCACGCCGGTGTTCTATATGTCTGGTACGATTTGGCCATTACAAGCTATGCCAGACTGGGTACGAATGATAGCCTCTGCATTGCCATCAACATGGGCGACTAACGCCATGGCGGGGATCAACCAAATGGGTCTGCCATTTAGAGATATCTTGATGGATATTGTGATGATGCTGGTGCTTGGGGTGATTTACTCGTTTATCGGTGTGTTTATTGGCATGTTGCGAGATGGTGAGTTACGCCAGATTAGTCATGCGGTGCATCGCTGGCGCAAGCATTTTCATAAATAGCCATAAATAATCGTCAGAGAGGTTGGTTTCCAACCTCTTATTTTGAAAAATGGCTCTAAATACGTTATGGCACAATCTTTTATTCCAGGACACTGAGGCTTAAGTTGCACTCTTTGGGCGTTGAAACCGAAAATGTGCGTCCGTTAGCATTGGTTTTGCCTGAATAGGCTTCCCCATTACAGTCATTGATAATGATGTAATTGACTGATGAAAGTGGTAAATCATTTTCATCGGTTAATAGGAAACTCAAATTATAATCGTGGCCACCCACTTGGGAACTAATGTTGCCATTGCTTTTGGCGGCAAGCCCCGCAATCACAAACTCACCAGTTTTGCCATCTTGGGTCAATTTTCCAACCACGTTATCTTCAGTGCCTGCCACAATATGGGCATTTTCAGGCACGGAAAGAATTTTTTTCCCTTTAAATACCACGCGATAGTACCCAGAATCGGAGTAACCCACTTCTTGGTTTTTTTCGAGATCAGCTTTGGTGTACTCAAGGGATGTTGAGCATCCCGCTAAAAAAAGTGTCATGACGAGCAGGGTACGTTTTATCACGGGTATTTCCTTATTAGTCTGTGAGTTTGGTTGCTTATCTAATCTACCGTACGTCAACTGAATTCAAAGGAGATAACTCCGTATCTGTTTGGGGGATATTCTGGGTATAGGCCGGTTATTGATGAAGAATTGCGCAGGTTTTTGTTGGTGATTGACCATGGAATGAAAAGGCTCGCTAGAGAGCCTCTCATAAATAGAAAATTCATTACGCCTCTAGGGTCAATACCGTTTAAAAAATTAACTATATATCTCTCGTATTAATGGCAGTAATCCCAACCCAGCAAGCTGAATTTCGATTTCATTGGCTTTTTTAATATCATCTTTATTTTCACCATCAAAAACATGGTCGGTACTGATAATTAATGTTCCGTGATTTTTTTCATTATCAATATGGATAAGCTGAGCCGCCATGGGAACCTGTTCTGGCATTATTTTTTTATTTAAATAAAGCATCCAGCCAACGGGAAGTCTGTCTGGGAAAACATTTCTGCTTTTATATTCATAGTCATTTATATCTACTCGAATGCAGAATACGTCAAATTTCTTAAGGTATGAACATAAAATATCCTTTATTTTATCTATAGCTATACTTTGAATTTCACGTAAATCAAAATCCAGATTGTATTTTAAACTTGAAATTTTTCCCTTTATAACAAGGGCTTTATTTTCACTACTCCATATGCCTTCAATAATATCAATGTATTGTCGTTCTTCGAAAAATAAAGTTGGGTAATTATCTTTAAATGCCGGTTGATTCAAAGCCTCCTCAAGGCTGTCACCACAAAAATACCAAACTAGCTCTTTGTTATTAGTGATGAGATCAGTAAATGCAATCATTTCGCTGAATGTACTCATTAGCGTTTGTAGTGATAATTGGTCATTCAATTCAATATCTATCTTGATTGAGATATCCATAAGTGATCCTAGTGTGAGTACTTACAGTCATGATTTTAATAAATAGAAATGAAATAGGACTCTAAAGTACGATAATCGAGTTTATTATTACGCTATCGTACTCTATAGGCGCCTTAACTATACATCTCACGAATTAACGGTAATAACCCCAACCCAGCAAGCTGAATTTCGATTTCATTGGCTTTTTTAATATCCTCTTTATTTTCACCATCAAAAACATGGTCGGTACTGATAATTAATGTTCCGTGATTTTTGTCATTATCAATATGGATAAGCTGAGCAGCCATGGGAATCTGTTGTTGCGTTATTTTTTTATTTAAATAAAGCATCCAGCCAACAGGAAACCTGTCCGGAAAGACTTGTTTCTTATGATATGAATAATTATTTATATCCATCCTCAAGGCTAAAATATTAAAAATGGATAAAATTTCATTTATTGATTTCAGTGTGTTTTTAAGATCTAAATGATCAATCTTTCGGAGATTAAATCTTAGTATATATTGATTAATATTTGCAGCATGTTGTATTGTTAAAGAATTATCCCCTGCCCATATTGACTCAATGATATCTATACTTTTTTTGTCTTCTAAAATGGAAGATGGCTTACCATTTTCGAAGGCTGGTTTATTCATGGAATCTTCTAAGCTATCTCCAGAAAAAAACCATTTTTCACTATCAGTGGACGTAATATTTTTTACAAAATTCATCATAGTGACTAAAATATTTATAAATTTTTCATTCGTAAGCTGATCATCCAGTTTAATATCAACATCTAATTTGAGTTTCATTTATAAATACCCTGTTTTATGGAGTTAAATGTGTTCGAATTTGAGGATAGGAGTCCAATATAACAGAACAAAATCTGTACATGTTTTCTTGCGAAAAATGCCAGTCAATATATGAACGTCCCTTGAATTGATGTTGGCATAGCCAATCCTGATCAAATGCTTGTTTAGGAATATTACCTCCTTTTTCCCAAAAAGCTTTAACTTCACCATCTTTGTCGAAAAAATTATCATAATTATCTTTCGTTTCAATAAAGTTGCATTCATCAGGTTTCCAGCCATCAAACTCCACTAACGGGTTTAGGGTTCTGGTTGGAACGGGAATTGTGCACTTCCATTCATCAATGTATCGCATTTGCCCTGCGGGGGTATCGACAGTTCTGATTTGTGTATTACAAATTCTTGCCTGATATGCATAAGCATTGGGGGTGCGTGTATTGGTAATATCATTTTGATGAGGAACAATATAAGGGAGCGCCGGGCAGTCTTGACAGCCTTTACTGGCTTCAATGGCAGCAACACCAACAGATGCCCCGGCTGTAGCACCTACAGCAGCACCTTGATTATTGCCTCGTTTCTTTTCTTCATCATCAAATTCGCCACCGATCGCAATGCTTTCATATTCCCGAATTTTATCTTCATAACTAGTATTTCCCCACTCATCATCTCCACTACCTGACGAAGAGGGGAAGCCGATTTTTGAGGCTTCATGGGTCACTGCGGCGAGTCCACCCAGTGTCATTAATCCCGCCCCTGCAATAATTAAAGGAACTGGCATATTAAGTTCTCCATTCAATCAATTTCATGGCTATCCGTAAAAAATCTTGGTATTGCTGCTCTGGATTTCGACCGTTTTCCTCAAGCATATCTCTAATTTCAGGCTTCAAATAAAAGTAAGGGGAGCACGCTTCATAGAACAAAAAAGAACGAATTAAAGGCTCTTTGGTAAACCCTAGGGATAACAAATACCGAAGAGCAGATTGCAGACGACTATTTAATGTTTCAATTACTTGTAATTTATCAGGGTGATGTTGATAAAAGTCAGCAATAACTTGGGCAACATAATCACTTTGTTCGATATTTTGAATTTTGGTTAATTGTTCTTCGCTAAACTGCATTTAATCGCCCTCCTTGTAATGCATAAAATTGCCCTTCAAAGCGGTAATACCATGCAATAAGAGGCATCGTTATCTCATTAAATTGTTCAAGAGTGAGTACTTGGGGCATATTGTGCGTCACGCGGGGATCATAAAACCGGAATAAGGCCGTTTTGTTATCAGGTAAACTCACATTAAGAAGGTCAGAGAAGTGAGACGCTAATTTATTCAGCGATAAGTCACTAACTAGCCAAGATAATGCAGGAGATTTAGACTCTAATTGCATTAAATCTGCCAGCAAGTCATGCCGATGAGTCACATCAATCAACCACGGGCCAGCCCACGCGATTTCAGCCTCGGAAGATTGCTTGAAAAGCGGGCTTGCGGCACCATAATGGTGTTGAATTTCTTTATCAAAATAACGTTCATACTGTAAGCCGCAAATTAAACAATAATGCTTTGCAGTAGGATAACGTTTGGAATAATTAAAAATAGGATGCGAATTATTCATTAATCATCATCCTTCTCGAACGACAAGCATTTGGCCTGATTCGGCCGCTTTCATTAAGCAACTAATACAGATTTTTTTGGTAACAATGGAAGGGGGAATTGATGGTGATACCGAGGAAATAGCGCTACTTTTATCGCTATATTCATCACTATAACAGTCTTGAATTGAATTAATAAAACGAGCTCGGCAGGGGCATGAACTGATGCTTTCAAGTGTTCCCGCGACTTTCCGCCCTTCATCCCAAACACTTTGGCAGCCGCCAATAATATAAAATCGCCCAGAGTGTTTACCGCAGCTAACAAGATCCCCTTCTCTAGCACCGGCTACACCGTACCAAGAGAGTGTAGGATCACCGCTAAGAATTTGACCTCCGCAGGTTGTTCGGTCACCCACCCGCAAAAAATATCCTATTGCCATAATCAGTCCTCATCCTTAATGGAGGACTGATTATTTTATACTTAACTTAAATTTTCAATGGTGAACTTAAATTTAACTTAAAGAATAAGACTAATCACAGATCATCGAGTCAAAATAGACAAAAGCCCATCACGCTTCTAGGGTCAATCCGGCAATATTACGCCAATAGCCATTACAGCTTTGGTCGGGAATGCTCAGTGGGGACTGCCCGTATTGGTTGGCTTTAAATTGCCTAATCACATTGAGAGACTCAAGGCTTTCAGGGGAAACCCGCACAATATCCACCAAATCCTGCATGGACGAAATATCGTTGCCTAAGTTATAGCAGTAGCCGCTCAGGGTTTGGATGCCATTAAGTGTGAATACTTGTTGCTGCTCCTGTGACATCACTTTGCGCCCTTGCGGGTAATTAATGCAGCAGGTTTCGCACTCATCTTTTTGGCGGTTTTCCGAACGAGCGGTAAAACAGCGGGCAGAATAAGCCAGTGGTAGGTGACCGTAGCTGAAAACTTCCACTTCAAACTTATCGCGAATACCTAGCTCTTCACATTGATTGAGTAAATTCACCAGCCAGTCACGGGAAAGTTCAACGGGCATACACCAGCGCATCATGCCTTGGCGTAGCAAAATATTCAGTGAGGGGGCGTTATAACAGTTAAGCCCATGACCTGCCACAAAAGGCAATTTGCGTTCAGCCAGCATATTAACGACACCAAAATCGTGCGCTTCAATTAGAAACTCGCCATTATCGACTAACTTACTGATTTCTTTCAGCTCAGAGGGAGCTTGTAGCAGGGCTAGAGTGCTGAGAATAATCTGTTTACCGCTTCCTGCTAGCTGCTTAGCAAGCTCAATCCAGTCATTGGGTTTCATATCACGGCGCTTGCTACATACCGTTTCCCCGAGATAAATAATATCCGCGTCGCTGTCTGCTGCCTGCTGATAAAAATCCTGTAAGGTTGATGTTGGCCAGTAGTACAGTACTGAGCCTAATGCATATTTCATTATGTTACCCATTAATCCATGCTGATGAATGATGTACGCCAGTTATTGCCATTTACGGTGATACGCACCAAGGGTGGTTTGGCTACCTTCAGAAAGGTCACCGAGGGCTTTGAGCCATCTAGGATCCGTCACAAAACCGTCTGGATTGGATTTATAGCGATTGATTGCCTGACGCCAAATCTTGGTCACTTGGGTGACATAGGCAGGGCTGCGCTGACGACCTTCAATTTTTACCGAGGCGATATTGGCGCTCATGAGTTCTGGGAGTAACTCAATGGTATTGAGGCTGGTGGGCTCTTCAAGTACATGATATTTCTGCTCATCCACCACATAGCGCCCTTTACACAACGTTGGATAACCGGCATTTTCATTTTTTTTGTAGCTGTCGATTAGCACATCATTCAGCCGTGATTCCATGCCATTTTCAGTGTGTTGCCAGCGAACAAAACGTGCAGGAGAGCAAGCACCGACGGTATTCGGGGATTCTCCCGTTAAGTAGGAAGAAAGATAACAGCGACCTTCAGCCATAATGCACAGGCTACCAAAAGCAAACACTTCCAGCGGTACAGGACTGGTTTTGGCGAGTTGTTTAACTTGGTGAATGGATAACACGCGAGGGAGCACCACGCGATGTACCTGAAAGTTACGCTGATAGAAACGAATGGCTTCTGTGTTTGTCGCGGAAGCTTGCACAGAAACATGGCGCTCAATATGCGGGTATTTATTGGCGGCGTACTCTAACATAGCAATGTCGGCGAGGATCAGGGCATCGGCTCCTAGGTCAGCCGCTAAATCAACAGAGTTCTGCCAGCGTTGATAACCATCAGGATGAGCGAAGGTGTTTATCGCAATATGCAATTTACGTTTACGCTGGTGGATATAACGCTCTGCTTCATGCAGATTTTTTTCCGTAAAATTCAAACCTGCAAAATGACGCGCGTTAGTATCATTTTTGAGTCCGATGTACACCGCATCGGCACCATTATCAACAGCCGCTTTTAAGGCAGGTAAATTCCCCGCAGGGCAGAGTAATTCCATTGGCTTTTTCTCTGTATAAAAATTTAGCAATTGGTCATTCTAGACAAGGGGTCTGGTAGAGGTTTTGATTTAGCGCAGAGAAGCTTGGAATGTTGTAGGCGAGATAGTTATTTCGTGACTATTATAAAAGTGTAGAGATTATTGGAAATAAATATTGGCGAGATGGATAAAGATTGATATAGGATCGGTATCATCACGTTATTTTTTGGCAAAATATGTCCTTATATCGGATAAATAACGATATATCTCTGGCTATCTTTACATCTACACATCAATGTTATCTATAATCGTTGTTATTATAGGTATTAAAATTGTCCAAGCGGCTGCTTTAACCAGTAGTTATGCGTGGTGGACAGATAATTGATACGGGAGTTAGTACTGTGTTTGGTAAAATTCGTTCTCAACTGATCACTCAAGGCCCTTCATTTTTGAAGTTTCCATTGAAAGTGACCCCATTTGTCGTACAGCGTCAAATACTCGAACAACTATTAAGTTGGCAGTTTCGTGAGTCTGTTAAAGAAGGCGAACTCGATTTTCTGGAAGGGAAATGGCTGAAAGTTGAGATCCGAGATTTAGAGCTTGTTTGGTTTATCAGCTTACAAGACGGTCAGCTGGTGGTACAAAAGCAGGCTGAACCGGATGTCAGTGTCAGCGGCAATGCCAATGATCTGGTATTGATCGCAGCCCGCAAAGAAGATCCCGATACGCTCTTTTTCCAACGTCGTTTGGTGATTGAAGGGGATACTGAATTAGGTTTGTATGTTAAAAACCTGATGGATGCCTTCGAAATTGAAAATATGCCTGCGCCTTTACGCTTTGGTCTATTACAGCTCGCTGATGTGATTAAAACGGTACAAGACAGTGAGGACGCAGAGCATAAAACGCCTGTGTTAACCTCATGCTGATACGTGTAGAAATCCCGGTTGATGCCATGGGTATCGACACGCTATTACGTGAAACCTTCCCAACTGAGGGTGAGGCAGATCTTGTTCAGCACCTGCGTGAAGATGGGTTATTGACCCTCGGTGTGGTGGCAACCAACGATGACGGCGAAGTTATTGGCTATGTCGGGTTTACCCCGGTTGATGTGAATGGTGAAGATGTTCAATGGGTAGGACTCGCCCCATTAGCCGTTAAAAAAGCCTATCAAGGCCAAGGTATCGCGGAAAAATTGGTTTATGAAGGGTTAGATAGCCTAAATGAATTTGGTTATGGGGCTGTCGTTGTTCTCGGTGATGAGGGTTATTACGGGCGTTTTGGTTTCGAACCCGCTTCCAACCACGAATTACGTTGCCAATGGCCAAGTCTACAAAAACATTTTCTTGTCTATGGACTCGAAAATGGCGCCATTGACCAGCATAAAGGCGAAGTCACTTACTCATCGCATTTTGACAATGTGTAAGCCGCTAAATAATGCTGTAAATCATCAGGCTGGTCAGTGACCAGCCTTTCTTTTGCCTGCTTACTCAATTGCTTAACTCGATACTCTAATTGAGATGCTTCAGAACGATCCCCCGCAGTACAATGAAAAACGAGGGTCAAAGGCGCTTTACCTTTTAGTGCCTTGGCGCCAGTTCCCGCTTCATGCTGTTGAAAACGCCGCTGAACATCGGTGGTGATCCCACAATATAACGCGTTATTTTTCTGCCGAATTAAGTAAAGAGACCAATTTTGCTGTGTCATTTTGCTTTTCTTGTCACTGAATTTAGCATTCTGTGCTGATTTATAAGGATAATTTAGTTGGCTTCCAGCGAATTTTCTCGCGGATCATAAAGTTTATAACATACTAAATTATAAATAAAAAATGATATAAACCTGTCACAAATTTGTAACCTCAATATAGGTTATTGTTCAATTAATTTGAATAACTATAGCAAAATTAGCTAATTTTCATCTCCGAATAAAGGGCATAGTATGATCCATATCACAGGGAAACATGAAAAAACCCCTGTAAATATCAAACATACAATGAGGAAGTTTACCATGAAAAAATCAACATTATTTGCTGCTGCTTTAGCTTTAGGTGCTGTATCATTTGGTTCAATGGCGGCTGAAGAAGTTAGACAAGCTAGCGAGCCAGCAGTAGGTTATGTGTCTGTAAGTGGTGCTGCAAGTGTAAATGACCTGACTGCACAATTAGCCAAAAAAGCTGATGAAGCTGGCGCAAAATCTTTCCGCGTGATTTCTGCAAGCGGTGAGAATGAGATGAGTGGTACTGCAGCTATCTATAAATAATTTTACTCGTCATACTTCGAGCCGCAGCGTTGTTGGCTGCGTTCACTCCCACTAGTCACATACTAGTGTATGCTCCTAGCGACTCGTTCGCTTGCCGCCTAGCTGCAACTCGAATTATTTAGAGTAAAAGCGAGAGGGATTAGAGGGGAAGTATTAGTAACTTCGAATGCTAGCATTGTTGATATAGAACCTTATGTTAGGTGCAATTCGAATGAGTAAGTTATAGTAGTGCGAACTAAGTACAGATAACGTTCAGAACAGCTTAAGCACGCCCAGCCATTTTTATGGGCGTGTTCTGAACGGTCTAACATGGACATTCGCAATGACACCCGAAAACACCTTACAACACATCCAGCGCTATATTGCTCGCCAACACGTTTTTTCTCTGTTTACCTCTCACCAAGATGATATTTGGGCTGCCAGTTGCTACTACGCCTTTGACCGCCAAAATATGCGTTTAATTTTCATGACATCCCCCGATTCGCAGCACGGTCAATTAATGCAGGAAAACCCTCGTGTGGCAGGGACTATCTCTGCACAAACTAAGCAAGTGGGTAAAATTCAAGGTATTCAATTTGTGGGAGAAATTCGCCAATTTGACGGTGAAGAGTCGGATGTGCAGAAAGCATTTTATTGCCAGAGATTTCCAGTCGCCCTAGAGGCAAAGCTGCCGATTTGGCAGCTCCAATTACAGACGGTGAAAATGGTGGATAATACGCTGGGGTTTGGTACCAAATTACATTGGTTGCGTGAAGCTTAGGTCGGGTGAAGCTTAACGCAGTCGATGAATAACTTGGTTACTGCTACCGCGCCATAGCAGTGCGGGATCGTACAGTGTCTGTTCGAACTTTCCATCAATCAACGTATTGATCAAACTCACCACTTTTTGCTGTTCTAGTGTCAATTCATCCAATTTATAGCCTGTCCACATCCAGATATCCTTATCTGGACAGACGGCTTTTACTCGCTTCACTAACGCTAAAATGGCAGGCAAGTTGGCAGGGTGCAAAGGATCCCCCCCTGAGAGGGAGAGCCCTTGTCGGCGAATACGCGTATCCTGCAAATCTTGGATAATTTGGTCTTCCATCTCTTGGGTAAAAGGAATACCGGAATCCACGCGCCATGTGCTTTGGTTATAGCAGCCTCGGCACTGATGAACGCAGCCCGAAACAAATAATGTGCAGCGGGTACCGGGTCCATTAACCACATCCACAGGATAATATTGGTGATAATTCATGGTATTTATCCGCCGTTAACCGAGCTGTCCATTACCCAAGTGCTTGATACGACGCTTTACTTCCTCTTGCTTACCCGCATTAAACGGTCGGGCATCTGGGCTACCTAAATAGCCACAGACACGGCGGATCACGGAAACGCGGTTAGTATCGTGGTTGCCACAAGCTGGGCAGGTAAAGCCTTTGCTGGTACAGGAAAATTCACCGGAAAAACCGCAGTCATAGCATTCGTCGATTGGCGTGTTGGTACCGTAATAAGGAACATGCTGATAGCTGTAATCCCAGACATCTTCGAGGGCTTTGAGGTTGTGCTGTAAGTTCGGGTATTCGCCGTAACAGATAAAACCACCATTGGCGAGCGCCGGGTACGGCTGTTCAAAATCGATTTTATCGTAAGGATTAACCTGTTTTTCCACATCTAAGTGGAAGCTATTGGTGTAGTAGCCTTTGTCGGTTACACCGTCAATAACGCCAAATTCAGCGGTATCTAAGCGACAGAAACGGTCACACAGATTTTCGCTCGGCGTGCTGTATAAGCTGAAACCGTAACCTGTTTGGGCTTTCCATTCGTCAGTGGCTTGGCGAAGACGATTGACAATAGCGACGGCTTTTTCGCGCAATTGCTCGCTGTCATACACATGAGTTTGCGTGCCAAATAAGGCATTGATGGTTTCGTGCAACCCAATGTAACCCAATGAAATTGAAGCGCGTCCATGTTTGAAAATTTCCGCTACGCTGTCATTGGCTTTTAAGCGAACGCCGCAGGCACCTTCCATATATAAGATAGGGGCTACTCGGGCTTTGACATTTTCTAAGCGCGCAATGCGGGTCATTAATGCTTTTTTAGCGATGGCTAAACGCTCATCGAGCAGCGCCCAAAATGCCTCTTCGCTACCTTGAGCTTCCAGCGCAATACGCGGTAAATTCAGGCTGATCACGCCGAGGTTATTTCGCCCATCGTGAATTTGTTTGCCATCTTCTTCATAGACACCTAAGAAACTGCGGCAGCCCATCGGTGTTTTAAAGGAGCCAGTGACATCAACCACGCGATCGTAGTTGAGGATGTCTGGATACATGCGTTTGCTGGCGCATTCTAAAGCTAACTGTTTGATATCGTAGTTAGGATCGCCGTATTTATGGTTCAGCCCATCTTTGATGGCAAACACGAGTTTTGGGAAAACCGCGGTTTTGCGGTTTTTACCCAGTCCAGCAATGCGGTTTTTGAGAATGGATTGTTGGATAAGTCGCGCTTCTTGGGATGTGCCTAACCCAAATCCAAAGGTGACGAAGGGGGTTTGCCCGTTCGCGGTATGCAGTGTATTCACTTCATACTCTAAGGATTGGAACGCATCGTAACACTCTTTTTCAGTGCGGCTTTGGGCGTAAGCTTCAGCGTCAGCAATTCCCCATTCTTTGGCTACTTTTAAATGCTTTTCATGACTAATAGCGACATAAGGCGCCAAAATTTCATCAATGCGGTTAATGGTGGTTCCGCCATAAATATGGCTAGCCACTTGGGCAATAATTTGTGCAGTAACGGCAGTGGCAGTAGAAATGGATTTTGGTGGCTCAATTTCCGCATTTCCCATCTTAAAGCCGTTGGTTAACATGCCATCAAGGTCGATAAGCATACAGTTAAACATCGGGAAGAAAGGGGCATAATCGAGGTCATGATAGTGAATTTCACCCTTTTCATGAGCAAGAACAACATCGCGTGGCAAAATATGCTGTTTGGCATAATGCTTAGCGACGATCCCGGCTAATAAATCACGCTGGGTTGGGATCACCTTACTGTCTTTGTTCGCATTTTCATTGAGTAAGGATAAGTTGCTTTGCTCAATTAGGCCGCGGATCTCGTGAGTAAGTTGGCTGCGTTTTTCGCGTTCGCTGTCTCTGTCATGGCGGTATTCAATATAGGCTCGAGCCAAATCCTTGTAAGGCCCTGACATGAGCTGGTCTTCGACAGCACCTTGGATCTCAGCGATATCCACTTTTTCGCGATTGCACAACTGCTCAGAGACAACCGTGGCAACTTGCAGACAATAATCATCATCTTTGACGTCCACAGCAGCGGCTGCACGTCGCACCGCTTCTTGAATGCGTGGGAGATCAAAATTGACCTGACAACCATCTCGTTTTATAACCACCGTTTTCACTGTCATACTCCTTATTTAATCCCTCACAGGACTGGCGATAGCGTCCATGATCCTTTATCAGTATGGGGCATCCCTGTGAAAGAAATGTGAATTTTTACTATATATAGTGCCTAGTGAATTAATTAAAGCACAATATGTAGGATATTGCCTTTTTTTAGATGACGGTAATTTGATTTAAAACAAAGAAAAAAATAATTTATATGAATATCAAACGGGCAGGAATTAATTAAATTTAGAGATTGATTTAAGGGTTTGGGAATTTGCTCTAGAATGAATCAATTGAAAAAAAAGCGGCAGGCTAGCAGTTGATGAGGTTAAAAAGCGCATTATGATCCCCATCCATTCACTCACCGGTATTACTGCATTTGTGGCGACGGTTCAATCAGGGAGTTTTACGGAAGCGGCAGAGCGTTTAGGGATCACCAAATCCGCCGTCGGCAAGCGTGTCACTAAGCTCGAAGAACATTTGGGTATTAGCCTATTAATCCGAACCACGCGGGGAATTTCGCTCACGACGGAAGGGGAACGCTACTTTCACGAATGTTCAGCTGCGCTGGATTTATTAGATAAAGCGGGTCAGCAGCTCCAAGAGAATACCCATACCTTGATGGGTAAGCTGCGCCTAGATCTTCCTGCCGCATTTGGGCGTAAATGCATTATGCCTATTTTGATGCAACTGATGGATGAGCAGCCCCAATTGATGTTGAGCGTTTCGTTTAATGAGCAGTTTGTGGATGCCCTTGAGGAAGGTTTGGATTTGATGGTGCGTATTGGTCCTTTACCCGACAGCGCTCACCTTGTGGCTCGTCAGTTAACCACACAAAACCAAGTCCTATGTGCATCGCCAAAGTATCTTGAAAAATACGGGGCGCCTCAGCATCTTCAAGAGCTGGAGAATCATCGCTGCATTGTGGGGATCCGACAAGGAGCACCTTTCTATTGGCGCTTATGTGAAGAAGGAACCGTCATCCAGTATGCTCCACGCCCTTTTTATGAACTCGCTGATGGCGATGCGATGCTCCAAGCGGTGCTTCAAGGAAAAGGGATTGCTCAGTTACCATTGTGGTTGGTCGATGATTATCTGAAAAACCAGCAATTACAGCGTATTTTGCCAGAGTCTGAAGGCTATGAAACACCGATTAATCTGCTGTGGCCAAAAGGGCGTAGTATGCCGCCAAAAACACGCTATGTGATTGATATGTTGCTTAAGGCGGCAAAAGAAGGGCAATTTAATTAAGGGAATGGCAAGCGAGTGCTGGCGCCGAATGGGTTAGCTTCACTTTTACCCAAATGCTGATTAATGCCATGACAGAAAACGCAATTCCCACCCAAATAATGGCAGCAACCCCTGCATATAAAATCGCCCAGCCTCCAATCATAGTGCCAATGGTAATCCCTAAATTTGAGAATGAAATATACAGGCTATTGGCAAACTCAGGGGCTGAATTGGCTTCTTTCATTAACCAACTTTGGCTGATGATTAAACCGGATGTATGGAAAGCCCCCCATAAAATCACCAACGCCACCATCACTATCGGCTGATGCCCAAAGAGCCAAACCGCGAAATAAATCACTCCGAATAACACGGGATAACGCAAAGTGGTCGTAATTTGGCTGCGCTGTAGAAAGTGGCTAAAAATAAAGTTACCGATATACCCGCTGACGCCGAACACCACCAATAGTGTGCTGGTCGCATTGTTCGAAAATCCGGTGATTTTGATCAGATAATCGGCGATATAACTGAAGCTCGCGAACATCGCGCTGAAAATCAGTGTCACCGTCAATATGCATAACCAAACAGGCAAACGTTTTAAAATCGCCACTTGTTCACGGACTTTCAGCGGTGTGGTGACGGGAGTAGACGGCACATGAATGGCGATCCCCATAAATGCTAGCAAACTGGTTAACGCGCCAAACCAAAAGGCGGCAGTCAGGGAAAAGGCTTCTGCAATAAAGGCACTGAGGGGTAATCCCAAAACCATCCCCACCGCAACACCGGAAAACACAATGGCCACGCCCTTGGCAGATTTTTCGGGCGGCATGGCATTGGCTGCAAGGTTTAGGGCGATGGCAAAAAAGACCGCATGGGTCAGTGCGGGTAAAACTCTAAACACCAAAATCATATGATAGTTTTCGGTGAGGGCATAAATGCTATTGGAGATAATAAATAGCATCATGATGACCAACAGAACGGTTTTGCGATTAAAACGCCCTAGCAATAGCGTGATAAAAGGTCCTGAAATGGCAACGACCACTGCGTAGATACTGACGAGAAAACCAACTTGTGGTGCTGTGATATGAAGCTGCTGAGTTAATTGTGGCAATAAACCAATCACCGCCACTTCGGTCGTGATCACGCCAAACACAGCCAGTGACAGGCTGAGCAGTAATAAACGTATTTTATTTTGCATATAGGTATCCGCAGGGGCTAAATATAGTCCTGAATTGAATAAGTCATAAAGTGATGTTGCGGATATATCCCGAGGGTTATCGTGACAAAACAGCGAGAAAAAGAGAAGGGCACTTTGGGATACAGAGAATAGCCTAAAAGCGGGTTGCTATTTTTAGTTGAGCAGTTTTATATGATGAAAAAAAGCCTGCTGACAATGGGTTAGCAGGCTATCAGACTGACAATCTGAAACTGAATAAAACTATTTACGTACTGCGATAGCTTCGATTTCGATTTTCACATCTTTTGGCAGACGCGCAACTTCAACGCAAGAACGCGCAGGGAATGGCGCATTATGTTGTTTGAAAAACTCTTCGTAAGTGGCGTTAACGGTACCGAAATCATTTAAATCTTTCACAAAAACGGTCGTTTTTACGATGTTGGCAACGCCCAGACCTGCTTTTTCTAAAATCGCTTTTACGTTCGCCAGTGATTGACGAGTTTGCGCTGCGATATCTTCAGGGACATTACCGGTTTTTGGATCAACAGGAATTTGACCTGAAGTCATAACCATACTGCCTAAATCGACGCCTTGAACGTAAGGACCAATAGCGGCTGGTGCATTTTCGGTGCTGATTTCGTATGACATAATTTCTCCGTTTATCACGTAAAAAAGGGTTTGGACGCTATTATAGACATGGAACGGCATCCACACAAAGACGCAGTCTACGCCTAAATACCTTACTGATTATTGATCACGGCGTCTCTATCGAACTCTTTTTCACAGAATTTGCAGGTTAATGCTACATGTTTCGCGCGTTTTTTAATGCGGAAACTGCTGGAAACGGGCTCATTATGGCTAATACAGTTGCTGTTTGGGCACACCAGAACGCTGTCGATTTGCTCGGGTAATTTTAGATCTAATTTTTCCACTACTTGATAATCTTCGATACGATTAACGGTGGCTTCCGGCGCATACATCGCTAATTGGTTCGCTTGCTCTGGGGTTAAAAAAGTATTTTCGATTTTGATAATGTCTTTTTTGCCCATATTGCTAGAAGGTAAATTCAGCCCGATAGTGATACGCTCATCGGTTTTGGTGAGCTTAAACAGCTTCAGTAATTTGAACCCAATTTGAGCAGGGATATGGTCGATGACAGTGCCGCAACGGATGGCTTCAACTTGTAATTTATGGTCGTGTGTCATGGTCTTCTCCTCAGATTGCCAGTTCTTTATTTAATACCAGAGACAGTAGCGCTTGGCGCGCGTAGATCCCATTCCCTGCTTGCTGGAAGTAATAAGCGTAAGGGGTGCTATCGACATCCACGGTAATTTCATCGATACGCGGAAGCGGGTGCAGCACTTTTAAATTATCTTTGGCACTGTGTAGGTCTTGGGCGCGTAAAATAAATTGTGCTTTAACGTTGGCATATTCTGATGGGTCTAAACGCTCTTTTTGGACGCGAGTCATATACAGAATATCCACTTCAGGGATTACTTCATCGACATTGTTATGCAGGCTGTAAGTCGCCCCTTTTTCATCCAGAATATTTAGGATATGAGCTGGCATCGACAACACTTCAGGGGAAATAAAGTAGAAGTGATTACCTTCAAACTTCGATAGCGCTTGAGTCAGTGAATGCACCGTTCTGCCATATTTCAGGTCACCGACCATCGCGATTTTCAGGTTCTCTAAGCGGCCTTGAGTTTCTTGGATAGTAAACAGGTCTAACAGGGTTTGGGTAGGGTGCTGGTTAGAGCCATCCCCTGCGTTGATAATCGGAACAGTGCCTGAGAACTGGCTGGCTAAACGCGCGGCACCTTCTTGTGGGTGGCGCATCACAATCGCATCAACATACTGGCTGATAACAGAAATAGTGTCTGCGAGAGTTTCGCCTTTCTTACCTAATGAGGTATTGGCGCTATCGGAGAAGCCGACGACAGATGCCCCTAAACGATGAATGGCGGTTTCGAATGACAGACGGGTACGCGTCGATGCTTCGAAGAAACAGCTAGCGATAACTTTATGCTTCAGAAACTCAGGTTGAGGTTGCTGCTTTAATGAGGCTGCCACTTTAAGGACTAATTCAAGGTCGGTTTTATCTAAATCGTTAATTGAGATTATGTCGCGGTGATATAACGGATTCGGCATCGTGATTCTCCTGTATCAGCAAGACTTGCTATCTAGTAGGCCAAAAAAAAGCCCCTCAATGAGGGGCTTTTTTATCAATACGGCGGGGAAAAACAGGCTGTCCTGACCGCGTGATGGCAGTGCGGTGTCGGTGTTCTCTTTCAAAAATAGAGTAGCAGCGTTCATGGTTTCTCCCGGCAAATTGTGGCGCATTATACGCGTGTGGCACAATGACGCAAGCGTTTGCTAACAGAAAAATGAAATTTTTTGTTTTTAGCATATGTTGACATATGTATGAGTGGGCATATACTCAACATATGTTTATTCTTTCGGCATTTAAGGAGGAATTATGGTAACTAAAATTGTTGCTGTATTTAAAAATGGTAATAATCGCGCAGTTCGTTTACCTAAAGATATTGATTTTGAAGGTGTAAATGAATTAGAGATTAGTCGTGAAGGGAATCGTATTATTCTTCGTCCAGTTAAACCTAATTGGCTATCACTAAGAGATGAAGATAAAGCAGACAAAGATTTCTTACTTGAACGTGAAGACGTGATTGAAGATGGAAGGATAGTTTTGTGACAAAACTCTACATGCTTGATACCAATATTTGCTCTTTCATTATGAGAGAGCAACCCATGTATCTACTACAGAAACTGCAAGATTGTGTTATACATCGACATTCTATTGTTATTTCTGCGATTACTTACTCAGAAATGCGCTTTGGTGCGATAGGTAAGAAAGCCTCGCCTAAGCATAATTTTTTAGTCGACGCATTTTGTGAGCGTCTTGATGGGATTCTCGCTTGGGATAAAGATGCGATTGATGCAACAACTGCAATTAAGAAAGCATTAACCGAAGCAGGAACGCCTATTGGAAATAATGACACTGCAATAGCCGGTCATGCATTAGCAACTAACTCTATATTGGTAACTAACAATACCCGAGAGTTTTCTCGAGTTTTGGGATTGAAACTAGAAGATTGGTTGCAGCCATAATTATTAAATTAGTGTTTAATTTATTGGATATAGCCATTACGTTTATAAAGCCCATTTAGGGCTTTGTTTTTATATTATCTTTTCGCTACTTACCTCTGCCCCAATCTCTTTGCCACTCTCTCCAATTTCATCATCAACAGCAGTGTGATCGCGACTAGAACGATGGTCAGTGCGGAGCCGTCGGCAATATTTCCGCGGTCGGTAAGGCTGAAAATTGATACCGGCAACGTCGCCCAGCCTGGAGGATACAACATCATGGTGGCGCCCAACTCTCCGAGGGACAAAGACAGGCTCAAGGCGACAGCGGAAATCATCCACGGCATCAATAGCGGTAGGGTGACATGGCACAGGCGATACCATGGGGATGCGCCTAAACTGAATGCCACATTCTCAATGTCTGCGGAAATGCGGGTTAACCCAGTAGAGACATTGCTGAAAGTGAACGCAGAAATCAGAACAAAATGGGCGGAAAAAACTATCCAAAAGGTGCCGTTCATCTGCAAATAGCCTTGGCTAAATGCCACTAAGATCCCCAATCCAATCGATACCGATGGAATGGCACTCGGTAAATAGAACGCGATACCCAGATATTTTTGTACTCTGGAGCTATGGTGGCGTAAGGCTAGGGCTGCCCACAGACCGCAAAACAGTGCAAACAGACTGGCGCAAAAGCCAATAATCAGGCTGGATAGAATTGCTTCCCATGCAGGTCCTTGAAACGCATTCACAAAATGTTCGAAGGTAAAACCGGAGGGTAAAATACCGTTCCATTGTCGGCTAAAGCTGGACATTAAAATCATCACTAATGGCAGCAAAAACAAGCAAGAAAACAGCGTGATGGCGATGGCGGTTGAAATGGCTCGCCCAGTTTTAGACCAAATTAACATGGTTATTTTTTCACTCCGAAACGGGTTGTTGCCATGCGATACAGGCTAAATAGCCCCACAGACAGCAGAATATTAATTAGCGCTATCATGCACGCGACGCTGTAATCAGATTCTAGAATCGCTTTGCTGTAGACCATCATCGGCAAGGTATTTACCCCTTTTGCCCCGATAAACAGCACGATGCCAAATTCGTTGGTGGTCAGCAGCAAACATAAGCTGCCACCTGCGAGTAATGCAGGAAGTGCCGCCGGAAAAATCACTTGGCTGATCACGCGGGCAGGGTGCGCCCCTAAAATGCTGGCGGCTTCTAACTGGCTTTTATCGATTTGGCGCAGTGCCGCCATAAGAGGGCGCATCACAAGCGGAGTAAAGACGGTGATCTCCGCCAAAATCACGCCATTAATCGAGTACAAAAAGTCCACAGGGGGCAATTCAAAATCAAACAGCGCTATTAATGTGCCATTAAGTAACCCCGCCGAACCATAAATAAAGGTAAACGCGAGAGTGATCAAAAAAGTCGGGAGTGCAATAAAGGTATCAATGACTTGGGTAATAAAATGGCTTCCGGGAAAAGGAATAAACACCAGAATCAGGGAGAGAACCGAGCCAAGTACTAAGCAACCTAGAGTGGCAAAAAAGGCAATTTGTAGTGTATTGAATAGCCCGCTAATAAACCGGCGAGATTCAATCACTTGCCAGAATGTTTCTAAGCTTACGCCGCCAGTGGGGCTTTGAATGGCTTGCTCACCAATCAGCATCAGTGGGTAAAAAAATAACGTCGCTAAAACGAGCAGCGGTGGCGCTACCCAATAAAACGGCTTTAGGTTTATGGATGATGGCTTAGACAGGTTGATAGCCGACATATTATTCCTCAATCAACACAGTATCGGAGGGAGAAAACCACAGCGTGAGTTTATCCCCTGCTTGTGGTAACGGAGATAAATGGGTAACAGCGACCGTCACCTTTTCCCCTGCAACATCACACAATAAATGGGTAATGTCCCCTTGCCAGCGGATAGACTGTAAGGTGGCGTGTAACTGGTTTGAGGTATCTGTTCGTGGGGTGAGGCTAATATGCTGCGGGCGAATACAAATTAATTTGTGGCTCTGAGCTTGCATCCCTTGGGTTTGCGCTTCAATGAGCGTGCCGCCACAGCTCACACTGACTTGGGCGGGTATGGAGGAAAAGCCTAAGGCAGTTGCCGACAGAATATTGGCACGACCTAAAAACTCGGCGGCAAAGCGGTTAGGTGGGCGATGGTATAGGTCATTTTTCTCCCCGTGAGCCACCAAATAGCCATCTTTCATGATGCCAATTTTATCCCCTAAGGCGAGCGCTTCAGTTTGGTCATGGGTGACGTACAAAATGGTCAGCTCAGGTAATTCGCGGTGCAGCCTTGCAATCTCTTCCACCATATTATGGCGAATTTGCGCATCGAGGGCAGATAGCGGCTCATCGAGTAAAAGTACTCGTGGGCGAACAGCTATAGCGCGGGCGATGGCAACACGCTGCTGCTGTCCACCGGATAACTGATGCGGGTAGCGGGAGGCATAGTCGCTCATACCGACAATGTTTAATGCCTCTGCCACGCGCTCTTTGATCAGCGCTTTAGGCTGTTTTTGGGCGCGTAAGCCAAAAGCAACATTATCTTCTACTTTCATATGGGGGAAGAGGGCGTAGTTTTGTACTACCATGCCCAGCCCCCGCTGATACGGGGGAAGGTGGGTGATGTCCGTATCACCCATTAAAATGCGTCCACTATCCGGTTGTGCAAAGCCTGCAATTGACCGTAACACGGTGGTTTTACCGGAGCCTGAAGGGCCAATCAACACCAGTATTTCGCCGGGTTCGATGGTCAGAGATAACGGCTTGAGTACCACATTGTTATGGTAAGAAACCCGCAGAGATTCCAGCACAATACCTGAATGGTCAGTGCGCTGGCTTGGTGTTTCTATCTTTCTTTTCATCAACATAACTCACTTATTCGCTTTCAGTCACTTTGTGCCAACGGGTAATATCGTTCGAAAGAGACACTTCTACATCGTCCCAATTCGGTTGCCATGTTTTGACGCCTTTGAGGATTTCAGTGGCTTTATGGAATTGCGGATCGTTTGGCGTCAAATCTGAGCGTACCGGCATTCCCCATGACAGTTCACTAACGTGGCTTTGGGCTTGTTTGTCTAACAGAAAGTTAATCAGCTTTTTGCCATTTTCAGTTTCAGGGCCGTTATTGACTAAGCCCACAACGTAAGGCAGAACCAGCGCGCTGCGTTCGCCTTTTTCATCGGCTGGCCAAAAGATTTTCACGTTCGGATTTCGTTCCATTTGAGAAAGGTTCATTTGCAAATCGCCGTTGGCGACGTACAGCTCGCCTTTGTTCACTAACGCGGTTAATTTCCCTGTTGAGGCGGATGGACCGACGTTGTTGGCTTGTAATTTACCGAGATAATCAAAACCGGCTTCTTTGCCACCGAAGCTATGGAACACTTGCAGCATGACGGCGGTACCATCTCCCGCTTGTCCCGGTGTGGAATATTGCAGTTTATTTTTAAAACGGGCGTCGAGGAGTTCATTCCACGTTGCTGGTGGAGCTTTGAGCAGTTTGTCGTTATAGATAAAGGTCAGGTAGTTATTCACGATGGGGGTGTAGTACTCCGTTGAGTTAGGAATACTTACCGCGGCATCCGGTGTGAATTTTGCCAGTAATTCGGTTTTAGCGGCACGTTGGATAAACGGGGGAACGGTGACGAGCACATCCGCTTGTGGGTTAGTGCGTTCTTTGGCTAAACGCTCAACGATAGCACCGGAGCCGCCTTCGACGTACTGCACTTTAATCCCTGTTTGCTGGGTAAAAGCATCAAACTGCGCTTGATACCAGCTGTTATTGCCATCATGAAGACCATCTGCGGAGTAAACCGTGACGACAGGGGCGGCAAAAACCGAGGTAGAGCTTAGGGCGGCAAGGAGCAATACGGCAAGAGGGGTAGGTTTCATTTTACGTTTCATCTCCAGATCTCCAGTTAGTCGTTAAAGTTATCTGGTATATACCAGTGTTTTTACGCTAACGGGTTTATGTGACAGAAAAATGAAATCTACCGAGAAAGCAAAAATTTATTTTTGAAGTGAAAGTTAGAGGGTATCGACCTCGATGCGTAGGCTATCATGACGCCAATATTCCACATCATAATCCAGAATTCGCCCGTGCTGATCGTAGTTTAAACGTTGCAATAGCAGGGCTGGGCGCCCGACTGCAACCCCTAATGCGCTGGCCGCCTGTGGTGGCATGGCAGTGGGATAAAACGATAAGTGCATGCTGGTGTAAATCAAATCATATTGCTGCTCATACACTTCGGTGAGGCTGCCATTCAGGTCATGGCTTAATAGCTCCGGTACACGAGCGGGAAGACAGTGGTTTTCGCTGTAGCAGACGGGGCGATCGTCCGCATAACGCAGGCGAGTGAGTAGGTAAATTTGTTCGAAAGGCTGTAGTTGCAGTGGCGTCATGGCATCGACGGGCACAGTGACCACTTTGCCCTCTAACAACTTGGTTTTAGGTTGACGGCCTTGCTCTAAACACAGCTTATGGAAGTTGGTATTTTGCGTTGGATCGAGCCATAAACGCTCGGGCGTCACAAACCAGCCACGGCGCTCGGAACGGTAAATAGCACCGCTGGATTCCAGTTGTGCCAAGCTTTCTCGAATAGTGACGCGGGTGGTATTGAAGATGGCACACAGTTCGCGCTCAGAGGGCAGTTTATCGCCACTTTTCAGCGCGCCGCTCTGAATTCTTGCTTGTAATTGAGCTTTGATAAGAAGGTACTGTGGCTGTTCATCCATCGATAATGTATCCGTTTTTTGTCGTAAAATTTTTTATTCATTATACACGCCAATATGAATTTTTTGTTGCAGGGCGTCTTTTCCTTTGACCTTCTTGTTCATCTGCCGTCATTATAATGCCAATCTGGTATAGACCAAGGGTGAATTTAAATGATAATGAATCAATATCTGCTGTTAACACCGGGACCTTTGACCACGTCGCAAACCGTGAAAGAGGCAATGCTGTTTGATAGCTGCACATGGGACGATGATTACAACTTAGGGGTAGTGCAACGTATTCGTCAGCAGCTAGTTGAATTAGCGACAACCCAAGCGGGGTATACCAGCGTGTTACTCCAAGGGAGTGGGAGCTACGCCGTGGAAGCGGTACTGGGCTCGGTACTCGCGCCACAAGATAAAATTTTGATTGTCAGCAATGGCGCTTATGGGGTGCGAATGGCTGAAATGGCGCAGTTAATGGGCATTTCACACCATGTTTATGATTGCGGTGAAGTGGCTAAGCCTGATGTGGCGGTAATTGAGCAGTTTCTACAGCAAGATAGCCAAATCAGCCATATTGCGATGGTGCACTGTGAAACCACCACCGGTATTTTAAACCCGATAGAGCAAGTGGCGGTATTAGCCAAGCGCTATCAAAAACGCTATATCGTGGATGCGATGAGCAGTTTCGGGGGGATCCCACTGGATGTGGGGGCACTGAATATTGATTTTCTGATCAGCTCGGCCAACAAATGTATCCAAGGGGTTCCGGGATTTGGGTTTGTGATAGCTCGAACCAGTGAACTGGAAAAATGTGCAGGACGCTCGCGTTCCTTATCCCTTGACCTATATGCACAATGGCGCTGTATGGAGCAATTTCATGGGAAATGGCGCTTTACCTCCCCAACACACACGGTGCTGGCTTTCGCTCAAGCACTGAAAGAGTTAGCCCAAGAAGGTGGCGTGAGCGCTCGTTTCCAGCGTTATCAGCAAAATCAGCGCAAACTGGTGGAAGGTATGCGCCAGTTAGGATTCCGCACATTATTAGACGATAGCCAACAATCGCCGATTATCACGGCATTTTATTCGCCAGATACCGAAGATTATCAATTCAACCAATTTTATCAGCAGCTCAAAGCCCAAGGGTTTGTGATCTATCCGGGGAAAGTCTCAAAGAGTGATTGTTTCCGTATTGGCAATATTGGGGAAGTGTACCCGCACAATATTGATGCGCTGTTGGTGGCAATTAAGAATGCGATGTATTGGAAAAATAAGGATTAATCATGAACCGTATTGAAGCTGTTATTTTGGATTGGGCAGGAACGACGGTGGATTTTGGCTCTTTTGCACCGACGCAAATTTTTATCGAAGCATTTAAAGTCGCGTTTGATATGGATATTACACTGGCACAAGCCCGCATCCCTATGGGGTTAGGAAAATGGCAACATATTGAAGCGTTGGGAAAATTACCAAAAATTGATGCCATGTGGCAGGCAAAGTTTGGACGCTCAATGACCAGCGAAGATATCGATGCTATCTACCAAACGTTTATGCCGTTACAGATTGCCAAAGTTGTCGATTTTGCAGCGCCAATCGACGGAGTTGTCAGCACGATTGCAACGCTGCGTGAGCAGAGGATCAAAATAGGTTCTTGTTCGGGTTATCCAAGAGCGGTGATGGAAAAGTTGGTTCCGGCAGCCGCGAAATTGGGTTATCAGCCCGATTATTGGATTGCCAGTGATGATCTCGCGGCTGGCGGACGTCCGGGGCCGTGGATGGCGCTGCAAAATGTGATTGAACTGTCGGTCAATTCCGTCTCCCATTGTGTGAAGGTGGATGATGCGGTGCCGGGAATTGAAGAGGGGCGAAATGCGGGAATGTGGAGCATTGGGCTCGCTATTTCGGGTAATGAATTCGGTAAAACATGGGATGAATATCAATGCATGAGCCAAGAAGAAATTTTCTCATTACGCCAGCAAGCTGCGGACAAACTGTATGCGGCTGGTGCGCATTATGTGATTGATACGTTAGCAGATCTTCCTCGTGTGATTGACGAAATCAACGTGAGATTGGCAAACGGTGAAAGACCGTAGCGAGACTTAAGTCTCCATTCAAACTGACCAAGTAGGGGGGTCTACTTGGTCGGTAGATTTAGAATATATTTATCGGTAATTCAGGCGCACTTGTCGCTACCATCACCGCTTTAATAGTGTGTAGGCGGTTTTCCGCTTGGTCGAAAACGATACTGTAAGGGGATTCAAACACTTCTTCCGTCACTTCCAGCCCGCCATAAAGATTAAACTCTTTGGCAAGCTGAGCGCCTAATGTGGTGTCTTCATTATGAAACGCAGGCAGGCAGTGTAAGAATTTCACGTCTGGGTTACCTGTCAGTTTGATTACGTCCATATTCACTTGGTACGGTTTCATTAAGGCAATGCGCTGAGCCCACACTTCCTTCGGTTCTCCCATCGAAACCCAGACATCGGTATACAGAAAATCAGCGTCTTTAACGCCTTCAGCCACGTTTTCAGTCAGAATAATTTTTCCGCCAGTGGTTTTGGCGATTTTCTGGCACTCTTCAATTAATTCAGCCTCTGGCCAACAGCTTTTTGGTGCCACTAAACGCAGCTCCATCCCCGTGAGGGCGGCGGCTTCTAGCATCGAATTTCCCATATTGTTACGCGCATCCCCGAGGTAGGCGAATTTGATGTCAGAAAGCGGTGTATTGGGCTTATATTCTTGAATGGTAAGCAAATCGGCTAATAACTGTGTGGGATGGAATTCGTTAGTTAATCCATTCCAGACAGGCACTCCCGCATGCTGCGCTAATGTTTCGACGGTGCTTTGCGCGTAACCCCGATATTGCACACCATCGTACATCCGCCCCAGCACTCTGGCGGTATCTTTCATCGTTTCTTTGTGCCCAATCTGGCTGCCTGATGGTCCAAGATAGGTGACTCTCGCCCCTTGATCGAAAGCACCCACTTCAAATGCGCAGCGCGTCCGTGTGGAATCTTTCTCGAAGATCAGCGCAAAATTCTTACCTGCTAATAAAGGTGGCTCAGTGCCAGATTTTTTGGCTGATTTTAGCCAAGTGGAGAGTTTTAATAATGCATGAATATCGTTAGAGGTAAAATCCAATAGTCTTAAAAAATGCTTTCCATGTAGGGGGTTCATAAATCACAGCCTTTTATAATTGAATTAATATTCAATTTATATTCATAAAAATTCAAAATCAACCCCTCATGCAAAAGAAATTATTTTATTAGGTATGGTTTCACCCTCGACCCTATGGGAGAATGAGCCGGAGACTAATACCACGGAACAAGGGGTGTGGAGATGGTAGATAAAGCTGAATTTGATGCGCAGTACGAAGAAACTCGCCTGATCATTGAAGAGTTACTGGAAGATGGAAGTGATCCTGATGCGCTGTACGCGATTGAGCATCACTTCTCTGCGGACAATTTTGAATTGTTAGAAAAAGCGGCTGTTGAAGCATTCAAACTGGGTTATGAAGTGACTGATGCGGAAGAACTGGAAATTGAAACCGGTGAAACCTTGATGTGTTGCGATGTGATCAGCGAAAGTGCGTTAAATGCAGAATTGATCGACGCGCAAGTTGAGCAGTTAATGAAATTAGCAGAAAAAATCGGTGTGAACTACGATGGTTGGGGCACCTATTTTGAAGATCCAGACGCAGAATATGATGATGAAGACGGTGACGACGAAGGGGATGATGAGTCCGAAAATCGCGTTCACTAATTGATTTTTCAAATTTCAATAGCGGGTAATATCGCTGAATTGAAAGATAAGAAAGCACTGATTGAGAATATCGTCAGTGCTTTTTTGTTTTTATATCAAGATGCTAACTCTTTCACCATATAGTGCCAGCCGTAAATATCCATATAGCGTAATGTCGTGCGAGAGGTTTCATACTTTTCATCGATATAGCCACGGCGCAAATAAAGCTCTCTTGCCTTGGTATTCAAATCAGATACATACAAAGAAATTCGGGTGAGCTTGGGATCTGCGGCTGCTTGGGTTTCAATGTGATCTAACACGCGATTACCAATTCCCATACCTCGCAACTTGTTATCGACACATAAGTAAGAAAGATAGGCTGTGTCTGCTCTTGGTTTGTGTACAAATAACTGGAAAATGCGTCGAATTTTCATAAAGCGGAAAAAACCAGCTTTACGCAGAATCTGTATTAATGGCACGGGGGTAGGTACTTGTTCTTGAATGCGTTTTACGCCGTAAGTTATACCATAAACGGCGACTAGCTTGCCATTTAATTTAACCTGAAAGTGCCTATCATAGGGGTCACTCAGACCGCGTTGCCAAAATAGAGATAACACCCCCTGACGCTGGGCTTCTGGCATATCGCTAATGGTTTTAAATTTAGAAGAAAAGGCTTCATAAAATAGCGTGTTAGCACTATCAATGTTTGCTTCCTCCAAAGGTTCAATGACGAACGGCTCGTTATTGACCATTGAGTTCATCATCATGATTTCACCAATAAAGGGTCTGTGTGCTCAAGCGTAAATATCATCTCAGGGGAGTTCTCTTGAAAAGCATTGAGCTGCCAGTCGCCGTAGAGATGACGAATCTTTAAATCGCAAGATTCAATGGCCTGAGTAATGTCGCTGAGTGTCGGAAAGGCAATATCCGATTCAGCGCGGAATATCGAGCCACTCTCACCTTGTTGGTAGAATGTTTGATAGCGAACAATACCATTTTGTTCGGCAACATCATTCCAAAGAGTGACTTCGCCAAACTCTTGGGTGGTGAGTGATTCACGAGATAATTCAGGTGTCCACTCTCGCCATTCTTCAACCGCCGGGTTGCGGCTATCAAATACAATCGTGCCATCGGCAGTGAGATGTCGCTGCATGGTTTGCAATGCGGCAATCCGTTGTTCTTGAGTCAAAAAAACTTGAAAAGCGTGACCGGATAAAATGATCAAATCAAATTTCATGTCCAGATTGAGCTTTTCGGCAGTACTGTTCAGCCAACGAACGCGACTTGTTTTTTGTTGAGCAATATCCAACATCGCTTGAGCAGGATCGACACCGACCAAAGTGGTATGTGGATATTGCTCCGAAATGGCGGTGAGTAACGTACCTGTACCGCAGCCTAAATCCAAAATATGAAACGCAGAGGAGGCTAACTGAAGATATGCCGCATAGTCTGCCCGCTGCAAGCTGTTGTCTAAATCATAGAAGCGAGCGAGCTTGGGATCTTCATAAAGGGCATCTTCATACTGTGAGATCATTGGCTACGGTATCCTTTTATTGGGTAGCGAGGCTATAGCGCTTTTAGCATGCGAATTTCGCAGTCGCTATGGCCAGTATTGCCTAATGGCTCGTCGATAAAATCGAAGCCCAGTTTTTCATACAGCTTAATGGCGGCTTGTAGCTCTTTGGTGGTTTCTAAGTAACAGCGGGTATAGCCTTGCTGCTTAGCAAATTCTAAAGACATTAAAACGATTTGCTTGGCTAAACCCTTTCCGCGCAGCACAGAAGAGAGATACATTTTTTGTAATTCAGCGGTATGTTCATCACCACCAGCGACTTGTGAAATGCCTCCACCGCCAACCACTTTACCGTCCATCTCCACCACCCAATATGCGCTGCGTGGTTTGCTATACACTTCATACAGTGTATCTAAAATAGGATCCGCAACGGCGAAACCTTTATCTGCGGTGAGCCCATGTTCAGCGGAAACTTCACGAATAACAGCGGCGATCCCTGGGTTATCTTGAGGTTGAATTAAACGAACTTGAACAGTTGAGGTTGTGCTTGTTGTCATAAGAATATCTCTTTTTATTTGTATTATTTATATTTTTAATTGCACTATTTACTGGTGCAATAATTATGATATTGAGCATGTGATAAAGCTTTTCAACACCGGGATACAAAAAAGCCCTAACTCATCAGCGACAAGTCAGGGCTAGAGATTTAAAGCTTAACGATTATAAAGAGGCGATGGTCACTTTTTGCGCTTCAATCTTCGCTTTCGCTTCGATATTTTCCGCTAAACGCGCACGCTCTTTCTCAACCACGGCAGCAGGAGCACGGCTCACAAAGCCTTCGTTTGCCAGCTTGCTTTCGATGGTATCAATTTCTTTCACCACTTTTTCTAGCTCTTTATCTAAACGAGCCAGCTCAGCGTCTTTATCGACCAGACCTGCCATTGGGATCAGCACTTCAGCGCCTGCCACTAATTTAGTCACAGAAACTGGGGCTTCTTCGCCTTCAGCCAGCACGCGAATGCTTGCTAAACGCGCCATTGAACGAAGGAAGTTTTCGTTCTCAGTCACACGGCGGGCAACATCCGCAGAGGTGCTACGCAGCATGACATCTAATGGTTTACCTGGCGCAATGTTCATTTCTGCACGAATATTACGTACAGCTACGATGGTTTCTTTAATCCACTCTAAATCGCTCAGTGCCAACTCATCCACTTTCGCCGCATCGAACTCTGGGAATGCTTGCAGCATGATGGTGTCAGCTTCAATACCTTTCACCACTTTCACGCGTTGCCAGATGGTTTCGGTGATAAATGGAATGATTGGGTGAGCCAGACGCAGTAAACCTTCCAGTACTTCAATCAGGGTGAAACGCGCTGCACGAACTTGGGCTTCATTACCTTTATGAACCGCAGGTTTAGACAGCTCTAGGTACCAGTCACAGAATTCATTCCATGTGAAATCATACAGAATACCCGCTGCGATATCGTAACGGTGAGTATCTAACGCTTCACGGTAAGCTTTTACGGTTTGGTTGAACTGCGCCATGATCCAGCGATCAGCCAATGAGAAGCTCATTTCGCCGCCGTTTTGACCGCAATCTTGACCTTCGGTATTCATCAGCACAAAGCGACTCGCATTCCATAATTTATTACAGAAGTTACGGTAACCGGACAGACGTTTCATATCCCAGTTGATATCGCGACCCGTTGATGCCAGCGCCGCTAAAGTAAAGCGCAGGGCATCAGTACCGTGTGCTTCAATACCGTCTGGATACTCTTTACGAGTACGTTTAGCAATTTTCTCAGCCAGTTGTGGCTGCATCATGTTGCCAGTACGTTTTTCCAGTAAGGCTTCCAATGAAATACCGTCGATCATATCCAGTGGGTCGATAACGTTCCCTTTGGATTTAGACATTTTCTGACCTTCTTCATCGCGGATCAGACCTGTCATATACACGGTTTTAAATGGAACTTGTGGCTCGCCATTTTCATCTTTGATGAAATGCATGGTCATCATGATCATACGGGCAATCCAGAAGAAAATAATATCGAAACCGCTGACTAATACATCCGTTGGATGGAAAGTTTTCAGCGCATCGGTATTTTCTGGCCAGCCTAAGGTTGAGAATGTCCACAGACCGGAAGAGAACCATGTATCTAATACGTCGTCATCTTGACGCAGTGCCACATCGGCACCTAAGTTGTTTTCGCGGCGAACTTCATCTTCATCACGACCCACGTAAACATTGCCTTTGTCGTCATACCAAGCTGGAATACGGTGACCCCACCATAATTGACGAGAAATACACCAGTCCTGGATATCACGCATCCAAGAGAAATACATGTTTTCGTATTGGCGCGGAACGAATTGGATACGACCATCTTCAACGGCTTTGATAGCGTCTTTCGCTAAAGGCGCGGTGCGCACGTACCATTGGTCAGTCAGCATTGGCTCGATAACCACGCCACCACGGTCACCGTAAGGTACGGTTAAATCGTGAGGTTTGACTTCGACCAGTAAACCTAATTGTTCAAATTCAGCGACGATAGCTTTACGAGCTGCGAAACGCTCCATGCCACGGTAGGCTTCTGGAATTTCGCTGCTGTAATCGGTGCATGGATTGCCGTTAGTGTCGAACACTTCCGCTTCATGACGAACGTTACCATCTAAGTCCATCATGTTGATCATGGTCAGTTGGTGACGTTTACCGACTTCATAGTCGTTGAAGTCATGAGCTGGGGTGATTTTCACGCAGCCGGTGCCTTTTTCCATATCGGCGTGTTCATCACCCACGATTGGAATGCGGCGATTGACGATTGGCAGAATGATTTCTTTGCCAATTAAATCTTTATAACGCGGATCTTCAGGGTTAACAGCCACACCAGTATCACCCAGCATGGTTTCTGGACGTGTGGTCGCAACCACTAAATAGTCTTTCCCTTCAGCGGTTTTCGCGCCGTCAGCCAGCGGATAACGCAGGTGCCACATAGAACCTTTAACTTCGCGGTTTTCAACTTCCAGGTCAGAAATTGCGGTGTGCAGTTTCGGATCCCAGTTAACCAGACGCTTACCACGATAGATTAAGTTTTCTTTGTACATACGAACGAAAGCTTCTTTAACGGCTTTAGATAAGCCTTCGTCCATGGTGAAGCGTTCGCGATCCCAGTCAACAGAGTCGCCTAAACGGCGCATTTGTTGAGAGATAGTGCCGCCAGATTCTGCTTTCCATTCCCAGATTTTGTCGATGAACGCATCACGACCGTAGTCATGGCGGTTTTTACCTTCTTCAGCCGCAATTTTACGCTCAACCACCATTTGAGTTGCGATACCCGCGTGGTCAGTACCCGTCTGCCATAGGGTGTTTTTCCCTTGCATACGCTGATAACGGATCATGGTATCCATAATGGTTTGTTGGAAGGCGTGACCCATGTGCAGGCTACCCGTAACGTTCGGTGGTGGGATCACGACGCAGAAACTGTCTTTTGAGGTATCACCGTTCGGGCGGAAGTAACCGCTTTTTTCCCAGTGGGTATACAGGGACTGTTCGATTTCCGCTGGGTTATAAGTTTTATCGAGGGATGGCTCGATCATTGCGTTGTCTGGTTTCTTTTCCATTTTTATCTTTGTGTTCAGTAAGTTGGCGGCGTCGCCATGGTCAAATTGAAGCCGACGCTCCGGTAAGTTTTATACCGGTCACGCGCCAACTGTTTTAAAGTTTCATCGATAGGCACGAAGTCTATCACTTCATGGAAAGCCGTTGCAAAATCTGCGAATTGGCTTTGTAAATTAATCAGGATATCGCGAGGTGTATTGCCGCGTTTATTTGGCCAGCAAATTTCGATCGGCGAACCATAACGAGGACCTTCCCCCGCCAAATTGTGAGGTACAAACTGGTGAGGATCCCGTTGCCAAAGCGCCTCATCCATTTTTTCAGCTTGCAGCTGATCCTCGCAGGCAATTAGAACGCGTTTTCCGTTGCGCCACGCCTCTGCAGCAAGTTCACAAGCGAGCCATTCGTGGGCTTCATATTCCGCTTGTGGGGAGGGCTGTTGGAGTTGGTAGAATGTACCTTTTTTCATATACCCGTCTGTACCCGTCATACTTCAATTTGTAGGGGTGTTGGCTGCGCTCTCTCGCCTCGGTCACATACTTATGTATGCTCCCAAGGTCTCAATCACTTGCCGCCTACCTACAAACTGAATTATCTAGGGTATAACCGTAAACTGTCATACTTCAATTTGTAGGGGTGTTGGCTGCGCTCTCTCGCCTCGGTCACATACTTATGTATGCTCCCAAGGTCTCAATCACTTGCCGCCTACCTACAAACTGAATTATCTAGGGTATAACCGTAAACTGTCATACTTCAATTTGTAGGGGTGTTGGCTACGTTCTTTCGCCTCGGTCACATATTTATATATGCTCCCAAGGTCGCAGCAAGATTAAATCTGCGCTGAATTATACTCGTTTTTACCACAGCCTCAAAATGGTGTGGTGAGTGTGACCTAACTGCTTGTTGCTTAAAAACAATATCCCGAATCGCAGAACCTGCTCATCGGGATATTATAATAACAACTTAATCAATGGCGATGTTTAATCGTAATTGAAATTACTCGTCACCATTTAAGCCAGCGCGGTTCAGTAAGAACTGAGCTAACATAGAAACCGGACGACCGGTTGCTCCTTTAGCTTTTCCTGAACGCCATGCAGTACCTGCGATATCCAAGTGCGCCCAGTTATATTTACCTGTAAAGCGTGCTAAGAAGCAGCCTGCGGTAATAGCACCACCCGGGCGACCACCCGTGTTCGCTAAATCAGCAAAGTTAGAGCTGATTTGCTCATAGTATTCGTCAGCTAACGGTAAACGCCAAGCACGGTCGCCAGCTTGCTCTGAAGCATTTAACAGCTCGTGAGCCAGTGGGTTGTGGTTGGACATTAAACCAGTGTAGTGGCTACCTAAAGCAATCACACATGCGCCTGTTAATGTGGCGATATCGATAACCAGTTCTGGATCGAAACGCTCAACGTAAGTCAGGGTATCACACAGGACTAAACGACCTTCCGCATCCGTGTTTAACACTTCGACAGTTTGACCAGACATAGTGGTTAGGACATCACCAGGACGATATGCGTGTCCACCCGGCATGTTTTCACAGCCAGCCAGTACGCCGACGACGTTAATTGGCAGTTGCAGATCAGTGATAAAGCGCATGACACCGTAAACGGTCGCGGCACCGCACATGTCGTATTTCATCTCATCCATGCCATCAGCAGGCTTGATGGAAATACCGCCTGAGTCGAAGGTTAAACCTTTACCGACCAGTACAATTGGTTTGCACTCTGGATCTGGGTTGCCTTTGTACTCCATGATGGACATCAGAGATTCGTTTTGGGAACCTTGACCCACGGCTAAGTACGCGTTCATGCCCAGCTCTTTCATTTGCTCTTCGCCGATCACGCGAGTGGTCAGCTTGCTGTCAGAAATGTCTGCCAGTTGGCGAGCTTGTGACGCTAAATAGCCAGCGTTACAGATATTTGGTGGCATGTTACCCAAATCTTTAGCCGCTTTAACGCCTGAGGCGATAGCTAAACCGTGGGCGATAGCACGCTCACCGCTAGTCAGTTCACGGCGTGTTGGTACATTGAAGACCAGTTTACGCAGTGGACGGCGGTGCTCGGTTTTGTTGCTTTTCAGCTGGTCGAAGACATACAGGGATTCTTTCGCTGTCTCAACGGCTTGGCGAACTTTCCAGTAGTTGTTGCGACCTTTTACATGTAACTCAGTCAAGAAACAAACGGCTTCCATTGAGCCAGTTTCATTCAGAGTACTAATAGTTTTCTGAATGATTTGTTTAAATTGACGCTCATCGAGTTCACGTTCTTTACCGCAACCGATCAGTAAAATACGCTCAGATAGAACGTTAGGCACATGATGCAGCAGCAAGGATTGACCTACTTTACCTTCAAGCTCACCGCGGCGCAGCAGGGCGCTGATATATCCGTCACTAATTTTGTCCAGCTGTTCAGCGATAGGGGACAGACGGCGTGGTTCAAAGACTCCGACAACGATGCAAGCGCTACGTTGTTTTTCCGGGCTACCACTTTTTACACTAAACTCCATGCGTTCTCCTGAATCTTAAAGACAAAGGTCGATGCTCCAGTTAAAATTAGCCTTTCGCATGATCTGGCTTATAGAGAATGAACTCTTTGTGTTAAATTGAGCAAATACCTAGTTTCGCTTATATTAAGCATATTCCGATATAGCACTTAGTATAGATAATGCTTTTATATCATTCTAGCCAAACAATAAACCAGAGTATATTTTAGTAAATGGCTGTCATAGAACGAACTTAGCCATTTTCATCCCAAAAGACAAGTTTTCACAGGCGTAATAAGCGTGATCATTATTCGATATTTGGTTCGGGAAACCCTGAAAAGCCAGCTGGCGATACTTTTTGTCCTGCTGCTTATCTTTTTTAGTCAAAAGTCCATCGACATCTTAGGTGCCGCTGTTCAGGGGAATATTCCTTCGAATTTAGTTCTTCCGTTATTAGGATTGGGTGTGCCGGAAATGGCGCAACTTATCTTACCTTTGAGCCTATTTCTTGGGCTATTGATGACTTACAGCAAATTGTACACAGAAAGCGAAATTACTGTGATGCATGCCTGCGGCCTAGGTAAAAGTGTGCTTGTGAAAGCGGCACTGGTACTTGCTGCATTAACTGCCTTAGTCGCCGTTGCCAATATTACTTGGATGTTGCCTTGGTCATCTCAGTATCAAGAGCAAGTTTTGGCGGATGCAAAAGCCAACCCCGGTTTAGCGGCGATGGTGGAAGGGCAGTTTAAAACCACCAAAGATGGCAACTTTGTGTTGTACATCGGCGAAGTCAAAGGCAATGATTTTAAAAATGTTTTCTTAGCTCAGTTGCGTACAGCCAATGAGCAGCGTCCTTCCGTTGTGGTTGCGGATAGCGGTTATATGAAAGAAGACGAATATGGTCGCCAGATGGTGGTGTTAGACCAAGGTACTCGCTACGAAGGCACGGCAATGCTGAGAGATTTCCGCATCACCGACTTTGTGAATTACCAAGCCGTTGTTGACCATAAAGCCACGGATGTCAGTACGGATAAAGTGGAACAAAAAACCATGATGCAGCTGTGGAATGAGAGCAATCCTGAGGTCAATGCTGAATTCCACTGGCGCCTAACCATTGTGTTCTCCGTGGTCGTGATGGCGTTGATGGTGGTTCCTCTGAGTGAAGTGAACCCGCGTCAAGGGCGTGTGCTCAGTATGATCCCTGCGATGCTGCTGTATCTGATTTTCTTCTTATTACAAAGTACGTTACGTAATAGTGCAGACAAGGGGGATGTCGACCCTAAATATGCGATGTGGGCGGTTAACTTCGGTTACTTGCTATTAGCAGTGATACTGAATTTATGGGATACCGTACCAATGCGCAAAGTGCGTGCTAAGTTGACCAGAGGGGTTGCCTGATGTTTGGTGTTTTAGATAGGTATATCGGTCGAACCATCCTCAATTCGATTTTAATGACGCTGTTTTTGTTGGTTTCCCTTTCAGGGATCATCAAGTTTGTCGAGCAGCTTCGCAAAGTGGGTGACGGTGATTACACGGCGATGAGCGCAGGGGTTTTCACCTTATTAACCGTTCCCAAAGATATCGATGTTTTCTTCCCAATGGCGGCATTATTAGGTGCATTGCTGGGATTAGGCGCGTTAGCTTCCCGCAGTGAACTGGTGGTGATGCAAGCGTCGGGCTTTACCCGTTTGCAAATTGCGATGTCTGTGATGAAAACAGCGATTCCATTGGTTATCGTTACGATGGTCATGGGGGAGTGGATTGCACCTGCAGGCGAGCAGTGGGCGCGTAACTATCGTGCAGAAAAAATTGTTGGTAGCTCTTTGGTGGTTACGGATTCAGGCATGTGGGCGAAAGATGCCCATGACTTTATCTATATCCAACGTATTAAAGATGCGAGCACCATCCAAGATGTTTCTGTTTATCGCTTCGATGACCATCGCAAATTACAGTCTGTGATGTTTGCCGCACGCGGAACTTATGATGCGGATAAAAAGCTGTGGGTGTTATCCCAGGTTCAAGAATCTATCTTGGGTAGCCAGCAAAAAATTACGGGTTCACAGCGTTTAACTTATGATTGGAAAACCAATTTAACCCCAGAGAAATTAGGCATTGTTTCCCTGAATGCGGATTCTCTTTCAATTCGCGGCTTGTATCAGTACATCACCTATTTGAAAGAGAGCGGGCAAGTTGCTTCGGTTTATCAGCTGAGTATGTGGCAAAAAATCCTAGCGCCGCTTTCTGCAGCAGTCATGATGTTGATGGCGGTTTCCTTTATCTTCGGACCTCTGCGTACGGTTCCAATGGGTGTGCGTGTGATTTCAGGGATTGTGGGCGGCTTCTTGTTCTACATCTTAAACCAAGGCTTTGGTAACTGGAGTTTGGTCTATTCCATTCCGCCAGTACTTGCGGCAGCGCTGCCGAGTGTCTTGTTCTTGGGCGTGAGTATCTTCTTGTTAGTTAAACGAAAATAGTCCATTCCCTTTAAATTGAAAAAAGGCTGTCGAATCGAATGATTTTACAGCCTTTTTTATTGCTGATGGCAACTCTCCACTTCAATAACATACTCATTTTTTGCTGAAGATAAAATTACCGAAATTACTCAATATCGATTGAATTTTTCCTTGAGGCTTAAACAACACTTGCTGGATCTTTTTCTGTTTCGTCTGAGAAGTGTATTCACCGATAATGCCAATCACATTTTTTCCACTTTTGTTGGCAATCTGTTGTGCATAAGAGAAAGCACCGCCATTTGCACTGTATGATTTTTCAATCATGTAAGCATTTTTCCAGGTTGCTTGCCTGGTTGCTTGAATGAATGATTGCTTTGCTTCGTTTATGGTATCTGCGAGTAACTTTTTATACTCAGCCGTTGCTTCAATGTTCGGATTATCCGCTTTTTCATTCTTCAGTCTGGAAAGATCTATTTCGACATAGTCTGGTTTTTTAGGCTGTGGAAAGAGTTCTTGATGATTAAATACATTTCTGAGTTGCTTTACTAATTCAGAAACAGTGTTCGTTCCTGATTTTACGGAGCTGGGGCGTAATATGTTATGAGCGGAAAGTGGGATAATTTTCATCTTAGTTCCTTTACCAATAATGAGTAGTCAGGCTAAGAGTAGCGAAAGGTCATACTAAAATATTGCATAAAAAGCAGACGTCTATCAAAAAAAGCAGTCGTCTAACAAAAATAACAACGAATAAAAAACTGCCTGAAGGGCTCAGGCAGTTGTCACGATAAACGTAAGTACGCGCACAAATCCGCTTTTTAAGGTAGGGGCATAACTCGCCAGTGCATTAATTGCGTCGGCGGTACCCTTTCAATTTTTTCCATACGCATGGTTAGATGATAATGAAGCAACCATATCATTCACACCTGCGGTCAACTTACTGAACTTACTACCATCTTTACGGGTCATCACCACGAATACCGCAATATTTTGCTGTGGGATCATCGCCATATAGGTATTAAATCCGCCGCCGCCGCCGGTTTTCTGGTAGATCCCCGGAATACCGTTTTTAGGCTTCATATACACCCATCCAAGACCCAGTCCATCAGCATAACCTGCAACGTCCATTCCTTTGGCATCTAACAGCTTTTCACGGGGGAAGAAAATGCCTTGCTCGCGGGCTGCGGTCGCTTTACGTAGGTTATTATCCGTGGATAAAAATTGCTGCATCCACTTTTGCATATCTGCCGGAGTAGAATACACACCACCGCTTCCTGCTGCTGCAAGGGTGTTATGGCAAGGGCTTGGCTTGGTGCCTTCCATTAATCGGGCGCATTGACCTTTGCTTGGGGTATAGGTGGTATCCGTCATTTTCGCCGAGGATGTCACGTATTTGCTGAACAATTGCGGGTATGACTGCCCCGTCGCTTTGATCATCGCATCAGCGAGTAAATCATAGGCGAGGTTGGAATAAGCGGCTTCAGTACCCGGTGTAAAATCGAGTTTACCGGTTTTCAGCCATGTCCAACGGTTCTCTTGGGTTGGCCAAATAAAGACAGGGCGACCCCATTTTCCACCTGGTTGTTCACGAGGTAAACCACTGGTATGGCTTGCTAAATGATACAGCCGGATAGGTTGCCCACTGTTGTTATCAGGCACGGTAACACCGTTGTAGCTGTATTGCTGTAGCGGGTCGGTGATCGCTAATTTTTTATCTTGCTCCAGCTTAATTAAGATTTCACTGGTCATTAATTTACTAACAGAAGCGATGCGGATCAGGGAGTTAGGTCCCGGTTTTTGTCCATTACCCGGTGCGGTTTCACCATAATAGCGAGCGAGAGTTTGGTTGTTATCAATGACGATAATCGCCATGCCTCGGGCATCGCTTTCGTTATAAATTCGATTGGCATACATATCGACGATTTTGGTGACACGCTCGTAAGTTCTTCTATCGCCTTCGAATATTTGCCACTCGGAGTTACCTGCAAGCATGCCACTTGGTGAGCTTTGCGCGGTTTTTTCTGTCGTTGAGGAACAGGCCATCAATGCTGCAGACAGTGCGGATACCGACAAAATTTTAAGAAACGTTTTCTTCATGTTTGAAGCCAGCCGATATGATTGTTTATAAAAGACTTTTCAGCCAATATTTATTTTTTCTTTGAGAAAATTTTCATGACTACACCAATTAAGATGCCAATAACCAGACCAGTGGCTATCCATCCAACAAAGCCCATAAAATATGCCTTTATAATTTTACATAAGAGTGCGGATAAACTAACAAAAATTATGCTTTGTCGCCAGTCACTCTAGGGGTAAGACAATGAAAATAGTCTTAGGAAAATTAGCATAGATATTCAAATGTTGTTGAACATAACAGGGGATATTGGGCTTTTTATGGAAAGATTTTTTCAGGTGCTTTTTTTTTAATCGAACAATCTGATTGTTCAAGATAAATGTTGCCAGTCGGCATAAGGCAAGTATAATGGCACCGTTTTCCAAGAAACACATCACTTCGTGCCGGAGTGGCGGAATTGGTAGACGCAGTTGATTCAAAATCAACCGCCTTCGGGTGTGCCGGTTCGAGTCCGGCCTTCGGCACCATAAGAACATCAAGAGACGTCAACCGACGTCTTTTTTTGTATCTGAAATCCAGTGTTTGCAAGGCTTTCCCCGCGTTTTCAGTCAATGCATGTCAACTTAACTCAACCCACATCAACCTCCGAGTGAGTATACATCTGAGTATATATACCGCTTCGATAATGAATGTATACTCATTGTGCCTCGAATTACCGATGATAGTGCAATGCAGGCACAGCCTGTGGCGACGTAGGCACATAGTTGGCTATGCAGCTCGAAATCATCAACAGTAATCTGAGATATCTCGTTTATATACTCACTCTGGGGTGTAGAGGATAAAGAATATGGCATTAACCGATACAAAAGTTCGTGCAGCTAAACCTGACGAGAAAGCTTATACACTGACAGATAGTGATGGCTTGTTTCTTTATATTCACCCCAATGGTTCTAAATATTGGCGTTTTCGTTTTCGCTTTGGCGGTAAACAACATTTGATGGCTTTTGGCGTATACCCTGAAATTTCTTTAGCGGATGCAAGAGAAAGAAGGGATGCCGCTAGAAAGCAAGTTGCTTTAGGTATCGATCCTCGTGGACTCAAGAAAGAATTAAAGGAAGAACAACAAAAGGAATTTAATACTTTTGAGAAGGTAGCTCGCGATTGGCACGCGACCAATAAAAAGTGGTCCGAAGGACATAGCCATCGAGTACTAAAAAGTCTTGAAGACAATATCTTTGCGGCTATTGGTAAACGTAATATTGCTGAACTGAAAACTCGTGATCTCCTCGAACCGATTAAAGCCGTAGAGATGTCTGGACGTCTTGAGGTAGCAGCACGTTTACAACAGCGCGTGACTGGCATTATGCGTTATGCCGTACAAAGCGGTTTAATCTACTATAACCCAGCACAAGATATGGCTGGCGCAGTTGCGACAGGTAAACGAGTCCATAGAGCCGCATTAGAGCTTAAACGCTTACCTGAATTCTTACAACGCATCGATGATTATAAGGGAAGACCTTTAACTAAACTTGCAGTCAAACTTACCTTGTTAGTTTTTATACGTTCTAGTGAACTGCGCTTTGCTCGTTGGGATGAAATTGATTTTGAAAATGCCATGTGGACGATCCCCGCTGAACGCGAAGCGATAGAAGGAGTTAAACACTCACATCGCGGATCAAAAATGCGTACTCCTCATTTAGTCCCTTTAAGCCGACAAGCTATTGAGATCTTAAAACAGATCTATCAATTCAGCGGCAACCATGAGCTGATTTTTATTGGCGATCATAACCCTAGAAAACCTATGAGTGAAAACACGGTTAATAACGCATTACGTGTAATGGGTTATGACACTAAGACAGAAGTGTGTGGACATGGTTTCAGAACAATGGCCTGTAGTTCGTTGATTGAGTCAGGGCTATGGTCGAAGGATGCGGTAGAAAGGCAGATGAGCCACCAAGAACGTAACTCAGTTAGAGCTGCTTATATTCATAAAGCAGAGCATATTGAGGAACGGCGACTGATGGTGCAGTGGTGGGCGGATTATCTGGATGCGAATAGGGAAGGGCATGTGGGGGCATTTGGGTTTGGAAAGTGAGAATTTACTGGTCTAAATAAATTATCATAGTAAATATCATATTGTTTATTCTATAAAAAATCTTAGCTAAGATTTGAAATGATATAATTATAGAACAAATCCAAATTTAACCTGAGAGGCTAAAAATTGCATTAAAGTTAGAGAGATCCTGTGATCAGCTCTAAACCAAAGTGTTATGAAAAAGAGAAACCTAACTCTGGTATTTTGCCAGAGTTATTCATAGATCACATAAGATCTTTGTTACTCCACTTCCAGTCTGCTTTTTTTACTTCACCTAATTTATAAAATTCGCTGACTAACTCAATATAATGCTCAAAATCACGATTGATTGAGATAAGACGATTACACAGCTCCCAATCCACATTTTCTTTTTCGGTAGCTTGAATTAAGATTTGAGTATTCGCGATATCGTCTTTATCGAGTAAGATCACGCCAATACTGTGGGCCGCACAAAGCATTCTGAGCTCTTTAAGCGTATCTTCTCCGGTCACTTCTGCTGCGACTAAATAGCCTAAATTCGCCCATGATGAGTTAGATATTGTCTGAAAGAACACTTCTCTGACATTACTCATATTAATTCTTTTTTTGACTTCAAAAGACCATAAGCGTGTTCTGGGTTCACTGTATTCATTCACGCATGCTTTTAATTTTGCTTGCCAATGCTGGCCTTTATCTTCTAAGCCAACTAAGTCAGGATGCAACCATTTATTGCCGTTTTTACCTTGTGTATTTTGGCTTTTCTTTTCATTAATCCGTAATGAATAGACATTCATGTTGCTCTCTAGCCATTCATTAAGCAAAGGATAAAGGTCATGCTCACTCCAATCATTGGGACTAGCTGTCGCATCTACGATTTCGCTTAGCGCGATTTCCTCATCATCGGTCATATCGCTATAGAAATATTTTCGTGGACGCTCGATTGTGGTTTTTATTTTGACAGTTTTGTTCTTTTTTGGCGTTAACCATTTTGGCGTTTGCGCACCTATTTCAGCTGCATATTGTTTCACTGCATCATCTAAGGTCGATAATGCTTGGCTTTTATTCACTTTATCCATCGCCCAATCAGGATCTTGTTTTACTAAATTCTCAGCAATATCACGCGCAGTATATTGTTTACCTTGATTTTGTTTGAGAAAGGCCAGCGTTTTGTCATAAAGTGAACGTGTTTTATTTATACTCACCATTAAAGTCCTTCTAAGCCATCAATAAACGTATCGAAAAAGGTTTTCAATTTCTGATTAACATGCTCAAAGATTTTTTTACGTTGTAATATCTTAGGTTGATTGATTAATGCTTCAGACATTTCCTCTGTACGAGGAAAGCGACCTTCAAAGAGATATTTTTCTATCATACGACGAATAACATTCGGTTTGAGTGACTCACGTTCACACATTTCATCAATGGCTTTTTGTTTTTCTGTATCTAAATAAGCTTGGAAAATTTGCTGAATATCATCATCTTGTTTTAAACGTGATAAATCATTTTCAATAAATTGTTGGATCAATGCTTGCTTACTGCGTAAACGCGTATCACCACTAACAATATCGAGGACTTGTTTTTTGCGCTCTGCTTTTTTATCTTCAGGCATATCGCGCATTTCACCTAACAACCGTAAAATATAACCAACATTAATATCATCACGATGAATAAGGCTCAATTCAAAATCAATTTCAGTAAGGGGTGACGGTGAGTCTGTTCCTTCTTGCTGGTTTCGGCGTACGCTGTCATAAATATCAAGATATTTACTTTTGAAATCTTCCAACATTTGAGCGGGGACGACTAAATTATCATCGTCATGCTCTACAAACGTATTCATGATATTGCGTAGGCGTAATACATCACGATAGGCTTTAACAAAGGCTTCTTTCTCTTCATCGGTTTGAAGTAAGTCAACCGCAGCTGGATTTTCAGCAATATCCAGTAAGATTTGTAATTTTTCACGATAATCCGTGAGGTATTCATTATAAGGCTGAACAAGTACGATGCTTTTCGCATTCTTATTTGAAAATAAACGAATGGCATCATCGGTATTCTGTTTGAGGTTTCTAAAACAAACAATATTACCTTGGCTTTTTTTCTTATTTAATATGCGGTTAGTGCGAGAGAAGGCCTGAATTAGTCCGTGGTAACGTAAGTTCTTATCAACATATAATGTATTGAGCGGTTTACTATCAAAACCTGTTAGGAACATATTCACGACAAGCAAAATATCAATTTCACGGTTTTTCACACGCTCGGCAATATCAACATAATAGTCTCGAAAACTATCACTGTCTTTTGCGCTTTTATTTGTACTAAAAAGTTGATTATAATCAAGAATAAATGAATCTAAATAATCACGGCTGGATGAAGGTATTTTAGTGTTAGGCAGTACAATATCTTCTTCATCCAGCATATCACTGGCACTTTCTTTATCAATAGGCTCATTAGGGGCATAGGTAAAGATAGTGGCGATTTTTAATGGCCGATAATGTGGATTTTGGCGCAGTAGTTCAGCTTGTTTTATTTTAAACAGTTGGTAATAACGGATGAGTAACTCAACACTGCCAACACAAAAAATAGCCGTAAACTCACGATGTCCCGTTTTAGCATCGTGGCAGGCTAAAATATAATCAGTCACTTGTGATAACCGAGTTTCGCTTTCTAAGACTTCTTTACTCTCTATGGGTTGGGTAAGAATAGCATCACTATCACTTGGGTTAACCTTTCTATTCTCCCCTAAATATTCCACTGAAAAACGCAATACATTTTCATCTCGAATTGCATCAACAATGACATATTTATGAAGACAATCATCAAACAATATTTCTGTCGTTTGCTCAATTCCCATCGTCAGATTGACATTTTCCGCAAATATAGGTGTCCCTGTAAAACCAAATAATTGTGAATTGCGAAAGAATTTTTTAATGTTGCGATGCGTTTCACCAAATTGGCTACGGTGGCACTCATCAAAAATAAAAACGATACGTTTATCTTGTAAGTGCTCAAGTTTGGCAATATGGTTTTCTTTGGTAATGGCGGTATTGAGTTTTTGAATGGTTGTTAAGACTAACTTAGTATCAGTATTGATAAGTTGTTTTACTAAAGAGCGCGTATTATCCGTGGTATCGACGCTATCTTTTTGAAAGGCGTTAAATTCTTTTGCAGTTTGATAGTCCAAATCACGGCGGTCAACAACGAAAATAACTTTATCGACCTCTTCCATCCCCATAATGACCTGACTGGCTTTAAACGAAGTCAGTGTTTTACCCGAGCCAGTCGTATGCCAAATATATCCATTATGAGATGATTCTTTTACTCGTTCAATAATCGCTTCACAGGCATAGAGTTGGTAAGGGCGCATGACCATAAGGCACTTACCCGTTTCATTCAGGATAGTGTAATGGGTGATCATTTTAGCGATATGGCAAGGCTTTAAAAATTCATCGGTAAAGGCGTGCAAATGAGTAATAAGATTATTGTCTTTATCCGCCCAGAAAAAGGTTTGCTCAAAATCTAACGTTTTATTATTAGCGTAGTATTTTGTATTAACGCCATTACTAATAATAAAGATTTGGGTAAAGAGATAAAGCCCACTACCAACCCAGAAGGCATCACGGTGATAACGGTCAATTTGATGAAAGGCTTCTTTTAATTCTAACCCGCGACGTTTTAATTCGATTTGAACTAGAGGCAATCCATTAATTAGGATTGTGACATCAAAACGTGTTTTACGGGTTTGCTGTTCGGCATTATATTGTCGAACTTGGTTGGTGACTTGAAACTCATTACAGCACCAATCTTCTTGATTAATAAAGCGTATCCATTTTTGAGTGCCATCATCTCGCGATAAGGTGTAATAGTCACGTAGCACTTTAGCACGTTCAAAAACAGTATTTCCTGCGGTGAGATGCAGATAAACACGTTCAAATTCACCGTCTGTTAATGGTAAATGTTGAAGTTTATTATGTATTTCAATTTGTTGACGAAGGTTGTTTTTCATTGACGCTTCATCGTGTACATCAACCCAGTTATAATGCAAATCAGTGGTTAAATGTTGAATTAAATCTTGTTCTAACTCAAATTCACTCTGTGTTTTTTGCATATGAGGGTTTCCTTTCTTTTTATTCAATTGATATCAATAGGGTAAAGATAGTGAATTTTACTTAACAGTCATCACTAAACAAACATTTTCTGTAATAAACCTTGTTTCCATTGTTTTAATTTTTCGAGGTTATTATTTTCAATTGTTATTTTATCGTCGATAGAGGATAGAAAATCAGCAATTTTTTGTTGTTCATTTTCACAAGGTAGAAGAATTTCAATTTTTTCTATTGTTTTTTTTGAAAGGCTAGGTACACCGGAGGCTTCATTGTATTCTTTCCAGTTAATCGTTAAAAATAACTGATAGACAAACATAGGTAGCGCTTCTTTGAATGAATGGGTATAAAAAAGGGTATCAACAGTCCAGATTTTTCCTTTATTATAAAATGGTTTATCAATAGTTCCTTTTCTACCAATGCATACAGTCTCACCATCATGTAAGAAGTTATCTACCATAGTCATTAAACCACCAGTACCAAAAACAGGAATGTTTCCAGTATTAAGGTGTTTATAATCACGACCACTACCAATTGTTAATATATTTCCTATATAGGACTTATTCCATTTTGGAAAATTATTACCCTTATCATCTTTAAATCGAATTTTTTGGCTAAACAGCTTTTGGATCATTCCTTTTTTATACTGCTGTAATAGCTCGATTTTTCGGCTTTGTAGCATAATTTTTTTATCTACTGATAGTAGAAACTGAGCCATTTTTTTTTGTTCTTGATAGGCTGGGATAAAAATATTTAATGAATTTAGAATCTGTAAATTAATATTTTTTTGTGCATTTTGCGTAGCTAAAGACTCTAGTTCATCTTTTTTGAGGAGTAGTGAGTACATTAACCAGATGTTATTTGCAACAAACTCTTTAGCCTCGATACCAACAAGGCTATCTGGGCATGCCATCTGATATTTTAGTATTGCGACATCACCTATATTTGCGGCAATAGTAATCATAATTGTTCCGACCGGAAAAACTTTACTAACTTTTAAACCTAATTCATTTAAGGTTTGTGAATATTGCTCAACATAAATACTACTTTTGACTATATCACTTGTTTGAATAAAAGGGATATTCCCCCCGAAATATCTAGGGTCATTACGAGGTCTAACTGAAAATTTTCCTCGTGCTAAATTAGCTAAATCACTTAACGGGCATTCAATCCAGTTATCGCTATATTCATTAAATCTTAATTTGGGCGTATTTTGGATCATGATTGAACGTCTTTTAATGAAGTAAATGGAGATATGATTTTTAACTCGTTACAAAATTTAGCTATTTCCTTATCTACACTGATCATTTCTGATTCAAGAGTAATGATCTCTTTAGCAATAGCATTAATATCAATATCGTCTTCAGCTTCAAAAGTATCCACATAACGTGGAATATTCAAATTATAATCGTTATCTTTTATCTCTTTTAAAGGCGCTAAATAGCTAAATTTCTCAATTACTGTTCTATCGGTATAGCAATCAATAATTTTATTAATATGTTCTGTTGATAAAAGATTCTGTGTTTTAACTTTATCAAACTCTTGGCTAGCATCAATAAAGAGGATATGTTCATCATCTTTACGACATTTTTTCAAAACTAAAATGCAGGTAGGAATACTCGTACCGTAGAACAAGTTGGCAGGAAGCCCGATAACGCCATCAATACAATTGAGTTTCTCAATCATATATTTTCGAATATGACCTTCAGCGGCACCGCGAAATAAAACCCCATGTGGCAATACTACTGCCATCGTTCCATCTTCCGCTAAGTGGTAATACATGTGCTGAACAAATGCCATATCAGCTTTCGTTTTTGGGGCTAACTTGCCGTATTGGCTAAAACGTGGATCACTCAGCATCAGACCATCAGCAGGCCAATGTGCAGAAAATGGTGGATTGGCAACAATGGCATCAAAACGTTTATCAAGGTGCTGAGGTTGAGTGAGGGTATTTTCTTGCACTATTTCGAAATCAGCGTAATGCACACCGTGCAATATCATGTTCATTCGTGCCAAGTTATAGGTTGTGCGGTTTAATTCTTGTCCGTAGATTTTACCGACGGATTTAGCTTCTCGCTTCACTCGTAGCAGTAAAGAGCCTGAACCGCACGTTGGATCATAAACATTTTTTAATTTTAGCTTATGAGCGGTGACAATTTTAGCAAGTAACGTAGAAACTGGCTGTGGTGTATAGAACTCGCCCGCTTTTTTACCGGCACCGCTGGCAAATTCACCAATCAGATATTCATAGGCATCGCCAAGGATATCTGTATTGGCGTCGGTTAAGTTAAAACTTAACTCATCCAATTTATTAATAATGCTGGCAATAAGTTCATTTTTTGCGGCTTCAGTATTACCTAGCTTACTTGATGTTAAATCTAAATCTTCAAACAGGTTACTAAAATCATCAACAGAGTCAGAACCGAGTGTGCTTTGCTCAATCCCGCGTAATATCTTACTCAAGTCTTCTAAGATAAAGCCTTGTCCAACGCCTTTCGGGTCAGCTTGAACGCGCTTAGCTAAAGAGTGAAAGAGGGATTCCGGTGGAAGATAATAACCAATTGCTTCAATCGCATCACTTTTAACGGCTTCTAGAATATCGGCATAATCGGGTGAATGAATATCTAGCGAGCTATACGTTAAGCCATCTTGTTTTAAGATGCTGTCGGCGTAGTTAGCAAATTGCTCAGATAAATATTTATAGAAAATAAAGCCCAAGCAATAATCACGAAACTCATCTGCATGCATTTTACCCCGTAAGGAATCTGCAATATCCCATAGTTTACCTTGAAGTTCGCGTAACTGCTGCGCGTCATTTGCCGTTGTCATTTAACTACCTTGGATGATTAAAAAAACACAATATCGTTACGTTATCTTATCATAAAGGTATCGTGTAAGTTCAAATCTTGTAGCTTAAGAGCTGAGGACACTGATACGGAATTATATCAAATAAAATCATAGAGTAAGAGTTATGCTAGTCCCTTTATCTTTCAAAAAAATATTGTCTACGTTATTTATTGGCATGTTCAGTGCTGCAATCAGTCAAATCCTCACTCTCTGATATTAACTTATATTCTACTCAGATATGAGCCTTATACCCTCAATGACAATCACATAGCTACATTCTTAATATGAATGACTTTCGGTAAGTTGATCTATATTAACGATCGGTTTATCTATTTCAATAGCCGGTGACTATTAAAGTGGCTTCATTAATCGTTATATTGATAGGTTTTGCAGATCAATTTTATAACTTCGATCGTTTATAACGATTTTAATTCTAGCTCTCGTTCCTTTATGCTACTTGCGATAGGAAATATCACTATTTAATTAAATCAAGGCAACGCATCATAGAGGAAGTCATTATGTCAGAGCGTTTTGAAGATAGTCCGGAATATGAAGATTGGATTGAAGAAACTGGCGGGCGAGATGAAGAACGCTCAGATTATTACAATAAATGGATGAGAAGAAAACAACGAGAATCTTAATCGTAATGATGTCAATTTTATTAATAGAGTAGAGCCATAAATTTGACTGGCTCTTTTTCTTTGAGTCAGGATTATTACCATGCAAATTGTTTTATTTTTATTATTCATTTTTATTGCTTTACCTATTGCTTTTAAATTTCCCAATTTAATTAAATCACTCTTAAATAGTGTGTTTAATTTCGCTATTTATTTGATTAAAAATCTTCCTGAAATGTTAAATAACAATAATAAAATAAAATAAAAATTAACCTTATGAATTGCTGAGTTAATACCAGAGGAAATCGTATCCTTTAAATAAGGGTATTCTTTTATTTTTCTATTATCTCTATACAAGGATTTTATAATGAAATTGATTAATTATATTCGTACTGTATTGCTTGTGAGTAGTTTTCTATTCTGTAATACAATGACATTTGCCGCTAATTCTCCCATTAAGGTCGATGCGAAAGGTGATAGACTTCGCGCCGGACAAGCTTCTTTTCCTGTATGGCGTTATACCATTACTAGCCTTGATGACAATATTACGTTGCAGTCATTGGTTTTGAATCGCGATAATTGTGTTATTTCAACCAATGATAGGGGACAAAACATGAATGCCAAACTAAAGTTTGATCAGTCCTACACGTTTACTAGTCCAAGTAACTCATCCTACACTAAATGTAAGCCACTTGAATTAATTGTGAATACAGACAAGGGTTCATATACCTTTACATGGTGACAGCGACCAACTAGCCAGTATATGCGTAATTTTTACATCACCAGAGCCACAAACTGATGTAAACCAAAGGGGAAATACCTCGACCTATTTAAATAACATCATCTTGGATAGCTCAATACTCAGGAAAAGTGGACGATATTTATTATCTAAGCTTATTCCTGTTATCAAGATATTTTGAAGGGCATCTAGATAATAGAATAATTCAGTTATTACACTACTGAAATTTTAACGCCCTTTACAATGATTTAATGATCACTTGGCAAGTCAAAAATGTGCTCACTAAGGTTATCAACAATAGTATTTGGTAAACAATTGATGGTAGTGAGCAATTTATCGTTTTGGTACACATCTACTTGAGCTTCGTGTTTTGAATCAAAATAAGAAGAGGAAATGGTATAAATATAGTTGCCATTTCTAAAGTCCATTTCATAGATTTGGGCTGTACCCGTATCTCCTTTTGGATTTAAATAACGCCCTTCTAATTGCTCTGGCTTTCTCGTGATAACGATATCAGGTTTTTGATTGAGTTTGCCGAACTGATAAATATACTGCTCATTCACAAGGCTAATATTAACTTGCTTTTGATTTTTATTGACACATTGGAAGACAGTGACGGTGTGGGTACTTGCTATCGCTATTGGAGAGAGTAACCCTACAGCGAAAAAAGAAAGCAGTGCATTACGAAAAGTTGGCATGATGGTCCTCTAATTATCTTACTTGTGATCCACTCTAAACGTACTAGATTGTAGTTTATTTGAGTCATTATACTGGCACATCCTGCTCCTTCAGTGAAGCATAAAACTTGTCTGCCTGATAGCCTATATTTATTGTAGCGGCACTCATTCTTCATGCTGTCGTTGCACAGTTAATAGTAGGGCATATGAACACGTCAATCATATAGACAACTCTTTATCGTGTACTACAAAATGTCCTCGAAACGTTTCCTATGAATGGGGCTTAATTACAAGCCCCTTATTTTGCGATATGTTCCTTTTAATCAACCTTAATTTTAACTTGGCGCAGCAATGCTGTAGATACCATCCTGACATGTAGGACAGTATTTTGAACCACTGTATTCATTTTGATAAAGCACACAAAACCAGTCTGTTATAGGCACTAAAGGTTTTAACCATCGATAAATACCTCCCTGCATTTCATTTCTGATTTGCTGATTGATAAAACTCAAGCAGTGGATACAACGTTTCTCTGATGATTTATCACTATGCTCAAACCAATAAGTTTCGTCATCGGTTATTAAGCTCAGATTCTCTCCATAATGAAGGCACGTGTATTGTACTAAAGGATCACTAACCGCTGCTCGGACACCGATAGGCTTAAGGTTCGGGGTATTTGCAATATACAGGCGAGGCGTCTCTAATTCCGGTAATGTTGTTGTCATAGCATGGTTACCTTAGTAAGAAATTATCTCTTCTTAACAGGCGCACGAAACCAGACGGAATATCGTCTAATAGGTGGCTAGGTCATGTAGTGAATACTGAAAAGAAGAGAGGATGAGTCAGTGAAAACTAAGCGCGTGATTGTTGAATTCGTGCAGATAGCCATAGTTCCACTTCGCTCTTGAGCCAGCGTGAGCTACGACCTAACTTAATCGGTTTAGGGAATTCACCGTCTTGAATGAGTTTATAGAACCACTTATCGGTTAAGCCTGTTAACTGAGTAATGAATTTCATATCAATAAATTGGTCAGTGAGGAGAGAAGTGGGTGCTGAAGTAGTCGTTGCGTTTGTCATGAGAAAAGCTCCTGCTTGAATTAAATTCAGAAGCGATATCAATTGAAGGAAAGGGATATCACTTGGTGTCATGACATCCGTTCCTCAGTGATTAATTATCGGCTACAACCTACGACTCGGTTTCCATCTTTGTAGGGTTTGCTGTAATCCTTAGCAAGGTAACTAAGCTTATCAACACAGTTTTTATAATCCTTCTCAAAGCTATCAGAGCCTTTATGCAGGTATCGGATAGGATTAATATCGTAGCTACAGACATGAATAATCCCATCATTCAGCATTTCAATTCCTAATGCGCTATGCCATGCCTGATTGATCCTTGAATATAAATTCTTGGTTGTTTCCCCCCACTCGTCATCACATTGAAAACGACCTAATGTGAAGAAGGCATCCTTGTTGAAGAGCAGAACACAGTGATAATGGAGATTCTTATTTTTAGGGCCTATCTCTCTAACCCATAGGCTTTTTAACCCGTTAGGATAGACACGTTGACCCTGCTTACGTTTTTTCAACTCATAAGCTTTTAGCTGGGCTTTTAGAGAATCAAAGAACCGTGATATCACGCGAGAATCTTTCTTACATTCGGTGTGTTGTGGGAACCGAAGATCTATTCTGATAATAAATAATCGAGGATGTTTATCTAAGGCTGTTTTTAAGGTTCGTTCTATCTTCCTACTGATATCTGGATTGATTGTTTTAAGCTTCTTTGTCTTAGTTTCATTATGTGATTTCATGCTTGCCCTATCTCGTTATGTAACAGCATAAAGTCGTAGGGTAAGTACTTTTTTATTGGTGAATGGTAATGACTAGAAGATTAATTGTTGTCTTATGGGTAGGAGTATCTGGTAGATGTCGTTATGTATGTTAGGGATCTATGAATAGGTATATATATTACTATACCAACGCTAGAAAGTAGCTTTAGCCAACTGAGCCATGCCATTATCAAGCCTCTTTTAACTCTGACATTGAAGCATCAGAATGTCGATATAGGATAAAAAGACATTACTGAGAGCATCTACATTACTGATTTCTTTTTGCCCAATTACTGTTGTTGTTTTATTTTATTTGTTTAAAATCATTTCTTTGTATGAAGTGCTGCACTGTATTGTAGGGAATTATCTGGATATGAAGCATTGAAGTACACCATTGCATTCGAAGCTAGAATAGGTGTGCAGGCAAAGGTATCATTGTAGGTAGGGTAGCCATGTAGCTATTTTCACAGAAAACGATTGATGAATTTGAAGTAGGGTAACGATATGGCTAAGCGTGTCACTGTTAACATTACCTCGACAAAAGTACAGAACTATCTTGATAAGCAAGGATCGCGATCCGCTGCAATTAATAAAATTCTTGAAGATACAATTCCAGAAGAGAGCTTAGACTATCAGGATGAGAAGGATGATAATTTTACTAAAATAGGGTCAAAAGAATTATCTAATAACTTGATGCATATTTACTATAAGAACAAAAATCGTCACGATGATAAACATGGTCATACTTGTGAAGAAGAGCTACACATTGATTTAGTTCGACAGGTTATTAAATGCCGAGGGAATGGTTATCTAAGCATACCAATAGAAAAAAAGGGAGAATTCATTAATGCTAAAGATGAATTTAATTTTCTCAATATGTTAAAACGCCATGATTTAGTTCATCAACTTATAAGCGAAAGAGTGAAATTTAGAGCTAAAGGGAATGAAAATACTTATAAATTTTTTGATTTTATCATCCATCTTGTTAATCAGGTTGAAATTAAAGTTATAGAAATAAAATATAATGACGAGCCTTATGTGAAGATCTTTATTGAATTCTTATGGGATATGATATTTGTAGATATAAAAAATAGTTCATTTAGAATTTATGATTACAATAGCATTAATTATTATCGGTATAGTAATTACATGACGAAATTTAATAATGAAGGGAAACCTAAGTTCAGTTTAACTCAAGGGAAATATGGTGGGTACTTTATTGATTTTTTAGATACGGAAAAACCGACTAGTTATTTCATGAGTTTAGTTTCAAAAAGCAGACAAGAGCCTATTCTCTATATCCATACCGATAATATTAAAATAAAAACTAAAGGTATGATTAGAATGGATGAACTGAATGAGAGCGTTCAGAGCTCAGTGTCGCGTTAATTGTATTTATTTTCAAACCTACATTATCTCTTTGTTATTTATCAAGGAGATAATTTATTATGTCAACACCAAACCTCATTTCTAACGTATTAACTAAAACACTGCCTCAATCCCTTTCACATCTACATGCTCAAATCGAAAACAAATTGAATGCCATCATTCACTATTCCCCGACGATTGGTTTAATGGGGAAAACCGGTGTCGGTAAATCCAGCTTATGCAATGCTTTATTTCAAACTAATGTTTCGCCTGTTAGTGATATTCACAGCGGTACACATGAAGCTAAACACTTTGAAATGCAGCTAGGCACACGAACATTAACTTTCGTTGATTTACCGGGTGTCGGTGAAAGTATCGCGAGCAACGATGCTTATCACACGCAATATCAGCAATTATTACCGAAACTCGATTTAATTATCTGGGTATTAAGGGCTGATGAACGTGCGTGGATATCGGATGAATTGGCTTATCAATTTCTAACAGAACAGTGTGGCTATGATAAAACACGGTTCCTTTTTGTTTTAAATCAAGCCGACAAAATTGAACCATGCCGAGAGTGGGATCTTGAACAGCATAGTCCTTCAGATAAACAATATCAGCACTTACAGCAGAAAGTAGATAGGGTTCAGCGTACCTTTTTGCCGGTACATCCCATCATTGCTATGTCAGCGAAAGAGTCATATCAATTGACTCAATTTGTGGAGATCTTAATTGCAGCGTTGCCATCACATGCTAGCAGTAGTGTAGTCAGCCAACTACAAACGACATACCGAACTCAGCCTGTTGAATATATTGCGCGTCAAGGGTTTAACCGAAGTGTGAAGGAAACTATCGACTCCATTATTCATGAACTTCCCTTATCAACACTATTGAAAACGGTATTAGTAAAAGCCAAAGACGTTTTAGTGGATGCAGTGACTTCATTGTGGCGATGGTTATTTTAACGTAACAGATATAGCGCAAAACAACGCTAAATAGACGGTTTTGTTTATATCTTGCTCAATGTGGTTCGACAGGGTGTGTCGTTCCCAAAATGTTTTAGATTGATGGAATTAATATATTGTTAAATCAATATATTAGATGTTTCTATTTCTTGAAAATCTTTTCATTTAATTTTAAATCGCGACATATCCTGTCTGGTGCATTTCTTATACTGAGGCTTGTTTTATATGGCACAGGAGATGAGGGATATGCAGGGTAATGAAGCTCGTCATGACCGCTTAGCGGTTCGGCTATCACTGATTATTAGCCGATTATTGGCAGGGGAAACGTTATCCTTAAAAGCTCTCGCTGATGAATTTGGCGTGTCGGAAAGAACACTTCAACGAGATTTTAATCAGCGATTATCTCATCTTGACCTTATCTCAGATAAAGAGGGATATCGTTTGTCAGGACGTTTAACGGCTTGGCGTCCACCCGATATTTTCACCTTTTTACAGAAAGTAGGGCTATCTCGTTATTTTCCGGGACTAACACGCAAGGCTGTTAATCACTTACTGCATAGTGACATTCATTATCCTTGTTTAGCTTGGCATACATCAATTGAGGTACATCCCACCAGCGCAGAATGTTTTTATCGAATTATTACGGCAATTACGTCAACCGTTGATATTCGCATTCAACAAACAGATAGCGAGTGGTTACAACTGACACCTTATCGCTTAGTGCTTCAAGGCGCACATTGGTATCTCATTGCCTGTTTCACTCAGCGGTTAGTCGTTATTCCTCTGGATAAAATTCAAGCTGTTCATATTACGGAGATTATGAGTTATCGAAGACAGGATATCTGCCAACTATCACAGGAAGATGACTTCATTCGAGGGCTACCTTATTTCGAAAGTTTTCAACGAACAATGACAGGTATTGATTATTAGTACCTGTTTTTCTTTATATTTAATTAATGGAACGTAAACATAATGTTTTCAAAATTACTCAACAAATTAATTGATCATTCAAGAGCCCTAATAATTTTATTGGCTATTGTTGGTATTGGTATCTTGTATAAAGGGTGTAGTGGTGAGGAAACAACTTACTATCGAGTAGGGGAAGTTAAAAGTGTTCAATCTTGTGGGCAGGTAGGCGCAAATAGTTATTTATGTGGTGTCGATATCTATGACACAAGCACTCAGAAATTGCTGGCTAATGAAACCATAGGGCTGAAGTCTAGACCGTATCCCGGGAATATCTTAATAAGTCAGTGCACGTTGAAAGGCTCCAAAATGTCGTGTGCGAATGAATGGGCATATATGCGTTAAGTCACTTCTTTATTTGCCGGTTAATACACCGGATATTTCTAATATAAATTTATGCTCATTTAATAAGCCTGTCGGTCACCCGACAGGCTTATTTGTCTTTATTTAAAGGAAATACATGATGAACTCAACAATATTAGTTAGTGATGACTTTGTACATATTCAAGCCAATAGAGTGGCACTATCAGAAAGGCCGGATTTTTGGCAAACCCACTTTGGCACCGTTAAAGGCTTCGTCACCTTTGAAGTGGTGATTTTCACTATCATGGGCCAATTCTGTGATGAATACACGGGCGGCTATTGGGAATACTGCACGTTACCCAATGGCGGTGCGTTTATTTACCCTGATTTAGAGCATGAAACATTGACGCTATTTAACATGCATAATGGTAATGAAGCGAGTCTCAGCCCTGAAGCGGCTGGTGTCGCTGTCTGTTTGATGTTGTATAGCCAGTGGTCATTTAGAACGGAAAGTGAAGTACTAGTCGAGCGTTTCTATCAGCTACGTGATTACGCCATTCAACATCCTGAAAGTTCAGCTATTTTCCATTTTATCGATTAACTACTCCCTTACTTCATTCTTTTAGTTTTACCTATCTTATTTATTTTCAAGGAAATTTATTATGACTCGTTTAGCTTCCCGCTTTGGTGCGGCGAATAGCATTCGTCGTGACCGTCCACTTACCATCGAAGAACTATTTCGCACTGTACCGAGTGTTTTCTCTGAGGAAAAACATGAGTCCAGAAGTGAGCGATACACTTATATTCCAACCATTACCTTGTTAGACAGCCTGCAAAAAGAAGGTTTTTATCCGTTCTTTGCTTGCCAGACTCGTGTGCGTGATACCAGCCGTCGAGAGCACACCAAGCATATGTTAAGGCTCAGGCGACACGATCAAATCACAGGTATTCAAGTTCCTGAAATTATCCTCTTAAACAGTCATGATGGATCAAGCAGTTATCAGATGTTGCCGGGGCTATTTAGAGCAGTCTGCCAAAATGGTTTAGTTTGCGGCGATACCTTTGGTGAAGTGCGTGTGCCACATAAAGGCGATGTTGTAGGCAAAGTAATTGAAGGGGCTTATGAAGTGCTGGAAACGTTTGATTCTGTTGCTGAAAAGCGTGAACAGATGCAGTCACTATTGTTACCGCCACCAGCACAGCAAGCCTTGGCACAAGCGGCTTTGACGTATCGCTTTGGTGAAGAATATCAACCGATTACCGAAGAACAAGTATTACAGCCTCGTCGTTGGGAAGATAAGAAAGATGATCTGTGGACGGTATATCAACGTTTACAGGAGAATTTAATCAAAGGAGGGCTAACGGGTCGGAACGCTAAAGGCAAGAGGGCTCGCACTCGTTCAGTGAATGGTATCGATGGGGATATTAAATTGAATAAGGCGCTATGGGTGATGACTGAAAAAATGCATGAGTGTTTTCGAATATCTTGATTGGAGTTTTAAGAGACGTGAATTAATATTAGATTATTACTAAATAGTCTATCCTACAAGCTCATTGGGGTAGGCTATTTTTATAAAGGATCAAGATTTTATTTTTATAGGAGCTAGTATGAAGCATTATCAGAAAGTAATTACATTATTTCTAACATCATCTACATTTATATCTTTTTTAGCATTGATGGCTAATTGGTTCTACTTGAATAAAATAGGATGGTTAGATTTATTTTTAAGTTCAATAATATCTATCGAAAATCTTTTTATCGTTGCGTTTTTCCTTGTTATTTCATTCTTTTTAATAGTGCTCATATTTATGTTGCCATCTATTAATATAATTATGTTTTTAAATAAAGATGATGAGTATATATTAAAATATAATGAGGTTAGATTGAATTATGTGAAAATTTTTCTTGTAATAGCAACAGTGGCTAACCTGTTTTTTATGGTTTCGTTATTTTTTAGTAATGACTATTATAGCTTGTATCTCAATTTGTTTTTACTTTTTGTTTTGATTTTTACAGGATTGGCTCTTTATTATAGAGGTCTTAAAAAAATAGTAAGTCAAGATTTATCATTCAAAAAATCATCGAAAGCTAGATGGAAAAAAATAGAAATATATGTGGTAACTCCATCTATGATTTTGTTAATTTTGACTTTTTACTCATTGTCTTTTTATGTGGTAACAAAAGGACTTAAATCTAATGGTGAGAGTGCTTGGATACAAGCAGTATATTTATTTTTTATTTTTGAATTTATTATCGTTAGCTCTGTTATTCCTTGTTTTATCTATTTCAGAGGTATGAATGAAAAAGGTTGGTTTTCAATTATTACTTCTATTTCAGGCTGTTTAGTTTTATTCATTTTCATTATATCAATGCTTGTTCCATCTATTCCTTCTATAATTATAAATGCAACAATGAAATTTTCAGGTATAAAGAATGAAAGCCCGCGTACATATGTTGTGGATAAAAAGGAATACCCTGAGGAATTGTTTGAATTAGACTTATGGAACAAACGGACTATAAAAGATAGTAATAGATTTACTATTGAGGGTGTATCTATGTATTCATTTGGAGAAACTAATTTAGTATGTCCAAAAAATATAGTCATGTCTTATGGAAATAGTTTATCTAATTATTTTTTTGATAAAAAAGAAGATGACAAAGTTAGTAATGAATTAAAGAGACTAGCGGAAAACTGTATTCCATTTGATAAAAAATCTCTTAAAAATATCGGAATGTCAAAAGACTAGTGTTTGATAAACTACGATTAAATCGAAGAGGCATATTTTAGTAAAATACTATTGAAAAGAGGTTGAAGATGCTAGCTACCCAGCTAGCATCGCATTAATAATAAACATATTTTTGTTCGGTGCTAAGCCCTCTTGTACTCAACTGTTTTTTGAATTATTTCCAATACACAGAATAAAGGTGGTATTATGATGATGGTTTATTTAAGGCGGTAATGGATTTAAGTAACTCAGTTTTCAAACCTTAATCCACTGAGTATACATTTAAGTATACAAAAAAATACCTATAAATTTATTAGTATTAAAAACAATGCGTTGATTGTTAAAAGCGAGTCCGGCCTTCGCACCAAAAATCAGACGCTTAGAGCGTCTTTTTTTATGTCTGGAATTCGTGAATTGTTGGTTTTTTCCCTATCTTTTCTCTTTATCTCAGTACATTTCATTTCACCCATATCAGGATCTTTTGTGCTTTCGATGCAGCAGCTGAAAAGCGTGTATATATCACTATGGTGCTGACAGAAAAATAGTGCATTTAGTCGCATAAATAATGGAAAGTTTAATTTAATTATTGCAAATTTAACTTAAGTTTAAAATAATAAATCCTCAGTAATGATGAAGGACGATTATGGAAATAGGATGTTTTTACGGATATAAAAATTTACTTTTATAAGGATTAATATGAGAATTTATAAGAAAATAATTAAGTTAATTTTAAAATCATCTCTATTTGTGTCTTTTTTAGCATTAATAGCTAATTGGTTTTACTTGAATAAAATAGGATGGTTAAGCTTATTTTTGAGTTCAATGGCTTCTAAGGATAGCCTTTTTATTATTGCATTTTTTCTCACTATTTCCTTTTTCTCAATGGCGCTTATATTTTTATTACCATCTATCAATATAATTATGTTTTTAAATAAGGATGATGAGTATATATTGAAATATAATGAAGTTAGAATGAGTTACACAAAAATTTTCTTTATAATAGCGACATTTTCTAACTTGTTTTTTATACTTTCTGTTTTTTTTAATGATGGTCCCTATAGTTTTTATATAAATATATCTTTGATTTTACTTGTGATTTCTTATGGGTGGTATCTCTATGTTAGAGGGGTCAAAAAAATAGTAAGTCAAGATTTATCGTTCAAGCAACCATCTAAGGCCAAATGGAAGGAAATAGAAATATATGTGATAATTCCATTTGTTTTTTTATTAACATTGACTTTGTATTCGTTTTCTTTTTATATGGTAACAAATGGGGTTAAATCAAATGGTGAGAGCGTTTGGATACAAGTATTATATTTATTTTCTGTTTTTGAACTCACTATATTTATTTCTGTTGTTCCTTGTTTTGTCTATTTTAGCGAAGTTAATAAAAAAGGTTGGCTTTCAACTATTATCACCATTTCTCCTGTCTTAATTTTATTTGTTTTTATTATCCCAATATTTGTTCCATCAATTCCTTCCTTAGTTATAAATGCTACAATGAAATTTTCTGGAGTAATGGATGAAAATCCACACGTATATCTTGTGGATGAAAATTCATATCCGGAAAAGCTATTTAATTTAGATTTATGGAATAAACGAATCTTAAATGATAGTAATAAATACACGATTGATGGGGTTTCTATGTATTCATTTGGGGAAACTAATTTAGTGTGCCCCAAAAGTATAATTATACCTTATAAAAATAGTTTATCTAACTATATATATGACAATAAGGAAGATGGAAAGACTAGTGATGAGCTAAAAAAATCAGCACAGAGTTGTATTCCATTTGATAAGAAGGCACTTAAAATTGTGGGATAGTGGAGTTAATATTCAATAAAGATTAAATAAAAATAAAAAATATTTTTATTCAAATAAGGTTGAAAATAAGTTTGATATGCTAGCTTACGACTCGGCTAGCATTCCATTTAATATTATGATTATTATGGACGAAGAATAATACTAAACATATTTTTATCCGATATTAAGCCATCCTCTGGGATGGCTTAAACTAATTTTCCATCGTGTATAAAGTGATCTTAATTTCGCACTTTCTTCCCTTATAAAGGTCTGCATCATAAAATTCGACTTTGAATGGATTTTTTAATCAATGGTAGTTTAATCTTAATAAATTAATAAAAATAATTTATTTCAATACTTTACGAAGTGAAAAATCAGCTAGATATGCAACTATAGGAATTAAAAATACACCATGTATGACATAAGATGTCATAAATATGTGACCAAATACTCTAGTGGTTGAACTTATACTAGAAAATTGATTTGGACTAGCTATATAAATATTGATGTACGAAGTGATTACCGACAGTATGTACGGTAGAACTATGTAAAATAAAAAACGATAGCCATTATTTATCTTATTTTTGATGCATAAAAAGAATAAGGGGGCTATAGATAAAAGGTAAATAGCAAAAATGAGACTCAATAAGGTTTGATGTTGAAATATAGGTACTGTATTCATTGCTTTTGGATATACCCTGAAAAAAAACTCATGAACCATTTCAAGGTAATAAAATAAAATACCTAAAGATAATGAGATATAGGATATTTTAGTAGGCATCTTATATCACTGAAGCCCATGTTTTTTTTCTAATTTACGAAGTAAGAAACTAAAAGTGTAAGCTGTTAGTGGTATTAACCACACACCATAGATTATGTAGGATACTATAAAAATAGCTTCAAACTCACCGTAGCTACTGAGTTTTCTATAAAATTTAACACTGGGAATGTAATTTGTATAGAGCCATGTCATGACAGATAGTAAATATGGCAGCAGTAAAAATGTAATATGTTTATTAATTGTTTTATGGAAGAACAAAAGAATGGACATGAAAATTGCTAAGCCAATAAATACAAACGTTAACATTTCTAAGTTCTGATGGATTAAGACAAAACTATCAACCTGTCGAAAAAACGTAAAAAAAACTTGTTTAACCATTGTTAGGTAGAAAACAAGAATGCCTAAACAAAGCGCTATATAGTTATTGAATCGATTATATTTAATAAGCACCATTTAGTTTCCACCAAGCATTACCAGGAAAATAAAGATCCATGAGTTCTGATTTTAGTGTCCATGGCGTTTTGATACCATTAGCTTCAGGTAGTCGCTCAAAAATTCCTCCGCTGCTTTTTAATGCAACAGATACTCGCTCAGCACAATAGAGTGGGCTGCCTCCCCCCATATCATCAATGATATCCCGTAATCGGTTGGCCTGTTCTCTTGGAACTGTAAATTGAATCACTGATACTTTTGGTCCATCGTATAAATGATAGGCAAGATAGTCATCCCACTCCCACATAGGGTAGGGGAATTGGTCAGATGAACCTCGATGAGTGGGAGCTCCATCTTCACATCCTCGAAGATAACAGCCAGTATAACCACCACCTGGATCATATAATAATGCATTTTCCCCATCATCAATAACTAAGCCAGCATGGCCTAAGCCATCCCTAGCTATCATCACATAGATATTAATTGGATCTTTTATAAATGCTTCGTTGATAGGTGAATTTGAGGTGATCACTGGTACATTATGAGTATTATTAAAAGCATTATGAGCAGTTGGTGACGGTTTAGGAGTTGTTATTAGCTGATTTTGTTCAGTTGCAACGAAAGATCTTGCTTGGGCTGGCTCATCTTCTTTACTGTAGCAATCAGTGATGGAGTTGATCAATCTTGCTTTGCATGGACAGGAGCTAAAGCTATCCAGTGTTCCTGCCATCATTCTACCATTACCCCATACATTGCTAACGCCACCAAGTATGTTGTATGTCCCAGAATGCTTTCCACAGGTAACTAGATCGCCCTGACGTGCAGCGGATCTTCCATGAAATATAAAGGTATTGTCACCGGTTAAAATTTGACCGCCACATGTTGTTTTATCGCCAACTCGTAAAAAATATCCTATAGCCATGTTTATCACCATTCCTTTGGTTAGCTTAAGTCAAATTTGATTGTTGATTATCAATAGGCAATTAACAAGCTATTTTTTATTATTCGGAATAAATACACTCAAAATGTCGCTAAGAGTTTTTCTACAGCAGGAATATCGGCGGATGCCCAATCTACGGTTTTTAACTTTTCTTTAGAAAGCCAAAGAGAACCAATATGTTCTGTAAGTTCTACCGTTCTATTTGGTAATTCAATGACAAAGCAATGCATTGTAATATCAAAGTCAGAGTAGCTATGTTCGATAGTTAATAAAAACTTTGGGTCGGTAATTGTAATTTTTAACTCTTCATTTAGTTCTCTGGTAATTGCTTCAATAAGTGTTTCACCTATTTCTACTTTGCCGCCAGGGAACTCCCATTTATGGCTAATATAATCTAGCTTCGAGAAGCCCCTTTGCACGGCTAGAAACTTATCTTCATTTTTCAGCACAGCAGCGACGACTTCAATATGCTTCCTGATCATTGGTTGTTGGCTTCTAATAATTCTTTATTTCGGTTTTTTAGAGTCTCAATATCTTCGTCATTATTAACGATATGCATTTTCTTGTGGCAGTTAGGGCATAGGGCTACGGTATTTTCACATGTATCATCACCACCTTTGGAAAGCCAAACGATATGATGTGTTTCCAGATAAGGCTCGCCTTTAGTATTTTTAAACGGAGCGGGTTGAAGACAAAGTTGACATTGTCCTTTCGCTAATCTTTTAGCCAACTCAGCGATCCAAATATTTCTCTCATAATTTGTCGATTGTTGCTGATAACAAGTCGCTATTTTTCCATTTCCAGCGGCTAATTTTTGAAGCTCCTCGATAGATAATTTTTTTGCTTTGTGAGCTCTAATATTATCTATGTTGTCTCTATCTTTTTGCTGAACTTGCCGTTCGCCTGAAATTAGTGTCAACGGGAAGATATACACTTTTCTAAGCTTTCCTTGTTCATCAGGTTGTGTTTCTTGATATGGAGCACCGTCAAGAAGAACTTCACCCATATAGGTGTACTCTTGGTCTTTAAATACCTCAAATAGGTGAATGGAAACTCCGTTAGTTCCTGATTCTGCCAAGGTTTTATTTTGTTGAAAGCTTAGGCTTTGATCACCTTTAGTACCCATGCCGGTATAATGAAGCACATTGTTGGACCATCGGTCATCGTAGATAGATTTGATGTGGTTTGAGATAATAATTAAAGTATTTGTTTTGTGTGCACGACGCATACCGCCTTGGGGGCTACATCCAAATATTTCACAGAGCTCTGCATTGTTAATTTTTGTGCCTATTTTTAGATCATTATATTTATACACAATATTCTTTACTCCATTCTTAGCATATTCAGCATTAACAAATCTTGAATAATTACTAGCCCAATTAACTTTTATACTTTACAGGTGATGGTTGAGCATTGGAATAATGTGTATGTTTAATTTTGCAGAATATCTTAACGACTTTGGGTATATGAAAAGCTTTTTTCCTTTAAAAGTTATTGTAACTGTATTATCGGGTTTAAATTAAGGTGAATACTCTATTTATAAATTGCGGTTTATAAGTAGAGGCCGCAGCACGTAATTTCTTGATTGAAATCGTGTTGGCTGAAATATAACCGATCTGTACTTTTCCCTTCTAAAATTGATGCAAAACAAGTTAACAAGCTTCAACCATATTCATTAAGCGCTATCATAGGAAAATCTGTGAAGTATTAAAATATCGCGCGAAGAGTGCTCTCTCAAGCTCGTTATTGATTCTTCTGACTTAAAATAACTATTGAGAAATACCTATGCAGCTTATTACGTTACCACAGGGGCTAGTTCATGATTAGTGGCTTATTTATTGGTCTGCTTTTTGGTGCGCTACTCCAGTCAGGACAATTTTGCTTTGTTTCTGGCTTCAGAAATATTGTTTATCAGAAAAATACGCGTTTTCTTACGGCACTATTGATTGCTATCTCTATTCAAGCGATTGGATTTTTTGCTTTGCAATCAATGGGGTTGATAACGATTCCAGAAGGCACATTACCTGTTACTGCCACAATTATCGGTGGCTTTTTATTTGGTGTAGGCATGGTATTAGCAGGTTGCTGCGGCAGCGGGGCTTGGTTCCGCTCTGGTGAAGGGTTAACAGGAACATGGCTCGCATTATTTGCGTTTATTGTCACGATGGCATCCGCTTGGAAAGGAAGTTTAAAGCATTGGATTGACCCGTTATTAACCCACCCAGCACAGATTGATACCATCGATAAAACATTGAACATCTCTCCGTGGTATCTGGTTGCGATATTAATTATCGTCACGATTGGCTTACTGATTTATCAGCATCGCCACCCGCGCTATTCACCCCCGCCATTAGGAAAATATAAGCAATTGCCCCTTAACTTAACAGCGGTATTTATTGGGATCCTCGGGATTATTGCTTGGTATTTGAGTGCGGAAAGTGGACGTAATTTTGGTTTTGGGATCTCAGTGCCTTCTGCGAATGTGGTTCAATATCTCGTCACTGGTCAGCAGCGTTACCTTAATTGGGGAACCTTATTTGTGATTGGTATTTTGTCAGGCTCCATGATCAGCGCCAAGCTCCGAGGTGAGTTTGCATTAACATTGCCCCCTGACGGGAAAACGGTTGTAAAACGCCTAATGGGTGGAGTTGTGATGGGAATAGGGGCAACACTAGCGGGAGGATGCACCGTCACTAACTCACTGGTGGCAACCGCCTATTTCTCTTGGCAGGGGTGGATCTCAACATTTATGGTGATGGCGGGTGTTTGGCTCACAAGTTATTTCATCAGACCGACACAGTGCAGAATATAGGAAAAAAAATGAAGGCAAAATTAGCCATTTTATTATTATCAGTTTGGTTGTCGGGCTGTGATCAGACCGTAGTAAAAGATATTAGCATTGATGAGTTATCGAAGAATCTAAATAATCCAGATTATCTTATTATCGATACCCGACCAGATAGCCTATTTTTTGGTTTTAAAGATAAAGACGCTGCGCGTGGTGGTCATATACAAGGCGCTATGCAATTTACGACGGGCTGGTTGGACTTTATTGATGAAAATAAATTTACTCACTTTGTGGAAGAAAAAGGAATTACCAAAGAAAAAACACTGGTTTTCTATGATAGCAATTTGGATGATTTAGAGCGTGTCACCGCGGAATTTGCGGCTAAAGGTTATAAGGTACTCGCATTTAAAGAGTTCATTAAATATGCCAATGCAGATTATCCGATGGATAAATATCCCAATTATTGGATGAGTGTTTCACCAAGTTGGGTTAATGCAGCGCTGAAGGGAGAAAAACCAGAAAGCTATACCAGTGACCAAAAACCTGTGATTTTTGAAGTCTCTTGGGGGGATGCGGAGCAGTCAAAATCATATTCTACTCATATTAAGGGTGCCTACCATTTTAATACTGACTGGATTGAAAATGGGCCAGTATGGAACCTATCCGAACCGAATGTGATTGAACATAATTTATTGAAAAATGGCATTCATAAGGATACGCCAGTGGTGGTTTATTCTGAAAACCAGATGGCAGCATTACGCGTATTATGGGCATTAAAATGGGCGGGTGTGGAAGATGTTCGCTTTCTTAATGGCGGCTTAAATGTCTGGGTTGATGCGGAATTACCAACAGAAACCGTGATGAATATACCTGTACCGATTACGGATTTTGGTACCTCTATTCCGGCAAATCCTCAGGTTAACATTTCTATGCCTGCGGAAGCGATACAAGCACAACAAGCGGGATTAAAGCTAATCAGTAATCGTACTTGGGATGAGTATACGGGGAAAATTACGGGGTATGATTATATTCCACGTAAAGGCGAGCCTGCTGGGGCTATCTGGGGATTTGGCGGTAAAAACGCGAACGATATGTCTGACTATTATGATCCTGACGGCACGTTACGTAACCCAGAAGAGATATTTGCTCTTTGGAAAACGCAAGGCATTGAGCCATCAGACCACGTTGCTTTTTATTGTGGTACAGGGTGGAGAGCCAGTGTTTCATGGTTTATGACTCAAATGGCGGGATGGGAAAATAGCCAGATCTATGATGGTGGTTGGAATGCGTGGCAAATGGATCCTGAATTACCGGTACTCAATAATGCGCAGAGTAAAATCACCAAACCAAGCGCATTGAATGACTTTGGCGAAATCGTGAAAAAACCGGGACAATCTTGTAAAAGCTAATCAGGTCTCTGGTTAAACGCTAAAGTGGGGAAATATCATGGTAGAACAATAACTACCATGATATGACCTCAAATTAACTTAGTGCGATGGGTTATTATCTTCTTTTGATTTCTCTTGTTCTAAGACTTCACGATACCAGCGTGGGTGATGTTTTCTTGCCCACCCCCGCGTTACCCAGCCTTCCACCATGCTACGAATTGAGCCTTTGACCCAAAAAGCCGCATAAGCATGAACGATAACGGTAATGATCAACACTATCGCTGATATTGAATGAGCCAGTAGCGCAATTCGGATCACGCCAATAGAAAAATAATCGGCAAAATAAGGTCGCCAGATAATAATGCCACTGACGGTTAAGATAATGAGGCAGAGACTAAGCGCCCAATAAATACCTTTTTGACCAAGATTATAATGACCGATATCGCCAGCTTCTTCATTGCGCAGTACTTTATGAATATTCTTTGCCCAAATAAGATCTTGTTTATCCACAAAGTTATGCTTCAAATACCTGAAAAACATGAAGATAAACATGAACGCCATGAGGCATCCAACAAAGGGATGTAACAGCCGCGATAATTGTGGAGTACCTAAAATATTCATAAACCAATTCAATGAGGGGAAAAAGAATCCCAAACCACTGAATGCCGTAAATACAAAGGCAATGACCACTAGCCAGTGATTAATACGTTCTGACGGAGTATGGCGTAAGATTTCATCACTGTTCTTTTTCATCATGGTTGCTCCTCTTTGTGTTCGGATTGTTCCGTTTTAGAAGCGGCTTCCATATCTTTAAGCGCTTCTTCTTCATCTTCTTTGGTTGTGTGGTTTGGTCCAATACCAAAGTAATGGAAAACCGCCCCCGCAAACGTTGCAGCAAAACCAACAGCAGCAAGCGGTTTCCAGATTCCTTTCCAGAATTTAACCGTTTCACTGATTTCAGGATTTTCAGGCAATCCATGATACAAATTCGGTTTATCTGCATGATGAAGAACATACATGACGTGAGTTCCACCAACTCCTTGTGGATCATAAAGCCCAGCATGTTGATAGCCACGGGTATTCAATTCTGAAACGCGCTCTTGTGCGAGGTTTTTCATATCCTGCTTGCTACCAAAATGGATAGCACCCGTTGGACAGGTTTTTACACAAGCAGGTTCTTGACCAACATCGACACGATCAACGCATAACGTGCACTTATAGGCGCGGTTATCATCCTGATTGATGCGAGGCACATCAAATGGGCAACCTGCAATACAATAACCACAGCCAATGCAATGTTCAGATTGGAAATCAACAATTCCATTCGCATATTGCACAATAGCCCCTTCTGCTGGGCAGGCCTTTAAACATCCGGGATCTGCACAGTGCATGCAGCCATCTTTACGAATTAACCACTCTAGCTTGCCGTTTTCTTCAACTTCAGAAAAACGCATAACAGTCCATGATTTTGCTGTTAAATCAATAGGGTTATCATAAACACCGATATTCGTACCGACTTTGTCCCGAATATCGTTCCACTCTGAACACGCAACTTGGCAAGCTTTACAACCAATACAGATTGTCACATCAATGAGTTTTGCAACTTCTTCCTGATAATCACGAACTTGAGGCGCAGGCGTTAAGGAGTTAGTCGCAGAGCGACGGATAATATTTTGAGATTGCATTGACATAATTTCTCCTTAGGCTTTTTCAACATTGACTAAAAACGCTTTATATTCAGGGGTGAATGCATTTGCATCACCAACTGATGGCGTCAATGTGTTAGCGAGGAAACCTTTCTGTGTTGCCCCCTCAAAGCCCCAGTGACACGGAATGCCAATGGTTTCGACGACTTTTCCATTAATCGTGAGCGGTCGAATGCGTTTGGTGACGACCGCTTTGGCTTTAATAAAACCGCGTTTGGCGCTGACTCGGACTTCGTCACCTTGTTGAATACCTTTTTGTAAGGCTAGCTGTTCGCCAATCTCAATAAACTGATCTGGCTGCGCGATGGCATTGATCAGAGAATGTTTTGTCCAGTGGCGAAATAGCTCGGTGATGGAATAGGTTGTTGCCACATACGGAAAATCTTTGGCGTTACCTAAATGGTCAGCATCATAGCTATACAGCCGAGCAACGGGGTTACGAGAAACCGCGGAGTGCAATAAATTATGTTCTACTGGTGATTCAAAGGGTTCATAGAATTCGGGGAATGGGCCATCGGCCATTTTATCCACGGCAAATAAGCGGCCAACGCCTTCAGGTTGCATAATAAAGGGACCAACACCACTGTCTGGTGGCGCGTTACTAAAATCGGGAACATCAAATCCTCCCCATTTTGTGCCATCCCATTTAATCAGTTGTCGATTTTCATCCCACGGTTTACCACTTGGATCAACGGATGCGCGATTATAAAGTACTCGACGATTTTGGGGCCAAGCAAACGCCCAACCCGGCGTACAACCTAATCCGGATGGATCAGCGTTATCGCGGTTTGCCATTTGGTTGCCTTTTTCTGTCCAGCAACCGGAATAAACCCAACAAAAGCTGGAAGTAGAACCGTCAGATTTCAGTTGATGAAAACCATCAATCTGTTGACCTTTCTTCAGTAATAATTTGCCGGAATCATCAAAGATATCTTGCATTGCTTGACCATTCGCTTCTCTAGCGACCTCTTCGGGTTGAGGATCATAAGGGTCAATATAGTTCCAAGAGAGATTCATCAACGGTTCAGGACAAACGCCGCCTTCTTCACGATAAAGTTGGCGTAAGCGCATTAATAAATGCCCAAGAATTTTACCGTCATGCCATGCTTGAGCTGGTGGGCGGGCACCCGCCCAGTGCCATTGTAACCAACGACCAGAGTTTGCTATCGAGCCGTTTTCTTCAGCAAAGCAAGATGAAGGGAGGCGGAAAACTTCAGTTTGGATATCTGCGGTAGTGACATCATTCATTTCGCCATGGTTTTGCCAGAAGTTAGAAGATTCAGTCACCAGTGGGTCGATGATGACTAAATATTTGAGCTTGGCGAGCGCTGCACTACTTTTATTTTTATCAGGGAAAGCCGCTAAAGGGTTAAAACCTTGAACAATATAGCCATTCATTTTCCCATCAATCATCATCTGGGTTTGAGCCATAATATCGTAGCTTTTATCCCACTTCGGTAGCCAGTGATAGCCCCACTCATTACTTGCTGTCGCACTATCCCCCCAAAAACTTTTCATTAAGCTAATAAAAAAGTCGGGTGTCCTTTTCCAGTAGTTGACTTGGTCTGGCACAATTGCGCTTGGGGTGATTTGTGACAAATAGGTTTGTAGCGAAGTTTGTTTTTCATTCGGCAAAGGCATATAGCCCGGAAGATTTAAAGATAACAACCCTAAATCGCTATAACCTTGAATATTTGAGTGTCCTCGTAACGCATTGACGCCACCACCAGGCATTCCCACATTACCCAGTAACAGTTGGATCATACCTGCGGTACGGATAGTTTGAGCGCCACCAGTATGGTGTGTCCATCCGAGTGCATACAAAATCGTGGCGGTGCGGTTGTTGACTGAGGTTGATGCAAGTTGCTCACAAATATAAATAAAATCTTCAATTGGCGTGCCACATAACGTCGTCACCATTTCTGGCGTATAGCGGGCTACGTGCTGTTTCAATAAATTCCAGACACAGCGTGGGTGCTGAAGAGATTTATCTTTTAGAGCATGACCATTTTCATCCGTTTCATAGTGCCAAGAACTACGATCGTATTGTTGGTTATCTTTATCAAAGCCACTAAAGAGACCATCGTTAAACTGATAATCTTCACGAACGATTAAAGGTGCGTTGGTATAGGCTTTCACATACTCATGTTGGATTTTATCATTTTCAATGAGATAGCGGATAACGCCTAATAAAAATGCGGTATCAGAACCTGCACGAATAGGGGAGTACAAATCTGCGACGGAGGCACTACGGTTAAAACGTGGGTCAACCACAATGACTTTGGCATTATTTTTAATTTTGGCTTCGATAACCCACTTAAAACCAACTGGATGCGCTTCCGCGGGATTGCCACCCATGATTAAAACTACGTTGGCATTTTTAATGTCGACCCAGTTATTGGTCATGGCGCCACGACCAAAAGTAGGGGCAAGTGCCGAAACAGTCGGTGCGTGACAAAGTCTGGCTTGGCAATCGATGGCTAACATACCGAGTGACCGCGAAAATTTATTATCGAGGATACCGGTTTCATTACTCGCCGCAGATGAACACAACATACCCGTTGTCAGCCAGCGGTTAACTTCTTGGCCTTTTTCATTGTGAGTCACGAAGTTATCGTCGCGATCTTTTTTCATTAATCGCGCAATTTTATCTATCGCTTCATCCCATGAAATTCGCTCCCATTTATCGGAACCTGCTTTGCGATACTCAGGGTATTTTAAGCGGTTTTCACTATGAATATAGTCGATAAGACCGGCACCTTTTGGGCATAGAGAGCCTCGGCTAACCGGATGGTCTGGGTCACCTTCGATATGGTAAATGGATTTATCTACATTCTTGGCGCCGTCACCTAGGCTGTACATCAAGATGCCACAGCCCACTGAGCAGTAAGTGCAGTTATTTCGGGTTTCTATTGAGCGTAATAGTTTATATTGGCGAGTGCTTGCAAAGGATACATTAGGGGCAAAACCGAGTAGTGCAGCAGAGGTTCCAGCCATGCCACCCGCACAAATTTTAAAAAAAGACCGTCGACTGACTTGCATCAGCGTCTCCTTGTAAATTGATTAGAAATACCAAGGTTAGGCAGTTAAAAAAACAGCCTATCCAGAGTGGGTTTTCATTTTTCAATCATTCAAGACAGACCTGAGCATCATAAGAACTCAATGTAATGAACTACAACATAAAATGATGGGAGCGAATTATAAAGGTTAAAAAAAATAAATCCATATTAATAATATGGTCATACCCACACATAAAAAACAACATATTATTTAACCAATAATAATCAAAAAGTGATCGTGAAATAGCGTTTTAGTCACTATTTATCTTCTTAAAAATAGGGGTAAGTTAGTTATTTAATTTTTTTAAAATTTCCCCATCGTCATTACTGTTGAGCAACTCTTCTGAAGAGAAACCAAAGCGATTTGCACCTTATTGATGCAAACCGCTTTTTATCGATCCCAAATACGAAACTAATACATATACTTAATACCAAACATTGCTTGAGTATCACTGTAGCCGGAATCGCCGAGTTGCTGAGAAACGTTCCCCCACAGGTTCAAGTTCGAGTTAATCTGGCCTTCAATACCGATTTTCACTTCCCCAATATTGCGGGTGCCGGCAATATTAAACTGCTCGCCATTCATCTTCACGCCATACTGTTTGCTGTTATAAATCCAGTTAGTTTCGACAAAAGGCTCAAAGTTGCGACCTTTACCTTCATCAATGGCATTGTGGCCATGTAGGTAAGCCCGTAATCCCAGACGCGTACGAATATTGTTCTCTCCGCTGCTACTGACGAGGGTGCCATTGGCTTCGGTATGGTCATTCGCTTTCACACCTTGCCACGTCACTTGCGCTTTAGGTTGCAGATAGAAAGTATTGACCATCTCATTGGTGGTGTATTCCCCCATTTTGAAGGTATAACCGGACTCTACAGAAGCCGTCATGCCTCGGGATTTATATTTTTCGGTGGCAAGCTGATGACCATTAACCTCATGATCAAACCAGTTATACAGCGCCCAAGTATCGACATATAACCCAGATTTATCGGCTTCATTCGTATACCAAGTACCGTAAAGCCCTACGCTGTAACCACTTGTATTACCTTTGGAATCATAGCCATTACGGTGATTTTTGGTTTTGCTGTTTTGGTGAGCGTATCCCGCCATCACACCCACATGGTAACGATTAAGCCCATCGGTCGACCAATCGGCAACATCACCACCCAATTGGATAACGTAACGGTTATCCCGTGTATTTAGCGATCCTTGCGCCACTTGGGAACGGTTAAAGCCACCTACATTGCGTAGCCACATCGAGGTCACTTTGGTTTCGCCCGTTAACGCATCTGTATACTGAGTCTCCCCCAAACGGTCATGAAGTCGCAGATCAAACAGAGTATTGGCAGCTTGCATATTACTGATGTAAGTCCCCACTTCTGGTCGAGGTGGCGGTTTAACAGGGTTGACAGGTTTCACGGGGTCAACAGGTTTCACCGGGTCAACGGGGTCAACGGGGTCAACGGGGTCGACAGGGTCAACAGGGTCGACAGGGTCAACAGGGTCAACAGGGTCGACAGGGTCAACGGGGTCGACAGGGTCAACAGGGTCAACAGGGTCGACAGGGTCAACAGGGTCAACAGGGTCAACAGGGTCGACAGGGTCAACGGGGTCGACAGGGTCAACAGGGTCAACAGGGTCAACAGGGTCAACAGGGTCAACAGGGTCAACAGGGTCAACAGGGTCAACAGGGTCAACAGGGTCAACGGGGTCAACAGGGTCAACAGGGTCAACAGGGTCGACAGGGTCGACAGGGTCAACGGGGTCGACAGGGTCAACAGGGTCAACAGGGTCAACAGGGTCAACAGGGTCAACAGGGTCAACAGGGTCAACAGGGTCGACAGGGTCGACAGGGTCGACAGGGTCAATAGGGTCAACCGGCGGCTCCACATAAAAACTGGTTAAATACCAGTTTTTATAATTCGTACCTAGAACATAGCCACCGCGCAGTAGCGTGTAATCATAAGCGCCCGCAACAATACGTCCGCTTTGCTTAAACTCCCCAAGGGAGCGACCTACAACGGTAATCAGTTCAATGCCTTTTTCAGTTTGTGCGCCTTTTCCATGAATATTATTAACATAAACCGTGGTATTACCGGTGCTATCACCATTGATGATTAATTTATCTGTTTTTGAATCATCGCCACCCAGTTCAGTATTGAAATAGAGAGAACCATTATCAGCCTTATAACCATTAAGAATATTCAAATGCGTTTGTGTTTGGTTGTCCCCAGAAAGCTTAACGACTCCACGGTTATCTAGTGATGAAATTGTTTGGCCAAATCCATTGAGGTCAAACTGGCTGAAGTTTTTAACATCGACACGGCTTCCAAAGGCGTTTTGATTGCCCGCTTTTAATGCGCCATTGTTGATAACTACAATCCCACTATGCAGGTTATTATCTCCCGCAAACGTGATGGTATTGGTATTGTTCTTCACCACATTGATGGTATTAATCAGATTCGGGGCAAAATCATTATTATTTTGATAATTGAACACTAATCCAGCCTGCATAGGGAGTTTATCGCTATCAAACTGGTAGTTATTTTTGCCGGTAAAGCCTTCTATACTCTCGGTATTTAATTCACCCGCTAGACCACCATCACCATGATAAATAACGGCATTAAAGTAATTACTGTCTTTATTTAAGTTGATCTTGCGGGTGGTGACGTTCCCGCCAGCCAGCAGATTGAGGGTACTTTTCCCTAAAATACTTGGGAGAAGCTTTGTTTTACCAAGGGTTATCTCTTCGGCAGAGACCATGCCACCGTCTGCAATGGTGATTTCATGGTTGACATTATCCCCTAAAATAAGGTGGTTTTGAGCGGTGATTTTTGATTGTTCACCAGTCACGATTACGGTTGGATGCGGCGAGTTGATGGCGTAAGGGTCAACCGTTGCGGAATCTCCCGTACCCAAAGTGATATTTTTGGCGTTTATTTCAGCGCCATCTTCGACAGTTAATAAGCTTCGTAAATTTCCTCCTGTCGTAAAATTTTCAGCGACATCAATCGATGAGTCTTGACCTGAAATTAATAAGGAGACAGGGGAATTATCACTCCACACTTTATGTACACCGGCATGAAAGTTTTTAGCTTTAATTTTACCGCCAGACAAAATATTCAATTCACTGGGGGTATCTGGCTCGGCATTTCCAAAGTTTTTGGCAAAGTAAACGTCTTCTTTAACGTTTAATAATCCGTTATTTTTGATATTTAAAACCGTTTTTAGTGATGCTTCGTCATAGTTTATGTCCATATCATGCATGACGACATTTTCAGCTTCGATAACACCGTCGTTATCGATATTGATTGTGACAACGCCGATTGGGAATCGATTACTGTCAAATGAGGAGGCTATTAAATCTTGATTGACCTTTAAGATGGAGCCTTTGCCATCGACATTTAAGGTATATTGCCCTTCCTCGTCTAGATTGGTGCCCCGATAATTACCCATAGAAAATTTATCGGTATAAACTTGAGCGCCATTAATAATATCAATACCTGACTTTGAGGGGGTTTTTGTGTATCGGGTATGAAGGTTGATAACACCAAGGTTCAAGGTATTTTTGTTATTCCAGATAGAATTGCTACCTGAAACTGTCACACTCCCGGATTCCCCAAAAAAATCAGTGATCACTGTGCTATTGGTTTCTAGTGTTCCAGATTTAAGAATGATTTTTCCGTTTCTTATATATAAATCATTAAGATCAAAAACTTTATCTTTATCATCAAACTCTTTGATTTCACCATATGTAATGGTAGTGGCATTACTGGTTGAGGCCATTAGAAGTAGCAGCAGATAATTCGCTGTGTAATAACGCTTTTTATTTTTCATGTGAAACCATCCTTGACGTTTAATTTTTATAAATTAAATCAAGTTATTAGCAATGTAATGATGCCCAGCGAGCTGTTAGGCTACTGATGCAGTTACGGGAATATTTAAATTATTTTTAAGCTCTTATAATTAAATTAATGAGCATTGATTTTATTGGTGAATTTTTTAGCCTTTAATAAAGTTGTCTAAATTGGACTGATTAAGTGAGAAAGTTAATGACAATGTTATCGTTTGGAACTGTATGTCTAATTTATAATTCGAATAACTATAATAGGTATAAAGAATACTTATTTTGTATTAGAACTATAATTTCGAGAACTATAATCAAGCTAGTTATTATTTTCCAAGTGTTTTATTCAAGGATTAACACTCGTGATCCTTTTATCTAAATTAATAAAATAAATGGTTTTTAATTTTGAAAGTGGAATTAAAACGGTTTTTTAATCCTAATGTTAAGAGTGAGAATGATTCTTTGTCATTGATTTACGTTAAGATAATTCTTAATTAAGATTTGTTTTATCTACGTGATTTTTTAATTAAGTGATTTGTTTTTATCCGTTCTGGTATTACCAGTTTTATTTTTTAACGATAATGAAAATATATTATTTCTTTTTTTAATGGGTTTTTTTGATAGGTTTAAATATTAATAAAAAGATATGAAAAATAATTTCTTGATTATTATTTTTATATGAAAACTAAATTCTTTTATGATTTATAAAATATTTTCATTGCTACTGAATACTTTTCTCCATTGCATCGGGCTAACCCCAAATTTATCTTTAAATACTTGCCTCTCTGTTTTATTGAATAAGAACCTGTTGAACCTTTCCTCCATCGTCATTACTGTCGAACCCCCCCCCCGGAAAACCCCAACCAACTGATAAACAACAATATTATTTCTGGCACAAAAAATGCTTAGGTGTCTGCAACAAACTTAAGATCCGACTGATTTTATTGGAGGGGAAAGCGAATGAATCGCTTTGTAATTGCAGACCCACAACTGTGTATCGGATGTAACACTTGTATGGCGGCGTGCTCAGAAACGCATAAAACCCAAGGATTACAAACATATCCGAGACTGAAGGTGGTCAAAGTTGGCGAGCTAACCGCACCGATGCTCTGTCGTCAATGTGACGATGCTCCGTGTGCGCGTGTGTGTCCGGTCAATGCCATCACCCACGAAAATGACATGATTGTGTTGAATGAAAGCCTGTGCATTGGCTGCAAACTGTGTGGTTTGGTATGCCCATTTGGGGCAATCACACCGTCAGGCAGCAAACCAGTAGATGCACCTGATTTCTTTGAACAATATGTCCCAAAAGAGATGCTATTAGATGTGCCAGATAGCCTCCCAACCATGAACCCTTTCCTGGCGTGGAACGCAGGGATCCGCAATGTCGCCGTGAAATGTGACCTGTGTGATTTCAGTGACGAAGGGCCAGCTTGCGTCAAAGTCTGCCCAACCGATGCCCTCCATCTGGTGGAAGAACACCAACTCGAAAACGAAAGTGCCAAACGACGCAGCGCATCTGTCGATGCCATGCCGCCAGAGTTCGACATTTTTGTTGCTGATCGGGAGAACCCATAATGACACCTCTTCAGTTACTTTTATGGTCGGTGATTTTCTACGCGGTAGGTGGCGTTGTTTCGTTGCTCTTTAAACGCCAAGAAAAGCTCGCCATTTATGTCGCGGGAATTGCTGCCATGATCGGCGGCGTGCTGGGCTTATGCAGCTCAATTCCGGTGCTAATGAGCGGGGAAGTGCTTACTTACCTGTCCCAAGGCCCATTCCCGTTCGCCAATTTTGTCGTGAGGTTCGATAGCCTCGCCGCCTTTATGGTGATGGTGATTTCGCTGCTGGTGACCGTCAGCGCCTTATATTCCTTAAACTATGTTCAGGAATATTGCGGTCGCGGCGCGTGGAGCATGGGGTTCTTCCTGAACCTGTTTATCGCTTCGATGGTGGCCTTGGTGGTGATGGACAACGCCTTTTACTTCATCATCCTGTTTGAAATGATGTCACTGGCTTCCTGGTTCTTAGTGATTGCCGACCAAGATGACAAATCCATCCGCGCGGGTCTGCTGTACTTCTTTATTGCCCACGCCGGTTCGATTTTAATTATGATCGCCTTCTTCTTAATGTGGCGTGAAAGTGGCAGCTTAGATTTTGATTCCTTCCGCCAGCTTTCACTTTCACCAGCGATGGCATCCATTGTTTTCTTATTGGGATTTTTTGGCTTTGGCGCCAAAGCAGGGATGCTCCCACTTCACAGCTGGTTACCGCAAGCTCACCCCGCAGCACCGTCTCATGCGTCAGCATTAATGTCTGGTGTAATGGTAAAAATCGGTATCTTCGGGATTATCAAAGTAGGTATCGACTTACTCGGTGCCACTCAAGGCTGGTGGGGCATTGTGGTACTAGCATTCGGTGCAGTCTCCTCGGTTCTTGGGGTTATGTACGCACTGGCTGAGCACGACATCAAACGCTTACTCGCATGGCACACCGTCGAAAATATCGGGATTATCTTGATGGGGGTTGGTGTGGCGATGGTCGGCATGGCAAACAATATGCCAGTGCTTGCGACCATTGGTTTGCTCGGTGCGATTTACCACTTGCTTAACCACGCCGTATTCAAAGGCTTACTGTTCCTTGGTGCGGGCGCCGTGATCTACCGTGTTCATACCCGCGATATGGAAAAAATGGGCGGCTTAGCCAAATTAATGCCACTGACCGCAACCGCGTTTTTAATCGGCTGTATGGCGATTTCCGCGCTGCCACCACTCAACGGCTTTGTCAGTGAGTGGTACACCTACCAATCGCTATTCTCCATGAGTCACGAAGGCACTTTTATTATGCGCATCAGCGGTCCAATCGCCATTGTGATGTTAGCCATCACCGGGGCATTGGCGGCAATGTGTTTTGTGAAAGTGTACGGCGTCAGTTTTTGCGGTGGTGCTCGCAGTGAGCAAGCCACTCATGCTCGCGAAGTGCCATGGACAATGACCGCCGCGATGCTGATTTTAGCCGCTATCTGTGTGATTTTAGGTGTAGGCGCGACCTATATCGCTCCGGTCTTAGCCAACGTGGCAATGTCCCTGACACACGCCACCGATATCACTGTGGCGCAAGGGGCGATGCTGGTACCAAACAGCGCATCTCAAGCGATGATTTCACCAGCCATGACCTTGATCCTGTTGCTAGCGCTGCCAATCATTCCACTGATTATCTACATGGTATTTAAAGGCAAACAGCTCGACGCGCGCCGTAAAGGGGACGCATGGGCGTGTGGTTATGCGTGGGAAAAAGAGATGTCGGTATCAGCGGGGGGCTTTACCCAGCCGCTGCGTTCTATGTTTGCGCCGCTGTATCGCCTGCGTACTCAGCTCGACCCTTCAGCGCGTTTAGCGCAAACCTTAGAAGTGACGAAAGAGGGGGCAGGGAAGGTAGAACCGTTCTGGGATGAAAAAATTATCTACCCGCTGGTTCGTGTGATTAACCGAATAGCAAAACGCATGCAATGCCTACAAGGCGGGGACTTCAGGCTCTATTGCCTATATGTGGTCGCGGCCTTGATCGTGCTGCTTGTTGTGATTGCGGCGTAAGGAGAGAAACCATGTCGATTCAAGAAACACCCACATTGATGACAGGGATCTTCGCCGTCGTTCAAGCCGTGGTTTTACTGCTGCTGACGCCGCTGTTCACGGGGATCTCTCGTCAAATTCGCGCCAAAATGCACTCTCGCCAAGGTCCCGGAATTTGGCAAGATTACCGCGACATCATCAAATTGATGACTCGCCAATCTGTGGCGCCGCGCGACTCTGGCATTATCTTTCGCATCATGCCGTATGTGCTGCTGAGCAGCATGTTGCTGCTAGCGATGGCATTGCCAGTGGTCACGAACACGTCACTGTTTAGTGGCGCAGCCGACATCATTATCGTGCTGTATATCTTCGCGTTATTCCGCTTTTTCTTCTCACTTTCCGGTCTCGATACCGGCAGCCCATTTGCGGGTATCGGTGCGAGCCGTGAACTGACACTTGGCGTACTAGTGGAACCGACGTTATTCCTCGGCTTGCTAGTTGTGGCTCTGATTGCTGGCTCTACCAATATTGGCACCATCAGCGCCACGATGAGTGAAGGCTGGGTGTCTCCAACTGCCACGTTATTAGCGCTACTCGCTTGCGGATTCGCGACATTTATTGAGATGGGCAAAATCCCATTCGACGTGGCAGAAGCGGAGCAAGAATTGCAAGAAGGTCCATTAACCGAATACTCCGGTTCAGGATTCGCGATGGTGAAACTGGGCATTGGTCTGAAACAAGTGGTCGTTGCGGTTCTGTTCCTGTCGATTTTCTTCCCATTCGGCAATGCCAGTGTCTTTACCGTTGGCGGCGTATTGTTAGCGATGGGATTACTGCTAGTGAAATTACTGGTGATTTTCGTGCTGGCGTCGCTGGTCGAAAACAGTCTGGCTCGTGGTCGTTTCTTATTAACGCACCATGTGACTTGGTTAGGATTCGGTGTTGCGGCACTCGGATTCGTCTTCTACCTCACCGGTCTATAAGGAGCGACGAAGCATGTTAGAGAATATTGCACTAGCAACCTTGATAATCCCGTTCATCGGGGCGTTGCTGGTCAGTGTGCTACCCACCCGTCTAGCACCGTGGCTAAGTACCTTAGTGGCGTTGCTGGCCTCTTTGGGAACAGCGGCACTAGGCTGGCTCTATTTAGACGGCGGTAAGGTCGCCACCACACTGGAGTTAATTCAGACGGGTGATGTCGCGCTGTTCGGTTTTACTGTTGATGGAGTGAGCACGCTGATTGCGTTTGCGGTCGTGTTCCTCGGCTTCTTGATTTGCCTCTACTCAACGGGGTATCTCACTGAAGGAAACCGTGAGCACGCTCATGGACCCACTCGTCGCTACTACGCTTTCTTACTGATCTTTATCGGTGCGATGGCAGGGGTTGTGCTCTCTTCCACTATCTTAGGGCAGTTAGTGTTCTTCGAAATTACCGGTGGATGTTCTTGGGCGCTCATTGGTTACTACCAAACTGAAAAATCCCAGCGTTCAGCGATGAAAGCTTTGCTGATTACCCATGTGGGCTCACTCGGCTTATACATGGCGGCAGCAACCCTGTTTATCAGTACGGGTACCTTTGCCTTGAGCGCCATTGACCGTTTGAGTGAATCTCAAAGCCTGATCGTGTTCGGCGGTATTTTGTTTGCAGCATGGGGTAAATCAGCCCAGTTACCACTGCAAGCCTGGCTACCCGATGCGATGGAAGCCCCAACCCCAGTTAGTGCTTACTTACACGCCGCCTCCATGGTGAAAGTGGGTGTGTATATCTTTGCCCGTGGCTTGATGTCTTCTACCCATGTGCCAGAAATCATTGGCTGGGTGGGTGTCGTGATGGCGGTCATTACGTTGGTGTATGGCTTTATGATGTACCTGCCGCAGAAAGATATGAAACGTCTGCTGGCATGGTCAACCATCACGCAGCTGGCGTATATCTTCCTCGCTTTATCCTTATCCGTTTTCGGTTCCAAAGAAGCCTTCGATGGCGGTATCGCGTATATCTTCAACCACGCTTTTGCGAAAAGCCTGTTCTTCTTAGTGGCAGGTGCGCTGAGTTATAGCTGCGGTACCCGTATGCTGCCGCGCTTACGTGGTTTAGCAAAACGCTATCCATTGCTCGGTGTGGGCTTCTGTGTGGCGGCACTCGCCATCGCAGGTGTTCCACCATTGAATGGCTTCTTCAGTAAATTCCCTATCTTTGCAGCGGGCTTCGCGCTGTCGGAACAGTTCTGGGTATTAACGCCAATTATGGTGTTGGTACTGATTGAATCTGTCGCGAGCTTTGCATGGTTACTGTACTGGTTCGGCAAAGTGGTTCCGGGTGAACCTAGCGAAGAAGTGGCAAACGGCAGCGCAGTTCCTTGGGCAATGCAGTGGGTTATCGGCTTACTGATCGTGATGTCCTTCTGTTCTAGTGTTATTGCCGTCATCTGGCTCGGTTAAGGGAGAGAAAGTATGACTGGTTCAATGATTGTAAATAATTTAGCAGGGCTGATGATGATCACGTCTCTGCTGGTGATCGGCGCGAAAAAGCCGGTGGTCTCTTGTTGGTTTTATGCGTTGCAGTCGCTGGTGTTAGTGGCGATTTTCGGCACGCTTTCTTACACCTTAAATGCACCTGAATTGGCAATGTGGGCAGGTACCGCGTTTGCCACCAAAGTGGTTTTGGTTCCGCTGATTATGGGCTACGCCTTCCGAAAATTGTCTGACCCAACCGCGAACGGCGGGGTGATTAGCCCAGCTTGGTTGATGTTAGCAGCAGCGGTGATTGTGGTGCTGTGCTGGTTTGTGGTCGAGCCAATTAAATTGCCGTTGGCGGCGGATTTAAAACCTGCATTAGCGGTTTCTCTTGGGCATTTTATGTTGGGGCTGCTGTGTATAGTGACTCAACGCAATATTCTCAAGCAAGCCTTTGGTTACTGCCTCATGGAAAATGGCTCCCACCTAACCCTCGCGTTACTGGCGTATAAAGCCCCTGAGCTGGTGGAAATTGGTATCGCCACAGACGCCATATTTGCGGTGATCATTATGGCGGTATTGGCTCGTAAAATTTATCGCACGCTCAACACACTGAACGTGGATCAACTGACCGCGCTGAAGGGGTGATGAGATGAGTCAAACAATGTTATTAACCTTATTGATGGCAACTCCGCTGGTGATTTCACTGTTGGCGTTCGCCTGCCGCTTAATGGGTAACGGGGCAAAAATCCCCGTCACCTTGATCCATGCTATTGGGATCACGGTATTACTTGTGTTATCGCTCTGGATGGTTGGTACGATAGATAAAGTCGGTGACTTGCTGATGGCAGGTCACTGGATCCACCTTGATAGCCTCGCAGGGTTATTCCTCGCTATCTTGGGGATCGTCGGTTTCCTGACTGGCTTGTACTCTATCGGTTATATGAACCATGAAGTGCATGAAGGGGAAATCAGTGTTGGAACCTTATGTAACTATTACGGTTTCTTCCACTTGTTCCTGTTCACAATGCTGTTGGTGATCACCAGTAATAACCTGATTTTAATGTGGGCAGCGGTAGAAGCGACCACCTTAAGCTCTGCATTTTTGGTGGGCATTTACGGTCAGCGCTCTTCGCTGGAAGCCGCGTGGAAATACATCATTATCTGTAGCGTGGGTGTGGCGTTCGGTCTGTTCGGTACCATTTTAGTGTATGCCAATGCGGTGAACGTCATGCCGGATCCTGAAATGGCTATCTTCTGGACGGAAGTCCTGAAATATACCGACCTTCTCGATCCAACCCTGATGCACCTTGCCTTTGTATTTGTGTTAATCGGTTTTGGTACCAAAACGGGTCTGTTCCCAATGCACGCATGGTTGCCGGATGCGCACAGTGAAGCACCAAGCCCAACGTCGGCGCTGCTGTCTGCGGTGCTACTGAATTGCGCACTGCTGATTATCATCCGTTACTACATCATTGTGACCTCATCAATTGGTGGCGAATTTACGCAAACCTTACTGCTGGTATTTGGATTAATGTCCGTGGCGGTGGCGGCGTTCTTTATCTTGGTACAAAAAGATATGAAACGTTTGCTGGCGTACTCCAGTGTGGAAAACATGGGATTGATCGCGGTGGCATTAGGTATCGGTGGACCTTTGGGTGTACTGGCTGCGTTGCTGCATACCTTAAACCACAGTTTGGGTAAAACCTTGCTGTTCTGCGGCTCCGGTAACGTTTTACTGAAATATGGCACTCGCGATATTACGGTGGTGAAAGGGTTACTGCGCACTATGCCATTTACCGCGGTGGTGTTTGCGGGTGGTGCATTAGCACTGGGCGGTATGCCGCCATTCAACGTCTTTTTAAGTGAATTTATGATTGTGGTGGCGGGGCTGGTCGCTAACCATTTCTGGCTAACCTTGCTGGTGCTGATCTTAATTACGGTGGTGCTGGGCGGGTTGATCCGCATGATCTCCAAAACCCTATTTGGCGAACAACCAGAGTGCGTAGCGCGTGGTGAACTGGGCATTTTAACCACATTACCGATGGCGATTTTGATTGTACTGATGCTGGTGATGGGGACGTATATTCCTCAGCCTGTCAGTCGCTTACTGGAAAATGCCGCGACGATCGTGCTCAAAGACAGCGCGACAGTTGACCACCAAATTACCACCTTAAATTACCAATGGCCGTGGGGTGCAAGCACCTCCGAACCTTCATCGCAGGAGAAATAACGTGAGCTATCAGAATTATACAGATACCCTTCAGGGCGTTCGCAAAGGCGCGGGCTATCTGGCAAAAGTGCGCGAGAAATTTCCTCATGCCATGCTGGAAGAGGAGTGGCAAACTGCCAACCAAGTCACCATTACCGTCAAAACCGAGATGCTGCCAGAAGTGGTGGAATTCCTCTATTACGGCTGCGGCGGTTGGTTGCCGGTGTTGTGGGGGAACGATGAGCGTCCTCTAAATGGGCAGTTTGCGGTTTATTACGCACTGTCGATGGAAGAGGGGGAAAAATGTTGGGTGACGGTGAAAGCCTATGTCAGCCCAATCACTCAAGAGTTCCCATCGGTTACGCCGCGGGTGCCTGCGGCGGTGTGGGGAGAACGTGAAATTCGTGATATGTACGGCTTACGCCCCGTGGGCTTGCCGGATGAGCGTCGTTTAGTGCTGCCGGATGATTGGCCGGAAGACCTGTATCCGCTGCGCAAAGACACCATGGATTACCGTCAGCGCCCTGCGCCAACCACCGACACAGAAACCTACGAGTTTATCAACGACAGCAAAACTCAAAGCCGCATCGTACCAATTGGTCCGCTGCATATCACTTCCGATGAACCGGGGCACTTCCGCCTGTTTGTGGATGGCGAACGCATTGTAGATGCGGATTACCGTATGTTCTACGTGCATCGCGGAATGGAAAAATTGGCTGAAACCCGCATGGGCTACAACGAAGTCACTTTCTTATCTGACCGCGTATGTGGTATTTGCGGCTTCACCCACAGCGTGGCGTACACCACCTCAGTTGAGAACGCATTAGGTATTTATGTCCCTCAGCGCGCTCATACTATTCGTAGTGTGTTACTGGAAGTGGAACGTTTACACAGCCACTTGCTGAATATCGGTTTAGCGAGCCATTTCACCGGTTTTGATACTGGTTTCATGCAGTTTTTCCGTGTCCGTGAAAAATCCATGACCATGGCGGAATTACTGACAGGCGCCCGTAAAACTTACGGTACCAACTTAATTGGTGGGGTTCGTCGTGACTTCTTAAAAGAGCAGCGCGTGAAAACCATTCAGTTGGTCAAAGAGATGCGCCAAGATGTGACTCAGCTGGTGGATATGCTGCTGAGCACACCAAATATGGAGCAGCGTACCGTTGGTGTCGGTCGTCTTGATCCACAAGTTGCCCGTGATTACAGCCCAGTAGGACCGATGATCCGTGCCAGCGGCTTCAAGCGCGATGTGCGTTTTGACCACCCATTTGCGGATTATGGCAATTTACCAAAAACGTTATTCACCTTAGATGGTTGCGATGTTTATTCCCGCGTGATGGTACGCATTAAAGAGACATTGGACTCCCTGTCGATGATTGAATATGCCCTCGACAATATGCCGGAAGGCCCAATTCTGACTGAAGGCTTTACCTATCAGCCTCATAAATTTGCGCTGGGTTATACCGAAGCGCCGCGAGGTGAAGATGTTCACTGGAGCATGCTCGGTGATAACCAAAAACTGTATCGCTGGCGCTGTCGTGCCGCCACTTACGCGAACTGGCCAGTGCTGCGTTATATGCTGCAAGGCAATACCGTTTCTGATGCGCCATTGATTATCGGTAGCCTCGATCCTTGCTACTCCTGTACTGACCGCGTGACGCTGGTGGATGTGAAAAAACGCAAAGCGAAAACCGTGGAATACAAAGAGCTCGAACAGCACAGTATCGAGCGCAAACATTCGATTATGAAATAACGGAGGGACACCATGTTTAAACTTTTCAAAACCCTTCGTAATGCGGGTACCGCAACGGTGAAATACCCGTTCAAACCGCTGGAAGTGGCTCACGGATTTAGAGGAAAACCGGAATACGACCCGCAGCAATGTATTGCGTGTGGCGCTTGTATTTCCGCTTGCCCAGCCAATGCATTAACCATGGAAACAGACTTAGAAAGTGGTGAACGCCGCTGGCAGCTGTTTTTAGGTCGCTGTATTTATTGTGCGCGCTGTGAAGAAGTTTGTCCGACTCGCGCCATTCACTTAACGGAAGAGTTTGAAACCGCGGTAATGAACAAAGCGGATTTGTACATGAAAGGGACGTTCCGCCTGCAACATTGTCGCCAGTGTGGCGAAGCATTCGCCCCGAAAAAATCGGTGGAGTATGCCATGGCGCTGATGGTGGCATCGGGGATTGAGGAAGGCGGTATTGAAGCCCTTCGCCCAATGTATGAAACTTGCCCATCCTGTAAACAAAAAAACAATTTATTGAATAATGATCGTCAGAACTTTCGTTTGCATATTCAGGGAGATAAATCATGAGTCTGCCAAATATCCCCGTAAACCATCACGTTAGCCAGCCGATTGTGCTCGATGAGCAGGTCGCAAAACTGAAAAGCACGCTGCTGAAAGATATTAAGCGTTCAGCCTATGTGTATCGCGTGGACTGTGGCGGTTGTAACGGATGTGAAATCGAAATTTTCTCGGCAATCACCCCCGTTTTCGATGCGGAACGTTTCGGGATCAAAGTGGTAGCGTCTCCGCGCCATGCAGATATTTTATTGTTCACAGGGGCGGTTACCCGTGCGATGCGCATGCCTGCACTGCGTGCGTATGAATCTGCGCCGGATCCAAAAATCTGTATCTCTTATGGGGCTTGTGGTTGTGGTGGAGGGATCTTCCACGACCTGTATTGTGTCTGGGGCGGCAGCGAACACATCGTGCCGATTGATGTGTGGATCCCAGGTTGCCCGCCAACGCCAGCTGCCACGATTTACGGTTTCGCAGTGGCATTAGGGTTATTGAATCAAAAATTGGTTGGGCAAGATCACCGTGAAGCCGACGGGGAAAAAGTGGAGCTTTTACTGCCATCAATTCCTCTAGCCACTCGCGTGATGATCGAGCGTGAAGCGCGCCGCCAAGCAGGGTATTACCAAGGTCGAGAAATCAGTGATCGCTTCCTGACCCTGCTCGATGGGGCGACACCAAGCCAAGTGAAAGCCACGATGCAAACATGGATGGACGAGGAGCAAGACCCACGCCTGCGTGAGATTGTGAACCGCCTCGTGACCGTGTTGCAACAAGGGGGCATCAATGAGTGAGTCAGCGACTGAAACGGGGAAAGTGATTTTCTGGTCACTGCGCCAGAAGTTTGTCGACAGTGACGATGACGTGCCTGAAGACGCGCAGCAAGTCATGTATTACTCATTGGCAATTGGTCACCATGTTGGGATGATTGACTGCCTTAAAACCGAGTTAGAGTGTCCGTTAGATGGCTTCCAAGCATGGGTGAATGCGCTTCCTGAAGGGGAGGCGCGTCGCAAATTGCAGGGCTTGATCACCTTTGGCGAGATTAATATCGATTCCACTCATACCAATATGCTGGCGTTAGCATTAGATGGTTTCGCTAAAGACAGTAACTCGCCCTATCAGGCATGGAGCGCCACACTGATTCGATTGCTCGGCGAAATTGAGAGGGAGCCAGCCATTTATTTGATAGTGAAAAGGCAGATAGCGAAAAGGCAGCCAATGAGCGATGTTGCCCGACAAACTCAGCCTTCCTTTTCTATGGCAACCGAATCTTCAGCTGAAAATTTATTGCCTTCAGAAAATCCATCACCCGTGCGAAATTTAATGCTGGCGGTGGGCAATAGCATGATGGGGGATGATGGCGCAGGCCCAATGCTGTTCGACCTGATGCAGCAAACCCCGATTGATGGCTGGGTGGCAATTAACGGTGGCAGCAGTCCTGAAAGTGTTTCTCACCAAGTGCGAGCGTTAAAACCTCAGCGTTTATTAATTGTGGATGCTGCGGATATTGGTTTAGCACCCGGTGAGATCCGGGTTATCGACCCCGATGATATCGCTGAAATGTTTATTATGAGCACCCATAACCTGCCGCTGAATTTTCTTATCGACCAGTTAAAAGAGGATGTTGGAGAAATTATTTTCTTAGGCATTCAGCCCGATTTAGTAGGTTTTTATATGCCGATGAATGACAAAGTGGTTGCCGCCGTCGAGCAAGTTTATCAAGCCTTACCAACATGGGAAGGATTAGGGGGATTCCGGTTATTTGAGGGTGAGTAACGATAAACTGGAAGCCTTTGATTGAAGGATAGAATGTTAAGGGAATAAATAGACCGCGCTACAGGGATGCAGTGCGGTTTTTACTGAAAAGCACTACTTCCCACCCTGCAAACTTGGTTATTCCTCCAAAATTGCGTAAATCCAGTGTTTAATATGGCATCGATATGAATATTAAACTCGTCACTCGTTTTGTGCGTGAATCTCGATTCAATGACTAACTAAGGCGGGTATTATCACTATTATAAAGTGCTTCTCTTCAGTATTGTTGAGTTGTGATGATCTTTATTTTTGCATAAGCATAATTAAGGATGATTTTTTTTGAATTAATACGTATTAAGCTAAAGAGAAACCCAGTGGGTATATCACCTTGTATTTTAAATGAATAACATGTTTTTAGCTTTTTTCTATAATTTAATTTATATTAAATAATATTATTTCATTTATATTTCAGTGGTTATTTTTGTTCTGTTGGTTTATTTTGTAATTCAATTTTATTTAATTTCAATATTTAACTCAATACATGAGTTATTTATTTTTATGTCAGTGATTTAACGATATTCTTAATATAATTAAATTATTCGATTTATTTTAATTATCATTAAAAGATAAGATTGATAATACATTATATTGTTTTTAATGCTATTTTGAAACTTTAGTCTTTATATGATTTTTGGATGAAATAGACAGTCTGTTTGCGATAATTATTTTTTATAAAAAATTGGCAGGTAATTTATTTTTTATATTTTAAACTGCCTTTTTGTTATCTTGATATCTTTAATGTCTTATTTAAGCGTATGTTTGGTATTTGATGTTTAATTAATTCTTTTAACTTAGTATAGGAATTGCTCATATGTTTTATATTTAAAATGGAGTTATTGTAATGACAGATTATATTCTAAATAAGAGCATCCCTATTGGTATTAATGAAACAGGCACCCGTGAAGAATTCGATAGCATGGGAAAAGTAAATGTTCCTGCAAATCGTTATTGGGGGGCACAAACTCAACGTTCATTACAGCACTTTAATATTGGCGATGATTTAATGCCAAAATCGGTTTACCACGCGTATGGCTATGTAAAAAAAGCTTGTGCGTTGGTTAACTGCGAAGCAGGTCGATTAGCTGAATGGAAAAAAGAGGCGATCGTTATCGCTGCTGATGAAACTATTCATGGTCAATTGGATGAGCATTATCCGCTTTATGTATGGCAGACAGGCTCTGGCACACAATCTAATATGAATGTGAATGAAGTTATTTCTAACCGAGCTATTCAATTACTCGGTGGCTCATTAGGAACACAATTACCCGTTGGGCCCAATGATGATGTCAACATGGGTCAGTCTTCTAATGATACATTCCCTACTGCAATGCACATCGCCGCTATTTTTGCGCTTGATGAACAATTAATTCCGAGCATTGAAGATTTAATTCAACTTATTGAAAAGAAAGCTGATTCGTGGATGACTGTCGTTAAGATCGGTCGTACCCACCTCGAAGATGCAGTGCCTTTAACCGTGGGACAAGAGTGGCACGGTTGGGCGGGTCAATTACGCGATGCGCTAGATGACATTAAACGTAGTCAGCAAGATCTTTATAAACTTGCTGTTGGCGGCACGGCTGTTGGTACAGGATTAAACGCGCCAAAAGGCTTTTCAAAAGATGTCGCAGATAAGATAGCGGAATTAACTCAAAAACCGTTTATTACAGCACCCAACAAATTTACCGCTCAAGGCTCTCTTGATGCATTAGTTCGCACACATGCGGCTATTCGCGGACTGGCAGTGGCACTGATCAAAATTGCGAATGATATGCGCTGGTTAGCTTCGGGCCCCCGTTGTGGTTTCAGCGAATTAATATTGCCATCTAATGAACCTGGTTCATCTATCATGCCCGGCAAGGTCAACCCAACCCAATGTGAAGCGATGGTCATGATTGGTATTCAGGTTATGGGGAATGATGCGGCGATTGCGATATCAGGTAGCCAAGGTAATTTTGAATTAAATGCGATGAGACCGGTAATTATTAATAATCTCCTGCATTCCATTCGCATTATTTCTGACGGCTGTCGTAAATTTATGGAATATTCAGTCGAAGGCACTGAATTAAATAATACGAAAATAACCGAGTATGTGGACAATAGTGTCATGCTAGTGACGGCATTATCCCCAATTATTGGTTATCAAAATGCAGCGCATATTGCTGAAAATGCAATAGCGAAAAATATCACATTGAAAGAATCTGCAATCGCTTCTGGAAAAATAAGTGAAGAAGATTTTAATAAATATGTCAATCCGATTGATATGACAGGAAATGGTCTATCTGGCGCGTAGTTTTCTCTGAATTATAATATTTAAATTAAAAGGTATTAATTATGTATAATCGACAAGCTAAAGTTGTTGTGGAAAATAACATCCGTAAAATTAAAACCACCGCAAGAGGATATGAAGTATTACGCGATCCATCATTAAATAAAGGAACGGCTTTTACTGAAGAAGAACGAAAAGCGCTGGACTTAAATGGTATTCTTCCTCCTGTTGTAACTGAGGATATGGAAACACAATTAAACCGTGCTTATCACGCTTACCGTGGATGCCATTCTGATTTAGATAAACATATTTACATGTGGCGTTTGCACGATAATAACGTGACATTGTTCTATGCATTATTACAACGTCATATGCTGGAAATGCTGCCAGTTGTTTATGACCCAGTTGTCGGCGATGCTATTGAAAACTATAGCGAGATTATTACTCGTCCTCGCGGGATCTTCCTCAGTATTAATGAACCTGAATTAATCGAAGAAAAGCTGCGTGCATTCGGTGCTGAAGGTGGTGATATTCGATTGATCGTGACCACTGACGCAGAAGAAATCTTAGGTATCGGAGACTGGGGTTCTAATGGTATCGATATTTCAGTCGGTAAGCTGGCTGTTTATACTGCCGCTGCGGGCGTAGATCCTCACAGTGTTATTCCTGTTGTTCTCGATGTCGGGACTAACAATGAAAAACTGTTAAATGATCCATCTTATGTGGGTAATCGTCATGAGCGTATTCAAGGCAAAGTCTATGACGATTTTGTTGATGCTTATGTCAAAGCGGCAAGAAAGCTATTTCCAAATGCAGTGATGCACTGGGAAGATTTTGGTTCAACAAATGCGCGTCGCATTTTGGATAAATACAGAGCGAATTTCGCGACATTTAACGATGATGTGCAAGGGACGGGTGCCATTGTATTGTCAGGCTTATTGAATGCGGTGAAATTAAGTAAAACGCCTTGGACTGAGCAAAAAGTGGTTATCTTTGGTGCAGGAACGGCGGGTTGTGGTATTGCAGACCAAATTCGTGACCAAATGATCCGCAGTGGCCTGTCTCGTGAAGAAGCCATTTCTCGCATTTGGTTAATTGACTTGCCGGGACTACTGACAACCGATATGGCCGACAGCTTACTGTATTTCCAAAAAGATTATGCGAAAAACAGCCAAGATGTTGCCAATTATCCAAGAAAGATTGTTGATGTTTCTGTTGAAGCACAAACCCGCTGGCCGGATATGGCGGATATCCTTGCGAAACAGAATAAAGCTAAAGGTATTATTGATTTAGCAACGGTTGTCGAGAATGTAAAACCAACAATTTTAATTGGTACATCAACCACTCCGGGTGCTTTCACTCAAGATATCGTTCGCAGCATGGCAAGCCACGTTGAACGCCCAATTATTTTCCCATTATCAAACCCAACATTACTGCATGAAGCAACACCACAGCATTTAATTGAATGGACTGAAGGTAAAGTGTTTGTGGCAACGGGCGCGCCATTTGATGATGTGATGTATAACGGTGTTTGCTACAAAATCGGTCAGGCAAATAACGCTGCGCTTTATCCGGGACTAGGCTTCGGTGCTATCGTGTCTAAAGCCACTAAAATTACCGATGAAATGATTTTTGCCGCAGTTCAAGCCGTGGCAAGCCAAGCAACATTAGGCTCAGAAGGTGCATCGTTATTACCATCGAATGAAGATTTACGTATCACTTCAAGTATCGTTGCTCTTGCTGTTTTACGTATGGCGAAAAGCCAAGGTGTAGCAGGGGTTAATGCCAGTGATTCTGAAGTTGAAATGGTGAGAACACAATCTTGGTGGCCGGTTTATGTGCCAGTTGAGGCTATCTAATTACAGAGTGTGATTGATAGTTTGATTGAGTAAAACGGTAATTAATGAAACCTGACACAAAAGTGTGTCAGGTTTTTTTGATGCGTAAAAAGGGGCGAAATACAAAAAGCAGTGGGGGGAATAAACACGTGCTATCACGCGTTTCCTCGCAAAAAATATCCTACATCTTCCTCAACTTCTTCCATTGCCATTAACGCTTCTAAGGTATCTCTAGCCTCTTTTTCATCAAGAATACTCATGGCGAAACCGACGTGAACTAATACCCATTTACCGACCATGCTCTCGGTATCCCCTTCGCATACGAGGGCAATATTCACTTCACGCTGGACACCACAAACATCCACTTGGGCGCTATCCATGGGGGTTTGACCAACGGCAACCACTTGACCGGGAATACCTAAACACATAACTGGCTCCTAAACGGGTTATTCAACTTCAATCTGCTTCACTTGCATGGCGCTAGCACTGTCGACAATTAAATTTTGGCTGCCGCAATGGGGGCATCCTTCACCAAATTGGGTTATTTGTACCTGATGCTGACAATCTCGACATTGTGCTTGTGCTGGGGAAATCATGATATGTAATTCGGCACCTTGGGCGAGGGTATTACGGCAGATAATATCGAAACAAAAATGCACGGCGGATTCCTCTACGCAAGAGACGGCGCTGAGTTCTAACCACACACCCGTCACCCGCCGAGCATGGTTGCGTTTAGCGTGCTGTTCAATAATCTCAAATGCGCTTTGGCATAAGGCAACTTCATGCATTTGTCATTCCTTAAGACAAAATATCCGCTGGATTTTCAAAGGCTGCGCGACGACGGCGTTCCTTGATAATTTCATCCATTTTATTTCTGTCGACGATCATTAAGGCTTCTGTAGGACAGACTTCTACGCAAGCTGGTCCACCTTCACGGGTATGGCATAAGTCGCATTTATGCGCCTCAGCACGATACTGTGGAATGGTATTGAGTGCGGTGGTGTGCTGCGCAACTGGGCGGCTGATCACTTCCATGGTGCCGTAAGGGCAAGCGATAACACAGGTTTTGCAACCAATGCATTTAGATTGGTCTACATACACGAAATCATCTTTACGGCTGATGGCGCCATTAGGGCAAACATTGGCACACGGGGCGTCTTCACACTGGCGACACACCACTGCTGTGCTGACGGTATAGCCTTTTAGCACATGAATTCGTGGAAAAAACTCATCTTTTACAACGGTGGCAACCCCTGTTTCTTGCTCTTGGTGGGAGACCACACAAGCCACTTCACAGGTGTGACAGCCAATGCACTTCTTTGGGTCTGCAATGATGAAACGGTTCATCATATTCTCCTGAATGATCGTAAACGGGCATGGGATCCGGTCTATTTCGGTTGCCTCGTCTTATCCTGACAATACCTAGAGATAAGCATGGATCGTGCCAAATTCGTTAAATAAATTAATTTAATAAAATCATTCGGTTAGATATTATCGGATAATCACGAAAAAATAGAAATTTCATATTCGACACGGTTTTCGACATTATTGACGAGAGGCATGAAATCGATATTAAGCGGATATTGGGTTAAATCAGCCAATATCTAAAATAGGTGAATGGATCAAACTTAAATCAGACTCTGATATTATTTTTTCAAATAATGACTACAATATTAGTATTAAATCAAAAACAGCAATCGCATTAATCACAGTATTAAACTTTTTTATTTTTATTATTGATAAATAAGTCGTTTATAAATGAAAATTTAAAACTCTAACTAATTCTCATTATTGTTAGTCAGCAAAATAAATAAATGACTTAGCAATGCAGCGGATTAGGACGAGATTGGAGATTTTGTGAGCATATCCGAAACCACCGAACAAATTCGTCATGAACGTGACCAATTCAGGATCCTTGTGGACATCACTAACTCAGTGCTTTCTCATCTTGAAATGGATGGGTTAGTGGCTGAAGTTTCGCGAGAAATTTACCGATTTTTTGGTATTAGCCAAATTAGCGTTGCTCTTTGTGATAATGTCAGTTCAGCGGTTTATCTTTGTTATTCAAGCCATTATCAACGCTCAAAACCCGTTAAAAAAAGCCAGTATCATCTAAATGAACTGCATGCAGATCTCGCTCAAGTCTTGGAGAGCAACAAACCGCTGCGCTTAACGCTTGATAGTCAAACTCAAGATCCTCTGTATCAAAATTTGTGTGCGGAAGGGATGACGGAAACTTTGCTGTTACCGTTGGCATTCAATCATAAGCCATTGGGCGTTTTGGTATTATCCCATGAAGATGACCGTATTTTCACCGAAGATAACTGCACTTTGTTGAAACAAGTGGCGGCACGCTTTGCGATAGCCGTAGACAATGCCGCAGCGTATGGCGAAATTACTCGCCTCAAAGATAGCCTGAAAAATGAAAATTTATGGCTCAATGAACAGATCCAAAATACCAATAGCTTTAGTGAAATTGTCTTTCAAAGTCAGGCGATGCGTGAAGTGCTGGAACAAGTGGATTTAGTGGCTCGTAGTGATAGCACTGTGCTCATCTTGGGTGAAACGGGCACTGGTAAGGAGTTAATTGCCCGAGCCGTTCACCAGCTTAGCCATCGCCATCAACGTTCACTGATTAAAATGAACTGTGCCGCAATTCCGACAGGTTTATTAGAAAGCGATCTGTTTGGGCATGATAAAGGCGCATTTACAGGCGCGACGAGCACTCATATTGGTCGCTTTGAAATGGCGGATAAAAGCACGCTGTTTTTAGATGAAATTGGTGATATGCCATTGGATTTACAGCCAAAATTATTGCGTGTTTTACAAGAGCGTGAGATTGAACGTATTGGTGGCAATAAAGTTATCCCTGTGGATGTGCGCCTTGTGGCGGCGACCAATCGAAACCTAAAAGCGATGACGGAAGACCGAGAGTTCCGTGAAGATCTCTATTATCGTTTGAATGTATTCCCGATTGTGATCCCTCCATTACGTGACCGACCTGAAGATATTCCACTGCTCGCGACCTATTTCACCAAGAAAATGGCACAGCGTATGAACCGTAAAATTGATTGTATTCCTCGTGATGCATTGGCGCAGTTATCCTTGTATCCATGGCCGGGCAATGTGCGAGAACTGGAAAATGTGATTGAACGTGCCGTGATTTTAACCCGTGGAAATACGCTGAATATTCAATTGCATGAGCTAAATATCCCAAAGCCATCTCGTATTAAAGAAGCTATCAATAGGCCCAGCGCATTAGAGCGGAAAATGCAGACGGATGCGCCAGAGAGCGATGATGAAGAGCGAAACCGCATTATTGAAGCGCTGAAAGCCACCAATGGGGTGGTTGCGGGGGCGAGAGGGGCGGCTATGAGATTGGGATTAAAGAGAACAACGCTGTTGTCGAGGATGCAGAGACTTGGCATTAATGTTCAAGACCTATTCCAGTAATCTCGTCATACTTCACGCCGTGGCGTTGTTGGCTATCCTTACTAACCCTAGTCACATACTTGTGTATGCTCCTAGGGCTTAGCTGCGTCTGCCGCCTAGCCACAACGCGAATTATTTAGAGATTGATAAGTGTTAAAAAACAGAAAAAAAGAAAAGGGAAAGGGAAAAAGGAAAGTTAATAAGTAAAAATAAAGAATGTTGATTATTTTGTTGGAAGGTTATTTTTTTATTAAATAATTTTTAATGGCGATTATTATTTTATTTTAATCGCCTATTGAAGGGCGACGTTTATTATCGCTAGGTGATTTTTAATATCGGTAGCTTTTAATATAATTTGCACTGTAGGTTTGCTTTATATACGCATTCCTACAGCGCAAAGCGTCAAAATAAACTATAAACCTTCGGCTGCCTCACGTAAGCGACGTTTGATCCCCGTATACTCTTGAACAACATAATGCTCGGCTTTATGTTGATCCGCAATTGGCTCAACACGCACCGCACAATATTTGTATTCCGGTGTTTTGGTTATCGGGCTTAAGTTCTCAGCGACCAGTTCATTACAAGCACCAATCCACCACTGATACGTCATATATACAGCACCTTTATTTGGACGGTCGCTGATATTTGCGCGAGTGATGACTTTGCCTTGTCGTGAACAGACCCAAACCAGTTCCTGATCTTTAATGCCTAAGGCTTTCGCATCGGCCGTATTGATTTGCACAAAACCGGGTTCGTCAGCAAGAGATGCGAGGGCTTTACAGTTACCAGTCATAGAGCGGCAAGAGTAGTGACCCACTTCACGCACGGTGGCAAGAACCATTGGGTACTCAGTACTGACTTGGTCGATTGGTGGGCGCCATTCGCAAGTAAAGAATTGACCTCGACCATTTGGTGTATCGAAATTACCACCTTCATACAGGTACTCGGTACCTTCACTTTCTAATGTACGGCATGGCCATTGAATGTATGCCAAGCCCGCCATTTTCTCGTAAGTTGCACCAAAATAAATCGGGCAAAGCTCACGTAGCTCATCCCAAATTTCTTTGGTGTTGTTGTAGTGCATTGGGTAGCCCATTGCAGTTGACATTAAACTGATGATTTCCCAGTCAGTTTTCACATCCCCCACAGGTTCAACTGCTTTATAGAAGCGTTGGAAACCACGGTCAGCTGCCGTATAGACACCTTCATGTTCCCCCCAAGACGTTGCTGGGAAAATCACGTCTGCAATCGACGCGGTTTTGGTCATAAAGATATCTTGCACGATTAACAGCTCAAGTTTGTCGAACGTGCGGCGAATCGTTGCTAAATCCGGCTCCGTTTGTAGTGGATCTTCACCCATCACATAGTGCGCTTTCAGAATGCCTTCATCGATAAAATGAGGGACTTCACTCAGTGGAATACCATTTTCATCCGGCATCGCGTCAATGCCCCAGAATTTGGCGAATTTATCGAGAGCCGTTTTATCCGAAACATACTGATAGCCCGGTAGCGTGTTCGGTAAAGCCCCCATATCGCAGGCACCTTGTACGTTATTTTGACCACGTACAGGACCCACACCCACATGCGGCTTACCAAGGTTACCAGTGAGTAATGCCAAGCTGGTGAGAGACTGAACAGTTTCCACCCCTTGATAGAACTGAGTGACACCCATGCCCCATAAAATGGTGGCATTTTCAGCTTTAGCGTACATCCGTGCGGTTCTGCGAATATCTTCAGCTTTGATGCCAGTGATCTCTTCAACCGACTCAGGGGTATACGGCGCCACTAATGCACGATATTCGTCGAATTTGTCGGTATGTGCCTCGATAAAGGCATGGTCATACAGATTTTCCTCGATGATAACGTAGGCTAACGCATTCAATAATGCGATATTTGAACCGTTTTTCAGTGGCAAGTGAATATCTGCAATACGCGCGGTTTCAATATAACGCGGGTCGCAGACAATAATTTGTGCCCCTTTTTCTTTCGCTTTTAAAATCCGGCGAGCGACAATAGGGTGTGAGTCCGCGGCGTTATAACCGAAGACAAAAATACATTTGGTATCCTCAATTTCAACAATTGAGTTGCTCATTGCGCCATTACCGACCGAACGCTGCAGACCTGCAACCGAAGGGCCGTGTCAGACACGAGCACAGCAGTCGATATTGTTACTACCGACCGCTGCACGAACAAATTTTTGCATCACGAAGTTAGCTTCGTTACCCGGACCACGGGAAGAACCTGTCGTCATGATGGCTTTTGGACCATATTTTTCTTTGATGGCTAATAAACGGGAGCTTGCAAATTCAATGGCTTCCTCCCAAGAAACGACCTCTAATTTGCCACCACGCTGACGGCGGATCATCGGATTTTTTAAACGCGGCGTTAAAATTTTCGTGTCATGAATGAAGTCCCAGCCATAGTAACCTTTCAGGCAAAGCTCCCCTTCATTTGTGTGACCATTTGCGCCTTCTGCGCCAATGATCTTCCCGTTCTCCACCTTCAGGTTGATTTTACAGCCTGAGGCGCAATACGGGCAGACGGTGATGACTTTTTCCATCAACATTGCTCCTCTATTTTTGTGTAGCGGTTTCCCACTCTTTCAAGAGAGCTAATGCAGGGTTTGTGCCAGTTTTTTTAGCGAAGATTGAATTTGTAATTGACTGAATAAAAAGAAAATATTTTTAGGTGAAAAGTAAACAAAAGCTAAATGGAGAGGAAATCGTCAAAAGTGTCGAGGGTTTCTCGGACAATGACGTATAGTTCTTGCATAATTTATTTCATAATCTTGTCACAAAGTGGTTATTTATTCGTCATTATTATGACTTAAATTTGCCAATAACGCGCATGTGAGAGGACTTCATTATGTTTAGTGTTGATGCTTTACTGGAAAGTGCTTTTCCGCAGCAAACACTGCCCGCTTGGAAACGGAAATTATTAAAGCGTTTACTACATGAAAGAGATTTCCAGCAGCTTGCTGAAGATTACCCACATCTAAAAGGGCTCGATCTTGTCGAGCAATTTATGAATGATTTGAATGTCCGTTGCGAATTAGGCGACGGGGATTTAGAAAACATCCCAAGCCAAGGTCCGGTTTTATTTGTTGCAAATCATCCGATTGGCTCTCTTGATGGGCTTGCCATTTTACGCGCAGTCGCAACGGTTCGACCAGATGTCAAAATCGTTGCCAATCAAATGCTCAGTTACCTTGAGCCACTTCAAAGTTTATTTATTCCTGTCGATAATGTTGGCAACCGCACTAACCGCCAGCAAGTCGTCGGTATGCAATCTCATCTTGATAACCAAGGAGCCTTGGTTGTTTTCCCTGCGGGGGAAGTTTCTCGCTGGAGCACGAAAGGCATTCGTGATTGCCATTGGCGCACGGGTTTTTTACGTTTAGCCGCCAAATCTCGCGCACCGATTGTTCCTGTGCATGTGCAAGCTCGTAACAGCCTGCTGTTCTACACAACATCCTTGGTGTATAAGCCACTATCGGCTTTGATGCTGGTGAACGAAATGTTCAAGCAGCGCAATAATCGCATCAAATTACGTATCGGTGGGCGCATCCCATTTTCTCAATGGTATGACGGACGAACGAATGATAATGAGCTGGCAGAGCGGTTTCGTCGCCATGTGTATCTGCTAGGCAAAGGAAAAGCGGGGTTGTTTACCTGTGAAGCCCCAATCGCGTTACCCGAAGATCGTATTGAACTGAAAAAGGCTTTAGCGGCTTGCGAGCAACTAGGCGTGACTCCTGATGGTAAAATTATTTACCTCTATCAGCGTCAGCAAGAAGAGCGAACGCCGATTTTACGCGAGCTAGGACGATTGCGGGAAATCGCATTTCGTGCGGTGGGAGAAGGATCTGGTCGACGCCGTGATCTCGATAGCTTCGATGACGATTATTACCATCTTATTTTATGGGATGAAGAGGATTTAGAAGTGGTGGGCGCATACCGATTTGTGCCGACGGAGCAGCAGCTAGAGAAAAAAGGATTAGAAGGGATCTACAGTAATAGCCTATTCCACTATAACCAAGATATGATGCCTATTTTGGCTCAAGGGATTGAGTTAGGGCGCAGTTTTATTCAGCCCGCCTATTGGGGCAAACGTGGCTTAGATTATCTTTGGTTAGGTATTGGCGCATATTTAGCGAAGTATCCGCAATATCGTTATCTATTTGGTCCAGTGTCTATCTCTGGAAGCATGCCCGTTGCTGCACGTGATTTACTGATTGCATTTTATCGCCTCTATTTTTCCTCTGAGTTGGCAATGGCGCAATCCCGTAAGCCTTACCCCGCGTCACTACCACAGGTTTTAGCTCAGTTTGATGGTAATAATTACCAAGAAGATTTGGTGAAGCTAAAAAGCTTACTGAGCAATATTGGCTGCTCTATTCCGACGCTGTATAAACAGTACACCGAGCTGTGTGAGCCAGGTGGGGTGCAGTTTATTGATTTTGGTACCGACCCTGCGTTCAACGACTGCATCGACGGTTTGGTTTTGGTGGATTTAAGCCGCTTAAAACCACAGCGTTATCAGCGTTATATTGCAGTCCATCAAGCGCAATCGACGACTGAATAAAATGACGGAAAGGGTGAGAAAACTCATCCTTTCCTATTTTATTTATAATATTAATAATCCAGCCTGTATTATTTACCCTGTCATTATTCCATCATAAATTTGTCATCTCACTGACCCATTCCTTTCGTAGCATCCTCGATAACGATTAAGTCCCAAAGAGGATAACAGTGTATGTTAAACGCACTCTCTTCATTGAATGGGAGTCAGGATGCTTTTCAAAAAGCTAACGCAGCGAATGCGCAATTCGCTTCGCAGCATCCGATGATTTCTATTCACAAACTCTCTCAAATTTTTGCTCATCAAACGGTGCTGGATGGGATTGATCTGACTGTCGCAAAAGGCTCTATCTTAGCGCTATTAGGCCCATCTGGCTGCGGTAAAAGTACCTTATTGAAGCTGTTAGCGGGGTTATTACAACCAAGCTCAGGTGAGATTTTCTTGAATGAAAAGCTGGTCGCAAGTTCCCAGAGACTTGTCCCGCCGGAACAGCGCAATCTCGGTATGGTGTTTCAAGATTATGCACTTTGGCCGCACATGACCGTATTTCAGAATGTGGCATTTCCTTTACGTATGCGCAAAGTGGCGAGTCAAGCGATAGAGGATAGGGTGAACCAAGCCTTAGAGCGGGTTGGACTATCGGGGTTTGCCAAGCGTAAACCTGCCGACCTTTCTGGCGGTCAGCAGCAGCGGGTGGCATTAGCCCGTGCCATTATCGCGGAACCTGAAATTTTACTGTTTGATGAACCCCTTTCTAACCTCGATGTTGCCTTGCGCTGTGCTCTGTGTGATGAGATGGCGCAGCTACTTCGTGCACTAGAAATTACCGCCGTTTATGTCACTCACGATCCGGCTGAAGCCCATGCATTGGCGCATCAAATTGCCCATATGCAAAACGGCAAAATAGACAGTTTGACCACCTTATGAAGAGAGACTCTGTTATGCAAAAGTTGATGTTATCAAACCATTTTTCCATGAAAGGTATCGCAATGAGTTTAGGATTATCCTGTGCACTATTTTCCGCTTCTTCCCAGGCATTGACCGTCTATACCGCAGGTCCGGGGGCGATGGCAAAACAGCTAGCCGCAGGGTATGAAAAGCAAACGGGCGTGAAAGTGGATGTTTTTCAGGCTACGACAGGCAAAGTGATGGCGCGCTTAGAGGCGGAACAAGCCAACCCGCGTGCGGATGTCTTAATTTCTGCTTCATGGGATACCGCGGTAGACCTTCAACAAAAAGGCTGGTTACTGGCGTATGAAAGCCCGAATGCCGAAAAAGTGCCTGCGCAATTCAAAACACCCTACTATGTGGCGCAAGGGATCTCCGCATTGGGGATCGTTTGGAACAGTAAAAGTGGCACGCCGAAGCCAACAGATTGGACAGATTTAGCGCAGCCCGTTTTTAAAGATAAAGTCACCATGCCAGATCCTGCATTGTCAGGGGCATCGTTAGACTTATTGTTGGGATTACAGAATGCGAAGCAAGAAGCAGCATGGACACTATTCTCTGAATTAAAAGCCAACGGCATGGTGATTTCTGGTCCGAATGCGCAAGCGTTAACACCTGTGTTGCAAGGAGCAAAAGCCGCTGTATTTGGTGCAGTCGACTATGTGGCTTATGGCAGCATCGCGGAAGGTGAATCCATCGAGGTGATTTTCCCAAGCAGCGGAACGGCCATCGCACCACGCCCAATGATGATTTTAAATAGCAGCAAACAACAAAATGAGGCCAAAGCCTTTATTGATTACGTGCTCTCTCCTGAAGGTCAGAAAATCGTGGCAGATGCCTGGTTGATGCCAGCCAGAACGGATGTTGCCGGTAAGCGCCCTGATTTTTCGACGTTAACACTGTTGCCAGAACCGACCACTGATAGTGCAGAGCGCAGCAGCGTGTTATCTCGTTTTAGTGGGATTTTCCGCTAACGGTTTTCTCTTCCTCGCCGCTGGGTGGCATTAGCGACCCAGCAGGAGCTGATTTTCTGATGATGACACGTCGTTTATTGCCATTCTCAATCTTAATCGCCTTGGCGATTTTAGTGATTATTCCCTTGAGTTTTATTGTGTTACAAGCGCTATTTCCGCATTTTGGACAAGGGGACTTCAGCCAAACTTTCCAACCGATTATCCATCTATTTAATGAACCGGAACTGGCAAACTTACTGCAAAATACGCTTTTACTGGGTTTAGGTGTGGCGTTGGTGAGTGCTGTGATAGCGATCCCATTAGGGGCTTTACGGGGGTTATTTAACCTGCCTTTTGCCCGTATTTGGGACTTACTGTTTTTGATCCCATTTTTAATTCCGCCTTATATTGCAGGGCTTTCATGGATGTTAACCTTGCAACCGAATGGTTATTCTCAGCAATTATTTGGTATTAGCCCCGGCAGCGCGCTATTTTCCCTTGGGGGAATGGTGGTGATTATGTCATTGAATTTATTTCCCGTTCTTTACTTTGCCGTTTCCCGCAGTATGGCGGCGAATGGCAACCGTCTGGCGGATGTGGCACAAGTTCATGGGGCATCCGCATGGCAGGCATTTATGCGAGTGACGTTACCCCTCTCTTTACCTTCCATTGCCGCTGGCTTATTGCTGGTCTTCACTTTGGCGATTGAAGAATTCGGCATTCCTTCGGCGATTGGCTCGCCGAATGGTATTCGGGTTCTGACAACGGATATCGAGCAGCGTCTTGCCGATTGGCCGATAGATTTACCGGGAGCGGCATCGCTGTCATTGGTATTAGCCAGTTTGGCGCTACTTGCTTACACCTTACAGCGTTCGTTAGTATCTGGGCGCAATGTGGCGACGAATACGGGCAAAGCCGCGGCATTGGTGACACGCTCATTGGGTATTTGGCGTATTCCCGTGGTGTGTTTGTTTTCTTTCGTGGCGCTTTGCGCGGTTGGCATGCCGTTACTGGCTATGTTTGGCACGGCATTTTCCAATACGGTTTCTGGCGGATTGACGCTGGATAACCTAACGCTCCGGCATTTTTCTGGGCTATTAAATAGCCATACGGAAGCCCTCGATGCCTTATTGACGAGCGTTTCTCTCGCAACGGCAACAGCGATATTGACGGGGATATTGGGTTTTTTATGTGCATGGCTGGTCGTCGCGCAGCGGATCCGTGGAGCAGCCTTACTGGATGGGCTTTCATTGCTGCCAATTGCCATTCCCGGCATTGTGGTCGCAGTGGGGCTTATTTTGGCGTGGAATCAACCGTTTTGGCCCATCACGCCTTATCATACTTGGGGAATTTTATTGCTCGCTTATAGTTGCTTATTACTGCCTTATCCCGTGCGTTATTGCAGTGCGGCATTCACGCAAATTGGCGGCAGCTTATCCGATGCGGCACGGGTTCATGGCGCAGGGGTAATGACGTCACTGAGACTGATTTTATTTCCGTTGGTTTTACCGAGTTTAGTGGCGGCGATGATGTTGGTGTTTGCGGTGGCATCACGAGAGCTGGTTTCCTCGCTGTTACTGGCTCCTGCGGGCATGCAAACCGTGTCGATTTTTGTTTGGCGCCAGTTTGAGCAAGGTTCCATCGGCAGCGGTATGGCGATGGCCTGTCTGGCAGTATTGATAAGCTTAACCTTGATGCTGTGCGCGCAATTTATTCAGCAGCGGTATAGCCGTTAATCAACCATCCCAAGGGCGATATTCACCTTGGGATGCACGATTTTACAAACTCGATTTAGGAATTGGTGGCGCAAATTGCAGAGCGCCCGCGATGCGGTTCCAAGCGTTAATCGCCCCAATCGCTGAGGTTAGAAACGCAATTTCGGATTCAGTAAATTCATTCTGTAGTGCTTGGTAAACATCATCAGAAACATGCTGAGCAGCCATTAGCGTTAGTGATTCTGCCCAAGCGAGCGCAGCTTGTTCGCGAGGAGTATAAATACCGGCATCACGCCAAGTTGGTAAAAGATCCAATTTAGCGGCTTCAATCCCTAATTTACGGGCTAAGTTTAAGTGATACTGCAAGCAAAACGCACAGCCGTTCATTTGGGAAACGCGTATTTTCAGTAACTCAGTGAGCGGTTTTTCAAGCCCTGAATTGCTAACGGCTTTTCCCAGTTCTCCCATCGCCGCAACGACTTCAGGGGCGATTTTTTCAAACTGATTCCAATCACTTCTTCCAATAATTTCAGGTTTCATTCTGTGCTCCAAACGGATAATATAAGAACTCTGATAATAATATTCGAATTCTTACATTATGCGCAAGTCAAAAGTTAATACATCGATGATCTCTGAAATAGGGGAAGGCAAACGTGGGGAATCAGGTCATATTGGTTATTTACTGCGACAGGCTCACGCGGCTCATCGTATTCGCATGGAACAAGTTTTGCAGGATGTGGGTGTAACGCTTCCTCAATTTTCTGTGTTGTTAATGGTTGCAGAATATCCTAAAGCCTCAGGGGCTGATTTAGCGAGGCTATCATTATTAACGCCGCAGACCATGAGTGTGATTGTGAAAAACCTCGAAAAGGCGGGAATGATCTCTAAGTTGCCGCACCCTGAGCATGGGCGGATCCAAATTATTGAAATAACCCAATTAGGGAAAGCATTATTACTTCAATGCAAAGGTGCTGTTAAATCCACTGAAAATAGATTATTAAGTGGAGTGAGTGAGTCTGATGAAAAAGTGATCCGAAAATGGCTGGTGAATGTCGCCAAGCAATTTGATACCGACAAAGCCTAATACTCCCTATCTAATACTTCCTATGACGTGAGAGAAAATAATGAAATTCAAATACGCTATTTTGTATGTCGAGAATGTAGAGAAAACCCTCGATTTTTACCAACAAGCTTTTGGTTTTAAAAAATCCTTTCTCCATGAAAGTGGTGATTATGGCGAGCTGGATACTGGCAGCACAACGATTTCATTTTCTTCATTGGTGCTAATGAACCAACTAGGTAAAGGTGCGGTTGCTCCCAATCCGCATGCCCCTGTTTTTGAACTTGCTTTTGAGACTGATAATGTGCAAAACGCTTTGGCTCAAGCGGTTAAAGCGGGTGCTGAGTTGGTACAAGGTGCGCAGGAGATGCCTTGGGGGCAAACCATCGGTTATGTTCATGACCTAAATGGCTTTTTGATCGAGATTTGCACGCCAGTACAGGGTTAATTCACTGTAAATATCGGAATTAGTCGATATACCGAATCACCTATTTTAGTGAGAATACAGACAATTACGCTAAAAATAAGGAACAACGATGCAGGGCATGAACCCAGAAGCGCTCGACCATTTCAATGATATTATGCAGGTGGTTAACAAGCTGGCGAAGCTGTTAAATCCAGATTCAATCGAGAATATGGAAACGGATATCTCTTCATTTGAGGAAGAGTTAAAAGAGTGGATCAGTGAAGACGAAGAGGGGTTCGTCGAACGTATCGAAGACGGTGAAATTGGCTATTTAATGGCGGATCTTATTGTCAGGTCGAATATGGGAAACAGCTTTTGGATAGACTGGAAAGACAGTGAATCTGCGGTGGGTTTCTTGGAAAATGTGGTTGAGTTCGAAGGATTGGATATTCAGCTAGATTTTGCCGTTAAAGACCCTAAAAACGATTTAAGACCAGACCAAATTTTTGTGCGTGCTAATCAGCAGCTACAAGCTCTTGGTTACTATTTATTGGGTCTGACTTCCGGTAATGATGCTTACCATGAGATCTTAATTCCTTCCGGTATTTTCGAACCATTTATGGACATCATGGAACATTTTGACGTCATGGTTGAGCTGAATGACGAAGAAGTGGATTACAGCGAATATTAATAGTAAAAAGGGGAATACAATAGGTATTCCCCTTCATATATCAATTCACTCTACCATTCAAAGTTAACTGACGCGTTGTACATAGTGGAAGAACCTGTGCCCGTTGATGCGGCGACGCCCCCTTTGATAGCAACATTTTCATTAATGCGATATCCCATACCGACAGCGACTGCGGATTCATCTTTATAACCCCCGACACCCGCCGTTAAGTTCATTTTCCCTACGCCATACGGTTGGAACAAACCGGATAGTGCGGCATTCGCAGCAAAACCTTTGTCGACTTTTTTGTCTAAATCATCAATTTTGGTATTCAGGCGATTTAACCCGTTTTCTGTAAATTCACCCAACTGATTGACTCGTTCATCGGTGTAAGTGTTCGCAGATTTTAAGGTTTCGGCATTACCGCGTTTCATTTGCGCTAAATTGACGGCATCACTGTCATTTTTCGCATCGGCAATACCGGAAAGTTGTTTATCGCCAAAATTGATAGACTTGACGCCTTTTGCCTTATCACTAAGGTTGATACTTTCACCGTCACGGCTCATTTTCAGCGCACCGGCATCTCCCATTTCTGAGGATAAACGTGCAATTTCGCTACCTTGTTTATCTAATGCCGCCGTATTTTTCTGAATATCGCTGGTGTTTTTACTAATGGCGCTATCATGCTCAGCCAGTTTTTCCGTATTCGCCTTAATATCTTGTTTACTCTGAGCAATTTCCTTATCGTGATCGTTTAGGCGGTTGGTGTTTTCCTTAATGTCTTGGCTATTCTGGTTAAGCATTTTGTCATGCTGCGTCAGTTTATCGGTATTGGCTTGGATATCTTTGGTATTTTGCGCAATCGCTGTATCGTGTTGCGCTATTTTGTCGCTATTTTCTTGAATTTTTTGTGTATTTTTAGCTACGCTTTGGTTGGTCGTGTGCAATTGGCTACCATTGACAGCCTCGGTAGAGTCAGCCGCAATTCGACCCGCAGATACGCCGCTTAATGTCCGGTTGTTAAATTCAAATACACGAGCGCTATCAGCTTTGCTATTCAACACGATTTTTTGGTTGTCCGCACTTAGCTGCACCAATCCTAACGAGCCAGAATCAATGTTTTTGGTGATCGTGGTAATCGCATTTTTATTTTCTGTAATATCTTGGGTATTTTTGCTGATAGCCGTTTTGTTATCAGCAATATCAGCCGTATTCTTGGCAATATTATCCGTATTGGTTTTCACCATTTGATTGGTGGCATGGAGCTGACTGCCGTTCACTGCTTCGGTAGAGTCTGCGCTTAATTTACCCGCTTTCACACCGTTCAGGGTTTTGTTGCCGAGATTAAACGCTTTGGCGTCTTTGGCTTTTTCGCTCAATATCACTTCTTCACCGTTTGCCGATAGCTGAACAAGTCCTAAGGTACCGGATTCTAAGTTAGTGGAGATATCTTTCAGCGTTTCACCTTGCTTGGTGATGTCTTGGGTATTTTTATCAATGGCTGTTTTGTTAGCGGCGATCGCAGTGGTATTCGCTATCACGGTTTGATTGGTGGCATGGAGTTGGCTGCCGTTCACCGCTTCAGTGGAATCTGCGCTTAATTTACCTGCCGTTACGCCCGTGAGGGTTTTATTGCCAATATTAAACGCTTTGGCATCTTTGGCTTTGTCACTGAGGATCACTTCTTCACCGTTGGCCGACAGCTGGACGAGTCCTAAGGTACCGGATTCTAAGTTAGTGGAGATATCTTTCAGCGTTTCACCCTGCTTGGTGATGTCTTGGGTATTTTTATCAATCGCCGCGGTATTGCTGGTGATATCGGCAGTATTTTTGTCGATAGCGGTTTTGTTATCGGCGATATCGGTGGTGTTTTTATCGATAGCCGTTTTGTTGTCGGCGATATCGGTAGTGTTTTTATCGATAGCGGTTTTGTTATCCGTGATATCGGTAGTATTTTTGTCAATCGCAGTTTTATTGTCGGCAATATCGGTGGTGTTTTTGTCGATAGCCGTTTTGTTGTCCGCAATATCGGTAGTGTTCTTGTCGATAGCCGTTTTGTTGTCGGCGATATCGCTGGTGTTTTTGTCGATAGCCGTTTTGTTGTCCGCAATATCGGTAGTATTTTTGTCAATCGCAGTTTTATTGTCGGCAATATCGGTGGTGTTTTTGTCGATAGCCGTTTTGTTGTCGGCGATATCGGTAGTATTTTTGTCAATCGCAGTTTTATTGTCGGCAATGTCAGTGGTGTTCTTGGCGACTAATGCATTAGTTTCATTTAATTGGCTGACATTAACTGCATCATTATTTGCCGTACCTTTATCAATACCCGTTAATTTACGGTCACCATCTAAACCGGTAAAGCTGACTATTTTTCCAAGTTTATCACTCGCAACATTAATAAGTTTATTAGCATCGTTAAATTTAACAATACCTATTTCCCCATTATTAATCTGGGTTATTTTATTATTTACGGTGGTTATTTGGTTGTTAGTATCAGTTTTATTATCACTGATCTGCTTAGTTAAATCTGTTTTTGCAGTATTTAATGCATTATTCGTATCAATTAAGTCTTGAGTGTTTTTAGCGACATTAGTATTGGTGGTGGATAGCTGTTTAAAGTTAACGGCGTCATTATCCGCGCTACCCGCATCAATATTGGTGAGCTTACGCTTTATTGTATCGTTACCAAAGGAGACTTCATTAACATTTGAAGCTACGGAAGAACGACCAATCGCGACGGCATTACTGGCGGTAGCTTTACTGGAAACACCGATAGCGACCCCTCCGTCTGCGGTATCGGATGCTAATGCAGCTCGACCAATCGCGACACCATTATTTTCAGCAACTGCACTGCGCCCAACGCTGGTACTTAAGTTATTTGCGATGGTAGCAACCCCTACCGCAGTACCCCCGGAGCTGACATAAGTTCCGGCACCAAATGCAGTGTTACCAAAACCATAAGCGACTGAATTTGGACCGAAAACCACGGTTCCGCCTGTGGCTGAGGTTCTTGAGTCCGTTGATGAATTCGCGATAGATGAATCTTTGCCCACAACAATGGTTTCAGACAAATAAAGGTTAGATAAGTTATTTGGATTCCATTTAGCATTAGGAAAATATTTTTTATAGATATCGATGTTATAAACGGCGACCATGTTTTCGTCGTCATCGACTCTTACTGTTAATTTATCACTAACCACCGCATTAGCGATTAACGGAAATAAACCAGATAAAATAATTACAATGTTATTTATATTGAATATTCTTAAAATATTCTCTTTTTTACTATTATCTTTGTTTTTTGGATTAATCTTATTGTCCGTTAAGTTTTTTAATTTAGATCCGGATTGCGTTATTTCAGGTACGGCAACCCACGACTTTATCGCGTCGTTCCAAATGGTTTTATAAATTTTATTCATAATGATTTCCTATTAAATAGGGCATTGCTGCATGTAGGGTTAATTAATCTACGTAAGGTTTACATAGATATTGAATTATTGTTGTTAGGTTTTAATTATAGTAATCACAATGGTAAGTGAATGTCATTAATAAAATAATGAATGGGGGTTTTGATTTGTTTTTTTTTGATGTAATTAAGCTGTAATTAATTAAGTTTTTTTAAATTTAATTAAATGGGAAATATAATTAAGTATATTTTCAATATAAAAAAATATAAAAATAAAAATAACGAATGATAAAACTGCAAGAATACGCATATACAGCGTATTAATGCATTTTTTTGATCTTCAAAGTTTTAAACCTTACGCGAGTATTTAAGTTAAATCTCTAGGCTATTTAATCATGGTTTTTATGTTTTCGATTTATTTTACTGAGTGGGTTTCATTCGCCATATCTTTTCTACATATTCATTAATAGTTCTATCGGAAGAGAAATAGCCCATGTTAGCGATATTATTGAGTGTTTTTTGCGCCCATAACGTTGGGTCTTGGTATAGCTTATCGACGGCATCTTGGGCTTGAACGTAAGAGTGGTAATCGGCAAATAATTGATAATGGTCTCCAAAATTAATCAGAGAATCATAAAGCGGGTAATAGCGGTTAGGGTCATCGGGACTGAAAATACCCGAAACAAGGGAATTGAGGACATTGTGCAGGTCTTCATGTTCTTGGTAAATCTTTCTTGGGTCATAGCCTTGTGCACGAATCGCGTCAACTTGCTCGGCGGTATGCCCAAAGATAAACATATTTTCTTCGCCAACATGTTCGCGAATTTCAATATTGGCGCCGTCTAATGTACCGATAGTCAATGCACCATTGAGGGCAAATTTCATATTACCTGTTCCTGACGCTTCGGTTCCTGCAAGGGATATCTGTTCGGATAAGTCGGTGGCGGGAATAATTAACTCCGCTAAGCTGACGCTGTAATTAGGGATAAAAATCACTTTTAAACGATTTTTGATTCGGGCGTCGTGGTTAATCACGTTAGCGACATCATTGATAAGCCGGATGATCATTTTGGCGTTAACGTAGGATGAGGCGGCTTTTCCCGAGAAAATCACCACGCGCGGAACCCAATTCTTTTCGGGAAGTTGCAAGATTCGCTGGTAGCGCCCAATGACTTGCAAGATATTGAGTAATTGGCGTTTATATTCATGAATACGTTTGATTTGTACATCGAACATGGCGTGAGGATCGACGATGATATTGACGTTTTTAGCGATATAGTCGGCGAGGGCAACTTTGTTCTCTAACTTACAGGTTTTTAACCGCTCGATAAATAGAGGAAAATCTGTGTACTGCTGTAGGCGAGAAAGCTCTGTGAGATCTTCCCGCCAACTTTCACCGATGGTTTCATCAATTAAGCTCGCAAGGGGTTTATTGCACAACGCCAGCCAGCGGCGTGGGGTAATGCCATTGGTGATATTGCTAAAACGCTCAGGAAATACTTTGGAAAAATCAGAGAAAATTTCTTGAGTCATAAGCTCCGAATGCAGCTTGGACACGCCATTGACTTGGTAGCTGCCCACGACGGCAAGCCATGCCATGCGAACATAGCGCCCATGGGATTCATCAATCAGAGATAAGCGAGTTAAAAGTTCTGGGTTGTTGGGGTAACGCTGTTTGATCTTAGTGAGAAAGTGGTCATTTATTTCAAAGATAATTTGTAGGTGGCGGGGGAGTAATCGCCCAAGAAGGTCGACAGACCAACGTTCTAATGCTTCTCCCATCAGAGTGTGATTGGTGTAAGAAAAGGTTTTTTCACTCATTTGCCATGCGGCTTCCCACTCATATTCGTGCTCATCGATAAGCAAGCGCATCAGTTCAGGAATCGCTAAAACGGGGTGGGTATCATTCAAATGGATTGCCACTTTATCGGCAAGGTTACTTAATGTGCCGTGGATTCGGTAATGGACATCGAGGATATTCTGCAAGGTTGCTGATACAAGAAAATACTCTTGTCCAAGACGCAAAATTTTCCCCGATTCCGTAGAATCATTAGGGTAGAGTACGCGGGAGACATTCTCAGAGAAATTTTTCTCTTCAACGGCTGCTGAGTATTCCCCTTGATTGAATTTGTTGATGTTCATCTCATTCGTGGCATGGGCAGACCACAAGCGCAAAGTGTTGGTGGAATCGCATCCATAGCCCATGACGATTTGGTCATAGGCGCGAGCAAGCACTTCTTCAGTTTCGACCCAGCGAACGATTTTGCCTTCTTGCTGAAGGCGGCCCGCAAAGCGCACTTTGTAGCTAAGGTTATAGCGTGGAAACTCCCATGCATTGCCATATTGTAGCCAGCGGTCGGTGGACTCAACTTGTTGGCCATCAATAATATTTTGCTGAAACATGCCATATTCGTAGCGGATACCAAACCCAACAGAAGGGATTTTTAAGGTGGCGAGAGAATCTAAAAAGCAGGCAGCAAGGCGCCCTAGACCTCCATTGCCTAAACCAGGATCATCCTCTTCTTCTAAAATCGAACTCAGTTCAAAGCCCATCTTTTTCAAAGCATCAGACACATCCTCATACATGCCCAAATTTAATAAAGTATTGGAAAGGGTACGCCCAATCAGAAATTCCATGGATAAGTAAGCGACAGCGCGATCCGATTGAGACAGAGAACGACGAATGGCGCGTAACCAACGGTCAACGGTTAAGTCGCGGATAGCATAGGAGATGGCATTTAGCCAATCATGTTGGGTGGCAATAATGGGGTCTTTGCCAATCATAAATTTCAATTTGGTTTGGATGGAGTCGATTAGAGTGTTGATTCGCTGTTCGCGATTTTGGATGGTAAATGGATCATTCATAGTCAGCACCTTCCGTCATTGGCTCAATTAAGTTCCGGTAAAGCGCAAGGTATTTTTTGGCGGAAGCTTGCCAGCTAAAATTCATCTGCATACCTTGGCGGCGTACGCGTTTCCAGCGAGTCGGTTCATTCCAAAGCGCGAAAACGCGACGCACAGCATCATTGAGTTCGGTAGTTTTTCCATGGTGGGAGCGATAGCCGTGATAGTCATGAAATACAAAACCCGTTGCCGTGCGATCTGCTAAATTTTCGAGGGAGCAATCGGTGACGGTATCGGCTAGCCCGCCCGTATGGCGAACTAAAGGGAGAGCGCCATATTTCAAACCATAAAGTTGGGTCAAGCCACAGGGTTCGTAGCGGCTTGGCACCACAATGACGTCAGCGGCAGCAATCAGTTTATGGGCGTGGAGTTCGTCATAACCAATAACGACAGAAACCTGTTTTGGGAATTGGTGAGCTAGCTGCTCAAAGGCGTGTTGTAAATCAGCGTCGCCATTACCTAAAACTGACAGCTGGCCGCCTTGGTGCAGTAATTCGGGGATCACTTCGAGTAAAAGGTCTAATCCCTTTTGTGTACTGAGGCGGCTGACAACGCCGAACAATGGCACTTTATCGGTGACATTAAGTTTGTTTTCTCGCTGGTGAGTCATTTTACAGATGGCTTTGCCGAGCATGTTTTGTCGACCGTAATTATGGGGGATCAACGGGTCAAGTTGCGGATCCCAGACTTGGTAATCCACGCCGTTTAAGATCCCTAAAATATCCTCTTGAGCTTGGCGCTGTTTCAATAAATTGGCGAGCCCATAACCGTATTCAGGAATGGTCACTTCTTTGGCATAAGTGGGGCTGACAAAAGTGATTTTATTGGCGTAGAACAGCCCCGCTTTTAGGTAGGAAACTTGCCCATAAAACTCTAAGCCTTCGGGGGAATAAAAGCCATTAGGTAATTGTAATTCAGGAAAATGGGTTGCTGAAAACAGCCCTTGGTAAGCCAGATTATGGACGGTAAACACGCAAGGAACAGGGTAATTTTTGGCGGCAAGATAGGCGGCGCAGAGTCCTGCATGCCAGTCGTGGGCATGAATGATGTCTGGTCGCCAATCGGCATCAAAGCCACAGGCAAGTTCGCTGCTTATCCAGCCTAATAAAGCAAAGCGCAGATAGTTGTCTCTGTACTCTTGTTGACGATTGTCGTGATAGGGGCTGCCTGTGCGCTGATAAAGATGCGGGGCATCGATTAAATAGAGACCGACACCATCATAATGACCAAAACGTAGAGTGATGGGACCTGCAAATGTATTGATATGGCTGCCAACTAAGGTGTGATGAACCGCATCCAGTAGCGCGGGGAAACCGGGTAATACGATGCGGACATCCGCCCCTTCAGCGATTTGAGCTTGGGGTAATGCACCGAGCACATCCGCTAAGCCGCCTGTTTTGAGAAGGGGGAATAGTTCTGAGCCAGCATGAAGTATGCGCATCTGAGTCTCCTTTATGCGGCAAGGTTATCGAGCATTTTTTGAGTGACAAGGACGACGCCACCTTCAGAACGGTAGAAATGCTGGGCATCCCATTGTGGATCTTCACCAATCACCAATTTGTTGGATAACACACAGCCACTATCGACAATGCAGCGTTGTAAGCGGCAGGCGTATCCAATAGAGACATCGGGGAGGATCACGCAGGCATCGAGTTGGCTGTGAGCATTCACGCGGACATTTTGGAAAATCACGGAGTTAGCAATTTTGGCGTCTTCAACGATAGAACCAGCATTAATTAATGTGTTAGTAATTTGAGGAGATTGCAGCGACTCGCCTTGAATAAACCGAGCTGGTGCCAATGGGGAGTGACCCGTCCGAATCGACCAATGGGGATCATACATATCCAGTGCGGGTTTCGCTGAGACTAAATCAATATTGGCGTTCCAGTAAGCATCAATGGTGCCCACATCTCGCCAGTAGGGGGATGCGCCCATATTAAAATCAGAATAGACGCAGGAGCGGCTAAACGGGTGCGCCCAAGCCTTGCCTTGCTGTACTGCCTTAGGGATTAAATTCTTGCCAAAATCATGTTGTGTATTCTGTTGTTGCTGCTCTTCTGCGAGTAATTGATAGAGGTATTGGGCATCAAAAACGTAAACGCCCATGCTGGCTAATGCGGAATAAGGTTTCCCGGGCATCGATGGGGGAAATTGAGGTTTTTCAATAAAATTAATGATTTGTTCGTCATCGTTAATGTCCATAATGCCAAATTCAGATGCTTGGCTACAGGGTACTTCAATACAGGCCACTGTACATTGGCTCCCTTTTTCTACATGGTCTAGCAACATGCGGGAATAATCCATTTTGTAGATATGATCCCCTGCTAACACAATGATGTATTTGGCTTGATATTGGCTAATAACATCGAGATTTTGAAAGATGGCATCGGCAGTACCCTGGTACCAATCTTCGGCATCCTGTTTCTGTTGAGCAGGGAAAATTTCAATAAATTCATTGGTTTTCCCGTTTAGAAATGACCAACTGTGCTGAATATGTTGGATTAAGTGATGGGAATAGTATTGAGTCAGTATCCCGACGCGATAAATACCTGAATTAATACAGTTAGATAAGGTGAAATCGATAATTCGAAATTTTCCGCCAAAGTGGAGTGAAGGTTTTGGCTGCTTCTGAGTCAGGGCTTTGAGACGAGAACCTTTACCACCCGCCAAAATAAGCGCAACTGTATTGCTCGGAAGTTCTTTGGATAATAGCTGCCTCGAAATGGGATTTGGGTAGGTGTAAAAAGGCATTTTTTCTGACATATCAATTCCTTAATGAGCATTTGGCGAAAAATCGTGGCGCTGCATGACCACGAAGGTTTTTGGAGGAATAGAACCAATTAAGTGGCAAGAAAAAGGTGGGACAGGGCGCCAATCCCCTTCGGGAAGCGTGAGCGAATGGGATTGCTCAGTGAAATTAATCAGTAATAGCCATTGACCAGAAAGTAACACTTGGATGGGGCATGATTGATGCCACTGTTCAAGGGTTATGGGAGAGCCTTGGGCATTTAGCCACTCAACGGTTTTATGGGGGGGCAGTGAATGCCACCATTGCCCCGACGTCAGTGCAGGGATTTGTTGGCGCAAAGCGGTAAGTTGTGCCGTAAATTCCATAAGAGCACTATCCGCTTCCAGCCAGTTAAGCCAGCTTATCGGGTTATCTTGGCAATAAGCGTTATTATTTCCTTGTTGGCTATGCCCTAGCTCATCCCCTGCGCGCAGCATCGGTGTGCCTAATGAGAGTAAAAGTAAGCTTAGTAAATGGCGCTGACTCTGTTGGCGTTCCGATATTATTTTTTCAGGGGCGTTTAACCCTTCGAAACCATGATTATGGCTGTTGTTACCATCGCTACCATCTTGGTTATTTTCACCGTTGGCATGGTTATGTTTGTGATTAAAACTGACCAAATCTCTCAGCGTAAAGCCATCGTGTGCGGTGATGTGGTTAATTGAAACAAAACAAGGGGAATGACTCGGTGAAAAGTGGGTTTGTGAAAAGTCATCCCGCGAACCCGATAGGCGGTTTGCCAAGATACCGATAGGAATATCACGATATAAAACAGCACGGCGGCAATCATTGCGAAATTGGTCATTCCATTCGGCAAAAGGCGGTGGAAATTGCCCTAATTGGTAACCGTTGTTGGCGAGATCCCAAGGTTCAGCGATCAGCTTTCGTTGCCCAAGAATCGAGTCTTGGGTGATAGCCTTAAGCAGTGGAGTCTGAGAATTAAATTCCGGCGTTCTTCCTAATATTGTGGCTAAATCAAAGCGAAAGCCATCAACATGGCATTCAATCGCCCAAAAATGCAGGCAGTCGAGCACCCATTGGCTTACTGCTGAGTGAGACAATTTCAGCGTATTGCCGCAGCCTGTCCAATCCGCATATTCGCCATTGTCGTTTAACCAATAATAGGTGGGGTTATCTAATCCCCTAAACGATAAGCAAGGTCCTGAGCGGTCTAATTCGGCAGTGTGGTTAAACACAATATCGAGGATAACCTCAATGCCGGCACGATGTAAGGCTTTGACCATATCGCGAAATTCACTCAACGGCGTAGAACCTGCTTGCCCAGACCAATATTGAGGCTCAATCGCAAACGGTGCCAGTGTGTTATAGCCCCAGTAATTAGTGAGATTTTTAGCCTGTAATCGCGGCTCATCCAGATGAAATTGCACAGGGAGCAACTCCAGTGCCGTCACGCCAAGTCGCGTTAAATGCTGGGTTATGCAAGGGTGTGCGATAGCAGCATAGCTCCCCCGTAAAGCGGGTGGAATTTCAGGGTGTTGCTTGGTAAGCCCGCGAACATGAGCTTCATAAATCACGGTTTTTGACCATGGAGTATGAAGAGGGGTATCTCCTTGCCAGTCATAAGGTTCATGGCTGACGACGGAGTAAGGATGCTGTTTACTATTGAGTTCGCGGCTGTAAGGGTCAATCAGTAAGTGAGTTTCATCAAAATATAATCCTGCTTGTGGTTCCCATTTCCCTCTAGCTCGATAACCATAATGTAGACCCGCTTTTGCGCCCATTAAATAACCATGCCAAATATGGTTATCTCCCCGATAAAGCGGGTAACGAATTTCAGCACCGAGTGAGTCCAACACGCACAGGTCAATGTGTTCGGCACGCTCGCTGTAAATAGTAAAATTGACGCCGTGTTCGTCTATGTGGCTACCAAGTGGGTGAGCATGACCTTGCCGAAAATTAAAATGTGTCATTCGGTCGCTCCCGTTTCAAATACAGGGTAGCCAAAGGGGGAAGCGTAATATTTAGGGAGTGATTTTTACCGTGAGCCGCTATTTGCTGGGTGGATATTGCGCTCTGATTACCTACATTACTGCCGCGATAATAGTGAGAATCGGTATTGATGATTTCTTGGTAGCAACCCGATTGGTGAACGCCAATGCGGTAGTTTTCGCGGGGAACAGGGGTGAAATTGGATACCACTAGAATTTCATGATTATGGGTATCTCGACGAACAAAGGCGAATACTGAGTTTTGGTGATCATCAACCACCAACCATTCAAAACCTTGTGGGGAATAATCGAGTTGGTACAGCGGGGGCTGCTGCTGATAACAATGATTTAAATCGCGTACAAGGCGCTGTACACCCGTGTGCCAGCCATCATATTCAGGATTCAGTAAATGCCAATCTAGCTCTGTGTCGTGATCCCATTCTCGCCCTTGGGCGAATTCTCCCCCCATAAACAATAATTTTTTACCGGGATGTCCCCACATGAATCCATAGTAAGCTCGTAAATTGGCGAATTTTTGCCATGTGTCACCGGACATTTTACTCAGAAGTGACCCTTTGCCATGCACCACCTCATCATGAGAAAGGGGTAAAACGAAGTGCTCGCTGTGGGCGTAAAACATGCCGAAGGTCATTTGTTGGTGATGATATTGGCGGTAAATCGGGTCAAGGGACATATAGCGCAGAGTGTCGTGCATCCAGCCTAAATCCCATTTGAAATCAAAACCTAAACCGTGATTTTCAACAGAGTCTGTGACATTGGGAAAGGCAGTTGACTCTTCGGCTATCATTAACGCATGGGGGCAGTTCTGTTGAACAATTTGGTTGGTATAACGCAGAAAATCGAGGGCTTCTAGGTTCTCTTTGCCTCCCCATTTGTTGGGTACCCATTCCCCTTCTTCGCGGCTGTAATCGCGGTAGATCATTGAGCTGACCGCATCGACACGTAACCCATCGATACCAAAGCGTTCTAGCCAATATAGGGCATTACCTGCCAAAAAGTTTGCCACTTCATAGCGGCTGTAGTTGTAAATCAAGGTATGCCAGTTTTGATGGATGCCTTCGCGCGGATCCGCATATTCATACAGTGCGGTACCATCAAATTGGATTAGCCCATATTCATCATTGGGAAAATGGGCAGGAACCCAATCGAGGATCACTTTAAGGTGATGCTGGTGGGCGGTTTGAATCAAGTAAAGAAAATCCTCAACGCCACCAAAACGGTAGGTTGGGGAATATAATCCTATGGGTTGGTAGCCCCAAGAACCATCAAACGGATGTTCGCTAATAGGGAGCAGCTCCAGATGAGTAAATCCCATGTCAGCCACATAAGGAATAAGCTGATCAGCCAGTTGTCGGTAGCTTAGCCAGCCATTATTGTGTGGATGGCGGCGCCAAGAGCCTAAATGCACTTCGTAAATTGAGATTGGCGCGGAAAGTGGCGAATTTGCGCTGGCGGAGTGCGGCGGTGTTTGTTTATCTGGCAAGGCTGTTATCACTGATTCTACATGGGGAAACAGCACGCTTTTGAGTGCGTAAGGGTCAGCTTTGACGCGCATGTAGCCCCGGCTATCTTGTAATTCATATTTATACGCCTGCCCGATTTTTGCCTCAGGAATAAACCGTTCCCAAATGCCGACTTCATGGCGTAATGTCATTGGGTGAATGCGCCCATCCCACTGATTAAATTCACCGACGACAGAAACCTGTTGGGCATTGGGTGCCCATAAAGAAAAAATCACCCCATCAACACCGTCGAAGTTGACGGGGTGGGCACCAAGACATTCATAGGGACGTAGATGGGTGCCTTCTGCCAGTAGCCAACCATCTATATCTCGAATGAGAGTGCCAAAGCCATCAGTGCGCTTTTTAATTGCTTGGGTTTCTGCGGAGGATATTTCAGCAGAACGACGCCCTGAAGTTATTTGAGAAATAACTTCGCGATTTTTATTTGGCAAATAAATAACCTCAAGAAAAGTGAAATGAGCAATTTAAACTTTACTTAAATTATTTAATTTGTATTTGATAGGCTTCACATATTTAGCTTTAAAATCTATTAAATTCGTTATTTAACAATGTGTTAGTTTGTTTTTGAATAGTATTATTAAGTTATCAATTAATAATACTTAACGTAATTAAATGCGTAATGTAATCAATATCACCCGATTATTATTGATATCGAAATATCGGGTGATTATTTATCTTTAATTACGCTTATTTAGAGTGATTAATTGAGTTATTCACTTTTCTCTACTTCAAAAATTATTGATTGATAAGGATGTAGGGCAATTTGCTGCTTGTCGTTATGGATATTGTCGTTATGGGTATTTGCGATATTGCTTAAATGTATTTGGCGATAATGTTGGTTAATAGTTTGCGGTTTATCACTGAAATTACAGTAAATATCGATGGCACGTGAACCTAATGTTCGCCGATAAGCAATAACAGGTTCAGGGGCGCTAATTTCTGAGAATTCGCCTTCAACCAAGAGATCGCTAATTGGAGAATGGCGGCGCAGGGTAATCAATTGTTGGTAAAACGCGAAAAGTGAATCGGGTTGCTGCTGTTGGGTGGCGGCATTAACTTCTCGGTAGTTAGGATTAACTTTCAACCATGGTGTTCCTGTTGTAAATCCGCCATGACGTTGGTTATTCCATTGAAATGGCGTTCGCGCATTGTCGCGGCTACGCTGGGTAAAGTAGTTCATCATAGTGGCGTGAGAATACCCGTGATTTTGCCCCCATTGGTAGAGTTTAAAAAGATGCAGATCGTGGTGTTCGTCGAGCGTCATTGGGCAGTTCGTCATGCCAATTTCTTGCCCTTGATAAATAAACGGCGTACCGCGCTGAGTCAGTAAAAACATTGCCAACATTTTTTCGGCGACAGATGAGATGGTGCCTTTCGGTAAGAATTTGTTCAGTGAGCGCGGTTGGTCATGATTTTCTAAATAAGGTGCGCCCCAACCTACTTGCTGGGTTGTGAGCTGGCTTTTTAGAAAAACAGGTTTTAAACGTTCGCCTGTGATTGGATCTATGGCGAACGGGGGCTGTTTGGTAATGTCGAGATCCGCAATACTGAAATCAAACACCATGGAAAATGTCCCATCTTCCCCGATATAGTCAGCAAGATCTTGCGGTGGAACATCGATTTCAGCCACCGTCATTGAGTTCGCAGGATGGAAGGTTTGGCTGGCGAGCTCCTTTAAAAATTCATGGATGCCTGGTTGGTTAACCACCCAAGGAACTAAAGACGCGGTGCCATCTTCCCGATCGGGAGGGAATTGGTAAGGCGAGAGGGCTTCAGGGGATTTTTTAATATTGCCGATAGCATCAATGCGGAATCCTGCAACGCCTTTGGCTATCCAACGATTGATCATTTGGATAATTTCTTGGCGTAATTGTGGGTTTTCCCAATTAAGATCCGGTTGCTCGGGTCCGAAAGAGCTGAAGTACCAGCGAGTGCTATCTGGAACCTGAGTCCACACCGGGCAATCAAAGTAGGTACGTAAATTGTTCGGTGGAGTGGGTTTATCCCATTCAATAAATTGGTAATAGTCAGCATAAGGGCTATTGGGATCAGCAAGGGCAGCTTCGAACCAAGGGTGCTGGTTTGAGCTGTGGTTAAGCACTAAGTCCAGTAGGATTTTAATACCACGCTGTGAAGCTTGGCTGATCAATATATCAAGATCGTCGTTGCTACCAAAAACTGGATCGACCCTGTCATAGTTGGCGATGTCATAGCCATTATCTTTCATCGGCGATTCAAAAATTGGACATAGCCAAATCACGTTTACACCCAAAGATTGAATGTAGTCTAGCTTGGCGGTAATACCAGCGAGATCGCCAATACCGTCGCCATTATGGTCATAGAAGCTTTTGGGGTAGATTTGGTATACCACCGCAGATTTCCACCAGGCTTGAGCCATCTATTTTCTCCTTAATCAAAATCAGATATCAGTAAGTTGCTTTAAATATAGGCAATGTGTGTTTTTGTGCGATGTATCATTATTTTGCGAAATGCAAATGCAAACTAATATCATTAGCGCTATGTTTCATGTAAGATAACCGCCATCTTCGGGTCATGAATGACGTGACTAACGATAATCACATTGAAAGGTGGAGGAATTTAGATGTTCGCAAAATCATTAGTTTCAGGGTTTGCCTTATTATCCGTTGTTGCGTTAGCGGGTTGTGATGACGCTAAGCAAACACAAACAGCAGCGCCAACGACCGAGCAGCCAGCAACAGAAAAAGCAGCTGAAAAACAAACGATTGTCGTTGAACATGCTCAAGGCAAAACTGAAATTCCTAGCCATCCACAACGTGCGTTTGTGATGAACATGGAAACCTTAGACATCATCGATGCGCTGGGTATTCCGGTGATTGGTGTTCCACAAACTAACGCCCATTTTCCGCAGTTTTTAGAGAAATATAGCACCTCAGAATATGTTAATGGCGGGAGCTTATTTGAGCCGGCTTATGAAACTATTAGCAGTGCAAAACCGGATGTGATTTTAGGTGGTAGCCGTGCTCGCGATGCTTATGACAAATTAAGCGGTATCGCACCAACGATTTCTCTAGACATTGATAACAAACGTTTCATTGATAGCCTGATGGAGCGTACGGCGCTGTTAGGTTCTTTATTTGGTAAAGAAGAACAAGCGAATAAACTCGTTTCTGACTTCAAAAACAAAATTAATGATATTAAAGGCAAAACCCCTGATGCGGGCAAAGCGATGGTGATCTTAGTGAGCGGCGGTAAAATTTCTGCTTACGGTCCAGGTTCTCGTTTTGGCTTTATCTTTGATGTATTAGGTTTCGAACCCGCTTATGTCTTCACGGAAGATACTGGTCGTCACGGTAATATCGTAAACTCAGAGCTGTTATTAAAACTGAATCCAGACTGGTTATTTGTTATCGACCGTGATGGCGCGATTGGTGCGAAAGATGCACAACCTGCGGCAGACGTGTTAGACAATGCTTTAGTTAGAAAAACCTCTGCATGGGAAAAAGGCCAAGTGGCTTATTTAGATTCTTCAGCGGTTTATATCGCTGGTGGTATCCAAACTTATTCCCAATTAATGGATGATGTAAACAAAGCTTTAGAGAAGAAAAAAACGAATTAATCAATGAAAACGCTTTATCTCTCTTTTGGTATTCTCGCGTTATTGGTATTAGCGGTATTAAGCTTGTTTATTGGAGCGGGTGACGTGTCACCCGTTTCGCTTTTCACCGACCCCGAGATGCAAGATATCTTTTTCGTGAGCCGTATCCCTCGCACTGCCGCCCTGATCCTTGCAGGAAGCGCCATGAGTGTCGCGGGGCTGATCATGCAGCTACTCACCCAAAACCGTTTTATCGAACCTTCCCTTGCGGGTACCACGCAATCTGCCAGCCTTGGCTTACTGTTCGTGATGATCCTGTATCCAACGGCTTCTATCATGACCAAAATGGTGGTGGCGAGCGGATTTGCACTGCTAGGTACAGCGCTATTTATGCTGATTTTACGCCGGATAATTTTGAAGTCCGCCCTGATAGTGCCGTTAGTCGGTATCATGCTAGGGGCCGTGATCAGTGCGCTTACCATTTTTACCGCCTATTACTTCGACCTGCTTCAATCACTTGGTGCTTGGATGAGCGGCGATTTCTCCAGCATTTTACAAGGTCGCTATGAGCTACTTTGGCTGGTGGGCGGCTTAACACTGGCAGCCTGTTTAATTGCTGATAGCTTTACAGTGGCAGGGATGGGGCGTGAGTTTTCCGTTAACGTTGGCTTGAATTACCAGAAAGTGATGACCATAGGGTTATCTATCATCGCCTTAATCAGCGGTGTGGTGGTGGTCGTTGTCGGCGCACTGCCGTTCTTAGGATTGATTGTTCCGAACCTGATTAGCTTGATGATGGGGGACAATATTCGTAAGACTATCCCGTGGATCTGTTTAGCAGGCGGCGGCTTAGTGCTGCTGTGTGACATTATTGGTCGCTTAATTCGTTATCCGTTTGAAATTCCTGCGAGTGTCATTTTAGGTGTCGTAGGCGCGGTTATTTTCCTTTATCTCTTGTTAAAGCATCAGCGTTATGGAAAAAGTTAATTCATTAAGTTTGCCAGTGAAAAAAACGTTTACGCCAATCCAGCGCATCGGTTTGTTGGCTGCGCTGTCAGTGCTGTCGATCATTTTGTACATGACCATTAATTTGGGCAGTAATCTCGCGTACATTCTGCCTCATCGTGGTTATATCGTGCTGACGATGATCATTGTGGCATTTGGGTCTGGGGTATCGACGGTTCTGTTTCAAACTATCGCCAATAACAAAATTCTGACGCCATCCATTATGGGGTTAGAGGCATTGTTCATCCTGCTGCAAACTATCTTTGTGTTTTATACCGATAGTTTTCCCGCATCATGGTTGTTGAATATTGGTAAGTTTTTGCTGGAATCCTCCCTGCTGGTGATTTTCTCTGTATTGTTGTACCGCTGGCTGTTTATCTCCGTCAAAATGAATATCAACTTAGTGCTGATGGTGGGAATTATCCTCGGAACACTGTTTCGCAGTGTGGCGACTTTGCTGCAACGCTTAATGGATCCGAATGAGTTTTCCATTTTGCAAAGCCGGATGTTCGCGACTTTCACTAAAGGGACGCCGGAGCTGATTCTGTTCACGTTGGTGATCACCGTGATTGTGGGCATTCTGCTTTGGCGCATGCGCTACTGCTTCGACGTGTTAGCACTGGGACAAGCCAATGCGGTGAACTTAGGGATTAACTACCGTCAGCAAGTCACCGTAATCTTATTACTGATTTCTGTCTTAGTGGCTATTTCCACGGCGCTGGTAGGGCCGCTCACGTTCCTCGGCTTGATGGTGGCTAACTTGGCGTATTACATCGCAGGAAGCAGCCAGCATCGCTATTTATTGCCAGTTTCTTTCCTACTCGGTGTGATTGCATTAGTGGGCGGACAGTTGGTTCTTGAATATGGATTGAATAAAGCGGGTACCTTATCTGTGGTACTCGAGTTTGTCGGTGGAATATTCTTTATTTATATGGTGTTAAGAAGGTTTTAGTATGATTGAAATTCATCAGGTATCGAAAAGTTATCAAGATACTAAGGTCTTAGATAACGTTACAGCCAATATTAAAAATAGCGGTGTCACTTCAATCATCGGTCCAAATGGTGCAGGGAAATCAACGCTGTTGTCGATTATTGGCCGGCTATTATCGGCGGATCACGGTTATGTCAAAGTGAATAACTTGGATGTATCGACGACACCAAGCGACCAGCTCGCAACCTGCTTATCGGTACTTCGCCAAGAAAACCAATTTGCTAGCCGTTTAACGGTGGAAGAGCTGGTTGGTTTCGGGCGCTATCCTTATACCAAAGGGCGCTTAACACTGGATGACAAGCAGAAAATCGACGAGTCTTTGGCATTTTTGAACTTAACTGAGTTTCGCCATCGTTATCTTGATGAACTTTCTGGCGGTCAGCGTCAGCGTGCGTATGTGGCAATGGTGCTATGCCAAGATACCGAATATGTACTGCTGGATGAGCCACTGAATAACTTGGATATGAAGCACGCGGTGATTATGATGAAATTACTGCGCCGTGCGGCGGATGAGCTAGGTAAAACCATCATTCTGGTTATCCACGATATTAACTTTGCTTCTGTGTATTCAGACTATATTGTGGCGCTGCGAAATGGGCGTTTGTCTTATCATGGCGAGCCTCAAGAGATCATGAAATCCGAGATTTTAGAGGAAATTTTCGATACGCCGCTGGAAGTCAAAGAACTGGATGGACAACGGATCGCGCTGTATTACTGATTTTATCCGCTCCAATAGATGATATTGGAGCGGTGTGTTATTGCGGTGGGATCGTAATATCTTCGTCGCTATCGAGCTCATCCAGTGGCTGAAGGATCTCAAGGCGTTTGATACCATCAGCATTCACCACTAAACGCGCTAATTCATTGTAGGCTTTCTTATTCATGATGACGCGGCGGCATAGATAAATATGGTAAACCTTTTCGCCGATAATTACGGGTTCATCATCATTAACCATCAACTCTTCATAGCTAATATCGAGATATTTCAAAAAGTCTGAAATATTAACCCGCGTAATATCCACAATAGACGATTGAGTCTGCATAAAGGCCGCAGAATTGCTGTGCAAGGTGACATCCTTGCGGTAATACAGAATATCTTCCACACGTTGCACATTGACCAAATTCACCCAGTGGGATTTTTGGCGCATTTCATGAATATCAGGGGATAGGGTACTTTCTTTCAGAAAGCGGAATGACTCCTTACAAATCCCAACTGGTTCTTTTACTCCTTCCCGATAAATACGCAATTGGCGATCAGGGATCCAGCGTTGAAATAACCGATATAGCTGTTCTCGCCCAATTTCTTTTAAGCGATCTTTAAAGATATAACCAATCACCATTGCTAAGAATAAATTAGCGCTGAGCGCACCGTATTTACCTTGCCACATAAAGGCAATAAATGTAGCGAAAACCATCGAAATTGCGGCTGCAATACCATAAATAGAGTGTAAAAGTAGCGGGAGACCTCGTTTGTGGCGGATCTCTAAGTAGAGGTAGCGGTTAATATATTTTTTCAGCAAATTGCGGCGGTAGGTGACCATTTCCGCGTCGTTTTCATCGTGTGGAAAGCTATCTGGTGCTAGCTTTTTCAAGTAACGCATTTCTTGATACCACAGATGGCGAATATCATCGCGTAGAGGAAGTTGTTTGTCTTTTAATAAATCTTGTAAGTAAAACAAGGTGTAATGGGACATAAACTCATCGCAATAGGCGAACGCGTTGGATTGAATGACCTTTTCAATTGGTGCTGCATAGGCGCTGAGTTCTCGATAGCGTTTGAGCCCATGCTCAATGTCTGCCAACATCCCCGTTATGTACTCTTCAGTTTGCCGTTGAGAGTTCTGGGCAACCATCTTCAGGGTTAACCGCACGCTGCGCTTAAAGGTGAGAGCAAAGCGTTTTAGATGGTTTTCATATTCATCTAATGTTGGCGGTAATTCAGGATCTAACCGTTCCAACCAGCTTTTCAACTCATCGACTAGCCCACTTTCCGCGGGAATAGAAGAGAGCTGCACCGTAGGGGCTCGCAGCCGGATATAGTTTTTTAAGCTGCGCTGAAGATTTGAAGGGGTGTAGAGATCGGGGTTAACTTGCATCGATGCCGGAAGAAAAAAGAAGGTTTCAACTTGGTAGCGGATCTCTTTTGATTTTCGAGGGAAAAAGACTTGCTGTTTGATTTCAAACTGCTTTTTACCGTGGATTTTCAGAGATTCTTTAATCATGGCCTTCCTACCGGTGTTTCAGTGTATTCAAATATGGGGTGAATACGATGCAAGTATTTATCAAAGAAGAACAATAGTAATGTGGATGGCAATAAAAGAGAAGGGAGACAAAGAGAAGGAAAACAAAAACGGCCGCTAATGTTTACTTCCAAGCCAAAGCGGAAATAAATAGTCGGCCGTTTTAAGCGTTCGTTGTCAGTTAAAAATTATTTTTTAGCTGCTGGGCGAACTGCGGTTACTTCAATTTCCACTCTCCAAGCTGGGTTAGCCAGTTTAGCGACTTGGAAGGTAGAACGAGCTGGTAGATTGGTCACTTTTTCAGTTTCATAGAACTTGTTGTAGCCAGCCATGAAACCAGCGAAGTCCATAGTTCCTTTAGTTTCATCACCACCAACTAAGAAAACTTGCATTTTAACAACGTCATTCATAGTCAGACCCATTTCACCCAGAGTCGCTTGAATTTGTTTCAGAACGTTGATTGTTTGTACTTCAGTGTTACCGTAAGACTCTAAAACGCCTTCTGGAGCATCTTTAGAGATTTTAGAAGGAACTTTCCCGCTCAGGAAGATGAGGCTGTTGTTCGCGCTGATTTCTACTGATTCAGCGATTGGGAAACCTTTAACTGGAACACGTTTCACATCGTCTGCTGCGTTTGCAGTTGCTACACCTAAAACTAAAGGTAAGGAAAGCAGTAAAGTTTTGTAGCGCATAATAACTCCTTTATATATGAAAGTAGGAACCTATTAAGACCGTGAGGGGCTCGATAGGTTCCATCTAATTGTGTTTCGTTTTAATTAGTTAAAACGAGACAGTTTATAAGGCGTTGGATCGATAAATGTCTTCTCGTCCATTAACAATTCAGCAGTTAATCGACCCGCCGCCGGGCTTTCAGTCATACCCCAACCAGTCGCGGTATTGATAACCAGGCCTGGGTATTGTTCAACTTTAGAAATGATTGGAATCTCGTCATCAGTTGGAGAAACGGTACCGCCCCAACGTTCAACAACTTTAGATTCTTTAAATACTGGGAATTCTTTTCTCAGACGCTCAAGAACGCCATCTAAGTGGTCGTTGTTTGGCGTGTTAGTTGCTGTACGGAACTCTTCGAATGGAGTCTTCTCGTCTAAGTTCCAAGAAGTTGCCATAGTGAATGAGTTGAACAGGTCTTTACCGATAGAGAATTCTAATGGTAATTCACCGCCGCCTAATACGTGCAGGAAGCGTGGTCCTAACAGGAAGCTGTCTTTCACGATAGAGCTGGTGAAGATACGTGGTGCAACCGCGTAAGTACCGTCTGCTTGTTCACGGAAGTGGATACCGTTTGGCAGGTGGACGTTACCTTTTGGTGCGCCTGGAACGCCAGTAATACGCTGCTGAGACAGGTAAACGTTCAGAGTAGGGACATCAACACCTAAGTTACCCATGAACAGACGTGACCAGATACCACCAGTCAGAACGACTTGAGAGGTTTTGATTGCACCTTTTTCAGTGACAACATCAGAAATTTTACCGCCTGCGGTTTCTAAGCCACGAACTGCGCAATTCAGATAAATTGGAATACCAATTGATTTTGCGTAGTTAGCCATTGCTGGGGTAACAGTTTCTGGATCAAGGCTACCAGAATCTTCTTCAAAACCACCAATTTTCCATGGGGATTGAGCACCAACCAGACGATTAGCCAGTTCTTGACCTTCGATCATACGGGTTCTCAGCGGGGTATCGAAACCTGGGTTTTCAGACGCAGATTTGATCCACGCTCTTGCAACTTCCAGATCTTCTTCGCTTGAAGGAACTTCAACACGACCTTGAACACGGTAGCTGGTATCAGCACCGATTTTTTCGTTCATGCCGAGCCATTGAATTTTTCCGTAGTGGTGTAATGGGAAAATAGCTGGGGAGGTTTTATAGCTGATGATCTGGCTGTATGCGCGACCAGATTGCTCGCCGCCAACAACGCCTTTTTCACAGATAACAACGTTTAAGCCGCGCTCTTTCAGGTTAATCGCAGTCATGATACCTTGCAGACCAGCACCGATAACAACCGCATCAGCAGATGCTGGTAATTTACCTTCGGTACCCGCGACTGCTGGTACGCGTGATGGCGTAGCTTCAAAACGACCTTCTCTGCGGATCATAGGGACAACAGCAGCGCCCCCAGCAATAACACCAGCAGCACCAACCCCTAATAATAGTTTTCTTCTCGAGATTTTCATCTATAACCTCAATAACAATCTTGTTTTTTATATAGTAAATAATTTCAAATTGAGATAATGATCTTATCATATATTTTGAAATTGTTAAGTATCGAAAGTATTTGTTAATAAAATTGAGTGAAAAGTTTGAGTGGGTTATTTGATCTGGTCAGTGTTGTTGGGGGTTTGTCGCAATTTGGATTATTTTATCAATAGCAGAAATAGACAATTTTAATTGTTAATGTCAGTAAAAGTGTACAGGTGTAAATATCTAAATTTCAGATAAGTTAAATATTTCAGTGCCTAAATTAAGGAAGCGATAAATAATTAATATCAGTTGATTATGCTGAATTTAGATTAAGTTTGATTTCGTTTTTATCGTAAAAAATAAAAGTTAAGTTAAATTTTTTAGCTATTTTATAATCACTTGATGGATTTGCATACAATTAATTTACGTTTAGTGGCACCGTATATTTACTGATAGCGTTATAGATGATTCTTTTTTGCTCTATACGAATTTTTCTTTATATCAATATGAAAAATATGATTTTTTATTTTTACTGTGATTTTCTTGGCATAATGGGTTAATTATTTATTTGATAATTTTTTTGCTTTCAATCCTTAATCTAAATAAATCCCACATCCTTCTTGAGAGTATTCGGTTGTTAATTATCCATGTATAAATGTGATTATTAACACTACTAAGTGTAATGATTTTATTCATGCTGATTTTTTGCATTTTCATTTTTCATATTAAGAGCGAATGTATTTTTTTATTTTGCTGATAATTTGCTCATATTAATTAATTGGGAAAAATTTCATTTATTTTAGAATTTAACATTTGATTGGTTTTTAAGCTAAAAAATCTAGTTAATAAAATGTTAAAAAATAAATATTTAAAGTCTGGTTATTAGATAAATATATCTAAAATGAGAGGGATAATTGGTGAGGGGTATAGGTTATGCCTCCCTTTCGATGAACGTTAAGGGAGGCAATTATGGTTAGAAACTCAACGCATCTGCCACCGCTTTAAAGCGGGCGAACTTATCCCGTAGCTGCTGATGAGCTATAAGGTTAGGTTGATACGCGGTGATTTTCGGTGTGCTTGATGCAATCGCGGTATCAAACCCGGAATAATATCCAGAGCCGACTGCGGCACACAGCGCGGCAGCTTGGCAGCCTGACTGCTGAACATCCACCACTTCAAGAGGCAAATTACTGGCATCACAGAACATCTGCATCCATAACGCCGAATTGGTTGGACCGCCAGTAAAGCGGATAGCCTGAGTGCAGTCATCAATGCCAACAATACGGTCTTGATGCAGCAAATGAGAGAACACAATTCCCTGATAAATGGCGTAGGCAATATCCCCTTCAGTATGATGGGAGCTTAATCCAAGTAGCCCGCCATGCAAGTTACTGTGGTAGTTAGAACCATATAACCAAGGGAAAAATAGAATATCGTTTTGCCGTGTGGCTCCTTCTGCAACGCAAGTATTGAGTACTTTGTAATCTTGCAAGCGTTGGTCGAAAAAGTGTCGTGTGAACCAAGCGAGGTTACTGGCTGAGGTTGGGCTGCCTTCATGAACAAAATAGGTGCCGGGAATACAGTATTTGCCCCACACATAAGGGTAATCGGCAGGCATGATTTTGTCGAAAACCCGCGTGGAGATAGTCCAGGTTCCAGCGACGGCACTGAGTTTATCTTTTTGGCTGACACCTGATGACAGCGCGGCTCCCACCACATCGAAGAACCCACCAAATACTGGCGTTCCTTCTTTAAGACCACACTCTTTTGCGGCATGAGTCGTGACGCAGCCCGCTGACTGTGCGGAGTTAATCACGGGGGCGAGTTTGTCGTTAGCCTCTTCAATACCAAACAATTCACAGAGTTTAGGGTCGTAACTGGAGGTTGTTGGGTTATAGAGTTGGCTGCCCGAAATATTGGTCTCTTCGCATGTGAGCTGGTCAGTTAATCGATAACGAATATAGTCGTGAACCATTAAAACATAACGACCATCGCGATAGCTGTCTGGCTCATATTGTTTTAACCAATTTAGCAGGGCAACGGGGTGTGATGCCCAAAGTTGCTGCAAGCTTAGGGGATATGCTTGCTCTGCGGTACCATTTTGGTGCCATTGATCGACAATTGTTTGTGCGCGGGAATCCGAAGAAACAATGCCGTTTCTGACGGGTTTTCCGTGTTTATCCAGTAAATATAGCCCTTTGCCGTGGGAGGAAAAGCTGACCCCTGCGATTTGTGATGATGATAACTGGCTCTTAGCGATAGCTTCACGGATCACACCGCAGGCGACTTGCCACAGGGTTTCCATATTACGTTCACTAAACCCAGCTTGCGGACTTTCAGTGGGAAAAGGGTGCTCAGCAACTACCAGCTCTTGGCCTTCAGGGCTGTAGATCCCCGCTTTGATCACGGTGCCTCCAAGGTCGACACCCATGAAAAATGTGCTCATTGTTGGCTCCTTAGTTTTCCCAGCCCGCTTGCTGCATTTTATCTTCAATCCAATGGCGCGCTTTGATGATTTCAATCAGCGGTTCATCGGCTTTTTCCGTCCACATTTCAATTAAGAAGGTGCCACGATAATTGAGCTGCTTAAGCTGTTTGAACAGTGCCACAAAATCCACGCACCCTTCGCCGAATGGCACATCACGGAATTGACCTTTGCAACTATCTGTTACGGCGTAGGTATCTTTCAGATGCAGAGCAACAATATTTTCAATGCCTTTGGTTAGTTCGGCAGCCACATCACTGCCCCAAGCCGTTAAGTTACCGACATCAGGATAAACTTGGAACCACGGTGAGCGAATTTTATCGGCAAGCGCTTGCCATTTCGTGATCGAATTCATAAATGGTGTATCCATGATTTCGACGGCGCACATCACCTGAGAAGCCGCGGCAATTTCTGCCACCCATTTCATGCCTTCTTCAAAGCGGGCAATAGTGCCTTCATCTTGTTCTTCGTAATACACATCATAACCCGCCAATTGAATGGTACGGATACCCAGATCTTGAGCCAATTTAATGGCTTTTGTCATTAATTCACGGGCTTTTTGACGCGTATTTTCATCATGGCTACCAAATGGAAAACGACGGTGACCCGATAGACACATTGTTGGAATGCGTACCTGGGTTTTTTGGATGGCAGCCACTAACTCCAAGCGTTGTTCCAAACTCCAATCTAGACGGGCTAAACGCTCGTCCGTTTCATCAACCGACATCTCGACAAAATCAAATCCTGCCGCTTTTGCGATAGCTAATTTTTCGCTCCAGCTACTGTGCTTTGGAAGGGCTTTTTCATAGATACCAATCGGATTTTTTCGTGAAATAGTCATCTTTATTCCCTGTAAGTTAATTTTGTACGGATGCTTTATTGAGGCGTTGATTGCGTGTCATTGCACGCTTAGCGCTCCATTTTTCTTTAAAGAATTTGAAGGCGAGAGCGAGGATCAACGTAATGCCCCAAACCGCGAGATTGAAGTGCAGGCTGACGCCTAACAGGCTAAGACCAGTTGCGATGACTTGCAGAACGAGCAAGGCGCAGAAGACACGGCTGACTTTACCGACGCCGCCAAATGGGTTGGTGCCTCCCAATACGATGGCTAAAATGGTCAGCAGTAAGTAAGAATCCCCATATCCCATGCGGGCTGAGTTAAAGCGCGCCATCATAATCAGCCCTGCCAACACACACAGCAGGCTTGAAATGGTGTAAATTGCGATCATCACGCGGTCGGTACGCACGCCGCTAAACCACGTCGCATTGATGTTGCTGCCACTCATGTAGATATTTTTACCAAGGCGGGTGCGACCTAAAAACAGAGCCAAAACAATCGCGGTCACAATGAAAATAATCATGGCAATCGGCATACCGAAAACGGTGTCAGAGCCAATGGCACGAACCACTGGCGGCATCCCACTGAGTGCGGCACCTTTGGTAAGGTAAACGCCAATACCGCTGATAATGGTCATGGAACCAAGGGTAACTAGAATCGGGTGAGCACCAATATGGGAAATCATCAGCCCCGTTAAGCAGCCAATAATAACGGCGATAACGGTGGCACCGATTAACGCAAAGACCAACCACATTAGCTGCGTGCCCGTTCCTGCATCAACCGGCAGGTAATTGATAAACACCCAAGCCATAAACAAGCCAGTCAAGTTAGCGGTGCTGATAATGGCGAGATTAAGCCCGCCACTCAACATCGGAACAAACATGGCGAAGGTCAGAAGACCCAGCTCTGGCAACTGAAAGGTAATACTTAAAAAGGTATTCTGGGTAAAAAAGTGCCCTGGCATGGCGATACTGAAAGCCGCAATGGCGACCAAAAAGATTGAAAGCAGTCCGATAACAGAGCCATCAATTTTAAAAAAATCTTGTTTTTTCATGGTGATATTCCTGTTAAACAAAGCCTACATCCGTTTCTTTACGCTTTTTGTAGTGAGTAATACAAATGGCGATAAGAATGACCATACCGATGACGATATTGACGAAGTAGTTAGACACCCCGATCAAGTTCAGACCGTTTTTCAAGATACCGATGAGGAAAACCCCCATAAGCGTACCGATAACGCTACCGCGACCGCCGGATAAACTCGCGCCACCTAATACCGCGGCTGCGAGAACATCAAGCTCTCCACCCACTAAGGCGCTAGGCACCACTTCACTCATGCGATAGGTTTGCAGCATGCCGCCGATAGCGGCCATCGCACCGAGATAACCGTAAGCAAACAGATAAATCACCCAGACGCGAATACCAATACGTGAAGCTGATTCTTGACTGCCGCCTACCGCATACAGTTGGCGACCAATGTGGGTTTTGTTCATTAAGATCCACGTTAAAAACGCGATCCCTAACATCACGATCAATGGCAAACCAATTTGATAATATTCACCATCCACTTCAAAAGGCAGGATAGTGACAGGATCCACCCACCAATCCGGTAAGTCGTAGATACTGTGTCCGTTGGTTAGCCACATCAGCATGCCGAACAGCAAAGATTGCATACTAATGGTGATAATGATCGACACCACATTGAGGGAGTAAATCAGAATTGCGTTGATCAACCCAAAGGTGATCCCGATGACAATCGCAAGGGCGATACTGAGGGTTGGGCTTTCGAGTAATCCTTGCAGTAAGAAAGTGGCAATCACATATTGGACAACCGAGGCAACGGCGGCGAAAGAGATATCAATACCACCAGTGACGAGTACCACAAATAATCCCAGTGCAAAAATACCGGTGACCGCATAGCTTTCGCTTAAGTCGAGCAAGTTTTGAATAGTGAGAAATTGTGGGCTCATTAAGGTGAAAAACACCACCATGATGAGGATCACCCAGATTAGCCAGCCTTCAACAGACTGCGGACGAAGTTTTTGCCAATTAGCCATTGATGATTTCCTCCAATTGTTGCTCAGTCATGGAATCCGTCACAATTTCTTTGACGATAGATCCTTGCTTCATATGTAAAATGCGATCGCAGTTGTAGAAAGCTTCAGAGGCTTCATCGGTGATCAATAAAATGGCTATCCCAACACCAGAAAGTCGATGGATCAGCTTGTAAATACTGTCTTTAGCACCGATATCGACCCCTACGGTAGGAGCATCAAGGATCAGCACTTTAGGGCGCGTCAGGATCCATTTGGCGAGTACCACTTTCTGCTGATTCCCGCCAGATAAAGTGGAGAGAGCATTATTTGGGTCGGTCACTTTAATATCCAAATCTGCGATCCACTCTTGGACGATTTGCTGGCATTTTTGCTCATCAATCAGATGCAGCGAGGTTTTCAGGCGATCTAAAATCGAAATCACCATATTGTCAGCGATAGACTGCTGCAAAATTGCCCCTAGAGTCAGGCGGTCTTCAGATACGTAACCAATACCATGTTTGATAGCTTGGGCATTGTTTTTGAAGATAATCGGCTTGTCTTCGACGATCATTTCGCCGCTGTCAGGGCGGGTTATCCCAAACAAAGAAAGGGCAAGCTCGGTACGACCAGAGCCTAATAATCCGCAAAGTCCCAGTACTTCACCGCGCTTTAATGACAGGGAAATATTCTGGTATTGCCCAGCACGGCAGAGGTTTTTCAGTTCTAAGACCGTGTGAGTTTCTTCTGCGTTATTGGGTAATTTGCGCTCATGAACAATATCAAGCCCTGTCATCAGCTCAGTGATTTTGCGTGTGGTCAGGTCTTCTGCTGGCCATGTGCCCATTTTCTGCCCATCACGAATAACGGTAATGCGGTCAGAAATCTCTTTCACTTCCTCTAACCGATGGCTGACAAAAACAACGGTGATACCTTTGTCTTTTAAGTAGTTCACGGTAGAAAGTAGTTGATTAACTTCGGTGCGAGTTAACGAGGCCGTTGGCTCATCCATGATAACTAAGCGTGCATCCGCAACCAGTGCGCGGCAAATGGCTACTTGCTGGCGCTGGGCAATGGGCAGAAACTGCACGGGGGTATCAGGATCAATGGTGAACTCAAGTTCTTTGAGAATTTGTAACGCTTTTTCCCTTACTTTTCCTTTCTGAAACCAACCAAAATAACCGTTTAAATTCAGTTCAAAGGCGATATTTTCCGCCACGGTTAAGTTAGGAAATAAGGATAAGTCTTGGTAGATAACTTGAACGCCAAGCTCTCGCGCTTTGTCTGGGGTCAGGCGAGAGTATCGTTTGCCATCTATTTCAATTTCACTACCTTCATCGGGAGCATAAACGCCGCTAATGGTTTTAATTAACGTACTTTTTCCGCAGCCATTGGTGCCCGCTAAACAGTGAACTTCACCTTTGTTTAGCGTCAAGTCGATATTGCGTAATGCACGATGACCACCAAAGCTTTTGGAAAGATCCCGTAACGTAATCAGTGGGGAGTTTTTTTCGGCTGTCATAGTGGAGTCCTGGTGTTGACTGTGTCGTCAGATTCAGAGTGACAACAGACACCGCTATCAGATCTAAATAGGGTGCTGTTGTCACTTAAACTATGTGGAACAAAATAATACTGTTGTCGTATTTTTATTATGTAGTGCGAACTTACAGACCGACTTCAACCAGTTTTTTGGTATTTTCAATATTCAGGTTAACTGGGTTGTCGCTGAGGATGGTGTTGCCACTCACCTTGATCTCACCCATATCACCGATACTGACGCCAGTTTTGATCTCTTCGCCATTCATCATTGCCGTCGCGACTTGAACGAAAACTTGACCAGCCACTTTCGGGTTAGAGATATAACCGCCGTCAATTGCGCCTTTTTCTAACAATTTGATACCTTGACCCGGTGTGAAAGTACCGAAGACACAGGTTTCAGCGTTTTTACGGCGTTTGTCGATAGCGCGACCCGCACCGATAGGTCCTTGAGAACCAAATGACATGATACCTTTCAGATCTTTATGCTTAGACAGCAGGTCGTTTGCAGTACGCATAGAATCATCAACGGATTCTGCTACACCAAAGCGGTCATCGACCATTTGCATTTTTGGATAGTGTGCTTTTTGGTAAGCGATAGCTGCATCAGCCCATTCGTTGACGAGTGGTACCGTCAGGCTGCCCACGAACATGGCGTATTTACCTTCTTCACCCATACATGCTGCCATATCTTTCATATGGTTAGCCCCCATGCTTTGGGTATCCAGCAATTCGAAATCCCAATCCGCATTTTTTTGATCTGGGGATTCGTGAGTAATCACTTTGATGCCTGCTTCTTGGGCGCGCTTTAATACCGGCTCAAGGACTTTTGCATCGTTAGGAACGACGCCGATAACATCGACTTTCTTCGCGATTAAATCTTCAATTGCACGAACTTGTTCCGCAGGGTCAGCGGTGGTTGGACCCACTTGAAATGCATTAACGCCGAGTTTTTTACCTTCTTCGGTGATCCCTTGCTCCATGACGTTAAACCAAGGAATCCCCCCCACTTTCACCACAACACCCATGGTAAATGGCTTTTGTGCTTTCTGTGATTCAGCCATCGCCATGTTGGAAAACAGTGCGGCGCCCATTAAGCAAGGTAAAACTAATTTTTTCATATTCATCGTTATATTCCTCAGAGATGATGTGCAGATATAGTCATGCTCATCAACATAGGGTTAATGTTTTGTTTAATCGGATAGATATAATTAATTTCTATTAATCGTTAATTTAATTAATAGGTTTCTTTGCTGCCTGGTGTAATTCGGTTATTTAAAATAAAAACAAATTGCTTAATTTACTCACTTAGTTACGCTGAGACTATCATCGATATAAATACTCTTGAGCACACTGAATACTATTTATCACATTCAATAATGTTTAACTTCGGAAATACTTGTTTGAAGTTTTTATCATTAAGTTTATTGGTAATTAACACGTTAATATCATTTAAGGTACAAACTTGGCTAAAAGCATATTGGTCTAATTTATTATTATCCGCTAATAACACACAATTCTCAGAAACCTGAATCATAATATTTTTTAATTTGGCATTAACTTCACTGCCATCTCGAACGCCAGTTTCAATATTGAATCCTTGGCATGATAAAAATAACGTTTTAATTTGAAAGCTACGGATAATACTTTCAGAAATGGGACCATGAAAATCATCATGGCGTTCTGAATATTCTCCACCAATGCCAATGACGCGAACGCGATCTCGGCATGCTAATGCTTGAATGATTTTGACGGAGTTGGTGACCACTGTAATATCGATATCGGGTATTTGCCTCGCCAGAAACCAGCATGTGCTGCTGTTATCCATCATGATGCAGTCGCCCGGCTGAATAAACTTCAACGCCGCTTTGGCGATTTTCATTTTTGCATCTGGGTTTTCTTCCGTTCTTTTACGAAAGGATTCTGCACCATCCACCATTTGACTGAGTTTGACCGAAGATGGCATCACATTCAGTACCGGGCTTTCATCTTGTTCAGTGGCAACCGCACCACCAAAACTACGAATTAAACGTTTTTCACGTTCTAATACCGTTAAATCTCGGCGAATAGTTTCTTGAGAAACGTGACAAAGTTGGGCTAAATCGCGCACTAACGCTGAGCCATGTTGAGAAACATGGGAGCAAATTAATCGGTGGCGTTCAGCTTGTAGCATCTCAAAACTCCTATTCAGCCCATGGCATTTATTATTTCTGTGACAAATATTCTTTCCGCGATAAACATTCTTTCCACGATAAATAGTCTGCCAGTGATGGATTTTTTTTGTCGTGACTCGACTCATGTAATAACGGATAGAAACAAACAAAGCTATTTATAGAGTTATTCGTCACGTTTATATGAAACATATATTTCTTTTTTCATTTTTATCGTTAGTTAGATCACTAAATATGGCGGTATATAGACAGAAACTAGACGAAGCATTAATCAACTTTCACACGTTCGGGCATTTTTATTAGGCGTATTTTTGTTTTAGTTAGACCGACTATGACCGAGTATGACCGATTTATGTTGTTTTGTTAATGATTTGTAAAGTGTTGGACTTTTTTATTCAGCTAAATCTGTTTACCTTAATAATCAGAACAACGTCTATTCATCGACAGTAAATAGAGAATAAAAGAGAGCCTTGTCGTTGATATGACTCGCTATTTTCATATCGTATTCACGCCATCTTTTTACACCTAGGGAGGTAATCATGCTGGAGACATTAAAACAGCAAGTATTTGAGGCGAATCTTGAATTACCCAAACATAAGCTAGTGACGTTTACGTGGGGTAACGTAAGTGGAGTAGACCGTGAAGCCGGTTTGATGGTGATTAAGCCTTCCGGGGTGGATTATGAAACCATGAAAGCGGATGACATGGTGGTCGTTTCATTAACCACTGGTGAAGTCGTCGAAGGAAAATATAAGCCTTCTTCAGATACCGACACCCACTTAGCGTTATATCAAGCCTTTCCCGAGATTGGTGGTATCGTTCATACCCATTCGCGCCATGCAACCATTTGGGCACAAGCTGGCTTACCACTAAGTGCATTAGGCACCACACATGCCGATTATTTTTATGGTGAAATACCTTGTACCCGTAAAATGACAGAAAGTGAGATAGCGGGTGAATATGAGAGAGAAACTGGGCATGTGATTATTGAAACATTTAAACAGCTCGGAATTTCTGCAAAGGATATTCCCGCGGTATTAGTCCATAGCCACGGTCCATTCGCTTGGGGCAAAGATGCTCATAATGCGGTACACAATGCAGTGGTGTTAGAAGAGATTGCGTATATGAATTTATTTACGCGTCAATTGACACCTAAAATTGACGATATGCAGCAAGAATTACTGGATAAGCATTATTTACGTAAACATGGGAAAAATGCATATTACGGACAAAAGTAGAGTTTATTTCTTTTTAAGTACGTTATTTTAAGACTATTCATTTTATTGTTAATAAGTTGATAAATTTATTTTTCATTTAATTGAAAGGTTTTAACTCGCTTAGTGTCTATTGAATGCCATATACAATTATCCATAACAAATTATCTATAACAACAGCCACGGAAATATTATCGTGGCTTTGCCATGCAAAAATATTTTTATCAGGGTATAGGGTTAAATTGTAAGTCGGTTTAAACTGGCGCGGTGTATTGGTGATACTGAGTGGAAAGGACATGTCTAATCGAGTACTTTTTCTATTTTTGACCTTTTTCGTTAATCTTTTTTCTGTTTCACATGCTGCGGATATAAAAAATAATAATTTAATTATCAGTGGTTCAAAAGCGATCAATCTTGATAATTGGGAGCTTGTGGATGTACCTCCCAAATTGATTCAGACAAAAGTGCCAGAAAACATCTTTGCTATTGTAGGCGGTCAAATGCGTGTTGTTGGAGAAATTAATCCTGACAATGGCTTTTACGCCTATAGTCCAAATGGTGACTATAATGCCCTACAGTTTGGTAATGATTTCGCTTATGTTAAAAGCACTCAGATATCCAAAAAGAAGCCTCGAAATATCCCTGAAGATGACCGTTTAAACGATCTTAAAAACCCGGTTTATGACTATTTGATTACGAGCCAAAAAACGCCGGTATACAGCGCAACCGATGAAGATTCGCGGCAAATTGCCTCTTTATGGGAAAATCTACGCTATCCAGTGTTAGCTCGAATGATCAAAACGGATGAAGATGGGGACAAAACCTCATGGTTAACCATTCGCCTCGGGGATCGTCTGGGTTATGTTCGCTTAAATGATGTGGCGATTGATAAAGGCATTCCTATTTTGACTTATCACCATATTCTCGAGGACAGTGAAAATAAAAACTTTCGCCATACTTCGACGACAACCTCGGTTGATGCTTTTCGTGAGCAAATGAATTACCTCAAAGAGATGGGGTATCAAACATTATCGCTCGAAGATGTGGAAGGTTATTTAAATAAGAATGCAAATTTACCCGGGCGTGCCGTGGTACTCACGTTTGATGACGGGCTTAAATCCGTTTATCGCTATGCATTGCCTATTTTAAGAGATAACCAGCAACAGGCGACGCTGTTTGTCATCTCTTCGCGTATCAAAACTCAGCCACAAAAATGGGATCCGGATTCTCTGCAATTTATGAGTAAGCAAGAAATTAAAGAGAGCCAAGATGTTTTCAACATTCAATCCCATACGCACTTTTTACATCGCTTAGATAACCGTAATAACCCGATTATTTTTAGCCGTAAAGAGCACACGATCATGCTGGATTTTAAACGTTCAATGAAAGCGTTGGCAAAATTCGAAAGAGACCAGCGTTATTTAGCTTACCCGTTCGGCGCCTATAACCAAACGGCGATTGATGCGGCAAAAGAAGCGGGCTTACATATTGCGGTGTCTACCATCCAAGGTAAGGTCAAGCTCGGTGATAACCCTTATGCGCTAAAACGCCTGTATGCCTACAGCACTGACCCGATTAGCAAATTTGCTTTGATGGTAGGCAATAGCGAGCAGGATGTGGTGAATAAGAACGTTGTCGTTGATAAATAGAAAACTGAAAATAGCGGCAGGTCAATAAAGCAGGGTGGACCAAATAAAAATGGTTCACCCTGCTTTTTATTTATTTAACGCATTTCTTGCAGGTGTCATTCTGCACAATATCAAAGAAGTTATTGCCTTTATCATCCACCAGAATAAAGGCAGGCAACCCTTCCACTTCCATTTTCCAGACCGCTTCCATACCTAACTCTGGGTATTCGAGGCAATTTAAGCTTTTCACGAATTCTTGCGCCAAAATAGCTGCGGAGCCGCCAATGCTACCAAGGTAAAAACCGCCGTGTTTTTTACAGGCGTCAGTTACTGCTTGGGTACGGTTACCTTTTGCCAGCATTAACATACTACCGCCATGGGATTGGAATAGGTCAACGTATGGATCCATACGGTTACCCGTTGTTGGACCTAATGAACCCGACACCATATCTTCAGGTTTTTTCGCAGGGCCTGCGTAATAAACCATATGATCTTTAAAGTACTGTGGTAAGTCTTCACCATTATCTAAGCGCTCTTTGAGTTTGGTATGGGCGATATCGCGAGCGATGATCAGTGGACCACTGAGGGATACACGGGTCGATACAGGGTGTTTACTCAACTCGGCCAAAATATCTTTCATTGGGCGGTTGAGGTCGATATGAACTACGGTTCCTTCTGCCTGATGTCGCATCGATTCAGGGATATATTGCGCTGGGTTATGCTCCATTTTCTCCAGCCATAGGCCGTCTTTGGTGATTTTTGCTTTGATATTGCGATCAGCAGAGCAAGAAATGGCTAAACCGATCGGGCAAGAAGCACCATGGCGAGGCAAGCGAATAACACGCACATCGTGGGCAAAGTATTTACCACCAAATTGCGCACCAAAGCCGAGATGGCGTGACGCTTCTAATAACTCATTTTCTAGCTCAACATCACGGAATGCACGACCATACTCATTACCTGTCGTTGGCAGGTTATCATAGTATTTTGCCGAAGCCAGTTTGGCTGTTTTCAGCGTAGTTTCTGCGGAAGTACCGCCTATAACGAATGCGATATGATACGGTGGGCAAGCAGTTGTCCCTAAGTTTCTCATTTTCTCAACTAAGAAGTTTTTCAACTTAGCCGGGGTCAGTGTTGCTTTAGTTTCTTGATAAAGGGCAGATTTATTTGCAGAGCCGCCACCTTTGTTAACAAACAAGAAATGGTATTCATCACCCGTGGTGGCAAAAATATCAAATTGTGCGGGCAAGTTGGTGCCTGTATTGACTTCGTTGAACATATCCAGCGGGGCATTTTGCGAAAAACGCAGGTTTTCGTGTTGGAAAACGTTATAAATGCCTCGAGAGAGGTATTCTTCGTCATCACAGCCAGTCCAAACTTGTTGGCCTTTTTTCCCGACGACGGCAACGGTTCCCGTATCCTGACAGTTTGGCAGAACACCTTTCGCAGAAATCTCGGCGTTACGCAGTAATTGCAGGGCGACATACTTGTCGTTTTCACTGGCTTCTGGATCGTGCAAAATCGCGGCGACTTGTTTTTGGTGGGCAGGTCTTAAAAAGAACTGGGATTCATAAATTGCATGTTCAGCAAGAAGGGTTAAAGCCTCTGGCTCAATTTTTAACATTTGCTTCCCAGCAAATTGTTCTACAGAAACATATTTATCAGAGACTTGGTAATATTCGGTTTTATCCTCAGATAGCGGATAAGGTTCTTGGTAAAAAAACTCTTTATTAGCCATTTTGCTCACTCACATATTAATTTTAGCGGAAAATATAAGAAATAAATTATTTATAGGCTTTTTGTTCTAAATGCCGCTTGTTTTGTCAGGCGGGATAATCGTTTATAGGGATAATAGTCTGAATGTAATTAGAATAATTACCCATTATATTCAAAGGGATGTAAAAGAAAATATGACTTTGGTTAAACTTTGCCAAGAAACTAATATTCAAATTCAAAGTATGAAGCTAATCACATAAATTAATTGTGGGTATTGGGTTTAACTATTTGTTATTCATGTTATCGAGAGACAGTTAATTTAGATTTTATGCATTCAATTTTTCCATAAATACTCTAATAGGTTAGCGGATTAATTAATCATTTATGGTTGGTTAGCATTCTGGAGATAATAAATAAAATACAGAGTGAAAATAAAAGAAAAATGGACTTTTATTATTACTTGGGTAAGTTATCTTAATCGATAGTTTGGTTTGGTTTTTTATTTAACGTATTGAATTTAATATTCTTTTAATGTTTCTTTTATTTCTGGTTCTATAATGAAAAATGATAGATAAGCACAAAGCTATGAAAAATATGGCTATGTCACTTATTTTTATCATAAATCACTTTTATTTGTTTTAAATTCATAGTGAAAGGCAAACAAAGTGTTGAAAATGGCTTTCAATTTTCATTAACAGTGTTTATTATGCAGCCCTTATTGTTTTATTAAAAATGGCGCTACTGGTTTTGGGCTTTGCTGGGGTTCTCCTGGGGGCTTAACAGTCTTTAACGGTGGCGGTTCTATCTGCATTATTCCTAGGGATAGAGTGTATTATAAATGACTGAGACAACTTCTCTCACACCACTCGTCGAATTAAAATCTTTAAATAAAGGTTTTGATGGCAAACAAATTATTTCTGAGCTTGACCTCACGATCCGAAATGGGGAGTTTCTCACCATTTTAGGGCCTTCTGGTTGCGGTAAAACGACGGTTTTACGTCTGATTGCTGGATTAGAAGATGTGGATGACGGTCAAATTATTCTTGATGGTCAGGACATTACAGATATTCCTGCGGAACAACGTTTCGTGAATACTGTTTTCCAAAGCTATGCATTATTTCCACATATGACCGTATTTGAAAATGTAGCATTTGGTTTGCGCATGCAAAAAACACCCAAAGCGGACATTCAAAAACGGGTGGAGCAAGCCTTGCATATGGTGCAATTGGCAGATTTTGCAGAGCGTATGCCGAACCAGCTTTCGGGTGGTCAACAACAACGTGTGGCAATTGCGCGTGCGGTTGTCAATCGTCCCAAGGTTCTGTTATTGGATGAGTCTTTATCTGCGCTGGATTATAAGCTGCGTAAACAGATGCAAAATGAGCTGAAAGCCTTACAGCGCAAGCTAGGTATTACGTTTATTTTTGTGACTCATGACCAAGAAGAAGCACTGGCCATGTCTGACCGTATCATTGTGATGCGTGAAGGGAAAATTGAGCAAGATGGTACGCCGCGTGAAATTTACGAAGAGCCGAAAAACCTGTTTGTTGCTCAATTTATCGGTGAAATCAATATTTTTGATGCAAAAGTATTACATCGTATTGATGAACAACGTATTCGTGCTAACGTTGAAGGGCATGAATGTGATATTTTCACCGATTTACCGGTCACAGAAGGTCAGCATTTAAACGTCTTATTGCGCCCTGAAGATTTACGCGTTGAAGAAGTCAATGACGCTGACAATCACCCTGGGCTGATCGGTTACGTGCGTGAACGTAACTATAAAGGCATGACGTTAGACTCAGTGGTTGAGATGGAAGATGGCAAAATTATTATGGTCAGCGAGTTCTTTAACGAAGATGACCCTGATGTCGACCACTCCCTTAACCAAAAAGTTGCTGTGACTTGGGTTGAAAGCTGGGAGGTAGTTCTGGATGATCATTCGTAAGCATAAAATCTTGCAGAATGTGATTATCACGGGTGTCGTCGCTTGGCTGTTACTCTTCGTCTTTCTGCCAAACTTAATGATCATTGGCACCAGTTTCTTCACGCGCAGTGATACGAATCTGGTGGATCTGGTGTTTACTTGGGACAACTACATCCGTCTGTCAGACCCGATGTATGCCCAAGTGATGCTGCATTCGTTGAATATGGCGTTGATCGCCACCTTCTTCTGCCTTGTGATCGGCTACCCCTTTGCGTTTATTTTGGCGAAGCTGCCTAAGCGCATCCAACCGCTGATGCTATTTCTGCTAATTGTGCCATTTTGGACCAACTCATTGATCCGTATTTATGGCTTAAAAGTGTTCTTAAGTACCAAAGGGTATTTGAATGACTTTTTGCTGTGGATTGGCATTATCGATAAGCCGCTGAAATTGATGTACACCCCAGAAGCGGTGGTATTGGGCTTAATCTATATCTTATTGCCATTTATGGTGATGCCGCTCTATTCCAGTATTGAAAAGCTGGATAAATCCTACTTAGAAGCGGCGCGGGACTTGGGCGCTAATAAATGCCAAACTTTTGTGAAGATTATTATTCCATTGACCATGCCGGGAATTATTGCGGGCTGCTTATTAGTGTTGCTGCCAGCAATGGGGCTGTTCTACGTGGCGGATTTAATGGGTGGGGCGAAAAACCTGCTGATTGGTAACGTCATTAAGAGCCAATTCTTGAACATTCGCGATTGGCCGTTTGGGGCGGCAACCAGTATTTTCCTCACGGTGATGATGGGGCTGCTGCTGTATGTGTACTACCGAGCTGCTAAGCTTTTGAATAAAAAGGCGTATGAAGAATGATAGGACGTATTTTGCGTGGTGGCTTTATGACCACCATATACGCGTATCTTTATATTCCAATCATTATCTTGATTGTGAACTCATTCAATGAATCGCGTTTTGGTATTCAGTGGCAAGGTTTTTCGACCAAATGGTATGAGTTACTGAGCAATAATGACAGCCTGCTTGAAGCGGCAGGGCATTCATTAACCATGGCGGTACTTTCAGCGACGTTTGCGACAATTATCGGCACATTAACCGCCGTTGCTCTCTTTCGTTATCGTTTTAGAGGCAAGCCATTTGTCGGTGGAATGCTGTTTGTGGTGATGATGTCCCCTGATATTGTGATGGCGATTTCATTGCTAGTCCTGTTTATGATCCTTGGCGTTTCATTAGGTTTCTGGTCGCTGTTATTTTCACATATCACCTTCTGCCTGCCTTTTGTGGTGGTGACGGTATACGCGAGATTGAAAGACTTTGATGTGAAAATGTTGGAAGCGGCGCGGGATCTCGGGGCTGGTGAATTTACCATTTTACGGAAAATCATTCTGCCATTAGCGCTGCCTGCGATTGTCGCAGGGTGGCTGCTGAGCTTTACCTTATCAATGGATGATGTGGTGGTTTCTTCCTTTGTGACGGGACCAAGCTATGAAATCTTACCATTGAAAATCTACTCAATGGTAAAAGTAGGGGTCTCCCCAGAAGTGAATGCACTGGCAACGGTCTTGTTGCTGATGTCGCTGGTTTTGGTCTGTTTAAGCCAGTGGGTTATGCGCGATAAACACGGTAAAAATGCCGTCGCGAAGTCATCAAAACGTTAAGTTGTACTTGGTGGGTGTCATTTGGGCACCCCATCTTTCCATGCCATCAGGCGAGAGGGTAGGCTTTAACTGAGCCTATGAAGATAGATAAAAAGCACTTTGTTGAGGGAAAATCAGTGATGAAAAAATGGTCCTATCTGCTAGCCGCAGGTTTAATGGCTGCAAGCATTGGCACGGCAACTGCCGCTGACGATAATAAAAACGTACTGTATTTCTATAACTGGACAGAATATGTTCCCCCCGGTTTATTAGAGCAATTTACTAAAGAGACTGGGATCAAGGTGATTTACTCCACCTATGAATCCAATGAAAGCATGTACACTAAATTGAAAACCTATAAAGAAGGGGCTTACGATTTAGTGGTGCCATCAACTTATTTTATCGACAAAATGAGCAAAGAAGGCATGCTGCAAAAGATTGATAAGACAAAACTGCCTAACTTTAAAAACCTCGATCCAAACCTTATTCATAAAGAATTTGACCCAAATAACGATTATTCAGTGCCTTATATTTGGGGCGCAACAGGGATTGGAATTAATGGTGACGCGGTTGATCCTAAGTCCGTCACTTCATGGGCAGATTTTTGGAAGCCGGAATACAAAAACAGCTTACTGATGATGGATGATGCCCGCGAAGTGTTCCAAGTGGCGCTGACAAAGCTGGGTTATTCTGGCAATACTACGGATCCAAAGCAGATTGAAGAAGCTTATAACGAACTGCAAAAATTGCGTCCAAATATTCTGGCATTTAACTCAGACAACCCTGCCACTCCGTATATTGAAGGTGAGGTGGATGTCGGTATGCTGTGGAACGGCTCGGCATTTGTGGCAAGACAAGCGGGCTTACCGATTGAAGTTGTATGGCCAAAAGAGGGCGGTATTTTCTGGATGGACAGCTTAGCTATCCCTGCCAATGCGAAGAACGTGGAAGGGGCGCACAAGCTTATTGATTTCTTATTACGCCCTGAAATTGCGGCGCAAGTGGCAGAGTCTATCGGTTATCCGACACCAAACTTAGAAGCGAAAAAATTACTGCCTACGGAAATCGCCAATGACCCATCTCTGTATCCATCGGAAGAGGTATTGAAAAAAGGGGAATGGCAAAGCGATGTGGGGAATACCAATATCCTGTATGAAGAGTATTTCCAAAAGCTAAAAGCAGGGCGCTAATATCGGTTTTGTTTGACGAATATATTATATAAGGCATCACCTTGGTGATGCCTTTTTTGTATGTTAAATCAGTAATTAACGCGCGCGATTATGGATAACAAATTTGGCAAAGTTATCTGCCCAAGGCTGCAAGAAATCCTTACTTTTTGGGGAAATAGTGTCTTGCTCATCCACCATGCCGTCATACCATTTTAAATAACACTCAGGTTGATTCATTGTCGGCATATTGAGGAATGCGAGGCTATTGCGTAAATGTTGTTGGGCAATTGCGGTGCTAATATTACCAATCGAAACCCCTAATACTCCCGCAGGAATACCATCCCATGAGTTATCTCCCCAAGGGCGAGAGCCTTGGTCAATCGCATTCTTTAATACACCTGGCATTGAGCGGTTATATTCCGGTGTTGCGAAGATAATACCGTCTGACGCTTTGATTTGGCTCTTAAAATTAGCGACTACCGTAGGAACATTTTGGTCGGCTTCTTGGTTATAGAGAGGTAAATCGGCAATGTTGATAAATTTAAAGGTGAAATTAGATGGGAATAATTTAGTGATGGCTTTAGCGACTTTTAGATTATAAGAGTCAGCACGTAAACTACCCACAACCACACCGATATTATACTGATTGGACATAATCAAAACCTCTTCTTATGTTGTGAAAATACAACGAGTTCGCATATTTTCTTTGGAATAGGAATTTCTTTAATAATTTAGCATAATAAAATTCATTAAAAATAAATTAAGTTAAATTTAATTTTATCCAATTGTAAATTGCAGGAAATTCATTGCGTTATTTGTTTATATTTTCAAATTAACTTTGTGATTTAGGGTGGCTAAAAAAGAATACTGTGACCTCAATTACACTATTCGTATTTAATTCCTCTCAATATTCTCTTCATTGATTCGAGTCAAAATAGAACATACCGACTGGTCGGTATTATTCATCCCCATGAACACACTCGCGCATCCAAGAAAAAAAGATCCAATCAAACGACAAGAAGAGTTGCTAAAGGCAGCTAGGATAATCGCTGGTCGAGAAGGTATTGCGGCGCTTTCGCTGAATGCTGTTGCCAGAGAGGCGGGTGTGAGCAAAGGGGGATTAATGCACCATTTCCCCAGTAAACAAGAACTTATTCATGCATTGTTTATCCAGCTATTAGACATTATGGACGTGCGTATTGCCGCCATTATGGCGAATGATTCCGATCCTTATGGGCGATTTTCTCGCGCCTATTTGCACTACGTTGGCGAGCTTAAAGACTCCGATGAAAGTTTTCAGCTCGCACTTTTATCATTGGCTATGCCCACAGAGCCCGTGTTGCGTAAATGCTGGCGTGATTGGATGTTAGGGCACCTAGCCCAAGGTGATGCATTTGATAATGGCTATTTGGGAGCTTTAGTGCGCTATGCCGCCGACGGACTGTGGTTATCTGCGTTAACGGAAGGTCCTACATTATCGAGCCAAGAACGTAATGCCATCATTCAGCGGTTAACACAAATTTCGTTTGAAGAAATGGGTTAGTTTTCCAAGGGAAAATACGTCTAAACATACAATGAGGCGATAATGAAATATAAAATCAATGCCTTCATTATTTATGATGCTGTTGATGGCACTTTATCTTTAAAAAAAGATGAGGTGGATACTCGGCTGTCTATTACGGCTAATGCACTCTTATTCTATTTGATTCAAAAAAAAGGCGTAGTTTCTCGTGATGAAGTACTTAAGGCGGTTTGGGATGATAATGGTCTGGTCTCATCAAACAGTAATTTAAACCAGTATCTCAGTTTGCTAAGGAAAACATTTCGACAATATGGCATTGAAAATATTATTGTCACCGTTGCACGTGGGCGTTTAGAGTTTAATTCTGAGATTTTATTGGAATTACTCGATGAAGAGACGCTCAATACCACACGCTTATTAAACAGCCTGAGTGAAATACAAAAAGCCGAAGTGGTTCTGGCGCCTTCCTTAGAGACTAAACCTACCGAATCTCCTTCCGAAAAATTACCGCATTCATTACCAAAACAGAAACGTGAAATTTGCTGGTATCTAGCCAGTGCGGCTTTTTTATGTTGCTCCATTTTATTGGCAGCGATGAGCTATTTTTCATCTCAGCCCTCCGCGCCAATGATTTTGCCAACGTTAGAACATACCAGCTGCGATGTGTTATCTAATGAAAAAATGATTAATGCTTTTGTGGCTGATAACTACGTGCAAAACTTTGATAAAGTTAGAAAGAATTTAAATTTGGCGTGTAATGATAAAGAGCGTTTTGTCTTCTTTTATGGGGATAAATTACAAAAAAATGGTTTAGGGCGCGTCTTTCTCGCTCATTGCGCTGCCAATGAATCTAATCCATTTAGTTATTGTGATAATTATTTTTATTATTCTTGGAAGCCACAATGAAAATATCGGGAAAGCTATTATGTCTCGTGAGTGCGCTGATCTTTGCGTGTGTTGTGATTTATACACAGTCAGTTGTATTGGCCAATAAAAATTCCGGTCAAATGGCGTGTTCAACCAAGGGGATTATGCGTTTTGAGAATATGAAGGATGAAAACGTTAACGGTAATATTCACTTTAATTTTGGGGCGAAAGGCGAAGGCTCTATTGTTGTCGAGGGATATACCACCTCCAGCGCCGGATGGCTTTATTTACAACGATATGTCAAATTCAAATACACCAGCAAACGTATTTCGCCAACGGAACAGCACTATAATATTAGCCACTGGGAAGCCAGTGCTTCCTCAATTGATGAATCCCCTAATGTAATTTTTGATTATTTTATGCGGGAAATGTCAGATAGCCATGACGGCTTATTTATCAATGCCCAAAAACTCAATGATAAAGCGCTACTCTTGAGTTCCATTAATTCCCCTTTATTTATCTGTACGCCTAAATAAGCGCGTGGACTTGATTGATAGTCCATACCGCTTGGGGGCTTATCCACACATTCATTCCTATTGATTTACGGCACAACTTTAACTAGCAAGTTGATGCGGCTTTTACTGCCTGGCAATCAGTGCTATCGCGCGGCGTGCCTCATAAAACACAGCAATTTCCTTTCTTCTTATATTGTTATCTTCCCATCTCTCATTAGCTTATGGCTCGGGCGTGAGGCAAACCACACTTATTATTGACCAAATTACCTTCTCGCATCAGCTCAATCACATCTTGTTAACCATTCCTCCAATAAACCTGTTATCCGCATTTATGGTTTGTTCTTCCACCAGATAGATACGTGAATTTTTCAGTTTATCAGCATAGAGGTGTGAATTGACTGCCTATTAATTATAAATCATGGATTTTTATTCTAATTATCGACACTTCATGGATTTATATTTTGTTTTATTTTTTGGGGGTTATAGTGATTTTGAAGCCAAAAGCTGCGTTCAATTAATCACCACGCAGACTCAATTGGCATAAATGTTTACTCACAGTTAAGAGGCATCAACGTTCTGGAACATGGCTCTTAGGTGCTGCGGGTAGAGAAAAACGTAACGGCTTCCTTGGAGGAAACAACAATGGGTGATGCATTAGGACTTATTGAAACAAAAGGTTTGGTGGCTTGTATTGAAGCAGCTGATGCAATGTGCAAAGCCGCTAACGTCGAGCTAATCGGCTATGAAAACGTGGGTTCTGGTCTCGTGACTGCCATGGTGAAAGGTGATGTTGGCGCAGTAAAAGCGGCAGTAGATTCCGGTGTTGAATCTGCACAGCGTGTTGGTGAAGTGGTGACATCGTTAGTCATCGCCCGTCCACATAACGATATCAACAAAATCGTGATTAAACATAAAGCATAGCGTTTGCGGGGGAAATATGGGTGATGCATTAGGTCTTATTGAAACACAAGGACTCGTTGCTTGTATCGAAGCAGCTGATGCGATGTGTAAAGCCGCTAACGTGGTGCTGATTGGCTATGAAAATGTGGGTTCTGGGTTAGTCACCGCCATGGTGAAAGGGGATGTTGGCGCAGTTAAAGCGGCAGTTGATTCTGGCGTTGAATCTGCATCTCGCATTGGCACCGTCGTGACCTCTCTGGTTATCGCTCGTCCACACAGCGACATCCAAAAAATTGTCTCTCAGTATAAAGTCGCAGAATAAATAGGAAATTTACTTATGAAAGAAGCTCTTGGCTTAATTGAAACCAAAGGTTTAGTGGCGTGTATCGAAGCTGCTGATGCAATGTGCAAAGCCGCTAACGTCGAGCTAATCGGCTATGAAAATGTGGGCTCTGGACTCGTCACTGCCATGGTAAAAGGCGATGTGGGTGCCGTTAATGCTGCGGTCGAATCCGGTGTCGAAGCTGCGAAGCGTGTTGGCACCGTGGTGACTTCTCGTGTGATAGCAAGACCACACAATGATATCGGCAAAATTGCGCAGCAGCACAAAGCTTAATCATTAGAAGTATTAGATAAAACAATAAATTAGTAAGTTTAATCTTTTGACTCCGGTACGGGGGAAGACATGGTTGCATTAGATAAAGATCTGCAATCCAGACAACTGGCTAGAGAGCTGGTTAGAAATGCGAAACAAGCACAAAAAATCTTTGCGACTTTTTCGCAGGAGAAAATCGACAGTATTGTTAAACACATTGCGACAGAATCTGCTCGTCATGCAGAAGAGTTAGCAAAAATGGCGAATGAAGAGACGGGTTTTGGGAAGTGGCAAGACAAGGTCCTGAAAAATACGTTCGCTTCAGTGCGTGTGTATGAACATATTAAAGATCTGAAAACAGTTGGCATCATTAATGATGACAAAATCAATAAAGTTATGGATGTGGGTGTTCCGTTAGGGGTGATCACGGCACTGGTGCCTTCGACTAACCCAACCTCAACCATTATCTATAAAACATTGATTGCCTTGAAAGCCGGTAACGCAATCGTCTTCTCCCCCCACCCAAACGCGAAAGCATGTAGTTTTAGAACGCTTGATATCGTAAAAAAAGCGGCTCTTGAAGCGGGTGCGCCAGCAGGTATCGTCGATGGCGTGACGATGCTGACACTGGAAGCGACAAAAGAATTAATGCACAGCAAAGATGTTTCTCTCATTCTGGCAACGGGTGGGGAAGGCATGGTACGCGCCGCTTATGCATCTGGCACACCAACAATCAGTGGTGGTCCTGGCAACGGTCCTGCTTTCATTGAACGTAGCGCGGATATCAAAAAAGCAGTCAGTGACATTATTACCAGCAAAACGTTTGATAACGGTGTGATTTGCGCATCAGAGCAATCCATCATTGTAGAACGCTGTATTTACAACGACGTTCACCGCGAATTATTAGCTCAAGGCGCTTACTTCATGAATGAAGATGAAGCGAAACGTATGGCTTCCATGCTACTGAGAGCGAATGGCACGATTAACCCTGAAGTCGTCGGAAAAGATGCGATTACGTTGAGCCAACGTGCAGGCTTTAGTGTTCCTGCTAACACGCGAGTATTAATTGCATTACAAGACACCGTCTCACCGAAAAACCCGTATTCACGGGAAAAACTGTGCCCAATCTTAGGCATGTATGTTGAAGAGGATTGGCGCTCTGCATGCCATCGCGTTGTTGATTTGCTGACTAACGAAGGCTTAGGACACACGCTGGTGATCCACACGCAAAATGAAGATGTTATTCGTCAGTTTTCTCTCGAAAAACCGGTTAACCGTATTTTGATTAATACACCAGCTGCACTGGGTGGAATTGGTGCAACCACCAATATTACGCCAGCGCTGACATTAGGATGTGGAGCGATTGGAGGTGGTTCTAGTTCTGACAACGTCGGTCCGATGAACTTGCTCAATATCCGTAAAGTCGGTTATGGCGTGCGTTCCATTGATGATTTGAGACAACCCGCACCAGTGAGTGCTCCGGCTTACTCAACATCGCCAATTGCACCTACTGGGCATGGAAATCAAGCGTCTGTCAGCATTCTCGATGATGACCGTTTTCGTCAGGCTCAACCAGTAAAAGCTCAGAGTAATAGCGCTGCAGATAACCGATTTGCTAATGCAGTGAGTCATGCTGATGTTGTTGAAGCGGTTGCCACTCATGGGGATATCACGGAAGAGAATGTCGAGCAGATTATTAAGGCCGTTCTCGGACGCCTAAATAAGTAATTCATTGAGATAAGGCGGGTAAATCATGATTTTGGCAAAGGTAATAGGGCATGTTGTCGCAACGCAGAAATGCCAAGAGCTTAGTGGCAGTAATTTACTGATGATCACGGCGCTTGGCGATGATCTCAAACCGTTGAAGGACAAAACGTATGTTGCGGTGGACAGTGTAGGCGCAGGTATTAATGACCTTGTTCTGGCGGAAGAGTACTTCGCATTGAATAAAGACAAATACAAAGCTATGTCCGTGGTTGCCATTGTTGAAAAAGTGTATCGAGACGGTAGGGAGTAAATAACGCATGAACCAGTTTTTGATTAAACCAAGGGTGCAATTTGGTGCGAATGCTTTGGATTATTTATCTCAGGTTAACGCCCAGCACGCGTTTATCGTAACCGATAAAGCAATGGTGAAATTTGGGTTAGCTGACGAAGTGATTCATCGATTATCTCAACAGGGAATTTCGTTTTCTCTGTATGACGATGTAGTACCGGATCCAGAAATCTCATCCATCGTAAAAGGCATGAAAATCATGGATAGCCAATATCCAGATTTAGTGATTGCACTGGGCGGTGGTTCGGTGATTGATGCGGCAAAAGCGGTTATTTACTCCCTATGGCATACCCGCCAAGACAGCCATAGAGCCAAACCTCATTTTGTGGCTATTCCGACAACCAGCGGAACAGGCTCTGAAGTCACGTCTTTTTCAGTGATCAAGTCTAATTCTGAGAAGTTGGTATTGGTTGATGAGTTTATGTTGCCCGATGTGGCGATTTTAGACCCTGTTTTAGTGAAGTCAGTCCCTGCCGCTATCACGGCAGATACGGGAATGGATGTGCTATGCCATGCCCTAGAAGCTTATGTTTCACGCAGTGCCTCTGACTTTTCAGATGCGCTTGCCGAAAAAGCCGTTCAGTTGGTGTTTGCTCACTTAATAGATTGCTATCGCGACGGCAGTAACTTAGTGGCTCGTGAAAAAATGCATAACGCATCGTGTATTGCAGGAATGGCATTTACCAACGCATCCCTTGGGATCACTCATAGCTTAGCGCACGCACTTGGCGGCGTGTTCCACATTCCACATGGTCGCGCGAATGCGCTATTGATGGCTCAAGTGGTGGCGTTTAACGCGGGTCTGGAAGGGTGCTGTGAAACCAACGCGGCGAAGCGTTATGCCGATTTAGCCAGAAAACTTAATTTACCTGCTTCAAATATACGTGAAGGCGTTGAGAGCTTAATTATGGCAATCAACGTATTGAAAGATGAAATGAATATGCCGAAAGGCATTCACGCTACAGGCGTCAATGAAACTGATTTTAATGCCCGTTTAGGGGAAATGGTTGGACAGGCGTTACGCGATAGTTGCACTCCGACTAATCCACGGGACGTAAATGAAAAGCAGCTAGAAGCACTGTACAGACAGTCTTTTTAATAGTTAACGCTTTTTATGTGATGAATAACGAACTAGAAAGAACATCAGGAGAGGCTAACATGGCCAAATATGCTTTGACCCCACGTGTAAAAACACTGGCTGAACGTTTAAGTGCTCGCAATTGCTCAATCATTACCGAACGTGCCAACATTCTTGAAACTGTCAGAAATCAATTAACAGGGGCGCCTCAAGCGATTAAACCCGCTCAGCGTTTTTATGAGTTTATTCGTAATTTCCCCGCTTTTATTGCACAAGATGAATTGATTATTGGTAGCCAATCTTCAACACCTCGTGGTGCAATCTTCCATACGGAAGATGAAGTACACAGCCAGAGTATTTATGAGTTTTTAGCGGGTGATAGCACAATCGCCGCACCGGATTATTTAGTCGTCCTGAATGTCGGGTTTGCCGAAATTAAAAACCAGCTAGAAAACCGCGTCAGAAATATTGGCAGTGCCGTTAGCCGTAATAGTATCGATGAGGCAAATAACTGCCGTGCGGCAATTTATGCCTGTGATGCTGCTATCCATTTTGCAAACGCCTTAGCAGTAAGAGCAGAAAATCTTGCGGCCACAGAAGCTAACCCATATCGTCGTGCTGAATTACAAGAAAGCGCGGAAGTATTACGCCAAGTGCCTGCAAAACCAGCACAAACCTTTAAAGAAGCTTGCCAAGCGTTCTACCTATTACAACTGATTTTGCATTTAGAAAATGGCAGCTATGCCGTGAACCCAATGGGCTTCGACAAAGCCGTTTATCCATTCTATCAGCGCGATATTGAACAAGGTCGATTAACTCAACAACAGGCTTACGAGATTGTTGAAAGCTTATGGCTAAAACTGGCTGAGTTGTCAGAAGTGCGTGCAACGCGTGCCATTGATGGTTATCCAATGTTTGATGCACTTAAAGGCGGAGTCTACCTTAATGATCCGCAAGTCTGCATCAACGAACTTTCCGCGATGATGCTTTCTGCTCATGAAAATATCAGTGCAATTAATGCTGGGTTAAAAGTCCGTTTATATTGCGGTCAAGCAAGCACGCAGCCTCAATATTCTGCGGCTTCAGCCAGTTATGTGACACCATCGGCTCAACAAGATAATGAATTCAAAGTGATGGAAGGGCTAACGCCTCGCTTACAGCGTTTGCGTAACCGTTATCTAGAGGCGCGTCCAAGCGTGTCTATCTATCGCGCATTAGCTTTTACCGAAGTGGTGAAGAATAACCCTGGTTTACCGCCGATTTTATTACGTGCAAAAGCGTTCCGTCGTGCGTGTGAAACTGCGCCTATCTTGATTCAGCCTGAAGAGCTGATTGTCGGTCACCCATGTGGTAAAGCGCGTGCAGGTGCATTTTCACCTGATATTGCATGGCGTTGGGTGGTAGATGAACTCGATACGATGAGCACCCGCCCACAAGATCCATTTGTGATCTCCGAAGAAGATAAAAAAGTGATTCGTGAAGAAATCGCGCCATTCTGGGAAGGTCGTTCTCTGGATGAAATTTGTGAAGCGCAATATCGTGAAGCTGGGGTTTGGGAATTCAGCGGCGAAACCTTTGTGAGTGACTTGTCTTATCATCAAATCAATGGCGGCGGCGACACTTGCCCTGGTTATGACGTATTACTTTTCACCAAAGGTATGAATGGGATTAAAGCGGATGCTCAGGCAAAACTGGCTGAGTTAAGCATGCAAAATCCAGATGATATCGACCGCATCTATTTCTATAAAGCTTCGATTGAAACCTGTGAAGGTGTAGTGGCTTATGCGCATCGTATCGCTGAGCACGCTCGTGAACTGGCTTCACAAGAGACAGATCAGAAACGTCGTGAAGAGTTACTGACAATTGCTCAAGTGAACGAAAATGTACCGGCGAATCCACCAAAAACATTGCAAGAAGCACTGCAAAGCATTTGGACTGTGGAATCCTTGTTTGAAATTGAAGAAAACCAAACAGGATTATCATTAGGTCGTTTAGACCAATACTGTTTCCCAATGTATGAAAGCGATATTCAATCTGGTCGTTTAACTCAAGACCAAGCACTGGAAATGATGCAGGCGTTTATCATCAAATGTGCGGAATTAATGTGGATGTCCAGTGAGCTGGGCGCTAAATATTTCGCTGGATATCAGCCATTTATCAACTTAACTGTGGGTGGACAAAAACGCTCGGGTGGTGATGCGTGTAATGATTTAACGTACTTAATTATGGATGCAGTCCGCTTTGTGAAAGTTTATCAGCCATCATTAGCATGCCGTATTCATAACCAATCTCCACAAAAATATATGGAAAAAATCGTGGATGTAGTGAAAGCCGGTATGGGCTTCCCTGCCTGTCACTTTGACGATTCCCATATCAAAATGATGCTGCGTAAAGGCTTTGATTTTGAAGATGCTCGCGACTATTGCTTAATGGGCTGCGTGGAACCACAAAAATCAGGTCGAATTTATCAGTGGACATCAACGGGTTACACCCAGTGGCCAATCGCCATTGAGTTTGTTCTGAACCGTGGTCGGATGGTGCTGTTTGATAGCCACCAAGGTTTAGATACCGGGGATCTGCGTAACCTGAAAACCTTTGAAGATTTCGATAATGCCGTGAAAGCGCAAATTGCCCATATTGTTCGCCTGTCGGCGATTGGTACGGTCATCAGTCAGCGTGTTCACCGTGATGTCGCGCCAAAACCATTGATGTCTTTGCTGGTGGAAGGTTGTATGGAGAAAGGGAAAGATGTTGCGGCTGGTGGTGCAATGATTAACCACGGTCCGGGGCTGATTTTCTCTGGTCTAGCAACTTACGTTGACTCAATGGCGGCTATTCGCAAAGTGGTTTATGAAGAGGGGCGCTATACCTTAGAGCAAGTGCGTGATGGTCTGCTTGCCAACTTTGAAGGTTATGAAGAGTTACGTCGTGATTGCCTGAATGCACCTAAGTTCGGTAATGATGACAACTATGTCGACCAATATGCATTGGATATTACTGAATGGACTGAACGCGAGTGCCGTAAGTACGACATGCTGTATTCCACATTGAGTCACGGCACATTATCCATTTCTAACAACACACCGATTGGCGAGCTAACCGCCGCGACTGCGAATGGTCGTTTAGCGTGGATGCCGTTGTCAGATGGGATCAGCCCAACTCAAGGGGCAGATAAACAAGGCCCAACGGCAATTATTAAATCCATCAGTAAGATGAACGTGGAAACGATGAACATCGGTATGGTGCATAACTTTAAGTTCTTAAAAGGCTTATTGGATACACCAGAAGGTCGCAATGGGTTAATCACGTTGTTAAGAACAGCATCTATTTTGGGTAACGGTCAAATGCAGTTCAGCTACGTTGATAACGAAATGCTGAAAAAAGCACAGCAAGAACCTGAGAAATATCGTGACTTAATCGTTCGTGTTGCTGGCTACAGTGCTTACTTCGTTGAGTTATGTAAAGAGGTTCAGGACGAAATCATCAGCCGTACCGTGATTGAGAAATTCTAAACCAAATCTGGGTGGGGATAGGCTGCTATTCCCACCGTACATAATAAAAACAATAAGTTTGAAACTGTTTTGGAGATGCAATGATGAACACAGCGGCAGAAATCAGAGGGCGGATATTTAATATCCAGAAATACTCAATTTATGACGGTGATGGCATTCGAACCCTGATTTTTCTTAAAGGATGCAATATTCGTTGCCCTTGGTGCGCTAACCCTGAAGGGCTAAGTAGCCAGTTCCAAGTGATGTTTTCCCACGATAAATGCGTTGGGTGTGGGAAGTGTGTGGATGTTTGCCCTGCGGGGATCCATTACATGACCACCAATGAACAAGGGGAAGCCGTCCACCGCGTGAATCGTAGTATTGACTGCATCGGTTGCCGTAAATGTGAGGAAGTGTGCATTTCTGATGCGCTAGACATTATGGGAAAAGATGTCACGGTTTCTGAAATGATGGAGATCATCATGCAGGACTACGATTTTTATATTTCCTCTGGTGGTGGTGTCACGATTGGTGGCGGTGAAATGAGTTTACAGACAGATTTTGCCGTTGAGCTTTTGCGTGAATGCAAAAAAATGATGATCAATACTGCGATTGAAACACAAGGTACAACGTCATTAGCGAATTATGAAAAGTTAGCCGAAGTTGTCGACCTATTCTTGTTTGATGTTAAACATATCGATACCGTTGAGCACAAAAACCTGTTTGGTATTGGTAATGAAAATGTGCGTCGTAACCTCGAAAGATTAATGGAACTAGGGGCAAATGTGGTGATGCGCATGCCTTTAGTTCGCGGATATAACGATTCTTTTGATGCAATAACAGGCGCAATTGAATACGCCATGGAATTGTCGAAACGCGGCAATTTAAGTCGAATTGATATTCTGCCTTATCACCAGCTTGGTCGTGGAAAATACGACAAGCTCGACATGATTTATCCCATCAAGAAAGATCCAACCTACAGCGTGGAAGAGTTAGATCAATTAGAGGCTTTCTTTAAAAAATTCGATTTCGATATTCGACTGGTTCGTCACTAAGTAGGAGAGAAAAATGAAAAGTTTAGGCGTCATTGAGACTTACGGGCTGACATCAGCAATACAAGCTGCAGATGCTGCATGCAAAGCGGCGAGTGTCGAGATTGTTGGCTATCGTAAAATCGGTTCTGGTTTAGTTTCTGTCTGTTTTCAGGGGGAAATTAGTGCAGTAAGAACCGCCGTTGATCATGGTGCATCGGTTATCAGCCATCAAGACCTATTAAAAGGCACATTAGTCATTGCTCGCCCAGAAGAGCGAGTGATCACCCAGCTGTTATCCACTAAGAATAAAGCGAGCGAAGAAGAGAACAGTGTTGAAAAACCGGCAGTTGAGGCGCCTGTGACGATGACTGTCGAGACTGCCGCGGTGGAGCCAAAAGCTGACGTGCGTAAAGGGAAAAAATCATGATAAACCAGCAGCTGATGGGAAAAATTCTGTCTCGCTTAGCTATGTCAAACCCAGCCTCAATGATTGATAGCCCCATTGCTATCCCTGTGGGGGTTTCGAACCGTCATGTCCATCTTTCGCAAGAAGATGTTACCGCGCTTTTTGGTGAAGGTTATCAACTGACGCCATTTAAAGATTTGAAGCAACCAGGTCAATTTGCGGCAAAAGAGTGTGTGATGGTGGTTGGACCTAAAGGGTCGATCAGTAAAGTGCGAGTGCTAGGGCCAACACGACCAACCACTCAACTGGAAGTCTCGAAAGCAGACTGTTTTGCATTAGGTATTAAAGCGCCAGTACGTGAATCTGGAGATTTAAATCAATCGGGGAGTGCGTTGTTAATTGGCCCCGCAGGGCACGTTAATCTTTGTGAACAAGTCATTTGCGCTCAGCGCCATATTCACATGAATTTAATGGATGCTAGGTCGCTAAATGTTTCCAATGGACAGAGAGTATGTGTTCGCACTGAAGGGGAACGTAGCCTCGTATTTGATGAGGTAGTTGTTCGAGTGGATGCAAGGTTTTCTCTGGAATTTCATATTGATACAGATGAAGCAAATGCGGCAGGGTTACGTAACAGTGACAGCGTGTTTGTTGTCAGCTAAGGACTAAACGAGCGGTGGCAATATGAACGAAAAAATGATTGAGCAGATAGTGTTACAGGTACTGCAACAGCTGAAACGGCGAGTATTGGTGTTATTGTCCCCAAGCCAAGACTATCAACAGGCGGTTTATCAGCGTTTATTGCAGTTACCTTCAATGTCTTTTTCTTTCTATGCCACCAAGGAGATGCTAACGCAATCGACGATAAATCAATGGAAAGAAATTGGGCAATGTTTTGATATTCATACCTTTAATATGGAAAAACTCGCAGAGCTTCATGGGGTTTTTCTCCCTTTTATAGGAACTAAAGTACTGAATGAAGTCGTGAATGGGTTGGCAATTAGCGAAGAGAGCGAAATTATCATCCAAACACTTTCTCGAAATATTCCTATTATGGCATTGAAATATCATTGCTGCCCTGACAGTGATTTGAACCAAATATTAGGTTTGAATAAAAATGAACATTATAACCGCCTTATTAAAGAGAATATAAATAAGGCTATCTCATTAGGTATTCAATTCGATACATTTAATAATATTGAAAATAAAATGCTCATTAAAAATAATGAGATATCGAGTGAAAATAAAATAGACCAGAATCGCTATATTACTTTGAGAGAAGTAATGAATGACCCAAAGGAATATTCCCTAAATAAAAATAAATTAACAGATTCGGCAATGGATTATTTAAAGTCTCTAAAAAAATAAATTTTATTTCAATTTAATATTTTAAACGTCTATCTATGTAGGAGTATTATCTATGTCTTCTAAAGCAAAATCATGGCTTTGGATGCTAGCGGTTATTATTTCTGAAACCTCAGCAACATCCACATTGAAAATGTTCGATAATAGTGAAGGAACAACTAAATCATTATTATTAGGTCTGATAGTGATTCTTTATGTTATCTGTTATTACTCTCTTTCCCGCGCAGTAAAATATATTCCAGTTGGGTTAGCATATGCGACTTGGTCGGGTACCGGTATTTTGATGGTTTCAACTTTAGGTATGTTGTTTTATGGGCAGCACCCCGATATGGCGGCAATGATTGGGATGGGGGTTATTGCCTCTGGGATCGTGATTATGAACCTGTTTTCTAAAATGGGCTCGGATGAGGCGGAACCGGCTGAAAATTCGGATGCGTCACTGTCTTCAACCAACAAAGTTGCTCATTAATAAGAAGAGAGAAATATTATGTTTACTGGATTTTTATGGTTGGCATTATCAATTGGTTCAGAAATCACGGGTACATCGATGATCAAAAAAACCAATAGCTTTAGCAAATTAGGCCCATCAATTTTAGTGATTGTGGCTTATTGCCTGTGCTATTTCGCGTTAACACGTGCAATGGGGTATATCCCTGTTGGGGTTGCGTATTCTCTATGGTGTGGGTTTGGTATTGTCGGTGTGACGTTAGTTTCGATGATTTTATATAAACAAAAACCAGACGTACCAGCCGTCTTCGCGATGGGATTAATTATCTCCGGCGGCATCATTATGAATACTTTTTCAAATATGTAACTTCACGTTTTATCTCTCTTGTACCCATTGATTATTGCCTGCCATTATCAGGTGATAATCAATGACTGTTTCACAACATAAAATGAATGTTTGACGCTAAGAGCCTCTATCTATCCTATGTTAATTTAAGCCATTACCATCGTTTAATTTAGGAATAAAGATATGCAAATTATTGAGTGGGACGACTTTACGAAAGTGGAAATGCGTGTTGGTACGATTATTCGTGCAGAAGTAAACAGTAAAGCAAAAAAGCCCGCTTATGTGATGGAAGTGGATTTAGGGGAATTGGGAGTTAAGTGTTCAAGCGCACAAATTACCGTGCATTACACCCCTGAAAGTTTAATTGGTAAACAGGTTTTATGTGTGTGTAATTTTGAAGTTAAACGTATTGCTGGCATAAAATCTGAAGTGTTAATTACAGGTGCTCCTGATGAAACAGGTGCAATTGTATTAGCTGAATTTAATCTACCGGTGCCGAATGGTTCTCGCCTAGCTTAAGCCGTAAGGCGCAGACCATAGACAAACCCATCAGGTTTGGAAATGGCTCGTTTGGGTTGTAAAATTAATGAGGAAAATCAAGTTATTGATTTTCGCCTAATAACACAAAGAGGGAAAAAACACGCTTTTATCCCTCTTTGTCATCAACCTAAGCTGTCAGGCTGCATTTTTTTGATTAAAACCGTATACTCCTACTGTATGCCACCCAGTAGGAGCTTGCCTTGTTATTACCTGAATTGCACTATCGCCAATATTCTCAAGAGGTTATTTCTCATCAACATGATGGGCAATGGCAGGTGGTATTTGCGTTATCAGGGGCGATGGAAATCAATATGCATCGTCAACACTGGCTGCTAAATGCAGGTCAGGGTGTCGTAATCCCGCCGAGTGTTAGCCATGCTTTTAGTGGACAAGATGGGAATCAAAATTATGTATTGGAAATGCCTGCAACGGCGCAATGGTCATTAAATGAAAAAATGACGCATTTCACGCTGACGCCAGCGGCGGCGGGGTTATTAAATTGGTTGCAACGCTTTCCGCAAGCACCGGAACAAAACTTTGCCGTTGCTCGCCTGTTATTAGCCCAGTTAAAACCAGAAAACCGTTGGGTTGATGAGCTAGTTCATTGGGTGGAGTTACGTCTGCATTTACCTATAAGCTGCGAAGACATTGCCTGCGCGTTTTATATGTCAGTCAGTACCTTACAACGTAAGGTGAAAGCTGAAATGGGGATCACCGTCATGCAATTTTTATTGCAAAAACGGATGGAAGCCGCGGGAAGTCTATTATTAACTCACCAAACCATTGAACATATTGCTACCTTGGTGGGGTATGATTCTCACTCTGCTTTTAGCCAAGCATTTCGTAAGTTTTACGGTAAAACTCCTCAGGAATATCGCCTACAATCCCTACCCAAACGTTAATTCTTCGCTATTTAGACTCTAAGTGTTCTGAAATTGTCACGGCGTATTCGCCATATAAAAAGTCGGTATTGATATTTGCTTGCTTGAGTTTTAGTTCGAGTAATGCCAATTGCTTGCTGATGGCAACATAATTGGGGTCATCAGCAGAGAGTTGCTGCAGCATATGGCATAAATTCAACGCTTCTTTTTTCTGTTGCAGTTCAGGCGGCAGATACCCAGAATTTTTAAGAATACGATAACTCGCCCTTAATTCTTCAGGAACTTGGCTGTCATCATCAAGCTGCAAAGGTTTCCCTTCACCATTGAGATTGGATAACTCCCCTTTATTTAAAGCGTCTTGAATATGACGCTCTGCCCAAAGATCAATGACAGACATTATGGCTCGCCCTGTAGTGAATAGGCTTCGATTATAACGCTGATTAATCTAGATTAAAAACGTACATTAATCAGGCTAATTGGTGTTTTACTTTGTTTTATCTAACTCAAATTTATTGTAACTGTAAAAATAGGTATTAATCGAATTAAATGGAATAAAACCGACGAAATTTGATATCTATTTGGTTAAAAATAATAAGAAATGGCTGGTTAATATTATTAAAATGTTAGCTTGACCACATTTTTGTATTTTTATGATATTTAATTTTTATGGTTTTAATTTTTAACATAAATAAAATTTAACAAAGTAAATATTCTATTTTTACTATCAGCACGTTTATTGTTAGTTAATGTATTCGATTTGTATCAAATTTGTTGGTTTGAATTTATATGCTTGTAATTAGGTGAAGAGAAAAACATTGTGTAATGTTCATTTCTCTTGTTTATAAGGAGAATACATGGAACAAAAAAGACAAGAGGGTAGCCGTTTTTTACGAACGGTTGAGTGGCTGGGAAATGCTCTGCCACATCCTGTTATTCTATTCATTATCTTAATTGGGATTTTATTAGTCTCTTCCGCCGTTGGTCAGTATTTTGGTATTAGTGTGCCGGATCCTCGCCCTGAAGGTGCGAAAGGTCGCGCTGAAGACGGGATCATTCATATTGTTAGCCTGTTAGATGCGGAAGGCATCCGTAAAATTCTGTCTAATGTGGTCACCAATTTTACTGGATTCGCGCCTCTTGGCACGGTATTAGTTGCCCTTTTAGGGGTTGGGATCGCGGAACGTGCCGGTTTATTATCTGCGGCGATGCGTCTGATTGTTATCAAAGCACCTCGTAAATTAACCACCGTTGCGATTGTTTTTGCTGGGATTATGTCTAATACCGCGGCAGAACTCGGCTATGTGGTACTGATTCCACTGGCTGCGATTATTTTCCATTCATTAGGTCGCCATCCATTAGCTGGGCTTGCTGCTGCATTTGCAGGGGTATCCGGTGGATATTCAGCGAACTTACTATTAGGAACAGTGGATCCGTTATTGTCAGGGATCACTCAGCAAGCGGCTCGAATTATTGACCCCACCTATATCGTCGGGGCAGAAGCAAACTGGTACTTTATGTTTGCTAGTACCTTCTTGATCACTATTTTGGGTTATTTCATCACAGAGAAAATTGTGGAGCCACAGTTAGGTCCTTATCAGGGCGGTGGTGTCGATGAAGATGAGGATAAACTCCGTGCCTCAGCTGAAGTGACATCGCTTGAGAAAAAAGCATTGTTTTGGGCATCGGTGACTTTCTGGGGATTAGCGGCAGTATTAGCCTTAATGGTGGTGCCTGAAAGTGGGATTTTACGTAACCAAGAAACTGGGTTAGTGAGTAATTCACCTTTCTTAAAAGCAATCGTGGTGTTTATCTTTATTTTCTTTGCGATTCCGGGAGTTGTTTACGGCTATATTGCAAAAACCATGCGTAGCGACAAAGATGTGGTTGATGCGATGGCAAGCGCAATGAGCACTTTGGGTCTCTATTTAGTCATTATTTTCTTTGCGGCACAGTTCGTTGCATTTTTTGGCTGGACCAACATCGGGCAAGTGATTGCGGTCAAAGGCGCTAATTTCTTAAATAGCATTGATTTACATGGTGGAATACTATTTGTTGGCTTTATTCTGATTTGTGCCTTTATTAACCTGATGATCGGCTCTGCATCGGCTCAATGGGCTGTGACGGCTCCGATATTTGTGCCAATGTTAATGTTGGCTGGCTATTCCCCTGAAACTATCCAAGCGGCTTATCGTATTGGTGATTCAGTGACCAATATTATTACGCCGATGATGAGCTATTTTGGCTTAATTATGGCCATTGTCGTCAAGTATAAGAAAGATGCAGGGATTGGTACTCTGGTTTCAATGATGCTGCCATACTCGATTATTTTCTTTATTGGTTGGTCTCTGTTCTTTATTATCTGGGTATTTATTTTGGGATTACCGGTAGGACCTGGATCACCAATTTATTTTACTCCTGGAAGTTAATCTAATAATTAATTTATAAGGGCAAATAGATTTTTATTTGCTCTTTATTGTTTTCGAATGTGAATCTTAAATTGGCTATAAAGTGATAATCATAAGATAGCTTATTTTATGGGTTATTATTAGTTTGTTGGATTTATGGTATTAAATATTTGTTGTTCTATTCATATTATCCTAAAGTTAATTTAGAAGGTCAGTTTGCTTTTATGGCTATGTCAATAATAGACTTATTCTCAATTTTCTTTTTATTTGTTATTTTTAATGAAAGTAAGGTGAATAATATGTATAGAATGACAATTTCTGCAAAATTATTTCTGGCATCTTTTTTTACTTTTTTATTTATGTTTCCTATTTTTTGTTATTTAATCATTATTCAATAATCAGAAATTCATTATTTACATTAAATTGAGTGTTTATTTTCGATATACCGGGAAAATAAAACACATCGATTGTCATGTAAGCGTCATTTGCTAGAGATATGGCAGTCATTAATCTGTCATTTCTCGGTGATAAATTCTCTCTCGAACATAAACTGCGTGAATTCGCACATTTTAGTGTAAATCTCTGCGGATAAACTTCAGTCATAATAAAAGAGAGAATTGGCATGGCATCGATCAAACAGTCCGCTTTAGCAATGATGTTAGGCTTGGCTTTTAGCAGTCAAGGAATGGCAGTCACCACAATCCCATTCTGGCATTCAATGGAAGGTCAGCTTGGTGAAGAAGTGAATGACCTCGTCACCCGCTTTAATGAAACTCACCCAGATTACAACGTGATTCCCACTTATAAAGGGAACTACGAGCAAAGCCTTGCTGCGGGGATTGCGGCATTTCGTTCTGGTAATGCACCTGCGATACTACAGGTTTATGAAGTTGGTACTGCGACGATGATGTCATCCAAAGCCATCAAACCTGTCTACGAAGTTTTCCAAGAAGCTGGAATTGATTTTGATGAATCTCAGTTTGTGCCTACCGTTTCGGGTTATTACAGCGATGCGAAAACGGGACATCTGCTATCCCAGCCTTTCAATAGCTCCACTCCGGTGCTTTATTACAATAAAGAAGCCTTCAAAAAAGCCGGTTTAAATCCAGATATCCCACCAAAAACATGGCAGGATCTTGCCCAATATACTGAAAAGCTTCGTGAATCAGGAATGAAGTGTGGCTACGCCAGTGGTTGGCAGGGCTGGATACAAATTGAAAACTTCAGTGCATGGAACGGGTTGCCTGTCGCATCGAAGAATAATGGCTTTGACGGCACTGATGCAGTACTGGAGTTTAACACCCCAGATCACGTTAGGCATATCGAGCAGCTGCAAGATATGAATAAAAAAGGCACCTTCAGCTATTTAGGGCGTAAAGACGAGCCAACTGAGAAATTCTATAACGGGGATTGTGCCATTATTACTGGTTCCTCCGGTTCTCTGGCGAATATTCGCAAGCATGCTAAGTTTGATTTTGGTGTTGGCATGATGCCTTACGATGCACAAATTCCAACGGCACCACAAAATGCCATCATTGGTGGTGCAAGCTTGTGGGTAATGGGGGGTAAAGATTCTGAGACCTATAAAGGTGTTGCGGAATTTATGAAATTCTTAGCTGAGCCTGAAAATGCCGCAAAATGGCATCAAAATACAGGATATTTACCGATTACAACGGCAGCGTATGAGTTAACCCAAAAATCCGGCTTTTATGACAAAAATCCGGGAGCGGATATTGCGACTCGCCAAATGTTAAACAAAGCGCCGTTACCTTATACCAAAGGATTACGCTTAGGCAATATGCCACAAATTCGTACCATCGTGGACGAAGAGCTGGAATCCGTGTGGTCAGGCAAAAAGACGCCACAACAAGCCCTCGATGCTTCTGTTGAGCGTGGTAACCAATTACTGCGCCGTTTCGAAAAATCCACTCAGTAATGAGTTCTTTCGCCCCTCTTGATGGAATTAAGAGGGGCGCTGCATCACATCTGATTTATTGGGTTGCTTATGTCATCATCTCGTCCCGTATTTCGCTCCCGCTGGTTGCCTTATGCGTTAGTATTACCACAGCTAATCATTACGGTGATTTTCTTTATTTTGCCAGCCGGACAAGCGCTTTGGTATTCATTACAACGTATTGATCCTTTTGGATTATCCAGTGAATTTGTGGGGTTAGAAAACTTCACTCAACTCTTTAGCGATAGCTACTATGTAGACTCTTTCTATACCACGATGATTTTTAGTGGCTGGGTCGCAGGAAGTGGGCTTGTAGTCTCGCTGTTTTTCGCGGCTTTGGTTGATTATGTGGTAAGAGGAAGCCGTTTTTACCAAACATTAATGCTACTACCCTACGCCGTTGCACCTGCTGTTGCGGCGGTTTTATGGATGTTTTTGTTTAGTCCCGGCAGAGGACTGATAACCTATGGTTTGGAATCCATTGGCTATGACTGGAACCATGCGCAAAATAGCGGTCAGGCGATGTTTTTAGTCGTTTTAGCCTCAGTTTGGAAGCAAATCAGTTATAACTTTTTGTTTTTCTTCGCCGCCTTGCAATCTATTCCACGCTCTTTGATGGAAGCGGCTGCTATCGATGGAGCAGGACCTATCCGCCGTTTCTTTAAAATATCCTTACCATTAATCACCCCGGTGAGTTTCTTTTTATTGGTGGTGAATTTGGTGTATGCCTTCTTTGATACTTTCCCTGTGATTGATGCGGCAACGGGCGGGGGGCCAGTACAAGCGACGACGACACTAATTTATAAGATTTATCGTGAAGGTTTTTCAGGGCTAGATCTCTCTTCATCCGCAGCTCAATCTGTGATTTTGATGGGCTTGGTGATCGTCCTAACGGTGATTCAATTCCGTTTTATCGAGCGTAAGGTACGTTACCAATGATAGAGAAAAATCGTGGACTGAGCGTATTCAGTCATTCCATGTTGGTAATTGGGATTTTAGTGATTTTATTCCCGCTGTATGTGGCCTTTGTTGCCGCGACACTCGATGATAAAGCGGTCTTCGATACCCCTATTACCCTAATACCTGGCTCTCATTTATGGGAGAACATTCTGCATATTTGGAATAACGGCGTGGCAGCGAACAGCGCCCCATTTTGGTTGATGCTGGTGAACAGCACCGTTATGGCGCTGGTGATAGCGATTGGAAAAATTACGATTTCGATGTTATCGGCATTTGCCATCGTTTGGTTCCGTTTTCCGTGCCGTAGCCTATTTTTTTGGATGATTTTCATCACATTAATGTTGCCTGTCGAAGTGCGAATTTTCCCCACAGTAGAGGTGATTTCTAACTTAAACATGGTGGATAGCTACGCCGGGCTAACTTTGCCGTTGATGGCTTCCGCGACGGCGACTTTTTTATTTCGCCAATTTTTTATGACGTTACCGGATGAACTGATAGAGGCGGCACGTATTGATGGAGCTTCACCAATGCGGTTTTTCATCGACATTGTGTTGCCGTTGTCCAAAACAAACTTAGCCGCGTTGTTTGTGATCACGTTTATTTATGGTTGGAACCAATATTTGTGGCCAATCTTGATCGTTGCAGATCCCAGTTTAGGAACAGCAGTTGCGGGGATCAAAGGCATGATCGCATCGGGTGAAGGTACGACTCAATGGAATCAAGTGATGGCGGCAATGTTGCTCACGCTGATTCCACCCGTTCTTGTGGTATTAGCTATGCAGAGGGCATTTGTGCGTGGCTTGGTCGATAGTGAGAAATAAGCATGGCAGAATTAAAACTTCAAGCCGTCACCAAAAGTTGGGACGGAAAAAATCAAGTGATCAAGCCGCTGACAGTGGATGTGGCAGATGGCGAATTTATCGTGATGGTAGGGCCTTCTGGGTGTGGTAAATCCACGCTATTACGTATGGTGGCAGGGTTAGAGCAAGTGACGAGCGGGGATATTTGGATTGACCGAAAGCGAGTCACGCATCTAGAACCCAAAGAGCGTGGCATTGCGATGGTATTCCAAAATTACGCGCTTTACCCTCATATGAGCGTTGAAGAGAATATGGCATGGGGGCTAAAAATTCGTGGGCTAGGAAAAGAGATCATTCGCCAAAAAGTGGCGGATGCCGCACGGATTTTAGAGCTTGATGGATTATTAAAGCGTCAACCGAGAGAGCTTTCCGGTGGTCAACGTCAGCGCGTGGCAATGGGGCGTGCCATTGTGCGTGACCCCGCCGTATTCTTATTTGATGAACCGCTTTCTAACCTCGATGCAAAGTTGCGGGTACAAATGCGCCTTGAACTGCAACAGCTCCATCGTCGTTTAAAAACCACCAGCTTGTATGTGACACACGATCAGGTGGAAGCGATGACCTTGGCGCAGCGAGTGATGGTGATGAATAAAGGTGTTGCGGAACAAATTGGCTCCCCAGTTGAAGTGTACGAGCGTCCTGCCAGCCGTTTTGTGGCGAGTTTTATTGGCTCTCCTGCCATGAATTTGCTGGAAGGAAAACTGAGTGTGGATGGCTCCCGCTTTGAACTTGGTGGCGGAATGCAATTACCGTTGGGTAGAACGTATTTACAGTGGGTAGGGCATGCGCTAACGTTAGGTATCCGACCGGAACATTTACAATTAGGCTCTGAATCGACAGGGGGGATCCCGCTGATCGTCGAGACCCTCGAAATGTTAGGCGCTGATAATTTAGTACATGGTCAGTGGGCTGGGCAAAAAGTGATTGTGCGCCTCGGGCATGAGCATCGCCCTCAGATTGGCTCCACATTATGGCTTCATCTTCCTGAAGCTCACCAGCATTTTTTTGATACTCAATATGGACATCGTTTATGAATCTTTGGCCTTATCCTAAAATTGTCGCCCATCGCGGTGGCGGTAAATTAGCCCCTGAAAATACGCTCGCAGCTATCGATGTTGGGGCGAAATATGGTCATACCATGATTGAGTTTGATGCCAAGTTATCCCGTGACGGTCAAATATTCCTTCTGCATGATGATACCCTCGAGCGCACGAGTAATGGGCATGGGGTTGCAGGGGATTTTGACTGGAGCCAGTTAGTCAATATTGATGCTGGAAGCTGGTATAGCCAAGAATTTGCTAACGAACATTTGCCGCTATTATCGCAAGTGGCTGAGCGTTGCCAACAACATCGCATGATGGCGAATATTGAAATTAAGCCAACCACCGGCTTGGAGAGAGAAACAGGAACCGTGGTGGCATTAGCGGCTCGACAATTATGGGAAGGACAAACTGCACCGTTACTCTCTTCATTTTCCATTGAGTCCCTTGAAGCGGCTCAAGCCGCAGCACCTGAATTGCCTCGGGGTTTATTGCTGGAGGAGTGGCGCGAGGATTGGCGTGAACTGACAACGCGTTTAGGCTGTGTCTCTATCCATTTAGACCATCTCTTATTGGATAAAGCTCGGGTCGAACTATTGAAGCAAGCAGGCTTATATATTCTGGTGTATACAGTGAATGACCCTGAACGCGCAAAATTATTATTAGCATGGGGCGTTGATGCCATTTGTACTGATCGTATTGATTTAATCGGTCCAAATTTCCCCGCAGAGTAAATTAAAAAATACGCTAATTTATGAAGAGTCTCTTAGCGCTGCAATATGCGGGTTAAGGGGCTTTTTTATGAATGAAATAAGTAAATAATTCGATTAAAAGCAATGAGTTAATCTGTCAAGTAATTCTCGTTAATTAGGACTAACTTTTTCTCACTCTCCCGAAAATATTGGTTAGTATCTCGTCATCTTATGAACCAAGACGAGACCGAGATGGCGACCCAATCAATTGTAGCTCCTCATGATTCAACCTTTAAAGGCTTTATGAGCAAAGTGGATAATGCGCGGGATTTTTTTGAAGTCCATCTTCCTAATCGCATTAAGCACCTCTGTAATTTTGATACCTTGAAGTTAGCCAGTGCTTCATTTGTGGATAAAACATTGCGCTCTCGTTTCTCGGACATGCTCTATTCCGTTCAAACACTCAGGGGTAAGGGGTATTTTTATTTCTTGGTTGAGCACCAATCCTCTCCCGATAAGCTAATGGGCTGGCGGTTGATGCATTATGCATTCTGCGCGATGAATCAGCATTTGCAGCAGGGGCACCAAACCTTGCCGTTGGTGGTTCCCATCCTGTTTTATCATGGGAACCAATCCCCTTATCCCTATTCCCAGTCATGGACGGATTGTTTTGAGTGGTCTGATTTAGCTCGTAGTTTGTATTGCAATCCACTGCCGTTAGTGGATGTCACGGTGGCAAGTGACGATGAACTTGTGAATCACCGAAAAGTTGCCGCGTTGGAGTTAGTTCTCAAACACTCATCCCTGAAAGATGACCTTATGGTGCTGTCAAAGCGCTTAGCGCAGGTGATCAAGGAGAACGAAAACCACCGCGATGACGTTATTTTAATCATCAACTATCTGTTTAGTGTGATGGATACGCCGACATACAAGAAGATAGTCAAAACATTAATAGAAAAAACCGAAGGATATCAGGAGACTGTTATGACCATTGCCGATCGTTTACGAAATGAGGGGTTAAAAAAAGGATTAAAGAGAGGAGTAAAAAGAGGGTTAGTCAAAGGAAGAGAAGAAGCTCGACAAGAAGAGCAGGAGAAGGCCAAACAACGCACTTACACCCAAGTTTTGACCAGTTTAAGCCTAGGGTTAGACATTGATATCATTAGCAAAATTACAGGCTTATCTCATTCTGAAATTCAAGATATGAGCTAATTAACATACGCTGTATTTATCGAAAAACTGTATTGATAAAAAACTGCGAAGGGCGGAATCAACATAAAATTGATTCCACCCTTTTTTAATTAACTGAATTAGAAGTTAATTTTTAATGTGGCATTCACACCGCTTGAACTGACATCACTGTTATATTGACCTTGGTAAGAGATTCCGAAAGTCGTGGATTTATTCAGTTGAGCATCAACCCCTAAGCCTACACCGAATAAGTTATCTAACTTGCCACCACGAATTTTGGCTTCGCCAGTGTCTGACAGGAACAATATCGCTTCTGGGCGAGTATCGCCAAATAAATGGCTCGCAGATACGTCACCTTTCAGTGTGAGGTTCACATTACCCGCGCTGAATGGATAGCCACCACGTAAACCAACGGTACCAACTTGGATATCTTGGTTATCTGTTTTGGTGGTGAATTGCATATTGCCGACTTGCTCATGCAGATTATCGCTGGTGACATGCAGCCAGTTAAATCCAGCATAAGGCTCAACAGAATATCGGTCATTATTCAGCTGGGTATAAGCACCTTCTACGAAGAATTGCGTGATTTTTGCATCATAGCTGGTGGAGTTATAACCAGACTCTTGACCTACCCACAGCGTGCGTTTTGCATCTCGGTCTTGGTTTGTATGAGTTACACCATAGTTAACCGCAGCCACATCCTTGATATTGGATACGCCGTAGGCGCCAACATGTAGGTCATTACTGTCAATTTTACCGTACTCATGAGCTTTATATTTGGATGAACCCGCACCAAAGAACAGTCCCGCTTTGGTATGCTCAGCGACATCAATTTCTGCACCCACTAATGCTGCATAGAAATCGGTATCCATATTGCTGTAGCCATAGTCAAGGTTGCCCCATTGACCAACACCTGTCATCCAAATGCGTGCATTGCTATTTTCAAGGTTAGCATAGCGACCATGACCCACGCCGATAGCCTGATCTTTCACGGTACGAGTTAGACCTAATATATTCACCACACTGGCATTATTCGCATTAAGGTACATATCACTACCGAGTGATTGATAAGTATTACGAAGGTCACGTTCGCTCATCGGTAGTGTTGCATCAAATAGCTGACCTTTAGCGTTACTTTCTAATGAATTAGCAATCGAACGACCATTTTCATTATTAGCAAATGAAGCAAATGAGGCATCCGCTTTTTTGCTCAGAGTGCCCGTAATGGTGTTATCTTTTACAGAAACGTCTTTTTGGAATAACGCATAATCATCTGCGGCAGCATTATTGGCATTTGCCGCCAGCATTTTGGTTTTTGCGCGGTTGTCAGCTAAATTATCAGCGTTAACCGTACCTTGGATTGAATTATCATTAAGATAAACGTCTTTCAGTTGCCCAATATTATCGGCAGCAACATCCAGTTTAGCGCCTTGATTTAAGGTCATATTACCGACATTCACATCATGACCTGCGGTAACTAAATAGGTACCTTTATCGTTGATGTTGATATTGGCTTTATGGCTTTCATTGGAGACTAACTGACCTTTTTGAGTAAATTTGTCGTTATAACGATTAAGCACGCTAATTGTGCCGCCGTTAACATTCACGTCCGCAGTACCAAAGGATTCAGTAAAACCGTACAGAGAGCCTTGTTCGACGGTTGTACCGCCTCGGTAGGTGTTATCCCCCGTCATCACCAATGTGCCTTCACCCGCTTTGACTAACGCGCCATCATACAAACCTGCATCGATTTTGGCTTGAATGGCCTCAGCGCGTTTTTGGTAATATTCCTGACGCCATTTTTTAGCATCTTCTTTATCGACAATATGAGAAGTTGGGTCTGGATTGCCATCATTGACCACAAAATCGGTACCAAGATTGTAATCGCCACCGGCATCGATACCGTGGGCTTTATAATCGGCTAACCATGCCAAATCTTCGGTTTCACGCTGATCTAACGCCGCTTGGCTAATGTCATTTGTCCAGACATCAAGTGGGACAGCATCCAGTTGGTATTCGAATTTACCTAAGAATTGACCTGGACCATACATACCTTTTTCAAGATCTGGTGTACCCCAACCATAGCGCTCATCAGGTACGCCATCCGTGGATGTCCAGCCTTTATAGAGGCTGCCATCTGGGTTATAACGGTTGGCAGTCGTGAACATCACATCACGAACTTGCAGGGCATTCATGGATTGATAACGAGACATTAAAACGCCCATGGCACCAGTGACGTGTGGTGCTGCCATTGATGTTCCGCTAAAGGTATCCCAACCCGGATTGCCGTCAGCATCTACGACGCTGGAGTAGATATAGCGGCTAGGGGCAACGACGGTCCACCATTTGGCATTTCCCGCCTCGTTAAACATACCCTCAATTTCATAGCCTGTTTTATCTGCCGTCTGTTTTAACCCAGCAACCGCAATCCAATGTTTCTCTGCTTGTGGATTGAAATAAGGGTAAAGAGGGCGGTAGTACGGGTTTTTAAAATCGCGGTTACCTGTGGTGAAGACTTGAACAACATTGGTGCCTTTCACGGCATCATAGGCGGCATCTACAAAGGATGGGTTATCCCCGTAGATTTTTTTGAAATAGAAATATTCGTACTCAGTTTGTTGGGTGGTATCAACGGGTAAATGTACCGTGGTGTTACCACCATCAGGACCGACCGTTTTCCCTGCATCAATAATTCTTGGGTTGGTGCCCCAACTGTTATTGATCACTTGGGCACCAGCATCCACCATGGCTTTCCAGCCAGTATAGAAATATTGGTAATCTTGATAAGGACCATAGTTATTGCTGTCGGTGGCTCCTGTGTTACCCACATACACATCGGAACCCCAGGCAACGCCGTGCATACCTTCGCCATCACGGTTAGCGCCAACGGTGCCTGTCACGTGGGTACCGTGAGTATCATTCACGCCTTTGATCCAGTCTCCAGTCACATCGAAAGCTTGGCCTTTTTCATAGTGGCCGCCTAACTCTTGAGGATAACGCATCCCCGTGGAGCCGTATTCACCTTTGGCTTTGACCGCGTGGAAGCGAGAGCCACTTAGCTCTTGGTGAGATAACAATGCGCCTGAATCCATTACGCCGATTTTAGCGCCTTGCCCATGATATCCCAGCGCATAAGCACTGGAGGCATTCATGGCGGCTAAACCCCAGTCATTTTTATATTCTTGGCTTTCCCAACTATTTTTATCACCGAGTTGCCCTGTTTCAGAGTAAGCCAGCGTATAGCCGGAAAATAATAGCGCAGAAGTAATAATAGAAAGCTGAAAAATATTTTTATTTATTGCAGCTTTATTTTTATAACGAGAAGATGACGCAAATTTATGTGCTTTGTTCATTCTGATACCTTTGTTATCAATCAAAAAACATCATTAAGAATCAAAAACAGAATCGCAGAGATAATCTGTGTTTTATAAAAATAAATACTTGAGCGCTATCTCAAAATCTTTTTATTTATCGAAAAAGTAGATTTATTGACTAGCTAATCACATCAAATGCAGATGAATAGAACGTGAACAGAACAAATTAAATGATAGTTCTACGTGGGGAATTAAATTAATTTTTGCTTTTGAATACAGGAATTAAAATTTAGATAAATTTATTGAGAATAAATCAGTTGTGGTAACAAATTTACATTATTTATTAACAGTCATTCTTGCTAATTATTTTTTAAGTATTAATGACTAATTTAAAGTAATGAATTATTTTTCTATTATTTAGCAGTATTCATATTTTTATAACCAAAAAAAGCCGCCATTGTTTTAAAATGGCGGCTTCAAATAACAGATTTAAGTTAAATTATTAAGCGAATAATTACTGATAAATCTGTTTAATTTCTTGGGCTGCGGCTAAACCACGTTTCGCTTCTTTCTCTGCGATTTCCACGGACAAACCAATATACGAACGTGGGTCTAGCATCGCTTTGATTTCATCATTGCTAAATGCCGCTGTAATGGTTTCGTTCTTGGTGAGGTTGGTGTAGAAATCCTCGCCATCCGCTGCGGTTTTGATGGCTTCTTCATACAGTAATGAGTGCGCCTTATCTTTGCCCAGCTTCTCGGCCATTTTCATCATCACGTATTCGGTATTATCTAACCCTTTATTTCTCAGAACGTTATGCAGCATTCTCTCTTCGTGAGGTACCAGAGTTCTCGAAAGCTCTTCGGTTCTTAATAAAATTTCAGTAGTCAGTTCCAACGCTTCTTCGATAAGCCCATCGAATAACATATAAGAGCTGCTATCACCTTCATACGGTCTGACGGCAGAATACATCCCAACACTCGGTAACGAATACAGTTTTTGGGAGTTAGCAATAATCCCTTTCGCCAGTTTTGGGTTGATTTTGTGTGGCATGGTGCTGCTGCCCACTGTGCCTTTGGTGAAGCCTTCAGACACTTCCGCTATTTCTTCCAGCGTCGTGCTGTAAACTTCTTCCCCGATTTTATGACAGATATTCGCCATCAGCGCTAAGTTCGCCATGTACTCTAATTTATGGGTGCTTAGGTTACGCGATGGAACTTCCATCGCATGCATGCCCGTCAGCTCAGCAACGCGTTTTTGCACTTCTAAACCAATCCCCGGCATGGAGTTAAATGCACCCACAGCGCCACCCATCATGATGGTAAATACGCGCTTTTCGCACTCTTTCATACGCTGGTAGCAGTCGATGAAATCGCTGATCCACACGGACACTTTGTAACCGTAAGTAATTGGGATAGCGTGGCGTCCATGGGTTCTGCCTGGCATCACCATATGCTTAGTTTTTTCAGCGAGACCCGACAGGTTTTCGATGATCTCACCTAACAGCAACATAAATTTATTATGTACCGTTTTCATCATGTACAGCTGCGAGCTTTGCTGAATATTTTGGGTGGTAATTCCGTAATGGATGTATTTACCACTCTCTTCAGAACACGCATTCACCAAGACTTTTAAGAAGGGAACGAAACCGTGCCCAATTTTTTGGTAAATGCGGCTCATCTCTTCAAAATCAATGTTCTCAATAACCGCTTTTTCTTTAATTTCATCGGCCGCTGATTGGGGAATGAACCCCGCTTCAGCCTGCGCTTGAGCTAACATGGATTCAAACATCAGCCAAGTATTGTATTTGGCTTCATCCGATAACAGGGCTTTTATACCGCGGTCATCGATGGTTTTACTCTTAGAATCATATAAGGCTCTCATCATATATCCTTTTATTTCTTCATGAACTCATCAACAGCGTTGCGAACAAATTCAACTTTCGGTCCATAAACGACGTGGACGTGGTTTGCCGATGGAAAGAAGAATGCGGTACATCCTGATTCCAACATTAAATCTTTATCAATTTTATTCACTTCTGCGACATCAATACGCATACGGGTAATACAGTTATCTACGTTACGAATGTTCTCTTTACCGCCTAAGGCTTCAACAAGGATCTCAGCGATTTCGCCATAACGTTTTTCTTTAATTAAGGTATTTTTCAGGTTGCTCGACTCTTCACGACCTGGGGTTTTGATATCAAATTTGATAATCGCCCAGTAGAAGATGAAGTAAGTCACTACTGCTAAACCGCCACCAATCAGGACTAAGAATATCCAGTTAGTGTGCTCGTACAGCAGACCGAAGATAGTGAAGTCAAACACGGTTCCACGGATATACCCGATAGCAACCCCAGCGAATGACAACAACACTGCACCAATACCGACGATGATGGCATAGATTAAGTACAGCAGCGGTGCGATAAACACGAAGGTAAATTCGAGCGGTTCGGTCACGTTACCGAGCATCGCGGTCAATACCATGGTTACCAACATCGATTTAACTTCAGCGCGGTTCTCTTTTTTCGATGTTTTATAGATAGCTAATGCAATCGCAGGGAACAGGAACAGCGTCACCAGCATTTGTTGCTGCGCCATAAAGCGCGTCAGGCTTGGCATCATTGCCCAGTATTCACTACTTGGACCTTGCTTAAATAACACTTCCGTTAAGGCTGGAACGACACCAACAAAGGTTTGTCCATCAATAACATAGGTACCACCGGCTTCGGTAAATCTAAACAGAACGTTCCAAACATGGTGTAACCCGAATGGAATAAACAGACGTTCACCCCCTGCGGTAAAGAATGGACCGACAGGACTTAGGAAGACGGCAGAAAGCTTCATCAAGCCTTGTACTAAGACTTCCCAGATAAACGGTAATGTTCCACCGACCATGATCATTAAACCGACCATGATGATCGCAACCGATTTTTTACCTGAGAAGAAGGCGAAGGCAGTCGGTAGCTCGAGGTTGTAGAATTTATCGGTGGCCCATGCACCAATTAACCCTGTAATAATTCCCCCAGCGGCACTGATGTTTAAGGTTTGAATACCTAAAACTTTAATCTGTCCCACTTGACCCATAATCGCGGGATCCGCCAGTTTACCAGTGAGCACCAACCAAATATTCATGGTGATGATCAACGAAAGGTAACCCACAACGGAGGCGAAGACCGCGATCCCCTTATCACGCTGGCTCATGCCATAGGCAACTCCCATGGCGAACAGTAATGGGATGTTGTCGAAGATAACGCCCGCAATAGAACGGATGCTGACAAGTAATGCGTTAACGGTTTCATTGCCGAGGAAAGGGAATCGAGCAATCATGTAGGTTTGAACTAATGCACCACTGATCCCCAGTATCATACCAATTGGAGCCAGAACCCCGATTGGCAGGAGCAGTGTCCTACCAAAGCGCTGGATTGACTCACCGAATTTTCTTTTAGCCATATTTTTTCCTAATGACGAAGAATTATTGAAATTAACTGGAATACTAGCACTGGGTTTTTTAAATGAAATGATGTTACGGTTTTAAATATTATCTCAGGTCATAGATTAAGACCTAGGTCATTATTATTAAATAAAGCTTTTAAAATCATACAAATAATAATTTTGTCATCAATGTGTTGATGATTTTTTAAATAAATAATTATTTGAAGAATAACAAAAATAATTGAATGAAAAGTATTTAATTAACTTTAAGCTAAATAAGGTGAGGGAGGCGTTTATTTACAGCAGATTTTCCAATTCATTAATTAACAAGTCCACCAGAATGAAAAATCCGGTTCTGGATTTTGAATCATCCCGTTTAGTGTCATAGCTATCCGCGAAGCAGAAAAGGGTGTTATTGGCGTAGGCTGTGAGTTCGTTTGTGTGAAAGGCGGTCATACTGATGATGTTGGCCTCTTTCAATTGCACAATTTTAGCGGTTTCAATGATTTTTTTAGTTCCGCCGGATAGCGAGATAAAAATCACCGTATCATTTTGGTTAACTAGGCGAGTAAACGAGTCGGAGAGATTGTAATCGTTGATAAAAAAGCAGTGTAATCCAAGAGAGAATAGCAAGTGTTCAAGATAATAACCGACGGCTTTACTGGTGCCACGTGCCACTAAAAAGATATTACGCGAGCCGCGTAATGTTTTCGCACAGTCGCGAATTTGCTCTTCATTAATCAACGTGAAGGTTTTATGGATATTATTTTCAAGCTGCTTTTTATACGATGCCGGGTTATTTTTTTCCGCTTTATTTTGCGAAAGGATATGGTTATTAATTTGAAACTTGAGTTCTTTAAACCCACTAAAGCCTAATTTCTGGGACAGATTAATAATGACAGTCTTAGAGACAAACGTTTTGGCGACTAATTCATTAATATTCAAGTAGGGAATATCGGCAATATTATCGGTAAGATATTTTAATACTTTTTTTTCACTGACGGTTAAGTTGTCATAATTCTTTAGAAAATCCAGCATATCTCACCTGATCAATAGAGTATCAAAAGCCCATTTTAGTCTGGGTTCGCGTGTTATTTATGATGATATCGACACTGTGTGAAGTGAGCAAAAGCTCAACAGCGTTGATTATACGTTAAAGCCGTATTTTATGCAGGTTTTCCGGGAGTTTTTTTGATGTGAATAACTTATAAGGTCGATAATAATACTTATCTATTTAAGCTAAGAATATAAAAGTGAGACGAACCTCAACCAGAGTCTAAAGGATTAAAAACGCCTTGTGATAAAGCACATCACAAGGCGATTTTGTTTATCCCAATTCCGGCTCAATCATTATTTGAGCTGCCAAAGCGTTCCTTCAGAAATAACCGCGCTACCATGAGAAGCAAATAACATTAGCTTGCGTTCATTAGGTTGGGGATAAATGCGGCTAGACATTGCGGCGTCACCATCGTTGACAAAGACTTCAACGGAGGAGCGGTCAATAAAAATACGCAATGAAAGTTTATCGCTTGCGGGTAATGGAATGCTGCGATAACCGTCCAGCTCATATTCTGGGTAGTGCCGCCAGAGCACTAAGCGCTGAGATTGGCTATCAATATACAGCTCTAACCCATCGCCCACTTTATTACCTAGCGCTATGCCATATCGTTCAGCATTACTTTGGTTTATATCCCAAACGAGCTCTAATTCGATGGCGCTCGAATGGTCGAGTAGCACTTCTGTTTGACTAACCGAGTGAGGCTCAATGAGTTGGCTCTGCTGGCGCAGTGATTTGGCTTCAATCACTGGACGTTGGCATAAATGCCCATCTTGTACAAATAACTCGCGTGGTAGGGTTAAGCAGCCTGCCCAGCCTTCTTGTTTGGATGGCATAGCAGATTCCCACATATCCATCCAAGCCATAATGACACGTCGCCCATCAGCTGTCGTGAATGATTGTGGCGCGTAGAAATCGTGCCCATTATCCAGTTCAGTAAATTTTTGACTTTGTATAAAAGCGCTTCCTTCTTGCCAGTGACCTTGGATCACGCCGGATTGGAAGCGATTACGATACTGATAACCTGTATTTTGTTGGATGCCTTGTGGTGAAAACATCAAATAGTGGTGGTCGCCACACGGGAAGAAATCTGGGCATTCCCACATATAGCCACCATCAACATCAGCGTTAGCGAGGATTCGATCAAGTTGCCATTCGCGTAGTGAATTTCCCTTATAAAGCAACGTTTGCCCACAATTTGCCGCGTCTCGTGCACCTATCACCATCCACCAAGTGCCGTTTTCTTGCCAGATTTTAGGATCACGGAAATGCATAATGCCATCGGGAGGCGTTAGCACAATACCTTGTTTTTCAAAGTGAATACCGTCAGTGCTGGTTGCTAAACATTGAACTTCACGGATAGCGCTATCGTCACCAGCTTCTTTTAGCCACACATGCCCCGTATAAATGAGTGAAAGGGTTCCATTATCATTTACGGCACAACCTGAAAAACAGCCATCACGGTCATAATCATCACCGGGTGCTAGGGCGATAGGCTGATGTTGCCAATGGATCATGTCGTGGCTGGTGGCGTGACCCCAATGCATTGGTCCCCAGTCAGCACTCATTGGGTGATGCTGATAAAATGCGTGATATAACCCATCAAAGTAGATCAAGCCATTGGGATCATTCATCCAGCCAGCGGGTGGAGCAAGATGGAAGTCAGGGTAATAGGTATTTCCACGTTGAGCTTTAAGTTGCTCAAGAGCAAATTGTGCTTGCTGAAGTTTTTGTTTCATAGTTCCACCGTTTTTTTCGATGTTGTCATACGATTGACGGTTGATGCGTCCTCTGATTGCAGAAGGACACTTGAAATTATTGTCATGAAAATGACGATAGCGGCGAGGATCATATAGGTATCTGCAAAGCCTAATGTGTCATAGCTGTATCCCGCGAGTGGGGATAAGAACGAGGCGCAGAGCGACGCTACAAACTGGAAACCCACTAAGTAGATGGTTGCAGATAAACGTTTATCAAATACGGATGTAATGTATTTAAATAATGAAATTAATAGGATAGGAAGTTCAACCGCATGTAGCAGCTTCATAAATGAAATCGTGATTGCATCGTCGGCAAGCCCCGAACCTAAAATGCGCAGCGCCATGATCACGCCGCTCAAAAGCAGGCCTCGCTTTGCGCCAATGCGATTGACGAGGAAAGGTGCTAAGAACATCCCTCCCGCCTCTAAGAAAACCTGAAGCGAGTTTAAGTAGCCAAACATCTCGTTGCCTTCGTTTTGGCTTGCAAACAACGAGGCAAAATAGACCGGAAATTGTTGGTCGTAGACGTTATAAACACTTACCCCGCAGACAAATATCACCAAAGACCAAAATGAGCGCATGCGTAATAACCCCAGCGCATCAGTGATAGTCAGCGACTGAGTTTTTCCGAACTCAAGTTCATTCATGGTATGAGGGCGAACGTTGCGTAAACGCCATAACAAAATGATGAACAGAAGTGCGCTGGCAGAACCCATGGCAAAATTTAAGTTGGGATCGATATTAAATAATAACCCAGCAAAAAAGGTGGCGCCCGCCCAGCCCAGTGAGCCCCACATACGGGCACGACCATATTCAAAACTGGCGATACGACTGACGCGTTCAGTATAGGATTCAAGTGCGCCAATACCGGCAAAGAAAGTCGCGCCAACATAAATGCCCAACGCGGACGCTCCCGCAAAAATGTTCCATTTTAATAAGGGGGTACAGACAAAAATAAACCAAGGTCCGCTGATTAATAGCAATCCCCCCAGAAACCATAATAGATTTTTGCGTAAGCCAAGCCTGTCTTGAATAAACCCATAAAGAGGTTGGGCACAAAATGCGGTTAGGCTGATAACAGAAAAAATAATGCCCGTATCGGTGCCCTTTAGACCAATTTTTTGGCTGAGCCACAGAGATACCAAGGAAAACACGGATGACCATGTCCAAAAGAAAGTAAATAACAAACCACTTAATGTGAGATAGGCATGCATGTTAGCGCGTGTTTTTTTGCCCATAGATATTCTCCTACTGTCAGAATGTCTATATTGTTAATGTTAACATTCACTTTATAAAAGACGGCATAGTGCATAAATATGATGTTAATCACCAATGTTAACATTAACATTGGCGGTATGTGAGGGATGTCACAGGTTTCTTATTCTCGCAATCATGTGGCGATTTATTGGTTGATATACTCCGACGAAAAGACGTTGAAAACAAAGACGTTGAAAACAGAGTAAAGAGGGCAAAATGGTACTCTTAAAAGATGTCGCAAAGCTGGCTGGTGTTTCAATGATGACGGTCTCAAGGGCTATCAATAATCCTGAAAAGCTAAAAAAAGAGACATTAGAGCGCATTCAAAAAGCCATTAATGAAACGGGTTATACGCCTGATCTTTCAGCTCGGATGATCCGCGGTACACGGTCAGGGCAAAAACCTCGAACGATTGGGGTATTAGCGCTAGATACGGCAACGTCTCCTTTTTCTGTCGATATTACGCTGTCTATTGAAGAAACCGCGCGTTCACACGGTTGGAATAGCTATGTGGTGAATATGCTAGAAGGTGATGATCCTGAAGCCATCGCGAGTTTACTTTTTTCTCATCGCCCAGATGGCATTATCTACACGGCAATGGGGCTTAGGCAGGTTGAAATTACCAAGCACATGATGAAGGTACCACTAGTACTCGCTAACTGTGAAAGCCTAAATGTACCAACAGCCAGCTATGTACCCGATGATGAAGATGGTCAATATAACGCGGTGAAAGCGCTATTAAATGCGGGATACCGCCAACCGCTATGTTTATATCTCCCAGCTAACCACCCGGCGACTCTCCGTCGAGCTCTTGGTGTTAAGCGCGCTTGTGAAGAACATGGAATCAATGCCGATGCGTTATCTCATCATTTTTTAAATACAGAAAATTATGCAGATATTCCTGAGATTGTACGCAAGCAGATCCACCATGGAAAAGCGGGTTTTGATTCAGTTATTTGTGGAAACGATCGGATCGCATTCATCGTTTATCAGATCTTGTTAGAGAGTGGATTGAAGATCCCAAAAGATGTCGCCGTTGTGGGCTACGACAATATGGTTGGGATCGGTGAATTATTTATTCCACCGCTTTCGACGGTACAACTTCCGCATTATGAAATTGGTAAGCGCAGCGCGTTACATATCATTAATGGGGAGACGCATCGAGAAACTGTCTATATTTCATCGCCTTGGTTACCAAGGGATTCAATTTAATCATACTGAATATTTTCAATATTGCTTGTGGAGTTATTTATGACCGATAAAGTGTGGGTTCTCGGTGATGCTGTTGTTGATTTGATCCCCGAAAGAGAAGGATGCTTACTTCAGATGCCGGGTGGTGCGCCTGCGAATGTGGCGGCTGGGGTTGCTCGCCTTGATGGACGAAGTGGGTTTATTGGTCGTGTTGGGAATGATCCTTTTGGTCGCTTTATGTGCCGCACGCTAGATCAAGAGAGAGTGGACACTGACTATATGAAGTTGGATCCGCAACATCGTACATCAACGGTGGTGGTTGAACTGGATGAAGAGGGAGAACGGACTTTTACGTTTATGGTTCGTCCCGCAGCGGATCTTTTTTTAGAAATAGAGGATTTACCGGTATTTCAGGAAAATGAATGGCTACATGCGTGCTCTATCGCGCTGAGTGCCGAACCGAGCCGTAGTACCACATTTTATGCCATGGAAAAAATTCGTCGTGCAGGTGGGCGCGTTAGTTTTGATCCTAATATCCGAACGGATCTTTGGCAGGATGAAAATCTATTGCGTGAATGTTTACATAAAGCGTTAACTTTCGCTTCGGTGGTGAAGTTATCCGAAGAAGAATTATTTTTCTTAAGCGGCAAAACCGATATTCAGCAAGGTATTGCACAACTTTCCACACAGTATTCTTTTGATTTGCTACTGGTGACTCTAGGTAAAAATGGGGTGATGGTGTGTTGGCAGGGAGATATTCTGCATTATTCAGCTAGACCCGTGGTGGTGGTTGATACGACAGGTGCGGGAGATGCCTTTGTCGCAGGTCTATTAGCAGGGCTGGCGGTTTATGGTCTGCCGTGTGATGAAAATACGCTGGGCATGATTATTGGACAAGCACAAATTTGTGGCGCATTAGCCACCACGGCGAAGGGAGCAATGACCGCATTGCCATATCGTCAAGATTTACTCAAAAGCCTGTAGTCACGATTTCACGCAATTTTCTAGGGGGGTTGTGGTGAATGAAGAAAGTGGTTTTTGAGAAGTAAAGACTGAGGTGATTCGCTAGAAAGTAAAAACCCGCCACTAGGGCGGGTTCTTTAAATAGTGGTGCCCGGACTCGGAATCGAACCAAGGACACGGGGATTTTCAATCCCCTGCTCTACCGACTGAGCTATCCGGGCAACGGGGCGCATTAAACCGTATTAGGCTGTTCTCGTCAATGCATTTTTTATAAAAAAAACCATTTTCTGACTGAGTGTTTTCTTTTTCGACAAAAAACGCCTGTTTAACGCGCGAGTGTACGAATTTTAACTTAATGCGCCTTTTTTACGGCACAGAGCGATAGTCAAAATATCCTCAGAAAGCTGTTGAGCAATTTCCACATCACGGATATCGCGATTAACCAACAAGCGATTTAAACAACCTTCTAAAACCAACTCCATCTGATTGGCGACGAGTTCTGCATCTTCAATATCTAGCTCATCGAGCAGCTGCTTAGTAAAGCTGAATGAGTTGGATTTTTGCAGGCGGCTTAATTGGTGGATAGGGTGTTCTGGGTCTGGGTAATAGTTGCAGGCAGAAATAAACAGACAGCCAGGGAAACGCCCTTCGCGGACTTTCTCTGCCAATTGTTGATAACGAGCCATGAGTTTTAGTTGTGGGCTGAGTCGCTCATCTAATAAGGTTTGGCGCTGCCACACTTCAATTTGCTGCCCGTGATAGCGTAGAGAATCATAAACGAGGGCTTCATCATCAGGCCAAAATTGGCGTAAGGTCGTAAAGTCGGATTCAATTTCAGTGAGTAAACTTTCTGTCGAGGCAGATAACCCCTGTTGCTCTAACTGGTTTAACGCATGGCTCAAAATAGTGTCGCGCTGGATACTCATCGTTATCTCCATCACAAGATTTGCTAATTTTTCCATCATAGCAATGTTCAAAGTTGATTTATAGGCGTTGATTTTGTCACAAGTATGAGGGTGATAGAGGGGAATTACGGGGAAGTCAAAGAGAGAAGAGGTAGAGAGGCATTACCCTCTCTATACCTAACGAGTTGTTTAGTAAAAATTAATTTCTAGTTAAACAACTTTGTCTCCATATCAATATCGATATGATAAAAATTAAAAATATTTTGCAGGAACTCATCAATATCGTGCTTTTTTAATTCTAAAGCATGCAAAATTCCCAAAAGATTTTGAATAGTAATCGCATTGACACCTCGCTCATAGCGAGAAATCTGTTGTTGGCTGATGCTTAAACGAGAAGCGAGCTCAGCGCCCGTGAGCCCAACGACTTTACGTCGTCGTTTAAGAAATGAACCAATGTAATTGGATACTTCATGGTTATCAAATTGTTGATTAGCTAGCATGATCCCTCCATGCGAGTTTTATTGAGATAATAGTATTCAAAGATAATTAAATATTATTATCTTTAATTGGCGAGAGTAATCTAAAATTGACTGGTTCAATTTAGGAGTATTTAATCGCTAAGTTAAATTAATTACCAATATTTATGACGGATTGATAGGCTATTTTCGATAGTTAATAGCTATGTCGATCACTCAGTTAGTGAGTAAGGATATAAAGATTTATGGGTTTTATGTTTGAATATTCTGGTTTGATTAGTCTGATAATCTGGATTTTTGGGTTTTAATTGGTTTTTTATGGCGATAATTACTGACTTATTTTTTATAAAAATAACGCAAAAAATAATAATGAAGTATGAATTGGGTAATGGGCTGTTACACTTATATATATATTATTCATAAATATGTTTCGAGAGAAAGATTTATATTTACTTCGTCATAAAGATACAGATTTGTTTATTGATTATCAGCATTATTTTAAATAGTTTATAGAAATAAAAATAAATATGACATTGTGCAAATAAGGAATGCGGATTAATGAAAATTATCATTGCACCTGATTCTTTTAAAGAGAGTATGAGCGCCGAGCTTGCGGCTCAATCAGTCATAAAAGGCTTTCAACGTGTGTTTCCTGACGCGGTATATATTTCACTGCCAGTGGCTGATGGTGGAGAGGGAACCGTGGATGCGCTTGTTGCGGCACTGCACGGTGAAAAAATATCGGTTACCGTGGCAGATCCATTGGGTCTCCCTGTCATGGCTTACTATGGGCTATTAGCTGAAAGTAAGACGGCGGTGATTGAAATGGCACAAGCCAGTGGGTTGATGCTAGTGCCTATTGCCAAGCGAAACCCGATGCTGACGAACAGCTATGGTACGGGAGAGCTGATAGCCAATGCGCTAGCTCAAGGGGTTGAGCGGATTATTCTAGGGATTGGCGGCAGTGCCACAGTGGATGGTGGTGTCGGTATGTTGCAGGCGCTGGGCGTGCGATTTTATGATGGAAATCATCAATTACTAGGGATCGCGGGGAATATCCTTTCACAGATATCGCATATCGATATTCAGCAACTTGACCCGCGGTTATCTCAGTGCAAAATCGACATTGCTTGCGATGTGAGTAACCCATTGGTAGGGGAACACGGCTCAGCGGCGGTTTTTGGTCCACAAAAAGGGGCAACGCCAGAAATGGTGGCTGAGTTGGATAATGGATTAAACCAGTTTGCGGCGCTTCTTCAACAGTTAACGGGGACTGACTATCGTTATCTTGCCGGTGGCGGCGCGGCGGGGGGGATCGCCGTTGCAGCTGCTGCACTACTCGGCGGTGAGCTTAAATCTGGTATTGAGATTGTGATGGACGCTTTAGCGTTTGAGCAACACTTACAAGATGCTAACTTGGTGATCATCGGGGAAGGTAGTATGGATGGGCAGACCGCAGGAGGAAAAGCGCCCATCGGCATTGCGAGACTCGCGGCAAAACATCAGATTCCGGTTATTGCATTAAGCGGTGTGTTAGGGGATGGGGTAGAAGGATTGCACCAAGAGGGTGTAACGGCGGTATTTAGCATTCTGCCAAGATTGTCTTCCCTTAGTGAGGCGCTCAATCAGGGCGCTAAAAACCTAGAAAATACAGCATGCAATGTGGCTCGAGTATTAAATATGGGTCGCCACCTTTGAAATAAAAGCGAACCTATTTATTTGATGAAAAATAATCTGACTTATCCAATATTTATGTTATATGCACTTTTTCCGATACCATGATGGCGGGTTATTTGGTAAATGAAGGGTAATAAAGCAATAAACTACAAGAATAGGTAAAAAATGCTTAACCCCAACACGTTTGTGCCACTGAAAATTATTGCTTCTGGCATCGCACTACCCACACATAAAGTATTGTCGATGGATTTGGATAAGCAGCTGAATAAACCGAACGGTTACGTTGAAAAACGTTCGGGGATTAGCTGGCGCTACCATGCATCAAATACCGATAGCCAAGCTGAATTAGCTGCTTCAGCAATTCACGATGCATTAACTCGCCACAATATTGACCCTGCTTCAGTGGATGCCTTGATTTGTGCATCGGCTATTCCCGTTCAAGCCCTACCTTGTAGTGCAGCTCATATTCTCGCAAGTTCAGCACTTCATTCGGGTATTGCCTGCTTTGATGTGAATGCGAGCTGTGTGAGTTACTTATCGGCGTTGCAAATCGCGGGTGGGCTACTCACTACCCATCAGTATCGCCGAATTGCGATTGTCTCTGCGGATATTGCCTCTCGGGGGATCGATTGGGAGCATGAAGAATCCTCGCTTATTTTTGGGGATGGTGCGGCTTGTACTCTGGTTGAGCGTGGTGATGGGAATAGTGGTATTTTGGCATTTCGTCTGGAAACCTATCCTGAAGGGCTGGATCTTTGTGAGATTAGAGCGGGTGGTACTCGTCGTAATCCACGCTCAGGGATGGAGCCGAGTGATTTCTTATTCCACATGAAAGGCAAACCGCTATTCAAGATGGCATCCGCCATGGTTGAGGATTTTATGGAGAGAATACTGTCTCAAGCGGGAGTGAGCTTAGCGCAGATAGATACGGTGGTTCCCCATCAAGCGAGTCACTTATCCTTGGAACATATGCGTAAACGCCTTGGAGTCACCGCTGAGCAGTTAGTCGATATCTATGCCACACACGGCAACCAAGTCGCGGCATCAATTCCTTCCGCGCTACATGAAGCCATTATTACCGACCGTTTTTATGGTAAATCCCACGTAATGCTGATAGGCACCGCAGCTGGTTTGGCGTTATCCGCACTGGTTCTTATACCATGAGAATTTTAGTCACAGGCGCGACCAGCGGCCTTGGGCGCAATGCCACAGAAATTTTGCTACGTGAAGGGTATCAAGTGGTGGCTTGCGGGCGTGATTTAGCCATTGGTCAGAAATTAACGGATGCGGGGGCGGTGTTCATTCCTGTGGAATTAGCACAATTGACCCCAGAAACCGCGCGCGAATTGATGTCAGGGTGTCAGGCAGTTTGGCACTGCGCCGCATTGTCGGCACCATGGGGCGCGCGTGACGCATTTGAAGCCATTAATTGGCATGCCACCAAAACCTTAGCACAAACTGCGGCAGTGCAAGGTATCGAGCGGTTTGTGCATATCTCTACCCCTGCAATCTATTTTAATTTTACTCACCAGCACAATATTTTCGAATCAACGAATAACACGCAATTTGCCAATGATTATGCGCGAACGAAGTTCCTTGCCGAGCAAGAAATTGCCAAGATAGTACCGAATCATCCCTCAACTACGTTTGTGATTTTGCGCCCTCGAGGATTATTTGGCGAGCATGACCGGGTTTTATTGCCGCGTTTGATGGCGCAAGTCCGCGCCCGCCATGGAAAATTGGTGCTGCCGGCAGGGGGAAAAAACGCCTTCGATTTGACCTACGTTGAAAATGTGGTGGATGCGATGATGTTGGCAACCCAAAAACCACTAAAAAGCGGGTCGATATACAATATTACCAACCAAGATCCTCAGCCGTTAGCCACCACATTAAAAATGCTATTTGAGCAAACAGGCACTGAGTGCCAGATTAAATCCGCTCCCTATTCGCTATTATATGCCGTCGCATTCTGCTTAGAAAAATTAGCGATTGTGCAGCGAAAAGAGCCATTATTAACTCGTTATAGCCTCGGTGCCGCTTATTTCACGATGATTTTAAATAATGAGCGCGCTCAGCAGGAACTCGGTTACATCCCACGCTATTCCATGGCTGAGGGCATTGCACGCACAGCAAAATGGCTTAACGAAAATCAAGAGGGCAAACCATGATGAACATTCGGGTCTTTGAAGTGGGATATTGCACCCATCCCGGCTGTGTTGCCCTCAAAGGTGCCAGTATGAAAGCGTGTAAATTCCCCGCGCGGGCATGGCTGATTGAAGGGCATGACCAGCGCTGGCTGTTTGATACGGGGTATGCCGACCACTTTTATGACCATACCCGTGAGGGGATCATTCGGTTGTATCGAGCGGTTACGCCGGTTTATTTTGATACCAAAGATGCTCTCGTTTCTCAGCTCAAGGCGGATGGCATCACGCCCGCGGATATTACAGGCGTCATTATTTCCCATTTCCATGGTGACCATATTGCGGGGCTACGGGATTTTCCTTCTGTGCCGTTAATCTGTTCGGGGGAAGGGTGGAAAAAAACGCGTGACCTAACCGGATTTTCCGCATTACGTAAAGCCTTTGTGCGTGGGTTGATCCCTGAAGATTTCGAAGAAAGAGCACGGTTTTATGAAGGCTTTGAGCGTATTGAGCTGCCCGAAGCCTTAGCCGAATTAGGATTTGGCTACGCAATAAACCCAGAAAAAACCTTAATTGCGGTGCCATTACCGGGTCATGCCGCGGGGCATACTGGGTTATGCGTGGCAACGGATGATGGCTGGATTTTGCTGGCGGGAGATGCGGCATGGTCACCAACGAATTACCGAGAATTGCGCGGACCAATGGCGGTGGCGAATTTAATTATGGATGACAGTCAAGCCTATTACGATACGCTCAATAAATTGCATCAGATTGATAAACGCCAGATACCGATCCAACTGTGTCATGAGGGCGAGTTGTGAAACTGCTGAAAATTCTGTGGTATTACTGGCAGGCTCGCCGACTGCGTTTTACGGATAGCGTAGTGCTAGAACGATATCAACAGCGAAAACTGTCGGCATTCACGCAACGTTTTTTACGGCGCAGTCCCTATTTTGCGGCATATTGTGAGCAAGCACTTACTCAGTGGCCTGTGATGAATAAAGCCTTGATGATGCAGCATTTTGACCGCATGAACACCCAAGGGCTGAAAGTGGATGAGCTGCTTGCCTGTGCAAAACAGAGTGAATCTTCCCGAGATTTTTCCCCGACAGTGGGGAAATTCAGTGTGGGGTTATCGTCAGGGACATCAGGAAAGCGTGGGGTGTTTGTGGTCAGCCCTGACGAGCAAGCGCGCTGGTCGGGAACCATGCTCGCTAAAATGCTGCCGGATGGATTATTTGCCGGAGAGCGGGTGGCACTGTTTTTACGTGCAAACAATAACTTATATGAAAGTGTGAATAACCGCTGGCTCTCATTTCAGTTTTACGATTTGCTAGGAGATTTCGATGAGCATCTTGCTGCGCTTAATCAATGGCAGCCAACTATTATTGTTGCTCCTGCACAGGTGCTGGTAGAAATTGCAAAGCGCCAGCAGCGAAATGAGTGCTCACTAACCCCAAAAAGGGTGATATCAGTGGCGGAAGTGCTAAATGCAGATGATAAAGCTCGGCTAAAAACCGTTTTTGCAGATGTGGGCGAAGTGTACCAAGCGACGGAAGGTTTTCTTGGCTGCACCTGCCCTCATGGCACATTGCATCTGAATGAAGCTTTTTTGCATATTGAAAAACAGTGGATTGATGAACGCCGTTTTTCACCGATTATCACCGATTTTACGCGGCAAACTCAGCCCATTGTGCGCTATCAACTGGATGATATCTTGGTCGTTAGGGAGACCCCATGCCCCTGTGGTGATGCGCAAATAGCCATTGAACGCATCGAAGGGCGTAGTGATGACCAATTGGTGTTAACCAATCAACAAGGTGAGCCAATAACCCTGTTTGCGGACGCCTGTAACCGAGTGATGTGTAATACTTTACCGACAGAAACAGATTATCGACTTCATCAACAAGGGCAGTTATTCACTTTATCCGCGGACTGTGAGGAAGCAGTGCTATTAGGATGTAAGCAAGCACTAACTGACTACTTTGAACTGCAAGGCGCGGTGACTGAGCACCTTCAATGGCAACTCAACACCGACTTGCCTGTGACAGTGATGGCAATTAAGCGCCGACGGATCACGCGGGAGGCGGTATGACAATGTCGATGTCAGTGTGGCAGCGCGTGGGGTATTTACTATTAGGTTGGGGATGTGTTGGGGTTATCTACTCTTTGACGGGGCATATTTATTCCTCCGCGCACGTTATTTCCCCCTCGATAATTGATGATGCCATCGGTTATTCGCCAAATGCGATATGGCTTTATCTCTCTTTTTTCCTTTTTATTCCTTGCGGTTATCTGCTGAGTCACGCAGAAAAAGTGAAGCCGTTAATGTGGCAGATGATCCTCTGTGCGGTGCTATCTGGCATGGTGTATTTGATTTATCCAACCACGGCAGAATTCCCTCAAAATATAGGGAGTGGATTGACTCAGCAGGCACTTGCCGGGTTATTGCAGGTGGATACGTCGCAAAATATGCTGCCTTCGCTCCACGTGTCGTTAACATTAATTGCGTGGTGGGCTCTGTGTCGAAAAGGCCAACTTTTGAGAAACCTCTTGTGGCTATTGTGGGCGCTGATGATTATTTTTTCTGTCTTAATGCTGAAGCGGCACCTGTTTATTGATGTGGTTGGCGGCGCGGCTTGTGCGTGGATAGCGATAACGGTTGTTCGCTTATGGGCGGCTTATCCGTCACGGAGAGTGCGATGAATGAACTGACATTTCCCATTATCTTTATGGTGGCGATTGTGATGGTGGAAGCGCTGATTATTGCTCGCCAAAAGCGCGTTTCATTCAGTTGGCAAGATGTGGTTTTTAACCTTAATTCCGGGCATATCATGCTGTGGCTGTTCCGTGGATTAGAACTATTTTGCTACGGTTTTGTGGTCACGCATTTTTCTTTTGGTCTTACCGATAGCTGGCCAACGTGGTTGGTGTGGTTGTTTACGTTAATTGCTTGGGATTTAGGATTTTATTGGCTGCATCGTTTGCACCATCGTTACCGTCTTTTGTGGGCCGTGCATGTGGTGCACCATCAAGGGGAGCATTTTAATCTCTCATTAGGGGTACGTAATTCGTGGTATTCCTCACTCACTTCGATTCCGTTCTTTCTGTTATTGGCGTTGATGGGCGTGCCGCTTACCATCTTTATGACGATATCCGTGCTTCATTACACCATTCAATTTTTTAACCACAGTGGGTTAATTCCCCGTTTTAAATGGCTGGAATCATGGATGGTGACGCCGCATCATCATCGAGTTCACCATATTAAAACGGGTGGGTACGCCAATCGTAACTTTGGCGGTAGCTTTATTATTTGGGACAAGCTGTTTGGGACATTTTCACAATCCCCTGAAATGCCGCATCAATATGGTATCGGCGGTGAGGCAGCGACGGAAAACCCGCTGATTGACAGCAACCGTCCATTCTTGCGTATTCTGGGTGTGAAAAAAGCGAATAAACCAACGCATTCCCCTCGTTATCACATCGGAAAAATGGGGCTAGTAGGTGGAACTTTGCTGCTGTTCACGTTGGTGATTGGCTATGTGTATCGCTATGGGTACGGTTTTAATGGAACGACCCTTGAGCAAATTGGGTTATTTCTGCTGTTGGCGGCGGGGACTGTCGCGCTGTCGGGCTTATCGAGCGGTTATGGTTGGGGAAAATGGAGTTGGTTCGCGGTTGCCAGCATGATGCTGTTATTGATCATCATTGCAGGCTGGTTGACGCCATTCTGGCTGGTGGTTGGGGCGCTATTATGGTTGCACAGCGCTGCTGTGCTAATGGGCGTAGGAACAACGCTTGTGGATAGACGTGATGTACAAGCCTAAGCCATTACCGCCCCTCGCTTTTCGCCAGCGGGATGACTTGGCTTTTCACCGTGCATTGCAGCAAGCGGCGAGGGGATATCTGCAAGAAAAAGGCGACCACCGCTTTGCCGATGGCTGGGTTTATCTCAAGAGTTTGACGCTGATTTTGGTGTGCTTAGGCAGCTACGGGCTGATGTTCAACTCCCAAGGTGGAATACTGTTTTTTGTGGGTTATCCGCTATTTATTTTCTTTGCCTTATTGTTGGCGATTAATATGGTGCACGATGCCTCCCATAACGCCGTTTTTCAGCGAGGAGCGCTTAACCGGATTGTGAACTTTTGGGTGACTATTCCTTTAGGGTTAGACCCCGATTGTTGGCGCGTGCGGCACATTGTTTTTCACCATTCCCATACTAATGTTCGTGATTATGATCTGGATATTGAAGAGAATTTTTTACTGCGCCAAACCCCTTACCAGCGCTGGTATCCGTTTATGCGTTGGCAGCATTTGTATTGGCCGCTGATCGCGGCAATGACCTTTCCCGCGCTGATTTGGGGCTACGATTGGTTTGACCGTTTTCATTTCACCCGCGTCGCCCCAAAAATGCGCCATCAGGGTGTGAAAGGTATTGGGGTATTTTTGCTGAGTAAAATGCTTCATCTTGCATTGGCATTATTATTACCGTATTGGGTGCTATCCCCATATGGTATCGGTATTGGCACATTGTTGGGTGTTTATCTGCTTAGCCAAATGTTCGCGTCATTTATTTTCGTGGTGCTGATTTTGGGTACTCATTGGGCAAAAGCCACCTTTTATACGGCACCAGATTCAGGGCGTATGGAGCAAGGGTTTTATACTCATACGTTCTCAACCACCTATGATTGGCAAACCACGCCGAAGTGCCTAACTTACTGGCTCGGCGGGTTGAATTTGCATCTGACTCATCATTTATTCCCCAATTGGCACCACCGACATTACCCTGCGCTTGCTCGTATTATTCAGCAAACTGCCGCGCAATTTGGCATGGATTATCACTGTGTTGATGCCAAAACCTTGTGGCGTTATCAGCAGCGGTTTTTAAAGCGAATGGGGACAGGGGAAGGGGTTAGGTAAGCGATAGTCGCCTACCTAACTGTGGGTTAGTTTAGCTCAGATTGAACTTGCTGTAAGCTGCGCACCCACGGTTTATCCCGTTGAAATGCAGACGGTAAGCCTTGTATAGCGTGTCTTGCGGCTCGGAGCGTTGGGTATTCGCCATACACTAAGACATACCATTGGCGGTTATTTCTTACCGTTTCATAGACCAAATAATTACGTAATTTATGTCGACGAGCGCGTTCATAAAGCCCTTCCGCACTGCCCGCACTGCCTAACTGTAATGTGTAATGGCGAGGGGAAGCTGAATGAATATCACCACCTAAATTCGTGCTCACTGAGGTGTGTTTCGCCACCGGAATCGTCACCTCTATTGGCTTGCTAGGCGTGTTGATTGGCATTAATTCTACTTGTTCAGTTTCACCTTTTTGTTCTGACGGCGGCAATACAAGGGTAATGATCACTTCAGTCGGTTCGTCAGAAACGGTTTCATTTACCGCTGGTGCTGTTTGTTGCTGAATATGGGCTTTATGTGCAGCGGCGAGCATTAAGCGTTCACGGTGCTCGGCAATAGGTTGCCATATTTTAGTCAGTTCCTTTTGCAATAGGCGCAATGTGGCATAAATCCGGTGTGGTTGATGGTTGTTTAAAACCTCCAGTAGCACCTGATTTCCCTTGGCAGAGAGCTCGATAGCATTAACTTGCGGTTCAGCGTGAACGGGCTCGGTCATCGGTAGGCTGATTAAGTTGTACGAATATTGCTGGCAACGTTGTTTATCAACCGCTTCTGTGGTGACAACGATATCTTCTTGAATGTCATTCAATGCCTGTTGAGCTCTTTCACGCACTTCATTATTTGCGGCGATGGCTTTTTCCAGCCACCAAATTGCACAGGCTGAGTTTTGAGGGCCACCTTCACCCGTGAAAAACAGAATCCCTAAATGGTACTGACCGAGGGGGTAGCCCTGCAATGCGGATTGCTGAATATAGTAACGCCCTTTGGCGAGGTCTACAGGGACGCCATCTCCATTGATGGATTGCACACCCAGGTCGTGAATTTGCTCAAGGGATGTTGGAGATACTGCTGACAGCGCAGGGCTGCACAACAGAAGCGACATTCCCATGAGCAATAATGTGAATAAACGGTGGCGGTGAATGGCTATCATGGCATTCTCATCGTTGAATGATAAAGGCTTAGTGGTTTGTGAAGAAAACCACTAAGCGGTTAGGCAGGTTATTCCCAGTCAATGGTGACGGTGGCGGTGGCAGAAGCGGCACCAGATTTAAAACCTTGCCCTAGAGCGCAAAGGCTAAAACGGTAAGGGACTTGATGTGGACCGACGGTGAGCTCACCTAAATCAACTTCATTTCCTGGTGGGGTCTTAGTACCAGGTCCAAACTGGGTACCTCCATTGTTACAGGGTGCAAAAATCGATTTTATGGATGCGCGGACAGTAGCAGGCGCAAGATCACCTGTGGCATCCATCGTCATTTTTAAGTCGTTTGTGTATGTTTGAATTGTACCTTTAAGTGTTAATTTAGCTGGAGTATGAGCACCATTATCTCCAGTACAGTTGATCGTAAAATTCCCATCAACTACCCCTAAAACATCCTTACGATTTCCTCCTGGTGTACCGGATGTATTGCCTTTCCAATCCCAAATATTCACTTTGCCGAAATCAATTTTAGGAGGGGTATTGATAGTGCATTGGATTGATGGAGCAAAAGTAAATGAGATACCTTCAGTTAAAGTAATACGCATTAAACCAACTTCTAACCATATATTTCCGCTATATGCATACTTTTTGGGCTTTACTGACTCGCTTATGTATAACGCACCACGTAAATTAGCCGCTTGATAAACTTGTGTGTAGTAGCTTGGCCTGTCAAGATAAGCCTGACCACTAGGCATTGTAGATGAATATTTATACAGCCCATTATTCTCTGAATATTTAACCCCTACGGAACTGGTTGCTTTAGGGTCACTTCGATACTGATATGTAACGTTTAAATAGGTTCCGCTTGATTTTGCATTAGAATCTCCAGAAAAAACGAATACTATGCCAGGTTCTAAAACTACTCCATAATATCCGTCAACTGAGCCCCAGGAACTCCCCTGTATACTGGATAAAACTTTTCCATGGATAGAACTTAAATAAGAATAAGTATTTTCTTGTTGGCTTTCTGTCTTATTCACAGGTTCGCCTTCCCATACTATTTGCCCTGATTTCTTAAATTCCATTCCGTTAATACCAATACTGTGGCTAAAAGTAGTGTTAACGCTATAAATGACAAATCCTACCGTGGCTAACCACATTTTTCCCCAGCGTTTTTGGTTGTTCAATTTCATTATTTTTCTCCTGCTGGTGACTGTAACCAACGTGTTTTATTGGGTGTTTGATGTAAAGGTTCGATGTTTTCCATTGGAGTGGATATCTGCTGAGTCGTTGCTGGTGTACTCAATTCCACAGGCTGTGCGTGCTGTTGCCCACTCACACAGCGATAAGAGACTTGACGGATTGGCATATCCGCGGAGACATCAACATGGCGTAAATCGAATTTCACCTGACATTGCTGTGCGGCTGTCTCTCCCCACTTCACTAACAATTCCCCGGTTTCTGGTAATCCCGTCAGGTACACCTGCCCGGCATCCCCCACAATGCTGCTAATGTTGTCAGCGCTGCTATCGGAGGTTAAGGTCGCAATCGCCCCAAAGGGCACATATTTGGCCCCCTGTTTTAAGGTCATTAACACTTGATAGCCGATACGGGTGCGGAAACTGGCTTTCACCACTGCGCCTTTGGTGGGGTAAACGTTGGTATTGGATTGCGGTAAATCGACATTTTCAGGCAGTGTGCTTGGGTCTAAGCCAATGCTGTTTTTGTTATAGTCGGAAAGATAAGGTGCCACGGCATAGCCTCGCCAATCCGTGACAGCAGAACCGCCATTAACACTGACCCCTTCGGCGCCCGGCGCGCTGATAAGCGCAACTGAATCCCCCATAGAGCGGCTTAATGTCAGCCCTTCGGCGTGCAGTAATGCACCGCCGCTGGCGTTCATATTGATTGACTGGGAATTATTGCTGTAGCTATAACCCGTGCTGATGCTGCCTTTATCGCCTTGGTAGCCCGCATTCAGGTTGGTGTTGGCAATTTGCCCTTTATTTCCCCAGCTTTGTGATGCGCCATAAGACAGCTTGCCATCCAGCATGTTGCCGCTCAGGCCGCTATTATTTTGCGTGCGCCCATTTTGGTCATGGCTCATGGAGTAAGTGGCATAAATGGACTGCAAATCACGGTCTTGGGTAAACACACTGAACGGCACGCTTAAGTTAAAAGAGAGCTGGCGGTTTTCCGGCCAGTTATTGCGGCTGTCTTTTACGCGGTCGATATTGTAGTTCACACCGTAACTGACCCCTTTAAAGCTGTTGCTGTAGCCCATGGATAAACCCGTTAAGGTTCGGCTGCTGCCCCAGTAATCATCGCGGTTAGCGCGAAAATGCAGTGAGCCATACTGTTGCATCTGTTGGCTGAGTTGGGTTTGGAAGCTGCTGCGACGACGTTGCAACGTCCACGGGCTAAGACCCTCTTCAAGGCGATAACCTTGGCTGTTAAATTCGCTGAAATTATAGAAATGTTCAGTGGAGTAACGTAATGCGGTTAAATCCACTGACGTGCCTGTTGCCATTAAGCTTTTTGAGTAACGGATACGGTAAGATTGCCCCGTTTTTCGCTCGCTAGAGCTAGACACAGGGTTGGAATAAGTAAATTTAGCCGATGAGTGAGTGACGTCCGTGGAGACGGCACCGAAATCCCCTAACGAGACCCCGGCTCCCGCACTCAGTGATTGATAATCTTTTGCCAGCAAGGCGCCGCCATACACCGTGACATCGTTATGCAGCCCATAAACAGCGGTACCGAGAATAAAGTCAGAACGACGCGAGCTGGTGGTCAAGTTACCGTTATAACGACCGGAGGCCACTTCGTATTTCCAGCCGCCGGGGCGCAGCATCACGGGTAAGGATGAATAGGGCACCACAAACTGGCGTTCAGCGCCATCGGCTTCGGTGACCGTGACGTCATAATCCCCGGATAACCCCGCTTGCTGGATATCATTGATATAAAAAGGCCCTGGAGCCACATAGGCTTCATACACGATATTGCCATTTTGGCGGATAGTGACGCGGGCATTGCTGTTGGCGACACCACTGATCGCCGGCGCATAGCCGCGTAATTGGCTTGGCAGCATCTGCTCGTTGGAAGTCAGCTGCACGCCCTTAAAAGGCACACCATCAAACACATCGCTGCCCGTGCTGCTTTCACCCACTAACAATGTTGAGCGCAATGCCCGAATATCCCGTGATAGGGTGGTATTGGAAAAGTAGGTTTGGGTGTTGGTCGTGGCCGATTGGTTCTCGCTCCCGCTGTATTCAAAGCGAGAGTGGGTGAGGTTACTGCGCAGACGCCACGGCCCTGCATTGGCACCCAATCGTGCGGACGCAAATACGTTGGTATTTTGATTTTTTTTGCCGTGGTCATAGCGGCTCGTGGTGCGACCGGCGCTGACGTTATAGTTCGCCATGAGTGCCGGAATGCCATCGTCCCATAATGACGGATCCGCATTACGGTTGACTTGAGATTGCATCGCTACTTGCGGCACGCTGATGTTTAATCGCAAGCGTGACAAATCTAATCGGGTTGTCGCTTGTGGGATCAGTGCGCCTAAATCTGAAATAAACTCGCCGTTAGGTAAGTCTTTCAGGACAGGAATTTGCGGCACATTGACCCCAAAGGTGTCGAGTTGCTCAGGGGTTAATTCCGGTGCGATTTCACCGTGGGCATTTTTGATAAAATTAAGCGTGAATTGTCCCACGTCCTGTTGGTTCACAAATACGGAAACGGTGTATTCCCCTTCGGCAACGCCACCGGCTTGTGAGAACGCGGATAAATCCACGTCTGTGTTTTCACCCACCACCCCTAAAAAACTGGGGTCAAAGTAATCTTCGGCCTGTGTTGGCGCGACCGCCAATAGCAATAGACACGCCAGCGGGTGATAACGGAAAAAAGGATTTTTTGGCTGGTGTTCAGCAATTTTATGGGCTTTTTTCATGATCTTCCTTTATCTTGCGAATGCAAGAATCCCCCCGTTGCCAATGCGCATCGGGTGAATGTGTTTATCTGTCGGTTGTGGTTACATTGCTGAGAGTTGGCGTGTTCTCATTGTGTCGGTTCCGCCATCGTCTTCCATGAGCTGCCAATGAATGTCGTTTGCGACATGGCTGGCATCAAGGGGCCACTGCGCCTCCCCAAAGGGAGGGATCATGCGTGAGGAACTTAAATTCAGGGCGTTTTTCCCCACCGACAGTGACGCTAACGTGACATAAAAGGGCGTCGGGTTTTTCAGGGTTAGCGTATTTTTTGTGCGCTGAAATTGCAGCTGTTCGGCGATATTGTCGAGATGATGTTCCGGTAATCCCGCGGGGCGATAAAACAGCTTCAGATTGTTTTGTACCGCCAGGATCATTTGCGCGCCTTCAGCCGCCTCTTTTGACTGGGCGGGGATGGCAGTCAATGATAACTGCGCAATCGACTCTTTATCTTGCGCGAGTAAATGATGCTTTTGAAGAATACGCAATGTGAGCGTTTCGCCCGGTTCGAAGCGCTGTAACGGCGGTAAGGCAATAAATGCCGTCAGGTTTTCATCCACGGTTTCGGTATTCTCGTTCGCCGTTTTGCTTGATGAATTCCCTTCCCACGGCAAGAGGCGCGCCTGTAATAAATACGGTATCGCCGTATTATTGGTGATAGTGTACGTCACCCCGTTTTTGGCATCATGGGGGTAAATCACACGGGTTGAATGCAGTGTCAGCCCATTAATTTGGTCTTGGATGTTATTTGCCAACACAGGTTGGGTAAAAAGTGCCGCCAATAGGGCAACTCCACTCATCAGGCGATACAACACAGGTTTTATCATCTTCAATAACTTAATGTTTTTCATCGCGAATATCTCCTGATTGAATCTTCCCCTGATACGCGGTGCTCATATCCCCATAATCGGTAATCACTCTCCACTCTGCGTGTGTGGCACCGCCGTTGACGGGGTACGTTTGGGTGGAGAAGGGCGCAATCATAGGGCCCAGCTCTCGTACATCAATGGGGTGCTGATCCACACTCAATTGCGCCAACGTGATGTAATACGGCGTTGAGTTACGGACTTCAAGCTGTTGACCTTGCTGGCGAAAAACCAGTTGGCTTGAGGCGGTTTCGACGCTCATGGGGAACCCTTTCGGGCGATAAAACAGCTTGATAACGTTGCGGATCCCCACCGAAACTTGCGCACTGGTCATCTCACCTTCGGGGGCACTCGCTTTTGTGGTGGAAGGGATCGCTAATAAGCTTAAATAAAACACGGATTCTCGGTCTGTCGGCAGCTCCGCGGTACCATTACGTACAATAAGCAGTGTGCTTTGGCTCTCTTTTTCTAAGCGAGACATCGGTGGTGTCACAATAAACGGGGGCGCGGGTTTGTGGGCATTCCCCTCTGGCGTATTGAGGACGTCAGCTTTGATTAAGTAAACCTGCGAACTGCTGTTTTTGATGGCAAGTTTTGTATTTGGATTGGCAGCATCAAAGACGACACGAGTTTGGGCCAAGCGTAAACCGCCTTCAGTAGCGGAAGCCAAGGCTGAAAAAACACCCCATATCAATACAATAATAAGCGTGTGAGAGTAAGAAAAACGATTCGAAAACATGCTGATTACCCAATTAGTCATATACGAAGCTAAACGTGACGGTTGCGATAAGTTCACCGTTTTGCAAATTGTCACTGGCCGTGCAGGTGCCGCAGGCCAGCACGGCAGTAAAATCAAGCGAGCTGTTTAATCTTGCGACATCGCTGGTTCCATCCGATGGCCATGTCTTGATGGTGATCACCTCATTGCCGGGTTTTGCGGTATTGTCATTGGCATTAAAAAGCGTATTTCCGGGGGTGGATAGCCTGACGCCATAGCCTTTTGCGGTGCTGGATGCATCGGCATACAGCGGTTCATTGTTATCCGCGGTGAACGTGTTCCCTTTGACCGCAATTCTGGGTGTTAAAAAATAGCCCTGGCACCCTGAGAGGGTTAACGTGAATCCGCTACGTTGCGGACTTTTCAGAATTTCATCGTAGGGCAGTGGTGCGCCATTGTTATACGTGACGGTACTTGGCACCGTCACATCGCAGCTACCGCCATAAAAAAAAGCGGAAAATGAGAGGGTGGTTGAGGCACTGCCTGCCTGTAATTCACTGGCTGGTAATAGCAACCCTACAATCACGCTGAAGAAAGACAGTTTTCGTATCATTGTTATTAACAGCCTTCAAAATCAGTGATAGATAAAATTAAACGTTAGTGAGGCGGTTAACTCGCCACCTTGTAAGCCATCGGCGGTACAGGTTCCACAACTGACGGTTGCTTTCAGGGGAATTTTTCCATCCAATGTGCTGGCAAAGGTTTTACCCCAGTTTGTGGTGGTGAGTGCCTTAATTTCTTTATCCGTTGCCAGGTTGTCACTTTGATTAAAATTACTGTTACCGTCTGTGGATAATAAAATGCCATAGCCTGTACTGGTGCTGCCGGGACTCACAAACAGCGCTTCACCGGAGGCATTATCGGTATCTCCTTGGATGGTTATCGAGGGGGTTAACCCGTAACCTTTACAGCCCAGAATGGTGAGATCAAAGGTTTCGCTGATATCACTGGTGGTGGTGATATCTTCAGCAGGAATAAGATCCCCGTTACGGATCGAAACCGTCGGGGGGGCGGTAATTTGGCAGCCACCACCGACAATGCTGGCACTGATTTTGGTGGAGGCTGTGGTAGCCGCCATCGCGGATTGCCCCAGACTTGCCGCATACAATGCGGTGGGAATGAACAGGGAATAGAGTGACTTTTGAGTCAGTGTCATGATGATTTCCTATTTTTAGGTCTTACTGAAAAATAAGGTTAAACGTCAATGAGGCTGAGAATTCACCGGGGATGGCTTCCCCATCCACGGGCCCCACTAAACCCACGAGAAAAGTCTCTTCCGTTTGGTGATGGTTCTCTTTGGTCAGTGGTGTTAAGGCAATCTGTTCACCGCGTTTAAAGGCTTTGCTTGTGTCATAAAAATCACTCAGGGAGAGCGGCGTGCCATCACTGAGGCGTAACATAAACCCTGTGCTATTTGGGGTTCCATCCAAGAAAATTGAGCTTTCGTTATAGGGGGTATTTCCCTGTAACGTAATTTTTGGGGTGAGATTTCCCGTTTTATCCACACAGATAAATTGCGCTTTCAAGGGCTTAATTTGATGCGTGGTCACTGCGCCTTGAAAATCGGATGTGCGCATTGGTGTAAATTGCAATGAGTTAGGAATGCGAATTTCGCACCCAACATCATCGGTAATGAGCGCTCTAATCTCGGTATTTTCGGCCAGTGCCATGTGCCATCCGTTAAGTAACACGGCGAAAAAAAACATGCATAATTTATTGAATTTGCGCATGAAACTCGTCCTTTCCGCCATAGTCATTAATGGCTTTCCATTCAACCGAGCCTTGTCGTTGAACATGGGAATAGGTGATGCTGCTAAACGGCGCAATCATGTTATTTCCCTTTTTGGTACTCAGAGAAACGGGCTTATTGGCAATTTTTACGCTGTCTAAGGTGATGTAGTACGGGGACGGATTGGACACTTGAACCCCATTATTTACACTCGAAAATTTCAGTGATTTCATCGCTTGTGGCTGGGTCATGCCTAACTGATTCGGGCGATAAAACAGCTTAATGATGTTTCCCGTCGACACTTGTACGGCACCATCAATATGATTTTGTGGGGTATTTAGCCCTTTTTCGCTGGTCGGCATGGCGACGGTACGAAAATAAAAAACAGATTCTTTATCTTGTGGGAGCGCCACATTTTTTTTCATTATGCGGACTTGATTCGTGGAACCAGACTCTAATCGGAATAACGAAGGCGTCACTACAAAGGGAGTTTCACCATTGTCGCCATAGGGGGTTCTCAAAATCTGTGCTTTGACCAAATAAGGCGTAAGTGATTGGCTAGAGCTAGTGATACCCACACTTTTTCCGGTGGCGTTATCACTTTCTGAAAAAATAATTCGAGTGGTGTCGATAGCGATCCCGGCTATCGATGAACCTGATAGCAATAGCAAGCCACCGCAGATCCCTTGCATAAATCGGTTATTTCGCATTTGTCTATCCTCATAGTTTTCGTGGCAGAATATAGGTAAGACGGAGCCCGCCTTACCTCCATTGACTGAGTTAATTAAATCGAATTAGTCAACGATATAAGCCACTAAGATTGGTGCACTGTAGGAATCTGCTTTCGGAGTGGTCGTGGTTGTTGCCATACCAACTTTGAATGTGTATTGGGCTGCTGTTTCACCTGCGCCAATTTCAACTTTTGTACCACTACCGTTGGTGATGCGCTTGTTGGCTTCATCTTCAATCATAAAACCAACAGTTTGTGAGTCTGTCGCTACAAAGATGTCCTGTTGGTTGTTGCCTACAGAAGTGATCCCTTGAATGATTAAGTTACCTTCCTCACCCTCAGCACAACCCACTAAAGTCACTGGCATATCAACGGTTGTAGAGGACATTGCATTGACAGCGGCAAAGTCTGAATCTGCTTCACCCACAGACGTTTTTAAAACACCTACGTTTAAGACTGATTTACCGCCATTGATGGTGACATCACAGGTTGTGTTGGTCAGGATCCCTTGCAGAGTGACTTCTGCAGAAGGTGCTGCCATTGCGTTCAGGCTTAAAGCTGACAGGCTCATAAATAAAGCAGTAGAAAGTGCCGTTGTTTTAAATGACATAATTAGTATTCCTATTTGTCCAAAGTTAAATAATTAAATTGATTGGTATAAAGGTCGTATTCCATGACTTATTTCGTTATAGATATATATGTATGATGCCGATATTATCTATTTACCTAGGCTAAATTTAGGTTGAATCAGTTATAAACATTCAATTTAAAGTTTCGCTAATTTCCTTTATTCCATTCCTTAGATATAAAGGGGATATTCTCTTATTTAAAAAAAGAGAACATTACCTTTATTCTGAGTCTCGATTTATTATTCATTTATTTATAATAAATAAGCATGAAAAGTCGGGCGCCATATGAATAGAATGGCGCTCCCTGAATTTATTAGAGGATTTGATTTCTCTATATTCAATAGATTAATTTTTCACATGCATTTAATGTTTAAGTATAAATAACTATTAAGACTTTTAGGTTAAAGTTCTCAGCTGTGCTGAAGTCATTTAACTGTTTAATATAATTATCATTAATACGATAAATAGAACGTTTAAAGGTGTTTCTATTTATAGGGTTATGTTCTTATTGGTAAAACGCCATTAAATTAGTGGAATATTACAATAATAAAAATAATTCTTTATTGTTAAGATATAATTAATTAAATATGTTGAGAAAATATATTCCTACTTTATAAATGAACTACTTAATAATGAGATATCTTTACTGCCAACACCGTTTAGTTTAAATTTCATTATGGAAACTCGAATAACAGCTCTATCCAAAAAGTCCTGAATAGGCATTTTTAGTACATTTAAAACCTGTACTAGCATATCTATCGTAATATTGCAGATACCTCGTTCATAACGAGAAACTTGCTGTTGGGAGATATTCAATAGATTCGCTAAATCTTTTCCACTTAGTGAGCGACGTTTTCGTAATAAATAAATCTCATAACCCACTGCTTTTGTATAAATAGTTATACCCTTCTTGGGCGAAGGGGTATTACCGTCTGTTTCTTTCATTGTATGCATTCCTTCCAAACAGCATCACTTAATAAAAATCGTATTTAGGTGAATACGAAGGATTGATGAAAACGTTGTGTGAGGAAACTATTTCACTGCGTTTTCTTCTAACTAATTTACGTGACGTTTTTTATAAAATCAAATAATGCAACTATAGTGAAATAGTCGAAAATTTTAAATTAAACTCATATAGTGAGTAATATAAAGTAATGAAGCTAGCGTTAGGTGGTGATAAGGGGAGTAGGCTCTTTGAGAGCATCTTTATTAAATAGTGATATAATCTTGTTTGATTCATTATTGGCATATAATAAAGAATATAATTCTGATTTTTACATTTATTAACAACTGGTCACTAAATTGTGACGCATCAATCCTTTCTTGCGCTCAAAATCATCTTTTTTTATCTATTAATTGTTATTTTTCATTGTGTTATGTGATTTGTTTTTAACGTTTTATTTAATTTTAAATATGACAAACTGTTTCAGTTTGTTTAAATGAAAAGAATTGTTCTATTTTGAATCGGTCTATTTACTTAGTTATAAGTACTTAAATTTAAGCGTGATTAGGTCGTTTTTTCTGTAATAGAATACAGCCAGTTTAATTATTATCTATTTTAGATATTCTAAATGGGTGGGAGATTTAGTGCAGATATAAAAAAACCGTGACTAGAAAGCCACGGTTTCTCTGTTCCTAAGTCATTGCATTGATGACTACAGGATCATACCGCCGAACAGGAAGCCGAAGGTAACGGCCAGTGCCACAGCGATGGTACCCGGAATAAAGAATGGGTGGTTAAAGACGAATTTACCGATGCGAGTTGTACCGGTGTCATCCATTTGTACTGCCGCAACCAGAGTTGGGTAAGTAGGCAGGATGAACAGACCAGATACGGCTGAGAATGAAGCGATAGCGGTTAATGGGCTAACGTTCAGTGCCAGAGCCATCGGCATCAGAGCTTTCGCTGTTGCTGCTTGAGAGTACAGAAGTGCAGAACAGAAGAAGAAGATAACCGCTAACATCCATGAGTGTTCGTGGATTAAGTCACCCGCAGTTTCTTTGATCCAATCAATGTTGTGCTGTACGAAAGTATCACCTAACCATGCAACACCTAAGATACAGATACATGCGCTCATACCGGCTTTGAAGGTACTAGAGTTCAGGATTGCATCAGTGTTTACACGGCACAGTACAGTGATTAACGTAGCCACAGTCAGCATGATAATCAGGATAGCGTTAGTGGTATTCATCAGTGGGGTTGCCACAATGCCTAAGCTTGGGCTGTTGATGATTGCGTAGCAAACTACACCAACAACGCCGAGTAAGAACAGCAGAACAGACGCTTTAGCACCTGGTTTGATCTCTTTAACTTGGCTACCGCGCAGTTCAACTAAGCCTTCAGCTAAACGTTTTTGGTAGATTGGGTCATCAGACAGTTTAGAGTTAAATGTCCAAGAGATAATGAAAGACATCAGGATGATAGCTAAGAACGTTGCTGGTAATAAAATACCTAACAGCGTGATATAGCTAACGGTGTTACCAGCGCCAACCATTGCTGGGTTTTCCATGACAGATGCCATGTAAACAACCGCCGCAGAAATTGGAGATGCTGTGATACCAATCTGAGCTGCAACAACCGCCGTAGACAGTGGGCGACATGGTTTCACGCCTTGTTCTTTCGCCACTTCTGCGATAACTGGCAGAGTTGCTAATGAGATATTACCTGTACCTGCGAACAGAGTCAGGAAATAGGTCACGATAGGGGCAAGGATAGTGATGTATTTTGGATTGCGACGCAGTAGTTTTTCTGTTTGAGCAACCAAGTAATCCAAACCACCCGCAATTTGCATTGCAGAGATGGCGGCAATAACTGCCATGATGATAGAGATTACGTCAAAAGGAATGGTTCCCGGTTTCACGCCAATTGCAGCGAGTACCAGAACACCAAGGCCACCGGCAAAACCGATACCTATCCCTCCAAGACGGGCCCCTAAAAAAATGGCCAGCAGAACAATGACAAATTCTACGGCTAACATAGTGTTTACTCCTCGACAAAAATGAAAATTATGAAACTGTTATGTTAATTATTTGTGTGTGCATTCATGAAAAAAGGCACGCTATCCGGTGGAAAGTCGTGCCCTTATTCTTAAGAATTATTTATGCTAAACATAAATAATTAGTCGTCAAATCTTTTTGCTTTATATGCTGGATGTTTTAGGTTCTCAACAGAGAAGATATCATCCAGTTGCGCTTCGGTCAGCAGTCCGCGTTCTAGGACAACTTCACGTACGCTCTTACCTGTTTCTGCACAGATTTTACCCACGATATCACCGTTGTGGTGACCGATGAATGGGTTCAGATAAGTTACGATACCGATAGAGTTGAATACAAACGCTTCGCAGATTTCTTTGTTAACAGTGATGCCGTTAACGCATTTTTCTACTAAGTTGCGGCATGCATTGCTCATCAGAGAAATGGATTCGAACATCGCTTGACCGATTGCTGGTTCCATTACGTTTAATTGTAATTGACCTGCTTCAGCAGCCATCGTTACACAGATGTCGTTACCCATAACTTTGAAGCATGCTTGGTTAACAACTTCAGGAATTACTGGGTTAACTTTTGCTGGCATGATAGAAGAACCTGCTTGTAATTCTGGCAGATTAATTTCTTTCAATCCTGCGCGAGGACCAGAGGAAAGTAAACGTAAGTCGTTACAGATTTTAGACAGTTTAACTGCTAAACGTTTCAGGCTAGCGTGAACAGTGATGTAAGCACCACAGTCAGAAGTTGCTTCGATTAGGTCTTCTGATGGTACGCATGCTAAACCTGTTACTTCTGCTAATTTTTTAACAGCCAGTTCTTGGTAACCAGGGGCTGTGTTCAGGCCAGTACCGATAGCAGTTGCACCTAAGTTAACTTCGAGCAGTAAATCGATGCTACGTTTCAGATTTTTTTCTTCTTCTTTAAGAAGAGTTGCGAAAGCATGGAATTCCTGACCAACAGTCATTGGTACTGCGTCTTGTAATTGAGTACGACCCATTTTCAGGATGTCTTTGTACTCTTCTGCTTTGCTTTCAAAACCTTTTTTCAGGTAAGTAACAGAATCGATTAATTTCAGAACAGAGTTATAAACCGCGATACGGAAACCGGTAGGGTATGCATCGTTGGTAGATTGGCTTTTGTTCAGATGGTCATTTGGGTTTAAGAATTCATATTCACCTTTTTTATGACCCATCAGTTCAAGACCGATGTTTGCCAGAACTTCGTTGGTATTCATGTTCAGTGATGTGCCCGCACCACCTTGGAATACGTCAACTGGGAACTGATCCATGCATTTGCCTTCATTCAAAACAACGTCACACGCTTTGATGATGGTATCTGCGATATTACGAGGAATAGTGTGCAGTTCTTTGTTAGCTAGTGCGGCTGCTTTTTTTACCATTACCATGCCGCGAATAAATTCTGGGACATCGTTAATGGTGCGGTCGCTGATATAAAAGTTTTCAATCGCACGCAGAGTATGAACACCATAATAGGCATCAGCTGGAACTTCTTTTTTACCTAACAGGTCTTCTTCGATACGAGTATTGTTTGACATGAGAACCTTCTTAATTAGATTACAGTTACTGTCCGTTTATGCGCTTTTAAAAATATATCCTAAAACTAAACTTCTAGGTGATTACCACCTATTACTCCTTTATCAGTATTATGTTCTACTGACTTATGGGGTGATCATATGCCCTTTATCACCCCATACCTTGAACCTAGATCATTTTATGGATTGATTAGTGCAATAGAATTTATATTGTGTGATTTAAATCACAGATAAGCCTTGTTAATGATCTTAGTCCATGAGTTGAAAATCACGATCAGAGACCCAATTATTATGGCTATACTGATGAAAAAAGCGAATATGAATAGTAGTCTCTTAGAGATAGTTCACAAAGGTTTTCATTTAGCCCCGAAAAATGCAGTAGCTTATTGATATTAAGGAGTACTTGTGCGCTGGTTACCACTAATTCTGATATGTATTTTGGTGTATATAGAGTCGGTCATTTTTGTCCGAGTTGCGGCTGAAATTGGTGTGTTGATGACATTAATTTTAGTGGTGCTCACATCCTGTTTGGGGGTTTCACTTGTGAAGAACCAAGGGATGAAAAATGTCATGCAAATACAACAAAAATTAATGAGTGGTGAAAGTCCTGCCGCTGAAATGATTAAAAGTGTGGCGTTAGTGTTAGCAGGATTTTTACTTATTGTTCCTGGATTCTTTACGGACTTTATTGGACTACTTTTATTACTACCACCAGTACAAAAATTATTTGTGATGCGTTTAATCCCGCACATCAAGTTTTACCAACCTGGAAATGGTTTTCAGGGTGGTGGCTATCAAAATGGCAATACTTTTGAAGGCGAGTACCAACGCAAGCAAGATGACCCTTCTTATACTATTGATCGCGAAAGAACTATTGATGGTGAAAGCCATCGTGTTCCTGACGATAAATCTTCAGATTCCAACCAAGATAACCCGCCTAAACCTTAATTCCCTTTGAACTGTAGGGAGATAAATAATAAAAAAATTTATCTCCCACCCCTTGAAGTCTTAGTTATTCATCCCAATCTCCTGAAACATGGTACTGGTGAAGATCACCTTGGTATCGACCTTTTACCCGTATGGACTTTATTTGTAGGAGAACTATTAATGAAAATTCGTCCATTGCATGACCGTGTTATCGTTAAACGTAAAGAAATCGAATCTAAATCTGCTGGTGGTATCGTGTTAACTGGCAGTGCTGCGGGCAAATCAACTCGTGGTGAAGTTATCGCTGTGGGCCAAGGCCGCATCCTCGAAAATGGCGACGTTAAAGCGCTGGATGTGAAAGTTGGCGATATCGTAATTTTTAACGACGGTTATGGCGTAAAAGCTGAAAAAATCGACAACGAAGAAGTGTTAATCATGTCCGAAAGCGACATCTTAGCAATCGTTGAATAAGAATTTTCACTTAAAACTTTCATCAAACGAAAAGAATTTAAAGGAAAGAGATAATGGCAGCTAAAGACGTTAGATTTGGTAATGACGCTCGTACAAAAATGCTTCGTGGTGTCAATGTTCTTGCTGATGCAGTTAAAGTAACTTTAGGTCCTAAAGGCCGTAACGTTGTTTTAGACAAATCTTTTGGATCACCAGTTATCACTAAAGATGGTGTTTCTGTTGCTCGTGAAATCGAATTAGAAGATAAATTCGAAAACATGGGTGCACAAATGGTGAAAGAAGTTGCTTCTAAAGCTAACGATGCAGCGGGTGACGGTACAACAACCGCTACCGTTTTAGCTCAAGCAATTATCACCGAAGGTCTGAAAGCAGTTGCTGCGGGTATGAACCCAATGGATCTGAAACGTGGTATCGATAAAGCAGTAGTTGCTGCTGTTGAAGAACTGAAAACTCTGTCAGTTCCATGTTCAGATACTAAATCAATCGCACAGGTTGGTACTATTTCTGCAAACTCCGACGAAACTGTTGGTAAATTAATTGCAGAAGCAATGGAGAAAGTCGGTAAAGAAGGCGTTATCACCGTTGAAGAAGGTACTGGTCTGGAAGACGAATTAGACGTGGTTGAAGGTATGCAGTTTGACCGCGGTTATTTATCTCCTTACTTCATCAACAAACCAGAAACTGGCGTTGTTGAACTGGAAAACCCATTCATCCTGTTAGTCGACAAAAAAGTGTCTAACATTCGTGAATTACTGCCAGTATTAGAAGGCGTTGCTAAAGCGAATAAACCACTGCTGATCATCGCTGAAGATGTTGAAGGTGAAGCACTGGCTACATTAGTCGTGAATACCATGCGTGGTATCGTGAAAGTGGCTGCGGTTAAAGCACCTGGTTTCGGTGACCGCCGTAAAGCAATGCTGCAAGATATCGCTATCCTGACTAACGGTACTGTTATCTCTGAAGAGATCGGTATGGAGCTGGAAAAAGCAACGTTAGAAGATTTAGGTCAAGCTAAACGTATCGTTATCAACAAAGACACCACTATCATCATCGATGGTATCGGTGACGAAACTGCAATCGCAGGTCGTGTGACTCAAATCCGTCAACAAATCGAAGAGTCTTCTTCTGATTACGACCGTGAAAAACTGCAAGAACGCGTAGCGAAATTAGCTGGCGGTGTTGCGGTAATTAAAGTGGGTGCAGCAACTGAAGTTGAAATGAAAGAAAAACGCGCTCGTGTTGACGATGCTCTGCACGCAACTCGCGCAGCGGTTGAAGAAGGTGTTGTTGCTGGTGGTGGTACTGCGTTAGTTCGCGTTGCGGCTAAACTGGAAGCACTGAAAGGCGATAACGAAGAACAAAACGTAGGTATCCGTGTTGCTCTGCGTGCGATGGAAGCGCCAATGCGTCAAATCGTCACTAACGCAGGTGAAGAAGCTTCTGTTGTTGTTAACAACGTTAAAGCAGCAACTGGCAATGACGGTTACAACGCAGCAACAGATACTTATGGCGACATGATCGAAATGGGTATTCTGGATCCAACTAAAGTTACTCGTTCTGCTCTGCAATTCGCAGCATCAATCGCAGGTCTGATGATTACGACTGAAGCGATGATCACTGATATGCCAGCATCTGACGCTCCTGATTTAGGCGCAGCGGGTATGGGTGGCATGGGCGGAATGGGCGGCATGATGTAAGCCAACAGGCAAACATTGTGCGCCAGTAGCCATTAACTAGTAGCTACCAGCCAAAATAAGACCGGCACCATGAATTATCGAGTGGTGCCGGTTTTTTTTATAGGTAATCAAATTAATGCTTTCGTGCTTTGTATTTGTGAGGTTTATTACTTATTTTTGCGTTAAGGTAACTCATCGGGTTATATTTAACCCAAGGTAAAAAATAGTTTAAATAAGTAAAGAACATCACAAGCGTATTGATTGTTTTGTGATAAACTCTGAGCGATTGACAGTTTTTATCAAGCCTACTTGGATATCTAGTACGTTAATTTACTGTCATAAAACAGAATTTTGAGTGATTGGAGCTATAAAGGTTCAACAACCAGCTGCAAAAACACAATAAAAAATGAGGGAAAACATGCGAATTAAAGTCTTGCTTGGTGCTGCTGCATTACTAACTTTAGCAGGTTGTACATCAACCAATGATCTGACTGCGGCAGGCTCACAAGTTCGTTTTGTTGAAAATCAACCGGGAAGTGAATGCCAACTTCTTGGTCAAGTCACTGGAACTCAAAGCAACTGGTTGAGCGGCGTTAATAACGAATCTAGCTCCATGCGCGGCGCAGCAAATGATTTACGTAACAAAGCTGCAGCAATGGGTGGTAACGTGATTTTTGGTGCTTCAAGCCCAAGCGAAACTGTCCTATCTAGCTTTGTTCCTGTTGATAGCAAAATGGTTGGCCAAGTTTATAAGTGCCAATAATCATGTATCAATAAGACCCGCTTAATCAGTTAAGCGGGTTTTTTTATGCCTATTAGTTTTGATGTTTATTAACTCAGACTAGCTTTGGCGCAAGTTTAAATCGAGTAAGGTTTTGCTTGGCTCCCCGCCAATTTCTCTCGCTAACTTCGGCACTAAATACCCCGAGACCTGACTTAACAATTCACGAATTAATTGTCGAGCTTCAATATCACTCACTAAGAAGTGTGCAGCGCCTTGGACTTTATCGAGCACATGCAAGTAATACGGTAAAATTCCTGCATCAAATAGGGCATTGCTCAGGTTTGCCAAAGCAGTGACATTGTCATTAACTTGGCGGAGTAATACGCTTTGGTTGAGCAATGTGACGCCTGCACGTTTTAATTTCTGCATCGCTTTCGTAAATTCATCATCAATCTCGTTAGCGTGGTTAACGTGGCTCACCATAATGACCTGCAAACGTGACTGAGATAAACGCTGGCAAAGGGTATCTGTAATTCTTTCTGGAATTACCACTGGCAAGCGAGAATGAATTCGCAAGCGAGTAATATGTGGAATTTCCTCAAGTTGGCTAATTAACCAGTCAAGTTCGTGGTCTTTTGCCATTAAAGGATCACCGCCAGAGAAGATGATTTCATTGAGTTCACTGTGGTTTTTTATATAATCCACAGCCATCAACCAGTTATTTTTATTTCCTTTGTTATCTTCATAAGGAAAATGCCGGCGAAAGCAGTATCGACAGTTCACTGCACAACCCCCTTTAACCAGCATTAATGCGCGGTTACGGTACTTGTGGAGTAAACTCGGGATCGCGTTATCCTGCTCTTCTAGTGGATCAGTAGAAAAACCTGGATGTATATCGAACTCTGCTTTTGCGGTTAATACCTGCAATAACAGAGGGTCTAGTGGATCACCTTTTTTCATTCGCGAAATAAAAGGACGCGGAACACGTAAAGGAAATAACTTACGTGCTTCATGACCTTCTCGCGATGGTTGATGGTCTTCTAAGTTTAGTAATTGCAGCAATTCATCCGGATTAGTGACTGCTTCGGCAAGTTGTTGTATCCAGACTTCTCTGGATGAGGTATTTTGAGTTATAATATCGACCATTTTTTGGCTATGCCATTTTTAGTTTATAAATAGAGGATCTCCATGGCTACTTATAGTACCAATGAATTCCGCTCAGGTCTTAAAATCATGTTAGATGGTGAGCCGTGTGCAATTCTTGAAAGTGAATTCGTTAAACCGGGTAAAGGTCAAGCGTTCGCACGCGTTCGTCTGCGTAAACTGATTTCTAACAAACTGTTGGAAAAAACTTTTAAATCTACTGATTCTGTTGAAGGCGCAGATGTCATGGATATGAACTTAACTTACCTGTACAACGACGGTGAGTTCTGGCACTTCATGAACAACGAAACTTTCGAACAACTGGCAGCAGATGCGAAAGCTATCGGTGACAACGAAAAATGGCTGATCGACCAAGCTGATTGTATCTTAACGCTGTGGAACGGTCGTCCAATCGCGGTAACTCCGCCGAACTTCGTTGAATTAGAAGTTGTCGAAACAGATCCAGGTCTGAAAGGTGACACAGCAGGTACTGGTGGTAAGCCAGCAACGTTAAGCACTGGTGCAGTGGTTAAAGTTCCTCTGTTTGTTCAGATCGGCGAAGTGATCAAAGTTGACACTCGTTCAGGCGAATACGTTTCACGCGTGAAATAATCGTCGACAGATCAAGCCAGCCATTATAGTGAGTGGCGAAGTGAGATCAAGAAGAGCCGAATGCAGTTTCGTACTGTATTCGGCTTTTTTATTTGCGGTGCTCAATAAGAGCAATGATTAACAACATTTAAACCCGCCTTTACCCTTACCACCGTAGCGAGCATCCTGCCGTTCTTTGAAAAACTCTTCATAAGTCATCGGCGTTTGGTCTGGATGGGTACGCTGCATGTGAGCGACGTAGTTGTCGTAGTCGGGGACGCCGACCATCATTTTGGCGGCTTGGCCTAAGTAACGGGCCGCTTTCCCTAAGTTTCCAAACATTTTTTTCTCCTTCATATTTCGCGCTACAGCGTTGTTGTCTGCTCTCGGCTACCCTAGTCACATAGTTATCTATGCTCCTAGGGATATCCTCGTTTGTCGCCTAGCTGTAACTCGAACTATTTTGGAGAAAGAGAGTGAGTTTTGAAAAATATTTAAATACAGACTTAAAACAAACACATATTCAAAACAAAACTGCTCAGCTCTCAATCTCCGGTGTATTAATGATGGCGGGTGTTTGCCACAATCTCTTCGTAGTTGGCTGGCATTGGCTCGTAAGGAACTTCGTTGGCGGTTGGTTCCTTAGATTTCAGTGCTTTCAATGCGGTACGGATAGAGAATAGGGCGAGAACGACAACCACAATCATAAAGAAAATCGTTAAGCCAGCATCTAAACGGTTATTGAAAACCAACTGAGTCAACTGAGATTCTGTATATTGCGGCGGCAAGTTGCCGCTATCTAACATCGCTTGGAACTTATTCGCGACCGCTAAGAAACCAACGCGGGCATCTTCACTGAAGGTTTTTTCCCAGCCTGCGGTCATCGTACACACCAATAACCATGCTGTTGGTAATAGAGCGACCCATGCGTAGGCTTGGCGCTTCATCTTGAACAGAACGACCGCACATAACATCAGCGCCATACCTGCCAGCATCTGGTTAGCGATACCGAACAGCGGCCATAAGGTGTTAATACCACCGAGTGGGTCAACGACGCCTTGATGCAAGAAATAACCCCAAGCCAGCACACACAATGCAGTGGCGATCAGGTTAGCGGGTAGGGAATCCGTTCTTTTCAATGATGGTGAAACCACACCCAGTAAATCTTGCAGCATAAAGCGCGCCGCTCGGGTTCCGGCATCCACCGCCGTCAGGATAAACAGTGCTTCAAACAGAATAGCGAAGTGGTACCAGAATGCCACATTCATCAACCCGCCTAGTGCGCCATGAAGAATATACGCCATACCGACTGCCAGTGTTGGAGCGCCCCCTGCACGGGAAATAATGCTGGTTTCACCGACTTCGTTGGCAATTTGCGTTAATTGTTCAGGGGTAATTTGGAAGCCCCAACCGCTGACAACTTGCGCCGCGGAAGCCACAACATCCGTCGTTCCTGCTGGTGCTAACATCGCCATTGGGCTGTTCATCGCGAAATAAACGCCTGGGTCAATCACACAAGCTGCGACTAACGCCATGATTGCCACGAATGACTCCATCAACATCCCGCCATAACCGATAAAACAAGCTTGGTTTTCATTGGCGAGCATTTTCGGCGTGGTACCGGAAGAGATTAAGGCGTGGAAGCCAGAAACGGCACCGCAAGCGATAGTAATAAATAAGAATGGGAATAAATCCCCAGCCCACACAGGACCAGTTCCATCAATATATTTAGTTAATGACGGCATTTGTAGATTGGGATTTAAAATCAAAATACCAATCGCCAAACCGATAATTGTCCCAATTTTCAAGAAAGTAGAAAGATAATCACGAGGGGCTAATAACAGCCAAACTGGTAGAACCGCAGCCACAAAACCATAGCCAACCAGCATCCATGTTAACTGTACGCCAGTGTAGTCAAAGTAAGGTGCCCATGTTTCACTCTCTGCGACCCAGCCGCCTGAAATAATCGCAAAAACTAAGAAAATCAGACCAATAACTGAAACTTCACCAATACGACCTGGGCGAATATAACGGGTATAAATCCCCATGAAAATAGCCAGTGGGATGGTGAAGGCAACGGTATAAGTTCCCCATGGGCTGTGTGTTAACGCTTTCACGACAATCATCGCGAGCACAGCAAGGATGATCACCATGATCATAAAGCAAGCAATCAACGCAATGACGCCCGCTGTATTGCCCATTTCTTCTTTAACGAGTTCACCCAAAGAGCGGCCATCACGGCGAGTGGAAACGAACAGCACCATAAAATCTTGTACAGCCCCTGCCAATACCACCCCTGCGAGCAACCACAGCATACCCGGTAAATAGCCCATTTGTGCAGCAAGTACAGGACCGACTAATGGACCTGCGCCAGCAATGGCGGCGAAGTGGTGACCAAATAACACTTTTTTGTCGGTTGGTACATAATCCAGACCATCGTTATGACGAATGGCTGGCGTCATACGTGTGGAGTCCACTTGCAGGACTTTTTTCGCAATAAACAGTCCATAGTAACGATATGCGATCAAATAAATACAGACCGCGGCGACCACGATCCACAGGGCGTTGATCTGTTCACCTCGATTTAATGCAATATAACCGAGCGAAAACGCGCCGAGCAGAGCGAGAACAATCCAAATCAATTGTTTACCCATAGCCTTTCCCCATCCATTTCGTTAACGAGCTTTATTAGTTATTTATGTAAGTAAAAACTCAAACAGATATAGCGAGAGTTGGGGGAAAGAAAAAGTAGCTAAATCGAGACACTTAATTGAAATTGTAGATAAATTCCAATATTGGAATTCGCATCACTAAAATTGAAGTTAATATTGGATTTTATCTTGTTTTGGTCTAGCGTTAATTCATTGATTGGTTTTATATCCTAATTAATATTTTAATTTTAGATTATAAATCCGCGTGGGTGTGTGGGGTTTTTACTGAAAATAATAAAACAGACAAAAAAATACCGGAAGAAAATTTCCGGTATTTGAATGCGTTGGCGGTTACTTTCGAATCACCTGAATAATTTTTTTACCAAACAATGTCGTGATTAGCCCTAACATAATCATAATTAATCCAGCAATTTGTATGCCGTTAATGTGCTCGCCAAGGAATAAAGCGCTGCTACTTAACCCAAAAACGGGCACCAATAAAGAGAATGGTGCGACGCGCCATGCCTCATAGCGTCCAAGCAGCACACCCCACAATCCATAACCTACAAAAGTGGAAAGGTAGGCAAGATACAAAATCACACCGAGTACAGACCAATCAAACCCTGCTAAGCCTTGTACAATGGCATCTTCGCCTTCGAAAATCCAAGAGCTTAATAAGAAAGGAATAATTGGGATTAGGGCGCTCCAACTGACCAAGGAAAGGGCACTGCATTTTTCTTCGCCTTGATGCTGCATAATGATACGGTTGGTGATATTACCGAACGCCCAAGATAGCCCCGCGACCAAAATAAAGATCAAGCCCAACAGAGGGATATCATCGATTCCGCCAGAGGTTGCACCATTAGCTAAAATCCCGAGACCCGCGATGGCGATAAACATACCGATAAAGTGGGTTGGCTGTAGGGATTCTTTAAGGATCACGGCACCGAGCAAGATAGTGAAGAAAGCTTGCGACTGTAAAATCACCGAGGCAATGCCTGCTGGCATGCCCACACGCAAGGCACAAAATAGAAACGCAAACTGTCCAAAGCTAATGGTTAGCCCGTAAATCAGTAAGAGCTTCAGCGGAATTTTGGGACGCTTGAATAGGAAAATGGCAGGGAAGGCCACAAACACAAAACGTAAGGCACCGAGGAGTAGTGGCGGTAAGGCGGTTACGCCAAGTTTGATGATCACAAAGTTGACACCCCAAATAATCACGACACACAGGGCAAGTAATATATCTTTGATACGCATGGTGTTTTCTCGGTACAGAATTGGCGGAGGATCTCTACTTTACCTGTGCTTTGGGATTTGTGCGACGATATTGCATGTCAGGACTCAAATTCAGCATGAATAGGATAAATATGGGTGTTAATTTAGTGTTAATTATTATTTTAAGTGACTTGAGTCTCTGAAATTGAACGTTTATAATACGGTTTCATTTCGCGTGTTCAGGACGACCTGAAATCATCACGTTTAAGTAATGGGGACGACCCCGAGAAGTTGACGGAGTACATCCACCATGGCTTGGATCATTTTATTATTCGCAGGTTTATTAGAAGTTGTTTGGGCAGTGGGTTTAAAGTATACCCATGGTTTTACGCGCCTAACCCCTAGCATTATCACTATCACCGCCATTATCGCCAGTATGGGCTTACTCGCTTATGCGATGCGTGATTTGCCTGCCGGAACCGCTTACGCGATTTGGACAGGAATTGGTGCAATTGGCACCGCAATTTTCGGGATTATTTTCCTTGGTGAATCCGCCAACATGTTCCGCTTATTGAGCCTTGGCTTGATTGTGATGGGGTTAATTGGGTTAAAACTTTCTAGTTAAGCTTCTGAGAATAAAAAACGGGTGAGTGATGGCTTACCCGTTTCATTTTAAATTACCTATCTAATGTGGCGAGTCAGCCACCAGAAAATAAGCGCAAAAGCACTCACACCGACCCCTAATAGACAAACACCATTCCAGCCCGCATGGGCATAAATCCACGTTGAACTGACCGCACCAAAACCACTCCCGACCGCATAAAACATCATATACAGCCCCACTAGGCGGCTATGGGCTTCAGGCTCTGAGCAATAAATCATACTTTGATTCGTCACATGTAACGATTGCCCGCCCACATCGAGCAAAATAATCCCAATGATCAACGCCCATAGTGAGCTATCCATAAACGCAATGGGTAACCAAGATAACGTTAATAATAGCAGAGCAATAAAACTGACTATTTGCCCGTATCCATAATCCGCTAAACGCCCAGTTCTTGAAGCAATCAACGCACCGACTACACCGACAAGACCAAGCGCACCAATCTGAGTGTGAGAAAAATAATGGGGTGCATCACTTAAAGGAATGACTAAGGCACTCCAGAAAATATTAAATGTGGCAAACATCAGTAATGCTAAGAAGCCTCGTACCTGTAAGACTTTTTGGCGTTTAAATAACGTTGCCATTGAGCGCAACAATGTTGAGTAATTCATGGCATTCTTTGGCGGATCAATCTGCGGTAGATATCGCCAAAGCGGGTAGGCAATAGTGAGCATCAGCAGTGCAGAAGAGAGATAAACACCACGCCAGCTGGTTAGGTCACTTATTGCACCAGAAAAGACTCTTGCAAGTAAAAGCCCAATAAATACGCCACCTTGTGCAGTACCGATCACGCGCCCTTGCTCATGAACACCTGCAGAACTCGCTGCGTAGGAAATCAATCCTTGTGTCATGGCGGTTCCGAGCATGCCAACCGCGAGCATTCCTATAAGTAGCATGGCGGGTGTTTCTGCTATCGCAACAATGAGTAAAGACAGAACAAGTGCGCTGAGCTGCCATCCCATCAAGTGGCGACGTTTCATTTTATCGCCCAGAGGAACTAACAATAACAGAGCGAGAATACTGCCAACTTGAGTGGCGGTGATAACGCCACCAATAGCGGCATCACTAATATGAAAGTCACGAGAAAGTGAATCTAGTAATGGTTGCGCATAGTAAACATTGGCGACACTTAATCCACTGGCAACTGCGAAGAGATAAACTAACCCTTTCGGTAATGAATTTTGAAGGCTATTTTGCTCAATAGCCGAATGGGGTAATGAAAGGGAATTTTTCATTTTGCACACTCATCTAGTTTTAATTTGAGATTGGTTTTAATTTGAAACTAGTTGAATGCTAGGTCACTTGGTTTTAAAATGCAACTAGATTTTTGGGGTATTAATTCTTTGATATTAAATAGAGGGGGAGTCATGTCGTCGAATACAGTAATGGAAGGATCCCCATGCCCTGTGGCTCGAAGCGTAAATTTAATTGGGGATCGCTGGTCGTTATTAATTGTGCGTGATGCTTTTGATGGCGTACGACGTTTCGGTGATTTTCAACGAAGTTTAGGGGTAGCGCGTAATATTCTGTCAGACAGATTACGTAAATTAGTCGATGCAAATATTCTCGAACTGAAGGATGCATCAGATGGCACTGCTTACCAAGAATATGTGTTAACCGAGGCGGGGGAAAGCCTTTTTCCTATCGTGGTTGCATTAAGACAATGGGGGGAAGTGAATCTATTTCGAGAGGGAGAACCACACTCTATTTTGATAGATAAACAGACTCAAAGCCCCATTCCGGGGATGTACCCGCTTTCACACGATGGAAAAACGTTATCGCCAAATGAGACTGAAGTGATCAAAATTAAGTCGTGAATCCCCACTGAGTCGTGGGGAACTCTACTGCAATTTATTGCGCCAAAAGACGTACAAAACGCCCATACAGCAATTCACCCAAATTGCTTTGGTTGTATTCATGGGTTGTGGCGAGGTTATCTACTGCCGCATGCATTGAATGATAGATCATCGTGGCGATAAGCTCTGGTGGTGCGGCATGCCAAGCTTGCTGCTGTTCACCAAGGGATAAAATCTGTTTAATTTGTTCAACGGCACGTTGTTCATGGCTGTTAGTGTGACCATGGTATTCGTCGTGAAAGAGCATGTCGTGCAGTGTCTGCTTTTCAACATAGTATTTAACGCTGTTTTCGCACCATGATTTTAACTGTGAAGACGCCGATTGATGCGGTGAAAGCGCATCTGCAATATGCCCTAAATACCAATCCATATAACGGGTGCGCAAGGCATCCATAATTTCGTTTTTTGATTCAAAATAATGATAAAACGTCCCTTTTGCCACATCCGCGACGGCCACAATTTCACTCACGGTTGTGGCGAGAAATCCTTTGGAAAGAAAGAGGTTTTCAGCGGCATTCATCAGGTCGTTCAAACGCTCTTCTGCTGGCTTGGTTCTTGGCTTTTTCGGTGGCGTTAACATAAATAGGGCTCTTATCGCGTTATTTTCATTGAAGACTTAATAACATTTTACGTCCGAAATACCGGAATGTCCTTTCAATATGTGGTGAGGGCGATAAAACAGTAAAAAACAGCTAATCAGAGCGAGATAAAGTAGCGTGCCAATCATCCAGACCCAGCCATCCCAAATACCGAGTGTTTGACCGAAAATAATGCTGAACATCAGCGGACCAATAATCCCTGTGGCATTAGTTAAGCTGACTAGCATTCCTTGCAGCTTACCCTGATTTTCTTGGCTAACTTGGGAAGACATTAACCCCTGCAAAGCTGGAAGGGCGATGCTGCCACCGGCCAGTAAAATCAATGTCGGGTAAATCATCCATCCTTGGGTGATAAATGCTAGCACCATAAATGCGCAGCCATCCGCAATAAAGCCCACAATGATGGTGACTTTTTCACTGAATCGTTTGGCGATGGTTCCTGCAATAAATGCCTGAAAAATGGCGTGCATCAAGCCCAACCCAGCAAGGGACATACCTACCTCAATACTACTCCACTGAAAGCGGCTTTCGGTAAACAGAACCCACGTTGTTGCTGGAATTTGTCCAATCAACTGTGCGGTAAAAAACGCCGAAAGTAGCAGCAAAATAGGTTTAGCAACCTGCATAAATGAGAGACTGTTTTGTGGCGCATCTACATGATTTTCGGATTCTACGTTTTTCTTTGGCTCTTTAAACAGAACGAAAACCATGAGGAAAGTGAACGCGTTCAATATCGCCGCAATAATAAACGGCAAATGTGCGGAATAATTCCCCGCAAATCCGCCAATCACAGGGCCTGCAATCAAGCCAATACCAAACGCGCCGCCTAAGCGACCAAACCATGCGGTGCGCTCTTCCGGTTTTGTGGAATCGGCGATAACCGATGCAGCCACAGCCCCCGTTGCTCCGGTGATCCCTGAAATTAAGCGCCCTAAATAGAGCATCCAAAGTGTGCTAGAAAGCGCGAGTAAGGTGTAATCCATCGCGGCTCCGGCAAGGGAGAGTAGCAAAATCGGGCTGCGTCCCCATTTATCCGACCATTTTCCTAGCAGTGGCGCAAAGAAGACCTGCATCACGGCATACAGTGCCAGCAAGATCCCATAGTGGTTAGCGAGCTGCTCCAGCGTGACATATTCCCGTAATAGTGTGGGTAAGACAGGCATGATCAGCCCAATTCCCATAGCATCGAGGGCGGTGATGACTAAAGCAATAACAGCGGTTTTGTTCATAATACATTTCCTCTATCAATGATAGAGTTGGAATGTATACCTATCAGTGATAGAGTGTCAACAGAAATGATGAGGAGAATTTAATGGCTCGATTAGACAGAGATACCATTATTAGCGCCGCCCTGGATTTGTTGAATGAAGTGGGCATGGAAGGGCTGACCACGCGTAAGCTCGCGCAAAAGTTGGGGGTTGAACAACCAACGTTATACTGGCATGTGAAAAATAAACGTGCGTTATTGGATGCGCTGGCGGTGGAAATGCTTGTTCGTCATCATGACCATGGATTACCGCGAGAAGGGGAAACATGGCAGCAGTTTCTACGCCATAACGCGATGAGTTTTCGCCGAGCGCTATTAAGCCATCGAGATGGTGCCAAAGTACATCTAGGCACTCGCCCAACACAAAGCCAATACACCACGATTGAAACCCAATTACAGTTTATGTTGGACAATGGTTTTTCGCTAAAAGCAGGATTGTATGCTTTGAGTGCAGTAGGGCATTTTACGCTAGGGGCGGTGCTGGAACAGCAAGAGCATGTAGCTGCTCAGCGGGATGTCGAGCCTAGTACCGATGAAAATGTGCCACCATTATTGAAAGATGCATTAGAAATTATGGATGGCGATGAAGGGGAATCGGCATTTTTATACGGTTTAACCGCGCTGATTTCAGGCTTGGAAAGCCATAAGTAATGCAAAAAAATACCCCATCATGCAGTGCATTGACGGGGTACTTGCTATCAATTTACTTAGTTAATCAACAATTACAGTGTGAATACACCGATGATTGCGATAACGCTAATGATTGCTGAGCTGCCGTAGAACACCCATTTTGTAGCTGGAACATGCACTTTAAAATCGTGCAGGGTGTGGTGAATACGGTGCATACCGCACCATACAGGCAGAATAATCATCAGTAATAAGAAAATGCGTCCAATAAAGCTTTGGCTAAATGCCATGATGCGCTCATAGCTCAGCATTTCTGGTGCGACACCTAATGGGATTAAAATACCCAGTAAAAGAATGATTGCAGGGCCAATAACGGCGCTCCACATACCACCTGCACCAAATAATCCCCAGAAAATCGGCTCATCGGAACGTTTAGGCGTTAGATTCATCAGATTCTCCTTCGATTAAAATAGTAATGCGATTGCTAAAATAGCCGCTGTCACGACTATCGTGAGTGCCCAGAAGCCTTTTACAATTGGCTCATCTGGCAGTTTCTTATCTTTAACAATGATAGCGACAGCTTTTGGCGCCAGTTTGAACCACGTTGTGGTATGCAGCAGCGTCGCCGCCAGTGTCACAATGTTAATGATCAGAATGATTGGGTTACTTAAGAACCCAACAAAGCCCGCCCATGATTCAGGTCCATTTTTCAGAGCAAATACGCCGTACAGGACTAAAATACTGAACCAAACCTGAAGCACGGAAGTACTTTCACGCATGATGTAAAAGCGGTAGAAACCCAGCTTTTGCCACCAGTCGCCTTTCATTTCCCTGACATAGGGTTTACGTTTAGTTGTCATGACTTCAATTCTCCTTATCGTGGCTTCAGCATGGCGATAACAAAGTCTTGCGCACTCGCAACTTTACCTTGTTGGATAGCCGCCGCCGGGTCGACATGCTTAGGACAGACTTCAGAGCAGTAACCTACAAACGTACAGCTCCATACACCGTTGTCACCATTTAATAATGGCATACGCTCTTTCGCGCCGTGGTCACGGTTATCGAGGTTGTAGCGCTCTGCTAAGGTGATTGCCGCAGGGCCTAAGAACTCAGGGTTCAGACCAAACTGTGGACACGCTGCATAGCACAGACCGCAGTTAATACAGCCAGAGAACTGATGATATTTCTCCATCTGAGCTGGAGTTTGCTTGTTCGGACCGTCAGAAGGTTTGCGATCATTACCAATAATGTAAGGTTTGATAGCTTCTAAACGCTCGATAAAGCTTGTCATATCAACAACAAGGTCACGCTCGATAGGGAAGTTACCCAGTGGCTCAATTTTAATTCCTTGCGGATAATCACGCAGGAATGTTTTACAAGCCAGTTTAGGAACATTGTCCACCATCATGCCGCAAGAGCCGCAGATAGCCATACGGCAAGACCAACGGTAAGACAGGTCTGGCGCGAGGTTATCTTTGATGTAGCCCAAAGCATCTAACAAAGAGGTTTGCTCGTCATAAGGGACATCATAAGTCACTAAATGGGGTTCATTGTCCGTTTCTGGGTTGAAACGCATGATCTCCATTTTTAAGTGTTTCATATCATCCATTAGCTTGCTCCTTATTCGCCTTATCTTGAGCTGCCCCTTCAGCACCATACACACGTTTCGCTGGTTGTGATTTAGTGATTTTCACATCAGAGTACTCAAGGCGTGGTGCACCTTCTGGGTTATAGAACGCCAGAGTATGTTTCAGGAAGTTGACGTCATCACGCTCAGTGCAACCTTCGTCAAGACGTTGGTGCGCACCGCGAGACTCTTTACGGTTAATCGCAGAGTGAGCCATACATTCCGCCACGTCTAAGCCAAAGCCTAATTCGATGGTGTACAGTAAGTCAGTGTTGAAGACGCTGCTATGGTCAGTGATTTCAACATGCTTGAAGCGCTCTTTCAGCTCTGCCAGTTTATCAACAGTTTTCTGCATTAATTCAGGTGTACGGTAGATACCGCAACCTTCTTCCATCGAAATACCCATTTCATCACGGATTTTCGACCAGCTTTCTTTACCTTTTTGGTTCAGAAGTTTTTGCAGGTCATTTTCGATATCACGAGTACGTGCTTCGATAGCGCTTGCATTTGCAGGGGTAGCTTCAGCAGCATGACGTGCCGCTTCTTCACCTGCTAAGCGACCAAATACCACTAATTCTGCCAGTGAGTTAGAACCTAAACGGTTTGCGCCGTGTAAGCCAACAGATGAACATTCACCCACCGCGAACAGACCTTTAATACGAGTTTCGGTGCGTTGGTCAGTTTCAATACCACCCATGGTGTAGTGAGCTGTTGGACGAACAGGAATTGGTTCGTTTACAGGGTCAACACCCACGTAAGCTTTTGCCAGCTCACAGATAAATGGTAGACGTTCATGCAGTTTTTCAGCACCTAAGTGACGTAAATCCAGATACACAACATCACCACGGTGAGTGCTGATAGTGCGACCTGCACGCCATTCGTGCCAGAATGCTTGTGAAACTTTGTCACGAGGACCCAGTTCCATATATTTGTTTTCTGGTTTGCCCAGTGGCGTTTCAGGACCCATACCGTAGTCTTGCAGATAGCGATAGCCATCTTTGTTGACTAAGATACCGCCTTCACCACGACAACCTTCAGTCATCAGGATACCGGAACCTGGCAGACCAGTAGGGTGATACTGAACAAATTCCATATCACGTAATGGCACACCATGACGCAGCGCCATACCCATACCGTCACCGGTTACGATACCGCCGTTGGTGTTATAGCGGTAAACTCGACCCGCACCACCCGTGGCCATAACGATAGCATTGGCACGAATTTGAACTTTCGTCCCTTCCATCATGTTCAGAGCAACCAGACCACGCACCTGACCTTCGTCCACAATGATGTCGAGAACAAAGTGCTCGTCGAAACGTTGGATTTGAGGATATTTTAATGAAGTTTGGAACAGGGTATGCAGCATGTGGAAGCCAGTCTTATCGGCTGCGAACCAAGTACGTTCAATTTTCATCCCACCGAAACGGCGAACGTTAACTGAACCATCTGGTTTACGGCTCCAAGGGCATCCCCATTGTTCCAGTTGGGTCATTTCTGTTGGGCAGTGTTCGACGAAATAATCGACGACATCTTGCTCACACAGCCAGTCACCACCAGAAACGGTATCATTAAAATGATAGTCATAGGAATCATGGGCTTGAGTAACTGCTGCTGATCCCCCCTCTGCGGCCACGGTGTGACTACGCATTGGGTAAACTTTTGAGACCAGAGCAATCTTGATATTGGGATTTGCTTCAGCAGCAGCAATTGCTGCACGTAAGCCTGCGCCCCCGGCCCCGATAATCGCTAAATCGGCATTGAAGGTTTGCACTGCGCTTCTCCATTGTTCAAGTGTAAAGTGTTAAATTAATAAATTCTTTTAAATACTTTTAGTGCTTAGCTATTTCAGTTTCGGTTTGCCTTTAGGCAAATCTGCAAAGAATCTTTTTTAATCGTAAATATATAATAGCTAATAACGACTTATTATGTTGGGAATTATAACGAATAGTGGCGGGGATAAATTTGATATAGAAAGGTGTTTTGGGTGATATTACCCCTAAAGTGTGATCTGCGTCTTCTTTTTGTAAATTGTTTTTGGGTGTCAAGAAATTGCAGAGAAACCGAAAATAATAAAAAGGAATTTCAAATAATTATCATTAAATTTAACGGAATTCCTAGCATTTAAAACCAACTAAAATCGTCAGGTTTTTCTTTCTAACAGTGGATAATCTGGTGTTCCTCGAGGAAATTCTAGAATCATATCGAAGATAAAATTGCGAAAGAGTTCACTGTTTAGAAAGTCGCTTAATTTTTAATGCTAAAAAACAGATTTAAATTGTATCAATAAGGTGAGTAGTGAAGTTTGGTTTTAACATTTGCATCACAAGCGATAAGAAAAAATCATGTTTTTGTTTTTTTTTAACCAAATGTTAAAAGTTAATAATAAAGCTTTTTTGCCTAATCGTATAAAGCAGGAGATAATCACATCATCTTTTCTCGCCTTGAATCATATCCCCTATCGATACTCAGATAGCGCATAATATCCACAATATTCCATTGTGTGTTAAGGGGGAGGTGAGTACACTGCACGACTAAGTTTATTTTGGAGTTATTTTAATGAGTGAAGTAGCGAATTGGCTGCCTACAGCCCCCATCGCTAACCTGTTACAGCGCGCAAAAATTGTTGCGGAAATCAGACGTTTTTTCGCTGATCGCTGTGTACTTGAGGTAGATACACCCGCAATGAGTCAGGCCACGGTGACTGACATTCATCTTGTTCCATTTGAAACTCGCTTTGTGGGACCTGGCGCGGCTCAGGGCATCAATTTATATTTGATGACTAGCCCTGAATACCATATGAAGCGCTTACTGGCAGCGGGAAGTGGGCCTATCTATCAAATGTGCCGCAGTTTCCGTAATGAAGAAGCGGGAAGACACCATAACCCTGAATTTACGATGCTGGAATGGTACCGCCCACACTTTGATATGTATCGCTTAATCAATGAAGTGGATGACCTTCTACAGCAAGTGCTGGAATGCGAAAGTGCTGAGCTACTCTCTTATCAGCAAGCATTTTTACGCCACTTAGATATTGACCCGCTTTCTGCGGAAAAAAGCGAGCTACGCGAAGTGGCTGCCCGCTTAGATTTAAGCAATGTGGCGGACAATGAAGAAGACCGCGACACCTTGTTACAACTACTGTTTACCATGGGCGTGGAGCCACATATTGGTAAAGAGAAGCCTGCGGTGGTTTACCACTTCCCTGCAACGCAAGCGTCATTAGCGGTGATTAGCACAGAAGATCACCGTGTGGCAGAGCGTTTTGAAGTCTATTTTAAGGGCATGGAGCTGGCGAATGGCTTCCATGAACTGACTGATGTGGGCGAACAGCGCCAACGTTTTGAGCAAGATAACCGCAAGCGTGCTGCAATGGGTTTACCCGTTCAGCCGATTGATGAAAACTTGCTTGCAGCGCTTGAGCACGGTTTACCGGCATGTTCCGGTGTGGCTGTTGGTGTTGATCGCTTAATCATGCTGGCACTGAATGCCGAACGAATCAGTGATGTGATTGCATTCCCTGTGACGATTGCTTAAAACTCAGTTTCTATCTATGACATTAAAAAGCACCTTGAACGTTGATCATTGATTGACGAAGGTGCTTTTTCTTTCCTGCCCGTTCTACCAAAAACGGATTAAATGCTTTCGGATAATTCTTCTATAAGTCCCATTCCTGAAAATTATGGTTGATTTCAAGTTCATTTGCTGGTCTTCTGTTTGACTTAAGCTAAATAAAATGAATTTGGATTGGTGACCTTTCTGCCTTTGCTTCTATGACAGGTTGCTATGGAATAAGCAGAAAAGGAGCATGAATAGAATGGGCTTACAGGATCTCGCTTTAAAAATCGCTCCACTCCATAATCGCTATCAATTAGGCGTTCAAGGTTGTAGTGTTCCATTGGATGTTGAATCTTTCATTGGGCGAGAAGCCATTAGTGAAACCTATCGCTATCAGATAACATTCACCTCCTCAGCCCAAAACCTACTAGCCCAACAGTTTCTTCGTCGTACCGCCCATTTTACCTTTTCATCTCCCACTATTCCGCTGGCGGCATTAGATTCACTGAGTGAACCGCAAAAGCGAATTCATGGGGTCGTCACACATTTTAAGCGGTTATCTGGTTCAGCAGATGAAGCCCAGTACCAAATTGTGATTGAGCCGTTTGTCTCGTTGCTGCGTCATCAGATGCGTTCCCATCGCTTTTTCCTCAATAAATCTGTACCGGAAGTGATTGAGTTTATCTTGCGTGAACACAAAATTCAGGGCTGGGAGTTTGAGTTTCACCTGCAACGACAATATCCCAAGCGGGAGCAAATAAACCAAATCAATGAGAGTGACTGGCAATTTATTGAGCGTTTGCTCAGTGAAGTGGGCATTTTCTATTCCTTTAGTCTCCAGACCGACACGAAGACGGAAATTATTCACTTTGGGGATAGCCAGCGCGCCTATGTGTATGATTTACAACTGCCACTCAATAGCCCTTCTGGCATGAATGACAATGGCGTTGAAAGCGTGTGGGGGCTATCGCTACGTCACCAAGTGGTGGAACGCAGCGTCGTGACTAAAGATTATAATCACCGGCAAGCGATGCAAACGTTGCTATCCATTGAAACGGACATGACTCGCGGAGATGGGGACGATATAAACTATGGCGACGTTTACCACTACAAAGCCCGCCATCTTGAGCGCGGTGAGAAATACCAACCTGAAACGGAAACCGCCCATTTTTGGTCACGGCTAGACCATGAACGCTTTCTCGCACGTCAAACACTGCTGCGAGGCAAAAGCAATTCACCGCGCTTAACGCCGTTGATGATTTTTAAAGTCATCGATAACCAATTATCGTCCACCTTACCCACGGATTTTCAATCCGAAATTTTAATCACTCGATTACGATTTTCAGGCAGTCGCAGTAGCGCATTAACTATTCAGTTTGATGCCGCGCCGTACACCGAAGCACTGTGCTGGCGGCCTGTTCTAAAGCCTCGCCCTGTGATCGCAGGCACATTAATGGCGCGCATCACTAGTGCTAAATCCCATGATATCTATGCCCACCAAAATGAGCACGGTTTCTATTGGGTGAAATTCGATGCAGACCGTGATGAAAAACCGACGGGGTATGAAAGCATGCCCGTGCGGCTGGCAAAACCCTATGCAGGAGATACCTACGGAATACACTTCCCGTTGATTCAAGGGGCTGAAGTCGCGATTGCCTTCCATGAAGGGGATCCTGACCGACCGTATATCGCCCATGCCTTGCATGATTCCCATCGCCCCGACCACATCACTGACAAAAATAATACTCGCAACGTCATTCGGACTCCGGCAAATAATAAGCTTCGTATGGAAGATAAGCGCGGGGAAGAACACATCAAGCTCAGCACCGAATACGGCGGTAAATCCCAACTTAATTTAGGGCATTTGGTTAACCAAGGGCGTGAAAAACGCGGTGATGGTTTTGAACTGCGTACCGACAGTTGGGGGGCAATACGCGCAGGCAAAGGGCTGTTTATCAGCACCGACTTGCGCACGAAAGCCGCTTCTGAACAACTGGATATGCGCGAAGCCAAGCAGCAATTGGATGATGCGCTGAATTTGGTGAGTTCTTTACGGGAGGCTGCCGAAGTGGCGAAAGCCGAACTGGCCGATTTAAACGCCCAACAAACCTTACTCACCCAATCGATTCAAGAACTGCAACAAGCGGCAATGTTACTCAGTTCCCCTGCGGGTATCGCATTAACCTCCCCCAAAACCGTACAGGCGAACAGCGGTGAAAACATTACCCTGACGGCTAATAAACAGGCAGATATTTCAGTGGGGAAAAAAATCACCTTAGCGGCAGGCCAAGCAATTAGTTTATTTGCCCAAAGTTTAGGTATCAAAGCCTTTGCGGCAAAAGGCAAGGTAGAAATTCAAGCCCAAAGCGATGAAATGCACCTTACCTCACTCAAGGACATGACGGTCACCAGTACAGGCGGTAGAACTGTTGTCGCCGCTAAAGATGAGTTATTGCTGACCTGTGGTGGCGCCTATATTCGTTTAAAAGGCGGGCAAATTGAGTACGGCAGCCCCAGCAACCAAATGGTGAAAGCGACCAACTGGGTGGTTGAAGGCCCTGCGTCTATGGATGTCACGCATCCACAATTTCCACAATCAATGCCAAAACAAACCTTGCGTTTTCAACTGAGTTCCTCACCGCAAAGCCCGATGAAGGCGCGTGCGTTTGAGCCGTATGAATTGTATGCCAATGGGGCGCTTATCCTAAAAGGCATGAGTGATGCGCAAGGAAATATCCAAATTGACCATGATATTCCGACGGACAGCTACCAACTGCGTCTATTGAATGGGGATCGTTACGATATCGATGTTCCTTCTGCGGAGTCGCAAGAAGCAGAAAACGTCGAACCCGTTAATGTTGGTTTTCGAACCAGTGCGCCTAGCCAAGAGCGAGAAAGCTCGCGAATAGGCCAAGCGTGGGGGGAAGGGCTTTCCCAGTTTATTACTGAATGGAATAAGAGAAAATAATATGTCAGGAAATCAATCTGGGGGATTCCCCGCTTCTGTGCAGTTACCCATACCAGCAACCGAGCAGAAAATACGTTTACCCGTCTCGACGTGTATGGTACTGCAAATGACACCCAGTTGGATCCCTGAGAGTACCAAATACCCGATGAGCTTATTTGTGTATGCCCCACTGGTGAATGGGAAACAAACCTTTGCCGCAGTTGCGGAGGCAATTCGGCATGCCAAGCACAGCGTTGAAATTATTACATGGGGTTTCCAGCCTTCCATGTATTTTGAACGTTCAAGGGGGATTAATGAAGGAACATTTCCGACGATTGCAGAGCTTCTTGAACAGAAAGCGAAAGAAGGGGTGAAAGTCCGTATTCTAGTATGGTTTGATGAACTAGCTAAACTCGGTGAAACCAGTTTGCCAGGTTGGCGATTATCAACCCATTACACGCCGAGGCAAAAAATTGAACTGCCGATGGAGAAGGCTCTCGCGGCAGGGGCTAAATTAGAGTATGAATCCGATAAACAATACCAATTTGATAAAGAGTGGTTACATCGCGCAAAAACCAATCAAATTAAAAACTTGTCGGTGCGTACCCGCTCAATGGCAATAAATAGCCCCTCATCTCGTTTGAGTCAGGTGGCGAAGTTAACCAAACACCAGTTTGGCAGTGATGATGTCGAACTCAGTTTACGTTTGGCGGCTCTGGCGATGGTTCCCACCCATCACCAAAAAGCGGTGTTGATTGATTATGAAGAACCCACTCTCGCGGTTGGCTTTGTGATGGGGCATAACATGCATTCGCAGTATTGGGATGATGATAAACACTCAATTATTCAACATAAAGAGATGTCATGGCTAGGACGTGATGGACCCACCGCATGGCAAGATACCTCTAACTGTGTGTATGGCGAAGTGTTGTGTGATTTAAGCGATAATTTTGTCACGGCCTGGAAGGAAACTGAAGGCTTGTTTACACACGGTAGTGAAGGTGTCCAGCTGACAGAAAGACGTAAAGCAATTTCACGCAGCCAATACACGCCCACTTTAGAGCATGTTGAAGCCTTAAATGAGCGCTATACATTTTTAGCTCGACACCCATTAACACCGACGGCGGGAAAAATTTGTCGCACCCATCCTGAGCATGATGAATACGATATTTTAAAGTCCTATGACCACGGTGTTAAACATGCCCGTAATTATCTCTACTTTGAAAATCAATATTTTCGTTTATCGTCCATTGCTAAGGATGTGCGCAATATGGTGGAAGTGCGCAATCAATGTTTTGCAGAAGCGGCAGCCACTGACCCTAAACTGCAAGGGCAAAAAATTCCACCGTTCTATTTATTTGTGCTAACAAATTCAACCACAAAAGCAGAGGTGGGTGACTCGAATGAAGTCGGTGGATATCAAACCTACAAGATGCTGGAAACCTTAGGGCGCCGTGATTTGATGCGGGAGCATGCTGCGTATCGAGATACGGTAAATAATGTCATGGCATCGACCCGAAACGGTCAGGTGTCAGCCCCCATTGATGTCGTTAACCCTGATGATATTCAGGAAGAAACCATTGAGGGGTTTAAGAGCGTGATTTGTACCTTGGTTTCGCCTGATTCTGATCTCTGGCAGTCGGTGTATGTCCACAGCAAGCTAACCTTAGTGGATGACACCTTTTTAATTCAAGGCTCTGCCAATATCAATTTACGCAGTATGGCATTTGACACTGAAATTGCGGTGATACTGCAAGATACGGATATATTTCCTATCGTGAAGCCACTGCGCGAAAAATTGTGGGGAATGCATAAAGGAACGGGGAGTGTTTCTGATGATTTGGCAGAAGAATTTAAAAGTTGGAAAAAAATTATAACTGATAATTCTGGTTATAAAGAAGATAAAAAAATGCCCCAAGGTGCTTTAATTCCCTTTGAGGATAAAACAATTGGGTTAGAAAATTCGGATTAAATTATGTCACTAATTAAACCTTGTTTATTACTGTGTGCTCTAGTGCTACTTGCTAGCTGCAAACCTGTAGAAGAAAAAGAGAAAGCAATGACTCAAAAAATAGAATCCGATTTAGCCTTCACCTGTGTGTATGAAAAAGACACGCTACCTCCCGTTGATCCTGAAGCCGACATTTGGTTCAAGCAGGCGCGAGAACTTGAAAAGGTCAATAAATCTCAACGGGATTATGCTCAAATTGGTGTTCTCTACCGTAAAGCGGCAGAGCGTAATCACCCCAAAGCCATGCTTAACTTAAGTAACTTAATCAGTTATGGCAAGGTCTCCCCCATTGAAGGTAAAGGTCCAGCCCAAGAGGTGTGGGATATTATTCAAAAAATGGCTAAATTGAATATCAGTTACGGTTATTACCAGATGGGGCACTATCTCGATACGGGCTATGGAGTTATTGCAGACCGCACCATAGCCTTAGCTTATTTTCGTCAAGCAGCTGATTTAGGTAGCCCTGAAGCCCAATATGTCCTTGGGAGAATTTTTGTTGCTCAACGCTTATCGGATAGAGATAACCCAGCCTATCGCCCTGAAATTGGGGTAAAGATGTTAGATTGTGCAGCAAATCAAGGTAATGGGGAAGCGGCGTACCGATTAGCAAGTTATTTGAAAAATGTAAATGAGGACTTACATGGTTCATTAAAATATTATCAATTATCAACGAAAAATGGGTATCGACATGCTGCATCAACTTTAACTGGCGCTTTTGACCCAAAAACAATATTAGGAAGTATTGATTATCTTGGCGTAAAACCTGATAAAGAACGTTCATTACGTTATTATGCAATAGTCAAAGAAATGGATGCTTCTGATGAAACAGCTAAATTCCCCGATATCGATAAAATAGTCCCACTCCCACCCGCAGAGCTCCCTGAATGGGATGGTACGTTTGAATATAAAAAACAGGCGGAGGGGCAATAACCAAGATGAATCTCTCCTTTTTATTTCATCATCAATCCATTGCTCGCGGCATATTTAAATGTGGTGCATTGACTTGTAGCATGTTGATACTGAGTGCTTGCAACCCGATGGATAAAAAAGAAGAGTCGCCGCCGGCTCAAAAAACAGAACCCGACTTAGCCTTCACTTGTGTGTATGAAAAAGACACGCTACCCCCAGTTGATCCAGAAGCGGATATTTGGTTTAAACAGGCGCGTGAACTTGAAAAAGTGAATAAACATCAACGAGATTATAAGCAAATCGGTGATTTCTACCGCAAAGCTGCAGAGCGTAATCACCCCAAAGCCATGTTGAATCTCAGTAACTTAATCAGTTATGGAAAAGTCCCCCCGGTTGAAGGTAAAGGCCCCGCCCAAGAGGTGTGGGACATTATCCAAAAAATGGCAAAGTTGAACATCAGCTACGGTTATTACCAAATGGGGCATTATCTAGACACGGGTTATGGCGTAGCTGCTGACAGAACGAAAGCGTTAACTTACTTTCGTCAAGCGGCTGATTTAGGTAGCCCCGAAGCCCAATATGTAATTGGCGATATTTTTGTATCTCAACGTTTATCGGATAGAGATAATCCAGCTTATCGCCCTGATATTGGGAAAAAAATGTTGGATTGCTCTGCAAATCAAGGTAATGGAGAAGCCGCATATCGTCTGGCAAATTACTTATGGAATGTTGAAGAAGATACTGGTGGAACATTAAAATATTATCAGCTATCTACAAAAAATGGGTATCGACATTCAGCGTCAACTTTAACTGGTGCTTTTGACCCAAAAACAATATTAGGAAGTATTGATTATCTTGGCGTAAAACCTGATAAAGAACGTTCATTACGTTATTATGCAATCGTCAAAGAAATGGATGCTTCTGATGAAACAGCTAAATTCCCCGATATCGATAAAATCGTCCCGCTCCCACCTGCTGAACTCCCTGAATGGGATGGCACGTTTGAATATTCAAAACAACCGGATAACCAATAAAAGGATCTTAATATGCGCGCACTTGTTCGTTTAGGTGACAAAACCACTCATGGCGGTGAAGTGATTACTGCATCTGGTTCTGTCATGTATGGCAAACCTATTGCTTTAGTGGGAGACAAAGTGAATTGCCCTAAAAAAGGACATGGTGTTAATGCCATTTTACCCGGTTCAACGCGCATTTTAATATCCGGTCGTCAGGCGGCACTCAATGGTTTTCAAACTGAATGTGGTTGTACGCTTATTGCGAGCTTATCATCGTCGGGTGAACAATCATGATGAGCTGGAGAGCTCCATCATTAGAGCACCCTTCAGCCCCTAAAGTACCCCGTTGGATGCTTTGGTTTTTGATTATGCTGATTGTGGGGGCTCTTGGGTTTGGGCTGAGCCTCTATTTATCCACAAATGAAATGCTATCGCCAACTACCAGCAACACCATGCTGATGATTGTATTCGTTATTTGCCCCGCACTGTTGGTGGGGTTTATTCGTTTTTTTATCTACTCAATAGCTGCTTATCGCCATCAACTTTTTACCAATATGTTAGATGATGCTCGCAGAGAATGGCGTTACTGGGCAGGCAAGCACCTTGGGGTGCTAACGCATACTCGATTAACGCAAATCGATGAAGAGCAGCAAAACGGTATTTCTTTATCTTCATTGCCACCCAATAAAGATAATGTATTGACGCTAAGATCATTGAAATCGCTTTCGTCATGGGAAAAACAAGAAATAGTGGTGCAAAAATTATTCGCACCCATTGCTGAGTATTACCATCAACATTCTCTCTCCCAGCCGATTACCCTATATTGGCAAGCTGAAGACAATGAGTCTAATTGGCAGGAACTGATTGAGCAGGAAGCTGCGCGTTTGTCATTGACGCTGGAATCCGTTGAGATATTACCCTCAGAATCGTTCAGTCAATGGTTATTAACATTGTATGAAAATGCCTTTGAACCCAAGCTATACGCTATTTTGGCGTTTCAGTTAGATTCGACCGCGAGTGAAGAAGCCGCCAGTATGTTACTTGCCCCTCAAGGGGTTTATGAGAGTTTACGAGCGCCAGTTCAAGCGAAACTTTTACGTCCAATATCCACGGATTTAGCGTCATTTCCTGAAGCATTAAAAACACAGTGTGAATTTCAATATTCAGGAGAGCAGCTGGATAGGGTTTGGCACAGTGGCGTGAAAGAGAGTGATAAAGGGAAATACATCGAAAGTTATGCGCTACAGAATGTACCTCAATTATCTGAACACCTTTATGATATCGATTCATTTTTAGGTAAAGGTGGTATCGCGCGTCATGTAGTGGCGTTGTCACTAGCGTGTGAATATTCGCACCACAGTCTGATCGCTCAGCAACATGAAACGCAACTTTTATTGCAGCAAATTCAGGTTTAAAGTCTAAGTAAGAGAGTCGTTATTCTGATTGAAAAGACTCTCTCGAGTCATTGACTTGCAATTGACTCGAGAGAGTGAGGGAGAGTTACTTCTGCTTTTGCTGCTCTAAGAACTTAACTCCTAAATCTGGGAAGTCTGTAAAGGCACCATCAACGTCCGCTTGGTTATAAATAATGTCATATAACTGCTGACCATCTTTCGCGTACTTAGGCAGTTTGTCCACACGGATAGTAAATGGATGCACCGCCATATGGTTCGCGTGAGCTTCCTTCACCATACCGTTCACTTTGATATTGGTTGGCGTAGAATCTTCGCTAATGAGCATATGATAGTCAGGGCCAATACCATCTGCGTAGGTTGCAATTTCTTTCATCGCACCTGGCTTCATCATCCAATCATAGTTATAGTTCACCCAAGTACCGTCTGGCTTCTGCTCTTGCGTTTCTTCCCAATCGGTATAAGCGATTAATTGGATCAGTTTTAAATCCATTCCCATTTCTGGCATCAGTTTCGTTTTGATGCGTTTTAGGTCAATTGGGTCGAAAGATTGCAGATAAACGTTAGAATCTTTGTTGGTATAGCCATACTCTTTCAGGACTTCTAAGGTTTTCTTGGTGATGTCCTTACCTTCTTGTTGATGGAACCAAGGGGCTTTAATTTCAGGGTAGATACCGATATTTTTACCCGTTGATTTGTTCAAACCTTGAATAAATTCAATTTCTTCTTGGAAGGTATGGACGCGGAAATCAGATTTACCCATAGGGAAACGGTTTGGATAGCTTTGGACTTTTTTGCCATCAACAATGTCGAAACCTTCCGTGAATTTCAGAGACTTAATTTCTGGTAGGGTAAAGTCGATGGCATAGTAGCGACCATCTTTACGTGCGCGATTTGGAAACTTATCCGCTACGTCAGTGACGCGATCCAGATAGTGGTCATGAAGAACAACCAGTTCATTATCTTTGGTCATCACTAAATCTTGTTCTAAGAAATCCGCGCCTTGCGCATACGCCATCGCTTTCGCTGGGAGGGTATGTTCAGGTAAATAACCACTTGCACCACGATGGGCAATCACCACTTTACCTGCCGTTTCGGCAGCGGCAGAGACTGACATCACTAAGACCATACTTGCGACTAATGTTTTTAATTGAAAATTCATCAGTAAATCTCCTTGGTACTCATTGTTTGTAGGTAAAAACCTTGTAGGTAAAAAGCTTTATAGGTAAATAAATTTATAAATGAATACTTTTACAGATAAAAAATGGTGCCGATAACAAATTTTGGGTAAAAAAATGGGCTATATCCTTTTCTTGATATAACCCATCAATCTAGCGAATCAACTCAACATAAGCGGTAGCTTATTGGTTTTTAGCGAGTTCGCGTTTGTGTTTACTTTCGCTCAGCATAACGATGAACAGTAAAACAACGGCCAGTGCAGAACCACCGATCATCACAGCAAAACCGCCGTTCCAACCGAAGTAGTCAACGGTATAACCGACGATAGCACTTGCGGCAACAGAACCACCAAGATAACCGAATAAACCGGTGAAGCCTGCGGCGGTACCCGCTGCTTTCTTAGGTGCAAGTTCAAGAGCGTGCAGACCAATCAGCATGACAGGGCCATAGATTAAGAAACCGATAATCAACATACATGCCATATCAACGCCTGGGTTACCCGCTGGGTTCATCCAGAAGACGATAGTTGCAATAGTCACTAAGGTCATGAAGAACACGCCTGTCGCGCCACGGTTACCACGGAAGACTTTATCCGACATCCAACCGCACAGCAGCGTTCCTGGAATACCCGCATATTCATACAGGAAGTAAGCCCATGAAGATTTATCCATTGTGAAGTGTTTAACTTCACGCAGGTAAGTTGGTGACCAGTCCAGAACACCGTAACGCAGTAAGTATACGAACACGTTAGCGATAGCAATCATCCACAGAAGTTTGTTAGGGAATACATACTTCATGAAGATAGCTTTAGCGGTTAATTCTTCTTCATCAGAGGCTTTATAGTCTGTTGGATAGTCGTTTTTGTACTCTTCAATTGGTGGCAGACCACAAGATTGCGGGGTATCACGCATTAATGCGAAGGCAATCATTGCCACTAAAATAGCCGCGAATGCTGGCATATATAGCGCAGCTTTCCAGTCGTTAAACCATGCCATACCTAACAGGAACAGTAATGGAGGCAGACCACCGCCGACGTTATGCGCACAGTTCCAAACGGAGACGATACCGCCACGTTCTTTTTGTGACCACCAGTGAACCATGGTACGTCCGCAAGGAGGCCAACCCATACCTTGGAACCAACCACATAAGAATAACAACACGAACATGATCATGATGCTAGACGTTGCCCATGGCACGAAGCCCATGAATATCATGACAAGTGAAGCGAGGATCAAACCTGCCGGTAAGAAGTACCGAGGGTTAGCACGGTCGGAAAATGAGCCCATGATAAATTTGGAGAAACCATAGGCGATTGAAATCCCAGATAATGCGAAACCAAGGTCACCTTTAGAGAAACCTTGTTCAACAAGATAAGGCATTGCAAGGGCGAAGTTCTTTCTAACTAAGTAGTATGCTGCGTAACCGAAGAAAATCCCCAGGAAAATCTGCCAACGTAATTTACGATAGACGGGGTCTATTTTATCCGCTGGCAGCCTCTCGATATGAGCGGCGGGTTTAAACATGCGTAACATAAAGCCTCCGATGGCATGTCAGTAGTTATATGCTCTTCATTTCACATATGTTGTGAAGTTGTTGAGCGTTTATTATGGGAGAAGTAACAAAAACGAAAACAATCGAGTTTCTTTAAGCGCTTTTATTTTCTAATTGCGCTAAATCTTAATCGTTAAAAAACATTTTATCTGTAATCTAACGCACAATTATTGATTTTGTTTATCTGGCTGCATAGTTAATGCGATTTGTGAATGGAATGGAACTAAAATTGTGAATTATTTTGTGATGATTATCACGCTTCCGCGCTTTGATGTACCTAATTTGTACTTTTGACTTTCGTTTTTGTTCCTTATCAAACATTGAGCGCTTTTTTGAGCTTATATTAACTATAGACTATAAAAATAGAAACTATACTTATCGAATAGTGAAGATTGATTAACGTGAGGAATGCGACATGAATGGCTCATCTGTGACTGAAACGGATGTCATCATTATCGGTGGTGGCGCAACAGGTGCAGGTGTCGCTCGTGACTGCGCTCGCCGTGGATTAAAAGCAGTTTTGCTAGAACGGCATGATATTGCGACAGGTGCAACAGGGCGTAACCATGGCTTGCTACACAGTGGTGCTCGTTATGCCGTGACAGATAGTGAATCGGCAAGAGAGTGTATAGAAGAAAACAAAATTCTTAAGCGTATTGCTCATCATTGTGTTGAAAAAACCGATGGGCTCTTTATTACCCTACCTGAAGATAGTCTCGAATATCAGCAGCAATTTATCACCGCTTGCCAATCCGCTGGCATTGATGCTCAAGCGATTGATCCCGCGGAAGCTATTCGCTTAGAGCCTTCAGTTAACCCGCGTTTAATTGGTGCGGTTCGCGTGCCTGATGGTACTGTCGACCCATTCCGTCTAACCGCTGCAAATATGCTCGATGCGCGCGAACATGGCGCTAAAGTGCTGACTTACCATGAAGTGATTGGCTTGATCCGCCAAGGGGATAAAGTCCGCGGTGTGACGGTTTATGACCATCAAGCTAAACGCCAATATGATATTCATGCGCAAATCGTGGTGAATGCTGGCGGAATTTGGGGACAGAAAATTGCCGAATACGCCGATCTGAAAATCAAAATGTTCCCAGCGAAAGGGGCATTACTTATTTTAGGTCACCGTCTTAACAATATGGTGATCAACCGCTGCCGTAAACCAGCAGATGCGGACATTCTGGTTCCGGGGGATACCATTTCTCTGATTGGTACTACGTCAACGCATATCGAATATGACCAAATCGATAATATGTATGTGACACCAGAAGAAGTGGATATTTTGATCCGCGAAGGTTCTATGTTGTCACCAGCATTAGCGACAACGCGCATTTTACGCGCGTATGCGGGTGTTCGCCCATTAGTGGCGAGCGATGATGACCCTTCTGGTCGTAACGTAAGCCGCGGTATCGTGTTACTCGACCACGCAAAACGCGATGGTTTAGATGGTTTCATTACTATTACGGGCGGTAAGTTAATGACTTATCGCTTAATGGCAGAATGGGCGACCAATAAAGTCTGTGAAAAATTGGGTGTCACAACCCCATGCACGACGGCGGAAGCACCACTGCCGGGCTCTCAACACAGTGCAGAAGAAGCGCTGCGTAATGTGGTCTCTATCCCTGCACCTATTCGTGGCTCTGCGGTTTATCGACATGGTGATAGGGCGTCTGCGATCCTCAGCGCTAATCGTTTAGATAAAAGCTTAGTGTGTGAGTGCGAAGCGGTGACGGCGGGTGAGGTTCGTTATGCAGTGGAATCTTTAACCGTCAACAACTTACTTGATTTACGTCGTCGTACCCGTGTGGGTATGGGTACGTGCCAAGGTGAACTTTGCGCTTGCCGCGCGGCGGGATTACTCAATCGTTTTAACGTCACTACACCACATGAAACCGAGCAGCAGCTGGGGCACTTCTTAAATGAGCGTTGGAAAGGGGTGAGACCAATTGCTTGGGGGGATGCTTTGCGTGAAAGCGAGTTTACCAGTTGGGTGTATCACGGATTATGTGGCATGAATGAAAGTACATTGAGCCAGCCTGCTCAAAAGGAGGCAGAGAATGAAATATGATGCAGTAGTGATGGGCGGAGGCCTTGCCGGTCTTATCTGTGGAATTCGTCTGACTCAATCAGGGCTTTCTTGTGCCATCGTGAGTGCAGGGCAGAACGCACTGCATTTCTCGTCGGGTTCATTGGATTTATTAACGCATCTTCCTGATGGTACTCAAGTCGATCAACCGCTATCCATGTTGGAAGCGCTAAAACAACAAGCACCGAGTCATCCGTACAGTTTGATTGGGGCAGAAAAAGTCGCTGAGCTGGCTAAATTGGCACAGACTACACTACAGCAAGCAGGGCTACATCTAAAAGGTTCTTGCGAAGAAAACCATTACCGTATTACGCCGTTAGGTCATAAGCGAATGACATGGCTTAGCCCTGAGTCGGTGCCAACAACTGCACTTCATCAACCGATGGAATTAGGCAAAATTGCTGTTGTAGGTATTGAAGGTTTCCTCGATTTTCAACCGCAAATGGTGGCGGATGAGTTGGATCGTCAAGGATTAGAAGCTGAGGCGTGCTATGTTCACTTGCCGCTGCTTGATCGTTTAAGAGAAAACCCAAGCGAGTTCCGAGCGATTAACGTAGCACGCTGGTTAGATAGACCTGAAAATATGGCGCAAATCGTGGAAGAAATTGCACCGTTAGTCGCCAATGCGGATGCGGTGTTTATGCCTGCGTGTATTGGTCTCGACAGTGAAGAGCCAATGTTAGAGCTACAGAAACGCTTAGGTAAGCCGCTATTTTTACTGCCAACATTACCGCCATCTTTATTAGGTATTCGCCTTCATGAAATGCTATTACGCCAGTTCCGCCGTCAAGGTGGGATCATGATGCCGGGTGATAAAGTCACTTCCGTCAATTTTGTGGGGTCACGTATTGAATCTGTGCAAACCCGTAATCACGGCAATATTTCATTGAAAGCTAAACATTTTGTGTTGGCGACGGGAAGTTTCTTTAATAACGGCTTAGTAGCGAAATTTGACCAAGTGTATGAACCCTTGATGCATTTGGATTTAGGCGAAATCGGCGACCGCGCCAAATGGACAAATAAAGAGTTCTTCGCATCTCAGCCATACATGGCATTTGGTGTACAAACCGACGAAAATTTACGCGGTAAAAAGCACGGTGAAACCATCGAAAACCTGTATGTTGCGGGTGCAGTATTAAGCGGGTTTGATCCGCTCACTCAAGGTTGTGGTGCAGGGGTTTCACTGGTCAGTGGCTTATATGCCGCGAATGAAATCGTGAATGAATTTGCTAAAGATAAAGCCATGCAGGCGGAGGTGGCGCAATGAGTATTCAAGATGCAAGCTTTGAAAGCTGTATAAAGTGCACCGTTTGTACCACCTATTGCCCAGTGGCAAAGGCAAACCCGCTGTATCCGGGGCCAAAACAAGCAGGTCCTGATGGTGAGCGTTTACGCTTAAAAGACCCGATGATGTACGATGATGCATTGAAATTCTGTACCAACTGTAAGCGTTGTGAAGTAGCGTGCCCGTCCGATGTGAAGATTGGCGACATTATCGCGCGCGCTCGTAATACCTATAGCCAGCAAAAACCGAAACTGCGTGATGCGATCTTAAGCCATACAGACATTATGGGTTCTTTATCGACTCCATTTGCCCCTGTAGTCAACACGATTACGGGTTTAAAACCCGTTCGCCAAATTCTGGATAAAGCCCTGAAAATTGACCATCGTCGTGAACTGCCGAAATACTCATTCGGGACTTTCCGTCGTTGGTACAGTAAACAAGCCGCAGAGCAGGCGAAGTTTGAGGAGCAGGTAGCATTCTTCCACGGCTGCTATGTGAACTATAACCATCCACAGCTGGGTAAAGATTTAATCAAAGTTTTCAACGGGATGAACATCGGTGTTCAGCTGTTAAAACGTGAAAAATGTTGCGGTGTGGCACTGATCGCAAACGGATTTATGAAGCAAGCGAAACGCCAAGCGAATGTGAATTTGGAGTCACTCCAAGAGACGATTCTGGAGAAACATATTCCTGTCGTGGCGACCTCATCGACCTGTACATTTACCATTCGTGATGAGTATACCCATGTATTGGATGTCGATACCTCTGAGATGCGCGATAACATTGAATTAGCGACCCGCTATATTTATCGTCTGCTGGAAGAAGGGCGAGAGCTGAAACTGAAACACACACCATTAAAAGTGGCTTATCACACACCATGCCATATGGAAAAAATGGGGTGGACGTCCTACACCCTTGAGCTGATTAAGCGTGTACCGGGTGTTGAGCTGATTGTTTTAGATTCACAATGTTGTGGTATTGCAGGAACTTACGGGTTCAAAAAAGAGAACTACGAAGTTTCCCAAGGTATTGGGGCTGGGCTGTTCCGTCAAATTGAAGAGAGCGGCGCGGATATGGTGATCACTGACTGTGAAACCTGTAAATGGCAAATTGAAATGTCCACCAGTAAGAAATGTGAACACCCAATTTCACTACTGGCTCGCGCGCTCGAATAATCAATTGTTGTGTTGAGTAATGTGAAAAGTAGTTAGGTATTAATCAAGTTAACCCCTTGGGAGATAAGTGATGGCTTATCTCCCTTTTTTATCTCAGTGCTGCGGGGATAATTGTTTCTTACTGGCGGTAGCGAAGAACGTCTTCAAAATAAAGTTCAGTAATAAACCATAAGCTGGCAAGAAGAACAGCATGCAAATTAATAGCTTGAAGACATAATCAACGAGAGCGATTTCCATCCAATTTGCTGCCATAAACGGATCGCTGCTTTGATAAAACGCGATAAAGAAGAACGCGATAGTATCAATCAAGTTACCAAAAAACATGGCGCAGGCGGGTGCCACAAACCAACGTTTGTTTTGGCGCAGGCGGTTAAATACGCTGACATCCAAGATTTGGCCGAGGACATATGCCATAAAACTTGCTGCCGCGATACGCGCAACAAACAGGTTAAATGTCATGATAGCTGCGAAACCTTGCCATTCTCCTTGGAAGAACAGAGCAGAAATCACATACGAAATTAATAATGCCGGTAACATGACCGCAGTGATAATTCGACGAGCTAATGGCGCACCATAGATGCGAACTGTTAAGTCCGTAGCAAGGAAAATAAAGGGAAAGGTAAACGCACCCCAAGTGGTATGAAACCCAAAAATATTAATGGGTAACTGAACCAAGTAGTTGCTGGATGTAATAATTAAAATATGAAACAACGATAGCCAAATTAACGCAGTGGCTTTTTGCTGCGGAGTAAACGTAAACATATTGTACCTTTTTAGTGGCAATGGGGTGAGGGAACCCATGAATAACATCCCTAAATTGGGAAGAGCGCATCATACTCTCGTTGCGCAACAAAATCAAAACTGTTCATCCACTGCGCGTAGCTTTACAATAAGCGCATTGATGACCAAGAGAATGTGGTGTTATGTCTGACTTATTTTCTAATCCAACGAAAACCCTTGATACGTTAGGGCTACGCTGCCCTGAACCTGTGATGCTGGTGCGTAAAACCGTGCGTAATATGGCGGACGGAGATACTTTGTTAATCATTGCAGATGACCCCGCAACCACCCGCGATATTCCCGGTTTTTGCCGTTTTATGGAGCACGAACTGCTGGCGGTTGAAGCGGAAAATGCGCCATATCGTTATTTATTGCGCAAAAAATCCAGCGGCTTGTAATGCCTAGCCAGCGGTATTGATAATAGATAGCCTTTTTGCTTCGCAGGAGGCTATTGTTGATGGGCGATCCATAAGTGCTTGAATTTCATTGAGTGATAATTCAGTGATTTTACTGATAGTTTCTATGTTTAAGCCAAGTTGTAGTGCATTTAAGGTTATCTCTTGTTGGCAGATGGCTTTACCTACTTTGAGCGCTGTTTGTAGTCCCACTGTGAATTCTTCCTCAAATCCTTCTACAAATCCTTGTGCAAATCCTTTCTTATATCCTTCATATCTTAAACGTGTGGCAATATTCATAATTATTTATCCCGATACTTACATAATTTGTTGTTTAATTAAGGGCTTGAATTTCACTGTCTGATAACCCAGTGAGTTTGCGGATAACGTCAATGCTTAAACCAAGTTGTAAGCTCATCAATGCCACTTTGAGTTGATTCTTTTTTTCTCCTTTCTCTATTCCTTCCTCTATTCCTTCATTTTTTAACCGCTGTGCAATATTCATAATAGTTCCTCGATGGTTTTCGGCTTGGTCGATTAATGTCTCGACAATGTATGTGTAATAAGGTGAATCCATGATGATAAATAAGTAATTCAAGATAGTGATCACATCATCTTTGTCATTATAGTGGCTGTTTAATATTTGAACGAAGTGCTCAGTGACTCTCTGGTGGTCATTTCGTAGTTTTTTGTGTTTCATTGCGAGTTCCATCACAGCGATTTTGCGGTGACTAACTATTTCGGTATCCTCAACTACGGTGATGTCCACCAACGGGAAAGGGCTGCTATACAGATCATGAGCTATTTCAGCGTGGGGCAAGCATTGTGTCCATGTACCTTCATAAGGATAGGGGGATGTTTCCCCGTGATAAAACAAAATGGGGACAACGAGCGGTAAGGTTTTATGCCCTTGCTGTAGATGTTGATTCATTGCCATAAATGCGTAGTGCATTAAACGCCAGCCCATAAGTTTGTCAGGTGTCGATTGATGTTTGACTAACAGATAGATATAACTACCCCTCGTTTTTGTTTGAACAGAATAGAGAACATCGGAAAACCGGGTTCTCAATTTGCTATCAATAAAAGCTGAATTAATGAGGGTAAGCGTATCGAAATCACACAAGCGTTCAATGTGTTCAGGTAAATGAAGCTCAAAGAAATCTCGGGCATTACTCTGCTTTGTCATAAAGCCTTTAAAGGCGGCATCATGGGGTATTGAACTTGCATTATTAGCCATATCCACGCTCAGCAAATGTTGTCGATGACCGAGATATTACCCAATATTTCTGTGTGCGGGAGAAAAGTTAGTCTTAAATTCAGTTGGTGAATGGTTTGTGTAACTCTTTGCTATAACTGATTATTTTAGATTTCTTTCGCATAAAAAAACGCCGTAATGATGACCATTACGGCGTTGAGATATCAAACTAAAGAAAGGCTATTTTTTGATTTCGGGTAGCTTAACGCGCAGTAAGCGAACCGCGTTGGCGGTGACTAATGCCGTGGCGCCAGAATCCGCTAACACGGCAACCCATAAACCAGTGATACCTAACAAACTCGTCACCAAGAAAACGGCTTTTAAGCCCAAGGCGATAGTGATGTTCTCGCGGATGATCTTCCGTGTGGCTCTGGATAATGCGACGATTTCAGGTAATCCAGTCAAACGGTTATGGGTTAAAGCGGCATCCGCAGTTTCTAAAGCAACGTCAGTACCGCCACCCATTGCAACACCAATGCTTGACGCTTTCATGGCTGGGGCATCGTTGATACCGTCACCTACCATCATGGTGTTGTGATCGCGATTAAGCTCCATCACCGCGGTGACTTTATCTTCCGGTAATAATCCTGCACGGAACTCCATGCCTAGCTGATTTGCGATGGCGCTGGCGGCACGTGGGTTATCGCCTGTTAGCATCACGGCATTAACATTCAGTGATTTCAACATAGCCATTGCATCAGCAGCATCGCCACGTAAGGTATCTTGCAGGGCGGTTAAGCCGATAACTTGGTCATCTTCTAACGTGACGACAACCGTTTTACCTTGCGCCTCTAGCGCTTCCACTTTCGCTTGCCATTGGCTGCTTAATGGAGGCTCAACCCTTGATGGTGCGCTAACTAACACTTGCTTACCGTTAAAAGAACCTTCGACCCCTTTACCTGCGAGTGCTTTACGCTCTAACGCTTCTTCAACAGTGATAGATAGCTCTTCAGCTTTGTTGACAATAGCTTTAGCCAGTGGGTGATGAGAGCCGACTTCAACCGATGCCGTGATACGAATTAACTCGCTTTCACTCAGACCTTCAACAGCGACGATATCGGTGACGTGTGGTTTACCTTCCGTTAGTGTGCCTGTTTTATCCAGTGCAATTGTCGTGACAGTTCCCAATTGTTCTAATGCAGCACCACCTTTAATTAAAGCTCCACGGCGAGTGGCGGTTGCCAGTGCTGAGGTGATTGCAGCAGGGGTTGAGATAACCAATGCGCAAGGGCAACCAATTAACAACAGAGTCAAACCACGGTAAATCCAAGTATCCCATGCTGCACCGAAGAACATTGGCGGGATCACTATCACTAAGGCCGAAATCAGCATGATAATTGGAGTATAGATGCGGCTGAAGCGGTCAATAAATCGTTCAATTGGCGCACGACGCTCTTCTGCTTCTTCAATCAGTTGCAAGATGCGGTCGATAGCATTTTGACCTTGCTCTGATACCACTTCCATTTGTACGGCTTTATCGACAGACAAACAGCCCGCAGCCACTTTTTCCCCAGCACTGCGTTCTACAGGGACGGATTCACCGGTTAATGCGCTTTCATCAAAACTCGCAAATCCTGCAACCAGCACCGCATCGGTTGGTAATCGACCACCTGGTGCAATTTCAATGATGTCACCAGGGCGTAACTGTGCCACAGGAACTGACGTTTTTTGTCCATCCTTGATAAGCACGGCATCTTCAGGGACTAAAGCCATGAGTGCGCTAACACCTCGGCGAGCGCGTCCCGCAGAGTAGGATTCAAGCATTTCACCCAGCATAAACAGCAAGATAACCATGGCGGCTTCTTCAGTTGCTTGGATAAAAATCGCCCCTACAGCGGCAACGGTCATCAAGGTTTCAATTGCAAATGGTGTACCGGTACGAATCAAACGTAATGATTTACGCGCGATAGGGTATAGCCCAAATAATGTAGTTAGGATAAACGCCACGTTACCTAACTGTGGATTAACAAATTCAAGTCCCCAGCTGATTGCCATCAGGATAGCTAAAATAATGACGGGTTTTGCTTCACTCAATAAGCTGGGTGGCGGTGCTGATGTTGCACTCGCGCTACCCACATCATGTAGTTCGTAACCTGCGGCTTCGACAGTTGAACGAACGACGGCAGTAACGTCTTTGTCAGCGTCCACGACGAGTTTTTCAGTGGCAAAGAGGACTTTGGCTTGAGCGACTTCGCGAATTTGGGAAATCGCGTTTTCGATTTTAGCCGCGCAGCTTGGGCAGTCCATCCCGCGTACAATCCAGCTAAAACGCTGTTTAGCGGTTTGGGTAGGCTCTACATCATCATTTGCAGCGGATGTTGAGCTGCAGCAGCTACCATGTTGATGGGATTTTTCATCGTCATCATCATGAGCATGATTTTTGTCATCGCCATGATGATGTTCATGGGATGATGCGTCATGGCTCACAGCTTTGCTATTCTCTACAGCTGCGGATGAGCAAGTGTTTCCTGAGCAGCAAGACGTGCTGTGTGCATGGGTATCTTTATGAGAGTGTGAGTGCATAAGCGCCCCCTTTTTCTTGATGCGTTTTTAACCATGTTCTCTAATTAAGGTTAAGTCTACACTTTGGAGTAGACTCTAGAGTCAAATGAAAAAGGGGAAGCCAATTGATAAAATTCTCAAATAGCACGTTTTATCAATTGGCGGGGAATTACAAGTAAATGGCGCGAACAATAAAGAACTGACCGAGGAAGTAGAATGCTGCCACGACGGCTTTAGAGGCTTTGAATGGGAAGCGGAAATGAGCAATTAACCAGATACAGTGAGATAAAAACAGCATAGAAGCGCCCACCATAATCGAGAAATTAAATTCTCGACCTAAGCCAAAGTATTGGTCTCCAGCTACCCACATCATAATCATGCTCATAATAATAGAGGCGAAAACTACAGGCTGTTGGCTTTCCAGTTTTCCCCAAATCAGCACCAAGGTGACGGCTGCGATAGCAATAGGGACGATAAGCCAAGGCAGATACAGACCAAAGTTGAATTGCATTCCAAAGCTAATGGTGTAGACCAAATAGCTTAAGAACATCAGCCCTAAAGAAGTAAGCAAGTGCTCACTAGAAAACATTCTCGAAAGGTCGGCAACTAAGGAAAGCACCAAACCGCCTAAAATTAGGTAGGTTTGCGCATTTAAGTCGTCAGAACTCCATCCCCAGAATAGTAGAAGAAGTAAAGTGATAGGGCGGAATAACCAACGTTGCCACTCAGGGCCACGATAGGCTGCATCAACGTACAGCCAGCCAGAAAATAAAACAGCGAGGAATGGCCAACTAATCATACACATATCCTTAAGAGTTTCTGGAAAAGAGAAATCACTAAGAGCGATTAAATATAAATGAACTATACCGCGTCTCGCATAAATTGTATGGCGTTTATCTGCAATTTGAGCGATAGAGGGTATATACTTATGATAATTCTAAGCTAAATATATAAATTATGAATAAGCCAATTCTCTTAATTATTGTTCTCGCGATTATCGCCGTGTTAGCCACTAAGCGTTTTTTTGACCAAAAGAAACAGAATGAAATTAACGATAATTCATTGCCTGTCAGCCAGTTAGTGTTCGTGAAAGAGAAAAAAGATTACCCTTATCCAAATATGCGTTCTCGGGAGCGCGATGTGGTATCCCCTGAAACTTTTCGCTATGAACTTTATTTTCAGACTCAAGCTTCAGGAGAAACGATTAAGGTGATCGTCAGCGAAGAGCAGTACCAAGGTGTTGAATTGGGTGCTAAAGGTAAGCTAACCCTACAAGGTACGCGATTTATTCGCTTCGAACCCTCTGAATAAACGGTTATTTCTTTTTAGCGGCTTCAATAGCCGCTTTTGTTTTCTTATGCATCGCGAGCATTTCAAATACGCCAAAAAAGAAAATTTTTGTTTGTTGGAGCCCTGTTAGCTTTTGATCTTTCGGTAAGCTAGCTTTTAGGAAGATAGTTTGTAATGCATGCATGAAAATCATAAACACCATTGCGACATCCATAAAATATTTCAATGGCTTAGGGAATGGATGCACAATATTAAAGATCATAAAGCCCCAAACACAAATCATAAGCAGACGTCCGATATTAATCAGCATCTTTTTCTCCCTGCATACTTGATGAATGAACAGATTGACGAATAAACAGACGATACGCAACTTGACCAGCGACTTTTTCACGGTGTAGCTGCCAGTTGGCGGGAATGTCAGTAAGTGGTAACTCCGCTTCTGACTCTACATAAATCCAGCTTTCATCAGCTAACCACTGATTTTTTTCTAGGAGCGTGATGGTTTCTCCAAGTAGCCCTTTACGAAAAGGAGGGTCGATAAATACCACATCATAAGGCGTTCCTATTTGGCTGAAAACGCTGAGGCTGCTGTTATTAATAACGGTCGCATTATCAGCTTCTAAGCGAACTTTGTTCTCACTAAGAAGCTTGGCATTTTGTTTATCAAGTTCAATAAACGTGACGTGCTCGGCAAAGCGAGATAAGGCTTCAAAACCTAAAGCACCGCTACCTGCGAAGCAATCAAGACAGCGAGCATCACGGATCACTGGCATTAGCCAATTAAAGAGCGTTTCTTTGATGCGATCTGTGGTGGGACGTAAGCCCTCACTATCGCGTACAGGCAGTTTTCGCCCACGCCACTTACCACCAATGATACGAATTTGCCCCAAGGAGGCTGTTTGTGGTTTTTTTGCCATAATATGTATAGTTGCTTAGTTCATTGAGGAATGTATAAATTATTGGGGACTATTGTAGCGCTTCGGTTTCACGGTTTTAACAGAAAAATAAGAATAAATTGTCACGATTTTTCTTTCAGATATGTGTTGCTGCGCGATGAAATGATAGACTGCATGTAATTTTATTGCGATTTAATTTTTAAACGCCATGTTTTTACCGCGAGGAGTGTAGTGGCTGATGGCTAAAGATAAGAAAAAAGGCTTTTTCTCATGGTTGGGATTTGGTCGTAAGAATGAAGAAGAAACTCAGCAACCTGATGTCGAACTGAAAAATGATGTTGTTCATGATACTGAGCAACAGGATGCCGCCACAGCAGAAGCTGAGCGTCAACATCAGTCAGAGCTTGATGCAATTAAAGCGGCGGAAGATGAAGCAGAGCGCCAATATCAAGCTGAACAAGATGCGATTACGGCTGCTGCTGAAGAAGCTGAACGCCAGCATAAAGCGCAATTAGAGGCGATGCGCATTGCGGCAGAAAATGCAGAGCAAGAGCGTCAAGCGGCAGAAGAAAAGCGTATAGCAGAAGAAAAAGCGGCTAGAGAAGCGTTAGAAGCGCAGGCTTTACGCCAAGCTGAAGAAGCAGCGGAACGCCAACATCAAATCGAGCAGGCTGCGATTAAAGCTGCCGAAGAAGAAGTTGAACGCCAGCATCAAGCTGAGTTAGCCGTTATCAAAGCCGCAGAAGAAAAAGCGGAACGTGAATACCAAGCAGCGGAAGCAGCTCGTTTAGCGCAAGAGCAAGCTGATCGAGAGCGCAAAGAGGCGGAAATCACCCGTCTGGCGGAAGAAGAGGCTGAGCGTCAACGCCAAGCTGAACTCGCTGCTATCAAAGAAGCGGAAGAGAAAGCCGAACGCGAACGCCAAGAGGCGGAAGCTGCTCGTTTAGCGGAAGAAGAAGCTGAGCGTCAACGCCAAGCTGAACTCGCCGCTATCAAAGAAGCGGAAGAGAAAGCCGAACGCGAACGCCAAGAGGCGGAAGCGGCTCGCTTAGCGGAAGAAGAAGCTGCTCGTATAGCAGAAGAAGAGGCCGAGGCGGCACGTTTAGCAGAGGAAGAAGCAGCTAAAGCTCAGCCAGTTGAGCAAGAAAAACCGAAAAAAGAAGGCTTTTTTAGCCGTTTAAAGAAAGGCTTATTAAAAACACGTCAAAATCTAGGTTCGGGTTTCCTTGGTCTATTCAAGGGTAAAAAAATCGATGACGACCTTTTTGAAGAGTTAGAAGAACAGTTATTAATTGCAGATGTCGGTGTTGAAACTACCCGTAAAATCATTGATAACTTGACTCAGCACGCTTCCCGTAAAGAGCTAAAAGATGCCGAAGCGTTGTACGGTAAGCTGCGTGAAGAAATGTCTGATATTTTAGCCACGGTAGACAAACCATTAGAGATCGAAGGTAAAAAACCTTATGTTATTCTGATGGTTGGTGTTAATGGCGTGGGTAAAACCACAACGATTGGTAAATTAGCACGTCAGTATCAATCAGAAGGTAAGTCCGTCATGTTGGCTGCGGGTGATACATTCCGTGCCGCGGCAGTTGAACAACTGCAAGTGTGGGGCGATCGTAACAATATTTCAGTTGTTGCTCAGCATACTGGCGCTGATCCTGCTTCCGTGATTTTTGATGCGATTCAATCAGCTCAAGCAAAAGGTGTCGATGTGTTGATCGCCGATACCGCAGGGCGCTTACAAAATAAAGCGCACTTAATGGAAGAATTGAAAAAAATCGTCCGCGTGATGAAAAAGCTTGATGAGTCAGCCCCTCATGAAATTATGCTGACCCTCGATGCGAGCACGGGACAAAATGCGGTTAGTCAGGCTAAAATTTTCAATGACGCCGTAGGTTTAACTGGTATTACATTGACAAAACTCGATGGTACAGCAAAAGGTGGCGTAATCTTCTCAATCGCTGATCAATTCGGTATTCCAATCCGTTATATCGGGATTGGTGAAGGTATTGAAGATTTACGCCCATTTAAAGCCGATGACTTTATCGAGGCTCTATTTGCCCGAGAGGAATAATTTTCGATGATCCGCTTTGAACATGTGAGTAAAGCTTATCGCGGTGGCCGCCAAGCGCTCCAAGGGGTAGATTTCCATCTACGCCCTGGAGAAATGGCATTTTTAACGGGTCACTCAGGCGCAGGTAAAAGTACATTACTTAAACTGATTTGTGGTATTGAGCGCCCAAGTGCGGGTCATATTCTGTTTAATGGTCACGATATCAGCCGACTAAAAGACAGAGAGATCCCTTTTCTGCGCAGACAGATCGGCATGATTTTCCAAGATCACCATCTGTTATTTGACCGCACAGTTTATGACAACGTGGCGATGCCACTGATTATTTCTGGTGCAAGTAGCGAAGATATTCGCCGACGCGTGAGCGCAGCATTGGATAAAGTCGGTTTGTTGGATAAAGCGAGAAACTTCCCAATCCAACTGTCTGGTGGTGAACAGCAGCGTGTGGGAATTGCACGCGCAGTGGTGAATAAGCCAACGATGCTTCTCGCGGATGAGCCGACAGGTAACCTTGATAACGAGTTATCTGAAGGCATTATGCGTTTATTTGAAGAGTTTAACCGCGTGGGTGTGACTGTATTAATGGCAACCCACGATATTGCGTTGATTGAACGCCGTAATTTGCGTGTATTGACCTTAAGCGAAGGTCGGATGCTTGGAGGTCAACATGGCTAAGAATGTCCGCAAAGCGAAGCCAGAACGTGCCATGCAATCAAAAAGCAAAGCACTCAAAGGCGGCTGGCGTGAGCAGTGGCGCTACTCTTGGTTAAATGCGCTGGCTGACATGCTACGTCAACCGCTGGCAACTTTTTTAACCGTGATGGTCATTGCCATTTCATTAGCGTTACCAAGCCTGTGTTATATCGTTTGGAAGAACGTTTCCCAAGCAGCTGAACAGTGGTACCCGACGCCTCAGTTGACGGTCTATCTGGATAAGTCTCTCGATGAGCAAGGTGGACAAAATGTGGTGACCCAGCTTGAAGCCCTTGATGGCGTTGCTCATGTGAATTACTTATCTCGCGACCAAGCGATATCTGAATTCCGTAGCTGGTCTGGCTTTAGCACCGCATTAGATATGCTAGAAGAGAATCCACTGCCAGCGGTGGCAATTATCACCCCGAAACTGGATTTTGAAGGTTCGAATGCTCTAGCAACACTGCGCGACCGTGTTAGCCAAGTTAACGGCATTGAAGAAGTTCGAATGGATGATAGCTGGTTTTCACGCCTAGCGGCATTAACGCGGTTGGTAGGGCAAGTGGCATCAGTGATTGGCATTTTGATGATTGTTTCATTGTTCTTAGTGATTGGTAATAGTGTGCGGTTAAATATCTTTGCCCGTCGCGATACCATCAATGTGATGAAGCTGATTGGTGCCACAGATGGCTTTATCATGCGGCCGTTCTTAAATGGCGGGGTTGTGTTAGGCGCATTGGGTGCGGTGATCGCCCTCATTATGACATTCTTACTTGTGTGGCAGCTGTCCGATTTAGTGGCGCAAGTAGCAAGCGTATTTGGTACGCAATTCCACATTGAAGGGCTGTTGTGGGAAGAGGCTCTGTTGATTATTCTAATGTCTGCAATTGTGGGCTGGGTAGCAGCATGGCTGGCAACATTACAACATTTACGCCATTTCAGACCAGAATAATTTAATTGATCTCATCGGTGCTAACTTATTGGCACCGATGGGAAAAATAAATTTCTGCGAACTTCTTTTCTAATTATGTGTCAGATATTGACCTGCGGTTAACTATTCTTGTATATAATTTATTTAACGCGGCTAAGCTGATAGACTACGGTTTGTCTGTATCGAATTTCTCCCATTTCAGTACAACTCATAGAGGATCTTAATGACCAAAGACATGCAATCATTAGCGCTTGTTCCACAAGGAAGTATTGAAGCTTACATGCGAGCTGCCAATGCTTACCCGATGCTGACCGCAGAGGAAGAAAAGGAACTGGCAGAAAGGCTGCATTACGATGGTGACCTCGAAGCTGCTAAGCAACTGATTCTATCCCATTTGCGCTTTGTTATTCACATCGCGCGTAGCTATGCAGGCTATGGTTTACCACAAGCTGACTTAATTCAGGAAGGCAATATCGGCCTGATGAAGGCTGTGCGTCGCTTTAATCCTGAGGTGGGTGTGCGTCTGGTGTCTTTCGCAGTGCATTGGATCAAAGCGGAAATTCATGAATACGTTTTACGTAACTGGCGTATCGTTAAAGTCGCAACAACAAAATCCCAGCGTAAGTTATTCTTTAATTTAAGAAAGAATAAAAAACGCCTTGGTTGGTTTAACCAAGAAGAAGTGGATATGGTTGCGCAAGAGCTAGGCGTGAGCACCAAAGACGTGCTGGAAATGGAATCCCGAATGGCGGCGCAAGACATGGCATTTGATATGTCTGATGACGATGATAGCGGTGATTTCGGTGGTCCCGTTGCACCCGTGCTTTTTCTTCAAGATAAGTCTTCTGATTTTGCCAATACCATTGAAGATGATAATTGGGAAAGTCATGCAACTGACCGTTTAGCTGATGCGTTAGCCTCATTAGATGAGCGCAGCCAAGATATCATTCGCGCTCGTTGGTTGGATGATGACAACAAAACGACGCTGCAAGAGCTTGCCGACAAATACGGTGTTTCTGCCGAGCGTGTTCGTCAGCTTGAAAAGAATGCCATGAAAAAGCTGCGTCTTGCTATGGAAGATGAAGACGACGAGATGTAATGTCTCTTGCCCGTCAACGTTATCTGCATTTATTTCCTTTGATTGGAAAATAGATGCAGATAACTTGTTCCTTTCCCCTCGTTCCCCTAGTAATTAACGGGAATAAAGTTCTAAAGGTAGCCCATCCGGATCCGCAAAGAAGGTAAAACGCTTCTGAGTATACGGATCGATTCTTACCCCCTCACACACCACCTGATTTTGTGCCAAATAGGCAATCCATTCCTCGATATTATCCACTTCAAACGCTAAATGACGTAACCCAGTCGCTTCAGGGTAACTGGGTCTTTTGGGCGGATTGGCGAAACTAAACAGCTCAATCTGATAATGCTCTCCAAAAGCTAAATCTGCTTTCCATGAGTCATTCTCTGGACGGTAATATTCTGAGAGAAGCTGCAATCCAAGGATCTGACAGTAAAAATGCTTACTCTTAGCAAAATCGGAGCAAATAATAGCAACGTGATGAATTTTATTAAGTTTCATACTAATGACTCAATATTTAGCTGCCAATGATGAGTTTCTTCGGCGGGTTGAAAACCACAAGCAACAAGAAATTTCTCCAAAGCGATTTTGTTTTGCGGTTCCACGCCCTGCAAGTCAAAGATCCAATGGCGGATTTCAGGTTGTTGACAGAAAATTTCCTGTAAAAGATACAACCCAACGCCGCGACGACGAGTGATTTCACGGACATTAAAATCACAGATCGTACCTTGTTGTTGATAAATAACCACTTTAGCCGCCGCTAATAATCGCTCATTAAAACGCGCTCCATAAAAACGTACACCAGACTCAAGGTTTTGTTCGAGTTGAGTTCGATTCTGGTCTAGCCAGATCTTCGATAAGTCGATGTATTGTTGCTCAGTAGGATTGACCAGAGGGATGATGGTAAGTCTCATGTTGTTTTGATCCATTTCATGGTGCATGTTGCACGCTATTCTAACAGCAGAGTGATCTGTAACCGATTTTTTAATTTCAAAGAGAAAAATTTGGTATTGATGAATTTTCCGAGTTTCCCTCGGATTAAGCCAAATTTAACCGGAATATAACACTAGCATTTACAAAAAATACACGTTTTATCATTAGATTTTTATTCTGCAATTGATGTAAATAGCTGCCTCATTCATTTGCTATTTAGCATAATTCTCTTGTTTAATGGTCTGAAATATATAGCCTTATTGGCTATGTTTTGAAATATCAGGCATTGAACCTGTCACCTATAATAATTGATTATAAATCAATCACAAACACTCACAATCATACACAATATTGATGGCGGGGACGCACGAATGAAGAATATTAATAAAGCATTATTAGCGGGTTGTATCGCAATGGCATTAAGCCCAGCAGGATGGGCGAAAGAGATTAAAATTGCAGTCGTTGGCGCTATGTCAGGTCCCGTTGCTCAGTATGGAGATATGGAATTTACGGGAGCTCGCCAAGCTATTGCGGATATTAATGCGAAGGGTGGAATTAACGGCGATACATTGGTTGCCGTGGAATACGATGATGCTTGTGACCCAAAACAAGCGGTTGCGGTCGCCAACAAAGTGATTAACGATGGTATCAAGCACGTTATTGGTCACCTCTGCTCCTCCTCCACCCAGCCGGCTTCAGATATTTATGAAGACGAAGGCGTTCTGATGATTACCCCTGCGGCGACTAATGCGGATTTAACCACACGTGGCTACCAGTTGATCATGCGTACAACAGGTTTGGATTCTGACCAAGGTCCAACCGCAGCGAAATACATTATCGAAAAAATCAAACCTAAACGTATCGCAGTGGTACATGATAAACAGCAATACGGTGAAGGCTTGGCTCGCTCAGTACGTGAAAGCTTGAACAAAGCGGGCGTGAAAGAAGTGATGTTTGAAGGGGTCACTGCGGGTGATAAAGATTTCTCTGCACTGGTCGCTAAGCTGAAAAAAGAGAACGTCGATTTTGTTTATTTTGGTGGATACTACCCAGAAATGGGGCAAATTTTACGCCAAGCGAAACAATCGGGTCTGAACATTCGCTTTATGGGGCCTGAAGGTGTGGGTAACTCCTCCCTGTCGAATATTGCAGGCGACGCCTCTGAAGGCATGTTGGTGACATTACCGAAACGTTATGATCAACTCCCTGCTAACCAATCCATCGTCGATGCGATTAAAAAGAAAAAAGAAGATCCAACAGGACCATTTGTATGGACAACTTATGCTGCAATCCAAGGCTTAACCACGGCGATGCAGCGTACAGGCAGCACGGAACCCGATGTGCTGGCGAAAGATCTGAAAGCTAATCCAGTGGATACCGTCATGGGGCAATTAAGCTGGAAGCCAAATGGTGACCTGAAAGGTTTCGAATTCGGTGTGTTTGAATGGCACAAAGATGGAACCTCTACTGCACAAGAGTAACTCTCATCTGTATTGAGAAATGATATTCAGTGATGAGCTGGGAGCTTGGTAACGGGCTTCCAGCTTCTGTTCTCCATAGAGGGACAGTAGTTTGAAAGGATAATCTTATGTCAGACCAAATTCTGTATTTTATTCAGCAATTCCTCAATGGCTTAACGTTAGGAAGCACTTACGCGCTGATCGCTATTGGCTATACCATGGTGTACGGCATCATCGGGATGATCAACTTCGCCCACGGTGAAGTGTACATGATTGGTAGCTACGTTTCGTTTATTGTCATTGCGGGCTTAATGATGCTCGGTATCGATGTGGGGTGGATCCTCATTGCAGCGGCATTTGTGGCGGCAATTGTGGTATCAAGCTCCTATGGTTGGAGTATCGAGCGCGTTGCTTACCGTCCCGTTCGTCACTCTAAGCGCCTGATAGCGCTGATCTCAGCGATCGGGATGTCCATCTTCTTACAAAACTACGTCAGTTTATCTCAAGGATCTCGCGATCTGGCATTACCAAGCCTGATTACTGGGCAGTGGGTATTAGGTGAAAGTGATGGCTTCTCTGCCATTGTCACCAAAATGCAGCTGACCATCTGGATTGTGACCTTCCTTGCGATGCTGGCATTAACGCTGTTTATCCGCTATTCCCGTATGGGGCGCGCTTGCCGTGCGTGTGCGGAAGATTTAAAAATGGCAAGTCTGCTGGGTATCAACACTGACCGTGTGATCTCTTTGACATTCGTGATCGGCGCAACGATGGCGGCGGTTGCAGGCGTATTACTAGGGCAATTCTACGGCGTAATTAACCCGTATATTGGCTTTATGGCGGGAATGAAAGCTTTCACCGCAGCCGTGTTAGGTGGAATCGGCAGTATTCCAGGCGCGATGCTGGGCGGCTTGATCCTTGGCGTAGCGGAAGCCATGACCTCGGCGTATTTAAGTACGGAATATAAAGATGTCGTCTCATTTGGTTTATTGATTGGTGTTCTGTTGATCATGCCAACTGGCATTCTGGGTCGCCCGGAGGTCGAAAAAGTATGAGAAAAGAAAATTGGATCAGTGCCATTATTGCCTCCGTCACTTTCTTTATTTTAGCCGTGTTTATGATGGGGCTAAAATTAGGCCTCGATGGGACTAAGCTGATAGTGGAATCAGGGGGAGACGTTCGTTGGAATTGGATCTGCGTCGGCATCGCCATTATCTTTGTGTATCAATTAATTCGCCCTGCATTAAGCAAAGTGTGGCAAGGCGTGCCCAAAAAATCGTGGGCATTACCGGATTTTGACGGCGGCTCGCTTAGACAAAAAATTATCGGGATCGCGATTATTATTGGGGCGATCATCTGGCCATTTTTGGTATCTCGCGGCAGCGTCGATATTGCCACATTAACCCTGATCTACGTGATGCTGGGGCTGGGCTTAAACGTCGTGGTTGGGTTATCAGGTTTATTGGTACTCGGCTATGCGGGCTTCTACGCTATTGGCGCTTACACCTTTGGTTTACTCAATCACTATTATGATTTTGGTTTCTGGGAAAGTTTACCGATTGCCGGCTTAACGGCGGCATTAGCAGGGTTCTTATTAGGTTTCCCAGTGCTGAGGCTACGGGGTGACTATTTGGCTATCGTCACTCTTGGGTTTGGGGAGATCGTACGTATTTTATTATTAAATAATACGGAGATCACTGGCGGCCCTAACGGGATCAGCCAACTGCCAAAACCAACTTTCTTTGGCTTAGAATTTAGCCGTACAGCTAAAGATGGTTGGGACACATTCCATAACTTCTTTGGGTTAGATTACAACCCTGGCGACCGGATCATTTTCCTCTATTTTGTGGCGCTGTTGCTGGTGGTGATCACTTTGATCGTGATCAGTCGCTTGCTACGGATGCCATTAGGGCGAGCGTGGGAAGCGCTACGTGAAGATGAAATTGCGTGTCGATCATTAGGCTTAAGCCCGACGCGCATTAAATTAACCGCCTTTACGATCAGTGCAACATTTGCAGGGTTTGCCGGAGCATTATTTGCTGCACGACAAGGGTTTATCAGCCCTGAATCCTTCACTTTTGCTGAATCAGCCTTTGTACTGGCGATTGTGGTACTTGGTGGAATGGGATCGCAAATGTCGGTAATTTTAGCCGCGATCATCTTGGTAGTATCAAGGGAGATGATGCGTGATCTGAATGAATACAGCATGTTGCTGCTGGGGGCATTGATGGTGCTGATGATGATCTGGCGTCCACAAGGCTTATTACCGATGCAGCGCCGTCAAATGAAGCTGAAAAATGTGCAGGGAGGCGGAGCATGACGACGTCTATTCAGCCTTCGGCTGTACCGCTATTGCAAGTCAGTGGCCTAACCATGCGCTTTGGTGGTTTGCTTGCAGTCAACAATGTGGAGTTGACGTTAAACCAAGGGGAAATTGTTTCACTGATTGGCCCCAATGGTGCAGGGAAAACCACCATATTTAACTGTTTGACTGGGTTTTATAAGCCAACGAGCGGGTCGATTCTCTATCGAGATAAGCATCTTGAAGGGCTTCCAGGTCAAGCCATTGCTCGTCTTGGAGTGATCCGTACGTTCCAGCATGTTCGCTTATTCAAAGAGATGACGGTGATTGAAAACTTATTAGTGGCTCAGCACCAACATCTGAAAAGCGGTATTTTTTCAGGCTTACTGAAAACGCCTGCATTTCGCCGTGCAGAAGCCGAAGCGGTGGATAATGCGGTGAAATGGCTAGAGCGGGTCAATCTTTCTGAATTTGCTAACCGCCAAGCGGGGAATCTGGCGTATGGTCAACAGCGTCGCCTAGAAATTGCCCGTTGCATGGTGACGCGACCTGAAATTTTGATGCTGGATGAGCCAGCGGCAGGGTTAAACCCGAAGGAAACTAACGATCTGGATGAGTTAATAGCGGAGCTGAGAACCCATCATAATGTCTCTATCCTATTGATAGAACATGATATGAAATTGGTGATGGGGATTTCTGACCGAATTTATGTGGTGAACCAAGGAACACCTCTGGCGAACGGAACACCAAACGAAATTCGCCAGCATCCTGATGTGATCAAAGCCTACTTGGGAGAAGCTTACTGATGCTGGAATTTAAACAAGTTTCCACCCATTACGGGAAAATTCAGGCGCTGCATGATGTCAGCTTAAATATTCAAAAAGGTGAGATTGTCACGCTGATTGGCGCCAATGGTGCAGGAAAAACCACGTTACTCAGTACGTTATGTGGTGATCCTCGCGCATCCTCTGGTCAGGTGCTTTATCACGGTGCGGATATTACTCAGCTACCGACACCGCAAATTATGCGTAAAGACATTGCACTAGTGCCGGAAGGTCGGCGGGTATTTTCTCGTATGACCGTTGAAGAAAACCTGGCAATGGGCGGTTTTTTTGCGGATCGCCATCAATATCACGAGCGTATTGAACGGGTTTATTCGTTATTTCCAAGGTTACATGAACGTCGTAGCCAGCGTTCAGGAACCATGTCCGGTGGTGAGCAGCAGATGCTTGCCATTGGGCGGGCGCTGATGAGCCAACCTGAGTTATTGCTCTTGGATGAACCTTCATTGGGGCTGGCGCCAATTATCATTATGCAAATTTTTGACACCATTTTGCAGCTACGGGAAGAGGGAATGACCATCTTTTTGGTGGAGCAAAATGCCAACCAAGCATTGAAACTCGCTGATCGCGGGTATGTGTTAGAAAATGGGCATATTGTTTTGGAAGATACCGGAAAAGCCTTACTGGCGAATGAAGCGGTGCGCAGCGCTTATTTAGGTGGATAACTTAGCTAGGCGAATAACTTAACCGTATCGTCAGTTAACAAGCATCGAGCAAAAACACCCCATAAAATATATCGAATATTTATGGGGTGTTTTATTTGGTGGCGATTAATGCACAAGGTTAAGTATGAAACGCGTGTATCGCCTGTAACGGCTATCAGCTTAATGTGAGGCTTCTCCCATTTTTGTTATTTGCTTGTTTCTGCATAGAAAATCAAATGTATATACAAGTTTTTGTGTAGAAACAGCACCCTAGATATTGTTGTCTAACTTTTCTCCATCTCCCTTCTCCACTGTAGCGACAAAAATTCAAATTTCAATGTATATACTTTGTGAATTAAATGTATATATATTTAATTATCAACTAAGCAAACAGGGCAAAAAGATTTGTTCTCAATCGTTCTTCGATTTTATTTAACAAATTGATTTTAATGTTAAATTTAAATATTCCCACGGTGTGAGAATGATCTGGCAGCCACTAACTCAACAATGATAAATAACCGAAATTGTTAATTTTGCGTTAAACCAAGTGGATGGATAGGGGATAAAAGAATGTTAAACCGTACAGATTCAACGCGCGTAATCCGTGCCCCGCACGGTAGCCAAAAGAGCTGCAAAAGCTGGCTGACTGAAGCCGTCTACCGCATGATCCAAAATAACTTAGATCCAGATGTCGCTGAGCATCCGCAAAGCTTGGTGGTGTATGGCGGTATTGGACGTGCAGCCCGTGACTGGGAATGTTACGACAAGATTTTAGACGTCTTAAAAACCCTCGAAGACGACCAAACATTACTGGTGCAATCCGGTAAACCCGTCGGGGTTTTCCCAACTCATGTAGACGCGCCACGCGTTTTAATTGCTAACTCAAACATTGTTCCTCATTGGGCGAATTGGGATCATTTCAACGAATTAGATCGTAAAGGCTTGATGATGTACGGGCAAATGACCGCTGGCTCATGGATCTACATCGGTTCACAAGGGATTGTACAGGGAACCTATGAAACCTTCGTTTCTCTGGCAAAACAGCATTTTAACGGCAACCCAGCAGGGCGTTGGATCCTAACTGGCGGATTAGGCGGTATGGGGGGAGCGCAGCCTTTAGCGGCGACCATGGCTGGCTTTAGCATGATTGCGGTTGAGTGCGATGAAAGCCGTATCGATTTCCGTTTAAGAACCCGTTACGTAGACAAAAAAGCCACTTCGCTAGATGAAGCGTTGGGTTATATCGAAGAAGCCAAAGCCAGCGGTAAGCCAGTCTCCGTGGGCTTATTAGGCAATGCGGCGGATGTGTATAGCGAGTTAGTCAAACGCAATATCACGCCGGATTCAGTTACCGACCAAACTAGCGCCCATGACCCTGTACACGGTTATTTGCCACAAGGTTGGACATTAGCCCAGTGGCGTGACAAGCAACAAACTGCGCCAGCTGAAGTGACGAAAGCCGCGAAGAAAAGTATGGCAGTGCAGGTGGATGCCATGCTGCAAATGCAAAAACGTGGCTCGGCCGCGTTCGACTACGGCAACAACATTCGCCAGATGGCCAAAGATGAAGGTGTGAATAATGCCTTTGATTTCCCTGGATTTGTGCCTGCATATATTCGTCCGCTGTTCTGCGAAGGGATTGGTCCATTCCGTTGGGTGGCACTGTCGGGTGACCCTGAAGATATCTACAAAACCGACCAAAAAGTCAAAGAGCTGATCCCTGATGATAAACACCTTCATAACTGGCTGGATATGGCGCGCGAGCGTATTGCATTCCAAGGTTTACCGGCGCGTATTTGCTGGGTGGGACTGAAAGACAGGGAAAGATTGGGGCGCGCGTTTAATGAGATGGTGAAAAATGGGGAGCTAAAAGGCCCTATCGTGATTGGGCGTGACCATCTTGATTCTGGCTCAGTTGCCAGCCCGCATCGTGAAACAGAATCCATGAAAGATGGTTCTGATGCCGTCTCTGACTGGCCATTACTCAATGCGCTGCTGAACACCGCAGGCGGGGCGACGTGGGTGAGCTTGCATCACGGCGGCGGCGTTGGAATGGGCTTCTCGCAACACGCTGGCGTGGTGATTGTGTGTGATGGTACCGATGCCGCAGACAAACGTCTTGCTCGTGTGCTGCACAACGACCCTGCAACTGGCGTCATGCGCCATGCGGATGCCGGTTATGACATCGCCATTAACTGTGCGAAGCAGCAAGGTCTTAACTTGCCAATGGTTAAGTAATGTCGAATGCCGGCTCTATGGAGTCGGCACCTTTTAGCCTCACATAAGGAATTCACGATGAATGCGGCAATGACTCAAAAACCACACGGACCGCTAGCTGGGATCAAAGTAATTGATTTAAGCCGTGTGCTCGCAGGGCCTTACTGCACGGGCATGATGGCAGACTTGGGCGCAGAAGTGATCAAAATCGAAGTGCCTGATCATGGTGATGATAGCCGTCATCTTGGTCCTTTTATTGACGGTGAAAGTGTTTATTACGGGCTGATCAATCGCGGAAAACGCAGCATTGAGTTAGATCTTAAAGACGATGGCGATCGTCAGATTTTATTTCAATTGATCAAAGAGAGTGATGTGGTGGTGGAAAACTTCCGCCCCGGCGTCACCAAGCGTCTTGGGATCGATTTCGACAGCGTTAAACAGCTTAATCCCAACATTATCTACGCCAGCATTTCAGGATTTGGGCAAAACAGCCCCCTTGCGAGCTACCCAGCTTATGACATTGTGGCACAGGCTATGTCTGGGTTGATGAGCGTGACAGGTTCCCCTGAGTCGGGTCCTACGCGCAGTGGTGAATCCATCGGGGATGTCTGTGCGGGCGTGTTTGCTTCATGGGCGATTAGCAGCGCACTGTTTGCTCGCGAACGTCACGGTGAAGGTGCGCAATATTTGGATGTTGCCATGGTGGATGTGCTGCTCAGTATGCAGCTTACCGGGCTATCTAATTTATTTGCCAATGGTAAAGCACCAAGTTTAGTGGGTAATCGTCACCCTGTTTCAACGCCATTTGATACCTACCAAGCAAAAGATGGCTTGGTGGTGATTGCGATTGCCAGTGAAAAACTGTTCCAACGTTTCTGTGAATGTATGGGAAAACCGGAGCTATCCCAAGACCCGCGTTACTTGAGCGACCCAGTTCGTACGATCAACCAAGCGGCGCTACGCCAAGAAATTGAAAGCTGGACAGGAACAAAGCGTGTTGAGGAAGTGTGTGACTTACTTCTGAATGCTGGGGTTCCAGCCTCACCGATTCACAATTTACAGCAAGCAACGCAAAGCGAGCATGCCGAAGTTCGTCAGGTATTAACCCACTTAAATGATGGCGGTACCCCTCTGATTTCTCAGCCGGTTTTCTTTAATGGTGTGAAACCGAAAGTCACCCAAAGAGCCCCTGTTCTTGGGGAAGGCAATGAACGCTATAAATCGGCAGCTACTACCATAACCACAACAATAAAAAGCGCGGAGACGATGCAATGAGTTTTGATATTAATGAAACCGAATACGCCATTGTAGAGGCCGTTGAAAAAGTGTGTCGCGATATTCTGCAAGCGAACGCTCAACGCTATGACGAAGAAGAAATTTTCTGTGCGGAAAGCTTAACCGTGCTGGGTGAAATGGGCTGTTGGGGAATTAACTTACCGGAGCAATACGGTGGTTTTGGCATTGGCAGTATTGCTATGAGCATGATTGTTGAAGCGGTAGCAGCAGCTTGTGCCTCGACATCATCCGCATTGACCGCCCATTTCTTAGCGACTGATTCTATCCTGATTGGCGGAACCGAAGAGCAAAAAAATTATTGGTTACCAAAAGCCGCAAGTGGTGAATTACTGGGTGCGTTTGGATTAACAGAGCCCGCCGCAGGTTCAAACCCCGCGGATATGCGTACCACAGCAACCCGTGAAAATGGCGGTTGGCGCATTCGTGGAAACAAACACTATATTACCAACGCCAAAGAAGCGGATTTTATTGTGCTGTATGCCAAAACGGATGTTGAAGCCGGAGCTCGTGGCATTAGCGCGTTTATGATCCCGAAAGGAACAGAAGGTGTGGCATTTTCTCACCCAGAAAAAACCATGGGGCTGCGTGGTAGCACTATCTATGAGTTAGCACTCAACTGCTGGTTACCTGAATCGGCATTGCTGGGAGAAGAGGGCAAAGGGTTCCATACGGCGATGGAAGTGCTGGATAAAGGTCGTGTGGAAGTGGCGGCAACGTCATTGGGGATCGCTCGTGCAGCCATGGAAAGCACTTTAGGCTGGGTGAAAGAGCGTCAAATTGGTAAGAAGCCGCTAGCAGCCTATCAAGGAACGCAATGGAAAATCGCCGATATGCATACGCAGCTGGAAGCCGCGCGTATGCTGACATGGAACGCAGCGGAACTGCGTGATTCTGGACAGCGTTTTAGTTTGCAATCAGCCACTGCAAAACTGTTTGCGGCAGAATGCGCCGGTTTTGTGACTGATGCCGCGCTGCAATTGCATGGGGGGTATGGTTATATTCGCGATCTACCCCTAGAGCGCTATGTACGAGATGCCCGTATTTTGCGTATCTTTGAAGGGACGTCAGAAATTCAAAAAATCATTATTTCACGCGCCGTTCTCGACGCTTAATTTTGATGTGTTCGACCCGATAGGTAAGACAGGACTTATCGGGGTTTTTCCAGCTATGAGTATCTAAGCAATAACAGGAGCACTACCCCTGACAACAGGATCATGGACTTAAAAACACAACAACAATCAGGTTTAAGAATGTATTTCAATTATTAATGACGGGTAGATAAAACAATAACATACCTGCATCACGTCAAATGTCTGTGTTCACAACATAGAGAATTCATTGCTGACGACTAATTGGCTCATTCTTTAAGCCGGCCTTGCTTAAAGAGGAATTACCATGACAGTTTCCAACGATATCATCGGGCAAAAGCAGTCTCGCCAAGATAATGTTCCGCTTATTGAAGCACGTTCCATTGACTATATTCCTGAATCTGAGCGACACGGGACTTTATCGAGCCAATTCACGCTGTGGTTTGGGGCTAACTTACAAATCACCGCAATCGTCACCGGTGCCCTAGCGGTTGTGTTGGGGGGCGATGTATTTTGGTCGTTGATTGGCTTGTTTATCGGTCAATTATTGGGGGGCGCGGTTATGGCGCTCCATGCGGTACAAGGGCCGAAGCTGGGTCTACCTCAAATGATCTCCAGCCGCGTGCAGTTTGGGGTTTATGGTGCGGTCATCCCGATTTTATTAGTCTGCATGATGTACGTCGGATTCTCGGCCAGTGGGACAGTATTAGCTGGGCAGGCGGTGGGGCAATTATTGAACGTCAGTGATTGGATGGGGATCGTGATTTTCGGGATTGTGATCATCGGTATCACTATCTGCGGTTACCGCATCATTCACATTCTCGGTAAAGTGGCGAGTGTCGTCGGCGTTATTGCCTTCTTCTACCTATTCTTCCGTCTGTTCTATATGAATGATGTTTCGGTGTTATTAGAGAATCGTCATTTCGACTGGACGAATTTCCTATTAGCCATGTCGCTGTCGGCTTCTTGGCAGATTGCATTTGGCCCTTATGTGGCGGATTACTCCCGTTATTTACCGACCAAAACCCCAACCATCAAAGCATTTTTAGCCGTAGGTTCAGGGACAGTGATTGGGACTCAAGCCTCGATGATCCTAGGGGTGTTTGCGGCAGCGCTTGCTGGCAATCAATTTGCGGGTCATGAAGTTTCCTACATTGTTGGCTTAGGCAGCACGGGCTTAATTGCAGCGCTGCTGTATATCAGTATTTTCTTTGGCAAAGTGACGATTACGGCTCTGAATGCTTACGGCAGTTTTATGTCGATGGCGGCGATTTGGTGTGGTTTCCGCGGTAAACACCAGATTTCCCGTGGTCAGCGTCTGTTCTTTATTATCCTCATGGTGAGCTTTTCGACGGCGTTAGGTCTTGCTGGGCAACATTCATTCTTAAAACTATTCTCAGCTTTCTTGCTATTTTTATTAGCGTTCTTTACGCCATGGAGTGCGATTAACTTAGTGGATTATTACTGGGTGACGAAAGGTCGCTACGATGTCCCTCAATTATCCAACCCAAATGGTCGTTATGGTCGCTGGAACAAAGTGGGGATCATCACCTATGTGGTTGGCGTATTGATCCAAATGCCATTTATTGCCACCGGTTTCTACACTGGACCTCTGGTTGATAGCCTAGGCGGCGTGGATATTTCGTGGATCGTCGGTTTAGTTGCCACCAGTATCATCTACTATGTCGCGGTAAAAATTTGGCCAATGTCAGTGGCGCCAAGCCTGATATTGCCAGAAACCAAATAAGGTTTATTTCTTAGGTAACATCTTAATTTTCCAACGATAAAAATAGTCAGTGATGGCGTCCTAGCAGTGAAAATATTCACTGCTATGGGCTCCCTCAACTCAAAAATAGCGGTAACAAAGTGCGCGAGAGGAGTAGTTATGAAAATTTTAGTCGCAGTAAAACGGGTGATTGACCATAACGTTAAAGTGCGGGTTAAAGCCGATGGCTCAGGAGTGGAGCTGACGAATGTCAAAATGGCGATGAACCCCTTTGATGAGATTGCGGTAGAAGAGGCGGTACGTTTAAAAGAAGTAGGCAAAGCCACTGAAGTGGTGGCGGTCTCCATCGGTGAAGCCACGGCGCAAGATACGCTGCGTAGTGCGATGGCAATTGGGGCTGACCGAGCCATTTTGATTCAAAAACCCACCGAGATGGCACTAGAGCCGCTGGATATTGCCCGCCTTTTACAGCAGGTGGTGAGTCAGGAGCAACCGGATTTAATTTTACTCGGCAAGCAAGCCATTGATGATGATTGCAACCAAACTGGGCAGATGCTTGCGGCACTATTGGGTTGTGCGCAAGCCACCTTTGCTTCGCACATTATAGTCGAGGGGGAGAAGCTGCAAGTCACTCGCGAAATCGATGGTGGCTTAGAAACCTTATCTATGGGATTGCCTGCGATTGTGACCACAGACTTGCGCTTAAATGAGCCTCGCTATGCCACATTACCTAACATCATGAAGGCAAAGAAAAAACCATTAGACATCATCGATATTTCTACACTGAATTTTAGCCCATTAGGGCAAGTAAAAATCGTCAACGTGACTGAGCCGAAAAAGCGTTCTGGGCAGTGCACCATGTTGAATGATGCCGCCACGTTAGTGACTGAACTGCAAGCTAAAGAAGTGATTTAACAGGGAGCCTGAACATGAGCCAATTATCCGTTTTAGTCGTTGTTGAGCACGATAACCAAACCATTAAATCTTCAACCTATAACAGCATAACGGCGGCACGCGAAATCATTGCACAGGGCGGAAGCCTGCATGTGCTGGTGGCGGGAAGCCAAGTGGCTGCGGTAGCACAATCCGCGGCATCCATTCTCGGCGTCGAAAAGGTCATAACCATCGATGCAGAACCGCTCAAAAATGCGCTGGCAGAATCAATGACAAGCGCGGTGGTTGCCGTGGCGCAGGGCTATAGCCACATTATCTTCCCTGCGACCACATTTGGTAAAAATATTGCCCCTCGCGTCGCTGCCATGCTGGGTGTTTCTCAGATATCGGATATTACCCAAGTGGTAGATGCACAAACATTTGTTCGCCCAATTTATGCTGGAAATGCATTGGCAACGGTGCAAAACAATGGCAATCAAGTGGTGATCACCGTACGTAGCTCGGCATTTTCAGGGACGACTGCGACCCAATCACCGGTGGTGATAGAACCCGTTTCTGTTACGCAGTTAACTCAACTTTCGGAGCTGACTAGCCAGTCATTAACCCAGATGAGCCGTGCGGAATTAAGCTCTGCCAAAGTGGTGATTTCGGGGGGACGCGGTTTAAGTTCCGGTGAGAATTTTGCTTTATTGGAAACCATTGCCGACAAATTAGGGGCTGCGGTGGGAGCTTCCCGTGCGGCAGTGGATGCGGGGTATGTGCCAAATGATTACCAAGTAGGACAAACGGGCAAGATCGTCGCGCCAGATCTGTATATTGCGGTTGGGATCTCCGGCGCTATTCAACATATTGCGGGCATGAAAGAGAGCAAAGTGATCGTGGCGATTAATAGCGATCCAGAAGCGCCGATTTTCCAAGTGGCAGACTACGGCATTGTGGGGGATCTGTTTGAGATCTTACCTGAATTTGATAAAGCGCTGGCGTAGGAGAGAGCAAAATGACTATCGACAATAGTGCGAATGTTTCGACGTCTTGTGCGCGAGAATCCATGGAGTTTGATGTCCTGATTGTCGGTGGTGGGCCCGCAGGATTATCGGCGGCAATTCGCATTAAACAACTCTCGTTACAAACAGACCGGGAGCTCAGCGTTTGCTTAATTGATAAAGGCGCCGAAGTCGGGGCGCATATTTTATCGGGGGCAGTGATCGACCCCCGAGGACTGAATGAGTTATTACCGGACTGGCAGCAAACCGTTTCTGCTTCGCTCACCTCCGTCAGTGAAGATCGTTTTTTATGGCTCAAAGAAAATAAAACCAGCAAGTTACCATTATCTTTGTTACCTGCTTGCCTGAAAAACCACGGTAATGTGATTGGCAGCCTTGGGCAAGTCAGCGCAGCACTTGCAGCGGAAGCGGAGCAACTCGGTGTCGATATTTTCCCAGGGTTTGCGGCTACCGAAATCCTTTTTGATGATGCAGGACAGGTTATTGGCGTCACCACTGGCGACATGGGGCTAGACAAACAGGGCAACCCAACGGCTATGTATCAAGCCGGTATGAACCTGTTAGCCAAAATGACTTTTTTCGCTGAAGGGTGCAGAGGGCAACTGGGTAAACAGTTAATTTCTCATTTTGATTTAGCGGCAAACCGCGGTAAACAGACTTATGGACTGGGTCTCAAAGAAATTTGGCAAATTCCTAAAGAGCAGCATCAAGCGGGGCTCGTGGTGCATTCAATCGGCTGGCCGTTGGATAACCAAACCTATGGGGGCGGATTTGCTTACCATTATGGAGAAAACTTGGTCGCGGTGGGGCTGGTGGTAGGGCTAAATTATGAAAATCCCTATTTATCCCCATTCGATGAATTCCAGCGTTTGAAAACCCATCCTGCCTTCAGTGCTTTTTTGCAAGGGGGTGAGCGGGTGAGTTATGGGGCGCGTACCATGGTGGCTGGGGGGTTATCCGCATTACCAGAGTTAAGCTTCCCCGGCGGTGCCTTAATTGGAGATGATGCAGGCTTTTTAAATGCTGCGCGCATTAAAGGTAGTCACTGCGCGGTGAAAAGCGGCATGTTAGCGGCGGAGGCTTTATTTGAATCGTTCGTCGAAGATAGCGTCGATTACGCGGAATTTACCAGCCAATTCCAGCAAAAGTTCGAACAAAGCTGGTTGTATGACGAACTTTATCAGACCCGTAATTTCAAGCCGTATATGAAAAAAGGGTTAGTGATGGGGTCGTTGATGTTCGGTGCTGAGCAATGGTTATTAAAGGGGCGTAGCCCTTGGACGCTGAAGCTCAAACGGGATGATCACCAAGGGCTTAGGCCTGCCAGTGAATTTCAGCCGATCCATTACCCAAAACCGGATGGCAAACTGTCATTTGATAAACCTTCATCGGTATTTTTATCCAATACAAATCACGCGGAAGAGCAGCCTTGTCACTTACGTTTAAAAGATAATGAAATTCCTATTCGCGTGAATTTATCCACTTATGCTTCACCGGAAACGCGATATTGCCCTGCGGGTGTGTACGAAATAGTGGGTGATCAGGAGCAGGAAAAACTGCAAATAAATGCGCAGAACTGCCTGCACTGCAAAGCGTGTGATATTAAAGATCCTCTGCAAAATATTACGTGGACAGCACCTCAAGGGGGAGAAGGACCTATTTATCAAGGTATGTAGTTTATTATGAGGATATCGTTTGTTGTGTTTATACAGTTTGTTGTGATGTTGATGTGTTGATACCTGAAGTAATGTCTGTGATGTGGAGATTATCGAACGGTATTTTAGTTGTTTATCAGTCGTTTTGGGGCCAGAGTGCCCCATTTTTTATGCTTGTTATATTTTATGACGGCTTAGCGCTGAAGATTAATTCTCAATGCGGGAATGTAATTTCAATTTATAGCGCGAGCCTGCGCTGATCATATTGACGTAGCTGATCAATGTGTTGCCTGTCCATGTGCGGCGACTTAGTTGCAAACAAGGGGCATGTTCTTTGATGGATAAAGCCTGAGCGATAGACTTATTGGCTAAAATTGCTTCAATGGTGTGCTCCATTTCACTAACAGGGAAATGGCGCTGCAAATAGCCGCTTGGGGTTTCACTATTGCCAAAGTGCTGCTGAACAAACTCAGGGGCAATACTATGATTTACATAGCGTTCTTCTAGCATCAGCGGAATGTCATTTTCAAAATGCAGCATTTTGCAGTAGCCAATATTACTGCCTTCTGTGACACCAAGTTGTAGGGCAATTTCTGCGGTGGCAGGGATGATTTTTAGCTGTAGCTGGTGGCCTGCATATTTATTCCCACTAACTGAAATTTCATCAAAAATATCAAAGGCTTTAGTGACAGGAAGTTCATGTTTTTGAGTGGCGACAAAAGTCCCTTTTCCTGCAATCCGATTTAAGATGCCTTTCTGGCTGAGTTCAGAAATCGCTTTATTCACCGTCATACGGCTAACATTAAACTGGGCACATAACTCAAGTTCAGTGGGGATCTGAGTTTCAGGTTTGAAAATCCCTAAATCAATACTCCGCAGAATGTAAGATTGAATTTGCTTGTAGGCCGGTTTTGATGTCATCGCGTTTATTCAAATTTGTGGTTAACGGTAGGGATAAAATAACTGTTTCTTGGGAATGTAATGTATTCAAAATAACTCATCTGCGCCAGTCTAGCAGTAATTATTTCCTTTACTAGAGCCTGGTTGCATTTTAAGAGTAAAACAGGCATTTGCCAGCTTTTAACTAATTATGCCCTTGAGCCTGTAATTATCTGAATTGTTCTATTATAGGGTAAGTTTAACTAGGGCAATATACCTTTATTTATTATCATAATGTTAAATTAACTATAACAAATAGGCATCATTGATGGGTGTTCAATATTTTCACGTTAAGCTAATTCAGTGCGATTATAAACAGGTTTCACCTGAGGGCATGGTGAGGCTAATAACTTCGGATAAAGTGTTTTTTTTCAATGCTGAAGATTTTGAAAACAGCCAAATATTTTTGGAACGATTGAATAAAGACGATACGTTGATTATTTCTGCTGAACAACTGAATGATGGGAGCTATTGGCTCAATTGGGTGTATCACCCAGAACATGGACGTTTGGAACCCGATAGAAACCTTAAATTCGACAAAGGCTTAGTAAAACAGTACCTGCTATCATTTGGGCTTGCGGCACTCTTTATTCCCGCATTTTTTTGCGTGTTTAATGATGAAGAGAGTACATGGTTAATTGTTTTAGGGTCATTATTAGGAATGGCAGCTTTTGTGGGTGCTGTTCTGCTGTCGATGTGTATTTCACAAACCTTCACTATTTTTAGCCGAAAACGAAAAACCATCATACGCGCATTAGATTTAGTGATAGCGGGCAAGTTTCAGGTAATTTCTGGCGAAAATCTGATTCAGATTGAGGGAATTAAAAACCCGAAAACCAAACCGCTCAAAATAGATCCTCGAGCGCAAAAGCCTATCCCTGAAACCTCGTTGCAGGTGACAAAAGGCAAAGTGAATATTAAGAGTATCAAGACGATTGAATATTATTATCGTGGGGGTACATACACCCGCAATGAGATAGAGCTTCAAGTGAATAAGAGCCATTTGAACCTCAAGTTAGATGGCTCAAAACCTTTCTTTAATAACCACTGCTTTTTTCTCGCTCAAGGGGATGAGGTTGAAGTCTATCACTCCAAAGTTGAAGATGGTTTTCCCGAGAGCGTCGTATTTGGCCTGTATAACCACCAAGATAATTTAGCTTACACGTTGTCTGCTCGAGGCATGGCGCAAGAACGTGGTCTGTATCTGGCGTTGTGGGGGATCACTGGCATTATTTTGGCGCTATTCTTAGCGATTTTTGGCGCGACAGCAATTAGCGATGTTGTCGACAGAGGGAATCACTGGGATTATTGGGATTGGCTGTATTTGCTCGATAATGACCTGATATTCATTGGTTTTGCCAGTTCGATGACCCTAGGTATCTGTTTCTTAATTGCCTTTGGTATGGCTGCGTATTATCGGTTTTCGAAACGGGGTAATGGCTATTACCAAACCCAAGCTGTCTTGAGCGCATTACGATGCCAACAAGGTAAAGATACTTATGTCATGGAGGTACGCTAATGAATCCATTTCTAAGTTGGCGTTTTCTGGTGACGGGGGCCGTTTTCTTGGTGTGTTTAGGATCAACACTGATCCTGATATTTGGTGGAAATGATACGTCATGGCAGTGGAAAGAGAACAGCCAAGAGAGCAATGCTTATATTGCGGATTATGATTATGCCAAAACGTACCCTGCGAAAGACGGCACGTTGATTATTGCGCAGAAAAACGGTCGTTCATCCTACTATTACAATCGGTCAGATTTGTTCTCGCCTGCACAGGAAGATAGTTATCAGGTGTTATTTGCCAATAAAGATGGCGTGCGTTTTATCACGCAATTTAGCGACAGTTTTTATAACGCGGTGTGTGAAGAATCTCAGTGCCTTTTAATGGTGCGCGATGGGTATCGAATTGTGAACTTAGCGGACAATTCGATTACGCCTCTAACGCCTTGGAAAGATGGGTATGGTGAATACATTTATGCGGCAATTACCGGGAAAATGTACCAAAGTGGTCAGGGGGAACCTTATGTCCTGATCGATAGCCAAAAGATCTTCACCAGCGCGGATAAAGGGCTTACATGGCAATATTTGATGGATCCTCGCGAACTTGTGAAGCGTTTTTATCCTGAAGAAATCGCAGATAATTCAACATTTTCTTACGCGGTTCATGATGGCAATGTGATTGTATGGTACAGCTACGGTAACGAAATGGGCTCTCTTGAAGTGGTGGTGAACATCGCACAGAAAAACGTAGTGAGCCATCGATGGTTGCCTATTCGTATTAATGAGGCGGTTCAGAATCAAAATGGGGATATTTATTTGGCGGCTCAGGAACCTTCCCGCCGATTGTTTTCCCTTTATCAGTATCAAGGTGGCAATTTTAAGCTGATCAAAGAAGCGGGTTATAACCATCTGCAAGATATGGTTATCTGGGGCGATGGTTTGCTGGTGATGGAATCCGCGAGAAGCGGACAGAAATGTTTGATCCTTGATTTTACCAGCAATCAATTGCACCGCCGTTCAGAGTTAGAGTGGTATCAAAAATTATATATTCCTGAATTACGTGGGTTTATTGAATTATCAGGTAATTACAGTGATTCACCAGAGTTAACCGCAGGCGAGAAGGTGCATTACCGTCTTGCGTATTAGTTTCAAAATAGACGTATTAATTTCAAAGTGTTAGTTTCAAAATTAAATAGGGGCGATATGCCCCTATTTGCCAATTTATCTCTTTTTACTGGCTAACCCGCTATCTATGAGCGTTTTCGTGGTAGTAAAATCACGGCGGTTGCCGCTATCACCGCCACCACCGAAAAGGCGATAAAGTTCCAGCTGGTCGCTATCCCCAAACTGGCGATATATGCCCCAAACATAGGGCCTGTCATCGCACCAATTCGAGAGAAGCTTAATGCCCAGCCGGTCGCTGAAGCGCGGGCTTTTGATGGATAATAATTGGCGATGTAGCCCGTTAAAATCAGCGCGGCGGAAATGCTGCCGATCCCAGCAAATGCTACAAGTAAGTAGTTAATATAGATATTTTGTTTGAAAACCATGCAGCCAATGCCAATCGCGCCGAGCAAGAAGAAAAAGGCAACGGAGCCGCGAACGCCGCGTTTATCCGCGATTTTTCCTAAGAATAAGCCCCCTAATGCGGATGCTAAGCTAAATACCACAAGGAAGGTTAGGCTAGAGCCCAAGTTATAGCCCTCTTTGCGCATAATCGACGGCAGCCAAGTATTTAAGCCATACACCAGCAACATGCCGCAGAATAACGCTATCCAGAAACATGCGGTTGCACGCAAATGTGTCCACGCAAAAACCACGGAGACTATCTCTTTCAAACGCTGAGGTTGCTGTTTTTGCTGTGCGGGTGGTGCTTGATATTCAACATCTAATTTCTGCGCCAAAGATTGTGCTTCGGTGTGGCGCCCTTTGTGGGTCAGAAATTCAAGGGATTCAGGCAAGATACGTGCCATCGGCCAAATTAACAAAAGCGGTAATGCACCAAAGCCAATCACACTGCGCCATCCAAATTGTTCTAGCAACCACATGGCGACCAGTGCTGCGCTGAGGATCCCCAATGAGTAACCGGAATACATAATGCCGTAGTTAAAAGAACGTTTTTCAGCAGGAGAATATTCGATGGTTAACGCGGCTGCGACGGGAATAACACCCCCAAGTCCAATTCCACCAATAAAACGCATTAACCCAAACATCCAAGGTGTTGGGGCAAGGGCAGCGGCAAGCATCGTCAATGAAAAGAGTGTGACGCAGGCTAAAAGCATACGGCGGCGTCCGTAAAGTTCACTCAGCGTACCGATAATAAATGCCCCAAAAAACATTCCGACTAAAGCGTAGCTACTGAGAGCGCCAAGTTCTAAAGGGGTGAGGTTCCACTGTTTATATTCTGCGAGAGTGGGAAGAACAGCGCCCATCACGCCAACATCATAGCCTTCAAATAGAATGCTCATCCAGCAGATAAATAACACTTTCGAGGTGGTTTTTGTGGTGCCAAAAGATTTAATCGCGACTGTCTCTGTTGTCATACATCACTCTCTTATGGGGTGCTTTGTTGGGTTGAATGCAGAGTTGCAGGTATTTTTATTATTTAAATTGCCGCTTATACACTCATCTTTTCTGCAATAAATAACAATTGAAAGTGTTAATGAAAAGTTAAAATCATGCACTAAGTGGATAGAGTTAGCAGTAAACATGAAATAGTGATGACGCCTGGGAATTTATCCACAAAATAAAACTCTAATGTGATATTGCAGTTGTGTTATTACTCAAAAAAAAGGCGTTATATGAACTTAAAAGCAGTGTGTCTCGTAGGGTTTGCGATCGTAGCATTGCCAATGTTGGCGTCAGCAAAATCAACTTCAGCATTAAAATCCCCAGAAAAGAATGTGTTATGCGATAAATATGTGTGCGTTAGCGCCAAAGAGGGCGTTTCTGTTGCACTAACGAAAAAATACCTAGGTGATAAACGAGCGAAAGCGATTGAGCAAGGTGGCGATTTTGATAAAACAGCCATGACGTTTGCCAATGGAATTTTCTGCGATATTAACGAGCAAAAATGCCATGTGAACCGTTACTTTGAGGCGGATGGTAAGCGAAGCGCAGAGTCCAAAGAGTACACTCAAAAACTATTTGGAAAACAATAGTTATATTTAGATTGTTAAAATCCTTCCTAAAAGTAAAGTCTTTGTATAAGGCTTTACTTAATTAAAATAAATTCAACTTTAAATGGCTTTTTAACGTTAAAAAATTAAGTTTAAGATTACTATCTATTATTTAATTATAAAATAACCCCAATTTATTAACGTTTATTTAATAGCTATTAAGATAAATAATATTGTGACCCTAATCATAGTGCGGAGTGGGATTTAAAGCTTTTTGTGATGCAGATACAAATAATAGACAATTGCTATTATATTTATCTAAGAATTGTTATATACCATACTCAAGGTTGTACTAATTCCTTGCTAATGGGAGTCATAGTATGTTTCTTTTAAGTGAGTTGTTAATGTCGAGGCGCTTCTTCTATTTGAAGAAATGGTTCAATATTGATATTTCTTTGGCCTTTTTCTTCCCGCACAAATAACCTTTCTTTTTTCTCTCTCTCAAGATCTATTCGCTTATTTTTATAAGTTAGAATTTCTATTTTTATTATTTAATGAAAAATTAAAGGTATTATCATGGCTAAAAGAATCGTTGAACCGTTCCGTATTAAAATGGTAGAAAATATCCGTATTCCATCAAGAGAAGAACGCGAAGCGGCATTAAAAGAGGCGGGTTATAACCCATTCTTGTTACCGAGTAGTGCTGTATATATTGACCTGTTAACGGACTCTGGTACTAACGCAATGAGCGACCATCAATGGGCAGCGATGATCACGGGTGATGAAGCGTACGCGGGTTCTCGTAACTATTATGATTTAAAAGATAAAGTTAAAGAGATGTTTGACTACGACTATGTGATCCCTGCTCACCAAGGTCGTGGTGCTGAGAATATGTTATTCCCTGTTTTATTGAAAGTGAAACAAGAACAAGGCGGCGCGAAAAAGCCGGTATTTATTTCTAACTTCCACTTTGATACTACCGCTGCCCACGTTGAATTAAATGGCTGTAAAGCGATTAACATTGTTACCGAAAAAGCCTATGACTCAGAAACTTATGATGATTGGAAAGGCAATTTCGATATTCAAAAATTAAAAGATAATATTGCAAAACATGGTGCTGAAAACGTGGTAGCGATTGTTTCTACCATTACCTGTAACAGTGCGGGTGGTCAGCCAGTTGCGATGGATAACTTGAAAGAAGTTTATGAAATCGCAAAACAGCATAATATCTTTGTGGTAATGGACTCTGCACGTTTCTGTGAAAACGCATATTTCATCAAAGAGCGTGATCCAAAATATAAAAATTCCACAATTAAAGAAATCATTCTGGATATGTACAAATACGCTGATGCGCTCACTATGTCAGCGAAAAAAGACCCACTGTTAAACATTGGTGGTCTGGTCTGTATTAAGAATGACGAGAAAATCTTTACGTTGGCAAGACAGCGCTGCGTACCAATGGAAGGCTTCGTGACCTACGGTGGTTTAGCGGGTCGTGATATGGCGGCAATGGTACAAGGTTTAGAAGAAGGGGCTGGGGAAGATTACCTGCATTATCGTATCGGTCAGGTGAAATATCTGGGTGACCGTTTACGTGAAGGCGGTATTCCAATTCAGTATCCTACCGGTGGACACGCTGTATTCGTGGACTGTAAAAAACTGGTTCCACAGATCCCAGGTGACCAATTCCCTGCGCAAGCTGTGATTAACGCGCTGTATTTAGAGTCAGGTGTTCGTGCTGTTGAAATTGGTTCATTCCTATTAGGTCGTGACCCTGAAACGGGCAAACAAAAACATGCTGATATGGAATTCATGCGGTTAACTATCGCACGACGTGTTTATACCAACGACCATATGGATTACATTGCAGATGCTCTGATTGGCTTGAAAGATAAATTCGCAACTCTGAAAGGTTTAGATTTCGAATATGAGCCACCAGTATTAAGACACTTCACTGCAAGATTAAAACCTATCAAATAATAGGTAGTTCTGTAATAGGCAGCTCTGCGGGTTCCCGTGCAATGCGGGAACCTTATCCCTTATTTTTAAGGTGACCAACATGAACAATTCGGCAGCCAAGAAAGAACCCTCCATAATGGTAGGGGGTTTTGTGCTAGGTGGAGCCATGATCGGGGCAGGTATGTTTAGCTTGCCAACAATTATGGCTGGAGCTTGGTTTATTAACTCGATAGTAATATTACTGATTGTTTGTTTTTTTATGTTTCACTCAGGGATCTATATTTTAGAATGTATATCCAAATATGGAGCCGGCACTAACTATTTTTATATCTCTAAAGAATTATTACCTAAATGGGCCTGCTATATTGCCAATGCAGCATTAATATTTGTTTTATATATATTGATATATGCTTATATTTCTGCGGCCGGATCCGTTATCAAAGAAGCGTCGGCAATATATGGATTTGATGTTAACTTAAGAGTGATATTTGTTGTCTTCACTTTACTGTTGGGCGCAAGTATTTGGTGGAGTGGTATTGCTGCAAGTCGATTAACATCATTATTTTTATTTATTAAAATTGTTTTATTTATTCTCGCTTTTTCAGGGTTATTCTTAATTGTAAAAACTGATTTATTATTAACATCTCCAGTGGGAGATAGTCAGTTATCTTTACTACCATTTGTCTTTATTATTATTCCTTATGCCATTACTTCGTTTGGTTATCACGGTAACGTCTGTAGTTTGTATAAGCTGTATCATGAAAATGAACGTAAAGTGGTTAAAAGTTGTGTGATTGGTTGTGTACTGGCTTTAATACTCTATTTCCTTTGGATATTAGGCACCATGGGAAATTTACCTCGAACAGAATTCCTCACCATAATTAATAAAGGCGGAAACCTCGACGCGTTTATTGAATCATTGTATGCGGTATTAAGTAGCCCACATATTGCGACATTCTTATTATGGTTCTCGATTAGTGCTGTATTTTGTTCATTCTTAGGGGTTGCGATTGGTTTATTCGACTACATTCTGGCGTCACTAAACTTTAATGATAACTCTTCAGGCAGAATGAAAGCGGCACTGTTATGTTTTATACCTCCTCTAGTTTTATGCATGTTATTTCCAAATGGCTTCTTAATTGCGATTGCTTATGCGGGGATGGCGGCGTGTATCTGGGCAATTATTTGCCCAGCAGTCATGGCATTAAAAGTGAGAGAGCGTTTCCCTAACTCGACCTTCAAAGTGTGGGGAGGCAAAGGGCTAATCTATGCAGTTATAGCCTTTGGTGTTGTTGGTATTATTTGTCAGTTGTTAGCGCAGTTTAATGTATTACCGATATACCGTTAATTTTTCAAATTAAGATGTAGTAATCACTGCCAAAGGTACAGCGAGGGTTTGCTGTACCTTTTTTATGGAAAACTAATAACGAGCAAATACGGATTGGCTACCATCCTTTTTAAAACTCATCACTGAATAGGCTTGTTTAAATCCGCTTGGTTGCTCCATACCTAAACTGCCCGCTGGCATACCTCCGACAGCAATACCCGCAACATCATCGGGTAGTGTATTGATTTTCGCTAAGCTATCGAGAGGAACGTGACCAACAACCAGTTTGCCATTAATTTTGGCGGTATGGCAGCTGCGTAATGAGTTAGGTAAATTGGCTTCTTGATTGATTTTATCGATCTCTTGATAGGTGACATCGTGAATTTTTACGTCATAACCTGCGGCTTTTACTGCTTCACCCCAAAGATGGCAGCAACCGCAACTTTCTTCTTTGTACAGGTCAACAACTTGGCTTGCTGCAACAGAGGAAAATGACGCTGCCAATAGTGCAGTGAATAACAATTTTTTCATATCAGTATTACTCCAAAAATAAGACATTGTTATTTAAATAAAAAAATAAGGGTGCGAAATTTAAGCAGGTTTGTATTTCTCTTATTCGAGTTCTTATGGAACCCCTGAACCATAAAGCTTCCCGTAGGGGGAAGCTCAAGAGCTAAAACAGATTTTTGCTTATATTTACAGAACCTGATGATGGCGTTTTCTTACAGAAACAGAGCAATACTTTGGGAGGTCAATCACAAACTGGAAGATAGGGTAATTGTATGAAAATAGAACTTCAATGGATAAAAAACAGGCATTATGTCTCTAAAATCAATCATTAAGCCAATTTTTAATCGGATTATTTTGCGCTTTTTTTGATGTCTAAAAGTCAGAAAGCAATTGAAAATAATTAAATTTTTCTCTTTTACCGCCGATAAATTAAACAAAGATCATTTTATTTTATCAAAAGAGAAATTCCATGCAGAAACTTCGAAATTATTCAATACGTGCTGTGATGCTCGTACTACTTGGCATTTTATGCCTAAACCTTGGGGGCATAAGCCTGTATAGCGGTTGGTCCTTATCGCGCATTTCTGACGGTATCCATGTTGACCGACAACTGGTGAAACAGATGACGGTACTCAGTCAGGGCAATGACCAATATTTTCGTTTTGTCACTCGCTTAACCCGCGTGATGGAAACCAAAAATGAGGGCAAAGAAGGGGATTACGCCTTGGTCAAAGACGCACTCGTGAACATGGAGCGTTATCTTGAGGAGATGAAATCAATTTCCCCGGGCCCGATGGATAAAGCCATTTCCGACCAAGTGATTAATAGCTGGCAAGCGCTGCTCGATGAGGGCGTGAAACCACAATTAGCTATTTCCATGGGGGATGATAAGGCGGCTTATTTGACGCATGCCCATAATGTCACGCCAGCATTGAGCCGCACATTCGGCGCGGCTATCACCCAGTTTAACCAAACTGCGGATGTGATGATTGAACACACGCGGGAAGCGGTTGATGAGCACATGAATATGACGCGAGTCGTGATTATCATAGCGACCATTTTTGGTTTGCTGATTTTGATCTTCACTGACCGCTATCTCGCTAAGATGATGCAACGACCGCTGGAGCTGATCCGTCAATACTTCGATAAGATTGCGAAAGGGGATTTAAGCCAGCCAATCGAGCCATTTGGTCGTAACTGTGTCGGTAAACTTTTTCCATTATTAGAAGAGATGCAGAACAGTTTACGTGATGCGGTGTTGACGATCCGCAATGGCAGCGAAAGTATTTATCGCGGTGCGACAGAAATATCTAACGGCAATAGTGATCTTTCCTCACGAACGGAAGAGCAAGCCGCAGCCTTGGAAGAAACCGCGGCGAGTATGGAACAAATCACAGCAGCAGTGCAGCTGAATGTGGAAAATACCCATCAAGCCAACCAATTAGCCGCTGAGGCCTTTGTAGTGGCTAATCAAGGGGATGCGATTGTTGAGTCCGTGGTGAGCACAATGGATGAAATCTCCCAGAGTGCCAAAAAAATATCTGACATCATCAGCATGATGAATGACATCAGCTTCCAGACCAATATTTTGGCACTGAATGCCTCCATTGAAGCGGCGCGAGCAGGGGTTCATGGTCGTGGATTTATGGTGGTTGCTGCCGAAGTTCGTAAGCTTGCTAGCCACAGTGCCGATGCGGCAATGGAAATTGAAAAGCTGATTGCGGAATCAAGTTCGTGTGTGGAAAAAGGCACGCATTTGGTTCATGAAATGGGCTCGACAATGAGCAATATTCTGCAAGGGATCAACGAGGTGACGGCGATTATGAAACAAATCACGACAGCTTCGGAGGAGCAGAGTAAAGGTATCGCACAGGTGGGGGTTGCCATTACTCAAATGGACAGTGTGACACAGCAAAATGCGTCTTTAGTTGAGCAAGTGGCAACAGCAGCAAGTTCATTAGAACATCAAACTGAAGAGCTGCAGGAATCAGTCAGTAAATTTCAGTTAACAAATAATGAGCGCAATTTTACCGAAGTGACGGTTGCCTAATATTGGCAACCATTGCATCGGTTTGAAAAGCCAAAACTCAGTATGAATTTGCGTTTGTACTGGGTTTTTTTATTTATAGAGGGGTTTTACATGGTTAAGCCAACTCTCAGCTTTCTTCCCTGCTAAATACCGCTCAGAAGCGGTTGTTATCACGTAACCCAGTCGGCTGTAGCTGTCTTTCAAGGTCGTTACATGTATTGGTGTGGGAACAAAATTAAACAGCAGAGGGGCACTTAATTGAGGATTGGCATGAAACCCGATAATTGTTCCTGGTTTCTCTGAGGTTAGAAAACGAATCGACGTATACTGTTTATTGGCGCAGAGTTTCGGGGTGTACACCATGTCTTTGACGTGCAAAGAAAGGTAGCACTCAACTAAATCAAACCCTGTTGATTGATAGCAAAGGGTATCAATCATCCCGCCGGCAACGCGAGGATTAATTTCAATGAGTTTTATTTCATTGTGACTAAGCTTGAATTCAACGTGAGCAACGGTGTGGGATAAGCCGATTTGAGTGAGCCACGCTATGATCGTTTTCGTGATGTTTTCGATATCAAGAGTGTCATCGGGAAAGTCATGACCAATTTCGACAGCATATTGCCCTGATGTGGTGTATTTTTTGGTGACACCGAGTATTTTCCACTCGTTATCTTTAGAGTCCCAGTAAGCTTCTGCACTGTATTCATCCCCTTCAATGAACTCTTCAACAAGATAATGAGGGGAGAGCTGATATCCTCGACGGTTAACCCGAAATTCAGATAACGCCTGCACAGCAGTGAGTGCATCTTCCTCTGAATAACATATTGTTACTTGGCTGCTACCACTGTCATCGCAGGGTTTTATCACTACAGGGAACTGCATATTGTTCAGGTCAAACTTGTCATGGATATTGCCAACTTTATAGCGACAATTGGCATTATGTTGGTGTAAATACTGCCGAGTCAGATGCTTGTAACGACAGGCTGTTAGGGCAATTAAACTTGGCGAAGGTAAATTGAAGGTGTGGGATGCTGCGGCAGCATTGATTAATCGATAGTCATCGAAAGCGACGATACCGTATAGGTTATAGTCCAGGGCATGGCTTAAAATCGTTGCCATGGAGTCTGTATTTAGTTCCACAACTTCATCAATATAGAGCATTGGGTTATCAGCCAGTTGAGCATAATAATGACGTTCTTTGGTGAATAAAACCGTGTGATAACCTCTCTCTTTTGCCAATTTGATGGCGCTGACGCCAGTACCGGAGATATTACATTCGAGAAATAGGATGGTTTTCATCAGTGCTCCTTAAATGGATAACGTATTCAGCGGTGAATAGAACTACGAGGATTAAAAGTAGGCTAGTAGGAATATAAGTGTGCATTTGAGTGTGGTTAGCAATAATGCCAACATAAGCGCCAAGGGATTCCGCTAATCCCCAACAGAATATACAAATAGATAATGAGAGCTTTTTACGGGTGAATGGGCATTTTTCAATCGCTAAACTGTTGTTATAGGGGCTCCAAATTAATTCGCTAAAGGTAAATAGGATTATCAGCAAATAAAGTGGGATTAATGCGCTGAAGTTTAAAAATAAAAGCAGGCTCGCAATCAGAAGAAGGCTGAATTTGTAGATAATAGATTGATGGGATTTTTTCTGTTTATCAATATATTGGGTCACTTTGATTTGCAAAAAATGATCATAAAGGCATTCAAAGCGAATAGATAAGAAACCGTAATATAGTCTCTAGCATTTTGATAATTTAGCTCAAATAAGTAAGCCAAATTGCGGAATACAAGCCCCAGCATAAAGAAAGGGATGGCGCTATAACAGAGAAAAATCCCCCATTCTAAAAAGCTGGAAGAAGCTTTCGTTTGTTGGCTTTGTATTGGTTGAGTATGTTTTGTATTCGTTAAGGTTAATGAGTACAGGGCTGCAACGGACATAATGGCGGCAGGAAGAAAGATCACTCCGGAATAAAAACTATGATAAAACCATTCGCCCGCAGCTCCACCGATTGCCGACGAAATATTTACAATGACATTTAAGATTGAAAAATGCTTCACTCTTTCTGAGTGATTATTATTTTCAGCAATAAATAAACTGGTACTGACATTCGCAATAGAAAACCCCGCACCAATCAATGTGGAAAATAACAGAATTAGGTAAAAATTTGAAATGAAATAGAGTGAAATAATAGATGTCGAGGAAATTAAATAGCTTAAAAATAGCGTTTTTTTATAATGAAGAAAATCAATAATAAAGTGAGTGAAGAGAGAAAAAGCACGGCTAATGAAAAGAAAGACAAAAATAATAATTGCGGTTTCACTCTCACTGATATTTTTATAGTGAATAAGATAGAGGGAGAAAAAAGGTAGAAAACTGTAAAAAGAGGTACCCGATAAAAATCGAGTGGTCATAATTTTATTTATCATATTGTATGCTTTCTATTTTTTTTAATAATAGCTCAAGTTGGTAGAGCATTGTCTCTGAAATATTGCTGCTAGTGACAAAGCGCACAATATCAGCTGTCCAAGCGGTGGCTAACACCCCATGGCTTTTTAACTTTTGAACAACGTGCTCAGAATCTGGCACTTTTATCATAACGATATTAGTTTCGACTGGATAAGCGAGTTGAAAATAACGTGAAAGAATAGACGCGAGATGAACTGCATTTTGGTGATCGGTGTGTAACCGAGAGTCATAATGTTCCAGCTTATTTAAGGCAATAGCTGCCAGTAATCCTGATTGATGTAGCGCTCCACCATACCATTTTCGGTATCGTTTAGCGTTTTCTATATGATGCTGACTTCCTACTAACACTGAACCAAATGGCGCTCCAATGCCTTTTGATAGGCAGATATTGAGAAGATCGATATCTTTGGTATATTCTTGCGGAGGAATATTAAGGGAGATGCAGCTATTTAATACTCGGGCACCATCTAAAAACAGAGACATGTTTTTTTCAATACATAGCTGCTTGAGTTTCTTGATTTCTGCTAATGGGAATACGATTCCACCGTAGGTACTGATGCTACTTTCTATCGCAATGATTTTGGGAGTAGAGTATAAATTTGACCAACGAGCTTTATGATTAATTGCTTGAATAACATCTTGTTCAGTTAAAATACCACTTTGTGTTTTAACATTATTAATAATTAAGCCGTTTAATGCTGAGGTTTGGGATGATTCAAAAAAACAAATGTGGTAGCCGACTTCAGTAATGACTTCATCACCTATAGTAGATAAAACTTTTAAACCAATCTGATTGCTCATTGTGCCTGATGGAATAAATAGAGCATTTTCTTTATTAAATAATTTTGAGATATAGGATTCTAGTTTTTTGACATAAATATCTTCACTATAACAATCATCGCTAATATAATTAAAATTGATATTATTTAGGTCCTCTTTATTTATCCTTGTTAGCGTATCACTTCTTAAATCGATAGTTACCATTTAAGTCCTTTTAATTTTCATTGATGAGAACAAGAAGATTTTTGAATTTATAAATCTAGATAGAAAATGGCAAGATATAAAAATGAGGATTTTATTAATTGTGATAATGCTCATGAATAAAGGTTAGGATTAAAACAAGATGAATTTATTTATAAAATATATGATTTGCGAATTAGGAAGAAGGGTGATTATTAAAAAGAGGGGGGGATCGTGTTCAGATCGACAGGGACAAAAAAAGCCCTTTCTAAAATCAGAAAGGGCTTCTAAAAACACTGCATTAACCGACTAGGATTAGTTCATGCCGTATTTTTTCAGTTTCTTACGCAGAGTTCCGCGGTTGATACCCATCATCAGGGCTGCACGGGTCTGGTTTCCACGGGTATATTGCATAACCATGTCCAACAAAGGCTGTTCTACCTCAGCCAATACCAGCTCATATAAATCGTTAACATCTTGATTATTTAATTGAGCAAAATAGTTCTTCAGTGCTTGCTTAACTGAGTCACGTAACGGTTTTTGAGTTACTTGATCTTGTGAATTTACAGTAGCAACGGTTAGTACGTCAGAATTTACGCGTTGTTCGAACATAGTTCTGTCAGCTCTTATCTTTTATTTACGCAAAAATTTTCAAAAAATGCTTCCAACACCTCCAGCTGTTCGCTGGCATCCTCAATGGCGTTGAAGGAGCGCCGAAACTGGTCATCAGGTGCATGTTCTTGTAAGTACCAAGAAACATGTTTGCGCGCTATACGGGCTCCCTTGCCTTGACCATAAAAGTCGTGCAGTTCCCGTACATGCCCTAACATAATGCTTTTCACGTCAGCCATTGGCATCGGTGGCAATATTTCACCTGTGTCCAGATAATGTTGGATTTCCCGAAAGATCCAAGGTCTTCCCTGAGCTGCTCGTCCTACCATCAAGGCATCCGCCCCTGTGTAGTCTAAAACAGCCCTGGCTTTTAGCGGGTCAGTAATGTCGCCATTGGCAATAACCGGAATGGAAACAGTCTGCTTAACTGCCCGAATGTTGTCATATTCAGCTTCGCCGTTGAACAGACAGGCTCTGGTTCTGCCATGAATGGTCAGGGCTTGAATACCACAATCTTCGGCCAATTGGGCAATCTCTATGCAGTTACGCTCTTCAGGTGACCAGCCTGTGCGGATTTTCAGTGTGACTGGCACATCCACAGCGTTTACAACGGTCTCTAGGATTGATTTTACAATCTCCGGATAACGCAGTAAGGCTGAGCCTGCTAGCTTACGATTCACTTTCTTAGCTGGGCAGCCCATATTGATATCAATGATTTGAGCGCCGCTCTCAACGTTAATTTGAGCTGCAGCAGCCATTTCATCGGGATCATTGCCAGCTATTTGAACGGAACGTACCCCGAGTTCATCGCGGTGAACCATCCTGAGTCTCGATTTATCTGTCTTCCAAACTTGTGGGTTAGAAGAAAGCATCTCCGATACCGTCATTCCAGCACCCATCGCATAACACAGGGACCTAAACGGTTTATCTGTGATGCCTGCCATGGGGGCAGCAATAAGACAGTTTCTCAACTGATATTGTCCGATTCGCATAACTAAATGGGGGCCATACTGTGACTGCAAGGGCGCGTATATTACGCATTTTTTACGAGATATGAAAGGACAAACTTTGAGCAAACGGTTATTTATCACTAACTTTTTTATCTTGCTTTTTCGAAAATAATAAAATTAGTGTTATTTAACAAGTTGTTAGGTGTTTTTTAACAACAAGCACTAAAAATAACGATTACTTTGAATATCCAAGACTCACTTCTCGAGCAGAACAGATTATCATCAGCTATTGAGCAATATTTGAGCTGTAAGATAATCCATTCTGCAATTAATTTCAAAGAAATTATTCTTTGATTTTTACCGCAAACCCATTAAAAATGCTTGACACCAGTGATACGGCACCACTCATCTTTCTCTGCAACAGGGTCAATATTGAAGTCGGCACGATAAGCATCAGCAACACTTTCAGCTTGGCTGGCTAATACGCCAGATAAGCCTAAATGACCACCGACACGCGGAAGCACACTGATCATCGGTGCAAGCTCACGTAAAGGGCCTGCAAGGATGTTTGCGACCACAACATCGGCTTGAAGGTCTTGAGGTTGGTCTTTGGGTAAATAGAGCGACAGACGCTCTGAGACGCCGTTACGCTGTGCATTATCGCGGCTCGCGAGGATAGCTTGTGGATCGATATCGATCCCGATCGCACGCGCTGCACCGAGCTTTAATGCTGCGATAGCTAAGATCCCTGATCCGCAACCGAAATCGATAACGGTTTTGCCTTCAAGATCCAATCCATCCAGCCACTCAAGGCACAATGAAGTCGTCGGGTGGGTTCCCGTGCCAAATGCTAAGCCAGGATCTAACATCACGTTAACTGCACTTGGATCTGGCACATCGCGCCAGCTAGGGCAGATCCATAAACGTTGACCGAAACGCATTGGGTGGAAGTTATCCATCCATTCGCGCTCCCAATCTTTATCTTCAATTTGTTCGATTTTATGAACGAAGCCAGCACCGAGTAATGGGCTGTTTTCTAACTGAGTGACTACCCATTTCATATCAGTTTCAGCGTCATACAGACCGATAACATCGGTATCGCCCCACAGGCGAGTTTCTCCAGGAAGTGGCTCGAAAACAGGTGTGTCGTGGCTGTCTTGGAAGGTGACGGACACGGAGCCTGTTTCCATGAGTTCATCGCCAAGGGCTTCTGCGTCTTTTGCGTTTGAGTTTAGTCTTATTTGTATCCAAGGCATCGTTTTTTTCTCTTTTAAAATGCTCGTTATACTTCACGTTATAGCGTTGTTGGCTGCGCTCGCTAACCCTAGTCACATACTTATGTATGCTCCTAGGGATTAGCTCGTTTGCCGCCTAGCTATAACGCGAATTATTTAGAGCATTACTCTTGTTCACTTACATTAGGCTAAAACTAATGCAAAATTTAATCGATTTTAAGCGACGGAGTTTATCTATCCGTAGCAGGAATCAGTGAGTGCTGGTTACCTGTTCATTTGGTGCCGATTGTACTGGATTTTTGCCAAAAAGATTACCAATCAAAAAGGCAATCAGGCTCAGGAACAGTGATGGCACAATGGCGTGAAAGCCCATAATTTCAATCTTGAATGAGGCGAAAATGGCGTAGCAAACGCCACCCACGATCATGCCGCTCAGGGCACCAGTGCCGTTGGCTTTTTCCCAATATAATCCGAGAACCAATGGCCACAGGAATACTGCTTCTAATCCACCAAAAGCTAATAAATTCAGCCAGATAATCATTTGTGGTGGATTCCACGCAGCAATCAATAATAGCGCCCCTAAAATTAACGTTGAGAAGCTGGAAATGCGCGCCAGTTTTTTCTCATTTTTAATTTGCTCAGGTGCGGCGTTAAGGTAGATATCTTTCACGATCGTCGCCGAAGATTGCAGTAACTGGGCGTTAATGGTGGACATAATTGCAGCCATTGGTGCTGCTAGAAAAATTCCCGCGGCAAATGGCGGAAGAACCTGAACCATCAAAGTCGGGATCACTTGGTCTGGGATGGTTAAATCCGGCAGTATGGCACGCCCCAAGGCGCCCGCGAAGTGCATACCAAACATCAAGATGGCCATCACGATGGTGCCCAGAATAATACCTTTATGAACGGCTTTGCTGTCTTTGTAGGAGATACAGCGTACCGCAGTGTGCGGTAATCCGATAACCCCAAAACAGACTAGCACCCAGAATGAGGCCATAAATGGTCCACTAAGGATGTCATTGGCTCCTTCAGGGGAGACCAGTTTCGGGTCGATTGCATGCATTTTTTCCACAGCAGCAGGTAAACCTCCTGCATGGTAGATAATGGCAACCAGCAAAATAACGGTGCCAAGCAACATGACCAGCCCTTGCAACGCATCGTTGAGGACACTGGCTCGGAAACCACCAATAGCGGTATACAGCGCGATAGAGATACCAAAAATCATCAATCCATAGGTATAAGGAATGCCGGCTGCGGTTTCGAGTAGTCGTGCGCCACCGATAAACTGCACCGTCATTGCCCCAAAGAACGCGACTAATAAACTTACGCTAGCAAACCAAACGAGAAAACGACTTTGGTAACGGGCGTAGAGCATGTCGTTAAGAGTAACTGCATTGTAGCGGCGAGCTAAGATGGCAAATTTTTTGCCCAGTACGCCCAAAGAGAGCCAGATCGCAGGTAGTTGGATCATGGCGAGGAGAACCCAACCTAACCCGTATTTGTAGGCGGCACCGGGACCACCGATGAAGGAGCTAGCGCTGATGTAGGTTGCGGTGATGGTCATGGCTAAGACAAAGCCGCCCATCGAGCGATTACCTAGAAAATACTCGTTAAGAAATTCGCCTTTCGTGCGTTTTTTATAAGCGTAGAGCGAAAGGAAAAAAACAAGGAGCAGATAACCGATTAAGGGCAGGAGAACTTCAGTCTGCATCTTTCTCCTCCAGCGAGATATCTTTGAATACGAGTTTAACCATCATGATGCATAGCAAAATAAAGATGATAGGGAGAATCAGACATGACCATTCAAACCATAACGGTAATCCGGTAACACCAAGTGTGTTACTGGGTAGATAAGCACAAAGTACCCAACCTATCATGTAGGCAATAGTCAGATATAGCGCCCAACGAGCTTCCCTGTTTGATTGAAGAAAACGTTTGTCCATCCGCTTTTCCTCCTCATGTTGACAAAAATAATCGGGGATTGTACGACAATCTGAAGGGGGAGTGTGAAAAATAGCGTAATAAAACCGATAATCCTGCCATTTATAAGCAAAAAAATACCGGAAATTGACTTTCCGGTATTTATTTTTAATGACGAAAATGTCGATTATTCAGGGAATTATTCTTGAATACCGAGTTTTTTCTCCAAATAGTGGATGTTGGTTCCACCTTTGGCAAAGTTTTCATCATTCATGATCATCTGTTGTAATTCGATGTTGGTTTTAATCCCATCGATGATCAGTTCGTTTAACGCGTTTTTCATACGAGCAATCGCGATTTCACGAGTTTCACCGTAAGTGATTAATTTACCGATCATTGAGTCATAGAACGGAGGAACAGAGTAGCCTGCGTAAATATGAGATTCCCAACGAACACCGAAGCCACCCGGAGAGTGGAAACGGGTGATTTTACCTGGGCTAGGCAGGAATGTGTGCGGGTCTTCTGCGTTGATACGACATTCAATCGCATGACCGTGAACATTGATCTGATCCTGAGTTACAGATAATGGTAAACCGGATGCTACACGCAGCTGTTCTTTGATTAAGTCAACGCCGGTGATCATTTCGGTCACTGGGTGCTCAACCTGAATACGGGTGTTCATTTCGATGAAATAGAATTCGCCGTTTTCAAATAAGAACTCAAAAGTACCTGCGCCACGATAGCCGATTTCGATACAGGCTTTTGCACAGCGTTCACCGATATTACGGCGAATTTCTGGGGTGATCCCCGGTGCTGGTGCTTCTTCAACCACTTTTTGGTGGCGGCGCTGCATTGAACAGTCACGTTCAGCTAAATAAACAGCATGACCTTGACCATCTGCCATCACTTGGATTTCAACGTGACGTGGGTTTTCAAGGAATTTTTCCATGTAAACCATGTCGTTGTTGAATGCGGCTTTTGCTTCTGCACGGGTCAGGTTAATGGAAGATTCGAGATCTTTCTCATTACGAACCACACGCATACCACGACCACCACCACCACCAGATGCTTTGATGATAACTGGGAAGCCGATGCGTTTAGCAATTGCTTTGTTCTTTTCAGTGTCGTTACCCAGTGGACCATCAGAACCTGGTACACATGGAACGCCTGCTTTTTTCATCGCGCTAATCGCAGAAACTTTGTCGCCCATTAGGCGGATGGTTTCAGCTTTTGGGCCGATAAAAATGAAACCTGATTGTTCTACTTGTTCTGCAAAGTCAGCATTTTCAGACAGGAAACCGTATCCTGGGTGAATCGCTTGCGCGCCTGAAATTTCAGCCGCAGCAATGATTGCAGGGATATTCAAGTAGCTTTTTGCTGAGGCAGCCGGACCAATACAAATAGTTTCGTCTGCCAGCAATACGTGTTTTAAATCTCTATCTGCCGTGGAGTGAACCGCAACAGTTTTGATGCCGAGTTCTTTACATGCACGCAGAATACGCAGTGCAATTTCCCCACGGTTAGCGATAACAATTTTTTCCAGCATGGAAACGCCTCGTTATTCGATGACAACTAATGGCTCGTCAAATTCTATTGCATCACCGTTTTGCAACAAAATAGCTTTAACAACACCAGCTTTATCTGCTTCGATTTGGTTCATCATTTTCATCGCTTCAACGATGCAAAGAGGATCGCCAACTTTGACAGTTTGACCAACTTCAACGAATGGTTTTGCTTCTGGGCTTGGTGAGCGGTAGAAAGTACCAACCATTGGTGAGCGAACTTGGTGACCAGAAACTGCCGCAGGTGCTGCTGGAGCCGCTGCTTCTTGTGCTGGAGCAACCGCGTTAGCTAATGCAGGTTGTTGAGCAACTGGTGCTGAGTAGAACTGTTGAGGTGCAGCCATCATTTGAGATGCTGGTGATACACGACTGATACGTACTGACTCTTCACCTTCAGAAATTTCCAGTTCAGAAATGCCAGATTCTTCAACAAGTTCGATCAGCTTTTTAATTTTACGAATATCCATGGATATGATTCCGTACTCTTATATTTGAATTGAATTAATTAGTCGCACACGATTAACCGCGGCTTGTAATGCAAAACTGTAACCATCTGCGCCAAGACCACAAATAACTCCATTGGACATATCGGAGAAATAGGAGTGATGACGAAAGGGTTCTCTAGCATAAATATTAGACAGATGGATCTCGATAAATGGGATACAAACTGCTAATAGCGCATCACGCAGAGCAACACTTGTATGCGTGAATGCGGCCGGGTTGATTAGGATATAATCAACATTACCTTGTGCTGCATGAATTCTATCGATAAGTTCATGCTCTGCATTTGACTGAAAATGGCTCAGTTTCACCCCTAATTTTTCTGCTTCTTGCATCAGGTTCGATACAATTTCAGAAAGCGGTCGAGCCCCATATTTCTCAGGTTCTCTGGAACCCAGCATATTTAAGTTCGGGCCGTTAAGGAGCAAAATATGAGTATCTTCTGTCATTGTGTTGCTAACTCCGACGATATGTCAATAATCCGACAACATAACGCGATGTCGACGGTTTGTCATCTTTTATCATAAAAATAAATAGATTTTCCACTGACAAGGAAGAGCATTATAATTATTTCGTTGCATATAGCAGCAAAATACTGGTCTTATCAGAGAAATTACCCGAATTTATTTTATAAATTGTGCCGTAATCCACATTGTGGCGACACAATCACGCGTGTTGATGATTTAATTTTGAAGGTTTACTAGGGTACGCCCAGTGACTTCATTTTTTAAGAGTTTTTTTGCGTGTTCGACACACTCTTCTAATGAAATCTCGCAGCTAACTTGATCATAAAACGCATCAGGTAAGAGTTGCGCTAAGCGTTCCCACACTTTTTGGCGTTTTGTCGCAGGGTAGTAAACGGAATCGACCCCTTGCAGACGGATATTACGCAAAATAAATGGCATAACAGTTGTTGGCAGTGAGAACCCGCCAGCCAGCCCGCATGCAGCCACAGCTCCATTATAGTTCACTTGCGCCAAGATATTGGCCAGCACGTCACCACCAACCGTGTCGATAGCGCCTGCCCAACGCTGTTTATCAAGCGGTTTGGCGGGATGAGTAAATTCACTGCGAGGTAGTACGCTTTTCGCACCAATTTTCAGTAAATAGTCGTGATTTTCTTCGCGACCTGAAATCGCCACAACTTGATAACCCAATAAAGAAAGTAATTGGATTGCAACACTCCCAACACCACCACTGGCGCCGCTCACTACAATTTCTCCACTTTCAGGGGTGATCCCTGCATCTTCAAGGGCATTCACGCACAACATGGCGGTAAATCCAGCGGTGCCGATGATCATGGCATGTTTCAGTGATAATGCTTCAGGAAGAGGCGTTAAATAATCGGCGGGAACTTTTGCTTGTGTGGCGAGCCCACCCCAGTGTGTTTCGCCAACTCCCCATCCTGTTAATAGTACGTGTTGGCCAATATGAAAACGGGGATCTTCACTGTGATGAACGATGCCTGAGAAGTCAATTCCGGGTACCATTGGATATTGACGGACAACGCCTGCTTTTCCATTAATAGCTAGCGCATCTTTATAGTTAATTGTCGACCAGTGAATATCGACGATGACATCGCCAGCGGATAATGACTCAGTAGGTACATTGAGGATTTCTGGGACGATTTTATCGCCTTGTTGCTGTAAAACGAGCGCTTTCATGATCCACCCCTAATTTTATGATTAAATAAGTGTTTTTTTTAATTTACACACAGGTAAAATCGTTTTCATTGACGCCAGAATGGTATTCAAGCTATTACTTATGTAATTAATTTGTAAAAATGCATTTTTTTCTGGCATAACTAGGCTTTTATCATGCAAAATGTCCTACTCTGACTAATACATCAGCGTGTCGACATGGTTATGGCTTAATTTAAAGTTGATAATAGAATCAGCGAAATTTAAGTTCACTTATTTTGTTGTTAAAAAGCTAGATGTATAGCAATAATTAAAATATAAAAAATTTATTTGAACTTGTAGACGTAATCGCTTGTCACACTGGGAAGAACGCAAAGATGGAGTATATAACAACCAGAGGGCTGTCCATTTTTCGTGCGCGAATGATGAAAAATTTCAAAGGCGTTTGAATTAAGGGTGATTTTCGGGGTTTTTATCTGCTTCGTTTTGTTATAGAAGCATGTACGATTTTAGTATGTGAAAATAGATGAATTAACCATATTTATGAAGTGATTGATTTACGCCTTGAGGCAGCTTCAAGTGGTTGGTAGAGTAGACGGGTTTTTATTCGTCCCCAGCTTGCAGGATAATCCTTTCGTTATGTTTAAAAAATTTCGTGGCATGTTTTCTAATGACCTGTCGATTGACTTGGGTACGGCCAATACCCTCATTTATGTCAAAGGACAAGGCGTCAAATTAAATGAACCCTCTGTAGTTGCAATTCGTCAGGATCGCGCGGGCTCGCCAAAAAGCGTTGCTGCGGTTGGTGGTGAAGCGAAACAGATGCTGGGGCGTACACCGGGTAACATTTCCGCAATTCGACCAATGAAAGATGGTGTGATTGCTGACTTTTTCTTAACTGAAAAAATGTTACAACACTTTATCAAGCAAGTTCATAGCAACAGCTTCCTGCGTCCAAGCCCTCGTGTTTTAGTCTGTGTGCCTGTTGGTGCAACTCAAGTTGAGCGTAAAGCTATCCGTGAATCTGCATTAAGTGCAGGTGCCCGCGAAGTTTTCTTAATTGAAGAGCCAATGGCAGCGGCAATCGGTGCTGGTTTACCTGTTTCTGAAGCGACAGGTTCCATGGTTGTCGATATCGGTGGTGGTACCACTGAAGTCGCTGTTATCTCTCTGAACGGTGTAGTTTACTCTTCTTCTGTTCGCATTGGTGGTGACCGTTTTGACGAGTCAATCATCAACTATGTGCGTCGTAATTATGGTTCCTTAATTGGTGAAGCAACGGCTGAGCGTATCAAGCATGGTATCGGTTCTGCTTTCCCAACTGATGAAGTTTATGAAATTGAGGTTCGCGGTCGTAACTTGGCTGAAGGTGTGCCACGCGGATTCAAAATGAACTCCAACGAAATTTTAGAAGCATTACAAGAGCCACTGACCGGTATCGTGAGTGCGGTAATGTTAGCGTTAGAGCAGTGCCCACCAGAATTAGCATCTGATATTTCAGAGCGCGGTATGGTATTAACGGGGGGGGGTGCTCTTCTGCGTAATTTAGATCGTTTATTAATGGAAGAGACTGGCATTCCGGTTATCGTTGCTGAAGATCCTTTAACCTGCGTTGCTCGTGGCGGCGGTAAAGCGTTAGAGATGATTGACATGCACGGCGGTGACCTGTTTAGCGAAGACTAAATCACGCCATAAGCGACTGGAGTTTTTTAGCTCCAGTCGCTTTGACTATTTTTTTATTCTCCGACCATTAGCGAAACTTAGCCATACATGAAGCCAATTTTTAGGCGAGGTCCTTCCCTACAGTTACGCATTTTTATTGCAGTGATAATTGCATTGGTGCTGGTGGTGATTGACCATCGATTTGAGCCTTTCAATAAAATCCGTAATTATTTAGACACGGCGGTTAGCCCATTCTATTTTTTAGCTAACGGACCACGTCAATTCCTTGATAATATCTCTGACACCCTTTCAACGCGGGATCAGCTCCAGTTTGAGAATAAAGCCCTGCGCCAAGAGCTATTATTAAAAAAAGCGGATAACTTGCTGCTTGAGCAACTCAAACAAGAAAATGCCCGCTTACGCGAACTGTTAGGTTCCCCATTACGCCAAGATGAACATATGATGGTGACGCAAGTCATTTCAGGTGCGAACACGCCTTATCGCGACCAAGTCGTGATAGATAAAGGCAGTAATGACGGCGTTTATGAAGGTCAACCGGTTATCAGCGATAAAGGCGTGGTAGGTCAGGTTGTTGGTACCAGTAATTTTAATAGCCGCGTTTTATTAATTTGCGATACTGCCCATGCATTGCCTGTGCAAGTCTTACGTAATGATATCCGTGTTATTGCTGCGGGCTCAGGATGTGCGGATGACCTGCAATTAGAGCCACTTCCTGGAAATACAGATATTCGTGTTGGTGATGTGTTAGTGACTTCGGGCTTAGGTGGACGATTCCCTGAAGGGTATCCTGTTGCTGTTGTTTCAGCGGTGAAGCATGATACTCAACGTGCCTATACTATCATCTCTGCAAGACCAAGTGCTGAGTTACAACGTCTACGTTATTTACTCCTGCTGTGGGGCAATGAAAGTGATCCGAAAACCCCATTACAACCATCCGATGTTTACCGGGCTGCAAATGAGCGTTTAATGAAAGTGTTGCCGCAGGTGTTACCAACACCAAGCGAGATTCAAGGACCACCATTACCACCGTCCATGCAACCTACACAGCCTCAACCTCAGCAATAAGATAGAGTGAGGGAAACGGTATGATGAAAGGGTGGAGAGGAAATCATAATGGATGAGTATCGCGGTAATGGGCGCATCATTATCTGGCTATCTTTCTTTATTGCACTGATTTTGCAGGTAATGCCGTGGCCTGAACAATTGGCATTTTACCGACCATCATGGTTACTGCTGATTTTAATATACTGGGTAATGGCATTACCGCATCGCGTCAGTGTGGGCACCAGCTTTATCTTAGGAATTATTGTCGATTCTATTCAAGGATCAGCTCTGGGCGTACATGCGCTCTCCTTCAGCATCATTTGTTATCTCGTGGCATACAAGCATCAGCTTTTACGTAACATGGCACTGTGGCAGCAAGCTTTGATTATTGTTGCATTAACGGTGGTGCAAGACCTTGCTGTTTTCTGGGCAGAATTCCTTTCCTCACAAGTCTTATTCCACCCACAAGTATTCTGGAATAGTTTGGTGAATGGTATTCTGTGGCCATGGTTATTTTTACTGTTACGAAAAATTCGCCGCCAATTTTCAGTATGTTAAGATTGTGGCCGTTGATGATAACTGGAATGACAATTTATGAGCTTAATTTATCTTGCATCAGGTTCACCGAGACGACGTGAATTAGTCCAACTGCTAGGTTATTCCTTTGAAATCTTGCGTCCCGAAGTGGAAGAAAAATGGCAAGAAGGGGAATCGCCTCAGGCGTATGTCCAGCGCTTAGCGCGAGATAAATCCCGAGCGGGTGTAGCAATTGCCCCTGCGGATCATCCAGTTTTGGGGGCGGACACTATTGTAGTTCTTGACGGTAAAATATTAGAAAAACCGCGAGACGCGGCCCATGCTCAGCAAATCCTCAGTGACCTTTCTGGTAAAACACATCAGGTAATGACTGCCATTGCTGTGTCGAACAAGTATGAGACTCTAACCTCATTGATTACGACAGATGTGACATTCCGCGAGTTATCTTTGCTGGAAATACAGGATTATATACAATCTGGCGAGCCAATGGATAAAGCAGGCGCTTACGGTATCCAAGGTCTCGGTGGACGTTTTATTCGATGCATTAATGGCAGCTATCATGCAGTGGTGGGCTTACCATTGGTCGAAACAGAAGAATTAATACAACGATTTTTAGCGTTAGGTGATGGGAAGGGGAATTCATGACTACGGAACTATTAGTAAACGTAACACCATCTGAAACGCGCGTAGCTTATATTGATGGTGGGATCTTACAAGAAATACATGTTGAAAGAGAGGCGAAAAGAGGGCTAGTAGGGAATATCTACAAAGGTCGTGTGAGCCGAGTTTTACCTGGTATGCAGGCGGCCTTTGTTGATATTGGTCTGGATAAAGCAGCCTTTTTACACGCCTCGGACATTATGCCTCACACCGAATGCATTGCGGGTGACGAGCAGAAAAACTTTCATGTTAGAGATATCGCTGAGCTGGTGAAGCAAGGGCAAGATTTAATTGTTCAAGTGGTTAAAGACCCACTTGGCACCAAAGGCGCAAGACTCACCACAGACATTACGTTGCCTTCTCGTTACTTGGTTTTCATGCCGGGAGCTTCCCATGTTGGTGTATCTCAGCGTATTGATAGTGAAGAAGAAAGAGAGCGTTTAAAAGAGTGTGTCGCACAATATTGCGATGAAAACGGCGGGTTTATCATTCGTACTGCCGCAGAAGGTGTGGCTGAAGAGGATGTTAAACAGGATGCTGCATTTTTAAAACGCTTATGGGCGAAAGTGATTGAACGCAAAAAACGTAATGTCACGCGTACTAAAATTTACGGTGAGCTTTCACTGGCATACCGTATCATTCGCGACTTTGCTGGCGCATCCCTCGACCGTATTCGTGTGGATTCTCGTTTAACCTACACGCAGTTGGAAGAGTTTATTGCGGAATATGTGCCGGAAATGACGGCGAAGCTTGAGCTATACCAAGGCAATCAACCTATCTTTGACTTGTTCGATGTGGAAAATGAAATTCAACGCGCGATGGACAGAAAGGTTGAATTGAAATCGGGCGGGTATCTGATCATTGACCAAACTGAAGCGATGACCACCATCGATATCAATACGGGCGCATTTGTTGGTCACCGCAATTTAGAAGAAACTATCTTTAATACCAACGTTGAAGCGACTCAAGCCATTGCACGCCAATTACGATTAAGAAATCTCGGTGGTATTATTATCATCGATTTTATCGATATGTCTGATGTAGAACATCGCCGCCGTGTGTTAGCCTCACTTGAACAAGCTTTAAGTAAAGATAAGGTAAAAACCACCATTAATGGATTCTCTCAGCTAGGATTAGTTGAGATGACACGTAAAAGAACCCGTGAAAGCTTGGAGCATGTGCTGTGCGATACCTGCCCAACTTGCCAAGGTCGTGGTACGGTAAAATCGGTTGAAACCGTATGTTATGAAATTTTGCGTGAAATCGTGAGAGTTCACCGCACAATCGATGCTGATAGATTCTTAGTTTACGCATCAAAAGCGGTGGTGGATGTGTTGACTGGAGATGAATCTCACGCATTAGCGGAAGTTGAAATCTTTGTAGGGAAACAAGTTAAAGTGCAGATTGAGCCGTTATATAGCCAAGAACGCTTTGATGTCGTCATGATGTAGCATTCTGCTTGAAGGAGAAACTGGTGAAACGACTGCCACGTATCGTACTCGTGACAACCGCTGCTGTATTGTTGCTGTGTGCGTTGGTACTCACCAGTTTGCGTTTTCTATTACCCAATATCGATAATTATCGCCAAGAAATTATCACCTACGTTGAAAATCACAGCGATATCTCACTGGATATTGGTCAGATTGAAGGAGCTTGGCGCTATTATGGTCCCGAGCTTATCATCTCCGATGTTGCTATCAAAAACCCAATAACCGATATACAAGTCAACAAAATCACCATCGAATTAGATATTTGGAATTCGCTATTATCTTTGCGTTGGCGTTTTCGTGATTTGACGTTTTATCAACTGAATGTGGATTATAAAGTCCCGCTTAGTTTTGATGGACCGGAAGATGAAACCACGAACTATGATGGAGTGGATGACCTGTTTTTACGGCAGTTTGACCATTTTATTTTAAAAGATAGCCAATTGACATTTTTGACGCCATCAGACCAAAAGATGACGTTACTATTGCCTGAACTTTCATGGCTAAACCAAGATACCCGTCACCGCGCCCAAGGTTTCGTTAGCCTTGAAACACTAAATAAGCAAAATAGTTATCTGCAAGTGAAGCTGGATGTGTCGGATAAAAACGGCGTACTCAGTGACGGCATGTTCTATTTGCAGGCTGATAACATTGATATGCAGCCTTGGCTCAGCAAGTGGTTACGGGATAATACGGGTCTGCGAGACGCCAACTTCAGTTTATCATCGTGGATTACCCTCAAGAATAATCGTATAGATAATGGACTAATCCAGCTACGTCAAGGTGAAGCGAACTGGGGGGAAGAGCCTCTGACGCAAAATCTTCAAGTGAATGATTTACTGGTGCGCATGAAGCGCCAAGGCAACGGTTGGCTGTTTAATATTCCTGAGCTAGATACCCTGAAAACCAATGAATACATCTGGCCGCAAGGGAGTGTCTCCGTTCTGTATTTGCCTTCATCGGCAAAATATCAAAACAAAGATCACTGGCGCATTCGCGCAAAAAATATTGAGCTAGAACGTCTAAGTGAAGTCTTACCGACATTCTCGTTTGTTACGCCAGAATTAGTGCAAGATTGGCAGCATCGTCAGCCGACGGGATTAGTCTCGGAATTTGCCCTCGACCTAACGCAAGGCACTGAAGACCATACACAAATAAGTATGGACTGGCAGGATGTTAGCTGGAAAAAATGGAAAGAGCTTCCTTCTGTAAACCATTTCTCCGGGGTACTTATTGGCGGTGCTCAACAAGGCATTCTCTCATTTTCGCTGAAAGATAGTATCGTGGATTATCGCGATGAATTTAAAGCGCCTTTTGAGATTAGTAACGCCAGCGGTAAATTAAATTGGATCAATAACAGCAGCGAATTCAAATTGTGGAGTTCCGGTGTGAATTTGCAAGCTAAGGCCGTCAAAGCCAATGGCGACTTTAGCTATGCGAAAGCGAAGCAGCATGATATTGCCGATTTGGCTATTTTAGCGGGGATCAGCACCGATGATGCTGGGGAAGCTTGGCGCTATTTCCCACAAAAGCTGATGGGGCAGGAGCTAGCGGATTATCTGACTAAAGCGATTATTGCCGGACATGTAGACAATGCGACGCTGGTGTATAAAGGCGACCCAGCGCATTATCCTTACTATAAAAATGACGGGCAGTTCCAAGTGTATGTGCCGCTGCGTGATGGCACATTCGAATACGATGACCAATGGCCTGCATTACTGGATTTAAACCTCGATTTAGACTTTAGCCGCGCAAGTTTAGCGATGCATACGGACTCGGTGAAATTAGGGGATGCAACGGCAGAAAATCTCGATGCAGTAATTCATGATTACTTCGATGAAATGTTATATATCGATGCGGGAGTGAGTGGAACAGGCAAACAGATCCAACAATATTTTACCCATACACCACTCAAACATTCCCTTGGCGACACGCTGGATGAGCTACAAATTGATGGTATCGTAACCGGTAAGCTTAATCTCGCTATTCCATTATCGGCGGGAAAAGATGTTGTCGCGAAAGGGCAAGTCAATCTTAATAAAAATAATGTGTTTGTACGCCCAATCGATAGCACATTGCATGGATTGACTGGCAGCTTCAAATTTACCAATGGGGATTTAGTCAGTGATAACATCACGGGGCAATGGTTAGAACAGCCAGTTTCTTTGGATTTCACGACATTAACGCGCCCGAAAGATTATTTGGTGGATATTAACCTTGGCGGAAATTGGGAGCTAAATAAAGTTCCCATGCTGCCAAGTGATATCAAAGGGAAAGTCTCTGGCGTGAGTGATTGGAAAAGCCAAATTCATATCACGTTACCAGAATCATCCAAGCAAGCGACAGGTTTACAGATTGAGGTAGCCGCAGGATTAAATAAGCTAAAAAGCCAGTTACCTGCACTGAATACTGAACTACTGCAACAGCTTGGTAAGATGAATATTCAAGCAAAAGGCACGACGGAGCAATTAACGGTAGGTGGTGATATTGGTCAGCGCCTTGGTTTTAATTCTCAGTGGTCGCTCACCAGCTCGCCATTGAAACTACAAAAAGCTCACATTGCCCCATGGAATAATCAGGTTCCTGCATTACCAAACGGCTCGACCATTTTAGTGGATTTACCTGCGGTAGAAGATGTCAATTGGGAGAAATTAGCGAGTGGCTTTTTATCTTCTTCTGCCAGCGAACATGTGGGGCAAATTGGCTACCCGGATACCCTTGAGGTTAAAGCGCCATCCGTTTATTTGGCAGGTCAGCGTTGGAAAGATTTGAGCTTCTCTTATGATTTATACCGTGATGAACAGCAAATTAATGTAGAAAGTGCAAACCTAAAAGGGCAGCTACAGATTTGGCAACAGCAGCCATGGGCGCTGGATATTGAATACCTGTATTACAATCCTGAAGGTTCGCTAGCGTCAAACGAAAAGACCCCTTCATCGGAAGTATTCGACTTTAGTCAGTGGCCTAAAGTGAACATCCATTGTGCGGAGTGTTGGGTGAGTGGGCAAAAACTGGGAGAAATCTCGGCGCAAGTCACGCCAGTGGGGCAGCACACTTTAAAATTAACCGCAGGTTCACTGAGAAACAGTGCCAGTGAGTTAAAGCTTGATGCCTTATGGCGCAGTAATGATGGCAATAAAACTGAGATTGCAGGCTCGCTAACTGGCGAGGCTTTCGATGAAACTGCTGCTTATTTTGGTGTCTTGGTACCGATTATCGACTCTCCGTATTCGATTGAATTTGACCTGAACTGGGCGCAGGTTCCTTGGGAGCCTGAGGTTGCCACACTGAATGGGAAAATGTCAGCAAAATTAGGGAAAGGTGCGATTGCCCATATGGGGGGCGGGCGTGCTGGGCAGTTACTACGTCTAGTCAGTTTTGATGCATTATTGCGCAAACTTCAATTAGATTTCCGGGATACGTTCAGTAATGACTTTAACTTTGATTCGATTAAAGGCAATGCGGTCATTAATCAAGGTATTCTAACCTCAAAGGATCTTTATATTGATGGATTAGTCGCGGATATTGCCTTGAATGGGGATATTGACCTTGTTAAGCGCCAAATTAATGCGGAAGCGGTCATTACCCCTGAAATTTCTGCTACAGTAGGTGTAGCCACCGCATTCGTGATTAACCCGTTTGCGGGCGCGGCAGTATTCGCGGCATCGAAAGTCCTTGGTCCGTTGTGGAGTAAAATTTCGGTTATTCGCTATCGTGTAAGTGGTAGTCTGGATGAACCTAAAATTGATGAAGTACTACGTCAGCTTAAGGAGACTCAAGAGTAATGAAAACGGGTAATGTTGCACTTTTGCAGTTATGTAGTGGTAAGAATACAAAACACAACTTGGCACAGATAGAGCAGCAAATTAAACAGTTGCCTGATACCGTGCAGTTAGTTCTTACTCCTGAAAATGCATTACTATTTGCTGATGCTGCAACCTATCGTAAACAGGCTGAAACAGAAGGTAATGGCCCATTACAAGACGCTATCCGTGGGATGGCTATCCGTTACAATGTGTGGATCCTGATTGGGTCAATGCCATTGATTAGCCGTGAAGATCCTGAACGTATTACCAGTAGTAGCTTACTGTTTGATGCGAAAGGGAATATCACTGCGCGTTACGATAAAATTCATATGTTTGATGTGAACATCGAAGATGAGCAAGGCGAATATAACGAATCGGTTATTTATCAACGTGGTGAGCACCTGACTGTGGTTGATACGCCAGTAGGTCGCTTAGGTTTGACCATTTGTTATGATTTACGTTTCCCTGGCTTATTCCAAGCATTACGTGAACAAGGTGCAGAGATTATTTCCGTCCCTGCGGCGTTTACTCGTTATACTGGACAAGCTCACTGGGAGCCACTGTTAAGAGCCCGTGCGATTGAAAACCAGTGCTATGTTTTAGCGCCAGCGCAAGTTGGGGTGCATGGTACGCGTCGTACATGGGGACATACTCTCGCCGTAGATGGCTGGGGTAAGGTGATGAAAAAGAATGTGGATGCTGTTTCCGCGTTGGTCGTGAATGTCCAGCCTGACAGCTTAAAAGTGATGCGTGAACAGATCCGAGTGGTGAAACATAACCGCTTTAGACCACAATTAACATCATTGATTAAAAAATAAACTAAATAAGAGTAACGAATATGAGTTTAGCTTCTGTCAGCGAACATTTGCTGGCTGCCAACGGTCTTGGTCAAGATAATCTGTATGATATTTTAGGGCTGCTATCTGAGCGCCGTGTTGATTATGGGGATCTCTTTTTTCAGTCTAGCTACCATGAATCATGGGTTTTAGAAGATCGAATCATTAAAGATGGCTCCTACAATATTGACCAAGGTGTTGGGGTTCGAGCGATTACGGGTGAAAAAACGGGTTTTGCCTATGCAGACCAAATTTCATTGCTGGCACTAACCCAAAGCGCCACTGCAGCCCGTAGTATCGTGACTGAACAAGGCTCTGGAAAGTCACAGATTTTAACCAATGTAGACTACAAAAAACTCTATTCTGAAGCGGATCCTTTGCGTAGCTTACCGCGTGAGCAGAAAATTGAATTGCTGCATCGCGTTGACCAAGTAGCGCGCGCTGAAGATCCTCGCGTGATTGAAGTGAATGCCAGCTTAACTGGCGTGTATGAGCAAGTGTTAGTCGCTGCCACCGATGGCACATTAGCAACGGATATTCGCCCTCTGGTGCGTTTATCGGTGAGTGTGCTGGTGGAACATGATGGCAAACGTGAACGCGGAGCAAGCGGCGGCGGCGGTCGTTATGGTTATGAATATTTCCTCGAAATCCATCAAGGGCAAGTACTCGCGGAGCAGTATGCCCGTGAAGCGGTACGCATGGCGTTAGTGAATTTATCGGCAGTTGCCGCACCTGCTGGCATGATGCCTGTAGTCTTAGGTGCAGGCTGGCCAGGCGTTCTACTTCATGAAGCAGTGGGGCATGGTCTAGAAGGTGACTTTAACCGTCGTGGCACCTCTGTTTTCTCAGGAAAAATGGGGGAGCAAGTCGCATCTTCCCTGTGTACCGTGGTGGATGATGGAACCATCGCAGGGCGTCGCGGTTCATTAGCGATTGATGATGAGGGGGTTCCTGGTCAATACAATGTATTGATTGAGAACGGAATTCTACGTAACTATATTCAAGATAAGCATAACGCGCGTTTAATGGGTGTGGCGCCAACTGGGAATGCGCGTCGTGAATCTTACGCTCATTTACCAATGCCTCGCATGACAAATACTTACATGTTAGCGGGTGAATCAACACCGGAAGAGATTATTGCCAGTGTTGAAAAAGGGTTGTATGCACCAAATTTTGGTGGTGGTCAGGTAGATATCACATCGGGTAAATTTGTGTTTTCAACCTCTGAAGCTTACTTAATTGAAAATGGTAAAATTACTTCACCAGTGAAGGGGGCGACCTTAATTGGTTCTGGCGTTGAAGCTATGCAGCAGATCTCCATGGTAGGTAATGACCTTGCGCTGGATAAAGGCGTGGGCGTTTGTGGTAAAGAAGGACAAAGCGTGCCAGTGGGTGTGGGGCAACCGACACTGAAACTCGATAAAATGACCGTGGGTGGCACCGCGTAATCACACGTTAAGATGGTCTTTTATTTTTCGCCCTAGTTACGAATGTGACTGGGGCGATTATTTATCCGCACAGCAAAAATAATTGAGGCGTTATGAATAAGCGTATTATTTCTTTAGTGTTAATGGCAATTTTGATTGCGATTAGCCTGTACTTTAAAGGTGGCGAGCAGGGCGTACCAGAACCATCTTCTGGTACACCATCAACCACACAAACTATATCAAGTACACAAAGCACACCGCCTTCCCGCGAAGCGATAACTCGGCGTGAAACGCCAAAAACGATTGATCAGCTGACCGCTCAGAACAATGTGGTCAGTTTTATGGAAAAATATCAAAAACTCCCCGCATTTTACATGACAAAAAAACAGGCAAGAGAAGCGGGTTGGGATGCTAAAAAAGGGAATTTATGTGAAGTTTTGCCCGGTAGAGCCATCGGTGGCGACCGCTTTTCTAACCGTGAAAAAGGCCTGCCTATTGCCGATGGGCGACAGTGGTTTGAAGCTGATATAAATTATCGTTGCGGGCATCGTGGTGCAGACCGTCTACTCTATTCCTCTGATGGAATGATCTTCGTTAGTACAGACCATTATAAAACGTTCCAACAAGTTAAATGATTGGGGGATAGCGATGAGCAAGACCGTCGTTTTTGATTTTCGTGAAATAGATAGCCTTGAGGAATTTTATCGGCAATTTCAGCAACAGTTCTCGCTTCCTAAATGGTTTGGCCATAATCTCGATGGGTTATGGGATGTGATTACTGGGGAAATAGAGTTACCCGTTACGCTGATTTTTAGCCATTTAAAGGCGGCTCAGCGTACGCAATTTTCATCGGTGATTGAATTGATGAATGAAGCAGAAGAAGAGCTGGATGAAGCGTTTATTTTTCTCATAGATATCACGAATAATGAGAATGATGCTTCACAAACCCCATGCTAGATTTGCGCAATGATTCTGCGTTTAGCCATTTTTTGTGGCGATTAATATTGAGGACGATTAAGTGGACGGTAAAAAAGTTATCATTGTTCATGGTTATACAGCATCACCGAATGATAATTGGTTTAACTGGTTAAAAGATGAATTAGAAGCGGTAGGGGCGACGGTTGATGTACCTGCATTACCAGAATCAAATTCTCCTGATCCGCAAAAATGGCAGCAATGTTTACTTGATGCCAATATTCAGTTTGATGAAAATACTATTTTAGTTGGGCACAGTTTAGGGTGCATTACGGTATTACGCTTTCTGGAAAATAATGTACCAGAAGGGGCTAAAATTGGTGGCTATGTGCTAGTTTCTGGGTTTGATCGTTCGCTGGATTCGTTGTCTGAGTTGGCTGATCATACTCAGTTTTCATTGGATTATAATAAGCTGATTGGCATAACGGATAAGCGAGCTTCGATTATCTCTTCCAATGATTGGGTCGTGGATCCTGACGCTTCAATTGAGTTAGCAAAAGCATTAAAAACCTCTGTCACGATGGTGGAAAGTGCTGGGCATTTTCTTGATAGAGAAGGCTATACTCGACTTCCTGCATTACTCAATCTTCTACGATTTTGGTATTAAAAAATCCCCCTATGTTTTTACCGCATAGGGGGATTTTTATTGAATAAAACAAGGAAATCAGTTGCTATCAGAAAGCTCTTTCAGATATTGGAAAATCTGGCGGAATGCTTTTGGTGGCTTATTTCCATCACGCTCTTTCTTCGCATTACGGACTAATGCACGCAGTTGCTGGCGATCAGTTTGTGGGAACAGCGCAACGACTTCTTCAATGACTTCATCGCCATCGGCTAATAAACGGTTACGCAGATCTTCCAGCTTGTGCAAAATGACAACTTGCTGGTTATGGCGGTTTTTCAGCTTATCGAGGGCTTCAGTGATCGGCTCAACTTCACGGGAACGTAGCAGTTTACCGATAAGTTGTAATTGACGACGACGACCTTCACGTTTAATTTTTTGCGCTAATTCAATAGCCTCAAGTAATTGAGTGTCTAATGGGATGCGCTCAAGCTCGCTTTTACTTAAATCAACAAGTTCCGCCCCCAGTTTTTTGAGGATCTCGGCATCGCGTTTAATTTCGCTTTTGCTGACCCAAATAATCTCATCGTCCTCATCATCTTGGGGCGCTGGGATATCATCCAGCCAATCTTCAGGCTGTTTGGCCATAGGGATTTTCCTTTTTACTAAACGCCGCCGTGTAATTACGAGTAATTAGCATGATTTACGGCGTTGTGAGTGTTAACATTTATAGATTAACTCTATTGTAACTGGGAAAACCCCCTTATGACTACCTGACATTGATATGTCGAGGTAGAAAATCACTTTTCCCCTCTTTATTGGACAAAATGCATGAGTGTTACTGAACAAGTTGCCGAACAACGTAAACAATTAGAACAAGCCGTCGCCCACGCATTGGAATTCGCCAAAAGCCGTTGTGATGGCGCTGAAGTTGCAGTCAATAAAAGTACCGGCATTAGCGTGAGCACGCGCCAAGGTGATGTGGAGAATGTGGAATTTAACAGTGATGGGGCGCTCGGGATCACGGTTTACCATAAACAACGCAAAGGTAGTGCATCTTCAACAGATTTAAGCGACGAAGCCATTGAGCGTACAGTTCAAGCCGCGATTGATATTGCGTCTTATACTTCTGAAGACCCGTGTGCAGGCCCTGCTGACAAATCATTACTGGCATTTGAAGCGCCGGATTTAAACCTATTCCAAGCTACAGAGCTTTCCCCTGAGGAAGCCATCAAGCTGGCATCAATTGCGGAAATGACCGCATTAAATGCAGATTCACGCATTGTGAATACGGAAGGCGGTAGCTTCAATGGACACTATGGTATCCGTGTCTTTGGTAACTCTCTAGGTCTATTAAAGAGCTACAGTTCTAGCCGTTATTCGATGTCGAGCTGCGTAATCGCCGAGCAAAATGGTGAAATGGAGCGCGATTATGCGTATACCATCGCACGCAGCATGCAGGCATTAAAATCCCCTGAGTGGGTAGGTCAAGAGTGTGCTCGTCGTACATTATCTCGCTTATCGCCACGTAAATTGCCAACCATGAAAGCTCCCGTTATTTTTGCCTCAGAAGTGGCGACGGGGTTATTTGGTCATTTAGTCGGTGCTATCAGTGGCAGCAGCATTTATCGTAAATCATCATTCTTAATGGATAGCCTTGGCAAACAAATTTTACCAAGCTGGTTAACTATTAATGAGCAGCCGCATTTGATGGGTGGTTTAGCCTCATCCCCATTTGACAGTGAAGGTGTACGTACTACTGAACGCAATATTGTGGAAAATGGCGTTCTGCAAACCTGGCTGATGACCAGTTATTCTGCGCGTAAACTGGGGCTGCAAAGCACGGGGCATGCGGGTGGGATCCATAACTGGCGTATTGAAGGGCAAGGCATATCATTTGATGCTTTATTGAAGCAAATGGGGACCGGCTTAGTGGTCACTGAGCTGATGGGACAGGGTGTGAGTGGAATTACGGGGGACTATTCCCGTGGGGCATCCGGTTTTTGGGTAGAAAATGGCGAAATTCAGTATCCTGTGAGCGAAATTACCATTGCAGGTAATTTGAAGGATATGTGGATGAACATGGTGACTATCGCCGATGATATCGAAACGCGCAGCAATATTCAGTGTGGTTCTGTGTTGATCCCTGAAATGAGTATTGCAGGGCAGTAAGTTCTAGTTGAACAATAAGCGCTAAATAGCAAAAAGGCACTCAATGAGTGCCTGAATACCGCCTGAAGACTAACGACAGTTTCTTGATGGAAACTTTTTTCGGCTAGTCTTCTTTCTCTTGTTGAGCATCGCAACTAGCGATGGAACTCGCCAGCCGCTTCAGGTTGATAAACAATCTCTAACACACGAACACGGGTTTCTACGCCGTTTGGCAGCGCCCAGCTAATTTCGTCGTTAACATGTAAACCTAATAAAGCTGCACCGATTGGCGCCATCACGGACAGTTGCTCTGCACTATCTTTGAGAGAGGCAGGGTAAACCAATGTGCGTGTGCGCTCTTCGTTACTGATTAAATCTAAGAAACGAATAGTGCTGTTCATTGTGACTACATCCGCAGGGATCTCTTGTGGAGATACGATATCTGCGCGGTCTAATTCGTCGTTTAGTGCTTCAGCAACAGGCGTACCCGCATAAGCGGCTTGCTCCATCAGGGCATCTAAGCGTTCTGCATCTAAATCATTGATAATAATTGTTGGCTTTGTCATACCACACTCCAATAGGGACGTACAAAGCAAACACCCCCCACCCAGAAGGCAGGGGGTGTTTGCTAGAAAATAGATTATATAAAATATTAGGCGCTATAGGCGTTAAAGGGAAGAGATCGGGATCACGAACTCGGTGCCTATGCGTGTAAAACCATGTATATCGCTCTGTTCGCTAAGATGTAATGACGCAATGAGTTGGACTACTCTTCGTCAAATCCACTTTCAAACAGTTTAATGATTGCGGATAACGCCAAATCTTCATCGGGTCCGCTAACCTCGATATCAATTTTACTACCTTGTTCCGAGTCTAACATCAACATCGCAATAACGCTATCCGCCTCGGCCTCAATTTGGCTGTCATTTTTTAAAATGACTCTAGAGTTAAATTGTTTAACTAAATCATAGAGAAGCATTGCTGGTCTGGCATGCATACCAAGACGGTTTTTTAGCGTAATCGTTGCTTTGACGGTCATTGCTTGCGTTTTTCCAACGTTCTGTGGCGTGACTGGACGTTTTTCCCTCGGGAACGGAAATAATCAGCCAGCTGTTCTGCCACATACACCGAACGGTGTTTCCCTCCCGTACAGCCGATGGCGACGGTGAGATAGCTGCGGTTATTGGTTTCTAACATCGGTAACCATAACTCTAAGTAACTACGAGTCTGGTAAATAAAGTTATGAACCTCGGTGTGTCTGTCCAAGAAGGCCGCAACGGGACGATCTAAACCGGTCATTGGGCGCAGTTTAGGATCCCAGTGTGGGTTTGGTAAAAAGCGCACATCGAAAACGTAGTCAGCATCAATTGGAATACCGTGTTTGAAACCGAAGGACTCAAACACCATGGTCAGCTCACGCTCGCGTTTGCCCATTAAGCGGGTTCTGAGCATTTCCGCTAATTCGTGCACTGACATTTCTGAGGTATCAATGACCAAGTCAGCGCGGGAGCGTAGCGGTTCTAATAGCTCGTTTTCTTCGTCGATGGCACTTTCTAAGGATAAATTTTTACTTGAAAGTGGGTGTAATCGACGAGTATCACTGTAACGACGAATTAATGTGTTGCGATCTGCATCCAGAAATAGCAGTTGTGGCGAGAAGGTTGATGGCAGTTTATCAATCGCTTCTTCGAACACTTCTGGATTGTCGGGCATATTACGCACGTCAATGCTCACGGCCGCAGAAATATTGCGATCGGCAAGTGAATTAGCCAATTCCGGCAGTAAGACTACCGGCAGGTTATCCACACAATAGAAACCCATATCTTCCAGCGCGCGTAGGGCAACGGATTTTCCCGAACCGGAACGGCCGCTGACAATCATCAGCACCATGAGCTAACTCCCTTCTGTCTCTTAAGGATTTATATCTTAATGATCGATTTCTCACTGATCACACATTTCTAATTGATCAAACACGTCTGACTATTTTGCATTTTGCGGTGTTTTACGATGCCGAATGAAAGAAATCATAACAATATCACTAGGTTGGCATCAACACATATCAGTTATTACTTACTCAATGATGATCTGGTATAACTCTTCGTCACTTTGCGCACTACGCAGACGCTTACAGAACGCTTTATCCGCTAATTTTTTAGCGATAAGAGACAACGTATGTAAGTGAGTTTTACATTGATCCGATGGAACAAGTAACGCAAAAAGCAGATCAACAGGTTGGTTATCAATCGCATCAAACGCAATGGGCTCTTCTAAATGCAAAAATACGCCAGCGGCGCGTGCACTTTCGCCTTCATTGAGTTTGCCATGAGGGATTGCAATTCCACCACCAATACCCGTGGTGCCAACTTTTTCTCTGGTTAGTAACGCTTCAAATACCGTATTTTCCGGTAATCCCAACTCGGCGGCCGCTAACTCACTAATAATTTCTAATGCTCTCTTCTTACTGGTGCAAACTAAATTATTACGTGTGCAACTGGCGGATAAAACATCGCTTAATTGGATTTCTATATCACTATTCATTTTATTATTCACTTAGGACTACAAAACCAGATGATGTATGCCACCATCTGGTTCAGAACATTAATCAGTCAATGACTGGATAAATGTATTAGTGTTGTCTCAGTTTTTCTTTATGTTTGGTTAATTGGCGTGACAGCTTATCAAGGAGTAAATCAAGTGCCGCGTACATATCGTCGTCTTCCGCTGATGCGTGAATTTCTGCGCCGTTGAGTTGCAGGGTGGCTTCAGCAATTTGCTGAACTTTTTCCACTTTCAGAACAACTTGGATACTGTTAATACGATCAAACAATTGCTCTAATTTCTTGAGTTTTTTCTCAACCGTTTCGCGCAATGCCGGTGTAACTTCAATATTGTGTCCAGTAATCTGAAATTCCATACAATCTTCCTTATATTATTGGGTTAAACCAACTGTTTACGTTGATTTGATGGCGGAATAGATAATGACTCACGATACTTAGCAACAGTTCGACGAGCAACTTGTATACCTTGCTCTGCCAGCATACTCGTCAATTTACTGTCACTCAATGGTTTTGCTGGGTTTTCCGCAGCAACCAGCTTCTTCACCAGCGCACGAATCGCAGTGGAGGAGGCTTCTCCTCCGGTGTCCGTGCTGACGTGACTGGAGAAAAAATACTTCAACTCAAAAATGCCTCGTGGACTATGCAGGAATTTTTGGGTTGTCACACGGGAGATAGTCGATTCATGCATGTCCACTTGATAGGCAATATCTGCCAAAATCATTGGTTTCATATACTCTTCGCCTAACTCAAAAAATTCTTGTTGTTGCTCAACAATACAGGTCGCCACTTTCAGTAATGTTTCATGGCGGCTCTCTAAGCTTTTAATCAGCCATTTCGCATCCTGCAAGTGACTGCGAATATATTGCGTGTCACTTTCGCTGGCTGAATCATTTGCCATTGAAGCATAATGATTATTGATGCTTAACTTAGGGATGCTATCTGTATTTAACTCAACTTGCCAGTGCCCACCGACTTTTTTCACCAGTACATCGGGAATAACATATTCCGATTCACCTGTATTGATTGACTGCCCTGGTTTGGGATTCAGTGTGAGGATCAGGTCAATTGCTGTTTTCAGCGCATCTTCTTTTAAGCGGGTCAGTTTGCTCAGTTGCCGAAAATCACGATTTGCCAGTAAATCAATATGATTGCTAATAATCAGTCTAGCTTCTTGCAGACCAATTGTCTCTTTTGGGTATAAAGAGAGCTGGATCAACAAACACTCTTTGAGATCCTGAGCTGCCACGCCTAATGGGTCAAAATGCTGGATACGTTTTAAAACGGCAACGACTTCTTCTAAGGTGATATCGGGGTCATCAATCCCTTCGTGGATCTCACTGATTGAGCTTGTGAGATAGCCTGAATCATCAATTGAATCGATAATCGAAGTCGCAATCGCGCGATCGGTATCGGTAAACGGGGTGAGATCCGCTTGCCAGATTAGATAATCTTGCAGTGTTTGGGTAGTTTCCCCTTGGTAAACAGGAAGTTCATCGAAGCTGTAGTCGTTGCTAGTGCCCGACGGGGTACCTGCTGTATAGATTTCATCCCAATCAGCATCTAGTGGAAGCTCATCGGGCATATCCGCGTTTTCAAGGGCATCTTTGGTATCGATTTCGCTGCTGTCAGTGTCGTTGCTTAGGTTATCTAAGTTTTCTTGCTCAGAGGATGACTCTTCTTGTTCAAGCAGAGGGTTGGTTTCAAGTGCGAGTTGAATTTCTTGTTGAAGCTCAAGTGTGGATAACTGCAACAGGCGGATGGCCTGTTGCAATTGAGGTGTCATTGCAAGTTGTTGACTGATTCTGAGCTGCAAACTTTGCTTCATGAATGTGCTTTATTCTCCATTACCACTTACACAACCAATGTCATGACAACCAACAAGACTTTCATTACAGACTAAGACCTTGGCTACAGTCTAAAGCCTTCACCCAAATAAACACGTTTCACTTGCTCGTTTTCAAGGATCATCTCTGGTGAGCCGTGAGCAATCAAGTGCCCTTGGCTGACAATGTAAGCACGCTCGCAAACATCGAGAGTTTCGCGGACGTTATGGTCGGTGATTAACACACCAAGTCCATAGTCACGCAAGTGTTGGATGATTTTTTTGATATCCAAAACGGAAATCGGGTCAACCCCTGCAAACGGCTCATCTAACAGGATAAATTTTGGATTAGCAGCAAGGGCGCGTGCAATTTCCACTCGACGACGCTCACCACCGGACAGTGACTGACCTACGCTATCACGCAGGTGAGTAATACTGAACTCCTCCATCAGCTCTTCAGCGCGCTCTTTGCGCTGTTCTGAGGTTAAGTCAGGGCGAATTTCTAACACGGCCATCAGGTTATCATACACACTGAGGCGGCGGAAAATAGATGCTTCTTGAGGAAGATAGCCAATGCCACGACGAGCGCGCTCATGCAGAGGAAGTAAGCTAATATCTTCCCCATCAATTAAAATTTTACCAGCATCCCGCTGAACAATGCCGACTACCATATAAAAAGTGGTCGTTTTACCCGCACCGTTAGGACCTAAGAGACCGACGATTTCCCCTGATTTCACTTCCAGGCTGACATCAGTGACTACGCTGCGTTTTTTATAGGATTTCGCCAGATTCTCTGCGGTTAGTGTTGCCATAACAATTATTTACTCTTACTTGTTGATGAACCCTGTGCTGCTGGGCCTTTCTCTTGTAACTGGGCTGGTAATAAGACAGTCGTCACGCGCTTGCCTTTATCGCTGAACGCTTCCATTTTTTGCGTTGGAACGACGTAAGTGATCTTATCGCCTTTGATATTACTATCGAGCTGCTCAAGGTAGGCATCACCCGTTAATGTCACCAGCTGCTGATCAACTTCATAACGTGCTTTGGATGCGTGACCTTTAATTGGTTTGCCATCGTCTTGTAACTGGAAGAAAGTCACTGGCGTACCAAATGCTTCAATGACGATTTTATCGGAATCGCTGCTTGGGCGAGTCACAACAACTTTGTTGGCACGAATATCAATGGAACCTTGCTTGATAACAACGTCATCAGTAAATGTGGTGATATTTTTTTCTAAATCAAGAGATTGCTTAACCGAATTAATGGTCATCGGTTGTTGGGTATCTGTTTTCAGTGCCATTGCCGGTAGGCTAAGAGCCAAAATTGCACTTGCAATAGCCCCTTGAATAAAACTTTTCTTAGTTACTTGATTCATTGTGTTGCTCTTTTGGTTGTAACTCATAGTGAGTTTTAACATCTTCAATTAATTCAGCGGTTCTTGTACGAAGGTTCCCCTTCATTTTTAAGCCCGTTGAATTTAGCCCGTGTCCGATAATGGTAACTTTATCGTCAGATGAAACATCTTGTGTGACTAGATTGACCACCGCATTATCTGTGGTAATGCGCTGGATTTGAGGCTCAGGAGTCAAACTGTCAACTTGAACATCGCTATACAGGTAGAGCACACGCTCTTTGGTTAATCTTGCCTTAATGGATTTCACCGTCCAAGTCGGCGTACCCGCATCGTTATAAGTGGTTAATACCGGATTGGTAAACCACGTGATTTTCCCATCGGTATAATTATCAACTTTGCTCGCGGCGAGTTTATAGGCTAAATCACCCGCTGGATTATAGACGAAAGTTACTGAATCATCAGTTTGATAATTGGGTTTCCCGTCATTGATTTCGGTTGTTAATGGTTTGGAGTCATCGTAAACCGAAAAGTTCCAACCAATTAGCCCCAATACAATGAGGGATAAAACAGTGATTAACCACTTTTTTGCGTTGCTCATGAATGATATCTGTTCTTTAAATCGACAAGCCTTTAGCTTCTTCCAGTTTATTTTGGGATAACAGAATAAGGTCGCAGAGTTCACGTACTGCCCCTTTTCCGCCACCAATATGTGTTACATAGTCTGCTTTAGGTAATAACAAAGGGTGTGCATCAGCAACCGCAACGGATAACCCAACTTTTGCCATCACGGGCCAGTCAATGAGGTCATCACCAATGTAAGCTGTTTGCTCTTCTGTTAGTTGTAGTTTATCTAACAGTTCGCGATACGCCAAAAGCTTATCGCTTTGTCCTTGGTAAAGATATGTAATACCTAACGTTTGGGCTCTGTCTTCCAGCAATTTAGCTTTGCGTCCGGTGATAATAGCGACTTCGATACCTGAGGTTAATAGGCAGCGAATGCCATACCCATCGCGGACATTAAAGGCTTTTAATTCTTCGCCATTATTCCCCATATAAATTAAACCGTCGGACATCACGCCATCGACATCACAGATAAGCAGTTTAATTTTGGTCGCTTTTTCTATCACAGAATTTGCTACAGACCCATAGCAAGTATTCTGATAATTAGGGTTCATTCTATTTCCTTTATGTATACTTTCGACTTATACCACACCCGCTTGCAGTAGGTCGTGCATATGGAGAACACCCACTAATTGGTCGCCATCTGCCACTAATAACGACGTGACATGGCGAGATTGCATCAGGTTCAGCGCTTCAACAGCTAGCATACCTGGCGCGACTCGAATACCGCCCGGCGTCATTAAATCGGCAATTTTGGCATTATTAAGGTCGATGCCCATATCAAAAATGCGGCGTAAATCCCCATCCGTGAATATCCCTTGAATATTCATATCGTCATCACAAATGACGGTCATACCCAGCTTTTTACGGGTAATTTCCACAAGGGCTTCGCGTAATGTGGCACTTTTCGGAATATGAGGGACATCGTCACCGGTACTCATTAAATCACGAACTAAGAGTAAAAGTTTGCGCCCAAGTGCGCCCCCTGGATGAGATAGTGCAAAATCATCTGCTGTAAAGCCGCGGGCGGTTAATAATGCAATGGCTAACGCATCACCCATCACTAATGTTGCCGTGGTACTTGTTGTTGGTGCCAAACCTAGCGGGCAGGCTTCTTGTGGTACTTTTATGCATAAGTGGATATCTGCATATTTGCCCATGTTACTGTCTGGATTATTGGTCATGCAGATCAGTGGGACTTTGATACGCTTTAACACTGGCAGTAGGGCTAAGATCTCTCCTGATTCACCAGAGTTCGAAATCGCTAATACAACGTCTTTATTGGAGATCATCCCTAAATCGCCATGGCTAGCTTCCCCAGGATGCACGAAAAATGAAGGCGTTCCTGTGCTGGCAAGCGTCGCCGCAATTTTCCGTCCAATATGCCCTGATTTCCCCATCCCCATAACGACCACTTTTCCCTGACAAGCAAAGATTTGCTGACAAGCAAGATCAAAGTCATGATTAATATATTGTTCTAGGTTTTTCAGACCTTCGCGTTCGATATGGAGAACTTCTTTACCTACTTTCTGAAAATCGATATTTGACATGTCTAATTCCATGTGTGTTTTCGGGTGAATCAAAAGTGTCGGTTGGATCCAAAGTTTCGGTTAGATCAAAAAAGAGAAATCGGATTGTATAACGAATACTTAGTATCAGTAAGTATTTTGTCTCTAAGCTTTTATGAATGTCATGGTTATGAGTCTTTATTAGCGATTTGAGCTCAAAAGAGCCTTTTAGGGATTAACCGCACCGATGCCCAAAAAAAATTTTTTTAATTCTCTTACCCTTATGGTTGGATATATAAATTTCTAAGAGCTATCTTCTATTAATTAGGTAAAATATTAGTTAATACTATTTGGTTTATGTTTCTGTAAAACCCTGAATTTATTTAGGTAGAATCATAGTTTGACCTATAACGAGCTATTAAACGATGCAAGCACAGACAGAGAACTTAATCGAAGTCAAAAACATGTCATTTACGCGGGGCAATAGGAAAATATTCGAAAATATTAACCTAACTGTGCCTCGTGGTAAAATTACTGCGATTATGGGGCCTTCAGGGATTGGTAAAACCACATTGCTCAGACTGATTGGCGGGCAACTGCGCCCAGAGGAAGGGGAAATCTGGTTTGATGGGGATAATATTCCTGCGCTGTCTCGTTCTAAGTTATACCAATCGCGTAAAAAAATGAGCATGTTATTCCAATCCGGTGCCTTGTTTACCGATATGGACGTTTTCAATAATGTGGCTTTCCCTTTGCGTGAGCACACGAATTTACCGGAGTCATTGATTCATACGACGGTGATGATGAAGTTAGAGGCGGTGGGGTTACGCGGAGCCGCAAAATTAATGCCATCAGAACTTTCAGGGGGAATGGCTCGCCGTGCGGCGCTGGCAAGAGCTATCGCTCTGGATCCTGACCTGATTATGTTTGATGAGCCGTTTGTGGGGCAAGACCCGATTACGATGGGAGTTTTGGTCAAACTGATTGACGAACTCAACCAAGCGTTAGGGGTAACCTGCGTGGTGGTTTCCCATGACGTTCCTGAAGTGCTAAGTATTGCCGATAAAGCGTATATTGTGGCACAGCAACATGTTATTGCGAAAGGAACTGGGGAAGAGTTACGCGAGAACCAAGATCCGCGCGTCAGACAGTTTATGGATGGAATTGCTGATGGTCCTGTGCCATTCCGCTTTCCTGCCAATGACTATTCGGCTGATTTATTAGGGTAAATGAACATGATAATTAAGGCGATTGCTGCCTTCGGACGTCGATGGATTGAAACATTTGCGGCTTTTGGTCGAGCAGGCTATTTATTATTTGGTGCACTATTTGGCAAACCTGAGTTTGGCAAGCAGTGGCCGCTGTTAGTTAAACAGCTTTATTCGGTAGGGGTTCAGTCTCTACTCATTGTGGCTGTGTCTGGTCTGTTTATCGGGATGGTGCTTGGCTTACAAGGTTATTTGGTACTGACGACGTTCAGTGCAGAAGCCAGCCTTGGCATGATGGTAGCGCTTTCGTTATTACGCGAGCTAGGACCTGTGGTCACTGCGCTGTTGTTTGCGGGACGAGCTGGCTCGGCATTAACCGCAGAAATTGGTTTGATGAAAGCTACTGAGCAGATTTCGAGTTTAGAAATGATGGCGGTGGATCCTCTGCGTCGTGTTGTCGCCCCAAGATTTTGGGCTGGGTTCATTAGCATGCCGTTGTTATCACTGATTTTTGTCGCCGTAGGTATTATTGGCGGGGCCATTGTTGGTGTGGATTGGAAAGGGATTGACCCCGGTTTCTTCTGGTCGTCCATGCAGTCCTCCGTCGAGTGGCGACTCGATTTAGTGAACTGTTTTATCAAGAGTTTAGTCTTTGCAATCACGGTAACGTGGATTGCACTATTTAATGGTTATGATGCGATTCCAACCTCGGAAGGAATTAGCCGTGCAACGACTAAAACTGTTGTGCATGCATCATTATCGGTTCTAGGGTTAGATTTCGTACTGACAGCACTGATGTTTGGGAACTAAGTCATGCAAAGTAAAAAAAGTGAAATATGGGTGGGTTGTTTTATGTTGCTGGCGATCGCCGCAATTGTGTTCCTCTGCTTAAAAGTGGCGGATTTACAATCGATTGGTAGTCAGTCAACTTACCGAGTTTCCGCCTCTTTTGAAAACGTGGGTGGCTTAAAAGTTGGCTCTCCAATCAAAGTCGGTGGCGTTGTCGTGGGACGGGTTGCGAATATTTCTTTAGATAAAAAGAACTATATTCCTGACGTTCAAATCGATTTACTCAGCGAATATGACAATATTCCTGATTCCAGCTCGCTATCAATTCGTACTTCAGGCCTGCTTGGTGAACAGTATATCGCCATGAATATCGGTCCTTATGATGAAGATATGGGGATTGCGATGTTAAAAGATGGCAGTCGTTTAGAAGACACCAAACCGGCAATGGTACTGGAAGATTTAATTGGTCAATTCTTGTATAAGAGTGGTGATAGCCAAGGTTCTGCAGCTGCGCCAGAGGCTCATGTTGCGGCACCGTCAGAGCCTGTTGCTCACTAAGTTGTAATTCCCTGTGAACTTAAAAGGAATGAATTATGTTTAAACGTTTAATAATGATAGCTATGTTAGTGGTTGCGCCATTTGCGATGGCGATTGACCAAACTAATCCTTATAAGCTTATGGAAGAAGCCGCAGCGAAAACTTTCGATCGCTTAAAAGCACAGCAGCCTCAAATCAAACAAAACCCAGATTACTTACGTACCATCGTGCGTGAAGAGTTACTGCCATATGTGCAAATTAAATATGCGGGCGCGTTGGTATTAGGGACTTATTATAAAGATGCTACCCCAGCGCAGCGCGATGCGTATTTTAAAGCATTTGAGTCTTATCTTGAGCAAGTTTACGGTCAAGCACTGGCAATGTATCACGGTCAAACGTACACCATCGCTCCTGAGCAGCCGATTGGCGACAAAAATATTGTCGCTATCCGTGTGACCATCAATGATACTAATGGTCGCCCTCCAGTACGTTTGGATTTCCAATGGCGTAAAAACAGTAAAACAGGTTACTGGCAGGCGTATGACATGATTGCAGAAGGCGTGAGTATGATTACCACCAAGCAAAATGAGTGGGGTGATATTCTGCGTAAGCAAGGTATTGATGGATTGACTGCTCAATTACAACGTAGTGCTCAGGTGCCGATTACGTTAGAAGAGAACAATTAAGATGAGTAGTCTGTTATCTTGGACGAAAAATAACAAAACATTGGCTTTTTCCGGTATTTTAAATCGCGATTCTCTGGTTGAATTTTGGGACAAGCGCCAAACACTATTGACCCAAGTTGAGCAAGTTGATGTTTCTGCTTTAACTCATGTGGATTCTACCGGACTGGCAATGCTAGTACGCTTAAAAGGTGAGTATCAGTCCCAACAAAGCCATTTTGGTATTGTTGGTGTGAGTGATAATTTGAATACCTTGATGGAATTGTACGGGGTAAAATCCCTGCTGATGGATTAAGTCAAGTTATGTAAAAAATAGCGCTTCTGAGTGTTTTTATACGCCAGAAGCGTTTTCTTTAGTTTAAGTGTTAAGCTGAATCCTTTAGGATAGATGGCTATATTTATTATCATAATTAATTACAAAATTGAGTCATTATGGATACCAACGAAATTAAACAAGTCTTAATGGAAAAGCTGTCACTGGATGAAGTGATAGTGAATGGCGATGGCAGTCATTTTCAAGTTATCGCTGTTGGCAGCCTTTTTGACGGCATGAGCCGTGTTAAACAGCAGCAAGCAGTCTATGCGCCGTTAATGGAATATATTGCGGACAATCGAATTCATGCGCTTTCAATTAAAGCTTATACCCCAGCGCAGTGGGAGCGTGATCGTAAGCTGAGCGGCCTATAAGTTTGAAAATGTAAGCGAACAGTTTGTAAAAATCTGACACACGAGAATACCAGAATGGATAAATTTTTAGTTAAAGGGCCAACCCGCTTAGAGGGCGAAGTCTCTATTTCAGGCGCTAAAAACGCCGCACTGCCAATCCTGTTCGCTGCTTTACTGGCTGAAGAGCCAGTTGAATTACAGAATGTCCCTAAATTGAAAGACATCGACACCACAATTAAGTTACTCAGCCAACTTGGCGTCAAAATCGAGCGTAATGGTTCGATTTTTGTTGATGCTAGCAATGTGACTGAATATTGTGCGCCGTATGATCTAGTAAAAACCATGCGTGCCTCTATTTGGGCATTAGCGCCGCTGGTTGCACGCTTTGGTCATGGTGAAGTTTCTCTACCGGGCGGTTGTGCCATTGGTGCTCGTCCAGTGGATTTACATATCAGCGGGTTAGAGAAGTTAGGTGCCAATATTGTCCTTGAAGATGGTTATGTTAAGGCAACGGTGAATGGTCGCCTGAAAGGCGCTGACATCGTGATGGACAAAGTAAGCGTTGGTGCCACTATCAGTATCATGACAGCCGCAGCGCTTGCTGAAGGAACCACTTCTATCGAGAACGCTGCTCGTGAACCTGAAATTGAAGATACTGCCAATTTCTTAAATGCGTTAGGTGCGAAAATCACTGGTGCAGGAACTGACCGTATTGTCATTGAAGGTGTGGCTCGTTTAGGTGGCGGTGTGTATCGCGTTCTGCCAGACCGTATTGAAACAGGCACATTCTTAATCGCTGCTGCGGTTTCTCGCGGTAAAGTGGTTTGCCGTAATGCACGCCCAGACACATTGGATGCGGTGCTAGCGAAATTACGTGAGGCTGGGGCTGATGTTCAAACGGGGGAAGATTGGATTAGCCTAGATATGCATGGTAAACGTCCAAAAGCGGTTACATTGCGTACAGCTCCACATCCTGGTTTCCCTACTGATATGCAAGCGCAATTTAGCCTATTAAACTTGGTGGCTGAAGGCACCGGTGTTATCACGGAAACCATTTTCGAAAACCGTTTTATGCATATTCCTGAGTTAATTCGTATGGGTGCGCACGCGGATATCGAAAGTAATACCGTTGTGTGTCATGGCGTTGAAAAGCTCACAGGTGCGCAAGTCATGGCAACAGATTTACGTGCGTCAGCAAGTTTAGTGATTGCAGGTTGTATCGCGGGTGGAACAACGACAGTTGACCGTATTTATCATATCGATCGTGGATATGAAAATATTGAAGCGAAATTAAATGCGTTAGGCGCTAATATTCAACGCGTTAAATCTGAAGACTAATTCCAGATTGCGTTGATATCATTGCAAAACAAGATTGCAGAAACAAAAAAGGTTGTTCTTTATCGGAACAACCTTTTTTTTCGGGCTTATTTTGAGTGGAAGATTTGACTGGGTGGAATTGAGGATTTAGTTCGCTTGCCCTTCAGGAAGTTCTTCAATCACGATATCGATGTTTTGTACATTACCATCACGTAAAATCTGAACGGGAATTTTTGTTCCGGGGCGAATTTCGGCGACATAATCCATCGTTTCTGCGGCAGAAACGGCAGGTTTTCCATCTAAGGATAAAATAACATCCCCTTGCTCAATGCCTGATTTTGCAGCAGGCCCATTGGCTGAAACTTGGAAAATCCTTAACCCTTGAATTTGATTGATATTATTTGTATTTGTGCGAATTTGCGGTAATTCACGAGCCGTAATGCCGATGTAGCCTCGCACGACACGACCATCACGGATCAGTTTTTCCATGATTTTGGTAGCTAGGGCGGTTGGAATAGCAAAACTCAATCCTTCGGAACTGACTCCTTGACCTGCGCTGAATGAAAGGGTGTTTATGCCAACCAATTCCCCTTCCGTGTTAATAAGGGCGCCACCGGAGTTACCCGAGTTAATCGAGGCATCGGTTTGCAGGAAATTTTGGCGACGTGTGGAGCTTAAACCGACACGTCCCGTCGCGCTTATAATCCCTTGGGTAACTGTTTGTCCAAGGTTATAAGGGTTTCCAATGGCTAAAACCACATCTCCAACATGGGTGATACGCTTAGTATTAATTGGGATAACGGGGAGATTTTCAGCCTCTATCTTCAAAACTGCGAGGTCGGTGAGGGGATCAGAGCCAACTAAAAGCGCATCGAAAATCGCACCATCTTGTAGGGCAACAAGGATTTGGTCAGGGTTATCCACCACATGTTTGTTAGTCACTATGTAGCCATTAGCGCTTAGTATCACCCCTGAGCCAAGAGATTGTAATTCCCGACCAGATTGGGAAAAACTCCCCTTAGAACTGCTATAGACATACACCACTGCAGGAGCAGCACGGCGTACGGCTTTGTTGTAGCTTACGGGCTCGCTATTGGTTTTCCCATACAGTAAATCAGCCAGCCCCTGTGGGCGCAATGAGGGGACTGCCACAATAATGATTGAGGCGGTGACCAATCCAAGCAGGACAGACACAAGTAGCTTTTTGACCATGTTAAAGGTTACCAAGTTCGCTATGGTGGAAATGACAGGCAGAGAGATGCATTGAGCATAACATAAAAAAACGGGTACAGCAGAGTGATACTGTACCCGTTTTATTGATTTATGTGCGGTAACTTAATGAATTAGTTTTTCATTAATAAGTAGAGCGTTTCACCGCCGCGCAGCACTTTCATCGCTAATACTGGTGGTTTGCTATCGATGATTTTGCGGAATTGGTCGATACTTTCTACGCGAGTGTCATTTACGCCAAAGATCAGGTCGCCTTTCGCTAAACCAACCGCAGCAGCCGGAGACTTAGGTGCTACGCTGTCCACTTGTACCCCTTTGGTATTGCTGACAACCGCATTGGAAATGGTGGCGCCTAATAAGGATTCACTCAGTTTTTCCGCGTTGGTTGCAGAGCCTTCATCGCTTTCTAGTACCACTTTCACTTCCATTGGTTTGCCTGAACGGATCAGACCAAGGGTGATTTCTTTGCCTAATTGGCTGGTACCAATTTTAGCTCTTAATTCAGCGAAGCTATTAATGCGTTTACCATCAACAGAGACTAAAACGTCACCCGATTTGATGCCTGCTTTTGCGGCTGATGATTTTGGAATCACTTCACTGACAAAAGCGCCACGCTGAGCATCGATATTGAAGGCTTTAGCGATATCAGAGTTCATCTCTGTACCTTTAATACCTAAAATTCCGCGTTTAACTTCACCGTGTTTAATCAGCTGCTCACTCAGGCTTTTCGCCATGTTGCTTGGGATAGCAAAGCCGATGCCAATATTTCCGCCACCCGGTGCTAAAATTGCGGTGTTAATCCCAATCAGCTCACCGTTTAAGTTAACCAGTGCGCCACCAGAGTTACCTCGGTTGATTGAGGCATCGGTCTGGATAAAGTTTTCTAAGCCTTCCAGATTTAATCCACTACGACCTAACGCAGAGATAATCCCAGATGTGGCAGTTTGTCCTAAACCGAATGGGTTACCAACAGCGACAGCAAAATCACCAACACGCAGTTTATCGGAGTCCGCAATAGAAACCGCGGTGAGGTTTTTAATATCTTTTGCATTGCTGATTTTTAACAGGGCAATGTCAGTTTGTGGATCTTTACCAATCAGTTTAACGTCAATTTCACGACCGTCATTGAGCTGAATTTGGATTTTGTCGGCACCATCAATAACGTGATTATTGGTTAAAACATAACCTTGTGTCGCATCGATGATGACACCAGAACCTAAACCTTCAAATGGGCGCACGCTTTGTTGTTGTGAAGGTGCATTTGGACCAAAGAAGAATTTCAGTTCTTCAGGAATCTGTTGATTTTGTACGCGGGTGCCTGAAACATGGATATTCACGACGGCAGGCAGCACTTTTTCCAGCATTGGCGCTAAGCTTGGCATGTTTTGGCTTTGTGCGGTTGCAGGTAATGTGGCCGGTAAGGCGGCGCTGCTGATTGCTGGGATCGTGGACAGGGTTAAACCTAAACTCATTGCGACTGCTGTCAGAAAGAAATTTTTTCTTTTCATCATTCCGTAGATTCTCTCAATAGAAAATATCAGCTCATATGAATGGTACCTATAAACGGTACACTAAGGTCATATGGGCGGAGGTATTTTGGGGTCTCAAATAATATTTTACTGATGACTATGACCACGGATTATGCGGAAAAGTTCCCTATGCGGATAGTACTTATCCACAATTTTACATCCATTTACATGATGTTTAGGTGAAACGCTAACTTCTATACAGTAGCTAAACTAACTATAAGATTTTATTCGGAATTGGAATGATACAGCGAGGGGAATAACACCACCAGTAACGGGCGCTACTGGTGGCATAATCAAAAATTACTTCTCTTTTTCATCGAGAGGGCGGAACAGCCCTGAAGCACCTTCAGAGTAATCTCTCGGTGGCATTTTAACCGGTGCTTGGTCATTATCGGCTTCAGATTCAGTTAAACGATAATGGAATGGGTTATCTTGCATATCCGGCATTAACTCGGAAGAGCTTTGCGCCATGTGTTGATACAGTTGGCGATAGTCGCGTGCCATTTTATCCAATAACTCTGCGCTGCGAGCAAAATGGCTAACGAGTTCTTTACGATACTCTTCCAGCTCAGTGCTTTTTTTGTCTAATTCAGCCTGTGCTGTTTTTTGTTGACGAAGTTTTGGATTGCCATAACGCACAACCAATGCGCCGATGATAAAGCCAACAACTAATCCTATTAGTGCATACTCCCAAGTCATGCTAACTCCTTCGTTTACTTCAATCAAAATTCACAGAAAATGGTCGCCAAAATTTAGCTCGATTACCCTAACTATACCTGCTAATAGCAAATCTGTTAATGCTAAAGAGTGGAATAATAAAGCGAAATTCCTTACTCTATGCCGAATAGTTAATCGAAAGTTAAATGCTAACAGAATCTGGTTATAATAAAGGCAGTGTATATCATATAACGGTAAAAAAAACCGAAAATTTTAAGGATCACTGAGTTGATGTCACCGATGACCCCTACCATGCGTTACCAACAAGCTCTTGAGCAAGGCAATTACCAGCCGGATGACGTACAAAAACAAGCCGTAGAGCGATTAGACAAGATTTATCAGCAAATTTGCAGCGCTACGCCTTGCTTCCCAAATGAAAAACCAAACGGTCTAAAACAGCGCTTTGGGCGATTGTTAGGGAAATCATCCACAAAAACCTGTGAGCCAGTTCAGGGGTTATATATGTGGGGGGGCGTAGGTCGCGGTAAAACATGGTTGATGGATATGTTCTACGACAGTCTACCGGGAGAACGCAAATTGCGTTTACACTTTCATCGCTTTATGAAGAAAGTGCAGGAAGACTTAATGGCGCTGCAAGGACAGGAAAATCCACTCGACATTATCGCTGATGAATTTAAAAAACAGACGGATATTTTGTGTTTTGATGAGTTTTTTGTCTCGGACATTACCGATGCGATGATTCTAGGAACCTTATTAGAAGGGCTCTTTGCGCGAGGCATCACGTTAGTCGCGACATCCAACATCATCCCTGACAACCTTTATCGCAACGGTTTGCAACGCGCTCGCTTTTTGCCAGCCATCGAACAAATAAAAAAATATTGCGATGTAATGAATGTGGATGCGGGGATTGACTATCGCTTGCGTACGCTGACTCAAGCGCATCTATTTTTATCGCCAATAAACGAACAAAATCGCCATCATTTAGATGAAGTGTTTGTAAAACTGGCAGGTAAAGAAGGGCAACAAAACCCGGTATTAGAAGTTAACCATCGGAAAATGCAGGCAATTCGCTCCGCGGAAGGAGTATTGGCAATCAGCTTTAAGGTTTTATGTGAAGAGCCTCGCAGCCAAAACGACTATATCTACCTCTCAAATTGTTATCATACGGTATTGCTCTATGACGTCCCTGTGATGGGGCTTAAAGATGAAAATCCTGCCAGACGTTTTCTCGCGCTTATTGATGAGTTCTATGAACGTAAGGTAAAATTGATGATCAATGCACAGGTGCCGATGGATTCACTTTATCAAGGGCAACTTTTGGCGTTTGAATATCAGCGCTGCCTTTCTCGCTTGCAAGAAATGCAAAGTGAAGAATATTTGAAAATCCCGCATTTATCATAGAAGCCAAAGAGGAAATGGGCCCCAAGGACGTCGTTTTCTCTTTGGATTTATGCGTGCTTTTTGAACAGGCGACACTAATTATTTATTTGAACGTAAAAAAAATGCATTTGGGGTCGATTTTTGTTGCTGACTTCTCTATAATCTTGCGACCCCACGTTACGGCGTTGTTTTTTATTTCCCAAAAAATAACGCATTAATGCCAGCTAGGCTGCTCGAAGGGGTGGGTTTGCTGGACAATGAGTCGCGTGAACCTCGCTATATTTTACGAACATGAGTGTTCACACAACGTGTAACTTCAATATTGGGTAAGTTTTAATGAAAACTTTTACAGCTAAACCAGAGACCGTAAAACGCGACTGGTATGTTGTTGATGCAGATGGCAAAACTTTAGGCCGTCTTGCAACTGAAATTGCTAGCCGTCTGCGCGGTAAGCATAAAGCGGAATATACTCCGCACGTGGATACTGGTGATTACATCATCGTTCTGAATGCAGAAAAAATTGCTGTTACCGGCAAAAAACGCGAAGACAAAATCTACTATCGCCACACTGGCCATATTGGTGGAATCAAGCAAGCAACTTTCGAAGAGATGATTGCTCGTAGTCCTGAGCGTGTGCTTGAAATCGCGGTTAAAGGCATGTTGCCAAAAGGACCTCTGGGTCGTGCAATGTACCGTAAACTGAAAGTTTACGCAGGTAATGAGCACAACCACGCGGCACAACAACCGCAAGTTCTTGACATTTAATCGGGATTATAGCAATGGCTGAAAATCAATACTACGGCACTGGTCGCCGCAAAAGCTCATCTGCTCGTGTCTTTATTAAGCCGGGTAGCGGTAACATCACAATCAATCAACGTACACTGGAACAATACTTTGGTCGCGAAACTGCGCGCATGGTAGTTCGTCAGCCGTTAGAACTGGTTGAAATGTTAGAAAAACTGGACCTGTACATCACTGTTAAAGGTGGTGGTATCTCTGGTCAGGCAGGCGCAATCCGTCACGGTATTACACGTGCACTGATGGCTTATGACGAGACTCTTCGTTCTGATCTGCGTAAAGCTGGTTTCGTTACCCGTGATGCGCGTTCTGTTGAACGTAAGAAAGTGGGTCTGCGTAAAGCACGTCGTCGTCCACAGTTCTCCAAACGTTAATTTATTGCCTTCTGGGCATAAAATTGATGAAAAAGCCCGTCTTTATGGCGGGTTTTTTATTGCCTAAAATAAATCAAATATTGAGCCAGTCTTATTTAATTAAAATAAAGACAGACAGAAGACATTATTTTATTATTCCACTCTATTATCGTGTCATATCTCAAATGCAGTAAAAATATAACTCATCAACAATGGAGTTAACTTTAAGGTTTTAATGTTTAATTATTTAAAATTTAAGGTTAATGGCACTGATTTTGATGAATTTATTCCTCTCTAATAAAATTAACCGATGATTTTCTCTAGGTTAGCCCCCTAAGCTGTACAAAATCTGTTAGACTATGTCCCAGTTTTTTATTTGATTATTTCTCGCTTTCATGAAGCGAGAGGGTTGTGCTGACTTTCAAACTGGATCTTGAAGGTTAAGTACATGGGATTTTAAAAATGAAAATAATGAATTAATCCTTATTTAAGGATCATTATTTTTATCATTTGGAGGTTTTAATGGCTGTTGCTCCTAATAAACGTTCGGTAATGACACTGTTTTCAGGCCCAACTGATATTTTTAGCCATCAAGTACGTATTGTGCTTGCTGAAAAAGGTGTTAGCGTTGAGATTGAACATGTCGAACCTGGTCATATGCCTCAAGACCTTATTGATCTTAACCCATATCAAAGTGTTCCAACGCTAGTGGATCGTGACCTGACTTTGTATGATCCAGATATCATTATGGAATACCTCGATGAGCGCTTTCCTCATCCACCGTTAATGCCTGTTTACCCAGTGGCTCGTGGTACTAGCCGTCAGCTGATGCATCGCATTCGCAGAGACTGGTACTCATTGATGGCTAAAATCGAGAAGGGCACAGCACAAGAAGCAGATGCAGCTCGTCGCCAATTAGCGGAAGAACTGATTGCAGTTTCACCTGTGCTGGCTGAAATGCCATTCTTTATGAGTGATGAATTCAGCTTAGTTGATTGCTATTTAGCACCGCTATTATGGCGCTTACCTGTTTTAGGTATCGAATTAAAGCCTGCAATCAGCAAACATTTACAGATGTACATGCAGCGTGTATTTGAGCGCGATGCATTTTTAGCATCATTAACTGAATTAGAGCGTGAAATGCGCCTGTCAGCACGAGGCTAAGTCGGATGATGGAAATGGCACCAATGACACCACGTCGCCCTTATCTGCTGCGCGCCCACTATGAGTGGTTGCTGGATAACGATATGACTCCGCATTTGGTGGTTGATGTCACTCTTCCCATGGTGAATGTTCCAATGGAATTTGCGCGTGATGGGCAAATTGTTTTAAATGTTGCCCCGCGTGCAGTGGGTAACTTTGAAATTACCAACGAAGAAGTGCGGTTTAATGCGCGATTCGGCGGTGTACCTCGTCAGGTATATGTTCCAATGGCGGCTATCATGGCGGTATATGCCCGTGAAAATGGCGCTGGTATGATGTTTGAACCTGAAGCAGCTTATGATGAGCACTTTGATGGGGAAGACAATACGACTGATGAAGCACTGTCTGACAACATCGTATTGGTTCATGATGAAGCAACTCAAACTGAAGAGCCTTCATTCCCAGACGATGAGCCACCAAGACCACCGAAAGGTCGTCCAGCGTTACGGGTTGTGAAATAAGCACAAATCGTGGCAGCTAAGATTGATACAGCAAATGCTAAAAAGAGGAAGAAATTCCTCTTTTTTTATACCTGAAGAAAACTCATGATCCCTTCTGCGGCTCCACGCCCTTCGGCAATCGCTGTTACCACCAAATCAGAACCGTGTACCACATCTCCCCCTGCAAAAATTTTAGGGTGCGAAGTCTGGTAAGCATAATGATGATGACGAGGTGCCACTATTCTACCGCTCATATCGCACTGTATGGCTTGTGCGCTAATCCACGGCATATCATCAGATTCAAAACCAAATGCAATAATGACCACATCAGCAGGGTGTGTAATATCTTCCGATTTTGTGGAATTCGATAATGTGCTGGCGAAATGGACACCAATAACTTGCCCCTCAGCATCGGTGTTAATCCCAATGGGTTGTAAGTGAAAATGGAACTGTACGCCTTCTTCTTGGGCGTGTAGGACTTCTCGCGGTGTTGCAGGTATTTCCGAAGCGCCTCGGCGGTAGATACAACTGACTTTGCTTGCGCCTTGGCGGATAGCGCTGCGGACACAATCCATTGCGGTATCTCCTGCGCCTAATACGATTACATTCTTATTTGCTAGTGATACGTAAGGATATTGGGGATCGTCGGCGTAACCTAATAAGTGACGTGCATTACCCACTAAATAAGGAAGCGCTTGATAAACGCCTATGGCGTCTTCGTTGGAGAGATTGCCTGAAACTGGATGATGGGTGCCGGTTCCAATAAAAATCGCATCAAACTCATTGAGTAACGTTTCTAACGGGATATGTTGTCCAATCTCAGTATTAAGTTCAAAGATAATCCCCATTTCTTCAAAAATCCGTCGTCGGTGCTGCATTATCTGCTTTTCTAACTTAAATGCGGGTATACCAAAAGTGAGTAACCCACCGATTTCAGGATGTTTATCAAACACTATTGCTTGAACGCCGTGACGAGCCAACACATCGGCACAGGAAAGACCCGAAGGGCCCGCGCCGATAATCGCGACTCGTTTACCTGTATCCCTAACATGAGAGAGGTCAGGGCGCCAACCTTGCTCAAACGCACTATCGGTAATATAGCGCTCCAAATGCCCAATCGTGACGGAACCAAAGGTTTCATTCAGGACACAAGCGGCTTCACATAATCGTTCCTGTGGGCAAATTCGACCGCAAATTTCAGGCAAGCTATTGGTGTGATGACAAAGCTCTGCCGCCTCAAGAATTCGACCTTCTCCAGCCAGTTTTAACCAATTCGGGATAGGGTTATGGAGCGGGCATTTCCACTCACAATAGGGGCTGCCGCAAGACAAGCAACGCTGGGCTTGGTGCTGAGCTTCAATGCCGTTGATTGGCTGGTAAATTTCCACAAACTCAATTTTGCGGATTGTCAGCGCTTTTTTACGAGGTTCAAGACGGGGCGAACCCATATTTGAAGAGGACATAGGCACCTTTCCAGCCAAATTCTTTTACGGGAATGATATAAATTAAAGTTTACTTTGATAGCATTGATATAAATAGTGATTATCGTAATAAAGTTACTAATACACGGGTGAATATCCCATTGTGACCGACGATTTAATGAGCAGGATCGATATTTCGTATGAAACCCCATCCGAAACAGCCCTGTTTGATATATGATTCAGTGAGAATTTAACTAAGGGGTGGTTATGAAAGTACTTCGCGGTCTTGCACAATACTATGTTGACCTGATGATGAAGCTAGGCTTAGTGCGTTTCTCTTTGCTTCTCGCGTCAGCGTTAGTTGTGCTCGCCATGATAATGCAAATGGCGGTAGCGATTTTTCTTCGGGGACAAGTCGATAGCCTCGATATGGTCGGCTCCATTTTCTTTGGCTTAATTATTACGCCATTAGCAGTTTATTTTCTTTCGGTGGTGGTAGAGCAATTAGAAGAGTCTCGCCAGCGTTTAACGCGCATGGTTGATAAGCTCGAAGTGATGCGAAAGCGTGATGCGGAACTGAATACTCAGCTTCAAGGCAATATTGAGCAACTTAACTTAGAAATTTTAGAGCGTGAAAAAGCCGAAAGCGCTCATCTTGAGTTGTTAGAGCAACTCAAACAAGAAATGAAATACCGCGAACAGACTCAAATTGAGTTCGAACAGCAATCTGTTTTACTGCGTTCGTTCCTCGATGCTTCCCCTGATCTTGTCTATTATCGTAACGAAAATAATGAATTTTCTGGCTGTAACCGTGCAATGGAGCTACTCACCGGTAAGAGTGAAAAACAGCTAGTCGGTTTAACGCCACTGGACATTTATGATGAAGAAATTGCTGCCAAAGTGATGGAAACGGATGAAAAAGTTTTCAGACACAATGTGGCATTAACCTATGAACAGTGGTTAGTTTACCCTGATGGGCGAAAAGCCTGTTTTGAGCTGCGAAAAGTGCCATTTTATGACCGCGTAGGGAAACGTCACGGGCTAATGGGGTTTGGACGTGATATTACCGAGCGTAAGCGTTATCAGGAGGCGTTAGAGAACGCTAGTAGAGAGAAGACCACCTTTATCTCTACTATCAGCCACGAGCTTCGTACGCCGCTTAATGGCATTGTAGGGCTTAGCCGCATTTTACTGGATACCAAGCTTACCAAAGAACAATCAAGCTATTTAAAAACCATTCACGTCAGTGCCGTCACTTTAGGCAATATTTTTAATGATGTGATTGAAATGGACAAAATTGAGCGTCGCAAAGTCCAATTGGATAACCAACCTGTGACATTACCTGAATTTGTGAACGATTTAGAAAACTTAAGCGGGCTACTGGTTCAGCCGAAAGGCTTGAAGTTTGTTATGGATGTCGCACACGGCTTACCTAAAACCATTCTGACGGATGGCACGCGTTTACGACAAATTCTGTGGAACTTAATCGGTAATGCGGTGAAATTTACTCAGAAAGGTGAAGTTAAATTAAGTATTTGGCGTGAAGCGGATGACAAGCTGTTTTTCCAAGTCAAAGATAGTGGCATCGGTATTCCGAAAGATGAATTAGATAAAATCTTTGCTATGTATTATCAGGTCCGTGACTCCGCTGGTGGACGTCCTGCAACGGGAACGGGGATTGGGCTTTCTGTATCCCGTAGGTTAGCACAAAGTATGGGGGGCGATATTCGTGTGGAAAGCGATATTGGACATGGTTCAACATTTACTTTGTCGATTATAGCCCCTGAGGTTGAGGCTGAAATCGAAGAGCAGCAACAGCACGACGATGATTACCCATTACCAGCGCTCCATATCTTATTAGTGGAAGATATTGAACTAAACGTGGTTGTGGCGTGTTCTGTGCTGGAAAACCTTGGCAACACAGTTGATGTTGCAATGACAGGTAAAGACGCGCTAGAGATGTTTGCACCTGGGGAATATGACTTAGTTCTACTGGATATTCAACTTCCTGACATGACGGGGTTAGATATCTCTAAACAGCTTAAACAACAGTATGATAAGGATGATTTACCACCATTAATCGCCCTTACCGCGAATGTCCTCAAAGATAAGAAAGAGTACTTCGATGCGGGAATGGACGGTGTTCTGAGCAAACCATTATCGGTTCCTGCGCTCACTCAAGTGATTGAGCAATTCTGGGGCGAGAATGCATCTTCAAATGACAAGCATGAGGAGCAAGTGGATATGGCAGAAGTTGATGAGTCAATTTTAGATTGTGAAATGTTAGAGCAATACATTGAATTAGTTGGGCCAAAACTGATTTATGACGGCTTAGAGGTATTTGAAAAAATGCTACCGGGCTATTTAGCGATTCTCGATTCCAATATGGTGGCTAAAGATCAGAAGGGAATTGTTGAGGAAGCTCACAAAATTAAAGGTGCCGCGGGTTCAGTTGGTCTGAAAAATTTACAGAAACTCGCTCAGCAAATCCAATCCCCTGAATTACCAGCATGGTGGGACAATGTGCAAGAGTGGGTTGATGAGTTAAAACAGGATTGGAAATCAGATATAGAAACATTAAGAAACTGGGTGGATGGTCGTACAAAAAAATAACCCCAACCTAAGTTGGGGTGCGCGAATACTGCGCCAACACCAGGGAAATCATTGATTCGCTTATAATTTTTATCTTAGGCGAATCATTAAAATACATTTGTCACGACTCAGACGTTATCAAGATACCAAAATTTATCGAACCTGTTACAAGATTCATTAAAATCTGTGATGAAGATTGATGTTTGTCTGCTTTCGCTCTGGGGAGTAATTTACTACAAAAGGACGAAGATATGAAATCAATTGCGGTAATTTTAAGTGGCTGTGGTGTTTTTGATGGAAGTGAGATCCATGAATCAGTATTAACTATGCTTGCTTTAAGTAAAAACAATGCAGAAGTTCACTTTTATGCGCCAGATGAGTATCAAGCTACTGTAATTAATCATATTAATGGTGAGTTAAAAACAGAAAAACGTAATCAAATGGAAGAATCTGCACGTATTTCTCGTGGGAAAATAGCGCCTTTGTCATCAGCAGATGCCTCTAAGCTGGATGCCCTTATAATTCCTGGTGGTTTTGGTGTGGCAAAAAATTTATGTGATTTTGCGGTGAAGGGAAGCGAATGTGAAATTAATAAACAACTATTAAGTTTAGTACAGGCAATGCACCAACAGAAAAAGCCGCTAGGGCTGATGTGTATTGCTCCTGTCATGCTACCAAAGATGTTAAATACATCAGTGAAATTGACGATTGGTAATGATACTGAAACGATTGCCCAAATTGAAAAGATGGGTGGACAGCATGTTGTTTGCACGGTTGATAACATTGTGGTTGATGAATATAACAAAGTTGTTACAACACCTGCTTATATGCTGGCTCAATCCATTGCTGAGGCAAATATAGGTATCAATAAGCTGGTTGAGAAAGTATTAGAAATGGCGTAATTAACTCAATGCAAAAGTTTGTTTCTCGCTTGTGGTATTGGTTAAAGAAGATCACACTTTCATTACTTGCCCTCTGGCTAGTGTCTGTTGTGATCTTCAAATTTATCCCCGTTCCCTTTTCTGCGGTGATGGTCGAAAGACAGCTTTCCGCATGGATAAACTTTAATTTTTCTTATGTTTCTCATTCGACTTGGGTGAGTGAAAAACAGATTTCTCCCTATCTTTATCTCGCTGTCATTGCTTCTGAAGATCAAAATTTTCCTCATCATTGGGGATTTGATCTTGATGCAATTGAGAGAGCATATAAACATAATTCGAGTAATAAACAGACAGTTAGGGGGGCTTCAACAATCTCTCAACAAACAGTGAAAAACTTATGGTTATGGGATGGGCGAAGCTGGATAAGAAAAGGCCTTGAAACAGCAATGACGCCAGTTATGGAGTTGATGTGGTCAAAAACTCGGATCATTACTGTTTATCTTAATATTGCGGAGTTTGGAGAAGGGATTTTTGGTGTTGAAGAGGCTGCAAATAAATACTTCAATAAGCCTGCTAGCAAGCTTTCTAGGCAGGAAGCTGCACTTTTAGCCGCTGTTTTACCTAATCCTCATCGATTTCATGTGAAAAATCCATCTTCATATGTTTTAAAAAGGCAAGCGTGGATACTTAATCAGATGAGCTTATTAGGAGATAGGAATTATCTGAAAAATAACGATATAGGTGAGGAATAAGAAAAAAGCCATGAATTTGACTTCATGGCTTGGCTCTTTGTAACAATAGGTTACTAATTATAATCAATTGAGATAAGTAAATGCCGTCGTTACACGACGAACGCCATCCGTTTCACTCGCAATTTTTGCCGCTGCAGCACCTTCTTGCTGAGTGAGTACACCTAATAAGAAGACTTCACCATTCTCAGTGATGACTTTAACGCTGCCTGATTTCACTTCGTCACTGGCTAAAATCTTAGATTTTACTTTGGTGGTTAACCAAGTGTCTTTTGACGCGGTACCTAAATCAACGGGCTGACCTTGTCGAACCTCGTTATACACTTTTTCTGTACCATCAACGTTACTGGCGATTTGTTTGGCTTTATCTGCCCATGACATGTCGGGAGATTGTCCAGTTAACAAGACATTACCTTTATACGCCGTTGCAATAATACGGGCTTTGCTGGTGATATCTTTATCTTTATTAAGTTGACCACTGACTCGGGCTTCTAATGTGCCATCATCAACTTGCTGACCAACAGAACGAGGGTCTGTAGCGCTTTTAGTAGCTACTGCGGCAGTACCCACAACGGCAGCACCAATACAACCTTGTAAAAGAACCGCGCTAAACACTATGGCAAAAATCGGAAGTAATCGCATTTTGTCTCCTTAGTCGTTCTGGTGAGGAAAGAGCGTGTTATCGATAAGGTCACACAAACAATTCACGGTGAGTAAGTGTACCTCTTGAATTCTGACACTATGCTGGGATGGAATACGAATTTCAACATCTTGTGGTCCTAAAAGACCTGCTAACTCGCCACCATCATAGCCAGTGAGTGCGACAATGGTCATATCGCGCGTTACCGCAGCTTCTACGGCTTTAATAATGTCGGCACTGTTACCATGGGTTGAGATAGCCATTAATACATCGCCGTGCTGGCCTAGCGCTCGAACTTGTTTTGCATAGATTTCAGTTGGCTGCTTGCTTCCTGAAATCGCGGTGAGCACGGTATTATCCGTATTTAGCGCAAGAGCAGGTAAACTTGGGCGCTCAGTTTCAAAACGGTGGATCATGCTTGCTGCAAAACGCTGTGCTGTTGCTGCGGATGCGCCATTACCACAACACAAAATTTTATTACCATTAAGCAGTGACTGTACCATCATCATTGCAGCACGAGAAATTGCATCGGGCAGGGCTTCAGCTGCGGCAATTTGAGTTTGGATGCTTTCAGTAAAGCAAACTTTTATTCTATCTAGCACTTACTTATATTCCTGTTCACTAAGATTAAATGCGTTTTGAATCCACTGAAATTGCTTGCCGGTGATTGCACAGATATCAAAGCGGCAGGGTGTTGTTTCAAAACTTTCTTGTCGTTGAGCAAGCCAATATTGTGCGGTGGACAATATTTTTCTGCGTTTGTGCCAGTTTACTGATAAAAGTGCGTCTCCGTAATCACTATTCTTGCGAAAACGAACCTCTACGAATACCCAGCCTGATGTATCTCGCATGATCAAATCGATTTCTCCCGCACGATTTCGAACATTGCGTGCAACAAAAGCGAGCCCTTGCTGCTTTAAATAGGATAGCGCTTGGTTTTCGTAATATCGACCAGTCAACCATTTTAATGATTTTTTAACGGTTTTCATGACATCCTTGTCTGAAAAATAGGCAGCAATAAAGCGACCTCGTTTAATTTATTGCGCAGACGCTACTTGCCCTTGCTTAAATTGCAGCCATGGCAATTCACGATAAATGACACAGTTATCATGCACGCTTAATGTACCGGATGCACCGTTAACACGGAACTGATCACTGTGCTGCTGCAAGTTATCGTAGTTATTCGCCAGCGACCATGCATCAATACCCATCGCATACAGGCGGAACAGCGAATAATCATTATTCACTTTGCCTTGAGCTTGTTTACGTAGGTTGTTGTTTGCACCAGCAAGTAATGGAACTTCACTGAATTTCACGCCTTCCATTTCGAAACGATAATCCGCATTTGAGTTCCCTTGGTTACTGCGCGAACTCGCATATAAAGCAGGGCGCTGACGGGAACTGATTGCCATATCGATCATCGGTTTGACGAGGGTTAATTCATCGCGTGTTGCCACGATATAAACCGCATCAACACCGCCACTGGTTGGTGCCATTCCTTGGGTATCGATACTGATTGGGGTACCCGTCATACGGATCCCTTGACCACGGTTGATCGACTCTTTTAAGGATGTAGTAGAACCAAATGTTTGCATCAGTGCAGTGCCACCGCCTTTTGCTTGCCACTCTTCGGCAAATGCTTTTGCGATGCGATCACCAAATGGGGATGCAGGCACTAATACTAACGGCATCTGCTTACCATCTAATCTCATTTGGTTAGCGGCATTTTTCGCTTCATCTTCAGGGGATAAAGAGAAATAACATAAATTTGCACGCGGTTGTAGCTGGTTCGCGTCTAATTCATTTAGTGCCAGTACATTGACAGGAGCATTCATTTGAGCAATAGCTTGCACCTCTGATTTCAGTAGAGGTCCAACAATTAAGTTATACCCTTCAGAAGTGGCTTGAGCGACTAACTGAGGGATCGCTTTGCCTTGGGTATCAAAGACTTTAACGCTTTGGGTATTGGTTGGCGCTGCATCAATGCGCACGCTGGATGAAGCCACTTCGGAATTGGCATTTTCATTAACCGTCGCAGCCACTTCTTGGTAAATCTGGTCTAGCACATCATTACCGGAGCTTTGTGGCGCAGTTGGTGCCGCGGCAGCTTGAGATGCAGGGCCGGAAGGTAAGCCTTTTTGTGCATCGAGGAAACCTTGCATGATGGCTTGACCAAAGACTTGACCTTGCCCGCTCATCGGTAAAAATAGCGCAATACGTGGGTTAGCACCGACTTTGGTGATGGTTCCTTGAACTAATGCGCTAGGCAGATTTTTGGCGCCTGGATTATGTGGGTAGCGAGTTTTCCAGTCTTCGATGCCAGTACGGAGTGCTTCTGGGTCATCTTTATTATTTTGGTAGATATCCAGAAGGTCGACCCAGCCCAGTAGAATATTTTCGTCAGCTTCGATTCCTTGAATCTGTTCTGGCTTCATCTGTGTTAACATCTGCCACAGAGAATCAATATTCGCTTGATGTTGTGCAGGATCGGTTAGCAGAGGTTCTTGGCTGATAAAAGCACGCAGGACATCCATTGATGGTTTGCCTTGAGCGGCATCGATAACGGACTGGTAATGGCTGGCATCAGAAACGCTAGGCTGCTGGGTTGTTGTCGAGGTTGTCGATGATTCGATTTGGCACCCTGTTAATGCCAACGTGGACAACATCGCAGTGCAGATTAATCTTTTTTTCAAATGCAAAAAAATTGAAGGACGCATACTGTATCCAATGGTGTATTTTTCAATTGCTTAATTTTAAACCGGCTATTCGGATGAAACAATGAATCAACCTAATCAAGCAGTGGTTATGGCATCTACGCTGTACATCGTGCCAACCCCAATTGGTAACATGGGAGATATCACGCAACGCGCGTTAGATGTGCTTAAACATGTTGACCTAATTGCTGCGGAAGACACAAGGCACTCAGGCATTCTCTTACAGAATTTTGCCATCAATGCGCGCATGTTTGCGCTACATGATCATAACGAGCAGCAAAAAGCAGATCAATTAATTAGCAAGCTTCAACAAGGGGATAGTATCGCATTAGTCTCGGATGCAGGTACACCTTTAATTAATGATCCTGGCTATCACTTAGTCAATCGCTGCCGTGAAGCAGGGATCCGCGTTGTCCCATTACCGGGCGCTTGTGCGGCCATCACTGCCTTGTCAGCAGCGGGTTTACCTTCAGACCGTTTCTGTTATGAAGGATTTTTACCCGCAAAAACTAAGGGACGCAAAGATGTTTTGCAATCTTTAGAACAAGAGACTCGAACACTGATTTTTTATGAATCCACTCATCGCTTGTTAGACAGTTTAGCAGACATGGTGGAAGTGTGGGGACCTGAGCGCCGTGTGGTTTTAGCCCGTGAATTGACCAAAACCTGGGAGTCGATTGAAGGGCGCCCAGTTGGTGAATTACTCGAATGGGTAAAAGAAGACGAAAATCGTCATCGCGGTGAAATGGTACTCATTGTGGAAGGGTATAAGCCACAAACGGATGAATCGGCGATTACGCCAGATGTTATTCGTACGTTGGGTTTACTGCAAAAAGAGTTACCACCGAAAAAAGCGGCTGCGATCACCGCAGAAATTTATGGCCTGAAGAAAAACCAGCTCTACAAATTGATGCTAGACCAACAAGACAGCGAGTGATTTTTGTCCAAGTGCAGGTTTTGACGTAATTTGCCTGCCATTGAGTCTGTACAAGCTAGTGTAAAGTGCCTATAATTCGCCGCGGAGTTGGTCAGACAACCGCTGCTTTATCGTAGTCCCTTCGGGAGACGGGTAGAGGGGAGGAAAGTCCGGGCTCCATAGGGCAGGGTGCCAGATAACGTCTGGGAGGCGCGAGCCTACGACAAGTGCAACAGAGAGCAAACCGCCGATGGCCTGTTTACAGGATCAGGTAAGGGTGAAAGGGTGCGGTAAGAGCGCACCGCGCGACTGGCAACAGTTCGTGGCATGGTAAACTCCACCCGGAGCAAGACCAAATAGGGGTTCATATGGTGCGGCCCGCATTGAACTCGGGTAGGTTGCTGGAGCCAGTGCGCAAGTGCTGGCCTAGATGAATGGTTGTCCACGACAGAACCCGGCTTACCGACCAACTCCAATTTTTTCGTCATACTTCAAGTTGTGACTGCGTTGGCTTCATTCGTCAACCCTAGTCACATACTTGTGTATGCTCCTAGGGATTTCCTCATTTTGCCGCCTTGGCACACCTCGAATTATTTAGAAAAAATCTCGGCTTGAATTATATAAAGAAAACGACAATCCAAATTATTTAGAAAAAATCTGAGTTTATTATCTTTCATTTGCACATTTTCCTATCAACACGCCATATCTATCGTCAACATCGCAAGGCAGTGATGCAAATCAATACGGGTGATGGGGACTTAAATACAATAATGGTATTTAAAATGCATGTTAAAGAGATAGGCGGACATGGCAAAGAAACCCTCAGTACGATACCCACGTCGTCCAGGAACAATTGGCGGAAAACTCCCTTGGAATGATTGGCGTAACGCCTCGACATGGCGGAAAGTCGTGCAAATCACGCTTTTGGCGATCAACATTTATATTGGCATTACCTTCTATTACTGGGTGCGCTATTACGAAACGGGCGGTGCGACGTTGTATCTTCCGCGTCCGGGAGGCATCGAAGGCTGGCTGCCTATTGCGGGGTTAATGAACTTAAAATACACCATTGAAACAGGGGGATTACCTCCCATACATGCAGCAGCAATGTTTCTCTTGGTTTCCTTTATTATCATCAGTTTATTACTGAAAAAATCCTTTTGCTCATGGCTGTGCCCGATAGGCACAATATCGGAATATATCGGGAAAATAGGTCAGAAACTGTTTCGTTTTCAAATCAAAGTACCTAAATGGCTCGATATCCCCTTAAGAGGATTAAAATACCTACTCTTAGCTTTCTTCCTCTATATCTCGCTCTCCATGCCAGCACAGATGATCCAATACTTTATGATGTCGCCTTATGGGATCATCATTGATGTGAAAATGCTGGATTTCTTTCGTTATATTAGTAGCGCCTCACTCATCACAGTTTCTGTTCTTGTCGTCGCTAGCCTGTTTATTCGTAATGCATGGTGTCGTTATCTTTGCCCTTATGGTGCATTACTAGGGATATTTTCTCTATTCTCACCAGTTAAAATTCGCCGAAATGTAGAAAGCTGCATTGATTGCGGAAAATGTGCCAAAAATTGCCCATCACGCATTCCTGTTGACCAATTAATCAACGTCAGAACGGTTGAATGCACGGGATGCATGACGTGCGTTGAATCTTGCCCAGTGGCGTCAACATTGGCTTTCTCATTACAAGCGCCGACTAAAAAACGCCAAATCCCTTTATCAGGAATGGTGATGGCCATTTTGACCCTAGGTATTTTATTCGTCACTATTGCGGTTGCGGCTTACCTAGGCGTTTGGGATAGCCCGGTTCCTGATAACTATTGGTTTCATATCATACCGAATGCCAGAGGAATAGGTCATTGATTCAAAATGAAGAATCAAGAATAAAAAATGCCCCGCGGCACAAAAAGTGAGTGGGGCATTGGGTGCTTTGTCATGGTTATGGTAGTAAGTACTTTAACGTCTCGCTAATATTTATTTTCTTATGTGTAGCTTATTGCTACATCAATTTACCGCTTTTTTAACCATGTTTAGCAATTGGCGGACATCCTCTGGGCGGGTATCTCCAGTGGTTTTATCGATAATAGAACTATAAATATGTGGGATGATTTTCTTCACGCCAGCGTCGAGGGCGATTTGCAAAATCTCGGCGAAATTCTCTAAATCAATACCGCCCGTTGGCTCTAAAGAAAAATCAAACTTAGCGCAAGCTTCTGCGATAGCTTTATATTCCTCAATGTACTTCAAGCCCTGCATATTAAAGAACTTCACAGAATCTGCGCCCATATCTTTGAGCATCATAATGGCGGTTTCAATCGGCACGATACCATCAGGGGCTTGAGCGCTTAATGGGCCTGTTGAAATTTTCACCATGCCCACCGTACCCGTTGGGGAAATTAGCGCATTCACAAACGTTTCATTCTGACCCAGTAGTGCGCGGCTAATCGGTGCGCCCGTAAACACTTGATTCACATGCTGAGGTTGAACTTCTTTCGAAATCAGAGACACCATGGTGGACTGTTTAGGGTCTCCGGCACCTAAACCGACAGACAGCGCATTATCAACTTCCTTGGCGTACACCTTCATATCCGCAATGGCACTTTCAAGGTCAGGATAATTTTTAGATAACACTCCAACCACCACAAAACTCTCCGCCGCGGCATAAATATCTTTTGCGTTTTGATGGCTCCCTGCTAGAACGTTCAGACACACACGATCATGGTAAAAATTTGGTGACAACTTCATGTTAAATTCCTTCTACTAACGTACGAATTTGCTGCGAAATGACGTCAAGTTGCTCGGTGCTGACGCTGCGAATATCGGCTTCAACCTTTCCTTCATTGGCTTTGTACTCACGAAAATAAATCGCAGTATTGCCTTGCTTCAGCTCATCCATGATTTGGTAGGTGGTTTTGCCAATCGCTTTTTCATCGAAACTGATCTCGGCTCTGGCGATATCACGCCCAGCGGCATCCCAAACAATGCGGGCTGAAATACCGGCTATCGTATTTAAATCTTTAAGGAATTTATCCATACGGCTGACCATTTCCGCCCCAGTTTCTTTGGTGGCGGTGAGGTACTGCTCGATAGCCAGTGTTAAGCCTAAAATGCCTTCTTTACCAACTTTCATCGCACGGCCAATACCTTGAGATTGGCGTTTTACCCATTCAACATACTGTTTTTTACCGACAACTAAGCCACTGGTTGGTCCTTCAATTGCTTTGGCGCCACTGTAAATCACAATGTCGCCACCCGCTTGGTAATAGGCAGTTAAATCTTCTTCCGCGGCCGCATCCACGATCAAGGGAAGCTGATGGGCATGAGCGACTTTGGCGGCTTCCGCCACGGTTAACATGCTCTTTTGTACGGTATGGTGGGATTTGATATATAAAATGGCAGCGGTTTGCGGGGTGATTTTTGCCGCTAACTGCGCAGCGCTACATTCATTCGCAAAACCCGCTTCAATCACTTTACCGCCACCTAACGTGACCATGGTGTCCACGGGGGCGCCAAAGTTCACGTTATGCCCTTTTGGCAAAATAATTTCGCGAGGAACGGATTTGCTGGAGGAGTGCAAATTAAGCAGCAAATCCTCATCATCTTGCACAATCACCGCCGCCACCGCTTGAGCAATACCCGCAGAGGCGCAGGAAACCACAACAGCAGCTTCAACATTGAGCAGTTGAGCGATGTACTCCCCGGTTTTATTCACTAAGTCTTTAATTTCAAAATAATGGTTCAGCCCATACGCTACGCGCTCGATGACTTCAGGTGTTGGGGTCGAAACGCCTAAAATAGTCATACGACCGGAGGCATTAATAACGTGTTTTAACTGATATTTTTCATAGATTGATTGCATGTTCAGATTCGCCTTGTGCAGGAATAATGTGCTTTCCACCAACGATGGCAGCAACAGGAACAAAACGATGGGTACCGATGCGATGCTCGCCGTCGGCATCCGTCAGCTCAGTCGGTTCTTCTTTTAGGTCAAATAGGGTGATGTCTGCATCAAAGCCTGGTCTTAAATAACCTTTAGCAGGAAGAGACAGTAAATCTGCGGCTTTCTCAGTGACACAGCGTAAAATTTGTTCGGCGCTAAAGCCCATACACAGAAATTTCGTCATTACAAAGGCGAGGCTATAGACGGGACCGTTCACGCGGTTACGGTGATAGATATCTGAACTGATAATGTCTGGATAGGTGCCAATTCGCATGGCTTGCTCTGCGACTTTGAAGCTAAAGCTTTCACCGCCGTGACCCACATCAAGGATCACGCCACGGGCGAGGGCGCGGGCAATAGATGGTTTTAGGTATCCATCATCCCCTAAAATTTTATTTGGTTTGCCATTAAAACAGTGGGTAATGATGTCCCCACGGGTGAGTAAGTCGGCGACTTCATCAATATTGGGCGGGTTATTTCCAATGTGCACCATTAATGGAATATGATGTTTTTTCTGCATTTCTTTGGCTTTAACCAAAGGCGCAATACCATTTTCGCCCACCACACTTTTGCTCATGCGCGCTTTCATGCCCACCACAAAGCCAGGGTGGCGCTCAAGTGCAGCTTGGAAACTCGCATCGTCGATATTGTCCATGTTGGACAGCTCATTCTGAGCAATAATGCCAATGCGTGAAATATTCAGCAGAGAGAAGACATTAGTTTTGGACTGAGTGGTGAGCCGATAAAATCTATCGATATCATCAGCGCCCACACTGCCCGCATCAACCAGTGAAGTGACACCACCAGCAGCACCAGCGAGATCAGGCTCATCGAAGTAAATTGGCGACTCGACAAAACAGTGGGCGTGAGAATCAATCCATCCAGCGCTAACATACAGCTTTCCTTCAAGATCAATGATTTTTTCAGCTTGCTGATTGTGGGAAAGCTCAGGACCCGCAGCTTCGATTTTTCCGTCTTTGATTAGGATATCGATAATTGAGCCATCGATACGCTTTCCTTGTTTGATGATTAGAGAATACATGATTACCTTCTTTATAGTCATACTCGTCATACTTCAAACCGCAGCGTTGTTGGCTGCTCTTCGCCCCCAAAGTAGGGGCTTAGATATTTATTAAGCGGCGAGTGGGAAGAAATACCCAAACAACATTGCACCTAAGATAGCGCCACCGGCGACTGGTTTTTGCCATACATAGAAAATCAGTGAGCCAATCAGTGCGCCGATACCAATCGGAATAGACGCGGCCATTGCGGCAAGGATAATCAATGGACCTAAGAAACGGCCGGAGGTGTTACCTGCGCCCATCATTACGTCCGCACCAAACGTTGAGTTAGCTTGCGCAATGGTAAACTTACGGGCGAACACGATAATTAAGCCGATAAGCACACCAAGGAATAAACCAGTGATCAGGGAAATCCAGAAGTTGGTGACTAAAATATCCCAGCCTGCGGCTAAAAATAGGGCGGGAACCCCTAAGCCAATACCGGTTTGCAGTGCACCACCGATATCCAAAATCCCCACGAGAGACCCTTCGATAATTCGCGCAAACAGGAAGCTTGCACCGAAGGCGGCGACAGCACCGTAAACCCCCGTATCTAGCCCAGCGCGTAACATGGCGACGAAAGCCACTTCGTTAAATGCGCCGAACCCGTACACGACGTACATATGGGTACCCGCGAAGATCCCCGCTGATAGCAGCCCAACAAAGATAGGGAAAGACTATTCCGCGTACCAAAAGTCTTGTTTATTGATTTCAGTTGTCATGATTATTTCCCGCTCAGCAGTCCGTGGACATATTCAAGCCACAGTGGTTTATCTAAGTTGAAAGAGGTGATCATCTTCAGGTCAAACTCGCGGAAGAAGCCACTGAGAACGAACAGCAGAATAACGGTGATCATCATGGTACGAGTGATACGGTTCCAGCCATTGTCATCCACGCCTTTACCAATCAAGATCCCTAACACTAAACCTGGGATAGCGTTACCCATGATTAATTGGGCGCAACCACCAAATAAGGTTGCCCAGAAACCGGAACGACGACCCGCATCCATCGCGGCTAGCCAGAAAATGACGGGCATCACGGTGTTAACCAGTAAGTTAGCTGCCGGAACCAGCACGTTAATAGCGGTGGTTTGCAGCGCGGCTGGGACTGCGGACGCCGTGGTATTTAAGAAGGCGACCACCAATGCTCCGATAATGGCACAGGCAATCGCCATTTTTTTCGGGTTATGCAGGGTATCTGCCACACTGCGGTTTTTAGTTAATAGAGCAGCAGCACCCCAGTTAGGGATGATGCGGTGGTCAACGTCTTGGGTGAAGGCCCCCGCAGCGACTGATGATGCCCATGCGTTGAAGAAGAATCCTAAGCCGAATGAGAAGTGTGATGCGGGGTCGCCCTCACATGCGTTTAACTCACCAAGGGTACGGAATGCTCCCATCCCTTGAACGGTTGGCGCGTGGAACATACGTGCTGCCCCTGCGCCTAAACCAAAGCCGCAGAGACCGCCGATAATGAGGGACATGCCCAATATTTCTAAGAAAGATGCAGTTTCACTCATGGAATTTACTCCAGACCTGATTGCTTTTATTGTTCTGTAAATGGAATTTCGTTGACAGAAAGTAAGGTAACATCCAGCGAAACGTCGAGAACAACTCGGAAATGTTCACGTTTGCGTGGCAAAAAGAGAAAGAGAAACTTTTCTGTCCGCGAATGAGAGTGAGCACTAACAACCTCAACATCCTTGGGTTCTATCCGCAGAATGATGTCGGTGCTGTTCTTAAGTACGGTTTTTTGAATCGAATTTAAGGCGTCAGCAATCGCTTTTTGCTTTGTGTCGCCTTGCCCTGTCACCCGTACGGTCGTTTCGATAGATTTTTTCATTAAGCGTTGCCGTATTTTTTATTAAAAGCTTTAACTAAGCGCTCGCCTAACTCTTCCTTGTCCATAAATCCGAAACCTAAAACATTGCAACCTTCAGCAATGGCGGTTTCTCCCTCTTCAATCGAACGCATCCCATAACGCGCTTTGTAGCCATATTTGGTTTGAGCTGTAATGGCGCCTGCACCACCGCTACCACAGAATGAAATGCCAAGATCAGCTTGTTCTTGGTTCATCACATCCCCCAGTTTCATGTCAGCAGCGACACCGGGAACAACGATGGCTTTTCCGCCGGCAGTTTCAACGCCCGCAGCCACTTTTTGTCCTTTACCTAAACGATCGCCGATAACAATAACTATCTGTTTCATAAAATATTCTCCAAGACCGAATGCTAAAAATAAGATGCTAAAAATTAATCATTAGAACGGGCAACTTCAAAGTGAACTGAGAGCAAATAAGTCTCTTCTGGCGCAAGCCCCGGCAAGGTATCGACGACGCGCTGCGCTAATGCAATGGAATGGCTCGAAATTTCATCGAACAAGCTGATATCCACTTCCGGTAAGGCTTCTCCGGTTTTGGCTCGAGCGACCATGGCACGTAGATGAGACTCCAGCATTTGTTGCTGTACATCCGTGGTGTAGCAACCCTCCAGTTTGAGCCAGTCAGTAATCACTGCTAGCAGTTCTTGTGTGACCTGATGGATATCAAGGTCGTCTTCTAACATTTTGAAAACCACAACTGATTCATTCATAACTGTTTAAAATCCAAGGTAATATTTCAAATCAAATCACTTTTTTCTTCATGACTAATACCTTAATCGCTTCTTGAATAATTTTGCAGGCAGGGAATTTCCAGTTCAAAGTGGAAATATTTTGGAAGTGTAATTGGAAGGATGGCGATTAATTTTCGATCTAAGAGGAAGCTAACTGGAAAAACTAACACATTACGAGGGTGGTTTTGGCGTGTCAAATAACGAGTGGGTAATTAAAATTATTTAAATTCAAATGGTTAAGGTTGATTTTTGTGGGTGGAAATGGAATGTTGGCTAATAAATGCAAGTGGAAACGGATGAATGGAAATCTACATAGAGTGGAAATCTTCACTTCCACTTACGTTGGTTTACGCATGAAGTGGACAATTTAGATTAAAAATCATTTGGTGGAGTTGTGGTTAGGATCACGTAAATAGTGGCCACCTCCCTTTTTCCACTGAGAAGTGGAAAAAGGGAGGTGTGTGTGGGATAGCGCGGGTAATCATTGAAAATTATAAAATTCGTGCGAGGCTGTCTTTAGCGATTGCTTGGAACTCATTGAAATTTTTAACATTCACCAAGCGGCGGGTAGTTTTCTCTTTGACGAAGGTGACAAACAAATCATAAATCGCCATGGCTTCTTCATAGTCAGTTTTGCTGATTGCCAATAAGAAAATCACATAGGCGTTCTCTTTGGTTTCTTTGTTCCATTCGATGCCTTGCGGGGCAAGGATAGTCGTCACGATAGTTTTATTGGCAAGTAACCCCAAGGAGTGAGGAAGGGCGATCCCTTCGCCCAGCAAAGTCGAGACAATCGATTCCCGCTCTTGCAGTGACGGGTAAAAATCTGCGGTGACATAGCCTTCTAATTGCAGTTTCTGGCAGACAGTTTTGAACAGCGTCTCTTGGCTAATCTTTTCATTGATAACCATAAAGAAACGCTCATCGAAGAAGCGCTCAATAATATAGGGACGGGTCTGATCCACCATCGCTAAGCGACCCACTTGTTCGAGTTGGTAGGGAGTTGGGAAGGGCGCAATTTTAATAACTGGCTTATTTTTCTCAGAGATCCGTACGGTGGTGATCACAAAGTCTTCTGCGACTTCATTCAACGATTCATACTCTTGCAGTGTTAACCCGCGGCTAAATTTGAGCTGTGGAAATTCACGCATAATTTTGGATTCCACCACACGAAAGGTGGAGTTTCCTGCATCCGTGACTACTAACACTTCAGTTTGGCGTGCGGAGCCTGCCCCATAATTTCGTTCAAGGCTAACCCCAATGTGCACTGCTAAGTAACCCAGTTCATCTTCATTAATGGGATGTGGAAGTAGCTGCTTACTGGCGCTGGTTAAGGCACTTAATGTGACATCATAAGCAAATGGATAATACTGTTTGATGTCTGAAAGCAGCGGGTTTGGGGTAGAAATATGGTATTGAAGACGAGTCATTAAAGCAGAAAGATGGGTATTCAGATCTTTCTTTAGCTTTTCATCATTCCGCAAATCATAGTTATACAACTCGTTGATATAATTTAAGATATATTCAGATAACTCATTGTGATGATTATGCTTTTGTGTTGATGCATGCTGGTTACTGATACGCTGCGCGATGATCTGGTCGTGCAAAAAGCTCAATTCAGCTGGGGATAAATCATTGCCAAGGAAGTAAATTAGCCCTTTAGAAATTTCATCGCAAGCTTGAGTAATGACTTCTTCTAACTCTTCGTTATTGACGCTGGCAGTGAGTTCATGACCGCGAGTAATACGCAAAATGGTGACGGCGCAGTTAAATACAAGATAAAGATGACCTTCATTGCTGATACGAATATCAAAGCGATTCAAGCTATTATGAACCACTTTATCGATGTAGGTTAAATCGAGATTATCCAGACTTTCCGGGGTAAATGTGGCGAGATCGGGGGTGATTTGCTCACTAAATTGCCGCCAGAGTGCTTCGGTCATACAAGCACGAATAGCCCACTCACTGCCATTTAAGCGGATCCCTTGATGAGGAATGCTCTCCAGTTGAACTTGATAGCGATGAAGATGCTCCCGAACGGCTCCCATATCTTGCTGAATGGTACTGCGGCTAACAAACCACTCTTCGGCAATATCATCGAGCTTGACGGGCAGGGATAACATCAAGAGTTTGAGCAATAGGGCATCAATACGCTCTTTACTGGTGCGCGGGATCTGGTTATTTTTGTCATTAAGCTTAGTAAATGCAGAAAAAACTTCATCATTTTCGATTTTTAATCGATATCCACGCCCGCGCTCATACACAATATGAGCGCTATGATCTTTAATTAATTCGTTGATTTCATTGATATCTGAACGAATGGTGCGGGTGGAAACGGAAAACTGTTTCGCTAATTCATCTTGAGGGACAACCTCATTGAGGATCCGAGAGAAAATTTGATTGTGTCGCTGCAAAATGAATAAAGCCACAAGAACCCCTTTAAAATCAAAAAATAAAGTTCGGAGTTAAAAACTGATGGTTTTTTAACTGTCTTATGGCTGGACTCTATCACAGTGATATCAGGATAGCGGAAATATAAATGATGAAATTTGCGAATCTATTCGCAAATTTTGCGCAATTTATGGAGTAAATTCACTTTTTCCGCCTCCTGAATAGGATTACAACGATTCGCCTAAATCAACTAATAAGCCTCTAAATGCTCGGTCACTGGTAAGCGTTAGGGAATTTTCATCTTGGATAAATAAGCCGTCGTTACAGCTCATTGATAAAGATTGCGATTCTTTCCCGCTAACCTGTAATCCACCGTGAATGGATTGCAGATAGGCATTTTTACCTCGTAATGCGAGGGTTTTCGATTCATTAGGCTCAAGATAAATCTGGCTTATCCAAATTTTTTGGCGAAGTTGTAGGCTATCATCGTCCCCATCGGGTGAGGCGATAAGCTTGTTATCTTTCTCCGCTAATGCCAACTTTTGGGGCGGCATAGATTCCTGTTGTGGGCACGCATTCAGCCACAGCTGGAGCCGTGTTAATGGCGTTGTCTCACTGGTATTGTGTTCACTGTAACTCAGGTCAGGGCGAGGCGAAAAGCTGACGCATTCCCCTGCTTTTGCACTGACGGTATTACCTAAATTATCGCGGTATTCAGCTTGACCTTGCAGGATGATGTTCACAATATCAACATGAGGATAAACTCTTGGTTGAAAAGCATTATTTGGCGCAAGCACTTCTTGATTTAGCACTTTTAGGGTTTTAAAGCCCATGAGGTCTGGATCGAAATAGTGACCAAACGAAAAAGTATAGCGTGCTTGTAACCAACCGTAGTCTGCTTTCCCACAATGGTTAACTGATCTTAATTTCATCATAATGGTTAACCCTCACTCAAAATATATAGCTAGTAATATATTGTTATAATAAATATCTGGACGTTGAATTGTTAGCCAGTTAATCTGTTTCCATCATTCAAATTTCCTGAAAGAGATACATCATGAGCAAAGAGAGAGCATTAACACTTGAGTCGTTAAGGGTGATGGATGCAATCGATAGGCGTGGCAGCTTTGCGGCAGCGGCGGAAGAGCTAGGTCGCGTTCCTTCGGCATTGAGCTATACCATGCAGAAGTTAGAAGAAGAACTTGATGTTATTTTGTTTGACCGTTCAGGACATCGAACCAAGTTTACTAATGTAGGGCGCATGCTGTTAGAGCGTGGGCGTGTGTTGCTTGAAGCCGCAGATAAACTCACATCGGATGCGGAGGCGCTAGCTAAAGGTTGGGAAACTCATCTGACGATTGTGTGTGAAGCGCTGGTTCCCGCAGAGTCTTTATTCCCGCTGGTGGATAAACTGGCTGAAAAATCCGACACCCAGCTCTCTTTAATTACTGAGGTGCTGGCGGGGGCATGGGAGCGACTGGAATCCGGGCGTGCGGATATTGTTATCGCACCAGATATGCATTTCCGTTCATCCTCTGAAATTAACTCCAAAGTGCTGTATACCTTGAACCATATTTATGTGGCAAGCCCGAACCATCCTATCCACCAAGAGCCAGAACCGCTTTCTGAGACCACTCGAGTGAAATACCGAGGTATTGCGGTAGCAGATACCGCCCGCGAACGTCCAGTGATCACCGTGCAACTGCTGGATAAACAACAAAGATTGACGGTATCGAGCATCGAAGATAAGCGCAAGGCGCTGATTGCAGGGCTCGGGGTGGCAACAATGCCATACCCGCTGGTGGAGCAAGATATTAAAGAAGGACGCCTGCAAGTGGTGGGAGCGGAGTTTAGCCATGAGTCGAATATGATTATGGCGTGGCGACGGGACAGCATGGGGGAGGCGAAGTCGTGGTGTTTGCGAGAAATCCCTAAGCTGTTTAGATCTTGATCTCGTCATACTTCAAGCTGTAGCTGTGTTGGCTTCATAAAGTTACCCTAGTCACATACTTGTGTATGCTCCCAGGGATAACTTCACTTGCCGCCTTGCTACAACTCGAATTATTTAGAGATCACTAGTGAGGCGACTCGGAAAAGTAAAAAAGAAAATAGAAAATAAAAGTAAAGATAAACGCAAAAAAAAGCACCTCGGATGGGAGGTGCAAAGGCATTTAACTTATGGAAAAGGATGTTGACTTGAGGGTACTGTTGACTCCCTGCCTATAGGTCGCTATAGGCGAGGAGGTTGGAGCTCATTACCATTTCTTATTTAATAAATGGTCGATACTGAATTTGCCTGGGCCAGTCACTGCTAATAGAATATAGCCGCCTGCAATAGTCATATTTTTCATAAACATCAAGCTGTTTGGCTCAACGCTGAAATTCGTATGGAACAGCATCGCAGTTAAGAATGTGAACACAGCAGTGAAAATTGCGGTTGTACGTGTTAACAGACCGAATAACACTGCCAGACCACCACCTAACTCAAGTAAAATTGTCAGTGGCAGTAAAAAGCCTGGGACGCCCATTGCTTGCATATATTGCTGAGTGCCTTCATATGCCCCGCCTAATTTGCCGTAACCTGCAACGATGAACAGAATTGGCATCATAATACGTGCTAATAAAATAGCTCCACTTTCTAAATTTTTCATTGAGTCTCTCCAGATAATACGGTCATTAAATATAAATAAAGTGCGATATATATCGCGTTATAAGCTAAGTTTCAGCACGAAAAGGCTAGAAATCTTGGATGTGCGTATCTTATTACTTAGCTCATTCAATAAAAAGCTAAGCTTATTAACAAAGATAGACAAAAAAATTGAATGTGTATAATTGAGTGCGAAAAAAAGTGCTAAAGGGCACTTTTATCTATCATATTGACAAATAATGATTATTTTTATCTTAAGGGGATGGGTTATTTCTGATTTGAACTGTTTAAGCTGCTTCTTAGGGTACGAATAAGCCCCCAAGTCGCAATGGCTTTCTTGCTCAGTGAAATAAATCGATTGGGGTGCTTTAAGGTAAAAATAGAGATAAGACCCGTCGCAGCGATAACAATTGGGCGAAAGGTCATCAGGGTTTGCCATGCTCGGTCATAAGGGGCAGTGGCTTGTAGCCACTCTTTCTTACTGGCCGATAACTGGATGCGTTGTAGCTCAATATCAGAGACTAAGCGTGACTTTCTTTCTGCAAGTAACTGACGTTTACTTTTGCTCATCATCGGTTCCTGACAGTGCTTTAGCATCATTGCGAAGCTGTTCACGGGTTGCGCTTAGCAGCGTGGACTGTTTCGCTTTTTTTAACGTCCAAATAGCAAAGATAATAGCGAGTAAAATCAGTGTTCCGGTCGTGATAGCGAAAGCTTGATAACGATAGACGGGATCTACAGACCAAAAAATTAGCCCAATAAGGCACATCAGACCAAATGCAGAAAATAGAAGAGTTAGCCCTGCGAGTAATAATAACTGAACAAGGTTGAGTTTCTCTTCTTCTAATTCTACCGCAATAAGTTGAATGCGGGTTTCAACCATATTAACGGCGATACCCGCAATTCTTTGCAGAGAATCTAGAACCCGCTTAGCGGGTCCTTGACGTGGCGACTGTTCCATAAGCGGTGATTAGCGCTTGGTGAGCAGCATGCCTAAGACCACACCGACCGCTGCACCGATACCCACGCTTTTCCATGGATTTTCACGCACATAGCAATCAGCTTGACCTGCAATTTCTTTGGTTTGCTCGGTGATTTTATCACTGGCTTGACCGAGTTTAGCTTTTGAAGAGGAGAGGGCTTCACGGGCTTTCGCCTTTAAGTTTTCGATCTCTTCTTTTGATTTATCTTGAGTACTATTCAGAATGGATTCGAGAGAGTCTGCGAGTGATTTAAGTTCAGCACGTAGATCTTCAGAAGAATGATTGGATGACATAGTAGAACCTCCTATCAATAGAAAAATAACGCAATGCCTTAATAAAGTATGGCCTTAATAACATTACAATAGCTTTTTTTAGCTTAAGTGCAATCACTAATTGGTATAGATTTCGAATTGAGATAGAGGAAAGCGGGAATTGCTAAAAATTCCCGCTGTTCGATTTGATTCAGTGACGGCTATTTATTTGCGGGCGAATTTTTTCTTGATGACAACACCAATGCTGCCGATCAGACCCAAAATTAATAACCCAACTGGAATAAGCATCAAGACATTCATAATTTGATGCTCATATTGTTGGAAAATAGGGCTTTTACCGAATCCGTAGCCTATAGCGGTCAAAATTAGCACCCAAAGGAGCCCGCTTAACCAGTTAAACACTTGGAAACGCCCATTTTGCAAGCCCGCAAGCCCTGCGATAGTTGGTAGTAATGTTCTGACAAATGCAAGGAATCGACCAATCAGTAATGCGGCTAAGCCGTGACGATGGAATAGCCCATGAGCACGCTGATGATAGTGTTCGGGGAGGTGCGATAACCAGCCTTTGACAATTTTTGTATTACCTAGCCAGCGACCTTGGATATAACCCACCCAGCAACCAATACTGGCGCCCGCAGTTAAAATCACTAAAGTTAATGGGTAGCTAAGAGCACCTTTTGCGATGAGTACGCCAACAAGGATCAGTAAACTATCACCGGGTAAGAATGCAGCTGGGAGCACGCCGTTCTCCAATAATAGGATCATAAACAGCATGAAATAAATCGACCATATCAACGATGGGTTAGATAAGGTTTCGTAATCTTGGTGCCAAAGGGCGAAAAAAAGTTCTCTAACTAATTCCATTAATGTTTCCTAAACGGCAATCACAGCAACAAACATGTTGTTGGGCAGAAATGGATTAAGTAAATGCCGGAAGAAAACGGCTGTTTCTTCCGGCTGTTAGTGTAAAACCCGATCACTTTAACAAAACAGAAAATAACTAAACAGTAAATTTTAAGCTTATTTTGAGAATTCATTTAAATTGCGGCTGATTTTTACATTTTAGGTTCTTAACTACTGGCTTTCTAAAATGGCAAAAAACGGGAATGGTGCTGAATAAGAGGATTTAATCTGACTATTTATCAGTATATTTGTGTTTAGATAACGAAAAATAGCATGAACATATTGGTAGCTAATCATTGCTTTTTAAGACTAATTACCTTATTGTGTGCGCATAGCAAAGGGGAGTAACTTCTTCTGTCGGATTATCGTCATTACGGTACACACAATTGTACCCGGTAACCGAGCACCACAATTTCCTTATCTTAGGTTATCTGTGTTGTAAGTGAGACCTTGCCAGAAGGCGAGGTTTGCTCATCGTTTACAACCGTATAGTGATAACTTAGGGTGAAAACAGTTTAAGCGGCTGATGTCTTCTGGATATCAGCCGTTTTTTGTTTTTTAAGGAATCAAAATGAACTCTGTTGGAAATCCTGTTTTATGGGGCAGCTTTGCTGTCATGATCCTTGTGATGCTACTCATCGATATGTTTTGGCAAGGAAAACATAAAGGTCAGGCGATGTCGATGAAGCAAGCAGCGGGTTGGAGCATCTTGTGGGTGACTCTGTCGCTGATTTTTGCGGGCGGTCTGTGGTGGTACTTCAATGATACCGTTGGACCTGAAGTTGCGAACACGCAAACTATGGCGTTCTTAACCGGTTATCTGTTAGAAAAAGCCCTTGCTGTGGATAACGTGTTTGTTTGGTTAATGCTATTTGGTTACTTTGCTATTCCGGCAAATCTACAGCGTCGCGTACTTGTTTACGGGGTGCTTGGAGCTATCGTCCTGCGTACGATTATGATTTTCGCAGGTAGCTGGTTAGTTACACAATTTAGCTGGATCCTCTATGTTTTCGGTGCGTTTTTACTGTTTACGGGGATCAAAATGGCGTTCGCTAAAGAGGACGATTCACCGATAAATGAAAAGCCATTGGTCAAATGGGTTCGTTCACACTTACGGATGACGGATGAGTTACACGGTGAAAAATTCTTTATTAAAAAGAATGGATTGCTGTTTGCTACCCCATTAATTTTGGTTCTGATCTTAGTGGAAATCAGTGATGTTATCTTTGCGGTAGACAGTATTCCCGCTATCTTTGCTGTGACCACCGACCCGTTTATCGTATTAACGTCTAACCTGTTTGCGATTTTAGGCTTACGTGCAATGTACTTCTTATTAGCGGGTGTTGCTGAGAAATTCTCAATGCTTAAGTACGGTTTAGCTATTATTTTAAGCTTTATCGGCGTGAAGATGTTGTTGATGGATATTTTCCATATTCCTACTGCGGTTTCGTTAGGGACTGTGGCTGCAATCTTAGTTCTGACATTGGTGGTTAACACGATCGTGAATAAGCGCAACGAAGCGAAAAAATTGATTAACGGATAATCTTTTTCCTAATTAGAAAAACTCCCATAATTTCATCATGACTTTGGGAGTTTTTTTATATCTAATGATTTATAGGCGTAAAGATGAGGTGGTTCTGTGCAACAAGTCATGCGGGTCTTACGAAAACTCTATAAGTATGAAAATAGCCAATATGATGGAGGTCGTGCGGTATCGACTTATCCATTGGACTCTTTATCTGATAAAGAACGAAAAATATTGAGTGATTCTCATTGGTTGCCAAATGAGATTGCATTTTTTACTGATCATGAAGATATCATTAATAAACTACACAGTTTAAAACAGGAAACAGCGCTTACTCGCCAGCGTTGTTTGGATGCTTTCGTGGCGGGAGTTGGAGGAAGTTATTTGCGAGGTCGATCAGTCTTGGGAGCTTATCACAAGCTACTTTCTCTGCCGGCTCATCAATATCTTGAAAAACCGCAATATGCATGTTGTTGGGTTTGTAGCGATCATAATAAGCATATTTATATTAATGATAGTTACTTCCAATACTGCTTATATTACGGAAATTCCTATACTGGGAATGTAAGTTACACTTATTTGAATCTCCGACATTTACTGACGGTTGCTGCTGTAGAACCTACCGATGAAGACAAAAAAGTCTTTAATCAACTATTAGATTTATTACGCCATGCCCCCGAAAATGAGACGCCAGGGCAGTTTGAAAAGCGGTTATCGCAGGCAAAATTGGTTAAAGGAGACAGATATACATTACGCGGAATATTGCATTCACTCGCATTGATTGGTGTTATTCCGAATACTTTTATCGCTTTGTCTCTTGATAGTTGGCGCGATTTTGGTGATATAACTAGTGCAGAAAACCAACTTAACAATACGAAAGGGCGTTCTGATATGGAAATGCCTTGGGCTGGCTGGAAAGGAAATTTAAAAGTAGATGAGGCAAAAATAGCAGATTATTTTGGTGGATATTTAATCAATCGTTAAATCTTACTCGCAATAATCAATACAATTTTAAAAAACATCTTGGAGTCATCTTAGGTGTTTTTTTATTTTAACTATCTGAAAATCCTCACTCATTTTCTATGCCCTCTGTTTCCTATAAGAAACAAAACTCTATTGCGATCACAGATATGTAAAATTAATGTTAACTGTAATCAATCATTGTGTATATTTTGAATAATAGCCTTTTCAGGAGATTAATATTCCTTATACTGGCTCGGCAAACACATTTAATTCCTAAAAAAGATAAATTATAAAGGTCTATTATGGATACAAATAAAGCAGGGTTATGGCGAGTAATTAGTCAAGGTAGTTTGGTCAAACAAATCCTAGCAGGCTTGATTGCAGGTATCTTATTGGCGTGGTTATGGCCATCGGCAGCAAAAAACGTTGGCTTACTGGGTGACCTGTTCGTCAGTGCGTTAAAAGCGGTTGCTCCAATTCTTGTTTGGGTGTTGGTTATGGCGTCCATAGCTAACCATCGCCAAGGGCAAAAAACCAGCATTCGTCCAATTTTAGTGCTGTATATTTTAGGGACATTCTTCGCGGCTGTTGTAGCGGTGATTGGCTCATTTATGTTCCCATCAAGCTTGATTTTAGCCGTAGGTGATACGCAACTGACGCCTCCGGGTAACATTGCTGAAGTGCTCAAAGGTTTGTTGATTAATATTTTCGCTAACCCAGTCGATGCGCTGATTAAAGGGAACTATATTGGTATCTTGGCATGGGCGATTGGTTTAGGTATTGCATTGCGTCATGCCAATGAATCCACCAAAACGATGATCCACGATTTCTCTTTAAGCGTGACTCAGCTGGTTCGTGTGGTTATTCGTTTAGCGCCATTAGGTATTTTCGGGTTAGTTTCGTCAACTATTGCAACAACCGGTTTTGAAACTTTAAAAGGTTACTTCCACGTATTGGCGGTATTACTGGGCTGTATGATTATCGTGGCATTAGTGGTTAACCCGCTGATTGTTTACTGGAAAATCAAACGTAACCCATACCCACTAGTCTTCGCTTGCTTACGTGAAAGTGGTGTAACCGCCTTCTTTACCCGTAGCTCAGCTGCTAACATTCCGGTGAACATGGGGATGTGCCGCCGTATGAATCTGCACGAAGATACGTATTCCGTTTCTATCCCGCTAGGTGCAACCATTAACATGGGCGGCGCGGCTGTCACCATTACAGTGTTAACACTGGCTGCGGTGCATACTCTGGGCATTCCTGTTGATATCCCAACGGCGCTGTTATTGAGCGTGGTAGCTGCGGTGTGTGCGTGTGGTGCATCTGGGGTTGCTGGCGGTTCGTTATTATTGATCCCACTGGCGTGTAATATGTTCGGTATTTCGAATGAAGTAGCGATGCAAGTGGTTGCTGTGGGCGTGATGATCGGCGTGCTGCAAGATTCAGCTGAAACTGCACTGAACTCTTCAACGGACGTGCTTTTCACTGCGGCGGTATGTTTATCGGAAGACGATAAACTGGCGCAAGCGGATTCTGAGTTATCTCAAACTCAAGACTAAGCTTTCACGTTGTTCAAAAAAGAAAACCCGCTGAATTAGCGGGTTTTTTTATGGGTCAAGAAAACTTACAACTGATAAGCCACTTTCATACCTTGTTCAATGGCTCGGCGGGCATCTAACTCGGACGCCACATCCGCCCCTCCAATCACATGAGGGTGAATGCCAATATCTTCTAATTGCTCTTTCAATGGGCGATAAGGTTCTTGCCCAGCACAAAGGATGACATTATCAACGGCAAGGCAGATATATTCATCTTGATAGCGAATATGCAGCCCATCATCATCCACATTCATATATTCCACGCCATTAAACATCTGAACGCCACGTTTCATTAACGACAAACGGTGTACCCATCCTGTGGTTTTTCCAAGACCTGCGCCGACTTTGCTGTTTTTACGTTGCAATAAATAGAGGTGGCGAGGCGTTGGTTCTAACTGTTTTTTCGTCGGGAAAAGCCCACCGCGAGTGGTGATGGCGGTATCGATATTCCATTCATGGTTAAATTTATTATCATCTAAACTGCTGCTGATCCCTTGTTGGGTAAGGAGCTCAGCAACATCGAACCCAATCCCTCCGGCGCCAATAATAGCTACGTTTTTACCGACATTATCGGGCTGTTTTAAAGCCTCAATATAGGACATGACTTTGCGATGATCAGCGCCAGCTAGGTTGATAGCGCGGGGGATAACGCCTGTGGCGATAATGACCTCATCAAATTGAGTTAAATCATTCGCTTGTGCAATCTGTTCGAGTCGAACATCCACATTGAGTAGTTGCAGTTGTCGGGAAAAATAACGCAAAGTTTCATAAAATTCTTCTTTGCCGGGGATCCGTTTAGCGAGATTGAATTGCCCACCAATTTGGTTGCTGCGTTCAAATAGCGTGACTTGATGCCCTCGTTTGGCGGCATAGATTGCACAAGAAAGCCCCGCAGGACCCGCCCCGACAATTGCCACTTTTTTGGGTTTATCTGCTAATTCATTAGGATAGTCCATTTCGCGTACAGCTTGTGGATTCACTAAGCAGCCAGCCAGCTTGCCATTAAAAATCTGGTCAAGGCAGGCTTGATTGCAGCCAATACAGGTGTTTATTTCATCAAAGCGACCGTCTTGGGCTTTTGACACAAATGCTTCATCGGCAAGGAAAGGGCGCGCCATGGACACCATATCAGCTTGACCACTAGCAATGATTTGTTCTGCCACAAACGGGTCATTGATGCGATTGGTGGTAATCAGAGGAATATTCACCTTGCCCATTAATTTTTCCGTCACCCAGCTGAAGGCTTTGCGGGGAACCAGCGTCGCAATGGTCGGTACACGGGCTTCATGCCAGCCTATTCCCGTATTGATCATGGTGGCGCCCGCACTTTCAATCTCTTTAGCCAATAGCTCAATTTCATCCCACGTTGAGCCCCCTTCAACAAGGTCAAGCATGGATAACCGATAGATAATAATGAAATTTTTCCCAACCGTTTGGCGAATGCGTTTAACGATTTCTATCGGAAAACGGATACGGTTTTGGTAGCTGCCGCCCCATTCATCAGTTCGATGATTGGTGCGCGATGTAATAAATTGGTTGATTAAATAACCTTCCGAGCCCATCACTTCGACGCCATCGTAGCCCGCTTGCTGGGCAAGTTTAGCGGTATTTACGAAGTCATCGATGGTTTTCTGAACTTCATCGGCAGTTAATTCACGGGGGGGAAATGGGGTGATCTCGGATTTAATCGGGCTAGGTGCCACTAACGCCGGATGTAGGGCGTAACGACCTGCATGCAAGATTTGTAATGCAATTTTGCCATCTGCTTGGTGCACAGCATCGGTGATTTGTTGATGAAATGACAATTGGTCTTGATGATTCAATACAGCGCCATGAGGTGCTAAAGCTCCTTCGGGGTTCGGGGCTATTCCCCCGGTAATAATCAGACTGACTCCATTCTCTGCACGAAGTCGGTAAAAGTGGGCAAGGCGCTGGCTTCCTTGAGGATGCTCTTCTAAGCCGGTGTGCATTGAACCCATCAAAATACGGTTTTTAAGAACGGTATACCCCAAATCAAGTGGGGTAAAAAGATGTGGAAAATTGCTCATATTGACTCCCATTTGGGACTATTAATAACAGGTCAGATGAGTTAACTGTAGCCTAATGGACAATTGAATTAAGAATAATGTTAAAAAATTGTGATTTTTATCATATGTTTTACGAGGAATAATTAAACTTACAGGACTATTTCTTTTGTTTTATTTTTCTGTCATAAAAAATGGTTACAACAAAGAAAAATGGTTATTCGCATCATAATTTGATGGGTTTTCACTTCACACAACCGAGTTATTCAGGAAACACGCCGATGAAAGAGATTTGCCAAGCTGTCACCTTAGAAGGCAACCATGTTCGATTAGAGCCACTGACCCATCACCATGATGCTGTTTATGCTGAGATTATTGAACGAGATAAGTTGCATCACCTGTGGTATACCTCGGTACCTGAACCGGAAAATGTCGCGAAAGATGTCGATATGCGCCTTGCGCGTTTTGCCCAGAAAGAGATGGTGCCATTCGCGATTATTGATAAACGTACAGGCAAAGCCGTTGGCATGACCTCGTATATGCGGATCGACCAAGGGGTTCGCCGTGTTGAAATTGGGGCAACATGGTATGGGGCTGAAGCCCAGCGCACACCGATCAATACGGAAGCTAAGTACTTGTTATTAAAACATGCATTTGAAGAATTAGAGTGTGTTGCCGTGGAGCTAAGAACACATTTTTTAAATCATCAAAGCCGTAAAGCGATTGAGCGTTTAGGGGCAAAACTCGATGGGATTTTACGTAACCATATGCTAACTCGTACGGGTGAGCTACGAGATACCTGCGTTTATAGCATCTTAAGTAATGAGTGGCCGGCAGTGCGTCGCCACTTAGAATGGCAGATGACAAAGCCTCGCTAAGTCAAAAAAATAGCCCACGGGATGTGGGCTATGTGATTAATATTCAATCAAGTCAGTTGATTATAAATATTCGTGCATCGGTTTGGTCATATACACGTTATTTGGCATTTTTTCTGTGGTAGTGTAGCCCGCAGGGCTATTGATCAGCGCAGGGATACGGTTAACTAAGTTTGCGCAGGTGAGTTCCACGGTTGCTGGATTATTCACTTCAATCGCCGTATCTGGCTCACCAATTAGCTGCCAACTGTTCTTGTCGCACTCATCCGCCGTTAAAATTTTACCGATACATTCCGTTTCTAAGGTGACGCCTTCTGCTGTTTCAGTGATCACCACTGCAGACAACCCTAAAACATCGCCTTTTTTCACCGTCATTTTTAAAGTATCTGAATAGATATCTTCTTTGGCAATTTGCGGCACGCAGCGCTGAGTTTGATTGGTAATGGTCAGACCTAAGCGGCTGCACAGCCAACCATTTTGTGTCCACATGTACGGTGGCGCATATTCACCGCTCTCGATTTTCTCAGCGATAACCGCATATGGCAGGTCGTTATAGTTACCAATTTGCTGATTGAATTCGTCAACAGTCAAGCCTGCACCGTGACCTTTCGCCAGTGCGATGCCGTAATCTTCCACGTTGTAACAGCTAGAGCCTTTGATTTTGATCAGTTTGTGCATAGAACCTGCCAAGGTATCGATAAGCACGCCCCAGAACATATCGGGGTAGCCGCTACCCGCTAAAGTGCAGTTATTCGCTTTCGCTAACGCATCTAATTTTTCAGTGATTTCAGGGGAAGAGTTCCACGGATAGAGAGCTTCTTCACCTGTTGATATTGCATTAACGCCATGGCGAGCGAAGAGGGAGAATGCATCTTCTAAATCGGCCATGGTGCTGAGGGTCGCAATAATCCCCACGTCAGGTTTTAAGGTTTCTAGAGCTTTATCGGCTTCATTCAGTGGCTGGATTTTTACGCCAGTTGGCGCCGTGCCTGCGATTTCACCAATGTCTTTGCCAATCACGGCAGGGTTGATATCAAAAGCCGCCACAACTTCAGCACCGTGTTCTTGTAGGTAACGGATGAGAAATTTGCCCATCTTTCCACAACCATATTGAACTGCACGTACTTTTTTCATCATTATCGTCCTATAGCTGTTTGTCTAATATCATCATGTTCTATATGAAGTATAAAATTATTGTTTTATATCAATCAATTGAATAAAGAATGCTTAATAAATTAGAACAGGAAAACTCAATCTTTACGCCCGATTATTTACTATAGGGTAGTCGTTAACGCAGGTTTGTTCATAAATGGCGTTCTAATAAAGAATGGAATCCTAGATTAAAATCCGATAATTAAGATGGGAATGATGGTTTTTGATGATGCCATGCTATTGAATTATAGGTTGATGCTATAGCTTGGATACAAATTCACCATACAGTATTGAAATACTAGACCTTCACCAAAACAGCACGTATAATCGGCACCACTTTGGCCCCTTAGCTCAGTTGGTTAGAGCAGGCGACTCATAATCGCTTGGTCACTGGTTCAAGTCCAGTAGGGGCCACCAAATTTTAGCTGTTAAATCAGCGCATTAAGCCACTTCGAAAGAAGTGGCTTTTTTGTGTCTGGAGCACTGGAAACAAACTACCGCCCAATAAACTCTCTCCCCGTAAACTCTTCAATCAACCGCTCGCCTTCATGCCATTCGCCATATCCTGCATCAGTATTTAAATGCTCACCGCCTTTAACCAATATAAGTTGGCTACTCCATATTTCTGCAAGCTGATGGGCTTTTTCAGTGCCAAGATGCGGGTCATTATCGGTATAAATAAGCAAAGAAGGGCTTGGAAGCTTGTTATTGGGTAGCGGTCGCTGTTGTTGAATATCGCGTAGGGCAGAAGAGGAATCAACATCCGCAGGGGTGGCTAGGATCATCGCCTTTACTCGATGGTTGGGAAATTGGCTGGCCCACTGCGCCACACAAACAGCTCCGCAACTGTGTCCAATCAGTACCAATTCACCCTCTGTATTTTGAACTACCTCGTTTAGGCGCTCTATCCATTTATGGTTAGGGGCGTTCCAGTCATCCTGAATGACGCGCACAGTATTATGGTATTTTCTTTCTATATAGGATTGCCAATGTTGAGAACCGGAATTGGTATAGCCAGGAACAATTATAAAAGTGGTAGTCATCTTGTTTCTCAGGTTGTCTGGGAGAATTCAATCTTAATCGGTGTGAACTAAAGTTAGCTAGCAATTTATCGGCTAGCGTTAAATCAAAATATTATTTAAATGAGCCATTCGGAATAATACGAAATAGCTTCCGATAGTTTTGCTTTTAACGCATTTAGTGCGTTATTTATGAGTTTTGAATGAATAATTAAAAACAAAATCAATGTATTGCAGTTAATCCTATTTTCATTACACATTATGATTATCACCTTGTAATGGCTATTAAAGTCAAATTATCTAAGGTAGGATGAGTTCCAATTTAACTTATGGAAAGGTTACTCATATGAAGGATAATGCTTCACTAGATAATGAATTTTCAGGATTTAATGCATTTCATCTGATTTGATAAAGGCTCAATGAATGCATTTGAGCCTTTGTGTTTCTTTTTACCTAAAGAGCATTTGCCATTCTAATTTCCTACCTAGCTATTCTTATATACCCGTCAATACATCCCTGAAATAATCACTATGGTCATCATATTTGAGTGTGAAATAGTACCTTAATGAGATACTGATTAGACCAGAATATATTTTATTCACATTGAATAATTCTCATTAGGTATAATAAATGAGACGGAGTTCTTATTTATTAGAAAAAATAGCGGATGGAGATAAATTAGAATTAACCATTTTCTTTTTGATACATATAAATTTGGATTAAAACCGCAAAAAACTATTACGCTAAATTGTGGTAATTGGATAATTGAAGATAATAATACACGTCAAAGATGTAACCAATTGCAAAAAAGTAATGTCCGATGTATGTGAAAGAAATGTTGTTAAGTATGAATCAATGACACATTATCTGTAACTGATTGATTTATATGGTATCAAAATAATCGTAATATGAGTAAATGTATCAAAAAATAACTGCCTATTGAACTTCTTATTTTCGATAGGTGATGGCGACTTTACAGCTTTTAAGTGTAATTATAGTATTTGTGTGAACCAAAGCTCAAAAGGCAAAAAGATTTAATTAACGTATTCATAAATATATCGTGGTTTTACCTAAGTATATTTAACTATGTCTCGTATCTGAAATTTAAGCTTCTATTGTAATTAATAATTAATTACAGGACTTCTTATTATCTTTTTTCTTTAAATTACGACTTAATTGAGGATTTACCAAATGAAATTAAATAAAACTCTTATGGCTATCGCAGCAACGACATTAATTGGTTTTGGTGCAAACGCAGCGCCAGTTAACCACGGTAATGGTAAAGTCACTTTCACTGGTAGCATCATCACTGCACCTTGTTCTATTGACCCATCTTCTATTGACCAAACTGTAGATTTAGGTCAAATCGCTGATGTGGTGTTAAAAAATGGTGGTACTTCAGACGGTCAATCTTCACCAGTTATGTTCGATATTAAATTAATTGACTGTACTGTAGAAACAGGTGATTCCGTGAATATTACATTTTCAGGCGCGGCCGCTACAAATGATCCTAAATCACTATTAGCTATTACAGGTACTGCTGCAGGTGCAGGTATCCAGATCGTAGATAGCAACAATGACCCAATCGTATTAAATGAAGTCACTAAATCTGAGCACAAACTGCAAGGAACAACTAACACCCTGCAATTTGCTGCATATGTGAAAGGTTTAGGTAGCCAAGGTAAACCAGAAGCTCCGGTTGATATTGTTGCAGGTGAATTCCAAGCGGTAACTGATTTCGTATTGTCGTATAACTAATTTAATGCATTAGTTATTAACGGTAAGCTGAAGTAATGAGACCAATCATTACTTCAGCTTAGAAAATTTATTAAAATTTAAGGACATCGTAATGAAAAAAGTTAATAATAAAATTATGTGTTCTGTGTTTTTAAATGTTAATAAAAAATAAAGTCATGAAAAAACTCATCACGGTATCTTTATTGCTGCTGAATCCATTAATTGCTCTCTCTGAAGAGGCTGTGGACTTCAATATTAATATATTGAACGCAGAAGATAGAGAAAATATTAATTTGGCAGTTTTTTCACAAGATCTTTATATTGTTCCTGGCATTTACCCCTTTAAACTAAGTATAAATAACGCGTATATACCTGAGCAGAAAATAACCGTTGTGAGTTATGAAGAAAAATCACAAGCGTGTTTAACGGATGAAATTGTCGAAAAATTTGACTTAAATTCGGAAGCTGAAAGTGTATTACAGTGGAATACTATTGATGGCTTAGAGTGTTTAGATATTGCTAGCTTAGAAGGAATGTCAGTAACACCTAATTTATCGACCGGAACATTAATTATTAATATTCCTAAAAGTTACCAGGAATATTCAGCCAACGACTGGGAATCAGCATCTCGTTGGGAAGATGGCATTAAAGGTATTATTTTTGACTATAATCTGACCTCACAATATAACCATAGTTTAGGTGATAACAAATCGAACAATACTTTTTTCCTTTCAGGATTAGGTGCGGTCGGCGCTAATTTTGATAGCTGGCGTTTACGGGGTTTTTGGCAAGGTTCATATAACCATGCACAAAATAGTCGGGTTGATGATACTCACGATATTAAATGGACGAATATTTATGCTTATCGAGCTATTCGCAGCTTAAAATCGAAATTAACTCTAGGTGAAGATTTTCTGCAAACAGATTTGTTTGATAGCTTCAAGTTTATTGGGATTTCATTACGTTCTGACGACAATATGTTACCGCCGAGCTTACGTTCATATGCACCAGAGGTGACGGGTTTTGCAGAAACAAACGCGGTAGTCAAAATTAGCCAAGATGGACGCGTTATTTATGAAAGCTTAGTTCCTGCGGGCCCATTTAGAATCCAAAATTTAAATAGCGGTATTTCAGGGACGTTACAAGTCAGAGTTGAAGAAAGTGATGGGCGTGTTTCAGAATTTGAAGTAGAAGCTGGAAACATTCCTTTTTTATCTCGTCCAGGTTCTGTGCGTTATAAAGTGAGCGCAGGTAGACCAACGGATATGGATCGCCATGTTATGGGGGATGCATTCGCACAAAGCGAGGTTTCATGGGGCGTTAGCAATGGTTGGTCAGTTTTTGGTGGCGCGCTAAATAGTAGTCGATTTAACTCTTTTGCTGCTGGTGTTGGACGTGATTTGTTTCAATTTGGTGCAATCTCATTTTCATTTAATCATTCAATAGCAGCATTGACAGATGGACCGACCTTAAAAGGCAAAGCATTTAAAGTCGATTATTATAAAAGCTTTGAAGGAAGTAATAGTCAAATTCAATTGTCCGCATACCGTTTTATGGATCGTGAATTTATGACGATGAGTGACTTCCTTACTTATAATGACCAAAAAGATATTATGTATGCAGGACACAATAAAGGCTCTTATTCTGCATCACTAAGTAAAAACTTTACTGATTGGCGTTCATCCATAAATTTAAACTACACGCACCAAACCTATTGGAATCGCCCAAATAGTTATCGCTATAACATGACCTTTTCGAAATATTTTGATACCAGCAAGTTTCATAATATCGGTCTGTCTATCAACATGTTTAATAGCAAAATGCAGGGTTATCAAGATAACGGAGTTTATGTCAGCCTTTCAGTTCCATTAGCATCAGGAACTTATGTCAATTATTCAACGTATAATGGTAAGAACGATAATACGAATAAAGTGACAGTGAATGAGCGTCTTGAAAATAAAGATAACCTTTCACTTTCTGTCGGTAATAATCGACATAGCGGAATATTTAGTAGCTATTATAGCCATAAAGGCAATATGAATGACTTTAATACCAGCTATAACTATATAAGTAATAACTCAATGTCATTATCCGCGAATGTCCAAGGTGGTATGACATTGACGGGGTACGGAATAGGAATGCACCCAGTCACATCAACGGGTGGAACACGAGTTTTTGTTGATACAAATGGCGTTAAAGATGTCCCTGTAAAATATAACGGCACACATTTACGCTCTAATGGTTCTGGAAAAGTCGTTGTACCAGATATTAATAGCTACTATAAGACAGACGTCGTTGTTGATATTAATAAATTACCTAAGAATGTTGAGGTTGCGGATTCCGTAACACGAACCACACTCACTGAAGGTGCAATAGGTTATCGTAGTTTTGATGTTATTTCTGGGATCAAAATGATGGTGACGTTGAGATTACAAGATGGAAGTTACCCACCATTTGCTGCGGATATTAAAAATAATGCTGGCAAGACAACAGGTATTGTGGGTGACCAAGGTGAAGCTTACATCGGTGGAATAAGACCGGGTGAGGCAATGAAAGTATTATGGCAAGGTTCTGAATGTACGATTACATTCCCACAAAATATCGAAGAGCATAATGTTTACGACAAACTGCTCTTACCATGTAATTAATAATAATCTTAAAAGAAGGCTAATGTTTATGATGAAAAAATTATCCGTATTATTACTTAGCTGCTTCGTGACTGCGAATGCTTATTCTGCAATTTCAATGGACAGAACGCGTATTATTTATAATGGCGATAGCAATTCAGTCTCATTAACGGTAAGTAATAAAAATAACCAACTGCCTTATTTGGCGCAAGGCTGGTTTCAAGATGAAAAAGGCGAAAAGCTAACCTCTTATTTTACGATTTTACCACCAATCCAAAGAATTAATGCGGGGCAAACAAGCCAATTGCGTATTGAAGCTTTACCAGACATAGTGAAATTACCTCAAGATAGAGAAAGCCTGTTTTTCTTTAATTTAAGAGAAATTCCACCTACAAGTAAAAAATCTAACGTACTGCAAATTGCATTACAAACACGTGTGAAGTTGTTCTATCGTCCAGCTTCTTTAGCGGTTGATTCCACGCAAATGAAAAATGCGCCGTGGCAGAATAAATTAGTGCTAGTCAAAAAAGGCGGTGCTATTTATGCCAAAAACCCAACGGCTTACTACGTGGTATTAAACAACATTAGAAAAAGTGCCAACGCAGAGAAAGCAAAAAACTTTGTTGCTGTAGACGTTGCGCCATTTGCTGAGCAAAAACTGTCAATTACCGCAGATCAATTAGGTTCATCGCCAGTGATTAACTACATCAATGACTACGGCGGTCAGGTTGATGTTCCGTTTGTCTGTTCTGCAACAGAGTGTCACGCTCAAGCGGCTAACTAATCCCATAAGCAAATGAGAGAAATGGATAAATCGAATGTTTAAATTTAAGAACCTGTTTTGTCTTAGTTTACTGTTTTTTTTATCTGTGACTGCATTTGCGGATGGGAAGTTTGTGACAGTCAGAGTGAATGTTTTATCTGGCGGATGTGTATTGAATGATAACGAAGATATCTATGTGGATTTTGGCGATGACATCGTTATTGGGCAAATTGAGTCAGGTAAATACACAGAGGAAATTCCTTATAGTTTAAGTTGTGATTCGCGATTTGATGAGCTGTATATTGCTTTTGAAGGCGTTAAAGGGGAAACCTCAAACAGCCTGAAAGTCGCGGATACACCGGGTTTGAATATCAAACTGTATATTGATAACAAGCCTATGGATATCGGTTCTCAATATGAGATTGATAATATCCAATCTTTACCTTCTTTAACCGCAGAACTGGCACTGGCTAATGGGATAAGACCTGTTGGAGGTGAGTTTTCTACTGCTGCAACACTAACTGTAGGATATCATTAAGGTATTATCTTATGAAAAAGCTCTTGTTATCATTCGTTTTATTTCTGGCATACACAAGTGCGGCACAGGCTGTCAAAGTGAGCTTTAGAGGAAATTTGATAGAAGGAACGCCATGTGTCATCAATAATAATCGCCCGATTGAGGTGGATTTTGGTGATGACTTGGTGGTTTCGTTAGTGCCGACCAAAGATGGTACAAAATATATAGAAGATATCGACTTTGAGTGGGAATGTGACAACATCTCTTCAGGAACGGATGTGGTTTTTAGTTTTGAAGGTAAACGCTCTTATTTTGATAATGATTTATTAGCAATTAATGAGCAAAGAGACATTGCACTGCAAATTTATTATGACTCAGACACATTGAGAGTGAACGATACGTTTGTATACACCTATGAATCTGACTATAAAAAACCTGATCTGAAGGCGGCATTAGTAAAAAGTAGCTCAAGTTCTGCTCGTGTCGAGCCGGGCGAGTTTACCGCTAGCGCGACACTAACGGTTGCTTATCCATGAAGATAATCTTCTTTACTCTATTACTTTATTTCTCTGGGAATGCGTTCGCGGATGAAGTGAATTTTTCTGGAGTATTGAGACACGCCATTCCTTGTATCGTCAATGGCGGCGAGGAGCTTGTGGTGCCATTTCATGAGGTCAATGATAAAGACCTTTATCGTCAAAGAGATATCTCTGAAGTCTTTGAAATTACACTCTCTGAGTGCGAGTTTTTACCTGATTTTTCATTTTCGATGTCATTTACGGGAATCAGTAACCCGAAAATTAAAGGTTCGCTGCGAATTGATGGTGACCCCGGTGATCTGGGCTATGCAATCGTGTTGAGTAGCGATAATGGCAATGTGGATATTAATAGCCAATACCCTATTGTTGGAATGAACGGCAGTAAATTCCCTAGCGTGATCCCGCTTAAAGCTTCCATTTTGGGGGAAGAAGACGCAATCAAAAATGAAAGTATTAAACTCGGGGATTTTAGCGCTACCACCACTTTTAATATCTATTACGAATAACTCGGTTGTTAAGGATATTATGAAAAAACTTATTCTTATCTGTTTGTTAGCGATATCGTCTTTTCAATTTGCACGGGCTGAATTTGCGGCTCAAGGTGAGCTACGTACAGACTATGGCGCTTGGATGGATACCACTTATATATTACGTGGTGATTTAGAGCATGATAACCGCCCTCTAATGATACAAGCATCGGGTTCTTGTCCATGTAATATTTTTCTCGGATCATGGGGAACATGGGCTGATGGAAAATACGGTGCTGGAGATAAACACATCGTCAGTTTTGATACTGACACCGTGAAATTAACAGAACGAAATTCTTGGGATGAAAAACCCGTAACCTTCAGCGAAGTTGCAAGAGCCTTACAAAAAGGTGGTGTTTTAAATAGAAATGTTCAAGGTCGTTGGCAGTTCTATCCAAGACGTCCTGGTGTTGGTTATTGTTTCAATCTTGGTATTAACTATACCGGAGTAATGCAAAGAGAGCAGACAGCAGATAACCCAATAATTCTCTGTTCACCGTTAGACCCTGCTATTACTAACTGTGATATTGAAGGACCAGATTATATCGACCATGGCACATTATCCAATAGCTCGATGAACGGTCATACCGTAAGGGAAAACTTTACGATCAGCTGCACAAATCCAACGGATGTTAAAATTTCTGCTGTCGCCGGGTTAGATAACGATAACTTTATTTTTATGGCGGATGGGCTAGAGTCTGAAATTAAAGTCAATGGTGCGCCATCAACCGTACTTTCGGTAGATTCGTTTGTGAAACAAACTTTTGATGTTTCCAGCACATTAAGAAAAACCAAAGATCTCGTTCCGGATGAATATTCAGGTATTTTCCTGTTATCAGTTGAGCTCCCTTAGTATTCAAGCATAAAAGACAATGGCAGGGTTTTGGTCAATACATCGAGACTAAAACCCTGCCATTTTATCTATCAATGGTAATAAAACGAATTGCGCCCAAGAAAACACGATTGATTGATGAAGTTTGACTATTCCATCCTGTAAACCCGATAAATTGTTCTCCCGATGGGATTTGGTAGACATAAGTTTGTGGATTAGTGCAGGTATTATGTGCTTCTCCGATCACCTGGTTACTTGTGGGCTTGTAGAAGGTTAATTGACCGATGACCAGTACGCCTTGGAAGCGGCACACAATAACATCAATTTTTGTCACCGAATCTGTGTTAGTTATGGTCGTGGCAGTTCCTCCCGTTCCCCCGGAATTTCCGATAGAGTCCACGACCCAATCTCCTTGACCCGTTAACGTATACCCAGGTGGCTCTATCAAATATTCAGAGGCTGAATTAGGTTTGCTGGTGGAATCACCATATATTGGTGACATGTTCAATTCACTGACGGTCAATTTTGCAGGTATGACGGTGACTGGAACACCTTTATAACCTGTACCAGTACTGCTAACGCTAATATCGACGATCCCTTTCTGTAGACCTTGAATTTCCCCCGGAGATATTGGTCTCGCCACATTGGTATTACTGGATATCCAATTGACTTGGTTAGCATTTAATTGAATTTCACTTTCTACACCATCGCTGGATTTAACGAATAATTGATAATCATATAGGGCGGTCACACCTATTTTATGATCTAAATTGCTGAGCCTGAATATATAGGTATACACGCTAATTGTTGGTGACTGGGCTGTATAGGTTGAATACAGCACTGTTGCGGTGATCTGGTAATCACCAACGGTGGAAGTGGTGACAACCGCCGTATATTGACCAGGAAGGGTTTCTGTCACATTGCCTATCTTAAGTTCGTTATTATTGGCGGTAAATTTCACATCATTTTTAACCCCTGTAATTGGCTGATTATTCTTATCGATCATAGTGAGCGTGATCGTGGCTTTTCCATCCTCTGTTGCACCCGATGAATTGACGATACGTGTTTTATCTAACGTGAGAGTTGATTTGCTAGGGTCAATAGCACTGGTAAATGTGACCGTGACATCTTGGGTACTATTATTAATCGACAGGGTAATGACGCTGGGTCCCGGCAGACTACTGGTCAAGGAAATAATGGCTTCACCATTAATATCGGTTTCTGGAATTGGACTAATGCCAATATGGGGATCCGCAGTCACAGTGACTTTTTGACCTTTTACAGGGTTATTATTGGCATCGATGATTTTGACTTTTATTTGATTAATTTCGATTTTATCGGCTTTAGCATCATTTTTGACGACAGTCATCGCGCTTTTATCTAATTGGGCTGTACTGGTATCTGCAATAAAATCAACTGAAACAGATTGTGAGCTGCCATTTAGCTCTGCCGTTATTTTGTATTGCTTAGCTTCAGTGCTTGTGATGGAGAATTCAGTTTCCCCCGCAGTATTCGTTGGCGAAATAGCCCCTAAAATTACGCCAGTATCGGTACTCACTGTGATTATTTGACCTGCAAGTGGATTACCATTTTTATCTGTCACGATAACCTTGACGCGATCGGTATCAACACCATCGGCTTTAGCATTATTTTTGGTGATTACCATGTCATTTTTATCAATTTTTGCGGAGTTGTTATCCCCAACAAATGTCACGTTTAGGGATTGGGTACTGCCATTAATTTCAGCGGTTACTCGATATTGGGCCGCTTTGAGACTTGTGAGTGTAAATTCTGTTTCTCCCTGACTATTGGTTGGCGAGATTGCGCTGACAATTGCACCATTTTCTGCTGTCACTGTAATTACTTGATTTGGAAGCGGGTTGTTATGGGCATCCGTAACGATAACTTTAATTCTATTCGTATCAACACCATTAGCCGTCGCGTTATCCTTCACCAAAATTATATTGGCACTATCAATCTGCGCCGTGCTCTTATCGGGCGTAAACATCACATTGACGGTATGACTACTGCCATTAAATGTTATTGTGACTTCACTCTTGCCCGCTTTAAAACTGGTTAAAGAGAAAATCATATCGCCATTTGCATCGGTAGGGGCAATGTTACCCACTGTAGTGTCATTATTTGCGGATACACTAATTAATTGATTTTCTAGTGAATTTCCAAATTTATCCGTGATGTGTACAGAAATTCGGTTAGTGGCTTTGTTATTGGCGATGGCATTATCTTCAATAACGACAATATCAGATGGCGTGATCTGGGGGGTGGAACTATCAGCGATAAATTGGAGAGGCTTGCTGGATTGATAACCATCTTCTAATTTAGCAATCAATAATCCTTGTTGGGCTTTTTGTCCCCGAATATTGATAATAATTTGCCCGTTACTATCCGTTGGCAATGTGAATGGAGAAGCACTGGAAATATTATTGCCAGATAAAGTAAATGCGGATAATGGCGAGAAACCTGATAACGTAAATTCGACATTGGTATTTGTGAGTGTTTTTCCGGTAGCATCGGTGACTGTCACGGTGGCTTCATAGTTATCTGAATCATTGGCTGTCACAGAGCCTTGAGGAACGACGGTAAAAGTAGAAATCATTCCTGACATCGGTTTTACATTTAAACGGGTTGTCGCCGTATTCGATTTATTCCCATTATTATCGATTGCAATAGCCGTTACCGTGTAGGTTTTAGGGTTGTTTTGAATGGGAGGTAAAATAATTTCAATACTGTTTACGGAGGTTTTAATAAAGCTTCCTCCATCAGCAATCAGTTCAGGGGCTGACCATTGAATGTCTTTGACGCCATATTTAGACTTTATAATTGTTGCGGTTAGATTGACCTGTTGTTTTGATTGCACCTCTAATTCATTAGGTAATGAAATGGTGAGCAATTCTTGTTTCTTATATTGCATGACGATGTCGTAGTTTCGATCGACAAAGTCGTAACGTAATCCTGTAAGAGAACGCATATTTTTGACTGAGTCAGCAGATAATTGGCGATTGAGTGGGAGATCAAACCGATAATTAATCTGGAGCATCGCAGATGTATCACTAGAGCTGCCTACGGACTGGTTTAATCTCATCGTTACAAGCGGTATTGGTGTATAAGAAACGCCAACACTATAAAGGCTTGGGTTATTTTTTAAGTCTCTTAAATATGAACCATTGTTAATATTTACATTCTTTCCATAATAATGCTCGTATTTTAAATTTGCCCCAAATTGAGGATAGTCTGGAAGAAACCCTTCGAATCGAACATCAAAACCATTAGCTGGACGCTCATCAAAATCACGCCAATTATCTAATTTAGAACCATGCCAATCACTCAAGCGAAAATAACCATTGCTTGATAGTTTAATAAAATCAGCGGATGCTTCAGCGCCTAAACCTAAGCGTCTATTTGAAGATGTTGAATCATAAAACGAGTTAACTCCCCACATCCAATCATTATTAAGCTGACGATAACCGAATCCCATATTCGTTGTTGTACGATCTTCATTAATTTGTAATCCCAATTGGGTGAAGACAATATGGCTATCTTTATCATATAAGGGATATAGGATAGCGGCATTACCGCTTTTATCCGTGTTAAATTGAATGCGGGCATAAGCAACCTGATTAAACCAATTATTAATATCACGGTTAATTTTCTGCATTAATGTGTTTTCTAACATATTTCTAGCAGTATTGGTGCTATTTTCACTATTCAGGATTGTACCTAACTGGCTTCCTTTTTCAGCAATAAATTTCTGATTGTTATCTTGTTTATTTATTGGCTCTGTTGGCAGTTCAGGAAGGTCATTAATAGATTGCTCTGATGTGTTTTCTAATATAAGCCAGTGCTCTTGTTTATTTTCATTAGCATTACCAATAGGAAAAAAACTCCAAAAAATAAAAAAAAGAGATTTGAAGTAAAATTAATGATGTGAATTTCTTATTCATTGCACTCATTTTCATTGTCTATGCTTACATTAATGACAATCAAATATTGATATTATTTATCTGTCTGGTTTGATTTCGTTTTTTTTGAAATTTATTTTTGATTTTTAATTATAGGGTACATTTGTTTTTATTGGTGGAATAATGATTAATTTATTTTCGTCTTTTAATTGATTATTTGAAAATGAATAAAATTTTATTTTTAAAATAAAGTTTCGAACTCATATGCCATAAGAAAACTTAAAAACGCTTTATTTTTTGATCTGAACTCAGGTTATTTATACGTAGAAGCGCGAGAATAGCATCTCAGTCACCAGAGGGCATTCGAGTGAAAAACGGCATACAGTTACGTATCAAAGGAAAGGTTCAAGGGGTTGGATTCCGGCCTTATGTCTGGCAGCTTGCCCATCAATGCGCCTTGAATGGCGACGTCTGTAATGATGGCGAAGGTGTACTGGTGCGCCTACTAGAGACTGCGGATATCCCTTTGTTTACCAAGCTGCTATACCAACATTGCCCGCCGCTTGCGCATATTGAATCTATTCAACCTCAGCCTTTTCAATGGGATGAGTTGCCAGAAAAATTCACGATCCGCCATAGCGGAGCAGGGCGCATGGATACTCAAGTTATCCCCGATGCTGCAACTTGCAAAGCCTGCCGTGACGAACTGTTTGACCCTGCGAATCGTCGCTATCATTACCCGTTTGCAAACTGCACCCATTGCGGTCCTCGTTTTACTATTATTCGTCAAATGCCCTATGACCGACCAAATACCTCAATGGCGGCATTTCCTTTATGCCCTGAATGTCAGCAAGAATATGAAAACCCAGCAGACAGACGTTTTCATGCTCAGCCAAATGCTTGTGCGACCTGTGGTCCTGAAATCCAGCTGTGTGATAAGAATGGCAAGGTTCTAGCCATTCACCATCAAGCCTTAGAACAAACGGCGGCTGACTTATTGAATGGCAAAATTGCAGCGATTAAAGGGCTTGGCGGTTTTCACCTTGCGTGTGATGCCACTAATTTCCATGCAGTTGAACAATTGCGTCAACGTAAACACCGTCCCAGCAAACCTCTGGCGGTAATGATCCCATCCCTCAACTGGCTAAAAGACCAAGGGGTTGATGTCACTGAAGGTTTACGTGCGTTACTTGAAAGTGCGGCGGCACCGATTGTCCTTATTCACGGATGGAAAAATAGCGTATTAAGCGAAAATATCGCACCACATTTGCGGGAAGTGGGGGTAATGCTACCTTCCAACCCGCTGCAACATTTGCTGATGGCGCAGGTGAATAGGCCATTAGTGATGACCTCAGGAAATGCATCGGGCAAACCTCCGGTACTCACGGAGCAAGCGGCTTTCACGGATTTAGCAAATATTGCAGACATTTGGCTGATGCATAATCGCGATATTGTGCAACGGGCGGATGACTCTTTAGTACGTTACCATGCCGGAAAAGCGGAAATGTTACGCCGAGCCCGAGGTTATGTACCGGATGCTATTGACCTTCCAGCGGGCTTTGAAAACTCACCGTCTATTTTGGCGCTAGGTGCGGATTTAAAAAATACCTTTTGTTTGCTTAGAGATAAAAGTGCGGTGATGAGCCAGCATTTAGGTGATTTAGACGATATTGATATTTACCAACAATATCAGCAATCTATTGCACTATTTGAGTCGATTTATCGATTTAAACCTGAATACCTAGTGGGGGATATGCACCCCAATTATGTTAGTCATCGTTACGGTAATACCTTAAGTGACCAACTGAATATCCCGATGATGCACGTTCAGCATCATCATGCTCATATTGCGGCGGTGATGGCGGAATATGGCATTCCGTTAGGTAATGAAAAAGTAATTGGTTTGGCGCTGGATGGTCTCGGTTTCGGTGATGATAACCGGCTGTGGGGTGGTGAGTGCTTACTTGTCGATTATACCTCTAGCCAACACCTTGGTGGATTACCACCAGTTGCTATGCCGGGTGGGGATTTAGCGTCTCGCCAGCCATGGCGTAATTTATTGGCTCATCTAGAAAAATTTGTGCCTGATTGGCAAGCTCAGCCGATCTCATTGGAGCTTGCCCCTTTTGCTTATCCACTATTACAAAAAGCAATTGCTAGAAAGCTTAACTGCCCAACCGCTTCGTCGGCAGGACGATTATTTGATGCTATCGCAGCGGCATTAGGGATTTGCCCTCAGCAAACCAGTTGGGAAGGCGAGGGGGCTTGTCAGTTAGAAGCGTTAGCATTGCAAAGCTCAGTTCAGCAGCATCCCGTCACAATGCCGGTGGTGGATAATCAATTGGATTTAACCACCTTTTGGCATGAATGGTTGGCTTATGATGCGCCGAGAGCGGAACGAGCACATGCTTTTCATCAAGCCTTGGCGAAAGGATTTGCGGATTTAGCGCTGCAACAAGCGAAACGGTATGGCATTCAACAAGTGGTGCTGTCTGGTGGCGTTCTGCATAACCAATTATTGCGCCATTTGCTAATAGAGAAACTTCAGCCTCTTGAGGTATTACATGCTCGTCAATTACCGATGGGAGATGGTGGGCTTGCATTAGGGCAAGTTGCGATCGCTACCGCAATATTGAAAAAAAATAACTGAGAATAATAGTCAGGCTTTATTTGTTTTTATTAGACATATATTAATAAATAAATTTAGCTTTATTTATTTTTGATATTAATTCTTATTTAATATAATTGATATCAATTCTTATTTGTTTTTACCAAAATAGTCATTATTGAAATAAGACGTTACTCGAAATTCGGTTAATTATACTTGTCTATAAGATCTAATGGATGAGCTTTTATTTTAACATCATGATATAACAACGTTTTGTTATCTTTTTTAACATTTTAACTCCCATTTTTTTAAACAAATTGAAATCAGTATGAAAAGTTAAATAATCTTTTAACTCGTCGCTGAATCGATTTTTCTATCATAAATTTAAAAAAGACCAAATTTCTTATTGGCTCTTGATGAAGATCAAGTGATTAAAAAGCGGTAGGACTAGGATCTCATTTATATTTACACATCAGGTAATTCTAATAAGGCCTCAGCTTATTAGGTGTAATTGGTGAAGCGATTTTGAATACAAATAATACCTAAATTCCTATGCATATTTCTAATATGTGGCGGATTTTATTTATTTTTTGAATGCAAAATCGTAAAGAAAAATAGCCTAATAAATAGGCTCTAAGCCACTCATAATAGGAAATAGAAATGGCAGGAGATAACTCTATTCTTTCTCCCCATGGCATTAATCGCCGTGACTTTATGAAGTTGTGTACAGCGCTTGCTGCGACAATGGGGTTAAGTGGAAAAGCCGCCGCTCAAATGGCTGATGCGGTGAGTGATCCAGAACGTCCACCCGTCATTTGGATTGGTGCTCAAGAGTGTACAGGATGCACAGAATCGTTGCTGTGTGCGACTCACCCAACCCTCGAAAATTTAATTCTCGATACCATTTCTCTCGAATATCACGAAGTTCTCTCTGCGGCTTTTGGTGAGCAGGTTGAAGAGAACAAGCACAATGCTATTGAAAAATATAAAGGTAAGTATGTTTTAGTGGTCGATGGTTCGATTCCACTGAAAGATGATGGCATTTACTGCATGGTGGCAGGAAAACCTATCGTTGAGCATATCCGCATGGCAGCTGAAGGTGCGGCTGCGATTATTGCTATCGGCTCTTGCGCTTCTTGGGGCGGGGTTGCTGCGGCAGGGGATAACCCAACAGGCGCGGTTGGCTTAAATGAAGTTATCAAAGATAAGACCGTTATCAACATTCCGGGTTGCCCGCCAAACCCACATAACTTCTTAGCAACAGTTGCCCACCTGATCACCTATAACCGTCCACCAGCGTTGGATAGCAAAAATCGTCCAATGTTCGCGTATGGTCGATTAATTCATGAACACTGTGAACGCCGTCCACACTTTGATGCGGGGCGCTTCGCAAAAGAGTTCGGTGATGCTGGTCACCGTGAAGGTTGGTGTTTATACCATTTAGGCTGTAAAGGGCCAGAAACTTACGGCAACTGTTCAACCCTACAATTTTGTGACGTTGGCGGCGTGTGGCCAGTGGCAATCGGGCATCCATGCTACGGCTGTAACGAAGAAAATGTGGGCTTCCACAAAGGTATCCACCAATTAGCGAATGTGGAAAACCAAACACCACGTTCCGAAAAACCGGATTTGAATAACAAAGAAGGTGGACAAGTTTCTGCAACTGCCGTGGGCTTGATCGGTGGTGTAGTCGGTCTGGTGGCGGGTGTCAGTGTGATGGCTGTGCGTGAGTTAGGGCGTCAAAAACGTCAAAATGATACCAACTCACGGGGAGAATAACCGTGGATAGACGAAATTTCCTTAAGCTCTCAGCTGGGGGAGCGCTGCTTGCAAGCACCACTTCGCCGAGCTTGGCGGGAGCGGAAAATAGGCCGCCAATTCCAAATGCGTTGGGCATGTTGTATGACTCGACACTCTGTGTTGGGTGCCAGGCGTGCGTCACCAAGTGTCAGGATATTAACCATCCTGAGCGCAACCCTGTTGGTCCTCAAACATGGTCAAACAATGACAAACTGACGCCATACACCAACAACGTGATCCAAGTTTGGAGCGATGGCTCAGGCTTGCATAAAGATCAGGAAAAAGATGGCTACGCCTACATTAAAAAACAGTGTATGCACTGCGTTGATCCTAACTGCGTCTCTGTTTGCCCTGTTTCTGCGCTCACCAAAGATCCGAAAACAGGCATCGTGCATTACGACCCAGATATCTGTACGGGTTGTCGGTATTGTATGGTGGGTTGTCCATTCAACATTCCTAAATATGCTTATGACGACAAATTTGGTGCAATTCATAAATGTGAATTGTGTAACCAAAAAGGCGTAGAACGCTTAGATAAAGGCGGTTTACCGGGTTGTGTTGAAGTGTGCCCAACAGGTGCGGTGATTTTTGGTACCCGTGAAGAGCTTCTCGCCGAAGCGAAAAAACGTTTATCGCTGAAAGCGGGTGAAGAGTATGGCTTCCCTCGCCAAACTGTCCATCACAATGACCCGAACGTGATGCCAGCACCGAAATACCAGCAGCATATTTACGGTGAATTGGAAGGTGGTGGTACTCAGGTCATGGTGCTTTCTGGTGTGCCATATCAAAACCTGGGACTACCAGAGTTAGATGAGCTGGCAACTGGCGCACGCTCTGAAAATGTTCAGCACACCTTGTATAAAGGCATGGTTCTCCCTCTCGCGGCATTAGCGGGACTGAGTTTCTTAGTGTATCGCAATACCAAGAATCATGATTCTCATGACGACAAGTCTCATGGCAATAAAACGCATGACGACCAAAATCCTAAGGACAAGGGGGACGACTCTAATGGCAACGCATGATAAAGAACAGCCGCTAGGTGGGCGTTTAGTCAGTTGGCCAGTGATTGTATTCGGACCGTTTGTCATCCTGTGCCTGATTTTGATTGTAAAACGTTTAGTGTTTGGTCTGGGTTCAGTCTCTGACCTGAACGGCGGATACCCATGGGGGATCTGGATTGCCTTCGACTTACTGATTGGTACCGGTTTTGCCTGTGGTGGATGGGCGTTGGCGTGGGCAGTGTATGTCTTTAACCGCGGTGAATATCACCCGTTAGTACGTCCTGCACTGCTGGCGAGTCTATTTGGTTACTCTCTCGGTGGTTTATCTATCACCATCGACGTGGGTCGCTACTGGAACCTGCCTTATTTCTATATTCCAGGGTACTTTAATACCAACTCTGTGCTGTTTGAAACCGCAGTGTGTATGACTATCTACATCGGTGTCATGGCGCTGGAGTTTGCCCCTGCAATTTGTGAACGCTTTAATTGGAAAGTGTCATTAAAACGCCTGAATAAAGTGATGTTTTTCATCATCGCATTGGGCGCGTTACTGCCAATGATGCACCAATCTTCTATGGGTTCACTGATGATTGCCGCAGGGCACAAGGTTCATCCGATTTGGCAAAGCTATGAAATGTTGCCGTTATTATCGCTACTGACCGCCTTTATTATGGGTTTCTCCATTGTGATTTTTGAAGGTTCTTTATTGCAGTCAGCGTTAAAAGGGCAAGGGGCTGATGAACGACCTCTGTTTGTTAAGTTAACCAATATCCTTCAAGTGTTCTTAGTGCTGTTTTTGGTTTGCCGTTTCGGTGAACTGATTTACCGCGGCAAGATGCACTATGTGATGGCGATGGATTTCTACGCCATGATGTTCTGGATTGAGACTGCATTAATGGTGATCCCGCTGATTATCTTCCGTATTCCATCCCTGCGTACTGACTCAAGATGGTTATATATCAGTGGATTAAGCATGTTACTGGGTTCTGCGCTATGGCGTATGAGCTACTCACTGATCGCATTCAATCCTGGCGGTGGATATGACTATTTCCCAACCGCAGAAGAGATATTAATTTCCATCGGTTTTGTGGCCATCGAGGTGTGCGCATACATCTTGTTAGTTCGCCTATTACCGATTATTCCAGCAATAAAAAAATCTAATTCAAGTCCTTCTCAGGCCCGAGGTAAAGCATGAGCCAACGTATAACTATCGACCCGGTAACTCGTATCGAAGGTCACTTACGCATTGATTGCGAAATCGAAGATGGAAAAGTCACTAAAGCATGGGCATCCGGCACCATGTGGCGTGGTATGGAAGAGATTGTAAAAGGGAAAGATGCCCGCGATGCATGGATGATCATGCAGCGTATTTGTGGGGTTTGTACCACGGTTCACGGGATTATTTCTGTGCGTACCATTGAAAGCGCACTGAATCTTGAAGTACCTGTTAACGCGCAATATATCCGTAATATGATTTTGGCGGCGCATACTATCCAAGACCATATTGTGCATTTCTATCAGTTATCTGCGCTGGACTGGGTAGACATTACTTCTGCATTAAAAGCTGACCCAACCAAAGCGGCGAACATGCTTAAAGGGGTCTCTACATGGTCGTTAAACAGCCCTGAAGAGTTCACCCGTGTTCAAAACAAAATCAAAGATTTAGTCGCCAGCGGTCAGTTAGGTATTTTTGCTAACGGCTATTGGGGTCACCCTGCGATGAAATTGTCGCCAGAAGTGAACTTAATTGCGGTGGCTCACTACCTGCAAGCGCTGGAATGCCAGCGTGATGCTAACCGTATCGTGGCACTGCTGGGCGGTAAAACACCGCATATTCAAAACTTAGCGGTGGGCGGTGTGGCTAACCCAATCAACCTTGATGGTCTTGGGGTGCTTAACCTTGAGCGCTTAATGTATGTGAAATCCTTTATTGACCGTTTAGGGGATTTTATCGAGCAAGTGTACAAAATCGACGCGGCAGTAATCGCATCGGGTTACCCAGAATGGTTAGAAATGGGTAAAGGGGCCAAACACTATATGTGTGTGCCTGAAATGCCAATGGACAACAAAAATGGCAGCTTCTTGTTACCGGGTGGTTATCTGGAAAATGGGGATTTCAGTACTTATCGCCCAATCACTAGCCACACTGATGAATACCTGATTAACGGTATTAAAGAGAGCAGCAAGCACGCATGGTACAAAGATAACGAGCCGCAAGCCCCTTGGGAAGGTACCACTATTCCTGACTACACTGGCTGGGAAGATGACGGTAAATACTCTTGGGTTAAAGCACCAACCTTCTACGACAAAACCGTGGAAGTGGGTCCATTAGCTGACTTGCTGTGCAAACTGGCAGCGAAACATGAGCCAACTGAAAAACACTTTAATGACGTCGTCGGTTTATACCAAACCTTAACAGGCAACACGATCACTAAAGACCAGCTCGAATCAACATTAGGTCGCATTATTGGTCGTACAGTTCGTTGCTGCGTATTAAACGAAACTTTGTCTATTCAATGGCAAGCGCTGGTGGATAACATTGGTAAAGGCGATCACACCACCTTTATCAAACCAAACTTCCCACAAGATACGGTGATTAAAGGGGTTGGTTTTGGTGAAGTGCCTCGTGGTCTGTTATCCCACTGGGTGGTGGTAAAAGACGGTAAAATTGAAAACTATCAAGCGGTTGTTCCATCTACATGGAACTCGGGTCCACGTAATTTCAATGATGAACCAGGTCCTTATGAGCAAGCGCTAGTCGGAACTACGGTGGCAGACCCATCTAAACCATTGGAAGTCGTCAGAACGATCCACTCCTTCGACCCATGCATGTCTTGTGCGGTGCATATCGTCGATACAGAAGGCTCCGAAGTGACCAAGGTGAAGGTGCTGTAATGCGTATATTAGTCTTAGGTGTTGGCAATATTTTGCTGAGTGATGAAGGTATCGGTGTGCGTATTGTTGAAGCACTCGAAGAGCGTTATCACTTACCAGAATGTGTTGAGGTATTGGATGGTGGAACGGCAGGCATGGAGCTGATTGGCGCTATGGCGGATCGTGACCATCTGATTATTGCGGATGTGGTGCTGTCGAGTCAGCAGCCCGGTAGCATTTTGGTACTGCGCGATGCTGAAGTACCCGCGCTGTTTACCCGTAAAATCTCACCCCATCAGTTAGGGCTTTCCGATGTGTTATCGGCGCTGCACCTAACCGATGAGTTTCCAAAGCGTCTGACACTGGTGGGGATTGTGCCTGAGTCTTTAGAGCCAGCAATTGGTTTAACAGAAACGGGGCAAGCCGCATTAGAACCTGCACTGCAAAAAGTGATTGAAGTGCTACGCAGTGAAGGGTTAGAGATTATCGCAAAAGAAGAGTGTCTCCATGCCTAATGAATCCATGCCAAAAGAAATCCAAGGTTACTCTCAAAACCCGCAGCCTTTAGTTCAGGCTGCTTTTGAACGAGTTGCTCAGCAATCGATGCATGATTTGTCCTTCTTGCATCCGACGATGGGCATCTATGCCAGTGCATTTTCGTTATTTGAAAATCAATGGGTAGGGGCGGTTATCACCCCTTGGATGTTGAGTGCGATCATCCTGCCGGGTCCTGACCAATATTGGGAGCATCGTGTTGTTGGGGAGAAACTTGGTTTGATTCTTCCTTACGGCGAAATGACTTACACCGTTGGGGAACTGGAAGGGCTAACTCAATATTTGGCGTGTTCATTAATGTCGCCATTAGACAGAAAGCTAACTGCAACGCAGGGTGAACATCTGGCTGATGACTGCGCGCGGATGTTGCTCTCTTTACCTGTGACGGATCCTAATGTCCCTAAATCGCCGGAACGTCGCGCTGTGTTCGCTCGTTATCTGGGAGACCAATAATGCATGAAGTCTCTTTATGCCAAAGTGCTGTTGAGATCATTGAACAGCAAGCTAGACAGCATCAGGTGAAAAAGGTGACCGGCGTTTGGTTGGAAATTGGCGCGCTCTCTTGTATTGAAGAGAGTGCCCTTCGTTTTTGTTTTGATATCGCGTGCCGCGGAACCGTGGCACACGGTAGTCAATTGCATATCCTGTATCGTCCTGCTCAAGCATGGTGTTGGGATTGTAGTGAAAGTGTTGATGTCCACACTCACGACGCCGCTTGCCCTAAATGTCACGGTTTTAACCTCAAAGTTGAGAACGGTGACAGCCTGCGAATCAAAGAATTAGAAATCGAATAGATTTTTGATCTAAGAACCTTTTGTGTGATTTAGAGCGAAAATTGTGAATTGACCTTGCGGTGAATCAACCTATTTTTCTGATGTTGCACTAAGCTAACTTCATCACTCACTTATGGAGTAATCATTATGTGTAGTACTTGTGGCTGTGCTTCGGGAGAGCGCAGAATTGAAGGTGATGAGCATCAACATCACCATGATCATGACCACCACCATGGACATGATCACCATCATTCTCATGGGCATGCCCATGATCATCATGACCACGACCATCATCACCATGACCACAGTCATGCAGCAGAACATAGTGGTAAAACGGTGATTATTCATCACCATTATTATCATCAAGGTGATGTGAACCACTACTATCAATCTGAGCCCGAAACCTGTGGTGTGAAGATTGAAAAACATAAGCATAAACATAAGCACGAGCATCCGCATTCCCATGCTCATGATCATAGCCATGAAGCGGAATCCACTTTTGCCCCCGCAGGTGACCACCATGACCTAGATTATGGACAAGGTGAAGCGGGAACTCATGCGCCGGGCATTAGCCAAAAACGCATGTTACAAATTGAGATGGATGTTCTGGATAAAAATAACCATCTAGCCGAGCACAATCGCGAAGATTTTGCGGCAAAAAATATTTTGGCATTGAATCTCGTTTCAAGCCCTGGCTCCGGTAAAACTACCTTACTGACTGAAACTCTGTTACGTCTGCGTGATAAATTGAACTGCGCGGTGATTGAAGGGGATCAGCAGACTACCAATGATGCTCAGCGTATTCGTGAAACTGGCGTGCCAGCGATTCAAGTGAATACAGGCAAAGGCTGCCACTTAGATGCACAAATGGTGCATGATGCGGTTGACCGTTTAGGTTTAGATGAGAACAGCCTGCTATTTATTGAAAACGTTGGGAACTTAGTCTGCCCAGCAAGTTTTGATTTGGGTGAACGTCATAAAGTCGCGGTGCTGTCTGTCACTGAAGGTGAAGACAAACCCTTAAAATACCCGCATATGTTTGCGGCATCTGACATTATGATCCTTAATAAAATCGACTTACTGCCGTACCTGCATTTTGATGTAGAAGCCTGTATTGCCAATGCAAAACGGGTGAATCCGAACATTCAAGTGATCAAAGTCTCTGCCACTAGCGGTGAAGGGATGGATGCTTGGTTAGCATGGCTGGAGACTCAGCTATGTGCTTAGGAATACCGGGTAAAATTGTCGCGGTAGGTGAAGATGTCCACCAATTGGCGCAAGTTGACGTCTGTGGCGTGAAACGCGACGTGAACATTGGGCTAATTTGTGAAGGTGACACCGCGGATCTGCTAGGTCAATGGGTCTTGGTACACGTTGGCTTTGCAATGAGTGTGATTAACGAAGAAGAGGCTCAAGCCACCCTTGATGCGTTAACGGCGATGAGTCAGTTAGACCATGAAGTGGGGGACTTTACAGGGCTAAATTCGGGAGCAACAGATGCAGTACGTCGATGAGTTTCGCGACCCTGCCTTGGCAAAAGCTTTATTGGCGCATATCCGCAAGCGTATTGCGGATATCCCAAGAGCCAAGCAGCGCCCATTACAGTTAATGGAAGTGTGTGGTGGTCATACCCACGCTATCTTCAAGTTTGGTATTGACCAACTTCTTCCTCCTGAAATTGAATTTGTGCACGGACCGGGTTGCCCAGTCTGTGTACTACCGATGGGGCGAATTGATGGCTGCATTGAAATTGCTGAACGTCCTGAAGTGATTTTCTGCACCTATGGCGATGCGATGCGTGTGCCGGGTAAAAATGGTTCTTTGCTGGACGCGAAACGCCGCGGGGCAGATGTGCGGATCGTTTATTCACCTTTAGACGCGTTAAATCTTGCTCAGCAAAACCCTGAACGTGAAGTGGTGTTTTTCGGTTTGGGATTTGAAACCACCATGCCGAGTACCGCGCTGACGCTACAACAAGCGCGTCTGCGTCAAGTGAAAAACTTTTCGGTATTTTGCCAACATATCACCATTATCCCAACCCTTCGCAGCCTACTTGAACAGCCTGATGTGCGCATTGATGGCTTCCTTGCGCCAGGTCACGTCAGTATGGTGATTGGGGCTCATCCTTATCAATTTATTACCCAAGAATTCCATAAACCGCTGGTAGTTACAGGGTTTGAACCTCTCGATATTTTGCAATCCCTCGCCATGTTGGTGGATCAAATTGCGGATGGTCGCTGTGAGGTGGAAAACCAATACAAGCGTATCGTGGCGGATGAAGGCAATCTGTTGGCGTTAAAAGCCTTGGACGATGTGTTTGAATTGAAAGCCACCAGTGAGTGGCGCGGATTGGGGGAAATTGCAGGTTCAGGTGTGCAGTTAACTCTTGATTACCAAACCTTTGATGCAGAGCTGCGTTTTAATATCCAGCCTCATCAAGTATCAGATGACCCTCAAGCGCGTTGTGGTGATGTGCTCACGGGGCGCTGTAAACCAAATGAATGCCCGCTGTTTGGGCAACGTTGTACACCACAAACGGCATTTGGCGCGTTGATGGTCTCTTCTGAAGGAGCCTGCGCTGCGTATTACCAATATCGTCGGGAGGCGTAAAATGAGCTCGGATTCTAAAAACGTGGTCACTATGGCTCATGGTAGTGGTGGCTTAGCCATGCAGCAGCTGATTGAACAGCTGTTTTTACAGGCTTTCGCTAACCAAGCTCTCGATGAACGTGAAGACCAAGCGCGGCTTTCTCTCGCAGAAATGACCGCATTAGGTGACCGTTTAGCATTCAGTACCGACAGCTATGTGATTGACCCTATTTTTTTCCCCGGCGGCAATATTGGGAAACTGGCAGTTTGCGGTACGGTGAATGATGTAGCGGTTAGCGGTGCTATTCCTAAATACCTCTCCTGTGGTTTTATCCTTGAAGAAGGTCTGCCACTGTCAGATTTGCAAACCATTGTGGAATCCATGGCGGCAACCGCTAAAGCGGCGGGAGTGCAGATCGTGACGGGAGATACCAAGGTTGTACAGCGTGGCGCGGCGGATAAAGTGTTTATCAATACTGCGGGTATTGGCGTGATCCCAACCGAAATTCATTGGGGCGCTCAGCAAATTCAAGCGGGGGATAAAGTGATTGTCAGTGGAACACTGGGCGATCATGGTGCGACCATTTTAAACTTGCGTGAACAGCTAGGTCTGGAAGGTCAGCTTAGTAGTGATTGCGCGGTTTTAACCCCGATTATTGAGCCTTTACGTGATATTGATGGTGTACGCGCTCTGCGTGATGCCACTCGTGGTGGTGTAAATGCCATTTTGCATGAATTTGCACAAGCCAGCGGCTGCGGTATTTCCATCAATGAAGGGGATTTGCCCGTTTCTTCCGCCGTTCGTGGAGTGTGCGAGTTATTAGGTTTAGAACCCCTTAATTTTGCTAACGAAGGCAAATTAGTGATTGTGGTGAAACCCGATGCTGAACAGCAAGTTTTAGCCGCATTACATCAACATCCATTAGGCGTTAATGCCAAAACCATTGGTTGTGTGACAGAGAATAAACAGGTGAAGCTGGTGGGCATTTTTGGTGCTTCCCGACTGTTAGACTTGCCGCATAGCGAGCCATTACCTCGAATTTGTTAGTTATTTGGACCCTAAAAACGGTACCTAAAAACGGTACTGAAATGAAAAAATCACCGATTAGAGGGATATATGATTAAAAAATTAGCGGTTGCCATGTGTTTAATGGGATTAACCCTGCAAGCACAAGCGGCTGAGCCCGCATCATCGACACACACTTTACGACTTGCCATTGGCGCAGAACCCACAGAAGGTTTTGACCCAATGTTGGGTTGGAGCCACGGTAGTTACTTGCTCCTGCATAGCCCGCTCTTAAAGCAAAAAGCGGATCTTTCTTGGCACAGTTATATGCTCGAAAGCTACACGCACAATGCGGATGGTAAAGAGTGGATACTGACCTTGAAAAAGGATCTGAAATTCTCGGATGGTTCACCGTTAACGGCAAAGGATGTGGTCTTCAGCTACAACAATGCGGCGGCGAGTGGCGGTAAAGTGGATATGGGCAACTTCGCGAAAGCCGAAGAAATCGACCCGCTGACCGTGAAAATCACGTTATCCTCCCCACAAAGTACCTTTATCAACGTGTTGGGATCGTTAGGGATCGTCTCTGCGGATAAGTACGATGCAAAAACTTACGCGCATAAGCCGATTGGGGCAGGTCCATACCGTTTAGTGGCTTTCCAACCAGGTCAACAACTGATTGTTGAGCAAAACCCATACTATGCCGGTCCTAAAAATGATTACGGCAAAATGGTGTTTGTGTTCCTTGATGAAGATGCCGCATTTGCTGCTGCTCAGAGCGCTCAGCTTGAGGTTGTGCGTATTCCACCTGCCGTGGCAAGCAATGCCAATAATGTCCCTAACATGAAGCTAATTGAGCGTTATAGCGTGGAAAACCGCGGGATCTCATTCCCAATTCCACCTGCTGGCGAAAAAGATGCTCAGGGCAACCCAATCGGTAACGATATCACCTCTGATGTCGCTATTCGTAAAGCCATTAACTACGCATTAGACCGCAAGCTGCTGGCGGAATCTGTTCTTGAAGGCTTTGCTGTTCCGGCTTATACCGGTGTTGCCGGGTTACCTTGGAATAACCCTAAATCGTCATTCAAAGATGGGGATTTAGATAAAGCGAAGGCCATTTTGGAAGAGGCTGGCTGGAAGCTGAATAAAGACGGCTTGAGAGAGAAAAATGGCAAAGTAGCGAAATTAACTCTGTGGTATGCCAGTGGTGACACAACTCGCCGCGATTTAGCGCAAGCCATTCGTTCAAGCTTAAAACCGCTCGGTATTGAAATGGAGTTGAAATCAGGTAGTTGGGAAACGGTTGAATTGCATATGCATGCTAACCCGACATTGTTTGGTTGGGGCAGCCTCGACCCAATGGAGTTGGTCCATAACTACAGCAGCAAAGCTGCGGGTGTCGGTTTCTATAACGCCGGTTACTATAAAAACCCTGCGGTGGATGAAATTATCGAAGAAGCATTGCGTCAGCCAGACCAGGATGCCGCCATCCCGTTATGGCAGCAAGTGGACTGGAATGGCAAAGTGGGCGTTGGCATCCAAGGGGATGCAGCATGGGCTTGGTTGATGAATGTTCAGCATATTTACTTATCAAATCAATGTGTTGATTTAGGTAAAAGTGCTCCTGAAATTCACGGCTCTTGGTCTGTGTTGAATAACGTCGATGAATGGAAGTGGACTTGTAAGTAATGCGAACAACCTTTGGGCTTTTATTGCGATTTATCTGCTTATTAACGGTAACCGCGCTGGGGATTTTTATCCTGTTAAGTTACTCGCCGATTGATCCGATCAAAGCCTATATAGGTAACGATTTGATGCATGTACCCCCAGAACAATACCCGCTGATTGCGGCGCGCTGGGGGCTTGACCAACCGCTCTGGATGCAGTTCTGGCGTTGGTTTTCACAAATGCTTCAAGGGGATTTGGGGTATTCGATGTTGTACAATACCCCTGTTTTACAAGTGATTTCTGACCGTATTGTTCCGTCACTGGCTTTGCTCGGCAGTGCGTGGGTATTTTCCGGCGTGGTCGGGTTCGGACTTGGGTTAGTTGCAGGGCGCTATTTAAACCGCTGGCCTGACAAAATCATTTCGGCATTTTGTTATTTACTCGCTTCAATTCCCGTCTTTTGGATAGGTTTATTGCTGCTTTCCTTGTTTGCGGTTTCTTTAAAATGGGCGCCAATTTGCTGTGCATGGCCAATAGGTCTCGATGAGCAGACCGCCACATTCTCACAAAAAGTTCAGCATTTAATTTTACCCGTCATTGCCCTTGGCATGTTGGGCGTGGGTACCATTGCCTTACACACCCGCGCCAAAGTGGCTGAAGTGATGAATAGCGAATTTATTCATTACGCACAAGCGCAAGGGGATAAAGGCTGGTCAATGATGGGCTTTCATGTGGTTAAACACGCTATCACGCCTGCGATTTGCTTGCAGTTTGCCTCTGTCGGCGAGCTTTTTAGTGGCGCATTGTTGGCGGAGAAAGTGTTTGCGTACCCAGGGTTAGGACAAGCTACCATTGATGCTGGATTACGCGGAGATGTGCCATTGTTAATGGGGATTGTGATGCTGTGCGCCGTGCTGATTTTCTTCAGTAATACAATGGCGGATTTGCTATTGAAACGGGTGAATAAGGGAGTGATAAGAGAATCATGACCTATAATCCTAATCGCGCTCTGATCAAACTAATTCTTTCATTAAGTTGCCTGATTTTATTAGGTGGCTACGCCTTTTGGCTGCTTTCGTCTGATATTGAAATGAGCTTGCTCGATAGGCGACAGGCGCCGTCATTACTGCACTTATTTGGGACAGATAATTTAGGGCGCGATTTATTTGAGCGTACATTTCAAGGGCTTGCTACCAGTTTACAAATTGGTTTAACCGCGTCGATAACCAGCGGCATTATCGCCTTGGTGATGGCAGGGTTATCTTCGCTCAATAAAAGCATGGATTATGTAGTACGCGGTATTATTGATGCGCTCCTTGCTCTACCACATTTACTGCTATTGGTGCTGATCTGCTTTACGCTGGGTGGCGGAAAGATGGGGGTGATTTGGGCGGTGGCATTAACCCACTGGCCTAAACTGACATTAATCTTGCGTTCAGAACTGTTGCGAGTTCAGCAAACCGATTACATCATGCTATCCCATCGTATAGGTAACAGCGCGTTTGAGCGTTTACGCTACCATTATTTACCGATGTTGCTTCCTCAATGGATGGTCGGGACATTATTAATGTTTCCGCATTCTGTGTTACATAGTGCCGCATTAAGTTTCCTCGGGTTCGGGCTAGCTCCTCATGAGCCATCGCTGGGTATTTTGCTTTCTGAAGCGTTACGTTATTTGAGTACTGGTGCATGGTGGATGGTCGTTTTCCCCGGTGCGGCATTGATGGGGTTAGTTCTACTATTTGACCAATTTGCGAAATCGGCTCAACAATTGTGGTTAAGGGGAGCAACATGCTGAAATTTGAAAATCTGACCATTGATGTGGCGCAATATCGTTGGTTGGGCAAAAAGCAATGGTCTCCACTACTGCAAGATATTTCGCTAGATATTCAACCTGGTGAAATGGTGGCGCTAATTGGCGGTAGCGGTGAAGGTAAAAGCTTATTACTACAAAGCGCATTAGGATTATTGCCAGAGAATATGCGCTGCAAAGGGAATATCGAACTGAATGGTCAAGCCCTGACGGAGAAAACCAAATCTCAGTATCGCGGGAATTCGTTGTGCTATGTGCCCCAAGGGGTGAGTGCGTTAAATCCATTAATTCAGATTGGTCCTCAGCTCGAACGCGCCGCGGTACTCAGTGGGCAGCATATAAAAAAGCACGATGTGGCACGACACCTACAAGAATACAGTTTGCAATCGAGCCTAGTGAATCACTACCCAAGCCAGCTATCAGGAGGAATGGCAAAAAGGGTATTGGCGAGCAGCGCCACACTTTCACGTGCGGAATATATTCTCGCCGATGAGATCTCTTCATGGCTGGATGATGAACATGCGGTGCAATTACTCGATAATATTAAATCCCTGTGTCGAGATGGTCGCGGTGTGTTATGGGTGACTCATGATCTTTCTATGGCGGTGCGTTTCGCCGATCGTGTGGCACTACTGCGTAATGGTGCGCTTGAAGAAGTACTGAGTAGTCAAAAGCTCAAACAAGGTGGTGGCGGACAATGGATCCAATCTTTATGGAATGCCCTGCCTGAACATCAATTTATGATGTTGGATGAGTGGAGGTAGCGGGATGCTAGAGATTCAAAATCTGCGTATTGAGCAAGCGGGTAGGACATTGTGGGATAACCTGAATTTGTCATTAGCAGACAATGAACGGCTGGGTATTTCCGCTCCCAGTGGATTTGGGAAAACGACGCTAGGACGTGTGCTGGGTCAGTGGCAACAACCAACACACGGACAAATTTTATTGAATGGTGCGCCAGTTCCCCATCGAGGTTATTGCCCAATCCAGCTAGTCCCCCAGCACCCAGAAAAAAGCTTTAATCCCTATCGTACCGTGGGTTCTAGTGTTCGTGATGCGTGGGAACCGGATGCCCAATGGTTAGATTATTTTTCCATCAAACCGCAATGGTTAGAGCGACGCCCCAGCGAGTTATCTGGTGGAGAACTGGCGCGGGTAGCTTTACTTCGCGCTCTCGATCCTCGTACCAAAGTGTTGATCGCCGATGAAATCACAGCCCAATTAGATGCCCATCTTCAAAAGGAAGTGTGGCAGCATTTGATCCGTATTTCACAGCAACGCCCCCTAGCGATGATTATTTTTAGCCACAATAAAGCGCTGCTAGAGAAAGTGTGTACCAAGGTGTGGACAGTGGCGGGTGTATAGTCACTGCTGTATTTTATCGACTAAAAACTCAATAAATGCCCGTGTCTTGGCGGGTAGAGTCTGGGTATTGGGATAAAGCAATTGAATGTTTTGTTTCGGTAGCTCGAATTCAGGCAACAACCGCACTAATCGCTGTGCTTTTAAATCTTCTTCAACCAGCCACGCTGGGCAAATAGCCGCACCTAATGAGGCTAATGCCAACTGTCGGATGGTTTCTGCTGAATTGGATTCATATCGGCTGTTTAATAGGGGTAACCCAAACTTTTCGCCGTGACGATTCTGCAGAATATATTGGCTATCTTGCAAATTCAGTAACGAATGTGTGACCCAAGGAATATGCGCTAAGTCCTCGATATTTATAATGGAGTATTGATTGGCAAACTGGGGGGTGGCGACCAAATAAATTGCATATTCTCCGAGCTTACGGGATTTTAATGAGGAGTTTTTTAAATTCCCTAATCGAATCGCAATATCGAGCTTTTCAGCTAATAGGTCATCAAAGGAAGAGTTAAAACTGTATTGTAGGCGTAGTTGAGGATATTGCCGGCAAAATGCTGGGAGTAAAGGCAAAATATAGCGTTGCCCAAATTCATTGGTTGAAGAGAAACGTAATGTGCCAGTTATGCTGGTTGCTAAATTTTGGCTTCTCTCAAAGGCTTCCTCTATCTGTAATTGAATCCGTTTAAAATCATCATAAAAATATTTCCCCACCTCAGTGAGTGCAATATTGCGGGTATTTCGCACCAATAAGCTGACATTTAAGCTCTTTTCAAGCTGTTTAACATCAATACTGACCATCGAACGGCTTAGCTCTAAGATCTCTGCGGCTTTGGTAAATGAACCCGAGTCTACAACTTGAAGAAAGCTGGTAATTTGCTTGAGATTTTTTTGCATAATCCATTCGATTGTTTGATTGTGTTAAACAATGATTTTACTTCCTTTGCATCGACAGGAGAAGGGCTGCACTCTACTCTTGGCGACTGGAGGTAGCTATGTCATACCGTTATCAAATCACTACAGTATTTCTTCTCGGCTTTTTCATTGATTGTATTAATATTTTTATGTCTGCCATTGCATTGCCAGATATCGCTTCGGCATTTTCGGCGAGCCAGTCGATGGTCTCTTGGGTGGCGAATGCCTATATTTTAGGGCTAGTGCTCATTATGCCTGTTAGCCTGTGGTTAGCGGGTCGTTTGGGGGAGCGTAAGCTACTTACTTACTCGATGCTGCTATTTTCCCTTTCCGTTGGGTTATGTGGATTTAGTGATTCTATTTATAGTTTGATTTTCTGGCGCTTTATTCAAGGAATTGCTGGGGGGTTATTAATTCCAGTTGGGCAGGCTTTAGTATTTGCTCTATTTCCTAATCAAGAACGCCAAAAGATATCCACGATGATCATGACGGTTGCTTTAATTGCCCCAGCATTTTCTCCGGCAATTGGTGGCATGATTATCGATTTTCTTTCTTGGCGGTGGGTATTCTTTGCTAATCTTCCGTTCTCATTGCTGGCGGCATTGTTGGCTTGGTGCTGGGTAAAATCCAGTGAAAAGCAGGTGCGAGAAAAGCCCGATATTATTGGCTTGCTGTTAGTCAGTTTTAGTTTACTGGGCTTATTAATGTCATTCTCCCTTTATAATGATAACCAAAGTTTAGCCCTCGCATTGTTGAGTTTTTCGCTTTCTGCCGCTTTGCTGATTGTATATTTACAGTACGCAAAAAAATGCCGAGCACCGGTTCTAAACCTGAAATTACTCAAGAATTATAATTTACGTAATGGTTTTATTGTTTATTACGCGGTGCCGGGAATTTTTACGGGCGTTAATTTACTGAATATTTTTAATCTACAAAACAATATCGGATTTAATGCACAACAAACGGGCCTATTTATGCTGGTGTATGCGGTAGGTGCACTGATTTCTATGGTAACTGGCGGCTATTTTTATCATCGTCTAGGTAAGCGAAGCCTATTTATTGCGGGTATCGTTGTGCATAGCATTGGGATCTTGACTCTGTTTTGGGTCGATAACCAAAGCTAATTACTGTTGCTCATTATGGCTTATTTATTAATGGGAACAGGCGGTGGGATCAGTGCGAATACGGCGCAAATTAGTGCATTAATAGACTTTAAAGATAAGGATTTATTGCAAGGTAGTGTGTTGTGGAATATTAACCGTCAGGTGGCTTTTAGTGTGGGGACGGTGGTATTAATTTCCTTCTTTAACCTTATTTCATTTTCATCAGAGTTAGTTCGTTATCAATATACGTTTTTCATTGCAGCTATTCTGGGGCTGCTATCGTTAATTTCAGTCATTAAGGGGAAATAGATGGACGCTAAAATGTCGCTGGCAGTACAAAGTGTAATTGATTTACATGTGGTCATTGAGGATGTATTTACAGGGCGCAATCAGGGTGAGAGTTTACCGCTTTTACTGAATAGCTTTGCTCCTGATTTTAAAATGGTCACGATCCAAGGGCAGGGGATCGCCCACAAAGATGTCATTGCGTTGTTTAGTCAACTTGCTGGCAAAAAGCCTCATTTGACCATCACAATTCAGAATATAGTGCCAATACAGCAGTTAGGAAGTGATTGCTGGATACAGTACCAAGAATTGCAGACCAATGAAGGCGTTTCGTCGTTACGAATTTCAACTGCGTGTATCCATGTTGAAAATGAAATGTGCACTTGGAAATACCTGCATGAAACACCAGTAAAATAACCTAAATTTTGAAAAAATAGTTACTTAGTGGAATATGAAACGGTCAATAGACCGTTTTTTTATATTTAGCTAACAAAGAATTTTTCATTTTAATTACAAATGATTTTTATTCTCAATATTGATTGACCGTCGGTCAGTTGCGATCTAACATGCGGAAAAGATCGAGAATGGGAATAAGAGAATGAAACGAATTTTTTTGATTATCGCGGTGTGCTTGGGAACGTTTATGGCGACGCTCGATATCAGCATTGTGAATGTCGCACTCCCTGCAATAGGGCAAGAACTCTCCACAAATTTATCGATGTTACAATGGGTTATAGATTCCTATGCATTGTGCTTATCGGCATTGATTCTCTCCGTTGGGCCTTTAAGCGATCGTTATGGGCGTAAGAGTGTATGGTTGGTGGGGATCGCAATATTTACGCTGGGGTCGTTAATTTGTGCTTTGGCGTCAAATATCCAATGGCTGCTATTTGGACGAGCAATCCAAGGCATTGCCGCCGCAGCGCTGATCCCTGGGGCGCTATCTATTATTACGCAGGCATTTAGTAATGATATTGAGCGAATTAAAGTCATTGGTATCTGGTCGGCAGTTAGCGCGTTATCACTGATTATTGGTCCTATCTTAGGGGGTTTTCTGGTAGATACCTTTGATTGGACAACCATCTTTATCATTAATATTCCGATTGGTTTGCTGACTTTGGTGTTGGGGGTATTAGGGATTACGGAAAGTGCTGATCCTGATAAAGCGGCTTTAGATCCTGTAGGTCAGTTGCTGAGTATTGTTGCTCTTGGGGGGATCACTTATGGGTTAATTGAAGCAGGGGACCTCGGTTGGAATAACCCATCGACTTTGGGAAGCTTAGCGCTTGGTACAGTGGCATTATTAGGTTTTGTTGCTGTGGAAATGAAAGTGCCACGCCCTTTATTGCCGTTGTATCTATTCAAGAAAAATTCTGATTTTTTTCAATATAATATGGCGTCATTTGCTCTCGGGTTTGCCACCTACAGTAATGTATTTTTTATCGCGCTGTTCTTACAGAAAGGGCAAGGTTGGGGAGCATTTGAAGCGGGTTTACGGATGGCGCCAGAATTTATCGCGATGGCACTGTTTTCATTCAGTTTTGGTCGGCTTTCCGGGCGATACAGTGTCCGTAACATTATGATTATTGGCTTCTTGCTGATAGCTCTGTCATCCATATTATTGACGCGAGTGAATACGGATACAGACTATTTCCCTATTGCAGTGACGTTATTTATTTTGGGGGCGGGCATGGGAATGGCGACGCCGGCAATAGGTGCATTGGTGATGTCGAGTGTTGAAAAAGCTTATTCAGGGATAGCATCTGCTGTGATGAATACCTTGAGACAAACGGGCATGACCCTGGGTATTGCCCTGTTGGGAACGTTAATGACTCATCGAGCGGTCGATGTGCTGTTGAGTAACCCCCAGGTCAATAATCAGCTTTCTACTGAGCAGATTATCGAGCTCGTTAACCAATATGGAAATATTTCATCGACGATGATTGAGCAAGCAACGCGCTCAGCCTTTGTTTCGGGATTTAATTTAGCGATGTTTGGTGGAGCGTTGGCCATTTTGCTTTCATTAGCGTTAATGTTTAAATGTCAGCAAAAAATTAAGTGTGAGTGACAGATAAAAAAACACCTGCCGAAGCAGGTGTCAGACCATTGACAAACCCATCAGGTTTGGAAATGGCTCTTTTAGGTTGTAAAACTAACAAGGAAAATCAATTTATTGATTTTCGCCTGATAACACAAAGAGGGAAAAACCACGCTTTTATCCCTCTTTGTCATCAACCAAACACCTGCCGAAGCAGGTGTTTGGTTTTGTAGACTTGAAGACGTTGTAGCTTATTCGTCTAAGAAGCTGCGCAGAACTTCTGAGCGGCTAGGGTGACGTAATTTACGCAGCGCTTTCGCTTCAATCTGACGGATACGCTCACGGGTAACATCGAACTGTTTGCCCACTTCCTCTAAGGTGTGGTCAGTGTTCATGTCGATACCGAAACGCATGCGCAGTACTTTCGCTTCACGTGCAGTTAAGCCAGCCAGAACCTCATGAGTTGCCGAACGTAAGCTTTCTGACGTTGCAGAATCTAACGGTAACTCTAATGTGGTATCTTCAATGAAATCGCCTAAATGTGAATCTTCATCATCACCGATTGGCGTTTCCATGGAGATTGGCTCTTTCGCAATCTTCAGTACTTTACGGATTTTATCTTCCGGCATTAGCATGCGTTCTGCCAGTTCTTCTGGCGATGGCTCACGGCCCATCTCTTGCAGCATTTGACGAGAGATACGGTTCAGTTTGTTGATGGTCTCAATCATGTGAACCGGAATACGGATTGTACGTGCTTGGTCAGCGATAGAACGGGTAATAGCCTGACGGATCCACCATGTTGCATAAGTTGAGAACTTATAACCACGGCGGTATTCAAACTTATCAACCGCTTTCATCAGACCGATGTTACCTTCTTGAATCAAATCAAGGAACTGCAGCCCACGGTTGGTGTATTTCTTCGCGATAGAAATAACCAGACGTAAGTTTGCTTCAACCATCTCTTTCTTCGCACGACGAGCCTTAGCTTCACCGATAGACATGCGACGGTTGATGTCTTTAACCTGTTCGATTGTCAGACCAGTTTCTTCTTCGATTTGACGCAGTCTTTGCAGACAACGCAGAACTTCTTCTTCCACTTCCAGCAGTTTTTCAGACCACGGCTTGTTCATCGCTTTTGCTGCGGTTAACCAAGTTTCGCTGGTTTCATTGCCACTGAATAAGGTGATGAAGTTCTTCTTAGGCATTTTGCACTGTTCAACACACAGTTTCATGATGGTACGTTCTTGCATACGAACGCGGTCCATCATTTCACGCATGTTGTTGACCAGATAGTCAAACTGCTTAGGTACTAAACGGAACTCTTTGAAAACTTCGGACAATTGCTCGATAGCAGCCGCAGTTTTCGCATCGCTACGACCATATTGTTTAATATGGGTGCGAGTTTTTTCATATTGTTCGCGAAGATCAGCGAATTTCTGACGTGCTAACTCAGGATCGATGCTGTTATCGTCATCGCTATCGCTGTCATCGCCGTCTTCATCTTCTTCGTCTTCGTCGTCTTTATCTAACTCTTCTTGTGGAAGTTCAGAACCTACGTGGGTTGCTGTAGGGGCTAAATCTTCTTCCGCATTTGGGTCAACGAACCCAGTGATGAGGTCAGATAAGCGGCTTTCGCCAGCTTCGACGCGGTCATACTGTTCAAGTAAGTAGGTGATAGCCTCAGGGTATTCAGCAACAGAGCACTGAACCTGATTGATACCATCTTCGATACGTTTTGCGATGTCGATCTCACCTTCACGGGTAAGAAGTTCGACAGTTCCCATTTCACGCATATACATGCGCACTGGGTCAGTGGTACGGCCGATTTCACTTTCAACACTGGACAATACTTGAGCTGCAGCTTCAGCCGCATCTTCATCCGTGTCGGAAGTATTTTCAGCCAAAATTAAATCATCGGCATCAGGTGCTTCTTCCATGACTTGGATGCCCATGTCATTAATCATCTGGATGATATCTTCAATCTGATCCGAATCGACGATATCTTCCGGCAGATGGTCGTTTACCTCAGCATAGGTTAAATAACCTTGCTCTTTACCCTTGGTGACGAGTAGCTTAAGCTGTGACTGCGGGTTTTGCTCCATAAGACGGTATCCACACTTCTGAGTATTTAAATTGGTGTCGGTCGGCGAAACTAACGGCCAACAAGAACATTTAAAGGGACATTTGACTACGCGCTACGCCCTTTATATTTCGTAGCATTTACAGGCATTTGCCTTGTTATTTGCGGCACTTAAGCCGTTTTGTATACTATTTTTTGGATGCTTTAAGTTTTCACTCGTGAAAGAGTGATTAGACGGACTTCTTCGCGCTCTTCAGGTGTCAGCCTTTGTGTTCGTTCTTTCGCTATCAGATAGTCGAAACGCTCATCGAGGGCGCTATTAAATAGATGATTTAGAGCATCTATAAAGGTATTTTCCGCTATTTCCTCTATTTCTATATCGTTCCATGTTGCGAGTTTTTCAAGTTGTTTCGCGAAATTATTATCGCGATAACGTTCTAGCAACTGCCCAGTGGTCATTCCGGGGGTGGAACGGCAAACTTCAACCAATTCCTGAAATAGAGAAAGCCCCGGCATTTGGATATGGGCAATTCCCTCTAGCGAGGGAACAAGCTCCGAAAAGTTCGGATTTTGTACCAACAACGCGATAAGTATGCGCATTGTTGTTGGTTTCAGTTTGGGTGCCTGATAGTTAACTGGCTCAGTACTCTCTCTATCAATCATAGCAAGAACTTGGGAAATATCCGGTATACCAATGAAATTTCCTAGCTCTTGTGCCATATAAAGACGTAGAGTTTCACCCGGAATCTGTTTTATCAATGGGATAGCAAGTTTACTAATTTTTGCTCGACCCTCTTGGGTTTTTAAATCCACTTGGGGAACTAAAGAGTCAAACAAAAAGGTGGAAAGACTTTGCGCATTTTCCATACGTTGCTCAAAGGCGTCTTTTCCTTCTTTGCGTACCAATGAATCTGGGTCTTCGCCATCAGGCAAAAACATAAAACGGAGTTGGCGACCATCGGTCAGATAGGGAAGGGCGTTTTCAAGTGCGCGCCAAGCGGCTTCTCTTCCTGCTCTATCTCCGTCATAACAGCAAATTACCGTGTCTGTTGAGCGATAGAGCAATTGAATATGCTCAGAGGTTGTAGAGGTGCCAAGTGATGCAACCGCATAGCGGATGTCATACTGTGCGAGTGCTACAACGTCCATATAGCCTTCAACAACAAGTAATTTTGCAAGCTCACTACTATTTTGTGTGGCTTCATAAAGACCGAAAAGTTGGCGACCTTTATGGAATATATCGGTTTCTGGAGAGTTTAAATATTTCGGCAATGCATCGCCTAACACCCGTCCACCAAATGCAATTACGCGACCGCGACGATCCCGAATCGGGAACATGACTCGCTCTCTAAAGCGATCATAAACGCGACCATTATCATTAGTGACCAGCATGCCCGCTTCATCAAGTTGCTGACGGCTTTCTGGATTCACGGCAAATTTCTTGAGAAGGTTGTCCCAGCCTGCGGGCGCAAAACCAATCGAAAAATGCGAGATAATATCTGCACTTAAACCACGTTGGCTTAAATAATCTTTGGCTTTATTGGCCGATGGATGATTTAAGGCAGCGCAGTAAAACTGATTTATTTTTTCCATCAATTGGTACAAATTTTGACGCTGATGGAGTTCAATTTGGCTGGTTCCGGTTCCTTTTTCGTAAGGAACATCCAGACCATGTAATGCTGATAACTCTTCTATTGCTTCGACAAAATCTAATTTGTCGTAATTCATCAGAAAATCGATGGCGTTACCATGGGCACCACAACCAAAACAATAGTAAAACTGTCTCTCACCATTGACAGTAAATGATGGTGTTTTTTCGTTATGAAAAGGACAGCAAGCGTGGTGGTTCTTACCCTGTTTTTTTAACGGGACTTTTGCATCGACTAAATCAATGATATCGGTACGAGCGAGTAAGTCATTGATAAATGAACGCGGAATTCGTCCAGCCATAAGCCTCTTTTTCGCCTGTTGATGAACGATAATAAGCCGCGCTTCCGTTAGGAAAGCACGGCCTTTAACTGCTAACTACTTACTTGTCTGTATTGGCTGCGATTAAAATCGCAATCAATTAGTACAGACGAGTACGGCGTGCGTTTTCGCGAGCCAGTTTTTTAGCGTGACGCTTTACAGCTGATGCTTTAGCGCGTTTACGTTCAGTCGTTGGTTTTTCATAGAATTCACGACGACGAACTTCTGCTAAAACTCCTGCTTTTTCACAAGAACGTTTGAAACGACGCAGTGCTACGTCGAATGGCTCGTTTTCACGTACTTTAATTACCGGCATGTGCCTCTCACCTCAATAGAAATCGGTTTGTTGCTGGTTTTTGTTCACCAGCCGTCATTTAAAATGGTGCGGAATTTTACTTCAATGAGTACGGGTTTGTAAAGTGCCGTATAAAATTGAATCACGCAAGATCACCTGTTTCACCTCAACTTTATTCAATAAAGTGAGAAAAACCAGATAATAATGAGAATTTGCCACACGAAATTTTTATTACAGGGGTCTGATTATAGACTATACAACTTGGAAAGTCAGCCTTTTGCTGGGATTAATTGTGGGGTTTCATGACATTTTATTGCGCAATGACGTAAATTTAGGCGCGATCACGCAAATTTAGTGGTAGACTTTCCCCCATGCAACAAACAAGGGTAGTGCAATGCGTGTTTTAGGTATCGAAACATCTTGCGATGAAACCGGAATCGCAATCTATGATGATAAACTGGGTTTACTCGCGAACCAGTTATACAGCCAAATTAAAGTTCATGCTGATTACGGCGGCGTCGTACCCGAATTAGCCTCTCGTGATCATATCCGCAAAACAGTACCGCTAATTCAAGCGGCGCTCAAAGAAGCCAATTTAACCCGTGAAGACATCGATGCTGTTGCGTACACCGCAGGCCCCGGTTTAGTGGGTGCATTGATGGTGGGAGCGACAGTGGGTCGTGCACTGGCATTTGCGTGGGATGTACCTGCGGTTGCTGTGCATCATATGGAAGGGCATTTGCTCGCCCCAATGCTGGAAGAAAAAAGCCCTGAATTCCCATTTGTGGCGCTGTTAGTGTCTGGTGGTCATACTCAGCTAATTAGCGTGACGGGTATTGGTGAATACGAACTTCTTGGCGAATCCATCGATGATGCGGCAGGCGAAGCATTTGATAAAACGGCGAAGTTACTTGGTTTAGATTATCCGGGTGGTCCCGTCTTGTCTCGTATGGCGCAGCAAGGTGTAGCAGGGCGTTTTGTTTTCCCTCGCCCGATGACTGACCGTCCGGGGTTAGATTTTAGTTTTTCTGGCTTGAAAACTTTTGCGGCAAATACGATTCGTGATAACCCAGATGATCCTCAAACCCGCGCTGATATCGCCCGTGCTTTCGAAGATGCGGTTGTGGATACACTCGCCATAAAATGTAAGCGCGCGCTTGAGCTAACTGGCTTTAAACGTTTAGTGATGGCCGGTGGCGTGAGTGCCAACCGTACTTTACGTGCCAAAATGGAAGAAGTTTTGAAGCAGCGTGGCGGTGAAGCATTTTATGCACGTCCTGAATTTTGTACAGACAATGGCGCAATGATTGCTCTCGCGGGCTTAATCCGCTTAAAAGGCGGAGCAAATGCAGATTTAGGTGTGACCGTTCGTCCTCGCTGGCCGCTTGCAGAGTTGCCACCGTTAGATGAAGGTACTGTTAAATAAATTATTATGTTCAAAACATAATGAAAACAGGGGGCTAGCGTATTACGTTAGCCCCCTGTTTTATGGTAAAACACGCTTAGTGTAAGACGTTTTTAGTGCAAGATAGTCACAGCATCTTCTAAGCGAATGGAACGATCTTTAACGTGATTCGCAGTCTCGGTACTCTGCTCAACGAGTAAGCTGCTTTGCTGAGTGATGGACTCCAATTCACTGACGGCTTGTGTGATATCCGAGATCCCAGAAGCTTGCTCCGTTGTAGCATGGCTAATATGGGTAATCAGCTGCGTTACGTTTTGCACTTGATCCACGATTTCTTTCATCGTGTTCCCCGCCGCGTAGACTTGGTCTTTACCGGAGCTGACTTTCTTCTCACAGTTATTGATAAGTTCGCGAATATCGTTCACTGCACTGGCACTGCGGCTGGCTAAGCTACGAACTTCATTGGCAACGACGGCAAAACCCTTGCCTTGTTCACCGGCTCTAGCGGCTTCCACGGCGGCATTTAGCGCCAAAATATTGGTTTGGAATGCGATGTCTTTAATCACATCGGTGATCGAATTGATTTTACTGGTGCTATGTACGATTTCGTCCATAGTGATGACCACTGCATCCATCATCGCACCACCATTTACCGCTGTTTCACTGGTTTCGTTCGATAGCACATCGGCTTTATGGGTGTTGTCTGCATTCATCTTAACGGAGACTGCCATTTGATTCATGGTAGCGGCGGTTTGCTGCATATAGCCTACAGTACGCTGTGTATGGCTATCTAGCTCACCACAATCACTCACTAACGATTGGCTGCCTTTACGGACGTTATCCACTTGTTCAGAGACATCGTTAATCAGCCAACGACACACTAAGCCTAGCTGACCAATAGAGCGCAGGATCTGCCCAATTTCATCAACGCGGCTCATGTGGTCAATGCTATTACGGTTACCTCGCGCTACGCTTAATGCCTGAGACATAATATTTTCGAGCGGCTTCGCAAAACTACGCTCTAGCATTACATTGCCGAGTAGCAGGGTTATTAAAGTGAATAAGCTGGTTAGTAGTAGTGCATTACCGGAGAGACCCGATAAACCTGCCATCGCCATCCACAAAACAAATAAGCTGCTGGAAATTAAACGGCAACGCCAGCGAACAGACAGTGTTGAAAGTGAGAATCGACGGCGTTTTGGCAGTACGATCCCCTTATAAATTCGGCGATTACTGCGATTTTCGACTAGGGCTTTATACAGCGGCTCAACTGCGGCGATTTCTTCTCGGGTGGCGCGTAGGCGAATGGACATATAACCGGTGATGACACCTTTTCGCTGCATAGGGATGATATTGGCACGAACCCAGTAATGGTCACCATTTTTACGACGGTTCTTGACGATCCCAGTCCACGGCTCTCCCATTTTTAAGGTACGCCACATATCCGCAAAGGCGGCTTTTGGCATATCAGGATGACGAATAATACTGTGAGGCTGTCCCATTAATTCATCGAGATCATACCCACTGACCTGCACAAAGAAATCATTAGCGTGAATAATATTCCCTTGAAGGTCGCTTGTGGTCATCAAGGTGATATCTTCATCTAAGATATGTTCATTTTGAGTTACATATGGAGTTCTGCTCATTTTATATTCACTTTTATAGTTAAGTTTTCCTTTATATAGTCGACAGCTTTTAATTATTCATTAGTAATAAATTTGCAATATTTTAACTATTTTTTAAAAGTGTGCACTGTGTTGCGAATAAGTGTAAATACGTACCAAAATGAGTGAGATGAGTGTGAGTCAATGCAGTAAAAAATAGGGAAAGTTTTTGATGGTATAGAAGGATGCGATTGAAGAAAAATTGAAGATTATAGACATAAAAAAAGGCTGAAATTCAGCCCTTATTGCTTATCAAAGTAATAACTTATTTCGTGAAGAGCGTTAATCGTCGTTATCGTCACGTTGCTCTTGAGCTATTTCTTTAGTGGTTTTTTTCTTTTTATTCTTCAATTTTTGCCAAATTCGGCTTTCTTGCCCGCGCCATAGACGCTGAATATTGCCATGATGGCGAACAAGCACTAAGCACGACAGCATAGCAACCGGGAAGGTGAATTCAGGCTTAAACCACCACACATAAAATGGTGCCATTAGTGCGCTGACAATCGCCCCAAGGGACGAATAGCCACTGAGCAATACGGTGAGCAGCCAAGTGCCTGCCACGAGTCCTGAAAGATCCCAGCCGATTGCTGCGATGGATCCAAATGCGGTAGCAACGCCTTTTCCACCTTTAAAGTGGAAGAAAACCGGATAAATATGCCCAAGGCAGGCTGCAATCGCGACCAAGCCAAGATAGAATGGTTGCACATTTAAATAATAAGCAAGCCATACAGGGATCATCCCTTTCAGTACGTCACAGATCAGTACTGAGGCAGCGGCGGCTTTACCACCGACGCGTAAGACGTTAGTTGCACCGGGGTTACCAGAGCCGTGTTGACGTGGGTCGGGTAATCTTGCCAGACGGCAGATCAAAATAGCACTCGATATTGATCCGCAAAGATAGGCGAAGATTATCATGCCAAGCGCGATAGCACTCATAACTAACTCCAAAAACGGTTTAGGCTATTTATATGTAATTCACTTCAGTCTTGGATAATACGCACATTTTTCCTGAAGTGGTATCAATTCAGCACATAAACGAGAAAATGACGTGATGGATATCGTATTTATTGAACAATTATCAGTCATCACCACCATTGGTGTATATGACTGGGAACAAGGTATTGAACAAAAACTTTTGCTCGATATCGAAATGGGATGGGACAATAAACAGGCCGCGATGAGCGATAATGTTGAATTATGTTTGAATTATGCCGATGTCAGCGAACGCGTTGTTAGCTATTTAGAACAGAACAAGTTTGGATTAGTTGAGCGAGTTGCGGAAGAGGTTGCTCAACTTCTACTGAATGAATTTTTAACGCCTTGGGTGCGTATCCGAGTATCTAAGCCGGGGGCAGTAGCCCGAGCGACCAATATGGGCGTGTTGATTGAACGCGGTACAAAAACCAGCTAATGGGGATTGTCTCGTGAATGTTGGCGGTCTATGTGCCGCCAATATTTTCAGCTATTTTAAATCATCACTTTTTGTATTTTTAGCCACTCTTCAACAGCTTGAACACGCTGCTTAGTCAGCTCTTCTCGGATTCGTGCGCCTTGGAAGCCTTGTTCAATAATCGATTTTACGGCAACCGCTTTGGCTATCTCATAGGATTGGCGTAAAAATATTCCTTGAGGATAGGCTTGGTTTTCTAACCCGCCGCGACCTCTGGCATCAGCTTCACTCACTAAACTAAGCTGAAAAATACGCTCAGGTTTACGCCAGCTATCTAATCCATCAAAGATCCCAACAATATCGGCAGCGCTGAGCTTGTTAATCACATGAATCATATCGTGATATTTTGCAGCAAGGCAGGCGAGATCTTTGGTGCTGGTTGGGATCCTGTATCGCTCGCATAAATCGATGATCAGGGGGATCCCTGCTTCCCCATGTTGAGGATGACTCGGCCAGACCGCTTTTGGCGTAAGACCTTTACCTAAGTCATGACATAACGCAGCAAAACGCACATCAATATCTTTCGATAATGTTGCCACCACGCGCATTACCATCAAAATATGGATCCCAGTGTCCACTTCTGGATGCCATTTCTCCGGGGCTGGTACGCCGAATAGATTATCAATTTCAGGGAATAGGACGGCAAGTGCGCCGCATTCGCGTAAAGCCTCAAAGTAAACTTGCGGTGAATTGGACATCAATGCTTTGTGCGTTTCTGTCCAGACACGCTCAGGGGTGAGATGGGATAGCTCTCCCGATTCCGACATGGATTGCATCAACGCCATAGTTTCTGGGGCAATTCGAAAGCCTTGTTCATAATAGCGAGCGGCAAAACGTGCCACACGCAATACGCGCAATGGGTCTTCCAAAAAAGCATCAGAGACATGGCGCAGAACGCGATTTTTGAGATCACGCACACCATGATGAGGGTCGACCAGCTCTCCTGTATCGCTTTGCGCGATGGCGTTGATGGTCAAATCTCGGCGCAGTAAGTCATCCTCGATGGTGACGTCTGGCGCACTATAACAGCTAAATCCGGTATAGCCAGAACCGATTTTTCGTTCAGTTCTGGCAAGGGCGTACTCTTCGTGAGTCTTCGGATGTAAAAAGACAGGAAAATCTTTGCCTACCTGTTGAAAGCCTTGGGCTAGCATCGCCTCTGGCGTGGTACCCACCACCACATAATCTCTATCCGAGATGGGTAATCCAAGTAATTTGTCACGTACCGCTCCACCGACGAGATAAACTTTCATTTAGGCTCTCTTACATCCAACCATCATTACGTTTTTTACGGCGTGGAATAATGTGAGGTAGAAGTAACCCTAAAATTAATCCAGCACCCGCCACACCACCACCATACATAAACCACTGTAAAATTAACTCACGACGGCGATCATCCAGATTCACTTCAGCAATGTCTAACTTTTTACCCGCTTTGATAAGCTCGTTTTTCAGTTTTTCATTTTCTGCTTTAAGTTGACGCACTTCGCTATCATTATCAGCCACTTTTTGCTGCATGTCCGCGGTGCGGGTATTCCAAGTATTATCAATGTTATCTAACTGTTGACGAAGCTTTTGATTTTCAGCTTCTAACTGTGGAATTCGGCTTTTCATACTTGGGATGTCGCTGAGCTGATCCGTTGGTAACCAAACGGTGCGACCTTTGCCATCTTTAATCTGAGCAAATTTATTATCCACTGAAATTAGTTCAACGGATTCACCTGCGTTTAGCGAGCCAACAATGCGGTAGTTGGTGCCCGGACCACTACGGACATAAGTCGATAAATCTTCAGAAACGTAGCGCGTTTCAGCGTTTGCTGTGATTGAAAGGCCTAACCCCATGATTGAAACAAGTAAAAGTGGAATTTTTCGCATAGTGTTTTTATCTTTTCACGGTGAATGAGTGTCTTATTAATTAAATACTAATAAGTAAAGCCTATTGGTGCAAACGTTAAAGCATAGAGTTGTGTAAATGTTGAATGAGAATGAGAACCTTCCTAAGTCACTGGATAATACAATTTTTAAGCATTTTATTGAAACAACCCTCTAAGAGAATTTATGTTTGTAGAATTTTTGGTTTCCGTGCGGTTTCTTTTCTCTGCTCTCAGGGATTGGGGTAATATGGATGCAGTAAAATTATTAAATAAGGAAATGTATGAACCACATAGAAGTTGAACTCAAGTTAGCGGCTCAGAGTTCTGCTATTGATGCTGTTCGCCAGTGTATTTCGACGCTTTCGCCGCAACATTCTGCTCCTCGCAAGCTGACTAATATCTATTTTGATACGGCACAAAGACAGCTACGTCAATGGGATATGGGATTGCGCATTCGGGGCTGTGATGGTCGTTATGAGATGACGATGAAAACGGCTGGGCAAGTGATTAGCGGATTACACCAGCGTCCAGAGTTCAACGTGGAAATTGATTCCCCTGAAATCAATCTCGCGGCATTTCCAGCAGAAATCTGGCCAGAAGGAACGGATATTGCGCAACTCGAGGATGAGTTGGAAGTTTTGTTTAGCACCAATTTCACTCGTGAAACATGGTTGGTGAAATTCGAAGATAGTGAAATTGAAATTGTTTTCGATCAAGGGGAAGTCTCTGCAGGTGCGAAAGATTTACCGATTCAAGAATTTGAACTGGAACTAAAACAAGGCTTTGTGGCGGATGTACTGAATTTAGCGAAGAAATTCGCAGATATCGATGGCTTGAATCTATCCTCCCTGAGTAAAGCGGCGCGAGGCTACTCATTACTGGCGAATGAGCCAGTACCTTTAGTCCGTCCTGAGTCTGTGTTTGATTATGAAGAACAACCGATTGAAAAATCACTATTGCACATGCAGCAACTTTGCCAGCAGCATGAACAGTATTGGCTAGCGGATGGTGAACACGCGCGTCATGGGCTCAGTGAATTCTTACGCTTTGTTCAGGCTTTCTTAGTGCATTACCAAAACTCTGCACCGCATTTTGTTCATGATCTCCCTCTGGAACAATTACGTTTGGATGTGACTGACGAGACGGTCAGCGCAGAAGGTTTTTGTTACAGTAGCCAATGGCTAAAATGCAAATTAGCCTTTATTCAGTGGTTAACCGCCTTAACATATACCGATGTCGAATAGGTACTGAATCTATGCCGCTTTCTTCCAAGCTTTTGCAGAACCAACACCAGCGTATTATTCAGCAGTTTACGGAGCAATCTTCTGAGTTGCTTCCGTTAAATGAATCTGAACTGAATTTTCTCGCATTCAGTGATTTTGCGTTGAAACAGGTTCTCGCCCATTCCCGATTTTTACAGCATATTCGAACACTACCGCCGGTAGGCGATGAATGGACTCGCTATGGGGAATGGCTGGAAGAAGCGCTAGCATCGGTGACGGATGAAGACCATTTGATGCAAGTTTTACGCACTTTTCGTCATCATATGTTAGTGCGTATCGCTTGGATGCAAACCTTAGAATTATGTACTCAGCGCGATACCATTGTGCAACTGAGCGAACTGGCTGAGGTATTGATTGTTGCAGCGCGAGACTGGCTATACAAAACCTATTGCCTCTTGTGGGGAACGCCGTGTGATCGTGCGGGAAATCCGCAGCCACTATTAGTACTTGGGATGGGGAAACTGGGAGGCAGGGAATTAAATTTTTCTTCTGATATCGACCTGATTTTTGCTTATCCCGAAAATGGGATTACTCAAGGTGGGCGTAAAGAGCTGGATAACGCGCAGTTTTTTACGCGCTTAGGGCAGAAGCTTATCCGCGTTCTTGACCAAGTCACCATTCACGGTTTCGTGTATCGCGTTGATATGCGTTTACGTCCATTTGGCGATAGCGGTCCATTGGTCTTCAGTTTTTCTGCTTTGGAAGATTACTACCAAGAACAGGGGCGTGACTGGGAACGCTATGCTATGGTCAAAGCCCGTATCATGGGACCTGACAGCGTTCATTATGCGGATACGTTGCGTAAATTATTGCGCCCGTTTGTCTACCGTCGATATATTGATTTCAGCGTCATCCAATCCCTACGTAATATGAAAAACATGATTGAGCGGGAAGTTCGCCGTCGTGGATTGGTCAACAACATCAAATTAGGCGCGGGAGGCATTCGTGAAATTGAGTTTATCTCCCAAGTTTTTCAGCTGATCCGAGGTGGGCGAGAACCTGCGTTACAGTCACAATCTTTATTTACCGCATTACAAGGCATTGAAGAACTTGCATTATTGCCTGCGCAGCAAGTCACTCAACTGCAAGACAGCTATATCTTCCTGCGTCGGTTAGAGAATTTACTGCAAAGTATCGATGACCAACAAACCCAAACATTACCCGATGATGCTTTAAACCAGGCGCGTTTAGCGTGGGGGATGGGGTTTGCAAACTGGGCTGATTTTTATCAGCAACTGAGTACGAAAATGGCAACGGTACACCAAATCTTCGCAGAACAAATTGGTAGCGATGACGAGGAAGACCAAGTAGAAGAGTGCCATGAAGCGTATATTACGCTCTGGCAAAGCGAGCTTTCCAAAGAGGAGCTGGCAAGTTATTTACCGTCAAAAGATGAACTCGTCGCAGAAAAAATGATCCACGGAATTAACCTGTTCCGCCATGATCTTAATAAGCGCACTATTGGCCCGCGTGGTCGTGATGTTCTTGATGAATTAATGCCAAAATTGTTGGCAAAAGTGGGTGAGCGCGAAGATGCAGGGCGAGTGATTGAGCGCATCACGCCATTACTGCTGAGCATTGTTAGCCGAACAACTTATTTAGAGCTTATGCTCGAATTTGATGAAGTGCTGACCCACGTTATTCGTTTGTGTGCGGCTTCACCAATGATTGCCGAGCAGTTAGCCCGCCATCCACTTTTGTTGGATGAATTACTCGACCCGCAATCCTTGTATCAGCCATTACCGCTCACCGCTTACCGTGATGAATTACGCCAATATTTAATGCGTGTACCTGAAGATGACGAAGAGCAGCTATTAGAAGCACTCCGCCAATTTAAACAGGCACAATTATTACGCATTGCCGCGGAGGATATCTCTGGGGTACTCCCTGTGATGAAAGTGAGTGACCACTTAACGTATTTGGCTGAAGCGATTATTGATGCGGTGGTACGCCAAGCATGGCAAATGATGGTCAAGCGCTATGGTGAGCCGGATCACTTAGCGCCGTTTGATGAAAAACAGTACGGATTTGCGGTACTGGGTTATGGAAAATTAGGCGGCTGGGAGTTGGGTTATAGCTCAGATTTGGATTTGGTTTTTCTGTTTGACTGCCCGATGAATGCGGTGACAACAGGGGAGCGTTCCATCGAGGCTCGCCAATTTTACCTGCGTGTTGCGCAGCGTATTATTCATCTTTTTAGCACCCGCACGGCTTCAGGGGTATTGTACGAAGTGGATGCGCGCCTAAGACCTTCTGGTGAATCGGGCATGTTGGTCAGCACAATTCAATCTTTCGATGACTACCAAAAAAATGATGCGTGGACATGGGAGCATCAAGCTCTGATCCGTGCTCGCATGGTGTTTGGTGACAGTTCGTTGCAACAAAAATTCACGCAAATTCGTCATGAAACCTTATGTTTGCCGAGAGAGCCAGATGTGCTGCGTGAGCAGGTACGAGATATGCGTCTGAAAATGCATCGGCATTTGGGAAGCCATCAGGAAAACGAGTTTGATTTAAAAGCTGATCCGGGCGGGATCACTGACATTGAATTTATTGCTCAATACTTAGTGCTGCGTTTTGCTATTGATAACCCAGTGCTGACTCGCTGGTCTGATAATGTGCGTATTTTTGAGTTAATGGCACAGTATGATTTTATGCCAGAAGAAGAGGCGTATGGCTTAACACAAGCGTATGTCACGATGCGTAACGAGCTACATCATTTAGCGCTACAATCTTTACCAAGCCGGGTGGATAGCCAGCAATTTGCGACTCAACGAGCCTTGGTGCTATCTAGCTGGAAAAAATGGCTTGAGTAATTGATTAGCTAGCAAATTATTTAGGCGATATCGCGCAGTATGCTAGTATTAGCGGCAATTAATTTCAGATTTTCTTTTCATAACTGGAGTGCGGGATGAAAGTAACCCTTCCTGATTATAAGCAAGCAGGTGTATTGGTTGTTGGTGATGTCATGTTAGATCGCTACTGGCATGGACCTACGAATCGTATTTCACCTGAAGCGCCGGTTCCGGTTGTTAAAGTGACCATGGTGGAAGAGCGCCCAGGTGGCGCTGCAAACGTGGCAATGAACATTGCGTCACTCGGTGCAAATTCTCGCTTAGTGGGTTTAACAGGGATTGATGATGCAGCAAAAGCGCTGACTGAGAACCTGAATGGCGTAAATGTCCGCTGTGATTTTGTGGCCATTCCAACCCACCCAACCATTACTAAGTTACGTGTTTTATCCCGTAATCAGCAGTTGATCCGCCTCGATTTCGAAGAAGGGTTCGAGAATGTGGATGCACAGCCAATGTTAGAGCGCATCGAGCAAGCTCTGCCACACATTGGCGCGTTAGTGCTGTCTGACTATGCGAAAGGTGCATTAACCGAAGTTGAGAAGATGATTGCGCTGGCGAATAAAGCAGGCGTACCTGTTCTTATCGACCCGAAAGGCAACAACTTCGAACGTTATCGCGGAGCGACCCTGTTAACGCCAAATATGTCTGAATTTGAAGCGATAGTGGGTCGCTGCAAAGATAATAAAGATGTTGAAGAAAAAGGGATGCAGCTTCTTGAGTCTTTAGAGTTATCAGCACTGTTGATTACTCGCTCAGAGCAAGGGATGAGCTTGATCCGCCGCAATGAGGCACCTCTACATTTACCGACTGAAGCACAGGAAGTCTTTGATGTGACAGGGGCTGGCGATACGGTCATTGGCGTATTGGCGGCATCAATTGCATCAGGTCGTCCATTGCATGAAGCTTGTGCATTAGCGAATGCAGCGGCGGGTGTTGTAGTTGGTAAATTAGGGACTTCAACGGTTTCCCCTATTGAATTAGAAAATGCGATCCGTGGTCGCGCAGAAAATGGTTTCGGCGTAATGACCGAAAGCCAGCTTAAGCAAGCTGTCGCCGATGCGCGTGCTCGCGGTGAGCGTGTGGTGATGACCAATGGCTGTTTCGATATTCTGCATGCAGGACATGTTTCCTATTTGGCAAATGCACGTAAATTGGGTGATCGCCTGATTGTTGCGGTAAACAGTGATGCATCGACTCGTCGCTTGAAAGGCGAAACTCGCCCAGTTAATCCATTAGACCAGCGTATGATTGTGTTGGGCGCATTAGGTGCCGTGGATTGGGTTGTGCCATTCGAGGAAGATACACCTCAGCGTTTGATCTCCGAAATTCTGCCTGACATTTTAGTAAAAGGTGGTGATTATCAGCCAGATGAGATTGCCGGTAGTAAGGAAGTGTGGGCTGCTGGTGGGCAAGTGATGGTTCTGAATTTCGAAGATGGCATTTCAACCACTAATATCATCAAAAATATTATGAAAACCAAATAATTAAACATTATTTGGTTTCAGTAAAAGCCTAGCTTTTTGTCTGCATTTAAATGCGTACAGAAGTTAGGCTTTTTTGTTTGTGATAGTTTGTCTTAAATGTTAGCTTATTGTGACGTCAATGATTGACGTCACTCTATCATCATTTATTCTATAACCACTAGATTGGATGTCATAGGATAGATGATGATAAAAATGATGGAACTGTCTTCTAAGCACCGTAAGACAATGGTGGATATACTCACTATACCGCCCAAATCTGGAATTAAATGGGATGATGTCTTAAGCCTAATTTGTAATTTAGGTGGAAAAGTTAAAAATGGTAATGGTTCACGGCGAAAATTTATTTTGTTCTACTCTTTGTTTCAGACGCATGAACCCCATCCAGGTAATGTAATGGATAAAGGTGCTATTAGTGGCTTACGTGAGTGGTTTGAGAATGTAATTGGAGTGAAATATGATTAAAGGAAGCAATGTCATGATAATCGACGGGCATCCTGCGTCTGTCGCTTATGAATCTGAAATTAAAGCATTTAGAGGTAAGTTTTTAGATGTAACGGGCTATTGTGATTTTGTCTCAGATAGTATCGAGGGACTAATACAAGAAGCGAAAATTTCACTGGGGGAATATGTATTGACTTGTCAGGAAGAGGGAATTAAACCCTTTAAAGACCAAGAGACGATTAGGTCTTTTACTTTGCGCTATCCCAGCCATTTGGAGCCACGTCTAGATGCAATAGCAACCGCTAATAATTTATCTAAAAATCAATATATTGTTCAATTATTAGAACGTGAGCTTATTTTGAAGTAAAAAGATATTTGCAAGGTAAACGTGCCCTGAAATTTAATTAAAACATTCAGAGCACTGTAATTTTTGAATCAATCTTCTTGTTTTTCTTCAATCACTTTTTCATCTGAAAAACGAGCTTCAAGTGCGCTGACACGCTGCTCCATTTTCATCAGTTTTTCGCGAGTGCGCAGCAAAACTTGTGTTTGAATATCAAACTCTTCACGGCTGACTAAATCTAATTTACCAAGCTGAGATTGCAGCAGTGAACGAAGCTTTTTATCAAAGTCTTCACCTAAGTCACGCACGCCTTTTGGTAATGCACCTTGAATTTGGCGGGCAACTTGTTCAATTTTTTTCGGATCGAGCATTCGCGGGTCCTTCAGTTTCAATATAACGTCAGCTTTAAGATAGCGTCAGTTTCACAATAAATAATGTGGGGTAGTGTAATACCTGCGGCGTTATGAATAAACCACCTTCTTCTATTATTATGGAAACACACTGCTTCATCTTGTTTTTATTGGCGAAAAGTGTGAGTAAGTTTCCAGTTTATCGTTTGTTCGTTGCACCATTGAATTATTGGAGTTATATTGATTGCGTAATCTCAGGGCGGGGTGAAAGTCCCCACCGGCGGTAACATGCATCGCGCATGAAGCCCGCGAGCGCTTTGTTATCTTTGGCATTATTGTCATGGATAGGAAAGGTCAGCAGATCCAGTGTGAATCTGGAGCCGACGGTTATAGTCCGGATGGGAGAGAATCACTGTATCTGCATGTTTGTACCTATTGGGTGCAACATTGTTCTACATATTGAATGGCAAAACGGCTGTTAAGTCGTTGTGTTTATTCATTTCTCGTACTCCTAAGACTGCCCTGGTTCTGGTAACTCAAATATTGTTAATTTAAGAAGGTTTTTACCATGAATCAGACGCTACTTTCCGAATTCGGTAATCCAACCGAGCGTGTTGAAAATGCAATTGAAGCCCTGCGCCAAGGCAAAGGTATCTTAGTTCTCGATGATGAAGATCGTGAGAATGAAGGTGACTTAGTGTTTGCAGCAGAAACCATGACCACCGAGCAAATGGCAATGACCATTCGCTATAGCAGCGGCATTGTGTGCCTGTGTATTACGGAAGAACGCCGTAAGCAGCTTGATATTCCGATGATGGTGGAGAAAAATACCAGCCAAAACCAAACTGGTTTTACTGTCACTATCGAAGCGGCAAAAGGCGTAACAACAGGCGTTTCTGCGGCTGACCGTATCACAACGATTAAAACCGCAATTGCGGATAACGCGGTACCTGCGGACATTAACCGTCCAGGTCACGTATTCCCTCTGCGCGCTCGTGAGGGTGGGGTATTAACTCGCCGTGGTCATACGGAAGCGACAATCGACTTAGCTGTACTGGCAGGTTTCAAACCCGCTGGAGTACTGTGTGAGTTAACCAACGATGATGGCAGCATGGCGCGTGCGCCAGATGTGGTGAAGTTTGCTCGTGAGCACAACATGACCGTTGTGACTATCGAAGACTTAGTGAACTACCGCCTTCAGTTGGAAAAAAAAGCCAGCTAATTTGCTAGGTTTTTAAAACGTTTTGCTTATAGAGTCATCGGCCACAAAGTTGCACACCTTTGTGGCCTCTTCAAATTTTTTGATGATCATTCTCATAATTCCCCCACTGTGTTTTTTCTAAAAAAGGGTATGCTGATACTCATTATCCTTTTTGTGGAATTGAGGTCATCATGTCGACAAATAACCAACACTTAACCCATCGAATGCCTGCGGTATTTATCGGTCATGGTAGTCCGATGAACGCGATTAACCATAATTCATACACTGAAGCATGGGAAAAACTGGGCAAAACCTTGCCTAGACCGCGTGCGATTTTGGTGATCTCAGCACACTGGTATACCCGTGGAACGGCGATCACCGCGATGGTTAAACCGAAAACTATCCATGATTTTGGTGGTTTCCCTGAAGCTTTATACCAAATAGAGTATCCAGCACCGGGCTCTCCAGAACTGGCTAAACAGGTGGCTGAATTACTGTCTCCAGAACCAATTTATCAAGATAAAGAGGAGTGGGGGCTTGATCACGGTACATGGGAAATTTTAGTCCGTATGTATCCTCAAGCGGATATCCCTGTTATTCAGCTCAGTATTGATGGGTCGAAACCGGCGGCTTGGCATTATGAGCTGGGGAAAAAGCTGGCGACATTACGAAATGAAGGGGTATTGATTATGGGCAGCGGTAACGTGGTTCATAATTTAAGAGCGATGGATTGGCAAAATGCTAATGCAGCACCTTATCCTTGGGCAACCTCTTTTGAGCAGTTCGTGTATGACAATTTACGCAGTCACGAGCAGCCGCATCCACTTACAAAAGGGTTAGATCGTGAAGATGGTAAATTATCGAATCCATCTCCGGAACACTTTTTACCTATTTTACCTATTTTAGGAACTTGGGATGGTGAAGAAGGGATAACTACGCCTGTGGAAGGCATTGTTTCTGCATCGCTGAGTATGTTGTCAGTGCAAATTGGCTAATATTTTCGAATCGATTAATGCTTTAAAGTTGGTTAATACTGAGTATAAAAAATAAGAAAGCGGCACGAAATAGCTCGTTGCCGCTTTCTTTTTATCAGATACCCTATTTTTATCAAACTACGAAATATTAGTCGATAATAATATGTGGGTAGAAACGAGATAAATCCTGAGTAATCAGTTCTTTATCTTCACGAATACAGATACCCGCAGGTTGGTCGTTAACTAACCAGCTGCCCACTAATGTATAGCTGCCTTCAAATTTTGGCAGTGAGTGGAATTGCTGGATAATCATCCCTTCTTCACCATAAGGACCATCTGCAGAAGCGATTTCTTTACCATTTTCGATGACGCGAATATTCGCACCTTCACGAGAAAATAGCGGTTTAATCACATAGCTTTCAAGCTCTGGTTTGTTACCATCCGCAAAGTAGGCTGGTAACAAGTTTGGATGATCAGGGAACATTTCCCATAACATTGGCAGCAACGCTTTGTTGGAAATAATACTTTTCCATGCTGGCTCTAACCAACGTACACCCGCATCTTGCAGCTTGGTTGAGAAGATTTCTCTGAGCATAAATTCCCATGGATACAGTTTGAACAGGTTACTAATGACCTGATCTTGTGTATCGGTGAATTCACCTTTTTCACCCAGCCCGATTTCATCTATATACAGGAATTCGGTCGCTACGCCAGCTTCATTCGCACAGTCTTGCAGATATTGGACTGTGCCACGATCTTCTTCGGTATCTTGGCAGCAAGCCATATGTAGCAAGCGGAAACCATATTGATCTTTCAGCTCACCAAAACGCTCAATCAGCTGTTCTTGGATGCTGTTAAACTGGTCAGCATTTTCTGGCAGTTTTCCAGCTTCGATTTGGTCTTCTAACCAAATCCATTGGAAGAACGCTGACTCATACAGTGATGTTGGTGTATCCGCATTATTTTCCAGTAGCTTAGGTGGATTTACGCCATCGTAAGCTAAGTCTAGGCGGGAATATAATGAAGGTTGCTCACTTTTCCACGAACTACGGACAAATTCCCAACAGTGTTTAGGAATTTGGAAGCGAGCGAGTAATTCATCGCTTTCAACAACGCGCTCAACCACTTTTAAACACATTTGGTGAATTTCAGCGGTGGCTTCTTCAATTTCTTCAACTTGCGCTAGCGTGAATTGGTAATAGGCATCTTCAGACCAGTATGGCTCGCCGTACATGGTGTGAAAGTGAAAACCAAACTCATCCGCTTTTTCGCGCCAGTTAGGACGCTCTACAATAGGAACACGTTTCATTACTTATCAACCACCCATTGAACGGGAAGAGGATGAGCTGGATTTCGCGGACGAAGATGAACGCTGCGCAGTCGCTTGTTTGTTGACTGTGTCACCGAAGCCGCCACGAGTAATGGTGGAGGTGGTGGCAGGTTTTGGTGCCATCGCAGTTTTTGGTACGCTCATTGAACGACCGCCAGCAACGGCTGGACCATAACTTTTACCCGTTGCATCAACAAATTTACCATTTGCTGGGCTTGCTGGGTTTTTAGAGCTAAATAGCGGTTGAGATGGTGCGCTACCGCCCATCATACGACCCATCATGTAGCCCATCATTAATGGCATCCACATGCTGCCACTGCTTTGTGATTGAGCAGCTGGCTCGCCGGCTGCTGGTGTGCTTGTACCTGCGATACCTGCTTGAGCTGGAGCCTGAGTACACATTGCTTCACCAAATTCCGCTACGCAATCTTCTTGAGTTGCGTATTTTGGCGCTGTTTTAGCAGCTTCATTCAATGCGTTGTTATACGCAAGGGTGCATTGGTCTGCTTGAGATGGGTTGGCTTGGCTACAGTCTTGCGCGTTAGTGTACAGAGACACAGTTTCATCGCTCTCTTCACACGCAGACAGCATAAATACAGCACTGACCGCTACAGCGACAGGAGCTAAACGATATGAGCGCCAAGACTTACGGAAGGCGTTCTGATTAATATTTTTGGTACGCTTCATGGTCATGGTAATTACCTTGAATAAATAATAAGTAAGAGGTTCGAGATGTTGCTCTTAGAATAGGGGATATAGGATAAAAATTAAAGTACAAATGCTGCACAAATAATGGGAAATGATGGATTTAGCGAAATTGATTCCATTTTTGCATATTGTTGGTGAAATCTAATGCCAAGTAATTCCTATTTTTCTTTGATATCAATAAATTAATTATGACTATTTTTTGACTATGGTTGCAATTAACCTCAGTCAGAATTGACTGAATTTTAAGAGTTAGATGAATAAATAATACGGTAAGTTATTCATTATTTAGGAAACAGACAAATTCGCGTTATTTTAAAATAAGCACTTAGATGATAGAGCTAAAAAAATAGCCCGCCATTTGGACGAGCTATTTTCATCGACTAAATTAAATGATTATTTAATTTTTGGTGCAGTTGAGTTGCGAATAATGCTGTCAGGTGAAGTTTGGATCTCTTTACCTAAGCTAGCATTTAAACGAGCAATATCATCTTCGTTTAACGTACCACGCGCAAATTCGATATTCAGTTGGTTGATCATATAATCGTAACGGGCGTTAGACAGGTTTTGCTTCGCTTGATACAGCGCAGTTGTTGCTGTTAACACGTCAACGATAGTACGAGTTCCCACTTGGTAGCCAGCTTCCATTGCATCTAATGAGCTCTGTGCTGAAACAACAACTTGTTTATAAGCGTTGATGCTACTGATTGATGATGTCACGTTGTTATACGATGAACGGACCAATTGGATGACGTTACGGTAAACGCTTTCCAGCTGTTCACTCGCACTTTGGAAACCATATTGTGCTTGTTCAACTTGTGAACTAACCATTCCACCTGAATATAGTGGCAGGCTTAATGTTAAACCAATACTGTTTTGACCATTGTAGCTGTTATTTGCGCCACCGGTACGATCGTAACCGCTACCGTGGTTATAAGTATTTGCTACGCTAGTTGATGCATCTAAGCCTACAGTTGGCATATGACCAGTTTCTGCTAAACGGATGTTTTCACGAGAAACGTCTTGCGCTAAGCGGGCGCTCAGTAAGCTCAGGTTACGTTGTTCGGCTTCTTTTAAGATAGATTCAACATCGTCTGGATTAGCAGTTTTGAAGCGGTCGATATTTAAAGACGCTAACTGGCTGTAGTATACACCGCTGACTTGGCGAAGTTTTTCAACCGCGTTAACTAAATCATTGCGACCCGCGACTTCTTGTGCAATCACGCTATCGTAATTTGCACGGGCGTTTTGCACGTCAGTGATTGCGACTAAACCGACGTTAAAACGTTGCGTTGTTTGGTCTAACTGGCGGTAAACCGCTTCTTTGTTGGCTTGGATGTAAGATAACGCATCAATGGCTTTCAATACGTTAAAATAAGCCGTTGCGGTATCTAAAATAAGCTGTTGCTGGCTTGTCTGATAGGTAACATCAGAAATTCCTGCGGTTTTTTCTTGAAGATCCAACTGACGCCATTTTGACATATCAAATACAATCTGGGTCAATTTCAATGATGCATTAAGACCTGTGCTTTCTGTGTTGCTAGCATCACGGTAACCGCTGCCATAGGTTGCTCCAGCGCCTAAGCCTAATTGCGGTAACAGCGGGCTACGTGCTTCATTGATTTTCTCAAAAGCTTGATTACGCTCAGCAAATGATTTTCTGAGTTCCGGGTTACTCTCTTTGGATTTTTGGTAAACCTGAAGTAAATCTTCTGCGTAACTATTAGCACTGAGACCCACAAAACTCATCGCAATAAAAAGGGGAAGCAGTTTCTTCATTTTGATTCCTTGATTAAACAGCAAATTATATGGAGCCTGTTGTCTAAAACTTATCATGTTAAGGACGATGATAGGCTGTTGGAACTCTGAAAAGAGAGACCGTTCTCAAAACAGACCCTATTGTTGCTCATAAATTTGAATAATGGCGCACATTGTAACAGAGGTGTGGCACGGAAAACGGTAGCCTTTTGTGCCATTTAGTCTCAATTTGTTTAAACATTACCTCATCTAAGGTTAAAAAACCTTAAAAACTGATTTAATCCTTTCATCTTTGTTAGTATAAAAATGAAAGGATTAGGAGACTATCAATGAATAATAAAATCGAAAATCCGATTAAATACAGTAAAAATGATATTGAAATTATATCTAAGCGTAAATTATTTAACGGTTTTTTTCAAATGATTGAATATCGATTTAAACATCGATTATTTGAGGGGGGCTGGAGCAAAGAAATTGTTCGCGAAGTGTTTGAAAGGGGGCATGCGGGGGCAATACTGCCTTATGATCCACAAACCGATAATGTCGTATTAATCGAGCAAATTCGATTCCCTGCTTTTGAATCAAGCGAAACGCCATGGTTGTTAGAGATAGTGGCGGGAATGATTGAAGACAACGAATCCCCTGAAGAGGTGGTTCGTCGCGAATCAACGGAAGAAGCGGGTCTCACTATTGGACGCATAGAAAAATCGATTAGCTATTTATCAAGCCCTGGTGGCACCAGCGAGCGGATTCATGTTTTTGTTGGAGAGGTCGATAGCTCGTTGGCAAAAGGCATTCATGGCTTAGCCTCAGAAAATGAAGATATCCGAGTGCATGTCGTGAGCCGAGAGCAAGCTTATCAATGGGTTGAAGAGGGCAAAATTGATAATGCGGCAACCGTGATAGCCATTCAATGGCTACAACTGAATCACCAAAAGCTGCAAGAAAAATGGGTGAAACTGATTTAAATAACCATTAATCTAGTGAAGTGTGTGCTGATTAGCAGATATTGAATGGATAGTTAGGTTAAAATCAGTGACCTATGTACTTGATGGTTTAGGTGATAATACTTAGCGCTATTTTTAAGGATAAAGGAATACTTTGGACAGCCAGCTTAAAGTGACTGCTAATAACCCTAAAGTTATTAGAATCTTACAAGTTACTGATACGCATCTTTTTGCTGATACGGAAAACACCCTTTTAGGGATCAATACTTACCGAAGCTATCAGGCGGTACTTGATGCGATTGCAGAACAAAACTTACCTGTCGATTTAATCGTCGCCACAGGGGATCTCGTTCAAGACCAATCACCTAAAGCCTATCAACATTTTGCGGCTGGGATTGAACGCATTCCTGCACCTTGTGTTTGGCTACCTGGAAATCACGATTATCCTCCTGCGATGGTAGGTACCTTAAAAATTGCCGGTATTTCGAGTGCGAAGCAGGTCTTTATTGGTGATGACTGGCAAATTTTAATGCTAGATAGCCAATTACAAGATGTTGCTCATGGCGAGCTTTCTGAGCAGCAACTGGAATGGATGAAGCAGTGTTTAGACGAGCAGCCGACACGCACGACACTGATTATGCTGCATCATCATCCATTACCTTCTGGCTGTACTTGGCTAGATCAGCACAGTTTACGAAATTCACATATTTTGGCGGACTATCTTAAAAGCTACCCCAATGTGAAAGCGATGCTATGCGGGCATATTCACCAAGAGATGGATGAAAACTGGCACGGCATCCGCCTGTTAGCAACGCCATCGACCTGTGTACAGTTCAAGCCACACTGTACCAACTTTGCTTTAGATACGGTTGCTCCAGGCTGGCGCTATCTAGAATTAACGGTGAATGAGCAAGGGGAAAAAGTAATTGAAACCCAAGTTTATCGTTTAAATACTCAGGAATTTAGTCCTGATTTTGATTCAGATGGTTACTAATGGCAACATTACTGTATATTCATGGATTCAATAGCTCTCCACTGTCTGAGAAAGCAAATAATCTTAAACAGTGGTTGGCAGTGCATTATCCTCAGATCAATATGATTGTTCCGCAATTGCCTAATTTTCCGCAGCAAGCGACAAAATTACTCGATGATATTCTTGCTGAACATCAGCATGAAAAAATCGGTTTAGTGGGTTCTTCATTGGGTGGTTATTTTTCCATTTATTTTTCTGAGCGCTACCAAATTCCCGCAGTATTAGTGAACCCAGCGGTACGTCCGTTTGATTTGCTCAGCGATTATCTTGGGGAAAATACCAATCCATATACCCATGAAACGTATGTGTTAGAACCCAAACATATGCATGAATTGAAGGCTTTGCATCTCGAAAAGATACGTTCACCAAACTTACTTTGGTTATTGCAGCAAATGGGGGATGAGGTACTTGATTATCGTCAAGCCGTTGCCTATCTTTCAGAGTGTAAGCAAACGGTGGAACCGGATGGGGATCATGCATTTGTTGGGTTTGAACGCTATTTCCCGCAGATCATTCGCTTTTTGTCTCTGGTTGATAACGCAGAGAAATAGTGCGAAAACGCCAATACACTGTTATTATCAACAGTAATTCACTGATTGAATATACCCAATCTTCTTGAATTATTTAGGGTATAGTTCAATTAATCATCTATTACCGCAGAATGACAACATGACTCAATCTAGTTATAACGCAGAGGACATTGAAGTTCTCAGTGGTTTGGAGCCTGTTCGCCGTCGTCCTGGCATGTATACCGACACCAGCCGACCGAACCATTTGGCTCAAGAAGTAATTGATAACAGTGTCGATGAAGCCTTAGCTGGACATGCCGGACACATCCAAGTGATTTTATACCCCGATCAATCCCTTGAAGTGATTGATGATGGGCGTGGTATGCCTGTTGATATCCACCCAGAAATGAAAGTCTCCGCGGTTGAGCTGATTTTAGGGCAACTGCATGCTGGGGGAAAATTCTCCAATAAAAACTATCAATTTTCGGGTGGTTTGCACGGTGTTGGTATCTCCGTGGTCAATGCGTTATCAAAGCGTATTGAAGTCACCGTGCGCCGTGATGGCCAGGTTTATCAAATTGCGTTTGAAAATGGCGAAAAAGTCGAAGATTTACAAGTCATTGGTACTTGTGGCAAACGCAACACAGGAACCAGTGTCCATTTTTGGCCAGATGAAAGCTATTTTGATAGCCCGCGTTTCTCCGTTTCGCGCTTAACTCATAACTTAAAAGCAAAAGCTGTTTTATGCCCTGGCGTACAAATTACGTTTAAGGATCTGCTCAATGAAACTGAGCAAAGCTGGTGCTATAGCGATGGGTTAACCGACTACTTAATGGAATCGGTAGATGGTTTTGAAGCGCTGCCTGCCAAGCCATTTACGGGTGAATTCTCTGCTGAAGTTGAAGCCGCTCAATGGGCGCTATTATGGTTGCCCGAAGGTGGTGAGCTACTGACGGAAAGCTACGTTAACTTGATCCCAACAGCGCAGGGCGGTACTCACGTTAATGGGTTACGCCAAGGCTTACTCGATGCGATGCGTGAATTCTGTGAATTTCGTAATATTTTGCCGCGCGGAGTGAAGCTATCTGCGGATGATATTTGGGATCGCTGCGCCTATGTTTTATCTGTGAAAATGCAAGATCCGCAATTTGCAGGGCAGACGAAAGAGCGTCTTTCTTCCCGTCAATGTGCAGCTTTTGTTTCTGGTGTGGTGAAAGATGCCTTTAGCTTATGGCTAAACCAGAATGTTCAAGTTGCTGAGCAATTGGCTGAAATGGCGATTTCTAGCGCCCAGCGTCGCCTACGTGCGGCGAAAAAAGTGGTGCGTAAGAAACTCACGAGTGGCCCAGCATTGCCGGGTAAATTAGCGGATTGTAGCTCTCAAGATCTCTCCATGACAGAACTGTTCTTAGTGGAAGGGGACTCGGCAGGTGGATCGGCGAAACAAGCTCGTGATCGTGAATATCAAGCCATCATGCCGCTGCGCGGTAAGATCCTCAATACGTGGGAAGTCTCTTCTGATGAGGTTTTAGCCTCTCAAGAAGTTCACGATATTTCTGTCGCGATTGGTATGGATCCTGATAGCGAAGATATTTCTCAGCTACGATATGGGAAAGTCTGTATCCTCGCGGATGCGGACTCCGATGGACTGCACATTGCCACATTGCTGTGCGCCTTGTTTGTGCGCCATTTCCCTAAATTGGTCAAAGAGGGGCATGTCTATATGGCAATGCCGCCACTGTATCGTATCGATTTAGGCAAAGAGACTTACTACGCATTAGACGAAAGTGAAAAAAATGCGGTATTGGAAAGATTAAGCCGTAAAAAAGGCAAACCAAACGTCCAGCGCTTTAAAGGACTGGGTGAAATGAACCCGCCACAATTGCGTGAAACGACGTTAGATCCAAATACTCGCCGCCTCGTTCAGTTAACTATCGATGATGATAATTACACAGAAACTATGTCGAAGATGGACATGCTTCTGGCTAAAAAACGCTCGGAAGATCGTCGTAACTGGCTGCAAGAAAAAGGCGATACGGCAGAAATTGAGGTCTGATCATAATCGGATGAATAAGAGTAAGGAACGTATTGAATGAGTGAAATTACTCATGACGGTGTGGAGCGTTTACCGCTTCATGCCTTTACTGAAAACGCCTATCTGAACTACTCGATGTACGTCATCATGGATAGAGCGTTGCCATTTATCGGCGATGGACTTAAACCTGTTCAGCGCCGAATTGTGTATGCCATGTCCGAATTGGGGCTGAGCAACACGGCAAAATATAAGAAATCAGCCAGAACCGTCGGTGATGTATTAGGTAAATATCATCCGCACGGTGATAGCGCCTGTTATGAAGCGATGGTGTTGATGGCGCAGCCATTCTCCTACCGTTATCCTTTGGTTGACGGTCAAGGAAACTGGGGGGCTCCAGATGATCCGAAATCCTTCGCTGCGATGCGTTATACCGAGTCTCGCTTATCAAAATATGCAGAAGTTCTGCTCAGCGAATTAGGTCACGGTACCGTTGATTGGGTACCTAACTTTGACGGTACATTAAATGAGCCGAAAATGTTGCCTGCCCGTCTGCCAAATATTTTATTAAATGGTACCACGGGGATCGCCGTGGGTATGGCGACCGATATTCCACCACACAATGCGCGCGAAGTGGCAAGTGCGCTGGTGGCACTACTGGAAAAACCAAAGTTAAATCTTGATGAGATTATGCAGTTTATTCCGGGTCCTGATTACCCAACGGAAGCTGAAATTATCTCTTCACCGGAAGATATCCGTAAGGTTTACCAAAACGGTCGTGGCTCAGTGCGTATGCGTGCGGTATGGGAAAAAGAAGATGGTAATGCGGTAATCACAGCGCTGCCTCATCAAGTTTCCGGCGCTAAAATCCTTGAGCAGATTGCAAACCAGATGCGCGCGAAAAAGCTGCCAATGGTCGAAGATCTGCGTGATGAATCAGATCATGAAAACCCAACGCGTTTAGTGATCGTTCCGCGCAGCAACCGCGTGGATCTTGATCAAGTGATGACCCACTTGTTTGCAACGACAGATCTTGAAAGAAGCTACCGTGTTAACTTAAACATGATTGGCTTAGATAACCGTCCGGCAGTGAAAGGATTGGTTGAGATCCTCACCGAGTGGATCACGTATCGTCGTCAAACAGTACGCAATCGCTTAAACCACCGTTTAGAAAAAGTATTAAGACGCCTACATATTTTGGATGGTTTACTCATCGCTTATTTGAATATCGATGAAGTCATTGAAATCATTCGTAATGAAGATGAGCCAAAAGCCGTCTTAATGTCGCGCTTTAATATTAGCGATACCCAAGCCGAAGCGATTTTAGAATTAAAACTGCGTCACTTAGCGAAACTTGAAGAGATGAAAATTCGCGGTGAACAGGATGAATTAGCCAAAGAGCGCGATGAGTTACAAGCTATTTTAGGCTCAGAAGCTCGTTTGAATACCTTGATTAAGAAAGAGATTCAGGCAGATGCTAAAGCCTATGGTGATGATCGTCGTTCGCCGCTGCAAGAGCGCGAAGAAGCCAAAGCACTTAGTGAGCATGAAATTCTGCCTTCGGAGCCGATTACTGTCGTCTTGTCTGACATGGGCTGGGTGCGTAGTGCGAAAGGGCATGATATCGAGCCAAGTAATCTGAGCTACAAAGCGGGGGATAGCTTTAAAGGCGCCGCCCGTGGTAAGTCTAATCAAGCGGCGGTATTCCTTGATACCACAGGGCGTAGTTATTCTGTCGACCCGCTGGAATTACCTTCTGCACGTAGCCAAGGCGAGCCGTTAACAGGGAAATTAACACTTCCACCGGGCGCAACGATTGAGCATGTCCTGATGGCGCCTGAAGAGCAGAAATACTTAATGGCGTCTGATGCGGGTTATGGTTTTATTTGCACCTTTAATGATTTGGTGACGAAGAATAAAACCGGTAAAGCGTTGATGTCATTACCTGAAAATGCAAAAGTCATGGCGCCGATTGAGCTAAATAACGAAAAAGAAGATTTGTTATTAGCCATCACGAAAGCCGGTCGCATGTTATTATTCCCTGTGTCTGACCTCCCACAATTATCCAAAGGGAAGGGGAATAAAATTATTAACATCACAGGGGCGCAAGCCGCAAGTGGTGAAGACTTACTGGTTTGGTTAATGGTGATCCCACCTCAAGCCTCGATCACACTCTATTTTGGTAAGCGTAAACTGAAATTTAAATCAGAAGACTTACAGAAATACCGTGCAGAGCGTGGACGTAAAGGAACATCGTTACCGCGTGGTTTACATAACATTGAACGTATTGATGTTGATTCTGTGGATACAGAGTAAAAATAACAATAATTCAAGGGCTTGGTTAAAGCCCTTTTCATAAGTTAAGGAATATTATGCTAGCGCTAATTAGAGCTATCATTGTGATCATATTTACGATTTGTGTGTGTGTAGGTGGCAGTATCTACTGCCTATTTAGCCCACGAAATCCAAGACATGTGATGACGTTTGGTCGTATGTTTGGGCGTTTGTCCCATGTGTTCGGTATTAAAATGATTGACCGTGTTCCGGCTAAGGCAAAGGATTACGGTCCAAGTATTTATATCGGTAACCACCAAAATAACTATGACATGGTCACTATGTCGAATGGTGTTCAACCAAGAACCGTTACTGTGGGTAAAAAGAGCCTTGTTCTGATCCCATTCTTTGGCTTCTTGTACTGGATCACGGGAAATATTTTGATTGACCGTGGTAACCGTTCGAAAGCCCATAACACTATTTCCCAAGTTGCCGAGCAGATTAAATCTCGTAAGATTTCAGTCTGGATGTTCCCTGAAGGAACTCGTAGCCGTGGTCGTGGTTTACTGCCATTTAAAACGGGCGCATTCCATGCTGCGATTGCTGCTGGTGTGCCAATTGTGCCTGTGTGTGTGTCTACAACACAAAACAAAATTAGCTTGAACCGTTGGAATAATGGTCATGTGATTATTGAAATGTTGGATCCGATAGATACCTCGAAATACTCTAAAGATCAGGTTCGTGAGCTATCGGAATATTGTCATGACTTGATGGAAGCTAAAATTAAAGAGTTAGATAAAGAAGTTGAAGAGCTGAATAAACGCTAATCTCCATACTTTTACTAAGTTCTATGATTTTACTAAGTTAATTGATATCGATAGTGGGAAGGTCATTCAGAACTTCCCACTATGTTATTCTGGCGATGTTATTTTCACTGCGAGACTTTTGCTCCACTATTTTCTCCGTCATATAATCCCACTCGTAATTATTACCACTCAAATTTATTATATTTTAATTATTGATACATATATTTTTAGAATTCCATGCCCTTTCGCGATATGATGGCTCGCAAATTTGTCGCAAGATAAATTATTGAATTCCAAATAGTGGTATCACCAGCACATACCTAAAAATACTCGTATAAATCACTAATTTATAATGATTTATTAAAATAATTTGCTGGTTTTTTATTTAGCGGAGAATCTATGTTATTCAGTCGTTGCCGATCATTGCTGATTAGCGGGTTGGCTGTGTGCTTATTGCAGGTATCAACTTATGCGAGTGCAGAAGGAACGACCGCACTCCCTGTTCCACCCTTGCTAGAATCCCGTTCGGGACAGCCACTCTTTTTAACATTACAAAAAATCCATTGGTCTTTCGATGGTAAATATTCAGCGGAAGTTTTAGGGATTAATGGTTCTTATCCAGGACCCACTATTCGCGTAAAAAACGGCGATGACCTCAAACTAATCTATAGCAATAGACTACCGGATGCCGTTTCAATGACGATTAGCGGGTTGCAGATCCCCGGCACGCAAATTGGCGGTGCAGCGAGACAAATTTCGCCAAATGCAGATTGGTCGCCGGTGATCCCTATTCGCCAAAATGCGGCAACGCTTTGGTATCACGCGAATACCCAAGGTAAAATGGGACAGCAAATCTACAATGGTTTACTGGGAATGTGGATCATTGATGATGATTCCACAAAAGAGTTACGTTTACCAAAACATTACGGCGTAGATGATTTCCCGATTATTATTCAAGACAAACGTTTGGATAACTTTGGCGTTCCTGAATATTACACTGATGAGAATGGATTCCTCGGGGATACATTAGTGGTTAACGGTGTGCAAGATCCCTATGTCGAAGTTTCTCGTGGTTGGGTACGTTTAAGATTATTAAACGCGTCTAACTCCAGACGCTATGTGATGAAAATCAGCGATGGCCGTCCTTTCGTGATGATAGCGTCAGATCAAGGATTGCTAACGGTGCCTGCCAGCGTACAAGAACTTTCACTTGCACCGGGAGAACGTCGTGAAGTGCTGATTGATATGGCGAAAACTGCTGAACTGACGATTACAGCAGGGGAATCTGCCTCGTTGATGGATCGCGTAAAAGGGCTATTTGAACCGTCGAATAATTTAATTTCCACCAATGTGCTAACCATCAAAGCGACGGGATTAATGTCATTGGTGACGGATGATGTTCCAAAACAATTAGTTTTGGATACGACACAGATTACCTCCTCGATTACTAACCGTGATATCCAACTAAATGATCCAGTAGGCATCAATGGCGTAAAATTGGATACGGGGCGTGTGGATATTACTTCTCGCCAAGGCAGTTGGGAGCGTTGGAATGTCAGCAGTCAACAGCCTCAATCTTTCCACATTGAAGGTGTTCGCTTTAAAGTGATCAACTGTAATGGGCAGCCAGCTAAGCCAGATAACTTTGGATGGAAAGATACCGTTTGGATTGATGGGCGCTGTGAGCTACTGGTGCAGATGCTGCAACCGTCTTACAACCATTTCCCATTCCTGTTTTATAGCCAAAACCTCGAAAAAGCAGATTTAGGCTCAGTGGGACAACTGGTTATTACACCTGAAGATGGTAGTAACTAATTGAAACATTAGAAAAAGCCCGCAATTAGCGGGCTTTTTTACGTTAAAGATTAGCTTAATGCTACGCGTATACCAAATGCTACTAGCACCACGCCAAGGACTTTATCCACATATTTTTGTACTTTCGCTAGCCCTTTTCTAACGGGGGCACTTTGAATTAAGCACACCAAAATTGGCCAGTAAATCACAGCAAGACCCCAAATAATAAAGGCGAACCAGAGCTTTTCTGAGAATGTCGAATCCACACTAAGCACTTGAGTAAAAATCGCTAAGAAGAATAAAGTTGCCTTAGGATTTAAGACGTTACATAAGAAACCTTGCATGAACGCTTTTTTGAATGTGACATGCTCATGTTGATTGCTCATTAAATCAACACTCTGAGCCTTCTGTGGCATCAGGCTTTTAATCCCAATCCAGATTAAATACGCCGCGCCAGCATATTTAAGAATATTAAATAACCATGGCGTGGTGGTGATCAACACGGCGAGCCCTGCCACGCAATAAGACATATGAAGTGCAATAGCAACGATAATACCGAGGGCAGTCATCATGGCTGCTGAACGTTGGTAACGCGCTGCATTCTTGATAATTAAAAAGAAATCTGGACCTGGTGAGATCATGCCAAGGGCGGCAATCGTCGCGACCATGATACTGGTCTGATACATAATGTAATCTCTTTATTTTAGGTTGAACTAAACTGAGTAATAAGGGACTAAAAGCGTTGTAAACATCGTTTAGTGCATTGACTTGAGTCGTTCGAGTATAAGGGATTGAGTGGTATTTAAGGAAGATTAAATTTAGTCGACGAAGTATGTCTGTTTCCGTATAGTGTGCACAATTTTTATATTTCGTTTCTAAGGTGGTTAGATGAATATTAGCTTAATCGCAGCAATGGCGTTCGATCAGGTTATCGGCATGGAAAATGCGATGCCTTGGAATTTACCAGGTGATTTGGCGTGGTTTAAGCGTCAAACATTGAATAAACCTGTGATTATGGGACGCGTGACTTATGAAGCCCTAGGTCGTCCTTTACCGCAGCGTGTCAATATTGTTTTAAGTAGCCAAGCAGGCACAGAAACTGGTGTTATCTGGGTTAAATCAGTTGAAGAAGCATTAGAAGCCGCGAAGGCAGTTGAAGGTGCTGATGAGATTATGGTGATTGGTGGTGGTAAGGTTTATCAACAATTCCTTCCAATGGCGAATAAACTCTATTTGACTCACGTGGATGCTGAAGTGATTGGGGATACACATTTCCCTGCTTACGAGCCTGATGAATGGGACTCTATTTTCACTGAATATCATGAGGCAGACGAAGCGAATAGCCACGGTTTCTGCATTGAAGTTCTGACTCGTCGCGTTTAACCGTCGCTGCTCTAGTCAACAAAAATGGCACTGTTAGGTGCCATTTTGCTATCTATCATTTGGTATCTAGAGTAAACACTCACTCTTTGCGACGTTTCTGGTGAGATTTCTGTCTATGGAATGTTTTAGTTTCCCAGTGAAGCAGCGTTAAATCCCCTCCCCAGCAACAGCCAGTATCCATCGCATACACATGTTCCGGTGTAAACTTACCTTCCAATGATGCCCAATGACCAAAGAAAATGGCGTAATCTTCAGGGAATTGACTTGGTAGAGAAAACCATGGCTTCAGTGGAGCAGGAGCTTTAGCTGGGCTCTCTTTGCAGATCATATCCAGTTGCCCATTTGGAAAACAATAACGCAGGCGGGTGAGGGCATTGGTGCTGTAGCGTAAACGCGCTAGCCCCATCAAACTTTCAGACCAATTGTTTGGCATGTCGCCATACATAGAGTCAATAAATAGCGGATATGCATCGCTTGAAAGCACAGCTTCCACTTCGCGAGCGCACATTTTTGCGGTTTCGAGATCCCACTGTGGCGTAATACCGGCGTGGGTCATGACCATTTTTTGCTCTTCATCGACTTGTAAAAGTGGCTGACGGCGTAACCAATTGATGAGCTCATCGATATCGGGTGCATTGAGTAACTCATCAAGATGGTCTTTAGGCTTATTGCGACTGATTTTGCAGTAGATGCCAATCAAATGTAGGTCATGGTTGCCTAACACTAATCGTGCTGATGAGCCTAAACTTTTCACATAGCGTAAGACTTGCAATGACTCGGGTCCACGAGCAACAAGGTCACCCGTTAGCCATAATGTATCTTGCTGTGGATCGAAATTCACGCTATCGAGAAGTTCCCGCAGCTCACGATAACAACCGTGTATATCACCTACAATGTATGTGGACATAATTAATTAATCAGTGTTGGGATAGCGAGGCGAAATGCAGGAATATCAACATGAAAGTGATTTCCTTGATCGCTCAGCATAACGTAATAGCCTTCCATCGTACCCATTGGTGTTTCTAAGATAGCACCGCTGGTATAGCGATATTCTTTGCCCGGTAGGATAACGGGTTGTTCACCCACCACGCCTTCACCTTGCACTTCAGTTTTACGACCATCACTATTGGTAATGAGCCAGTAACGGCTCATTAGCTGTATAGGAATTCGCCCTAAATTGCGGATACAAATAGTATACGCAAAGACAAAACGGGCAATGTCGGGCTGGGATTGGCTTTCTATGTAGACACTTTGAACTTGGATGCTCACATTGGGATCATTCAGCATAGTGCCTCCTCAGATTCTCTATTCCGATAAATTACACAGATAGTTTGCCATCTTACAATAGTGCTCAACGGAGATATTTTCAGCGCGCGTTCCTGGGTCGATGCCCAGTTCGGTTAACTGCTCAACGCTGAATAAATCCCCAAGACTATTGCGGATAGTTTTACGACGTTGGTTAAATGCTTGAGTCGTAATACGGCTCAATACTTTAATATCCTTCACTGGGTATGGATTTTCCTTGTGAGGGATCAATCTTACTACCGCAGAGTCCACTTTTGGTGGTGGTGCAAAGGCAGTAGGCGGAACTTCAAGCACAGGAACAACATTGCAGTAATATTGCGCCATTACGCTTAAACGACCGAAAGCTTTGCTTCCAGGTCCTGCTACTAATCGATTAACCACTTCTTTTTGCAACATGAAATTCATGTCGGAAATTTGGTTGGTGAATGTAAACAGGTGGAACATCAACGGTGTTGAGATGTTATAAGGCAAATTACCAAATACGCGTATTGGCTGTCCAGCTTGTTTCGCCAGTTCACCAAAATCGACAGTCATCGCATCTTGCTGGATGATGGTTAGCTTGTCTTTCAGCTGTGGATGGACATGCAGACGAGCGGCAAGGTCGCGGTCAAGTTCGACAACCGTCATTTTATCCATGCGGCTACCAACAGGTTCAGTTAATGCACCAAGACCCGGACCAATTTCTACAATGGCTTGTCCTGGTTGTGGGTGCATTGCATCTACAATACTGTCGATAATAAATTGGTCAGTTAAAAAGTTCTGCCCGAAACGTTTGCGGGCAAGGTGCCCCTGATGGACTCGATTATTCATGAATTCTTTTGTGTCATTTGGATAGCTAATTTCAATGCGGTGATGAAACTGCCCGCATCGGCTTGACCCGTACCTGCTAATTCAAGCGCTGTGCCGTGATCGACGGAAGTACGGATAAATGGCAGACCAAGGGTAATATTTACCGCTCTGCCGAAACCTTGGTATTTTAACACAGGTAGTCCCTGATCGTGATACATCGCTAATACTGCATCTGCATCGGTTAAATACTTCGGTTGGAAAAGCGTGTCTGCGGGTAAAGGACCGATTAAGGTAATGCCTTGTTTACGCAAGGTTTCTAGGGCTGGAATGATGGTTTCAATCTCTTCCATTCCCATATGTCCGCCTTCTCCGGCATGAGGGTTAAGCCCACAAACATAGATGTGCGGGTTTTCAATACCAAACTTGGTTTGCAGGTCATGATGCAAAATGGTGATCACTTCATGCAAGCTTTGTTGGGTAATTGCGTCGGAGACATCTTTTAGCGGCAGGTGCGTGGTCGCTAAAGCGACACGTAATTCTTGTGTTGCGAGCATCATCACAACGCGGTCGCAGTGACTTCTATCTGCGAAAAATTCGGTATGTCCACTAAATGGAATACCAGCGTCATTAATAATGCCTTTGTGAACAGGCCCCGTCACAATGGCAGAAAATTCATCACTCAAACAGCCATCACAAGCACGCGCTAAAGTTTCAGTAACATATTCACCATTACGAACATCGAGTTTTCCAGCTTCTGCCGGTGCATTCAGTGAAACGGGAACAATCGACAATTGTCCAGCGACAGAAGTCTGTGGCTGTTTTGCATCATATTCGCGTAATGTTAGCGGTAAATTGAGAGTTTTAGCGCGTTGAAGAAGCAGGTCTGGATCTGCGCAAGCCACAAGCTCGACAGGCCATGCCTGCTGAGCTAATTGGATCAGAAGATCTGGACCTACCCCGGCAGGTTCACCGGGGGTGATGACGATTGGCTTATTTTGCTTGTTCATCATTAGATTGGCTTTGGCGACCATCCACGATATTCACATAAGCCGCAGCGCGTTGTTCTTGCATCCAAGTCTGCGCTTCTTCGTTAAACTTACGATTGAACAGTAAACGGTACGCTTGATCTTTCTTCGCGGCATCAGTTTTATCGACACTGCGAGTATCTTCTAACTGAATTAAGTGCCAGCCGAAACTTGAAGGTACAGGTTGGCTGATTTCACCTTTTTTCAGTTTCATCAGTGCGTCACGGAATGCAGGGTCGTAAACATCAGGCATATTCCAACCTAATTCCCCACCTTTTAATGCACTACCTGGGTCTTCGGAGTTCTCTTTAGCCGCTTCTTCAAATGAAATTCTGCCGTTACGGATCTCTTGAGCCAGTTGAGTCAGTTTTTGTCTTGCTGTTGCATCATCCATAATTGGTGATGATTTCAGTAAGATATGACGCGCTTTCACTTCGGTGACAGAAATTGGCTGGTGAGTATCACCAGTAACGTCATTGACACGTAAAATATGGAAGCCTACACCTGAACGAATTGGACCAACGATGTCGCCTTTCTTCGAGTTTTTCAGTTGATCAGAAAAGACCACTGGCAGCTCTTGCAGACGTGACCAACCCATGTTTCCACCTTTCAGTGCTTGAGGGTCAGCAGAGTAAGCAATTGCTAATTTACCGAAATCAGAGCCTTTTTTCAGGTCAGTTAAGATTTTATCAACTAACGATTCTGCTTTTGATAACTGTTCTGGCGTTGGGTTCTCTGGCAGTGGGATCAGAATGTGGCTTAAATTTACGCCTTTCTGAGCATTCATTTGAGAATCCATTTGCTCAGCTAATGCATCAACTTCTTGAGGCAAAATGGTGATACGGCGGCGAACTTCGTTATTACGCACTTCCGCTAACAGCATTTCCTTACGGATTTCGCTGCGGTATTTGCCCATATTGATACCATCCGCGGTCAGGCGTTTTTCCATCTGCGGTAAGGTTAAATTGTTTTGGCGAGCAATATCCGCGATAGTCGCATTCACAGCTTCTTCAGGGATATTAATCTGCATTTGGTTAGCCATCTGCAACATGATGTTATCCATAACCAAACGGTCGATGATTTGTTGGCGCAGGGTTTGATCATCAGGAACTTGTTGATTTGCATTACGTGCATTCAACTTCACTGTATTGATCATATTCTGGACGTCGCTTTCAAGTACAACTCCGTTGTTGACAACCGCAGCCACTTTATCCATTTGCTGTGGCGCAGCTAAACTTGCAGAGCTTGCGAACATCAGTCCCAGAATAAGTGTTCTCCAATTCTTCATAATGGTCCTATAAAATTGACTTTTATTCCGCATATGCGGGCTAATCGTGATCGTTATGTTGTTTGTTATCAGAAAGCACGTTGATAAGGAATAATACCTTGTTTCAACATCTCCTGACTACCTAAACTATGATTGTTATTTAGGCCTCTAAGTTCCACGTTGATAGACCATTTATTGTCATATTCACTGCTGAACTTCTCATTTTGCCAACCCACAATCTTACGTTCGTATCCTAAATTCACCGCCCAACAGCAGGCATTGTACTGTAATCCGACAAGCTGGCTCGCCGATTGTTGCTGCTTAGTATCGTAATAGTAAGAACCAACAAAGCCCCAATTTTCACTTAATGGCCAGCTGACAACAGTACCAATCTGGGAAATACCTTGTTGGTATTCAGGTAGTTTATATACATTCTCATTATCTTTTTGGTATGTCGCTTGAATATAGTCACGGTCAACAAAGCGGTAATTCAGCTGAATTAGTCTATCTGCATCAAAGCGATATTCAGTAACTGCGTTCCCCATGGTGATGTTACCAAGGCGGCGGTCATACTGTAAGTTCCCTCTAATGCCCCAGTTTTCATCAATGTGCCACATGGCATCGGTTGCCCACAGCAATGATCCCGTATCACTCTTATCATCAATTTTTCGCGTTGAATTCCCCGCGCGAGGGCGCTCTAAATAGTAAATTTGTCCAACGGAGAAATTGAAGCGCTCAGCTAAATTTTCATCATAAATACGGGTGGTTAAACCGGTTGTGAACTGGTTTGCTGAAGCGATACGGTCTAAACCACTGTATATACGGTCACGGAATAAGCCCGAATAATCAGATTGTAATAATGATGAGTCGTAGTTATTGATATTGTCCTGATCTTTATACGGAATATATAAATACTGAACTCGTGGTTCTAAAGTTTGAACAAAATCACTGCCTTGGAATAAGTCGCGCTCAAATACCACCTTCGCATCACTCTTAAACATTGGCAGCACACGGGTGACATTTTTTTCTAGGCTACTATTTTCTTGGGCTTTAGGGATATCTTGATCATAGTGAGTTGCGAATAGTCTTACGCTGTTATTCATTTGCGCCCAACCGTTAGACAGCGGCATGCTGACTTCAGGTTCGATATGCAAACGGGTTGCGTCTGGGTTATTTTCACCCACACTAGTAAAACGAGCAGCTTGTGCGTAAGTATGGAAATCCAACATACCGACGTCATTTTGGTAATAGTTAAAATCGATTTGCGGTTCAGCTTTATAAGCACGCTTATTTGGGTTATCCACAAAGATTTGGAACTGTTTGTGAGACACTTTCATGTTCCAGTTGGTATCAGAATAGCCGACGTTAAATTTCTGTGTGGCATAACCATCAGTGGTGCTACCGTACTGAGAGCTAAAATCAGTAAAGTATTGGGGATCACTTACTTTAGTGTAGTCGGCACCAAAGCTCCAGTGCTGAGCAAAGGTCCCTGAGTGGCGCCAGTAGAATAACCAACGGTCATCGCTGTCACGGGCATCACGTTTCTTATTCTCTTTATCTTTAATATAAGCGCGGTCGTGGTTAATGAAGTCAAATGCTATCGTACCCGTACCTGGTGTGATTAAATAACGGAATTCGTTATTTAATTTAACGCCTCGGTGGGTCATAAATTGTGGCGTAATCGTCGCATCGTAATTTGGTGCGATGTTCCAATAATACGGCAGCGTGAACTCTAACCCGTCGTTGTTTGAATAGCTTCCCATTGGGATTAAGAAACCAGAACGGCGTTTGCTACCAATCGGTAACTGCATATATGGGCTATAGAACACAGGCACATCTGCGATACGGAAACGAGCATGCCAAATTTCTGCGACTTCCTCCTCGCGGTCAATAATCACTTCAGAGCCTGCAACGCTCCATGTATTACTGCCCGGTAAGCAACTGGTGAAAGTCCCGTTTTCCATAATGGAATAGCGGTTTTCACCTCGCATTTTCATTTTTTTCGCATCACCGCGACCTTGACGACCTACCATCATGTAGTTACCGTCATCAACGTCAGTGTTTTTATTATCTAAGTTTGACCACGCTGAAGGACCCTTCAGGATAATTTGAGGGTCATCGTAATGGACATTCCCTGTCGCCGTCACTTCACGAACCGGTTCTTCACCCTCTTTTTGGGTTTGTGTCAGTTTAACGTTATCTGCTGTGAGAGTCTGGTTGCCCTGCTGAATATCAACGTTACCAGTATATTCGACAAAATTAGGGTATTCCCCTGTGACGTCGTCAGCTTGAATCTCAATCGGTAAGCTATTTTGATCACCAGAGATAATAGGTTTGTCATAAACAGGCACCCCAAGCATACATTGTGCTGCAAGATCAGCATGTGCTTGCTGGCTATAAATAGCCGCCCATACCATGGTGGCGATTATTGTGGGATAACTTTTCTTCATCATTAAATAGGGAGTCCGTCAAATGGGCACAGTCGGCAAACGCTCAAAGACTATCTTAGCCAACCCGTTTTCGCCAGTATAATATCAAAACTGGAATAAACGTAGTTAGCAACTTGTTAGGCTCTTTATCGTTATGCACAAAAGCAGAATGGATAGTATGATAATGCAAAATTGCATTCTGAGCATTGAAGAATTGAGGGATATATGCACTATTGGGGTAAAATTATTGGGGTGATACTCGCTATTGTCTCCGGTTTAGGGTTTTGGGGAGCATTAGCTGGCTTACTGATTGGGCACGGTTTTGATAAGGCTTCGGCTCAACGTAAGTTCGCTGGCGCCTTCAATAAGCGCGACAGACAAATTATTTTCTTCGCAAGTACCTTTCAAATATTAGGGCATTTAACCAAGTCAAAAGGGCGTGTCACCGAGACTGATATCCAGTTAGCATCGAACCTGATGGACAGAATGCAACTGCATGGAGAAACTCGCAAAGCCGCTCAACAAGCCTTTAGAGAGGGAAAATCCCCAGACTTTCCACTGCGTGATGTTCTTAAACAATTACGTATGGCTTGCTATGGTCGTTTTGACCTTGTTCAGATGTTTCTGGAAATTCAATTGCAAGCTGCTTTCGCGGATGGAACCCTACATCCTAACGAAAGAAAAGTGCTATTTATCATCGCGGAAGAGCTGGGTATCTCCAAAATTCAGTTTGAGCAATTCTTAGATATGATCCAAAGCGGTCGCCAGTTTGGTCATGGTTATTCTCAGCAGCAGTCTGGAGGCTATTATCAACAAAATAATGGTCCTACGCTGGAAGATGCCTGTAAGGTACTTGGAGTTTCCGTCGATGATGATCCAACGAAAATTAAGCGAGCGTACCGTAAGCTGATGAGTGAGCATCACCCTGATAAGCTCGTTGCAAAAGGGTTACCGCCAGAGATGATGGAAATTGCTAAGCAAAAAGCGCAGTCAATTCAGGCAGCTTATGATCTTGTTAAAAAAGAGAAGGGTTTCAAATAACTTCAGTTTTTAAATAACTTCAGTTTTAAATAACTTAAGCTTTTAAATAATTGAAGCGCTTGGGTAGCCTAAGCGCTTCAATTAGATTAGAAATCTGGCGGGCAAGTAAAATGCATTGGTGTGCCATACTCAGGATGAGTGATATACAGCTCCTGAGCATGTAACTGCAAACGTGGTGCTAATGCCAATGCTTCTTCATGGGCATAAAATCTGTCACCAAGAATAGGGTGCCCTAACGCAAGCATATGCACACGTAGCTGATGAGAGCGTCCCGTAATTGGCGAAAGTTTGACTCGCGTTGCCTGCTCTTCATATTCTAAAACTTGGTATTCGGTTTGGGCCGATTTCCCTGTTTCAAAACAGACTTTTTGCTTAGGGCGATTTGGCCAGTCACAAATCAGCGGCAAATCCACCAAACCCTCAGGTTTTTCCAAATGCCCCCACACGCGAGCCACATAGTGCTTTTTCGGCTCCCGCTCCCTAAACTGACGCTTGAGTTCACGCTCAGCCGCTTTATGCAGAGCGACGACCATAACGCCACTGGTTGCCATATCTAAACGGTGAACGGACTCTGCCGCAGGATAATCCCGCTGAATACGGCTCATGATGCTGTCATGGTGCTCAGGGGCTTTCCCTGGTACAGAAAGCAAGCCGCTAGGTTTATTGACTACAATAATATGCTCGTCTTGGTAGAGTATATGTAGCCAGGGTTCAGTTGGCGGGTTGTAGGGTAACATTTTCTTTTATCCTTCATTCTTCACGCTGTAGCGGTGTTGGCTGCTCTTAGCTACCCTAGTCACATACTTGTGTATGCTCCCAAGGATATCTTCGTTTGCCGCCTAGCTACAACGCGAATAATTTTGGCTAATAATAGAGATATAAAGTCAAAAGCCAAACTATAAATATCTACTTTTTATCCTTCATTCTTCATGCTGTAGCGGTGCTGGCTGCTATCAGCCAGCACCGCTGTAACTCGCATAATCTCGGGGAGTGTCGTGCTATATTCTCTACTGATGCGTGACAACTACTAAGCGGATAGCGTCGAGGCGCCATGAAGCTTGGTCGATGTTGATCATCAATTGGCGACGCTCTTCCTCGATAATATCGAGTTCTTCATCACGGATATTTGGGTTAACCGCTTTCAGCGCTTCCAAGCGAGACAGTTCCAGAGTCAGGGCTTTATCAGCAGCTTCTTTGGCATTCTCAATAATGGATTTTGCTTCTTTCTCGACCATCGGTTCAGAGAGGCGTAATACAGAATGCACTTCGTTTTGAACCGCATTAACCAACTTGCTCGCCATATGACGGTTGATGGCATTTAATTGGCGGTTAAAGCTCTCAAACTCCACTTGTGAAGATAGATTATTACCTTTTAAATCAATCAATAAACGAACTGGAGTCGCCGGTAAAAAACGGCTGATTTGCAGCTGTTTCGGCGCTTGAGCTTCTACCACATAAATCAGTTCGGTCAGCAAGGTGCCTACTGGCAACGCTTTGTTTTTCAACACGGAAACTGCACAGCTACCCGTATCGCTGGATAATACTAAATCCAAACCGTTGCGAATAATCGGATGTTCCCAGCTAATAAACTGCGTATCTTCGCGGGAAAGTGCTTGTTCGCGGTCAAAAGTGATCGTGCAGCCATCTTGCGGTAATCCTGGAAAATCAGGCACTAACATATGGTCGGACGGTGTGAGGATAATTAAGTTATCACTCTTATCTTCTTGGTTGATCCCAACAATATCAAACAGGTTCAGTGCAAAGTTAACCAGCTCAGTCTCGTTATCGCCTTCACCAATCTCTTCGGCTAATTTATTACCGGCTTCACCGCCATTTGAGTGCATTTCCAGCAAACGGTCACGACCTTGCTCTAACTGTGCTTTGAGTGCATCGTGCTCTTCACGGCTGGTTTTAATAAATTCATCAAACCCGTCAGTGATGGTTGGCTCAGCCATAAATTGCAGCAATTGTTGGTAATATTTATCGTAAATAGTACGACCGGTAGGGCAAGTATGCTCAAAAGCATCTAAACCTTCATGGTACCAACGAATTAATACGGCTTGTGCGGTATTTTCCAAGTAAGGCACGTTGATTACGATATCGCGGCTTTGACCAATACGATCCAAACGACCAATACGCTGCTCAAGCAAGTCAGGGTTGAATGGCAGGTCAAACATCACTAATTGGTTAGCAAACTGGAAGTTACGACCTTCTGAACCAATTTCAGAACACAGCAATACCTGCGCGCCTTCTTCTTGTGAAGCAAAGTATGCAGCAGCACGGTCACGCTCTAACAGGGATAAACCTTCGTGGAATACCGCCGCACGGATCCCTTCACGCTCACGCAGAACTTGCTCAAGTTGCAGTGCTGTAGCGGCTTTGGCACAGATAACCAGTACTTTTTCATGGCGATTTGCGGTTAAGAAGCCCATCAGCCATTCAACACGCGGGTCGAAGTTCCACCAAGTGGCGTTTTCACCTTCAAATTCTTGGTAGATTTGTTCCGGATACAGCATCTCTTTTGCGCGAGTTTCCACATCCTTTTTCGTGCCCATAATGCCAGCGACTTTGATTGCCGTTTGGTATTGAGTTGGCAGTGGCATTTTTAAAGAATGCAATTCACGGCGTGGAAAGCCTTTGACACCATTACGGGTGTTTCTAAATAACAGGCGGCTAGTACCGTGTCTGTCCATCAGCATATGGATCAGTTCTTGGCGAGCGACTTGGCTGTCATCGCCTTCAAGATTAGCGGCTTTTAATAACGGCTCAATATCTTGTTCTTTGATAAGCTCGTTGAGCAGGTTTTGCTGGTCATTCGTCAGTTTATCGCCTGAAAGTAGCAGTGAAACCGCATCGGCGACAGGGCGATAATTTTCTTGCTCGGCTAAGAACTCTTGATAGTCATGGAAGCGGTTAGGGTCGAGGAGGCGCAAACGCGCAAAGTGGCTCTCTTGGCCTAATTGCTCCGGTGTTGCCGTTAGCAGTAAAACAGAAGGAACATGTTCTGCTAAGGTTTCAATCACTTGATATTCACGGCTTGGGGCAGTTTCGCTCCATTGCAGATGGTGAGCTTCATCGACGACCATCATGTCCCAGCCCGCTTCGACGAGTTGGTCAAAACGCTGTTTATTACGACGAACAAAATCCAGAGAACACAGGACTAATTGCTCAGTTTCAAATGGGTTATCGCTGTCGTGTTGGGCTTCGCTGTAGCGGCTATCATCAAACAGGGAAAAACGCAGGTTAAAACGGCGTAGCATTTCCACCAGCCATTGATGCTGTAAGCTATCTGGGACAATGATCAATACACGCTCAGCACGACCTGCCATCAATTGTTGATGGATTATCATACCCGCTTCGATGGTTTTCCCTAAGCCCACTTCATCCGCCAGTAAAACTCGTGGATTGTGGCGCTTACCGACTTCGTTAGCAATATGCAACTGATGCGGGATCAAACTCGCGCGGATCCCACGCAGGCCCGTAGATTGGTGTTTAACTTGTTCGCTTTGAAATTTACGTGCGCGAAAACGCAGAGCAAAACGATCCATACGATCGATTTGACCGGCGAACAGTCTATCTTGTGGCTTATTAAACGTTAGCTTGCTATCAAGGAACACTTCTCTCAGGCTGACATCCACTTCTTGGGTGTCTAAACGCGTTCCTGTGTAGGTCAATAACCCTTTATCTTCTTGAATACTTTCAACTTGTAGCTGCCAACCTTCGTGACTAGTGATGGTATCACCTTCGTTGAACATCACTCGGGTAATTGGGGCATCACTACGTGAGTACAGTCGGTTTTCCCCAGTGGCAGGGAAAAGCAACGTCACCATACGGGCATCAATAGCCACGACGGCGCCTAACCCAAGTTCGCTTTCTGTGTCGCTGATCCAGCGTTGACCAAGAGTAAATGGCATAGGTTTAATTTAATTCCATAATTTTGATTGTTTATTTTTAGATGTTTAAGACAACTAACCGGTGTCTTTGCCCAGTGTTGATATAACGGTTATATACCAAGGGTGATGCGAAATTTTTTAATCGTTTTGCCGTTTGGCAATTATAGCTCTTTTCTCTTTCGAGTCGCGTTGCTCGAATTATGATGAGTATAGCCGATTTTCTCGCCAAGCTGTGCGTATAACAGGTCGAGATATCAAAGGGGCGTTATATTAATTCAACATTCGCTTATCGTCACCTGTTAAAAATGCGGCAATTGTAATAAGAATTGTACAATTCTCGCTGTTCGTTAGGCTTTAAAACAAAAGATTAATTTGCCCTGTCAAAATGGCGTCAAAATCATCTTGCAGAAATGGCAGAATTCCATCGGCGATAGGTTTGATTTGCTTAAGAATATAATGCTCATAGTCAGGCTTCGCAGTCACGGTCTCTAATGGCTCAGGACCCGCTTGAGTGATGATATAACTAATCCACCCCCCATTTTGATATTGCAATGGGCGCTGTAATTGCAAATTGTACTCATCGGCTTGGCGTGCGGCTCGTACATGAGGTGGCACATTACGTTGATAATCTGACAATTTACGCCGTAGGCGCTTGCGGTAAATCAAGCGATCGTCATATTCTCCTGAACGAATGGCATGAATATAGTCGCGAATAAATTCCCGATAAGGCTGGCGATAAAAAATGCGCGTATACAGCTCTTTTTGGAAATTTTGAGCGAGAGGTGTCCAGTCTGAACGAATGGTTTCTAAGCCTTTAAAAACCATCGTATCTTGGCTTAAACCCGCATAGCGTTTTTTACTGCCTTGGTCTGTGCTTCTAATTGTTGGCATCAAAAAGCGCCGATAATGGGTTTCATACTCAAGCTCGAGCACACCATCAAGTTGCCACTCTTCTTTAAGATGCTGTTTCCACCAATTATTTACATGGTCACGCAGTTGATAGCCCACTTTTTGAGCTTGTTCATCAGTATGGGGATCTCGTAGCCAAACAAAGGTGGAATCGGTGTCCCCATAAATTACCTGATATCCTTGGGATTCAATCAATTGTTTGGTAATTCGCATGATTTCATGACCACGCATGGTGATTGACGCGGTTAATCGCGGATCAAAAAAGCGGCATCCATCGGCACCCAAAACCCCAGCAAAAGCATTCATAATAATTTTGAGGGCTTGAGAAAGCGGGGCATTTTTTTGCTGTTTGGCTTTATCACGACCTTGCCAAATATGGCTGACAATATCTGGCAAGCAATGGGTTGTACGGGAAAACCAAGCACCGCGAAACCCTTCAACAGAGTGTTCAGGGTCTGGGTGTGCAAGCCCTTCAATCATGCCTGCTGGGTCAATTAAAAAGGTACGAATAATAGAGGGATACAGGCTTTTATAATCAAGCACTAAAACGGAGTCATACAAACCCGGCTGAGAATCCATGACAAATCCACCGGGATTGAGCTGAAACTTCTGCTCACAGAGCGTTGGGGCAACAAACCCTAAGCGGTGTAGCCGAGGAATATATAAATGGGAAAAGGCGGCTACCGAGCCCCCCATGCGATCGGCTGCTAACCCCGTGACCGTCGAGCGCTCTTGCAAGAACGCCATTAAATCGGTTTTCTCAAAGATGCGATGCACCAATATACAGTCTTGAATATTGTAATGGGCGAGGGCGGGTTTATCGTGAGCGAAGCGGCGGTTAATTTCATCCATACGATCATAGGGAGTATCAATCGCTTTCCCTTCCCCAAGGAGCTGCTGGGCAACGGATTCCAAACTGAATGAGCTAAAACTCCATGTCGCCGATTTTAACGCATCAATACCATCGATAATTAGGCGACCTTCAGCAGAGGCAAAAAAGACACCTTGCTTAAAACCGTGTTCTCGCCATTCGAGTTTTTTCCCTTGCCGACCGAGCAACAGAGAGATGCCATAGCGCTCTGCATGCTTTTGTAAAACTTGCAAATCAAACTGGATCAGATTCCAGCCGATGATGGCATCGGGATCGTACTGTTGCAGCCATTCGTTCAATTTTTCAAGTAATTGAGGGCGGCTGGTGGTATACACGAGTCGATGTTGGTCATTCAGAGCAGGGCCTTGATCGGGTCCCAACATAAACACCACATTGTCACCGCAGCCAGATAATCCAATCGAATAAAGCTCCCCATGTTGGCTAGTTTCAATATCGAGGGAAACGGCGTGCAGTGTCGGGCGATAACCTTCACAGGGTTTGAGTTGATATTTCCCCTGACGATTGCGAGAAAACCACACGGGAGCGGTAATAAAGCGCTCCATTAAATAACGCTCACAAGGGCGAATATCGGTTTCCAGCAGTTCAACGCCTAATGCTTGGCAGTTTTTATCTAGGTTTTGTAATTGACGATATTGCTGGCAATAGATGGCATAGACTTTTTCGCGTTTAAAATCTCGCAGTTCCACGGAGCGATAGCTGATATCAGCTTGTCCTTCAATTAAATGACGTACTAGGGAAAACTTGGATTCAGGTAAAAAACCCACGGCTTGTTGATAGGGAACAATGACTTTTTGTGGTTTATTATCCGTGAGTAACCAATAGCTTACCTCGACACCGTAGCGGGTATCTCGCCAATGGCGGCTAAGAATAAAGCCTTTTTCCGCGGGGGTATTTGACTGAGGCATAAAGGAAACTCGCGTAAATAATCTGCAAATTAATATACGCGAGTAGTGGGAATTTATACAGTGTTATTTATCGAGCTAATTAGAAATGCCCAATAATGCAGAAGCGTTAGTTTTGCCTTGTAACAGTGTTTCGGTATCGCCGTCATACACAATTGCACCATCGGCGACCACTAAGCTACGAGGGGCGATTTGTAGCGAGTCTTCAATACTGTGAGATACCATTAATAATGTGATGGATTTATTCACGCAAACGTCATTGAGTAGTTGCAGCATTTCACTGCGCAGCGCAGGGTCAAGGGCGGAAAACGGCTCATCCAGCAATAAAATCGGTTGATTGCGAATTAAACAGCGGGCGAGTGCGGCTCGTTGACGCTGCCCACCGGATAACTGCGCTGGTGTTCGATCTAAACAGTCGGTTAAACTGACCTGCTGCGCCATTTGTTCAACTTCAGCCATTTGCGATGCACTCAAACGTAAGCTCGGTTGTAAACCTAGCCCAATATTTTGCCTCACAGTTAGGTGAGCAAACAGGTTATTTTCTTGAAATAACATGGAAACAGGGCGTTTAGCTGGGGGCGTAAATGTATGATTTTCACCATTTAAGGTGATAGTGCCACTGCGAGGAAATTGAAACCCACTAATTAGGCTGAGCAGCGTGCTTTTGCCTGCGCCACTAGGACCCATTACGGCAACTCGTTCCCCCGAAGCTACCGCAATATCAAAATGCATATTTAGGTTATCGTATTGATAATCTAGATTTTGTAATTCAATCATGAGTTTTCCCCGATAGGCGTTCGAGTAGGCTAAACAGGCAGAAACAGAGTAACAACAATAACATCGCGGTAACCGCTCCATCATTGGTTCGATACGCGCCAATCTGTTGATAAAGATAGTAAGGCAAGGTGCGGAACTCTTCATTACCAAACAAGGCGACCACGCCAAAATCCCCAATCGAAATCACGCAAGCGAATGCCAATGCTTGTGCGATAGGTTTGCGTAATGCTCGTAATTCAATGATTTTAAATCGATTAAAACCAGTAATTTCGAGTGATTGGCATAACGGATTATAGCGTTGAGCCAGATCTCGCATTGGGTTATCCAGTACCTTTAGCGCGTAAGGGATAGCGAGTAAGGCGTTAGTCATGATCACCAACGGATAAGGAGTTTCGGGTATTCCAATGGTTTCATTGAAAAAGATAAAAAAGCCAGTCGCCAGCACAATACCCGGCATCGCCAGAATAATCAGCCCGCTTAGCTCAATAGCTTGTCCAAGTTTTAATGCATTTCTTAAACGCAGTTCACGGCTACTCCATAGCAGCATTAGCGTGAGGATCACGCACAAAATTCCAGCACAGAGAGCAATAAACAGTGAGGTCAATGTGGCTTGCCATAACGCAGATTGCTGTAAAACATCCAGTAATTGACCATTGAGCCCATCAACAATGACCGCTAATAACGGCGGAATTAATAGCAAAATAGCTGCTGCGATCACCAGCCAGTCACGTAAACGGCGAAATAGGTTATCGGCAGGATCAAACCATGATGTTTGGTGGCTAAATCCAACGGAAAAGGCATGGTTAATACGTTGGCAAATAAGCATTAACCCTACGCAACATCCCAACTGAATTAACGCAAGCAGTGTGGCTCGGCCTAAATCAAAGTCATAGCTCAGTGCTTGGTAAATCGCGAGTTCGATAGTGGTCGCCGCAGGACCACCACCCAGAGCCAGTACCGTCGCAAAGCTGGCAAAGCAGAGCATGAAAATCAGCGCGCCTGTTGGCAATATCTGACGGCGTAAATAAGGCCACTCTAGAATGGTAAATTGCTGCCACTCATTAAACCCAAGTTGAGCGGCACTTTGACGCTGCTCAATGGCAATATTTTCAAGGGATTGCAGCAACATCCGGGTGGCGAGTGGCATATTGAAAAAGATATGCGCCAATAAAATGCCACGCAGACCATAAGGGGAAAACTGATAGTCAACACCAAGCCATAGGCACAGTTTTGCTAGCCATCCGGTTTGTCCATATACCGACAAAATACCGAAAACGGCGACTAAAACGGGTAAAACAAGGGTCATTGCACACAAGCGGAGCAAGAGTATTCTTCCCCAAAATCGCCGGCGATACAGGGCTCTTGCAAGAAAAATAGCGGGAATAATGGAAAAAATAGCGGAAAGCAATGCCTGCCAAAACGTAAAACCGATGACATGCCATAAATAATCGTCGTCGATTATCTCGCGGAGGGAAACTTCAGGTGCGAAAAACCACAGCGCCCCAAAAGCGAGCAGGGCAACGACGATTAAAAGACCGGAGGCTATTGCCCCCGGTAATAAGGTTAAATTGATTAACGACTGACGGCGGTTTGCCATAAACGTGTCCACGTTTGACGTTCTTTAGCCACTTCTTCCGCGCTAAATTGCAGGGATTTAGCAGGCAGTGGTAGCACGTTATACACTTCAGGCAACGGCATATCGATAACCGGATACATCCAGTTAGTGGTTGGTAATGTGCCTTGGAATTCAGGGGTTAACATAAACTGTAAGAACTGTTTTGCCAGTTCAGGCTGCGGGCTGTGTTTTAATCTTGCCGCCACTTCGACTTGCATATAATGCCCTTCATCGAACAATGCTGCCGCGTAGTTGTCTTTCTTATCATTTAAAATTTGATAACCCGGCGAAGAGGTGTAGCTCAGGACAAAATCTCCTTCACCTTTTAAGAACAAGCCATAAGACTCACTCCAACCTTTGGTCACGGTCAGTGTTTTCGCTGCCATTTTCTTCCATGCATTAGCCGATTTATCACCGTAGATTTTCTCAATCCACAGCATTAATCCTAATCCTGGGGTGCTGGTACGTGGATCTTGGTAAATGATTTTCCACTTATTTTTGCTATCAAGCAGTTCATCCATGCTTTTTGGCGGTTGCTTGATTTTATTGGTGTCATAGATAAAGGCGAAATAACCATAATCATAAGGAATGAATGTTTTGCTTGTCCATTCGATAGGTAATTTAAGCGCATCCGTTTTGATATCTGCTGGGGCAAATAAGCCAGTTTTTTCTGCGGAATCGAGCAAGTTGTTATCTAACCCTAAGATAATGTCGGCTTTGCTTTTAGCTCCTTCCATACGTAGACGATTCAGTAGCGCAACACCATCCCCTAGAGAAACCAGTTTTAACTCGCATTCACATTGAGCTTCGAAATTCTTTTTGATTTGAGGACCTGGTCCCCATTCTGCAGCAAAGGAATCATAGGTATATACCGTCAACGTTGGTTTTTCGGCAGAGGCGAATGCAGCAAAACTTAAGGTGGTTAAGGCAATGAGTGAGGTAAAGAGTTTATTTTTAGTCATTGTAATTCCTGCGTAAATCATAAAAAACACAGGATTTGAGGAGGGACCGATACAATAATTTGTAGGCGGTAGCTCAAATCCCTACGCCGGTATTAGCCGGATCAGGTTCTACGGGTTATTTCTCAGCCCAAATTGGCACCCCGTTGAGACGCAGACTATTGTAATTACTTCAGACATATCTGCAAACTGTATTGATATAGGTTTACCAGTTTGGGTATGTGTGAAACAATTAGGCATCTTTCAAATTTGGTTATTGAGGTAGTCTAGTGATCGATGATGATGGCTACCGCCCGAATGTAGGAATTGTAATTTGTAATCGGCAAGGTCAAGTCTTATGGGCTCGCCGTTATGGTCAGCATTCTTGGCAATTTCCTCAAGGTGGAATTAACCCGGGGGAATCGCCAGAACAAGCGATGTATCGTGAGTTATACGAGGAAGTCGGACTACAGCGTAAAGATGTAAGGTTACTTGCATCTACCCGTAATTGGTTACGCTACAAATTACCTAAGCGTTTGGTGCGTTGGGATACAAAACCTGTTTGTATTGGACAGAAACAACGTTGGTTTTTACTTCAACTCCAATGTAATGACGCCGATATAAACGTGCAGCGCAGTAAATCGCCAGAATTTGACGGCTGGCGGTGGGTCAGTTATTGGTATCCTGTTAGGCAAGTGGTCTCTTTTAAGCGCGAAGTTTATCGCCGCGTGATGAAGGAATTCGCTCCCGTAGTTATGCCTTTGCAGGAACAGAAATTACCACAACGACCTGTTTTTAATAATCGTAGGCGCGGAGTTAAGTAAGCCTATGTTGACGCGTTTACGTGACATTGTCGAAAAGGTCGCGATGGCGACCAGCCTGACTCAAGCTCTTGAAGTTTTGGTCAATGAGACGTGCAAAGCGATGCGCACCGATGTGTGCTCGATTTACTTAGCCGATCATCCTCGCCAATGTTATTACCTAATGGCAACCCGTGGGCTGAAAAAGCCTAGCGGGATTGCTATTCGTTTAGGATTCGACGAAGGGGTTGTTGGTGCAGTCGGTCGACAATCGGAAATGCTGAACCTCGCCGATATTCGCGAACACCCGCAATTCAAATACCTCCCTCAACTCAAAGAAGAACAGCTCAAAGCCTTTCTAGGTGTGCCTGTTGTTTATCGACGCCAATTACTGGGCGTGCTGGTGGTTCAGCAGCGAGAAAAACGGTTATTCAGCGAGACGGAAGAGTCCTTTATGGTCACGCTATCGATGCAGTTAGCGGTGATTTTATCCCAAGCGCAAACAAAAGGTATTTTCGGGCAATATCGACAAAATCGCCTCAAAGCTATCCCGGTTTCTCAAGGAATTTCGATGGCTTATGGCTGGCAAGATACCTCCCAACCTTCTTTAGACAATGTGTATCAAGCGACCACATTGAATATTGATGAAGAGCGTCAACGCTTGGTGATAGCGCTGGAAAGTGCGGCGGCAGAATTTCGTCGTATTAGTAAGCGATTTATGGCGAGCTCATCGAAAGAAAGCGCAGCTATTTTCGACCTGTATAATCACTTGCTTAATGACCCCCAACTGAAAAAACGGTTATTTATGGCGATTAATCAAGGGGCGGTGGCTGAATGGGCAGTGAAAACCGTCATCGAAGATTACGCTTTGCAGTTCTCACGTTTACGTGACCTCTATTTAAGAGAGCGCGGCTCCGACCTTCGCACCTTAGGGCAGCGCTTATTATTTCATCTCGATGATTCACTGACACAAACTAGCCAATGGCCAGACCGTTTTATTTTGGTGGCTGATGAGCTAAGTGCGAGCGTTCTTGCAGAATTACCACTTGAACAATTAGCGGGGGTGATTGTGCGCGATGGTGCAACGCACTCCCACTCTGCGATTTTGATCCGAGCGATGGGGATCCCCGCGATTATGGGGGCGGATATTGAGCCTTCCTTATTACATAATCGCCATCTGATTTTGGATGGCTATCGTGGCGAAGTGTTTATTGAGCCTGAAAATTTTATTGCTCAGGAATACCAGCAAATTATTGAAGAAGAAAATGTGCTTAGCCGATTAGCGGAAGGCACACTTTCTCAAGATGCAGTACTCAAAAACGGTGAGCATGTGGATATTTGCCTCAACGCCGGATTGAGCCCTCGCTATGAACAGCAAATTCATGATGGGGTGGATGGTGTTGGATTATATCGAACCGAACTGCCATTTATGCTGCACAATGGCTTTCCATCTGAGGATGAACAGAAGCAGTTATATCGGGATGTACTGCAACTTTTTGCAACGAAACCGGTGGTATTAAGAACCTTAGATATCGGTGCAGACAAACAACTGCCTTACATGCCGATCAGCGAGGAAAATCCTTGCTTGGGGTGGCGCGGGATCCGAATTATGCTGGATCAGCCTGAAATCTTTTTGATTCAGCTGCGTTCTATGCTGAGAGCTAACCAAGATACGGGCAATTTACATATTTTATTGCCGATGATCACTAGCATTAATGAGGTGGATGAGGCGATCGGGCTGATTAATCGCGCCAGAAATGAAGTGAGCCAACAACTCGGAAAATCGATTGATTTACCTCCAATTGGCGTGATGTTGGAAGTACCTTCGCTCCTGTTTTTGCTGCCAGAGTTAAAGCAGCGAGTTGATTTTATTTCGATCGGTACCAACGACTTTACACAATATTTACTCGCCGTCGACCGTAATAACACTCATGTGGCGGCGCTCTATGATAACCTGCACCCTGCGGTGGTGCGTTTTCTATCCATGGTACATATGGAATGTCAGCGTATAGGCCTGCCGATTAGTGTATGCGGCGAAATGGCAGGACAGCCATTAAGTGCTATGGTGCTGATTGCATTAGGTTATCGTAGTTTGAGTATGAGTGGGCGCAGTGTTCCTCGCATGAAATATTTAATTCGTCAGCTTGATCCTCAATTGATGGCTGAGTTAGTGCCTGATTTGCTCGGCGCAGAAACCAGCGAAAATGTCCGCCATAAGATCAGCGAGTTTATGGAAAGAAATGGACTTGGTGGTTTTGTGCGTGGCGGGATCTAGTTTGATCTTCTATGTTATTAATATGTAATTATATGCTGGCAATAACCTCGTGTTATTATGCGGCATAATTTTTGACTCAATTATTTTAAAGTGGGGAACGATGAGTAACAGCTACTTAGCATTTCCGGAAATTGATCCCGTAATGTTCTCGATTGGCCCAGTCTCTTTGCACTGGTATGGTTTTATGTACCTTGTCGGATTCGTTTTTGCGCTATGGTTAGCGGGACGTCGCGCTTCTAAGCCAAACAGCGGCTGGACAAAAAATGAAGTCGAGAACTTATTGTATATTGGCTTTGTCGGTGTATTTGTAGGTGGACGACTTGGCTATGTTTTCTTCTATAATTTGCCTGTTTTCTTAGATGACCCTCTGTATCTGTTCAAAGTGTGGGATGGAGGCATGTCCTTCCACGGCGGTTTGATTGGGGTTATCTGTGCCATGATGTGGTTTGCCTATCGTACGAAACGCCGTTTCTTACAAGTTTCTGATTTTGTTGCACCGTTGATTCCTTTTGGTCTTGGAATGGGGCGTATCGGTAACTTTATTAATGGCGAGCTATGGGGACGGGTTACCCTAGATACACCATGGGCGTTTTTATTCCCTCACTCAAGAAGTGAAGATATCCAGCTTGCGGCACAAGACCCGTCTCTATTGCCTATCCTTGAGCAATACGGTGTATTGCCAAGACACCCATCCCAGCTGTATGAAATGGTTTTAGAAGGCATCGTTTTATTCCTGATATTGAATTTATTTGTACGTAAACCTCGCCCAATGGGGAGCGTATCGGGTCTGTTCCTTATCGGTTATGGTGCATTCCGTATCATCGTTGAATTCTTCAGACAACCAGATGCACAATTAGGTTTATTCGGTGGCATCAGTATGGGGCAAATTCTCTCGATTCCGATGATTATTATCGGTGTATTGATGATTATCTGGGCTTACAAATACGGTAAAAATATCCCTGCCCATAAGCCCGCTAAAAACGTTGATAGTAAGTAGCGTAGATAACAAGTAGCGTCGATAACCAGTAGTGTCGATAGCAAGTGGTGCAGATAGCGAGTCGCGTAGGCAATAAATAACGTAGACAGCAAATCGCGCTAATAAGCAGTAAATTAAGTCATTTTCGGTTTGTGTTATTGAGGGATATTCGATAACACAAACCGCCTGTATTTCGGAGTAAGAGAGCCACTATGAAGCCGTATCTTGAGTTATGCCAACGTATTATCGATGAAGGTCAATGGGTTGAAAACAAGCGTACTGGTGTTCGCTGTTTAACCGTGATTAATGCCGACCTCGAATATGATGTGGGCAACAATCAATTCCCTTTAATTACGACGCGTAAAAGCTTTTATAAAGCCGCTATTGCCGAGTTATTAGGGTACTTGCGTGGCTATGATAATGCAGCGCAGTTCCGTGAAATTGGTTGTAACACTTGGAATGCCAATGCTAATGAAAACCAAGCATGGTTAGATAACCCGCATCGTAAAGGTGAAGATGATATGGGGCGCGTTTATGGCGTCCAAGGTCGCTCATGGCAGCGCCCTGATGGCTCTCATCTTGACCAATTAAAGAAAGTGGTTAATAACCTGAAAAACGGTATTGATGACCGCGCGGAAATCGTGACTTTCTATAATCCTGGTGAGTTCGAAATGGGCTGCTTACGTCCTTGCATGCACACACACACGTTTTCACTACTTGGCGATACGCTGCATTTGACGTCATACCAACGTAGCTGCGACGTGCCTCTTGGGCTTAATTTTAATCAGGTTCAATGTTTTGTACTGCTGGCGCTAATGGCGCGTATTACGGGCCACAAAGCCGGTAAGGCTTATCATAAAATTGTGAACGCACATATTTATGAAAACCAATTGCCTTTAATGCGTGATGTTCAATTAAAACGTGAACCATATCCATCTCCAAGCTTGATGATTAACCCTGAAATTAAAACCTTGGAAGATCTTGAAACGTGGGTAACAACTGATGATTTCACCTTAGAAGGTTATCAGTGCCACGAAGCAATAAAATATCCATTTACGGTCTAATGCGGGTAGATTGATATAAAGGCATAGACACGCATAGACCCTGTAAATAATACGGTTTATGCCTTTATTTTTTATTATCTTTACGGCTCATTCGATTTTTTAAGCTGCTCCATACCTTTACACCTCGATTAACGCTTACTCTCTTTCACCCTTATTACTTCCGCTATTTCCAATTTTTGCCTTATCCCCGAAAACTATTCTGACCTGTCTCCCTTATTTTTCGGGAACACTTTTTTATCTTGGCACTTAACTTTGCGAAGCCGTTTCCAAAAGCATTTAAGAAAAATGCAAAAGTGACATTTTTTTGGGAAGCGTTTTGAAGAAGAGAAAATGTAGGCTGTAGCCATGTGAAATTTTCTTCCAAACTTATTTATAAAGAGCGAGTGACAGGGATAAAGAAATGGCAGAGCAGGCGAGTTTGATACAGGGAAAAGTAAAGTGGCTAAAAAGCAATGTTGATGAGCTGGGATTCACTTTAATTGAAATTATGGTTGTTCTGTTTCTTTGTTCAATAGTGGCTTTACCGGCATTTTATCAATGGCAACAGCAAGTGAAGCGGCTACAGCTTATTGATGCTGCGAGGCAAACTGCCGAATTTATCTACAGTAACCTAATGGAAGGCATCTATTTAAATCAGCACCGTATTATGACAGTAAGTTCCACATCAAAAGAGTGGCAATTAGTGGTTACGGATGCAGATGCAGCGCAACAAATTAGCCAATTTAAGGGTGACAAATTTGAGCGAATTGAGCTCAAACACGCGTCTAGACAATCAATTCACTTTTACGGTAGGCAAGGAACCAGTAGCCCTTTTCGAATTGAACTCAGTAACGAAAGTGACCAAATATCCGTGATTATTTCATCTGCGGGTCGGGTACGCAGTTGCAGCCAGCAAACGTTGGCAGGTGTTCCTAAATGTTGAATGACATTAAAGAGCATAAAGCAGAAAAGGGGTTTTCTCTGCTAGAAACACTAATTGCAATGCTAATTGGCTGTTTGGTCTGCATTGCAGCGATGAATACGATCCCTGTGTTATTTAAGCAACTATTTCAGGCTTTTTTTCAATATCAACTGGATAGGGAGATCCGGCAGGTGTTGATTAATATGGAAAAAGATTTTCGTCGAATAGGTCATTGCAGCCAGTCACCTTCCAAGCCTCATTGTGAAGGAAAGGCAATAACCATCAGCACTAAGTTCTTAAGTCGTCAGGCCAATTCTTGCATTATTTTTGCCTATGATCAGGATTTATCTGGGCAATGGATTATAGGACAAGGCCGTTCATTACATTCCGATTTTTTTGGATTTAGACTCAACAACAATAAGCTCGAGTCTAACCGTAATGTGACAAACTGCGATGGTACCCGCTGGCAGTCGTTGTTTGATCCTAATATGGTAAAAGTGAATCAGCTGACTTTTGATTGGCAGCCAAGCACAAAAATTTTAGGGATATCTATGACGGTGGAAAGCATGTTATTGCCTAATAAAACGTTTGATTATCATTCCTCTGTACTGCTAAGGAATATTCCATGAGGGCAAAAAATGCGCAGCAAGGCAACATTGCCTTAATCATGGTAATGGTTTTAATGAGTGTCGGGCTCATACTCTTAAAAGCATTACATTACTACCAAGCTCGAGCTAGCCATGAATTAATCCGCGAAGAAAAATATTACCAATCATTTAATTTAGCAGAATCAGCATTGTCATGGGGGCTCGCTCAACATTGGAAATTGAATGCTGAAAAGGTGAGTCCTTGGGTGTGTCAGAGAGAAACAAATCATGGGTGGGTTAGCTGTCTTAAGCATTATAAAAATAATCAATTCATTTTATCGGGTAGGGGAGAATTTTCGAAAAATCAATCGCTAACGATATATCGATGGGTTGTACCAATATGGAATGAAGGGCGTCTACAAGCCCGTGAAAATGGCTGGATAGATTACTGCCCAGTGGCAATTAAAGGATTTTGCCAATGAGGAATTCACAGCAAGGATTTGCACTGGTAGAGTCGATGATTGCGGTGGTTATTTTTGCTATCTTGCTGATAGCTCTGCTAAACTACAGCCAATATATCGCTTTGAATTTTAATCAAATATATCAAGGTTCACAGGCAATTCGAGCTCTACATGGAACACTAGAAGGCAAACGCTCTTTTGATGATAAGTTTCCATGGAAACTGGAGTCACAGTCTCAAGAAGAACAGTATCAAGAAGGCCATCCTCAAAGAAAGCAGATGAAAATCGTGCATTATGTAAGCCTTGGGGGCTGTAGTGAATCTAAGGTGTCCTTGTTCGTGGGCGGGAAACTGTATTCGATAAGTCGCTGGCAGTGCGCAAAAGGAGAGAGTCATGTTTCAGGTTTATCATTCTAACCAATTAGATCTGCTCAAAGAGCTAATTGCACACTTAATGGAGAATGACCCTCTCACTCATCCTTTTGAGCAAGAAATTGTATTAGTACAAAGCCCTGGTATGTCCCAATGGCTACAGATAGAGCTTGCTAAGCGTTTCGGAATAGCCGCCAATATTAACTACCCATTACCCGCTACGTTTATCTGGGATATGTTCCGTCGAGTGCTTCCCGATATCCCCAAAGAGAGCGCCTATACTAAACAGGCGATGACGTGGAAGTTAATGACGATTTTGCCAAATGTTATTAATGAAACTGAATTTGAGCCTCTACGTCACTATCTACAAGATGATTCAGACAAGCGTAAATTACATCAACTATCAGGACGTATTGCCGATTTATTTGACCAATATTTGGTCTATAGACCTGAATGGATTGCGCTGTGGCAACGTAATGAATTGATTGACGGGCTCAGTGAAAATCAATTGTGGCAAAAAAGATTATGGTTATGTTTGGTGGAATATACAGAGCAGCTTGGTCAATCGCCTTGGCATCGAGCAAACTTGTATCAGAGCTTTATTGATAAGCTAAAAGCATCACCAGAGTTAGCTAAAAATTTACCATCACGCTTATTTATTTGTGGTATTTCCTCCTTGCCGCCTGTGTATTTACAAGCGCTTAATGCAATTGCCGAACACTCAGATATCCATTTAATGTTTACCAACCCGTGTCGCTATTACTGGGGAGACATTCAAAGCAGTGCCTTTTTAGCGCGATTACAGCAACGAAAATTGCGCCACTATTTGGATAAGCATGAAATTTCTCGCTTTAAAATTAATGAGCATGCTGCCAACTTGTTTAACGCTGAAGGTGAACAAAATTTAGCAAACCCACTGTTAGCATCGTGGGGCAAGCTTGGTCGGGATAACTTATATTTTATTTCTCAAATTGAAGCCGCCAATGAAGTGTCTGCCTTTGTTGATAATGGGCGAAATAACCTTCTGGAAAATTTGCAGCAAGATATTCTCGACCTTGAAAATCATGCTCAGTTAGGCGTGACTTTAGATGAGTATGAAAGTAGCTCACAGAAGCGCTCACTTCATCCGAGCGATCAATCCGTGACATTTCATTCATGTCATAGTGCTCAGCGTGAAGTTGAAGTTTTACAGGATCGTTTATTAGCGCTATTTGAAGAAGAGCCTACATTAACCCCCCGCGATGTGATTGTCATGGTTGCTGACATCGACAGTTATGCGCCATATATTCAGGCTGTGTTCGGTAACACCGGCTCATCACACTATATTCCATTCTCCATTTCGGACAGAAAAGCGCTACAAGCACACCCAATCTTACAAGCATTTATTATGTTATTGGATTTACCTCAAAGCCGATTTTCAACGGAGCAAGTACTGACGCTATTAGAGGTTTCAGCGTTTGCTGCTCGTTTCGATATTGATGAGAGTGAACTGAGTTTGTTAAGGCGATGGGTCAATGAATCCGGAATTCGCTGGGGGCTGGATGATGATAATGTCAGAGCGCTATCGCTACCGGTTATTGGGCAAAATACATGGCAATTTGGTTTAAGCCGAATGTTGCTTGGCTATGCGATGGATAGCCGTAATGGCCCATGGAATGGTGTGCTGCCATACGATGAATGTAGTGGTCTCGCAGCTCAGCTGGCTGGGAAATTAGCATTACTCGTCGATACACTTAGAGAATGGCGAACACGCTTAGAGCAAGAACGCACGCTCGATGAATGGAAAGATATCTGCCAGCAGTTAATCGATAGCTGCTTCAAAGTCGATAGTGAAACTGAAGTTGTCTTAGCATTACTCACGACACAGTGGCATAAAATTATTGAAAATGCGTTGACCGCCAACTACCAAGAAACTATCCCATTACGTTTAATTCGCGACGAGTTATCGGTTTGTTTTGATGATGAAAAAATTAGCCAGCGTTTCCTCGCCGGTGCAGTCAATTTTTGTACGTTAATGCCAATGCGTTCTGTATCGTTTAAAGTGGTTTGTTTACTGGGTATGAACGATGGTGCATACCCACGTAATGTGCCACCACTCGGTTTCGATTTAATGGCAGAAAAAGTCCAGCGAGGCGATAGAAAGCGTCGTGATGATGACCGATACCTATTCTTAGAAGCATTAAATTCAGCAACAAAAAGGCTTTATATTAGCTATATCGGACGTTCTATTCGAGATAACCAAGAGTGCAATCCATCGGTATTAGTCACTGAATTATTGGAGTATATCTGTCAGAGTTTCTGCCTAGATGGCGACCAATCGTTGAATATCGATGAAAGTGCACAGCGGCTAAAACAGTATTTGGTCATTGAGCATAATCGAGTGCCATTTGCAAAAGAGAACTTTGCCTCTGGCTCCCTTTATCAAAGCTTCGCTCAAGAATGGTTACCCGCAGCAAAAAGCGCGGAGCAAGCGGCTAAGTCGTTTACGTCAGTATTAAAACAACGTGAACCTATTACAGAGTTATCGTTAGAACAAATTTTACGTTTTTACCGCCACCCTATCCGTGGATTTTTCCAGCAGCGTTTGAAAGTTCATTTCTCGATTGAAGAGACTGAACTTCCAGAAGAAGAGCCTTTTGTATTAGGTGGATTGCAACGCTACAAAATTAATGACCAAGTGTTAGATTTGTTAGTCAAAGATGAAGATCCAAATCCTCTTTATCATGCACTAAGAGCCTCGGGGCAATTACCTGCAAAACAATTTGGTCAGCTATTTTGGGAGAAGCAATTAAATGATATTGCTCCATTAGCTGAAAAAGTGAAAGAGTATGGTGATCGGCGTGTTGACTACCCGATTGAGTGTGAAATACATGAGATCAAAATTACAGGTTTATTGCGAAATGTTCACGAGTCAGGAATATTGCGCTATCGACCCGCTTATCTTACCGCTAACGATGGTGTGCAATTATGGATAGAACATTTGTTTTTTAATGCTTTTATTCGTGAAGGAGAAAGCATCTCATTAGGGCGAGAAAACAGTGTTTGGCATTTTTCTGCCATATCCTCAGAGCGCGCAAAAGTACACTTGAAGACGCTTATTGAAGGATATTGTGAAGGAATGAATACGCCGCTAATTTTGTTAAATCAGAGTGGTTGGAATTGGATTTCGGCGTGTTTTGATAAAAAAACAAAGGAATATGACTTTACGTCAGAAGATGTGCAGCAAAAGGCGTTATCGGCGCTACTGCAAAGCCTACAAGGAAGCCAAATGAAAGTGGGTGAAATGGAAGATGATTATGTATTGAGAGCTTGCAGAAGCATAAATAGTTCGTTGATTGAATCGCTGCTGAGTAATACTCGGCGCTTCTTACTGCCGATGGCAGAGTACTTAAAATAAGGGAGAGCATCTAAGAATGTTACGATTATCGAAACATATCGCTCATTTATTCTTGTTATCACTACTATTTATAGGTAGTGCTATTGCCGCGCAGCCGCTTTGGCAAGTTATGCCAGAGACTATCAATAAAAGCGTCAGTGATCCGCGAGAATATAAAGCAATCAAACTCAACAACGATATGACGGTTTTACTGGTTTCAGACCCTAAAGCGACTAAATCGTTAGCGGCAGTTTCATTACCCGTCGGGAGTATTGAAAACCCGAACAGTCAGTTAGGGCTCGCTCACTACTTAGAGCACATGGTGTTAATGGGTTCTAAAAAATACCCTGAGCCAAGTAGCTTCTCTGAGTTTTTACAAAAACACGGCGGAAGCCATAATGCTAGCACTGCACCACATCGTACCGCCTACTATTTTGAAGTTGAAAATGGAGCTCTTGAGGCTGCTACGGATAGACTAGCGGATGCACTCGCTGAGCCGTTACTTGACCCCGTGAATGCAGATAAAGAACGTAATGCTGTCAATGCTGAACTCACCATGGCTCGTGCGCGTGATGGTATGCGTATTTGGCAAATTCGTTCCGAAACGCTAAATCCTGCGCATCCAAACTCTCGCTTTGCAGGTGGAAATCTGGAAACGCTGAAAGACAAACCCAATAGCAAACTTCAAGATGAGTTAGTGAGCTTCTACAAGCGTTATTACTCAGCAAACTTGATGAATGGCGTGTTGTATGGCGACCAATCTATTGAACAATTAGCGAAAATTGCCAATGAAACCTTTGGCCGTATTCCTAATTTTAATGCTTCAGTACCAGAGGTTACGATCCCCGCAGTGACGGATAAAGAAAAGGGGATTGTGATCCACTATGTTCCCTCTCAGCCACAAAAAGCATTGCAAATCGAATTTAGTATCAAAAACAATATGGCCGATTTTCGTAGCAAGAGTGATGAATACATCGGCTACTTAATTGGAAATCGTAGTCCGGGAACGTTATCTGATTGGCTTCTTTCCCAAGGATTAGCAGAAGGCATCAGCGCATCTGCCTCGCCAAATGCAGATCGTAATTATGGTTCATTCTCTATCTATGTCACATTAACGGATAAAGGGTTAGCGGAACGAGATCAAGTTATCGCGGCTATTTTTGCTTATATTGATTTGATTAAAAACCAAGGGGTTAGCCAAGATTATTTTGATGAAATAGCGAAAGTGCTTAATTTATCGTTTCGTTATGGCTCCATTGTCAGAGACATGAACTATATCGAATGGCTTTCTGACCAAATGATCACTATGCCTGTTAATCACGTTCTAGATTCTGATTATGTTGCGGACAAATATAATCCTACGGCGATAAAACAGAGACTTTCTGAACTGACAGCGAAAAATGCACGTATTTGGTTTATTAGCCCGAATGAACCGAGTAATAAAAAAGCTTACTTTGTCGATGCGCCTTACCAAGTCGATAAAATCAGTGAAAAGCAGTTCACTGAATGGGCTGATTTAGAGTCAAAAATGACCTTTAAATTGCCAAAATTAAACCCTTATATTCCCGATAACTTATCCCTGATTAAAACGGATAAAGCGTATAAACATCCTGAAATGGTTTATCAGGAAGGGAATACACGTGTGCTGTATATGCCAAGTCAGTATTTTGCTGATGAACCGAAGGCGAGTATTACGTTAGATCTGCGCTATAACGATCAAGATGAAACAGCAAAATCTCAAGTGGTAGGTTCTTTACTGCAATATATTTCATCGTTAAAAATGGATGAATTACAATATCAAGCTTCCGTGGCTGGGATGTCCGTCTCTGTTTCTCAAGGGGTTGGGTTACAGTTAAATGCGAGCGGTTATACTCAGCATTTATCGGAGCTGTTTTTATCCATGACCAAGGAGTATTTAAGTTTTGAGCCAACAGAAAGAGAGTTGATTCAGGCAAAATCTTGGTACAAAGAACAAATTGAAGTGGCAAACAATGCGAAAGCATATGAGCTAGCCATGCAGCCATTGCAGCGCCTTAACAGTGTTCCGTATTTTGAACAGGAGCAACGGTTAGCCGCTTTAGACACGATCACTTTGAAAGATATTACGGACTACCGTAGTTCCGTCGTTGAAGGTGCCGCCTTACAAGCATTAGTTGTGGGTAACATTACTCAGCAGCAAAGTATTCAAACTATCCAAGATGTCAGTAAGCTGTTAAAGAGCAAAGGTAAAAATTGGTGGAGTGGTGACATCGTTGTGGTGAATAAAACCTATCTAGCCGATTTCCATAAGCAAGGTAATAGCAGCGATAACGCATTGGCCGAGTTATTTATTCCTGATGGTTATGACCGTATCGATGGTGCGGTTCTGTCTGGTATTTTATCTAAAATTGTTCAGCCGTGGTTTTACGACCAATTACGAACCAATGAACAACTAGGTTATGTCGTATTTGCTTTCAAGGTGGGGCTTGGTGATCAGTGGGGTATTGGCTTCTTGCTGCAAAGTAATGCCAAAACACCAGATTATCTCAATACTCGCTATCAAGATTTCTATAAAGTCACTCTGGATAAGCTGAAAAAGCTACCTTCTGCTGAATTTGAACAATATAAACAATCGATTATTACGGAAATGAAACAGCCGCCACAAACATTCTATGAAGAGGTTGGGCGCTATGGTTCCGATTTTTCTCGTAATATTTTCAGTTTTGACTCCCGAGATAAAGTGTTATCGAGATTAGAGACTGCCACTCAAGCTGAAGTGATTGCATATTATGAAAATGCGGTTTTAAAACACCAAGGTTTAGCGATGGCATCTCAAGTGATTGGTCAGGGTGTTGATGAGAAATCAGGGTATGCAAAACTGAAAAACTGGGTATTGTACCCACAAGCGTCAGATCTTCAGAAAATGTTACCTATCAAGGAAAATGTTGAGTGAATAAGGTGCAGATGAGTTCCCAATTGTTAGATGCTTATAAACTCCCGTTACGTGGACAGCGGTTAATTGAGGCATCGGCTGGTACAGGTAAAACCTATACGATAGGGATCCTCTATCTGCGTCTATTATTAGGCTTAGGGAATGAAAATGCATTCCCTCGACCTTTAAGTGTTGAAGAGATTCTGGTTGTAACCTTTACTGAGGCGGCGACCAATGAATTACGTGGGCGTATTCGTGAGCGTATCCATAAGATGCGTTTGGCGTGTTTACGTAATGGTTTGGGATTCGAATCGGAACCAGAATATCTCACACTATTAACGGAATTACCGAGTGAAGAACAACGCGCTTTTGCGGCGAATTGGCTATTAGCCGCTGAGCGCCAAATGGATGAAGCTGCTATTTACACCATTCATGGTTTTTGCCAACGAATGTTAGCGCATAATGCGTTTGAATCAGGCATTTTGTTTGAACAAACCATGATCCAAGATGAATTTCCTATCCAGAAACAAGCATGTGCGGATTTTTGGCGTCGTCATTTTTATCCTCTGGATTATTCGATGACCAAAGTGGTTCATGCCGAGTGGAATGGACCTGAAGCACTTTTGAACGAGATTAAGCCGTTCTTGCAAGGGGATATTCCCGTTATTATCAATCAGCCGGAATTACCTGAAACTCTTGAAGAACGTCATCAACGTTTGATTGGTTTAATTCAGAATTTAAAAGATTTATGGACAAAAAATTCTGCTGATTTTGAAAAGCTAATTTCTGATTCTGATGTAGACAAACGCAGCTACAGCATACGTTATTTACCTACATGGTTAGAAAAAATAACCGAATGGGCAGAGCAAAGCACTGATGATTATCAGCTGCCAAAAGATATCTTAGAGCGTTTTGCGCAATCTCGATTAGATGAAAAATCCAAAAGCGGTTCAGGGCCTTCTCATGTAGTCTTTAGGTTAGTTGATGAGTTGCTTGCCCAAGCGCTGACGATTAAAGATTTGATTATTCCTCAAGCGATTAGTGAAGTACGCCAGACTATTGCTCATGAGAAGCAAACACGCGGTGAGTTAGGTTTTGATGATCTACTGACTCGTCTAGATAGAGCGCTGCATCAAGATGGCGGGGCATTACTTGCCGAAGCAATTGCTAGGCGTTTCCCAGTTGCGATGATTGATGAGTTTCAAGATACTGACCCGCAGCAATATCGTATTTTTCAGCGTATTTATCGGGAAACTGACGATACAGCATTGCTGTTCATCGGAGACCCGAAACAAGCCATTTACGCATTCCGTGGTGCGGATATCTTCACGTATATTGCGGCGAAAAAGCAAGTTAGTGCTCACTATACGTTGGAAACAAACTATCGCTCATCCCAGCGTATGGTTGAAGCTGTAAATCAGGTTTTCCATCATGCTGAAAACCCATTTATTTTTGAACAAATTCCATTTCAAAGCGTTAATTTTGCAGCTCATAATAGCCACAAAAAACTGATCCATGATGGGAAAGAAGTGAAAGCGCTTACTTTCTGGCAGCAGCAAGCTGAGGCTGTTTCCGTTTCTGAATATGAACAAGCCCTAGCACAGCAATGTGCGGCGCAAATAGGACAATATCTTGCTGGTGGTCTGCAAGGTACGACCTACTTTGAAAACAAGCAGCAGCAAACGCCTGTAGAGGCCTCGGACATCACCGTATTAGTTCGGAGTCGTCGTGAGGCGATATTGATCCGTGATGCACTAAATCAACTTAATATCCCATCGGTGTTCCAATCAAATCGAGAAAGTGTATTCGCGACTCAAGAAGCCAAAGAAATTCTCTGGTTATTATTGGCAGTATTAACACCAGAAAAAGAACGGATGTTGCGCAGTGCTTTAGCTACGGGGTTATTGGGCTTAACGGCAGAAGATATTGATAACCTAAATTACGATGAAAAAGCCTGGGAAAACGTCGTTGATGAGTTTGCTCACTATGCTGTAATTTGGCGTAAACGCGGTATTCTGCCCATGTTACGTGGGATTATGTCTCAAAGACATATTGCTGAAACCTTGCTATCGGGTTCTGAAGGTGAACGCCGTTTGATGGATCTCATGCATATTGGGGAACTACTGCAAGAGATGTCTCTCCAGCTTGAAGGTGAGCACACACTAACCCGTTGGTTAGCGCAGCAAATTGCTCACCCTGACCATCAATCAGATGCACAACAGATGCGTCTTGAAAGTGATAGGCATTTAGTACAAATCAGCACCATACATAAGTCCAAAGGGTTGGAATATAAAATTGTTTGGTTACCGTTTGCGAGTAACTTTTTGCCTCAATCAAAAGGTCTGTTTCATGACCGTGATGATTACATAGCGAAACTCGACCTTGATGATACCGAAGAGTATGTTGAATTAGCGGACGAAGAGCGCTTAGCCGAGGATCTACGTTTATTGTATGTGGCACTCACTCGCGCAATTTATCACTGTAGTGTCGGAGTCGCGCCGCTTATCAAAGGTAACCGTAAAAAAGCAGGTAATACGGATTTGCACCTATCCGCGTTGGGATATTTACTGCAAAAAGGGCAAGAAGGTGACAGTGTTTTACTCAGCAGCATGCTCGATGCACTCAGTAATGATGTGATTGATGTGCAACTGATAAACTCCCCTGAAATGGTAAGGCTGAATTTAACCAAAGAGACCAGCGATGAGTTATCTGCGAGAGTGGTTTCTCGACACTTTGATGATAGCTGGCGTGTAACAAGCTATTCGGGTCTGAGTTATAACGTATCCCATGGAGAAGAAGATCAGATCTTATCGGCTGAGCAATTTGCTAACTCATTAGCCCCTAAGATGGATATTGAAGTCAGTCATGATGTTGAGGCACAAGAAATACAAGAAAATCAGCTGACCCCCCACCAGTTTCCTAAAGGCGCTGCACCCGGTACATTTTTACATAGCTTAATGGAAGAAATTGATTTTTCAGGTGACATTTCATCTGAATGGCTAGAAGAAAAACTGCAAGTAGCGGGCTTTGATACTCAATGGGTTCCTATGTTACAAGGCTGGCTGAATACCATTCTTAATGTACCGTTAGCCGATGATGGGCTCTGTTTGTCGGCTATTCCAGCTCAAGATAGACTGGATGAAATGCAGTTCTATTTACCGATTGATAGTTTGCTCAATGCAAAAGATGTTGATCGCGTTACTCACATGTATGATCCTCTATCAAAACATTGTCCGCCGCTTAATTTTGAGCATGTACAAGGTATTTTAAAAGGCTTTATTGACTTAACCTTTTGTTGGAAAGGGAAGTTTTACTTATTGGATTATAAGTCTAACTATTTAGGCAAAGATGCCTCTTATTACACTCAAGAGGCGATGGCAGAAGCGATGATTGACCATCGATATGATCTGCAATATCAGCTCTATTCACTAGCATTACACCGTTTTTTACAACAGAGGATGCCAAATTACGATTATGAAACTCATTTTGGTGGTGTTTATTATCTCTTTTTACGGGGTACAGAACGCATAGATTCTCAAAATGGCATCTTTTTCTATCGACCAACAATTGAATTTATCAGTGAGTTTGATGCGCTATTTCATGATGCTCAATCTAAGGAGCTACAATGATGAAAGCGTTGTTTAATCAAGCTATTGAAGCGCGTATATTCACGCCTCTTGATGTGCAATTCGCTTATAACGTTGCAAATGAAGATAACCCGATTTTATTGTTAGTGGCTGCGCTGCTTAGTGCAGAAACCATGTCTGGGCATGTCTGTCTAGTGCTGGATGATATTCGTCCTGGCGTGTTATTTATGGGCAGACATCCTGAATTTACAACTCAATTGTGGCACATGATTGGGGAACCAAATCAAGCCACTATCAGAGCGGCGTTATTATCGAGCGAATCCGTGAGTGAAGTCGGGGAAGAGTCTGTTGCTCCATTGCTGCTATCAGGTGATTTTCTTTATTTCCAGCGTATGTGGCAATACGAGCAGTGCGTAGCTCACTTCTTTTCAGAGACTGAATTAGCCAATGTTAGTAATGATAATATTGTTAATAATGCTAAAATTCAGCCAATTTTAACGGCACTATTCCCTGAATCAACGCAGATAGATTGGCAGAAAATTGCCGCCGCCGTTGCGTTAACGAGTCGAGTTTCAGTCATTTCAGGGGGACCAGGAACAGGTAAAACAACAACGGTAGCGAAAATTTTAGCGGCGCTGATTAAGTTAGGTCATCAGCAGCAACATCGCTTACGTATTGAATTAGCCGCTCCAACAGGTAAAGCCGCCGCCCGTTTAACCGAGTCATTAGGGTATGCGATGAAACAGCTACCGTTAAATGACGATGAGCGTGAATTACTCCCCTCTCAAGCCAAAACATTACATCGACTATTGGGTGCTCAACCTGAAAGCCAGCAATTTCGTTATCATCGAGATAACCCGCTTGCACTTGATATCTTAATTGTTGATGAAGCTTCAATGGTGGATTTGCCGATGATGGGCAAGCTTATTGAAGCACTGCCTGACTCTGCCAAACTGATATTTTTAGGCGATAAAGATCAGCTCGCTTCTGTTGAAGCGGGGGCTGTTTTAGGGGATATCTGCCGTTTCGCGAATAAAGGCTATAGCCCTGAACGAGCTGCTCAGCTGGAGCGATTGGCTGGATGCTCATTAAGTGAATTCACCTCAAATAAAGGGCCTGCTATCCGTGATAGCTTATGTCTATTAAGACACAGTTATCGTTTCTCTGCCGATTCAGGAATTGGTCAGCTAGCTTTCGCCGTCAATACCGGAAATGTGAAGCGGGTGGATGATATTCTTGCGCAGAATTTCACGGATATTCATAACTATATCCCTAGTGCAATGCCAGATAATGAAAGCGATGCCGAAGCCAAAATGAGCGAAGGTTACGCCAATATGTTACTAGATGCGATCAGGTTTTATCAGCACTATTTATTAGCTGTTAAAGCGAGGGAAAAACCTGCCGATGTCTTACATAAATTTAATCAATACCGTCTACTTACCGCATTAAGGGAAGGTGCTTACGGGGTTTCAGGTCTAAATGACAAACTTGAAAAGTTACTTCATCGCCAAGGGTTAATTACAAAACCATATAACTTGAAGCATAAGCACTATGTTGGAAGACCGATTATGATCAGCCGCAATGATAGTGCACTAGGTCTCTTTAATGGTGATATTGGTATTATCCTGTTAGATGAAGAGCGCCAGATGAGAGCCTACTTCCAATTTCCTGATGGCACTATTCGTGGGATCCAACCAAATCGACTGCCAGCACATGAAACGGCTTACGTGATGACAGTACATAAATCTCAAGGTTCGGAGTTTGCTCATACCGCCTTGGTATTACCTTATGTATATTCGCCGGTGATTACCCGAGAGCTCGTCTATACCGCGATGACACGAGCTAAGAACGAACTTTCATTGTATGGCAGTAAAAAAGTGTTACGTCGTGCGATAGAAACTCCCACTAAACGCCGTAGTGGCTTAGCGCTACAGTTTGAGCAGTTAAATTAATTCCCAGACATTTAAGGTACCAATATGGAAAATCAGCAACAAATGACCGCCGTGACAGTAACATTGAATGCCAAAATTGATCCTGCTCGCCGTGCAGATTTGGAAGATGCATTTGATCAAGCCATGGAGAAATTAGGCAAAGAGGGGCAAATCCAAGTCAGTGGTGGTGGCACCCAATTAGGTGAAAATGGCGAAGTTGCTGAGTGTGATATTGAATTGGCACTAAGTGATGCAAGTGATGAAAACATCAGCCTGATTATTCAAATGTTTTCGGCGATGTTAGCCCCTAAAGGCTCTCGCTTAACTATTCATGGTGAAGACGTTCAAATCGACTTTGGTGCGGATGAAGGGCTGGCGATTTATTTCAATGGCACAGATTTAGCTGATGAAGTCTATGAAAATAATGATATTAACGATCTTTTTGATCAGCTTGATGAAGCGGTCGAAGATATCGGTGGGATCCATGGTGTTTGGGATGGTCCAACAGAAACCGCATTCTATTTTTACGGTACCTCTTTTGCTGAGATGGAGGCGATTTTACGTCCACTGTTAGAGCAAAATCCATTGTGCGAAAAATGCCGAGTCGTGCAAATCGCTTAACTTAATATTAGGTCACATTAAAGAAAAACCCAGAGTATTACTTGAATATCTGGGTTTATGGACGCGAGTTAGAGAGTATGGCGAACTACTTTGTTTGCCAACTTTCTGTGAGATTTCAAGCGGCTTGGCTTTTAATATCCAGCATTAAAATTTTTGATTTACGCTGATAGTTATAAAGTGCCTGCTTTTTGACTGGAAGCATCTCAATTTCTGCAGGAATAAAACCACGTTCTTGGAACCAATGAATGCTCCTTGTGGTTAAGACAAACAGTTTATCCAGCTCTAGTTGCTTAGCTTGCGTCATAACGCGTTGTAGCAGCTCTTCGCCCCGAGAAGAGCTACGATAATCAGGGTGTACTGCCACGCAAGCCATCTCCCCAAGTTTTTCTTCGGGATATGGGTAAAGTGCAGCGCAGGCGATCACCAAATTATCGCGCTCAATAATCGTGAACTTATCGATTTCCATTTCGAGTTGTTCCCGTGAGCGTCTAACCAGAATACCTTGCTGCTCAAGAGGTCTGATTAGCTCTAAAATCCCACCAATGTCATTGATATTCGCACGGCGAGTCTTTTCTGAGCTTTCCATGACTATCTGCGTACCGATACCATCACGGGAGAAGAGTTCTTGGATCAACGAACCATTTTCTTGATAGCTAAGTAGGTGGCTACGGCGTACACCTCGGCGGCAGGCAGAAGCTGCGCCACGCAAGAAGCGAACTGTTCCAGAGTAATAATCTCCTTCAGATTCTAATTCTTGGATCCGTGTTTCTGCCTCATTTGGGAATAGCTCAGACAGAATATTACCGTCCTTATCAGCCACCCCTTGAGATGAGCAGAAACCAATCAGTTTTTCGGCTTTGATTTTAACGGCAAGCTGAGTTGCAATCTCTTCCGAAGTGAGGTTAAAGCTTTCACCGGTTACAGAAACTGCCACTGGGCCAATTAACACAATAGATCCATTATCAAGTTGAGCATTGATAGCATCTTCGTTGATGCGACGAATACGACCGCTATGGCAATAATCAATCCCATCATCGACACCTAAAGGCTGTGCAATCACAAAATTACCACTCACAACGTTAATGTGTGCTCCTTGTAATGGCGTATTGCCTAAACTCATTGATAAACGAGCCGTAATATCGAGCTGCAATGCACCAGAAGCTTGCTTAACATATTCAAGGGTATTCGCATCAGTGACACGGGTATGTTTATGATAAATGGCGTCATAATTATGCTCAGTAAGGATCTCTTCGATTTGAGGTCGAGCGCCATAAACAACGACAATACGAATGCCAAGGCTATGAAGTAGCCCTATATCATTGACAATACTAGGAAAATTTTCATGCGCAATTGCTTCACCGCCAAGCATGATGATAAATGTCTTGCCACGGTGGGCATTTATATAAGGTACCGAATGGCGAAATTCATCAACCAACTCGGTGCTGCGCTCTTTCATAATTACCCTCTTAACTGAATTTTTATTCGCAATAACTGTATTTTTATTCTTTTTGGCGAGAAATATCAAGTAAAAGTTAGGACAATAAAAGTAACAAATTTATTTTTAAGGTTTACATATCTCTAAATATAAATGGATATAATCACAACAATGCAATCTGCATATCAGATTATTGCCAATAAATGTTATTCGGCAATTGAGCATCATTAACTACTTTAATTACGCAAGTATGGCGTTTATATTGCATTGAATAGATGCGTGCTGGGATATAAATAGAATAGATTGGTAATGACAAAGGATGAAGAACTAGATAGAGTGCGAATTAGTCGCTAATATATTATCTCTTGTCTTAGATATTATTAAACTTTTCAGGATATAGATTCGGAATTATTGATGAGTCATCAAGATCACAGCCCATCAAAACGTCGCCTATTGCAAGGTGCGGCGGCAGTTATGCTATTAAGTGTCAGCCCATTCGGTTTTGCTGCCAGTAGTAGCGTTGTTGCTGTTCGTATTTGGCCAGCCTCGAGTTATACCCGTATTACTCTAGAATCCAGCATTCCTTTAAAGTATCGCCAGTTTGTTTTAAACAATCCTGAGCGTATTGTTGTTGATTTAGAGGGCGTTCAATTAAATAACGTTCTTAAGAATATGGGAAGCCAAATTCAGTCTCGAGACCCTTACTTAAAATTAGTGAGAGTCGGGCAGTTTGATCCTAAAACGGTACGTTTGGTTTTTGAAGTTAAAAACAAAGTATCTCCTCGATTCTTTACCCTACCGCCAGTCGCTGAATTTAAACACCGTTTAGTTATGGATTTCTATCCGGGTAAAGGTGTTGAAACCAACGACGACCCATTATTGGCGCTCCTTGAAGATTACAACAAAGGTGATTTAGAAGAGAGCATGCCGGTACAGGCGAAAAAACCAGGGAAAGCGGGTACCGATAGGCCGATTGTTATTATGATTGACCCAGGGCACGGTGGGGAAGACCCCGGTGCGATTGGTAAGTATAAGACCCGTGAAAAAGATGTGGTTTTACAAATCGCCCGTCGCTTGAAAACGCTGATTGATAAAGATCCGAAAATGCGGGCATATATGACGCGTAATGAGGATGTCTTTATTCCATTAAAAGTCCGCGTGGCGAAAGCGAGAAAAATGCAGGCTGATTTGTTTGTTTCTATTCATGCGGATGCCTTTACCAACCGTTCAGCGAATGGTTCATCGGTCTTCGCACTCTCCACGAAAGGGGCAACCAGTAACACGGCGCGTTACCTCGCTCAAACGCAGAACGAAGCTGACTTAATTGGTGGGGTGAGTAAAAGCGGCGATGTGTATCTCGACCATACCATGTTAGATCTGGTGCAAACTGCAACGATCAATGACAGTTTGAAGTTTGGGGATGAAGTTTTAAAACGCATGGGTCGCGTTAACCGGCTACACAAAAACAAAGTGGACCAAGCTGGCTTCGCGGTATTAAAAGCCCCTGAAATTCCATCTATTTTGGTGGAAACAGCCTTTATCAGTAACTTAGAAGAAGAGCGTAAACTCAAAACCGCTAAATTTCAGCAGCAGATGGCTGAGTCGATTTTTGAAGGAATCAAGGCTTATTTCCGTAATGGCGGCGAGTTAGCTATCCGTAATTAATCGTGATATTTTTCGTGTCGAAGAAGGTGGCAAACAGTAATGTGAGTCGCCTTTTTTATTGGCTGAAAAAGAGAAATTAAGTGATTAAAAATCTGTTTGGGTTTTGATATGACTAAGAAAGACAAAGAAAAGAATAAATCAGAAGAGAAAAAAGAATTGGTTGCGGGGGCTGGATTTGAACCAACGACCTTCGGGTTATGAGCCCGACGAGCTACCAAGCTGCTCCACCCCGCGACTGAAGAGATTAAATATATCAGGAATTGGTTGCGGGAGCTGGATTTGAACCAACGACCTTCGGGTTATGAGCCCGACGAGCTACCATGCTGCTCCATCCCGCGCCTGAATATTTCACTACTTTGGGATACTACTTTGATTTTACTTCTGAATTTACTTTGACTGAATCAAGTTTGACTAAATCAAGAAATTGGTTGCGGGGGCTGGATTTGAACCAACGACCTTCGGGTTATGAGCCCGACGAGCTACCATGCTGCTCCACCCCGCGTCCGATAGCGGGCACTATACTCGGGATGAGATCTGATGCAAGTTTTTTCGTGTTTTTTTTTCATTTTTCATCAAGTGGCGTTTAAAAATCGCACAAAATGTAGTTTTTTTGTTCTTTAAAGGTTTCTAACCCAAAAATAACTCCACTAAATATTTATACCCGTTTCATTCTCAATTTGGGTTTGCTATTGTGCGCTTCATATTGGATATGTGTTAGGTGGTATAAAGATGAATTCATGGCAGAAAGGGTTAATTGCGGGCGTCTTCTTTTCTTTATTGGCAGGGTGTCAATCTCATCCAACAGATAAAGGGCAACAATATAAAGACGGTAAATTGCACAGTGACTTGCAACAAGTTAATCAAGTTAATGTGCAAGGACGACCAATAAATGCGCCGGATTTTAATCGCCAAGTGACGGAAATTCAAAATGCATCACCACGCTTATTCAACAACAATAATGAAACTTACCACGCAATAGAAAACTGGTTAATGGCAGGGGGCGATCCTGCTCAATTATCGCGTTTCAATTTGTCGGCTTTCCAAATGGAAGGGATGGATAATTACGGAAACGTCCAATTCACGGGGTACTACACGCCTGTGATTGAGGCTCGACGCTCGCCGCAAGGTAATTACCGCCATCCATTGTATGGTATGCCATCAAAAAGCAAGGGGCGCTTACCTAGCCGTGCGCAAATATATAATGGCGCGCTCAGTAACAATCTGATCCTGGCTTACAGCGATTCTCCTGTCGACAATTTTATGATGGAAGTGCAAGGCAGTGGTTACGTGGACTTTGGCGATGGTAGCCCACTGAATTTCTTCGCTTATGCAGGCAAAAATGGTCATGCATATAAAAGTATTGGTAAGGTGCTGGTTGATAGAGGCGAAGTGCCTTTAGAGAAAATGTCCCTACAGGCTATTCACGACTGGACAAACACGCACAGTGAACAAGAAGTGCGTGAATTACTTGAAAGTAATCCATCGTTTGTTTTCTTTAAACCGCAATCTTTCGTCCCTGTAAGGGGTGCAAGTGCAGTGCCATTAGTGGCAAAAGCATCAGTAGCATCGGATAAAACCTTGATCCCACCGGGAACCGCATTGCTAGCCGAAGTTCCTGTGTTAGATGGAAATGGGAAATTTACGGGTAGATACGAAATGCGTATGATGGTAGCCCTCGATGTGGGCGGCGCAATTAAAGGGCACCATTTCGATATTTATCATGGAACAGGGCACGATGCAGGGAAAATGGCCGGTTTTTATAACCACTATGGTCGAGTGTGGGTTCTGAAAAAAAGCCAACCTGTTTTTAGTGCGATGTAGCCCCTATTTACTGTTTATTAAGTTTTCGTTTTAACTAAGGTTGTTTGTGATTATGCAAGCTCAGCTTTCTGATGCGTGGATGCAGCGATTCGCTGGAATCGGGCGTTTATATGGGCAACAAGCCCTTCATCTTTTTGCACGTTCACATGTGTGTGTTATTGGCGTTGGTGGTGTTGGCGTGTGGGCTGCTGAAGCATTAGCGCGTTCAGGTATTGGCGCTATCACCTTGATAGATATGGATGATATCTGCGTGACAAATACGAATCGCCAACTTCATGCATTGAAATCAACGGTGGGGCTACCTAAAGTTGATGTGATGAAAGAGCGTATTTTGGCAATCAACCCTGAGTGTACCGTGAATGTTATCGATGATTTCATTACGGTGGATAATGTAGCTGAATACCTCTCTTTGGGATTTGATTACGTTATTGATGCCATTGATAGTGTGAGGCCAAAAGCGGCGTTGCTGGCGTATTGCCGACGTTTTAAAATTCCTGTCGTGACGACGGGGGGCGCAGGTGGTCAAATCGATCCGACCCAAATTCAAGTCGCGGATTTAGCAAAGACAGTTCAAGATCCTTTGGCAGCGAAATTACGCGAACGTTTGAAATCAGACTTTAATGTCGTGAAAAATGGCAAAGGTAAATTGGGAATCGATTGTGTGTTTTCGACGGAGCAGTTGGTCTATCCACAAAGTGATGGAACGGTATGCGCGGCAAAAAGCACGGCCGATGGTTCAAAACGTATGGATTGTGCATCAGGATTTGGTGCGGTCACTATGGTAACAGCCAGTTTTGGCTTTATTGCGGTGTCCCATGTGTTGAAAAAGATGGTCGCAAAAGCACAAAGAGAAGCTAAACAGTAGAATTGAGGCTACGATGTAGCCTCAACGGGGTAATCATTCTGCTGGGGTCATTTCACCCGCAATATTTTTGATTGCTGTAATTAATGCGTGGATCCCATTTTGGCGGGATTCACTGAGTTGCCCTGTTAGACCAGTTTGACTAAAAATATCTTCAAAATCAGTCTCTAAAATTTGCTGTGCATTTTTCTGTTCAACGCAGGCGAGCAAAATAGCAAATAACCCTTTCACTACACGACCTTCGCTATCCCCATAAAAATGGAATGTATCATCATCATTGAGAATAGCGCCAATCCATACACGGTTTTCACACCCTTGAACTTCCTGAGTCTGCTGCTTTTCTTCTTCTGTAAGAGAGGGCAGTTTTTTCGCGAACTGAATGAGTAAGCGATATTTATCTTCCCACGCTTTTTGTTTGGAAAACTGTTCAACGATTTCGTGAATGACAATTTCTGTGCCAAATGGATGAGAAGCCAGTTCATGTCGAGACAAAGTCATTAGATTACCTTTTAATCATTTAAAATCGAAAGTGCAAATTTCACTGAATCAATAAATTTATCAATATCTTGCTTGTTGTTATATGGCATGGCTGAGATGCGTAAACAGCCGCTAATATTGAGTGAATCCATCAATGGTTGAGCACAATGTTGTCCATAGCGTAATGCAATTTTCTGTTCGGTCAAGAAAAGCCCTAAATCACTATGGTGAATATTGTGGAAATTGAAAGATAAAAGCGGTGAATTTTGAGTTCGATAGAAAATCGCGCCTTCGAGCTGAGAAAGCTGCTCATAAGCATAGTCTATCAGCGCACAAGTATAGGCTTCTGCTTGCGTTAAGTTTTGCGTTGAAAGCCACTCAAGCACAGCTGAAAAGGCTATTACACCCGCGATATTCGGGGTTCCAGCTTCAAATCGCTGAGGGATTGGGGCGAGGGTGAAACCTGAAAAATCAACGTGATTTAACATTTTACCGCCGCCATGCCATGGGCTCATATTGGCTAAATGCTCGGGTTTTCCATAGCAGATACCTAAACCTGTAGGCCCATATAATTTGTGCGCTGAAAAAGCGTAGAAATCTACATTGGTTTCCATGACGTTAAGGGGATGGTGTACAACGCCCTGAGCGCCATCAACAACGACTTTTGCACCAAATTGATGGGCAAGTGTGGTTATCGCGTTAATGTCTGGTTGGTAGCCCGTTACGTTAGACATTTGTGTTACTGCAACAATTTTGCTTTTGGTGTTCAAGAGTGATTGCAGCATATTGAGATCTAAGGTTAAGTCAGGAGTCACCTCCCATTTAACAATCTTTGCGCCTGTCTGTTGTGCCAACATCAGCCAAGGTAGCAAGTTTGAGTGATGCTCAGTCTCACTGACAATAATTTCATCACCTGCTTGGAGTTTTTCACGGAAATAACTCTGTGCAATCAAGTTAATAGATTCAGTAGTGCCACGTGTCCAGATAATGGATTTTTCGTCCGGTGTTTGGATCAATTTTGCCGTGAATACGCGACCTTGTTCGTACAAGCGAGTAATTTTTAATGCTTCAGGAGATTGCCCTCGATAGACCGAACTGCCAGAAAAGCGATAGTAATCATCAGAGGCGTTGATCATATCCAACGGTTTTAGGGCGGTGGCGGCGCTATCAAGGAAAACAATATCAGAGCCGATGGCTGGAAATTGCTGACGAAAGTTAGGGGCGTTAAAGTTATCCATTATGCTGATTCTTTGATGTTAGCTATCCAACGGGTGAATGTGGCTGTAGTTGTGGTTATGAATATGCGTTGATTATGATAATAACGGAAAACAGCGAATAAGTAGATGGAGATAAAAAATGTTATTCAGTTATCGATTATTAGAAATAATTTGTTACACTTAACAGGAAGATTTTTGCGCAAATTTTTGAATAATTGCGCGCCTGAAAAAAGTTAACGTACTAAATCGATGAAGGGTTTGCTTTTTAATCTAATGGTTAAATTTAATTTAAGATGTGTTTTTTTTGCTTTTTTACTCGAAATCCGATGGGATAATGTTTTTTTATCTTTCATAATGGATTTTATGGCGCCCAAAATAAAAAAAGCACCGCGCTTAGGCGGTGCACTATAAAAATCACTATGGACAGACAGGGTAAATGTACAGGAAGTGAAAAAAACAGTAGCAATCGCTACAAAGCCTGGATTAACCAGACAACTTGCAAACACAACATCACAACCACAAAGCCAAAAGTTTCAAAGTAACTAAACTCTGCAACTTTTCGTTCCGGCTTAGGAAGTGCGCATACTATAGGTATTTACTGGCGTATCCTCAAGGGACAATTTATAATGCTTCGGATGAGAAAAACTAATGCGTATAACGAAGCTGAGTCGAAGAGATTATGTCTAAAAGATTACCGCCTTTAAATGCTCTGAGAGTGTTTGATGCCGCCGCCCGTCATTTAAGTTTTACTAAAGCGGCAGATGAATTATTTGTGACACAGGCAGCTGTCAGTCATCAAATAAAAAGCTTAGAAGATTTCCTCGGATTAAAGCTATTTCGCCGTCGAAATCGTTCATTGCTGCTGACGGAAGAGGGGCAAAGTTATTACCTTGATATTAAAGAAATTTTCTCGTCTTTAAATGAAGCGACGAGAAAGCTTCAAGCCAGAAGTGCAAAAGGCGCACTAACTGTAAGCTTATCGCCAAGTTTCGCGATACAATGGTTGGTTCCTCGGCTTTCTGGATTTAACCAAGCTTTCCCTGGCATTGATGTGCGTATTCAAGCCGTTGATCGGGAAGAAGATAAGCTAGCGGATGATGTTGATGTTGCCATTTTTTATGGCAGAGGGAACTGGACGGGCTTGAGAACAGACAGGCTTTATGCCGAATATTTAATGCCAGTGTGTTCACCTTCGTTGATGACCGGGGCGAATCAACTGAAGAACCCTGAAGATTTAGCGAAGCATACGTTGCTTCATGACTCTTCTCGCCGTGATTGGCAAGCTTATGTTAAGCAATTAGATTTGCAAAATATTGTGAATGTGCAGCAAGGGCCTATTTTTAGCCATAGCGCTATGGTGATCCAAGCAGCAGTTCATGGGCAAGGGGTGGCATTAACCAATAATGTGATGGCAAAGAATGAGATTGATGCTGGCAGATTGGTGTGTCCGTTTAGCGAAGTATTAGTCAGTAAAAATGCATTCTATCTGGTCTGCCAAGAGAGTCAGGCCGATTTAGGGAAAATAGCGGCATTTCGTCAATGGATCCTTGCTCAAGCAGCCAGTGAGCAAGAAAAGCTTGGCTTTATTACCAATGACCAAGATTTGACGCATATACAATAATCAAACAGTTAAAACGAAGGTGCTATTGTGAATAGTCGTTTGATGTTAATTTTTGCAGGGATTAGTGGATTTTTTATTGTTGCATTTGGCGCCATTGGCTCTCATGCACTTTCTCCAATTATGAGCGCTCATCAAATGGCTTGGATTGAAACAGGGCTACGTTATCAAATGTTTCATACCGTTGCATTAATGGTGCTGGGTGCGGTATTACTGCGTAAAGTCATTTTGTGGTTCTATTGGGCGGGCGTGTTTTTCTCCGTAGGCATACTTCTTTTTAGCGGTAGCCTTTATTGTATGGCCTTATTGCAGGTAAAATACTTCTCTTATTTTACGCCAATAGGTGGCGTTTGCTTCCTCGTTGGCTGGCTTTTAGTTGTTATTGGCGCTATGCGTCTAAGGAAATCGGCGTCACGCAATGAGTAATAAAATTGCATTATATTGCCGCCCGGGCTTTGAAAAAGAGTGCGCAGCAGAAATTACAGATAAAGCAGGGCAACGCGAAATTTACGGTTTTGCCCGCGTTAAAGAAAATAGCGGTTATGTTATTTTCGAATGTTATCAATCTGAGGATGCAGACATCCTTGCGCGTACACTTCCATTTCGTGAATTGATTTTTGCTCGCCAAATGTTTGTGGTGGGTGACTTATTAAAAGATTTACCGCCAGAAGATAGAGTCACACCGATTGTGAACGCGCTTAGCCAGCAGGTTGAGAGAGCGGGGGATCTGCGTGTTGAAGTTGCGGATACCAATGAATCAAAAGAATTAATGAAATTCTGCCGTAAATTTACGGTACCTCTGCGTAATGCGTTACGCCAAGAGAAAGTTTTATTGGCGCAGGAGAACTTTAAGCGCCCAGTCGTCCATGTGTTCTTTATTGCACCGGGATGCTGCTATACCGGTTATTCATATTCGAATAATAGTTCGAATTTCTATATGGGTATTCCGCGCTTGAAGTTCCCATCGGATGCACCAAGCCGTTCGACGTTAAAGCTGGAAGAGGCTTTCCATGTGTTTATTCCTTATGAAGAGTGGGATGAGCGTTTAGCGAGTGGTATGAAAGCAGTGGATTTAGGTGCATGCCCGGGAGGATGGACTTACCAGCTCGTCAAACGCAGCATGATGGTGGAAGCGGTAGATAATGGTCCAATGGCGGAAAGCCTGATGAATACAGGGCAAGTTCGCCATCACCGTGAAGATGGTTTTAAATTTAAGCCAACCTCTCAAAATATCACGTGGCTAGTGTGTGATATGGTGGAAAAACCAGCCAAGGTTGCCGCATTAATGACTCAGTGGCTGCAAGAAGGCTGGTGCCGCGAGACCATTTTTAACTTGAAGCTGCCGATGAAAAAACGCTATGAAGAAGTGGCGCATATTCTGGAAAAAATGAAAGCTCAGCTGAAAGAGAATGGTATCAATGTTCTGATCCAAGCGAAACAGCTTTACCATGACCGTGAAGAAGTTACTGTGCATGTACAACGTGTTTGGTCTGCAAACCCAATGGCGCGTGAATATTATTAAGTTAAAGCTAGATTGGTTTGAATAGCAAAAGGTCACTGTGAAGTGACCTTTTTTGTGTCTGCTATTTAGCTTGATAGCGCAACTGATTCAAATTACCTTTCAAGGCAATGTCTGTTTTTAATATGGCAATATCGCGGCAGATAAGCGCAATTTCTTGTCGGTTAATTAGTTTTTTCTGCCATTTCTCTTCAAGAGCGTCAAAGTTGGCGTACAAATTTTCAATAGTTTGGAATCGCTGAAGTAACTCAGTGGCACTTTTGGCGCCAATCCCTGCAACTCCCGGAACTTTACTGCTACTGATCCCCGCTAAACCCCAGTAATCAGGTAGTTGTTCAGGCTTGACTCCAAATTCATTCTCGATGAAAGGTACGTCCAACCAACGTTTTTGAAAATAGTCACGGATACGCAGGTTTGGAGAGAGTAGCTGGCAGTATCCTTTATCGGTAGAGACGATGGTGACGGTATGCCCAGAATCGGCAATGCGTTTAGCGAGAGTGGCGGCTAAATCATCGGCTTCATCACCTTCAGATTGCCAGCAATGAATACCATTTTCTTCAAACTGAGCAACGAGCTGGGGTAACTCAGCTTGTAAGTTTTCAGGCATAGGCTGACGCCCTGCTTTATAGTCAGGTAGTTTCTCATGACGCCAACTATGGTGGCGACCTTCTTCATCAAATACTGCCACGATATGGGTGGCGTTAGTATGGTTAATCAATTGAGAAATAGCGGACAAACAGGTCTCTCCACATGGGCTACCCTGAACCGCGTGGATACGTCGAATTAAATTTAAAGCATCAATAATTAATAAATGGATCATAAGCCGTTTGGTGGTTAAACGCGCCGTCCTTGGCGCGTAGGTGATTATTTCACAATTTCATAGCAAGGTTCGTAAGCGGTGCCACCCGGTAACTTCATACGATGCTGTTTCACGAAACCTTGGAGTAAAATGTCCATGCGTTTCATGATATCGCTATCCCCATGAATTTTGAAAGGACCATGTTTTTCAATCGCTTTCATACCAACTTCTTTGACGTTACCCGCGACAATTCCAGAGAAAGCACGGCGTAAATCAGAAGCCAGTTTTTCTGGGGATTGACCCGGATGCAGATTCAGTGACGCCATATTTTCGTGAGTCGGCTCAAACGGATGCTGTAGCTCAGGGGCGATTTTAATCGACCAGTTGAAGCTGTATGCGTCACCCGTATTACGACGGCTCTCTTTCACTGCAGACATGCCTTTTTTCATCACGCGCGCCACTTCTTGCGGGTTGTCGATAATGATTTGGTAATGTTTGCTCGCTTCATCTCCCAGAGTATGGCGAATGAAATCATCCAGAACAGAGAAGTATTCAGCGCTTTCTTTTGGTCCAGTCAGGACTAATGGCAGCACTTGTTCTGTATTTTCAGGATCCATCATAATACCCAGCAGATACAGCAGCTCTTCTGCGGTTCCCACACCACCAGGGAAAATAATGATCCCGTGGGCTAAACGGACAAATGCCTCAAGACGTTTTTCAATGTCTGGCATGATGATCAGTTCATTAACTAATGGGTTAGGTGGCTCAGCCGCGATGATGGACGGCTCAGTTAACCCGATAAAACGGCTGTCTTTATAACGCTGTTGAGCATGGCCTACCGCGGCACCTTTCATTGGCGCCTCCATGGCTCCCGGTCCGCAGCCCGTACAGATGTTTAATTCACGCAAGCCTAGTTCATTACCGACTTTACGACCATACAGGTATTCATTTTCATTAATGGAGTGACCACCCCAGCACACGATCATATTCGGATCTTCACCAATATGTAGCGCACGGGCGTTACGTAAGATGGAAAAGATCATATTAGTGAGGTGAGTGCTGTTTTCTAAATCGAGATGAAACTGCTGTTTGGCGTTGGTGATTTGAGCGTGAACAAACAGAATATCGCGCAGTACGGCAAACAAGTTCGCTTGTAATGAGCGAATGATTTTACCGTCAACGAACGCTTTTTCTGGCGGGTTAATAAGCTCTAATTTGATACCACGTTCACGACGTAAAATGTTGATATCAAAACCTGCACTTTTTTCTAAAAGCTCTTTACTGCTGTCAGTTAAGCTTCCTGAATGTAATACCGCTAAGGAGCAGTTTCGATATAGCTGATACAAATGGCTGCTCGCCGTACGTTTCAGCATATCGACTTCAAGCTGAGACAATAGATCCATAGATCCTAATGGACTGATATGAGTAATCAAGTAACACTCCTTTGCCCAATTGGGCTCTTGACGCGTGAATTACATTGAAAATGATTTAAATAGCATTCTCTTAAATTACACTGATTTTCAATTTAGTAGGTACTTATTGCCGTGCCAAACGGCCCGTGTCAGGCTCGAATTGTTCATTACTGCGCCATGGGTTGATATCAAGCCCACCTCGGCGAGTATAGCGTGCATACACCGATAATTTCTCTGGTTTGCACAGTATTGTTATGTCGTTGAAAATGCGTTCCACACACTGTTCGTGGAATTCATTATGATGACGAAATGAGACGAGGTAACGTAATAACGCTTCACGGTCAATTTTCGGACCACGATAATGAATTTGTACTGAGCCCCAATCAGGTTGGTTGGTTATCAAACAATTTGATTTCAACAGGTGGCTGACGAGGGTTTCTTCGACAACCTCTGGTTGGGTGCAATTGACCAAATAGTCGCGATTAAATTCATAGTTATCGATGTCAATCTCTTGCTCATCAATACAGACACCTTGGAATTGGTGAATGGCTTGCTGAGTAAAGTCATCAAGTTTATAAAGTGTAACCTTAACCTCGCCATTAGCACAGCGGCTTAGGTCATTTTGCAAAACGCTTCGCACATTTTCCCACGTTTCGAAGCGAGTCTGATTGAAACTATTGAGATAAAGCTTGAAGCTTTTTGATTCCACCAAGTTTTCACTTGTGGCATTTACACTAACGGAGCCTATCGCGACTTGAGGAACGCCACGGGCATTTAGCCAAGAGAGTTCATACAGTGTCCAAATATCAGCGCCGTGGAATGGCAGTGTATTAGCATGAATATCCAAAGGATCGCGATTAAGGCTACGCGGCACCGCTTGCAATAAAGCGGCATCATATTGGTCATGATAAGCCGTCTTTTTCCCGAGAGTTAAATTATCGAGAGCGGGGTTATTTTGATAGTGAGGCATAGTGATCCTTATCTTTTCGGCGTGTCAGTGCTGAACATTGGCAAACTGAGTGCATTTTATTCGTTTGTTAACTTCTGTCATAATACCACTTATCCGTAATATTGAGCCTGCCAATTTAAATTGGTTTTAATAATGTTAGTTCTCACAATTGAAAAACGATGAATACAATAATCTCTGATTTAATTAAAAATTTTACCAGCCAGTATGTGGCGAAGTGGCAAGAAGCAACGGGGCTTCCACCAGTGTCTGCTGAGCTGTATGGAGTGCCTTCTCCTTGCATCGTTCGTACTGGTGATGATGTGGTTTATTGGGAGCCTCAACCGTTTCCATTAGAAGAGAAAAGTTTAAATAATGTCGCTAATGCGCTAGATCTCCAATTACAGGGCGATATTCACGCTTTTTATACCTCTCAGTTAGCAGGAGATATGAGCGCGACGTTTGGTGACTTATCATTGAATTTGGTGCAAGTGTGGAGCGAAGAGGATTTTATCCGCTTACAGGAAAACTTGATTGGGCATTTAGTGACTCAAAAGCGCTTAAAGTTACCACCAACGCTGTTTATTGCCACGTTAGACTCTGAATTAGAAATGATTTCTATGTGTAATTTAACAGGGGAAATTATTGTTGAAACGTTTGGAAGCAAGCAACGACAAGTTATTGCAGAAAATCTTGCGAGCTTTATTCAACAACTGAAGCCCGTTATATCATCTCAGGGGTAAGTGATTTATAGCATGGTGCTGTAGGCTATCGCCTACAATTTGGTTAAGCCATATCTTAATAATTTTTCACATTATCGAAATGAGAACTATTTAACTTTTAATTTCATAGCGTTACTATCCATTTTAAGTTTTTTATTATTTTTTGAATAACCTGAATGTAGAACACTAGGTTGTTTGCTTAATGGATTTAATACATTCTTATCGGGCTGGACAGGGTAGTTGTTTAGCTTTTTACATATAAAAAACAAGGAAATGGATAACCTAGCAGAGCGGTTGGTCTGCTAAATTTTTATCTAACAGGATGTTAGGCGGCAGGAAGTCGCATTGCAGGATGCAAGTCAATTGATAGATAAGTAGCCAGTTAGTTTTAACTGGCTACTTTTTTTATTTCTGCGCTGAGTTTGAGTATTGGGTGAGGGACTCAATAATACTTTGCGACATGGCTTCTCTCAGTGCTTCGCGCTTACGGAACTCGGAACGTCTCTGGCTTTTCACTGATTCGATATCACGCATTGGCTCTTGAAGTGGTAATTGATACCAACCTTCGGCATTTAACACGCCACCACACTCTTCCCAAAAGGTATCGTAGCTGGATTTTAAATGCTGGCTTTTGATATGGCTGTTATTTGAAATCCCGAGAATAGATTTGATTTGGAAATAAGCGGCCACTGCATAAATAGCAGACATTAAAAGGTTTTTAGGTCTCATTGCATGCATCTGTTTCGTGATGGATTTCACTTGCTCTACGCTCTGCTCTGTCGATGGCCCTTGTAGGGAACAGACATAAAGCTGACCTTGTTCACCAAATGAAAAGCTCATCAAATAGATTTCATCACCCGTTTCATTGAGTAAATGGATGGAGAGATCTCCTTCACGTGGATATTGAGAATAGATCATTTTTAATTGGGCAAAATCACCGGATTTTAGCTCAATATTCGCGACCGTTAAGCCGTCTCGTTTATCCGAAAACATGGCGGTGATAGCTTCAGGCGTAAAGGTTTTTTCAATTAAATCTAACGTATAGCTTGCAGTGGATAATTTCTGTTTACCACTCCACGTTTTATGCAGGTATTTGTTAATCGGTCGCTCAATAAATTGAGGTACGCCATCGATGGTCGCTGATAGCAGGGCGCTTTGGTATGTATCGCACATCGATTGATATTGCTGATATTGTTGTGAAGGCAACTTAGCAATGCGGATCTTTCTTTTTAGCTGTACGTATTTGTTCGTGAAAGATTTCCATGTCTTGTTTTGTTGACGCCACTGTTTTAATAGTCCCATAGATAAACCATCTTTATGTTAATAATGAAAAAAGCAAACTGTGTAGAAAAACATTCAATAATAAAGGCAGAATATACAACGAATGATAAACAATTATTAATTGTTTTAGTCAGTGTGAATAAATGGACGTAGATACATAATTTGGCGACGCATGATTGTTTTTTGCTTGTCTCATCCCCATGTTTGCGACAACACTGTGTCCAAAAATACGGTATATTTTGAATTATTATCTTTGAATAGGTTTTAGTATGAATATTGAGCAGCGCATCCTTGAGAAACTCAGTCATCTTGAAATAGAGATGAGAGCCAAATCCTTATGGGAAGAGGTTCCGCCAAGTCCAGACGCGTTTGAGAGTGTGGAACCTTTTGCCATCGATACGATGGAAGCCGCCCAATGGCTGCAGTGGATTTTAATCCCTCGACTGACAGCAATGATTGATCAAGGTGCCATGTTGCCGAGCAATTTTGCTATCGCACCGTATTTTGAAGAGATCTACAAAGACGACGAAGAAGGGCGCTTTATTGCATTCCTCGATCATTTGCGTGAGTTAGATAGCTACTTTCAATTCACCGTGATAGGCGAATAACGGATGCTGGATATTATCTATCAAGATGAGTATGTGGTTGCTGTTAATAAACCAGCAGGCATGTTGGTGCATCGCAGTTGGCTCGACAGCAAAGAGACGGTGTTTGTGATGCAAACACTGCGTGACCAAATTGGGCAGCATGTTTTCCCAATCCACCGTCTTGATAGACCAACATCGGGTGCGTTGTTGTTTGCATTATCCAGTGAAGTAGCAAGGTCACTCGCCGAGCAGTTTGAGCAGCATACCATGGAAAAAGTGTACCATGCGATTGTGCGGGGCTACGTTACAGAAGGGGATAGATTAGATTATCCGTTACTTGAGGAACTCGACAAAATTGCGGATAAACACGCCACTAAAGAGCCTCGGTTACAAGAGTGTGTCACCCATTATAAACCCTTGGCGACAGTCGAGTGTCCAGTGGCAATTGGGCGTTATGATACAGCGCGTTTTAGCCTTGTTGAGCTTAAGCCTGAAACTGGACGCAAACACCAATTAAGACGTCATATGTCCCATTTACGTCATCCCATTATTGGGGATAGTAAACATGGAGATTTACGTCAAAACCGCGGTGTGAGTGAGCATTTTTCAGTCTCTCGCTTGATGCTGCACGCTAGCCAGCTAATATTTATTCACCCTATAACAGAAGAAAAAATATCGTTAGTCGCGCCATGGGATGCACAATGGCTATCATTAGTTGAGCAATTTGGATGGGGTGATACTGTCTCAAAGCTCGATATTAATGTGATTGATTATCCTGTTTGATAGACTTTTATAAGGAGGACGTGGTGTCCAAAATCGGAATTTTTGTCGGGACGGTGTATGGCAACGCATTAGCGGTTGCGGAAGTGGCGCAAGAGATCTTCGAACAGCAAGGCCATGAAGTGGCAGTGTTTGAGGAGCCAACGCTAGCGGATTGGCAAGTCTATAATGCGGGGGAAGGCATTGCACTAGTGATCACTTCCACTACCGGACAAGGTGACATTCCGGATACCATTGCGCCTCTTTTTTATGAAATTAAAGATGTTGTCGGCTATCAGCCTGAATTGAAATATGGCGTGATTGCCTTAGGTGATAGCAGCTATGAGAACTTCTGCGGAGCGGGTAAACAGTTTGATGAGTTATTAGCTGAGCAATCTGGCAGCCGTATTGGCGATGTACTGTTTATTGATGCCACTGAAGTTGAAGAGCCGGAAGAGTTCGCCAAAGTGTGGTTACAATCTTGGGCGGATTTGCTGTAAATCGCGAGCCTTATGCATCTGCACTGTAAACAGGTCGGCTTACAGTGCAGTGAGGAATTGGACTATTTACGAGTAAGTTTCTCGAGATCCGCTTCAATTTCTGCGATTTTATTGGACACAACGTGTTCTAAATGACGCAGGTCATCCAAAATTTTGTGTTTTAAATCAACATCTGTTTGGTCGTTCTGACAAATTTGGTCTAGTTCTTCAATCACATAACGTAAGTTAGTATTGATTTCGTTAATTTCTTTGAAGTTGTTGCTGCCATCAGTTGCTGCAACAGTTTTACGCTGGCGTGGGTACTTAAATTTCACGCTTTTAGCGAAAAACTCGCCTTTATCTTTGCGAAAGTAAATTTTTAAAATATCGTTATTAGCTTCTTGGCGCAGGGAATAGCGGTCGATATCTTGCGGATTGCTGATACCTAAACTTTTCAAATTATCGTACATGTTAGCTCGCTTAATCGTAAGGGACTGTGTCGATGACTTTTAGGGTTATAAATAAGGGCTATAAACAAGGCAGTCTCTTTTTATAACCATTTACTGAGCCCTAATTGCTTATAAAATGATGAGTTACAAAACAACCATCTAATAATAGCAGCTAATTGACCAAGGGCTGTAAATTCTCGGTCATATTATGCGCGATTAATCCAGTTTGACCAACCTCTGTTTGTAATAGAATCTGCTTTATTATTTGCGTTATCTATCTATAACCCAGAGGCTTCTGCTGACTTAACGAGAGGTTTATGCTTGAGGTGCAGGATTTTCCATTGTGAATCAATGGATCAGTGGAACAATGGCTAAGTACACTCGGCTACCCGATTCGCAGATGGACATGCGCTTCGGGGTAGCTTCGCGTTTTACACCTTGCAACCCTTAAAGTGTAAGGGGAGGTGAGAGTTTCGAGTTTGATGAGTAATTGATTCGGTAACTTACGAGTCAATCACTGCTCTATACTTACTCATCAATACTTCTTAGTAACTCATTGATGCCGACTTTACCGCGGGTTTTTTCATCGACTTTTTTCACGATCACGGCGCAGTACAGGCTGTAGCTACCATCTTTGGACGGTAAGTTACCGGAAACGACAACAGAGCCCGCAGGTACGCGGCCATAGAAGATTTCGCCCGTTTCACGGTCATAAATTTTGGTGCTTTGACCCAGGTAAACACCCATGGAAATCACGGAACCTTCTTCAACAATTACGCCTTCAACGACTTCAGAACGTGCGCCGATAAAGCAGTTATCTTCGATAATTGTTGGGTTTGCTTGTAATGGTTCCAGAACACCACCAATGCCGACGCCACCAGAAAGGTGAACGTTTTTACCAATTTGGGCACAAGAACCGACTGTTGCCCATGTATCAACCATTGTTCCTTCATCAACATACGCACCGATATTGACGTAAGATGGCATCAATACACTGTTTTTGGCGATATAAGCTCCTTGGCGTACAGCTGCTGGTGGAACAACACGGAAGCCTTCGCGTTCAAAGCGAGCTTTGTCGTAATCCGCAAATTTCATTGGAACTTTATCAAAATAGCGGCTTTCAGCGCCTTCGATGACTTGGTTATCATGAATACGGAAAGATAATAAAACTGCTTTTTTCAGCCATTGGTGAGTGACCCAAACACCCGCAATTTTTTCTGCAACACGCAGTTTACCGCTATCTAATAAAGCGATGGTTTCCATCACGGCTTGTTTGACTGCTGGTGTGACAGTATTCGGGGTAATGGATGCGCGATCTTCGAATGCTTGCTCAATAATTGTTTGTAATTGTTGCATTAATGCTGTTTCTCCTTCAATGGTTCTCAGTCAGGTAACATGCCATAAATTAGACTGGCACTATATTTTATCCTTCGATTTAAGGGCTTCTGTCAACCTTTCTGATAACTCTTGTTGCATATTTTTATCTAACGCTTTGTGTTCTCTATCTGCCAATACAAAAAAGTCTTCTACTTTTTCGCCAATAGTCGTGATGCGGGCGCCATATAAAGAAATCTCCATTTGAGCGAAAATGTGCCCCACTTTGGCGAGCAATCCGGGTTGGTCAAGCGCGAATAACTCCATGTAGGTACGACGGTCATTATTGGAGTGTAGAAAATTCACTTTGGTTGGTACGCTGAAATGACGTAGCTTCGCAGGGAGAGTTCGCGGTTTTGGTAATGGAATTTCAGGTTGTTGAACTGCCAGTAACAGCGCCTTACGAATGTGTTCATATCTATCTTTCGAAAGTGGCGAGCCATTAGGTTCGAGTACCACGAAAGTATCCATCGCCATATTATCTTTATTAGTAAAAATTTGAGCGCTATGAATGCTGAGGTTGCGTCTATCCAGCTCACTGGCAACGGCTGCAAATAAATGCGCTTTGTCGTGGCACCAGATAAAAATTTCTGTTCCGCCATGTTTCGGTTGAGTACTGATTAACACCAAAGGCTGGGTTAAATCATGTTTGAGCAGGTGATTGGCGTGCCAAGCCAGTTGAGTCGGCGTGTGGCGCAAGAAATAATCCGCATGGCAGCGTGACCACAGAGAGTTGAGCTGCTCTTCATCGATGTGCGATTGTCGAAGTAGCGATAGCGCTTGGTAACGATGATGACGAATGCGTTCACGAAGATCGGGCGTGCTTTGCATGCCTTGGTTGAGTTGATGTTCGGTAGAAAGATAAAGCTCACGGATCAAACTTTGCTTCCAGCTATTCCATAACGTGCTGTTGGTGGCACAAATATCGGCAACGGTTAGGCACATCAGGTAATTCAAGCGCGCTGTCGATTTAACTTCCCCGGCAAACTGTTTGATCACATCCGGGTCTTGAATATCTCGGCGCTGGGCGGTCACGGACATCAATAAGTGATTTTTCACCAGCCATGCGACAAGCTCGGCATCTTTGGTTGTAAAATCATGTTGAAGAGCAAATTCATAGACAAATTCAGCACCGAGATCGGAGTGATCCCCTGAGCGCCCTTTGGCAATATCATGAAACATCGCCGCTAATCGCAGCAGTTCGGGTTGTAAAATTTTAGGGTAAACACTAACGCATAGTGGGTGTTCGCGGCGATTCTCTTCCTGCGTAAAACTGTCGATTTTTTGTAAGACGCGAATAGTATGCTCATCCACCGTATAGGCGTGGAATAGGTCGAACTGCATCTGCCCGACAATATTGCTCCAAAGTGGCGTATAGGCGCTGAGAACACTGTGTAAGTGCATCGGGACAAAAGCCCCTTTGATAGCTCTTGGATGGCGTAAAATTTTGATAAACATGCGGCGAGCTTCAGGAATTTCGCATAATGGGACTTTCAGATCGCGCCGTGCAAAGCGTAATTGACGTAATGTGGTGGAGTAGATCCCTTCAATATTGGGGTTGCGAGCCATTTGATAAAACATTTTCAAAATAGCTTCTGGCTGCTTAATAAACAGCATTTCGTCAATCACATCGATTAAGTTGCCACGCAGTTGAAAATATTCATCAATAGGGCGCGGTTTTTCATTAGGATTTAATGCCAAAATGGCTTCATCAAACAGTTGCAGCAGCATTTGATTTAATTCCCTGACGCGGCGAGTGACGCGATAGAAATCTTTCATCATGCGTTCGACAGGTTGGTTGCGTTCACCGGTGTAACCTAATGATTGTGCAACACTAAATTGACGGTCAAACAGCAGGCGATTGTCATAGCGCTTGACCACTAAATGCAAGGCAAAGCGGATTTTCCATAAAAATGATAAACACTCTTTGAGCTCTTGGCGCTCTTCTTCAGTGAGGAAACCAAAGCCAACCATTTCATCGACAGTTGTCGCACCAAAATGACGGCGACCTACCCACAGTAAGGTATGAATATCCCGTAATCCGCCTGGGCTGCTTTTAATATCAGGCTCTAAGTTGTAGCTGGTGCTGTGATAACGCTGGTGGCGCTCTTGTTGTTCGGTTAATTTTGCGGCAAAAAACGTGTTGGAAGGCCAAAAGTCATCACTAAAAATGGTTTTCTGTAAGCTTAAGAATAGGGCGATGTCACCACATATTAAGCGCGATTCAATCAGATTGGTCGCCGTGGTTAAGTCTTGTTTTCCTGCTTCAATGCACTCTTCCAATGAGCGAACACTGTGCCCGATATCAAAACGCAAATCCCACAGTAAGGTAATAAATTGACCGACTTTAGCTGCAATCTCTTCAGGAAGCGGTTGCTGGCTGAGAATTAAAATGTCAATGTCTGATAGCGGGTGTAGCTCATGACGACCATAGCCTCCGACGGCAATCAACGACATCTCTGAACATTGGTCAAAATGGTAACTCTGCCAAAGCTTGGTGAGTAAGGCATCAAGATAGTCACTGCGGGCGCGGAGTAAATCCACGACATTTTGCCCTTGGTGAAATGCAGATTCTAACCAAGCATCAAATTGATCAACGTGTTGCCGAAGCGTTGAGAGTTCAAGATCGGAAGGCTGGAATTGCGTGGGGGATAAATAGCTATTTGAAGGTGCCGTCATCATCATCTGTCCGTGTTGAGAGCCATACAGAAATTATGATCAGCTTACGTTTTTTTAGGGGGGATGAACAGAAAAACTAAGCTCCCCCAAGGAGGAGCTTGAAATCCGATTATTCGTTGATCAGAACCGCAGAAATAAATGGCTCTTCTTCTTTACGCAGAGTTAAAATTTCACAGCCGTTGTCAGTCACTGCTAAGGTGTGCTCGTACTGTGCAGACCAACCACGGTCTTTAGTTTTGACTGTCCAGCCATCTTTCATGGTACGAATACGGAAATCACCGGTATTTACCATTGGTTCGATAGTGAAGGTCATGCCTTTTTGCAGCACAACGCCGCTGTCATCTGCATCATAATGCAGCACTTGTGGCTCCTCGTGGAAACCTTCACCGATGCCGTGACCGCAATATTCGCGAACTACTGACAGATCTTGTTTCTCAACAAACTCTTGAATGGCTTTACCGATAGTGCGTAAACGGATACCTGGTTTAACCATGCGGATTGCCAGATACAGACTCTCTTGAGTCACTTGGCACAGGCGCTCACCTTGGATAGTCGGTTTACCGACGATGAACATTTTAGAAGTATCGCCGTGGAAGCCATTTTTGATGACAGTGACGTCGATGTTAACCACATCACCATCTTTCAGAATTTTATCGTCACTTGGAATACCGTGGCAGATAACATCATTCACGGAAATACAAACAGACTTAGGGAAACCATGGTAGTCAAGGCAGGCTGGGATCGCTTGTTGTTGCTCAACAATGTGTTTGTGGCAAAGGCGATCCAATTCACCTGTACTGACTCCCGGCACAACATGCGGTGCGATCATTTCTAACACTTCAGCTGCTAGGCGACCAGCAACACGCATTTTCTGAATATCTTCTTCAGTTTTGATAATAATAGCCATGAGTTCAGTCCATATATGTCAGCAAGGAATTTGCGACATGTTAAAAAAAGGGTTTGGAAATGGGCAATTGTTGCGACATTTTTACCGTTGATGCTGAGTATGGTAACAGTCACCGCATTTTCTGCCAACTAGTAGGCGATATGTTTAGATGCCCACAATTAGATTAAAAACAGATAATGGAGCACAGGGTAAGCCAAGCCTTAGGCGTGGTTTGTTCAAATTGAGCTTTCTAGAGCACAAATTGTCAAAAATGCCAGTCGATTTTTGATTGTGAATTTTTTGCCTTGACCATTTTTCGCTATCGCTTTGTTGTTGCTCCATATTTGCACGGAGGCTCTTTTGCGACGGGCAAAATTCATTGATATTTGAATAATACACTTAGTTTTTATCAGCGAAAAAAACAACAATTATTGGATTACAACTGCATTTTATGGTATAAAGCGCGCCGGCAATCCATATTTTTCTCTTTATCTCATTTTTTAATCTAATTTGGATTAGTGAGTGAATCTTAAAGGCATCGATTGGATGTGCGTAAACTAAAACTCAATTGTGTAATAACACACACGAATCGGCACGTGCGCCGGGGTGCTCTTATGCGTTTAGACGCAGCTATAGAGTCGGTAGCATGGGATTCGTGGAGGCATAACCCCAATTACTTATATACAGAGGTATAAAATGGCAACTGTTTCCATGCGCGATATGTTACAAGCGGGCGTTCACTTTGGTCACCAGACTCGTTACTGGAACCCTAAAATGAAACCTTTCATTTTCGGCGCTCGTAACAAAGTTCATATCATCAACTTGGAAAAGACTGTTCCAATGTTCAACGAAGCTCTGGCTGAGTTGACTAAAATTGCTTCTCGTAAAGGCAAGATTCTGTTTGTTGGTACTAAACGTGCTGCAAGCGAAGCCGTTCAAGAAGCTGCTGGAAGCTGTGATCAATATTTCGTAAACCACCGTTGGTTAGGTGGGATGCTGACTAACTGGAAAACTGTTCGTCAGTCAATCAAACGTCTGAAAGATCTGGAAGTTCAGTCACAAGACGGTACTTTCGACAAACTGACCAAGAAAGAAGCGCTGATGCGTACTCGTGAACTTGGTAAGTTAGAAAACAGCTTAGGCGGTATCAAAGATATGGGCGGTTTACCAGACGCTCTGTTCGTTATCGATGCAGACCACGAACACATTGCTATCAAAGAAGCTAACAACCTGGGTATCCCAGTATTCGCTATCGTTGATACTAACTCTGATCCAGACGGTATCGACTTCGTTATCCCTGGTAACGACGATGCAATCCGTGCAATCAAACTGTATCTGGGCGCTGTTGCAAACACCGTTCGTGAAGGTCGTTCACAAGATCTGGCTGTTCAAGCAGAAGAAAGCTTAGTAGAAGCTGAATAATAAGGCAAAAGCCCTTATTAACCAGGTATTGCTATATATTGGTTAGAAGGGGCCTACTTAGGCCCCTTTTGTCTCTGTGAATCAGAATTATCCTTGTGGGAAAGTCCCGTGAGGCATATCGAGGAATAAATCACATGTCTGGAATTACCGCTGCATTGGTAAAAGAACTGCGCGAACGTACTGGCGCAGGTATGATGGAATGTAAAAAAGCATTAGTTGAAGCTAACGGTGACATCGAATTAGCAATCGACAACATGCGTAAATCAGGTCAAGCGAAAGCCGCTAAAAAAGCAGGCCGTGTTGCTGCTGAAGGTGTTATCCTGACTGAAGTTTTCAACGACGGTAAAACTGGTGCGCTGATCGAACTGAACTGCGAAACTGACTTCGTTGCTAAAGATGCTGGTTTCTTAGCATTCGGTAAAGAAGTTTTAGCTTCTGTTGTTGCTGATAAAAACGCTGACATCGACGCTCTGAAAGCAAAATTCGAAGAAGCTCGTACAGCTTTAGTTGCGAAAATTGGTGAAAACATCAATATCCGTCGCGTTGCTATCCTGGAAGGCGCACAAGTAGGTAGCTACCTGCACGGCGCTCGTATCGGTGTTCTGGTTGCTGGCGAAGGCGCAGATGAAGAACTGCTGAAACACATCGCTATGCACATTGCTGCAAGCAAGCCAGAATATGTGACTCCAGAAAACGTTCCAGCTGACGTTGTTGCTCACGAGCACCAAATTCAGTTAGACATCGCTATGCAATCTGGTAAACCACGCGAAATCGCTGAAAAAATGGTTATCGGTCGCATGAACAAATTCACTGGCGAAATCTCTCTGACTGGCCAGCCTTTCGTAATGGATCCAAGCAAATCTGTTGGTGACTTACTGAAAGAAAAAGGTGCTAACGTAACTAACTTCATCCGCTTTGAAGTTGGTGAAGGTATCGAGAAAGTTGAAACTGACTTCGCAGCAGAAGTTGCTGCAATGAGCAAGTAATCAACGAAAAGGGCCGCCGATTGGCGGCCTTTCTTTAATACACTGCATATTTCAAGCTGCATGTATTCGCCTCCTTTGGTGTAGCGACTCAACTTCCTGCAACTTGAACTATTTTTGTGTAGCATTCTGTATCAAATATATTTTTCGGCATATAGAGCGAGGCTCTATATGTATGACTCCAATAATGACCTGTTAGGACACAACTCATGGCAACCAATGCAAAACCCGTTTATCAGCGTATTCTGCTTAAACTAAGTGGCGAGGCTCTACAAGGTGCAGAAGGTTTTGGTATCGATGCTAGCGTTTTAGATCGTATGGCTCAGGAAATCAAAGAACTTATAGAACTGGGTATACAGGTCGGTGTGGTTATTGGTGGTGGTAACTTGTTCCGTGGTGCCGGTCTGGCACAAGCAGGCATGAACCGCGTTGTTGGTGACCATATGGGTATGCTGGCAACCGTGATGAATGGTCTGGCAATGCGTGATGCGCTGCACCGTGCATACGTAAACGCAAGACTGATGTCTGCGATTCCACTCAATGGCGTGTGTGACAACTATAGCTGGGCTGAAGCTATCAGCTTACTGCGTCACGGCCGTGTGGTTATCTTCTCTGCGGGAACAGGAAATCCATTCTTCACAACGGACTCAGCAGCTTGCTTACGCGGTATTGAAATTGAAGCTGATGTTGTACTGAAAGCCACAAAAGTTGATGGCGTTTACTCGTCAGATCCTGCCAAAGATCCTGATGCCGTTCTGTATGAAAACCTGAATTATCAAGAAGTTCTTGAGCGTGAATTGAAAGTTATGGATTTAGCTGCATTTACGCTAGCACGCGATCACAACCTGCCAATTCGTGTTTTCAACATGAATAAGCCAGGTGCATTACGCCGTGTTGTGATGGGTGAAAACGAAGGAACTCTGATTTCTCACAATTAATACTCAGAGACATGACCTGAGTTTGAATGTATTATCTAACATAAATTCAGACAATTTAAGCGAGGCTGCTTTGCGGCCTTTAATAACAAGTTCTTAAGGGTTGATAACGTGATTAACGAAATCCAAAAAGATGCTCAAGACCGTATGGAAAAGAGCCTTGAAGCACTAAAAAGTCAAATCAGCAAAGTTCGTACTGGCCGCGCTTCTCCAAGCCTGTTAGACGGCATCTCTGTTGAATATTACGGTTCAGCAACGCCTCTGCGTCAATTAGCTAACGTGACTGTTGAAGATTCACGTACATTAGCAATTTCTGTTTTTGACCGTAGCATGTCACCTGCAATTGAAAAAGCGATCATGGCGTCTGACTTAGGTCTGAACCCATCTTCAGCAGGTACTGTTATCCGCGTTCCACTTCCTCCATTAACGGAAGAGCGTCGTAAAGACTTAATCAAAGTGGTTCGTGGTGATGCTGAGCAAGGTCGTATCGCAATTCGTAACGTCCGCCGTGACGCGAACGATAAAGTTAAAGCTTTACTGAAAGACAAAGAAATCAGTGAAGATGACGAGCGCCGTTCACAGGATGACATCCAAAAGCTGACTGATAACTTCATCAAAAAAGTGGATGAAGCATTAGCTCAGAAAGAAGCGGAGCTGATGGAGTTTTAATCCATCTTGATAATAAAGCCATCTGAACACATTTTTTAAAAGTGTGCTTTAGCATGGCTTTATTATTTATCATTTCTATTAAACAATCCTTTCTTATCGCTAAGCTGATATAATCTCAGTATTGAATTAATACAGAGTATCTGATCACTATGAAACGTCTTACTATCCTGGGTTCTACAGGTTCAATCGGTACAAGTACACTTTCTGTTGTTCGTCAAAATCCTGATAAATTCCAAATTCTTGCATTAGTCGCAGGTAAAAACGTGACTGAGATGGCAAGTCAGTGCCTTGAATTTAATCCTAAATATGTCTCAATGGCTGACGAAAGCGCAGCGAAAGCGTTACGCACTATTTTGACGGAAAATAACTGCAAAACAGAAGTTTTATCCGGTACAGAATCCGCTATTGAACTTGCTGGATTAGATGATGCGGATCAAGTGATGTCTGCTATTACTGGCGTGGCGGGGCTACTCCCAACGTTGTCAGCAATCCGCAAAGGGAAAAGAATATTATTAGCGAATAAAGAGTCTTTGATCACCAGTGGCCGTTTATTCTTTAATGCGATTCGAGAGCATCAAGCGACAGTTTTCCCGATTGATAGCGAGCATAATGCGATTTTCCAAAGCTTACCTGAAGAGATTCAATTGAATTTAGGCTTTGCCGACCTGATGGCCTCAGGGATTTCCAGCATTGTATTAACTGGGTCTGGCGGACCATTTAGAGACACGCCTTTATCTTATTTTGACCAGGTGACACCTGATGAGGCATGTAATCATCCTAATTGGTCAATGGGTCGCAAAATCTCAGTAGACTCTGCAACTATGATGAATAAAGGCCTAGAATATATCGAGGCCTGCTATTTCTTTAATGCGAACGAAAAGCAGATGGAAGTGATTATTCACCCTCAATCTGTGATCCACTCTATGGTTCGTTACCGTGATGGGAGTGTTATCGCCCAGTTAGGAACACCGGACATGCGTACACCAATTTCGTACAGCATGGCCTATCCTCAGCGTATTATGTCGGGTGCTAAGCCATTGGATTTCACTACGTTATCTTCGCTGACTTTTGTGGAGCCTGATTACCAACGTTATCCTTGCCTGAAACTGGCTATCGATGCATGTCACCAAGGGCAAGCGGCGACGACTGTATTAAATGGTGCGAATGAAATCACTGTCGGTGCATTCTTAGAAGAGAAAATTCGCTTTACGGATATTGCAAAAATCAATCACAAGATTATGGATAAATTAGATTTTTCGGAACCCACGTCTATTGATGAGGTCTTAGAAATCGATGCTTGTGCTCGTCGTGAAGCAGCTCAGCTAATTGCTCAAGAATTTTAATCTTGATATGTGATTTATTTAGTTGCTGATAACTATAATATATCTTTAATATGTGGCGTGTTGAGAATAGAAAGCTTATCAACAATAAGCATATTAAGGATGTGTCTTATCAGCAATTATAATCATAAGAGTTATGATTGAGCCGGATTTCCCAAGTAGTACAGACAAGGATTAACATTTAATGAACTCTAGTGGTGAAAATCTCTCTGATTCTATGATGCCTAAGCATGTTGCCATCATTATGGATGGTAATGGGCGATGGGCAAAACAGAGAGGAAAATTCAGAATTACTGGTCATCGAGCAGGTGTTGAATCTGTACGTAGTTCTGTGCGTTTTGCAGTAAAGAATAATATTCGTTCCCTGACACTTTACGCATTCAGCAGTGAAAATTGGAAAAGACCAGAAAAAGAAGTCAGTTCGTTGATGGATCTGTTTGTTTTTGCATTAGATAATGAAGTCAAAAACCTGCATAAAAATAACGTAAAACTGAAAATTATTGGTGATGTTAGTCGCTTTAGTGAAACCTTAAGAAAAAGAATTGATAAAGCGGAAGCATTAACAGCAGGTAACACCGGTTTACAGCTGAATATTGCCGCTAACTACGGTGGACGCTGGGATATTGTAAATAGCGTTAAACAAGTTTATGAAAAAGTGAGTCGTGGTGAGTTATCTATTGATGACGTAACTGAAAGTACGATTAGCGACCATGTTTGTATGCATGACCAAGAGTGTGTTGATTTGGTGATCCGTACGGGTGGGGAACATCGCATTAGTAATTTCTTGTTATGGCAGGTTGCTTATGCGGAATTTTATTTCACCAACGTTTTATGGCCAGATTTTGATGAAATGGTGTTTCAGGATGCAGTCGATGCTTTTAGCAAGCGAGAACGGCGCTATGGTGGAGCAGAATCAGATGACGAACTCGTCAAATAAAAGGGGATGGATGTGCTGAAGTATCGTTTACTCACTGCGGTGATTTTAATTCCAATTGTTATTGCTGCACTTTTTTTACTGTCCCCAGCAAATTTCGGTTTAGTGGTGATAGCTGTCTGTGCGTTGGGCGCATGGGAATGGGCTCAATTTGCTGGATGGCATTCACAAACTAAACGCATCGGTTTAGCGGTTGTATTTGCGGCGGTATTACTCGCAATTCAATTTTCTTTACCAGACATGACCGCTCTTTCAAGTTCTCCGTTTATTTTATATAGCCTATGGGCGGGTTTAATCTGGTGGATTGCCGCCATTTTATTGGTTGTGACATACCCAGCCTCTGCCTCATGGGGTAAATCGGTCATCATTCGCTTACTGTTTGGTGTATTAACTATCGTGCCTTTCTATAGCGGCATGATGGTATTAAGAACCATTGGTTACCAAGCAGATACCTCTGTAGGGGCATGGTGGCTGCTCTACGTTATGTTATTGGTATGGGGTGCAGACTCCGGTGCTTATGCGTTTGGACGTACTATTGGTCGCAATAAAATGGCACCAAAAGTTTCTCCAGGTAAAACATGGGAAGGGTTAATCGGTGGTTTAATTACTGCTGGAATTATTTCATGGTTATTTAGCTTATATGCGCCAATCCCAGCAATGCCAGATTATTTACTAGTGACTTCAATTATTGTTGTTGTAGTATCTGTGTTTGGTGACTTAACAGAGAGTATGTTTAAGCGCCAATCCGGTATTAAAGACAGTAGTCATTTAATTCCAGGTCACGGTGGAATACTCGATAGAATTGATAGCCTAACTGCGGCAATCCCTGTATTTGCAGGGCTGAATTTGTTAGTTTTTAACGGTTTTGGTCTTTAGGAAGATTAATGGGATTTATTTGGAGCTTAGCGGCGTTTATTATTGCGATTGGTGTGCTGATTACGGTGCACGAATTTGGACATTATTGGGTCGCGCGCCGTTGCGGTGTTTACGTTGAAAAGTTCTCTATAGGGTTTGGTAAAACGCTATGGCGTAAAGTCGATAAACATGGGACAGAGTTTGTTTTAGCGCTGATCCCGCTTGGTGGCTACGTCAAAATGCTCGATGAGCGTGTTGGTGAAGTAAGCCCAGAACGCCGTCATTTAGCTTTCAATAATAAGACTGTTGGGCAACGTGCCGCCATTATTAGCGCGGGGCCTCTTGCGAACTTTTTGCTTGCTATTGTTGTCTACTGGATTGTCTTTATGATTGGGATTCCATCTGTTCGCCCAGTCATTGATAGCATTAAGCCAAATTCCATTGCTGCTGAGGCAAATTTTGAGCCTCAGATGGAACTAAAATCGATAGACGGTATCGAAACACCTGATTGGAATTCAGCTCGTTTAGCGCTAGTGAGTAAAATTGGTGATAGGGAATTTACTGCACAAGTTTTACCTCAAGGATATAATGAGCCGGTTTCTAAAACAGTGGATTTAAGCGCATGGCAGTTTGACCCTGAAAAGCAGGACCCTATTTTATCAATAGGGATTATGCCAGTGTCTGCGAAGGTTGACCCTGTCATCCATAAAGTGACGGAAGGCTTAGCGGGCGAGCGTGCCGGTTTAAAACCGGGAGATAGAATTATTAGTGTCAACGGAGAGCTACTGGATACTTGGAATCCAGTGACGAGAATAATCCGAAATAATCCGGGGACACCATTAAAATTAGCCGTACAACGTGATTCGACATTAATTGATTTAACCTTAGTTCCTGATGTTCAAGAAGGTAAAAAAGGTGAGCGTTTTGGTGTTGCAGGTGTCGAACTAACTGTATTACCGCTAGCTGATGAATATAAAATGGTGCAGCAATACAACCCTGTATCTGCACTGTTTCAAGCTAGCGACAAGACTTGGCAGTTAATGAAACTGACAGTCAATATGATGGGTAAACTGGTTGTTGGGGATGTCAAACTCAATAACTTGAGCGGGCCGGTATCTATCGCAAAAGGTGCGGGGGTTTCGGCGGAGTCAGGCTTGGTATATTATCTGATGTTTATTGCGCTGATTAGCGTGAACTTAGGCATCATCAATCTATTTCCATTGCCTGTGTTAGATGGGGGGCACTTACTCTTCTTATTAATTGAAAAAATTAAAGGGAGTCCAGTGTCTGAGCGAGTACAAGACTTTAGTTTTCGAATTGGTGCAATGGCATTGATTCTGTTAATGGGACTTGCACTTTTTAATGATTTCTCTCGCTTCTAATTTTGTAAGCTTGGGACCAGTAAGGAATACGCATAACAACGATGGCGATGAAAAAGTTGCTCATAGCGTCGCTGCTTTTAGGTAGCGCCACTGCATACGGTTCAGACGGATTCGTAGTTAAAGACATTCGTTTCGAAGGTCTACAACGCGTCGCCGTTGGTGCAGCATTATTGAACATGCCTGTCAGGGTCGGGGATTCAATCGATAACGAAGATATTAGTCGTTCGATACGTTCGCTATTCTCTACAGGTAACTTCGAAGATGTTAGGGTCCTGCGTGATGGAAATACGCTGATCGTTCAAGTTAAAGAACGACCAACCATCGCGAGTATCACTTTTACAGGTAACAAATCTGTAAAAGATGACATGCTAAAGCAGAACTTGGAAGCATCCAATGTCCGTGTGGGTGAAGCATTAGACCGCACTAAAATTGCGAATATTGAAAAAGGTTTAGAGGACTTTTATTACAGTGTTGGTAAATACAACGCGACAGTAAAAGCGGTGGTCACGCCATTACCACGTAACCGTGTGGATTTAAAATTTGTGTTCTCTGAAGGCGTGTCTGCAAAAATCCAGCAGATCAACATTGTGGGTAATAAAAATTACTCAACAGCGGAATTGGTGAATAAGCTCCAATTGCGTGACGATGTGCCATGGTGGAACCTGGCGGCTGACCAAAAATATCAAAAACAAAAATTGGCGGGTGACTTAGAAACCCTGCGCAGTTTCTACCTTGATCGTGGTTATGCACGTTTCAATATCGACTCAACGCAAGTGAGCCTGACACCAGATAAGAAAGATATCTACATTACGATTAATGTCACTGAAGGAGATCAATATAAGATTTCTGGTGTGGACGTTAATGGTAATACGGCAGAGCATTTAGCGGATATCCAAGAGCTGATCACTATTACACCAGGTGAGTTATACAATGGTGCGCAAGTGACTCAGATGGAAAACCAAATTAAAGACCTGTTTGGTCGTTATGGTTACGCTTATCCGCGCGTAATGACTCAGCCTGAAATTAATGACGCTGATAAGACAGTTAAGCTGCATGTTAACGTTGATGCAGGTAACCGTTTCTATGTTCGCCAAATTCGTTTCCAAGGTAACGATACCAGTAAAGATTCCGTTTTACGCCGTGAAATGCGTCAAATGGAAGGTGCTTGGTTAGGTAACGATTTAGTTGAATTAGGTAAAGAGCGTCTGAACCGTACTGGTTTCTTCGAAACTGTTGATGTTGAAACTCAGCGTATTCCGGGTAGCCCAGACCAAGTTGATGTTATCTATAAGGTTAAAGAACGTAACACCGGTTCAATGAACTTTGGTGTTGGTTTCGGTACTGAAAGTGGCGTTAGCTTCCAAGTTGGTGTAACTCAGGATAACTGGTTGGGTACAGGTAATGCGGTTGGCATTAACGCTAGCCGAAATGACTACTCAACAAACGTCGAGTTTTCAATGACAGACCCTTACTTCACTGTTAACGGTGTGAGTCTGGGGGGACGTATTTTCTATAACGACTTTAGTGCGAAAGATGCGGACTTATCTGGCTATAACAACAAAACGTATGGTCTAGATAGCACATTAAGCTTCCCATTCAATGAAAATAACTCCTTCCGTATTGGTGCGGGTTATGTTCATAACGACCTGTCTGACATGCGTGCGCAAGCTGCAATGTGGGACTATCTACAATCTATGGGTGAAAACCCACCGGTAACTAAAGATGGTCGTAACAAAGAAAGCTTCAGAGCGGATGACTTTACACTGAACTTAGGTTGGACGTATAACTCCTTAAACCGTGGTTTCTTCCCAACATCGGGTAACAAAACTAGCGTTTCAGGTAAAGTGACAATCCCAGGTTCTGATAACGAATACTACAAACTGCGTTTTGATACAGCCCAATATCTCCCATTGAATGATGATGAAACATGGGTTGTGTTAGGTCGTGCGCAGGCGGGTTATGGTGATGGTATTGGTAGCAAACAAATGCCATTCTATGAGAACTTCTATGCAGGGGGCTCTAGCACCATCCGTGGTTTCCGTTCGAATAACATCGGTCCGAAAGCTGTATATCTGAAGAATGTAGATGGCAAAGATGGTCCTGAGCCAGGTAGCCCATCAAGCGATGCGGTTGGTGGTAACGCGATGTATGCAGGTTCATTTGAGCTGATTACACCAACGCCATTTATCGACGAGAAATATGCGAATACGATCCGTACGTCTCTGTTTGTTGATGCGGGAACCGTATGGGATACCAATTGGAACAGTATTAACCCAGCATGGCGTGCAGGTATGCCTGACTACGGTACAGCAACTAACGTCCGTGTTTCTACGGGTATTGCTTTACAATGGATTTCGCCACTTGGGCCTCTGGTCTTCTCCTATGCGCAACCTATCAAGGATTACGAAGGCGACAAATCAGAACAGTTCCAATTTAATATTGGTAGAACTTGGTAATAATTCAGTCTCTATCGAAATCAGCCCTCATAAAATAATGAGGGCTACCAAAATTTCCAGCCATAAGAATGGGTTAAGGAGTTTAGTGTGAAAAAATTGTTGTGTGCAGCGGGTGTAAGTATTGCTTTAGCAATGTCTGCGGGTGCGTATGCTGAAAAAATCGCTATCGTTAATGTTGGCGAAGTTTTCCAGAACATGCCTGCTCGTGAAGCCGTTGCTAAACAGCTTGAGAGTGAATTCAAAAGCCGTGCTACTGAACTGCAGAATCTGGAAAAAGATCTGCAATCACGCGTAGAAAAGCTGCGTCGTGACGGCGCGACTATGAGCACTAGCGATCGTGAAAAGCAGGAAAAGGAATTAATCACTAAACGTGACCAGTTCGCTGAGAAAGCTCAGAAATTTGAAGAAGACAATCGTCGTCGTCAAGCTGAAGAGCGTAATAAAATCCTGAGCCGTATCCAAGATTCTATTAAATCTGTTGCAGCGAAAGAAGGCTATGATGTTGTTATCGATGCAAACGCAGTTGCGTATGCAAAAGATGGTATCGATATCACCAGTCAGGTTCAAAAACAGGTTAAATAATAGATGTCTTCAATTCGATTAGCTGACCTCGCTCAGCAGTTGAATGCACAGTTACACGGTGATGGCGATATCGTCATCACCGGTATTGCACCGATGTATTCAGCGAACAATCAGCAGATTACTTTTTTATCTGATAGCCGTTACAGCGATAAGTTGGCAGATTGCCAAGCTGCGGCTGTGGTATTAACTGAAAAAGATCTGAGTGCTTGTAAGGTTGCTGCACTGGTTGTAGATAATCCTTACCTTGCTTATGCGCACATGGCGCAAATTATGGATACCACTCCAGCCCCTGCTGAGAATATCCATGCGTCAGCGGTCATTGCTGATGATGCCCAGCTTGGACAGAATGTAGCAATTGGCGCGAATGCCGTTATCGAAAGTGGCGTTGTGCTAGGTGATAACGTTGTGATTGGTGCAGGTTGTTTTATTGGTAAAAATACCCGCATTGGTGCAGGCACCCGTTTATGGGCGAATGTCAGTGTTTACCATCATGTTGAGATTGGGGAAAGTTGCTTAATCCAGTCAGGTACAGTGATCGGTTCTGATGGCTTTGGTTATGCCAATGATCGTGGTAATTGGATCAAGATCCCGCAATTAGGTACCGTGATCATCGGATCTCGTGTTGAGATCGGCGCGTGTACAACAATTGACCGTGGCGCATTAGATAACACAGTCATTGGCAATGGCGTTATCATCGATAACCAATGCCAAATTGCGCACAATGTAACAATAGGCGATAATACCGCAGTTGCGGGTGGCGTCATTATGGCTGGTAGTTTAAAAATCGGTCGCTATTGTATGATTGGCGGAGCCAGTGTTATCAATGGTCATATGGAAATCTGTGACAAGGTTACCGTAACAGGTATGGGAATGGTGATGCGACCAATTACTGAGCCAGGAGTTTACTCTTCCGGTATTCCTTTACAGCCGAATAAAGCATGGCGTAAAACCGCAGCTTTAGTCTTAAGCATCAATGAGATGAATAAGCGTCTAAAAACACTTGAACGTGAATTAGATAGCCAAAATCAAAAAAATCAGTAATTATTTGGTAATTCAAGCTAAAATAGTTTCTTGAGTTACGTTTTTTCCGGCCTGCCTGTTAACTCGCTATTGAGTTAAAGCGGGCCGATTCATTAATTAAATAGCATTAATAGACAGGAAGAGTATTTCGATGAGTGATAATCATACTCTGAATATAGAAGAAATCTTAGAACTACTTCCGCACCGTTATCCATTCCTTTTGGTTGACCGTGTATTGGATTTTGAAGAAGGTAAATCTTTGCGCGCGGTAAAGAACGTCTCTTTTAACGAGCCATTCTTTCAGGGACATTTCCCTAGCAAACCAATTTTCCCGGGTGTTTTAATTTTAGAGGCAATGGCTCAGGCTACGGGTATCCTTGCATTTAAAAGCGTAGGCAAACTTGAACCCGGCGAACTGTATTATTTTGCAGCGATTGATAACGCACGCTTTAAACGTCCAGTTCTGCCAGGAGATCAAATGATCCTGGAAGTTGAATTTATCAAAGAACGTCGCGGTGTTGCACGTTTTAAAGGTGTAGCAAAAGTTGATGGAGAAGTGGCCTGCGAAGCAGAAATGATGTGCGCCCGTCGTCGTGAGGTCTGATATGATTGACAAAACTGCCTATGTTCATCCCTCATCTATTGTAGAAGATGGAGCTGTTATTGGTGCCAATGTACGCATTGGTCCTTTTTGCTATATCGGCGCTAATGTTGAAATTGGTGAAGGTACTGAGCTGAAATCTCACGTTGTTGTAAACGGACACACGAAAATTGGTTGCGACAACGTTATTTTTCAATTTGCTTCGATTGGTGAAATTAACCAAGACCTGAAATACCAAGGTGAGCCAACTCGCGTTGAGATTGGCGACCGTAACCGCATCCGTGAAAGTGTGACTATCCACCGAGGAACCACACAAGGTGGCGACCTAACTAAAATTGGTAATGATAACTTACTGATGGTTAACGTCCATATTGCGCATGACTGCATCATTGGTAACCGCTGTATTATCGCGAATAACGGAACGTTAGGTGGTCACGTCACTCTTGGTGATTTCGCTATTATTGGTGGCATGACTGCGGTGCATCAATTCTGTCAGATTGGTGCGCACGTAATGGTCGGTGGATGCTCTGGTGTTGCACAAGACGTACCTCCATACGTTATTGCACAGGGCAACCATGCAACTCCATTTGGTTTAAACCTTGAAGGTTTAAAACGCCGTGGTTTTGAAAAAGAATCTCTGCACGCTATTCGTAACGCCTACAAAACGTTATACCGCTCAGGGAAGTCTTTAGAAGAAGCGCGTGAAGAAATTGCTGAAATGGCAAAAACTGACGAACACGTCAAAGTATTTAGTGATTTCTTAGAAGACTCAGCACAATCTAAGCGCGGAATTATTCGTTAATTTTTGCTGCTGTAGATGAACACAAGAAAAGGCCTTTAATAAGGAGCGAATTTTGGTGAATAGCAACCGCCCACTTACTATTGGCCTTGTTGCCGGAGAAACTTCTGGTGATATCTTAGGCGCAGGGCTTATCCGCGCCTTAAAACAACAAGTTCCCAATGCCCGTTTTGTCGGTGTTGCTGGTCCTCTCATGCAAGCAGAAGGTTGCGAAGCTTGGTATGAAATGGAAGAGCTCGCCGTCATGGGGATTGTTGAAGTCCTTGGTCGTTTACCTCGTTTATTATCCATCCGTAAAGATTTAACTCAGCGTTTTACTGAGTTACAACCTGATGTGTTTGTTGGTATTGATGCGCCTGATTTCAATATCACCCTTGAAGGTCGCTTAAAATCAAAGGGCATTAAAACCATTCATTATGTCAGCCCATCTGTTTGGGCATGGCGCCAAAAGCGCGTATTCAAAATTGGCCGTTCCACCAATTTAGTCTTGGCATTTCTCCCGTTTGAGAAAGCATTTTATGACCGTTTTGATGTCCCTTGCCGTTTTATCGGGCATACCATGGCGGACTCAATCCCCTTAAATCCTGATAAACAGGCTGCGCGTGAGCGTTTAAATATCCCTGCGACTGCAAAATGCTTAGCATTGTTACCGGGAAGTCGCCATTCTGAAGTTGAAATGCTCAGTGCTGATTTCTTGAAAACCGCTACACTATTAAGTAGCCACTTTGCCGATCTACATATTGTTGTGCCTCTGGTAAATCAGAAACGACGCCAGCAATTCGATGAGATAAAACAACAGGTTGCTCCAGAGTTGAATGTTCATATTCTGGATGGACAGGCTCGCGATGCAATGACCGCAGCAGATGCGACATTACTTGCTTCTGGCACCGCTGCCTTAGAATGTATGCTAACCAAATGCCCAATGGTAGTAGGTTATCGCATGAAACCTTTCACATTCTGGCTTGCCAAGCGCTTAGTCAAAACGCCTTATGTTTCTTTGCCAAATTTATTGGCAGGGAAAGAAATCGTGAAAGAATTACTCCAAGAAGAGTGCCAGCCACAGCAACTTGCCGACCAGTTACTTCCATTGCTGGAGGGCGGAGAGCAAGTGGACGCGCTGAAGGAAACTTTCTTACAATTGCATCAACTCATTCGTTGTGATGCAGACCAACAAGCCGCTGATGCTGTATTAGATTTGGTTAGAAAATAATGGAATTTATATACCCGAAAGCCAACTTAATTGCTGGCGTTGATGAAGTGGGGCGTGGACCTTTAGTCGGCGCTGTAGTGACTGCAGCGGTTATTTTAGATCCTAATAACCCGATAGCAGGACTTGCCGACTCGAAAAAACTCAGCGAAAAAAAGCGTGAAAAGCTGTTCGATGAGATCAAAGAAAAAGCACTGTGTTGGTGTATTGGTCGTGCAGAACCTGAGGAAATTGACCAACTCAACATACTGCATGCGACTATGTTGGCAATGCAAAGAGCGGTAGAAGGCCTTTCAATTCAACCAGAATTCGTCTTAGTGGATGGCAACCGCTGCCCTAAATTGACCATGCCATCACAGGCTGTTGTCAAAGGTGATAGTTTAGTCCAAGAAATCAGCGCTGCATCAATTCTGGCGAAAGTGGTTCGAGATAGAGAAATGGTCGAGCTTGATAAAGCGTTCCCTGAATATGGTTTTGCGAAACACAAAGGCTATCCTACAGCGTATCATTTAGAAAAATTAGCTGAGTTTGGCGCTACCGAGTTTCACCGTAAAAGCTTCGCGCCTGTAAGACGTGCGTTAGACATTAAATAGTCGGCATAAGAAAAATAGGTATAAAGTTAATGGCTTCTCCTCGTTTTATTCATCTACGTGTTCACAGTGACTACTCCATGATTGATGGGCTGGCGAAAACCGCTCCATTAGTGAAAAAAGTCGCCGCCATGGGCATGCCTGCATTTGCCATCACGGATTTTACTAACCTTTGTGGGTTAGTGAAGTTTTATGGTGCGGCTCATGGTGCAGGTATCAAGCCGATCATTGGGGCTGATTTTTATATGGAAAGTGAGCAACTTGGTGATGAGGTTGCTCACTTAACGGTTCTGGCTCGCAACAACGAAGGCTATCAAAACCTCACCTTACTCATCTCCGAAGCTTATCAAAAAGGTTATGGCGTAATTGGTCCCACGATTCATCGTGACTGGCTCGTCAAACATAAAGAGGGTTTGATCCTACTATCAGGCGGTAGAAAAGGGGATGTGGGGCAGTTTCTACTCCGCGGTAACCAAGCATTAGTGGATGAGAGCTTAGCGTTCTACCAAACCCACTTTCCTGATGCTTACTATCTTGAGCTTATTCGTACTGGGCGACCTGATGAAGAGAGCTACCTACATGCTGCTGTCGAATTAGCAACTCAGCGTGGTCTGCCTGTAGTGGCAACTAACGATGTCTGTTTTATTGAAAGCAGCGATTTTGATGCCCATGAAATTCGTGTCGCTATTCATGATGGATTCACGTTAGCCGATCCGAAGCGTCCAAAAAATTATAGTCCTCAGCAATACTTACGTACTGAAGAAGAGATGTGCGAGCTGTTTGCCGACATCCCTGAAGCATTAGAAAATAGTGTAGAGATTGCTAAGCGCTGTAACGTCACTATTCGTCTTGGTGAATATTTCCTACCGAAATTCCCGACTGGGGATATGGAAACGGAAGACTTTCTGGTCATGCGTTCAAAAGAAGGTCTGGAAGAGCGCCTTAAATTCTTATTCCCAGATGAAAAAGTCCGAGCAGAAAGACGCCCTGAATATGATGAACGTTTAGAAATCGAACTTAATGTTATCAACCAAATGGGATTCCCTGGCTACTTCTTGATCGTAATGGAGTTTATCCAGTGGTCGAAAGATAATGGTGTTCCTGTTGGTCCAGGGCGAGGCTCAGGTGCGGGCTCTTTAGTGGCTTATGCACTAAAAATCACTGACTTAGACCCACTTGAACTTGACCTACTGTTTGAGCGTTTCTTGAACCCAGAGCGGGTTTCAATGCCAGACTTTGACGTTGACTTCTGCATGGAAAAACGTGACCAAGTTATTGATCACGTTGCTCAAATGTATGGGCGAGACGCGGTATCCCAGATTATTACCTTTGGTACGATGGCGGCAAAAGCTGTTATTCGTGACGTGGGACGGGTGCTGGGGCACCCTTATGGTTTCGTTGACCGAATTTCTAAACTCGTTCCCCCTGATCCGGGAATGACCCTTGAAAAAGCCTTTGAAGCAGAACCGCAGCTGCCTGAAATTTATGAAGCAGATGAAGAGGTTAAAGCGCTAATCGATATGGCGCGTAAGCTTGAAGGGGTAACACGTAACGCCGGTAAGCACGCCGGTGGGGTAGTTATTGCACCAACTAAAATTACGGATTTTGCACCGCTCTATTGCGATGCTGAAGGCAATAACCCCGTTACACAATTCGATAAAAACGATGTCGAATATGCTGGCTTGGTAAAATTCGACTTCCTAGGTCTGCGTACGCTGACCATTATTAACTGGGCATTGGAGATGATCAATGCCCGTCGAGCCAAGAAAAATTTAGAACCGATTGATATTGCAGCTATTCCTTTACAGGATAAGAAAAGCTTCGATATGTTGCAGCGTTCGGAAACCACGGCGGTATTCCAATTAGAATCCCGAGGAATGAAGGATCTGATTAAACGCCTGCAACCTGACTGTTTTGAAGATATGATCGCTCTGGTGGCTTTATTCCGCCCAGGTCCGCTGCAATCGGGGATGGTAGATAACTTTATCGACCGTAAACATGGTCGTGAAGAGATCTCATATCCTGATGTAAATTGGCAGCACGAATCATTAAAACCTGTTCTAGAGCCAACTTATGGTATTATCCTATACCAAGAACAGGTTATGCAGATTGCTCAGGTTTTAGCAGGTTATACCCTCGGTGGTGCGGATATGTTGCGTCGTGCGATGGGTAAAAAGAAACCTGAAGAGATGGCAAAACAGCGCTCCGTTTTTGAGGAAGGTTCCATCAAAAATGGGGTAGATGGTGAGTTGTCGATGAAAATCTTTGACTTGGTGGAAAAATTCGCCGGTTATGGATTTAACAAATCACACTCCGCTGCCTATGCGCTGGTTTCGTACCAAACATTATGGCTAAAAGCCCACTATCCGGCTGAATTTATGGCTGCAGTAATGACTGCAGATATGGATAACACGGAAAAAGTAGTCGGGCTGGTAGATGAATGTTGGCGTATGGGCTTGAAAGTATTGCCACCAGATATCAATAGTGGGTTATATCACTTCCATGTGAATGATGAAGGTGAGATAGTTTACGGCATCGGTGCAATTAAAGGCGTTGGTGAAGGCCCAATCGAAGCGATTATTGAAGCTCGCCAACAAGGCGGTATCTTTAAAGAAATTTTCGATCTTTGTGCTCGAGTGGATATTAAAAAGATTAACCGCCGAGTGATGGAAAAGCTGATCATGGCAGGGGCATTCGATCATTTAGGTCCTCACCGAGCGGCGTTGATGTCATCCCTTGAAGACGCATTAAAAGCGGCAGATCAGCATGCGAAAGCAGAAGCTATCGGGCAAGGGGATATGTTTGGGGTGCTTGCAGAAGCCCCTGAGCAGGTTGAAAGTTCTTACGCGAGTGTGCCGAAGTGGCCTGAGCAAGTCGTGCTAGAAGGTGAGCGTGAAACTTTGGGTCTCTATTTGACAGGTCACCCAATAACGCGATACTTAAGTGAGATAGAGCGTTATACAAATGGTTTGAGATTGAAAGATGTGAACCCAACCCCTCGTGGTCAAGTGACAACTGTGGTAGGTTTAGTGCTCTCTGCCAAAGTGATCACAACCAAACGTGGAAACCGAATTGGGATTTGCACACTCGATGATCGTTCCGGTCGTCTGGATATTATGTTATTTTCAGATGCGCTGGATAAATACCAACATATGTTGGAAAAAGACAATATTTTAATTGCCACCGGTCAGGTCAGCTTTGATGATTTCAATGGTGGTAATAAAATGACAGTGCGCGAATTGATGGATATCGGAGAAGCAAGGGAAAAGTATGCGCGCGGCCTTGCAATTTCACTGTCCGATAAACAGATTAACGATCAATTACTGAATCGGCTTCGTAATGCGCTTGAACCTCACCGTTCAGGCACGATACCGGTTCACTTGTATTATCAGAAGGATGATGCCAGAGCTAAGCTTAAGTTTGGCGTTGTTTGGCGTGTAACACCCGTGGATCCCCTTCTGAACGACCTTCGAACTCTGCTGGGTAGTGAGCAGGTAGAATTAGAATTTGACTAAAATAGGAATATTATGAGTCTGGACTTTCTTGATTTTGAACAGCCGATTGCTGAATTAGAGGCGAAAATCGATTCCCTAACCGCAGTTAGCCGTCAAGATAACAACTTAGAAGTCAACCTGGATGAAGAGGTTGCTCGTTTACGTGAAAAAAGTGTTGAACTGACACGTAAGATTTTCTCTGATCTGGGGGCTTGGCAAATTGCTAAACTCGCTCGTCACCCACGTCGTCCATACTCTTTGGATTACATTTCTCGCATTTTTACAGATTACCAAGAATTAGCGGGTGATCGCGCGTATGCCGATGACAAAGCGATTATTGGTGGTTTAGCTCGTTTAGATGGGCGCCCTGTGATGGTTATTGGTCATCAAAAAGGTCGTGAAACGAAAGAGAAAATTCGCCGTAACTTTGGTATGCCAGCACCAGAAGGCTACCGTAAAGCACTGCGTCTGATGGAAATGGCTGAGCGTTTTAACCTGCCAATTATTACGTTTATTGATACTCCGGGTGCATATCCGGGGGTTGGTGCAGAAGAGCGCGGTCAATCCGAAGCGATTGCGCGTAACTTACGTGAAATGTCTCGCTTATCCGTTCCGGTGATCTGTACCGTGATCGGTGAAGGCGGTTCAGGTGGCGCATTAGCGATTGGTGTGGGTGATAAAGTGAATATGCTGCAATACAGCACTTATTCCGTTATCTCACCAGAAGGTTGTGCATCTATTCTGTGGAAAAGTGCTGATAAAGCACCACTAGCGGCTGACGCGATGGGTATTACGGCACCTCGCTTGAAAGAGCTGAAGCTGATTGATAGCGTGATCCCTGAACCTCTGGGCGGCGCTCATCGTAACTACGATGAAATTGCGGAATCTCTGAAAGCACAAATCACGCAAGACTTGAATGAGTTAGAAGCTCTGGATGAAGAAGCATTGAAAAATCGTCGTTACCAACGTCTGATGGGATATGGTTACTGCTAATTAGCTAACCTATTAAGTGCAATCCAGCCTATTTTGAAACGGGAGCCTGTTTAGCCAGCTCCCGTTTTTTTATTATCTTTAATATAATATTGAATTAAGAAGTGAGTGGAATAAAGAGAAGATAATGGCGAAATCCTCAAAGCATATTCTCGCAACAGTTCGAGAAAAAATCGGAAGCTATCGAAAAATTCTGGTTGGATTCAGTGGTGGTATCGACTCCACGGTATTGCTACATGCTCTTTATCAGCTAAAATTCAATGAGTTACCGTCATTAGAAATTCGCGCAATTCATATTCACCATGGCTTAAATATTCAAGCGGATAAATGGGAAGCTCACTGTGCTTCATTATGCCAACAATGGGATATCCCGTTTATTTGCCAGCATGTGACGGTGGATAGCACTCAGATTGGTGTTGAAGCGGCAGCAAGAGCCGAACGTTATCAGGCATATCGTGATGAGCTACTCGACGATGAAATTATGGTGACAGCTCAGCATCTTGATGACCAAGCTGAAACATTCATGCTGGCTCTGAAGCGAGGAAGCGGCCCAGCAGGGCTTTCAGCAATGCCGGAGTCACTTCCTTTTCAAGCGAAAAATGGAAAAACAGTTCTATTACGTCCTCTGCTTTCTATTTCTCGCCATGAATTAGAAAACTATCGGGCGGAGTATCAACTTCCTTGGGTTGAAGATGATAGCAATCAAGATGACTGCTATGATCGTAACTTCCTGCGCTTGCATATTATGCCAAGATTATCTGAACGCTGGCCACATTTTGCCAATGCCGTTTCCCGAAGTGCATCATTATGTGCAGAACAAGAGGCGCTGCTGGACGAGCTGCTGAAAGATTCACTTGATGACATCATCGATTATCGTGGTGGACTGTATATTGATGGGCTTATCCACTGTTCAGTTGCCAAGCGTAACGCTTTGATCCGTCGCTGGATTGGTCTTCACCAACTCGCTATGCCGCCTTTCAATCAATTGGAACGGATTTGGCAGGAAGTGGCACTTGCTCGGCAGGATGCGGAACCTATCTGTCGCTTAGGGGATGTGGAAATTCGCCGTTATCAAGGAGCTCTGTGGGTGGTTAAGCGCATTAATAACCTGATGGGAAAACAGTATCAGTGGAATTATCCAGAGGCTTATCTCTTACCTGAATCACTGGGAACACTGGTTGTGATGGATGGAGAAGGGCAGATCCGCCCACCACAAGAAACGGAGAAAGTGACAATTCGCTTTGGATTGCAAGGCTCACTAAATATTGTCGGTCGCCATCGTTCACGTAGCAGCAAGAAAATTTGGCAAGAATTGGGTGTTGCTCCATGGATGCGAGAAAGAACCCCGCTCATTTACTATAATGAAACACTAATTTGTGCCGTGGGATGTTTTATTACTCCTGATGGATTTGTAGGGGAAGATAATATTGGGATTGCTATTGATTGGCAAAATTCCGAACATTGGATAAATACCAATGAATTTTCCTGCGAATAAGCTGCATAGACTATCCAAAAATTAGAAACCCCTTATGACTGTGACTATCATAAGGGGCATAGAAGAAACTCAGAAAACGAGTGTTAGTGAGAGTGGTCGACAACGATAGTGCCGATTTCAGGATGACTGAAGGATGAGATAATATCCAGTCGTAGCTCCTTGGTTCCTTCCTGCGTAATCAGGACGAGGTACTCAATTTTTTTTCGTAGGAGCAAATCACTGGCTTGCCCTTCAATATTCTCGCCGTCATTAAGCTTAATTTGCAGCTTTAATTGACGCTGGCATGCGATTTCTAGATATTCGTAATCATCACAATTGATTGGTTGATATTCATTATCTGTAGACATATTCCCTCACCACTGTGTTAGTGGCGGTTATTGCCGCCTTGAACATGTTTGTATTATCTAAAAACACTAGCATTTATCGACTAAGCATTTACCGATGAAATAAAAAGCTAAATCAAAAGTGCTTCGCTCGATAATAGCATAGTAATTTAATAACTATAATCAGTGACGTGGGAAAAGGAAAATTCTTATTCACTAAACTGATATCTTTAGCTGGTTATTTATCCGATTGTAAACTTTTGCATACCTTATTTTTTTATTCGTTGAGATGTTATGATGTATTAATAAGCGAAACAGTGATAATTGAATGATCTGAAGGGAATTATAATGAAGAAAGTACTTTTATTAGCTCTTATTTCAGCGGGTGCTGTGGCATTATCCGGCTGTCAAAGCAGTGTCAATGAAGCAAATTTTGCGCCTGTAGACCATGTTTATAGTGGTGTACTTCCTTGTGCGGATTGTTCGGGTATTGAAGCAACATTATTAGTGAATCCAGATGGTAGCTATGTTGAGCAACTGCTTTATTTAGAAACCCGTGAAGGGAACCAAATGTTCCATGAAACAGGGAACTGGTCTAGCACGGAAAATGTATTAACATTAACTAACTCAAAAGCAGAACGTACATACTTTGCACAATCTCCTGATAACCAGTCAATCACACTGCTAGATTTAGAAGGCAAAGCGATTGAGAGCTCAATGAACCATACCTTAAAACAGGTCACTCCAAGTAAAAAGCGTGGCGAATATCGTTATATGGCGGATGCCGCTGTATTTACTGAATGTGGTTCTGGGCGTAAATATGCAACGTCAGGTATTGAGCTAGAGAAAGCCTATAGTGATACCGATGTGGATGGCGGTACGCCAGTGTATTTAGAAGTGGATGGTTTCTATTCAATTCGCCCATCAATGGAAGACGGTCAATTTGATTCTGCATTTATTCCTACAGGGAATATTCAGTTTGATAAAACTCGCTCTTGCAAATAACCTGAATTCATTTTGGTTATATTGTAAAAAGGCTTAGTGACAATAAAAAAGCTCAGAGACAGTAAAACTGAACTCTGAGCTTTTTGTATTTAGGTTAACGTAACGGTTATTTAGCTAATTTTTCTTTCAGGAAGCTAACTACGTTATCTAAACCAACCAGCTGTTTATCATCACTGCGGCGTGATTTATATTCAACTTGGTTAGTATCTAAATTACGATCACCAATGACGATAGTGTACGGAACGCCAATCAGTTCCATATCGGCAAACATCACGCCCGGACGCTCTTTACGGTCATCGAAAATAACATCGATACCTTGCGCTTTCAGGTCTGCATACAGTTTTTCAGCAACTTCTTTAACGCGATAAGACTTATGCATGTTCATTGGCAGGATAGCAACGTGGAACGGTGCGATAGCGTCAGGCCATACAATACCGCGCTCATCGTGGCTTTGCTCAATCGCTGCTGCAACAATACGCGTTACACCAATACCATAGCAACCCATTGTCACGATTTGGTTATGACCTTCTTCGTTCTGCACAGAAGCTTTCATCGCTTCAGAGTATTTTGTGCCTAACTGGAAGATATGACCTACTTCGATACCGCGTTTGATTAACAGGGTACCTTTACCATCTGGGCTTGGGTCACCCGCTACCACATTACGCAGATCGTAAACTTCCGGTAGTGGGAGATCACGTTCCCAGTTGATGCCAAAGTAGTGTTTACCATCAATATTTGCACCTGCACCAAAGTCACTCATCACCGCAACGCTGCGGTCAATGACGATTGGCATTGGCATCTTCACCGGGCCTAAAGAGCCTGGACCTGCGTTAACGGCTTTGCGGATCTCTTCTTCTGATGCAAATTGCAGTGGGCTTGCCACTAATGGGTGTTTTTCTGCTTTGATTTCATTAAGTTCATGGTCGCCACGAATTAACAGGGCAACTAAAGTATGACCAGAGTCTTTCTCGGCATGAACAATCAGAGTCTTAACTGTTTTCTCGATTGGCAGATTGAACTGTTCAACTAATTCAGCAATTGTTTTTGCATTTGGTGTATCAACTAAATGCATCTCTTGGCTTGGCGCCGCACGTTGAACATTTGGTGCAACTGCTTCAGCAAATTCGATATTAGCTGCAAAATCAGATTCAGTAGAGAAGACAACATCATCTTCACCGCTTTGTGCTAAGACTTGGAATTCGTGAGAAGCGTTACCACCGATAGAACCGGTGTCTGCCTGTACTGCACGGAAATCAAAGCCAATACGGGTGAAAATTTTGCTATAAGCTTGGTACATTGCATCGTAAGTTTCTTGCAATGACTCTTGGCTTGTGTGGAACGAGTATGCATCTTTCATGATAAATTCACGAGAACGCATTACACCGAAGCGAGGACGAACTTCATCACGGAATTTGGTTTGAATTTGGAATAAATTCAATGGTAATTGCTTGTATGAAGTGATTTCGTTACGCACTAAATCAGTGATAACTTCTTCATGGGTTGGGCCTAAAACAAAAGGACGTTCACCACGATCTACAAAGCGCAGTAACTCAGGGCCATATTGTTCCCAACGTCCACTTTCTTGCCATAAGTCAGCAGGTTGAACGACGGGTAAAGATACCTCGATAGCGCCTGCATTTTCCATTTCTTCACGAACGATGTTTTCAACTTTACGCAGAACACGCACGCCAGTGGGTAACCAGTCATACAGACCAGAAGCAAGTTTACGGATCATCCCTGCACGCAGCATCAGCTTGTGGCTGATAACTTCTGCATCCGCAGGGGTCTCTTTTAGAGTTGAGAGCAGATATTTGCTAGTACGCATTGTATAGGTTCCATTAGAACAACAAATTATGGTAGGGCTTATGCCTACCCAATAATTTAAAGCTGCTAAGCAGCGGAATAAACAGCTAGTCTACCAGTGACGATGCTTTGTCAAAAGAGGTTAACGCGATTTTTCATTACGTTCGATGGCAAACACTTCAGTGATATTATTAGTCACTCGCCAGCGCACATTGAAATCTAATAAATGAACCGCATAATCACGGGCTTCATTGGATTGTTTCTTATAGGCAGGACGTGGGTCTTGCTTTAATACTTGCTCAATAAAAGATGCTAATCCGGGATAGCGAGATAGGTATTTATCACATTCAAGCTGAGCTTGCGCGCTAAATATAACCTGCATATCTTCTGATGGTGCTTCTTGAGCATAACCTGCTTTGGCAGTTGTGATAGCTTCAGCAAAAGGCAGATACGGTTTGATATCTATCACTGGCGTGCCATCAACTAAATCTAGGCTACCGAGTTCAAGAATGGCTTGGTTGTTTTCGATAGTTACGCCTTTTAATTCAACTAACGACATCCCAATCGGGTTTGGTCGAAATGTTGAACGAGTGGCAAACACACCCATTTTATCGTTACCACCTAAGCGGGGAGGGCGTACTAGCGATTTCCAGCCACCTTCCATCGTTTGGTGAAAAACAAACAACACCCAAATATGGCTAAATTGAGTTAATCCTCTAACGGCATTGGGGTCATTGTATGGCGGATGTAAATGCAAACGCCCAAAGCCGTTTTGAACCAGCCCAGGCTGGCGAGGAATAGCAAACTTTTCTTTATAAGGGGATTCGATATGCCCGATAACATTAAATTGAAAAGATTGCATAAGTTGATTATTCAACAATTTTAAGTGCGCTACCTTCACATACCGTTGCTTGGTAACAACCCGGTGCTGATTTGGTTTGGCACTGATGTAATAACACTGCATCTGCAGCGATATAAGCGGCTTGCGTCAACATACTGTTTTTAGCTGAATCAAGGTTAATAGGGGGACTCTTTGCATTTTTTCTGCATGACTCACCAGATACAATACCTAAGTCACGAAATGGCATTCCTAATAATTCTTCAGGGCTGTTCATTAATTTAATGTTTTCTGCACTGACATCTTCTTCAGTTTCGACAGGTAAAGGTTTCGATAATTTCATGCTCGAAAACCCTTTATTCATGCTTGGACTGGTGTATTGATTAATTCCGCACCCAGCTAAAACAAATGTAGCGAGGGCGAGCAAAAACAATCTCATAAATATTACCTTTTTATTATCTGCGCTAGCGCATTAATTATGTAATCGGTTTAATGCTTGTCGGTATGATACAAAAAAACTAGGTGACATAAAGTCACCTAGCATTTTATACACATTTTTTTTAAGAGAAAAGCTTACCAGCCTTTAACTGCTCCACCATCGAAAACTTCGTTGGCCTTTTCTGCCACTTCATTAGATTGATATGCTTGAATAAACTTCTTCACATTCTCGCTATCTTTATTATCTTCACGAGCCACAATAATGTTCACATATGGAGAATCTTTATCTTCAACAAACAGACCATCTTTTGCTGGAGTCAGTTTTGGTGTTGCACTGCTAGCCCAAGTTGTGTTGATGATAGCCAATGCAATTTTTTGATCATCTAGAGCACGTGGTAACTGTGGCGCTTCTAATTCAACAAATTTTAAGCCTTTTGGATTCTCAATAACATCCAACACGGTAGGCATTAAACCTGTGCCATCTTTTAACTTAATCAAACCTTGTTTTTGCAGTAACAGTAATGAACGACCTAAGTTAGTTGGGTCATTTGGCAGGGCAACTTGTGAACCGTCAGCCAATTCATCAATGGATTTAATTTGTTTAGAATATCCTGCAATTGGATAAATGAAGGTATTTCCAACAGGAACTAATTTGTAGTTACGGTCTTTAATTTGCTGATCCAAATAAGGTTTATGTTGGAATGCGTTAGCATCAATATCACCTTTGCTTAATGCTTCGTTTGGTAGTACGAAGTCATTGAAAGAAACTAATTCAACATTCAGACCATATTTTTCTTTAGCAACTTTTTGTGCAACTTCAGCAACTTCAAACTCTTTGCCCATGATCACACCGACTTTGATGCTATTTGGATCTTTTTGTTTTTCACCACAGCCAGCGAGAGCTAATGTTCCTAACAGCGCGCCAACTACTGCAATTGATTTTAACTTAATAGACATAATTTACCCCTTTAGACACTATTTATAGCACCTTAACTACTGTGTAGCGTTTTTTGGCGCTGCTATTGTTTCTGACTATCTAGATTACGGACTATTTATGTGACACTTTTTTCATTAGATATTCACCTGTGAACTGAATGATGAATACTAAGACAATCAATAGAACCAGAACGGTATTCATAACTAATGGATTATAAGTATAGTACCCATATTGCATTGCAATTTGTCCTAACCCACCGGAACCTACTGCACCGCCCATTGCGGAATAACCGACTAACATAATTAATGTAATGGTTGCTGCGTTAATTAACCCCGGTAAAGATTCTGGCAGTAATACTTTGCGGATAATCTGTAACGGAGTTGCACCCATAGCGCGTGATGCTTCAATTAAACCATTCGGCACTTCTAATAATGCGTTTTCAACCATTCGAGCAATAAACGGAATTGCGCCAACAGTTAATGGAACAATCGCACCTTCGATACCAATCGCAGAACCCACAATGAATTTGGTAAAAGGGCTGATCCAGACTAATAAAATAATAAACGGTATTGAGCGGAATACATTCACGACAGCAGAAATAACGCTATACAGAACGGTATTTTCCATTACTTGCCCACGACGAGTGACATAAAGTAGGACGCCTGTCGGGATACCTAAAATAAAACCTAAAACTGCAGAAACGAAAGTCATGATAATGGTATCAATCGTTCCTGAAATAAGCAGTGAAATCATTCCCTCAGACATAACCTAAAACCTCAACTTTCACATGGTGCTCTTTCAAAAATGTAATAGTGGACTCAATGCCATTTTCTAAGCCGTGTAATTCAGCCAGCATCACACCGAATTTAACGCCACCGGCATAATCAATCTGAGAACTTAAAATATTAATATCGATATCAAATTTACGTACGGCCATTGAGATTAATGGCGCATCTACCGATTGCCCTGTGAATTCCAGTTTCAATAACGGGGAGAGATCTTTACCCGATTCTGGTTGTAAACGTTCTTTATAGTCATCTGGAATATCGATAACTAACGTTGACTTAATAAATGCTTGAGCAACTGGCGTTTTAGGGTGAGAGAAAACTTCACTCACTTTATCTTGCTCAATAAGCTGACCACCACTGATCACTGCCACTTGGTCACAAATGCGTTTCACCACATCCATTTCATGGGTGATCAATAAGATGGTTAAACCTAAGCGACGGTTGATATCTTTCAATAATTCTAAAATAGAGCGTGTCGTTGCTGGGTCTAGTGCACTTGTTGCTTCATCACACAGTAATACTTTTGGTGAGTTAGCTAAGGCGCGGGCAATAGCCACACGCTGTTTTTGACCACCAGAAAGATTTGCTGGATAAGCATCTTTCTTTTCAGATAAGCCGACTAACTCTAATAATTCATTAACGCGCTGTTTAATGGATTCTTTCGGTGTATTGTCTAATTCTAGTGGCAGTGCCACGTTATCAAACACAGTGCGCGAAGATAATAAGTTAAAGTGCTGAAAGATCATGCCAATTCTACGGCGTGCTTTCGTAACTTCTTTCTCTGGCAGAGACGTTAAATCTTGTCCATCAACAATGACTTGCCCTGATGTTGGACGCTCCAGCATATTCACACAACGAATTAAGGTACTTTTACCTGCGCCGGATGCACCAATGACACCATATATTTGACCAGCAGGAACATGCAGGCTGATATCAGTCAGTGCCTGTATATTGCGGTTTCCTTGCTGGAACACTTTATTAATATTTGAGAGCTTTATCATTCTATCTTCTATTCTCTGACGAATTATATTCAAGATACTGTATCTAACTTGTATTGGATGTTAAGGCGTCTAGACGTCTAAGTCAATAAAGTTTGATGGATTTATTCTATTCTCATTTCATTTCTTTTCGTGAGATACTAAAAACCATTTCAGTTTGAGGAGTAAAGCAGTGAGCAAAGGCATTCCAGCAATCTTTCTAGATAGAGATGGCACAATTAATATCGACCATGGTTATGTACATCAAATTGATGACTTCGAATTTATCGAAGGCGCTATTGAAGCCATGATTGAACTCAAAAAGATGGGATATGCATTAGTTGTCGTGACTAATCAATCTGGTATCGGTCGTGGTATTTATACCGAAGACCAGTTTATGACGCTGACTGAGTGGATGGATTGGTCTCTAGCCGACCGTGGTGTTGATTTAGATGGTATATATTTCTGCCCTCATCACCCAGATGCAACAGTAGAAGAATATAAGCAAGAATGTAATTGCCGCAAACCAAAACCAGGAATGCTTTTAGATGCCCAACAATTTTTAAACATTGATATGGCTTCTTCTATTATGGTTGGCGACAAACTTGCAGATATGCAAGCGGGTAAAGCGGCTCTTGTGGGTACAAATGTGTTAGTAAAAAGCGGCGAACCTGTTACAGATGACGCTATTGCGAGTGCAGATCTGGTGATTAATAGCCTTGCAGACCTGCCAAAAGCCTTAAAAAGCATCACAAAGTAACCATTTTGGGTGATAAATCAGCACTTGGAAATTATTTTAAAAAAAACACTTGCGAGATTTTGGGAGCTCCCTATAATGCGCATCCGTTGTCACGACAAACCGGTTCGAAGAAAACCTCGAAGCCCCGTGATAACAGAGGTGAAGAAAGAAAATAGTTGAAAATAATCGCTTGACTTTCTAAATAAAAAACGTAGTATACGACACCTCGCGACAACGACCTAGAGTCGATAATCAAAAGATTAAGTCGCACCGCTCTTTAACAATTTATCAGACAATCTGTGTGGGCACTCACAGGACACTATCAAAAAAATATTTGATTTTAAGTCTTGAAGAGTGACTAACACGTTAATTCATATATATGAACTAATAGGTAATTTGGTTTCTTCGGAAATCAAACGACAGTAACATTCTTTGAGCATCAAGCTTTTTAATTGAAGAGTTTGATCATGGCTCAGATTGAACGCTGGCGGCAGGCCTAACACATGCAAGTCGAGCGGTAACAGGGGGAGCTTGCTTCTCGCTGACGAGCGGCGGACGGGTGAGTAATGTATGGGGATCTGCCCGATAGAGGGGGATAACTACTGGAAACGGTAGCTAATACCGCATAATCTCTTAGGAGCAAAGCAGGGGAACTTCGGTCCTTGCGCTATCGGATGAACCCATATGGGATTAGCTAGTTGGTGAGGTAATGGCTCACCAAGGCGACGATCCCTAGCTGGTCTGAGAGGATGATCAGCCACACTGGGACTGAGACACGGCCCAGACTCCTACGGGAGGCAGCAGTGGGGAATATTGCACAATGGGCGCAAGCCTGATGCAGCCATGCCGCGTGTATGAAGAAGGCCTTAGGGTTGTAAAGTACTTTCAGTTGGGAGGAAGGCGTTGATGCTAATATCATCAGCGATTGACGTTACCAACAGAAGAAGCACCGGCTAACTCCGTGCCAGCAGCCGCGGTAATACGGAGGGTGCAAGCGTTAATCGGAATTACTGGGCGTAAAGCGCACGCAGGCGGTTGATTAAGTTAGATGTGAAATCCCCGGGCTTAACCTGGGAATGGCATCTAAGACTGGTCAGCTAGAGTCTTGTAGAGGGGGGTAGAATTCCATGTGTAGCGGTGAAATGCGTAGAGATGTGGAGGAATACCGGTGGCGAAGGCGGCCCCCTGGACAAAGACTGACGCTCAGGTGCGAAAGCGTGGGGAGCAAACAGGATTAGATACCCTGGTAGTCCACGCTGTAAACGATGTCGATTTGGAGGTTGTTCCCTTGAGGAGTGGCTTCCGGAGCTAACGCGTTAAATCGACCGCCTGGGGAGTACGGCCGCAAGGTTAAAACTCAAATGAATTGACGGGGGCCCGCACAAGCGGTGGAGCATGTGGTTTAATTCGATGCAACGCGAAGAACCTTACCTACTCTTGACATCCAGAGAATTTAGCAGAGATGCTTTAGTGCCTTCGGGAACTCTGAGACAGGTGCTGCATGGCTGTCGTCAGCTCGTGTTGTGAAATGTTGGGTTAAGTCCCGCAACGAGCGCAACCCTTATCCTTTGTTGCCAGCGATTCGGTCGGGAACTCAAAGGAGACTGCCGGTGATAAACCGGAGGAAGGTGGGGATGACGTCAAGTCATCATGGCCCTTACGAGTAGGGCTACACACGTGCTACAATGGCGTATACAAAGAGAAGCGACCTCGCGAGAGCAAGCGGAACTCATAAAGTACGTCGTAGTCCGGATTGGAGTCTGCAACTCGACTCCATGAAGTCGGAATCGCTAGTAATCGTAGATCAGAATGCTACGGTGAATACGTTCCCGGGCCTTGTACACACCGCCCGTCACACCATGGGAGTGGGTTGCAAAAGAAGTAGGTAGCTTAACCTTCGGGAGGGCGCTTACCACTTTGTGATTCATGACTGGGGTGAAGTCGTAACAAGGTAACCGTAGGGGAACCTGCGGTTGGATCACCTCCTTACCATTGAAGTGTACTTGTGAAGTGCTCACACAGATTGTCTGATGAAATAGAGTAACGGTATCGATAGGCTTGTAGCTCAGGTGGTTAGAGCGCACCCCTGATAAGGGTGAGGTCGGTGGTTCAAGTCCACTCAGGCCTACCACTTTTCTCTTATGCTGTGTTGTGGCTCAGCTCGTTTACTTATGTAAACTTCGCTAACCCACGCCTTGCCTAAGAAAAAAGACTTTATAATGAGAAATCATATAAAGGATAATCGATACTGGAATTACCTTTATGGGGCTATAGCTCAGCTGGGAGAGCGCCTGCCTTGCACGCAGGAGGTCAGCGGTTCGATCCCGCTTAGCTCCACCATAAACTTTCTGATTATTCAGAATAGATTAGAAATAGTCTATTGCGAATAATTATGCTCTTTAACAATCTGGAACAAGCTGAAAATTGAAAACAACGCACATTGTTTATCGCTTAAACAATGTGAGAGTCTCTCAAAAATCTCAACGTGAATGTGTTCAATTGACCGTCGGGTCAGTTGGTAAAGACACCTTCGGGTTGTGAGGTTAAGCGACTAAGCGTACACGGTGGATGCCTAGGCAATCAGAGGCGATGAAGGACGTGCTAATCTGCGATAAGCGTCGGTAAGGTGATATGAACCGTTATAACCGACGATTTCCGAATGGGGAAACCCAGTGCAATTCGTTGCACTATCGTTTGATGAATACATAGTCAAACGAAGCGAACCGAGGGAACTGAAACATCTCAGTACCTCGAGGAAAAGAAATCAACCGAGATTCCCCTAGTAGCGGCGAGCGAACGGGGAGCAGCCCAGAGTCTTAATCAGCATTAGCATCAGGAGAACGGGCTGGAAAGGCCGGCAGTAAAGGGTGATAGCCCCGTATCCGAAGGTGTTAGTGTTGTGAACTCGACGAGTAGGGCGGGACACGTGTTATCCTGTCTGAATATGGGGGGACCATCCTCCAAGGCTAAATACTCCTGATTGACCGATAGTGAACCAGTACCGTGAGGGAAAGGCGAAAAGAACCCCGGCGAGGGGAGTGAAATAGAACCTGAAACCGTGTACGTACAAGCAGTGGGAGCACCTTTATGGTGTGACTGCGTACCTTTTGTATAATGGGTCAGCGACTTATATTCTGTAGCAAGGTTAACCGTATAGGGGAGCCGTAGGGAAACCGAGTCTTAACTGGGCGAATGAGTTGCAGGGTATAGACCCGAAACCCGGTGATCTAGCCATGGGCAGGTTGAAGGTTGGGTAACACTAACTGGAGGACCGAACCGACTAATGTTGAAAAATTAGCGGATGACTTGTGGCTGGGGGTGAAAGGCCAATCAAACCGGGAGATAGCTGGTTCTCCCCGAAAGCTATTTAGGTAGCGCCTCGTGAACTCATCTTCGGGGGTAGAGCACTGTTTCGACTAGGGGGTCATCCCGACTTACCAACTCGATGCAAACTACGAATACCGAAGAATGTTATCACGGGAGACACACGGCGGGTGCTAACGTTCGTCGTGAAGAGGGAAACAACCCAGACCGCCAGCTAAGGTCCCAAAGTCATAGTTAAGTGGGAAACGAAGTGGGAAGGCTCAGACAGCCAGGATGTTGGCTTAGAAGCAGCCATCATTTAAAGAAAGCGTAATAGCTCACTGGTCGAGTCGGCCTGCGCGGAAGATGTAACGGGGCTAAACTATGCACCGAAGCTGCGGCAGCGATATGTAAATATTGTTGGGTAGGGGAGCGTTCTGTAAGCCTGTGAAGGTGTGCTGTGAGGCATGCTGGAGGTATCAGAAGTGCGAATGCTGACATAAGTAACGATAATGCGGGTGAAAAACCCGCACGCCGGAAGACCAAGGGTTCCTGTCCAACGTTAATCGGGGCAGGGTGAGTCGACCCCTAAGGCGAGGCAGAAATGCGTAGTCGATGGGAAACGGGTTAATATTCCCGTACTGGTGATAATTGCGATGGGGGGACGGAGAAGGTTAGGCTGGCCGGGCGACGGTTGTCCCGGTTTAAGGATGTAGGCAGGTGAATTAGGCAAATCCGGTTCACTATATGCTGAGGTCTGATGACGAGTCACTACGGTGGCGAAGTAGCTTATACCCCGCTTCCAGGAAAAGCCTCTAAGCTCTAGATTATCATTAATCGTACCCCAAACCGACACAGGTGGTCAGGTAGAGAATACTCAGGCGCTTGAGAGAACTCGGGTGAAGGAACTAGGCAAAATGGTGCCGTAACTTCGGGAGAAGGCACGCTGGCATTAGGTGAAGTGGTTTACCCATGGAGTTGAAGCCAGTCGCAGATACCAGCTGGCTGCAACTGTTTATTAAAAACACAGCACTGTGCAAACACGAAAGTGGACGTATACGGTGTGACGCCTGCCCGGTGCTGGAAGGTTAATTGATGGGGTTATCCGTAAGGAGAAGCTCTTGATCGAAGCCCCAGTAAACGGCGGCCGTAACTATAACGGTCCTAAGGTAGCGAAATTCCTTGTCGGGTAAGTTCCGACCTGCACGAATGGCGTAATGATGGCCAGGCTGTCTCCACCCGAGACTCAGTGAAATTGAACTCGCTGTGAAGATGCAGTGTACCCGCGGCAAGACGGAAAGACCCCGTGAACCTTTACTATAGCTTGACACTGAACATTGAGCCTTGATGTGTAGGATAGGTGGGAGGCTTCGAAGCGTGGACGCCAGTCTGCGTGGAGCCAACCTTGAAATACCACCCTTTAATGTTTGATGTTCTAACGTAGCCCCATTATCTGGGGTGCGGACAGTGTCTGGTGGGTAGTTTGACTGGGGCGGTCTCCTCCCAAAGAGTAACGGAGGAGCACGAAGGTTGGCTAAGCATGGTCGGACATCATGCGGTTAGTGCAAAGGCATAAGCCAGCTTGACTGCGAGAGTGACGGCTCGAGCAGGTACGAAAGTAGGTCTTAGTGATCCGGTGGTTCTGTATGGAAGGGCCATCGCTCAACGGATAAAAGGTACTCCGGGGATAACAGGCTGATACCGCCCAAGAGTTCATATCGACGGCGGTGTTTGGCACCTCGATGTCGGCTCATCACATCCTGGGGCTGAAGTAGGTCCCAAGGGTACGGCTGTTCGCCGTTTAAAGTGGTACGCGAGCTGGGTTTAGAACGTCGTGAGACAGTTCGGTCCCTATCTGCCGTGGGCGTTGGAAGATTGAAAGGGGCTGCTCCTAGTACGAGAGGACCGGAGTGGACGCACCACTGGTGTTCGGGTTGTCATGCCAATGGCATTGCCCGGTAGCTAAGTGCGGAAGAGATAACCGCTGAAAGCATCTAAGCGGGAAACTTGCCTTGAGATGAGTCTTCCCTGACTCTTTAAGGGTCCTAAAGGAACGTTTAAGACTAAGACGTTGATAGGTTGGGTGTGTAAGCGTAGCGATACGTTGAGCTAACCAATACTAATGAACCGTGAGGCTTAACCTGACAACACCGAAGGTGTTTTTGGGATGAGAGATTGAGTTGATTTTCAAAGCAAGTGAGAAGCCGAAAGGTGAAGGACACACAGCTTGTTCAGGATTGAAGTTCTGGTTTAAGAAAAAACTTAGACGGGAATAAACAGAATTTGTCTGGCGGCAATAGCGCGGTGGTCCCACCTGACCCCATGCCGAACTCAGAAGTGAAACGCCGTAGCGCCGATGGTAGTGTGGGGTCTCCCCATGTGAGAGTAGGGAACTGCCAGACATTAAATTAGCCGAGAAGCCACCCATTGGGTGGCTTTTTTACGTTTGGGGGCCTAAAAAATAGGTGATAAAAGGCAAGGTAGTCATCCTTTGAAGCGCGATTATCGAAACAGCCCCCTTCAGATCTCACTAATTTCGTTGTTCTTACTCTCTGGATGCCTGTATTTAAAGGCCACTATGCAAAAACTACCACCCGAAAATCATTATTCAAGACAAAAGACCGAATATCGCTCTGGCTTCCCGCCTTATAAACGGAGCTTTCATTGTCAATAACCATTATCAGTAATGAAGTTATCCTACATATTGAGTGAAAATCGACCGTCATATGAGCCCTATCTACTTTATATCCTAACCAAACAGCAAAGAATACCTCCATTACACGCCCCTTTTTCCTTTGTTAAGCCGTTATCTAGCATATTTATCACGGTGAATGATAGAGAATTTGATGGAGATAGTCAGACTGACTTAGAAAGGTCGCAAAAAGGAATAATAAGTTCCGTAAGATTACCGGTAAGATATTTGATATACTGTACGTGAGTCAGTCAAACCAATGCCAAACTAGCATAGTTGGCAGCAATACTGTTGTTATCAATTTCGTAGGGAATCCGGTACGTGGCTAAAAGAACCTATTCTGTTCGGTACATTGCGGGCGAGCCTGCAAAACGTATTCAGCCTATGCCAATCCATATGCTGGGAGATTCTCTTCCTATAGGTCTTCCTCTGTTTCCTGCGGGCGAAACGCTGGACGTGGTTAGCTGGAATATTTATAAGCAGCAGCGACCCAATTGGAAATCTACGTTAGCAGAGCTCGTCAAAGAAAAGAAATTACTCTTGCTTCAAGAAGCTCAAATGTCCCCAGAGTTAGTTAATTTTGCGGCATCTCATCAACTCATTGCTGATCAAGTCCCTGCCTTACCTTTTTCTCCTCATCCATCAGGGGTAATGACTCTCGCGACAGCTCACCCTATTTATTGTTGTCCATTACGGGAAAAAGAGCCGCTATTACGTCTAGCTAAATCGGCTTTGATCACAGTTTATCCATTGCCTAATGGTAAGCATTTAATGGTCGCTAATGTACATGCAATCAACTTTAGTTTTGGGGTTGATGTATATACGAAGCAATTGAGCAAATTAGGTTCTCATATTAGCAAACATGTCGGTCCCGTTATTCTCGCGGGGGACTTTAATGCATGGAGCCGTCAGCGAGTAAATGCATTGAAGCGCTTTATTCGTTCAGTTGGCTTGAAGGAAGTTCTCTACAATTCAGATTTACGGACAAAAGCGTTTGGTCGTCCATTAGACTTTATGTTTTACCGCGGCTTAAAACTGAAGGAAAGCCACGTATTACAGACTGATGCGTCAGATCATAATCCTATCATTACCCAATTTAAATTAACTAAGTAATACCTTTTTAAGATTATCCCACCTTATTTATCCCTGTAATTATTGTAGATTTTATTCTCTATTTTATGGGGATTCATACCTTGAAACGATTACTATCTATCGCTTTACTATTTTGCATGCCCTATGCATTAGGAAAAAGTAACCCTGAGTTGGCAAAACAAGCCGAACAATTACCTCGCCTTGTTGTTTATGATTCATCTTATCGCCAGATAGATTACCCTAATGGGGATGTTCCCAGCCATTATGGTGTCTGTTCTGATGTTGTGATCCGCAGTTATCGTAAGTTGGGTATTGATCTTCAAAAACAGCTTCATGAAGATATTAAAAAAAACTTTAGCCAATATCCAAGTCAAAAAATGTGGGGGCTTCGTAAGCCTGATACCAATATTGATCATCGGCGAGTACCTAACTTAGAAACCTTTTTTGCACGAAAAGGTACTGTTAAACCTATTACGTTAAAAGGGGAGGATTATTTACCCGGTGATATCGTTTCATGGCGTTTAGATAACGGCCGTCCACATATAGGAATTGTGACATCCATCAAAGCGTCGAATAGTCGATATTACTTAGTGATGCACAATATTGGATATGGACAAGTTGCTGAGGATGTCTTGTTTAAATGGAAGATAGTTGGACATTATTCATATTAGTGTTTTTCTTTCAATGAGCTGCAATGAAATTTAATTTTATCACTTATGAATGCTTCACTTTTCTTTTACCAGAGAAAGCGTTTTAATATCTCAAAGTGATTAGTTTTTTTTGTTGATTCTCGAATTATATGCAATTTATTGTATTGGTTGTTATTGGCATTAAACTATATTTATTAAGTGTAAAGCACGGCGATGAGCAGGTTTTATTTATCGGGCTGTTTTATTTCTTAAGGATTTTAAATCATGAAAAATATAGTTATTGTGGGTGGTGGTACTGGCGGTACCATGTTAGCTAATATTTTGGCTAGAAAACTTAATAAAGACATTTTTTCTCAAAAGATAAAATTAACGTTAATAACAGATAATCCGATACATTATTATAAACCTGCATTTATGTATGTGGCTTTTAATATGTTCTTTAAAGAAGAACTAAGCCGACCTGAGCGTGAATTATTAAGACCAGAAATTGAATTAGTCATTGATAAAGTTGACTCATTTGATTTTAAAAATAAAGAATTACACTCAAGAAATAATAAAAAATATCACTATGATTATTTAGTTGTTGCTACAGGGTGTATCCCTAGACCTGAGCGTATTGAAGGATTAAAGGAAATGGGTAACCATTTTTATGCCTATGATGCCTCGCGTAAATTAGCCGATCAATTATCTAAGATTGAAAAAGGTCGTATTTTTATTACCGTTTCATTTCCTGAAACACCAAACGTTCCCCATCAGTGTGGTATAGCGCCGATGGAAACAACACTCATGATTGATGAGTTTTTACGTAAACGTCGAGTTAGAGATAATATTGAAATTGTTTATACTTATCCTACAGTTGCACAATTACTGCGCAATTGTTTATTCATGCAACAGCCGGTTTGCGAAGTCATTCCTGAAGTGTTTGTTTCTCGAAATATTAAAGCTCAAAGAGGGTTTACTTTAAATAAAGTCGACCCAGATAAGAAATTAGCTTATTCCAAAGAAGGTGATGAGCAGCCTTTCGATTTATTAATTAGCACTCCTCCTATTACTGCAGTAGAGGCGGTCGTAAATACTGGATTAAGTGAACACAATAATGGAGAAGGATGGTTACCGACTGATCATGAAACTATGCAAGTTTATGGTATTGAAGGCGTTTATGTTATTGGTGACACAGTTGACTTACCAATTAGTAAAGCGGGTGGTAGCTGCCACAACCAAGCAGCAATTATCGCTGATAATATTTGTGGCGAGTTAATTTATGGCTACCCAGCGGCTATTTATGATGGTCGAGTACAGGCTGTTGCTCAAATGGGATTAACGGCGGGTATGCCTTTGCAATATGATTACAAGCATGATGTTATTCCGACTCCGCCAACGAAACTCGGTGGATTACTAAGAAATGGCTTCAATAGAGGTATTTATTGGGCAGCAATCCGTGGCTTAGTTTAATAAGGATTTAAAAATGTCGAATAATGAAAGTCAAAGCAAACTGGTTGAACTATTAAGTTCAGAATCCGGTAATCATCTTGCTGAAAAATTAGCGCCGTTATTACATTTAAATCGCTTAGACAATATTGTGGATCTGCTTTCACTAGTGTCTGACCTTGTCGATATATTAGATAACAGTACTGTAGAACGATTATCAAATTCTTTTGAAGATACTTTAGTGCCTGTATGGGAATTAGGTACTGCCTACAATATGGCAAAAATGGAAGGAATACATGATAGTAAAAATCCTAACTTTCGCTCAGTGTATGGATTATTAAAAGATCCAAATACATTGCGTGGAATTACGACGCTTTTGCGAACGATGCAAATTGTCGGTTCTCGATTATCTCAATCCCAAGGAGGGTAATTTTTCGGAGGTGGTATGAGTTTAGATATAAAACGTTCTTTCGAAACACGGGCAATTCATAGTCACTATAATGCACAAGATCATTTAGGTTCATTGGCATCGCCAATTTATCAAACATCGACTTATGTATTTAAAAGTGTCGAAGAGGGCGCAGCCTGTTTTAGTGGTGAAAAAGATGGCTATATTTATACCCGAATTAATAACCCAACATTAAATCTATTGGAAAATAGAATTGCCTCTCTTGAAGAGGGAGAGGCGGCAATTGTGTTCTCGTCAGGTATGGGCGCAATCACTGCCACATTTTGGACATTATTAAATCCGGGTGATGAACTGTTAGTGGACTTAACGGTTTATGGCTGTACTTATGCCTTTTTTCATCATGGGTTGGCTCGATTTGGTGTGAAAATTAAGCACATTGATATGAGTGATCCAGATAGTGTCGCTCAAGCCATCACGGAAAAAACGCGCATGATATTCTTTGAGTCACCCGCTAACCCGAACATGCGTTTGGTGGATATTGCTGCGGTGAGTGAGATCGCTCATCGACATAATATCTTAGTGGCAGTCGATAACACCTATTGCACGCCGTATATTCAAACACCACTGACATTGGGGGCGGATATTGTGCTGCACTCGTTGACCAAGTACATGAATGGTCATGGGGATGCTATGGGGGGAGCGGTAGCCACAACGGCAGAGTACGCAAAACTAATTCGATTAGTGGGGTTGAAGGATATGACGGGGGCATGCTTATCTCCTCATGACGCTAACCTGATTATTCGAGGAATGAAAACCTTGTCTGTTCGTATGGATAGGATAGTCCAGAGTACACAGAAAATTGCTGAATATTTAGAAGTGAGCCCAAAAGTCGCTACCATTATGTACCCGGGGTTGCCGAGTTTTGAGCAGTACCAGTTAGCCCAAAAGCAGATGAAATTAGCCGGAGGCATGATTGCATTTGAGCTAAAAGGGGGGCTGGAAGCTGGCAAGAGGTTCTTAAACCACTTAGCACTGTTCTCTAGAGCGGTGAGTTTAGGGGATTGTGAGTCGTTAGCGCAGCATCCTGCCAGTATGACTCATTCGACCTATACACCGGAAGAAAGGCTGCAATATGGCATTAGTGATGGGCTGATTCGACTATCTATTGGTTTAGAAAATGTCGATGAGTTAATTGCAGATATTGAACAGGCGCTTGCGTCAGCGTGATGTAGTAGAACTAACGGTTCCATAAAATCAAAAATCATTAAAAAAACAGCCCTAGATCTGTTCGATGTAGGGCTGTTTTATTGATCTCTTAATGAAAAGGGATCAACGTTTTTGGTAATAACGCATCGCAAAGAAAGTGATACTGAGTAAAGCCACCCACACAAAGCCTACGATCAGCGCCACTTGCGTATCTTTAAAGAAGCCTAATAAAGCGATAACAAACACCATAAATGCGATGGTGATTGCTGGACCTACAGGCCAGAACGGTACAGGGAATTTCAGTTTTTTGATTTCTTCTTGGCTCATCTTGCGGCGCATTGCCACTTGTGACAGTAAAATCATTAACCAGACCCACACCGTTGCGAAGGTCGCAATTGACGCGATGATCACAAAGATTTTTTCTGGTAACAGGTAGTTCAGATAAACCCCTAATAACATCACAATGGACATCACCAGCACTGTCACCCATGGCACACCGCTTTTGGTCAGTTTAGTAAAGACTTTCGGTGCTTGCCCATCTTGAGCCATACCATACATCATGCGACCTGCGCCAAAAATATCACTGTTGATAGCTGAGATTGCTGCGGTGATCACTACGATATTCAGGATATTGGCTGCAGATTGAATGCCTAAACTATCGAAGATTTGGACAAACGGGCTACCGTTTTGACCGATTTGGTTCCATGGATAGATACACATCAGGATAAACAGCGTTAATCCATAGAATAATAGAATACGGATAGGCACCGCATTGATAGCTTTTGGAATGGTTTTTTCAGGATTTTGCGCTTCACTTGCCGTAATACCAATCACCTCAATCCCACCAAAAGCAAACATGACTATTGCGAGAGAGGCAATCACCCCTTCAATGCCATTTGGCATAAAGCCGCCATGCTCCCATAAGTTTTGGATGCCCACTTCATGGCTCGTTTCTTGGCCAAAACCGTAGATCATCAAGAAGGCACCACCGACTATCATGGCAATAATGGCGCTGACTTTAATAATCGATAGCCAGAATTCCATTTCACCGAAAATCTTAACGTGGCAAAGATTGAGGGCGCTAATAAATAGTACGATACTCAATACCCATACCCATTGGTCGACATGCGGGAACCAGAAGCCCATGTACATCCCGAAGGCCGTAATATCGGCTAAACAGACAACCAGCATTTCAAATACGTAGTTCCAGCCTGTTAAAAAACCCGCTAGAGGACCCATATAATGGCTTGCGTAGTGAGAGAATGAACCAGGAACTGGATGATGGACCGCCATTTCGCCGAGGGCACGCATCACCATAAATACAGCGGCACCACCTAACATGTAGGCAAGTAACACCGCAGGACCTGCTGCCTGAATCGCAGACGCAGAACCGTAGAATAGCCCAGTACCAATCGCTGACCCTAAGGCCATAAAGCGAATGTGCCGGACACTCAGCCCCTTTCTGAGTTGATTTTGTTCACTACTTTGCATGTCTTTTCCTGTCATTGACTTTATTTCGAAATATTGTACCGAATATTGTTTCGGTTTCGTTGTTTGAGTTGACGTACTTTCCTGAACGCAGGGTGACTACATTATCACAAAGTGCATTGCCCGCGAGATAGATATCTGCAATATAATATGCGCCAAATGGAATCTTCTAGGAGCAATATGAAATACCCAATTAATGAAATCTTCCAAACTTTACAGGGGGAAGGTGTTTTTACTGGCGTCCCTGCTGTTTTTATTCGTTTGCAAGGCTGTCCAGTTGGCTGTAGTTGGTGCGATACCAAACAGACCTGGGACAAAGAGCCCGCGAAGGAATCCACATTGGGTGATATTGCATTAAAAACACAAGACAGTGATTTATGGGCAATGTCCGATGCCGAAAGCTTAATCCAACTGATGCAACAAAACGGCTATACCGCAAAACACATTGTGATAACGGGTGGAGAGCCGTGCATTTATGATTTAACGAACTTAACGCAATCCCTTGAAGCGAATGGGTTTCAATGCCAGATTGAAACCAGCGGCACTTACCCAATCATCTGCACTGAAAATACCTGGGTCACTGTCTCGCCGAAAGTGGGTATGAAAGGTGGATTGCAAGTACTCGAACAGGCGATTAATCGTGCCAATGAAATCAAGCATCCTGTAGCGCGTGAAAAGGATATTGAAGCCCTTGATCAGCTATTATCTTTGCGAACTCAAGGGGAGCCACCGATTGTGGCGCTTCAGCCTATTAGCCAAAAAGTGTCAGCGACGAAGCTATGTATTGATACCTGCATCCAACGCAACTGGCGGCTATCCATTCAAACCCATAAATATTTAAATATTCAGTAATCATTATGTCTTTGAGCTGTAGGTGATAACTTACAGCTCAGCACCTATTTGACTTAGGCTTCTCCGCGATACACACAGCCTGCATTGCAGGTTTCTTTAACCGTAATGGCGCTTAATAGTGGTAACAGTGGCTTGGTTTGCTGCCAAATCCAGCGAGCAAGTACTTCACTGGTTGGGTTTTCTAACCCTTCAATCTCATTTAAATAGTGATGGTCTAGACGCTCATAGATAGGTTTAAAGGCGCTTTTCACATCAGCAAAATCCATGATCCATCCCGTATGCGCATCAATTTCACCCGTGATTTCTAAGCGCACCATGAAAGAGTGCCCATGCAGGCGACCACATTTATGCCCCTCGGGTACATGAGGAAGGCGGTGGGCTGCTTCAAAGTGAAAATCTTTGTAGATGGTTGTGCTCATAAATTTCTCCTTACTAATGTTTAGTAGCGTATTCTACTGTTATTTTTACTCAAAATGTCGTTATTTATCGATTTCTGGCTAATCTTTTTATTCGATATTCATCATCGAATATTTTCTTTAGGATTTTTAGCTATTAGTTATGGCTATAGTTTCTTATCTTCCTAGTTATGGCTGTTATAACCTTTATCTTCATTTGGGATAGAGAATGGCATATATAACGTTTTATTGACTATTCAATGATGGATCACGTTGGAGTGACAAAATAATGCAAAACAAGCAACCTCCATTATCAGCATTACCGATTTCGACGGAGCAATTAGGGCGCTTACAAACCGCAGTGGGGGATTATTCATCCCATCAACTGGCTTGGTTATCTGGCTATTTGTGGGGAATGGTGAATCAAAACAGTGCGCAAAGTGAATCTATTCCTGCAAGCAATGCGCCTCAAGAAACCGTGACCATTATTTCAGCCTCCCAAACGGGTAATGCGCGTCGTTTAGCTGAGCAGCTTCGAGAAAAGCTACTGAGTGAGAAAATCAGTGCCAATTTAGTCAATGCTGGCGATTACAAGTTTAAGCAGATCAACCAAGAAAAAGTGGTGATCGTTGTGGCATCCACCCAAGGTGAAGGGGAGCCAGCCGAAGAGGCAGTAGCATTACATAAATATTTGAACTCGAAGAAAGCCCCCGATCTCTCAGCCACCCATTATGCGGTTTTTGCACTTGGCGATTCTTCTTATGAGCATTTTTGCCAAGCAGGAAAAGATTTCGATAGCCAGTTTGCGAAACTCGGGGCGAGTGCGTTGCTTCCTCGGGTCGATGCGGATGTTGAATATCAAACATTGGCAGACGAGTGGGTAAGCTCTTTGACGCAGATTTTAAAAGCGCGAGTACCTGCTCAGTCAGATAGCCAGCTCATCAATACTCAATCTGGCAGTGTGAATCAGCTCGATTCTTCCCCATACACCAAAACGGCGCCATTAACCGCCTCGCTATTGAGTAACCAAAAGATCACGGGGCGCGGATCGGACAAAGATGTGCGTCATATTGAAATTGACTTGGGGAATTCTGGTTTACGCTATCAGCCGGGAGATGCACTAGGCGTGTGGTTTGATAATGACCCTGCGTTAGTGGATGAGCTGATTAGCCTGTTATGGCTACAAGGGGATGAAGACGTATTTATTGGTCAACAGCGCCATTCGCTGCGTGATGCGTTAACTTACCAACTGGAACTTACCCAAAATACCCATTTGATCGTCGAAAAATACGCTCAGTTATCCAAAGACGATAGCTTATTAGGCTTGATCAGCGATAAGCCCGCCATTATGCAGTACGCACAGACTACGCCTATCGTTGATATGGTACGCCAAGCGGCAGCTCAACCAAGTGCGCAAGAGTTTGTGGATTTACTGCGACCATTAACGCCACGCTTGTATTCCATTTCTTCTTCACAGGCAGAAGCGACGGATGAAGTCCATGCTACCGTCGGGGTTGTGCGCTATGAGATTGATGGACGCCCAAGAACAGGCGGTGCTTCCGGTTTCTTAGCGGATCGTCTCAATGAAGGCGACGAACTGCGGGTGTTTATTGAACATAATGATAATTTCCGCCTACCCGCAGACTCAAATACGCCCGTGATTATGATTGGCCCGGGAACGGGTATTGCCCCATTCCGCGCTTTCTTACAACAACGTGATAACGACGGTAGCGAAGGTAAAAACTGGCTGTTTTTCGGCAATCCGCACTTTGTTGACGATTTCTTATATCAAGTCGAATGGCAGCGTTATGTCAAAGACGGTTTGCTGACCCATATTTCATTAGCGTGGTCGCGGGATCAGGCTGAAAAAGTGTATGTGCAAGACAAATTGCGCGAACAAGGTAGCGAAGTGTGGGACTGGATCCAACAAGGCGCACATATTTATGTGTGTGGGGATGCAAATCGCATGGCGAAAGATGTGGAACAAGCATTATTGGATGTCATCAGCGAGCACGGGCACATGGATGAAGAGCAAGCGGATGACTTTTTAAGTGAGCTGCGTGTGATGCGCCGTTATCAGAGGGACGTTTATTAATGAGCAATGAACATCAAAAAGCTGCACCTCAGCCGGCCTTAGTGGTTGAAGGAAAGCTCGCTGACAGCGAGCGGATGAAGCAGCAAAGTAACTATTTACGAGGCACTATCAAAGACGATCTCAAAAACGGCTTAACAGGCGGTTTTGACGGAGACAACTTCTTGCTGATCCGTTTTCACGGCATGTATCAGCAGGATGACAGAGACATTCGCGCAGAGCGAGCAGAGCAGAAGCTAGAACCGCGTCATGCCATGATGCTGCGTTGCCGCTTACCGGGGGGCATTATTACCCCGAAACAGTGGCTCGATATTGATAAATTTGCTTCTGAGCACACGCTGTATGGCAGTATTCGCATCACCAACCGTCAAACATTCCAGTTTCACGGTATTCTGAAAGGGGATGTGAAGCCGGCACACCAAATGCTCAGCCATGTTGGGCTGGATGCGTTAGCTACCGCCAATGACGTTAACCGTAACGTACTGTGTACGTCTAACCCTGTGCAGTCTGAATTGCATCAGCAAGCCTATGAATGGGCGAAAAAAATCTCTGAGCATTTACTACCTCGCACCAGTGCATATGCTGAAATTTGGTTGGATAAAGAAAAGATTGTGACCACCGATGAAGAGCCGATTTTAGGGCAAACCTATCTTCCTCGGAAATTTAAAACCACGGTGGTGATCCCGCCATTGAATGATGTGGATCTTCATGCCAATGATATGAACTTTGTGGCGATTGCTGAAAAAGGGCAATTGATTGGTTTCAACGTGCTGGTGGGCGGCGGTTTAGCGATGACCCACGGCGATACCAACACGTTCCCACGTCTTGCCAGTGAATTTGGTTTTATTCCCTTAGATAAAACCTTGGCAATTGCTGAAGCGATTGTCACTACGCAGCGTGATTGGGGAAACCGGACTGATCGTAAAAATGCCAAAACCAAATACACCCTTGAGCGAGTTGGGATTGAGGTGTTTAAAGCGGAAGTGGAAAAACGAGCTGGCGTGCAGTTTGACGCTATTCGTCCTTACCAATTTACGGAGCGTGGCGACCAAATTGGTTGGTTAAAAGGCATTGATAACCGCTGGCATTTAACCTTATTTGTGGAGAATGGGCGCTTAATCGACTTAGCGGATAAACCGTTAAAAACCGGCGTCGCCGAGATCGCTAAAATCCATAAAGGGGACTTTCGCCTGACAGCCAATCAGAACTTAATTGTGGCGGGGATTGAGGAAGAAGACAAAGCGGCAATAGAGAAAATTGCTATTGAGCACGGTTTGATGAGCAATGAAGTGACGCGTCAGCGTGAAAACTCGATGGCGTGTGTCTCTTTCCCAACCTGTCCGCTAGCGATGGCAGAAGCGGAGCGCTTTTTGCCGGAGTTCGTCACGCAAGTTGAAAACATCATGGCGGCGCATCACGTGGCAGATGAGCATATTGTTTTACGTGTAACAGGCTGCCCAAATGGTTGTGGTCGCGCGATGCTGGCGGAAGTGGGATTGGTGGGTAAAGCCCTCGATCGTTATAACCTACATTTAGGCGGAAATCGCATCGGTACGCGTATCCCTAGAATGTATAAGGAAAATATCAGCAGCGCAGAGATTTTAGCCATCATGGATGAGCTGATTGGTCGCTGGGCGGCTGAACGTCAACCGAATGAAGGTTTTGGTGATTACCTGATCCGCGCTAACGTCGTGAAGCCGGTACTCAACTCAGCTATCGACTTTTACGAGGTCAAGGAGGCGGTATGAGCCGACTTCAATTAGCGCAAGTTCAGCCGTTAGATAAACAGGCTCAAGTTGCTTATTTAGCGGAATTCAACGCGAAACTTGAAGAAATGACTGCGCTAGCTCGCGTTGAATGGGCGGTTGAACATCTTCCTGCTGAATTCGTGTTGTCATCAAGCTTTGGCATCCAAGGTGCTTTGGCGCTGCACTTAGTCACGCAAGTGGTCCCCAATATTCCTGTGATTTTAACGGATACGGGTTATCTGTTTCCTGAAACCTACCAGTTTATTGAGCAGTTAACGGAACGGTTAAACTTAAACTTGAAAGTGTATCGAGCGGAAACCAGCCCAGCTTGGCAAGAAGCCATTCATGGGCAATTGTGGACTCAAGGGATTGAAGGAATTGAGCGTTATAACCAATTAAACAAAGTGGAGCCTATGACGCGGGCGCTGCATGAATTGGAGGCGCAAAGCTGGTTTTCAGGATTAAGACGAGAACAATCGGCGAGCCGAGCGGCGTTACCCGTGCTGAGTATTGGGCGCGGGATTTTTAAAATTCTGCCAGTGATTGATTGGAATAATAAAGAGGTTTATCAGTATCTGACCAAACATAATTTACCCTACCATCCATTATGGGAAAAAGGGTATTTATCGGTGGGAGATACTCATACCAGTCGTCCATGGGAACCCGGGATGAGTGAAGAGCAAACTCGTTTCTTTGGTTTAAAGCGTGAATGCGGGCTACATGAAAATTAATGCTTTTTTAAAAAACTAAAGATTTCGTTTAAATAATTAATTACTTACATTACTAATAAGTAGAAAGTTAATTTATTTGTGTAATAACAAAGGGATGCCTTTATCTAAAATAAGGGTGTCCCTTTATTTTTTATTTAAGTCAAATCGCGGAAGATAGGCTTAATTTACTGGGTTTTTCCCACTTTATTTAGCTTATGCCTTTCTGTTCCTATTCATGCTTTTTTGTCATTTCAAAGTGACCAATTCACGCCATATAGTCAATTTCATTGCTCTTATAATTAAAATGTTGGATGGAAGCGATTTATGGATTACCTACCCTTATTTGTGAGTGTGCGAGAAAGACAAGTTGTCTTGATTGGCGGCGGTGTGGTCGCCGCACGTAAAGCCGAATTATTATTGAAAGCCCATGCCTCGCTGGTGGTGATTTCCCCTGAACTTTGCGAAAGCTTGCAGTTGGCTTATCAACAAAAACAATTGCACTGGGTACAGCAACCTTATCAAGCTTATCACCTTGATGATGCTTACTTGGTGATTGCTGCCACGGATGACCAAGCGCTCAATGAGAAAGTTTTTCATGATGCGCAGCAGCGCCATATTTTTGTCAATGTGGTGGATGACCAGCCCCTCTGTTCCTTTATTGTTCCCTCGATTATCGACCGTTCTCCCATTATGGTGGCGATTTCATCGGGTGGCACCGCGCCTGTGTTAGCAAAATTATTACGGGAAAAACTGGAAACCTTGCTGCCAACATCGTTGGGAAAAATGGCGGAGATTGCAGGGCGCTGGCGTGAGCGCGTAAAACAGAATTTGACCAAGCTCAGTGAGCGTAAACGTTTTTGGGAATTGAGTTTTAGCGGGCGCTTTGCCTCTTTGGTGGAAAGCGGGCAGCTGGATGATGCAGAAAAGCAGCTGGAGCAACAGCTAGCGAAGCCGGATAACCAAGGGGAGTTAACCTTAGTGGGAGCAGGACCGGGTGATGCGGGACTGTTAACACTTAAAGGCTTGAGAGTTCTGCAAAATGCGGATGTGGTGCTGTATGACCATCTGGTGAGCACGGAAATCCTTGATCTTGTTCGCCGTGATGCAGACAAAGTCTGTGTGGGTAAGCGAGCAGGAAATCATAGCGTTTCCCAAGAGGAAACTAATCAATTGATCGTCAACTATGCCCAGCAAGGCAAAAAGGTAGTGCGCTTAAAAGGCGGGGATCCGTTTATTTTTGGTCGTGGTGGCGAAGAGTTGCAAGTTGCTGCCGAGGCCAACATTCCTTTTCAAGTTGTACCCGGTATCACCGCCGCTATTGGTGCGGCGGCTTATGCGGGGATCCCGCTGACCCACAGAGAACACGCTCAGAGTATTACCTTTATTACCGGACATTGCCGACAAGAAGGAGCAGAGTTGGACTGGCAAGCATTAGCTCGCGGTCACCAAACACTGGCTATCTACATGGGCACTGTGACAGCCGCCAATATTCGCCAGCAGCTTATTCAATATGGACGTCATCGAGATACCCCCGTAGCTGTGATTGGTTGTGGAACTCGGCAAAATCAAAAAGTGATTGTGGGAGCGTTGCATGAATTGGAGTCATTGGCTCAGCAAGCGCCAGCGCCTGCATTAATTGTCATTGGTGAAGTGGCGGCATTACATCAACAGCTGGCGTGGTTTGGTCAGCAACCAGAAACCATCCAATGGCGCTCAGCCGTGCTGGAATTGGCTTAATCGAGGAGTAAATCGTGAACGAAAAAAAATTAACCCACTTACAGCAATTAGAAGCGGAAAGTATTCATATTATTCGTGAAGTGGCGGCGGAATTTGCTAACCCTGTGATGCTCTATTCCATTGGTAAAGACTCATCCGTGATGCTGCATTTGGCTCGAAAAGCATTTTACCCTGGGACGATCCCTTTCCCTTTGCTGCATGTGGATACCGGATGGAAATTTCGTGAAATGTACCAGTTCCGTGATGAGACGGCGAAAAAATACGGTTTTGAATTATTGATCCACCGAAATCCTGAAGGGGAGCGTCTCGGTATCAATCCGTTTGTTCATGGTAGCGCTAAGCATACAGATATCATGAAAACCGAGGGTTTAAAGCAGGCGCTAGATAAATATGGCTTTGATGCTGCGTTTGGTGGTGCTAGGCGTGATGAAGAAAAATCACGCGCAAAAGAACGAATTTACTCATTCCGTGACCGCTCGCATCGCTGGGATCCGAAGAACCAACGGCCGGAGCTTTGGCATAATTACAACGGGCAAATTAATAAAGGGGAAAGTATCCGCGTCTTCCCATTATCCAATTGGACTGAGCTGGATATTTGGCAATATATCTACTTAGAAAACATCGATATTGTCCCACTCTATTTTGCGGATGAACGTCCTGTGATTGAGCGTGATGGCACCTTAATCATGGTGGATGATGGGCGTATAGAGCTAAAAGCGGGAGAGGTCATCGCCAAGAAAAAAGTACGTTTTCGGACATTAGGCTGCTGGCCATTGACGGGGGCTGTGCCGTCGAATGCCAGCACACTACCTGAAATTATCGAAGAGATGTTGCTATCCACCACCAGTGAACGCCAAGGGCGTTTGATTGATAGTGACCAATCCGCCTCTATGGAGCTGAAAAAGCGCCAAGGCTATTTTTAATCAATCGGTGAGGAGAGCAACATCATGGCTGAATTAGCGTATAACGACGCAATGGCGCATCAAATTCAACAGCAAGGTGGCGTAGAAGCTTACTTGCAGGCTCAGCAACATAAGGGATTATTGCGATTTCTTACCTGTGGCAATGTGGATGATGGGAAAAGTACCTTGATTGGACGCTTGCTGCATGACACTCAACAAATCTACCAAGATCAATTGTCAGTTTTACAAAGCGACAGTAAGCGGATAGGAACTCAAGGCGAGAAATTGGATCTGGCATTGCTGGTGGATGGATTAGCGGCTGAACGCGAGCAGGGGATCACCATCGATGTGGCATATCGCTATTTTTCGACGGAAAAACGCAAGTTTATCATCGCGGATACCCCGGGACATGAACAATATACTCGCAATATGGCGACAGGTGCATCAACGTGCTCACTCTCTATTCTGCTGATCGATGCTCGAAAAGGCATTCAAGAGCAAACGCGACGTCACAGTTTTATTAGTACGCTCTTGGGGATCCGCCATTTGATCGTCGCGGTGAATAAGATGGATCTGGTGGATTATAGTCAGTCCGTGTTTGATAAAATCCAGCAAGATTACCAGCAATTTGCGCAGCAACTTCCGGTAGATTTAAACGTCTGGTTTGTGCCAATTTCTGCACTGGATGGGGATAATATCGTATCGCCAAGCGAGAATTTGCCATGGTATCAAGGGGAAACGTTATTGTCGTTACTGGAAACGGTGCAAGTCACTCAGACGGCCGCTGACCAGCCATTGCGTTTTCCTGTGCAATATGTGAATCGTCCAAACTTAGATTTTCGTGGCTACAGTGGCACCGTGTCATCGGGGATTGTACAGGTAGGGCAAAGAGTGAAAGTGCTGCCTTCGGGAAGCGTTTCAACCATCAAAGAGATTGTGACATTTTCCGGTAATCCGCCTTCAGCCATTGCGGGTGAGGCGATTACGATAGTACTAAACGATGAGATTGATATCAGTCGCGGCGATTTAATTGTCGCTGAAAATGAGGAGCTGCTTGCGAGTCAGCATGCATTAGTGGATGTGGTGTGGATGTCAGAACAGCCGCTGGTGCAAGGTCAACAAGTGGATATTAAAGTGGCAGGCAAGCGAAGCCGAGGAAAAGTTGAAAACATTCAGTATCAAGTGGATGTGAATAACTTAACTCAGAAAGTGGCCACTGAACTGCCATTGAACGGCATAGGTTTGGTGGAGTTTTCATTCGATGAACCGTTACTACTGGAAAATTACCAAAATAATGGGGATACCGGTGGGATGATTTTGATTGATAGGCTAACAAACGTGACGGTGGGGGCAGGGCTAGTTCGAGAAGCGCAGCCAGAAGAAACGGTACACCGTGGTGAGTTTAGCCAATTCGAAATTGAACTGAACCAACTGATCCGCCGCCACTTCCCGCACTGGGGTGCCCGGGATGTGTTAGGTGGGAAGTAACGTTATGGATACATTGGAAAATGGTCTGTCGGAGAATATTGTTTGGCATTCCCATAATGTGACTCGGCAATGGCGAGAGCAGCGCAATGGTCACAAAGGCGCAGTGCTGTGGTTGACGGGCTTATCGGGGTCAGGAAAGTCCACGTTGGCGGGGGCGATAGAGACACAATTGGCGAATTTGGGGATCAAAACCTATCTTCTAGATGGAGATAATGTTCGCCATGGATTATGTCGTGACCTTGGGTTTAGTGATGCGGATCGGCAGGAAAATATTCGACGAATTGGCGAAGTTGCAAAGTTAATGGTGGATGCGGGGCTGATTGTGGCGACGGCGTTTATTTCTCCCTATCAAGAAGATAGACAGCGAGTTCGCGAATTGTTTGAACCTGATCAGTTCTATGAGTTGTATGTGGATACGCCCATTGAGGTTTGTGAAAAGCGAGATCCCAAAGGGTTATATCAGCAAGCGCGAGCAGGGAAAATATCTCATTTCACGGGGATTGATTCGCCTTATCAACCACCACAAAATCCAGAACTGCACCTTGATGGCCTGCGTCCTATTCATGACTCTTTAGCGCAGGTGATTCAACTGCTGCAACAGCGAAATATCATTTCTATAGCAAATTGATTTTACATAAATATCATCCTTTTCTACATTTATAGGGAATTGGGTGATATTTAATCTCTTCTAGCGCGAACAATTCTGACTTTTTTAGACAATATTTGCATCGCAGTAGCGTCATGCGCTTAGTTATGGGATGATTAGCAAATCATTTCAGGGGGCAAGATGGGTAAATTAACGCTACTATTAATTGCGATATTAGCTTGGTTACAATATTCCTTATGGTTAGGCAAAAATGGCATCCATGACTATGTCAAAGTCAAGGATGATGTTGCTGCGCAGGAAATTGTGAATACGCGTTTAAAACAGCGTAATGAGCAGCTATTTGCAGAAATCAATGACTTGAATGATGGTCAGGATGCAATTGAAGAACGCGCACGTAGCGAGCTAGGTATGTTAAAACCTGGGGAATCATTCTATCGAATGGTCAAAGAGCGTAATAATCCACCGTCATCTCAATAATCATCGTGTAGGGTCGACCACACCCAAGAGCCTGATAATTTCTGATGTAAGATTCGAATCATGATAAATCTAAGAACATCCAGCGCAGCACCGATTGTTGCGCTGATCCCCGCTGCGGGAGTGGGCAGCCGTATGAATGCGGATTGCCCAAAGCAATATTTGTCGATCGCAGGGAAAACCATTATTGAACACACCATTGATGCCTTATTGCGCAGTGGAGACGTACAAAAAATTGTGGTTGCATTAAGCGCTGAAGATGATTATTTCCATCACCTCGATATTGCCAAAGATCCTCGCGTTGTCACGGTTATCGGGGGGAAAGAGCGTGCAAATTCAGTATTATCAGGATTAAACTATCTGGTTTCGCAACCTGAGTATGATGATGCTTGGGTATTGGTGCATGATGCGGCACGTCCGTGTCTGCATTTAGATGATTTAAATACTATCGTTCAGTTAGCCACTCAGAATGATTGTTGTGGGGGCATACTGGCGGCTCCAGTTCGGGATACGATGAAACGGGGCGTGGAGGGAACGCAAAGTATTTCCCATACTGTTGAGCGAGAAGCGCTCTGGCATGCCTTAACACCGCAGTTTTTCCCATTAGTATTACTACGTGACTGTTTAGATAAAGCATTGAAAGAAAATGCAGTAATCACGGATGAGGCTTCCGCACTTGAGCATTGCGGTTATCAACCGATATTAGTATCGGGGCGAGCTGATAACCTTAAGGTGACGCGACCAGAGGACTTGGCGCTGGCGGAATTTTATCTTTCAAGAATGAAATCATAAGGAAAAAAAATGAGAATCGGACACGGTTTTGATGTGCATAAGTTTGGTGGTGAAGGCCCTATCGTTATTGGTGGCGTTCGCATTCCTTACGAACAAGGTCTTATCGCACATTCGGATGGTGATGTGGTTTTACACGCGCTGACAGACGCCATTTTAGGTGCTGCGGCACTCGGGGATATCGGAAAATTATTCCCAGATACCGACCCGGCATATAAAGGCGCAGATAGCCGAGTATTACTCAGAGAAGCCTTTTGCCAAGTACGTAAAAAAGGTTATTTGATTGGCAATATCGACGTCACTATCATGGCACAAGCGCCCAAAATGTTGCCGCATATCCCACAAATGCGCGTGAATATTGCCGAAGATCTCGAATGCCACATGGACGACGTCAATGTGAAAGCAACCACCACAGAACAATTGGGTTTTGTGGGGCGAAAAGAAGGGATTGCTTGCGCCGCTGTGGTTTTACTTATCAAAGATAATAGTAATGAAAGTTATGAATGTTCAGTACCTGCATGGTAAACCCCTCTCTTCAGGGACACTAAAAAGTATTCCTGAAGATTTCGTGGTGAAAGAAGATTTAGGTTTTGAGCTTGATGGCGAAGGCGAGCACGTTATGGTTCGCGTCGAAAAAACAGGCTGCAATACATTATTTGTTGCGGAGCAACTGGCAAAATTTGCTAAAATCTCAGCCAGAGCAGTCAGTTATGCGGGATTAAAAGATAGACATGCAGTGACGGAGCAGTGGTTCTGTCTGCAAATGCCAGGTAAAGACACGCCCGATTTTTCGGCTTGGCAGCTTGAAGGGTGCCGTGTATTAGCGGTCACCCGCCAGAAACGCAAATTACGTATTGGTTCCCTAAAAGGGAATCAATTCGAAGTGACATTGCGGGATATTACGGACACCGATGATGTAGAACAACGCCTACAAAAAGTGGCTGATTTAGGTGTTCCGAACTATTTTGGCGAACAACGTTTTGGTCGAGATGGACAAAACTTGGTTCAAGCTCGCCGCTGGGCAAATCAAGAAATTACAGTACGTGAACGAAATAAACGCAGTTTTTATCTCTCTGCCGCGCGAAGTGCTATGTTTAATGATATCGCCAGTGCGCGAATTGCAAATCAGACACAGCAACACGCAATGTTGGGGGATGCACTGCAATTAACCGGACGTGGTAGCTGGTTTGTGGCGACGGCAGAAGAGTTAGACTCTCTGCAAGCGCGTTTACAATCTGCTGAGCTAAGTGTGACAGCGCCGCTTCCTGGGGATGGTGATTTAGGCACCCAAGATGATGCCCTTGCTTTCGAGACTCACTGTCTACAAGATTATCAGCCATTTATGGCACTAATGAAAAGTGAGCGAGTGTCTCCAGCGAGACGAGCTGTACTGGTTAAGCCGCAAAATCTGCAATGGCAGTGGCTAGACTCGTCAACCGTGAAGCTGTGCTTTTTCCTAAATTCAGGCAGTTTTGCCACGAGTGTAGTACGCGAAATTATTAATCAGGATTGTGTGGATGCTGAATATATTATTGAGTAACGATGATGGGGTGACTGCGCCGGGGATTCAAACTTTGGCGGCGGCATTACGTCAACATTATCATGTGCAGGTGATTGCACCCGATCGCAACCGTAGTGGTGCTTCAAACGCACTAACGTTGGATAGACCATTAAAAATCCAAACATTAAGTAATGGTGACCTTGCTGTTCAAGAAGGTACACCGACGGATTGTGTGTATATCGGGGTGAATAAAGTTGTGCGTCCTCGCCCTGATATTGTGGTCTCTGGAATTAACTGTGGTCCAAATCTTGGGGACGATGTGATTTATTCTGGTACCGTTGCAGCGGCGACAGAAGGGCGTCACTTAGGTTTGCCTTCTATTGCGGTTTCATTGGATGGCGATGTGCATTATGAAACGGCGGCCAAGGTAACGTGCGATATCCTCACTATGCTGCAAAAAAATCCATTACGTGCGGGAAATATCTTGAATATCAATGTGCCAGATATTCCTTATGGTGAGCTAAAAGGGATTAAAGTCACCCGCTGTGGCAGCCGTCATGCGGCATCTGAAGTTTATAATTTGGAAGATCCTCGCGGTAATATGCTGTATTGGTTAGGGCCGGTTGGGGAAATTCGTGATGCAGGTCCGGGCACGGATTTTGAAGCCGTACAAAATGGCTATGTTTCAATAACGCCATTACAAGTGGATTTAACGTCTTATAAAACTCAGTCAGTATTAGAAGAGTGGCTAGATAAGTCAGGAGTGAAGGCAAAATGAAAATCGGGCTCATGAAAGAACTGCTGGCACAGTTGCGCCAACAGGGAATTCACGATGAGCGCCTATTAGACGCGCTCGCGCTAGTTCCTCGCGAACGGTTTGTTGACGAAGCGCTCTCTCATCAAGCCTACGATAATATCCCATTACCAATTGGTCATGGGCAGACCATTTCACAGCCGTATATTGTGGCAAAAATGACCGCCTTATTGGCGGTTAAACCGACGGATCATGTGCTGGAAATTGGCACGGGGTCTGGGTATCAGACGGCGGTTTTGGCTCATCTTTGTGAGCATGTGTATTCAGTCGAAAGAGTCAAAAGCTTACAGTGGACGGCAAAACGTCGCTTCAAGTTATTAGATTTACACAATATTTCTACTCGCCACGGTGATGGCTGGGAAGGCTGGCAATCAAAAGGTCCTTTTGATGGGATCATTGTCACTGCCGCACCTAGCGAAATTCCGTCATTGTTACTTAAGCAGTTAAAAGATGGAGGGCGCCTAGTGCTCCCTGTCGGTGACAAAGATCAGGCTCTGAAATTAATTACCCGTCGCGGTAATGACTATCACACCAATGTGATTGAAAAAGTACGTTTTGTCCCTCTTGTTGCCGGTGATTTGAGCTAATAGCCCTTTAAGTTATTTGGAATTAATGGGTTATTTGGCTCAAACTGTTAAGTGATAATCTCAATTTGTTATACTTTTGATACATTTAACTTGTCCATTATTTTATATTTCTGCTTTAATAAGCGAAATATTTTAAGATACTAATATTCAATAAGCATTAATTGCATTCTAACCCTTTAGTATCAGGTCAGATTTTTCTTCACGGGAGAAGAAATATGAAAATTGTTAGCCCAATAAACAGAATTCGATGGGCGGTTATCTTTTCATTTAGCGGTGCTTTATTAGCAGGATGCTCAACGCCTTATCATCCCGCAGCACCGATTTCGAGTGTGAATGATGGAGGTTCATCTAGCCAACAATCCGCACCAAGAACGGTGCCGAATCCTCCGTCCAATACTGGAATGAGTACGGCGATGCCTTCAGACAGACCTAATTTGTCGTCTAATAGTTCGATGGGTAATAATACCTCTAGACCTGTTTCAACCAGCAGCGATGGACGTATTGTTTATAATCGAGACTACGGCCGCATTTCTAAAGGCAGTTATAACGGCAACACCTACACCGTTCAGCGCGGCGATACTCTGTTTTATATCGCCTATATAACGGGTAATGATTTCCGTGAGTTAGCATCGAAAAACAATATTTCTGAACCATACAGCTTGGATGTAGGTCAGGTGATAAATATTGGTAATACAAATGTGAGCTCGATCACACAAACGGCGTCAAATAGTCAACAGCGCCCGGTTGATATTCAACCAACTAATGGGTATCCTGAAAATAGTAGCGGGCAGAATTCAGGTAAGATGTTGCCGAATAACAAGAAACCAGCCTCAACGGTTTCAACGACAACAGCGAGCCCAACCACTACGACTGCAACAGCAACAACAGGAAGTAGCACCAACAATTCGTCAATTAAATGGCGTTGGCCTGCTGATGGGAAGATGATTGAAGGCTTCTCTGATGCGCAAGGTGGAAACAAAGGTGTTGATATTGCTGGTTCTCGCGGTCAATCTGTTATTGCAGCTGCTCCTGGTAAAGTCGTCTATGCTGGCAATGCACTGCGCGGATATGGAAATCTCATAATAATAAAACATAACGATGACTACTTAAGTGCCTACGCACATAACGATACGTTACTTGTGCGTGACCAACAGGATGTTGCTGAAGGTCAGAAGATAGCCACTATGGGTAGCACCGGAACAAGTTCTGTTCGTTTGCATTTTGAAATTCGTTATAAGGGAAAATCAGTAAACCCGTTGCGTTATTTACCGCAGCGATAAACTGGGCGGAGTGACACATTCCGTCCTCATTATCTTGGGTCGGAGTCACTGATGAGCCAAAGTTCGCTGAAAGTTAACGAGTTGTATAATGACCTCGATGAAAATGCGATGGATGAAGCATTTGATGAGAGTCAATTCAAAGAAGAGGATCTAGTTTCAGAACTGGATGAAGACACGGAGTTACTCCAAAGCGCGAGTCAACGTGTTTTGGATGCAACCCAAATTTATCTCAGTGAAATTGGATTCTCTCCACTCCTCACCGCAGAGGAAGAAGTTTTCTATGCCCGCAGAGCCCTTCGGGGGGATGTGGCATCGCGTCAGCGCATGATAGAAAGCAACCTTCGCTTAGTGGTAAAAATATCTCGCCGTTATAACAACCGAGGTCTTGCCTTACTCGATCTGATCGAAGAAGGAAATCTTGGGTTGATTCGTGCAGTTGAAAAGTTTGATCCTGAAAAAGGCTTCCGTTTTTCAACATATGCGACTTGGTGGATCCGTCAAACGATTGAACGTGCCATCATGAATCAAACCCGAACAATCCGTCTACCGATTCATATCGTCAAAGAACTCAATATTTACCTTCGTACAGCCCGTGAACTTGCTCAAAAGCTCGATCACGAGCCAAGTCCTGAAGAGATAGCTGAACAATTAGATAAACCTGTTGAAGATGTTAGCCGAATGCTACGTTTAAATGAGCGCATTACATCGGTTGATACGCCTATCGCAGGGGATTCTGAAAAGTCATTGCTGGAAGTATTATCGGATGATAATGATTCAGGGCCTGAAAACACTATCCAAGATAACAACTTAAAAGAGAATATCGTTAAGTGGTTATATGAACTCAATCCTAAGCAACGTGAAGTCTTAGCGCGTCGTTTTGGTTTGTTGGGATATGAAGCGGAAACTCTGGAAGAGGTTGGGCGCGAAATTGGGCTCACTCGTGAAAGAGTTCGTCAAATTCAGGTTGAAGGTTTAAGACGTCTAAAAGATATTTTACAAGGCGAAGATTTAACGCTGGAAGCGTTATTCAATATGTAATCTGCCGTGTTAAAACACATGAAGCCTCTGTTGTCATTGATAACAGAGGCTTTTCTTTTTAGTCGGTGGAGTTAATCAATCGGTACGCCGCTATGGAATTTAAAATCATCATCTGGCGTTGAAATCAACTGCGATTCAACTTCTCCATAAAAACGTACACGCTCAGTAATATCTGTTTTACTAATCAACTGGGCAAGTTGTAGGTAATCCTGATAATGGCGCGCTTCTGAACGTAGTAATGAGGTATAAAAATTGGCAAGTTGCTCATCCAAGTGTGGCGCTAATTTGGCAAACCGCTCGCAAGAACGCGCTTCAATGTAAGCTCCAATAATAAGCTTATCCACCAAGGTTTTCGGATCATGAGGATCTAAATGGCTGAATAATCCTTTTGCGTAACGCCCTGCGGTGATCCCATCATACACAATATCTCGCTGATGCATAATTTCTAGCACTTGGTAAAAATGGTGCAATTCCTCTTTGATTAACAACACCATTTTATCAATCAAATCTTGGCTATACGGAGACTGTTTTTTCGCTAGGATCTGTTTTGAAATTTGGTTCTTATTCTTCAATGTGTGAACATCACCAATGCGATCATATGCAAAGGCTTCATAGGGTTTGAACCACTCTAATAAAATTGCCGCACTTTCTTTATCTACTGCATATTTGCGAATTAAAAACATGGCACTTTGCGCTGCTTTTAATTCACACAGAAGATGATCCTTCAAAATTGTTGGCAAATTTTCAGGCTGACTGGCTTTATGGATCCACGCATCGGGAGTTTCACACTGCAAAAATTGCTTAATTGGCGCTAATAATTCAGCGTACTCATCCATGCTACTTATCCATTTCCTTTAAACGATATAGCCAATCAAGGGCTTGGCGTGGCGTTAGCTTGTCAGGGTCGATTTCCTCTAAAGCGGCTAATACTGGAGATGGTTCCTCTTCCACAGTCCCTAAGAAGCTCAGCTGAGCACTATCTACATGACTCGCATTGGCATTATTGGAGATAACTTCCAGTTCTTTGAGTTTTTGCTTCGCGCGTTTGATCACTTCTTTTGGAACGCCAGCCAGTGAAGCCACGGCTAAACCATAACTCTTACTTGCCGCGCCATCTTGCACATTATGCATAAAGGCGATGGTATCACCGTGTTCAATCGCATCGAGGTGAATATTGACCGCACCTTCCAGCTTTTCTGGTAAGGTGGTTAATTCAAAATAGTGAGTTGCAAATAAGGTCATCGCTTTGATGCGATTAACTAAGTTTTCAGCACATGCCCACGCTAAAGAAAGCCCATCATAGGTAGATGTACCGCGACCAATTTCATCCATCAACACTAAGCTGTGTTCAGTGGCATTGTGCAGAATATTCGCCGTTTCGGTCATCTCTACCATGAAGGTTGAACGCCCAGATGCGAGGTCATCAGAAGCTCCGACTCGTGTAAAAATACGGTCAATTGGCCCAATGACGGCTTTACTGGCTGGCACAAAACTCCCGATATAAGCCAGTAATGTGATCAGTGCAGTTTGGCGCATATAGGTACTTTTACCTCCCATATTGGGACCAGTAATGATCAGTAATCGGCGTTGCGGAGAAAGGGACAGAGGGTTAGAAATAAAAGGTTCACTAAGTACTTTCTCGACAACCGGATGACGACCTTCAGTAATTTGAATGCCAGGCTTATCTGTTAATTGAGGACAGGCGTAACCAAGGGTGTCTGCACGCTCTGCGAGGGTGGAAAGGACATCCAACTCAGCCAGCGCTTCGGCACTGGTTTGTAACGCGGCTAAATGTGGCAGCAGCATATCAAATAGTTCATCATACAAGGCTTTTTCGATAGCTAGCGCTTTGCCTTTTGATGTCAGGACTTTATCTTCATATTCTTTCAATTCAGGGATAATGTAGCGCTCCGCGTTTTTCAGCGTTTGGCGACGAACATAATGAATTGGCGTAAGGTGGCTTTGTCCACGACTCACTTGAATGTAGTAACCGTGTACCGCGTTATAGCCCACTTTTAGGGTATCGATACCCAATTTTTCACGCTCACGAATTTCTAAACGATCGAGGTAATCTGTTGCACCGTCTGCCAGTGCTCGCCATTCATCGAGTTCGCTGTTGTAACCTGGGGCAATGACACCGCCATCACGAACTAAAACCGGAGGGGCATCAACAATTGCTTTTTCGAGCAAGCTTTGAAGCTCATCGAATTGACCAATACGTTGCGTTAACGCACCGAGGTAGCTGCAATCTGATTGCGCCAGAATTTGGTGAATATCATGATATTGCTGGAATGCGTGGCGCATACGCGTTAAGTCACGAGGACGCGCTGAGCGTAATGCGAGGCGAGCGAGAACACGTTCTAAATCACCAATTTGGCGAAGGAACGGCTGTAACTCAAAGCCGTATTGTTGCAGTGCGCCAATGGCTTGCTGGCGGTTGTTCAGCACAGTGAGGTTACGCAATGGGGTATGAAGCCAGCGTTTTAGCATACGGCTCCCCATTGGGGTCACACACTTGTCTAGAATTGCGGCAAGGGTATTTTCAGTGCCCCCTGCAAGGTTTTGGGTTAGCTCTAAATTTCGGCGAGTTGCCGCATCTAAAATTACATTATCTTGTTGTTTTTCCATGATAATGCTACGAATATGCGGCAGTGCAGTTCGCTGAGTATCTTTCACATATTGCAGCAAACAACCCGCAGCGCGTAAGGCTTTGTGCGCATTTTCAACGCCAAATCCGATTAAGTCTTTGGTACCAAATTGCAGGTTTAATTGCTGTTTTGCAGTGTCTAATTCATATTCCCATAATGGGCGGCGGCGTAAGCCTTTATTAAGTTCAATCAATGACATGCTAGCGAAATCTTCAGGATAAAGTAATTCCGCTGGACGGGTACGCTGAAGCTCGGCTTTTAATGACTCTTCATCATCAATTTCACTGATGATAAAACGACCGGATGCGATATCTAAGGTCGCAAAGCCATACCCTTGAGACTCTTGCCATACGGCTGCCAGTAAGTTGTCTTGGCGTTCATTAAGTAAGGCTTCATCGGTGATGGTACCCGGTGTCACAATGCGCACCACTTGGCGCTCAACAGGACCTTTGCTGGTGGCAGGATCACCAATTTGCTCGCAAATGGCGACAGATTCTCCCATCTGTACCAATCGCGCTAAATAGTTTTCGGCCGCATGGTGAGGAACACCCGCCATCGGGATAGGTTGACCGGCAGATTGACCACGTTTGGTGAGAGAAATATCCAGTAACTGAGAGGCTTTTTTAGCATCATCAAAGAACAGTTCGTAAAAATCCCCCATACGATAAAACAGCAAAATATCGGGATGTTGTGCTTTGAGTTTTAAGTACTGCTGCATCATTGGTGTATGGGATTCGAAACTTTGGTTTTCTGTCATGTTTTTAACTTGTTGAATATTTGATGTATTTATGGGCTTTTGACTTTCGGCGTAAACGCTATTTTATCTTGTTGTTAGGGTGAATTCGCGGAAAGTTGAAAGGGCGTTTGCGACCCTCATAGTAGCCCAGTTAAGGGAAAACTTGTACTGCTAATAACGGGGAATTTACCTCAAAATGTTATTGCGTGGTAAGTTGAGTTACATGAGTTGAAACAGTTACGCCAATTAGGTCGATGCCTGGTCACTGAGCTATACGCTCAGCTCGCCGAGTCACATAGTTTATCTATGCTCCCCGCCTATCTTCGCTTGTCGCCTACCTGCAACTTGAAAGCGCTAGGGTATATGGTATCGTACGCGTCAGAAATACCTTTAAGAGAGCCCGTCACGGTGGAAAAAAAGAAAACCTTCCCGCAGCAGAAAAGCGGCTTACACCCGCGTAACCGTCATCGCTCGCGCTATGATTTCCCAGCACTGATCGCCAGTTGCCCGGCACTGGAGCCGTTCGTCAAACCGAACGCTTGGGGTGACATCTCTGTAGATTTTGCCGATCCTACGGCGGTTAAAATGCTTAACCGTGCGTTGCTGCAACATTTTTATGGCATCGAACATTGGGACATTCCCGCTGGTTATCTGTGTCCACCGATCCCCGGGCGTGCCGATTATTTACACCATCTGGCTGACTTGCTGGCGACCAGCAACGGCGGTGAGATCCCACGCGGTAAAGGCGTGGCTATCCTTGATGTGGGTGTTGGCGCCAACTGTATTTATCCGATCATTGGTCTGCGTGAATACGGCTGGCGTTTTACCGGTTCGGAGGTTGAACCAGCATCACTCAATGCGGCCAAAATGATCGTGCAGATGAATCCGACGCTGAGAAACGGCGTGCGTCTGCGTTTGCAAAAACAACCTGAATTTATTTTGAACGGCATCATCGGCGTGGCGGAGAAATTTGATGCCACAATGTGTAATCCTCCGTTCCATAGCTCTGAACAGGAAGCGCAAGCCAGTACCCGCCGCAAACTGCAAAAGCTGGGTAAAGGCGAGGAGGCCGGCACGCCAGTACAGAACTTTGGTGGAAAAAATAAAGAGCTATGGTGTGAAGGCGGTGAAGAAGCCTTTGTACGTAAAATGGTAGAGGAGAGCATGAGCCTGGCGCAAAACTGCCTGTGGTTCACCTCGTTGATTTCTAAAAGCGCGACCTTGCCTTCGATTTATCACGCGTTGAAGCAAGTGGGTGCGGCCGAAGTTCGCACCATTGAAATGGCGCAAGGGCAAAAAATCAGTCGCTTTGTGGCCTGGACATTCCACGATGCGCAACAGCAGGCCGAATGGGCGGCAGAACGCTGGTGTTAATTTCTCTGGTGTCGGTTATTTAACCGGCACCGATAAAATCTCGCATTTTTCTTTCAATTTCTGCATGTCGCGTTATTCTCAATATGTCTTCCTAAAACAAGTTTGTCTAACTTAAAGGTGTCTATCAGTTATAACCCATTGTAATAGTTCATAATGATGAGTGCATATTCAGCATTTCTAACGCTAACTCATTCCATGCTATTGCTCGGCGGCTTGGATGGGACTCTTTTAATGTTGCCAGTGCTAGCTCATAAGCTAGAATAGGCTCTATGATTGGAATAATGGAAAGCCCCTCAATATGGTTCTTTTTCCACATACTTTCAGGGAGTAAGGTGATACCGACACCTGCGCGCACCATCGCCATCACGAGATCTAAATGCCCACTACGTCCTGCAATATTCGGTTTTTTGCCATAGATCCCACAAGCACTCACAACTAATTCATTAATTCGGAAGCTATCTTGAAAAAAGATAAATGGCTCATTCAGAAGTTCTGCAAATTTAACGTTATTTTGGGTGGCTAATGGATGTTTATCGCTCACTAATAGCATCAATCGGTCGGTAGCAAAGTGGTATAAATTAAATTGTTGATCATCAAATGGTGACATTACCGCTGCCGTTTCTACATCTCCTTTGAGCATGGCATTCATCATATGGTTTGAACTTAATTCGATGATCTGCAACTCAACCTGAGGATATTTCTGACTAAATGCCATGATGATATCGGCAAAATAGGTTGAGGCGATTACAGGTGGTAAACCAACTTTCAAAACTCCAGTGAGTGGACCCGATTTGTCTTTTAGTGCGTTATTAAGAGTGTCGAACTGCGCCAAAATTTGCTGAGCATGATGGAATAAAATCTCACCATCATCGGTCAGTTTCACGCCATCGGTTTCTCGGAGCAGTAAGGTCACTTCAAGTTCTTGCTCTAGTTTTTGAATACTGCGGCTGATTGCTGGCTGGGTGACGCATAATTTATCCGCTGCTCGGCTAAAGTTATTTTGTTGTATCACCTCGACAAAATAGCGTAATCCTCGAATATCCATCGTGACCTCTATTACATTTTGTTATAGCAATGATGATTATAAATAATTTCCGTTAATGCAATATTAGGGCTAGTAATAATACAAAGCTGAATAATCAGCATAAATTATTATTAGGAATTACATCATGAAAACGGTTATCGAATATGTTCTGGAACGCTTGCAAGCGCTGGGTATCAACGAAATTTTTGGGGTTGCGGGGGACTACGCTTTTCCTATTGAAGATGCCGTTTGTGAAAGTGACTCATTGCGTTGGATTGGTAATTGTAATGAGTTAAATGCCGCTTATGCCGCGGATGGTTATGCAAGAATCAAAGGTGTTGCTGCACTTTCGACAACATTTGGTGTAGGTGAACTCAGCGCATTGAATGGTCTTGCGGGGTCTTATGCTGAGCATTTACCTGTCTTTCATTTGGTGGGCATGCCAGCGAGTGGTGTCCAGAAAAACCATCGTCTTGTTCACCACACTTTAGGTAACGGTGATTTTGGTGTGTTTTATCAAATGAGCCAGCATTTAAGCTGCGCCCATGCGATATTGACCCCAGAAAATTGTATTGATGAAACCGAGCGATTAATTGCAGCAGCCCTAAAAGAGCGTCGTCCTGTCTATATGGGATTCCCATCTGATTACGCTGTGATGCCTGTCATTGACAATGGAAAACATAAAAAAATTGAGTCACAGAAAAGTGATGCGCAGTCACTCAATGCAGCAGTGAATGCCATTTTAGATAAACTTAATGCCAGTCAAAAAGCCTGCATTATTCCGGGGATCCTCACTGCGCGTTTAGGGTATTCGGATGATGTGCAGACAATTATTGATAAGACAGGTCTTCCGTATACCACGATGTTTATGGATAAAAGCATTGTGAGTGAATCTAACCCGACGTATATAGGAATCTATAATGGTAAATTAATGAATGCTCAAGTTGGGGAGTTTGTTGAAAGTTGCGACTGTATTTTAGGCATTGGTGCAGTATTAACTGACTTTAACTCCGGTAGTTTTACGGCATCTATCTCTACTGAGCAACGTATTAATATTTTAGCGGATCAGGTGAAAGTAGGTTCTGCGGTTTACCCAAATGTGATGATGAAAGAGGTATTGGATAAACTGCAAACATTAGCACCTTCGTTAAAACATCAAGGTATTGCAGCTCAAGGATTGGGTGAGCCTCGACAAGGCGATAATGGTCAAATTACCGCACAATATCTGTATCCGCGTTTAGAGAAAATGTTCAAGGAACAGGATATTGTGATGGCCGAAACAGGAACTGCATCAATGGGTTTAGGTTTTGCTTTACTGCCTAAAGATGCTCAGTTTCATAACCAAACATTATGGGGGTCAATTGGTTGGGCAACGCCAGCGGCATTTGGCGCAGCAATAGCAGCACCCAATAAGCGTGTGATCTTAGTGACGGGGGAAGGTTCACACCAATTAACAGCGCAAGAAATTAGTCAGTTTGCACGTTTTGGATTAAAGCCGATTGTTTTTGTACTCAATAATGATGGTTATTTAATTGAGCGATTATTATGTAAAGAGCCTGAAGCTTACTATAACGACTTACCGCAGTGGAATTATGCACAATTGCCAGCTGCATTAGGTTGCACTGATTGGTATTGTCAAAAAGTCACCACTTGCGATGAGTTAGATGCTGCCATTAAACAAGCGGAAGTCGCGGATTCAGCAGCCTATATTGAGATAGTCATGGATAGGTATGCCTCTTCTGATCTAGCCAAAAAATTAGGTAAGTCAGTGGCATCGTTATATTCGTTTTAGCATCATACTGGGACATATTTTTAGTACTGATTTAAAACGTCAGAAATCGCATAAATAAAAGCAATTTATGCTAAGTTTCACACGATATTAAATTTGATATTCATCGCTACATTCTTTATTTTAATAGGTAAATATAGTCTTATATTATCAGGAAATTAATATTCTTTTAACGATACTCATAATTTAACTCTCTAAAAGAATGTAATTAAATGAAGGCGTTATTTTAATAAAAGGTGATGTTGATGAATAAATTAAAAATTGCATTGGTTTCTTTGATGTTTTTAAGTCCATTTGCGATGAGTGCAACTGAGATTAATTATGTTCAGTCCATGGAAATGAAATTAGTTGGCAACATTAATATCGTAATGAATGCAGCGACCACAACGGATTATGTGAATGCGGTTTCACAAAAAGCGGATGAAGCGGGCGCAAAATACTTTATTATTACCTCAGTGAACTCTGAAGGTGAAGGTAATGATATTTCAATCAATGCTAGCTTATACAATAAATAGTCTATATTTATATTTTATGCGTCGTGATCCCCTGCACTTAAGTTGTCGTTAAGTGCAGTTTTTTTATGTGCCATTCGTTTTAGCCGTAAGGCTCCCACCTTATTGAATTACCAAGAATACAAACAAAAATTTAATTTTATCTGTGTTAAGATTTTAGCTAAAGATATCCATTATTAGTTGTTCAGGAAGGGATCTCGGTCTTATGTCTGAAGTATTAACTCAGTGGTTAATGGAATATGGCTATTGGGCCGTATTTCTTGGCGCGATGCTCGAAGGGGAAACGGCTGCTTTTCTATCGGGAGTGGCCGCACATAATCAATTACTCTCTTATCCTTTGACGATGTTATTTGCCGCGCTTGGTGGTGTCGTCAGTGACAATGTGCTTTTTTTTGTCGGGCGTTATGCTGGTGCTCGGGTATTGCCTAAATTTCAAAAACATCAGAGTAAGATTGTACGGGTTCAGCAGTTAATACAACGCCATGAAAATTGGATTATTATTGGGATCCGCTTTGCGTATGGAATGAGAACTGTTGGACCGATTATTATTGGTGCCAGCAAGGTAAATCCACTCAGATTTTTTGCATTAAATATCCTTGGCGGCGCCATTTGGGGATGCTTGATTGTTTCTATCGGTTACTTTGTTAGCTCTCTTATCTTTGCGCTCCCATTTCACCCGCATTTCTCTTGGCTAGCTATTATTGTATTGGTGATTGTTGGAGTTTGGTGGATCCGCAGGAGGCGACGCTGAGGATCTCTCCGTTTATGATTGTGAGCCTCCGTAGCCTAGGGGGCTAAGTGTCATTATTTTAGATGTTTTGGTATCTCAGCCTTGATCATTTTTCCCATTGCTCGCAGTAAATCTGAGGCTTCATATCTATCCGTGATGATTTCAATATAAGCCGCAGTATCTATTCTTTCGAGTGTATTGAGAACTCGGTTGAGTTCATCGCAAGTGGTAACTTTCTGGCAATACCAATTTTTGCATCCAAGAGCAGCGGGAAGCTGGGCATAGTTCCAGGGGTGGACATCGTTGTAATAGGTCTCGGGTTCATGGCAGAAAAGGCGCTCAATTAAATAACCATCATTATTGAGAACAAAAATCAGTGGTTTCAGCCCCCAGCGGGCAAATAAACTAATTTCTTGCGCTGTCAATTGATGGGAACCTTCGCCGGTAGCCAAGATCACTCGCCGGTGAGGTGCGGCAAGTGCTGCTCCTAGTGCCGCAGGGGTTGCCCAACCAATCGACGCCCATAGGGATTGAGTTTGAAAAGAAACTTCTTTAGGAAGAAGTGCAAAGCCTAGCCCCATGGAAAATGTCCCAGTATCCGCTATCACGATGTCATTTTGCTTAATGAATTTTTCAAATCGCGGGTATAAGTAATGACTAGTTATTTTTCCGTTATCATTGCTGGTTGGTTCGCCTAAGCCGTGAACTTTTATTGAGTTACTCGGAATAAATGTCAGGATATCTTTTAGCTCAGAAAGTAGCTCATAGATATAGACATCAGAATAGACCGTTGAATCTATAACCACATAATTATCCATTATATGGATCATATTATTGGTGTGAAGATCTGCGGTGAAAAACCCTGTATTCACATCACTCATTACTGCGCCAATATTTATAATACAATCGCAGCTATCAATAAACTCAGCAATGGTAGGATTCATTAAATGCCCACTGTACATGCCTATATATTGTGAGTGGGTTTCATTTAAAACGCCTTTATCCATAAACATGGTGGCATAAGGTAATTGAGTGACTTTAATAAATGCTTCTGCTTCTTTGACTAAATCAAACCGTGATATGAGTGAACCCAGTAAGGCGCATGGAGATTCGCTGTGGCTGAGTTTATTGACTATCAAACTGATGACTTTTTTTAAGTTATCAGGACGACTACTTGGCAGTGTGAGCGGTTTGATGTTCTGTACAACGATGCGTTTTACGGCGAGATCAGCCGGAATGCCAATATAAACTGGGCGTCTTTGCGCAAAAGCTTGAGTCATTAAACGGGTCATTTCACTGACACAGTTTTCTGGTGTCAAAATCGCGTGAGCACACGAAAAGGATTGAGCGACTTTGTAAAATACCTCGAAATCACCATCGCCTAAAGTGTGGTGCATAATAGCCTGATTTTCTTGGATATGGCTGGCAGGCATACCGACTAAATGAAAAATAGGTAATCTTTCTGCATAAGCCCCTGCAATGCCATTTAATGCACTGAGCTCTCCAACTGCGAAAGTAGTGGCAAGCGCTGCGGCGCCTTTTAAACGGGCATAGCCATCTGCGGCATAGGCGGCATTTAATTCATTACAGTTTCCTATCCAACGTAAATTTGGGGAGGCGCAGACGGCATCATTAATAGGAAAGGCATAATCACCTGCAACACCAAAAATATCATTAATGCCGAGAGACTGTAATCTGGATAAAACATGCTCAATGACGGTTTGGATCATGTAATTTCTCCACGTTGGTATAAAACTAACCGATAATCATTGGTTTTATTTTTATTTTTCAAACAATTATTTCAATATATATATAGATAATAGTAGATGGAATAACCAAGAGGAGAGCATTTTTTTTATTAGAAGTGATAATAAAAAGAGTTATTAAGAGGGGAATTGGACAAAAATGATGACAAAATGCATAAAAAAGGCATTCAAGAGAATAAATTTAGTCTTTTGAATGCCATAGAATAAATTAAAACTAGCGTTGTGCTGCGGTCACCATGACTTCAACGAGTACTTGATCTCGAGCCATATTCGCTTCAACAGCGGCACGAGCAGGGCTAAATTCAGCGGGCATCCAATTTTCCCAAACGGTATTAAAGTCAGAAAAATCACGCTTCATGTCTTTTACCCACACTTGAGCTGATAAAATACGGGTTTTATCGCTATTGCTAGCGGCTAATAGTGCGTCAATTTTGTTTAATACATCTTGGGTTTGAGCGGTAATATCTCCGGTTAAATCCGTAGGCACTTGTCCAGATAAGTAAACTAATCCAGCATATTCAACGCTGTCTGCTAAGCGTGGTTTTGGGTTATTACGTTTAATGGACATTAATTACCTCGTTAATCCTTCTAATGAAATAGGGGAGCGTTGCTGGGTAATGAGCTGAGTTAATATCTCTGCGCTACCCGCTGCTAATGTAAAACCTAAACTGCCGTGACCCACATTGAGCCATAAGTTGCTGTGTGTAGTTTTACCTAACATTGGGGGTCCCTTTGGTGTTGACGGACGTAAACCGCACCATGTTTCAGCTTTATCAATTTTAGGTAAATCCGGGAATGTTTTTTTAATAATATTTTTTAATGCAGAAATTCTGTTTTCTCGTAATCCAAATTTGTCATAACCAATATCGACCATAGCAGCGATGCGTAATTGATCATTTAGTTTGGCGTAGACAATTTTATTGCCATAGTCGGTCACGCTAAGTTTAGGAACGATATGTGCCATTTGTGGATATTCCACACTAAGGCTGTAACCTTTTAAACCGAGAATTGGTACATCAATGCCAAGGGGTTTTAATAACTCACGGCTACCATTACCTGCGCAAATCACCACATCGTCTGCTTGAATTGAGCCTTGATTTGTTTCTACACCCGTAATGGTATTGCCAAGTTTAATAAAGGATTTGACGGAGTGCTCAAGGCATAATGTAAATTGCGGCTGTGTTGATAAATAAGCCAGAATATTTTTGCAGAATAAATAACAATCAGCGGTTTCATCATCGGGAGCGTAAATCGCACCTACTAACTGTGATTGAATATTTTTTAATGCAGGCTCTAACTCAACGATTTCATCGGCATTCAAAACCTTTTGAAATTCCTTATCCACGGTTTCACTGGCTTTTTTAAAGCTAGATTGTTCGCGATGGATAATTAATTTTCCTGATTTTTCCCAAGCAAAATCGGAAATATCACCATTCGTACGCCACGTATTCATGACATTTTGACTGAGTAGCGATAATCGTAATAAATGAGCGCCATTAATTTTATTGGTGGTGCGGTTACAGGCTAAGGTGAATTGCGCCATCCAAGAAAGCTGCTGTAATGTAAAATCGATTCTTAAATTTAATGGGGAATCATTTTTACCCATCCAGCGTAAGCCTTGTAATGGAACGCCTGCATCCGCAAGTGGCGAAACATAGCGATAACTTAATTGTCCACCATTGGCAAAGCTAGTTTCCATGCCAACGTCAGAATCAGATTCAATTAATGTGACGGTTTGACCCGCTTTAATTAAAGCATATGCGGTACTTAATCCAATCACTCCAGCACCGATCACTACCACATGTTTAGTCATAATATTCCGCAACCAATAATAACTTAGGAGTTATCATTTAACGGCGAATAGTCAGACTAAACAATTGAGTTTTCATCACCGGAGTATAACTTTTGGTTAACTACTGCGTTGCGTTTTTTTAGTATTAGCGACAAGGTGTTTACATAATTTTGTGCGGCTTTTGTGAGCGGTCTATCTGCTCGATGGAAAACGGATACGGCTAAATGCAAATTTTCTTTAAGAGGGTAGATCATCGATTCTGGCAAGGTATGTTCTGCAGAAAAAATGTCAGTAATACTGCAACCTAGGCCTGCACGAACAAACTCCGCAGCCATGTGGTAAGTGTGCACGCTAATATTGGATTCTTGGAACTCATGCCTCTGCTGTAGCAGTTGAGAGAGGGAGTCGGAGCCTGGGTGGATCCAGCGGTCTTGGTCGATATCCACCAGTGAGACGGGAGATTTCGCGGGAGCCTGACTATCCACATAGACGAGAGGAATATCAGCAACAGGCAATACGGTGATCCCACCTTCAATGGCCAAATTAAATGCGATACCAATATCGAGATCTTGTTGAGTTAATAATTGCAAAATATCTGTAGTGTGATGGGTACCAATAGTGAGTTTGATATTTGGATGCTTTTTAATAAACAGTGCGGTGACTTCAGGCACTAAGTTAAGCCCTAGGCTAGGTAAACACCCAATAGCCAACTTACCTTGTGGGTTTCTAGATAAATTCTGTGCCAAAATTCTGAGTCTATCTAAATTCTGATAAACCTCTTTTGCCTCTTCAAATAATAAATTGGCTTCATCTGTTGGCAGTAATTTCCCTCGGATCCGTTGGAATAAAACGAGTCCCAATTGCTGTTCAGCATGTTTGAGTGCTTTACTCGCCGCTGGCTGGGAAATATGCAGAACTTCTGCTGCTCGAGTGAGTGAACCGCAGGTCATCACAGCATAAAAGATATCAAGGTGCCTTAACTTCATTATTGGTCGTCCATGGTTAGAACTATGTAATACTTTGCATTTTTTCTTATTCTACAGAAAAAGATCTCATGGATCCGATATCGGGGTCACTTACCAGAAATGAAAAATGCCGGCTCATATACTTTTGGTTATGAGCCAGCATATGCTATTGAGGATTATGCGATGGCTGCGCCTAATTCAATATATAGCTTGATGATGATACTGTTGGTGATATCCACCAGGAAAGCACCGACCATTGGTACAACTAAGAAGGCTTTGTGTGATGGGCTGAATGCACGAGTAATGGTTTGCATGTTGGCGATTGCCGTTGGCGTTGCCCCCATTCCGAATCCACAGTGACCCGCACTGATAACGACAGCATCATAGTCACTGCCCATCATTTTGAATGTGACAAAGCAGGCGAATAGCACCATCACAACGGTTTGTACTGCAATAATGATTAATACTGGACCCGCCATGCTAGCTAATTGACCAAACTTCAATGACATTAGCGCAATAGCAAGGAATAACGAGAGTGCCACGCTACCTAAAACGTCAACGGTTGGTTCGAAAACTTCATGTTTAAACACGTGGGTTAAGACGTTACGGATGATGATACCGACAAAAAGACACCAAACGAAAGTTGGTAAGTGCATTGGTGTATCTTTTACTAACTCACTGATATAGCTACCCGCAACGATACAGATAATCAGCATTGAAATGGTTTCAATGATGTTATTGGCGTTGATTTTTCTTTTTACTGTTGGTTGCTCAAATGCTTCAAGGATGGTCTCTTTTTCTTGCTCAGTTGCTTTTGGGATGGTCACTTTTTTCAGTAAGTGGCGCGCGACTGGCCCACCGACAAGCCCACCAAGAACCAGGCCCATAGTCGCACACGCCATCGCCAGCTCAACAGCCCCTGTTACACCATATTTATCGGCAAGGATAGGACCCCAAGCACCAGCGTTTCCGTGACCGCCTGTTAATGTGATTGAACCTGCAATCAGACCGATAAATGGACTTTCATTTAGCATGACAGCCATACCCATGCCCACAGCGTTTTGGATCACAATTAAAATGGTAACTGCGAGTGTTAAAATAACGAGAGGCTTCCCGCCTTTTATTAATCGCGAAAAATCTGAACTTAAACCAATTGATGAGAAGAACGCGATCATCAATGTGCTTTGTAATGAGGTATCAAACGAGAAAGTATAGCCTGCCGCTTTATCAACAATTAATAAAACGATAGCAACAATAAATCCACCGACAACAGCATCAGGAATATGGTTTTTCTGTAGAAAAGGGCTGATTTTCACCACAATCATCCCAATAAGCAGCGCTAAGCATGCAAACAATAGCGTATAGCTGGCATCTAGTGTCATTATTTTTACCTCACATTTGTTTACCAGAGCATTCACTTTTGCAATTTAACATTAGTGTTAAATGAAGTTACTTTGCTTAACTTTTGTTTAACAATGAGTTTTGTTGAGGTTGATATAACCTTTAGTTAAGTAAATCGTATGAAAAAAGTACTTTCATTGATTGGTTTAAGTCATTACTAGAGTGGGATTTAATCAAAGAAATAAATAATAACAAAATAACAAATTGATTTTATTATGTATTTTAATTTCTCTCATCTGGCGGGAAAATAACGTGATTTCATCATCTCTTTTGGTGTATTAGCGCTGGCGCTAAGTCGTGGTAATTGTTGGAAATGTGATGGGTGACATAAAAGCCGCTATATTGTTAATGAATGTTAAAAAATTGCAACGTAACTCACGTTTTAGTCAGTTTTGTTGGCGATGAATCTGCTTTTTCCGCTTAAAATTGAGGTCTAGATTAGTATAAAGACTAATATTCTTAAGCGTCTTTCATGCTTTATATGGATTAAATCTTAGAGTGCAGTATTTATTCCCATTGGATTGTTATCATCGAAACAAGATGTTTATTTAACTGATTGTATTTAAATAAAATAAAAAACAATCTTCAGGTTTCAAATAAGATCCATTCTCTGAGAGGAAAATGTTTTTCATTGGGGGGATTAGTTATGATGGGGATTAATTCAGATATCTTAATTAGGGTATTTTAAATGAAGAAAACCATTCGCCAAGTGACTTTTGATTTACTACGCCAATTGAATATTACGACCATTTTCGGTAACCCTGGTTCAACTGAAGAGACATTCTTAAAAGATTTTCCGAGTGATTTTCGTTATATCCAAACATTACATGAAGCTTCTGCTGTAGCAGCAGCTGACGGTTACGCTCAGGGAATGCGCAAAGTGGCAATGGTCAACTTGCATACTTCCGCGGGGCTAAGTAATGGGATGAGTAATATTCTGACCGCCTATATGAACCGTACGCCACTGATTATCACGGCGGGTAACCAAACCCGTGAAATGTTGCTGATGGAACCTTGGCTAACCAATATTGAGCCTGAAACCCTACCAAAACCATGGGTCAAATGGAGTTACCAGCCGGAGCGTGCGGAAGATGTCCCAGCTGCTTTTATGCGGGCATATGCCATGGCGCTTCAGCCACCAGCGGGACCCGTTTTCTTATCAATCCCCCTTGATGATTGGGACAAACCTGCCGTTGCCCAAGAGGCGGTTGTGCGTGAAGTTTCCCAGCGCATAGGTTATGACCCTGTGCGTTTACAGGCATTTGCGAGTGCGCTGAATTCTGCCAAAAATCCAGTGCTGATTTATGGTTCAGCCATTGCGCGAGGAGAAGGGTGGGATGCTGGCATTACGCTAGCTGAAAAATTGAATATTCCGGTTTGGGCAGCGCCTGCCTCTGAACGCCCGCCGTTCCCTGAAACGCATCCATTATATGCGGGTGGATTGCCTTTCGCGATGGGCCCGTTGTCAGACAAGCTAAAAGGACATGATTTGGCGCTGATTATTGGGGCGCCTGTTTTCCGTTATTATCCTTATGTAGCAGGGAGTTATTTGCCAGATGGCATGCGTTTACTGCACATTACCGATGACCCTATTGAGGTAGGAAGAGCACCGGTTGGTGATAGCTTACTCAGTGATGCGGTACTCGCGATTGAAGGGCTAACTCCGTTAGTGAAAGCCAGAGCAGCAGCGAAAAATAAGGTTGAAAAACAGCCCCATGGTATGGCTTCACACCCTGCCGCGCCAGAGGTGACGGGGAATTCAACGGTATTAAGTGCAGCACAGCTGTTTAAAGCGCTGAGAGAAGTCTCCCCGAAAGAGACTATCTTGGTGGAAGAATCGCCGTCAAACCTCGGCGAATTACATCGTGAATGGCCAATTGATGCACCGGATTCGTTCTATACCTTTGCCAGTGGATCATTAGGTTGGAACTTACCCGCAAGCGTGGGAATTGCTTTAGCGGAAAAAGACAGTGGTCGACACCGCCCTGTGATGTCGATTATTGGTGATGGCTCGATGCAATATTCGATTCAAGGGCTATGGAGTGCGGCACAACATAATTTACCGATTGTGTTTGTGATCCCACGAAATAGCGAGTACGCCATTTTAAAATCCTTCGCGGTGTTAGAAGAAACGCCAGGAGTTCCGGGGCTGGATATTCCAAACTTAGATATTGTGGCGCTGGGTAAAGGTTATGGTTGCACGGCGTTAAAAGCCACGACGGTAGATGAGGTCAAAGCGGCTTGCCGTGAGGCATTTAAGCGCCAAGGCCCAACGGTGATTGAAGTGCCTATTCAGCCGCAAATTCCCCCACTGATTTAATATGCAGATTTAAATAAGATGCAAATAGAAAAATAGCCTCAAATAGAGGCTATTTTAATAAAATGGGGAGCAGACTTAGTGCTTCACTAACGTTGAGAAGTAATACACTAATGGCACCGCGAGGATCCACAAGCTGATTGGAATTTCACGCCACTTGCCTGCCACCGCTTTAATTAAGATATAAAACAGTAACCCGCCTGCAATCCCTGTACCGAAACTGTTCGCGATTAACGTGATCATCACCATCATTAATACAGGCAGACCATCGGTAAAGTTCGCTAAATCCACCTTACGTAATCCGCTAAACATATTTAAGCCAATTAAAATCAACGCAGGCGCGGTGGCTTGTGCTGGGATCATTAACGCGATTGGGGTGAACAGTAGCATAAGCAGGAACATGAATGCGGCCGCTAATGCTGTCATGCCAGTTTTACCGCCTGCTTCAGCGGCTGCTGAAGATTCAATTAATGCGGTTGCCGCTGGAATACCGACCATTGGACCTAACGCCGCGGCGATGGAGTCGACAATAAACGGGCGGTTGATATTTGGCATGTTGCCTTCTTTATCCAGCAATCCGGCTTCACCGCCGACAGCTAATGTGGTTCCCATAGTAGAGAAAAACTCTGCGGCGAAGAACACAAATAAGAAAGGCAAGAAGGCGATATTTAAGGCGCCGATTAAATCCACCTGACCTAAAACTGGCGCAATAGAATGCGGCATGCCAATAAAGCTTTCTGGTAACTTTGTGACGCCGAACGGAATGCCTAACACGGTGGCGAACAAAATCGCCCATAAGATCCCACCGGGAATGCGGCGAGCTTGCAATGCGATAGCCACAAAGAAGCCCGCAAGAGCGACTAAGGCACCCGGAGAGAGAAAATCCCCCAGCATTAATGCGTTGGTTTTTGGATTGGCTAATACTAAGCCTGCATTACGAAAGCCCAACACTGCCACAAACAGACCGATAGATGCTGTTAAGCCTAATTTGATGGATTGTGGTACGGAGCGAGTCACAACCTCACGTAAACCGAATTTGGTGAGCAGGAAAAATAAAATTCCAGACCAGCAGGCGATGCCTAAACCGATTTGCCAATCAATTCCTTCACTGCCTGCAAGGGTGATCCCCACTAATACCGAGCCACCAATACCGGGACCCACAATAAAAGGCAAATTAGCGTAGAACGCCATTAATAGGCTAGCGAGTACAAACACGATAATAGTGCCTGTGGTCGCTGCGCCTTTATCCATGCCGCCTGCGGCTAACAGTCCGGGAATAACTACCAGCAAATAGGCTGCTGCAAGGAACCCAGTGGCTCCGGCGAGACATTCTGTTCTGATTGAACTGCCACGTTCACGCAGCGCAAAACGCCTTTCTAACCAACTCCCTGATGTTGGCTGATGAAGAGAATCGTTAGCCATTAATTGGCGCTCCTATCATTATTTTTTATTGGATGAGTGTTTTTAATACCGCTATTACTTTCAGCACGTTCTAAGACGGCATCAACTATCTGGCGAGTGGTACCGCAAGTCAGTCCTAAATCGGTTAAATGTGGGCCAGCATTGCAGGCAAGACACGTGCCTTCGATGGCTTTGAATACACGATATGGGGGTTCCCAGTCAGCAATTTGGCTGCTTAATTCTCTGAGTTGGCGAAATTGTTCTGCCAGCTCAGGTGCAGGTAATTCCGATAGCATACCTGCTATAGGCATGGCCACATGAGCAAGGATTTTACCATCTTGAACTAACGCCATACCGCCACCGCTTTCAATCAGCAGGTTAGCTGCCATTGCCATATCGTTGGCATCACGACCGAGCACTACAAGGTTATGGGAATCATGGGAGTAGCTGGTGGCAATGGCGCCGCGTAATTCTCCCCATCCTTTTAGTAAGGCAATTTGTGGTTTGGCGTTATGGCGTCCATGGCGATGTTGCACGCGGATCAAGCTAAATTCATCTGGCAGTTGTACGATGCCATTTTCGACTTGAACATCGACCTCTCCCCACTGAGTAAAGCGGGCGCCGCTAATATGACGTAAACGCGCAGTACCATTTTGCAAGTCAGCTAATTGAAGCTGGCAATCTTGGGCTGAGATTGGCGTCAGGTGCATGGTATCGCGTGGCGGTAAAATCGTATTTTCAGTGGCAATCGGCGAAACAAGTTGCCCATTCTCTGCCACTTTTTTGCCATCGACATAAACTTGCTGAGCTTTTAAGGTATCGAGAGAATCAAGAACCACTAAGTTGGCACGACGACCTGCGGCTATTAAACCTAAGTCATTGCGCTGTAAGCGAATTGCGCCATTGAGTGTCGCAAAACGCAACACATCAGTGGCTTTCATTCCGTGCTCAATTAATAAATTCAGCAGTGCAATTACACCGCCTTTTTCAATCAATATATCCGGTGGAACATCGTCTGTGCATACCGTGATTTGTGAGGATAAATGCGGCAGTGTTTGCAATGCCGCCACAATTTCAGGGAGCAAGTAAGGATGAGAACCACGGATTTCCAGTGTTAGCCCCGCTCGTAATTTTTCGAGGGCGTCTTCTGCTGAAGTGAGTTCATGGTCGGAGGTAACGCCAGCAGCGAGGTAAGCTTGTAAATCAGCACCTTTTAATCCGCGGGCATGACCTTCAATGATTTTTCCTGAGCTTAATCCGGCGTCGAGGATCTCTTCCATGCGTTCGCTGCCATTTAGCACGCCGAACATATCCATCACTTCTGCCACACCACGTACTTCCGGCCAGCTCAACATCGTGGACATCTCTTGTCCTGCGAAGTCTGCACCTGACATTTCCAATCCTGGTGTTGAAGGCACAGAAGAAGGGGCTGCAACCATCACATCAAGGGGCAAATTACGGCTAGCATCAATGGCATAGCGTACGCCATCTAATCCCAATACGTTTGCAAGTTCATGGGGATCCCAAAATACGGCGGTGGTGCCTTGTGTGAGGACAATTTCAGCATAACGAGCAGGAGGAAGGTGGGAGCTTTCTAAATGAACGTGGGTATCAATAAAACCTGGGGAAATAAATTTTCCTGATAAATTATGGGTTTCATGGCTATCAGTTCGACTTCCTGTTGGATGTACACTGGCAATCAGCCCTTCAATGATACCGATATCCGCAGGTCGAATTTCCCCAGTGACCATATCAATAATATTGGCATTGGTTAGTAAAAGGTCAAAAGGTACTTCACCTTTTGCGGCTTGTACAGCACGACGTCGAGTTTGATTTGTTAGCTTCATAAAACACCATCTCAAAGATTTATGTCGCTACTTTATGAGCAAGGCAAACGTTTGCCAAGATGATAAAATTTATCGAATCATAAAGAGAGGTTATAATGAAGCGCATCATGATAAGAATGACGATCCAATTTGCGAGGAAATACAATGACTGAGCCATGGCAGCGCCTTCCGGCATTAACTCTAAAGCAGTTGCAATATTTTGTGACTCTTGCACATCTGCGTCATTTTACTGAAACCGCAAATCGCTTAGCGGTGAGTCAGCCTGCATTGAGCAGTGCGATACGGCAGATTGAAACCGTAATTGGCGGTAAGTTGATTAACCGTACGGCAGCGTCAGTAACATTGACGGAGCTAGGCGCCGCAATCTTACCTCATGCAGAGCGTATTTTAAGTGTCTCCCACCGAGGCTTCAGCGATATTCAAAAAATTATCGAAGAGGGCGGTGATGGCACATTACGCATTGGATTGGTTCCTTCTGTCAGTTCGTTATTATTCCCGATTATTCCTGAGCAATTACAGCAACATTTTCCTAAGCTGAATGTGGAATTTTATGACCAAACCAATGACGCATTAGTGAATAAATTGGTGAATAACGAAATTGATTTTGGGGTAGGTGTATTGGATAGCTCGGTTCCTGAAGAGTTAACTTTATATCCTTTGCAAGATGACCCATTTGTTGCAGTAATACACCGTGATGAATTTATTTCAGATAATGCATTTCATCTACCGTGGAAGTTCTTAAATAACCGTGACATTGCCATGTTTTCGAAAGGAAATATTAATCGATTAGTGAGCGCTACAATTGAAAGTAATCGCTTTAATATTAATCCGCGTTATCAAGTCGATTATATTGAAACCTTATATGGTTTAGTCAGGTCGAAATTAGCGATTGGTATTTTACCTCAGTTATATACGGTGCATTTGCGGGATCCTGAGCTAAAAGTTTTACAGTTACAACAACCTGCATTAACACGTTCGATATCCTTAATGCGTAATAACCAAACGCTAACGCCGACGATGGAATCTGTTTTCCAGCTATTATTTAAAGCATTACGTCGTACGCCCACTCATCAATCTTAATTTTACAGCGCTTTTCTATACCTTATTTTTTATAGTTCGTCATTATTGATTGATTTTCAACAAGTAAGAAGTGTTAAGCACTAATCGTAAAACTATTTTTATTGGGATGAATAAGATTACTACCCTTGACTGTTTGTTTTTTGGTCTGTTTTTTTGATGTGTAATATGTTGAGGATATACATGAAAGCTATATTGAAAGTCAGCCTGCTCACAACAGTAATGCTATTGATTACTGCCTGTGGTGATCTCGATATTATGGGAAATAAAGGAAAGTTCTATTATAGCAATCCAACAGAAAACACGATTTCCTTTAAAGTGGATGGTAAAGATTATCTGGTCGAGCCTGGTCAGTATGGATCAGTATCATTAGACAGCGGTGAACATACACTTGAAGATAATACAGGTAATGTCACCAAATTTATGGTGTTTGAACATAATTCCGGTGGGATCCTAAACCCTAATCATGGGGTGTATTACACATTCTCGGAAGTGTATACCGAGCAAGATAAAAAGGGGTATCAACCCGCGCCGCGAAATGTCACTATTTATGGGCATGAATTAAGCTTACCTATCAAAAGCAGTGATGCCGTGGTGATTGATGGCAATTTATTCCGTTGTACTTACCCAATTGGCAAAGCGTTGCCGGGGGCAGAGAATAAGCAGTACAAGCAAGAAGATATTAAATCAAAATGTTTTGATCAATCTGAGTTAATTGAATATTTTGCGAACGAACACGATCAAAATTTAGTACCTAATTCACCGCAAAATGAAGAAAATAATTCAATTAGCCAGCACTTAAGTTATCAAGTCCCTCAAGCGGCTTTTCGTGATCCACAGGTTCAATCGGTGGCGAATGAGATTATAGCGTTAACAGAAACGCTGAAAAATGCGAACAAAGTCGATATTCATCAAGACTTAAATAAACAATATCATCAATTAACTGTTCAGTTAGTGGAAACGTATACTGAAAGTCCTTCCAGCAATGTGGCTGAGGAATATATAAAACTTAATGGGTTTATTAAAGAAATTAACAAACTCAGAAATTATGGTGTGTGGGTAAGATAAGTATATTCCATTAAGTTTATCTGAGCGTCTTTATAATTAAGAATTTGCTTATAAATTAAGCAGAGTAATCTTATGTGATATCCCGCTGAAACACGGAAACTAAAGGTAGTTTCGTCAGGATAATATTATAAAGAGGCTCAGTGATGAATTTATTTAAGACTTCATTTTTTACTGCAATATCTGCTGCATTCCTACTCTTTTTTTCTAGCGTTTCTGGCGCTAAATCCATTGTTGAACCCGCTAAAGATTCTGAAGTATTAGATTTGGTGTTTATCTTGGATAAAAGCGGTTCAATGTCAGGATTTGAATCTGACACTGTTGGTGGATATAACAGCGTGCTGACAGAAAATAGAAATAAAGCGGGTAAAACCTTTATTACCACGGTGTTGTTTAATAATAAAACCAGTTTATTACACAACAGAGAACCTATTGATAAAGTGAAAAACCTCACGCTAGATGATTATTCTGTCGGTGGAAACACCGCATTATTAGATGCCATTGGCGATACCATGGTGAAAATGCGTGAGAATAGAAAAATCACCAAGAACAATAATGTTTTGTTTGTGATTATTACTGACGGTGAAGAGAACAGTAGCACCAAATATAGTCAGGCTAAGATTAAATCTATGATTAAATCTGCAGAAGTTGAAGATAAGTGGGACTTTATTTTCTTAGGTGCCAATATTGATGCCATTACGGCTGCGGATAATATCGGTATTAAGAGTTCGAATGCTACAGGTTATGTTCAAGATGGCACGGGTTACGATAAGGCATATAAAGCAGTCAATAAAGCCGTAGAAGCCAAACAGAATGCTGCACCAATATCAGAGGAATGGAAACAGGAAGTTGAGCAAGACGCGAAGGATCGCAAAAAATAAGAAGATAATAAAATCAGTCTGTAAATGAACGAGCTAGAAGCCCCGAAATAATATTCGGGGCTTTTTTATGGTGCTATTTAGTGTCTTTCAGCGCGGCAAATAACCCTTTAGCAAGTTGGTCTTGCTCTGATTGAATGCCGGGTAAAACGAAATAGTAACCCCCACCAAACGGCTTAATATAGCGCTCCAGTGGCTCGCCATTTAACCGTTTTTGAGTATCAATAAAGCCGGTTTTTAAGTTCTTTTGATATGAAACGAAAATCAGTCCCATATCCAGAGCGCCGTTATCAGTTAAGCCAAGAGAGTAGCTGTAACTACGGCGACGTAACTTGGCGGTGTGGCGAGTTGGGTTTCTTGGTTCGGCACGGCGCATATGGGAGTCAAATAAGACGCGGTCACCATGTGGATCTTTGTCGAACGCGGGGTCATCCATTTCGTGCTTCATCCCCATGGGGGCACCTGTTGCTTTATGGCGCCCAAAGTCATTTTCTTGGTCTTCCAGCGGTGTTCTATCCCAAAATTCGAGATTAAAACGAATTAGGCGAACCGCTTGGTAGGTACCGCCGACACACCATGCTGGCTCTTTGCTATCCTCAGTCACCCAAATCAGCTCATCCATTAATTTGCTGTCGTCGGCTGGTGCATTACCAGTGCCATCTTTAAAGCCAAATAAATTAATTGGGGTAGAGCGTCTATCGATATCCCGTGATGGTAAGAACCCATCGATTTTCCATAGCGGGAACCAATAAGGTGAAGTGTGGCGGAGAATATCGCGCAGCGCATAAATCACGCTTTCTTGGCTATTGGCACAAATTTGCAGCACCACATCACCACCACACCATTTGTCTTCTAAACGGTCGTTCGGGAAGCTGGTCATTTCCACCAATTGACTCGGTTTAAGCTTTTCTAATCCAAAGCGTGAATCAAATAAGCTATCTCCCAAGGAAACCGTGACACTCAGGGCGTTAGGCTGAATGAGCGTGCCTAAAATCCCAGACTCAGCGGGAGGCATTTTATCATTCTGATTTGGCGTGGATTTTTGTACTTGGGTCAAAAAAGCAATGCGTTGAGTTAATACCGAGAACAGCGCTTGCAGCTCATCAAGGGTCGTTGACGTGATTCGAAAAGCGATAAACGAGGCATTTTTCTGTTCTGGGGTTAACACACCCGCTTGGTGTGAACCTAAATAATTGATGCTTTTATCATAAGTTAGTTCGCAATCCGCAATGGATGCTTTCGCACTGAGGGCGGGGGCGGCGAGGATTGCGCCTCCCATGACTAAGGTTTTTAGCGCATGGCGGCGAGATACTTTAGATTGAGAAAACCCCAAAGGTTGTGACTCGCTTTTTAGTTTAGCTTGCATAAATTTATGCCTTAATATTTATAGTAAACATCAACATCTAACTGAGCGCGCAATGTCGCAAGCAGTTCGGCTTGTTGCGTTAACAGGGAATAGAGCGCCATTTTGTCTTGTTGTTTTAGTTGGCTGTAAGGCTTGTATTGGCCTTTAGCTAATTGATATGACTGCACTATTTTATTAATTTTCTGATCATTTTCTTTTATCTGATCGAGAGTCTTGGATTCAATAAACGGACTGATCACCTCGATGATGGCTTGAGAACCTTTGGCATTTGCCGCCATATCTGATAGGTCAGAGAGACTATAAATATTCTCTTGCCCCGACAGTTTTGTTTCTAGGATCATCTCCATAAAATCTGCGGAGGCTTGCACCAATTTCGGAATTTCAATGGTTTCGGTCAAGACACGTTTTTGTAAATCTTTCCCTTTTAATAACAGCTCATCAGACGCTGGCAGCGCTGCTTTGAGATCTTGCTTGGCAAATAAAAGGTATTCAACCAAGTGAAATCCCACGAAGCGGTAGTCTTTTTCTTTATCCAGAAAATAATCCGCACGAGGGTTGATGGTTCGGTCGGTATTACCAAACAAAACAATGATCGGACGCACGGTTTCATAGTGCTGGTGGGCTTGAATATAGGCCGCTTTCGCCTGCGCTAATTGACCTTTTTGCACACTTTGATTGAGTTTTTCTAATTGCTCCACCATTTCACTTAACTCCTTGTTGACGAAGGATAAGTATTCTTGAATGGCAGGCTGATATTTTTCAGGGGTGGGAATATCCCCCTTAGCAATAATGATGTTGTCCCCTGTTTGCACAGGGGAGCGTAGGGCTTTTCCATAGGCGGTAGATGCCACGAGTGAAGCAACGATTACGCTAATGGCTAAGTGGGTGATTTTACGCATTTTGTAAGTTCCGTTTAGCGGCATGTTTTTTGCTCCAAACAAACAGTGCGAGGATCACAATCCAATAGACAACAAAGGTGATAACACTGAGCCAAATTGGCTGTGAACGATATGCAAAGAATGATGAAATAAAGTTGCCAACCACACCAGAGTCATCCAGTAATGCGCTGGTATCCCATGCTGGGTAGATTAAAAATTCAGGAATTGGATAGTCAAACTCAATCATTAAGTTTGAAATTTCTTCAACGCCACGAAGCAGCAAGGAGAGGGCAAGGAACAGTAAAATCACGCCAGTGACTTTAAAGAAAATTTTCCATGAAATAATTCGGTTAGTTAATAAGAAGGCATATAGAGTCATACCCGCAATAACGACACCCGCTGCAACTTCAAAGATAAATTCGTTAGCATTTTCAGCGGTTAACGACATGATAAAACTGGAAAGGAAAACGACAATTTCGCTGCCTTCACGGGCGATCGCGATAGCGATAATCAAGGTTGCGCCCCACCAACTATGGTGTTCCGCATTACGATTGATACCTGATTCCAGCTCTTTTTTCATCGAGCCGCCACTTTTGTTCATCCAATAGACCATTTGAACAATCAAGATACAGGCGAGGATCTCCATGACTATCATGAAAATAGATTGCCCTGTGTCATCAAGGACATTGAATACGCCATAAATCAGTAGAGCGAGTAAGATGGACATGGCGATACCCAGCCCAACACCGCCCCACAGGTATTTCATTCCATTGCGAGCGTCAGGGTGGCGTTTGATCCACGCATAAATGATGCCGATAACTAACAGCGCTTCAAAACTTTCGCGCCAAACTACAAAGAGAACTTGTCCCATGTTGAGTCCTACTCTTTAGCGATGATCTCGCCTTTTGGATGTGACAGATGGAAATCGTCGAAAAATGTGTAACTACCTGGTTTTAAAGGCGCAATAACCACTACGGAACTGGCGCCGGGGGCTAATACTTTTTCTTTGCGTAGTTGCAAACTTTCAAACTCTGCGGGTTCAGTGCCAGTATTGGTAATTTTGATTCGAATAATGGTTTTTGCTGGCACTTCCAGAACGCGTGGGATTAAATCCCCATTTTTCATTTCTAATTCAACGGTATATTTTTCGGCGCTTAAGGCTGATTGCGGAAGTAATGCGCAAATAAAAACCAGTAAAAAGCTGAGTAATGTTTTCATTGTTGGCTCAAACTTATTGAAAATTGAGAGTTCCTTACTAGCGAAAAAGGGCTTGCGCGGAATATTACCCCCGCGAAAGCCCTCAGCGCATCATTGAAAAATTAGTAACTGCCTTTGCGACCTATGCCGGCATAGTCAAAGTCCCAAGAGACTTCAAACGGTTCAAACCAAGGGGCAACCCCAGTTTCTTTATCAATGTGACGACCGAAAGCGGCTTGTTGATTGTGTGAAGGTGGGTAAATTTTGTAGGTAACGCGATATTTACCATTGCCGTCCAGTTTAATATTTTCACCGTAGTGAGGGCCATCGCTTGCTACCATCGGCATAAAGGTGCCTGATTGAGTCTGTGGCTTATCGCCTAGTTTGGTGACGGTATATTCGACGGTTAAGTAAGGCATCCAATCACCTTCTGCAAAGCCGTTCGGGTTATCTTCTACTGCGTGGATGTCGGCTTCTAAGTGAACGTCGGCTTTATCCGCTGGCAGGTGAGCCATCTTGTGGTGACCTTCTTCGGTGTCCATGGTGATAGGCTGTAAATAAACACCTTGGATTTCCATGCCGTTTTTAATTACTGGGTGACCGAGAGGATACTCTTGAGCAAAGGCGGATAGAGAGAATAAGGCTAAGCCCGAAACGGCTGCCTGATAAGCGAATTTCATTGTGACATCCTTACCTGAATGAAGTTAGAAGCATAATGATAATCATTACTATTAATCAAAAACAAGCAGAATGTTTTAGGCTTATATCCAATCCTTACTATGAATATATTTAAATTTAATATTAATCAAAGTGTTAATGCTTTCTTTTTTAGTGATAAAAAATAAGTATTAGAAAGGTGATTTGCTTCAGACACTGTAGTCGGTTTCACATGCTATAGTCGAAACGTTGAACGGTATTTATTAGGTATAAAGTCGAGGTACTGGAGATGCAAAAACGTTATTTGGATTGTTCCGCTTCTGAAATTGCGAAAATGAATAAGAAAAGCTTACTGGAAGCGATTAAAGCCAGCGAAGGGCGATTACTGGTGAGTGAAACTATCGGGACTATTCAGCCGGTCTTGATGAACGTCACTAATGCGGAACTGGCAGCAAGCCAAGGCGCAGATATTTTGCTATTGAATGTTTTTGATGTGAATAATCCTGTGATGCAAGGTTTACCAGAAGGTATTGCACCCGATGATATTATCCGTACCTTAAAGCACTTAACAGGACGCGCGATTGGCGTGAATTTGGAACCAGTGCCAGCAGGGTTTAATAATCCCCATCAAGATAAACAGTGGAAAATTTCTGAAGGGCGCTTGGCCACTGTCAAAAATGCCCTGAAATTAAAGCAGATGGGGGCAGATATTATTGTCCTGACTGGGAATCCGGGCAATGGTGTCACTAATCAAGAAATCAACCAAAGCCTCAAAGAACTCAAAGCGGTGGTGGGGGAAGAGATTGTTCTTATTACGGGAAAAATGCATGCGGCGGGAGTCCTCAATGCGTCTGCTGAGCAGTTAATTACCGAAGAGGATATTCATTCCTTTATTAAGAGTGGTGCGGATATTATTTTATTGCCAGCACCGGGTACCGTTCCGGGTATATCCTCGGAATTTGTGCAAAGAATGGTGAGTTATTGCCATTCTCAGCGAGTGATGACCATGACCGCGATTGGCACATCCCAAGAAGGGGCTGACCTACAAACCATCCGCCAGATTGCGTTAATGTGCAAAATGGCAGGAACAGATTTACATCATATTGGTGACTCAGGTTATAACGGCATTGCCTTACCGGAGAATATCTTGAATTACAGTATTGTGATCCGCGGTGTTAGACACACTTATTCCCGTATCGCCCGCTCGATTAACCGCTAATTTTTGCTGTTTTTCTGAGTGAAATCCCTGCGCTAGAAATGGCGCGGGGATTTCTCTCGAAATATCATTTTCATCGCTAAAAAAATATACAATTCCCGCTATACTTCAGGTAAAATCCAGCCCATTTTTTAAAAAATATCTATAACACAATAAAGAAGTGAGCTATGTCGCAAAATACGAATTCAGTGCCAAAGATTGGCTTTGTTTCGCTTGGCTGTCCAAAAAATCTCGTTGATTCAGAGCGTATCTTAACGGAGCTGCGTACTGATGGTTACCAAGTCGTTCCTAGCTATGACGATGCCGATTTGGTTATCGTGAATACTTGTGGCTTTATTGATAGTGCCGTTCAAGAGTCGTTAGAAGCTATCGGCGAAGCGTTGAACGAAAATGGTAAAGTGATTGTGACAGGATGCCTGGGCGCAAAAGAGAACCAAATCCGTGAAGTTCACCCGAAGGTATTAGAAATTACGGGTCCACATAGTTATGAACAAGTGTTAAATCACGTTCACCACTATGTGCCAAAACCAGAGCATGATCCATTCTTTAGTTTAGTCCCAGAGCAAGGCGTAAAATTAACGCCAAAACATTATGCTTACTTAAAAATATCCGAAGGTTGTAACCACCGTTGCACTTTTTGCATCATCCCTTCAATGCGTGGTGACTTAGATAGCCGTGCTATTGGTGATGTATTAAATGAAGCTAAGCGTTTAGTGGAATCAGGCGTTAAAGAGTTACTGGTGATTTCTCAAGATACGTCTGCTTATGGTGTGGATGTTAAACACCGTACGGGGTTCTGGGATGGTCAGCCGGTGAAAACCAGCATGGTTGGATTATGTGAGCAGCTAGCTTCTATGGGTGTTTGGGTTCGTCTGCATTACGTTTACCCATACCCACATGTTGATGATGTGATCCCATTAATGGCAGAAGGTAAAGTGTTACCTTACTTGGATATTCCATTACAGCACGCCAGTCCGAAAATTTTAAAACTGATGAAACGCCCAGGAGCGGTAGAAAGAACGTTAGAGCGTATTAAGCGCTGGCGTGAAATTTGCCCTGAGCTGACATTACGTTCGACGTTTATTGTTGGTTTCCCTGGTGAAACAGAAGAAGATTTCCAAATGCTGTTGGATTTCTTACAAGAAGCGCGATTAGATAGAGTTGGCTGCTTTAAATACAGTCCAGTTGAAGGCGCAAAAGCGAATGAACTGGCTGACCAAGTACCTGAAGAGATTAAAGAAGAGCGTTATCATCGCTTTATGCAGCTTCAGCAAGAGATCTCCACTCAGCGCTTACAAGAGAAAGTAGGTCGTGAGCTTTTAGTTATTATCGATGAAGTTGATGACGAAGGTGCAGTGGGTCGCAGTATGGCCGATGCGCCAGAAATTGATGGTATGGTGTACCTCAATGGCGAGTTTGATGTGAAAGCAGGGGATATCGTTAAAGTGCTGATTGAGCATGCTGATGAATATGACCTGTGGGGCTCCGTTGTTAGCGAATAAAAAATAGGCTATCATCTAGCTCGAAATTTAGCCTGCGAATCATGTTTGCAGGCTTTTTTCGATATAACCCACTATTTTGGGTTTTTTCTATATTTCAAATACTTGATCTATATCATCCCGCCAAAATCTATCAAATCATAACTTGATCTAGGATATAAAACTTAACTGATAACTTGACATAATCAGGGTGAATACTTATCGAAGAATAAGGCTGATTATGACTATTGATTTTACAATTCCCAAACTCGCACAGCTTACAGAAAAATCATCATGCTCCATTGATCCGGAGTTATTGATACAACTGGCAAGTGAAGCCATCACAAGTGGTTTATCACCTATCCATGATTTCGATATTGAAGGAATGTTGTTGGATAAATACGGTCAAACCTTATGGTCTAACCGTAAATCAGACAGCAGCGCCATGTTGCCATCTTGGATATTCTCTCAAATACAGGTCACTTCTCTAGATGACCAGCCGATTAACTCACAAGGACATACTTACTATTTCGCCCCTATTTATGATGAAACGCGCTTGTTAGCCACGTTGGTGTTACGTGGGGAGTCAACCAGCAGTAATATACTGTTAGCTCTCACTCTTACCCTAGGGCGAGAAATTAGTGAAAAGCTGAAGTGTCACTTTTACTGGCAAAAACTTTCAGAGAAAACACACGGACATAATCTGTTCCACGACTTGAACATTCATGAAGTGGAAAAAGCGCTAATCATCGAAGCCGCGCTGGCGTACGGTGGAAAAATTCAGGAGATGCATCAAGCATTAAACATGGGGCGTACTACACTGTGGCGCAAGCTGAAGCAATATCAGATTGATATTCGCGAATACAAGCTATAGTCCGGTTAATGAAAATAGTCGGGTCAATAAAAACAGCCCTGCCAATAAAAAAAGCTTCTACTGATTTTCTGCAGCAATGCTGAAAACGTTCGAAGCATTCAAATCACACAGCCTTACGGTAATCACTAAGCCCAACATATCAATGCATATTGATTGCGGGCTCAGTCACGCCTTGCAGCGAAACGAAAGAGAAGAAATGAAAAAGAGCTAAGATTATCAACCTATCTTGTTGTTAAGTATGTTGATCTCAGTACGCTTTTTTTTAGGAATTGGTTTTAATTTGATGTTATAGATTTTTATTTCAGTGAACTCGCGTACTCACAGTTAGAGTAAATGGTTGTGGGGATATATATAGGTTTATATTTTATTTTAAACTAAATATATTAATTTTATATTTAGCCATAAATGCGATTTTTATCATTACTAACTAGAGTAACAGTTTCTCTGTATAAAAATGATAGTGCAATTTATTTAATTTTCCACTATTGCTTAAAAAATAGTTATTTTAGGATGATAGATTAATAAAGGGGAATAGAAAGCATAATCATTATGCTAAGTTTGATAGTGAAAAATAGTTAACCGAATAGTTAAGTGAATAGTTAAGTTAAATGATTAAATTAAATAGTTATCTAAATAAAAATCTAAATTTAATTATATTTTTCTGGGTAATTTTGCGAACGGAAAATGCCTAATGGCTTTTTGATAAACCATTAGGCAGAAGGGGTGTCTGGTGAATAAAGAGAATTAAGCGTTTGCAGAATAAGTATTAATATATTCATACTCTTGGATTAATTGAGGTAGTGATTTTATTCCTAGTTTTGTATAAATATTTGAACGATGCACTTCTACGGTTCTTGGTGATAATGACAGTTTTTCGGCCGTTTCTCGGCTGGTGTTTCCGTCTAAAATCATGTCCATAATTTCACGCTCTCTAGCTGAGAGACGTTCGAATTTATTGGTTAAATAGATATATTTTTTATGATTTTCATTTTGTTTATCGAAGTGTTCATTAGCTCCCTGAATAGCGCTTAGAAACACTCTGTCATCAAATGGAAATGCGTAGAAATCAAAGGCTCCAGCCTTGAAACAGTCTCTGCATAGTGCAGCAGAAGGTTCTTCTACGATGACGATAACAGGGACAACGGCTAAAGATTGAGTAAGGTTTTTTAATTTATTAATATGACTGGAGTTATTGCCTACGAATAATAAAACACAATCCTTTGCATTCTCTTCTTTAGGGTAAGTATAAGTACTAATAAATACCTCTTCGTCATTATAGAATTTAAATATAAAATCAAAAGATTCCATCTTTGATTTCAGTTTATTCTTAAAGACATTATCGTTTTCAACGATTACATGAATGGTGCTATTCATCACCAAACTCCTGTTAAACGGATTTGACATTCAAATTAACGTAGTTTAATAGAATGAGAATAATTCACCGATAGAAATGGTAATATATTTTCAACTATTCTTTTTTATAGATTATTGCTGAACGTAAATGATATTAAAAAAAGTACTTGCCTAATTTTAATATAAAAAAGAAACAAAGGTTAAAGTATGTGTCAAAACGTAACATCTGTTTAATGTTTTGTAACAAGATAGAGTTTTAAGCTTGTCTTACGATTATTATGTTTTCTAGATAACATGAAAATAATGTTATTTAGCTAAGTAATAATATCGCAAAATGGTAGTCATAAAAAGCACTATTAGCAATTTTATGAAATTTAATTAATCATCCTCCTTGATAATTTTTATCTGTTTTTAAGTTTTGTGGTGAAGTCATTAAAATTATCTCAGTAAAATTGCAAAGTACTCTAAAAAAGTGAGTGAATACACGTAATGATTTCCTTAAAAGGTATTGCACTATAGGTTTTCGTATCATTAATAAAAGTGTTTAGTGTGAATAAATTGGTCGATAACCTTAGTGATAGTTTGCACTTCAACCTATTATCTTTCCGTTATTGGCGTATTATAGAGAAGAAAAATCAACCACACTTTCATACGGATAAATTATGTTGCTGCGTTCTGGGGTAGCATTAGCTATCTTTTCTTATATTCTTTGGGGGATAACCCCGCTGTTTTATCGGTTACTTCCTGATGCTCAAGCTATGGAGTTACTGGCGCAACGATTGATTTGGTCTCTTCCGTTCTTATTTTTTATTCGGCTGCTTATCAAGAATAAATCCCTGTGGAAGCAAGTGTGGGCGGATAAACGTTCAATTGTGTTATGTTTTTTTAGCTCCTCGATTATGGCGGTATCGTGGACAACCTTCACCTATGCGTTAACTCATGGGCAAGTACTGGCCGCGAGCTTGGGTTATTTTATTAACCCGTTGTTTTCAATCTTGCTTGGTGTGATTTTCTTGCGAGAGCGTTTAGTCTTCGCTGAAAAACTGGCGGTTGTATTTATTTTTTCAGGTGTTGCCTACCAAATCATTCAATATGGGGAATTGCCCGTTTTAGCGTTAGTGATGGGGAGCGCTTTTGCAGTTTATGGTTTGATCCGTAAATTTATTCGCTTTGATGTTATCACCTCGCTGTTTTTAGAGGCGCTCTGGTTATTACCCTTGGCGGTAGGTATTACATGGTGGTTATCCGCGCATGGAATGAGTGCGGTAGATAATGGTGATTGGCAAACCAAAATGCTGTACATGTTGGCGGCGCCTGTGACTATCATTCCATTACTCTTTTTCACGGCAGCCATTAAACGTACCACATTAACGGTGATTGGTTTAGCGCAATATATCGAGCCAACAATTCAATTCTTGTTAGCGGTTTTCCTGTTTAATGAAATTTTCGATTGGGTCAAAGGTGTCAGTTTTACCTTGATTTGGATTGGCTTACTGTTTTGTGTATTAGCGCTACTCCATAAACGCTATGGCAAAGGTGCCCGTCACCAACCGTATGTGACTGGGCGGGATGAATCTCCCAAAATTTAACTTTTAATTTTAATGGGTTAGCCCGTTTTACAGATAATACTGTTAACGGGTTATGCTTCTATCATAGTCAAGGCAAACGATTGCGTATATAATCCTGCCATCTTTTTAGACATTATCTTTTATGTAGCTGCATTTATCTCTGGGGATATAAGGTCATTATCATGAGCCAATTAGGTACTGCACTTTGTTCTAGCGCGACAAAAGTTATGCTTCTCGGTTCGGGGGAGTTAGGTAAAGAAGTGGCGATTGAGTGCCAGCGTTTGGGTATTGAAGTGATTGCGGTGGATCGCTATGACAATGCACCTGCGATGCATGTTGCTCATCGCAGCTACACCATCAATATGTTGGATGGTGAAGCACTACGCCAACTTGTTGAAAGTGAGAAACCGGATTTTATCGTTCCTGAGATTGAAGCGATTGCCACCAAAACGTTGGTGGAACTCGAAAAGCAAGGTCAAAAAGTCGTGCCATCTGCCAATGCGGTTTACCTAACCATGAACCGTGAAGGGATCCGTCGTTTAGCTGCCGAAGAGCTACAACTGCCGACGTCGGAATACCGCTTCGTGGAAACAAAAGCGGATTTTGAAGCCGCAGCCCATGAAATTGGCTTTCCTTGCATTGTAAAACCAGTTATGAGCTCATCGGGGAAAGGGCAGAGCATCATTCGCTCAGCGGAGCAGCTTGATAGTGCGTGGAGTTATTCCCAAGAAGGCGGGCGTACAGGTCAAGGGCGTGTGATTGTTGAAAAAATGGTGAATTTCGATTTTGAAATTACATTACTAACCATTAGCGCGGTAGACGGTGTACATTTCTGTGCGCCAGTGGGGCATCGCCAAGAAAAAGGTGATTATCGCGAATCTTGGCAGCCGCAAGCGATGAGTGATGCTGCTTTGCAAAAAGCACAGGACGTAGCGAAGAAAATTGTCACCGCTTTAGGTGGATACGGCTTATTCGGCGTGGAGCTGTTTGTCTGTGGCGATGAGATCATTTTCAACGAAGTCTCTCCTCGCCCTCATGATACAGGTATGGTGACGTTGATTTCTCAAAACCTGTCTGAGTTCGCATTACATGTTCGCGCTTTCTTAGGCTTACCGATTGGCACTATTCGCCAGTATGGTGCGAGTGCATCTGCCGTGATTTTACCTGAGCTGCATAGCCGGAATGTGGTTTTTTCGGGCATTCACGAGGCTCTAGGTTCTGATATTCAATTGCGTTTATTTGGCAAACCGGAAATTGCGGGAACTCGCCGTTTAGGTGTGGCGCTTGCGGTCGGAGATTCGATTGAGCAAGCCCTAGAGATGGCAAAAACAGCGGCGGCTCAAGTAAAAGTAACAGGATAGTGATTATCCCCCGCCTGTTAGGTTCTGGCGGGGGGCTTTTTAGGGGGATTATTGTTTATCTTCAATAATCATCGCGGCTGCACGCTCCGCAATCATGATGGTTGGCGCATTGGTATTGCCACTTGGAATTTCTGGCATCACCGAACAATCCACCACTCGTAGTTTGTTGATCCCATGAACGCGAAGACGTAAATCAGTGACGGAATTTGCGGTATCGGTACCCATACGGCAGGTGCCAACGGGGTGATAAACTGTTTTACAGAAATTACGCACAAACTCTTCTAATTGCCCCTCATCATGCTGAATTTGGGCTGGCGGCATCAATGTATTTTTACTGACAGCTTGCAAGGATGGTTGGCTTAATACCTCTAAACCGAATTTCACCGCACGTTTACAACCTTCCATATCTTCTGGTTCAGCCAAGTAATTGGCGTGAATTTTTAACGGGTCTTGCGGGTTTTGGCTACGCAGTAAAATTTCCCCGCGAGACTTAGGCTGTAAGTAACCGACTTTCAGTGAAAAACCGTGAGTGGCAGGTAGTGGCTCCCCCGGCACATCATCCCAGCTATCTAAAATAGGTAAAAAGTGAATTTGCACATCAGGGCGACCTTGGTTGCAACTGTCTTTAAAGGCGGCGCCTTCTAAAACGTTAGAAGCGAGTAGCCCACTGCGAAATGCCATCCACTCAAAACCATGTTTGATAGCAGCAAAGCCTTGGTCGGCACCAAATAAGCTAATTGGCTCTTTGGTGGTGACGTTGATGGACATATGCAAGTGATCGTGAAAGTTTTTGCCCACTGGTAAATTAGCCACGGTTTTGATCCCTAAAGAGGAAAGGTGTTCTTCAGGTCCGATACCAGAGAGCATCAATAACTTCGCTGATCCCATTGCGCCGGAGCAAACCAACACTTCTTCACGCGCCAAGGCCTCGACTTCGTGACCATTTTTACCTTGGTAAGCTATGCCAACCGCTTGCCCATCGCGAATAATAATGCGGTTAACTTGGGTATTAAGTTTGAGCGTTAAACGGTCGCTATTTGCTACTGATTTCAAATAGGTTTTGGATGTACTGGCTCTTTCCCCGTGGTGAGTTGTGGTTTGATAGAAACTGGTTCCTTGCTGGCTCTCTCCATTAAGGTCATTAACGTATGGTAAACCATGTTCTTGAGCCGCTTGAATGAATGCCATAGAAAGTGGATGGCGATAACGGTTTTCACTGACGGGAAGAGGTCCTTCCGTGCCGTGGTATTCCCCGGTTAAGCTTTCATTGCGCTCGGCTTTTTTAAACCACGGTAGAACGTCTTGGTAACCCCAGCCTTCGCATCCGTACTTTTGTGCCCAGTTATCATAATCTTGTTTTTGCCCGCGAATGTAGATCATGCCATTGACTGAACTACTGCCCCCCAGTACGCGACCTTGAGCAATTTGCATTTTGCGGTTGTTGGCATGAGGTTCAGGTTCGGTTTCATATGGCCAACTTTTTTGGGCAATAATTTTAGCGACGCCAGCAGGCATACGGATAAACATATGGTTATCGCTACCGCCAGCTTCAATAAGCAGCACGCGAGCTTGGGTTTCTTGGATCAGGCGTGCGGCGAGAACACAACCTGCGGAGCCTGCACCGACAATAATATAGTCATATTTTTGTGTGCTCATTTTATTTCCCCGTTGAAATTAACATTCAATCATCATTTATTTAACAATAACGCCTTTAGGTTATTAATGTATAAATAATGTTCTGTTAGTGTGATTCACTTCAAAAATAATTTCCTATGTAACTATTTTTTAATTTTCTCTAATTATTGTTATTTAAAAGGAAAATATTAATCTCATAACTTTTTAGTCTTATTTTTAATTTCATTAATAAGTTAATGCTTTATTAATTGGTTTATTCTTAGTGAAAAATAGTGCGAACGAAAAAGATGCATAAAAAAAATTGCGTGATTATCTGATACTCATTGGGAATGCTTTAAGGGATGCTGAACGCCTAATAAAATAAGAGGTGCCTTTACGAATGAAAGCAATATTAATGAAAACCATACCAATAAAAAGCCTGCTGATGGGATTGTCTATTTCTGTGTTTATGACGGCGATGGCGTCAGCCATGCCGCTTGAAGAACAGTTTCAGTTAATGGCGGAAGATGAAAGCGAAAAAATCCGCTGCTTTGAACCTTCTTCACCTTTCCTGTATTGCCTTAAAGGAAGCGTATACAAAAAAGGTGGTATCAGGCTCGTAGATAAGCAGGGTAATGAAGTGTATCAATTTTACTATTTTGATAATGGTCTCGACCCTGCGAGTGACGGGCTATACCGAATTTGTCAGGGGGAAAAAATAGGTTATGCCAACGCCCAAACCGGAGAGATTGTGATTGAGCCGATTTATGATTGTGCATATCCATTCGAAAACGGTAAAGCCAAGGTAGGCAAGAAGTGTGAGCGACAAACTGACGGAGAACATAGCTGGTGGGTTGGGGGTGAATGGCAAGAAATTGTTAATCCACTGAGTAGGAAAAATTAGCGTTTTATTCATGTATTAATCTCAAGGATTTAACAAAAGTCACAATCAAAACATGATTTTAAAAGTTACTTAACTTGTTGAAATAAAAAATATTTGATACTCAGATCACATTTTTTGAGGGTTTAGTGACTCTTGAAAACCATTCACCGCAAAAAACTAACCGCTTAATTCTGTATGCCACCACTCAAGGTAACTTTTCGCTTTTCCTGATAGTAATTTTTTACCATACCCACTATGGCAGAACTCAATTTTTTACATTCAAAATCATTCAACCACTGCCTATTAAAAAATCATTTGTTATTCATCGAAAACGATTAAAAACAACGTTTTCGCAGTTTAATAAACGGTAATTACGTATTAATGGCATGTTCGTTCTACCTCAGAAGGGTGTTCTATGAACAAAAATGGTATTTTAAAACACATTCCATGGATGATCCTCGGGATCATCGGTGCAATCTGTTTAGGGGTTGTCGCACTAAGACGCGGCGAGCACATTAGTGCATTGTGGATCGTCGTCGCATCTGTGGCGGTGTACTTGATTGCTTATCGTTACTACAGCTTATATATCGCTAAAAAAGTGATGAAGTTGGACGAAACGCGTGCTACACCGGCGGTCATTAATAATGACGGCTTAAACTATGTTCCAACCAATAAAAACGTTCTGTTTGGTCACCACTTTGCGGCTATCGCAGGGGCGGGCCCATTAGTTGGGCCAGTATTAGCGGCTCAGGTGGGTTACTTACCGGGAACATTGTGGCTATTGGCAGGGGTTGTCCTTGCGGGGGCGGTACAGGACTTTATGGTGCTGTTTATCTCCTCACGCCGTAACGGTGCATCTCTTGGTGAGATAGTTAAAGAAGAATTGGGTCCAATCCCAGGTACGCTAGCATTGTTTGGCTGCTTCTTAATTATGATCATCATCCTCGCAGTATTGGCGCTGATCGTGGTTAAGGCACTGGCAGAAAGCCCATGGGGTGTGTTCACAGTTTGCTCCACTGTGCCGATTGCGCTCTTTATGGGGATATATATGCGCTATATCCGACCAGGGCGTGTGGGTGAAATTGCCGTTATCGGTATTGCACTGTTAGTCGCTTCTATTTGGTTTGGTGGTGTGATTGCTCATGACCCTTACTGGGGTCCAGCACTGACCTTTAAAGATACGACGATTACTTATGCCTTAGTCGGTTATGCGTTTGTTTCCGCGTTACTGCCAGTATGGTTGATTTTGGCGCCTCGCGACTACTTAGCGACATTCCTGAAAATTGGGGTTATCGTTGGTTTGGCTGTAGGTATTGTTATCCTGAACCCTGAGCTGAAAATGCCAGCGGTGACACAGTTTGTTGATGGTTCTGGTCCAGTTTGGAAAGGTACACTGTTCCCATTCTTGTTCATCACCATTGCGTGTGGTGCGGTATCCGGTTTCCACGCCTTAATTTCTTCAGGTACGACGCCAAAACTGTTAGCGAACGAAAAAGACGCGCGTTACATCGGCTACGGTGCGATGTTAATGGAATCTTTCGTCGCTATCATGGCGTTAGTCGCAGCTTCTATCATCGAGCCTGGTCTGTACTTTGCAATGAACACCCCACCATCAGCATTAGGTATTACTATGCCTAACCTGCATGAGCTGGGTGGTCCAGATGGTGCTGCAATTATGGCGCAACTGAAAGATGTGTCTGTTCATGCGGCTGCAACGGTCAGTTCATGGGGCTTTGTCATTTCTCCAGAACAAATCATGCAAACAGCAAAAGACATTGGTGAGCCTTCGATTCTAAACCGTGCAGGTGGTGCGCCAACCTTAGCTGTCGGTATTGCGTTTGTATTCCACGAAATTATGCCAGCTGCCAACATGGGCTTCTGGTATCACTTCGGTATTCTGTTTGAAGCTCTATTTATTTTAACGGCTCTGGATGCGGGTACCCGTTCTGGTCGCTTTATGCTGCAAGATTTACTGGGTAACTTCGTACCATTCCTGAAGAAAACCGATTCTCTGTTTGCAGGGATCATTGGTACAGCAGGATGTGTAGGTTTGTGGGGTTACTTACTGTATCAAGGCGTTGTTGACCCACTGGGCGGCGTTAAGAGCTTGTGGCCACTGTTCGGTATCTCCAACCAGATGCTGGCAGCGGTAGCGTTAGTCCTGAGTACGGTTGTATTAATTAAGATGAAACGCAGTAAATACATCTTAGTGACTGTGTTGCCAGCGGTATGGTTATTAATCTGTACTACATGGGCACTAGGACTGAAATTATTCAGTGATAATCCTCAACTGGAAGGTTTCTTATACTTAGCGAAATCTTACAAAGAGAAAATCGCCGCGGGTGGTGCTGAGTTAACGGCACAAGAAATTACTAATATGAATCACATTATTATTAATAACTACACTAACGCGGGTCTGAGTATTCTGTTCTTAGTGGTGGTTTACGGTATTATCTTCTACGGTATTCGTGTGGGAATGAAAGCCCATAAAAACCCAAATCGTACAGATAAAGAAACCCCTTATGTTCCTGTTCCTAAAGAGGGTGTGAAAGTGTCATCTTCACACTAAGAGCAGAATAATGCGTCGAGTTGAGTTTCACTCGAAACAGTAAGGGAAGCCCGACATTGTACGAAAAAACAATGTCGGGCATTTTGCCTTTGGAGAGGACTATGTTTGGAAACTTGGGTAAAACCGGTAAATATTTAGGGCAGGCGGCGCGTATGCTGGTGGGGATCCCCGATTACGATACCTATGTGCAGCATATGAAAGATAATCACCCCGATAAACCTGTGATGACCTATAAAGAATTTTTCCGTGAACGACAAGATGCTCGCTACGGCGGCAGTGGTAAAGGCGGATTTCGCTGTTGTTAACGAATTTTCTTATAAATGAACGGCATGATGAGGGCAATAATGAAACCAATCAATGTAACGATTTTAACGGGCTTTTTGGGTGCAGGAAAAACCACGCTATTGAGCCACATTCTCAACGCGGATCATGGTCATAAAATTGCCGTGATCGAAAATGAGTTCGGCGAAGTTCCTATCGATAATGCGTTGATTGGCGATCGTGCCACACAAATCACCACCTTAAGTAATGGTTGTATTTGTTGCAGCCGTTCTAATGAGTTAGAGAATGCGTTGTTGGATTTATTGGACGGTTTAGACAGCGGCAAACTCGATTTTGAGCGTTTAGTGATTGAGTGCACGGGAATGGCAGATCCAGGTCCGATTACACAAACATTTTTCTCCCATGAAGTACTGTGCGAGCGTTATTTATTGGATGGCATTATTACCTTGGTGGATGCGGTTCACGCCGATAAGCAACTTAATGATTTCGCCATTGCTCAAGCGCAAATTGGCTATGCTGACAGAATTCTTCTTACCAAAACCGACATTGAGCCAAATACCGATGCGCTGATTGAGCGTTTGCAGCGTATTAATGCCCGAGCACCAATTTATCCAGTGGTTCATGGGGATATTAATTTAGATTTGCTGTTAGATATTGAAGGCTTTTTGCTGGATTCAAAGCTCAATGTTAAGCAACCGACGTTCCGTTTTGCCCCTAAGCAGCAAAACGAGGTGGGGTCGATTGTGCTGGAGTTTGATTATCCGGTTGAGCTGATGGCCGTCTCCCAAGTGATGGAAGATTTACTACTCGGTTTTGCGGATAATTTATTACGCTATAAGGGAATTTTATCCATCGTCGACGAGCCAAAGCGCCTATTATTCCAAGGTGTCCAGCGCCTTTATAGCGCCGATTGGGACAGAGATTGGGGCGAAGATGAAACGCGCAGCAGCGTCCTCGTTTTCATCGGTATCGATCTCCCCGAAACCGAAATCCGCGAAAAATTCGCCGCACTAGAAACTCAATAAAAACAAAGAAGAAGCTAACAGAAGATTCTAATTCAAAGATATTCGAGTTGTCGCAAGGCGGTAATCGAGTTAAGGGCTAGGAGCATACATAAGTATGTGACTAGCCTTAACGAGTGCAGCCAACACAGCGACAGCTCGAAGAGCGAAGAATTAGCGAGCTTTGGAGGACATTATTTCGATTATTTGAATGTCTGTATGCCGCATAGAACCTGCCGCCAACGAACACAAGTTCGCAATCGATTGATCCACATCATCCGACACAATTCCGTCCGAGCCTCTTACACAGCTATTATCTAACGCCATCAATACGGCTTTGTATGCCGCACTTGCGCTGGTGGAGACTTTCATTGCACAGCTGTTTGATGCGCCATCACAGATCATGCCACTGACGTCGCCGATCATGCTTGAGATTGCCATTGCGACCACGTCATAGCGAGCTTCTAATAACCATGCAATCCCAGCGGCAGCACCCATTGCAGCGGTAGTTGCCGCACATAATGCAGAAAGCGCAGGCAGTTGGTTATGAATATAAATTGCCATTAAATGGGAGAGCATCAGTGCGCGAGCTAACTGTTCTTCGGTAGATTGCAGGTAATCTGCGGTGACAACAACTGGCATGGTGGCTGCAATACCTTGGTTACCGGAACCGGAATTACTCATGGCGGGTAATACCGCACCGCCCATACGTGCATCGGAGGCTGCCGTTGTGCGGATCATAATTTCGGATAATAAATCTTTGGACAATAAACCGCGGTCACGTTGAGCCTGCAACGTTTTACCAATATGCAGACCATAGCTATTGCGCAAACCTTCTTGAGATAACGCATCATTTAAGTGTGCGGCTTCAAGAATAAAACGAATATCGTCTAATGGTGCTTGAGTTGCGAACTCATAAACCGCCTTAGCGGTGACTTTCGGTAAGCTGACATCGGTACCACAATCAACGGGATCCCGAGTTTCTGTTTTATTCTCAGTAATATCGAATAGAACCTGATCACCGTGGATAATTTTGACAATATGAGTGTGAGAGCCAGCGATGATCACCGTGGCAGAATCATTTTCGCTGTAGGCTGTTGCTTCTGAATAGATAACATCATCACAAGGGGATTTAATATCAACGGTGATGGAACCGTCTGCGAGCATCGCTTTACTGCGAGCAATCGCTTCTGGTGACGCTGACTTTAACACTTCTAACCCAGCATCAGCATCACCACCCACAGCACCTAGCGCCGCAGCAATCGGTAATCCCACCATTCCTGTTCCCGGAACGGTGACACCCATACCATTTTTCATGAGATTTGGGGAAACAAATGCGGCAACGCGGATCACTGGCGATGACAAATAAGACGCTGCTTTTGCCGCTGCATAAGCAAGGGAAATGGGTTCAGTACAGCCCAGTGCAGGTTTAACGTCTTGTTTTACGGCATTGATAAAATATTGCCAGAGAAGTTCTTCAGTTTGCGTTGCCATGGTTATATCCCTAAAAGTCATGTGGTGATGGAATTATTTTAATGAAGAGGACGGAGAAAAACTTCACAATGTTTATGGATAAATGGGGATAAGAGAGAAAATTTATCTCTAATATGGTTTAGTAGGGGTAAATATTTTCAAATATGATGCCGATCACAAAAATCCTACCTATTTTCATAGGTAGGATACCGTAAGCTTAGCTTTCTAAATCCAGGCGTTTGCTTTGCCATTTACGTGAACGCCAGCGCCACGCATTGGTGAGCCCGCGAACCCACTCATCGACAAAGAATCCAATCCAGATACCGATTAACCCCATCTCCATTTTTATGCCAAGGAAGTAGCCCAATGGAATGGCGATCCCCCACATAAAGAGCACGGCGGTCAATAATGGGAACTTCGCATCACCAGAGGCACGAAGGGCGTTTACCATGACGATGTTGATAGTACGCCCCGGCTCTAAGAACACGGATAATAAGAAAATTGGCAGTAATAACTGAATGATGCTTTGATCGTCTGTTAAGCTATCGAGGATTGGCGCACGGAATAACCAGAACACAAACACCACGCCGATAGTGACGTAAAAGCCCCATTTCAAACTTTTAAACGCACGGCGATAGGCATCTTCAAAACGCTTAGCGCCCACTAAATGCCCAACCATAATCTCATTACCAATACTGATGGAAATTCCAAACAGCATAATAAAGAGCGAAAGCTGGAAGTAGAGGGTTTGCGCTGCAAGGGCAGTTTCACCCATTAAGCCAATAAAGGCGGATGCGGTCATAAAGTGCAGGATCCACACCAAGTTTTCGCCTGCTGCTGGTAAACCAATATGCAGGATTTTACTGAGCATTTTGCTGGACCAGCGGATCAGCATCATCGGGGTAAACTTGATCCTTAAACCATAGAACAGTAGGCAGAACAGTAAAATGACCGCTACAACGCGCCCAACCACCGTTGACCATGCAACGCCTTCCAGACCGTATTGTGGTAAACCAAAGAAGCCATACAGCACAATCATATTACCAATCACGGTAATGATGTTGGCAATCAACGTGACCCACATCGCCGGCTGAGCTTTACCATAAACGCGTAAACAAGCCGCGAGAATGATGGAGATCGCCTCTGGAATTAAACAGATACCCAAAATGTGCAAATACGCGTACCCATCATCCATTAAGTGGGATGGGGTATTCATAATAGTCAGAATTTTGTAGCCAAAAAAGAGTGCAATTAAGGCGCTGGAGAAACCTAATATAAAGTTAAAGGCGATGGAAATATGAATAGCTTGGCTAGCTTTATCACGGCGACCTGCACCCAAATATTGAGCGATAACGACGCTACACCCTACGCTAATAAAGTTAAAGATAGTAATAAATAGGTCAAAGACTTGGTTCCCGACCCCCATTGCAGCGAGGTAGGCAGTCGATACATGGCTCACCATGTAGGTATTAATTAATAAGGTGGCCAAATGGAGGAAAATATCAATAAAGATTGGCCAACTGAGGGAATAGAGTGACCTCTCAGTGACATCGGGCTGATGCATTAAGAACCTTTGTATTCGTTGAAATTAGAGAAAAGAACGAGATTTGCTCGGATTCTACCTCTAATTGATAAAGTAACCTAGTAATAAAAGTCGGAACTTTTTAGATAATTAGGCTTTGTTTAATCTATATAAATTTGTTATTGATATGTGTCTTGTATTTGAAATATGACATCAGAATGACCGAGGAGTCACAATGACAAAAATTAAAACAGCAATAGTGGGTTACGGCAATATAGGTCGTTATGCACTAGAAGCTGTTCAAGCCGCTGATGATTTCGAATTAGTCGGAATTGTACGCCGTAATACCCAAGATATTCCAGCGGAATTAGCCGGATATAAAGTGGTTGATGACATCGAAAAATTAGATGGTGTGGATGTTGCGTTACTTTGTTCCCCTACACGCGCTATCGGAACTTTAGCAGAGAAAATATTAAGCCTAGGGATTAATACTGTAGATAGCTTCGATGTGCATTCGGATATCGTGGCATTAAAACACCAGCTTGATAGCGTCGCGAAGAAACATAACAGTGTGTCAATTGTATCGGCAGGCTGGGATCCGGGTTCTGACTCCATCATGCGTACCTTGATGCTGGCAATGGCACCAAAAGGGGTGACTTACACGAACTTTGGACCAGGCATGAGCATGGGGCACAGTGTAGCTGCGAAAGCGGTTGATGGCGTGAAAGATGCGCTTTCAGTCACTATTCCTCTAGGCACTGGTGTCCATCGCCGTATGGTGTATGTTGAGCTGGAAGCGGGTGCAAGTTTTGATGATGTGGTGCGTGGGATCAAGCAAGATAGTTATTTCTCTTCCGATGAAACCCATATTCGCCAAGTAGATAGCATTGATGCATTAAAAGATGTGGGGCACGGAGTCCAAATGACCCATAAAGGGGTTTCCGGTGCGACGCACAATCAGTTGTTCGAATATTCAATGCGCATCAATAACCCTGCATTAACATCGCAGTTTATGGTATCTGCCGCACGTGCAACCATGAAACAGCCAGCGGGAGCTTATACCGTCATTGAAATCCCACCAGTGAATTTCCTGCAAGGTGATTTAGATAGCTTAATCGCTAAGCTGGTTTAATTTTTAAATCGCTTTAATCACTGATTAATGGTGCGCAGCATAATAAATAGCATTGTGACCGCGTACCATTTTCTCTCCTCGCTTTTTATTTTATTCCCCTTCAGAATAACGCCATTATTTAGGATTGGTACGACATAAGCATATAAGAGTGTCAGCGGAGAAATGGAATGGAAACACCAAAGGAAAAGAAACCGGTTACGAATAAAAATAAAGGGCGCCAATCCTCAGCGGCAAGCTTTTTCCCTAAAAATAAAGGGGTAAAAAGCGTCAAAGAGACCCACAATTCATTTAGTGTCATTCGTGCTTTTTCGAAAATGATAAATTATGGATTTTCAATATTCTATGTGGGTTTTATTATTTCAGTTTGGTTTTTTCCTGAAAATTACAGTGTCGAGATTATTTATAACCTCACGCTGATCCTTATATTCGAGTTTATTCTGGTGCACTCCGGCGTATTTATGTCGGTATTTAAGAATTTCTTTGTAATTTTAGGATTTGCCTTGGTTTATGGTCTTTTTGCGCTAGCCATTAATATGTCAGTGCTGGGAGATTCTCCCGTCATTTTATATCTCTACAGTGCGACGGTGGTCAACCGGATGCTGTTTGGATTAACCAGTCGAACCGACCAAGAACGCCAAGAAAACATGGGGTATTCCGCCTTAATGGCAATGAACTTTATGTTCAGTATCTTTACTGCGCTGTTATTATCGTGGATGGTGCCGTATGGTGGGCTTACTCCAGAGTATCTTGAATCCATTCATTATTTAGATTCTATTGGTACGGGCGGGGAGTTCCCTGAAAAGCCGCATGTGGCGTTTGCGTTTGGCGTGCTCTATTTTTCGTTACCTGTTGTTTTGCCTGCATTATTTGGGCTACTGAGTTTACGCAAAAAGACCAAATGACCGATGTGGATAACGAATAAGTTGAATAGTAGATAGAAAGAAAAACGCCTACCGAAGTAGGCGTCCTGGTGTTGGCAAAAATAAAGTAAAACAAAAAATACAGAATGAAAATTAGCGAGTTATTGATTTAAATTGCTGTGTGGTCTCTTTCAATGCCACTTCTGTCGGTAAGCGTTCCATAGAACTTGCACCGTAGAAGCCATGGCAATCAGGGCAGTGCGCTAAAATATATTCTGCATCTTCCGGCGTGGCGATAGGACCACCGTGGCACAGAATAATCACATCATCACGCACAGATTTTGCGGCTTTCGCCCAATCATTGATAAGTTCAACGCAATCCGCCAGTGTGACAGCGGTTTCCGCACCGATGTTACCACCAGTGGTTAGACCCATGTGTGGCACAATAATATCCGCACCTGCCTGTGCCATTGCAATGGCATCTTCACGGCTAAAGACGTATGGCGTGGTTAATAACCCTTTTTCATGCGCCATGCGGATCATATCGACTTCTAAACCGTAACCCATGCCTGTTTCTTCTAAATTGGCACGGAAGTTACCGTCAATCAGCCCGACGGTTGGGAAGTTTTGTACCCCAGCAAAGCCAGTCGCCTTGATATCATCAAGGAATTTATCGAACTGACAGAATGGGTCTGTACCGTTAACTCCAGCAAGCACAGGGGTGTGCTTCACGACTGGGAGAACTTCTTTCGCCATATCCATCACGATTTCGTTGGCATTACCATAAGCCAGCAGGCCGGCGAGAGAGCCGCGTCCTGCCATACGGTAACGACCTGAATTATAAATAACGATTAAGTCGATGCCACCGGCTTCTTCACATTTAGCGGACAGACCAGTACCTGCGCCACCGCCAATGATGGGTTCTCCACGAGCAATCATCTCTCTGAAATTTTTCAGTAAGTCTTCGCGGTTATGTTTCATTGATGAACCTCTACTTGTTTACTATTTTCTGGTGTAATTCAATTACCTGCTCACAGAATTCAGGTGAATTAATGTGATGCGGGCTTAATATTAATTGTCGTTTTTCTGTCGTGACTAAGTGCTGTGTTAATGCGTCGATAAAGGCTTGATCTGCCTGCGGATCCCAAAATGGCGCTCCGTCGATATCTAATGCGGAAAAACCGGCTGTTGGGATAATAAAGCGAATTTCGCCTTCACAAGCATTCAGCTTTTCTGCAATCCAATGTCCCATCTGACGGTTCTCTTCTACGGTGGTTCTCATCAGTGTGACTTGGGCATTATGGTGATAAAACTGTCTATCTTTATACTGTTCTGGCACGGTGGAAGGGCGACCAAAGTTCACCATATCCAACGCACCGCAAGATAATACGCAAGGTGTTTGAGTTCGCGCGATGGCACCAAAGCGGTCTTCATCGCAAGCCAATACGCCACCAAACAGGTAGTCGCACACTTCAGTGGTGGTGATATCCAAAACAGAATCTAATAAGCGGCTATCAATCAATTTTTCCATGGCTTTGCCGCCACTTCCCGTTGCATGGAATACCAGGCAGTCATGGTCGTGTTCTAATTTTGCCGTCAATTGCTGGACGCAAGGGGTAGTGACACCAAACATGGTTAAGGCAATAGCAGGTTTATTTTCAGCGGTATCGGCTTCACCGTTATCAAACCAAACGGCGCCGGCAATTTGGTTGGCCGCATTTTTCAGGACTTTACGTGAAATAACATTGAGTCCAGAAACATCCGTGACGGAGTACATCATGGAGATATCACTTGCGCCGATATACCCGGAAATATCTCCCGAGGCCATGGTGGAGACCATGAGTTTTGGCACACCGACAGGTAAAATTTGCATTGCTGGTGTAATCAGTGCCGTCCCCCCTGAGCCGCCTAGCCCAAGTATTGCGGCGACGTCAGTTTGTGCAGCAAGATAGAGGCTGAAGGCTTGTGCCATCGCTTCTATCGCTTTTCCGCGATCCCCGCAGAAAATGGCACCAGCGCCTTGAGGGTGGAAACTGGCAACCATTTCGGCGGTGACATCAGCATTTTTTTCTAATAATGATGGCTGAGTACTCAAGTCAACGGTACGTACAGCAAGCCCTGCATTTTTAATTAAGTCACTGACATAAAAAAGTTCAGCGCTTTTGGTGTCTAGGGTACTTGCAACATAAATAAAACCCTGATGCTTTGGCATAGAAAAATCCTTTGTTTTTTATGTAACGTTATTAGGTTACTTAATATGTGTAGGGTATGTTGAATTTTTCATCTCAATGAGACTATAGTATCATTTATGATAAGTCAATAATGAGACTGTAGTCTCATTATTTATCGTTATCTAATTGGATATTGAGAAGATGGTTTGTATCTTGTTGATAAAACATTATAAATAGAGTGGTTATCATGAAATAGTGAAATCTGAGTAATGGTTTTTGTCCCTGAATATTTAAATATAATGATTTACCGTACTGTATTTATAGCGTAATTTCGAAAGCGATCACATTGTATACCTGCAAGATGAGTGAGAACACTTATCGGCGAATATGTACTGTGAAAGATATTGTCTACACTCATAGAAAGGCGATTTTAAGGATAAAGACATGCCACTGAGCCATCTTATGCCAGACTATAAAGGAACGCGCAAACGTACCTATAACTTACTCGTGTCAACGGCAGTTGATCTATTTGAAAAAGGGGCAATGCCGTCAGTATCTGAGTTAGCGATGGAAGCGGGCGTTTCGCGTGCGACGGCGTATCGTTATTTTCCAACGCAAAGTGACCTGATTGCCGCGACGGTGAATGTTAGCCTCGGCCCTATTTTGACGTGGAAACCGCACAGCGAGAAAACAGAAGAGCGGATCGATGAGCTGTTACGCTATGCGTTCCCGCGTATGTTTGCTCACGAAGGCGTTTTGCGTGCGGCGTTACAAACATCACTTCAACAGTGGGCGCTAGGGCGTTCATCACCTTCACCGGAACCCGCAGAGAAACGATTAGAGCGTGGGAATCGTAAAGATATTTTGGCGATGGTGACATCACCGATGAAATCTGAGTTTCCGGATGAAGTGATTGATAAAGTGATTAAAGCATTTTCCGTGATCTACGGATCGGAAATTTTCTTGGTATTAAAAGATATCTGGAAATTGGATAATGACCAGGTAACTGAAATTGCCCAATGGATGGCAAAAGCGATTATTAATCAAGCTACTGCGGATAAGCTGAAGATTGAAAAACCATAGACATTTCCCCCTCTCAAATTCGCCTAATATCCTCCTGTCTATAGGGGGATTTTATGCACTTCGTAGGATTATCGGTTAAACCTTCACGAAAAACAGGCATGACGCTCATTTCAGCATTCTTAGCCTCATGAGCTTGAATGATTGTGATATAACTTAATCTCATTATTAATTATATCAATGGTTACTGTCCGATGATAAAGCTGATAAAAATGAGTGTTGGGATCATTCTTTGTGCCATTGTTGGAGGCTCACTCACTTATATCGGTATTCCCTTAGCGTTGATGTTCGGTCCGATTATCGCCATTATTATTTTCCATCGTTTTGGTTTCTCATTTCCCACTCCTAAACACACTATTACTTTTGTTCAAGTGACGCTCGGAACCTCTGTAGGTCTGATGTTTAATCAAGTGTCGCTGAAGGATGCAGATAACTTATTGCTACTGTTATTGATGCTGGTGGTTTGTTTAGCCGTGCAGTTTTCATTTAGTTTTTTTTGGTTTCATCGCAAGGTCGGGTGGACAAAACAAGAAGCGATGTTGGGCTCAGTGCCTGGAGCGATGGCGGCTATCCTTGCCTTAACGGATCACACCCATACGCCGCCGCAAAAAATTGTTATCTCCCATACTATCCGTTTAATCATCCTTATTTTATTGGCAGGTTTAGTGGTAGGAAGTGAGGGCGATCCTCAGCCACTAATTGAATGGCCAACGTTAACGCTTGAATCCACGTTCTGGTTATTGGTGATTGTGACGGTGGGTGTGGTAGTCGGGATGTTTTTGCAACGCCTGCGAGTACCGGCGCCTTTTATGTTAACGTCCCTCGGGGCAGCAACGTTAATTCAAGGCTGGATTGATGTTCAGCTCCATTTCCCATTAATGCTGACTGAGCTGAGCATGGTGTTAATTGGGATGAATATCGGTAATCATTTCATTGTCTTCCCTCTATCTGCGCTGATAAAAAATATCTACTCTTCAGCCCAAGTGGTGATCATCAATATTATTTTGACCTTTTTGATCACGGTGTTTGCCGCGTGGATCACGGGGTATGATATTGCGGTGTTATTGTTGGCTTGGGCGCCGGGAAGTATGGAAGCCATGACTTTTGCTGCAATAACGATGAATTTAGATGCGGGCTTTGTCATGTCGAACCATATTATTCGGATGGTAATTATCCAAACGATTCCATCGGTAGTTCTGTTTTGGCAGGAGCGAAAAGGGAAGAAAGAGGGATAAGAAGGAAACATGTATCGATGTGGATTATAAAGGGCATCGACATGTTTCCGCTGGGATTTTAGGCTTATTTTACGTAAGCAAATAGCCCTAAAGAGTCTCTTGCCAAAGATTGGCATTTAAACTCTTGAGTCAATGGAATACCTTTTAAATCATCGTAGCTTTCTTTATTCAGCTTACTCATTTTATCGGAGTTGTAATTTCCCAAATCCCATTTATTACTTTTCGCAAAGTAAACAATGGCGCGTTCAATTTCTCTGTCAGGAATTTGGGAATAGCCGCAATCATATTTTAAATAAATAAATACAGCGGTCAGATCAGCGAGGTCTTCAGCTTCATTGGTAGAGAGTGCTTTGGCGGTATTGGTTAGCCCCAAAAGCATCATTAAGCATGACATCAATATAAATTTTTGCATTCGATATTCATCTGGTTTTTATGTCAAGTAACATTAGCATAAGAACATACTCGCATTACATCAAGTTGCCTGATTTCTTCATGGCTACGATGTACTCTATAGATACTAAGCACTTTAGATTATTTTGTGTATAGATTCGTTAGTCAATTCTAACTTTCTTAAATCTATGTAATAAACCCATATTAGATGCATGGGTTTATTGACCTTCCTGTAAGGGGAAGCTTTATCATCCCAATCATTAAACCACGTTTTGCTTGGCAAGGGCAATTTCAGACTTGTCATACCGTGCTCACTGATTGTTGATTTTGATAAATAAAAGGAAGGTTATCTATGTTACGTCGTGATTTTCTGAAGCTGAGTGCTATCGCTTATGCTGCGAGCGCACTGCCAGTTTGGAGCCGCATGGCTGTTGCTGCTGGGAATTATTCCACATTGGCTATTCCACCACTTGTAGAACCGGATGCACAAGGGAATATTCAAATCGCTATCAAGCAAGGTATTTCACAGTTTGTACCGGGCAAGAAAACTACAACGTGGGGATATAATGGCGATTTATTGGGTCCGGCACTTAGCCTGAAAAATGGGCAGTCAGTAAACATTAATATCACCAACCAATTACCTGAAGAGACAACCGTACACTGGCATGGATTGGAAATTTCCGGCGAGCAAGATGGTGGACCTCAAGCGATTATCGCTCCCGGTGCTAGCCGTAAAGTCAATTTCACTCTCAACCAACCTGAAGCCACTTGCTGGTTCCATCCTCATACTCACGGGAAAACCGGTTACCAAGTAGCGATGGGATTAGCAGGATTAGTGCTTGTTAAAGATGAAGACAGCCAAAAACATGGCTTACCGAGCGAGTGGGGCGTCGATGATATTCCCGTTATTCTGCAAGATAAGCGCTTAAAAGATGACGGACAAATTGATTATCAATTAGATGTCATGAGTGCTGCCGTGGGCTGGTTTGGGGATATGATGCTAACCAATGGAGCGGTTTACCCTAAACATGTTGCGCCGAAAGGTTGGATCCGCCTGCGTTTACTCAACGGTTGTAACGCACGTAGCTTGAACGTGTCAACCAGTGATGGACGTAAAATGTATGTGGTGGGCAGTGATGGTGGATTGCTGGCTGAACCTATCGCATTAACTGAATTACCGATTTTAATGGGCGAACGCTTTGAAGTATTGATTGATGCCTCTGACGGTCGTTCCTTCGACCTTGTCACTTTACCTGTTGGGCAAATGGGCATGACTATCGCGCCATTTGATCAGCCACTGCCTGTTTTACGCATTGAAACTACCTTGAGTGCGGGAGCTGGAAAATTACCTGAGCAATTAGCAACGATTGCTGCCATACCTTCACTGACGGGGCTAAATCGCCGTAAATTCCATTTAATGATGGATATGCGCTTGGATATGCAAGGCATGATGATGCTGCGTGAAAAATATGGTCCGCAGGCGATGGGGAACATGGGCGGTCATGGCGGTATGATGGGGAATATGGATCATTCCAATATGAATGGCAACAATATGGGGAATGGAAACATGAACCATGGCAATATGAATAACAGCAATATGGGTCATGGCAATATGGCAGGCAGCACGCAAAACAGTGGCGGCCATTGCGGTATGGGCACGGGTGATCTGGATATTCATAATGCGAATACCATCAATGGACAAGTTTTTTCAATGACACACCCTGCGTTTAATGCGCCGCTAAATCAGCAAGAGGTTTGGGTGATTTCAGGGCGTGGCGATATGATGCTGCACCCATTCCATGTTCACGGAACGCGTTTTAGGATCCTTAAAGAAAATGGTCGTCCGGTTGAACCGCATCGCCAAGGCTGGAAAGACATTGTGAAAGTGGAAGGACAAGTGAGCGAAGTCTTAGTGGAATTTAAACATACTGCGACGCCACAGCACCCTTATATGGCACATTGTCACTTACTGGAGCATGAAGATACAGGCATGATGATGGGCTTTACCGTAGGTTAAGGTCATCGAAACTGGCAGTGGCGATGTGGTCACTGCCATTTGTTTTGTCGTCGCGTCTTTGTGTGGCTTATGTTAAAATTACGCGCTTTCCTTTCCCATACATGCGTAATAGATGATGAAACATACTCTGGATGTAATGATCTCTGAAGAAGAGATTGCTCAAAGAATCAGTGAATTAGCAGACAGCATTAGTACTCATTACCAAGACAAACAAGGTGATTTAGTGCTGGTTGGTCTGTTAAAAGGCTCCTTCATTTTTATGGCGGATCTGTGCCGTAAAATCACCGTACCTCATGAAGTTGATTTCATGACCGTATCAAGCTACGGCAATGCAATGACATCAAGCCGTGATGTGAAAATCGTGAAAGACTTAGATGAAGATATTCGCGGTAAGCATGTGCTGATCGTTGAAGATATCATTGACTCAGGCAACACGTTAAATAAAGTCCGTGAAATTTTTGGCCTGCGTGAGCCTGCATCTGTGGCAATTTGTACTCTGTTGGATAAGCCTTCTCGCCGTGAAGTGGATGTACCGGTTGAGTGGATTGGTTATTCAATCGAAGATAAATTCGTTGTCGGTTATGGTATCGACTACGCGCAGCAGTATCGCCACCTGCCGTACATTGGGCATGTCACTCTGCTGGAAGAGTAAGTTTTTTAAACTGTACTCTTAGCAATAAAAAGAGCAGCCTAGGCTGCTCTTTTGCTATTTTATTTTCGAAAGATTATTTTTTCTGAGTGAGCTTAGAGATAGCCTCACGATAACCTAACTCTAACTTCTCGCGGCTATCTGAGGTAATGTGTAAGTCGTGTAAGCGACCATTATTGATACCGTAAACCCAGCCGTGGATCATGATTTTCTGACCACGTTTCCATGCGGATTGCATGATAGTAGAGTGACCTAAGTTATACACTTGCTCAACTACGTTTAATTCGCAAAGACGATCTAAGCGCTCGCACGGTTTCAGTTCACCTAACATAGAGCTATGGCGATACCAGATATCTCGAATGTGTAATAACCAGTTATTGATCAGGCCCAATTCGGTGTTATCCACCGCTGCTTCAATACCACCACATCCATAGTGACCACAGATAATAATGTGCTCGACTTCCAGAACATCAACCGCATACTGAATAACTGATAAACAGTTTAAGTCCGTATGGATAACTAAGTTCGCCACATTACGGTGAACGAAGAGATCCCCAGGGGCTGCGTTGATCAGCTTTTCGGCAGGCACTCGACTGTCTGAACAGCCGATCCATAGAAATCTTGGTTTTTGAGCTTTTGATAATTCTTTAAAGAATTCAGGATCTTTTTCTTTTACAGACGCTGACCATGCTTCGTTATTAGCAAACAGCTCTTCAATTTTTCTCATCATGACTTATAGCCTAGTTGTGTGACTTTGCGATAAAATCTTATACAGCATTTATTGATTAAATAATAATTAGTTATACTAATTTCACATCTATGATGAACCACTCATTTATACATGACAACCCTCATTAAGGGGGATGTTGAATAATATATTGTTAAATTATTATCACTTTTCTGCATAACATCCGACAGGAAAAAGTGGCATCATTAATCTATATTGCCTCCAAACAGCCCCAAGAATAAAGGTATTTTTAATATATGACTTACGCACTCGAACTATCGCAGCTGACCAAAACCTATGCAGGTGGCGTGAAAGCGTTGCGTGGCATTGATTTAAGCGTGGAAGATGGTGATTTCTATGCCTTACTTGGACCGAATGGTGCAGGAAAATCAACAACGATTGGCATTATTAGTTCATTGGTCAACAAAACCAGTGGCTCAGTGAAAGTGTTTGGCTATGACTTAGATAAGCAAGTTGTACTGGCTAAACAGCAACTTGGGTTAGTGCCTCAAGAGTTCAACTTTAACCCGTTTGAAACGGTCTTACAGATTGTTTTAAACCAAGCGGGTTATTATGGTGTTCCTCGCAATGTGGCAAACCAGCGTGCTGAGCAATATCTTACTCAGTTAGATTTGTGGGAAAAACGTAATGAGCGTGCGCGTAATTTATCCGGTGGGATGAAACGCCGCCTGATGATAGCTCGCGCCTTGATGCATCAACCAAAACTGTTGATCCTCGATGAGCCGACCGCCGGTGTTGATATCGAACTGCGCCGTTCTATGTGGACGTTCCTGAAAAAGCTGAATGCACAGGGCACCACCATTATTTTGACCACTCACTATCTGGAAGAAGCGGAAATGTTGTGCCGTAATATCGGGATCATTCAGCATGGTGAGCTGGTGGAAAATACCAGCATGAAGCAGCTTTTAAGCCAGTTAGAGTCAGAAACGTTTATTTTTGATTTGATGCCAAAAAGCCCAATTCCAAGCCTAACGGGGTATGAATCCCGTTTAGTAGATACGTCAACTCTCGAAGTGGATGTGAAGCGTGAGCAAGGGCTCAATGGTGTGTTCAGCCAGTTAAGTGACCAAGGAATTCAAATTTTGAGTATGCGCAATAAGGCTAACCGCCTTGAAGAGCTGTTTGTCAGCTTAGTGAAAAAAGATAACCAAGTTTCAGAGCAGGAAGGTGCGCAATGATCTCGCTATATTGGGTTGCCTTAAAAACGATTTGGATCAAAGAGGTCACTCGCTTTGGTCGTATCTGGGTGCAAACGTTGCTGCCACCTGTGATCACCATGTCGCTCTATTTTGTGATTTTCGGAAATTTAATTGGTTCACGGATTGGCGATATGGGCGGTGTAGACTACATGCAGTTTATTGTCCCTGGCCTTATTATGATGGCAGTGATCACTAACTCATACTCCAACGTCTGTTCGTCATTTTTTGGTTCTAAATTCCAGAAAAATATTGAAGAGCTATTAGTTGCTCCCGTACCGACTCACGTGATTATCGCCGGTTTTGTTGGAGGTGGGGTTGCGCGTGGGATTTTAGTCGGATTTTTGGTGACTATCGTATCTCTGTTCTTTATCCCATTGCAGGTTCATTCATGGTCAATGGTGGTGATCACGCTGTTATTAACGGCGATTGTGTTCTCCCTTGCGGGTCTGTTAAATGCGATTTTTGCTAAAACCTTCGATGATATCAGCATTGTTCCAACATTCGTTTTAACGCCACTGACCTATCTGGGTGGGGTTTTCTATTCGTTATCTTTACTGCCGCCATTCTGGCAGGCTGTCTCTAAGCTCAACCCGATTGTGTATATGATAAGCGGCTTTAGATATGGCTTTTTAGGCATTGCGGATGTGTCCATCGTCGTGACTTTGAGCGTATTAATGGTGTTTTTAATTATCTTCTATGCTTTGACATGGTATTTAATTGAACAAGGTCGTGGGTTAAGAAGTTAACCTAGCAAATAGGCTGAGCTGAGGTTGGAATAAATGTCCCTAAAGGAAAATCAATTTATTGATTTTCGCCTGATAACACAAAGAGGGAAAAACCACGCTTTTATCCCTCTTTGTCATCAACTTAATGCCCCTAATAGGGGCATTTCTATATTAAATTAAGCGACTTGTACCGGTACCGCTTTAGCAATGCGGCTCATGGTGTTGTTCGCATCAAAGTAAGCCACTTTGGGTTGATGCTGGCGGGCTTCTTCATCAGGTAACATGCCGTAAGTGCAAATAATCAGCTTATCGCCAACCGCAGCGCGACGTGCCGCAGCACCATTGACAGAGATAATTTTAGAACCGCGTTCCCCTGCAATCGCATAGGTTGAAAAACGTTCGCCATTATCCACATTATAAATATCGATAGCTTCGTATTCTAAAATACCGACGGCATCTAAGAAATCCTGATCGATAGCGCAAGAACCTTCATAGTGGAGGTCAGCTTGAGTGACGGTGGCACGGTGGAGCTTGCCTAATAGCATTTTTCTTTGCATTTCTTCTTCCTTATTCTTCCTCATTGCTGCCACAGCGTTGTTGGCTGCGCGCTCTTGCCCTAGTCACATACTTATGTATGTTCCTAGGGTCGCGTTTACTTGCCGCCTAGCTGTGACATGAATGAGTTTGAATAAATCTTAGAGGATTCAAACTTAAATCTAGGCGAAAGTATTTTGTTTTTAAGCGATATCGAGCGGTAACTCGACTTGCAGATTGTCGATTAAACGGGTTTGACCTAACCATGCAGCCATTAAAATCACGGCGCGGCGGCTGGAAACCGTCAGTTCGCCGAGGTTATCGGCATCGCGAATAAAGAGTTCGTCAGGGGTAAATCCTGCTTGGCGCAAAGATTCTTCCATTTCACCAATTAAACCGGTTGCTGCCGCGGGAGAGTCCGCGAGCTTCTCACCTGCTTTTTGCATAATCGCAAACAGCTGAGGGGCAATTTTTAGCTCATCGGCAGACAGATTATTATTGCGTGAACTCAGGGCTAAACCATTCTTAGCGCGAACGATAGGGACACCGACAACTTGAATATCGAAAGAAAGGTCAGTCACCAATTTACGCACTAACTGAAGCTGTTGATAATCTTTCTCACCAAATAATGCGATATCAGGCTGCACGAGATTGAATAGCTTGGTCAGCACTGTCGCAACGCCACGGAAATGCCCTGGACGGCTAGCGCCTTCTAACATGGTAGAAATTTCAGGTACTTCAACGTAACTTTGGTTGTCCATACCTTCAGGGTAAAACTCGGCGGCAGACGGTGCGAAAACTAAATCGACACTTTTACGTTTCAGTTTTTCGCAATCTTCCTGCAAGGTACGAGGATAATTGGCTAAATCGGATTGACGGTCAAACTGCATTGGATTGACAAAAATGCTAGCAATGACAATGTCGGCTTGCTGTTTAGCTTGGTCAATCAGTGTCAGGTGCCCATCATGTAAATTGCCCATCGTTGGGACAAACGCAATACGTTTGCCTTCTTGTTTCCAGCGACGAATTTCACGGCGCAAGATTGGCGATGTTTCAACGATCCGCATACTTCCCATCCTTATCGTTATATTTCATACAGAATTACGAAAATGAGTGAGCGTCACTCGGGTAAATTTCTTGCTCAACTTCTTGAATATATAGGCGAATAGCATCGTGAATATTGCCTGCTTCAGCCAAAAAGTTTTTCGCAAATTTTGGTGGTTTGGCGGTGATCCCTAACGCATCATGCATCACGAGAATTTGCCCGTCAGTGCCATTACCGGCACCAATTCCAATGACAGGTAACAGTAATTCTTCAGTGACTTGGTTCGCAAGGGATGTCGGTACGCATTCAAGAACCAACAGCTGAATGCCTGCATTCTCGAGAGCAATCGCATCTTTGATAAGCTGATTGGCAGTGACTTCATCACGACCTTGGACTTTATAGCCCCCAAGTACATTTACCGCTTGTGGCGTTAAGCCTAAGTGACCGCAGACTGGTACGGAACGTTCACACAGCATTTTGACGGTTTCACATAGCCAGCTGCCACCTTCGATTTTCACCATATTCGCACCAGCTTGCATCAAAATAGCGGCATTGGCACAGGCTTGCTCAGGCGTGGCATAACTCATAAAAGGCATGTCGGCGATGATAAATGCGTTAGGGGCGCCTTTACGTACGCAGCGAGTGTGGTAAGCAATCTGCTCGACAGTGACAGGAAGGGTACTGGTTTCGCCTTGGATAGTCATACCTAAGGAATCACCAACCAGCATCACTTGGATACCTTGCTCAGCAAACAGTTGAGCAAAACTGGCATCGTAGGCTGTAATGGTAGCGAATTTGTGTTTCTCTTTTTTATATTGACACAAATCAGCGAGAGAAATGGGTTTCATTAAAATAACCTCCGGAAATGATTTCTCTTATGACCATACCTGAACGAGGTTAAACACATTAGGAACTTATTCCCAAAGCATTAGGCCATTTTGAGGGACGTGTGTAAGTCTTTCTGACAGTTTTTCACCATCAGGAAAAATCAGGGAAGGGGTAATGTCACTGAGCGGGTACAGCATAAATTCACGCTCTTTTAGCCCATAATGTGGAACAGTTAAGCGCTCGGTGTGGATCACTCGATTGCCAAACAGCATGATATCGAGATCTAATGTTCTCGGTCCCCAGCGCTCATCTTTGCGAACGCGTCCTAAATCCAATTCAATTTTTTGGGTATGATTGAGTAAGTCTTCAGGTTCAAGTTCGGTTTCCAGCAAAACTGCCAGATTGAGAAAATCAGGTTGATCCTGTGGGCCGAGGGGCTTAGTTCGATAAATAGAAGAAGTGCTCACAACGCGAGTGCTTGGAATCGCATCTAATGCGGCGATCGCTTGTTGTGCTTGCTTCAGTGGCTCGCCTAAGTTGCTGCCAATGGCAATGTACACTTGCTCCATCTCTTTATCTCTCTATCTTAATCTCTCTATGGTGATCGCAGCGACCGCTTAAGCCGCTACGATGAATACCATCATGATTTATTTGGTTTTCTATTACCGGATTGTGATGAACGATGCGGACGCTGGCGGCGACGAGTTGGCGCACTACCGAGCTCTGAGATCATTTCACGCTGTTTCTGTGCATTAGCTTGTTGGAAGTCATTCCACCATAAAGCGAGTTCTTGTAGCTCATTACGGTGTTCCACATTGGCTCTAAGCTCTAATAAATCAAAGGCAGCACGGAATTTCGGGTGCTCCATCAATTTATTCGCACGACGCCCTTGGCGACGAGGTAAGCGTAATTGCAACATCCAGATATCACGCATGGTGGTGGTGATACGTTTTGGGATTGCAATTGAGCGGCACTGTTCATCCAGTACATCATTCATTGCCAGCGCAAAGGCATCATAGTAAGCGAGACCGCCTTCCTGTGATAGTTTCTCTGCATGTTCAGTGACGGGATACCATAACATGGCTGCAAATAAAAATGCAGGATTGACGCGCTTATCATTTTTTAGTCTGAAATCGGTGTTTTTTAACACTTGTTCAATGACTTTTTCCATTGGTGAATCACCATTCTCAGTGAAGCGGCTCGCAATCACAGGGAACAGTTGTTCAAACAGATGGTACTGATTCAGCATTTTATAGGTAGCGTAGCCATAACCGGCTTGAAGTAATTTTAATGACTCTTCAAACAGTCGTGCAGAAGGGATTTCACGCAGCAATGGGGCTAAGCGATGAATCGGCTCTGCGGTATTTGGCTCGATACGCATATTCAGCTTACAGGCGAAGCGCACGGCGCGGATCATCCGAACGGGATCTTCACGGTAGCGTGTTTCCGGGTCGCCAATCAGACGAATAACGCCTTCTTTTAAGTCTTGTAATCCATTGACGTAATCGCGTACGGAGAAATCATCAATGTTGTAATACAGGCTGTTGACGGTGAAGTCACGGCGGATAGCATCTTCTTCAATGGAACCGAAAATATTATCGCGAAGCAGCATGCCATTTTGCGCTTGAGATGACAGATTTTTATCATCGACTTCTTGGTCGTGGTGACCGCGGAAGGTGGCGACTTCAATAATTTCTGGACCAAACATAATGTGCGCAAGGCGGAATCGACGACCAACCAGTCGACAATTACGAAATAGCTTGCGAATTTGTTCTGGGGTTGCATTGGTGGTGATATCGAAATCTTTTGGCTTTTGACCTAATAACAAATCACGCACACCACCGCCAACTAAATAGGCTTCGTAGCCATTTTTATTAAGGCGGTACAATACTTTTAGTGCGTTTTCACTAATGTCATCACGCGAAATTATGTGTTGAGCGCGTGGAATAACGGTAATCGATTCTTGTTTCGTCACGGATGTTCGCTTCTGTGTTTGAGCATCGGAACGTTTAGAGGGACGAACCGTTTTCTTTGTTTGTCTCGTATTCTGGTCATGTCTAGTATTCTGCTCATGCCGAGTTTTCCTCTCAGATTTTTTCTCTGATGCAGAAGGAGTGACTGGCCTTTCACCGGCTGCCTGTGTGTCTCGCGCACCACGCTTTGGCATCGAGTCCTGTTCCGCGGACGATGCTGGTTCATTGCGAGATAAAATATTGCGGCAGAAATTTGCTACTCGGTTAAAAATAGTACACCTCGATGTCATTACATAGATTCATTAAACAAAATAAGCGGCTAATCATAGCTCACTGAAGTTTCTTTGAGAATGGTTAAACGAATAAAAGTCATGGCTAATTATTTTTTATATCAATTAACTCAGTGAATATTATACAAATTGTAGCTTTTTGCGCGAGACGCAAACGATAACAAATGTAGAGAAAATGAGAGAAATAAAGACGAGGAAAAGAGGAGTTTAAACTTTTTTTGAGGGTGCGAATCCTTATAACGGCGCAGGGTTAATGCGCCGTTGAGGACTCCCAAAACAACTATTAGCCAGCCATCTGCTTTTCGCGGATTTCTGCTAATGTTTTACAGTCGATGCACAAATCTGCTGTTGGACGCGCTTCCAAACGACGGATGCCAATTTCCACACCACAAGATTCGCAGTAGCCAAAATCTTCATCTTCAACTTTCTTCAGCGTCTTTTCGATCTTCTTGATCAATTTACGTTCGCGGTCGCGGTTACGTAATTCGAGGCTGAATTCCTCTTCCTGAGCGGCTCTATCAACGGGGTCTGGAAAGTTAGCTGCCTCATCTTGCATATGAGTAACAGTCCGGTCCACTTCATCTCTGAGTTGATTGCGCCATGCTTCGAGAATGAGCTTAAAATGCGCCAATTGGGCTTCGTTCATGTACTCTTCGCCAGCCTTCTCATGATAGGGCTCAACCCCGGCAATGGCGAGAATGCTTAAGGACGATGTCTTACGTTTTTGCCCTTCTTGCATAATGCTTCTCCTACACACGCAAATTTTACAAAAACCCCAAGGGGGAAAATTTAAGGTCGCTATAAATATCAGAAGACAGCCGTCTTGGCAATCGTTCATGTGATGAGTTTTGTAATGCTGTGAAGACAAGCGTGTTTCTTCCCTTCTCAAGCACTCATAACTCGATGACCTTGTTTAAATATCGACTAAACTAAAATGACTTAGTCGGGGTGAAGCGAATTGATGTCCCTATTTGCATTTTTTGTTTAGATATATCCACTTGATAACACAGAACTTCGACGCCATTAGCTATAGCCTGTTCTAACAACGCTGCATATTTAGGATCAATATGTGCAGCAGCGGATATTACGTGGATACCGCTATGTAAAATGACAAACATAAGTATGGCGCGTTTTCCTTCTTTAGCAATCAAAGTCAGCTCTCTAAGGTGTTTTTGTCCTCGTATTGTCTGAGTATCAGGGAAATAGCCATGGTTATTTTCTAGCAAAGTCACTGATTTTACTTCAATAAAACAATCAGCTAAGCCCTCTTGAGTGAGTAAAAAATCAATCCGGCTGTTTTCACTTCCATACTTCACTTCAGGGGTCACTATACTGTAGTCAGATAATTCTGGAATATGCTTTTTTGCCAACGCTTCTGCCACTAATTGATTCGCCCGCAGCGTGTTAATACAAATCAGATGGTCATTCTTGGTTTGCGTTAGCTCCCAACTGTACGGATATTTTCGCTTTGGGTTATCCGAGGTGGAGTACCACACGGTATCTCCGGGGGTTGCACAGCCTGTCATTGCCCCCGTGTTTGCGCAGTGTATCGTCATTTCCTCTCCCTCGGGTGTGACGACATCCGCTAAAAAACGTTTATAGCGTTTAATTAATGTGGCTGATTTTAAAGGGGGGATAAATTCCATGTCTTCTCCGTTGACCGCGTTGTTCGTGACATAACATAGCACCATGCTATAGATGGACTTAGTTAATAGACAGTATTAATGCGTCATATTCGTTAATGCTACAATTTGTTAATGCTACAATGCTTCTCATAGAAAGTTAAACCTCATGGAGTTACCCCTTAGTGTTCCCTATCTTAGAAGTAAGTGATGACTTACTCGCTGCTCTAGCGAAATCCTCTCAAGTTCTGTTGCATGCGCCGACGGGAGCAGGGAAATCAACGGTATTGCCGTTAGAAATCCTCAAAAGTGGACAGATTGACGGGCGGATTATTATGTTAGAGCCGCGGCGTATTGCAGCACGCTCAGTCGCCGCTCGCTTAGCGCAGCAGTTAGGGGAATCGGTAGGGGAAACTATTGGGTTGCGTATGCGCTCAGAAAGCAAAGTGAGCGCAAAAACGCGTTTAGAAGTGGTGACGGAAGGGGTTCTCACTCGTCAATTACAAAATGACCCGATGCTTGAAGGTATCGGATTGGTCATTTTGGATGAATTTCATGAGCGTAATTTGCAGGCTGATTTAGGGTTAGCGCTGTTGTTGGATTCTCAGCAAGCACTGCGGGACGATTTAAAAATTCTGCTAATGTCGGCTACGCTGGATGATCAAGGGCTTAGCCAGCTATTTCCTGATGCGCCGGTGATCAGTTCACAAGGACGGACATTCCCTGTTCAACGAGAATATAAGCCTATCAATCCGAACAAACCGTTTCATCAAGAAGTCGCGAGCGCGGTTTGGCAACTGATGCAGCAACAAGCAGGCTCTTTGTTACTCTTTTTACCGGGAGTGGGCGAAATTGAGCGGACGAAAAGCGAGTTAGAAGGGGTAGTGACTGAAGATGTGATGTTGTGCCCAATGTATGGTGCGCTATCAATTCAAGCTCAGCAACAAGCGATTCTGCCTGCTCCTGAAGGAAAACGTAAGGTCGTACTGGCGACTAACATTGCGGAAACCAGTCTCACCATCGAGGGGATCCGTTTAGTGGTGGATAGCGGCTTTGAGCGCGTGGGACAATTTAATCCGAAAAGTGGGCAGACAAAGCTAATTAAAAAACGCATTAGTCAAGCTTCAATGACCCAACGTGCGGGGCGAGCAGGGCGTTTAGAAGCGGGTGTATGCTGGCATCTAATGAGTGCCGAACAAGCCGAACGTGCTGCACAATTTAGTGAAGCAGAAATCAATAATAGTGATTTAAGCGGGTTATGGTTAGCGCTCCTTCAATGGGGCTGTCACGACATTTCTCAGCTCCAATGGTTAGATGTTCCCCCTGAAGCGGCATTATCGGCAGCGAAAACCTTATTATTCAAATTAGGTGTCACCGATGCCCAAGGGAAACTCACGTCGATGGGCAATAAAATGGCGGGAACGGGAACGTCAGTGCGTACTGCCGCCATGCTGTATCACGCACAGCAAACTCAAAATAAATCTGTTATTCAACTTGCTGCATTATTAACGGCAATTATTGAAGAGCCTCCCCGTGGCGGAGTGATCGACCTACATACCCATTTAGAACGTCCGACGGAGAACTGGTGCAAACGCGCCTCTATCTTAAGTGGTGACAAGGTTACCCATTCTTTAGGAAAAGCCACTGGGTTGATTAGTGAGTGGTTACCAACATTACTATCCGCAGGGTTTCCAGACTACATAGCGAAATCCCGTGACCATCAAGCTCGTTATCAATTAGCCAGCGGGTTAGGGGCAACACTGAACGACAATGACCCGTTAATGGGGAGTGAATGGCTGATGGTGGCGGCATTATGGCAGTCAGAAACCTCGGCGGATGCACGTATCTCACTGGCATATCCTATTGAAATTGAAAAGCTTCAACAGGATTGCCCGCATCTTTTTAGCACTCAAGAGACAGTTGAATGGGATGAGCAGCGGGGGAGCTTACTGGCATGGCGGCGCTTACAATGCGGGCAGTTGGTCGTCAAATCTCAACGGCTGACTAATCCAGAGCCGGAAGAGATTAAAAATGCACTGGTTTACTGGCTTCAGCAAAATGGTTTGCAACAGTTAAATTGGCAAGAAAATACCCTACAGTTGCGTATTCGTTGTGAATTAGCGGCGCGTTATTTTCCTGACTCGCTATTGCCTGCAATGGATGATGAAACTTTACTCGAGACGCTTGATGAATGGTTAGCCCCTTATCTTAATGGTGTGACAAGCAAGAAAAAGCTGCAAGAGATTGATTTAATGAATTTATTATTGAATCGATTGGATTGGCAGCAACGCCAATGGCTCGACAGTACTTTCCCTGTGACCTATATCGCCCCTTCTGGGAGCGAGGTAAGTATTCACTACGCGCTAGACAAGCCACCCGTGGTTGAAATTCGCTTGCAAGAAGTGTTTGGTGAAAAAGCCAATCCAACCGTGGCAAATGGTAAAGTGACGTTAACATTATCGCTGCTTTCGCCAGCAAGGCGCCCTATTCAGATAACTCAAGATCTCGGTGCATTTTGGCAAGGGAGCTATAAAGAGGTACAAAAAGAGATGAAAGGGCGTTATCCAAAACATCCTTGGCCAGATGACCCTGCGAATGCCGAACCAACGCGACAAACAAAAAAAGCGATGATGAGTGCGAAATAACCTAATTTTGTGCTCTAATAACGGGCTGTAAATTAGGCAATGGCGCCCAATAGGCAGCGTAAGGAAGTGTAATTAGGAGCTTTCTTCCGTGAAATTCCTTGAATTATGAGCCAAAATTAGCCTTATGTTACACCTACGTATCTGTAGTTGTACTTGTGCATGTATAGTTAGATTTTAATGCCTATTTAGGTATAGGAGATATGGAGCGACCATGTCCGGTAAAGATTTTGAACCCATTGGCAGACGTAAAAGACGCCCTGCTGAGAAATCGTCATCCTCTTCACGCCGCCGTAGACACCGCGATGATTATGATGAAGATCTCTATGATGATGAAGATATTGATGATGAATATCTTGATGATGAAGACGATGAAGAAGAGCAAATGACCAAAAAAGGCTCAAAAAAGAACAAACCTCGCAAGAGTAAATGGCGCTGGTTCTGGCTGCTAGTTAAATTAATGCTGGTACTTGCAGTGATACTGGCGGCTTACGGTTTTTATCTAAACCAACAAATTAAAGAACGCCTTGATGGTAAGGTGTGGGATTTGCCTGCGGCGGTATACGGACGCATGGTAAACCTTGAGCCGGGTATGGATTACAGCCAAGCTGAAATGACCAACCTGCTTGAAGGGATGCAGTACCGTAAAGTCAGCAAAATCACCACATCCGGTGAGTTTGTGGTGAAAGGCAATACCATTGAAATTTTGCGTCGTCCATTTAATTTCCCAGACCAAAAAGAGGGGCAAGTCCTCGCGCGTCTGGTGTTTGAAAATGGCATGTTGAGCAAGATTGAAAATATTGAAAATGGGCGCTCGTTCGGTTTCTTCCGTTTAGATCCGAAACTGATCACCATGATGCAATCTGCGAATAATGAACAGCGTTTAGTGCTGCCAATGGCGGACTTCCCTGAATCCTTGGTGAAAATCCTCCTCGAAACGGAAGATAGAAACTTTTATGAGCATGATGGTGTTAGCTTATATTCTATCGGTCGTGCGGTGGTGGCGAACGTCACTGCGGGTCGTTCCGTGCAAGGGGGAAGTACCTTAACGCAGCAGTTGGTGAAAAACCTATTTTTAACCAACGAAAGAACCCTGAAACGTAAAGCTAACGAAGCCTTTATGGCATTGATTTTAGACTACAACTACAGCAAAGAACGCATTCTTGAACTGTATTTGAATGAGGTCTATTTAGGGCAAAATGGTAATGATGAAATTCGCGGCTTCCCGCTGGCGAGTTTGTATTACTTTGGTCGACCAATCAATGAGTTAAGCTTTGACCAACAAGCATTGTTGGTGGGAATGGTGCAAGGTGCATCAACCTTTAACCCGTGGACTAAGCCACAAAATGCGATTAAACGCCGTAATATTGTGCTTAAAATCCTTGAAACCCGTGGTGTTATCGATAATGAGATGTACCAAGTTTTGAGTGCTCGACCGCTTGGCGTGAAAAACAAAGAGGGGTTAGTCGCATCTCAACCCGCATTTATGCAGATGGTGAGACAAGAACTGAGCGAGAAGCTTGGGGATAAAGTTAAAGATCTCTCGGGTGCGAAAATCTTTACCACCTTAGATCCGGTGGCGCAAACGGCGGCGGAAAATGCAGTCGAGTTCGGCGTAGCTGATTTACGTAAAGCACGTAAATTGGATGATATCGAAGGTGCCATGGTGGTTGTCGACCGTATTAACGGCGAAGTTCGTGCGATGGTCGGTGGCTCTGATCCACAATTCTCAGGCTTTAACCGAGCGCTAAATGCCCGTCGCAGCATTGGTTCTTTAGCAAAACCACCGGTGTATTTAACGGCATTAAGTGAGCCAGACCGTTTCCGCTTAAATACGTGGCTATCCGATGAACCGCTGACCATCAAGGTCGGTAATCAAAGTTGGAGCCCACGAAACTATAGCCGTAACTTTAATGGCCGTATGATGCTGGTGGATGCATTAGCGAAATCACAAAATATTCCAACCGTAAACTTAGGGATGGAAATTGGTCTCGACCAAGTGATGAATACGTTTATCCGTCTAGGCGCGCCAGAAAGTGCGATGGAAAAAGTACCTGCGATGTTGTTAGGTGCGGTGAACTTAACGCCAGCTGAAGTGGCGCAAGTGTACCAAACCATTGGTGGCGAAGGTAATCGCGCAAAATTATCTGCATTACGTTCAGTGATTGATGGTGATGGTAAAGAGCTGTATCAAAGTTACCCATCCGCAGAGCGTGCCGTACCATCTCAAGCCGCTTATTTAACGCTATTTGGTATGCAGCAAGTGGTGCAGCAAGGGACTGGACGCGTATTACTGAATAAATATGGTAAATACAATCTGGCGGGTAAAACGGGTACCACCAACGACCTGCGTGATAGCTGGTACGCGGGTATCGATGGTAAGGAAGTGGCTATTGTCTGGGTCGGTCGCGATAACAACGGACCAACACAGTTAACAGGCTCAACAGGGGCATTACGTGTTTATCAGCGCTATTTAGATAACCAAACGCCACTGACACTGATCAACCGAGCGCCAGAAGGGATAACCGATATGCGTGTCATGATGGATGGTCAATTTAGCTGCTCTGATTTAGGTGGCGGCAGAATGTTACCAGTCTGGACTGAAGACCCTCAAAGCCTATGCCAAGGATCCGCATCGCAAGATCCAACGTGGAATTTGAATGGGAATGGTGAGGCGCCGCAAGAGGATGGAGCAGCTCCTGACTGGGTCAAAGATATGTTCGGCGATTCTCCGTCATCCCGCACGCCGTAGCGTTGTTGGCTGCGGTCGCTAACCCTAGTCACATACTTGTGTATGCTCCTAGGGCTTAGCTCACTTGCCGCCTAGCTACAACGCACGGGATTTAGGAGAATGATGAGTCTGATTGAAAAAGAAAACAGACCAGAAAATAGATAAAAAATAGGCGCCGTCTTTTGCAGATGGCGCCTATTTTTATGGGGCAGTTTATTGCAGGGGGTTATTCTGCTTTGATTTTTGCCAGTGCAATTTCCGCGGCATCGATGGTGCGCTGGATATCTTCATCGCTGTGGGCGATAGACATAAAGCCCGCTTCGAATGCGGATGGTGCTAAGTAAACGCCTTCTTCTAACATGTAGTGGAAGAACTTCTTAAAGCGAGTCACATCGCACTTCATCACGTCTTGGTAGCACGTTACTGATTCGGCGTCAGTGAAGAATAGACCAAACATCCCGCCCACATGGTTGATAACCATAGGCACGCCTTGCTCTTTAGAAACACGGGTTAAGCCACGAGCCAGTTTATCGGTCAGCTCCGTTAAACGCGCATGAACACCCGGCTGAGACACTTCATTTAAGCAAGCTAAACCCGCCGCCATGGCAACAGGGTTACCAGAAAGTGTACCCGCTTGGTAAACAGGGCCGATAGGCGCTAATTTTTCCATCACTTCATAGCGACCGCCAAATGCACCCACAGGCATACCGCCACCGATGATTTTACCTAAACAGGTTAAATCCGGTTGTACGTTGTAGTGATCTTGAGCGCCACCGAGTGCAACACGGAAGCCTGTCATCACTTCATCGATGATCAGCAGTGCGTTGAATTCATCACATAATTCACGCAGACCCGGCAGGAATTCTGCGGTTGGTGGAACGCAGTTCATGTTGCCCGCGACAGGTTCAACAATCACACATGCCACTTCTTCTGGGTAGTTTTCGAAAGCTTGGCGAACAGAGGCTAAATCGTTGTATGTGCAGGTCAATGTGTGCTTAACGAAATCTTCAGGTACGCCCGGAGAGTTAGGCTCGCCCATGGTCAGTGCACCGGAACCAGCTTTCACTAATAGGCAGTCAGCGTGACCGTGGTAGCAACCTTCGAACTTAATAATTTTATCGCGGCCAGTATAACCACGAGCAAGGCGAATCGCGCTCATAGTGGCTTCAGTACCGGAGTTGACCATACGGATCATATCGATAGATGGGACTAATTCGCACACCAGTTTTGCCATTTCCACTTCAGCAGCGGTTGGTGCACCAAAGCTTAAGCCTTTATTGACGGCTTTGATCACAGCATCGCGGATAGCGGGATGGTTGTGACCCAATACCATTGGACCCCAAGAGCCCACATAATCAATGTAAGCTTTGCCATCGACATCATAAATGTAAGCGCCATCAGCGCGCTCGATAAATAACGGGGTACCACCCACACCATTAAAGGCGCGAACAGGGGAGTTAACACCGCCAGGGATCAGCTGTTGGGCTTCATTATATAATTCTTCGGAATGGTGCATTGCAGGGCTCCTGAAAAGAGACTAAATAAAAAGTTGCCGCTATTCTAAAGCACAAGGACGATTAAACCAATGCTATCAATCACAATGATGGATCAATCATAAGGATGAATAGCAACTCTGTGCTCAATTGTGTAACAACACTTGAACCAATGAGTCAGGTGACGGATAATTGAGAAATTGATCTAAGTAGGCTTTGCCTTACCTATGAATTTACCGGTCACCGGTCTGGAGTAATAAATGAGTGATGATGTAGCTCTGCCTCTGCAATTTACCGATGCAGCTGCAACCAAAGTAAAAGACTTAGTTGCCGATGAAAATAACCCAAACCTGCGTCTGCGCGTCTACATTACGGGCGGTGGTTGCAGCGGCTTCCAATATGGCTTTACCTTTGATGATCAAATCAACGAAGGGGATATGACCATCGAAAAACAAGGTGTCGCACTGGTTGTAGACCCAATGAGCCTGCAATATTTAGTGGGTGGAAGTGTGGATTACACTGAAGGATTAGAAGGATCGCGCTTTATTGTGACGAATCCGAATGCGAAATCTACGTGTGGTTGTGGTTCTTCCTTCAGCATCTGATTTTTCGTCATATTTCAAGTTGTGACTGTGTTGGCTTCATTCGTCAACCCTAGTCACATACTTGTGTATGCTCCTAGGGATTTCCTCATTCGCCGCCTTGTCACACCTCGAACTATTTAGAAAAAATCCTGCTGTAATCTCAAATTCTTAAATTCTTAAATTCTTAAATTCTTTATTTTTTAGTTTGGTAGCGCGTTTAGCTGGCTGCATAGCTGCTCGGTGGCCTTGATGATGCGGGGGCCGGCGCGGTGGAACCAATCCTCATTTAAGCGAATGATAGGGACATTGAGTTGGGTACCCCAGAAAGCTTTGACGGCATTTTCTTGCTCGGGGGAGCCGGTCATAATGATGGCATCAGGTTTGCGAGCGAGGACTTGCTCACGGCTGACTTGAGGCCACTGGACAGCGCTGTTTGCAAAAATATTCTGAGCACCGCAAGTCTTAACCACATCATTTTGAAGAGTATTATCTCCTGTGCTAAATAATGGCTGCGTGCCGAGTTGGATAAATAATTGCTTAGGTTTTTTATTACTATCTAATTTATCTTTTTGCATCTTTAACGTACTGCGCAATTGGGTGATATTTTTCTCTGCCACTTCTGGGTGAGGGCTGTATTGTGCAAGCTCCTCTAGTGAGGAGATAACCCCATCAATGCTTTGTGGATCAAAATAGACAATTGGAATCCCTAACGATGCAAGTTGATCCAGAGGTCGCTGCGGGTTGCCGCCACGCCACGCCAAGATCAAATCTGGCTTTAAGGCAATAATTCGTTCCACATTTAACCCTTGCCAATCCGCTACTTGCTCAAGCTTTTTGGCAGATTCTGGGTAATCGGAATAGGCACTTACAGCAATTAAGCTATCTCCCAACCCTACGGCATAAGCCAGCTCCGTATTGGCAGGTGATAAACTAATGACTCGGGATTTGGGAGTGGCGAATGCACTATTGATTAGGGTTAAGAAAAATAGAAAACCAATCAGTGAGCGCATGAGTTTGGTCGTTAGATTCATAGCATTACTTCACAAAGAGGTATTAGAAAAGGCATAAATGAAGGTCAGTTATGCCTTAGAAAGTGAGAAATAAATTACGCTAATGCTGTGACAATCGCAGCAACCATCAAGGATGATTGGTGTGCAGCGATAGGTAAAAACTCGTCAAAGCTAGTGTGGGACTCTTTATCTGCCACATCTGAAATTGCACGAACCACTACAAAAGGTACCTTAAACTGGTAGCAGACATGACCGATAGCCGCGGCTTCCATTTCAACGGCAGCAACGGTTGGGAATGTCGCTTTGATACGCGCTAAAGGCTCAGCTCCGTTGATGAAAGCATCACCACTGCAAATCAAACCGCGAACGGCGTTCATATCTAACGCTTTCACGCACTGTTCGGTAGTTTCAATGAGTTTTGCATCAGCAATAAATGCCGGTGGGCACTGTGCCATTTGACCCGGCTCATAACCAAATGCGGTGACATCCGCATCGTGGTAGCGCACTTCGGTAGATACGACGATATCACCTACATTTAAACGTGGATCTAAACCGCCCGCAGAACCAGTATTGATGACAACATCAGGCTTGCAGTGTTCTAACAATAATGTGGTACCGATTGCCGCTGCGACTTTACCGATGCCCGATTTTAATAAAGCGACGTCAACGCCGTTTATTTTCCCTGTATAAATTTCACAGCCAGCAAGGCTCAATGTTTGGCAACCTTCAATTTTTTCGCGCAGGGTCGCAACTTCTTGCTCCATCGCACCTATGATACCGATTTTCATTATGTCATACTCACTGTTGATTAATTAGACACTTATGTCGTAGATGGCTAAAGTGTAACATCGAAAGGTGGGTTTTCCTCTGCCTTTTCTTTGGAGATTCAGGAATAAAACGGTAAGGCATAGAGGCTAGCATGGCGGGAAAAAAGATTAATTTTGTTAAAAAACTGAGTTTCCAGCGTAACTATATGAGCAGTGGGAAAAATCAAAAAGTCTCACCCGATGATGAAGATGCCGTAAACCGTCTCTTTGAAAGTGACCGTGGGCGGATTATCAACTCCGCTGCGATTCGTCGTTTACAACAGAAAACCCAAGTTTTTCCCCTTGAACAAAACTCCGCCGTACGCAGCCGTTTAACCCATTCTCTTGAAGTCCAACAAGTTGGGCGCTACATCAGTAAAACAGTGTTGGGTGAGCTGAAAAAGAAAAAATTGCTTGATGAATATGGGTTAACGGACCGTTGTGATGCCTTTGAAAGCCTGGTGGAAATGGCGTGTTTGATGCACGATATTGGCAACCCGCCGTTTGGGCATTTCGGTGAAGCGGCGATTCAACGCTGGTTCAGTAAATTGTTATCGCCAGATTATCTCTTCACGCCAGAAACGCCAGACCCTTGCAAAATTAAAGCGTTACAACTGACTGGTAATGAAAAACAGGATCTATTTCGTCGTCAGCTTAAGCGTGATTTATGCTCGTTTGAAGGGAACGCTCAAGGGCTGCGCATGGCGCATCGCCTGCTCAAGCTGAATTTAACCTACGCCCAAATTGGCTCTATTTTGAAATACACTCGCGGCGCTTATGACCTTGAACCGATCCCGCCAGAATTTGATTATTTAATGAAAAAACCGGGCTATTACTGGTCTGAAGCGGATTTTGTCAGCGAGTTAAGTAAAAAATTGGAAATGGGTAAATATTGCCGTTTTCCGCTCTCTTATATCATGGAAGCTGCGGATGATATTTCTTACTGTATCGCGGATTTAGACGATGCAGCAGAAAAGGGCATTTATACCGTTGAGCAGCTAATTGAATACCTAAAAGCGGAGTGGGGCGAGGTAAAATCTGGGGATCTCTTCGACCAAACTATTTTGCGGGCATTCAATAATATCAGCGATAACCACACAAGGCGCATTCAGCAAGATCAGTTTTTTATGTATTTGCGTGTCAATATTACAGGAAAACTCGCCCATTACAGTGCTCAGCGCTTTATTCAAAACCTGCCTGAAATTTATCACGGCAGCTTTAACAGCGCGTTACTTGAGGATAAAAGCCAAGAGCATCGCCTCTTAAAAGCTTTAAAAACAGTGGCGTTTAAGCATGTGTTTAATCACCATGAAGTGGAAGAGTTAGAGCTACAAGGCTACCGAATTATCAGTGGATTATTAGATGTTTACAGCCCACTATTGATGATGGATAGAGAGGATTTTGCGGCATTAGTGGCACAAAATTACCATAAACACTTTTTTATCGAAACTCGCCTATTTCATAAGTTATCGAATAAACATCGACTTTCCTATAACGAAGCCTTGGAAAAAATTTCAGTCACCAGCGATGCGGATAAATCGATGCTAGAGTTTTATTATCGAGCCAGACTGATCCAAGACTACATTAGCGGAATGACTGATCATTATGCTTATGAAGAGTATCGAAAATTTATGGTGACGAATTAACGCTGATAAAAAAAGTCAGTATATAGCGTGACAAAAAAACTAAGTGGTCACTAATTTTGGTAAAAAAAATGCTATGATAGCCCGCTAATTTGTCTATCCAATTATCAGGCAGTCGCAGTGATAAAGTAAGCCGTTATAAAGTAAATATGGGCTTACCACCTGTGGCTTGAAATAGAAATTATTTAACCCCGTTTAGTGACTACTTATGGCCCAATTTTACTCGCCAAATCGCCGCACCACCCAACGCCGTCAAATCACGGTTCATGTCGATAGTTTAGATGCCGCTGGGCAAGGCGTAGCTCGCCATGATGGCAAAGCCATATTTATCACTGGTTTATTACCAGGGGAAGAGGCGCAAGTCGAACTGACGGAAGATAAACGTCATTTCGCCAAAGCCAAAGTCATTAAACGCCTCAGCACTAGCCCGCAACGAGTGAAACCCCGCTGCCGTTATTTTAATCAATGTGGTGGCTGCCAACAGCAGCATGTAGAGATTGGGCTTCAACGCGAAAGCAAGGCGCAGGCTTTACAACATTTAATGGGGCGGGAGACTGGCTCTGTACTGCCACCTATTTCGGTGATTGGCGGTGAAGAATATGGTTATCGCCGCCGCGCGCGTTTGGGGCTGCAATATCAAAATAAATCTAATCACTTAATGATGGGATTTCGCCAAACGCAAACTAACACGCTGGTGGACATTAAAAGTTGCTCAGTATTGCACGCAGAACTTGATGCACTGTTAGCGCCATTGTCCATCTGTTTAAATCAGCTATCGATTGCCAGCAAATTAGGGCATGTAGAGCTGATTCACGGGGATAACGGCAATCTTATCCTACTACGCCATTTAACCCCTGTTGACGCATCTGATAGAAAACACTTGCTAGAATTTGCCAAGTCTCATGGACTTAGTATTTGGTTAGCAGGGAATGAAGGTCAGTTAGTCCCGCTTGAGGCTGGCTCCATTTTACCTGAATATCAGGTGGCGGGTGAAACCTTACAATTTAGCCCTGCCAATTTTATTCAAGTGAATGGTGAAATTAACCAGCATATGGTGGCACAAGCCTTAGCATGGTTAGATCTAAGCCCAGAAGATAGGGTATTGGATCTTTTCTGTGGGATGGGTAACTTTACGCTGCCAATTGCCCGCTTAACAAAAATGGCGGTAGGCGTTGAAGGTGTTGAAAATTTAGTCACTCAAGCCAGAAATAACGCCCAGCGCAACTCAATTGAGAATGCGGCGTTCTATAATGAGAACTTGGAAGAACAGATTCACACTCAGCCGTGGGCGCAAGAAGGTTTCAATAAAGTCTTGTTAGATCCTGCTCGAGCAGGTGCCGCTGGTGTAATGGAACATTTAATTAAACTGATGCCAGAAAAAATTGTCTATGTTTCTTGTAATCCAACAACGTTAGCAAGAGACAGTAAAGTTTTGTTTGAAGGCGGGTATCAGTTATCTCAATTGCGGATGTTGGATATGTTTCCGCAAACTAGTCATCTGGAATCTATGGCGCTATTTGTTCGTAGCCCAGAGGTGTAACAGGTAGGGAGAATATATGGTTGCAGTAAGAAGTGCGCATTTAACCCCAGCAGGTGAATTTGCCCCCGAAAAATGGGTTAATGATTTGGGTTTGAATAATAAACAATCAGAAGAAAAACTCATCCATACCTGGCAGTATTGTCACGATAAATTATCGGGGCAGGAGATTGCGCCTCTGCTACTGTGGCGCGGCATTGAAATGACCGAAATTCTATCCACGCTCAGCATGGATATTGGTAGCTTACAAGCTGCGTTGCTGTTCCCTTTAGTTGAAGAGGGAAAACTCGACGAACAATCCGTTATTGATGATTTCGGTCAATCCATTCATGCGCTGGTAAAAGGCGTGATTGAGATGGATGCCATCCGCGAACTTAAAGCCACTCAATCTAACGAAACCAGTTCCGTACAGGTGGATAACATCCGCCGTATGCTGTTGTCGATGGTAGAAGACTTCCGCTGCGTGGTCATTAAACTCGCTGAGCGTATCGCTCATTTACGTGAAGTGAAAGATGCCAGTGAAGATGAACGCGTCTTAGCGGCGAAAGAGTGTTCCAACATTTATGCCCCGTTAGCAAACCGCTTAGGGATCGGGCAATTAAAATGGGAATTAGAAGATTTCTGTTTCCGTTATTTGCACCCTGACGAATACAAAAAAATTGCGAAATTGCTGCATGAGCGCCGTATTGATCGTGAAGAATACATCGACAATTTTGTTAGCACACTGCGCAAATATATGCTCAAAGAGCAAATTCAAGCTGAAGTGTATGGCCGACCAAAACACATTTACAGTATTTGGCGCAAAATGCAGAAGAAATCCTTAGCATTTGGCGAGTTATACGATGTGCGTGCGGTACGTATCGTGGTTGAACGCCTACAAGATTGCTATGCGGCACTGGGGATTGTGCATACTCATTTCCGTCATTTACCCGATGAGTTCGACGACTATGTTGCGAACCCAAAGCCAAATGGCTATCAGTCGATCCATACAGTGGTTTTAGGACCAAATGGTAAAACACTCGAGATCCAAATCCGTACCCGCCAAATGCATGAAGATGCAGAACTGGGCGTTGCTGCGCACTGGAAATATAAAGAAGGTGCAAGTGGCGTTGGTAAGGGCAGCAGCTACGAAAACCGTATTGCATGGTTGCGTAAACTTATCTCGTGGCAAGAAGAGATGGCGGATTCTGGCGAAATGCTGGATGAAGTGCGTAGCCAAGTGTTTGATGACCGAGTGTATGTGTTTACGCCAAAAGGCGATGTGGTGGATTTACCAACAGGTTCAACTCCGCTCGACTTTGCTTACCATATTCACAGTGATGTCGGACACCGTTGTATTGGGGCTAAAATTGGTGGGCGCATCGTGCCATTTAGCTATCAATTACAGATGGGTGACCAAATTGAAATTATCACCCAGAAGCACCCAAACCCGAGTCGTGACTGGCTCAATCCTAACCTCGGTTATGTGACAACCAGCCGTGGACGGGCGAAAATTCAAAACTGGTTCCGTAAACAAGACCGCGATAAAAACATTCTAGCGGGACGTCAAATTCTCGACAGCGAATTATCCCATCTGGATATCAGTTTACGAGACGCAGAGAAACAGTTGATTACCCGCTATAACGTGCACTCACTGGATGAAGTGTTAGCAGGAATTGGCGGCGGCGATATTCGAATCAACCAATTGGTTAACTTCCTACAAGCTAAGTTTAATAAAGCGACGGCAGAGGAAGAAGATCGCGCTGCGATGAAGTCGTTGGAGAATAAATCCGGTGTCCCAAGAGCACCATCCCACGGCAGTGGGCGAGTGGTGGTCGAAGGGGTCGGCAACTTGATGCACCATATTGCTCGTTGCTGCCAACCAATTCCGGGTGATGAAATCGTCGGCTTTATTACCAAAGGTCGTGGAATTTCGATTCACAGTGCGGATTGTGAACAGCTTGCCGAGCTACAAAGCCACGCGCCAGAGCGTGTGATTGATGCTGTTTGGGGTGAAAACTATTCTAGCGGTTACTCGTTGGTGGTAAGAGTGATAGCCAATGACCGCAGTGGATTGCTGCGTGATATTACGACAATCCTCGCGAACGAAAAAGTCAACGTGCTAGGGGTAAGCAGCCGCAGCGATGTGAAGCAGCAGCTCGCCACTATCGATATGACCATCGAGCTGTATAATATCGAGGTGTTGGGAAGGGTGCTTTCGAAACTGAATCAGTTGCCGGATGTTATCGAGGCGAAACGCCACTCTTCCTAATTTTCTTCATATTTTGGCGCGCAGCGTTGTTGGCTGCGCGCTCGCCCTAGTCACATACTTATGTATGCTCCTAGGGTCTTGCTTACTTGCCGCCTAGCTGCACATCCAAACTATTTTGAAAATCTACTTTCGGTATATTTGGGTATGATCTTGAAAAGAGTTTTTTCGTTGTTTAGTTAATAAAAATCTGAAAATTTAGCGTATTCAATTCAATTTGGTTAAGGTATAACCCTCATTAAAACACCATGTAATTATTTTTTGATAAGGGTTAAATATGCAGCAGGGCAATAAACAAATTGAACGGTTACTCACTATTATGGCGCGTTTGCGTGACCCGCAAAATGGCTGTCCGTGGGATACGCAACAGACGTTTAAGACTATTGCCCCTTATACCCTTGAAGAAACCTATGAAGTTCTAGATGCCATTGAACGAGAAGATTTTACCGACTTAAAAGGTGAGTTGGGAGATCTTCTCTTTCAAGTGGTGTTCTACGCGCAAATGGCACAAGAGCAAAATCTATTTGATTTTGATGATATTTGCCAAGCTGTCAGCGACAAACTTGAACGCCGCCATCCTCATATTTTCGACGAAAATAACCAACTCAGCAGCCAAGAAGCCATTGCAGGTTGGGAGCAGCGTAAAGCCAAAGAGCGTGCAGAGAAAGACCAATACTCAGTGTTGGATGATATCCCGAATGCACTTCCTGCCTTAATGAAAGCCTATAAAATTCAAAAACGTTGTGCCTCAGTAGGTTTTGATTGGGATACGCTGGGTCCTGTGGCTGGAAAAGTCACCGAAGAGCTAGCGGAAGTGATGGAAGAAGCCACTCAAGCAGTAGTGGATGAACAGCATCTTGAAGAAGAAATTGGTGATTTACTGTTTGCGACAGTGAATTTATCCCGCCATTTAGGGCACAAACCTGAGCTTGCCTTACAAAAAGCGTGCAGTAAGTTTGAACGCCGTTTTCGTGAAATCGAAAGACGATTAGCAAAAACTGGCAAATCGACAGAAGCTGCTACACTTGATGAGATGGAAGCATTGTGGGTGTCTATAAAATTAGATGAATGACCCAATTCAGACAGCTAAATTTTGCAAAGAATGCTCGTCGATAATGATAGTCACGGATTGAAATAGTTATTCAAAATCAAACAATCGGCAAAATGATGTTTTTTCAGTGATAGATTAAGCTGAAAGGATTTAGCATTTACACAAAAATGTGTTAATCTTGCAAAACAGTTGAATAGCACCCTAGAAAGTGACTATTTATCAAACGATAAATATTTTTATTTTTAACTTGCTGATTTATTTAAGGTATTAATGAAAACTAGCCTTATTGCGCTTAGAACATTTGTAGGAGATTTAAGGTTCGGGTATACTGTTTTCCCGTCCTGTTATATCCATCATCTTTTAAACCTAAACGTTCAGGTTCAGCATGAAAACTAATTATATTTTTGTGACCGGCGGGGTCGTATCCTCTCTGGGTAAAGGCATTGCCGCAGCCTCCTTGGCGGCTATACTCGAAGCCCGTGGACTCAATGTGACCATTATGAAACTGGATCCCTACATTAACGTAGATCCAGGCACAATGAGCCCAACCCAACACGGGGAAGTTTTCGTTACAGAAGACGGCGCTGAAACTGACTTGGATTTAGGTCATTATGAGCGTTTTATTCGTACCAAAATGACACGTCGTAACAACTTTACGACTGGACGTGTTTATTCTGAAGTCCTGCGCAAAGAGCGTCGTGGCGACTACTTAGGCGCGACCATCCAAGTTATTCCTCATATCACTAATGAAATCAAAGATCGCATCATCCGTGGTGGTGAAGGTCATGACGTTGTATTAGTCGAAATCGGCGGTACAGTCGGTGATATCGAGTCTCTACCATTCCTAGAAGCTATTCGTCAAATGGCTGCGGAAGTGGGCCGTGAGCGCACACTGTATATGCACTTAACCTTAGTGCCATACTTAGCGGCTGCGGGCGAAGTGAAAACAAAACCAACACAGCACTCTGTGAAAGAGTTACTGTCAATTGGTATTCAGCCTGATGTGCTGATCTGTCGTTCAGATCGCGTCATTCCTGCGAATGAGCGCGCGAAGATTGCCCTATTCTGTAATGTTCCAGAAAAAGCGGTTATCTCTCTGAAAGACGCAGATTCAATCTATAAAATCCCTGGCATGCTGAAGGCACAAGGTTTAGATGAATACATCTGTAACCGCTTCCGTCTTGACTGCAAAGAAGCTGATTTATCTGAGTGGGAACAAGTTATTTACGAAGAAGCCAATCCAGCAGGTGAAGTTACCATTGGTATGGTGGGTAAATATGTTGAATTACCAGATGCATACAAATCAGTTATCGAAGCACTGAAACATGCGGGTCTGAAAAATCGCTTAACAGTGAATATTAAGCTGATTGATTCTCAAGATATCGAAACCCGTGGCGTTGAGCTACTTAAAGGTCTGGATGCGATTTTAGTCCCAGGCGGTTTTGGTTCTCGTGGTATTGAAGGCAAAATTCTGACGGCACAATATGCCCGTGAGAACAAAATTCCTTATTTAGGTATTTGTCTGGGAATGCAAGTGGCGCTGATTGAGTTTGCACGTAATGTTGCGAACATGAAAGATGCGAACTCCACTGAATTTGATGCAGATTGCAAATTCCCAGTTGTTGCGCTGATTACTGAATGGCGTGACGAAGATGGCAACGTTGAAGTGCGTTCTGAAGAGAGCGACCTTGGCGGTACAATGCGTGTTGGTGGTCAACAATGTCATTTAACCGATGGCAGTTTAGTGCGTGGTATGTATGGCGCAGAAACGATTGTTGAGCGTCACCGTCACCGTTACGAAGTGAACAATCTGCTGTTGAAACGTATCGAAGATGCGGGTCTGAACATTGCAGGTCGCTCTGTGGATAATAAACTGGTTGAAATCATTGAAAATCCAAACCACCCATGGTTTGTGGCTTGCCAGTTCCACCCTGAATTCACTTCGACCCCAAGAGATGGTCATCCGTTGTTTGCAGGTTTTGTTAAAGCCGCTGGTAAGTACCAGAAAGGTGAGTTGAAATAAGATACGGGGAAGTCGGCAATTTTCGCCAACTTCTCGAAATTTAACTTGTACTGAGGAAAACCTAATGTCCAAAATTGTTAAAGTGATCGGTCGTGAAATCATTGATTCTCGTGGTAACCCAACTGTTGAAGCTGAAGTACATTTAGAAGGTGGTTTTGTTGGTTTAGCTGCGGCTCCATCAGGCGCATCTACAGGTTCTCGTGAAGCACTGGAACTGCGTGATGGTGATAAATCACGTTTTCTGGGTAAAGGTGTTCTGAAAGCTGTTGCCGCTGTTAACGGTCCAATCGCTCAAGCAGTTATCGGTAAAGATGCTAAAGATCAAGCAAATATCGATAAAATCATGATTGACTTAGATGGTACTGAAAACAAATCTAAATTCGGTGCAAACGCAATTCTGGCAGTCTCTTTAGCAAACGCAAAAGCAGCTGCTGCGGCAAAAGGTATGCCTCTGTATGAGCATATTTCTGATCTGAATGGTACTCACGGACAATACTCTATGCCTCTGCCAATGATGAACATCATCAATGGTGGTGAGCATGCAGATAACAACGTTGATATCCAAGAATTCATGATCCAACCTGTTGGCGCACCGACTCTGAAAGAAGCGGTACGTATGGGTTCTGAAATTTTCCATCACTTAGCAAAAGTACTGAAATCTAAAGGTATGAATACGGCTGTTGGTGATGAAGGTGGCTATGCACCTAACTTAGAATCTAACGCTGCTGCACTGGCTGCTATTAAAGAAGCGGTTGAGCAAGCGGGTTATGTTCTGGGTAAAGATGTGACTCTGGCGATGGACTGCGCAGCTTCTGAGTTCTACAACAAAGAAACTGGCAACTATGAACTGAAAGGTGAAGGTAAAACCTTCACTTCACAAGAGTTCACTCATTACTTAGAAGAACTGACTAAACAATACCCAATCGTTTCTATCGAAGATGGTTTAAACGAATCTGACTGGGATGGTTTCGCATACCAAACTAAAGTTCTTGGTGACAAAATCCAATTAGTTGGTGACGATTTATTCGTAACTAACACTAAGATCTTAAAAGAAGGTATCGAGAAAGGTATCGCTAACTCAATCCTGATTAAATTCAACCAAATCGGTTCTCTGACTGAAACATTAGCTGCGATTAAAATGGCGAAAGATGCTGGCTATACTGCCGTTATCTCTCACCGTTCAGGTGAAACTGAAGACGCAACTATTGCTGATTTAGCGGTTGGTACTGCTGCAGGTCAAATCAAAACCGGTTCTATGAGCCGTTCTGACCGTGTTGCTAAGTACAACCAACTGATCCGTATCGAAGAAGCTCTGGGTAACAGCGCGCCATTTAATGGTCTGAAAGAAGTTAAAGGCCAAGCGTAATTTATATTCGCTTAGATTAAATTGAGAAAAGGGACGAGAAATCGTCCCTTTTTTTATTTAAAATAAATGCTTTTGAAAGTATTTAAAATCTATAAATAATACAGATTAACTCTATTTAGTCATTTTTAAAGTTTGTGTTAGTAATAGGATAACAATCTAATTGGATTGTTTTATTAACTAATATGAATACTAAATAGGGATATAATTATGCCGACAAATAGTCGTAATTCATTGTTAACTGAAACAAAACATCTTTATCAATATGCCAATAGTAATACTGCTATTAAGAAATTAGAGATGGAGATAAAGACAGAATATAAAAATAATGGATCTTGGAGTTCATCTTCAGTTAAAAAACTAAAAATAATAGAATCAAATCTTTCAAATTTTATATATAAAAAATACAGTTCAAATAAGCCTATAGATGCAAGCGGCTTAACTATTGAAGAGCAAAAAGAATATTTGGATAAGTTTAAATTATTAGCTGAAAATAATTCAAATATTGAAATTAGAATTCAAGGAAAAAATGAAGACTATTTTAGTCACTTATCGGATAGTGATCTCTTAGATGGTGATGCTTATCGTCTTTTACCCAAGGACTTCAATGGGCGATATAATAATAACTCGATATTAATGTCGCGACTAACAATTAATGTGAAAAAAGAACATTACTTTTCATTAGCAGAAGCACTTGTTTATTTGTATGAACGAGACCCACATAATAAAATTATGCAGTCAAAGATAATGGGTCCTAAAAAATTAGGTAACTTAACTGATCAAGCTGTTATTTATTTTCCTAATGCAAGCTTACAAGATGCAATTGAGATCGCAAATGAATTAAAGGAATTATTACCTGAAGATGCATTTGTTGAACATGTACCTATAGGGATGCACCGAATTGATAAGGGAATCTCTTATTCTGAAACCTTGAAAAATCAGTCGAGCAGTCATGGAGAAGTGAGGGCAGAAATAATGGCTAAAGCAGTTTCTGAATCATTATTAACAGGGAAGCCTGTAGAGGAGTGTCTTGACCATCAGCTAAGTATCTATGGTTATTCAGTTGAAAATCCGGCATTGATTTCTCAATCCGTTCGCGAGGCTAGTCATGATATTAGTTTAGCAGGCAGCAGTAATAGGGTAGACATTTTACCAAGTAAGGACATTGATATTTTTAAACAGGATCCTATAAGTTTTTCTCAGCAGTATATATTGAATGCGAAAGAATTGAATAAAATTTTACAGTTACCGTCGGAAGGTAAAGTTATTTTTAATAAAAAGATTGGTCACGGTTATTTTATTGAATATGTAGATGATAGTTATAGAAATGATGACTTTAATTCTATTGATTGCTATTTTTTAGAATCAAAAATGAGAAGTAAAGATAGTAAACAAGTTGAATATGTTGATATCCCTAAAAAAAATTCGGAAATACAATTTTTATTTACAGGGCAGTTGCGTGGTGGTTCTATTATTGTTACAGAATTGAATAGTGAAACATATCGAGTATATAGGGATAATCGAAGTGATGCATCTTTATTATATGATAATGTCGTGATGGCTATTGATGAGCGAGATTACAATATTAAAGAACATAATATTACTAAAGCTAGCGTATTTATGCATTATAATGATGGAGAGTGGAACCTTATTTTTCAGCCGCAAAGAAACGATAGTTCATTAAATCCAGAAAGTAATATGGTTATAAGGCAAAAGCCTGGAGATTACTCAAGAAAGCAAAGAATGCATGATTTTTATATTTATAGAAATAAGATACATCAAGAACTGAAAGATTTGGCTAGTAATCTAAATATTATATTTAGTGATATACCTGAAAGTGAAGATATGTTGCAAGAGCCATTAGAGCAAAGCGCATCAGTAAACACCTGGTTGGATATAGGCGAACATGTAAAATTAAAATTAGACATCCAAAATAATAAGCTAAATGAAAAATGTAAATTCTTAGAATTTGAACTTTCTAAAACAACCGATAACAAAAAAAGACAGTATCTAGAAAATCTTATTAAAACTAATAAAACGATTATTTCATTGAATAAAAGAAAATACGGGAATTTACTTTATGCTTTACGCGAGGTGGAACGGAGTTGGATATGGATCAATGCTAAAGAAAAAAATGGAACAGATGCTGTTGTTCAAGTGATTGATTACGATGAAAATATAGAATTAAATGCTAGTTCTGATTACCATCTTACTATCAATGAACGCTATGAAAATTTAATTTATTTGCATAAGTTAACTCGAAATCTACGATTTAAAAATGAATTTAGTCTAGGTGTTGAAAATTACAAAGAGATTAATATTCCTGGTTTTGATATTTCAATGAATTCAAATCAATTAAAGAAAATGTATGTTACTGGAGAGTATTCGGCAAAAGAAAGAGGTGCACTATACCGCCAAATTCAAGATGTAAGTTATTCTGAATATATTTCAAAGGTTTTAAGTCAAACAGGGAAGATTAGTGAATTATTCTCTTCTTTAGGCAGTAAAACAAATCGGTTAATACCACAAGATTTTTATTTATCTTTAATAAGAAGCGATTCTGGTGGTCGCTGTTACCCTTTAGTGAGAACGATGTCTGTAGCATTAGCTCTTAATGGACATACAGGTGCTGATAGATTTATTGATAAGCTATATATGGCAGCGGCAGCGCCTGAAAGTAAGGATGCACTATTATTGCAATCGTCACTCAAAAATCTTCATTCCAATGTTAGTGCGGTTGAATCCTCCTTTTCTCATGGCGTGATGGAATTGAAGAAAATACAGACATTACTAGATATCAATGAAGAAACAAAAATGTTTGCAATGAACAGTAAAAGCCATTCGATGCTAGTTGGGAAGGTTGTAGAAAATGGGAAAAGTACATATTATTTTTACGATCCTAATTTTGGTTTGTTTTCCTTCAAAAACAGTAAACGATTATTTGCTGCCCTAAAGGTTTTTTTCATTGATAAAAAAATGGCAAGCTATTATAGCGCTTTTGAACGAAACAATAAGCCTGCATTTGAGTTAGTTTTTATTGATGTCGGTCGTATGAAAGATGTTCCCATAGGTAATCATTTGACTGTAAATGACTTGGTTTCATCTGAAGAATTATCAATAAAGTCACTAAGAGAAAAGGAAATCGAAGATTTATTTTATCAACAAAATGAAATTATCCATGATACTCAGCTGAAAACATCCTTAGTCATATTGGATGCAGAGCAATGGGCTGAAAATATCGACGAGTCACTAACAATATTAACAACAGAAAATAAATTGGATGAAAACTGGGTACCATTATTTTCGTCAGTAGAGTCATTGGGTAATGAAAATTACAAAATTCAGTTCGTTAACATTAAGGACTCAAAGTTAACTTGTTGGGTTGAAACTAAAGATAGTGTTTTTATGCGATTTCAGCGCCACTCCTTAGAACAAATGGGAATCTTCAGACAATATTACACATTTGAAGAAAACCATCTGCGTGAAAAGTTTGGTGAAGCAAGTTCTTCATCATTTGATGGATTAAATGCAGGTATTGCAATCCAATCAATAATTCAATGGGCAGAAGAAAAGAATCATAATAATGTATCAAAAGGAAAAATATCATCAAATTTATATTTAGCATTAAAAATTCATAGCTATGTTAATTACTCAATGATGGCACATGGTGCAATGAATGACATAGTAAAAATCAATGGTATTGTTAAATTAGAGCTAGCCCAAGAAAATGAAATAGCAGGGAAAGGAATGAATTTTTTCTTTTCATCAATGACAAAAACAGCGAATGAAGGAATGACAGTTATTTTTAGTGGGGCCTTAGTTGGTTTTGATGCTTATGAATTATCAAATGCGGAAAATGATCCTGAACGTATTATATTTGGCACTCAACTTGCTTTTGATTCTGCTAGTTTTGCAGCAGGCTCTGGAGGAATAGGATTAGGTATTGCTGGATGTGCAGGGGCCGCAAGTGCTTTAGGGAGCGCTAGTGTTCTTGTGGCAGGGTTAGGTATCGGATTTGTTGGATTAGCACGTAATTTTGCAATCATTGGTGAGGATGCAAAGGCAGTTGGACGCTATTTTTACACACTAGATGAAGCTTATAAAGGTAATGGTTTTGATTATATTTCAGATAAAAATATGCTCATTCCAAAATTTGGTGCGGTATTTAGTACTATCTCTCTTAGAGATAATAAAATTGAATTTGATAGTCAGTATATATATCGTACAAAACCGAATTCAGCAGGAGGTGGACGGAAAAATTATATCTTTTGGGCTGGTAATTTTCCCACGATGCTATTGGATAAATCTAAAGCCATAAATATTCGTCAAGGAATTGGTTATGAAAACAAAGAGCGTGATATTGATTTTCAACATGTGGACACAATAATCCTTCCAGTTATACCTAAGTCTTATATAAAATACAGTTATAACTTATGGCCCGGTTGTACATCGCGTAATGATAGTGGCTTTAATGTTATTAGGCGTTTAGAGAAAAAAGATAACTTTGATTATGACTTTTACATATTCCCAAGTGAAAATACGATTACCCAAATTTTTCATGAATATGTAGATACATCTATAAATATTGTTCTTGATAAAAATGACCGTAATTTAGTTATACCTCAATTAGCGTCGGAATGGTATGGAAAGATAGAGTATCATATACAAGGTTACGGGGGAACATATAAGTTGACACTGAATAAAGGTGTCAAGATTAAACTAACTGATGACTCATCTAATAATCAACATTCTAAGTGGATTATTGATATTAGCCAGTTAGATAGCAGTCATGTTGAGATTAAAAGTGGTCAATTGATAGTAGATGGAATCATTATTGATGTGGATTCCAGCAGTGTTCAAGGAACGATATTGTTTGTTGATAAAAATAATGAAATACAAAAAGTTACTTTTTCATCACAACAAATGAGTATCCTTAGTGAAGATGAAAAAAAATGGAAAGAGGGGCCACAAGGTTTAACTCAACATTTACAACATTACTCTGAACAGAATCAAAATCATGGGCAATATGTTGTGATAGAAAATCATCAATATAATAATGAAAATGTTGGGCGGGCGTTCTATGAAGTCAGTTCTCAGCGCTATATTTTTATTAGTAGTACGAATGAAAATAAACAAAATGCAGTTTTTAGCACAACTGTTGGTCAAAACGCTTATTTTTACTTGCCGGAACAGAAAAAAATATGGGAAGTTGATATTGCTACAGGTGTGATTAATGCTGAATACCAATTAGAAAATAAAAATAATCGGAATTTTGAAATACTACAATTATGGAAAGGTGATGGACATATTTATTTTTCGTGCCGTTATTCTGATACTTATGAAGTTGCCAATTTTCAGCTTAAGGAAAATCAAGTCGAATTATTGGGTTTAAATGCAGATTCAAGATTATTAATGCGTCTTGCTGAAACGCCGACTCAATCTTCATCGCAATCCCCTCACTCATTTCTACAGAGTTATATGCTTAGCAGTACCTATAAATTACATGGTCAACAAGTACAACGTATGGATGCGATTTTAGGTCAAACAGTTACTATCTCAGGCATTGATGGTAATCAAGCATCGCACCGCTATTGGTTGAGAAAAACGGATGGTTTACTTATCAAACCTAATTTATCCCCTTCTTTAGGCTATGGAGAAACACCGACAAATATTCGATTACACCAAAGTCATTGGCCTATTCCATCCGATCTCATATTAGTTGGTAGCTTGTTCGATAAACAAGGTACTGAGGTTTTCTATTTTTATAGCAAAAAAAATAAGGAAGTTTATCGCCAAGAAGGAGCGGGACAAGATGTACTTAATGTGATTAAACCAACCGCATGGTTCTTAAATACCCCTTTTAATTTACAAAATGTGGTGTTCTTACAGGGGAAAATTTTTATGTCTGATGGGGAGGGGATTGTCAGCCAAATTGATGCAGAAGGGAAATTTCATGTGGTTGCAATCAATGAAATTTGGCTTAATCAACGAGCGGAATGGTGGAAAGTATTAGGTGATTACTATTGCTGTCAGCCCATTATGTTAATTGGATTACATGATTCGACAGGTCAAGCCTCCTTTCCTGGTTGGTTTGTTAATGGTGAAATTGTGATAGCACATGAATTATCACTGAAAAATGATATTAAATTTTGGGGTTTTGATGAACAAAAATCGAGTGCCTTACTTTTCGATTCTACGACAAAAAAACTGTATAGGCAGCCTGTGGTGAGTGAAAGTCAATTACGGTTGGCGTTTGCGCAAGGCTCAACACTTTTAAAACATGAAGAGCTACCTTCTGCTGAGGATATTTATCCCAATTTGCAATTTGCAAATATCAAACAGGTTGGTCACGGGCTATTACTTTCAGCGGTGAGTGGTGAGATTATCTATATCGATATATTAGAAAATAATGGAATGCGTATGGGCTCTTCGCTAGTCATTCGAAGTGGAAAAGAGAATGATGTATTGTCTCCATCAGCCATTAAAAATGTTAAAAATATCGTGCTAAGTGCAGGTGAGGGTGAGGACACTTACTTGATTTCACAAGAAGTTTGGCAGCACTATCATGGAATTATCATTGATAATAATTCACATGACTTAAAGTTGGATACATTGATATTACCCATTGAAAACATAGATGAGCTACTCGTGAATCAACATGGGGATGATTTATTGATTACGGATGTTAGCCAAAATACCGTACTGGTTTTACGCCAGGTTTTTGGGGAACAGAAAGCGTCTCATCAACATTTGCAATTACGTTTTATTAACCAGCCAAATAGTATTCCTCTTGAGGAATTTATGAGTCAGCATCTGCTCATAATGACTGATGACTTGGTCGAAACAAACATTAGCATACCAAACTATAGTGCTATAGAGAGTGACGTGGATATATCACTATTGTCAGGGTACTCATCCAGTCTTGAACAAAAAGAATCTTTAGGGATATCAGGAATGCAGACTGAACAGCTGCCTCAAAAGAGACTATATTATAGCCTGTTAAATTCCCCTTCCTAAGATAACAAAGAAAAAATGTAAGCCAGTCTAAGTTACACAATTAGCTGGCTTACAGTTCACAAAATGAATATAGGACGATTTATCTGAACTATCAAATTGTTATATATTTTTAAAGGGAATAATTTATAGAAGGGAAAGTAGTGAGTTATGTTTGCTTATACCTTGTTTTCGGTAATTAAATTGCGATTTTTGTGAATCGCTAGCGAGATTTTTAAGATTTTAGCTATAAAGCAAGTAAATTGCGCGGCTCAGATCGCAGTTTTAGGTTATCTACATTTCCATCTCATTAAATTAACTCTATATTTTACCTCCTGTAAAAAATGATTAACAAAAATTACTTGAAAACTTAAATTGCTTCCGAGCTATGGAGTAAACATGGATGCTTCTGAATCTTTGACACCAGCAGTTCCTCCAACCCCTTCGAATAAGCGTGGTTGGATAATTTTAGCTGTTGATGTTGTATTACTGATTTTACTGTTGAAATATTTACCTTTTGATGACAAAGCAAACGCTGGGCTGGCCTTAATGGTTTTTGTCGGTGTGCTTTGGCTGACAGAGGCTATTCACGTGACCATTACCGCACTTTGTATCCCATTATTGGCAGTAGGTCTTGGATTAATGGGAACAGGGGATGCTTTAAAAGCATTCGCAAACCCAATTATCTTCTTATTCTTTGGTGGATTTGCACTAGCAACTGCATTGCATATTCAAGGTCTTGACCGCCTGATTGCTAATCGCCTGCTGATGGCAGCACGTGGACGCTTATCTGTTGCAGTGATTTTGCTGTTCGGGGTGACCGCAGGGTTATCGATGTGGATCAGTAATACGGCAACTGCCGCAATGATGTTACCGCTGGTTTTAGGTATTCTTTCTAACCTTGATGTTCGCCATGAGCGCAATACGTTTGTATTTGTATTATTGGGTGTGGCTTATAGTGCCAGTATTGGTGGCTTAGGAACCATCGTAGGTAGCCCGCCGAACGCAATTGCAGCTTCTGCTCTTGGCTTAGATTTCCTATCATGGATGAAATACGGTATTCCAATCATGGTAGTTTTACTGCCAATGATGTTTGTTTTGATGTATATGATGCTGCGTCCAAACTTAAAACACCGTTTTGAAATTGAATTAGAAAAAGTTGAATGGAATGGCAAGCGTATTACTGCGATGAGTATTTTCTTATTGGCAGTTGTTTGCTGGATCACCAGCACATTTATTAGTGATGCTCTTGGTGGTGTGAAAGATTTAGATACCATCATTGCATTGAGCGCGGCAGTATTAATCGGTATTACGGGTGTGGCGAGTTGGTCACAAATCCAGAAAAATACCGAGTGGGGCGTATTGATGCTGTTTGGTGGTGGCTTGACACTGAGCGCGATTCTAAGCTCATCTGGTGCAAGTAAAATCATGGCAGATTGGATGCAAATGACATTTGGTGAAAGTCATTGGTTTGTAATCATTCTTGCGGTGACGACTTTTATTATCATCCTGACGGAATTTACCAGTAATACAGCCAGTGCGGCACTGTTGGTTCCAATCTTTGCAACGGTTGCGGAAGCATTAGGTATGCCTGTTATGGCGTTAACCATGATTATCGGTATCGGTGCATCTTGTGCCTTTATGTTACCTGTCGCGACACCACCGAATGCGATTGTATTTGGTTCGGGGTATATTCGACAAATTGAAATGGTACGTGTGGGAGCTGTATTGAACGTGGCATGTATCATTGTCATTTCTCTATTTGCTTGGTTCTTCTGGCTGTAATAGCCCCGGAAAATTCAACAAAATAGGCGTTGTTAATAAAGCGCAATACAGAAAATAGCAATGTAATAATAGTACGGCCTCAGAGAATGAGGCCGTTTTTATTTCTGATGCTGTTGATATGACAAGCATCTATTGGTTCTTCCCTAGCTGAAAGTCTCCTGTTCTGAATATTGAAATCTCACTATTTCCACGTAGTGAGGAATTTCTAGTTTGAGTAAATCCTTTAATATCAATTATATTTTGCGGGCAAAGAAGACATGCTTTGCATAATGTTTGATGGCTTTCAAGAGGGCGGATATTACCGAAAATCGTGACGTCCTTGTCTGTCACAAGATGGTGTGCTTGTTGATGAAAAGTCTCGATTTTCATATAACGAGCTGCACTCAAAATACCGTCATGAAGGGGAGTGAATAGAGTGTTTGATGGATTGAAGTTGTGTTGTTTCGAAGAAGTGATAAAAGGGGTGTTTTGATGATTGAAGCGATTAGCAAACAAGACAGGTTTTGCTAATTGAAAAGATGAGGATAATGAGGATTGGCTAGATGAACTTGAATTAACTAGCTTTATGACTCGTTGTTTTGGAAAGCAGTTCTCCATTTTGGGGATTTTCGCCCACATCATCTTGGCGATTTGAATGGTCAAACTCCGCTGACCATGATTCTCATTACTCAAGAAAAAATGATGCTCAATGACTATTGTTGAAAGAATATTCCAACTGAGCAGAAAGGGTTTCGTTAGCATTATTGTGTGAATCATCTGTTATAAGTTCCTTGCTATTAAATGTCCTTAACGCAGATGACTATAACGCTAATTTTCTATTCTGACGTTATCAAAAAATAAGAGAGAACTATTAAAAACACCAATGCTATTTAATACCTCTATTTTTAATAAAAATGAATTGGTGTGGTTTTGTATTTAATCTTAAATTTAATTTCACGGGTGGATTTTGTTATTAATTCAAGATTAGTGTGCAATAATTAAAATTAGAATGATGTTTTAATTGTTGGTTTTTTTATTAAATAAATGGAGTTATAGAAATGAAAATTGATTTTTATTGTTCATCTGCTTTTTATTCTAAAAAAAATAACATTAATCCTAGAATCATATCTCAGGCATTACGTGATTTGGTGTTACGATCACTATTTTGGTGGAATAGACCAGCACCAGAAACTTCTGCAAGTCAAGATATTAAGCTATTTAAGGAGAATGCGATATCGTTCTCTAATACCAATACAATTAGTGCTGATAGCATGACAAGAGCAGGGAAACTCCCCTCACAAGGTTTTGTGAAATTTACTCAGAAATCGCCAAATACTTACACCATTGAACCCATCTCCAGTGCTTCAAATCTTAGCCCAGAGCTAATAGTTAATGCTTACTTTTTAGGGTATAACGGCGCTAATCAATCAAGTACAAAACCAGCTTATGTTGATATTCCTATACAGGCAGAGGAAGAGAGCTTTCTCTTTACTGGCTCTTTAACGGGATGCTCAGTTATCGTTACAAAACATAATGATACTACGTATCGAGTGTACCATGATGGAAGAGTTAATAGCTCGATATTATATGACAATGTGGTCATGGCATTTGATTTTATTGATTACCAAGTTGCCGGGGCAGATGAAGGTTTGGCAATGGTTTATATGCGGTTTCATGAAGGCCAATGGGAGTTAATTTTACAGCGTCAGCAATATGAGGTTATTAATGGCATTCCCATACCACAACGACGAATACATGGTGAAACAATAAGTCAGTTATATCCAGATGAAGGATTTTCTCGATTAAGCTTAGAGAAATTTAATCGATACCGTAGTGAAATTCACCAAGAATTAATAAATCTTGCTCGAGATTTTAATATTGATACGGGGCATATTGAAGATGGTGGTTATGAGGGCGGTGATTTTTCATCACAACATCCCGCGATTCTTCCTTGGGTAAATCTTCGAAATGAAATAAAAAAACATCTCAATATTGAGAGAGAAAAAATAGATGTAAAAATAGAGGATGCAAAAAAGGAACTTCGTAGCTTACAAAATAAAAGAACCGAGTTAAATCAAAAAGAAATCACTCATGAAGATAAAGTTAGAATAGATGAATTAAATAAAATCATTGAATTGAATCAGGAGTTGAAGGAATATTACAAGCAAAAGCATAACTCTATTCTATCTAAAAGCTTATCTGTAGAACGTAGTTGGTTATGGTTGCAAATAAAAAACAATCATGGTGAAGATGCTGTGATTAACGTAAACCAAGCGAGTATAAAATCAGGTATTCAATCTGAATCTACCAAAAATAAAGAAAGATATAGGACTATATTAGAAACTGATATATGGAATAGCCACGTTGATTTTAATCAAGGTGCTAAAAATTATAGTGAGGTCACTATCCGTGGTTTCGATGATAAAATGTCTTCATCAGAAATGCGAGAGCTTTATATTAAGGGCGGATTGAGTGCTAATGAGCGAGGTGCTCTGTCTCAATATATTAAAATAAAGGACGAGTCTGAATACATAGAAAATGTTTTAAATTTCACATTAAAAACAAACACTCTATTTCAGGATGGTGGAAGCATTTATCAGCGCCTTGCTCCTCAAGATTTCTATTTACCATTAATGGGTGATGATGAAGGAGGGCGCTGCTATCCTCTCGTTAGATCTATGTCTGTTGCATTAGCGCTACATGATGGTACTTATGGTTCTGATGAGCTTTTTAATAAGCTATTTATTGCAGCGGCATCACCAGAAGAGAGAAACTCAATTTTATTGAGGTCATCATTGCAAAATTTACATTTTAATACGCAAGCTGTAGGAGCTTCTTCTTCAATTGGTCTACTTAATTTAAAGGAGATAAAAAAGCTACTCATTGAGTCTAATGGGACTCAGATGTATGCCTTAAATACCCAAAGCCATTCAATGCTAATAGGAAAAAAAAATTATAATGGTAAAGCTCATTACTATTTTTATGATCCAAATTTTGGGCTTTACATTTTTGATAATCCTAAAAAATTCTTTAATTCATTAAATAATTTTTTGATCAAAGAAAAAATGGCATATCAATACGATGTGTTAATAGAAGAGTCTGTACCCGTTTTTGATCTCGTTTCGATTGACGTAGAGCAAATGGCAAACGTGGATGTTGGCTCAGGGTTAAGAGTCGAAGATTTAGTTTCTTCCTCTGAGTTATCTGAGGTTATTCCGAGGCGCCAAGAAACAATAAACTTTATCGAAAATCAAAGGTTATTGGCAAAAGATAGGCAAATAAAATCGTCTTTGAGTATTTTAAAAGCGGAACAATGGGGAGGCCGCTTAGAATCATCACTCGATAAAATCACGCAAGAGCATCAATTAGATGAACACTGGCTACCTATTTTTGCGAGCACAGATAAATTAGAGGATGGGCGATATCAGATTCAGTTTGTTCATAACGGTAATGAAGAATCTTCCCGTTGGATTGAAACCGATGACAAAACGTTTTTTGAATTTAAACAATATTCTTATGAATCAATGCGTTATTTTGGTGAGCATTATACATTTAAAGATTTAGAGCTACAACATGAAGAATGTCTTTCTGGTACAGAACATGTGGATGGGCTTAATTCAGCCATTGGTATTAAGGCATTGATTGAATGGTCAGCGAATCGTAATCGTCAGTCGGTTGCTTCGGGTAATCCTTCTAACTTAGAAAGTGCCTTGAAAATCCATGCGTATGTTAGTTATACAATGATGGCTCATGGGGCGTTAAATGATGTATCACGGGTTGTTCATTTAGCGGGGACGCTTTGGAAAAAGGGGGGAGAGGTTGTAAAAACAGAAATGAATAGCTTTTCATCATCAATTTTACGAACAGCAAATGAAGGAGTTGGCGCGGTTTTTCAAGGGGCAATGGTCGGGTTTGATATTTATGAACTCACAAATGCAGAAAATGAACCGCAGAAAGCTATCATTGGGACTCAGTTGGCATTTGATTCTGCAGCGCTGACGACAAGCGTTGTGGGATATGGGGCTTCGCTATTAGGAGCTGAAACTGTTGCTGGTGTCGCTATGCCATTAGCGGTACCTTTAACGGGTCTTGGAATTGGTATCACTGAATTAGTCAAAATTAATGAGCGTCATGCACAAGAAACGCTAGAAGTTGGGGTTATTTTTGCTCAATATAAAGAAGACTATAAGAATGCAGCTATCAGCTATGCTGAGAAAAAAAAATTATTAATTCCAACAAAAGGCGTTGTTATTAAAGAAATTAACTTTCTTGATGGAAGCTTTACGCTGGGTAGTCACTATATTTATCGTGGTGAAAAAAGAAAATGGATTTTTGGACGTAGTGTTTTACATGATTTTCAATCACGTCCACGAGCTGATATCAATAAAGATGAAGCGATCAATATTAGAGAAGCAGTTGGTGTTTCGCAAAGTGAAGTGAAATTTGATTCCTTCCAATCGAATGTTATAGTACTTCCTGTAATACCAAAATGTTATTTAAATTATGACCACTCGTCTTTTTTTTGTGTTACAAGCCGTAACGACTATGGTTTCTCAGTTCTTAGAAAAATAGAAGAGGATTATCAATTTTATTTTGACTATTTTTATTGTGGGCTAGAATATGCTATATCGGAATTAAAATTTGAGTATATTTTTACACCTATTTCAATCATTTTGGATTCTAAAAATAAACATTTAATCGTTCCTATGCTTCCGGACGCTTGGCATGGCTATATAGAGCATGCAATTACAGGGGCGGGAGGGGAATATCAAATTACAATAAATCAGGGTGCTTCTTTAAGACTGAAGCAATCTCCTCTTGCTACTAGTCAATCTACGTGGATTATTGATACTAGCTATATTGATGGTAATAAAGATCTGCCAATTAAAATTAATGACAATGATATTAAAATTGGCAATACAGTTATTTATATTGATGGTACGGCCAAGTCCAATAAATTTCAGATTCTAAATAGCCAGCATGAGATCAGAGAAGTTGATTTTAATAATAAAACTATAGATATCGTTCGTCTGAATGGCAATCTGTGGAATTCGGAAAAAAGTACTATCAAATCTTACCTTGATGGCTTAGCGAATAAAAATCAATTAAATAAACAATATGTTATTATCGATAATTATCAACATCATGGGAGAAATGTTGGTAGGGCATTTTATGATGTAGCTAACCAGCGAATGCTATATACCAATTCATTAAATAAAGAAAATCAATCTGCAACTTTAATTGCTACTATTGAAAATATTGCATATTTTTATTCTGAAAATGAAGGTGTTATATGGTTAACTAATATAAATAATAGTGAGTTATATGATAGGTTTGATTTTTCTGATATTTTAGGTGATAACTCAAATATTGAAAATATATCAATAAAAAACAATGTGATTATTGTTGAGCTAAAAAATAGAAGTAGACGTAGTGAAGTGAATGTAGTTTATCATTTAATGGGTAATCAATTGGAATTAGTAGGTATTTCTAATGATTTTATTTTAATGGAAAAACTAAACAAAATAAATCCAATGATGTCACCGCAACAGAAGAAATATTTTTTAAATCATGATTATTTAGTCAATGATAACTATATTAAAGTGAGTAAGGATGATAAAAACACATCACAAATAACATCGTTAATAACAGCCCCTGCGCCAAACCTCGCTCCAATTGTGATGATAAAAAATATAAACTATTTAGGTTTCCAGTCTGTTTATTGGCTACGTACTCGTGACGGCGTATTAATAAAACCTAATTTAGCCAGACCAGATGATTATGATCAAAAGGAAATTGCTAACATATCTCAAACAATGCACTGGTTTTCTACTAACCCTGACGAATTAGCTTATATGAATCGTAGGCTTGCAAATGGCGAGCCTTTCGATGATGTATTAGACCCTGCTTATGCTGGTTTTACAAACAAATGGAGATTGGCTGAAGTTGAAAGTCAATTCAGAAGCGTAAATACAGAGCCTACATTATTAAAAATAGTGGGTGCATGTTTTGAAAAATTTGATCCGCTCACGGATACTTGGAACTGGAAACCGCCAACCGATCTTACATTGGTAGGTAGTCTATTTGATGATAATGGAGGTGAGGTCTTTTTCTTTTATAGCAAAGAGTCAGATACAATTTTTCGTCAAGAAGGGCTAGGGCAAAAGGATATTGATCTTAAGAATCCAACCGCTAAGCGATTAAGCTTTGATGAAATAGAAACTGTTTTTGATTGGCATGGTAATTTATTAGTTATCCAAAAAAGCGGAGTGGTGAAACAACTTAATGTTAATGGAAGTGCAGATATTGTTGCAATAAATAAAAACTGGTTTGAAAATGAATCCTTTAATTGGGGAAATTTAAGCGGTTTTATTAATGAACCTCATCCAATCACGCTGTTTGGTTTAAAAGGAAAAGATGGAGAACAAGCTTTATCAGCGTGGTATTTCAAAGGTAAAGTGATTGTTAGTGAGTCTTTACCATCTGAAAATACATTACAGTTTTTGGGTTTTGACTTACATAATGACAGTGGAATTATTTTTGATACACAAGCCAAAAAATTATATCAACAAAAGGCAATCTCTAGTGTGCTGCTAGCGACTATGTTTGATGATGATAAATCTTTAAAGCCTTCGGAACATTTACCAGAATATATTGAATTATATCCAGATGTCTCTCTTGAACATGTTCAGAAAATAAATGGAGGGTTAATGTTATCTTCTCGAGAAGGTCAAACTATTTTTCATCCATTATCAAAAAGTGAACCATTAGGTTCATCCTTTATTATTAAAGGAACAAATAATGATGATATTCTTGCACCAACACAGTTAAATACAGTTAAGACATTAATATTGAGTGGTGGGGAAGGTAAAGATATTTATCACTTGAAAATAGAAGATTGGCAAAACCATCAGACTATTGTTATTGATAATCAATCACAAGATAAGCAAATGGATTATCTTGCTATACCAATCAATGCGAAGAACAATGCAATTTTTGTTAATCGACTGAATAATGATTTGATTTTTACGGACTCCATTAATCAAACTTCACTAATTTTGCATAATATTTATGGTGATAATTCATCGACTAGCCGACATTTAATGGTTCACTTTAATGATGGGGTTTTAAATATCAGTGAACTTGCGGAGGCGGTTACCGATCATCATGGTGCCATGTACTTATCAAGCTATTTTGAAGAGAAGCCACGATGTAATGAAGAGCTGGCTTTTTTAGCTGAAAGTTGTAGCCAAATAACATTAAACAAAGATTTTAGTTATTTACAATATGACAATGTACAGATGAATACGCTAGGCCCAGAGATTTCTTCTATAGATATGATTCAATATAAAACACACTAAATGCTATTGATGGCAGTCATATAAATGAAAAGCCCCCAATTAAGGGGGCTTTTTTAACGCACTAGCGATTAATGAGCTGCTGGCGGCTGATTGTTATCAACGTGTTCTGGCGTCTTTGCAAAGCGGCGACGGATCACCACAAAGAACACCGGAACGAAGAAGATAGCCAATGATGTTGCTGCGAACATACCACCCAGTACGCCTGTACCGACGGAGTTCTGTGCCGCAGAACCTGCACCATTACTGAATACCAGAGGGATAACACCCAGCATAAATGCCAGTGATGTCATCAGGATTGGTCTTAGACGCATTTTAACTGCATCTAATGTTGCTTCAATCAATCCTTTACCTTCTTTCTCCATCAAGTCTTTGGCGAATTCAACAATCAAGATTGCGTTCTTCGCCGATAACCCAATGGTGGTTAACAGGCCTACTTTGAAGTAAACGTCGTTATCTAAGCCTCGGACTGAGGTGAAGAGTAACGCACCGATAACCCCAAGTGGAACTACTAACATAACCGAGAATGGTACAGACCAGCTTTCATATAGTGCAGCCAGACACAGGAATACAACAATCAGGGAAATCGCATACAGGGCAGGTGCCTGGTTACCAGACAAACGCTCTTGGTACGACATACCTGTCCACTCATAACCGATACCCGCAGGTAGGTTTTCGGTGGTCAGTTTTTCCATCATCAGCATTGCAGCACCGGTACTTTGACCTTCTGTTGCTTGGCCTTGAATGTTCATCGCTGGAACACCGTTATAACGTTCTAAACGTGGTGAACCGTATTTCCAAGGATCTTTAGATGTATCTAAGAATGCCGAGAATGGCACCATTTTTCCTTGGTTATTACGAACATACAGGTTGCTGATATCTGACGGCAACATACGGCTTTCCGCGTCACCTTGTACGTAAACTTTCTTCACACGACCACGGTCGATAAAGTCATTGACGTACGATCCACCAAATACGGAGCTGAGAGTTGCGTTGATATCGCTGATGGCAACGCCTTGCGCTTGTGCTTTTTGCTGGTCAATGTAGATTCGATACTGTGAGGTATCATCTTGACCATTTGGGCGTACACCTTGCAAAATTTCAGGGTGCTGAGCGGCTAGTCCGAGTAACTGATTACGTGCTTCCATCAGTTTTTCATGACCTAAACCTGCTTTATCTACCAACTCAAAGTCAAAACCGTTTGATGTTCCTAATTCGACGATTGCTGGTAAGTTAAAGGCATAAATGAAGGCGCCTTGTTTTTTGGATAGTGCTGCGTTTGCACGCGCAACAATCGCATCCACATGGTTTTCGTCACCTTTACGCTCATCCCAGTTTTTCAGAACGACGAACGCGAGACCCATGTTTTGCCCTGCACCTGCAAAGCTAAAGCCGCCAACGGTAAATACAGACTCAACGTTTTTACCTTCATCTACTCTGAAGTAATTACTCACTTCATCCAAGATGACCTCGGTTTGCTCTTGAGTTGATCCTGGTGGTAACTGCACCATGGATAAGAACACCCCTTGGTCTTCTGCTGGTAAGAATGACGATGGCAGACGAACGAACATAAATGCCATGCCTACGACCAGTAAAACGTAGATCACAAGGTAACGACCTGTACCATTCAACATACGGCTTACGCTGTCTGTGTAATGGTGAGCTTGCTTTTCAAATACGCGGTTAAACCATCCAAAGAACCCTTTTGTGGAACCATGGCTGCCTTTTTCAATTGGCTTCAACATAGTTGCACACAGTGCTGGGGTCAGAATCATCGCTACTAATACAGATAGCAGCATCGATGAAACGATGGTGATAGAGAACTGACGGTAAATTGCCCCTGTAGACCCGCCGAAGAAGGCCATTGGGATAAATACCGCAGACAGCACCATTGCAATACCAACCAGAGCACCTTGAATTTGCCCCATGGATTTTTTGGTCGCCTCTTTTGGTGGCAGACCTTCTTCTTGCATTACACGCTCAACGTTTTCAACCACAACGATGGCGTCATCCACGAGAAGACCGATGGCAAGTACCATCGCGAACATGGTTAAGGTGTTTATCGAGTAGCCAAAGGCTGACAAGATAGCAAAGGTACCTAACAGCACCACTGGTACTGCGATTGTTGGGATCAATGTTGCACGGATGTTCTGCAAGAACAGATACATAACCACAACAACCAACATAATTGCTTCGACCAACGTTTTAACTACTTCGTTAATTGAAATTTTAACGAATGGCGTTGTATCGTACGGGTAAACAACTTCTAGTCCTTCAGGGAAGAACGGTTCCATATCAGCTAATGCTGCACGGACGTTATTTGCCGTATCCAGTGCGTTTGCGCCCGTTGCGAGTTTAATACCAATACCCGCAGCTGGCATGCCGTTAAAACGAGCAATTGTACTGTAGTTTTCCGCACCTAATTGAACAGTAGCGACATCTTTCAAACGAACTTGAGAACCATCTTGGTTCACGCGTAATAAGATGTTAGAAAACTCTTCAACATTGCTTAAGCGAGTTTGAGCAATAATTGATACGTTCAAACGCTGACCGCCAACAGGAGGAGTTCCCCCTAATTGACCGGCTGCAACTTGGTTGTTCTGTACACGAATCGCATTAATGACATCCGAAGTTGCCATGTTGTACTTAACAAGTTGCTCTGGTTTTAACCAAATACGCATTGCATATTGGGTACCAAACAGCTGGGTTTCACCAACACCATTAACACGACTAAGTGGGTCTTTAATATTCGAACCTACGTAGTCGGCAATGTCGTATTGACCCATTGAACCGTCTTTAGAAATAAAGCCTGCAACCATTAAGAATGAGCTGGTTGACTTATCCACACTAATACCTTGTTGCTGAACTTCTTGAGGTAAAAGAGGCATAGCCAATTGCAGCTTATTCTGTACCTGTACTTGGGCGATATCGCCATCAGTACCCGCTTCAAAAGTCAGCGTAATACTTGCTGAACCTGATGAATCACTGGTTGATGACATATACACCAAGTTATCGATACCGTTCATATTCTGTTCGATAACTTGGGTCACCGTATTTTGTACCGTTGACGCATCCGCCCCTGGGTAGTTAGCTGAAATGGAAACAGCCGGCGGTGCAATCGTCGGATACTGAGCGACAGGTAACTTGATAATTGCCAGCAGACCCGCAAGCATGGTGATAATCGCAATTACCCACGCAAAAATTGGTCTATCTATAAAAAACTTAGGCATTAATCAATCGCTCCCTTATTTAGACGCGGTTTCAGGTTTTGCCTGAGTGTCTACAATGGATTGGGTTTCTAAGTTTGCTTGCTTCGGCACAACAACCATACCTGGTTTGATTTTCTGTAAGCCAATCACAATGACACGGTCGCCATCTTTCATGCCTTCAGTTACTAACCAGTTGTTGCCAATCGCTTGTGCGACTTGTACTTTGCGTACTTCAACTTTGTTTTCAGCGCCAACAACCATCACTTGCGCATCACCTTGCGGAGTACGTGCAATACCTTGTTGTGGGACTAAAATCGCGTTTTCTTTCACACCATCTTCTAAAATAGCGCGAACAAACATACCCGGCATCAGCTCTTTGTTCGGGTTAGGGAATACTGCACGCATCGTGATGGAACCTGTGGTTTCATCGACAGTAACGTCAGAAAACTCTAATTGCCCTTTCTGCGCGTATTCTTGCCCGCCATTAATGACTAAGCTAACAGGCGCTTTACCCGGTTCTTTTTGCAGAGCTCCATTTTCGATTTCAGCTTTTAAACGTAAGAAATCTTCGCTCGACTGAGTGACATCCACGTAGATAGGATCTAACTGTTGAACGCGCATCAGTTCAGTTGCTTGACCAGCAGAAACTAAAGCACCTTCAGTCACGTTGGATTTACCAGTACGTCCACTGATAGGGGCAGTGACTTTGGTGTAATTCAAATTAATACGTGCTGTTTCAACTGCCGCTTCAGCCGCTTTTACTGCTGCCAGTGATTGAGCATACGTTGAGTTCGCTTGATCGTATTCTTGTCGGCTAATGTAATTCGTGCCAAGCAGTGGCTTATAACGTTTAACAGTTAATGCGGCGAGATTAGCATTTGCTTGCGCTTTGGCTAATTCTGCTTTAGCACTATTGTAGGTCGCTTGGAAAGGTGCCGGATCGATTTGATATAACGATACGCCAGCCTCAACATCACTACCTTCCTTGTAGTTACGTTTTAGGATGATGCCACTTACTTGTGGGCGAACCTCTGCAATACGAAATGCAGATGTACGGCCTGGGAGTTCGGTCTTAATGGTCAGAGGTTCAGCTTTCAGCGTAACAATTCCTACATCAGGCGCCGGGCGTTCACCGCCACCTTTCTGTTCTTCGTTACAACCAGATAACGCTAAGCCGCCTGAAAGGACCAACAGAGCCAGAGGTAACACCCCTCTGTTTTTTCGCATAAGTTAACCTCAATTAATCGATATGAGTTCAAAACAAAATTAAGAAAAAAAGCAAATTATATGATTTATCACTATGCTATAGTACAAACATACACTAATGTATGTAAATCAGCTTTCGATAAAAACGAGCGTCAATGGCACGAAAAACTAAACAACAGGCTGAAGAAACCCGTCAGGAAATATTAGATGCAGCCATCAAAACATTTTCTGAACGAGGAGTAACAGCCACATCATTAGCCGATATAGCCAAAGCTGCGGGCGTTACCCGTGGAGCTATATATTGGCATTTTAAAAATAAGGTGGATCTGTTCCATCAAGCCTGCGAATTTAGCGATAATCAAATTACTCAAGCTGAGGATTATTATCGTTCGAAATATACCAATGATCCACTTTTAATACTAAGAGAATTGCTAATATATATTCTTACCGATTTTATTAGTACTCCTAAAAACCGCGCGTTAATGGAAATCTTTTTTTTAAAATGTGAGCTCGTCGGAGAAATGGCTTCTGTTGTTGATTTTAAACGTGAAAATTATCTGGCAAGCGAACAGCGGATTATTAAGAATTTACGTGACTGTGTGGATGCAGGGCAACTTCCTGCCGATTTAGATTTAGCGTGTAGTGCGGTTATGATCCGCGCACTGATGTCGGGCTTACTTGAAAACTGGTTATTACAGCCAGAGCGTTTTATGATAGACGCACATACAACGACGTTAGTTGATACTCTATTAGAAACGCTCAAAAATAGCGTTTCGCTGCGAGTCAAACCGACGCCAAACGAATAATCGGAGAAAACCATGTCATCCATTTTGATCATTGCGAATGGCGCACCTTACGGAAGTGAAATGTTGTTTAACTCTCTGCGCTTAGCTATCACGATAAAAGAGCAACACCCTCAAACCGACCTGAAAATTTTCCTAATGTCCGATGCCGTCACTGCAGGGATCACCGCACAAAAACCGAAAGAAGGGTATAACCTTCAGCAAATGTTAGAGATTTTAACCGCGCAAAACGTACCTGTTAAATTATGCAAGACCTGTACTGATGCTCGTGGTATCAGTGAGCTGCCATTAATTGATGGCGTCGAAATCGGTACATTGGTTGATTTGGCTGCGTGGACATTAGACGCCGAAAAAGTTCTCACCTTTTAATTTTATCGCTATTGATTAAAAAAGCTTTTTGAGAATTGAGCTGCGGTTTGCCAAAATTGCAGCTCAAATAGCAAGTTAGAACTAATTGGTATTAGCGCTAAACAATTTAAGTGCTAAATAATAGTAGGATGACAACGAGATATCATGGGCTCACTGATGCAATATAGAAAAGTGTGGTTATATTCAATCAGAATATTTTTGGCATTTGCCATCACCTTTTTCTCTTTTCAAATTTCCGCTGCAACAATTAATAACCTTCCCAGCAAAAACGAGATAAAAACAGAGCTCAATTCGCTAAATAAAAAAAATAATGCGGGGCAAGAAGATAAATTCGCTATTGCCGATTTGGAAAAGTCATTAAATTATTATGATGAGCTGGAAAAACTCGATCAGCGTTCAGACGAACTGCAAAAAAAATTAAGTCACTCCGGTGAAGAGTCAAAAAAAGCGGTTCAAGGTTTATTGCAAATAAAAAATCAGAATGAAAATCCTGATATTAACTTTCAGCATCAAATTGAAAATAGCAGCCTGCAACAATTAGAGTCCATGTTGGCAACCCATTTGGATAACCTGCAAGCGGAGCAAAATGATCTCGCCACATACAACAGCCAACTGATCGGTTTGCAAACTCAACCTGAGCGCGCCCAAGCTATCATGCTGGACAATGCCAGAAGGCTGCAAGAGATCCGCAATGAGCTTAACAGCACATTGACTGACTCCAACAAGTTGCGCTCCACACAAGTGAATATGCTGCAACTGGAGCAATACCTCCTACAGCAGCAAAACGAATTTCAAAAGCGCGTTCTTCAAGCCAATACGCAACTTCAAGATGTTTTACAGAAACAGCGTGATTACACGGCGGCGTACATTGAGCAACTCGATGCGCGAATTCAGGTGATCCAAGACGCGATTAGCAAAGAGCGTCTCAGTGATTCCCAATCGACAGTCCGTGAAGCACAAAACACCTCTACGGATGATACCGTACAGCAAAATCCGATTATTCAAAAAGAGGTGGAGATCAATAACAAACTGAGCAACCGCTTGATTGAAGTGACTCAAGACGGCAACAAAATGGTGCAAAATGGCATCCGAGTAAAAACTTGGTTAGAACGTGCCACACAGTCAGAACGAAACTTAAAAGAGCAAATCAACGTATTACGCGGAAGTTTGCTGCTATCGCGAATTCTTTTTCAGCAACAAATTGATTTACCCGCGGATATTTTAACCAAGAATTTACCTGTCACCATCGCCGACCTGCGTTTGGAGCAATTTGATATTAACCAGCAGCGTGATGCGTTATACCAACCTACGGACTACATTAATACTCTGGAACATGAGCAAGCGGTTAAGGTTGGAGAGCAAGAAAATGCTCGCTTGTTTACCCCAGAAGATAAAGCGGCACTGGTAAAAATCTTGGATGTTCGCCGTGAATTATTGGATGAATTGAATTTACAGCTAGGTGGGCAAATTTCCCAAGCCATTAATTTGCAACTGGATCAAAACCAATTATTGAGCGTAGTCAGCTCGCTTGAGCATACTTTGGCTCAGCAAATTTTCTGGGTAAACAGTAATAAACCGATGGATATCGAGTGGTTAAAAGCGTTTCCAGAAGCGGCCACAAATCAATTAACTCACCTCGATTTTGATTTTTCATTCTCTAGCCTGAAAAAAGGCTTGCTGAGCTCGCTGTGGGTGACGATCCCTTTATTATTGGCGGCACTGATCTTTATCTGGTTGAATCGAAAAATCACCCAGCGTCTGCATGATATTGACCTGCGTTTATCCAGTCTGCGTAACGACAGTGTATTGAATACACCGTTGGCGCTGTTTCTCACGTTGCTGCAAACCATCCCAATCTCATTAGTGGTTATCGCCATTGGTTACTGGTTCTTAAAAACCGGTAACCTGCAAGGGGAGTTTATTTGGTCTTATTTCTTGCAACTCGCTATTTTCTGGGCGCTATTTGAATTAACGTTCAGGGTGTTAAAACCTCAAGGTATTGCAGAGAAACATTTTAATATTGAACATGAAAATGCCCAGCGTATGCGCCGTCGAATGGTGCGTTTATCAGTACCGCTGATCCCGCTTATCTTCTTTTCCACTTATGGAATGATTAACCCGCTGAAGGTGTCTGAGGATGTGATTGGGCAGCTAGTGGTTTCTATCTGTTTATTATTATTGTGTATTTTTACTATCCCGTTCTGTAAACAGGTGTGGAAGGAAACGGGGAGCCACTTAACTCGCTCGATTTTGATTACGTTACTGACATTTTCTCCGCTGATTTTAATCGGCTTGATGATTGCGGGTTACTATTACACCACACTCCGTTTAGCCAACCGTTGGTTAGATAGCTTGTACCTACTGGTGCTTTGGTACATCACGTATAATGTCTGTTTACGTGGGTTAAGTTTAGGCGCAAGAAAACTGGCGTATAAGCGTGCGCTTGAGCGCCGAGCTCAGTCAAAACAGCAAGAAGATACTGAAAACGAGCCTATCAAAGAGCCGCCAATGACCATTGAGTTGATTAGCCAGCAGTCGCTGCGCTTAACCACAATGGTGCTGTTTATTATTTTTGCGTTTGCGTTTTACGCCATTTGGTCTGATTTTATTACGATTTTCTCCTTCCTCGATAGTGTCCAACTCTGGAGCTATACCGCCACATCAGCGGAAGGGGCGAATATCATGCAGCATGTGACCTTAGCGAACTTGATTTTAGCGGTGGTGATTGTGGTGGTGGCGTGGATCATGACACGCAACCTACCAGGGTTACTGGAAGTGTTAGTATTATCGCGGCTCAAACTGCGCCAAGGTTCCACCTATGCCATCACCACCATGTTGACCTATGTGATTGTCAGTATCGGGGCGATTGCATCCCTTGGGATGATAGGGGTCACGTGGAATCAGTTGCAATGGTTAGCTGCTGCCTTAACCGTTGGTCTCGGTTTTGGTTTACAGGAAATTTTTGCGAACTTCGTTTCGGGGATTATTTTACTGTTCGAAAGACCGATTCGCATTGGGGATACCGTCACCATCGGGACTTACTCGGGAACAATCAGTAAGATCCGTATTCGTGCCACTACGATTGTGGATTTCGATCGCAAAGAGGTGATCATCCCGAACAAAGCATTCGTTACTGAGCGCTTAATCAACTGGTCGCTCTCAGACACGGTCACGCGAATTACGATCTCTTTAGGTGTCGCGTATGGTTCAGATTTGGAAAAAGTGAAGCGCGTATTACTGCAAGCAGCCACCTCTAACAGTAAAGTGATGACGGATCCTGCGCCAGCGGCATACTTCTTAAGTTTTGGTGCCAGCACATTGGATCACGAATTACGTTTTTATGTGCGCCAAATCGGTGAGCGTACTATCACCAGTGATGAAGTGAACCGTGAAATTGACCGGTTATGTCGTGAAAACGATATCAATATCGCCTTCAATCAATTGGAAGTGTATTTACATAACAATCAGGGTGATGAAGTGCAGGAAGTGACAAAAATTATCAAAGACAAAGATGATGATAAAAATAGCGATGAAAAATAACCTGCGTTAATCACCATTCTGACAGGCTGCTTCGGCGGCCTGTTTGTTGAGGTAATCCTGCTTAACCATCTCTAATGCTTTTAGTACGGTATTGGTATCAACTTCAGCTGATTCTAACAAGTAAATTAAATCTACCGCGAGCTGGGTTTCGAGTGGTGCAGTGTCCAGTGTTTCCATTCGCGATCCTTTAATCAAAAAATTGGTTTTCTTGGTGTTCAATGGCTTTTTCAATACGCATTAATGCTTGTCTACAGCGATATAAACGACCAGCCAACGCGGCGAGTTCTTTTTGGCACTGGTGCTGTAAATGTGAGTCAGTTAAGCCACTTAAATAGAGCTCTTTTTCGCTCACCATTGCTTGTAAACGGCGTTCATAATCTTGATGTTGTGATAAACGTTCATATAAATCAACCTGTTCCTTTTTCGACCGAAAAGAATCTTCTTTTTCCCGTAGCCCTTGTGTAGACAGTTCTCGGGAGATAGCTTGCATTTGATGCACTATTTTTTCGGTTAAAAAATTCACTTGCTGGGCATGGTTAAGGGCAACGCTATTACACAATTGCTGATACAAGGTATTGAGCTCTTTCTGGCAATCCCCCAATTTGGTAGATTTATGGCTAAATAGCTGCATATCAAATCGGGAGTGTGAAAACTCATGGTCTTTGATGGGAGCGACACGCTCCGCTAATTCATCAATCTGCTTTTTCAATGCCTCTAACAGAGCCTGTGTTTTCATTTTTTATTCTCAATAAATGTGAAAAGTGGCGGAATATTGATATCCAACAATAAAACTTACAGCAAATAGACGGCTTCTTATTGCATTTTGATGGTAGTTTGCATAGATTCTACCCTTTCGTATTTACTATATTGGTTTTTATTATGACCGCTAAAGAGCAACAACTGCAATTGATTAAAGAAAGTATCGCGACTATCCCTAACTATCCAAAAGAGGGTGTGCTGTTTCGCGATATTACCACACTGTTAAATGACCCGGCGGCTTATCAAGCGACAATTGATATGCTGGTTGAGCATTATCAAAACAAAGGTGTGACCAAAATTGTTGGTACTGAAGCCCGTGGTTTCCTGTTCGGTGCTCCTGTTGCATTACGCTTAGGCGTAGGTTTTGTGCCTGTGCGTAAAAAAGGCAAATTACCGCGTGAAGTTTTAAGTATGACGTATGATCTGGAATACGGCACCGACACACTGGAAATCCACAAAGACAGCATTACCGCACAAGACAACGTGCTGGTGGTGGATGACCTGCTAGCAACTGGCGGTACTGTCGAAGCGACCGTTAAAATGATCAAACAGCTAGGCGCAAAAGTGGTGGATGCTGCTTTCGTTATCGGACTGCCAGATTTAGGTGGTGTAGGGCGTTTAGCAAAAGAAGGCGTTACTTCCTATAGTCTTGTTGAGTTCCCAGGCCACTAATCTGCTCCGCACTCTTCTTACTATTTTTACTGCAGTCTCGCCCAATGGGTTGAGGCTGTGGTAGCATGGTACTATTATTATATTTATCAATGTCCCATGTTGAATAACAGTGGAATCCATGAGCTATCAGGTACTTGCCCGTAAGTGGCGCCCCCAAAAATTTTCAGACGTTGTTGGTCAGCAGCACGTGTTGACTGCACTTGCTAATGGGCTTGAGCACCAACGGCTTCATCACGCTTATCTTTTCTCGGGTACCCGCGGTGTCGGGAAAACCACGATCGCCCGCTTGTTTGCCAAAGGGTTAAACTGCGAAACGGGGATCACGGCAACACCTTGCGGAAAATGCGCCAACTGTTTGGAAATTGAACAGGGGCGATTTGTTGACCTGATTGAGATTGATGCGGCATCACGTACTAAAGTCGAAGATACGCGGGAGTTACTGGATAACGTCCAGTATGCGCCAGCGCGTGGCCGCTTTAAAGTTTACCTAATAGACGAAGTTCACATGTTGTCGCGCCACAGTTTTAATGCTCTGCTTAAAACACTCGAAGAGCCACCGGAACACGTCAAATTTTTACTTGCCACGACCGATCCGCAAAAACTGCCTGTCACGATTTTATCCCGCTGCTTACAGTTTCACCTGAAAGCGCTGGATGTCCCACAAATCAGTGAACAGCTTGAGTTGATCCTGAATGCGGAAAATATTGAGCACGATACTCGTGCTCGTCAGTTGATTGCCCGCGCCGCTGACGGTAGTTTGCGTGATGCATTGAGCTTGACTGACCAAGCAATTGCTATGGGGCAAGGTAAGGTTACTGCGGATATCGTGAGCCAAATGTTGGGCACGCTTGACGATGAGCAGCCTCTTGCCATTATTGAAGCCCTCGTTCGTGCAGATGGTCTTGGCGTGATGGCTCAAGTGGAGCAAGCCGCTTCCCGTGGCGCTGACTGGGAAAACCTACTGGTTGAAATCCTCTCGCAGCTTCATCGCATCGCGATGATCCAACTGCTGCCAGCGGAGCAAGAAACGGATCCTTCCTCTACAGAAGGGCGCCTAAGACAAGTGGCACGATTGATTTCCCCAGCGGATCTTCAACTTTTCTACCAAACCTTGCTGGTGGGGCGTAAAGAACTGACATTCGCACCAGAAAGACGCATGGGCGTGGAAATGGCGCTATTAAGAGCGTTAGCCTTCCACCCAAAGAGCATTATTGAAGAAGTGGAGTTGCCGCCGAAATTGGTTTCAAGCGCGCCAGCACCTGCTTTTCAGCCGGAACCAGCACCATCGACGGTAAGGCGCCCAGCCCCGCAACCGGCGAGCGCAGAGAACTTACCAGAAAATAGCCCAACATTGCAGCTATTGAAAGCCAGACAGGCACTACAAACGCCACAAAGTGAGGATCCGAGTCCAAAAAAGACTCATCCGGTGACGTCCGAAAGGGCTAAGCCGGCGGTTTCAGCACTTGAGCGGCTGGCCGCGGTAACCAGCAAACATCAGCAAAATGTGATGGAAAAAGCGTCACAGAAGACAAAGCCTGCGAAGCCGAAGCCTTACCAGTGGAAGCCTCAAAATGGTGAGGTTCTCGACGCAAAAGACACAGTGACAACGCCAACTGAGATTAAAGAGGCGTTGGAATATGAAAAAACCCCTGAATTAGCAATCAAAATCACCGAAGAAGGGCGCGAGCGTGATAGTTGGTCGGGGGAAATCGCGCAATTAAATATTCCGAAGCTAGTTGAACAATTGGCTTTGAATTCATATAAAGAAGAATTGAACGAGTCGCAAATTGTATTGCACTTGCGCTCCGCTCAACGCCATCTTGATAAACCTAACGCCCTAAAAGCGTTGCAAGATGCGTTGAGTGAACATTATGGTCGCCCTGTTGAACTGAAAATCGTTCACGATGATAATACGGCGGTGAAAACGCCGCTGGAATGGCGTCAGGCGATTTATGAAGAGAAACTGGCGCAAGCCCGTCAGTCTATTATTGCGGATAAAACAATTCAAAAATTGCGTTCCATGTTTGATGCGCAGTTGGATGAAGAGAGTATTCGCCCCGTTTAACGCTACAGTTGCGAATCTGTAGCCTCAGTTGTGAGAGAAAACTATGTTTGGTAAAGGTGGATTGGGTAACCTGATGAAACAGGCCCAGCAAATGCAAGATAAAATGCAGAAAGTTCAGGAAGAAATCGCTCAACTCGAAGCTACTGGCGAATCTGGTGCTGGCTTAGTCAAAGTGACCATTAACGGTTCACATAACTGCCGTCGCGTTGAAATTGATCCTAGCCTGTTAGAAGACGACAAAGATATGTTGGAAGACTTGATTGCTGCGGCATTCAATGACGCAGCGCGTCGTATCGAAGAAACGCAAAAAGAAAAAATGGCTAGCGTATCCAGCGGTATGCAACTGCCACCAGGCTTTAAGATGCCATTCTAATGCAAACGAGTCCGCTTCTTGAATCATTGATGGAAGCGCTGCGCTGTCTCCCCGGGGTGGGACCCAAGTCAGCGCAGCGAATGGCTTTCCAACTTCTGCAACGTGACCGTAGTGGCGGAATGCGTTTGGCTCAGTCGCTGACTCGTGCAATGTCCGAAATCGGGCATTGCCGCGACTGCCGCACATTTACTGAGCAAGACACCTGCAATATCTGCGATAACCCGCGCCGTCAGCAGAATGGGCTGATTTGCGTTGTGGAAAGTCCCGCAGATATCTACGCTATCGAGCAAACTGGTCAATTCTCGGGTCGTTATTTCGTACTCATGGGGCATTTGTCGCCATTAGACGGTATTGGACCTATGGATATCGGGCTGGATAGGCTCGAAGAGCGACTGGCATCGGAAAACATCTCTGAAGTGATTTTGGCGACCAACCCGACAGTAGAGGGGGAGGCGACGGCAAACTATATTGGGCAGATGTGTGCGCAGTATGGGGTGGCGGCGAGCCGGATTGCGCATGGGGTGCCTGTCGGCGGAGAGTTAGAGATGGTTGACAGCACGACGCTTTCTCATTCGTTGTCAGGCCGCTCGAAATTGTAGCATCCTCGTCATATTTTAAATTGTAGGGGTGTTGGCAGCACAACCTCACCCTAGTCACATACTTCAGTATGCTCCTAGGGATAAGCTTGCTTGCTGCCTACCTACAACTTTGAACTATTTAGAGGATGATGGTAGGGAGTAGACTTTTAACAATAAATTCAAAAGCACCCCCCCCCAAACTTTCTAAGTAAAACCTTCAAAGTAAAATCCTCGAAGCAAAAGCATCGTAGTTTTTGGTCATTTTCTTTCGTTCATATTAATTTGGCTGCTAATTTGTGGTTAGTGGTTGAATTCTATTTTTTTGTCCCCAAATTAGTTTCCATCGATAAGTCAAAACTAACTATTAGATTGATGATATAGAGGCGATTAATGAGTATGAAAGGACAAGAAACTCGTGGGTTTCAATCAGAAGTCAAACAACTGCTCCAGTTGATGATCCACTCTCTTTACTCAAACAAAGAAATTTTTCTGCGTGAGCTAATTTCCAACGCATCCGATGCGGCGGATAAACTGCGTTTTCGTGCATTATCTAAGCCTGAACTGTATGAAAATGACGGTGAACTACGTGTGCGTATTAGCGCAGACAAAGACAAAGGTACTCTCACTATCAGTGACAACGGCATCGGTATGAGCCGTGAAGAAGTGATTGAAAACTTAGGTACTATCGCTAAATCAGGCACCAAATCATTCTTAGAATCATTAGGCAGCGACCAAGTCAAAGATAGCCAAATGATCGGTCAGTTCGGTGTGGGTTTCTACTCCGCATTTATCGTGGCCGACAAAGTCACCGTTCGTAGCCGCGCCGCAGGTGCTGAAGCGAGCGAAGGGGTATTCTGGGAATCGGCTGGCGAAGGTGAATACACTATCGCAGATATCGAAAAAGCCGATCGCGGAACCGAAATTACCCTGCACTTACGTGATGACGAAAAAGAATTTTTAGATAACTGGCGCTTACGTTCTGTTATCAGCAAGTATTCTGACCATATTGCGCTGCCTGTTGAAATCGAAGAGAAAAACGAAGAAGACGGCACGGTTACTTGGGAAAAAATCAACCAAGCGAAAGCACTGTGGACGCGCAGCAAATCTGAAATTTCGGATGAAGAATATGTGGAATTCTACAAGCATATCTCCCACGACTACGCAGACCCACTAACTTGGGCGCATAACCGTGTGGAAGGGAAGCAAGAATATACCAGCCTGCTGTATATTCCATCTCAAGCGCCATTTGATATGTGGAACCGCGACCAGCGCCACGGTTTAAAACTGTATGTTCAACGCGTCTTTATTATGGATGATGCTGAGCAATTTATGCCTAATTACCTGCGTTTCGTTCGTGGGGTATTGGATTCCAACGATTTACCGTTGAACGTTTCCCGTGAAATTCTGCAAGACAGCGCTCTGACGCGTAACTTGCGCAGTGCACTGACAAAACGTGTTCTGCAAACGCTGGAAAAACTGGCGAAAAACGACGCAGAGAAATACCAAACATTCTGGCAGCAATTTGGTTTGGTCATGAAAGAAGGTCCTGCGGAAGATATGGGGAACGGTGAAGCGATTGCAAAACTGCTGCGCTTTGCGACCACCCATAACGACAGTAGCGTACAAAATGTTTCACTGGAAGACTACGTAAGCCGCATGGTGGAAGGTCAGGATAAGATTTACTTTATCACTGCCGATAGTTACGCCGCTGCGAAAAGCAGCCCGCATTTAGAGCTTTTCCGTAAGAAAGGCATCGAGGTTCTGCTGTTATCTGATCGCATTGACGAATGGATGATGAACTATCTCTCTGAGTTTGATGGTAAACAGTTCCAATCTGTGAGCAAAGCCGACGAGTCATTAGACAAGTTAGCGGATGAAAACAAAGCGGAACAAGAAGAAGCTGAGAAGCAGTTAGAGCCATTTGTTGAGCGCGTGAAAACCTTCTTGGGCGACCGTGTGAAAGAGGTGAAACTGACTCACCGTTTAACCGATACGCCAGCCATTGTGACCACTGATGCTGATGAAATGAGCACCCAAATGGCGAAATTATTCGCTGCTGCGGGCCAAGCGGCGCCAGAAGTGAAATATAACTTCGAGCTGAACCCGAGCCATGCATTGGTGAAAAAAGCCTCTGAAGTGGAAGATGAAAGCGTGTTTGCAGATTGGGTGGATGTACTACTCGACCAAGCCCTACTGGCAGAGCGTGGTACGCTGGAAGATCCAAACTTATTTATCAAAAAAATCAACGAATTACTTTTAAAGTAGTCCATTAAGGTATTTTCGTTTTCGAACATAAACCACGTAAAAAAGCGATTTTTTGCGTGGTTTTTTTCTTTTGCGAAAAAAGATAAATGGGAAAACGTTTACGTGTCTTCTTGAGTCAGATGGCATGCTAATGGTATGGTAGAGCGTTTTCTTTTCAAATTATAAAAAACTAAATAGCAAGGGGTTTACGCAATGCGTATCATTCTGCTTGGCGCTCCAGGCGCTGGTAAGGGCACTCAAGCTCAATTTATTATGGAGAAGTTTGGGATCCCTCAGATTTCAACCGGCGACATGCTACGTGCCGCGGTAAAATCAGGGAGCGAATTAGGTTTACAAGCTAAAGAGCTGATGGATAACGGCAAATTAGTGACTGATGAACTGGTTATCGCATTAGTGAAAGAGCGCATCAAACAAGATGACTGTCGCAATGGCTTCTTGTTGGATGGGTTCCCGCGTACCATTCCTCAAGCGGATGCAATGAAAGAAGCAGGCATCAACGTTGATTACGTTTTAGAATTCGATGTTCCTGACGAAATCATTGTTGAGCGTATCATTGGTCGCCGTGTTCACGCACCTTCAGGTCGTGTTTATCACGTCACTTTCAACCCACCTAAAGTTGAAAACAAAGATGACGTAACTGGCGATGAATTAACTATCCGTAAAGACGACCAAGAAGACACGGTTCGTAAACGTTTAGTTGAATATCATGCACTGACTGCGCCATTAATCGCTTACTATCAAAATGAAGCGAAAGCGAGCAGCACTCAGTACTTCAAGTTAGACGGTACTCGTAAAGTGACTGAAGTGAGCGCAGAGTTAGCAAAAATTTTAGGCTAATTTTTAACGCATCATATAAAAAGGCAGCGTTAATCGCTGCCTTTCTTTTTGTGCCACAAGTTGGCAAAATTAGTTATTAAAATCTGTTATTGTTGGGAATAATTATCAATTAGGAGCTGTTCTAATGTTAGAAAAAAAATATGGAATTCTATTGGTAAATTTGGGAACGCCCGATGCCCCAACAACAACAGCCGTTAAACGCTATTTAGCTGAATTCTTAACTGACCCGCGTGTTATTGATGTTTCCCCATTGATTTGGAAGCCTATTTTATATGGTGCTATTTTGCCAATCCGCGCTTCCAAAGTGGCAAAACTTTATGGCTCAATTTGGATGGATGAAGGCTCGCCATTATTAGTTTATTCACAGCGTCAAAAAGAAAAATTATCTGCATTTTTTCCTAATACACCGATTGAGCTGGGAATGACTTACGGCTCGCCGTCAATAAAGAGTGCTATCGACAGCTTGATTGCGCAAGATGTGACGGAATTAGTGGTTTTACCGCTGTATCCACAATATTCCTGCACCACGACTGCTGCCGTTTATGAGGCTATCACTCGCGCCTTTAAACCTATGCGGACTATCCCGTCAGTGCAGTTTATTCGTAGCTATGCGACGCACCCCGCGTATATTCAAGCCCTAGCGGAATCCATCGAAGCCAGTTTTGCTGAGCACGGTGAACCAGATAGGTTGATCCTCTCTTTCCACGGTATCCCGCAGCGTTACTGCGACTCAGGGGATATTTATGATAAAGAGTGTGAGCAAACCACCGAATTATTAAAGCAAGCCCTGAAATTCCCAAGTGACCGAGTGTTAATGACTTACCAATCTCGATTTGGTCGTGAACCGTGGTTAAGCCCATACACGGATCAGACAATGAAAAAGCTACCGTCAGAGGGGGTTAAGTCAGTGCAAGTGGTTTGCCCAGGGTTTTCGGTGGACTGTTTAGAAACATTAGAAGAAATTAGCGAGCAAAATAAAGAATTTTTCTTACATAATGGTGGTGAGCAATATCGTTATATTCCAGCACTGAATGACAGCGATATCAGCATTAATATGATTCAGTTAATTCTGAAAAATCACTTAGAAAGAGTGATTTCATAGGTAATTTCATAAAGAAGGTTAATGGTTATATCCAAAACTTAAATTTTGACTATAATTATGACCTCAATATTCAATGGTACAATTTAGAGTGCGTTGTTCGGAATTAACATGACTGAAAAAACCAATTTATCTCCAGAATTAAAAAAACAGCTAGAGCAAGATCCGCAATATAAATTGCAGCACAATGATGAAATAGATCTCATGGCGTTGATAGCGGTTCTGTTCAAGAATAAATTATTGATTATTATTGCAACAGTCATTGTTACCGCACTGAGTATTGGGGTTGTCAAAATGTTACCTCAGAAGTGGACGAGTGAAGCGATTATTATCCCGCCAACGTCTGAAGAGGTAAAAGAAGCTAATGAATTTTCAGCGCGCTTAAATGCATTAGGCATGGAAGTCGACTTAAGTTCTCAGCGTATTTACAACGAATTTATCGTTCAATACCGCTCTAAAGTTAACCAAGAAGCCTTCGTTAAAAGCACTGATTATTTTAAAACACTGCTTGATAAGCTTGAGAATAAAAATGATCCGCTTGAGGTTCAACGCTTAGTGAATCGCATTATTGCGGATTCGATTAAATTGAAATACAACGGTAAAGAAAAAGACAGTGATGATAGCGACATCGTTCTGTCATTTACCGCGCCAACAGCGGTTGAAGCGCAAGATTTAATGGATGGGTATATTCGTTATACAGCGAGTATTGTCCGTAAAAGAATGAAAACAGAAGTGGATAATGCAATTTCACGCCAACTGATTTATAGCGTTGAAGCATTAAAACAAGATACCAACAAAATCCAGATTTCTTATGATGTTAAAATTGAGCGTTTAAAACGCGCTATTACTATCGCGAAAGCCGCTGGAATTACGCGTCCTATCGCAAGAGATTCAGTGGCCATTAATGATGACCCTGATTATCCAATTGCATTAGGTTCAGAAGCGTTAGAAGAAAAATTGGGGATTGAGTTAAAGAACCGCGACTTAGCGCTGATCAGTGAAAAACTGCAAAATGCAAAAGTCTATATTGAAAACTTAAACTCACTCACAACTAAAGAATTAGATTTTGAGCCAGTGAGATTTATTCTGACTCCAGATTTACCGATCACGAAAGACTCACCTAAATCGATGCTTATCGTGGCATTAGGCGCTATTCTTGGCTTTATTATGAGCTGTGCGTTTGTACTAGGTCGTGACCTGTACCGTAACTATAATCAGCAAAATACTCGCCGTAAGTAATCACTCTAAAGCGTTATAAATACCTAACTGGCACCTTTTTATCGAAGGGTGCTGGTTTTGTTTTATCGTGTTAGAATACGGAAATGTTCCTTTTTTAATGTTCCCAATATGAAATTCCCCGGTCAACGCAAATCTAAACATTACTTTCCCGTCTCCCTCAGAGATCCTCTTTTACAACCTATGAAAGAGATGCTCTCTGATGATGAAAACTGCAAATCGTATATTGTGGGTATCGACCAAACACTCGTCGATATCGAAGCCAAAATTGATGATGAATTTATTGAACGTTATCAATTAAGTAAAGGTCACTCTTTAGTCATCGAAGATGATGCGGCTGAAGCGCTCTACAAAGAGCTCACCGATAAGAAACTGATCACCCATGAATTTGCAGGCGGTACGATAGGAAATACGCTTCACAATTACTCTGTCTTAGCCGATGACCGCTCCGTCTTATTGGGCACGATGTGCAACAATATTCAGATTGGTAGTTATGCTTATCGCTACCTCTGCCATACTTCAAGCCGTATGGATCTAAACTACCTACAAGGGGTAGATGGTCCTATTGGGCGCTGTTTTACGCTCGTCACTGATAACGGTGAACGTACGTTTGCGATTAGCCCTGGACATATGAACCGCTTGCACCCTGATAGCATACCTGAAGAGATTATTGCAGGCGCATCAGCGTTGGTATTAACGGCTTATTTAGTGCGTTGTAAGCCGGGGGAAACGATGCCGGATGCGACAATGCAAGCTATCCATTATGCGAAAAAACATAATGTTCCCGTGGTACTGACATTGGGAACCAAGTTTGTTATCGCTCAAGATCCGCAATTCTGGCGTGATTTCCTTAAAGATCATGTCTCAGTGGTCGCCATGAACGAAGATGAAGCCTTGGAATTAACTGGCTTTAGCGATCCCCTATTGGCATCTAATATGGCGCTGGATTGGGTTGACCTTGTTCTGTGTACAGCAGGACCTTCAGGGCTGTATATGGCAGGTTTTACGGAAGAAGAATATAAACGTAAAACTCAGCACCCATTACTGCCGGGAGCAATTGCTGAATTTAACCTGTATGAATTTAGCCGCGCGATGCGCATGCAAGATTGCAAACAACCGCGTCGCATCTTCTCCCATATTGAGCCTTATATGGGCGGTCCCGAAAAAATCATGAATACCAATGGTGCGGGTGATGGTGCGTTATCTGCGTTACTGCATGATATTACGGCGAACTCTTATCACCGTTCAAATGTACCTAATTCCAGTAAGCACGAGCGTCAATATCTCACTTACTCCTCACTGGCACAGGTGTGTAAGTATGCGAACCGTGTAAGTTATCAGGTGCTTTCTCAGCATTCACCGCGCTTAACTCGCGGACTACCAGAAAAAGAAGATAGCTTAGAAGAGTCCTATTGGGATCGCTAACTTGGAATAGGTCTGAAATAAAAAAACACCTCGAATGAGGTGTTTTTGTTTTTATCATGATGTGAACGATTAAGCTTCTTTGGTGATCCCCGCAGGGTGCTCAGCTTTAACCGCCTCAACCGCTTTCTCATCTTCTTGTTCATAGCGCATCGCTTGTGGAACAGAGATTTTAATCGCAATAAATACCGCTAAGAAACCGCCTACTAATTTACCTAACAGAATTGGTAGCACCAATGTTGGCTGGAAGTTTGCGGTAAAGGCTAAGTGGTCGCCAATTGTCGCTTGAGCACAGACCCCAAAGGCCACGCACAACACTTTATCCCTTGCACGCATTTCTTTGAATAAGTGGTAAGTTGCAATGATATTCGCCATCACCATGATGAAACCCAGTGAACCCGTATCGCTCAGTTTTAATCGACGGCTGAGTGCGCTGACTAGTGGCTTACAGTAACGTTGGAACAGGTAACAGATAGGGAATGTACCTGCGAGCATGATCCCGATATAACCTGCAATCTCGATCGCACGGAATAACTCATTTTGATCGGCAAATAGCGGATCGAATCCCCAAGCCCCAAAGACTTTACTAAATACGCCGGTAAAATGTTCCACAATGGAGAAGGCTAATACTAATTTCACGAATGCATCCATGATCTTACCGAAGATCAGAAAGCCCGTAACCATTAGCATTGGACGATATTTTAAGCCCGCAGCCAGCAAGAAACAGAAAACGAATAGCGGCATTAAATATTGCAGCATCGTCAAGAAATCAAGAGTGAGTTGATGAGTCGCTGGGGAGTTCGTCGAAATAATATCGCGAACAGGGATATTATTCAGTGTGATCAACAGCAATGAAGCCAATACCCCGAATGGGATTGAGATCAATCCTGCCATTGCCCCTAAGGCTAAATATTTGTGATCTTTACGATTTAACATCGTTAAACCAACGGGGATCAGATAAACAATGGTTGCCCCAGAGGTATAACCGATCAACATCGCAGTGATCCACATATCGCGATTCGTCGTTAAGGCGTCTGCTAACTGATATCCGCCCATATCTACCGCGATAATGGATAGTGCTGCGATAGAAACATCAGAGCCAACAGAGCTAAATACTGGTCCTAAGATGTAAGATATCAATTGTGAAAGTAGCGGAACGGCAGCCATGATCCCTGCTTGAGCGAGAAACACGGGACCAATAGAAAAAATACCGTTTACAAACTCTTTTCCGAGGTCGCTGGCAGGTCTGACAATCGATGCAACAGCGCCAATCACGGCGCCGCACATGATTAAGTAGATAATATAGTTTCCGAATTCGGCCATAGTAGGGTTTCCTTTCTTTTTTATTGTTGGAAAATTAATTTCTTAGCTGGCGAGAACGGGCAATAATGTCGCGATACTGTTCCATTACGCCTTGCATGTTGGTGCCGTCTGGGCGTGTGACACTGGTGTTGCGTCGTATCGCCATTTCATGGCTTATTCCCAAACCTTTACGAGCAAGCAAGGCAGCCCCGAGTGCTGTGACTTCACGATTTGCTGGTGCTTCAATATTTTTTTGTAATAAATTGGCTAAAAACTGCTTAAAGTACTGATTTGACGATAACCCTCCATCGACTGAAATGGACTGACCTAATGGAGAGATTTTCTCCATTGCGAAAATAACTTCGGCGGAGCGGGCGGCTATTCCTTCTAAGACCGACTGCATCATATCTTTCTTATCGGTATCTAATGAGAGTCCCGCCCATAAGCCGGCAGCGCTGCGATCCCAATAAGGACAGCCTAGACCTGAGAGTGCAGGTACAAACGCTAAACCACGTTTAATCGCGGGTTCATCACGAAAATCTGAAAGTTCATCAAAATCCTCAAATAGGCCGATTTTACGTGCCCAGTTGATTGCTGAGGCGGCGTTATATACACCACCATCTAAACCGAAAACAGGGGCTTCACCCGGGAATTTCCAGCAAAGTGTGGGTAACAACCCGCTTTGATGAGTTTGTGGGATATCGCTTCCCGTCAAGGCTTGCAAGAAGGCGCCAGTACCAAAGGTAATTTTGGCATCCCCTTTTTGGCGGCAACCATGACCAAATGTTCCTGCAAATTGGTCGACAATAATGGCGGTGACTGGCGTGAAATGTCCGTCGAGATTGACGGCACCAAAGCCACCGATATTGTCGCGCAGCGGTGGCAAGCAGTGGATCGGCACTCCAAAAATCTCACACAGCTGTGGATCCCACTCGAGGGTATGAATGTTGAGTAAAGAGGTACGTGATGCAGAGTTATAGTCCGTCACAAAAACATCGCATAAACGATCAAGGAAAAATGCATCCATAGTGCCTATGCGTAGGCGGTTTTTATCCGCAAGGGATTTAGCCCCTACCACATTCTCCAGAATCCATCCCATTTTACTGGCTGAAAAATAAGGGTCTAAGGGCAGTCCCGATTTTGATTGGACAAGCGGCTCAAGCCCCGCATCTTTAAGCTGCTGGATGGTTTTTTCAGTACGCAGATCTTGCCAAACAATCGCGTTATAAAGCGGGCTCTTAGTCTGAGCATCCCACGCAACAATACTTTCGCCTTGGTGACAAATACCAATAGCATCAACGACTTCACAACTATTCAGACACTTGATGATGTTCGTTAGGATCTCTTCAGGATCGTGCTCAACCCAACCACTGTTTAAGGTGATTTGCTTGTGTGGAATACTCATCGGGGAATGGTAATGGCCGCCTTCTTCAAAGACGACGACCCGGGTTCCCGTTGTTCCCTGATCGATAGCGGCATAACGTTGATTGAGCATCGCTGAATTTCCCAGTGTTATAAATGTTGTAAATAGGTTTGTTTTTTTGCTTACTATCGTTTAATCGGAAATAAAATCCACAAAAAACTCACAATAACTTCTGTGAATGTGAGAACTGTCACAATAAGATAACAATGTGAGAAGTTTTTGGAGTGTTATTGTGATTTGTGTTGTTTTATATATTGAGGTTGTGGGAATTATGTGGTTTTATGTGTCCAAGTTTTATATTAAGGATTTCAGCCATGAATGCTAATAATAAAAAAATGTGGGATGTCATTGTCATCGGTGGGGGTGTCATTGGCTGTGCAGTGACCCGAAAATTCACATTGATGGGCGCTAAAACACTGCTGTTAGAGCGTGGTGGCGATATTTTATCAGGAGCAAGTAAAGCAAATAGCGCGTTGTTACATACCGGTTTTGATGCCACACCAGGGACATTAGAATTGGAATGCATGCAAGATGGGTATCAGGAATTCATTGATATTAGAGAAAAAATGAATTTACCGTTACTCAAAACAGGCGCGTTAGTCGTGGCTTGGAACGAAGAGCAGCTCAATAAGCTGCCGAGTATTGTAGAGCAAGCACACACTAACAACGTCATGGATGTGGGAATGATAGATAAAGAAGAGCTTTATCGTCGAGAACCTCATTTAGCGGAAGGTGCGCTGGCAGCTGTTGAAGTTCCGGGGGAATCGGTAATTGATCCATGGAGCACGCCACTGGCGTATTTAACTCAAGCCGTAAAACACGGTGCAGAGTACCAATTTCATTGTGAAGTGACTGCGGGTGAGCTAAATGCGGGAATTTGGACATTATTCACATCAAAAGGTGAGTTTTCTGCCCGATTAGTGATTAACTGTGCCGGGATTAATGGGGATATCGTGGAATCTATCTGCCACCCATCACCATTCGAAATTAAACCGCGTAAAGGTCAATTTTTGGTATACGACAAAGCAGCAGCGGCAGATATTAATGCGATCATTTTGCCAGTACCCACCGCGATTACGAAAGGTGTTCTGCTATCGAAGACCATTTTCGGTAACTTATTGTTAGGCCCGACGGCGGAAGAACAGCAAGACCGCTGGAAAGCGGAAGTGAAGCAAGAAGTTTTACAAGATTTAATCGATCAAGGCTCACGCATGTTGCCATCACTGCATAATTACAGTGTGACGGCCACCTATGCCGGATTACGCCCCGCCACGGAAGAAAAATATTATCGAATTAATGATTACCCCGAAAAGCAGTGGATATGCGCAGGGGGAATTCGCTCAACGGGCTTAACGGCAGCGTTGGGGGTCGCCAATCACTTAGGGAAACTTTACCAAGAGAATTTTGACGCATTATTTGAGCTATCACCGCCAACTGAATTAATTTGGCCTAAGATGCCGATGCTCTCTGAATATGATGAACGTGATTACCAGTGCAAAAATAATGGCGGCATTGTGTGCCACTGTGAGTTAGTGACTCAACGAGAAATTGAAGCCGCGTTTGATTCTGACATTCCACCAGAATGTTTAGGCGCACTTCGTCGTCGAACTCGCGTCATGATGGGGCGTTGCAACGGTTTTTATTGTAGTAGTCAGGTCGCTGAAATTATTAACGGTCGCTTTGACAATACCTTAGCGGTGGAGGCAGTGAAATGAGCTTAAATTACGATGTGATCATTATTGGCTCAGGGCCGGCGGGTATCGCGGCAGCACAAACATTGCGTCGCCGTGGTATTCATAATATTGCGATTTTAGAGCGTGAAGCCCACGCGGGTGGTGTTCCTCGTCATTGCCAACATCCCACTTTCGGTTTGTTAGTGTTTAAACGCCCAATGAAAGGCAACCAGTTTGCGGAAAAAATTGTTAATAATTTAGGGGATACACCAATACTAACGCGTTGTACTGTGACGCAATTACAACCTAATGGCACTTTAACAGTCACAACCCCTGACGGTGTGGTTGAGATGCACGGTAAACGCATTTTGATTGCAACAGGCGTTCGCGAAACACCACGTCATCCTCGACTAGTATCAGGCTTACGCCCCCAAGGTATTTTAACCGCGGGTGCGCTACAACAATTTGTCTATTTAAAAGGGCAAAAACCGTGTTTGAACCCCGTGATCGTTGGCAGTGAGTTAGTCAGTTTCTCTGCATTATGGACATTAAAAAATGCGGGCGTAAAAGCGAAAGCCATGATTGAAAGTGGCGAACGAATTCTGGCATTCAAACCGGCTTCATTGTTTGCGAAAGCCATGGGAACCCCAGTGTATGTGAATAGCAAAATCACGGAAATTGGCGGCTTAGAAAGAGTCGAATATGTGATGGTGGAAACCGCAGGGCAAATACGCAAAATTGAGTGCGACTCTGTGATTTTTACCGGGGGCTTTGTGGGTGAAAATACGTTAATTCGTAAAAGCCACTTGAGTTTTGAGGCTAGTACAGGCAAACCCGTCACTGACCAACGTAGCCGCTGTTCTGATGGCTGCTATTACGCGGCGGGTAACATGCTGCACCCTGCGGATATGGGGGATCAGTGCTACCAAGAAGGTGAGATCACCGGCGGATATATTGCGGATGATTTATTAGCCAATCACCATCAAACGGATGTACAGCAAGGAAATAGATTGCCGATTCGATTTGCTGAGCCAATTCGTTTTACGGTACCTTCATGCATCAATATGTCCGAAAATACGGCGAAAAATGTGGATTTCAACATTCAAGTCAACACGGCAATAACGGGAACAATCCGTGTGATGGCGGGCAATACCGTGCTGTATGAAAAGCGTCGTCGCTGCTTACCGACTCGTCGTATTTTGCTGAAAAATATCGATTTAACAAAAATCCAAGCGAGTGCTACTGAAATTACTGTCACTGTTGTATAGTGCTGGAAATGTTAAATGGTCAGAAGGATTAAACTATGTGTGAGGGACGCTCCTCAAAAGTACGACACCAAACCATCATTGAGATGTTATCGACTCAAGGTCAGGTGTATGTACAGGAGCTTGCAACGCATTTTAATGTGGCGCAAGAAACTATCCGCCGTGATCTGAGCAAGCTTGAAACTCAAAAATTATTAAAGAAAGTTCACGGTGGGGCTGTCAATATTCAGTCCAAATTTGAGCGTAATTTTACAGAACGAGCGCAAGCGGCTGTTGATGAAAAGAAAGCAATAGCAGCAAAAGCGGCGGAATTAATTAAGCCCGGAGACACACTGTTTATTGATTTTGGTACGACGACCTTTGAGTTTAGCCAACGCATTAAGTCGATTGATAATATAACGGTGATAACAAACTCACCGTTGTTAGCGAGTACATTGCAGGAAAACCCTACCATCGAAACGATTTTGATTGGTGGGCAATTTAATGCGGCACAAAATGCCTGCTTAGGCGCAATCGCATTAAAGAATATTACGGAATTTTTCGCGGATTATGCGGTTATCGGCGCTGGCGCTTTTCATCCTCAGCATGGTGTGATGGATCAACACGTTGATGAGGCTGCCATTGCACAAAAAATGCAGGAAAACAGCGATAAGCTGATGGTGTTAGCTGATGGAACAAAAGCCCATAAGCACGCGATTAATTTTGTGGCTGGGTGGGATAATATTGATTATCTCATTACTACCACTAAAGACTTTAAATTAGCTGAAAATAAAAAACGCCCGAAAACCAAAATTATTATTGCAGATATTCTGTAAGCCATAAGAATCAAAGCATTACCCATTTAATTTATACCCTATGGAAAATAATTCATTTATTTTTCATAGGATTACTTTGCTCAAAATTCGTTAAATACGACACTAGGAATTAAAATGAAACTCTATTTTATTGCGTGCCCATATTCTGATCCTGATAGCAATGTTGTGGAAATGCGTTTTCAAGCTTGTACCCAATATGCAGCGGAATTAGCGCTTAAAGGAATTGCAACCTATAGCCAAATTACCATGACTCACCCGATCAATCAGTACTTAGCTTCGCAAGGGCAAAAAGTGGCATGGTCAGCAATTGATATGGAATTTTTAAAGCGTTGCGATGGTTTGATTGTTCTGACGCTGGCGGGATGGGAAAAAAGTGGTGGTGTTGCCGCAGAAATTCAATTCTTCAAAGATAAAGGTTTACCTGTATGGACTGACAGTGAATTTGCTGAGCAAATGCTGAATTCATAATAAAAAAGCCGTAACGTTAATCAGTTACGGCTTTTTTGTTTTCAATTAAAAATGAACTTAATTGACACTGAACTTAGTGGCTCGGTTTTAGATATTCATCCAAATTTTTGCCATCTGGGTTGTGATTATCTTTATCCTTATCATCTGGGATAGCACAACCAAATTCAGCCACATCATTGCACATTAACGTGGTGATAGATTTTGCAATCTCATGCTCACCAATAATAATGTGGTCTGCACCGCGCTCTCTAATGAAGCTGACTTCATCATCATAGTGGGCGCGTACGACCACGGTGATATTCGGATTCAGCTCTTTGGCGGTAGCCACAATTTCACCTGCTTCATAACCGTTTGGAATGGTCAGTAACAGGGATTTTGCACATTCAATACGGGCAAGGCTTAGGATATCTTTACTGGCACCATTACCTAAGATGGCGCTGAAACCATTTTCAGCCAGCTCTTCAAAGCGTGCACGGGTATCTTCAACCACAACCAGTGGGATTTCACGACGACGCAGTTTATCAGCCAGCATGCCACCAACGCGACCGTAACCAACTATCACTGCATGACCACAAATATCCACTGGGATCTGAGTCTCTTCTTCCAGTGTTTCTTCCAGAAGCTGCTCTTCGATGGTCTCGGTTTTTTCCAGATATTTATCTAACAGGCTGAATAACACAGGGTTTAGCATGATAGAGACAATCGCACCAGCTAATACCAAGTTTTGAGCGTCTTTATCCATGACCCCGAGTGCCAGACCCATACCCGCCAAAATAAAGGCAAACTCACCAATTTGAGCCAAGCTGACAGAAATGGTTAATGCGGTACGGCGTGAGTGCCCAAACATGCGTACGAGCACCAGCGCGGCGGCGGATTTACCAATGATAATGATACCGAGAACAGCGATGATCCCTAACGGTTGCTCAATGAGAACAACTGGGTCGAATAACATCCCGACAGACACGAAGAACAGCACTGCAAACGCATCGCGTAGCGGTAAAGTGTCCTGAGCCGCACGATGGCTCAGCTCTGATTCATTCAGCACCATGCCTGCGAAGAATGCGCCTAATGCGAAGGAAGCGTCAAAAATCGCGACAGCAGCATAGGCGATACCTAATGCAAGCGCTAAAACCGCAAGCGTAAACAGTTCACGAGAACCTGTTGATGCTGTGCGAGATAAAATCCATGGGATAACTTTTCGCCCGATGACAATCATAATGACGATAAAGGCAACGACTTTACCGATTGTCCATCCAAGGCTCATGGCTAATTCGCCAAAACTGGCTTCATTACTATCCATGATCCCTGCGGCAGCAGGTAACAGTACCAAGGCGAGAACCATGGCTAAATCTTCAACGATCAACCAGCCAATAGCGATTTGCCCGCGTTGGCTTTCAATTAGTTGCCGCTCTTCAAGTGCACGTAGTAATACAACGGTACTTGCTGTTGACAGACAGAGACCAAAGACAATTCCCGTAAATACGCCCCAACCGAATAACATCGATAAGCCAAGACCTAATAAAGTCGCGACGGCTATTTGAGCGATGGCGCCGGGGATGGCAATTGCTTTTACGGCTAATAAATCTTTCAATGAGAAATGTAGACCAACACCAAACATCAAAAGAATAACCCCGATTTCAGCGAGTTCAGGGGCTAGGGTGGTGTCTGCAACAAAACCGGGGGTAAAAGGACCCGCTAATACACCCGCGGCAAGATAACCGACAAGTGGCGAAATTTTTAAGCGCTGCGCGAGCATGCCTAATATATATGCAAGGGCGAGACCACCAACAATGGTTGTAATTAAGGGCGTTGAATGCTCCATTAAGTCTCCTCTGGTTTGTTTATGAATAAAAAGGTGGGTACATGCCTTTGGCTTTCAAAATGTTGATGACGTTAATCACCATTTTGAAATACAAATTGCGTGTTTATCTATTTTAGCGGTTTTGAAAACAAATTTCTTTAAAAAATTGCCTAGTTTCTAAAAAAAAATCGAGCTGATAGGGCTAAATCGTTACAAGCTTTTTGTTTTAGTCATTTTTATGGAAGTCTTTTGTGAAATAAAGGAAGGGTTATCCATACTTATAAAAACATAAGTATGGATAAAATAAGGTAATAAGTCTATTTGTTGTTTATATTTGGTAACAATACAGTAAAAATACCCAATAATGGTAGAAAGGCACAATATTGATAAACTTGCTCAATACTGGTTTGGTCAGCAATATGACCCAAGACAGCGGCACCAACCCCCCCCATACCAAAGGCTAAACCAAAGAATAGCCCTGAAACCATCCCCGTTTTACCTGGGATCAATTCTTGTGCGTATACCAAAATAGCCGAGAATGCTGAGGCTAAAATCATCCCGATAATTACCGTCAGGACGCCCGTCCAGAAGAGTGACGCGTGAGGTAAAATCAACGTAAATGGGGCAACGCCAAGGATAGAAAACCAGATAACATACTTACGCCCAATTTTATCGCCAATAGGACCACCAATCATGGTACCTGCCGCAACGGCGAATAAAAATACAAACAAGTGAATTTGGGCGTTTTGTACCGAAACACCAAACTTATCGATTAAATAGAAAGTGTAGTAACTGCTAATGCTCGCTAAATAGAAATATTTTGAGAAAATTAAAACTAACAAAACGCTGAGCGAGCCAACCACGACTTTGCGAGGCAGCACTTTAACTTCTCCGTGAATGACGGGCTTTTTCTTTGCAGCGCGATGCTGCTGTTTATACCAACTGCTAACTTGCAAAAGAATAATAATGGCGAGTAGTGCCGCGAACGAGAACCAACCGATGTTGCCTTTACCATAAGGTTCAATGATCAGTGCGGCGAGTAGAGGACCTAATGATGCTCCGAGGTTGCCGCCCACTTGGAAAAAGGATTGGGCTAAACCATGGCGTCCACCAGATGCCATTCGCGCGACTCTTGACGATTCGGGGTGGAACACCGAAGAGCCAGTACCCACTAACGCGGCGGCTATCAAGATGGTTGGGAAGGTTTCTGCCATCGCTAATAACAGTAAGCCCGACAAGGTAAAGCTCATGCCTATCGGTAAGGAATAGGGTTGAGGGTGTTTATCCGTGTAATAACCAATAATCGGCTGTAAAAGTGATGCCGTGACTTGGTAAGTGAGGGTGATCATCCCAATTTGAGCGAAGCTAAGGGAAAAATCAGATTGTAATAAGGGATAAATCGCTAATATTAGCGACTGAATCATGTCATTGAGTAAATGAGAGACACTGATTGCCGTCAGGATACTGAAAACGGTTTTTCCCGTTTTATTGGCGGGTTTGGCGCCGCCATTCGCTGCTGTTTGCTCACTCATGATCATCACTTTAGTTTGTTGCGTAATTGTAACCAATATAACTAATATAGAAATTATTTAAATGGCAATATGAGTGGCATGGGTAAATTGATGGAAAATATTAGTCGATCCAGATCTCATTTCTTTGTAACAGCGTTCTGTTTGTGCATAGCCGCTCAGATCTTGCCGTCATTTTTATGCTATAAGACTGAGTCTATTAACACATGGCTTATTAACTCATAAGCTTATTACGCATAAAAAACTACGTAATCGGTAGAGATTTCTATACCAGCAGGGAGAATGTATGAAACTGACATTTAAGGCATCCGCGTGCGCATTAACTGTCTCGTTAGCGCTGTTACCCGCAGCGATGGCAAATGCGTGGGAAAAAGATAAAACCTACAACATCACTATTTTGCATACTAACGATCATCATGGTCATTTTTGGCACAATGAAAAAGGTGAGTATGGATTAGCGGCACAAAAAACCGTGGTTGATGAAATTCGTGACGAAGTGGCGAAGCAAGGCGGCAGTGTTTTATTACTCTCAGGTGGGGATATTAATACTGGTGTGCCAGAGTCTGATTTACAAGATGCCGAACCGGATTTTAAAGGGATGAATTTGGTGGGCTACGATGCGATGGCGCTCGGTAACCACGAATTTGATAACCCGCTAGAAGTCCTCAAGCAGCAAGAAAAGTGGGCAACGTTTCCATTCTTATCTGCCAACATTTATCAAACCAGCACAGGTAAACGTCTGTTTAAACCTTACCAAGTCTTTGATAAGCAAGGTGTAAAAATTGCTGTTTTAGGCTTAACAACTGACGATACCGCGAAAATCGGTAACCCTGCGAACTTCCCTGATGTTGAATTCCGCGTCCCTGCTGCTGAAGCCAAAAAAGTGGTGGAAGAGCTACGTGCGACTGAGAAACCAGACATTATTATCGCGGCAACCCATATGGGGCACTACGATGATGGCAACCACGGTTCTAACGCACCGGGGGATGTGGAAATGGCGCGCAGCTTACCTGCGGGCTATTTAGATATGATAGTGGGTGGGCACTCACAAGACCCTGTTTGTATGTCTCAAGAGAACAAAAACTACAAACAAGAAGACTATGTGCCAGGAACCCCATGTGCGCCAGACAACCAAAATGGCACCTGGATTGTTCAAGCCCATGAGTGGGGTAAATATGTGGGTCGTGCCGATTTTGAATTCAAAAACGGTAAATTCACCTTAAAACATTATCAATTGATCCCAATTAACCTGAAGAAAAAAGTGAAGAAAGACGACGGTTCATCAGATTACGTCTACTACACACAGGAAATTGCGCACAACCCTGAAATGACAAAATTGCTAACCCCTTATCAAGATAAAGGCGACCAGCAATTAGGCGTGAAAGTCGGTTCAGTGGAAGGCAAGCTGATGGGCGACCGTAATAAGGTACGCTTTGAGCAAACCAATATGGGGCACTTACTGCTGGCAGCTCAAAAAGAGCGTGCAGGGGCTGATTTTGCCATTATGAGCGGCGGCGGCGTGCGTGATTCCATCGAAAGCGGTGATATTACCTATAAAGATGTCCTGAAAGTTCAGCCATTTGCTAACGAATTAGTGTATGTGGACTTTAAAGGCGAAGAGGTTCTGCCGTATCTGCAAGCAGTCGCTAACATGAAGACCGACTCTGGTGCTTACGGTCAGTTCTATAATGTGAGCCTGACTCTGAATGCCGACGGCACAATCAGCGACGTGAAGATTGATGGCAAACCAGTCGATAAGAACAAAACTTACCGTATGGCGACATTAAACTTTAACGCGATTGGCGGTGATGGTTATCCAGCTATCGATAATCATCCAAACTACGTCAACACTGGCTTTGTGGATGCGGAAGTGCTCAAAGGTTATATTGAGAAACATTCTCCATTAAAAGCCGCTGATTACGAGCCAAAAGGCGAGATTGTTTATAAAAATAAATAATCGGTGATGAGTATGAAAAAGCCCCTTTTTGGGGCTTTTTGTTTTTTACGATTCTTTTTTAATATCCGCAAAGCTGGCATTTAACACACTCGCCAGATCGCTTGGGGCGAGTTCTAAATCCAAACCGCGCTTGCCGCCGGAAATAAACATAGTCGTAAATTCTTGGGCTTGGCTATCAATCACGGTCGGAAGGCGTTTTTTCTGACCTAATGGGCTGATCCCACCCAGCAAATACCCCGTGATTTTTTGGGCAATTTGCGGATCTGCCATTTCCACTTTTTTGACTTTAAATACCTTAGCAACAGATTTGAGATCGAGCTGCCCAGAAACTGGGGTGACAGCCACCGCTAAGGTTTTTTGATCGCCATTAAGCGCGACTAATAAGGTTTTGAAGACTTGCTTGGCATCTAAGCCTAATTTTTGGACGGCTTCATCACCAAAATTACTCTCATTGGGATCGTGATCATAAGGGTGTAGCGTGAATTTAATTTTTTGTTTTTCCAGTAATTTTACTGCCGGAGTCATAATTATTCCTTTTCTTTTTCAATGACTGGATTTGATCAATTATCGTTTCGTAAATAATCAATTAAGCTCTGTTCACCAAACAAGTGCAGTGCGCCTACGGCGACCACATAATTACCCGCAGGCAAGGTTTTCAGTTTTCTCGCCCATTCCTGATTGCGTTGAGTCATCAGCACATTATAAACCCCTTCGCTGAAGGTATTCGGTAATGTAACGCAATTTTCCGGTTGAAAATCCAGCCACCAGCTAATCATGGTTTGCAAGGAGCGTGCATTGGCACGCCAATGAATTAGGGTATCTTGCAATAATGGCAAACCATCATCGGGTAAATCGAGCAGTAATTGCACTTGGGAGTCTACACCTTCTAGCTCAATAATGGGCTTATTTTGGGCTAGTGCGTTATGGATCAGTTGGTAGTCAATTCCATAGTGACCTCGTAAACCCAATAACTGCGCTTGGGTGGCTTGCATCGTCAGGGCGACTTGCCAAGAAGGGAGGTGGTCAAACTGAGTGGGGGATTGGCGTATCTCTTGGCAGTATTGTAAAAACAGGGCAAACTCGGCGTCCGTTAATCTCTGGGAAATCGGTGCTATCAAGGCTGTAGACGTTGGGAAAGGTGAGTTTGCTTGAGTGATATCCGCCTCAACAATCAGCCCATCTGCGTGGTTGATTTTATCGAGCAAAGTGGCGGATAAGGGAAACATATTTTCGGTTCCCATATGAATACTGCCGACAATGTGTAGTTTTAGCTGGCTAGACAGCCGTACATCAACAGCAGGATAAGGATAATTTGGTGCGACTCCCCGGTGCAGCCAACTTTTTAAGTTTTCGAGTAGTTTTCCCATTTGATATTTATCCTGATTTAACGACTGAGACAAACAGAGTAAACAATCTTGTGGGAATTTGCGAATTACACCGCACGATACGGTCTATGACTAAAATATTGCCTATCACTAAGCAGACGAATTGCAGATAAAAAAATAGCGCCTCATCATCAGGCGCTATTTATTATATTACGTGAGTCGTTATGCAAATTAGTCTTTGCGCTTTAATAGGCTTAATAGAGAGAATAAACCAAACGCACTGAAAATTAATTCGATACCGATTAATGCGGTTAACAGCGCAATCGAGGTAATCGGACCATTGCCAATTAATAAGTAAGCAATAAAGAAGTCCAGAAGCCCTATAATAATCTGCATCCAGCCACCTGCAGATTTAATTTGCTGGATACCGGCATATAGGCGCATTACCCCGCCAATAATAAACAGCGCCGCAATCACCATTGCCATGGCGATTAAGCCCTGTAAAGGCTCTTTGATAAATGCATAACCGACGATACAGTAAATAATCCCGATGACAAACCCAAAGAGGCGAGACCAGCCCGTATAGATAGTGGTGCTCAGGATGCTCACAATGGCACCGACGCCACTTAAGATTAATAGCACGCCCACAATAGCACTGACGGCAATACCAGAGGCAACTGGATTAGCTAAACAGGCGATACCACCTAGCAGTAATAACACGGCGAGAACCGCCAAAATATTACGTTGCTTTTTCACGTCACCATTGGCTAAGTTGGTGAGCTTTTCGCGATTAATATTTAACATGGAACCCTCAAACAGTGAAAATAATTAGAATCACTTAATTATAGAACAGGAATGATGAAGTCACTGAGGTATTCGGGCGATTTATTGCGTTGAGTCAAAATGTTGGAAAAGCCACCTTTAAGGTTTAAAGGTGGCTTGATAAGGCTATTTTTCAGGTTTGAAACGTAATAAACGGTTGGCGTTGCTGACCACGGTAATGGAAGAAAGCGCCATGGCGGCTCCTGCCACAACCGGGTTTAATAACGTACCAGTAATTGGGTATAAAATACCGGCGGCAATCGGAATACCTAACGAGTTATACACGAAGGCTCCAAACAAGTTCTGTTTCATATTACGCAGAGTCCCTTTGGAGATAGACACTGCGTCGGCAACGCCGTGTAGGCTTTGGCGCATTAAGGTAATTGACGCAGTTTCAATCGCAATATCACTACCGCCACCCATGGCAATCCCGACATCCGCTCGAGCAAGAGCGGGAGCATCGTTGATACCATCACCCACCATGGCTACTTTATGACCTTTGGCTTGCAAAGCTTCAATTGCCGCAGATTTTCCATCTGGCATCACTCCCGCAATCACTTCGTCAATGCCAGCCTCTTTGGCGATCGCTTTGGCTGTGACTGGGTTATCCCCGGTTAGCATCACTAAGCGGAAGCCTTGTTTATGCAGACGGGCGAGGGCACTGACACTGTCTTCACGCAATGGATCGCGAATAGACAGTAGTGCTGCAATCTGACCATCAACCGCCAATAGCACTGGAGTGACCCCAAGAGACGCTTGCTGATGGAGCGTTTCATCGATTTCACGGGTATCAATTTGGTTTTCAGTCAGCAGTTTTTGATTGCCAAGTAAAACTGTTTTACCTTCAACAACCGCGGTGACTCCTAATCCAGCCAAAGTTCTAAATTGCTGATTGGCAACAATATCCAGCCCTTTTGCACGGCTAACAATTGCACGAGCCAGCGGGTGGTTAGAACCACTTTCGAGGGACGCCGCAAATTGCAGAGCTTGTGACTCATTAAAACCGTTGAACAGGTGAATATCAGTAACTTGTGGCATGCCCTCAGTTAAGGTACCGGTTTTGTCAAAGACGATGGTATCGAGCTCGCTCGCTTGCTGTAAGGCATCGGCATCACGCACCAATACCCCAAACTCTGCGGCGCGACCGACACCGGATATAATCGACATCGGCGTTGCAAGACCTAAGGCACACGGACAGGCAATAATCAGTACCGTGGTCGTGATAACCAGCGCGTAGGTAATTTGTGGAGCGGGACCCACGAAATACCAAATTGCCCCTGAAATCACTGCAATAGCCACTACCACAGGGACAAACACCGCCGAAATTCGGTCAGCTAATTGCCCGATTTGCGGTTTACTGCTTTGCGCTTGGCGTACTAAGTAAATAATACGCGCTAACGTGGTTTGGCTACCCACTGCGGCGGCGCGGAATAACACGGTACCGTCTTGCACAACGGTTCCTGCGTGTACTGCATCGCCACGGCTTTTTTGCTGCGGGATAGGCTCACCGGTTAGCATCGCTTCATCCAGCCACACTTCGCCTTCAATGATTTCACCATCGACAGGGACACGATCCCCTGTGGTTAAGCGTAAAACCATGCCTTGTTTCACTTGAGCAAGGGGCATATCGACTTCCCCTTGTTCGGTAACAACACGGGCCGTTGGTGGCGTTAAATCCAATAGCCGCTCTAAGGCTTTGGAGGAACGCTGGCGTGCGCGCTGCTCAAGGGCATGACCTAAGTTGATCAGACCGATGATCATGGCGCTGGCTTCGTAATAAAGATGGCGAGCTTGTTCTGGGAACATCTCAGGCCAAATATTGACGACAATCGAATAGAGCCAAGCTGCCCCAGTACCTAAGGCAACCAAGGTATCCATGGTGGCACTGCCATTTTTTAAGCTTTGCCATGCACTGCGATAAAAATGCCCACCGGCAAAAATCATCACCAGCAGCGTTAATACCCCGATAGTGAGCCAAATGTTGTGGTTATCAGCGCTTAACATCATGTTGTCGCCGATCATCCCCCAAATCATCACGGGCACACCTAAAGCAAGGGCTAGCGCAGATTGCCAACGGAAGCGGCGCATATTCGCTTGAGCCACTTCTTGCTGGCGTTCACGACGCTTAGCTTCATCTTGGATGATTTCAGCGCCATAACCTGCTTTTACGACCGCTTCGACGAGGTCATCGGGCTTCGCGGTTCCAGTGACTAACGCACTGCGTTCCGCTAAGTTCACTCGTGCATTTTCCACACCAGGTACGCTATTAAGTGCCTTTTGCACTTTACTGACGCAGCTGGCGCAGGTCATGCCATCGAGTAATAATTGAATACTGTCATCGGTCACGGCAATGTCAGGCTGTTCGCCAAGGTCAGACTCTTGTGCCGGAATATCACAAACTGCCGCTGAACCCGTTTCCGGCTGTTCAATTGATGTTTTCAGCGGCTCAGTTTTTGGGGAGCTAGCACCTTCTTGGGCAAGTTCTGCGTGGAATCCTGCGCCTTCTACCGCGGCGATTAAATCGGATGTAGAGGCAGTACCATAAACTTTCGCCAACTTAGTATCTACTACCGCGGCAGCAACGCCTTCAACAGCTTCTAATGCTTGCTGAGTTTTCCCTGCGCATTTCATGCAGTTTAAGCCAGAGAGTTGTAACTCTACATTTGGCGCAGTTGCTTCAGTGGCTTCATAGCCTGCATCGACAATGGTTTGAATGAGGGATTCGACGCTAGCGCTGCTTTCAATCACCGCGTAATCAATAGAGACGTTGACCGATTCAACATCAGGGCGTGCTTGCAGTGCTTTTGTCACGGAGCCGACGCAATGCATGCAGCTCAAACCTTGTAAGGATAGAATTATTTTCATTTTTGATTCTCCGAGCCTTCTCATAACGAGGGGCTATAATTTGTACACAAAATCAGTCTATAATCCGCTATGTAGTTAAGGTTAAACCTTCCCACAAGGGGAAGGTCAAGGGGAATTATGAATATTAGTGAAATTGCCAAAAAAACCGGTCTGACTGCCAAAGCAATTCGCTTTTATGAGGATAAAGGGCTGATCACACCACCGGAACGCGGGGATAATAGTTATCGCTATTATCAAGCCAGACATCTCGATGAACTGATGCTTTTAAAACAAGCTAAAGATGTGGGGTTTACGCTGGACGAGTGCGGGGAATTGCTGGGATTGTTTCGTAATCCAAGCCGCCACAGTGCGGATGTGAAAAGTGCGACGATAGCAAAAATTGATGAAATTCAGCAGACGATTTTAAAGCTGTCGGCTATTAGGGATACGTTACAAGAATTAGTGGATGTCTGCCCCGGTGATGAAGGGGCAGACTGCCCGATTATTGACCATCTGGCGCGTGGCTGTTGTCACCATGGTAAGGCTTAACTTTTAGGGTGTTTCCGTCCACGGCGGTTACTTCCACTTCAGCTTCTGCTTTTAATGGGACGTCGCTGTATATGCGCCAACTGCCATCGGCGAGGCGCACACGGCTAAACCCCTCTTCGGTATCAGTCAGCAAGCGCGCCCTGACACCAACCAGCTGGTGGCTGATTTGGTTGACATCATCGGCACGGCTGGCTTTGCGGTGGCTGAGCCATTTTCGCCATAAAATCGCAGAAACGACGGTAAATACCGCAAATAAGATACCTTGCCATTCCCAACTGAGGAATGGCAATGCAAAGGTGAGCACCCCAACGGTGACGGCGGCAATGCCGGACCAAAGTAGGTAGCCACCTGTACCAAGAAGTTCAGCAATCAGCAGTAATCCCCCAAGACATAGCCAAAACCAGACGGGTTGAGTGCTGATAAATTCTATCATTCTTTAGCCTGCTTTTTGTTTGCGCCCATTTTTTTGCTTTCGCCAATGAGTTCAGTGATCCCACCAATCGCACCCATTAAGTTGCTAGCTTCTAATGGCATCATGATCACTTTGCTATTTTCCGCTGAGCCAATGCTGGTCAGGGCATCGGTGTATTTTTGTGCCACAAAGTAGTTGATGGCCTGCATATCACCGGCGGCGATCGCTTCAGAAACCATTTGAGTCGCTTTGGCTTCCGCTTCAGCCGCGCGCTCACGCGCTTCTGCTTGTAAGAAGGCAGATTGACGTTCACCTTCCGCTTTCAAAATTTGCGACTGCTTTTCACCTTCCGCTTTTAAGATAGCCGCTTGACGAATACCTTCCGCTTCCAGAATATCGGCACGTTTGGTTCGTTCTGCTTTCATCTGGGCGTTCATCGCACTGACCAGTTCTTTTGGCGGTTTGACATCGCGAATTTCAATACGGGTGATTTTTACGCCCCACGGGTTGGTGGCTTCATCCACCACGTGCAGTAAGCGGCCATTGATAGAATCACGTTGGGAGAGCATTTCATCCAGCTCCATCGCCCCAAGAACCGTACGGATGTTGGTCATGATGAGGTTCAGAACGGATAATTCTAAATTGCTGACTTCATACGCCGCACGAACTGGGTCAATCACTTGAATAAAGCAGACTGCATCAATGGTCACGTTGGCATTATCACGAGAGATAACTTCTTGGGATGGAATATCAAGGACTTGTTCCATCATATTGATACGGCGACCAATTTTATCCATAAATGGCACTAAAAGGTGTAAACCCGGCTGTAAAGTGCGGGTATAACGCCCAAAGCGCTCAACTGTCCACTGGAAGCCTTGCGGTACCGTTTTTACGCAGGTGGTAACGATAACAACGGCAATAATGACAAGAATAACAACTGGTAGCGCACCAGACGCGAACAAATCCATAGGTAATCCTTAACTAGTAAAGTAATGAATAAACTTGGCGACGGAACTTGCTCGCAAGTGCATCACCTGTTCCCATTGCTGACATGATATCCATCATGGTTTTTTTGATTGCGCCATCCCCTGCGTTTAAGTCTTTGCGTAAGAAGGTGAGCAGCATGTCTAACGCTTCTTCATTGCGATTGACTTCGTGAAGCTTTAACGCCAGTTGAACGGCTAACATAGTATTTTCTTGATCTTGATTGAATTCTTTTATCAGCTGCTGAATTTCTGGGGTATCCGCAGCTTGCTTGGTTAATTCGATTTGAGCCACTAATCCTTGATAACGGCTGTCTTTATCTTGCATTGGCACGGTAGCTAACAAGGCTTCTGCATCATCAATTAAATGTAGACCAATTTGCACTTCGGCTAATAAGAAAGTGATATCGCTGTTTTTAGGCGCAAGCTGGTTGGCTTCTTTCAGTAATGGCAGGGCCTCTTGAAGTTTGCCTTCCGCCACTAATTCAGCGGCTTGCGCAGCTTTTAACTCTTCTGGGCTTGGTAATACGCGAGAGAGTATTTGCAGCACAGCTTCTTCAGGCTGTGGGCCTTCGAAGCCATCAACTGGGCGACCATTTTGCAGCACATAAACCGTTGGAACGCCTTTTAAGCCAAATTGGCTGGCGATCATTTGTTCTTCATCGCAGTTAACTTTTGCGAGGATAAACAGCCCTGCGTAGTCTTGAGCAATACGCTCTAACATGCTGGTGAATTCTAAGCTTTGTGGGCTGCGTGGTGACCAAAAGTAGAACATGACAGGCATGTTCATGGATTGTTCGATGGTCTGGTGTAGGTTGGTCTCGTTAATATCAATAATTTGTGCGTTAGCTAACATAAGCAGTCTCTTTAAAATTCGTTATTAATCATGTCAATGAAATGGGGGCTTAGTTCTGTTTTTTCAATCTTTCTTGCCCTGACCCGCGAGGACTTTGTCCATCAGCTTATCGGGTAATACACGTTTTAGTATACGCACAAAAACCGTTAATAATGTGACAGAGTAGCGTACACGTGGACGCGGACTCTCTAATGCCAAAATCAATTTTTTGACCACATCTTCAGGATATAACGTAAATTTTGCGGCAATCCCCGGATTCTTAACTGGCTTATCTTGCTGAGTTTGCGCCACATTTTGGGTAAAGGCACTGTGGATGGGACCGGGTTCAATTAAGCTGACGTGAATACCAGAACCTTGTAGCTCCAAACGCAATGCATCTGACCAAGCTTCCAACGCGTATTTACTGGCGGCATAGGCTCCACGACCTGGCGTTGAGATAATGCCCATCACGGAGCTAGTTTGCACAATACGACCTTCATGGTGTGGCAGCATGGCGGGAAGCAGCAGGAAGGTCAATTGGTGAACTCCGAAAAAATTACTGGAGAATTGGGATTCCAATTGCTGGCGGCTCACGGTGTTCAATGGGCCATATACCCCGAATCCGGCGTTATTGAATAATCCGAAAAGTTTCCCATTACAGAGCGTCAGAACCTGCTGAGCAGCGGCCTCAACACTTACCGGGTCATCTAAATCTAACGCCACAGTTTCGAAGCCAAGTGATTGTAATCGTTCAATATCAGCCTGTTTTCGACAGGTGGCTATCACATGATAACCACGCTGTTTTAAAGTCTGCGCAGCGCACAACCCTATGCCACTTGACGCCCCTGTCACTAATACCGTTTTTTGCATAACTTTACCTACTCTGGGCTAAATGTTCGCTATCATATTGGTTCATTATAATTTATTTACCTAGCAAATTTATTTGGCTAATAACTTTATTATTGTTAATAAGGTTATTTGGCTAATAACATTATTTTGTTAACAAATAGGGCGATAGCTGTTTTTCCATAAAATCTGCAATCGTGGGCTGGGCTTGCTCAGTTGGATGAATACCATCAGGCTGGATCCATTCCGGTTTGGTGATCACGCTTTCCATAAAAAATGGGATCAGCGGAAGGTTATTTTTTTCAGCTAGCATTGGGTACACTTTTTCAAAGCTGGATGTGTAGCGTTTACCATAGTTTGGCGGGATACGAATTTGCATTAAGAGCGGTTTAGCACCATTTTGCTCTATTTGGTCGATAATCTGTTGTAATGTTATACCTAACTGTTCAACAGATAGTCCTTGCAAACCATCATTAGCTCCCAGCTCAATCAGTACCCAGTCAGGTTTGTGCTGGGCTAGAAGAGTGGGTAGACGTTCCAACCCTTGAGAGGCGGTATTTCCACTAATACTGCCATTAATAACTAAAATCGGTGGCGACTTTTTTTGCCAACGTTCGGCAAGTAATGTTGCCCAAGCTTGCTCGGCGGGTATTCGATAGCCTGCACTAAGACTATCGCCGAGAATCAATAGTTTCGTTGCCGCGAGTGTTTGTCCACTGGCGGTAACTAACAGGAGAAAAACCAATATATGTCGGCGCAAAATATTCTTGAAGTTCATCATCTCATTAAACGTGTTGGTCAAGGTGAACATGAACTGACTATATTGCAAGGAGTCGAGCTAATTGTCGAGTCTGGTCAGACAATTGCCTTAATTGGTGAGTCAGGGTCAGGAAAATCCACCTTGTTAGGTATTATTGCAGGGTTGGATGATGGCACTAGCGGCACCGTGAAGTTGCTTGATCAAGACTTAACGACCATGGACGAAGAAGCACGGGCGCGATTACGGGCGCAAAGTGTCGGCTTTGTTTTTCAATCTTTTATGTTAATTCCAACGCTGAACGCCCTTGAAAATGTCCAATTGCCTTCTTTACTGCGCGGTGAATCGGAAACCAAGAGTCATCAACAGGCGGTGAGCTTACTAACAGATTTAGGGTTAGGTAATCGCTTAAAACATATGCCAGCTCAGCTTTCGGGCGGTGAACAGCAGCGTGTAGCATTGGCTCGGGCGTTCAATGGTCAGCCTCAAATCTTGTTTGCTGATGAACCCACAGGGAATCTTGACCGCCATACGGGGGATAAAATCGCCGATTTGTTATTTACGATGAATAAAGAGCACGGAACCACGCTGATTTTGGTCACTCATGACAATGAGTTAGCCGCCCGTTGCCAACGTCGATTACGGTTAGTTGATGGGCAATTGAGGGAAGAGTCATGATTTGGCGCTGGTTTTGGCGTGAATGGAAAACGCCGTCTCTGTTGATTGTGTGGCTCGCATTAACCTTGGCAGTCGCCTGTGTGCTGGCATTAGGGCGGATCAGCGATCGCATTGAAAATAGCATGAGCTATCAGAGCCAAGAGCTACTCGCGGGGGATTTGGTGCTGCGTTCTTCCCATCTGAGTGAGCCAGCATGGCTTGCCACGGCGCAGCAAGCAGGGCTGACATTGAGCCAGCAAATTTCATTTTCGACTATGGCGTATTCTACCGCTGATGAAGAAGGGCGCCCGCAGTTAGTGTTAGTGAAAGCGGCAGATTCGAGTTATCCCCTATACGGTGACTTAGTGACCGAGCCTGCGGGGTTAAAACCCACCAAAGGGCATATTCTCGTCGCTCCGAGATTATTGGAATTACTGAACTTAAAGGTTGGCGAACAGATTGATATCGGCGATGGGACGTTCACGATTTCAGGGACGTTAATTCAGGAACCTGATAGTGGTTTTAACCCCTTTCAAATTGCGCCAAGGGTGTTGATCTCAATTGAAGATGCACCATTAACTGGGGCAATTCAGGTAGGAAGCCGTTTAACTTATCGCGATATGTTTGCGGGTTCTCGCCAAGCGATTGATGCATTCAAAGAGAAATATGATGCTCAGTTACGTAGCGATCAGCGCTGGTATACCTTGGATGATGACAGTGGCGCGGTCGGGAAAACCTTTAAGCGTGCTCAGCAGTTTTTGCTGCTATCGGTGTTGCTAACGCTGTTATTGGCGATTGCGGCGGTAGTGGTGTCGATGACCCATTATTGTCGAAGCCGTCATCAGCTTATTGCGGTATTGAAGACGTTGGGGGCAGACCGAAGTGCACTACGTAAGTGGATCATTGGTCAGTGGTTAGTGATTTTAGTGGCAGCGGCATTATTAGGGTCTTTGCTGGGGCTGTCTTTTGAAGGCATTTTAATGCAGATATTGTCGGCTATGTTACCTAAAGCCTTGCCGAGCGCCAGTTTTTGGCCGTGGATCTGGGCAGTGGCAACGCTGTTTATTATCGCGATTATTGTGGGGATCCGTCCTTACTATCAATTGATGGGAACCCAGCCTTCTCGTGTATTACGGGAAGATGCCAAATCACCAATTTGGCCGCTGTATTATTATCTACCTGTGGTTACGTTGATTGTGGTCGGCGGGTTATTCCTATTTGCGGGGGTAAACCCACTATTATGGTCAATCTTGCTGGGGATTGTCGTGGTAGCGGTGCTTTTGGCATTGATTGGTTGGCTAGGGTTGTGGTTGCTGAGAAAAGTACAGTTTCGCCAGCTCAGTCTGCGTTTATCAGTGAGCCGCTTATTGCATCAGCCATTGCAAACTATTACCCAGATGAGCGCATTTTCATTGTCATTTATGTTATTGGCATTGTTGATTTTGGTTCGGGGGGATCTTTTAGATCGCTGGCAACAGCAGCTACCTGCGGATAGCCCGAATTATTTTCTGATTAATATGACTCAGTCTCAGCTTGCTCCTGTTACGCAGCTGTTGAAACAGTACGATGTTACACCAACGGAGTTTAATCCAGTTGTGTTAGCGCGTTTATCGGAAATTAATGACCAGTCTGCGATTGAGTGGGCGGATGTTCGCGATCCCAACAATAACACGGTTAGACGAGAGCTTAGTCTAACGTGGCAATCAACATTACCGCCTGCAAACGAGTTAGAGCAAGGGAGCTGGCCACCAAAAGCGGGGGAAGTTTCCATTGAGCAAACTGTTGTTAAAGAGTTAGGACTAAAAATCGGCGATAAATTGACGTTCAATGCTGGCTCGCAGATTTTCACGGCTAAAGTGAGCAGTATTCGTAAAGTGGATTGGGAAAGTTTGCGCCCAAATTTCTACTTTATTTTTGCGGAAGAAACATTATCGCCAATGCCAGAAACATGGTTGAGTAGCTTCCATTATGATGGCGATGGGCAGTTGTTAACCCAGCTGAGTCATCAGTACCCAACTATTAATGTGTTGGATACGGGCGCTATTATCACGCAAATTCAGCAGATTTTACAGCAGGTTAGCCAAGCTTTAGAAGTGATGGTGGTCTTGGTGATTTTCTGTGGCTTATTATTGTTGCTCGCACAGATTCAAGTGGGTATGAGCCAACGAGAGCGTGAGCTGGTGGTGTATCGTACCCTAGGTGCGAGCAAAAAACTGATGCGCCGTACTTTATGGAGTGAATTTGCCTTACTTGGCGGAATGGCAGGGCTTGCCGCGGCATTTGGAGCTGAAGTCGCGCTATGGTTACTGCAAACTAAGGTATTTGATTTCCCGTGGCAGCCAGAATGGCGCCTGTGGGTGTTATTGCCGCTCTGTGCTGGGTTCTTGTTATCGGTGTGTGGCGGTTGGCTGGGACTGAGGTTACTCGGTACTGGTAATCAGCATCGCCGATTATCAAATGGTTAATAGGATAAAAAAATAGAATAGCCACGAAGGTGGCTATTCTATTTAAAAATGAAAATCGGATGCTTGAGCTTCGCTATATAGATTTTTTAAGTTGATGTATCAGCATCAAATAAATATTATTTTGTTAGTGCGGCGGGTTAAACGAACTGTCTCTAATCCTTCACAAAACCTTCATTCACCACGGTTATGATTCCGCCATCAATTATTGATGGTATGAAATAGGAAAATAACAATGGTTCGCCTTACACCAATAACTTTCAAACTAACATCCCTTTCTTTATTTATGGGTTTACTCTCATTTAGCACCGCAGGGGTTGCTCAACAAATTTCACAGAAACAAGTGCCAGCCACACTTGCTGGGCATGCCATTTTATCTGTGGATGCGACAGTACCAACGCCGGAAAATGCACCTTCGGATATGCAACACAGTGGCAAATACACCACAGGAACCCGCGTTGATACACTGAATAAAGTGGAGGGAAAATCCGATGGGCGCCCAACAGGTAAGTTTGTTCCAATCAAGGGGCAGCCGTTACAAGGTCATTCAGGCATCAAGCGTATGGATGATGGTACCTACTGGGTACTCACTGATAACGGTTTTGGTAATAAAATGAATTCCCCGGATTCTATGCTGTATTTAACTCAGTATGATATTGATTTTAAAACGGGAAAAGCCAACCCGTTGAAAACAATTTTCTTCCACGATCCCAACAAAATTATTCCTTTTCATATTATTAACGAAAGCAGTGAGCAGCGTTATTTGACGGGAAGTGACTTTGATCCAGAAAGTTTTCAATTCGCCGATGGTGCCTTGTGGGTGGGTGATGAATTTGGACCTTACCTCATCAAAATGGATTTAAATGGCAAGGTGTTGGCGCTATTTGAAACGCAAGTTGAAGGCAAGAAAGTTGTTTCTCCTGACCACTACACACTGACAACGCCGGGCAAACCTGCGGATAAAGTGACTTTCCAAGTCAATCGCTCAAAAGGTTTTGAGGGAATGGCATCATCGCCGGATGGATCCAAACTTTATCCGATGTTGGAAGGGGCTTTGTGGCAAGAAGATAAACAAGGCTATGAGAATGTGAACGGCAAAAAAGCGGCACGTATTCTTGAATTTGATGTGAAAAAGCAAGATTGGACTGGGCGTAGTTGGTTATATGTATTTGAAGATAATCAAAATGCTATTGGTGATTTTAACCTGATTGATGATACTCACGGTTTGATTATCGAACGTGATAATGGGGAAGGCACCGCGGATAAAGCGTGCGCTGAAGGCGAAAAAAACAAAGAAAACTGCTTTAGCAACTTAGCGAAATTCAAACGTGTTTATCGTATTGAATTTTCGGATAACAATGCAGGTGGAGCAGTGGATAAACAAGCCTATGTTGACTTGATGAACATCCAAGACCCTAACAAGCTAGCCAGAAAACCGCTAAATGATGGGGTATTTACCTTCCCATTCTTCACGATTGAAAACGTGGATGTGGTGGATAATGAACATATTATTGTCGGTAACGATAATAACTACCCGTTCTCTTCCAGTCGTGAACCCAATCAAGCGGATGATAATGAATTTATCTTGCTGAAAGTACCAGAGTTATTGAAGTAATGCGTAATCGGTTATGCCGATAAGAAGTAGAACGTGTAAATGGATCCTTGTTTTTCCCTTGGTTTGATATTTGCTCGGGTTATCCCCGAGCGTTTTTCTTTTTGTGGGTTAATCTTTTTTTACTTCTAAAGCAGGGGGCTTCATCATTAAAGTAAAGAATAGGATCACGATAACAGGAGCTGCGATGGTTAAAAATGCAGGGGTAAAACTGCCTGTAATATCCTTAATTGCACCTGCGATAAATGGCGCTAAACAGGCAATGGTTGAGATTAAATTGACGACGGAGAACAACTCTAAATAAGGTCCGCGACCAAAATAATTAGACAGTAAAACGCTGGACGCTAAGAAGGTCATTCCGTAGCCAACACCCACGCAAATCACAAACAAAATCAGCCAGAACCATGATGTGGAGATACTCAGTGCCACGACGCCAAGCACCATAATAATTAGGCTACCAATCAGTAAACGTTTCGGCTCCAACCATTCACCCGCCGCGCCGCCTAAGAAGCGCGAAAATGCATTCACAAACGCCATGGTACTTAGCAGAGAAACCGCGATGGTCATACCAAATCCACGCTCTTCAATGTGCGCCACTGCAAAACTGTTTACTGTAATACCGCACCATAAAAAAGAGGTATAAGTCGCGGCAATTAAATAGAATTGCCAAGTACGTAATGCGCGGCGAACTGTCCAAACTTCAGCGGTACGATAAATAGGCTTATTCGCATGACTGACTTGTTTTTGCATTACTTTTTTGGCGTGGTCTTGTTCTTTTTTCCCTTCACGTAATGCCAAGATAGTGATGATGGTGACGATGCTAAGATAAACTGCACATAATACCCAGTGCATCCGCCAAGAGCCTAATTGATTCGATGCGTAGAAGTAAATCCAAGGACCTGCAACACCCCCTAATCCGCCAATCGTGAAATACAATCCAAATGCCAGAGATTGTTTTTCAAATAGGCGAGAAAGTACATAGGTACCCGGAACGGTCGCTAATATCGTAAACCCAATACCAATCAAAGCGGTACCTAAGAAATAGGTGCTGATAGCTTCGGTGGAGTAGAGGCTATAAAAGCCAGAGCAGAACACGAGCATGCCTAAAAGTAGCGTGAGACGAACACCGACTTTACGTATCAGCAATGAGGGTAAAAAGCTCGCTAAACCGCAGGTTAAACCAAGTAAAGTAAAACCAAAGCCTGCCTCAGTCCAACTCCATTTTAATTCGCCGATCATGCTCGGTAAAACTACGCCTAATGAGGTAAATGTGGTGGCGGTAGCAAGGAAATAAACCAGTCCGAGGAGAATAAGAATTGACCATTGGTATAACGGACTAAACGGTGAGGCTTGTGTTTCTGGCATATGCACTCCAGTGGCGCCCTAGTGAGTTAGTCATCATTCACAAGTAATCACTATAAAAGTAGGGCAAAAATAGCACAATGCCCGAAATATTACTCTCGGGCACGAATAGCGCTATTTTCCCTATTTTTGGCGAGAGTACCAGCCTAATTTTGTTTTTGCCCACTCAATGCCACTTTTATACTCATTTGGCAGCATTGGGATCAAACTATTGAGGGTATTTTCGAGTTGATGAACATCGCTATGAGTCAGATTTAAGTGACCCACTTTACGCACTGGGCGCACTTCTTTCTCATACCAATGTAAATGGACTAAAGGCAGATTTAACCATTCTTGGTTAACATCAGTGCCAATTAAATTGACCATCACCGCAGGGCTGAAAACTTCTGGTGTTGGCATTGGTAAATTTAAAATCGCGCGTAAATGAAGTTCAAATTGGCTGATGGAAGCGCCGTTTTGAGTCCAATGCCCACTATTGTGAACGCGAGGGGCGATTTCGTTGATCAGCAGCTTATCGCCAACCACAAAACACTCCATTGCCATCACACCGATATAGCCTAACTCATCCATCACGGCACTGAGCATCGCCTGTGCTTGTTGCTGCTGGACAGGGTTTGCATCAGGGAAAGCCACGCTGGTGCGTAAAATCCCTTCTTGATGAAGATTGTGGGTGATTGGGTAGAACACTGATTCACCAGATTGGCTACGGGCGCCAATCACGGAGACTTCAGCATCAAATGGAATTCCTTGTTCGACGATGCATTCGCCGTAAATTTCCGCAGGGAGTGCTTGTTCATCACCAGGGCGAACACGCCATTGACCACGACCGTCGTAGCCACCAGTTCTACGCTTGACGATTAAAAAATCCCCCAGAGTGGCGAACAATTCTGACCACTGGTCTGGCGATTCTAATCGCGCCCAAGGTGCCGTCGATAAATTTAACGAGTCGAACAGGCTTTTCTGTGGGAAGCGGTCAGCTAAACGTGGAAAAATATCACGGTTAATAAATGCATTATGACGCGCTAACTCTTTGGTTAATGGGGTTTCAGGCCAGCGCTCAATTTCAGCGGTGATCACACTTTGCTGATACGGAACGGCTTCAGGCTCTGCATCTAATCCAACAGGAAAAACAGAAATGCCCAGCGGTTCGCCTGCTTGGCGCAGCATGCGACCTAATTGACCGTTACCAAGGACACAAACCGGTTTCATTACGCTTCCCTCGGATCTGGGTTATTTAATACGTCGTTGGTTTGTGCTTCGCGCCATGCGGATAAGCGATTGAATAGCTCGCTGTCATGAGTGGCTAAAATTTGTGCTGCTAGCAGTGCGGCGTTAGCTGAACCCGCTTTACCAATGGCAAGTGTGCCAACGGGAATGCCTTTTGGCATTTGAACGATAGAATACAGGCTATCGACACCACTTAATGCAGCGCTCTGTACAGGGACACCAAGGACGGGAACCAGCGTTTTTGCGGCTAACATTCCCGGTAAATGGGCGGCACCACCGGCACCCGCGATAATCACATCAAAACCATTTTGTTTGGCATTTTCAGCAAAGGAAAATAGTTTGTCTGGCGTGCGATGTGCGGAAACAATCTCAACATGGAAAGGCAGTTGCAGCTCGGTCAGCACGTCAGCGGCATGCTGCATGGTTGTCCAATCACTTTTAGAACCCATAACAATGGCGATTTTTGCCGCAGATTGAGCAGGAACTTGGGCAGTCATTTGGTGTGATCCCTGTATTGAAAAATATCACCCTAAGGGTGGGAATGTGAATTGCCCCGATCATATCACGGTAATTAGGTAAGGAAAACGTTTGCGTGATTATAAAATAAGCAAACAGTCATACTGACAACCAACAATTTATCTGCGTGTCTTTATCAGGATAGGAATGTTAAAAAGGAAAGAAAATAAGTTCAATGCCGTTTTCGTTGATCACAAAGGCGGAGCCTTCGCTGTGCCATGCTCCTAAAACGCCACGAAAATGAAGTTGACCACCGAGATTAATCTCGTGGATAGCAGGGCGATGCGTATGTCCGTGGATCATCCATTGTGCTTGATGGCGGTTTAAGGCATCAACTACCGCGTCGGAATTGACGTCCATAATGGCTTCGGATTTCATACTGCTGGCATATTGGCTATTGCGACGCATTTTTTGTGCGATGCGACGGCGAATAAAGAGCGGTAGCAGTAAAAATACCCGTTGGATCCAAGGAGTATGGACCTTTTTACGGTAGTTCTGATAAGCAGCATCGTCGGTGCATAAGGTATCACCGTGCATAATTAAAATACGCTTATCATATAGTTCAAGTAGGGTTTCTTGGGGCAAAATGGTCATGCCGCACTGTTTTGCATAACGTTGACCCAATAAAAAATCGCGATTGCCATGAATGAAATAGCAAGGGATACCACGTTCACTCAGCTGTTTTAGAGCCTGTGCCACTTGCTGATGCAAGAGGGTATTATCATCGTCGCCAATCCAATAATTGAAAAAGTCACCGAGAATATACAGGCTGTCGGCGTGGATGGCTTGCTGTTCAATAAATGCAAGAAAACCGGCGGTGATCGCCGGTTCATCTTCACTTAAATGCAAATCTGCAATGATGTAAGTGGACATAAATTCAGGGATTACTCGCTGACAGTCACTTTTTCAATCACAACGTCTTCACGAGGTACGTCTTGGTGGAAACCACTGCGACCAGTAGAAACGCCTTTGATTTTGTCAACAACGTCCATACCTTCAACCACTTCAGCAAATACGCAGTAACCCCAACCATCTGGGCGCTCTGAACGGAAGTTTAAGAAGTCATTGTCAGCGACGTTGATGAAGAATTGTGCTGTTGCTGAGTGTGGGTCGTTAGTACGAGCCATTGCTAATGTACCGCGGCTGTTTTTCAGTCCGTTATTAGCTTCGTTCTTGATAGGCGCTTTAGTGTCTTTTTGGTTCATGCCTGGCTCAAAACCACCACCTTGGATCATGAAGCCGTTAATAACACGGTGGAAAATGGTATTATTGTAGAAACCTTCGCGGCAGTAAGTTAAAAAGTTTTCGACAGTGACAGGTGCTTTGTCTGCGAAAGTTTTGATAACGATGTCACCGTGATTGGTATGAAATGTAACCATAATAGCTATCCTGAATAATTGTTTTTTATGCGCTAACTTGCGAAAGCGTTGAGATCAGCAAGTTTATATCACAGATAAAACCTGACTTGAAGCGACAGTGTGTTTGCAAAATAGGTTATCCCATAACAATGACCTAATAAATAAGGCGATAAAGTCAGGCGCTAACCTTGCTTTCTTCGGGTGATCGCGATTCAATACCGTGCTATTTTCGTAAGGTTGAATTTGGATATTTTATCCTCAACATTGCGATAATCTGATGTATGATAGATATACACGTACTAATAAAATGGAAATAAAAAGATGCTGCAGATTTTCAATACACTGAGTCGTCAAAAAGAAGAATTTAAACCCATCCATGCTGGAAAGATTGGGATGTACGTGTGTGGCATCACCATTTACGATTTGTGTCATATTGGTCACGGTCGTACCTTTGTGGCTTTCGATGCAATTAGCCGCTATTTACGCTATTTAGGTTATGACCTGAATTATGTGCGTAATGTAACGGATATTGATGACAAAATCATTAAACGTGCAGCTGAAAATAATGAAAGCGTGGAAGAATTAACCACGCGCATGTTAGCGGAAATGCACAAAGATTTTGATGCATTAAATATCCTACGCCCAGACAGTGAACCACGCGCCACTCGCCATATTCATGAAATTATTGAGCTAACTGAAAGCTTGATCGAACGCGGTCATGCCTACGTCGCAGATAATGGTGATGTGATGTTTGAGGTCAAAACTGATCCAAATTACGGCTTATTATCTCGCCAAGACTTAGACCAACTACAAGCGGGTGCCCGTGTTGAAGTGGCTGATGTAAAACGTAATCCAATGGACTTTGTGTTATGGAAAATGTCCAAAGAAGGTGAACCAAGCTGGGAATCACCGTGGGGATTAGGTCGCCCAGGCTGGCATATCGAATGTTCGGCAATGAATAGTAAAACATTAGGTAACCATTTTGATATTCATGGCGGCGGCTCTGACTTAATGTTCCCGCATCATGAAAATGAAATTGCGCAATCTACCTGCGCCCATGATGGTCCATATGTTAATTACTGGATGCATTCTGGTATGGTGATGGTTGATAGAGAAAAAATGTCTAAATCTCTCAACAACTTCTTTACCATCCGTGATGTATTAGAGTACTACGATGCTGAAACCGTACGCTACTTCCTGCTTTCGGGTCACTATCGTAGCCAACTGAACTATACCGAAGAGAACTTAAAACAAGCGCGTACCGCATTAGAACGCCTGTATACAGCGCTGCGCGGCACGGATAAATCGGCTGTACCAGCAGGCGGTGAAGAGTATAAGAGTCGTTTCTGTGAAGCGATGAATGACGACTTCAATACACCAGAAGCTTATTCGGCGTTGTTTGATATGGCGCGTGAATTAAACCGCCTGAAAACTGAAAATATGGATGCAGCAAACGGCATGGCGGCTCAATTACGTGAGCTGGCAAAAGTGCTGGGACTGTTAGAGCAAGATCCTGAAACCTTCCTGCAAGGTGGCGCCCAAGGCGAAGATGATGCGGAAGTCGCAAAAATCGAAGCATTGATTAAACAGCGTAACGATGCGCGTCAAAGTAAGGATTGGGCTCTGGCGGATCAGGCGCGTGATGCGTTAGCGGCGATGGGGGTTGTGTTGGAGGATTCGTCTGCGGGCACTTCATGGCGCCGCAAATAGTTCGTCATATTTCGCGCTGTGGCGTTGTTGGCGTCACTCGGCTACTCGGGTCACATACTCATGTATGCTCCCCGAGATATCCTTGCTAGCCGCCTAGCCACAACACGAACTATTTAGAATATTGTCCTTTATCGTTTTTTACGTAACACCTGTTTGTCTACAATTCGAATAATTTAGAGAATTTGGCTTAACTAGCTTAACAAATAAGAACAAAACCCACTAAAAAGGATCTATTTTTGGTGGGTTTTTTTATGGCTGTTGCGGCTAAATTTGCAAGCGTGGGGTGGAGCGGTTATCGATAATGTTAGGTGAAATATAGACAGTGGAATTTAACATTGGGTCACCGAAATGGTGAATTCACTCACAATGAAAACATAGATAAGGATAAATATGTTTCCAATAAACAATAACCGACTAACCGTATCACAATCGACAGAATTTCCAACATCATCAAATACAAGCCATCTCCCTGAACGTATTAAATCTATCCAAAATATCTCCGAACTTAGCCCGAATTTGGCTGAAACAAAACCCGTCAAAAGAAATAGACCAAAGCTAAAATTAAATATAGAAGCTGCAACTCAAGCTACAGCATTTGATAGATTAACTGAAAAAACGCGGTTACTGATAAATGAAAAAAACGTTGAATATGATACGGAGGATAGAGGCCAGCGTTATCAGGATATTGGTAGTGCGAAACATACGCAAATATCAATACGGGGCGCTGATAAACCCATTGTGACTCTCGCTGCAAATCGACTCCAAGTGGGGGGCGAAAATTTAGCCATCCGCTGCCAATACCCCAAAGATAATGACCATGCCATTGAAAATCATTTATCTATGCTTATGGCAAACAAAACTCCGATATTAGTCGTCTTAGCATCAAAAAAAGAGATCCACGGCTCTGTTTTTCAAAAAGAGAAGCTCCCACCTTACTTTATGAGTAATCAAAAGTATGGCGATATTGAAGTCACTTCTACAAAATTAATAAAAAACTGTGAAGTAGAACCTCAACAAACAAATACAAGAGCGAAATTGTTGAAAATTAGCCGATATAATATGGAGATTTCTAATGGTTATAAAAAGCATTTAACCCCTGTGATCCACGTGACTAATTGGGATGATGGAGGGACAGTGACAACTAAGGAATTAATTAAATTAAACCGAGTCATTGAAACTATTAATACGGGTAGATTGAGGGAGCTCAAAGATAAAGGCGTGGATATAGAAGGAAAAAATAAACCGCTTCCCGTTATTCATTGCAAAGCTGGCATTGGTCGAACTGGGGTATTAGCGGCATGCATGCAGTGGAGAAAGGCAGGAAATAAACTATCGATGGAAAATATCGTATTAGCATTGCGTGAGACAGGAAGCCCGAATATGGTCCAAAATGAAGCGCAATATCGGCAATTACAAGAATTCACAAATGTGCCATTATCCCCAACAAGAACAATCGGTAAGTGGGCTTTTTGATTGAGTAACAAAAGGTAAGCTGAATAGAGATCAGCTTACCTCTATCAAGGATGCAGTGAGAACTACTCTTGTACCTTGATTTGTTCGCTTCCCATAGAAACGACTTTGCCTGCGACAATTTTGCAGCGTTTGCGTGTTTCAACAACGCCATCAACTTGCACTAAGCCATCAGCAATCATTGATTTTGCCATCGCGCCACTTTCTGCCCAACCTTCAATTTTTAGCAGGTCGCATAACTCGATATGGGGATGACCATCAAGATGAAAAATATCCATTGTGACTCCAAATTACATTAAATATCGTGGTACTCTTCGCACGCTTGTAGCGTGTTTTGAATCAGTGTAGCCACGGTCATTGGCCCAACACCGCCTGGTACTGGCGTGATCCATGCAGCGCGTTTTGACGCTTCATCGAAATCAACATCTCCAGTCACTTTACCATTTTCTAAGCGGTTAATACCGACATCGATAACGATAGCGCCCGGTTTGATCCATTCGCCTGGAATAAAGTTAGGTTTACCCACAGCCACGACCAGTAAATCCGCATTACGGACATGCTGTTCTAGATCTTTGGTAAAGCGATGAGTAACGGTGGTGGTACAGCCCGCTAATAATAATTCAAGGCTCATCGGACGACCAACAATATTTGATGCGCCAATGATAACGGCGTTTAAACCATAGGTATTAATGTCATAACGCTCAAGTAAGGTAACAATCCCTCTTGGGGTGCAAGGACGCAGGCGAGGCGCCCGTTGGCATAAACGACCGACGTTATAAGGGTGGAAACCATCCACGTCTTTATCGGGATGAATGCGCTCAATCACTTTGACGTTATCAATGCCAGCAGGTAATGGTAACTGAACTAAGATGCCATCAATTTCATTATCTTGGTTAAGGTCATCAATCAGTTTGAGCAGTTCAGCTTCAGTCGTCGTGTCTGGTAAATCATAGGAGCGAGAAATAAAGCCAACTTCTTCGCAAGCACGTCGCTTACTGCCAACATAAATTTGAGAAGCGGGGTTAGCGCCTACGAGAATAACGGCAAGCCCGGGAGCTCGTTTACCATTGGCAATACGAGTTTGTACTTTTTGAGCAACTTCCTGTCTAATTGCTTGCGCAATCGTTTTCCCATCAATAATTTTTGCTAACATCTGTAACTTAATCCATATATGAGACACGGGGGATGCCTCTATTTTGTCAGAACTTGCTAGCAATGTCAGGTCTATCTGATAGATAAAGTAAGCATATCGTTATTTAAGTAGTGAAAAGCCATTGACTCGGCGCTCAGCAACCGTATAATTCAACGCCATCAGCCAGATAGGCTGTCTGCGCACACAATGCGCCCTTAGCTCAGTTGGATAGAGCAACGGCCTTCTAAGCCGTAGGTCACAGGTTCGAATCCTGTAGGGCGTACCATTCTCAAGCAAGCGCATATCAATAGACATCACAGGATGTCTTTTTTATGCCTGAAATTCAAAAATTCATTGCAAATCCGCAGCACAACACTTCAGAATCGATCCACTCAATTAAGAAACTGGACCTTCAGAAATGAGTGTGACAATCCACTTTTTGTTAACTAACTCAGCTTTATACATATTGGTCTGCGCACTCAGGTTTCCTTCATAATAACCTCCGCGAATAGTACAGTTTTGTGATGTGTGGCATTGGGGTTTATCAACAAAAAAGGCAATTGCCTTCTTTCCATTTGATTTAACTAAAGAGCTTTGTTCAATATGACAAACTGAGTTCGGCTGAATAGAGATTGCTGTTGGATGTACGATGCCTCTTAATAGTTGCTGATTCGGGTCTTTGATTCCTTCTGGAGTTTTAATACCAAGACAATAAGTTGATATATTTGTTGGACTTGCCGTGAGATTATTTTTAATAACCTCATTGAAGGTTGCAATTTGAACTTGCTCATCAATTGAAGCTTGGCTAACTACAGTTGAGCATCCTGAACTTATAAATACTCCGCAATAGAGTAATGACATTCCTAAATTTTTATACATTGATAGTATTCCTATGTTTAGATGTTTAGATGTTTAGATGTTTAGATGTTTAGATGTTTAGATGTTTAGATGTTTAGATGTTTAGATGTTTATATTCAAAATCACACGTCGAAAAATGATTGAAAATTCCTATCATAGTGAGAAGATATGCGAATTTTTATTAATTAAATACCATAGATAAGATGGTTTTCTTAGTTTTTATTTTTTAATTATTATAATTACTCAACGTTTTAGTTATATAACAAGTTAAATGTTCATTTTTATTTTTTATTTTCTATTTTTTATTTTCTAAAATATAAATTACAAGTGAGCGTGGTAATATTTTTATCCTCCATCAATTTTTTATCTAAAAACTCAAAGTAATTCCATTTTATTTAATTTCAAATTGTAACAAAATAATAATAATACAAGTGCAAAGAGTTATTTTTGTGACTTTTTAAAATACTCCACCATGTGGTTATTTTCTTAACGCGCTGATATTTTTTATTTATTAGAATTGAGCTTAATCATAATTCGATATGATTTTTAAAAATAATAGTTTATGGCTATTAAATTTGAAAATATCAATTGGTATTAACGTGTTTACAGGAATGTGGGATTAAATTTATATTTCAACCCACATTAAGAGTTAGCTTTCTTTGATATTAGATTTATCTCTGCCTTTAAAGGGATTTAATTTTTTAGCCATAATGATTAATCTAAGCATTGAGTGAGTAAATTTTAGGTTTAATTATGAATATAAATAATGATTCTTTACGCAAAGATATTGGCAATTTTATTAAAAATGCCAGAAAAGATAAATCCCTGACTGGAACTCAGCTAGGTGGTCTATTAAACGTAAGTCAACAACAAATATCTCGATATGAGCGGGGTAAAACAAGTCTGACGATAGATTCTTTATCAGCAATCTTGATTATATTAGAAAAGGATTGGTCAGACCTTTTTCAAAAAGTTATGGTTAATTATTCAAATGGTAAAGCTGATGAATACAGTATTAATAACGATTTAATTATCTAAAGATATAAAATTAACTTTAACTCCGCAAGTGAGTAATTCTAATTTAATCAGATGTTTTTCTGATTAATTAAGATCTCTGCAATTGCTTAGATCTTAATTAGGAAGCCCAAAGCTGTTGCATCATGGAAGATGTATTTAATTATTGGTTTTATTTAGTCAATCAAATGAGTCAGCCTCTTCACTATTTTGGTGACAGGGAATTCGTTTAAATTTTTATCAGAAAGGAAATGAAATGAAATTAACTAAATTAGCATTAGCATGCGTATTTGCAGCATCTGTAGTTCCAGTTAGTTCACTGGCTGTGAATGCAAGCAACAATGGTACAGTTACTTTTACCGGTACCGTTGTAGAAACGCCATGTAACATTCAACAAGAGTCACTGAAACAAACAGTTGATTTTGGTCAATTATCTAAAAAGGCTTTAGAGTCTGGCCAGCCAGCTGAAGCTAATTTTGATATTAAATTTACCGGTTGTGATTTAGAAGGTTACGGCGAAGCATCTACTGGTGGTGGTTCAGGCGGTCAAACTCGTGCACTGAAATCAATGATGATGACATTTACAGGTCAAAACTATGTGGGTACTGCGGGTGACCAAATGCTGCAAACTACCGCAGGTAACGTTAACAACGTCGGTATCGCTATCGATGGTTTCAAATTTGGTGAAGCTAAAGATGTTATCGCTTCTATGATCAACCCAATCGGTGATAACGTTCTGAACTTTACCGCATTAGCAAAACGTGTTGATGCAAAATCTCCAGTTGGAGAAGGTAAATTCGAAGCTATTTCTAACTTCCGTATTACTTATCAATAAGTCTTTAATTCGCCGCCAGGTTTCTGGCGGCATTTAAATGGTTACGGGAGATAGCAACATGTCGAAATATCAGTATTTTTTTTCTTATATTCCCAAAATATTGATTGGTTTGATTTGCGGCTATTCGATAAGTGTGCATGCTGGACAAGTTGGCTCTCGACATCAAGGGTCGACGGAATTAGTGGGAAGAGTCGTGTCTACCCCTTGTTCTATTGTGATGAAAAATCGTTATCAAACGGTTGATTTCTCTTCATTAACTCTGACAATGCTGTCGACTCAAGCGCAACGAAACCAAAAAATTCAACCCTTTGAAATAGAACTCCGTGATTGTGGTAGTTCGTATTCTTCCTTAGATACTAAAACATGGTTAATTCGTTTTGAAGGGCAGCATGTCGAAAATATGAATATATTTGCTCTACGAGGCGCTTCCCAAGGGCTGGGGGTTTCAGTGTTAGATAAATCAATGAATATATTGATACCAAGTCATAGTTACCCTTTGTTAAATAATGAATTACAAAAAGATAAATCGGGTAATTCGTTATTATTGAATTATTTTTTAAGGCTAGAGTTAACGGGAAAACCGATTCAAGCGGGAAATTATCAAGGGCTAATCCGTTTCTTTATTGACTATAAATAAAATAATGAACTCCATATTCAAAAATGAATATTGGAGACGACCTTCTATTGTTTTGGGGTGGAAACAAGCATGACATTCAAACCTAGCATGATTAGACAAGCTATTTTATTAGCCATAAGTTGCTCTGTTTGGAACGCTTATGCATCGGAATTTAATACAGATGTATTAGATGCTGAGGATATTGAGAATGTCGATATGAGCCAATTTGCTGTAGCAGGTTATGTATTACCTGGTAAATATACATTAACTATTTTTGTTAATGGACAGCGATTGGGTGCCCCCCGAGAAATAACGGTATTTGAACAAGATAAAAATTCAGAAGCAGCCTCTCAGGAAATTTGTATTCCTGCGGATATGATAGATTTAATTGGTTTAAAAGAATCTGAAATCGATAAAGTTAAAACGACACGTGACGGACAATGTTTAGATTTATCGGGGTTAGCCGGTGTTCAAACAAAAATAGAACTCTCCTCATTATCATTAAAAATAACCATACCTCAATCTTGGATGGAATATAACGATCCGAATTGGATTCCTCCTGCGTTATGGGAAGAGGGGATTAATGGGGCATTTATTGATTATTCTGCCAATGCCTCTGTGACAGATGAAAATGATGGTGGAAAACGAACTTATTTATCAACAAACGGTATTGCCGGTGTCAACCTGGGGGCATGGCGTTTTCGTGCAGATTACAGTGCTAATTATCAAAAACAACAAAATGGCAGTAATACACAAGAATTTCATCAGTTTGATTTCAATCGATTATATGCATTTACATCATTAAAAAAATTAGCCGCTATTTTAACGATTGGTGAAAATTACTTTTATTCGAATTTATTTGAAGCGTGGCAATACACGGGAATGTCATTAGAAAGCGATGATAGAATGTTACCGCCTAAATTAGTGGGCTATGCACCAGAAATTATTGGTGTTGCTAATACCAATGCAATTGTGACTGTTCGCAGTCAAAACCGTGTTATTTTAGAAACAACCGTTCCTGCGGGGCCATTTCGAATTCAAGATTTGGAAAGCGGTGTCAGCGGGGTTTTAGATGTCACTATTCGCGAAGAAAATGGAGAAGAAAGAAAATTCAGCGTAAACACGGCATCTCTACCTTATTTGACTCGACCAGGACGACTAAACTATAAATTTGCAACGGGTAAAACGCGTTATAATAACCATGATATGACAGGTAACCCTGTTATGAGTGGTGAACTTTCCTATGGCTTATCGAATGCTTGGTCATTATTTGGTGGGGCTCAGTTAAGTGAGGATTATAAAACCGTTGCGATTGGTATCGGTCGAGATTTATTTGCTTTTGGTGCACTCTCTTTCGATATTACGCAATCTATTTCCAATTTTAGGGAGCAAAAATTACAAGGACGTTCATACCGACTCAGTTATTCAAAATCATTTGATGAATTACGCACTGATGTGACCTTTGCTGGCTATCGTTTTGCGGATCAAAATTACCGTACACTCACGCAATTTATGGATCAATATCGCACAGGATATGCGGGTCGATCGCCGAAAGAAAACTATCAAATCTATTTAAATAAATATTTTGATGATTTTAGTTTGTCGCTGAATTATCAGTACAGCACTTATTGGCAAGATAGGCCTCAGATGCAATATGGCTTATATGCCAGTACAGGCATTAGTATTCCCAGTTTATCGCAGCAGGATGTAAACCTTTCGATTTCAGCCACCCGAACTGAACGTGATAACGGCTATACTGATGACGCAATTAACTTATATGTCAATATCCCATTATATAATGGTCATAGCGTGACCATGTCAGAAAGCTATTCTGGCTATAATGATGGTAATAACTATAACCATAATATTGGGTATAGTGGGTACAGCGACCGTGATAATTACAGCTTAAATGTTGGCTATAATCACGGTAAAAATATTGACGCTCAATCGAGCATTAGTGGTTATTATTCTCGCGATTTGTCACAAGCAACTGTGTCTGCGAATGCGAGCTATGTTCCACAACAATATCGTAGCTTTGGTGCCTCGATTAGCAGTGGAATAACGACAACGGCTCACGGAATTGCATTGCACCGAAGTACTTATGGAGATACACGATTATTAGTTGAAACACCCGGTGCGAGTGGTGTGCCATTGGACAGTGGTGTAATTAAAACAAATGGTCAAGGATTGGCTATTATCCCAAATATTAGTAGTTACCGTAAATCGACTGCATCAATAAATACCAGCAAGTTACCTGATGATATAGAGGCTCTAGCACCGTCAACAGATATTACGTTAACAAAGGGTGCCATTGGTTATCGCAGTTTATCGGTTATGAAAGGGCAAAAACTATTTGCGATCCTTTCACTGAGTAATAACAAAAAACCGCCTTTTGGTGCCAGTGTACGTAATGCAGATAACCGTGAACTGGGTATTGTGGGTGAAGATGGTGTGACTTGGCTTGTCGGTATTTCGCCTAATGAAAAACTTTCTGTTTATTGGGGCGGTAATAAAGAATGTGAATTAAATTTACCTGAAAAATTGGATACAACATCAAGTATGTTGTTATTACCATGCACATAACTTTTTGTTACTTAATTAAATTAAGTAACAAAAAAGAAATTTAGATTATTTTGTTTATGAGGTTAAGTATGTTTAGTTTAGATATGCGTAAAATTGTAGTATCAACATTATTCACGGCATTTTCGATAGTATCTTTTAACGCACATAGCGCAGTAACATTAGACAGAACACGTATTATTTTTCCTGGTAGTGAAAAGTCCGTTAATGTCACCATTACCAATGGTAACCCTGAAGAAGCGTATTTAGCCCAAAGCTGGGTTGAAGATTTAAATGGGAATAAATTAACCAAAGGCGCTATTTTAGCCACGCCTCCTTTACAGCGTTTAGAACCCAATAGTAATAGCTTAGTGCGTTTAAGCGTGACGCCTGAATTAAGTAAGTTACCTCAAGATAAAGAATCGGTATTCTATTTTAATTTACGTGAAGTTCCCCCTAAATCTGCAGATGGGAATACCTTACAAATCGCATTGCAGTCCCGTGTAAAATTATTTTATCGCCCGCAAAGTATTTTATCTGAATCAGAAACTAAATGGGCGCATAAAGTGACATTAACTAAAATTTCATCGGGGTATCGTTTAAATAATACCACGCCTTTTCATATGACTGTGATTGGTTTTGGTAATAGCAAAGAGCAGGCTGAAGCTAATCCATTTGAGGTGTTTATGGTGGCACCTAAGTCGACACAAGATATTCCATCTTCAGCATTATCTACACCCTATTTAACCTATATTAATGATTACGGTGGTAAGCCAACGATGTCATTTAGTTGCAAAGGGGATACCTGTACGGTTACAGGTGAATAATTACCCATTTATTAATATGAATGCAGCAGGAAAATGAAATGGATACACAAAAATTGATGTGGTCATTATTGTTTATGCTTAGTGGTATTGTGAGCTTTTATTCAATAGCGAAAACGCCTGTTGCAACAACACCTGTTAATGAGCCTGATTATGAATTATCTCATGAAGGATTCATTCAAGTTAATGCAACATTATTCAGTGCTCCTTGTAATATTTATGTGACAAAGGAAAATATTGTGACATTAACAGATTGTGGGGCAGGCTCTGCCTATAAAACACAATTGAAGTTATCTCATACGGCCAATACTCCCGCCAATTTAAGATTCTATGATTATAACGGAAAACAGTTTTCATCCAGTTATTCTCTTTATTTATTAGATGGTGATAATTCCATTCAAACACCATTATTAATGGGTGATGATTCACTGAGATTAGAGGTGAGTTATGAATAACATAATAAAAAAGATATTTTTATTCCTTTTTTTCTTAGGTAAGCCATTTTTTGTCTTTGCTGCAGACTCCCTGAGCATTGATTTTAGCGGTGAATTGGTGAGTACGGCGTGTACGGTTACGTCCGAATCCGTGAATAAAGAAGTGACATTAGAAAACTTACGTTGGCAATATATTAATGAAAATACGATGAGTGAATCGACAGGGTTTTCGATAGGGATAGAAAATTGCAGTGCAACCGATTTACAAAAAAGTATTGAATTAACATGGAAAAGTAGTCAGTTAGTGAGTGTCAATGGTGAAAGCTTCTTAACCACTCAAGGCAGTAGTGGCGTTTTATTGGGGATCCATGACAAGGATGATAAACCGATTGTTTGGAATAAAGCATTCACGTTAGGCACGGTATCCGTTGTTGATGATGAACAGCAGTTTGATTTTAGTGTATTTGCGCGTAAGCCTATCAATGGAGAAGCGAATGCAGGGAGTTTTTCTGGGGTAGTTACCTTTAATGTGGAGTATAAATAGTGAATATATTCAATACGCTAAAAGTACTTTCAACAATATGGGTTATTTCTCTTCCTTTACTTTCTAAAGCGGATGTGTTGGTCGACGTGACAGCGACCATGGTAGCGCCTGCGTGTAATATTCGCAGTGAAAATGCCAGTGCCCCTTTGCTGATTGATTTTGGCACATTGAATGTGGAGTTATTAACGCAATCTCCACCAGTTAAAAAGTTTTCGTTATATATTACCGAGTGCGATCTGACGAAAACGCTTGCAGCGGTGCTGAATCCTAAAAACATGAACACCATTACCTATGATGGGCGAGGTATTCTCGGAACGAGTACAACAGGGCTGGGCATTGACTTTAGTGAAGTGACGGGAGGAGTAAATAGATTATTAGAATTCAATAAAAAAATGCAAATTTACCCCGAAAAAATCAATAGCACAACATCAAAAATAGATTTACAAACAAAATTGGTATCAACCGTACCCGTTAATGCGCTGACGTTGGGAAAATATAACTCATCAATGATTATTTCAATCATTTATAACTAGGTAATTGATTTTATGAAAATTTATTTTACTAAAACTAATTTTTTCTTAAATCTCATTCTATTTACTGCATGCTTATCGATAAGCCTATTTTCTCATGCCAATTATGCGCCCAAAATTGCTAACCCAAGCGAAGGGTATAAAATCAAACTCTCTTCTAATTCCAGCATAGCGCAAACCCCCGTGACAGGCTCTGATGGCAAACCTTACTATCAGGTAGGAAATAGTATTGTGATTGATCAAGGTATCGCCTCTGTATCTGGAATGGTTAAATGCGTAGGAAGAGTATGGGGAGACTCAGGGTATAACGATTTTAGTAGTGATAACGCATATCATCGTCTTTTTATGTATGCCCCTACAACAGGGATAGTTATTAATGGGCTTCCTGCTTATCGAATTAATAACAATGTCGTGATGACCGTGCAGAGTAAAATGAGTGATTGGGTTCATATTGGAGGCTCTTCTGTATGCGCCTATGTTACGTACATTGACAAAAGCGATTTCGCTAGCGGGTTTGGGGTTCATTTCCCGATGACATTCACATTTTATATTAATGAAAAGATTATCGATGGACAAATTATGATCGCTGGGATGGAGTTAGCGGGATACGTTCGTGCATTTATGAATCCCTTAGTAAAACCCAATATTTCATCTTGGCCATTTAATGAAACGAGTGCACCGGTTCATTTGGAAACCTCTCAGTTAAATGTGGGATCCTCTTGCACGACCTCAACCAGTACAGGGCAAGTGGGGACTGTTACTCTTCGTCATGGGCAGCTTAATGCATTGAAATATGACAATAAAGTAACTGAAAAAGTCAATTATACCTGCAAGTTTTCAGCATTAACCAAGGTCAGGCTTCGGTTAGATTATGCGGCGGACAGTGACCCACAAAAAAGACTTCCATTAATAAACAAAGTCACGAAGGAAAAAATTTACACGACTTTAATGATGACTGATGACTCGACAGGAAAGTCCGGCTTAGACATGAATGTTGATATTGACAAGCTGAAAACAATTTCAATTAGTAGCCATTTACAGGGTACTAACGCACCTGCAGGAGATTATCAAGGGTCCGCTTGGTTGATTGCAACTTTTATTTAAATTACATCATATCTATATAAAATATATGGTTTTTTTTGACGGAAATAACTACTCCCATAGATCATAACTAAAGGCGTATTTTTATGATAACGTTCATTTTAAAAACCAATGTATTTCTCAAGGTAAGTTTATACTTAATATTATTATCTTACACTATGTATTCTCATGCTAATTATGCACCTAAAATTATCAGCCCAGCGGACGGATATAAAATTAAGTTATCCTCTAATTCTAAGTTAGATTATGTAAAAGATGATGATCCTCAAAAGCAACTCCCATTAATCAATAAAATAACGAAAGAAAAAATCTATAGCACGTTAATGATGACGGATTATTCGATAGAGCCGTCTGGCTTAGACATGAATGTCGATATTGAAAAACTGAAAACAATTTCAATCAGTAGCCATTTACAGGGTACTAACGCATCTGCGGGCGATTATCGAGGATCCGCATGGTTAATTAAGATATTTATATAAATATCTTTATATGTTTGAAATTTATGGGAATACCTTCGATTTTTGCGGTGATTATTACTACGCATGTTAAGAGATAGGAATTTTATGATAACTTTAATGATGAAAAAAACTTTTTTTTTAAACCTCATACTACTGGTCACATATTTATTAGCAGCCGAACGCTCTTATGCCGATTATGCAGCTCAAATTGTCAATCCAAATGACGGATATAAAATCAAGTTATCATCTAATTCTACTATAGCTCAAGCCTCTGTAACGGGTTCTGATGGAAAGCCCTACTACAAAGTAGGTAACAGTATTGTAATAGGTAACAGCTCCGCTTCTTCTTCGGGAAATGTTAAATGTGTTGGCAAAGTATGGGGAAGTTCAGGATATCTTAACTTTTCTAGCTCAAGTGCATTTCACCGCCTTTTTGTGTACGCACCTTCAACGGGGGTTACAATTAATGGTCTTTCAACTTATCGGATCAATAGCAATGTAGTGATGACAGTTGAAAGTAAAATGGACAATTGGGTTAATATAAATGCAGCTGGATGCTCGGATGTTCAGTCTACTAACGATATAGGTGCAGTTAGTGGCTTTAATGTTCATTTTCCGATGACATTTACATTTTATATTAACGAAAAAATTATCGACGGACAAATTATGATACCAGCGATGGAGTTAGCGGGGTATGTCCGTACATTTATGAAACCATCAGTACTTCCGAGTTTTCAATCATGGCTATTTAATGAAGCGACTGCACCAGTTCATTTGGAAACTTCTCAGCTAAATGTGGGCTCCTCTTGCTCATCATCAACTACTACAGGACAAGTGGGAACAGTTAATCTTTTTCACGGGCAATTAAATAACTTAAATTACGATAGCAAGATTACCGAAAAAGTTAATTATACCTGTAAGTTTTCAACATTAACTAAAGTTCGGTTGCGGTTAGATTATGTAAAGGATAATGATCCTCAAAAGCGACTTCCATTAATCAATAAAATAACGAAAGAAAAAATCTATAGCACGCTAATGATGACGGATGACTCGACAGGGCAGTCAGGCTTAGACATGAATGTCGATATTGAAAAGTTGAAAACAATTTCAATCAGTAGCCATTTACAGGGTATCAATGCACCCGCAGGTAATTATCAAGGTTCAGCTTGGTTAATTGCGACATTTATTTAAGTCAATATGCAGATTTTGAAACTGTCGGGGCTTTCTTCGAAATTTATATTTTTTGTCGTGTGCCTTTCACTACCCTTCATTGCTGATATCACCGCAGACGACTTTACTATTTATCAATCTTAAAAGGCGATTAATATGACCCTAAAAGTGGCAGTGATTATTGCCGGCGGCAGTGGATTAGGTGCAGCCGCTGCAATCCAATTAGCGAATGATGGATATAAAGTGGCTATTTTATCTTCCTCCGGCAAAGGTGAAAAATTAGCAAAAGAGCTAGGAGGAATAGGCCTGACAGGATCTAATCAATCCAATGATGATATCGCGCAACTAGTTGATAAGGTTCTTCAGCAGTGGGGAAGAGTCGATGTGTTAGTGAACAGCGGTGCACATGGTCCTCGAGGACATATTCTCGAATTAACGGATGAGCAGTGGCATACCGGAATGGATGTTTATTTAATGAATGTGATCCGCCCAGTGCGGATTATTGCACCTATTATGGAAAAACAAAAATCGGGCTCGATTATCAATTTTTCATCCATTGCGGCTATTGAACCAACACCGGGTTTCCCTGCCTCTGCGGTATTTAGAGCGGGGCTCTCTGCGTATACCAAGATATTTGCTCAAACCTATGCATCGTCAAATGTGCGTATGAATAATATTTTATGTGGTTGGATTGATTCATTACCCGTTTCAGATGAGAGACTGAATGAAATTCCAATGCAGCGTTATGGTAAAACTCAGGAAATCACCTCTACCATTGCATTTTTAGCCTCCGATAATGCCGCTTATATGACGGGACAAAATTTACGCATTGATGGTGGGCTGTCACGATCTATTTAGAGAAAACGTGAACACTATTTTAATTAAGAACATGGACTGAATTGATGTTATTACGGGAGGAGTATTATGCTCAATAAATCATCTTATTGTGTAAGTTTTTACGCCAGTGTTTTATTACTTACTAGCGTTCATTCACAAGCCTCATATTATGCTCAAATTACGAATCCTAATGACGGTTTCCTCTTTTCGCCTGATACAGAACACCCTTTTAACTATGATCCGGTTATAGGGTCGGATGGAAATGCCTACTATGGTATGGGATGGTATATTGAAGTATCTACCCACTTAGCATGGGATGTGCCAGGAAAAGGAGATGTAAAATGTGTGGGGCGAACATATGAAGGTAACGGATGGTATGATTTTTATCCAGTTGATTCTTGGCAGCGTTTTTTTATTGTTGCGCCACCTGCGAATGTGCACCTGCAAGGTGTCGGTCCACTGTATAGAATTGCGGATGGTATCTTTGCCAATATTGATATAGGTCGAAGTGACAGCTGGTCAGTAGCGTATGAGTCGACTTGTGCAAATCTGACGAATCAGAATTCAACCCAGAGTATACACGACTTTGATAATTGGCCTGACGTTCGTATTCAACTTTTTATCGATAGAAAAATCATTGACGGCATTGTCGATATTCCTCAAACCGATTTACTTGGATATGTACTGGCTTTTGATCGTAGTGGCCCACCACCGGCAGATTTTATACCCATAACTCAAGCTTCCATGCCGTTTCGATTTAGGCAGACACGGCTATATATGGATAGCTATTGTGAAACAACCGTTAATTCTGGAACTCCAGGTACATTGGAGCTTCGCCACGGGAGTTTAAACTCCATGGAGTATGATAGCCAAGTATCGGGTCAAATCACGTACAATTGTCATTTTAGTCGTAAAACGCTGGTCAATTTAAAATTGCAGTATGCGACGGATGATGCTCAAAAACGGCTTCCTCTACTCAATAGTTCGACTCAAGACAAAATATACAGTGAGTTAACGATGGAGGATGAATCGACGGGCATGTCCGGAACCAATTTTGATGTGAATATTGAAACGTTAAAGACAATCACCGTTCGCAGCCATCTTAAAGGCAAAAATGCCACTGCTGGTAACTATCACGGCTCAGCGATATTAATTGCCACTATGAAATAATCAATATAAACCATGTTTTTTTGATTTTATTCTATATTCAAAGTAAGCATGGTTTTGTGTTTATGCTGTTTAAATATTTTTCATCTCGATAATCTAGGGGCAATAATGAAATTGAATGTCCTGGTCTATCTTTCGTTGTTTTTTGCCAGCAATATGATGGCGAATGACGTGTGCATGCCAGAAGATATCTGCTTATTGATCGAAAATGATGGCGAAGAGTTTGCGATTGCTTGTGATAAAATCATCGATTATCAATTGATTACATTTATTAGACCAAGTGATGAAATTGAAATCACCCTTGACCCTCAGTTAAATTTGTCTGAAATAGTAAAAAATAAAGACGATGAGGAGTTTTTTTTACAGCCTTATATTTTTGGTCGACAACTTAATAAGATTGGTTTGAGAAACATCAATTTGAATAAATTAACGCTTTCATTATATAGAGATGAGCAGGTATTTTCATCGAAGTATTTGATTAACTGCATTGATGAGTTGAAGAAAGTATATTAAAAGCTATCTAGAAAATACAATATCCCTATATATAGAAAGAGGATAGGGATATTTCAATTCACTTATTGACGAACATAATGTCCGCCAATGGAATGCACCGTGATATTCTGACCTTGAACAGAGTAAATAACACGATGTTCTTGAGTTAATCTAATAGAAAAGGTATTTCCTCGTAGTCTTTCTGGATTGGTATCACCTACGTGCTCAGCGGCTGTTCTAGGATTATATCCATAGTTTGCGATAAGACGACGCCACTCGTTGTATTTTCTCATTGCAGAAGGTGGAACGGGTATATGCCCATTCCTATTATATCTTGCTCTCTGTTCACTATCATCAAAGTTATAGTATGACATTATCACTCTCCTTTCTTTAATATCAAAAATACCAAAGATCTTCAAAATTTGGCTTGAGAACTGCATTTGACTTAAGTTATATTTTTTTAATTATAAACTAATTAAATGGGAAAAGTATTTTTATTTTCTCAAAAACTCCTTTGATGTTATCGTTCTTACCAGAGGTTTAAATAACTTTTAAAATAACCCATCAGGAGGGTATTTAATTATTTGGTAGTACAATTTTTCATCATAAAATATACATTGTTTTTTTTAAATTTAATATAGAGATCATTTTAAAGCATAGAATCTTTTATAGGTTAATTTATCACTAGATAGCTAATTACCTTATAGGATCAATAGGATACTAATAAGTACGTAAATTTGTTGAATTTCTTAATAAATTTAATATAGTGTTATTTCTTTTGATTAGACATTGATAATGAGATGAGCATCGAAAAAAGACGGTTACTGTTTTTAGTAAATGATACTTTAGAGTTTGATCCCGAAAAAAAATACTAAAACGGGTGGATGATAATTCATTTTCTGAAATTAAGCTAAATACACCAACTAGCGAATGTTTATACTTAATTCTTTCCAGAGGTAACCAAATTATCCCACAGGATGAATTTTTCAAGACGGTTTGGGAATCAAATGGCGAATATGTCAGTTTGAATACGCTTTATCAAAATATTTCAATTTTGAGGAAAGGCTTGAAAGAACTGGGAATTGTTGACGAAATCATCACAACGGTTGCTAAAAAGGGATTTAAACTACATTCCGATGTTCGAGTTTCTATTCGAGAAAAAAAATCTGAAACTTCATCTGAAACCAGTCATAACAATAAAAATGAAAGGCAATATCGAATTTCAAGTGGAACATTGGGCCTGATAGCTCTTTCTCTTGTTTTAATTGGTCTAGTCATCATGATCTTTTATCAATCAATACGGTACTTTGCATATAGCCCGAAAGAGGTTGATTATGGCTATACAGAGACCGCTATGGTGGATGGTTGTCATATTTATACTTTTAATGTTAACCGTAAGAAGAAAGAGTTGGATATAAACGTTATAAAGCGACTCATTGAAGAATACCCAATTAACTGTTCAATAAATGGTCACTTATATGTCAATTGGCAAGAGTACAGTAATTACTATTCAGTGATCACCTGCAATAAACCAGTGACACCTGATAGTATTGTTGATTGCAACACTATTTTTTATGAAGGCTAATATGAACAAAAAGATGATATCAGTAGTATTGATTTCTTTTGTGATAATTTCTATTTTTATATTAGGCTTTTTTGTTATTAAAAATATTCAATATAGCGATGATGTTATTTATTGTAATGGTGGTTTTGATATGAAGCTAAAAGAGGGATCATCGAAAGGCCATATTTTAATTGAGATTCGTAGTGATAAAACAGGGTTTGTTGTTTATCGAGGAATTTATAAGAACAAAGATACGGAAGTTAATTTTAATCGAAAGATCTTTTTTTCTTATACCAACATTGCAGAATCATATGTTTTTAAATCAGAGGGCATTGTCGATTTCGGTGATACGTTAATGGGAAATATTAATGATGAACATTATAATTTGCTACCTGCAATTTATAAGAAGGAGGGTGAAATTTACCCTGTAGATTTTAGAAAAATGAGTGAAAATGCCTATTTTTTGTATGACTCAATGACATTAACTTACTGCTCGATTTAAGCTATTTATTTTAAATTTTTTAAAATAAAGGTATAAGTTTTGGTTAAACCCCATCATTATTAGTATTGTTTTTTGATACTGAAATTAATACTAGTAATTATACAACCTGTATTTTTGGTCATTTATTCCAAATAATAATATTTATTGGATTAAAAACATTAAACCATCATGATTTTTAGTCAAAAAACCTGATGTGATTTGTTGAGGATAAATTATTAGCCCAAACCTGTTTTATGGGTAGAATTCACTCGCTCAGTAAGTATCTTCTGAGGCATGTAAAGACAAACATGCACGATATACTAAGTTGAAATTTAATTTGAACATAAAGGGTGAAATAGATGAGTAACGATAACTATAAAAGTAAGGTTTTATTAGTCATGGGCGATGAGATAAAAAAAGTTAGAAAAAAGAAAAAACTAACAGGAACTCAATTGGCATCATTAATTGATGTTTCTCAACAGCAAATATCTCGCTATGAGAGAGGTTGTGATAATATGAAAGTGAACACACTTCTAAATATATTATCAACGCTAGATATTTCACCCAATGACTATATGAAAAATGTATTTGAAGACACAAGATTATCCGACATGTAATGTTATCATGAGTTGTTAACTTATGGACTATTTATTGATTTTTAGCCATGTTTTAATGGATGAAATTTTTATACTAGATAATTTGTTTTATTTCTTTGGTATTTTTCTGGTTTTCTTTATTTTGAAACTTTGGCTATTCTAACTATATTTTAAATATATGTATTATTAATGTAATATATCTATTTTTTAGGCCTATATTACCAAGAGAGTCATAAAATATGAACTGTCTATAAACCCCTTTATTGTTTAATAAAGGGGTTGGTTGATATTTAATCAGTGGCGAGTAATTATTTTAATGGAATAGATACCGAGCTTTGTTTAAATCCAAAGCGACTGAGTGGGGTGATTTTTAGAGATGTAGGCTTTGATTTTATTGCAATGCGTTTCTCTTCACCAGCTATGAGAAAGTAATTTTCGATGGTTACTGTCTCATTATTTGGAAGTAATTCTAGCTGAGGTGATAAACGAACCACATGTTTACTGGTATTTTTTAAAACTAAATGACTACCATCAACATGTGCGGAAAGACCTTTCCAAGGTGTGGCATCAACAGCGACGGCTGCTGGTTGAACGATCATAGCAATGCTTTGCCTTACGGGCATTCTGGCACTATTTTCCGTAGATTGCCCAACTCCTTCAAATGATGCTTTTAACATCACTTCTTGGGTTAGTGGCTCTCCTTTTTTCAAGACAAAATTAATCTGTTGACTTTGCCCTCCATCAATCCGTGTGATTGGCGGAGATATTAATATTTGCTTACTGTACTGGTTTTTATCAAGGTCAGTGACTTTAGTGGCTAATAATAAAGGCTCATTGCCAATATTTTTAATTGTAAAAGTAGAGCGACCTTCAGCCTCATTGAGAATTACTGTCATGGTTTCCAACTGAAAAGACGCGTAGGCAGGCACTAGGTAACCTATCCAAAGAGCAGAAATAGCTACGTAGTTTTTTATATTGAACCAACGGGATACGTTGAGAAATTTGATGCTGTTGTTAATCATAATGTTTCATATATCCATAAGTTTAAAAATAGATGAACTCACTGAGTTCTCGTGATTACTGACTATCTTGGGTGGGTATCTCTTGATTTGTTGAGGATGCTTCTGTACATAAAGCATCCCGTTCTTCATACAAAACATCCGGTAGAAAAGCCTCGGGTGTTTGATAGCTGAGTTGACATTCAGGAAGGTTTATACGACGTATGGTGAGTGGTTTGCCTATATCATCATTCACTAACATGACGTTGCCATCGCCAATTAATGTCCCGATCAATGAGCCATCTGTGCGATGAACTGAGGCGCCTACAGGTAATGTAGCGCCATTTTTATCTCGCACGGTTAGCAGTAACTGCTTGACGATGCTCGCTTGAAAACGCTGAGTTTTAACGCTTCCCCTAGCTAACTTGAATTCTGCACTGGTGCTATTTAAACGTAAGTTTAGAGGAAGTTTTTGGGTATTAATAATCGCTTCTTGAAGCTGATAGGGTTGAACGGAAGTCAGTAATGCATCGCCAGCAAAGTCAGTGATACCATCACCCCCCGTACCGGAGACGTGAACACCAGGTTGCCCTGGGATCCTGACAATGGCTAACGTATCGCCAGCTTGATTAGGAGAGGTAACCCAAATATTATTGGCGATCCCCATCGTTCCTGAAGATGACAACATCATTGATTTATTACCATTACCGCTATGTGATAGCCCCGCGGTTAAATGGCTGTAAGGTGTATTTCCACTAAGACTTCCACTAATATCGTGAATACCATTACTATCACGAGCTATATCAAGGGAGCTATATAACTGGGAACCTAAATTACCTTGCCAACTACTTCCTATCGTTGGAGAGAGATTTCGCTGTTGCTGTAATCGACTATTACTGCTGCCTCCCCATAAAGGAAATGAAATTCCAGCATAAATCGTTTTATTACCATTATCAGACCACTGCATATTCAAACTGAGAGTTGTTGAACCAAAACGTCGACCAAAAGCTAACGTTTGAGCGTGATCACGGGGAGTGTTGCCATGATATTGATTTATAGATTGGCTATAAGAAATTGCACCGAGAGCCATAGTACTCCATGAAATGGAAATACTGTGACTTTGTTGCACTTGATTTCGATTGTTATCTAATGAGGTCTCCATAACCGCATCATCAATGGTTTGATGGTTTTTTGAACGATAATGAGTGGCTAGCGCTAAAGATAGATTATTGGTTAAGGATAGCTGTCCTTGAAGATTGGCTTGAATACCATTTTGCTTACCTTTGGCATAGTTAATATCGCCTGAAAGCCAATGCCCTGAACTTGAGTTCGTTTCTCCTCGAAGCCCAAAATTTTGGTAGTTTCTACTCAATAATCCACCAAAAGTAATACGTTTTCCTTGTATTGGACTTAAGGCAATTTCGCCCAACATGAGAATAGGCAGCTCGTTTATGCCTGTTGACATATAAGGGCGATAACGTCCTGCACCGATTTGGTATGTTGTTGCTTCACTACTGTTCCCCCCTATAGAGGGCGTAACGATGATTTTTTGTTGCTGACCATCACTTTCTGTAATAATGATTTCCGCTTCTACCCCCCCAATGGCTTGCCCTAGATTGGTTAGCGAGAAAGGTCCGGCAGGAAGTAGGGTGCGATAAACCACATTACCATATTGTTTTACCTCAACAGTTGCTTGGCTTTGAACCATCCCCTGAACTGGAATAGCCAGTCTAGCGGTATCACGCATACCTGCATTACTATAAATTTGAGCTCCAGTTAGCGGGACTCCACCATTGATAGAGCCTAAAGCACCAAATTCACCAATTTGTACTGATGAAGATAGTGAGGCAAGGTCTCGTGTACCAGAGGTTTCTTGTATTGTTAAGCGTGATCTGGATTCATCCTTTGAATAATAACTTCGATTGCGTATTACCCAATTTTTGATATTAATTGCAGGTTCTAAAGTCGCTTGTAGGGTATTTTGTTGTCCATAATGCCCACGAACTTGATTGTGAAATACGTCATAGTTGAGTAATGCTGCATACCCTTCAGAGATATTTCCCTGACGCTTTTCGGTGTCAAATGCTTGTTCTGGCAATGTGAGGTAAACACTAAATGTTCCGGGACTTAGCGTTTCTATCGCTTCAGGCCATAGCTGCGTCATTTGGGTGCATTCAGATAATGGGATATCGGTTTTTAAATTAAGTGTATTTAAAAGTTGCTCATCAACACACAGTTCACCATTAGCACCAAAACGAGCATCTGTGTGATAGCTATCTGCAGCATTAATTTCGATATTGATAGGGTAGAGACCCGGTATAAATCGTGATTCATTAAAAAAATTAGCAATATCAGCGCTATAGCCTAAGTTCTCGAGTGTTTTGATGTCAAACCCATCCGCTGCTATTAAGGGATAATTAAAAAATAGTGTGCCAATAAGCCAGATAGCATATTTCTGAGGAACTCTACGAGCATTGATTTTAACAAAGAGGAGAAGTCTCCTTCTCCCCTTTATGCGAGTTAGATTCATTACTTTAGCAACCTAAAACCTGACCCCAATAAGACATGTTCTTCAAGATAAAACCATTCATAGGTTGTTCGGTACCTATTGATTGCAACATGAGCAACTGCATTGCTTTGTTATTTAATAACAATGTATTGCTCCTTGATGGTTTTCTTGTGGATCAGTTTTTATTTTGTAGTTGAGTAATGCTTATAGACCAAATGCAAAGTTTAAGGTCATGGAACCATCAAGCTTCGCTGTATCAGTCACAGGACCGCCCATTTGAGCAGAAGAAGCCAATACCGGCTCAACACTCAATAATGTAGAGAATTTCAAGCCACTCTTTTGTTGATTATTTGCTGCAGCCCAGCCCATTTTGTTACCTTTCGCAAGATATGCGGTAGATAATGCTGAGAAACTAGAACTTGAGGTTGTGCTGTAGACGCTAGAGTTTTCTCCATCGACAGCTCCAGTTTTCATAGCAACACGGTAGTAACCAATTTTCCCTGTATTATTTACGTTACCTAAACCAAAATATTCAGCCCCAGTGGCACTTGCAGTACCTTCACGGTTATCTGTTACGCTAAAGCTTAAAAAGGTCTCAGCGTCACAATCAACAGTCCATAATTGAAGTTTGCTTGAAAGTGATGTAGATACGGTAGGTTTGATTAATGAAGGAGATAGCTTACCTAAATCATAAACACCGTTATTACCAGCAACAACTTTACATGCGGGTACCATTAATTCTCCTTGAACTTTTAATTCAGGAGCAGTGATCGCTGCCAATGTTGTTGCACTCATCATTAATGCTGATAATGCGGTTACTGTCTTTAGTGATTTTTTCATTTTAAATATCCATATTGTTGAATTGTTAGTTTTTTTCACACTACTCCGAAATGGGTAGTATGAATTTCTACGAAAGTGATTGGGTTTTAAGCCCTCTTACATTCGAGAAATTTTTGTGCATTGACATTGGGTTTTATAAGCCAAACATAAAGTTCAATGTCGTTGCTCCGTTAAATACAATGGGCTCAGCGTTAGCCATCACACTTTCTGGCACGCTAATCTGTGGCAGAATAGTGATATCTACTGTAAAAGTACTTCCTGCCTGACGAGCGCCATCAACGGAGAGCCAGTCTGTGCGAGTACTAGGCTGTAGGATATTGCTGGATTTACTCTGTTGCCCAACTAATCCCATCATCTTGGTGTTTTGATCTACTCTAATATTGCCGACTCGCATCTGATATGAGCCGACGACATTGCCATAAGAGTCATTCAACATAAAATCTGTGGTGGAGATTCCATGCCGATTATCTAAAGGTGTCATGGATAGATAGGTTTCTGATTCACAAGAGATTTTCCATGTCTGAGTCATGCTGGGTAATGCGCGCATTGATGCAACTCGCTCTAGCTTACCCAGTTCGTAAACGCCTTGTTTTGTCGCTTCTATTTGACAGCCTGGCTTTGTCAGTTCACCAGTTACTTTTAATTCGGTTCCTGCATTTGCCATTTGCAGCGCATTGGTTGTCAGAATAATTAGCCCTCCTATACCTATGCGACAAAAGGTTTGTAGCTTTGTTGTCTTATCTTTTTTGTATAATTGCTTCTCCATTACATTTACTTCCTTTGATTGTCATACAGCCATAACTTTAATTATCACTCTGTGATTTATTGTTATTTTTACAGTGAATTGATCATTAATTGAATAATTTCACACTGAAGTAAATATTGCATAATTAATAAAAACATGAAATATAATGTTGTTTTTATTATTAAGTTTGAATGTTTATTCTGATTTTTGGTTGGTTGCTAACTTTTGAATGATATGATGTGTAATTGAATTTGTATTGATGAATGAAAAATTTGTAAAAAAAAGAAAAAATAGAACAATAAAAAGTAGAGAGTATTAAATTGAAATAATTAAACAACTAATAGGTGTTTTTATGTATAAAAAACACTTAATAAGACATAGATATTTAATAATGCCTATTTACGGTTTTTATAATATGAATAAAAAGGAATTCTTCTTTGATTCAAATAAGAAAGAGACGCGAAGGCAAGTCTTTAGACGTGCTAAGGCAAGCTGACTACGTTAGAGTGAATGTATAGCTCAAGTGCTCTATGAGGACGTGAAGATAGTCTAGCCACCATAATCTAAAGAATAATAGTAGCTGCAATATTGACTATGATTATGGGGGAATATGGTCGATGCATCATCATAAAATGCACGTCTTTAATAGATGAATCTTCTCTACTCACTCCTCAGTCTGCATATCCTATTTTGCATTGACTATCGTTCTCTATACATTACGAGTTCTAAACTATTTTTAATGCTCAATGGTTAGCTTCAAATTCATAAATACATGTAAATAATTTTCATTTTAATAGTGGCTAGGTTTTTTATATTTTAACCCTACAATTTTAAATCCTTATTTTTTATAAGTTATAAAATTATTAAATTTAATTTAAATAATATAATCAAAAACACGAAATAAAGGTGAAATAGTGGGTGTAATAATTACTTACATATTTATTTAACTCTTACTAGGATTATTCTTATATGCAGCTATAATGAATTCAGTTTTTTGTTTTTATTGAAAGTTGTTTTCAACTCGTAATTGGGGTTTGGGGTTATTGGTATTTTATGCTGTTTTATTATAAATTATTTGATATTCTAATATTGATTATCTTTTTTTGATTTGTTTTTATTTTTATCTTTGCGAATTAATTGTAATTTTGTGGTTATTGCTTTTCATTAATTAACGGTTTTATTTTTATATAATGGTCCTTATTGTAAATTATTGTGTCTATTTAACATGTATATCGTGTTATGCGCGCCTTATTTCATTTAAAGAAATATCTTCAATTATTTATTTTGGTATTTTTAGATTCTCATAAAGCATTGATTTTTATGTTTTATTATTTTACTCATATTTGATTATTTATTGATTTAAATGAATTAATATTTATGATTGATAGCCTGCGTATATCAAATAGCTCTTTTTCGATCGAAAAAAACAATTTTTAACTACAGTTTTAATTCTATAACTTAATAACAGCTGAAGCGTATTTTCCTATATCGATAATATAAAAAAATAATCAGCGAAATATGATCTGAGAGGTTTGAAATGCGAGATTATGAACCATTATCAAATAATATTGGCAGGATGTTAAAAGACTACCGTAGGCGCACAGGATTAACAGGAAGTGAATTGGCAAAGCGTATTAATGTAAGCCAACAGCAAATATCTCGATATGAAAATGGTGTGAATAATATATCATTTGACAAGCTTATCATACTATTTAATGCACTTGAGATGAGTAGTCGAGATATTGATGTTTTCTTCGAAAAAATGAAGTATCTGTTTGATTCTAGTGTATACAAACACTCAAAAATAGAGTGACAGACCCTTATTTTTTAAAATCATTCAAATTTAATTAAATTGTTTTAGGCAATTTAATTAAATTCGGTCGTTTTAATTATGGTGTCATGAAGTCTGTATTTGTTTTTTTCTATCAAGTTGTACTTAATAAATATACATAAGGAAATATTATGAAAGTTAAATCACTAGCACTTGTTGTTATTTCAGCTTTATCTTTAGGTTCAGTCGCTGCAATGGCTGCAACAACAACCGTAAACGGCGGCCAGGTACACTTTAAAGGTGAGCTAGTGAATGCAGCGTGTGCTGTTGATGCTGGTTCTGTAGAGCAAACTGTTCGTTTAGGTCAAGTTCGTACAGCTAAATTAGCTAAATTGGGCGATACCAGTGGTTCTGTTGGTTTCAACATCCAATTAAACGACTGTGATACAACAGTTGCTACTTCTGCAAAAGTTGCCTTTGCCGGTGTTGCTGCAAATGCAACTAACCCAACTGTTTTATCTATAGCTTCTTCAGCTTCAGGTGCAGCGACTAACGTTGGTATCCAAATTTTAGATGGTAAGAGCGCGCCTCTGGGTCTGGATGGTGCAACATTCAGTAACCCTATCACTCTGAATGACGGTGCAAACGTTCTGCCATTCCAAGCTCGTTACTTCGCACTTGGTGCAACAACTGCTGGTGTTGCTAACGCAGATGCAACCTTCGCTGTTCAATACGAGTAATCACTAAAAAGGATTAGGGATATCCCATTTGATAAGCCAAGGATGGCTTTTATTCACGAACCAAAAGGTGGAAGTTTATGAGAGAGCTGCTGACAGTTTCACTCCTTCTGTTTTCTCCATTTTTGCACGCTGGGAATAAATGGAAAGTTCAACTTCCTGGTGGTGGGATGCGCTTTCAAGGGGAATTAATTGCAGAAGGCTGCACTGTTGAAACTTCAGACCGTAATTTGGTAGTGAATATGGGACAAGTGCGCACCAATGCATTCAAGGCTCCAGGTCAAGATTCAGCACCGACTGCGTTTGATCTTCACCTCCGAGAGTGTAGCAATGCAGTTAGCGAGTATGTATCCATTACCTTCAACGGTGTGGCTAATGAAAGGAACCCAGATATTTTTTCCATCGGTGATGGGCCTAACACCGCGAAAGGTGTGGGAGTTGCCATTTTTGATTCAAAAAATACCTTAATTCCGGTGAATAGTGCTCCACGTAAAGTGGCGAATCTGCGTGATGGGGATATGACATTGCACTTTGTTGCTAAGTATCGCTCGACAAGTGAGAACATCATGGGCGGAAAAGCGAATGCTCAAGCACTATTCTCACTGACTTATGAATAAAAATATCGAAAAAGACAGTGACATATTTATTTCATTTTTTAGTAAAAAAAGGACAGATGTAAACATGAAAACCAGAAAAACATATAAGTTCATTACCGCCTTATTACTTTTACTCTGTTCGACCGTATCCACTCAGGTTTATGCAGGTGTTGCATTAGGTGCAACGCGAGTGATTTATCCTGCGGATCAAAAGCAGGTTCAACTTGCCGTGACCAATAATGATGAAAAGGGCGTTTTTCTGATCCAATCGTGGGTTGAAAATGCCAATGGTCAAAAAGATAGCCAATTTGCGATCACTCCGCCTCTTTTTACGATGAAAGGTGTTAAAGAAAATACATTGCGTATTATTGATGCGACCAATAACCAATTACCGAAAGATAGAGAAACGCTGTTTTGGCTGAATGTGAAAGCGATTCCTGCAATGGACAAAGCGAACATGAGCGAGAACACGTTGCAGTTAGCGATTATTAGCCGCATTAAATTGTATTACCGTCCTACAGGTCTCTCTATTGCGCCGGATAAAGTGGCTGAAGAATTACGCTTTAAGCGCCAAGGTAGCTCACTGATTGTGGTTAACCCAACGCCTTATTTTGCCACAGTCACAGATTTAAAAATCGGTGCAGCAAAATTGGATAACGTGCTTGTTCCTCCATTTGGTGATGCGTCAGTGAATGTTCCTTCCAATGGAAATGGTGCTATTAGCTACCAAACCATTAATGATTACGGCGCACTAACGCCGAAAATGACAGGAAAAATGCAGTAAAAACTTACGTTTTTATTTCTCGAAAATAATTAAACATCATTCCAAATTGGAAATTTGCTGAGCAACATTGTTGAGCGGAGGGGACATGTCACATCTGACATCTGAAAAAGGGCTATTAATTTCAAAAAAAGGATCATTTTTGGGATGCAGATTCGAACGCCATTTTCCTTTGGTTCCGCTGGCATTCTTGATAGGCGCATGCCTTTATCCAACATGGGCGACGGCAGAGTTATATTTTAACCCTCGTTTCTTAGCGGATGATCCTTCAGCAGTCGCAGATTTATCTGCGTTTGAACAAGGGCAAGAAGTTCCTGAAGGGACTTATCGTGTTGATGTTTATCTTAATGATGGCTATTTACTCACCCGGGATGTGAATTTTGTTCTGGATAAAAATGATAAACAGCTGTCCCCTTGTTTGACGCCTAATGAATTGGCCAAGATGGGGATCAATACATTAGCGCTGCCAGAATTACAGACGAAGCCCAAAGATACCTGTGAACCATTATCATCCACCGTGAAGGATTCAACGGCGAGATTTGATGTGGGCTTGCAACGGTTATATATCACCGTTCCACAACTGTTTATGAAAGACAAAGCGCGAGGTTTTATTCCTCCAGAGCTTTGGGATTCAGGGATCACGGCAGGGATTTTAAACTATAGCCTGACGGGAAGCAGCGCACGTAATCAAGACGGAAAGCACAGTAGCTATAACTATTTGAATCTACAAAGTGGTTTAAACTTTGGTGCGTGGCGCTTACGGGATAACTCCACATGGAGCCACAGCACAGGCACAGCAAATAGCGAAACTCGCTGGGAGCATATCAATACCTATTTAGAGCGTGGCATCAATGTGATCCGCTCTCGTTTAACACTGGGTGATAGCTACACTCCGGGAGAAATTTTCGACAGTGTTAACTTCCGAGGCATTCAATTAGCCTCGGACGATAATATGTTGCCTGAAAGCCAAAAAGGATTTGCGCCCGTGATCCGAGGGATCGCTCGCGGTACAGCGGATGTCTCTGTTAAGCAAAATGGCTATGAGATCTATCGCAACACATTCCCACCGGGACCGTTTGTGATTAACGATCTCTATTCTGCGGGGAATAGTGGTGATTTGCATGTGACGATCACGGAAGCGGATGGATCCGTACAGAGCTTCACCGTGCCATATTCATCCGTTCCGTTGCTCCAACGTGAAGGGCATACTCAATATGCCGTCACGGTAGGAGATTACCGTTCGGGAAGCGGCAATCAGGAAAAACCGACATTCTTACAAACCACGTTACTGCACGGTTTGTCATATGGCTGGACGCTCTATGGTGGAACTCAGTTAGCCAATCGTTACCAAGCTTTTAACGCAGGGATAGGTAAAAATATCGGTGTCTTTGGGGCGCTATCTATCGATATTACCCATGCCAATGCCAAATTACCGGATGACAGCAACCATCAAGGCCAGTCAATTCGTTTCTTATATAACAAATCTCTGAATGAAACGGGCACGATTATTCAGCTGGCGGGTTATCGGTATTCAACAAAGGGTTACTACTCATTTGCGGATACGACGTACAAACGGATGTCAGGGTATAACCTTGCGACGCAAGACGGCATTATCCAAGTGACACCTAAGTTTTCTGACTATTACAACTTAGCTTATAACAAGCGCGAAAAAATTCAGTTAACTCTAACCCAGCAGTTGGGTGAGCAATCCACTATGTATGTGACGGGAAGTCATGAAACGTATTGGAATACCAGTAAAGCGGATAAGCAATTACAGGTAGGGATTAACACGCTGATTAAAGGGATTAGTTGGGGATTAAGTTACAGTCTGTCCAAAAACTCATGGCAGGATGGTAACGACCAAATGCTGGCATTGAACGTCAACATTCCTTTTAGCCATTGGTTACGTTCGGACAGTCAGTCTATCTGGCGTAATGCCAGCGCAAGTTACAACGTTTCTCACGATCTCAAAGGTCGCGTAAACAACACCGCCGGTTTATACGGAACGTTATTAGAAGACAATAACTTAAGTTATAGCGTTCAAGCCGGGTATGCTGGTGGTGGTCAAGGTAACTCTTCGGGGACAGGCTATACGTCACTGAACTATCGCGGGGCTTATGGAAATGCCAACGTCGGTTATAGCTATGCCGATAACATTCGCCAAGTTTACTACGGTGTGAGTGGGGGCGTCTTAGCTCATGAAAATGGATTAACGCTTAGCCAGCCAATGAACGATACCGTGGTATTAGTGAAAGCGCCAGGTGCGGGACATGTGAAAGTCGAAAACCAAACAGGGGTTGAGACTGACTGGCGGGGCTATGCGGTATTACCTTATGCCACTGAATATCGTGAAAACCGTATTGCTTTGAATACCAATACGTTGGCGAACAACGTGGATCTGGATGATCCTGTCCTGAATGTGGTGCCAACTCGTGGTGCTGTCGTTCGCGCTGATTTCCAACCGAAAGTTGGGGTCAAAGTTCTGATGACATTAACTCGCCATGGAAAACCAGTGCCATTCGGTTCGGTTGTTTCTTCTGGTGAAAATAGTGGTGGCAACATTGTGGCGGAAGATGGGCAAGTTTACTTAACTGGTTTGCCGTTAACCGGACAATTAATCGCACGTTGGGGAGATGGAGCGGATGCTCAGTGTAAGGTCAATTACACACTGCCAGCAGAAAGCCAATATGAAATCCTCAGTAAGTATAGTGCCGAGTGCCTCTAAGGAGCCCATAGTGTTTGATAAATCGAATATTTTCTTTGCCTCAATGTTGACCTCTTTGTGCTTGTGTTCCAATGCATTGGCGGCGGATAGCACCATTAACATTACAGGCAATGTACGAGATAACACTTGTGCCGTGGCTCCTGGTTCACAAAATCAAGTGGTGGATTTGCTCCTGAATGCGGTGAAACAGCTGCACTCAGTGGGGGAAGTGACGCCAACAGTGCCGTTTCGTATTGAGCTAACACCCTGCGGTTCAGCGGTAACGGCAGTTAAGGTCGGTTTTGTCGGTATTGCAGACTCGAGTAACAAAACCTTGTTGGCATTAGAACCCGGCAGCGCAAATGCGACAGGGGCAGGCATTCAGATTTTAGACAGTGCTAAAAATCCATTAGTCCTCAATGCGGACTCAAATAATATTGTATGGACGCCTTTAGTGGCAGGAAAAGCCAATACGCTCAATTTCAATGCACGTTTAATGGCGTCAAAATTGCCCGTTACGGCAGGGCATATTCGAGCAACCGCCACATTTACGCTCGAATTCCAGTAAATAGAGGATGCGATGAATGACGTATAAATCAACAATGATGACAGCTTTATTTTTGGGGCTGTTATCTTCATCAATAACCTCCACACACGCGGCTGACGTAACCGTGACGGTTAATGGGAGCGTTGTTGCGAAACCTTGTACGGTATCAACCAAGACAGCTAATGTGGATCTGGGTGATCTTTACACGTTCAATTTGACCTCACCGGGGTCGGCATCGGATTGGCATACGGTGTCGCTGGATTTGACCAATTGCCCTGTTGGTACATCAGTGGTTATGGCGACTTTTAAAGGTGTCGCTGATTCGGTGGGATACTACAAAAACCAAGGTACGGCAGGCAATATCCAGCTGCAACTTCAAGATTCATCGGGCAATAATTTAAATAACGGCGCACAAAAACGCATGCCAGTCAGCGATGCAACGCTTTCAACCAGTTTTCCTTTACAGGTAAGGGCAATATCGGTTAGAGGCGGGGCGACACAAGGCACCATCCAAGCGGCAATTGATGTCACCTACACGTATCTGTGAGCAATATTATGAATATAAAACAGCTAGTTAAATTAATCTTTGTTAACACATTTATCTATTTTGCCGGTGTTTCTTCGGTGTATGCTTTTACCTGTTACGACTCAACAGGAAACGTTTTAAGCTACACACAAAGCCCAGTGACTGCTAATGCGTATGTTAATTTGCAGCCAAGTGTTCAAGCTGGTCAAAACTTAGTGGTCGATTTGTCGAATTCAATATTTTGTAAGAACGATGACCCATCAGCGCGACGTGACCAAGTGAACATGATACGTGGTTCCGCTTATGGTGGGGTATTGAATAACTTTCGAGGCTCATTACGGTATTATGGCTCAAGCTATACGTTCCCTTTGACTAACCCAACTCACCAGCAAGATTTTCCATCGGGCAATTACACAGCATGGAATACCCAATTGTATTTAACCCCAATTTCTGCGGCGGGTGGTGTAGTGGTTAACCGAGGAACTCACTTTGCGACATTGGTAATGTACCAAGTTGGTTCTAACATAGTAGGGGGCGGTAACGTCAATACATCGACCTTTACATGGAATTTGTATGCCAACAATGATGTTGTGGTACCTATTGGTGGCTGTGATGTTTCTTCGCGTAATGTGGTCGTCAATTTACCGGAATATCCGGGAAGTGCTCAGCCGGTACCCTTATCGATCTATTGCGCTTCAAGCCAAAATATCTCCTACTATTTAACGGGAACAACCGATACGAGCAGCAATATTTTTGCTAATACACTGTCTGGCGCTAACGCTGCAAAAGGGGTCGGGATCCAGATGGTTCGCAATGGTAATGCAATCCCAGCAAACCAAAACGTTCAGTTAGGTCGAGTAGGAAGTTCAGCGGTGAACTTAGGGCTAAGCGCGCGATATTCTAGAACTCAAGGTCAGGTGACTGCTGGGAAAGTGCAGTCGGTGATTGGCGTGACATTTATGTATGATTAGTGAATTGAATTAGATAGATGAAAAGGCTCAAGAAGAAATATCTTGAGCCTTTTTGCGTTAAATAAAGATTCATATGCTCAGCAGAAATTCGGATGATCCGTTGTGATAGGGGAGCAGTGGATCTTTTATCACTTTCCCATCACCGAGACCTCAACCTATTAATATTATTGTAGAATATGGTTATCATTATCGTTTTGGTAATCTTGGATATTATTTTACAAACTCTGAATACAGACCGCAGACCATACGCAAAAAATCCTTCAAAAAAGAATAAATGCTAAATAATAAATTATAAATAAATTTTAATAGTCATTAATGCGTATTATTAACCGATGAAAACAATTTGCAAACGAGATTGGTTATCAATATACTTTTTTCGACCAGTTAAAAATATTCAATATACTAGTTTAAGCATCACTTCACCTTGGAGAAGATAGCAACATGTTGAAAAAAATGTATTTTTTACGTAATAAAACGCGTTTAATTACGTTGGCCTCATCGCTTATTGTTACCTGTGCACTGCCTGCCATGGCAAAAGATTCCTTAACGTTATATACCACTCGTGAACCAGGACTGATCCAGCCACTGCTGGATGCCTTTACCAAAGAAACTGCCATTGACGTCAACACTGTCTATGTCAAAGACGGCATGTTAGAGCGCGTCAAAGCGGAAGGTAAAAACTCCCCCGCAGACTTATTAATGACGGTGGATGCGGGTAACCTCATTGATTTAGTCGAAGCCGGTGTTACGCAGCCTGTTGATTCAAAAGTATTAAATGATGCTATTCCGGCTTCATTACGTGATAAAGATAACCAATGGTTTGGTTTATCGATGCGCGCTCGAGTGCTGTATGCGGAAAAAGATTTACCGTTAACTAGCATCACGTATGAAGATTTAGCCGACCCTAAATGGAAAGACAAAATTTGTATCCGCGCAGGCCAGCACCCGTATAACACAGCGTTAGTGGCAGCAATGATTGCCCACGACGGTGAAGCGAAAACGGAAGCGTGGTTACGTGGCGTGAAAGCCAACTTAGCCCGCAAAGCAACAGGCGGTGATCGCGATGTCGCTCGTGATATCCTTGGCGGTATCTGCGATGTTGGTTTAGCGAACTCTTACTATGTGGGTCACATGAAAAATGCCAAAGAAGGCACTGACGCACGTAAATGGGGGGATGCTATCAAAGTGGTTCAGCCAACCTTTACCGATGGCGGTACGCACGTCAACATCACTGGTGCAGCCGTTGCGCGTCATGCTCCCCATAAAGCAGAAGCGGTTAAGTTGATGGAATATCTGGTTTCTGTTCCTGCTCAGCAACTGTACGCCCAAGCAAACTATGAATACCCAATTCGCAAAGGCGTTCCACTGGATGCCACTATCAATAACGCAATTGGGGAAATCAATGTGGATACCCTCCCACTTACTGAAATTGTGAAATACCGTAAACAAGCGAGTCAGTTGGTAGATAAAGTTGGATTCGATCAATAAAACTGGCTTAACCTCTACGCGCGGGGCTTTCGGGCTGCCGCGCGTCGGTTTCTCGCCATTAACTCTTTCCGTGGTGGTCATTACGCTTGGCGTTCTGACCCCTTTGTTGTTTTTATTGGGTCTGGCCGCAAGCTCTGGATTCAGCCATTGGGAACATTTGATGCGCTATGTGCTTCCCGATGCTACCTTAAATACCTTAATTTTACTGCTGGGTGTTGGTGCCATGGTGATGACCATTGGCGCGGGGTGTGCCTGGCTGGTCACCGCATTTGATTTCCCAGGTCGAAAGCTGTTTAGCTGGGCGCTGCTACTGCCCCTTGCGATGCCAACCTATATTGTGGCGTTTGCATGGTTAGATTTACTGCATCCTATTGGACCGATTCAAGAATTTATTCGTAGCGTGTTAGGGTACGACTCACCGCGCCAATTCCGCCTCCCTGATCTTCGTTCAATGACGGGCGCCATTTTGTTGCTTGGACTGGTGCTTTATCCCTATGTTTACTTGACCATGCGAGCCATGTTTATGAGCCAGCCAGCCCATTTGCTGGAAGCGGCTCGAACCCTTGGGCTCAGTTCCACGGGAACATTTTTCCGAGTGGCGTTACCCATGGCGCGCCCTGCATTAGTAGTGGGTACTAGCCTCGCTCTGCTGGAAACCCTCAATGATATCGGCGCATCGGAATTTTTAGGTGTGAATACATTGACCGTGACGGTGTACACCACATGGGTGACTCGCTCTGATCTACCCGCTGCGGCGCAAATTGCCTGCTCGATGTTAACCGTGATTATCTTGTTGCTAGCATTAGAATATTACGGTCGAAAAAATCAGCGTTACAGTACTGGGCGGCAAATGCGTGGGATCTTGCCATCGCGTTTAACGGGATGGCGAGCCGTATTAGCCACGTGTGTCACCGCGCTACCGGTGGTGTTAGGCTTTTTAGCACCGGCACTTTTTTTGGGATGGGAAAGCCTTAAACGCATCAGTGACAGCATGACAATCTCAAGCAGCCTGTTGCAATCACTACAAAACTCATTATTGCTAGCGGCGGGTGTCACCGCCGTGGTGACGTTGGTGAGCATTGTGGTAGCGTGGTATGCCAGAGCGAGTGCAATTTCTGGTTCATCTCAAGAATGGCGACGAGCCTTAATGAAAATTGCGTCGCTGGGTTATGCAGTACCAGGAACGGTATTAGCGATTGGTTTGTTAACACCGGGTATGGCGCTGGATAATTTTCTGGCGGAGCTATTGGATTTTCGAGGATTACCGCTGTTATCTACGGGAATTTTATTGGTTATCTGCTGCTCAATTCGATTTATGGCGATCTCCATTGGGGCGATTGATGCTGGGTTAACCCGTATTCCGCCGAGTATGGAACAAGCCTCAAGGCTGTTAGGGGAAAGCGAGCTGCGAACGTTCTTTCGAGTGCACCTTCCGCTATTACGTCCGGCACTCGTCACCAGTGCTTTATTGGTTTTTGCGGATGCGATGAAAGAGTTGCCGACCACATTACTTTTACGTCCGGTGAATTTTGAGACGTTAGCAACCTCATTATATGCAGAGGCAGCGCGAGGAACCTATGAAGAAGGCGCGATCGCGGCACTATTAATTGTGCTAGCAGGGACATTGCCTGTGATCCTCCTAGCGCGCAGTCAGCTGACTTCATCTCAATCAAAACGGTCGTCTCAATAAAAATGATTATGTTAAGGAATGTCTTCGGTGTCTGATTCAACCTTAGTTCTTGACAATGTCCATGTTTCTTATGGCAACAAACATCAACGTAACCATGTACTTAATGGTTTTTCTTTGCATATCGATGCAGGGGAAATTGGCTGTTTACTTGGAGCTTCAGGATGCGGAAAAACCACGGCATTGAGAGCGATTGCTGGGTTTGAGCAGGTAGAGCAAGGAACCATCTACGTGGGTGGTCGCTGTGTTGCGGGTCCAAATCTTCATCTTCCGCCTGAACAGCGTAATGTTGGTATGGTTTTCCAAGATTATGCCTTGTTTCCTCATTTAACGGCGGCGCAGAACGTGGCATTTGGGCTAAGAAAACAGCCTAAAGAGCAGCAACACGCTCGCGTTCAACAACTATTAACCTTGGTTGAATTGAGCGGCTTAGCGGAACGCTATCCTCACGAAATGTCGGGTGGTCAGCAGCAGCGTATTGCATTAGCACGAGCGTTAGCGCCACAGCCAGCAGTACTGTTGCTGGATGAACCGCTTTCTAGCCTTGATCCGGATAGCCGAAAACGCTTAGGGCAAGAAGTGCGGGATATTTTACGTGCAGCGGGGCAGACGGCGCTGTTAGTGACCCACAGTGAAGACGAAGCTCAGTTAATGGCAAATAAAATCAGCTACTTAAAAGAGGGGCGTTTACTCGAGGAGTAGTTGAGGATCGTGAAAACCCAATGCCGCACAAACGGCATTGGGAAGTCGATTATTTAAAGCAGGTTTGCGCCCAGCGGGCTAATCCAGCGGTAACCGAGCCAAAGTCATCACCACGAACAATGGGAATGTTCGGCAGTTGTTCTTGAATCGCTTGATGTAAGATAGGCGAGCGAGCGCTACCCCCGGTGACAAAAATAGCGTCCGGTTGAACGCCTCCTTGTACAACGGCTTCTTTCACCAACTCAATCATTTTGCTTTTTGGTGATTCAATCGCATCAATCAATTGGTCACGTCCAATATTCACTTCAAGCAGCTCTTTTGATAATGCAATTTTCGCCAAGTAATTTTGCTCATCAGAGAGTGCGATTTTCGCCTCTTCCGCTTTGCGTACAATGCTGTAACCCAGCGTTTGGTGATAAACCTCGAGCAAACGTGCCAGCAAGGCTGGCTCTTGAGCATCTTGTTGTAAGCGGGTTAATGCATTGAGGTTAGCGCGAGAATAAAACTCTTTTTGCGCTTCCACATTATTAATGGCAATCGGGTTCCAAAACTGCAATAGAGGCATTTTGATTCCCGATTGATACTGGCTTTCCATACCAAAAAGCTGCATTAACTGTTTTAAGGCAATGAAAATATCCAGATCGTTTCCGCCAACACGTTGACCGGTATGTGCTAGCAAAGAACTTGTACGATCGTGGCTATCTTTGTAGCTAGGCCCCATTTGGATCAGTGAGCAGTCGGTGGTTCCCCCACCAATATCCACCACTAAAATGGTCTGATCTTTGGTGAGGGTGGATTCATACTCTAACCCTGCCGCAACTGGCTCAAACTGGAACGCAATATTCTGAAATCCAGCACGTTTAGCTGCTTTTAATAAGATAGCTTCCGCTTGCTGGTTCGCCAGTTCGCCACCACGTCCATGGAAGTTAATTGGGCGACCAATCACGGTGTCAGTGATGGTTTGTTGGGTACTTGCTTCGGCAGTATGCTTGATATTTGCCATCATGGCGCACACTAAATCTTCGAAGAAACTGACTTGGGTTTCGTGTAAGCCTGATGCACCTAAAAAAGACTTTGGTGATTTTACATAGTAGACATCACGAGGGTCACTTAAATATAAGTCCAGCGCAGCTTGTCCGAAAACAATATCTTCCGGCTCCAGTTCAATGCCTTCATCCTGATTAAATGCAATAGAGCGTCGGAGGATTTGCTGACCAACTGAGTCTGTCGGAGAAATATTCAGATGGCGAAATAAGTGCTCTGAAACCGATTCTCTTGTCGGCGCACACAAGGTTGATGGAATATAAAAATTGTTGCCTTCAAGGGGTAACAATTGTGGTTTGCCATCTTTCATGATTGCGACGGAGCAGTTAGATGTTCCGTAGTCAAAACCAATAAACATTTCGCCTCCAAAATCTAGGGTGCTTTGAAAAAAGTGGAAAACTGTATATCAACCTTGCGGGAAATGCTATTGGAACCGCATTTTTATTTTGTGTGGGAAACCTAATTTGGCGCAAGGATAAGGGCAACGTAATTTTGTAAGATAAATAATATTATTTATTGTGAAATGCCCTATCGAGTATCAAATGAGTCAAGCCAAAATTGAATTGATGTCTGAAATTACATGCCCAGAATGTAGGTGTTCGAAAATGGAAGAGATGCCAACCAATGCTTGTCAGTGGTTTTATGAATGCACTGGTTGCGGTGTATTATTAAAGCCATTAGAAGGGGATTGCTGCGTTTTTTGTTCTTATGGCACAGTGAAATGCCCGCCAATCCAAGAAGCAGAATTAACAGGCAAGCCTTCATGTTGTTGTAAATAAAGTACAGAGAAAAATCATTAATTTCGTAGGGGATAGATAATATTCAATTAAGTATAATTATCTATTCTGACAATTTTTACGCCACAAATAATTAAATTCCTCGATCGGAAATTCCATTTCGTCTCTATCCAATAGTGGAATAGAAACGACATTTCTTCCATCTTCATTCAGATACGTTTTCACCATAAAACGTTTGTAGCTATAGCTATTTTTTGCATCAAATACCAGAACTTGACCACAAACATAGCCTAGCATACCGCGATCAGAGGTCTCTCTGATGACATGGTATTTCACATCTTTAAATTCGACGGTTTTAGGGAAGCTCAGCAGGTCTTCCACTGCCCGCTCTGATTTCTTGATAACATCTAAATCAGGTGTGTAGTTAGTCATTACTCCTGCAAGAAATGATCCTCCTGCGATAAGAATAATCACTAAGATAGAAAGCATCTTATTCGTCATGGTATTTTTCTAGATTATTATATTTAATAAATAAAATTATTATTATTTTTTATCAATTATGGATGCCGCGAGGTAATAAAGGTTCAGGCGCCTTTATTATTTGTATTCACTGTTTCCCACTATTTTCCATTAATTTAGCCATGTGAATGGCTTCAATAATTTGAGCGCGATTGACTCTAGGATTATTACTATCAAGTAGGTTTTGCCAGATATTAATCGCCGTTGTGTAATTGGCATTGATAAAGGCATCTGAGGCTAATAACATCAATGCGGTGACTTCATTCTTATCTAGACTTAATGCTTTGTCTATCATTTTTTGTGTGTCATTTGTAACCACTTGTCCGGCTTGGTAATACATCACCGTGGCAATTGCGGCATAGAGTTGGGCATTCTCTCCGCGATATTTGAGTGCATAGCCATAGGCAATTAAGGCATTTTCATAGCTATTTTGATAAAGATAGTATTCACCTAAAACAGCCCAAAGCTCACTGTTTTCAGGGGATTGGCGGATATCTGCTTGTAAACGTTGTAGATCCTGCGTTTCACGCTCTAATGGTGTAAACAGCAAGATAGGGTCATTTTGTCTTTGATATAAATCAAGTGTTGAATGGAATCGCGGTAATAAAAAATATCCCGCTATCATAATGCAGATTATGATGAGAATAAGGGTGTTACTTATCTTATTCCAATGAGAATGCTGAAGTGTTTTTTCATTATTGATAGCTGGTAATAACTGTATGTCAGAGTGAGTCTGGTTGTATTTTTCTATTAATGGAATCGCATTATCTAATAAAATAACGGGCTGATTAATTTTATTTTTTACTTTTAATGTTTTCCATAAAATAAAGATAATACAAAGAACAGCAAATACGGGAAGTAACCATAATAGTAGGGTACTAAGCGTTAATGGGGGATTATATAAAACAAAGTCACCATAACGCTCGGTCATATAGCGTTTAATCTGAGATTCACTTTTTCCTTCAGAAACCATTTTAAAGACTTGATGGCGCATGCTGACCGCGGTAGGTGCATTAGATTCTAATAAATTTTGGTTTTGGCATTGCGGGCAACGTAGCTGTGAAGCAATCTGCAAGGATAATTCCTGCTCCTCATTGGAATTAAATGCCCATGTATCCACAATTTGGGCGTGAACATTCAAGGAGCACAAGAGCAGAAACAGCATAACGATTTTTTTAATCATGTTTCCGCCCCCTAAACCAACTCATCAGTGCACCTAAGCACATCACAAATCCACCACCCCAAATCCATTGAATGCCTTCTTGTACATAAAAACGCATTGCATAGCGCTCAGTGCCCGTTTTTTCTCCCAGCACCACATACCAAGAACGCAACCATCCCCAGTGGATCCCCGGTTCTATCATCAGTTGCTGGCGAGCCATATACAGGCGGCGCTCAGTGATAAGGTCAAAGCCATTTTGACCTGCATTTTGACTGACGTGGATCAGCGCTTTCTCGGTGGTGTAGTTAGATTCAGCAGCCAGTTGTAATTGTTGAAATTGGAATTGATATCCGCCAACTGAGATTGATTGCCCGACGGCGATATTTTGGCTGATTTCTGCTTTCTGTGTTGAGGAAAGAGCGATCCCCATGGCGAATAAAACAACCCCTGCGTGAGCGACAATGGCAGGGCGTTTTTGCTGAACAATCATCGACAACCGTTGAAGTGGCTTGTGATTTTCGTTCTTGGCAATATCGCGATATTTGAGCGTGGCAAGCACTATTACCACCAGCATAAACAGGCCAAATGGCAGTAATGTCTGATTGAAATAGGGGGCGCCCACCGAGATCTTACCTAACCCTAATAAACCATAGAGCATCGGGTATAAGGTGCCAGTCAGTACGATACATAAAATCGCGGTAAACAAAATCAAAGTCAGTAATAAATAGATTTCACGTGATGTTTTGCGCTGAGGCTCTTGAGGAGGAAATTTCGCCTTCCAACCATAAATAAATAGTGCGCCAAGGCTTAAAACGCTAAATAGCAAAAATAGCGGAACGGCACGCACGTTATCTAAGGCAAATGCATGAACGGACACTAAGATCCCCGAGCGGACAATCAGTGTACCGAGCAGCGCTAAAATTAATGTGATAATCGCCAGCAACAGGCTCCAGTGACGATATAGCCCTGTTCGGCGAGTGATAGATAAGCTGTGTAGTAATGCCGTGGCAGAAAGCCAAGGAAGTAAAGAGGCGTTTTCAACAGGGTCCCAAAACCACCATCCTCCCCAGCCTAATTCACTGTATGCCCACCAAGAACCGAGGATGATACCGCTAGTGAGTATGCACCAACTTGGTACTGCAAATCGCCAACACAACTGAGCAATAGTCTGGCTGGAATTTTCGGGAAGTAGGGTAGGTGTCGCCATTAATGATGCGAGCACTAACGCTGCCACTAGCATCAATCCGCTGTAACCAAGGTAAAGTAGTGGCGGGTGTAAAATTAGCCCCCAATGTTGCAGCATCGGGTTGAGGTCGCGACCTTCAATTGCAGGCGGAAACAGGCGTTCAAATGGGTTGGAATAGAACACAACAAACAGCAATAACGCCGTGCATATAGCAGCCAGTACACACAACGTTAAAGGGAAAAATGGGCTATTTTGGCGGCGATAACGCCATGCAAATAAGGTACTCCAGCCAGAGAAAAACAGAACCCACAGCAGCAGCGAACCTTCGTGCCCTCCCCAAACGGCAGCAATTTTAATCACTAGGGGGGATAAACTGTGGCTATGCTGAGCCACATAGATAACGGAAAAATCACTGAAAACAAAGCTGGCGGTTAAGCAGAGAAAGGCGATTAGTAAAAACGTGAATTGCAAAGACGTCCAGAGCACGCCCTGAGACATTTGCCTCGGGACGTGCCTGAAAACGCCGATAAACCCCAATAGGGTATGATAGCCGGTGATACACAGCGCCAGTAGCAAGCTGATAAACCCTATTTCGGGAAGGAAAATTTCCAAGTATCACCTTTATTTTAAGTCGGTTATGCGACTGTCAGTTGCCCTGCGTACAGGACGAAAAAACGCAGGAAAAACACGCCAATTAAGCTTGCGCCACTGACCACAATAACCCGAAAAGCTTGGCTACCTTGTTGTTGCCATTTTTTCAACAGGAGGGGAATAACAAAACCAATCCCCACGACGCCAAGCCAGAACCACCACGTCCAGAAACCTCCGCCTAATGCCGCAATTAATGAACGCAGTTTGCCATCATCACCGAGCGCTAACCCCACAAAGAAGGCCGCTAGCAAAAATATCTCTAACCAGACAACGAAGCTTTCTACGCGGTGTAAAAAGACCGTTTCAGGGTTATGAACATTCTTGCGATAGCGCAGGGCGATTGCCAGTAAACTCACCGCCAGTCCCGACGAAATTCCCGAAAAGAGGAATAGAGCCGGTAATATTGGGTTGTTTAAGAACGGATAGGATTTGAGGGCTGATAACAAGAATCCCGTATAAGCGCCTAGTAATACGGCTAAGACTAGCATAGCAATATCTAACCCGCGCATGATGCGACTTAGCCAGCCTAAAACGCGAGGCACTATCGTTAGCTTAGGTAGCCATTTTTGTTGTAACCCAACGAGTTCTTGCTCATAAATTTTAGCCAGCCAAACCACTAACACCGCCATGTAAACTTGGAACAGCATCACCCCCATGGACATCACAGAAGTTGGGCTGTAGTGAAACATCAATTTCCAGAACGTCCATGGACGGGTTAAATGGAAAATGAGGATCAGTAGACCAAGAATAATGGTGGTCGGCGCTAAAATTAGCGTTGTACGCATGATAGTACTATTGCTGGTGGCAGCATTGGGTACATATTGGCGCATCAATACTGCCAGAACCACTAACCCCGCAGAGATACCAATCAAAAACAGGTAAACGGCGATAGGCCAGTCCCAGACTAACGGCTCAAAATGAAAAGCTGAAGTGGTTGTCATTGGCTAACCTCCCCATATTTAAAGGGAACTCGGTACATTTTGGGTTTCGTTCCCAGTGCAATTTTGAATCGATAGGTCGGTTTTTCATGGAGCATTAGTGATACCGCACTGTTTGGATCATCTAAATTACCAAACACCAACGCTTTGGTTGGGCAGGCTTCGACACAAGCCGGTTGTTTCCCTTTTTTGAGATTGGTTTTACGGCAAAAATCGCATTTATCGGCGGTTTTGCTGATGGGATGAATAAATCTGACGCGGTAAGGGCAGGCGGCAATACAGTATTGACAGCCAACGCACAGATCGGGGTTTACATCCACAATCCCCGTGGTTTTATCGATGAATGAAGCCCCTGTAGGACAGACATCGACACAAGGGGCATGTTCGCAATGTTGGCAAGAGTGGCGGAAGAACCGATATTTGACGTCAGGAAATTGGCCGATGGGTTCACTACGAATAATCGTGAGGCGTGATACGCCTTCTGGAACTTGGTTGACTTCCCGACATGCATCCATACAGGCGGTACAGCCGATACACAGTGTTTCATCGTGGATCATGCCATATCGCACCCCGTCAACTTTCATGGTATTGGCGAGAGAATGCCCCGCCACACCGCCTACCGCCGCCAGTGCGCCTGAATAGATTATGAATTGACGACGAGAACAACTCATGGCTGCTCCTTAAGAACATTCACCGCAGCGGGGTTAAAGTTCGGGTTATCTCGCTGATCTGAGTGACAATCCACGCAGATTTTTACCTTACCTTTATCGTTCAGCACTTTCATGGTGTCTTGCTTAGGATGGAGGTCATGACAACTCGCGCAAGCCACTTTGGTCACGTGAACATCGTGGGGCCAAAACGCTTTTTGTAGTTGTTCAGGTAAGTGGCAAGATAAACAGACGCTATTTTGTTGTTCCACGCTGTACATTGGATCATTAAACCGCATGACGTCTTTGACGCCTTCACGGTGATTGGGACCCGGTTTGCCGTGACAATTGGTGCACGTCACCGGCAAATTATTATTCGGGTTAATGACCTCAGCATGAGTGCCATGCATCCCTTCTTTATCGGGTTTATGGCAATCAAGGCAAGCATTGTCTGGATTACGCTGCTGCGTAACTTGCCAACGACCGTCTTTGTTAGCTTCTTCAGCCATTTGTGGTGTTGCTGACGCGGATATCGCCCATAACAAGCCTGACGCCAGCACCCCAGCAGTTAATAACGAACGTAGTACGCTCATATTCACTCCATTGGTTATCGCACCCCAGCGAACTGGGGTGAGTGGTTATTTGGCTAACAGGTCGTTTTTACGAGCTTGTGCATCCCATTCAGGTACCACAGTCTTTAAAAACTCTTGTTTTTCGGCATTAATTTTCTGCATATCCAAGCCGATGGCTTGTTGCGCTTTATCTTTGGTGGAGATATCTGGGATCGCGATTTCATGAGTAATGCCTTTTGAACCCAGTAAACGCGCCAGTTTGGCTCGGGCATCCGCGGCTTTATCCATTGCCCCACCAAGCATACGTAACCCTTCATCTGGTGCATGCATGTGGATACCGTGTGACGCGATAGCTAAATCCCAACGCCACTGCGCATGACGGATATCAGCAAGGATATCTTTCATTTCAGCATCGGTTGCGCCTGCATCCCAAGCTGCTTTAGCTTCAAAGTGAGCGCGTACTAACTGATCTTCCACTTTGATTTTCATCTCTTGGATAGCTTTTTTACGCTCAGCAACGATACTCTGAAGTTGCTCTTTGCTTTGGGTATGACAGCTACTACAGGTTTGTTCAAAGTTATCGAATGGATTACCGATTTTATGGCTGGTATACAGTTCCCCTTTTTCGTTTTGCAGTTTTGGCATGTGGCAGTCAATACAGGTCACATTGTTTTTGCCGTGGATACCTGCGCTCCAAGTTTCATACTCAGGGTGTTGGGCTTTGAGCATTGGGGCTTTAGACAGGGAGTTTGTCCAATCAGAGAAGGCAATGTTGTCGTAGTACACTTCCATGTCTTCGACTTTGGTGCCGTTATCCCAAGGGAATTTCACGGCTTTAGTTTCGCCAGAGAAATAGTATTCAACGTGACATTGACCGCACACCATAGATTGTTGGTCGAAGCGGCTTGCTTTATCGAACGGTTTACCGATAGCTTCCATGGCACGTTCTGCGTATGGGCGAGAAAGAGTGAGTTCAGGCTTACCTTTGGCAAACTCAGGTGAGTCTGTTTTGTGGCAATCTGCACAGCCCAATACGTTGACGACTTCAGGGCCACCTTTTGCCCATTTGCCTTTGAAGTAGCCATCTTCCCCATGTTCCTGAATTAATCGAGCAACGTCAGGGCTTTTACAGCTCCAACATGCCATAGGAAGAGGACCATCTTCAGCATTTTTTGGCGCGCCAGTCCGCAGTGTTTCACGAACATCGATAATCGCATAGGCGTGACCACGAGGTTTGTTGTAGTCACGGGAGAATGGATAACCAGCCCATAAGATGACGAGGCGAGGATCTTCAGCCAGTGCATCTTCTCGTTGTGATTGTTCTGAAGTTGCTCGCCATGAATGGTATTGATCAGGGTGTGCCGCTTCAAACGTTTCGTTTCGAGCGTTGATGGTTGATGTGGAATCTTTTGTTGGAGTTTGTGCCTGTACAGAGGTAAATAGAAATATCCCTGCAAGCACACTCAGTAGGTACAGTGCATTATTTCTTATCTTTGCCATAAGGGCCTCGAGTGTTTTTAAGCCAGCCATCCCATTAGCTGTATTTATTTTTATATTTGATAACAATCGCACTATTGCTATCAGACAATTGCCAACTTATATAATTAGCAAAAAACCACACAAAAAATATTGTCTTTGATCAATAATTAAAATGAGTTTACTTTTTAATCGATGAAAAATAATAAAAATGGAGAAAATTGAATAAATAAAAAAATATTAAACTTTATTTTTTTATGCAGAGTATGGATTAAATCATTAAATAATAATGATTGTTATTTACACCCTTTGGTTTTCATTATCACTCTGATATTTATAATAAATTATATTTTTACTAATACAATGGATTAATAAGTTGGTTAATTTTTGAATTAAAACGTGCGTAAAATCAAAAAAAGTAAATATAGTTTTTTGTAAAAGTGCTCATGATATACCACTTTAGTGGTATATATTTTCATTAATTATAAATTTGACTATTAAAAATAAGGTTTAAATTCGCAAATCATATTTATTAAATGTTAATGAATAATTATAAAACGACCTCAAACTTGCCTTTCTCGATATTTGTACAGTGTCTTCGATGTGAAACGTCAAAGAATGACTATTTTCTTCATAATAACGCCAAAAGTTAGTTTACCTACTAGGTAGTATGTATTTTTGATAGTTAGCTAATTAATATTCACAATAAATAATCATATAAAAAGTACGGTTTATCAGTCTCTTTTAGCAGTTTTTGGTTGGGCAATGTAAAGGAAATAAACATGGTTGATATCACCCGTAGGGGAGTTTTAACGGGGGCTTGGCGTAATGCTGCACCCGTAATTCGACCACCATGGAGTGGTAGCGAAGCACGTTTTATTGAACAGTGCACTCGTTGTAACCAGTGTATCTCGAGTTGTGAAACGGCAATTTTGCAACCGGGTCCTGGTGGCTATCCCATGGTCGATTTTCAGCGTGGTGAATGCACATTCTGTTATGCATGTGCAGAGGCCTGTCCTGAGCCTATATTCCTTCCTCAAAATACCCAGCCTTGGAATATCAAGATTGCCATTGGGCAACACTGTCTGGCGTACAAATCGATTGAATGTCGTCGTTGTGAAGACAGTTGTGAGCCTCAAGTGATCGCCTTTCGTCCATCACTGGCCGGTATTTACCAGCCAAACATTGATATGCAGGGTTGTACAGGTTGTGGCGCATGTGTCGCAGGATGTCCTGTATCAGCCATTACCATGGAGCATGAAGATGCACAATAACTGGCAAGTTTGCAGTTTGATTGTTCAAGTCAAAAGTGAACGCATTCCAGCTGTGACAGATGAATTACATCAAGAACCCAACTGCGAAGTGGCTATTTCCTCCCCTGAAAATGGCAAGTTAATTGTGGTTGTGGAAGGGGAAGACAGCAAAACGCTTTTAGATACTATCGATTTTATCCGTGATATCGATGGTGTATTGGATGTTTCACTGGTTTATCACCAGCAGGATGAGCAATGTGAGGAAAAAGTATGAAACTCAGTCGTCGTAGCTTTATGAAAGCCAATGCGATAGCGGCCGCTGCTGCGGCGGCAGGCGTTGGCGTACCAAGTATTGCGAAAGCAGTGGTTGGTCAGCAAGAAAGCATTAAATGGGATAAAGCGCCTTGCCGTTTCTGCGGTACAGGCTGTGGGGTTTTAGTTGGAACGCAAAACGGACGTATCGTTGCGAGCCAAGGTGACCCTGAAGCTCCTGTAAACCGTGGTCTGAACTGCATCAAAGGCTATTTCCTACCAAAAATCATGTACGGAAAAGACCGTTTAACTCAACCGCTTCTGCGTATGAAAGACGGTGAGTACGATAAAAACGGTGAATTTACCCCAATTACATGGGAAAAAGCCTTTGATGTGATGGAAGAGAAAGTCAAAACCACCCTCAAAGAGAAAGGTCCTGAAGGTATTGGAATGTTTGGTTCCGGTCAGTGGACGGTTTGGGAAGGTTATGCTGCATCCAAACTATTTAAAGGTGGCTTCCGTTCAAATAACTTAGACCCAAATGCGCGTCACTGTATGGCATCCGCGGTTGTAGGCTTTATGCGTACCTTTGGTATGGATGAACCGATGGGCTGCTACGATGATATCGAACATGCAGATGCTTTCGTGCTGTGGGGTTCGAACATGGCGGAAATGCACCCAATTTTATGGTCGCGTATCACCAACCGTCGTCTATCTAACCCTGATGTTCGTGTCGCTGTACTGTCTACATTTAAACACCGTAGCTTCGAATTAGCGGATAACGGCATTGTCTTTACGCCGCAATCAGACTTAGTGATCCTCAACTACATCGCTAACTACATTATTCAAAACAATGCGGTGAATCAGGACTTCCTAGATAAACACGTTAATTTACGTCGTGGGGTTACTGATATTGGTTATGGTTTACGTCCAACGCATCCCTTAGAGCAGAAGGCGAAAAACCCAGGTTCGGATGCCTCTGATCCAATGACATTCGAAGATTACAAAGCGTTTGTTGCGGAATATACCCTCGACAAAACCGCTGAAATGACGGGTGTTCCGAAAGATCAGTTAGAAGCGTTAGCTAAGCTGTATGCAGATCCTAATGTGAAAGTCGTTTCCTACTGGACAATGGGCTTTAACCAGCACACGCGTGGCGTTTGGGCGAATAACTTGGCATACAACCTGCACTTATTGACCGGTAAAATTTCTCAACCAGGTTGTGGACCGTTCTCTTTAACGGGTCAGCCGTCAGCCTGTGGTACTGCGCGTGAAGTAGGGACTTTCTCTCACCGTTTACCGGCCGACATGGTGGTTACCAACGAAAAACACCGTGAAAAAGTGGAAAACGTTTGGAAATTACCTGCGGGAACTATCCCAGAAAAAGTGGGATTACACGCTGTTGCTCAAGACCGCGCATTGAAAGATGGCAAGCTCAATTTCTATTGGGTGATGTGCAATAACAATATGCAGGCGGGTCCAAATATTAATGAAGAGCGTATGCCGGGCTGGCGTGACCCACGTAACTTTATCGTGGTGTCAGACCCATACCCAACCGTCAGCGCACTCTCTGCCGACCTGATTTTACCGACAGCAATGTGGGTAGAAAAAGAAGGGGCATACGGTAACGCAGAGCGTCGTACACAATTCTGGCGTCAGCAAGTGCCAGCACCAGGGGAAGCAAAATCTGACTTAATGCAGATGGTTCTGTTCTCTCGTCGCTTCAAAGCGGAAGACGTTTGGCCGGAAGAATTATTAGCGAAGAAACCAGAATATCGCGGAAAAACCTTATACGACATTCTGTTTGCTAACGAATCAGTGACCAAATTCCCAATTACAGAACTGGCTGCTGACCAGCTGAATGATGAATCTCGTGAACTCGGCTTCTACCTGCAAAAAGGGCTGTTTGAAGAGTACGCAAGTTTCGGTCGTGGTCATGGTCATGACTTAGCGGATTTCGATGCATACCACAAAGCTCGCGGTATCCGCTGGCCAGTTGTGGATGGTAAAGAGACCCAATGGCGCTACAGCGAAGGTAATGACCCTTACGTAAAAGCTGGACAAGGTTTCCAATTCTACGGCAAGCCAGATGGTAAAGCGGTGATTTTCGCACTGCCATTTGAACCAGCCGCAGAAGCGCCAGATGCTGAATACGATTTATGGTTATCCACCGGACGTGTTCTTGAGCATTGGCATACCGGTAGTATGACTCGCCGCGTGCCTGAGTTGCACCGTGCATTCCCTGAGTCCGTGGTGTTTATGAACCCGCTGGATGCAAAAGCGAAAGACTTGCGCCGTGGGGATAAAGTGAAAGTGCTTTCTCGCCGTGGTGAAGTGCTCTCTACCGTGGAAACTCGTGGTCGTAACCGTCCACCAAAAGGTTTGATTTATATGGCATTCTTCGATGCATCTCAGTTAGTGAATAACCTCACTCTGGATGCAACGGATCCGCTATCGAAAGAGACGGATTACAAGAAATGTGCAGTTAAATTGGAAAAGGTGTAATTGCGTATGTCCCAGAAACCGAGTTCCCAGAATAGTCGCCGCCGTTTTTTGCGTGATGTTGCTCGCGCAGCGGGTGGACTGGCGGCTGTTGGTGTGGTACTGGGGCTTCAGCAACAAACCTCCCGAGCGAGCGGAGTGCATCTTCGCCCGCCGGGTGCCTTAGACGAAAGTGCCTTTGCAAGTGCCTGTGTGCGCTGTGGTCAATGTGTGCAAGCGTGTCCTTACGACATGTTGAAACTTGCTACATTGGCGTCTGGCATGGCAGCGGGTACACCGTATTTTATTGCTCGTGAAAACCCGTGCGAAATGTGTGAAGACATTCCTTGTGCCAAAGTCTGCCCAAGTGGTGCGTTGGATAAGGATATTGCTTCTATCAATGATGCTCGTATGGGGCTAGCAGTGTTACTCGACCAAGAGAACTGCTTGAACTTTCAAGGGTTAAGATGCGATGTGTGCTACCGAGTTTGCCCTGTGATTGACGAAGCTATCACACTGGAACTTGAACAAAACCATCGAACCGGTAAACACGCGCGTTTCTTGCCGACTGTGAACAGTAATTACTGTACGGGGTGCGGTAAATGCGAACAAGCGTGTGTGCTTGAGGAATCGGCAATTAAAGTATTGCCACGTTCGCTGGCGAAAGGGGAATTAGGTCACCATTACCGTTTTGGTTGGCTGGAGGGAAACAATGGCAAATCGTAAGCACGATGCCGGACGTGAGGCTCTGGCGAAAAAAGGGTGGTGGGGAAGCCATAAATGGTTGGTATTAAGACGTACCAGTCAGTTGTTAGTGTTAGCCATGTTTTTGAGTGGTCCATGGTTAGGCGTGTGGATCTTACATGGCAATTACAGTAGCAGCTTATTGCTGGATACGATCCCATTAACGGATCCGCTAATTACTCTTGAAAGCTTAGCAAGTGGTTACTTACCGGGGATCTCCGCGTTAATCGGTGCTGGGATTGTTTTCGGGGTGTATGCCCTGTTAGGAAAACGGGTTTTCTGTAGTTGGGTGTGCCCTGTGAATCCGGTCACGGATGCGGCGGCATGGCTACGTCGAAAATTCGAATTCAATCAATCCGCCACGATACCACGTTACATCCGCTATGTTTTGCTGGGTGTCATTTTGTTGGGATCGGCATTAACAGGTACGTTGCTCTGGGAATGGATTAACCCCGTTTCTCTGATGGGACGTAGCTTGATTTTTGGTTTTGGTAGCGGCGCTTTAGTTTTAGTTGCACTTTTTTTATTCGATTTATTGGTCGTGGAACATGGTTGGTGTGGTCACTTATGCCCACTCGGCGCACTGTATGGTGTCGCGGGGTGTAAAGGGGCTTTAGTCGTGACCGCCCATAAAAAAGAGCAGTGTAACCGCTGTATGGATTGTTTCCACGTTTGTCCTGAGCCGCAAGTTTTGCGCGTTCCGGTTCTTGATAAACAAGCCCCAGCACAGATCACGGCGAAAGATTGCACGACGTGTGGTCGCTGTATTGATGTCTGTTCTGAGGACGTTTTTAAAATAACACTAAAATGGAGTTCGGGAGCTAAATCATGAAAAACCCTGTCCTGAAAAGAACTTTAAGCCGTTGGATAGCGGGTATGGCCGTTGTCGTGAGCAGTTTTGCATGGTCGGCGAATGGCGTCGATCTGGCTCAATCACCAGAAGTGTCAGGCACACCAGAAAGTGGCATTCATATTCCTAAAGAGCAGGAAAAAATGGCACTGAACTACGTTAACCAGCCACCGATGATCCCTCACAGTGTTGAAGGGTATCAAATTACCACGAATACAAACCGTTGTTTGCAGTGCCATGGTGTGGAAAATTATCGTACCACTGGCGCACCACGTATTAGCCCAACACACTTTATGGATGCAACTGGTAAAGTATTAGGTGAAGTGGCACCAAATCGTTATTTCTGCTTACAGTGTCATGTTCCTCAATCTGATACTGCGCCGATTATCGATAATACCTTTACCCCATCTAAAGGCTTCGGGAAATAAGGGGCGGATATGACTAATAAAAGTGATAAACCGGGGATCATTCGCCGAGTTTGGCAATGGTGGTGGCGCCCAAGCCGTTTAGCGTTGGGGACGTTGTTGATTATCGGTTTCGTCGGTGGCGTTATTTTCTGGGGCGGTTTCAATACCGGAATGGAAAAAGCGAACACGGAAGAATTCTGTATTAGCTGCCATGAAATGCGTGAAAACGTCTACGAAGAGTATATGGATACCATTCACTATACTAACCGTAGTGGGGTGAGAGCGACATGCCCTGATTGCCACGTACCTCATGAGTTTGTGCCAAAAATGGTGAGAAAAATCAAAGCCAGTAAAGAGTTATACGGTAAGATTTTTGGCGTGATTGATACACCACAAAAATTTGAAGCACATCGCCTAGAAATGGCGCAAAACGAGTGGCGGCGGATGAAGGATAATAACTCCCAAGAGTGCCGTAACTGCCACAACTTCGACTATATGGATTTTACCGCTCAAAAAAGTGTCGCTGCAAAAATGCATGACCAAGCGTTAAAAGACGGAAAAACCTGTATTGATTGCCATAAAGGTATTGCGCATAAGTTACCAGATATGCGAGAAGTGGAACCAGGCTTCTAAGAAATAGGCTAGCTGGCTAATTGAGTCAGCTAGCCTAAGTTGTATTTGTGATAAATCAATAAAATTACGTGGTTTTTGTGTATTGTAGCTATTATTAATGCACAGCATTTTGTGAGATAAATCGGGGCTATTAACTATGTGGAAAAAGCTTCACCAATTAGCAATTCCAATGAACTTATATAGAATATGTGGACGACTGGCTCCATGGTTCATTGTGTTAAGTGTGATCTTTCTGGCGGTGGGCTGGGTTTGGGGCTTTGGTTTTGCACCAACCGATAAAACACAGAGTGATAGCTACCGGATCATCTATATTCACGTCCCCGCGGCCATGTGGTCAATGGGGATTTATGCGACTATGGCTATCACGGCGTTCATCGGTCTTGTGTGGCAGATGAAAATTTCTGAGTTAGCTATTGCTGCAATGGCGCCCGTCGGCGCTGTATTCACCTTTATCGCGCTTGTCACCGGCGCCACATGGGGTAAGCCAATGTGGGGAGCTTGGTGGGTATGGGATGCGCGCCTGACATCTGAATTGATCCTGTTATTCTTATATGTTGGGGTCATTGCCCTGTGGCACGCATTTGATGACCGCCGTACAGCAGGAAAAGCGGCTGCCATTTTAGTGTTAATTGGGGTGATCAATTTGCCGATTATTCACTACTCAGTTGAGTGGTGGCAAACCCTGCATCAACCATCAACACGTATGCAAGAAAGCATTAACCCAGCGATGCGTACACCATTACGTTTAGCTATTCTGGGGTATTTATTCCTGTTTATTTCGTTGACACTAATTCGTCTGCGTAACCAACTGTTAATGTTAGAGCGTAACCGACCTTGGGTACTGGAACTAATGACTAAGCGAGGAAATAGCCATGGGAGGAAATCATAATGAATAGTGCATTTGCCTCTTGGAGTGACTTCATCGCCATGGGTGGATATGGATTTTATGTTTGGTTAGCGGTTGCGCTAACCCTTTTGCCATTAGCAGCATTGTGTATCCATACCTATATTCAACGAAAAATGATTTTTAGCGCGATTGTTCAGCAACAAGCGCGAGAAGCAAGACAAAAAGCCGCTAGAGCGCGCAGGGAGGGGATGTGAATATTCGTCGCCGTAACCGACTGTGGTTGGTTTCATCCATTATTTTAGGTGTTGGGCTGACTTTTTCATTGGTGCTATATGCCTTAAGTTCCAGTATCGACCTGTTTTATACCCCCGGTGAAGTGATTTACGGGAAGCGAGAAACGCAAAAAGTGCCTGAAGTCGGGCAGCGTTTACGCGTGGGTGGCATGGTGATGCCAGGCTCCGTTGTGCGCGACCCAGACTCACTGAAAGTGACTTTTACCGTTTATGATGCGGAAGCCGAAATTGACGTGAGCTATGACGGTATCTTGCCTGATTTATTCAAAGAGGGTCAAGGTGTGGTGGTGCAAGGGGAATTAGAACCGAATAACCATGTGATGGCGAAAGAAGTGTTAGCCAAACATGATGAAAACTACACGCCACCAGAAATTGAGCAAGCGATGCAAGAAAACCATAAACGTCCTGCTGCAATGTATAAGGACAATGCATCATGATCCCTGAGATTGGTAATATCCTGCTGTGTTTAGCATTAGGGGTCTCTGTATTACTCTCTTTTTATCCTCTGTGGGGTGTGGCACGTAATGATGCCCGCCTGATGGCGGCATCTAGACCACTAGCTTGGCTGCTTTTCCTGTTTATCGCAGGGGCATTTTTAGTCTTAATTAATGCCTTTGTGGTAAATGATTTCTCTGTCACTTACGTGGCAAATAACTCCAACACGCAATTACCGATTTGGTACCGTGTGGCGGCAACATGGGGCGCTCATGAAGGGTCTCTATTGCTGTGGGTACTGCTCATGAGCGGCTGGACATTTGCGGTGGCGTTATTCAGTTACCGTATGCCTCTGGATATTGTGGCGCGAGTGCTCGCGGTAATGGGTATGGTGAGCGTCGGCTTTTTGCTGTTTATCATTTTTACCTCAAACCCATTCTCTCGCACCTTGCCCTCCTTCCCGATTGAAGGTCGTGACTTAAACCCACTGCTGCAAGACCCGGGACTGATTTTCCACCCGCCATTACTGTACATGGGCTATGTGGGCTTCTCGGTGGCCTTTGCCTTCGCGATCGCCGCATTACTCAGTGGGCGCTTAGATAGCTCCTTTACCCGTTTTGCACGCCCTTGGACGCTAGCAGCATGGTTCTTCTTAACACTGGGAATTATGTTAGGGTCGGCGTGGGCATACTACGAGTTAGGTTGGGGTGGCTGGTGGTTCTGGGATCCGGTAGAAAACGCCTCGTTTATGCCGTGGTTAGTGGGAACTGCTTTAATCCACTCATTGTCAGTCACTGAGCAGCGAGCCACCTTCAAAGCATGGTCGCTATTATTGTCGATATTTGCCTTCTCACTGTGCTTATTGGGTACATTCTTAGTCCGTTCAGGCGTATTAGTTTCGGTGCACGCTTTTGCTTCTGACCCCGCTCGAGGGCTGTTTATTCTTGCCTTTATGGTGTTGGTGATTGGCGGCTCGCTATTAATCTTTGCAATACGCGGTCATAAAGTACGTTCTAAGGTGAACAACGCATTATGGTCCCGTGAATCCCTGCTATTAGGGAATAACGTGATTTTAACCGCCGCCATGTTGGTGGTGTTGTTAGGCACATTGCTACCGCTTGTCCATAAACAAATTGGTTTGGGAACGATTTCGATTGGTGAACCGTTCTTCAACACTATGTTTATTGCCTTGATGGTACCTTTTGCGCTGTTACTGGGTATTGGACCGCTAGTGCGCTGGGGACGTGATCGTCCTTCGGCTATTCGCAAATTGCTGCTAATAGCGTTAGTGCTGACACTCATTCTCTCTTTCTTGCTGCCTTGGCTAATGCAAGACAGAGTCGAAGCGCTGACAGTGCTGGGCTTAATGATGGCGTGCTGGATTGTTATTTTGGCCTTCGCTGAAATGAAGGTGCGCATCAGTAAAAAAATTAAACTGACCTCAAGCTATTGGGGAATGGTACTGGCCCACCTTGGTTTGGCGGTGACTATCGTGGGGATCGCCTTTAGCCAGAATTACAGTATTGAACGTGATGTGAAAATGAAGCCGGATGATAGCATTGCTATTCGTGGATATACCTTTGTATTTAATGGGGTGCATGAAGCGGATGGGCCAAACTATCAAGGGGTGATTGGTACTATCACGGTGAAAGAGAATGACAAGGTGCTCACCACGTTGCATCCAGAAAAACGTTTTTATAGCACCAGCCGTGCAGTGATGACAGAAGCCGCTATTGATGGCGGGATCACCCGTGATTTATACGCGGCCCTGGGTGAGGAGATCTCCCCAAATGTGTGGACACTGCGTTTATACTATAAACCGTTTGTCCGCTGGATATGGGCGGGTGGCGTATTTATGGCAGTAGGCGCGCTATGCTGCCTGTTTGACTCGCGTTATCGTCGTCGCAAGCTACAAGGGGAAGCTGTATGAATCGCAAAGTCTTTTTAATTCCTTTTGTTATCTTTGCGGCGATTGCTGCCGTTCTGTTATGGCAATTGGTTCGTAATGCGGAAGGGGATGATCCCCGCTTGTTAGAGTCTGCCTTGATTGGTAAGCCAGTGCCTGTTTTCCGTTTGGAATCCTTGGAAAATCCGGGGCAGGAATATGACACTAAGGTACTGATCCAAGGGCAACCTATCTTATTGAATGTCTGGGCGACATGGTGCCCGACTTGCCGTGCTGAGCACCAATATTTGAATCAGTTAGCATCGCAAGGGATCCGCGTTGTGGGGATGAATTATAAAGATGATCGCCAAAAAGCGATCAGCTGGCTGCGAGAATTGGGTAATCCATACGCATTAAGTTTATTCGACGGGCAAGGCATGCTGGGACTTGATCTCGGTGTGTATGGCGCGCCTGAAACCTTCTTAATTGATGGGCAAGGGATTATTCGTTATCGCCACGCCGGTGCGGTCGATGAACGAGTTTGGCAAAACGAGCTGAAGCCGCTGTGGGATCGCTATAGCAAGGAGGCAAATCAATGAAATATGTGATTGCCTTGATGATGTGGGCGCTCAGCGCAGGTGTAAGCTTGGCTTCTACAGAAGTTTTCACATTCGAAAATGAACAGCAAGAGCAGCAATTTCGTAAACTAACGGAAGAGTTACGTTGCCCGAAATGCCAAAACAACAGCATTGCTGATTCTAACTCGATGATCGCTCTCGATTTGCGCCAGAAAGTGTATGAGCTGATGCAAGAGGGGAAAAGCCGCGATGAAATCGTCGATTATATGGTGGCGAGATATGGTTATTTCGTGACGTATAACCCGCCATTAACGCCGCTGACCGTGATGTTATGGGGGATGCCATTTGTGGCTATCGTCGTCGGAGGATGGTTGATTTACGCCCGTTCTAAAAAACGTGTCAGAGCCAGCCAAGTCGCTCAAAACGATGATGACGAGTCGTTGCCTGAAGCGAGCCGTGTGAGTGCTTGGGTGTATGTTCCTGGCATTGTGATAGCGCTGGGTGTTGCAGGTGCTGCGTATTATGAAGTGGGTAGCTACAGCAAAGTGAAAGATTGGAATGTGGCTTATCAGCAAGCGCCAGCATTGTTAGATAGAGCGCTGAATGCCAATGAGCTTCCACTGAATAATGAAGAGATGGAGAATTTGGCTTTAGGTTTGCGTACTCGCCTTCAAGAGGATCCACAAAATATTGATGGCTGGGTGATGCTTGGTCGCATTGGGATGGTATTAGGTAACGCAACCATGGCAACCGATGCTTATGGTCGCGCTTACCGCTTATCCCCTGACGATGATGCCGTCGCATTAGGCTATGCGGAGGTATTAACCCGTTCGTCAGACCCAAGTGATAACCAAGAAGGTAATGAGCTACTCAAAAAGCTGATTGCGAAGAACCGAACTAACGTTAAAGCGCTCAGTATATTTGCGTTTAATGCGTTCGAACAAGGGCGTTATCCCGAAGCAATTTCGGCTTGGCAGATGATGTTAAAGCTGTTGCCTGAGAATGATCAGCGTAGAGCGATTATTGAGCGCAGTGTCGAGCAATCGCTGATGATGCTGCATGAGAAGAAAGAGACACCGGAAGGTAAATAACGCTTTTCAGGGCATCTGGCATTAATGTGATTGAATAAAGGGAGCTTAGGCTCCCTTTATTTTTGATATAAGGATGTAATGTAGTATTGGCGTTCTTTTAAAACTAAATGGTTTTTTAAAATTATATTATTTAGATGTTCTATTATAAAAAAGCGTCTGTATTTTATTGATTTATTATGATTGTTATTTAAATCTATTTATTATCAAAGCATTAAGTAATTTACTAGAGTGACTGATATAAATGATTCTATATATAAATAGATGTTTATATATCTATGTTTTTCATTTCTTAAATAAATGTTGACAGCATGCTATTTTGTTAATTAATTTTAATGCGTAGTTTGTTGAAACTTTATCTTAAATAACACATGAGGTGATCTTTATGGAATTTGTCATTCTTAATGAACGTGTTTCTGCTATTAATGAAGAAAATGCGATGTACAACGAAGATGAATCTATCGAATTAGAATAATAAGTTATATTGAATAGCCGCTAATTGCGGCTTTTCTTAATGGAGGCTAAATATGGATTTTTCGCTACTAAAACCATTAATTAAATGCTCACATCATATTTTAATATCTGATGATGGCGATATTTGCATAGGGGAAATACCTCAAAAGGGTTGTATTATTAAAAGTCCGGAAGGGTGGGTACTATCGTTATTACCCAAACTTGATGGAGAGCATACTATTCCCAGAATAGTAAAGGAATTGAAATCTTTAGGATTTAACGTTGATAAAGAATGTATTATTGAGTTTATTAATAAGCTTAATCAGTTAGGCGTTATTGAAATTTCAGATACTTATTCGGATATTCTTAGTCAACAAGAAATAAATTTATATGATAGGCAGTTATTACAATTTTCGTTAATTGATAGTCAAAAAGTGGGTGGTTTAAAGTACCAAGAAAAACTCAAAAATAGCCGAGTTTTGATTCTAGGTATGGGAGGATGGGGTACGTGGTGCGCAATGCAGTTAGCTATGTTAGGTATAGGCACATTGAGGTTGGTAGACGGTGATGTGGTTGAGCTTTCTAACTTAAATAGACAAGTTCTTTATACTTTTGATGATATTGGAAGCGCAAAAGTTGAAGCTGCTGAAATAGGTATTAAACGGCATAATAGATATACCAAGGTTGAGAAGTACAATGAGTTTGCAACGATAGATAGAGATCGGTTGATGGAAGTTTTAGATGGCGTAGATGTCATTTTAATTGCATGGGCTAGTTTAGGTTATTTTAAAAAAAATACAGTTGAAGGTGTTATTCATGATATCGCCCATGAAAAAGAAATACCGGTAATTGAATTGGGGGGAGATCCTTTAGACATTTCAGTTGGACCTATTTATTTAAATGATGGGTACAATTCAGGCTATCATGCGGTAAAAAATAATATTAGAAATAAATTCTATAGCCAGAATCATGAAGTTGAAAAATTTCAATTAGCAAGAATGAAACACCAGTTTTTAAATGGCAAGAGAAAAGTAAACGCTTGGCAAAGTACGCCATCTCTTGCGGTCATGTCAGGATTAGTAACAGACCAAATTGTTAAGTTAATTACTGGCTATGATGATGTGGTATTGAAAAATAGGAAAATATTCTTTTCGCTAAGAGACTTTAAAATGACTGAGGAGCTTTTGTGAGGGAAATTCATAAGTTAACTAATAGTTTTAATAACAAAGGATATGTTCAGTTTCCTATCGAACAATACTTTTCAGAGTTAGATAAATTTTATGATGATTTTCTTGATATTAATGATGCTGAATGGTCATTTATTATAAAAAATAAATTTGCTCCAGTGGATTACTATAAAAATAAGCACTCTAAGCTTGAGATAGAACAAGAAAGAGAAAAAGCACTACAAGAATATCACCAAGGGAATTTTTGCTATTCATTTAAGCGAATAACTGATAACCAACAAAGAAAGTCAGTGTCATCTTTTTTAGCGATTAAGACCTTTTTAGATAGCACAGAATTCAAATCCTTTCTGTCTGAAATAACGAAAAAAAGTATCAATACATTATCGCTATGTTATTTAAGCTGGTTTGATTTAGGGGATTTCCTAACCACACACTGCGACTCAGGTTCCTGCATTAATATTGTCATTAACTTTACGAAAGGTTGGGAACATAACCATGGTGGCTTGACTTTTATTTTGGATAAACAGAAAGAAAACATCATAGAAGCATTAGTACCAACGTATTTGAGTACATTAATTATTGATACGGGAGAAAAAAGCATTCCCCATTTTGTCTCAATGGTGAGTTCGGTAGGTGTTAGAGGCTCTAAAAGAATGGCGGTGGTTGCTCGATATGACGCATAAAAATACGGTCATTATATTTGCAGCGATAATATCTATACTGTGGGGGATGGGGTTTCCGATCTCGAAAATCGGTATTGGAATTGTTGGGGCATGGGTATTCCGATTCTATTCCTCATTGATAGCTTTGCTGGTGCTGTTATTTGTATTTTTCTTTATATACAAAAAGCAATTTATAGTGAGTCATTTTATTCGTTGCATTCCTCTTGGCATTTTAAATATGTTCCTCGTGCCAATATTAAACAACATTGCGCTCCAATTTACGGACTCCGTTAAGGCATCGGTATTGGTCTATACCATGCCAGCAATAACGTCTTGCTTTGTGATGATAAGCCAGCGGAAGATAATCTTGAACTCGTTGGTTGTCTCGGTACTTTGTGGGCTTGGAATTCTGTTTTTTACCTCATTTGATGCGATGAGCTATGGTGAAGTGATTATATTGTTGAGTGCATTTGCATGGGCGCTAGGAACCTTTCTATCAGGACACATTGCCGTCAGCGTTGATGTTTTTTCAAAGGTGCTTTATCAAAATATCACTTCATTTTTGATTATATTGATTTTTACGATGTTTCTATCTGTCAATTTAGATCTGACAAGCTATGGATTGAGTTACCATAGATTGATGACGGAATTGCTGATTCCCGTGATTTTTATCGGTGTAGCAAATGGGGTATTAGTTTACATTTTATGGTTTTACATGATTGATAATGGCGGGGCTGAACTATCGTCTTATTCGATTCTTATTTCACCGATGATGAGTGTGCTTATTTCGTATTACTACTTAGGTGAAGCAATAAACGTGAATATGTTGATTGGAATGGTTTTGATTTTTACTAGTGTTGCTTTAGTCTTTTTGAAGAAGAAAAACTAACGGGTACATTTTACCAATATTAATTAACTCTGTATTGCTTAACCCAAGTTAGTTAGTTTTTTTGTCAGGCTTGCGAGCTGCATTTTGCCTTAACAATAATGCCAAAAAACAATAACAATAAGCCTCTTATTAAGATACAATCTGCGCCCATCTATAGGCTATGAAACACCGGAAAACCGTTGCATTTACGTCACGCGATTCGACAATTTGCCGCTTACCTTGCCTTACTCGCTGTTGCGATGTTGTTCGTTGCGCCATTGATTTCAAAATCAATGTCACACATGAACGATTGCTCAATGGGGCATGGGGAAATGGCGGAGCATTCGATGCAGCAGCATCAAGAAATGCCATTGTCTGAACATTGCGAAGATGGCGGTGCGATGAACCATATGCTGATGACGGGAATCGGGCAATCACCGATGGAAGACATCGCGTGTGGTTACTGCCAACTACTTGCTCACTTCCCATTTTTGATTTTATTTGTTGCTGCGGTGATCCGCCAATTAGCAACCCTCGCTATCTTTGTTCCTTTCGAACGTTGTATTCAATTACGAATTTTCCGTCCTTGGTCATTACAGCTAGCTCGAGCACCTCCCACATCCTATTGATTCTTATTTCTTTATTTAACGTAATTTAAAACTGCATTTTGTCTTCAATGGACAAAACCACTTCGTTTATCCTGAAATTGAGCTTCATCTTCAGGAGGCTAGGCTGTTTTTCAAAAAAAAGCTGAGTGGTCATTAACTCCTTGAGCCAATAGCAGTAAGAAACAGATAAAAATAGGCTAAAAATGAACTCAATTAATTTTAAATTTGCACCTGTGACTGCGCTGGTGATTTCGGCTATCGCATCAACATCCACTTTCGCTAAAGAAGAAAATCAAAACTCAATCACCGATAGCTCAGTGATGATTGTCACCGCGCCAGTGGACTCACCGTTAACTATTTCAACATCGCCGAAAACCCCAAGACAGCCAGTACCTGCGAGTGATGGCTCTGATTACTTGAAAACAATCCCCGGTTTTTCCCAAATCCGTAACGGTGGCACAAATGGCGACCCTGTTTTTCGTGGCATGTTTGGTTCTCGTCTTAAGATCATGACGAATGACAGTGAAATGTTGGGAGCGTGTCCTTCCCGTATGGATGCGCCGACATCCTATATTTCACCGGAAAACTTTGACTTGCTCACCATGGTGAAAGGTCCACAAACCGTATTATGGGGACCTGGAAACTCGGCGGGAACGGTGCGTTTTGAGCGTGAAAAACCTATCTTTACCAAGGGGGGCATTCAAGGTAATGCGAGTGCATTGACGGCATCGAACCAGCGTTGGGATGCTAATGCGGATGTGAGCTTGGGCAATGAGAAAGGCTATGTACGCCTGACGGGCAATAAATCTCGCTCTAATGACTATAAAGATGGTAACGGGAACAAAGTACCGTCTAAATGGGATAAATGGAATGCGGACGTTGCAGTAGGCTGGACGCCAGATGAATACACATTATTCGAGCTTTCCGCAGGGAAAGGTGATGGTGAAGCGCGATATGCAGGGCGAGGAATGGATGGCTCTCAATTCAAGCGTGAAAGCTTAGGATTACGTTTCGAGAAAAGCAATATCGGTGAGGTATTCGATAAAATCGAAGGGAATGTTTACTACAACTACGCCGACCATATTATGGATAACTATTCACTGCGTAGCCCAACGAGCACAATGGGATCTGGCGGTGGGCATATGGGCGGTGGCCATGGCGGGCACGGTATGATGATGAATATGCCAATGAAAATGCGTGTTGACCGCGAGACGATGGGCGGTCGAGTCATGGGGACGTGGTTATGGAGTGATTATGAGCTGCGTGCTGGTGCAGATATGCAGATTAATAAACACCGTAAAAACAGCAATAATAGCTGGAAAAAAGATGCTGAATTCCAAGATTATGGGGTATTTAGTGAGGTCACTTGGACGGCGAGCGAGCAAGGTAAGGTGATTGGTGGTGGACGTTTAGACCGCGTATTGGTGGATAATTACACCGATGTAGGGTCATCCGGTCGTAACACAGTCATGCCAGCAGGGTTCGTTCGCTATGAACATGCATTACCTGAAACGCCAGTGATGTTATACGCAGGGGTAGGATATACAGAAAGATTCCCAGATTATTGGGAGTTATTCTCGCCAAAAATGGGTCCGAATGGCAGCAAAAATGTTTTCGACAACGTGAAAACCGAGAAAACGACACAGTTAGATATTGGTGCGAAATACAATGATGATAAAGCCAATGCATGGATTTCTGCTTATGTAGGGCGCGTTGATGATTTTATTTTATTCCGCTATAGCCCAACTAACGCCAGAATGAGCCAAGTTGAAAACGTCAATGCGATGATCATGGGCGGTGAAATGGGCGTCGCTTATCAGCTGAGTGATGAGTGGAAAGCCGATGCAAGCCTTGCGTATTCTTGGGGAAAAAATAGAACTGATGGACGTGCACTGCCTCAAATGCCACCGTTGGAAAGCCGTTTAGGCTTAACGTGGGAGAAAGGTGATTGGACAACGACGGGGTTGGTGCGCATGGTGAGTCGCCAAGATCGCGTGGCAATCAACGAAGGTAACGTTGTCGGAAAAGACTTCAGCGAAAGTGCAGGCTTTACAGTATTTTCGATGAATACTGCATACCGTATTAATGAAAGTGTAAAACTGAGTGCGGGTGTTGATAACTTGTTTGATAAAACCTACAGTGAGCACTTGAACTTAGCAGGTAATAGCGGATTTGGTTATTCGTCCAATAGCCCTGTAAATGAGCCAGGTCGAACATTCTGGGGTAAATTGAACGTCACGTTCTAATTTATTCAGTACTGAATGAAGCTAACAACCCGTGTAAAAGCGGGTTGTTAGTTTTTATGTAATCACAGGAATATAGTAATTCAGCTCTTGGATGTAAGTATGAGGGTGGCTAGTAAAATCCTCATAAGTTGGCGTTGATTTTAAAACATAATGTTCGATATCAGCGCCTAAGCCGCGAGCAATATCCATCTCGGCGAGCACTTTTCCATAAACGGTATAAATAATGTCGTTATAGTCAGTACCTTGTAAGTTACCGATAAATTTAATTTGCAAATAATTGCCGGCAGGCACCATCAATTTTTTAGTAAATGGTGGCATAACATCAAGATCGTTTTCATCAAATGCAGTGGAATAGAGGAAGCGGCCTTCTTCATCGGAGCTTTTATCAACTCCGTGGATAGCATACAAGTTTTTGGCAACAATCTTGTTTTTATCTAAAAAGTTTTTCCAATACTGGCGTCGTAACTCTTCAGTTTTTAAGTTCCACTCGTTAATGCCTTGTGTGTAGCGATGAGTCATTCCTACTAAGTGGATCTCTTTCAACTCAACTAATTCCACATGAGCTTCAAGCTCTTTACTTTCACGCAGAGGAAGGCAGAACCCTTCAATATGCCAGCCTGAGCGTTTACGATATTCTGAAGGCGTTACACCAAATTGTTTCTTGAATGCACGGCAAAAAGTTTGTTGAGAATCAAATCGATAACGTAGTGAAATATCCATGATGCTATCGCTTGTTAAACGTAAAGCAACCGCAGAACAGGATAAACGACGAGCGCGAATATAAGCACCTAACGCAAGACCTGTTTGGGCTTTAAATAATCGTTGAAAGTGCCATTTAGTGTATCCAGATTTATCAGCCACGGTATCAAGGGAGAGCCGTGACTCTAAATTTTGTTCGATCCAGAGAATAATTTCCCTGATAACACTTTCTTGTAGCATGGTTACCTTTCCAGTCACTTTTACAACAGGCGTTATTATTAAGCGCCAAATCTGAGCATTAAAGTTAGATAAAACTCATCGTAATTGAACATAGGATAGCATGTCTACTGGCAATTTTTTTATATGCAATGTGAAGTTAGGTAAGTTTTAATTGGGTTTTTACACTCGAAATGATGGTTGGTTAGGCTATTAAACAGAGGTAACGTATTAGGAATACGCTGAATTTTTTGATAGTCTACAGCGCATTTTTTGTTAACTCAGTCTTTATGCAAAGAAAATACTATTCATATAAATAGAATTAAAGTGTTTAACAAATGAATAGAATTAAAGCAAATATTCAATAGGTTACTCGATTCAGTTGGTGTGAATATAATTCAATTATCATTCATTAATATTCATATTTTGTATGATAAAATGAGTTATTTGAGAAAAGTTAAATAAATGATAAAAAATTATTCTGATAGTGATAGATGATTTAGTCAGTTATTATTATGATATTGCATGTTGTTTAAGTGAATATGTCATTAGTAGATGATTTAAAATATAAGAATAAATTTAAGTATATAAACGTAAGCTATCATTATTTGAAAAAAGTTAAGATAATCCTTGATCATTGTTTTTGTGATTTTGTAATATAGCTATATGCTGCAGACCATCATTAAATGAGTAATTAAATTTTTGCGTCATTATTTGATAGGCATAATAAGTAAATATACACAGGTATTAATCTGAATTTTATGTGATTGCTATCACGCTTTTATTTTTATATTACATGGATTATTGGTTTTATTTGTAATTTAAATCAACCAATTGCAGTTTTAAGTGAAAAATATCTATTTATGAGTGTCACTAAATGATGTGATGTATGTCGTGTTTTATTAACATAAGTCAATTAATTAAACTTGGTGTGATGATAATTTAGCTGCCCTCATAATTGGTATTCAATCTAATAGTAAAAGGAGCATTTATGAATGAAAATGAAATTGCGAAAAAGCTAGGGATTAAGATCCGTATGCAAAGAGAAAGTCATAAAATGAGTATTCAGCAAGCGGCCGATTTAATTGGTGTTTCTGAAGATGAAATGAATCGTTTCGAGAGTGGAGAAAGCTGCATTGATGTTGATTCACTTTTTCAATTTGCCTATTTATTTAACTTGGAACCCGCATCATTCTTATATGGTGTTGTAAACATAAATAGTGGCGCTCGTAGTACACTTCATTAAAAATATCAGTATGTTATGTTTTTTCTTTATTTTTAATAGTTAGCTATCACTAGGAAAGCAAAAATTCTCTATTTTTGACCCTGCTTTGATCAAAGGGATTCCATGAATTTAATCGTCTGACCGGAAGAGATTATCTGTTTTACTATTATAGGTTGTTTCTTCCGGCTTAATACTCTGCTTTTAGATTATATCTGCATGTAATAACTGCCTATTATGAATAATCTCATAAAGCTCATCAAAATCATCGCATCTAAAAATAAAATAAAACTCCAGTCTCAATATGAATTAATAACGCACAAGTTTAAATTATATTGATAGCTAAACTTAACTTTATTTAAATAATAATCTTAATTTAATTATTTATAAGTGAGTAGCCATGTTTTTATACGGGAATATACGAATATTCATTAAACGTTAATGATTGTATTACTTTTTATGTTAAACAAATAAACAGATACATTTAGTCATGATTTACTCGGAATCCATTTGTTATTAATATGCAGCTGTAAACTGCTGACGAATAAATTGTGGTCGCTCTACCTCATCTAATATCGCTACCGCTAAATCCTGAACGGATATTTTTGCGGGAGTATTACCATTCATTAATAGCTGTTTTCCACCAAGGCGAAATGTTTCTGTCCGAGCGCCATCTTCAAGCATCGCGGCAGGAGAAACAAATGTCCAATCTAAGCTATCGATAGATTCCAACGTCGTTTTAAATTCTTTGACAGCTTGGGCTCCAGGCCAAATATTGGCTGGAAAATCGGGGGAGTCGAGCAATAAAACACCGGGGGCGATTTCTAAACTGCCGGCACCACCAACTACAATAAATCGTTTTACACCCGCTCTTTTTACGGCATCTAAGATTGCTTGGTTACCTGCAACCGTATCGCGGTACAGATTAGGGTTACTCCATCCTCCATTAAATGCGCTAAGCACCACATCTTGACCTTTAAGCCGAGATGTTAGCCATGCCACATCCGTAATATCTCCTGATTCAGCAATTAAATGAGCATGTTGGGCGAGCTGATTGCTGTGACGAGAAATTGCAGTAACTTGATGATGACGCATTAAGGCTTCAGAAACCAACGCTTTACCGACAAAACCAGTAGCTCCTAGGATCGATATTTTCATGTTTAGCTCCAGCTGCCTTTCATTTGTCAGGCTTGATGAATGTTAATGAAAGTATAGAGCATGAAAATGTATTTGGTTTTTTTTTCTCTAAACTCTAGAGCGACAAAAATCAATCACATGGGTGATCCTTTGCTGAAACTCGGGTGTCAGCCCAGCCGGGGAGAGCCCTAATGAAATTTGCCGTAATGGTTCAGCTATCGCCATAGAGAGGATCAAATCGCTGATAATGGCAAAATCATGCTGTTGGATAATTTCGTCTTGTGCATGGTGGGTTAACCATTGATTGAGTAATTGGCGACTGCGCTCAATACCGTTTTTTTGGTATTTTTCTAATAGCAATTCTTTGTGCACAAAATCCGTTTGTAATAAGCGATACAGCCCAACGGCTTCTTGGGAAAGAACAGTTTTTGCGACAATTTCTAAATTATTCTGCAATAGGTTAAATAGCTCATCGCGCGTTGTGGCTTTTTGTTCAAACAATGGTACAAAGCTATCCGTCCAATTGAGGACGACTCTTTCAACAAGCTCTTCACGATTTTCCATAAACCGATAAATAGTTTTTTTAGCGACTCCTGCACGTTTTGCCACATTATCAATACTGGTGAGTTGGTATCCATCTTCAAGTAGTGAATTCAGCGCTGCATCCATGATTTTTTCTTTGAGAAGCGCCTCAGGAATACTTGGGCGACCTCGATTTGGCTTCTTCTCGCTGTTGTTTGACATAAATGGCTTACCTCATTTTGCTATCTTGACTTTTTTTCATTTTAGCTCAAAACTAATTTGGAAACAAGATAAGTTTCCTAATTAATCGAGATAGGTAGGTCATCATGAAAACAAATCAAACATGGGCAGTTGACGACATAAATCAGTTGCTACTTCCACACCCGTTACGTATGGAAATGGGTATTGAGCGTGATGAAAATGGGTTATTAACAGTCGCCGTTCGTACCGATTTGCATGGTTGTAAAGGCCGAATGTTAGCGTGGTGGTTTACCTTTTTTGAAACCACGCAACATATCCGCTGGTGGCATCCCCATGACCATGTTGCACATCACGGCTGGGATGATAAATGGCAAAAAGGGCAAAGTTTTATTGGCGCTTCCATCCATGCGGTTGAATCTCTCGGTGCGATCCCGCCCGTTGCTGCGAAGTTAAAGTTTAGAGATCCAACGGATTTCTTTGAGGCTTCAGCTTATGAAAAAGCCATCAAAGAGGGGCATATCTCCGGTGCAGTTTGCTCTTCGATTGGCTTTGGTGAGCATATTGAAATGGATGCTAAAGGGTATCCTATTGATGGGAAAATGATGCATCTAGCCCGTGATACTGAGTTTGGTTGTGTATTACGTAGCCGTTTCTTGCTAGGCGCATCTCTTGAGGATCCGCGCACACAGCTGTCCGATGAAATTGGATTAGAGTTAATGCGCCACTGTTATAACGAATTTACCTATTTGTCTCGTTTCTTGCCGTCGTTGTATTACGGTGAGCACGCGAATGGGGAAAATGCACCATTGCCATGGTGAAGTAGTACGAAGTACTGAGGATGTATAAATATAGTCAGGTATAAACAAAGTCTGGATGGTTAGCGCTATACCTCCGAATAGTGTTAGCTCTCCGGGCTTTTTTCGCGAAATAGCTTCAAGATAATACTGGTAATGATAGCGATAGCCCCACCTAAGGCAGTTTCAAGAACTCGGTCAAATAGTAAGGTGTAGACAGGATGACGCCAATAAACCACTTGTTCAAGAACGGAGAGGATTAGGCTGGTGACGACAAAAGTCATAAAGGTATAGCCGTGATGAAAACTCATTGGCAGCAAAAAGGCGAAAACTAAAATAGCCACTAGCCCAATATAAGGCATCAACGGAGTATTAAATAATAGAAATAGGAATAACACGGAAATTAAGCTACCCGCCACCCGTTGCAGTGTAATGCGCACAATACTTTCAGATTTTGGGTGCAATACAAAAACGAAAGTCAGCAATGTCCAATAGAAATGCCCTAAGTCTACCATCCGAGGAATCGCCAACGTTAATAGCAACCCAATGGTATAGGTCATTGATCGTGGAATAATATTTTTACGTAGGGTAAATAGATTTTTTTCCACAGTAAGTGGCGTAATAATGGAATGGCGAGTCATTTTGTGGCTGAGAAAATAATAGGTGAGCAAGGTAACGCCACTGCCAATTAAAAAACCTAAGGTCAGGCTTTTTGATACTTCAGGCAAGATTGTGCCAATGGTGGACATGATAATCATGAATTTCATAGTTAAGTCCATGATCGGATCTGTGCCATAGAGCTGATAATAGATAAATGAGAATATCGCTAGATAAATATAAAACCCAGTGCCTAAGCGTAGCGTATCGCCAATATAGATAGCGACTAAAATCATGGATAGCCAAAAAGCAGTATAGAGGTAATTTTTATATTCTTTAGCGGCATTAAATAGGTTAAATGAGTAGAGCGTTGAAAATGCTGCCCACATGGCGGCCTGAACGTCGATCAGTGCAAATGCCGTGAGAGCGCTTAAAACTAAGCAGCTGCTGAACAGAATTCCGTCATGGATAGCAGGGATTTTCTTCATATTATGATGCTCAAAATTCGTAGTCTAACTCTTTAATTATTAAGAGTATTCTATGATAACATATTGCTATTTGAAGACAAATTTCCCCTTTAATAACATATGAACCTTTGTTTTTAATGGTACAAATAAAGATGTTGATTATGAGTGAATGTATTCATCTATCTGAAAAAATGCATAATAGCGCAGAGCGAGAGCAATTTGTCGTCATGATAAGGAAGAATAAATGCAAATAATTAATCCCCATGATTTTGTTTGGGTTGGTAGTAATAGCGATGTCCCTCTTGATACTCTGCCGGAGTGGGTTCAAACGCAGTGGAACAGTAAACTACCCCTTATTGTGCACCGAGAAAAAGCCGATGAAAACCAACTCACTGTGGCTATTCGCGGTATTAAGCCTCATCAGCGTGTGACGACCCAAATTTCAAAATCGGCTATTACGCACATTATGAATGTGGAATCTTTAGTGTCGAATTCCATTGAACTGCAACGTTCGATGTTTATTGCGTTACCGCCTATCCAAGTTTTGTTGCTAATTTCTCAGCATAATTGGCCTTGGAAATGGGGCGTGACGGGAAGCTGTGCTTATACACTGGCGACGGATATTCAAAGTATGCTGACAGATTGCGACCTTGATGTGGTGATTCGATGCCCAACTCGCCAGCAAAAAGAAGATTTTGCGCAGTTTGCAATCAAAGCGAATACGCCATATTGCCCAATTGATATTCATGTGGAAACACCGAAAGGTGGGTTTTCTTTAGCGGAATGGTTTAAAAATGACCAAGTAACGCTGCATACCCCAACGGGGGATGTGATGACTGCCGATCCTTGGGATGAAAGCCTCTAGGTGATTTGTGATTAAAATGAGCAGTTTGGAACTACTTATTACTCAAACTGCTCAAAAATTAATTTTGATGCTCGTACAGGTGTTTTTTTAGTGCTCGATAGACGGCTCGATTTCTGCGGCACGCTTCCACTCTTGCATCGCTGGTAATGCAATAATGCGCTCAATCCATTGTTGAGCCTGCTCATTGACTTTTAATTGGTAGCTTTGAATACGAAATGCTACGGGTGCAAAAAATGCATCGACGGCAGTAAAGTGTTTTCCTGCTAACCAAGGTCCTTCAAATTTATCAAAACCTTCCTGCCATAATTGCTGAATGCGATTTAGGTTTCCTTGTAGTTCATGTGAAATTTCAGTGAGAGGCTCATTTCTTGTCACATTCATCGGACACTGTTGGCGTAGTGCGGTAAAACCAGCATGCATTTCAGCACTCGCGCTGCGAGCCCAGGCTCTCGCTGATTTTTCAGTGGGCCAAACTTGAGGGAAATCTTCGGCAACATATTCACAAATTGCCAAAGAGTCCCAAATGGTCTTATCGCCATCAATCAGGCATGGCACTAAGCCTGAAGGTGAAAAACGGCTAAATTTTTCATGGCTACTTTTGCCATTTTCGAAGAAGCAAATATTCTCTTCAAAAGGGATTTGTAATGCTTTTAACAGGATCCAAGGTCTTAGAGACCATGAAGAGTAATTTTTGTTGGCAATCCATAATGTATACATACGCTAGCCTCTAAGAATAAAGAAAAAACAACCTATAGACAGAGTACCAATTTAGCAGGAATAGAGAAAATTAGATTAATTTATTCATTGAAATAAAAATTTCACCTACCTATTTTAGAAAAGCTGAACTATATTTATAACAAATTCATCTATCATATTATGATGGGTAATAAGAAAATCAGCAGATTAAATAATCTTAGGCGCTATTAGGTGTAATTTATTTACATAAATAGAAGATTCTTTATTAAAGGTTTACGCTTGTAATAAGAAAAATAGAATTCATCTATTTTTCATCATGATGATGATACTATTTGAATATCTTCGACAAAATATTTGTTTAACTTTGGGATAGGAATAAAGCCAGATTAACCTTATGATTATTCCTACTTGGTAAAACAAGTAATTACCTTTAAAACTATATGGTTTTTAAATTATGCAATGGAAAAATAACGCCACTCGTTATGGGCATCTTTCGCTGCTCATTCATTGGTTGGTCGCAATTGTCGTATATGGAATGTTTGCATTAGGCTTATGGATGGTGTCATTAGGCTACTATGACACCTGGTATCATCAAGCTCCTGAAATACATAAAAGCATAGGAATGTTGCTATTCTTTATCATGCTTTTTCGTGTGGTTTGGCGATTTATTTCTCCACCACCTAAGCCGTTATCGAGCTATAGCAAATTAACGAAATTTGCTTCCATTACGGTTCAGCTTTTAATTTATATTATTTTATTCTCTATTTTGATCAGCGGTTATTTAATTTCAACTGCGGATGGACAAGCAATAAGTGTATTTGGTTGGTTTGAAGTGCCTGCATTATTTACAGGTGCAGCAGAACAAGCGGATACAGCAGGTGAAATTCATCTTTATTTAGCTTGGGCTGTTGTTTTGTTATCTGTTCTGCATGCATTTGCAGCTTTAAAACACCATTTCTTTGATGGTGATATTACTTTAAAAAGAATGTTGGGTTTTAATCCCGATAAATAACGTGGAGAGAGTTATGTTGAAGAAATCTATTTTAGGTCTTGCTGCGGGTACTTTATTATTATCAGCAGGATCTGCACTGGCAGAAAATTATCAATTTGATAAACAAGGTCAACACGGTTTTATTGAATTTCGTATCCAGCATTTAGGCTACAGCTGGTTATACGGTAGCTTTAAAGATTTTGATGGTAACTTTACTTACGATGCGAAAGATCCTGCAAAAGATAAAGTTGAAGTGACAATTAAAACTGGCAGCATCGACACTAACCACGCAGAGCGTGATAAGCATTTACGTAGCCCAGATTTCTTAAATGCAGCAAAATTCCCAGAAGCGAAATTTGTCTCCACAGAAGTGAAAAAAGAGGGTGACAAATACCTCGTAACAGGAGACTTCACCTTAAACGGCGTGACAAAACCAATCACTTTAGATGCGAAATTAACGGGTGAAGGTAAAGATCCTTGGGGTGGCTACCGTGCAGGCTTCGAAGCGAAAGGGAACATTAAACTGAAAGAGTTTAATATCAAATCTGATTTAGGTCCTAAATCTCAAGAAGTTGAGTTAATGCTGTCTGTTGAAGGTGTTCAAGTTAAGTAATTCGTATTTTTGAAATGCGTTTCCTTCAATTTATCAAAACCGCAGGGACTGAAATAAGTGTCTGCGGTTTTTTCATTCTTAATTCTGATTAGAACTGTTAATTTTCTGCTTTTTTCTTCGCATTTACTCCTATTCCTATAGCGATATGGTCGCATTCACGACTAGAATAATAATAAGAGTTTATTATTGAGTATTGGTTTTTTGGCTTTTGTTGTTAACAACAAATGGTTAAAAGACAGATTGTTAAAAGGCAGATTCACTTTGAATACAAACAGTTCACGCAAAATCGCAGTAGTCGTTAGCATCATTTTTATTATCTTTGCGCTGGGTTTTTACTGGTTAAGTAAAGACAACAACGTACTATCGACGGAAAGTAATAGCGAAATTCATTCAGAGGCCATTGCTCAAGTTGAAAAAGAACTGCCGATTTTAGTCACGATCAAAAAATTAAGCCCGGTCACTTACCAGAGCTTTGAGCCTTTAATGTCTCAATATGATCCTGCAAACGAAGACTTACGTCGTCAATTATTGGATCAGGTTGTTAGCCAATCAATGAATCTGGTCGTTGAGCGCATGCCTTATGCCTCCGATGAAACAGTGATTAATTTTGTCGCTAAAGTGAACGACAATATCAAATCATTGTTAGAGCAAGACCCATCCGGGAAAATGTGTTATGACGCGTTATTCCCACAGTTAAGGGATCCTGCGGATGTCATTCCGCCACAAAAAAGCCAAGATGTCTTATTAAAACAAGTGAGTGCAATCAATGCCTTGTTGATTTCTAGCGAAACAAGCGAGAAGCGTACCACGTTATCTGAAGAAGAGTATCAGACATTGATGGACTCCCTGAGAATCGGATTAACGGAAAAATACGGAAATGACGTTACCATGCTGATTGATGTGAAGGCTGGGAAAAAATCACCTGCAACAGTTTGCCAAATTTCAATTAGCTTGTATGACTCTGCACTGAATATTCCAGACAATCAGAAAAAAGCGGCATTATTACGCTCATGGTTTTCTGCAAAGAAAAAATAATAGCGCCAGCTAACCATCCCAATCTTTTAATAGGATTAACTCACTGAAAAACGTCAACAGTTTGATGAAGTGAGTTAATCCTTGTTGCATTTTGTTTCAATATCTATCCTCTAATAACACGCCGAAAACGATATACTGTCTAATATAAATAGTAGTTATTTATTCGCGTGGCTTATCTGCGCTACTCATTCAATACCATTTGGAGGCAAGATGCGATTTGTGAAGAAAAGCATTGTTACGCTCTTAACCATCGCTGCAATTTATGTTCCTGCCATGGTTTCTCAGGCTTGTACCCGCGTTGTTTATCTCGGGGAAGACCAACAAATCATGACCGGTAGAACCATGGATTGGAAATATGATGTGGGTACCAATTTATGGATTTTTCCACGAGGTATGGAGCGAAATGGCGCAGCAGGGCCGCAATCACTCAAATGGAAATCCAAATATGGTAGTGTGATAGCGTCAGGTTACGATATTTCTACGACGGATGGCGTTAATGAAAAAGGGTTAGTGGCAAACTTACTTTGGCTCGCCGAATCGAAATACCCTGAGTTAGATAATAAAAAGCCCGCGTTGTCTATTTCGCTATGGGCGCAATATATGCTGGACAACTATGCCACGGTTGAAGAAGCTGTTGCCGCATTAGAAAAAACGCCACTGATCGTTGCGACTGATAAGGTTCCGGGACAAAATCGCTTAGCGACTTTGCACTTGTCGCTTTCCGATGCGAGTGGTGATAGCGCGATTATCGAATATATCGATGGCAAACAAGTCATTCACCATAGCCGTAAATACCAAGTCATGACTAACTCTCCGGCTTATGAAAAGCAGTTAGCAATGCAAGAGTATTGGCAAGGTATTGGTGGCACGGTAATGCTACCAGGGACCAACCGCTCAGCGGATCGTTTCGCTCGAGCGCAGTTTTACATTAATGCTATTCCACAAAAAACAACGCCAAATAAAGCGGTTGCCAGTGTGTTTGGGGTTATTCGTAATGTGTCTGTTCCATACGGTTTAACGTCTGAAACGTCCCCTGAGATTTCATCTACCCGTTGGCGCACACTGGTTGATAGCAAGCGTCAACTCTATTTCTTTGAGTCTGCTTTAACGCCAAATATTTTTTGGACGGATCTAAAGAAAATTGATTTTTCCAATGAGACCGGAAAAGTGAAAAAATTAGATCTCGGTGAAGAGCAAAGCCATATTTATTCGGGTGATGCGACCGCGCAATATGTTGATACCAAACCGTTTGAATTTATGGGACTGAGTGCAGAGCAGCTGGGTTACTAAGTCCAAGATTCCGAGTTTAACCTCCTGTACAGCAGGAGGTTGATGCACATCAACTCATTCATTCTTTATCTATGAAAACGTTGCACTATTAAGATGAACGGCATAAGATGTATTTAATATGCAACTTAAAGGTGACCCCATGACTGAATTAGTGTGCTACAAAACCCTGCCTGTTTGGGATAAGGCTTCGATTCCGTTAATGTTCCAAGACCGCCATAACACCAAAGAAGATACATTCGCCCAATTGAAAGTGTTACAAGGCTCCCTCGATTTTATTATTTTTTCTGAAGACGGCAGCGAGCAAAAATTTACGTTTGATACACAAAATCAACCGCCAGTGATCCAACCGCAAGTCTGGCATCGTATTGCCGATTGCAGCGATGATATGCGTTGCCAACTCTCTTTTTTATGCCGTCCTGAAATTGAGTTTTATAAGCGGTATGATCTCAGCGTGCCTCACTCTGAAGTGCGCTATCTTTGCGAGAATAACTTAGTAAAACCTTGCAAAGTATTGGATTTAGGTTCAGGTCGTGGGCGTAATAGCTTCTACCTTGCTCAGCAAGGGTACGATGTGACAGCAGTGGATATTAACCAAAACCATATTCAAGCCATCGAAACTGTTAAGCAGCAATCGGGCATAGAAAATATCCATACTGCGCTATATGACATTAATAGCCACCAGATCCAAGGTGACTATGATTTGATTATTTCTACCGTCGTGTTGATGTTCTTACAACGAGATAAAATTGCTGACATTATCGCGGATATGCAATCACACACTGTAGAGGGTGGAATTAATATTGTTGTATGCGCGGTAGAAACGCCGGATGCGCCACTGGATATGGTGCCATTTAAGTGCTTCTTAAAACCAGGTGAATTACAGCAGTATTATCAAGACTGGGAAATTCTCAAATACAATGAAAACCCAGGACACTTGCATAGAACCGATGCGCAAGGTAACCGAATTAAACTGAACTTTGCAACGCTGATTGCTAAGAAAAAATAACCTGCGATAGCGAAGATAATAGGTTGTAAAATTAACGAGGGAAATCAATTTATTGATTTTCGCCTGATAACACAAAGAGGGAAAAACCACGCTTTTATCCCTCTTTGTCATCAACATAATGGGTTGCCTAGGCAACCCATTTTGCGTTCTATGGTGAGGGATAAAATGAATTTTAGGGATTAGACGCTGCTGCTTGTTTTTCGCTGCGCTCTAAGGTTTTTTCGAGTAACACTGAATAAAGTGGTCGACCCCCTAAGAATTGCGCCACCATTGTTGCGCCAATACAGGTAATAATCATCGGTAAAATCAATTGATAGTTATTGGTCATTTCCAACACTAAGACAATGCCCGTTAATGGCGCACGCACTGTCGCGGCAAACAACGCTCCCATGCCGGCTATTGCAAAGGTACCAACCTCAATTGAATAATTTGGGAACAGCTCCAGTGCGGCATAACCATAAATTCCGCCAAACAGTGTGCCAAGGGCTAATAACGGCGAGAAAATCCCTCCCGGCGCACCAGAACTAAAGCTGATGGTTGAGGTTAAAAAGCGCAAGGCAAAAAATACCATCAGCATGGTGATAGTGAAGCTATTGGCAACCATTTGGTGGATCACGCTATAGCCGCCACCCACAACTTCTGGCGCAAATACACCGATAGCGCCGCAGCTACCTCCAATCAAACCACCCATCAAAACAAACCGTGATACTTTATTTTGGTAGAAAGCTAAAAATAGGCTTTGCAGATAGAGTAAGAAGCGGTTAAAGCCAATGCCCACAATTCCAAATAACATGCCTAAAATCAGATATAGCCACAGGGTTTCCATGGGGGCAGAGGAGAACTGCCCAATATTCAATACTGCGGCTTCGCCATTAATTAGGCGAAAGACAATGGTGGCACTGACGGCGCCAATAAACACGGCTTTGATGGAAATAAGGCTGTATTTAAATTGTGGGCGCATCTCTTCGATGATAAACAGTATCCCCGCTAATGGGGCATTAAAGGCGGTAGAAAGACCAGCAGCGGCACCCGCAGCCAATAATGTATGGCGAGATTCATTATCTTTGAGGCGAAATAGGTCATAAAACATTTGGCTAATGTTCGCCCCCAGTTGCACGGTGGGACCTTCACGACCGAGCACCATACCGGAGCCTAACGTACCTAACCCACCGATAAATTTCACTGGGATCACGCGCCACCAACGGACAGGGCGCAAATCTTGCAGTGCCCCTTCGATTTCTGGGATCCCAGAGCCTCCCGCTTCAGGTGAAAAGCGTTTAACCAAATAGTAGCCGAGCATAGCTAATAAGGCAGAAGCTACAAACATGGCAGGGATCACCAACCATTTGTTGGTGACATATTGGTTAACAGACGCGATACGAATATTGCTGACCCACTCAGTCCCTAGCATAAACAGGGAGCCTATCAGCCCAACGACGGCACCAATAATAGCAGCTAAAACAAGCACTTTGAGTGGTGTTTTATCAGATTCTTTCACGTGACGTAAAAAACTAAAATGGGTTTTGTTGTCTGATTTTGGAGTCGAATTAGCCTGCATCATCGCTTTTTGATTCTCTTAAAATGATTTAACAACAATAACTTATGAAGTATGAATGATAAACATAGTATAGCAATACTGCTTTGAAACCCCAGCGAAAAATCAACTGGGCTTAGTGAAACTGCCTATTTTACAACATTGAATAATTCTTATTTATAGTGAAAGTTAATGTAGATCAACAAACCTGCAAATAGAATTTTAAGGTGCTTTTCTATTTATTTAAAAGGGGTAATCTTAATGTTGTATATGAAATGCAACTTAAAGAGGTTTCCTCCATGTATTGTGTGCAATGTGAACAAACAATTAGAACTCCAGCAACCAATGGCTGCGCTTATTCGCAAGGTATGTGCGGTAAAACCGCTGAAACTTCAGACCTGCAAGATTTATTAGTTGCTGTCCTGCAAAGCTTATCTGCAAGTGCGGTGGTGGCTCGTGAACTGGGCATTATTGATCATGATGTGGACAGTTTCGCACCGCGCGCTTTCTTCTCTACATTGACCAACGTTAACTTCGATTCTGAACGTATTATTGGTTATGCCCGTGAAGCCATTTATCTGCGTGATAAATTAATCAAACACTGCCTGTCAGTGAATAGCGCAGTGGCATTTAATCACCCGCTAATCAACCTGCAATTAGCAGGGCAGGATATTGCGACTCTGCAACAGCAAGCGGCACAATTTGCGTTAGATGTCGATAAAGCGCAAATTGGTGATGATATTCATGGTTTACGTATGCTGTGCCTGTATGGCTTGAAGGGTGCGGCGGCGTATATGGAGCATGCTCACGTTTTAGGTCAGTTTGATAACCAGATTTATGCTCAATACCATGAAATTATGGCGTGGTTAGGCACATTGCCAGCGGATATGAATGAGCTGCTCGACAATGCAATGGCTATCGGCATGATGAACTTCAAAATCATGGAAATTCTGGATGCAGGTGAAACCGGAGAATTTGGTCATCCAGTTCCAACGGAAGTTAACGTGCGCCCAGTTGCCGGTAAATGTATTTTGATTTCAGGTCACGACCTGAAAGATTTAAAAATGTTGTTAGAACAGACCGAAGGCACAGGCATTAATATTTACACTCACGGTGAAATGCTGCCTGCTCATGGTTATCCTGAACTGAAAAAATACGCTCATTTAGTGGGTAACTACGGCAGTGGCTGGCAGAATCAGCAAGTGGAATTTGCTAAGTTCCCGGGCCCTGTTTTAATGACCTCTAACTGCATTATCGACCCTGATGTGGGTGAATATAAAGCACGTATCTGGACTCGCAGCATTGTGGGTTGGCCGGGTGTGAAACACATTACAGGCGACAGTTTTGCGGAAATGATAGCGCAAGCGCAGGAAATGGCGGGCTTCCCATACACTGAAATCGAACACAAAATTACCGTCGGTTTTGGTCGTCAAACCCTGTTGGGCGCTGCGGATGCGGTGATTGATCTTGTTGCTCAGAAAAAATTACGCCACGTATTTTTAGTCGGTGGTTGTGACGGTAGCCGTGGTGAGCGCAGTTACTACACGGATTTCGCTCGCAGCGTACCGAAAGACTGCCTGATTTTAACGCTAGCTTGCGGTAAATACCGTTTCAACAAACTGGACTTCGGTACCTTAGAAGGCTTACCGCGTTTACTGGATGTGGGTCAATGTAACGATGCCTATTCTGCCATTATGTTAGCGGTGAACTTAGCAGAGAAATTAGGTTGTGGTGTGAATGACTTACCACTGAGCCTGATTCTCTCTTGGTTCGAGCAAAAAGCCATTGTGATCTTGTTAACCCTGCTTGCTCTGGGTGTGAAAAACATTTACACCGGTCCAACGGCTCCGGGCTTCTTAACCGAAAATCTGCTGAATATTCTGAATGAAAAATTCGGTATGCGCAGCATTACCACGGTTGAACAAGATCTGGCGGAAATCCTGCCTGCGTAATTTGATGGAAACCAAGGGGGAAGCGGCTTTCCCCCTTGCAAGGAGTAACCCATGACCATGCCAACAAGCCTATGTCCGAACAGAATGCAAATTCACTCGATTGTGCAGGAAACCCCTGATGTTTGGACTATTAATCTGATTAATCATGATTTTTACCAATATGAACCAGGACAGTATGCGCTGGTGAGTATCAAAAACAGTGATGACGTGATGCGTGCTTACACCTTGTCTTCATCGCCGGGGCAAAGCCGTTTTATCTCCATTACAGTGAGACGATTAGACGAGGGGACAGGCTCTTGTTGGCTGACTGGAGCAGTAAAACCAGGGGATTATCTTTGGTTGTCTGAGGCGCAAGGGGAGTTTACTTGTGCCAATGTTCAAAGCCACCAATATTTAATGTTAGCAGCCGGTTGTGGTGTCACGCCGATTATGTCGATGACCCGTTGGCTGATGGCGAATCGCCCGGAAACGGATGTTAAAGTGCTGTTTAATGTACGAGATGAAAAGCAGGTCATTTTTGCCAATGAGTGGCAAAGATTGGTGCAACAATATCCGCAACGTTTGCAACTGTGCATCATGCCAGAAACCCCTGATAACGGTGGTGTTGCACAAGGTCGTTTAAGCCAAGAAAAATTGCTGGAGTTAGTACCGGATATTCATGGGCGAGTGGTAATGACTTGCGGGCCTGTTCCATATATGAAAAATGTGCAGGAATTTTCTAAGGCACTAGGCGTGCCAGCGGATCACTTCTTTATGGAGCGCTTTACTACTGGTGGTGATGAAGCCGTAAGTGAAGAGGTACTGAACTTAAAAATTCGTCACCGTTTAGCGAATTTCACTGTACCAGTGGGAACATCGCTTTTATCTGCGTTAGAACAGAATAAACAACCGGTAATTGCCGCGTGTCGCGCAGGGGTATGTGGTAGCTGTAAAACCAAAGTGCTTTCGGGGAATTATACAACCAGTAGCACCATGACATTAACCGCAGACGAAATTGCTAATGGCTATGTTTTAGCGTGCAGTTGCCAATTACAAGGCGACACAGAAATCGCTTAATCGATTTTCGATAATATAAAATTAAATGCCTCATTAATTGCCATCTTATTATGAATATAAATAAGGTGGCTTTTTTGTTTATTAATCCATGTATTTTAGCGGCAAAAGATAATCAAAAAAATAATAAAGTAATTTATAGCGTGATTATGACTTTATGTATTATGAATAATATAAGTTTCTATTAAAGTTACAAATGGTTACACGGTGAATTCTTGATATACATTAACTTAAACAAAACTTAAACGATGGTGGGCTATTAAAAAAAGAGAGGGGTAAAAGGGTGGTAATTGAACACTCAGTGGGTATAATTCGCGCCGCATCCAAAGTGCAGTAACTCGTTAGGCGAGGCTCCTATACAAACATAGGTTACTGATCTGACGACGTCGAGAGACGCCCAAGATTAGGACAGGATATATCGACCGAAGGTATATCCCCATGTAACTTCCTGATTGATTCAGGATACGTTGTATAGTGCTAAAACCGAGACGAAGAGATAGCAATCGCATTCTCTCATCTGGTTTCGCCCCTATGTGAGTACTGTTTGAGTAAACAACAGTAATAGGGACTAAAAAAATGTCATTTTCTACCCAGAACAAAGCGGGTGCAGTAGCTATTGCACAGTCCGCGATGAAAGACGCTCGTCAAAAGTCTAATCAATCACAGCCAACTAAAATTGATGATTCAACTGTTCACGCTTATATGAGCCAATCATATTTGCCGGTATCGGTTGCCGACTCTGTGGCATGTGTGAAGAAAAGTCTTATTGAACATCTCGAAGGCGAACAAATTCCAACGTATTTATTTGTTGTAGATAGTGAAAACTATTTAAATGGAATTCTGTCCGTTAAATCATTACTTGCCTCAGCAGAAGATTTATTAGTGTCGGATATTATGCGCCACAATTATTTCTCTGTTTCCCCTGAACAATCACGCCATGATGTTTATGATTTAATTAATCATAGTGGTTTGGACATGATCCCCGTTGTTCAGTTCGGTAAGTTAATGGGTGTATTACGTCCTCAAGATATTGCAGAACTTATTGAAGACGAAAATACCCTCGATGCACAATTGCAGGGGGCGACTACGCCACTCGAAGAGCCGTATTTAACCACCAGTCCAGTCACTTTATGGCGTAAGCGTGTTGTGTGGTTATTAATGCTGTTTGTGGCGGAAGCCTATACTGGAACCGTGCTGAAAGCGTTCGAAGAGCAACTTGAAGCCGCCATTTCACTGGCGTTCTTTATTCCATTATTGATTGGTACCGGCGGAAACAGCGGAACTCAGATCACATCGACCCTCGTGAGAGCGATGGCGTTGGGGGAAGTGAGTTTACGTAACCTCGGTGCGGTATTGAAAAAAGAAGTTTCAACCTCGTTCTTAGTGGCTGTCACCATTGGTGGCGCGGCGTTAATTCGTGCTTGGATCTTAGGTGTGGGTCATGAAGTGACTATCGTGGTGAGCTTAACGATTGTGGCTATTACCGTGTGGAGTGCGATTGTCTCTTCTATTATTCCAATGGTTCTGAAGAAGCTGAAGGTTGACCCAGCGGTGGTTTCTGCGCCATTTATCGCGACATTTATTGATGGTACTGGCTTGATTATTTACTTTGAAATCGCGAAATTAGTGATGACGGAGTTCGCTTAAGTTCGGTTCTACCTCTTGATGCGGCAGGGAATTAACACTCTGCCGCTGACTCAATTTCTCGCTTGAGGATTTCCCCGCATTTTCGACATAAATACTGATTTTCCCCTCGCTCAACTTTGTTATGCCTTCTAATGGTCAGTTCATGAATTGTGTCGCAACCACAAAGATAACGAAAAGTTTGGCTTTTGACGCTGGTCACCGCAAAGTTGTGAGTCCGTTTCGCCGTTACCCCTAAAACAGTCTGCATCATCCATTTCCACTCATTGCCATGAGGGGCGACCCCTTTACGTCCAAATACACGGTAAACCAGTAAGTGGGCGAGCTCATGGGGGATCACTTCGTCCACAAAATTGTCTGGGTTTTCAATTAACAACGTTGGATTAACGCGAATTTCCCAATCTTTTAAATAGGCGCTGCCCGCGGTGGTTCCACGCTGTTTATAGTTGATAGTGGGTTCTGGAAATTTCTGTTCCAGTTTTTCTTCAGCTAACGCGAGCTTTTCACGTAGGGTTTTCATCACTCGCTGTTGAAGCAGAATGGGTACTCGGATTGTTTTCATGTCCTCAAGAATACGTGAAGTCATATAGTAACAACAAGTGATAATTGACATTCAATATATCAAAATATATATTATTAAATGGTATAATGTTATACATAGTAACAAGAGATCCAATGATGTCAAAGAGTGAACAACCAAACTCAGAACAGCTGCTTTTAGCAATGACTCAAGCAGCAACGCAAACTGCGTCATTATTAAAAACACTCGGGAATCCAGACCGATTATTATTGCTGTGCCAGTTAACACAAGGCGAGGCTTGTGTTAGTGATTTAGAAGCCTCGTTAGGGATTGTGCAGCCGACGTTATCCCAGCAGTTAACCGTATTAAGAAATGAAGGATTAGTCGCGACGCGTCGAGAAGGTAAGCGAATCTATTACTCTATTGCGGATGAGAAATTATTCACCTTACTCAATACGTTGTATCAACTCTATTGTCCTGTGAAGGGGAATTAAAATGACGATTGATTGGGCGCATTTTACGCCAGGCTCTGCGGCGATTGGCGGTGTGTTGATTGGTTTAGCGGTGGCAATATTATTGATTTTTAATGGGCGAATTGCAGGGATCAGCGGGATTTTAGCGGGAGTCCTTAAACCCACTAAAGGGGACACAGCATGGAAACTGGCGTTTATTGTCGGGATCTTAGTTGCGCCATTGCTGTTTATTACCTTTGTGTATACGCCAGAAGTCACTATCGCAACGAGCACGCCATTACTGATAGCTGCGGGGCTGTTAGTGGGCTTTGGGACACGATTAGGTAGCGGTTGTACCAGTGGGCATGGCATTTGTGGCATGGCGAGATTTTCCCGTCGTTCCATGGTGGCGGTCGTTATTTTTATGCTGGTGGCATTTATCACGGTCGCTGTGATTAACCACTTTGGGTTAAGGGGATAAAGTAATGCCAATTATTATCGCGTTAGTTTCCGGTATTTTATTTGGACTGGGCTTACTACTAGCTGGTATGGGTAATCCCGCAAAAATTTTGGCATTTCTGGATATCACGGGGAATTGGGATCCCTCTTTGTTGATTACCATGGCAGTGGCAATGGTGATAAGCGGTATCGCATTCCAGTTAGTGAAAAAGCGCAAAACGAGTGTACTGAATTGCCCATTGCAGATCCCAACCAGTAAAGTTATTGATAAAAAATTAGTGATAGGCAGCGTGTTGTTCGGTTTAGGTTGGGGACTTGGGGGAATTTGCCCGGGACCTGCCATTTTATTAACCGGTATGGGGCTGACTCAAGGTATTTTGTTTGCGTTGGCAATGATAGCAGGAATGACCATTTTTCAGTTATTTCAACGTACTGAAAAGTAATCAAGACGAGAGAGTCAATTAATTTAGTTATTCGACCCAAAAAATGAGGCGAATAGAAAAGTTATTTAACTCATCACATCAGTGAGCAATTTTAGATACAAAAAAACCCATCATTAAGATGGGTTTTTTAAGCTGATTTTTGCGTTTAGCGTCAGTGACGTTAGCGAAAATTATAGACCAGCAGCTTCGCGCAGTTGTGCCGCTTTGTCGGTTTTTTCCCACGGGAATTGTGGGCGACCAAAGTGACCGTAAGAAGCGGTTTGTTGGTACATTGGGTGTAATAAATCCAGCATTTGAATCAGGCCGTAAGGACGTAAATCAAAGAATTCGCGGACTAATTTCACTAGCAATGCTTCGTCAACTTTACCAGTACCGAAAGTTTCTACCATGATAGAGGTAGGCTCTGCGACACCGATAGCGTAAGAAACTTGGATTTCACAACGGTCAGCTAGACCAGCAGCAACGATGTTTTTTGCAACATAACGCGCAGCATAGGCAGCAGAACGGTCAACTTTTGATGGATCCTTACCAGAGAATGCACCACCACCGTGACGAGCCATACCGCCGTATGTATCAACGATAATTTTACGACCCGTTAAACCGCAGTCACCCATTGGTCCGCCGATAACGAAACGACCTGTTGGGTTGATGAAGTATTTAGTGGCTGGAGATAACCATTCAGCAGGCAGAACTGGTTTGATGATCTCTTCCATTACCGCTTCGTGTAAAGCTTTTTGGTCAATATCTTCTGAGTGCTGTGTGGACAGAACTACCGCGTCAATACCGACAATTTTGTTGTCATCGTATTGGAGGGTAACTTGGCTTTTCGCATCAGGGCGTAACCATGGCAGTGTGCCATTTTTGCGGACTTCAGCTTGGCGCTGCACTAAACGGTGTGCATAAGTCACCGGTGCTGGCATTAATACGTCAGTTTCGTTAGTTGCATAACCAAACATGAGGCCTTGGTCGCCAGCACCTTGTTCTAAAGGATCTGCACGGTCAACACCTTGGTTGATGTCTGGTGATTGTTTACCAATTGCGCTTAATACTGCGCAAGAGTTGGCATCAAAGCCCATGTCTGAACTGGTATAACCAATTTCACGAACGGTTTTACGCGTAATTTCTTCAATATCGACCCATGCACTGGTAGTGATTTCACCACCAACCATGACCATGCCGGTTTTGACATAGGTTTCGCAAGCTACGCGCGCTTTTGGGTCTTGTTCAAGAATAGCATCAAGGACCGCATCAGAAATTTGGTCTGCAATTTTATCAGGATGCCCTTCTGATACGGACTCAGAAGTAAAGAGGTGTGTAGACATGAGATTAATACCTTAAGAATTCAAAGAACATTATAGTTGGATGTTTTAACATCTAGACGGCTATTCTAGACTTTTCAATGAATAATTTCTACCTGTTTTTAAGCCTAAAATGATAAGCGCATAAATGGTTAATTCAGTTAGTTTTATCGTAAATGTGAAATTTTAGATAATTTGCTTTTGCATTTTGGGGCTATTCGAGGTATAAACTGCGACCGTAGCGGATGGTTGTAATTTCCCGCTATATACCAGCAGGTCAGCCATGAGTCTGCTTTCTATCAGGAATGTTTATAACCGGTTGAATTTTAATATTAATTAAAATTTTCAAGGGGAAAACAGTTATATTGGGGGTTAATGGGCGATGATCCATAATCTGCTGAATAACAGTATCCAACCGTCTTACGCGGATCGCCGTGTGACATTGGCTTTTACTTTCCTGTCTATGTTGACTTCATCGCGAAGTTACCGTCATACCTATCATAGATCCTTAATACTTAGTCAGTAATCTCAAAGAGTAATCTGCTAAGTCTGTGGATGTATATTGTCACCGTTTAGAAGTTCTAAGCACTTTTAATTACAATCTGAGTATCGCTGTTTCCCTGACATTACTGCCCAGTTGCATCATACGCTTGGTCGCTGCTTGTCTGGAAGGAGAACGCATCACTCACCCCTCCATACTAGGAGTTTATTATGAATGATAATATCGCTCGCAAAGTGCGCCAAACTTACAATGTTGCGTATTGGGGCGGTGGTTACTATCAGGTGAATGAGCGCGGAAATGTCTGTGTTTGCCCGAATCCTGAAAACCCCGACACCTTTGTTGATTTAGCTGAGTTAGTCTACCAAGTTAAAGAAGAACAGGAACATTTACGTTTACCTGCACTGTTCTGTTTCCCTCAAATTTTGCAACACCGTTTGCGTTCAATTAACGCAGCGTTTCAACGTGCGCGCGAATCTTATGGTTATAAGGGCGACTATTTTTTAGTTTACCCAATTAAAGTTAACCAACAACGCCGTGTGATTGAATCGCTAGTGAATTCTGGTGAGCCTTTAGGGTTAGAAGCGGGTTCAAAAGCGGAGTTAATGGCAGTATTAGCCAACGCAGGTCGCACTCGCACTGTGATTGTGTGTAACGGTTATAAAGATCGCGAATATATTCGTCTGGCATTAATTGGTGAAAAACTGGGTCACAAAGTGTATCTGGTTATCGAAAAAATGTCTGAAATCGAGATGGTGCTTGAAGAGGCGCAGAAGCTGGAAGTGACGCCTCGTTTAGGTGTTCGTGCTCGTTTAGCATCTCAAGGTTCAGGTAAATGGCAGGCGAGTGGTGGTGAAAAATCTAAATTTGGATTGGCAGCAACACAAGTTCTGCAATTAGTTGAAATTTTACGTAATGCGAACCGTTTGGATAGCCTGCAATTATTGCACTTCCATTTAGGCTCTCAAATGGCGAATATTCGTGATATCGCGACAGGTGTTCGTGAGTCAGCCCGTTTCTACGTCGAGTTGCATCAATTAGGTGTCAACATTCAGTGCTTTGACGTGGGCGGTGGTTTAGGCGTTGACTATGAAGGTACGCGTTCTCAGTCAGATTGTTCGGTTAACTATGGCTTGAACGAATATGCGAACAACGTGATTTGGGCGATTGGCGATGCGTGTGAAGAATTTAACTTGCCACACCCAACAGTGATCACGGAGTCTGGGCGTGCATTGACCGCTCACCATACCGTGCTAGTCTCTAACGTGATTGGGGTTGAGCGTAACGAATTCACCAAAACCACACCTCCGAGCGAAGACGCACCACGTTCACTGGTTTCGTTATGGGAAACGTGGGAATCCATGCAGCATCAAGGCAATAGCCGTTCTCTGCGTGAATGGTTGCACGATAGCCAGTTTGACTTGCAAGAAGCACATACCCAGTATGCGCATGGCGTGTTGGACTTAACACAACGCGCATGGGCAGAAGAGCTATACTTAAATATCTGTCGTCGTATTCAGCAAGATTTAGACCCTAGCAACCGCGCCCATCGCCCAATTATTGATGAGCTGCAAGAGCGTATGGCGGATAAATTCTATGTGAATTTCTCGCTGTTCCAATCGCTCCCTGATGCTTGGGGTATTGACCAAGTGTTCCCAGTCTTGCCAATTGAAGGTTTAGATAAGCCGTTAGACAGACGCGCGGTATTATTAGATATCACTTGTGACTCAGATGGTATTATTGATCATTATGTTGACGGTGATGGAGTGGAAACCACCATGCCAATGCCAGCGTATGATCCAGAAAATCCACCGATGATTGGTTTCTTTATGATCGGGGCATACCAAGAAATTTTAGGCAACATGCACAACTTATTCGGTGATACAGCCGCCATCGATGTGTGGGTTGATAGCCAAGGCAGCATTCGTTACCTGCAAAGTGAAGAGGGCGATTCAGTCGCCGATATGCTGCAATATGTGAAGCTGGTTCCTGAAGTGCTGTTAGAAAGCTTTATTGAGCAAGTGAAAGGCACAGGGCTGAGTGACGAGCTGCAAAAAGATTTTGTGAACGAGTTTGAAAGTGGGTTGTACGGTTACACTTACTTAGAAGATGAATGATTAAGGAACAGTGATGATTAATAGCACATTAGGAAATCAGGTTGATAATTCACTGGTTTCAAACGCATTTGGTTTTTTACGTTTTCCGTTAAATTTCCAACCATACAGCTCCGATGCTGATTGGGTGATCACGGGTGTTCCATTTGATATGGCAACCTCAGGACGTGCGGGTAGCCGTCATGGACCTGCTGCTATTCGTCAGGTTTCCACTAACCTTGCATGGGAAAGCCACCGTTGGCCGTGGGATTTTAAATTAAAAAACAAACTCAACGTGGTTGACTGCGGTGATGTGGTGTTTGCATTCGGTGATGCGCAAGATATGTGCGACAAACTGCAAGCTCACACTGAAAAGCTGTTGGAATCCGGTAAACGTTGCTTAACATTTGGTGGTGACCACTTTGTGACATTGCCATTATTGCGCGCCCACGCTAAGCATTTTGGTAAAATGGCGTTAGTGCATTTTGATGCGCACACTGACACATACGGTAATGGCAGTCTGTATGACCACGGCACCATGTTCTATCATGCACCAAAAGAAGGTCTGATCGATCCAAATCATTCTGTGCAGATTGGTATTCGTACTGAGCATGATTCTGACAACGGTTTCACGGTATTGGATGCTGCTCAAGCGAATGATCGTGGTGTGGATGACATGGTTGCTCAGATCAAAGAGATCGTGGGTGATATGCCCGTTTATCTGACGTTTGATATTGACTGTCTGGATCCTGCCTTTGCACCAGGAACCGGTACGCCAGTGATTGGTGGGTTAACATCTGATAGAGCGTTAAAACTGCTGCGTGGCATTAAGTCACTGAATATTGTAGGGATGGATGTGGTGGAAGTCGCACCAGCCTATGACCAATCAGAAATTACGGCATTAGCCGCAGCAACGATTGCATTGGAACTGTTATATATCCAAGCGTCTAAGAAATAAGTTTTAGTTCGTTATTTAAGGTGCCTAATGTTTCATTGGGCACCTTTTTTTATGCCTAACGGCGATATTTCATACTTAAAAGCGGTGTTCTTTCAATTGGGCAAGGATGGAATAGGCTTGTGTCCACAGAACTGAGCCGCCTTCATGTGAGAACAAAAAGTGTTCGCTATCAGGAAAGCGCTGAGCCAGTGTTTTGCCAAAATCAGGGGAATGCACAGAACTCACATCTTGCTCGCCATACCACAGCGCGACAGGGCAACGGATATCTTCAGGATTGAACTGCCAAGACTGTAGGGCGATTAAGAGATCTTGAACATAGCCTTGGTTACCTTGCATAAATGCACGTTCCATACAGTCACTGTAAGCGGCTAAGAAGCTCTCTTCGCTATAAACCTGCTGGTCTATTTCTGCGCTACAGTTAAGAATAAACGCCAGTAACCATTGTGAAGTCACATTGCGCATCAACCATTCTGATAAAGCCTCGGGGGTATGAATGGCTTGTTCCTGCATATTAATGACATCTTGCTTTAATTGTGCTCGGATTGCTGGAAACTCAAATTGGTCTTGCCCTGACACAAGTGATAATGAAACAGGGGAAGCGTAGCGGGCGAGTGCCATGGCGAAAACGGCACCTTGAGAGAAACCGATAACGGAAAATGACGGCAATTTTTGAGCATTCAGAAGTTCTTTAATATCTTGAGCAAAGCGTTGTAGGGATTTATGCTCATCAAAGGTGGATTGACCCAGTCCGGCACGTTCAGGGGTGATTAAGCGAATATTTAGCTCATCAAGACGGTCAATACCAAAGCCCAGTGTACCGCTCATCCCTGCGCCAGTACAAAAAATCACGGGGAACCCCTGTTTAGGGCCAGATTCATACCAACACAAAAGGCGCCCATCAGATAATGTCATCGACATATGGCGAGTATTGGATATTTTGTTGCTATACATAATAAATACCTACAAGATAGAATTTTTAGTGCGACATGTTAGTTTCTATCGCGAGTCGTCAATGACTTTACCGTTGTTATTTCCTATTTGCTAAAACAGATATATAGGGCAGGTAACTCAACCTGTTATAGACCGCTCAGAATTTTAGATTAAGAAATAGGTTAATTACAAAATATACGCTCAATTACGGCTGTTTTACAGCCAAAAGGATGATTTATGCCATTTTCAGACTCAGAAAAGCAAATTCTATTAGCAGTGAAGGGTGTTGGATCAACGGTCATTAGCCGATTAGAACAAATGGGGTTTTCGTCTTTAGCGCAGTTAAGTGAAGCTTCTTATGATGAAATTTTAATTTCGGGTGCTGCACTAACGGGGTCAAGTTGTTGGAAAAACAGCCCTCAAGCTAAAAAAGCGGTGGAAGGCGCTATTGCCGCAGCAAAGGACGCCTTACGCTAACTTGGCTATGACTATTTATTTTTCATTTATTGCTTGTTTTTCATTTTCCACTTTTTGCTGCGCAGAATATTAAGCATTTGCACTGACATGGAGAAGAACATAGCAAAATAGATATAGCCTTTTGATACATGTACCTGAACACTTTCAAGTAACAAAGTGAAGCCCACAAGGATCAAGAAAGAGAGTGCGAGGATTTTGACGGAAGGATAACGCTCCACAAAATCACCAATAGGTTTCGCGGCGAACATCATGATCATGACCGCCATAATCACGGCTGCCATCATAATAAACAGATGGTCAGATAGCCCCACGGCAGTGATCACCGAATCTAAACTGAAGATAATATCTAAAATTGCGATTTGCATAATGGCTCCCCAGAATGAAGTGACTTTTTTCTGGGCTATCCCCTCATCGTCTTCCCCTTCAATGGTATCGAAAATCTCCTGACTGGATTTCCAAATGAGGAATAAGCCACCGGCACACAAAATTAAGTCGCGGGCGGAAACGGTATGTTCAGCTAATGTGAAGAGTGGCGTGGTGAGGCGAGCGAGCCAAGCAATAGACGCTAGTAGTGCCAAACGCATTCCCATTGCCGCGATTAACCCAATACGTCTGGCGCTATTTTGTTGATGGGCAGGCAATTTGCTGACGACAATACTTAAGAAAATTATATTGTCGATACCCAGTACGACTTCCAAAATTGTTAATGTTGCCAATGCCATCCAAGCATGGGGATCTAAGAACCACTCAAACATCTTATTGCCTTAAAAATGGAATAAAAAATCGTCTGTTTGGCACAGGCGATGCCTTGACCAATTAACCGAGGTTAAAGTGCCGCGCTAATAATGGACCCGTAAAATCTTTTTTTAAATAGAAACCTCTCGGTAATGTCATTATTGGCTGTCCAAATTCTCCTATACCTTCGGTTAGTGCTCTATTATTCGCCGCTTTGGGACGAATCTGTAAAACTTGTCCGTGACGAGCCGTGATGGTTTCGACTTTTCCCAGCACAATTAAATCCATTAACTCTTCCCAATCTTGGCGTAAAAGTTGTTCTTCAAGCGCAGAAGGGCTCCAAATCAGAGGGTTAGCAATACGTCGCTGGGCAAGTGGTATTTGACGCTCACCTTCAATCGGAAACCACAAAATGCGAGATAATTTGCGGCGTACATGGCTATTTTCCCATGTTAGACCGCTATTGCCCGTGAGGGGCGCGACAGAGACAAATGTCGTTTCTAATGGTGCGCCATGGCGATCGATTGGGATTGTTTTAAGCTCCACGCCAATATCTGCAAAATCCTGTTCGGCTTTACTGCCTGCGGTCGCACCTAAAAAAAACTCTAACAATGTCCCGACCCAGCCTTTATCTCGTTTAAGATCGGGGGGAATTGGGATACCTGCAATAGTTGCTAGCTCACCAAGCGTATAGCCAGCAAGGGCTTGGGCTCGCGCTAATAAGACGGTTTCATTTTCTGGTGGTGAAGGCGGTATAAAAGACATAGTCGACTGAATTTGATTGTGTTTAAAAAATAACCAAGAAAATGGTCACAAGATAGGGTGAGTATAACACTTTTTAGTCACCGTATTTAACTTCATGATATATATATAGATATTAGATAATAATCACAGACGGGATTATGAATATTTAGGGTTATTCAACTTCATCCCAAGATAATCACAGGATCATGCACTAGGTTATCCACAGGATTTCTGGATAACTGTGAAAAACTGCGATTACTGTGTGCATTTACAGCCTTGACTAATGTCATTTATTGAAGCTCGTCACAAAAAGCGAGTAAGTTAAGTACATTCCTTGTGGATAAAACATGCATTGATTGATCTTTGCTCAGTTGAACTCCTAACAAAAAAACACGGAAAAACTCACAGTGGATATCTGGTGTGAAATTCATTTATTGCCATGATTTATAATGTTTTATTTTTTAGTGTGATTTTTTGTTAGAAATGAACAGTTGGGATATACCCTGATTACTATCTGGTTGTTCACATGGATATCCACAGAAAAAGTGAATAAAATCCATTTTACTCACTCTAACTGTTTATAACTATCATCAATTCTGTGCATTATCCTCAGTTGGCTTAAACCAAGCTGATTTAAAGTCAAACCAGCCAAAGGTATTCATACGAACACCCCGCATCGTTCTTTGCCCTTGTAGCTCTAACCAGTGATGAAAAATTGGATGGAAGATCTGGGAATCAATCAAACTCTCACACCAAGATTCCACATCTAATTTTTGCTGGCGCCAAAGTTGTAACTCTTCATCGAGGTTTTTCCCCAAACATTGGCGCAATAGTGGCATTTCGTACAGCGTAGCGAAGATAGAGAATTCAAGAGGCTTATAAAAGTTGGCGGTGGAGAGCCAGATATCGCTTTTAGCATCCCCATTAAACCAATCATCATAATCAACGATATTAATTTTAAGCGTCACGCCCTGAGTTTCTAATACTCGCTTCATGATTTGGCTAATGGCATAGAATTCATGATGATGACGATAAAAAGTGACAGTTAGCTCAGTTAAGTCTTCAGGTTTGGTTCGTTGGGAAAGCATTTTACTGTGATGCCAATGAAGCAATAACCCGTAAGCAGGCGCCCAGTGACGCTGATAGAAGGATTCACAGTGTGCCAGTAGGTTGACGGGAGTTAAAAAGCTGCACAGCCATTTACGCACATCTTCCCGTTGAGAAATGTCGGAGCGTTGGTCGAATAACAGAAAATAGCAACCTTCCTCCATGCGGCTTTCGAGAGAGTCATTGTGGCGTTTATCACCATCCATTTTTAATGTGGTACACACCATCTGCTCAGATAGTTCGGGAACCACCCAAATGGTTACTTCATCCAACAAGGCACGATAGCCAAAATAGCGGTCAAAAGCGCTGATGGTGAGTTTCTGCGGGATATTGGTTTCGACTTCATAAGGACCCGTACCAATAGGGCGCTGACTAAAGCCGCTGATGGTTTCCCACTCTTTCGGGAGAATGGCGGCATGTGGGCTACCCAGTAACCACGGAAATTGTGTATCAGGATGGCTCAGATGGACGTCAATCACATAAGGCTGCGAAGAAGTGACCGAGTGAATATGTGAGAATAGCGGCCAGCACTGCTTTAATCGTAATAAAGAGTGGATAATATCCTCGACTTGCATTTCACGTCCATGATGGAAATAGATAGCTGGACGTAAATAAAAGCGCCAATGCTGTTCGTTAATGGCTTGCCAGTGGTGAGCAATACCATCTTCCACTTCCCCTTTTTCCTCATTTAAGTGAGTTAATCCATTAAATATCTGGCTCATTAAGTGGATTTCAGAGCGGCGCATTGGGGTGCCAGGAAGTAAGTTAGGAAAATCACGGTAATAAATGATGCGCAGTAAGTTTTTACCTTGTCGATAACTTCGCTCAAGCTCAGATAAGACCATTTGGCGGATAGTCTCTTTATCGCCAACGAGCGCCACGAGTTTTTCAATACTTTCTTCTTTTAAAAGCTGCTCAGCCTGTGCTTGTTGTAGCTCTAATCCATTGATATGAAAAATTAATGAGGAGCGTTTTCCTCGTCCTGATTCTGCTTGCCAACTGAGCCAGCCATGGGACTGCATATTATTGAGCAGGGTGCGAACATGACGGCGAGAGCAAAACAAAATATCGGCAATATCTTGCAATGTGGTTTCACTGTTTTTTCCCTGAAAATGCTGCCACAAGCGTACAAATTGCGTTTGTAATCGAGAATTAGACATAAAAGAGGAACTCCAGAATAAATTGTATCAATTTTAATATCCTATATTCCGTAGATAATAGGGGGCAGTAAGTAGCTCTATTGACCTGTCTGTTGCAGGTTTACTCCCCCTTTTATTGAGTAATGGTATTTTTACCAGCCGGTATGTGAATGCATATCGGCTTTTTTTCTTTTTTCTTCATATTTCACGTTGTGACTGCGTTGGCTTCATTCGGCTACTCAGGTCACATACTTATGTATGCTCCTATTTTTCTTCATATTTCACGCTGTGACTGCGTTGGCTTCACTCGGCTACTCAGGTCACATACTAAAGTATGCTCCTCGAGATATCCTCATTTTGCCGCCTTGCCACAACGCGAACTATTTTGAAAAATATAAAAAGGCAATTAATTGAATAATTGCATATTAGGAAATAATGGGGAAGGGTTTATTGATAGATGTTGTTTATAGGAATTGAGTTCTACTTTTATGAGCAACAAAAAGCCCACCGAAGTGGGCTGGAGATTAATTCATAAAGGCAGGGAGCTTTTGCTCGTAATCCTTGATTTGATCAACGTGCTGTAACGTCAAACCGATGCTGTCTAAGCCATTCATCATGCAATGACGGCGGAAGCTGTCAATCTCGAAAGTATACACTTTCTCGCCGGCGGTGACGGTTTGCGCTTCTAAATCGACAGTAAACTGGCAGCCTTCGTGGCTGTTCACATAGCTGAACATCTCATCCACTTGCTGTTCGCTTAATTTGATTGGCAACAGCTGGTTGTTAAACGAGTTACCGTAAAAAATATCGGCGAAACTTGGTGCAATAACCACTTGGATACCGAAATCGGTCAATGCCCACGGTGCGTGTTCGCGAGATGAACCACAACCAAAGTTTTCACGGGCTAACAGAATGCTAGCGCCTTTAAATACAGGTTTGTTCAAAACAAAGTCAGGGTTAGGTTGCTGACCTTTATCATCTAAAAAACGCCAGTCATTAAATAAGTGCTGACCAAAGCCTGTGCGCGTCACTTTCTGCAAAAACTGTTTTGGAATAATGGCATCGGTATCGACGTTTGCGGCATCTAAAGGGGCAACAATCCCAACATGCTTAATAAACTTATCCATGATTTTCTCCTTTAGATTTGAATGTCACGAACATCAGCAAAATGACCGTTAATCGCTGCGGCAGCAGCCATTGCAGGGCTGACTAAGTGGGTACGACCCGCTCGACCTTGGCGACCTTCAAAGTTACGGTTACTGGTGGATGCGCAGCGTTCACCCGGATTCAAACGGTCGTTGTTCATCGCTAAGCACATTGAACAGCCCGGTAAGCGCCATTCGAAGCCCGCATCGATAAAGATTTTATCCAAGCCTTCCTGTTCCGCTTGGGCTTTGACGGGGCCTGAACCCGGTACCACAATGGCTTGTACGCCAGATGCGACTTTTTTACCTTTAGCAATGGCAGCCGCAGCGCGTAAATCTTCAATACGTGAGTTAGTGCAAGAGCCAATAAAAACTTTATCAATCTTCACGTCGGATAACTTAATACCTGATTCCAATCCCATGTACGCCAAGGCTTTTTCCGCAGAAGCGCGTTCGACGGGGTCGGCAAACGATTCTGGAGCAGGGATCGGTTGGTTAATAGCGATCACTTGCCCTGGGTTGGTACCCCAAGTGACTTGTGGTGCAATCGTCTCGGCTTGGATGGTGATCACTTTGTCAAATTTTGCATCATCATCGGTTTTCAACGTTTTCCAATACGCGACTGCATCGTCCCAATCTTGACCTTTCGGTGCAAATTGGCGACCTTTCATATAATTAAAGGTGGTTTCATCGGGGGCGATAATGCCGGCTTTAGCGCCTAATTCAATCGCCATATTACAGACGGTCATGCGACCTTCCATGCTCAAATCTTCAATTGCGTCACCGCAGAATTCGACAATGTAGCCGGTTCCACCTGCGCTACCCGTGGTGCCGATAATAGCTAAGACGATATCTTTTGCCGTGATCCCAGCAGGCGCTTTACCCACCACTTCAATTTTCATGGTTTTGGCTCGCGCTTGTTTCAAGGTTTGAGTCGCCATGACGTGTTCAACTTCGGACGTCCCAATCCCAAAAGCTAATGCGCCGAATGCGCCGTGAGTGGCAGTATGAGAGTCACCACACACGATGGTTGTACCCGGTAAAGTGATACCTTGCTCTGGCCCCATAACATGGACAATACCTTGATATGGATGGTTTAAATCGTATAAAGTCACGCCGAATTCTTCGCAGTTTTTCATCAACTCTTGCATTTGAATTCGCGCCATATCGCCGCAGGCATTGATGTCTTTAGTCTGCGTTGACACGTTATGATCCATGGTTGCAAATGTTTTGCTTGGTTGATGTAACGGGCGATTTTTGGTTCTTAAACCATCAAACGCTTGCGGTGAAGTCACTTCATGTACCAGATGGCGATCGATATAAATTAAAGGGATTTCGTTTTCAACTTCACGGACAACGTGAGCGTCATATAATTTTTGGTATAAAGTCTTCGACATGTTAAACCCCTTCTTCAATATAACGGGCGATAATGTCACCCATATCACTGGTACTGATTGATTGACCATTGCCTGCTAAATCCGCAGTGCGATAGCCATTTTCTAATGCTTTATTCACGGCTCTTTCTATAGCATCAGCCGCTTCCGTTTGGTTCAAACTGAAGCGTAATAACATGGATGCTGATAAAATTTGTGCGATTGGGTTGGCAATGTTTTTGCCTGCGATATCTGGAGCTGAACCGCCAGCAGGCTCGTACAAGCCAAAGCCATCAGCATTTAAGCTGGCGGAAGGCAGCATACCCATTGATCCTGTGATCATGGCGCACTCATCGGAAATAATGTCGCCGAATAAGTTCGAGCACAGCACCACATCAAACTGAGAAGGGGCTTTGATCATTTGCATCGCCGCGTTATCGATATACATATGGTTCACTTCAACGTCTGGGTACTCTTTGGCAATTTGGTTAACTACTTCGCGCCATAATACGGAGCTTTGTAAAACGTTAGCTTTATCAATAGAAGTCACTTTATGGCTACGTTTACGCGCAGATTCAAAGGCAATACGGGCAATGCGTTCAATTTCATAGCGATGATAAACTTCGGTATCGAAAGCATGTTCTTCAGCACCTTCACCTTTACGTCCTTTTGGCTGACCAAAATAGATCCCGCCAGTTAATTCACGGACACATAAAATATCAAACCCTTGAGCGGCAATATCGGCGCGTAATGGGCAAAATGCTTCTAATGCTTGATATAAACGAGCAGGGCGTAAATTACTGAATAATTTAAAATGTTTACGCAATGGTAATAATGCACCACGTTCAGGCTGGCTGTCCGGTGGCAAATGTTCCCATTTTGGACCACCGACTGAGCCGAATAACACGGCATCAGCTTCTTCACAACCTTTGACTGTTGCTTGCGGTAATGGCTCGCCGTGATTATCAATGGCGGCGCCGCCCACATCATAGGCTTTGGTTGAAATTGTGATAGCAAAGCGCTTACTAATAGCGTTCAAGACTTTATGGGCTTGAGCCATCACTTCAGGGCCGATTCCATCGCCCGCTAATACCGCAATATTAAAATTCGTAGACATGTTTACACCGCTTCCTTTGTATTAATTTGTGACTCTTGGTCAGAGATTTTTTGTTTTTCTTTTTCGACTTGTTCTGCACGCCAAATACTATTTAATACGTGTACCATGGCTTTTGCGGATGATTCAACGATATCCGTTGCTAATCCCATACCGTGGAAACGACGACCAAAGCATTCAGCGACGATATCCACTTGTCCTAAGGCATTTTCACCCTGACCTTTCGCGGACAATTGGTAAGAAACCAATTTCATTGGGTAGTTTGTGATTTTGCTAATCGCTTGATAGATAGCATCAACAGGACCATTTCCGGTTGCCGCCTCTGATTTTTCTGTTTCACCACACTGCATTTTGACGGTCGCAGTGGCAACAATGCTTGAACCTGACTGTGTACTAAAGTAATCCATGACAAAGTGGTCAGTTTCGTCTTGCTGTTTCGCGAAAAAGGCTAAAGCTTCTAAATCATAATCAAATACTTGCCCTTTTTTATCCGCTAAGTTCAAGAATGCGGTATACAACTCATCTAAATTAAAATCTTTACCTTCGCTATAGCCCATCTCTTCCATGCGGTGTTTAACAGCGGCACGACCTGAACGGGACGTTAAGTTTAATTGTTGCTCTTTTAAGCCGATGGATTCAGGGGTCATAATTTCGTAAGTTTCGCGATTTTTTAACACGCCATCTTGGTGGATCCCTGATGAGTGCGCGAATGCGTTGCTGCCCACAACGGCTTTATTGGCAGGAATTGGGGTATTGCATAATTGGCTAACTAACTGGCTGGTACGGTAAATTTCTTTGTGATTGATATTGGTGTGCACACCTAACATCTGTTCACGCAATTTAATCGCCATGATCACTTCTTCTAACGCGGTATTTCCTGCGCGTTCGCCTAATCCATTAATGGTACCTTCCACTTGTCGAGCTCCAGCTTGAACGGCGCTGATGGAGTTAGCGACCGACATGCCTAAGTCATCATGGCAATGAACGGAGATGATGGCTTTATCAATGTTAGGGACACGCTCATATAAAGAAGAGATAATGCCACCGAATTGATATGGGGTTGTGTAGCCGACAGTGTCTGGGATATTAATGGTGGTTGCGCCTGCGCCGATGGCAGCTTCGACAATGCGACATAAGTTATCAATATCTGTACGACCCGCGTCTTCACATGAAAATTCCACATCATCAGTGTAGCGGCGCGCTCGTTTAATAGAGTTAATCGCCATGTCCATCACGCCATCAAACGTTTTATTTAACTTTTTCTGCATGTGCAAATTGGATGTCGCTAAGAAAACATGAATACGGAATGCTTCAGCTACTTTCAACGATTCTGCTGCCACATCAATATCATTTTCAACACAGCGTGCTAATGCGCAGATACGGCTATTTTTAATTTCACGAGCGATAGTTTGAACAGACTCAAAATCACCCGGGGATGAGACAGGGAACCCAGCTTCAATAACATCGACACCTAAGCGCTCTAATGCAAAAGCAATTTGTAATTTTTCTTTAACTGATAAGCTGGCCTGCAAGGCTTGTTCGCCATCACGTAAGGTTGTGTCGAAGATGATAACTTGGTTGCTCATAATGTGTTCCTCATAGACTAAATTTTGTTGTTTTTAATTCTGTTTGTTGGATTCCCATTTAGCCGCAGGCATAAAAAAACCCGCTGGTTGCGCGGGCTTCTTTATGTTAGTGGACAGTATTTGTTTTACTTTCCATCCATAAGCATACCGCGCAAATTGGCTGCGAGTAGTAGTAGGCTTAGTAGGCGGATAGAAGATGTCATGGTTAACTGTCTCTCTTTGAATTTCAAATAATCTGTATTTATTGATACGTGATTCCAATAATAATGTCAAACTTAATTTTTTGAGCGCTAAATGCTTGGAAGTGTGTTGTTACTGATTATTGGAATTTACGTCTGATATTTATAATTTTCATGATGTTTTTGCCTATATAAGGGCGTAAAAATCAGGCTAAAATTTCACCTAAAAATTAATGGCATAACTATATTTCTATAACGTAATGATTTTTATTATGTTTATGTAATGAAAGTATGCAGAGGTTAGATACCAGACTTCATTGGTATTGATCGCGGTTATGCTTCAAATAAGGTTAATTATCTAATAAATAAATAATTAAAAATTAATCTGATAATGAGATTCAAACGCGTTTATAGAAGAGATTTATTATGATTTATTCTTGAAATTGTTTTATTATTTTTATCGGAATGATGCTGACTTTAATAAGTTACATGTACCCATTACACTGATGAATATTTGCATTTTATGATGATATCTATACCTCGATTCTAATTTATGGGCAAAAAGAATAGAAGCGTCGTTTTAATAAATGCAGGGAAAGCGAAATAACTTATCATGTATAAGTTGTTTTAAAAATAATATTTAATGATTTTATATTTTTCGTCAATATTGCTTTGATGGATCATGTTCATTAATTAAAAATGATAAATATATTTAGTGGAGTTAAAAATGACTGATTTTGATACGATCTCAACAGCAAAAAAAGAAAGTAGCGATATTCATCTGCGCAATGTTGATTTGAACTTATTAACTGTTTTTGATGTTGTGATGCAAATGCAAAATGTCACTCGTGCAGCGCAAGTTCTCGGTATGTCTCAGCCTGCAGTAAGTAACGCCGTATCCCGCTTGAAATCCATGTTCAATGACGAATTATTTGTTCGCTATGGGCGTGGAATTCAACCGACTTCGCGCGCAAAACAATTATTTGGACCAGTAAGGCAAGCTCTTCAATTGGTGCATAATGAATTACCGGGGGCAGGGTTTGATCCTAAGCAAAGCGAAAGAGCATTTAGCTTATCTATTTGCTCTCCATTAGATATTCGCTTAGCGGCAACAATTGTTGATAAATTTAAAATTGCGTCGCCAAATGTTCAAGTTTTTATTCATTCTTTTTTAGGGAATAACATAGCGCATCAATTAAAATACCAAGAGATAGATTTTTTCTTGGGATATAATCAATTCGAAAAACCCGAGTATCAACATCAGATTTTATTTAATGATGAATTGGTTTTAGTTGTCGCTAATCACCATCCAAGAATTGAAGATACTATTAATCAAGAAATGTTAGTGAGTGAAAGACACGCTATTATGGCAATGGATAATATTGGGTCATTTAGCAAACTGTATTACCATAATACGGAACTTTCCCACACTGTCAGTTATCAAGGAACGGACTTAAACAGTGTATTGAACATTGTGGCACAAACAGATTTAGTGGCTATTGCACCCAAATGGTTAGTGGAACATCATGCAAGTCAGCTGCAACTGCGTACCTTATCATTGCCTTGGGAAGAGAGTTCTCGCCCATGTTATTTAACGTGGCATGAATCGACGGCACGAGATAAAGGCCATCAATGGATGAAAGCGCAGTTTTGCCAAATGATAGAACAGCTGTAAGCTAAATTGGCTCAATTCATTCTAAGGCAACCTTAGCATATTCCCCTAAATACTAACTCGCCATGATGAAAAAAATGGCGAGTTTTGTTGTGTCTGTAGCATTTGCAAAAAATTTACACTTTATTCCTTTCTTCGTTTATCTTTCCGCTATACACTCCAAATATTCAGCTAACAGATGTAAGCTGAAATAATAAAAAGTATTAAGATTAGGTTGTTTGTGAGTTTGCCGAATGACTTAAAATTCTAATGACCTATAGGGAATACACTTTGATTACTGAAAATCTATATCCATATCATATTGTTAACCGCATACGTTCCAGAATGGACGCGAGCGAGTCAGCGGATCGGATAGCTTTCAGTCAATGGGACAACGGACATCAATCAGAATTGACTTGGGCGGAAGTAGACACCAAAACCACCGCGATTGCCCGTCAGCTTTTGGCGATGAACGTTGTCCCGCAAGAGAATATTGGGCTTTTTGCTCATAATAGTATGAATTGGTCTTTGGTTGATATCGCGGCACTACAAATCAAAGCCGTGACGGTACCTCTCTATGCCACAAGCAGTATTGATCAAGCCGCCTATATCATTAATGACGCCAACATTAAGATCCTATTTGTTGGTGCTCAAGAACAATATCAAGTTGCTTGCCAATTACTCACACATTGCCCACAGCTCTCCGCTATCATTGCATTAGACGATAATGTTGAATTAGATGGGCAAGTGGCTAACAGCATGCACTTATCGACATTTATGTCCCTCGCTCAGCCTCAATATCAAGCTGAATTAGATGCGCGAATTGCAGCTCAAAATTTAAGTGATTTATTCACCATTATTTATACCTCGGGCACCACGGGAGAACCGAAAGGGGTGATGCTGGATTACTACAATATGGCAGCCCAGCTTTATCTTCATGACAACCGTTTAGAACTGTCCGAAGACGATGTTTCATTATGTTTCCTACCGCTTTCTCACGTTTTTGAACGCGCATGGAGTTTTTATGTCATGCACAGCGGCGCGCGCAATGTCTATTTAACCAATACTAATTTGGTGAAAGAGGCACTTACTGATGTTAAACCAACGGTGATGTGTGCCGTACCGCGTTTCTATGAGAAAGTTTACAGTGCAGTACAAAGTAAAGTATCCCAAGCGCCTTTCATGCGTCGTGCAATTTTCAAATGGGCGATTGCGATAGGGAAGCAAAAAGTGAAGGCGATGGCAAAAGGTAAATCGCTTTCATTTATCAATAACCGCTTATATGCATTGGCAGATAAGCTGGTTCTGAGCAAAATTCGCCAAGGGCTCGGTGGTCGTATTCGTTTTATGCCAGCGGCGGGCGCACGTCTCGATGATGATGTCATCGCATTTTTCTTATCTGCGGGAGTGGATATTAAATATGGCTATGGGATGAGTGAAACCTGCGCGACAGTTTCGTGTTGGGAAGCGAATAAATACCCATTAGGCTCTATTGGTACGCCGCTTTCTGCCATTTCTGTACGCATTGGAGCAAACGACGAAATCCAAGTCAAAGGTCCTGTCGTCATGAAAGGCTACTATAATCGCCCACAAGAAACGATAGATACATTCACAGCTGATGGCTGGTTACGTACAGGGGATGCCGGAAAAATCGATGAGCAGGGCAACTTATATATTACGGATAGACTAAAAGATTTAATGAAAACGTCTAACGGGAAATATATTGCGCCACAGGTTATCGAAGGGGTTTTAGGTCAAGACCGTTTCATTGAGCACATTGCCGTCATTGCCGATGCACGTAAATTTGTTTCTGCGCTGATTGTGCCTTGCTATGACAGCCTTGAAGAGTATGCAAATTCAATTAACTTAAAATACCGTGATCGTTTGGAACTGTTAAAAGATTCTAAAATTGTTGCGCTGTTTGAAGGTCGTCTTAAAGAGCTACAAAAAAATCTGGAAAACTTCCATCAAGTGAAGCGTTTTACACTGTTACCAAGCAACTTCTCAATGGAGAAAGGTGAATTAACGCCTACGCTGAAATTACGACGTAAAATTATTTCAGAGCGCTACCGATTAGAAATTGAATCCATGTATCAAGAGTAATTCGATATTTAATCATACTTTCCAAGCCCTTCAGTGGTTATCCCTGAAGGGCTTTGTTTTACCTGCTATTTATGTAAAATCGCGTTGCCACTATTTTTGCTTATCTTTTAGTTATTTCCGCTCTATTTTGATTGAAAACTAGTCAATGAATCTGCCGAATTTTCATGTTCAAGACAAAATGAAATCTTCCTTAATTTCTCTGTGAAATCAAATTTGCGTCCCACAAATGGTAGGGATATGTTAATAGCTGAATTTATGACTAACTTAATAAAAATTAAAGAGGGTCGTACGGCTCTCTGTTAACTTGCAAATAGTCTGAGGGCAAACTCATGGAGATGTTGTCGGGAGCAGAAATGGTCGTCAAGTCATTGATTGACCAAGGAGTTAAGCACGTATTTGGCTATCCGGGAGGCGCGGTTCTCGATATTTATGATGCACTGCATACCGTGGGTGGCGTAGAGCATATTTTAGTGCGTCATGAACAAGCTGCGGTGCATATGGCAGATGGCTATGCGCGCTCAACAGGGGATGTCGGCGTGGTGTTGGTAACGTCAGGACCTGGCGCAACCAACGCGATAACGGGTATTGCTACCGCGTATATGGACTCCGTACCCATGGTAGTTTTATCGGGGCAGGTTGCCAGCTCATTGATTGGGAACGATGCATTCCAAGAGTGCGATATGGTGGGGATTTCGCGCCCAATCGTGAAGCATAGTTTTCTCATTAAACACGCGAAAGAGATCCCTGAAACCATCAAAAAAGCGTTTTATATTGCGGCGAGTGGGCGCCCAGGACCTGTGGTGATCGACTTTCCAAAAGATACGGTGAATCCTGCCGCTAAATTCCCTTATCGCTATCCTGAATCCGTCTCACTGCGCTCATACAATCCGACCTTACAGGGGCACAAAGGTCAAATTAAGAAAGCGCTGACCAAATTAGTCGCAGCGAAGAAGCCCGTGATGTATATCGGCGGCGGTGCGATCAATGCCAATTGCTCTGCGGAGCTAATGACATTAGCTGAAAAACTTCAGTTACCCGTGGTATCAACATTGATGGGGCTAGGCGCATTCCCCGAAACTCACCCACAATCGGTGGGTATGCTCGGCATGCATGGTACCTACGAAGCCAATAAAGTGATGCATCATTCTGATGTGATTTTTGCGGTTGGTGTTCGCTTTGACGACCGTACAACCAATAACTTAGAAAAATATTGCCCCAATGCCACTGTAATTCAAATTGATGTGGATCCAACCTCAATTTCGAAAACAGTCAAAGCGGATATTCCCATTGTTGGCGATGCAAAACTCACGTTAGAACAGATGATTGCTCAACTGGACCATGCGGCTGCCGAGCAAGATACCGCTGCACTGCAAGCGTGGTGGAAAGAAATCGGTATTTGGCGCGAAAAACAGTGCCTAAAATACGCATTAAATCCAAACAAAGTGAAGCCACAACAAGCCATTGAGGCTATTTACCGCTTAACCAACGGTGAAGCCTATGTGACGTCAGATGTGGGGCAACACCAAATGTTCGCTGCACTTTATTATCCGTTTGATAAACCGCGTCATTGGATTAACTCAGGGGGCTTAGGCACCATGGGCTTTGGTTTGCCCGCAGCCTTGGGCGTGAAACTGGCGCACCCTAAATCCACCGTGGTATGCGTGACTGGCGACGGCAGTATTCAGATGAACATCCAAGAGCTTTCAACTGCGCTGCAATATGGATTACCGGTACTGGTTCTGAACCTGAATAACGGTTTCCTTGGCATGGTAAAACAGTGGCAGGACATGATTTATCAAGGTCGTCACTCGCAATCCTATATGCAGTCATTGCCGAATTTCACAAAATTAGCTGAAGCTTATGGGCATGTGGGGATTTCAATAGCATCCCCAGATGAACTTGAAGATAAGCTAAAACAAGCGCTAGTCGAAGTGAATGAAAACCAGCGTCTGGTGTTTGTAGATATTAATATTGATGAAACTGAGCATGTTTACCCAATGCAAATCCGTGGTGGAGCAATGGATGAAATGTGGTTAAGTAAAACGGAGAGGACTTGATCATGCGTCGTATCTTATCAGTGTTATTAGAGAATGAATCAGGGGCACTATCTCGCGTGATTGGGCTTTTTTCACAGCGCGGTTATAACATCGAAAGCTTGACCGTAGCACCGACCGACGATCCGACATTGTCACGGATGACCATCCAGACAAAAGGGGATGCCAAGGTACTAGAGCAGATTGAAAAACAGCTACATAAACTGGTGGATGTGCTGCGAGTGAGCGAGCTGACAGCGTCAGCCCATATCGAGCGTGAAATTATGCTAGTGAAGCTGCAAGCCTCCGGTTATGGGCGAGATGAAATTAAGCGAAGTGCCGATATTTTCCGTGGTCAAATCGTGGATGTGACACCAACGCTGTACACCGTTCAGCTCGCAGGAACAAGCGATAAACTGGATGCATTCCTTGAAGCTGTGCGTGGTGTTGCTGAAATTGTTGAAGTTGCACGCTCAGGGATCGTTGGTGTTTCTCGTGGCGATAAAATTATGCGATGAAAAATTTATCTGCCGCAGGTAGAATAGAGCGGATTAAAGCCCCGAATGACTCGGGGCTGTTTCCCAAATTGCAAAGAGGTTAACGTGAAACTGGATGAGATAGCCCGTCTAGCGGGTGTTTCCCGCACAACGGCTAGTTATGTGATCAACGGCAAGGCCAAGCAGTATCGAGTCAGCGATAAAACTGTAGAAAAAGTGATGGCAGTCGTCAGAGAGCACAATTACCATCCAAACGCAGTCGCTGCAGGGTTACGCGCAGGTCGCACTCGCTCTATCGGGTTGGTGATCCCTGATCTTGAAAATACGAGCTATACCCGTATAGCCAATTATCTAGAGAGACAGGCTCGTCAGCGCGGATATCAGCTTTTAATTGCGTGTTCAGAAGACCAACCTGACAATGAAATTCGTTGCGTGGAACATTTGCTTCAGCGCCAAGTTGACGCGATTATTGTGTCTACCGCGTTACCTCCTGAACATCCGTTTTATCAGCGTTGGGCAAACCGTTCACTGCCTATCATCGCGCTGGATAGAGCATTAGAAAAAGAGCATTTCATTAGCGTGGTCGGTGATGACCAAGAAGATGCGCTGATGATCTCTAAAGAATTACGCAAATTCTCAGCTGAATCGGTCTTGTATCTCGGGGCATTACCTGAACTTTCTGTTAGCTATTTACGTGAGCAAGGTTTTCGTAAGGCATGGGAAGGGGACTCTCGCGAAGTCAATTACCTCTACGCCAATAGTTATGAGCGCGATGCTGCAGCAGATGTTTTCTCTCATTGGCTAGATAGCGGTAACGCGATGCCGGATGCGTTATTCACAACGTCATTTTCTTTACTGCAAGGCGTGTTGGATGTGGCATTGAAACGCAATGGTCGTTTACCAGAAAACATGGTTATCAGTACTTTTGGTGATAACGAATTGCTGGATTTCCTCGGTTGCCCTGTGCTGTCTCTTGCTCAGCGCCACCGCGATATCGCAGAGCGTATTTTAGAATTGGTATTAGCCAGCCTAGACGAGAAGCAGAAGCCAGAAACTGGAATTCGTCGAATTCGCAGGGACTTATGTCGCCGTGGTAGTTTAGGTCGCAAACAGTAGTGGATAAACCTTATCCAATGGTGAAAAAACCAGTTTAATAGTTAGTGATGTTAACCAAGATTCTTAGTAATATATCCGCCCCTATCTATTAGGGGCTTTTTTTTGGTGAAATTTATGGGTGATTACGGTTTTTTTATTGCGTTATCCTGTAAATATTTCACTTTAGGAATTTTCCTAATACTTTTTTTGATTATTTTGCATCGATTGTTTTTTTGACAAATTAATTTTTTTTTACCCATAAAAAAACCGATAAATACAATGAGCAAATTATTGTCAGCAAAATAACACTGTGAATTAAAACAGTTATTTAATGTGTTGAAATATAATGATTTTATATTGAAATACGTATTATTTGGTAGTTTTGTTTAAATAATCATCAATAAATGATGATCAAAAGGTAAAAAATAGACACGAAATAAACTGATTAAAAATGAGACGTATATATCATTTACTCAAATTTGTATGATTTTGCAGCAATGAAATAGATTTAAATATGTTTTACCTGCGTTTTATAAATAAGTGAATTATATCAACTCGTTATTTCTCTTTTTCTTTCCAAGTAAGATTTTTTCCCACTTTTTCTTTTCTAAAACGTTCTGTAAATAAAGCTAAAGCTACGTGCGGCTGGCTTGACAACGTTTTCATACCATTCGTAAACTTTATAAGTGGAGAATTGTGGGGTAAAGTGGGGCAGTTGGAAATAAAGGGGAAAAATCAGGTATGTTTCGTGGGGCTACACTGGTTAATCTCGACAGCAAAGGGCGGCTAACCGTGCCTACTCGTTATCGAGGAATGCTGAGCGAGGAATCGAAAGGGCAAATGGTATGTACCATTGACCTTCACCAGCCATGCCTGCTGCTTTATACCTTACCCGAATGGGAAATCATTGAGGAAAAACTGTCTAAGTTATCCACCATGAATCCCGCAGAACGTCGAGTACAGCGCCTTTTACTTGGTCATGCCAGTGAATGTCAGATAGACAATGCAGGACGTCTTTTGCTAGCTAGCACGCTGCGTCAACACGCAGGGCTAACAAAAGAGGTCATGTTGGTGGGCCAAATAAATAAATTTGAAATTTGGGATGAACAGATGTGGTACCAGCAAGTGGAAAATGACATCGCTGCTGAGCGTCTAGCCGACGAACCGCTGTCCGCCCGTCTACAGGATTTGTCACTATAACAATGACACAGCAGCAATTTAAACATGTAACAGTACTGCTCGATGAAGCAGTGAACGGCTTAAATCTTAAACCAAATGGTATCTATATTGATGGCACATTTGGTCGCGGTGGACACTCTCGCTTGATTTTAAGCCAACTGGGAGAGCAAGGTCGCTTGATTGCCATTGACCGTGACCCAGAGGCGATTAAAGCTGCTCAAGGAATTGATGACCCACGTTTTATGATTAAGCATGGCCCATTTTCAGCAATTGCAGATTATGTGGAAGAAGAAGGCTTAGTGGGCAAGATTGATGGAGTGTTGCTGGATCTCGGCGTCTCTTCGCCGCAGTTAGATGACCCAGAGCGTGGATTCTCATTTATGCGTGATGGACCACTGGATATGCGAATGGACCCAACGCGTGGTCAATCAGCGCAGCAATGGCTGATGACGGCAGAAGCTGACGATATCGCATGGGTATTAAAAACATTTGGTGAAGAGCGTTTTGCAAAGCGCATCGCAAGAGCCATCGTTGAGCGTAACCATAATCCAGAAGAAGAGCCGCTAACGCGTACGCGCCATTTGGCCGAGCTGATTGCCAAAGTCAGTCCGATTAAAGACCGACACAAGCACCCAGCAACCCGTAGCTTCCAAGCGATTCGTATTTATATCAATAGCGAGCTGGAAGAGATTGAGAAAGCATTAAATGGTGCGATGTCTGTTTTAGCACCTGAAGGGCGTTTATCCGTAATCAGTTTCCATTCATTGGAAGACAGATTAGTAAAACGCTTTATTCGTCAAAACAGTACCGGACCTTCTGTTCCTGCGGGGATCCCGCTGACAGAAGCGCAAATCAAAGAGCTAGGTGCCGCTAAATTACGCGCATTAGGCAAAATGAAGCCTTCCGAGATTGAAGTTGACGAAAACCCACGAGCACGTAGCTCGGTGTTACGTTTTGCAGAGAGAGCGGTAGAGTAATGACACCAGAAAGACACAGTTTAGCCAGAGTCATCGGTCGCGATTTATTTCGTTACGGAATTATTCCGATGATTTTGCTAGCCGCGATAGTGATTAGCGCTGTGTTTGTGGTGACCACCGCTCATGAAACACGACTGCTGACTGCCGCCAAAGATAAGCTGTATGAAGAGAAAGATTTTCTCGATATCGAATGGCGAAATTTGATCCTTGAAGAGAATGCGTTAGCCAGTCACAGCCGTGTTGAGCGTCTATCTGTTGAGAAATTACAAATGGTTCATGTGGAGCCATCCCAAGAAAACATTATTGTTTCCAAGCAATAACGAAGGTTAAGAATGAAAGCAACCAAACCCGCTAAGAACAAGAAAACAGAAGAAGTCACCAGCTTTGTTCGCTGGCGTTTTGTTTTGTTGTGTGGATGTATTGGGTTGGCACTAGCAGGGTTGTTGACTCGCGTTGCGTACCTACAAATTATTGCCCCGGAAAAACTGGTTAAAGAGGGAGACATGCGCTCCCTTCGCGTTCAAGAAGTATCAACGGCTCGAGGAATGATCAGTGACCGTGAAGGTCGCCAATTAGCAGTCAGTGTTCCGGTTAACGCTATCTGGGCTGACCCTAAAGAAGTTTTTGAAAAAGGCGGCGTTAGTAACGATGAACACTGGAAAGCTCTCGCCGATGCATTAGATATTCCTCTTGAACAAATCACCACCAAAATTTCTGCTAACCCGAAAGGGCGCTTTGTTTACCTCGCTCGTCAAGTTAACCCCTCCATCGGTGAATATGTCCGCAAACTAAAAGTTCCAGGAATCTATTTACGTAAAGAATCTCGCCGATATTACCCATCAGGTCCGGTTACAGCCCACTTATTAGGCGTAACAAATATCGATGGCGAAGGCATTGAAGGGGTGGAAAAAAGCTTTAACCGTTGGTTAAAAGGCTCTCCGGGTGAACGTACGGTACGTAAAGACCGTAATGGACGTGTTATTGAGACCGTCTCTTCAGTCGATAGCCAAGCAGCACATAACTTGATGCTCAGTATCGATGAGCGTATTCAATCTATTGTGTATCGCGAACTGACGAAAGGCGTTCAAGAGAACAAAGCTGAGTCCGGTGTGGCAATCCTAGTGGATGTGAATACTGGGGAAATCTTAGCGATGGCAAACAGTCCATCCTATAACCCAAATAATCTAGCGGGTACGCCGATGGATTTCATGCGCAACCGCGCTATCACGGATATTTTTGAACCAGGTTCAACCGTGAAGCCACTTGTCGTCATGAGTGCGCTACAAAACAAAATTATAAAAGAAAATACCGTATTAAATACCTATCCATACCGCGTTAATGGTCATGAAATCAAAGACGTTGCGCGTTACGCAGAGTTATCCATTACGGGTATTTTACAGAAGTCGAGTAACGTTGGTGTTTCAAAATTAGCGTTAGCGATGCCTGCTACAGAGTTGGTGGACGTGTATAGCCGCTTTGGGTTTGGCAAGCCGACTAATCTGGGGTTAGTCGGGGAAAGTAGTGGCATCTTTCCAAGTAAAAAAACACGGTGGTCTGATTTAGAAAGGGCCACCTTTTCTTTCGGGTACGGGCAGATGGTGACTCCATTACAACTTGCGCGTGCCTATGCAACGATCGGTAGTTTTGGGATATATCGCCCGTTATCGATTACTAAAGTCGACCCGCCTGTTCCGGGGACGCGAGTGTTTCCTGAGCCAATAATGCGCACCGTTGTGCATATGATGGAAAGTGTTGCTCTGCCAGGTGGCGGTGGAACACGTGCCGCAATTAAAGGCTATCGTATTGCAATTAAAACAGGTACCGCGAAAAAAGTCGGACCTGAAGGGCGCTATATCAACGAATATATCGCTTATACCGCAGGGGTTGCTCCCGCAAGCAACCCGCGCTATGCCCTCGTTGTGTTAATCAACGATCCAAAAGCCGGTAAGTACTACGGAGGTGCAGTATCTGCACCTATCTTTGGTTCTATCATGGGCGGGGTTTTGCGTCTCATGAACGTTGAGCCAGATGCATTGCAAACAGACGATAAAAGTGAAATCGTGAACAGTCAAAAAGAGGTTAAAAGTGGCAGATCGTAATCTTTGTGAACTCCTCGCCCCATTTGGTGTGAGTACAACAAATGTCTCTTTACGAGAGATGACGCTAGACAGTCGAAAGGCTGCCGCGGGCGATCTGTTTATTGCTATAAAAGGCCATCAGTCAGATGGTAGACACTATATCCCTCAAGCTATTGCACAAGGGGTTTCTGCAGTTATCGCAGAAGCACAAGGCGAAGCAGAAGAAGGCGAAATTCGCTTTATTCATGGTGTGCCTGTCATTTACCTTAACGACCTAAACAACTGTTTATCCGCATTAGCGGGTGAGTTCTACCATCAACCTTCTTTCAAAATGAAATTAGTGGGTGTGACGGGGACCAACGGTAAGACCACCACCACGCAATTAATTGCACAATGGGCAAAAGGATTAGGCGAAACATCAGCAGTGATGGGAACGGTAGGTAATGGGCTACTGGGGCACGTTTCTCCAAGCGAGAACACCACGGGATCCGCTGTTGATATCCAATTAGAACTGACTCAATTACTGAATAAAAAAGCGACGTTGACGGCGATGGAAGTTTCTTCTCATGGCTTGGTGCAAGGTCGTGTTGCTGCTCTGCAATTTGACGCGGCAGTGTTTACTAACTTAAGCCGTGATCATCTTGATTATCATGGTGATATGGCTAACTATGAAGCCGCTAAGTGGTTACTGTTTTCTACTCATCAAACCAAAACTCAAATTATTAATGCTGATGATGAAGTCGGGCTGAAGTGGTTACAACGCTTGCCGCAAGCTTGTGCCGTGACGATGGAAAATCGTATTCCGGCTAACTGGCAAGGTCCATGGCTAAAAGCCACTGACGTGGATTATCACGATAAAGGCGCAACCATTCATTTCACGTCAAGTTGGGGTGAAGGTTCGTTTGAAAGCCCATTAATGGGGGCGTTTAACGTAAGCAACTTATTGCTGGCGATGGCGACGCTATTGATGATGGATTATCCATTAGAGCAGCTTTTAGCAACAACCGACGCATTAATGCCAGTCTGTGGCCGTATGGAAGTTTTCAGCGTTGCAGGCAAGCCAACTGTGGTTGTGGATTATGCTCATACCCCTGACGCATTAGAAAAGGCGTTAGCGGCAGCGCGTTTACATTGTAAAGGCAAGCTGTGGTGTGTCTTCGGTTGTGGCGGTGATAGAGACAAGGGCAAGCGCCCACTGATGGGTGCTTCTGCTGAACAATACGCTGATAAAGTAGTGATCACCGACGATAACCCTCGCAGCGAAGATCCGCTGGATATTATCAACGATATCATGGCGGGTATTTTGGATTCTAGCCGCGTATTTGCGATCCCTGGGCGCCCAGAAGCCGTTACCAACACTATCTTACAAGCACAACCTGATGATGTGATTTTAGTGGCAGGTAAAGGTCATGAAGATTATCAAATTATTGGTTCTCGCCGTTTAGATTATTCAGACCGCTTGACTGTCGCAAGATTGTTGGGGGTGATGGCATGATCCCTATGACCTTAACCCAGCTGGCACAAATCACTCACGGTCGCATTGAAAAAGCGAGCAATAACGAATTAACGTTATTAAACGTGAGTACCGATAGCCGTAAAATCGACGCTAGCTGCCTGTTTATTGCCTTAAAAGGCGAGCGTTTTGATGCCCATGACTTTGCCGCTCAAGTGGTGGATGCGGGTGCCGCAGCACTGTTAGTTGACCATCAACTGGAAGTGAGCTGCCCACAGGTGATTGTTGAAGATACGCGTATCGCGATGGGGCAAATCGCCGCTTGGGTTCGCCAACAATCTAAAGCGAGAGTGGTCGGGTTGACTGGCTCTTCTGGCAAAACATCCGTGAAAGAGATGACCGCCTCGATTCTGGCGCAACGCGGTAAAACGTTATATACCGCGGGTAACTTGAATAATGATATTGGTGTTCCACTGACTCTGTTCCGTTTAACGGATGAATACCAATTTGCCGTGATCGAAATGGGGGCTAATCACCCACATGAAATTGAATACACGACCAACATTGTTAAGCCAGAAACTGCATTAGTGAATAACTTATTTGGTGCGCATCTTGCTGGTTTTGGTTCCCCAGAAGGCGTTGCTAAAGCCAAAGGTGAAATCTACCAAGGTCTGCCAGAAGAAGGCACGGCTATTGTGAACTTAGATAGCTACTCGGATAAGTGGCAATTTAACCCTCGTCAAACCGTTTGGTATTACTCGCTGACTGAAAAAGCGGATTTCTATCCTTCAGATATTCAAATCAAACAGCTGACAACCGATTTTACGCTACATACGCCGGTAGGGCAGGTTGAGATCACATTGCCATTACCGGGTGTGCATAACATTGCCAATGTTTTAGCGGCAAGTGCATTAGCCATTTCTGTGGGAGCAACCTTAGAAGATATCAAACAAGGTATAGCCACCACGAAAGCGGTACCGGGGCGTTTATTCCCAGTGAGTTTAAGTGAGACGAAAGTCGTACTGGACGATACCTATAATGCCAATGATGGTTCGATGATTGCGGCGATTAATGTGCTGGCGAAAATGCCGGGCTATCGCATTTTCGTTGTCGGTGACATGGGGGAGCTTGGTGATTATGCCCATGAGTGCCACGAACGTGTTGGTTTAGCCGCGAAGCAAGCGGGTTTGGATAAAGTTCTTAGTGTTGGACAGTTAAGCGAAATCATTAGCCAATCTAGCGAACGTGGCGAGCATTTTACCGCGAAACAAGATTTATTAACCCGACTAATTCCGCTAGCACAGCAGAATGATGTTGTTTCTATTTTAGTTAAAGGTTCACGCAGCTCCGCGATGGAAGATGTCGTGAATGCATTGAAGGAGTGCTTCGAATGTTAGTCTGGTTAGCCGAATTATTGGTTCATAAATTTTCTGCTTTTAACGTCTTCTCCTATTTGACGTTCAGAGCCATTGTCGGTTTGCTGACAGCATTAGTTATTGCTCTGTGGATGGGACCGCACCTGATAGCTTATTTGCAAAAAATGCAAATTGGGCAAGTGGTACGTAACGAGGGCCCTGAATCTCACTTTAGTAAACGTGGCACGCCAACGATGGGTGGGATTTTAATCCTATTTTCTATCTGCATGTCAGTGCTGTTATGGGCGCGTTTAGATAATCCATACGTCTGGTGTGTGCTGCTGGTTTTAGTGGGCTACGGTATTGTTGGTTTTGTTGATGATTACCGCAAAGTTGTTCGAAAAGATACCCGTGGTTTGATTGCACGTTGGAAATACTTCTGGCAATCAGTATTGGCGCTTGTTGTTGCATTCTCTATGTATGCGATTGGTAAAGATACACCAGCAACTCAGTTAGTGGTTCCATTCTTTAAAGATGTGATGCCGCAATTAGGGGTGTTGTACATCTTACTGGCTTACTTCGTTATCGTTGGAACCAGTAACGCCGTTAACTTAACCGATGGCTTAGATGGCTTAGCGATTATGCCAACCGTGTTTGTCGCAGCGGGCTTTGCTTTAGTTGCGTGGGCGACGGGTAACGTTAACTTTGCTAACTATTTACACATTCCATTCTTACCGCACGCGGGGGAATTAGTGATTGTGTGTACGGCGATTGTTGGGGCAGGTTTAGGCTTCTTATGGTTCAACACCTACCCAGCACAAGTATTTATGGGTGATGTGGGCTCTTTGGCATTAGGTGGAGCATTAGGAACTATCGCTGTTTTACTGCGCCAAGAATTCTTATTAGTGATCATGGGCGGTGTGTTTGTGGTTGAAACACTGTCGGTGATTTTACAAGTTGGCTCCTTCAAATTACGTGGTCAACGAATTTTCCGTATGGCACCAATTCACCATCACTATGAATTGAAAGGTTGGCCGGAACCACGCGTTATCGTGCGTTTCTGGATTATCTCTCTCATGTTAGTTCTGATTGGACTAGCAACATTGAAGGTGCGTTAAGATGATTGGTTCACAGGCTCAGCAGTATCAGGGTAAAAACGTAGTGATTATCGGCTTAGGTTTAACCGGGCTTTCCTGCGTTGACTTTTTCCTTGCTCGTGGGGTTGTTCCTCGCGTGATGGATACCCGCGCTGTGCCACCTGGTGTTGATAAACTGCCTGAGAATGTTGTTTGTCATAGTGGCAGCTTAAATAATGAATGGCTGCAACAAGCGGATCTGATTGTTGCCAGCCCAGGCATTGCGTTAGCAACGCCACAGTTACAGGAAGCTGCAAGCAACGGTATTGAGATTGTGGGAGATATTGAGCTGTTCTGCCGTGAGGCGGATGCGCCAATTGTCGCAATCACAGGTTCTAATGGTAAAAGCACGGTAACTTCCCTTGTGGGAGAAATGGCGAAAGCAGCTGGAATTTCCGTTGGTGTGGGCGGGAATATTGGTATTCCTGCAGTTTCTTTGCTCAATCAAGGGCATAGCCTGTTTGTGTTGGAACTGTCTAGCTTCCAATTGGAAACTACGTCTAGCCTACGTGCAGCGGCTGCGACCGTGTTGAATGTGACTGAAGATCATATGGATCGCTATCCATTGGGGCTTGAGCAATATCGCGCAGCAAAATTACGTATTTATGATAATGCGCAACACTGCATTGTGAACGCGCAAGACCCGCTAACGCTCCCACATGACCAGAGTGTTAGCCAATACACCAGTTTTGGTTTAAATAGCGGTGATTACTACTTTGATACGCAAAAACGTGTCTTAGTTGCTCAAGGTGAAGAGGTGTTGGATGTGGCGCAAATGCATCTGACTGGGCAGCATAACTATATGAATGCACTGGCTGCATTAGCCTTAGCTGATACCGTGGCAATCCCGCGTGATGCGAGTCTTAAAGTCTTAAAAGAGTATGCCGGTTTAGTTCATCGCTTCCAGTTGGTCTTTTTCAACCGCGGTGTGCGTTGGATCAACGACTCGAAGGCAACCAATGTGGGCAGTACAGAAGCTGCACTCAATGGGTTACATGTGGATGGTAACATTTACTTATTGCTGGGTGGTGATGGCAAGTCAGCTGATTTTTCTCCGCTCAAAGAATACATTTCGGCGGATAACTACCGTTTGTATTGTTTTGGTCGTGACGGTCAGCAATTAGCGGAACTCGCACCAGAAAAATCTGTGCTGACAGATACGATGGAACAAAGTATGCGCCAAATTGCGCCATTGTTAAAATCGGGCGACATGGTGCTGTTGTCTCCAGCCTGTGCCAGCTTAGATCAGTTCAAAAGTTTTGAGCAGCGAGGTGATGTTTTTGCTCAACTCGCTAAGGAGTTAGGTTAATGACCATACCGGGTGCTTTGCGTTTAAAAAACTGGATCATCGGTGAAAAGAATGGCGTGATTTCAGGCACGACGCTCTACGACCGTACTTTGGTTTGGTTAGCATTCGGTCTGGCGGCAATCGGCTTCATTATGGTGACCTCCGCATCGATGCCAGTAGGACAACGATTAACGGATGACCCATTTTATTTTGCTAAGCGTGACGTGGTGTATTTAGTCGTCGCATTTCTTCTGGTTTTAGGGGTAATGCGGGTCTCGATGGCAACATGGGAAAAATACAGCTTTATTTTGCTGATGGGCGCATTGGGCATGCTGGCAGTGGTGTTGGTGGCTGGTAGTTCCGTCAACGGGGCATCACGTTGGATTGACATCGGTATTGTGAAAATTCAGCCCGCAGAAATTTCGAAGTTCGCGCTGTTTTGTTACGTTTCCAGCTATTTAGTTCGTAAGTCAGATGAAGTACGCACCAAGTTTTTCGGCTTCGTAAAACCGATGTGTATTTTGATCATGATGGCGTTATTGCTGCTGTTGCAGCCAGACTTAGGAACGGTAGTTGTACTGGTTGTGACTACGTTAGGGTTGCTGTTTTTAGCCGGTGCGCGTTTAGCGCCGTTTATTATCGGTATCGCGGCTTGTGGTGTAGGCGTACTGGCTTTGATTGTCTTTGAACCGTATCGTTTGCGCCGCGTGACATCCTTCTTAAACCCGTGGGATGACCCGTTTGGTAGTGGCTATCAGTTAACGCAATCTTTGATGGCGTTTGGTCGAGGCGAGCTACTTGGTCAAGGTCTGGGCAACTCAGTACAGAAGTTAGAATATTTACCGGAAGCACACACTGACTTTATTTTCTCCGTACTGGCTGAAGAGCTGGGTTATGTAGGTGTGGTTCTGGTGTTACTGATGGTATTCATGCTGGCGTTTAGAGCGATGATGGTAGGGCGTAGAGCACTACTGACCAAGCAATTATTTGGTGGATATCTCGCGTGTGCCATCGGTATTTGGTTTACCTTCCAAGCATTGGTTAACGTGGGAGCTGCGGCAGGCATGTTGCCAACCAAAGGTTTAACACTCCCGTTAATCAGTTATGGGGGATCGAGTTTATTAGTGATGTCAGCGGCGATCGCTGTGTTACTTAGAATTGATTATGAGACACGACTTGAGAAAGCTCAGGCGTTTGTAAGGAGTTCCAAATGAGTCAGGCAAAAAAATTACTCGTTATGGCAGGCGGAACTGGGGGACACGTTTTTCCCGGCTTAGCTGTGGCGCATTATTTGCAGGCTCAAGGTTGGGAAATTCGCTGGTTAGGTACAGCAGATCGCATGGAAGCCACTTTAGTACCGAAACACGGTATTGATATTGAGTTTATTCAAATCTCGGGTTTAAGAGGCAAAGGCATTGGTGCATTAATTGGTGCACCTTGGCGTATCTATAAAGCCATTCGCCAAGCGAAAGCGATTATTCAGCGCTATCAACCTGATGCCGTTCTTGGTATGGGCGGTTATGTATCTGGCCCCGGCGGTATCGCGGCTTGGCAATGTGGCGTCCCTGTTGTTCTCCATGAACAAAATGGGATCGCGGGATTAACCAATAAATGGTTATCAAAAATTGCCAAACGTGTTTTACAAGCTTTCCCTGGTGCATTCCCTGATGCACCCGTTGTAGGTAACCCTGTGCGTGAAGATGTATTGGCATTGCCTGCGCCACAAGAGCGCTTAGCGGGTCGTGAAGGTGCGATACGCGTATTAGTTGTAGGTGGTAGCCAAGGGGCACGAATTTTAAATCAAGTCATGCCTGTAGTCGCTGGAAATGTGAGCAAACAGTTAAATATATGGCATCAGGCTGGAAAAGGCAGTAAGGAATCGACAGAAGCACTGTATAATGATTGTTTGAAAAATTCAGGCAATTCTGAGTTTAAAGTGACTGAATTTATTGATGATATGGCGCAAGCTTACGCATGGGCTGATATTGTGGTTTGTCGTTCAGGTGCATTAACTGTCAGTGAGATAGCTGCGGCAGGTTTACCCGCGATTTTTGTTCCTTTCCAGCATAAAGACCGCCAACAGTATTGGAATGCATTGCCTTTAGAACAAGCCGGGGCTGCGAAGATTATTGAACAACCGCAGTTTACACCCGAAGCTGTTGTCGAGTTACTCAACAAGTGGGATAGAGCTGAATTATTGTCGATGGCAGATAAAGCCTATAGCTGTGCCATCACGGATGCAACCGAACGTGTTGCGGCGGTTATTTGCGATGTTGCGAAATAGCCTGACCATACAAAATAGAATGTAGACAGAATTTATAGAGAAGCGAAATACAGTGAATACACAACAGTTAGCGAAATTAAGAACATCGGTGCCAGAAATGCGTAGAGTACGGCACATTCATTTTGTCGGCATCGGTGGTGCTGGCATGGGTGGTATCGCTGAAGTGTTGGCTAACGAAGGTTATGAAATTAGTGGTTCAGATTTAGCACCTAATGCAGTGACTCAGCAACTGACTGAGTTAGGCGCCACTATCTATTTTAACCATCGTCCTGAAAACGTTGAAAACGCAAGTGTGGTCGTCGTTTCTACGGCTATTTCTGCAGAGAACCCTGAAATTCAAGCTGCAAAAGAGCTGCGTATCCCAGTGATTCGCCGTGCTGAAATGCTGGCTGAATTAATGCGTTACCGTCATGGTATCGCAGTGGCGGGAACTCACGGTAAAACAACGACAACGGCAATGATTTCTGGGATCTACGCTCAAGCGGGCTTAGACCCAACATTTGTGAATGGCGGATTAGTGAAATCAGCGGGAACCCATGCTCGCTTAGGTAGCAGCCGTTATTTAATCGCTGAAGCGGACGAAAGTGATGCATCATTTTTGCATTTACAGCCACTTGTTGCAGTTGTGACAAATATTGAAGCTGATCACATGGATACCTATCAGGGCAATTTTGAAAACCTGACAGATACCTTCATCAACTTCCTGCATAACTTGCCATTCTATGGCCGTGCAGTGATGTGTATCGATGACCCAGTGATCCGCTCATTATTACCAAAAATCGGTCGTTACATTACCACTTACGGCTTTAGTGACGATGCGGATGTTCGTATCACCAAGTACGAGCAAAAAGGGAATCAAGGCTTTTTCACGATTGCTCGTGAAGGCATGCCAGAATTAACTGTTGTGCTAAATGCACCTGGTCGCCACAATGCGCTCAATGCAACGGCAGCTGTTGCGGTAGCAACCGAAGAAGGCATCGACGATTTACACATTCTGTCCGCACTCGTGGAATTCCAAGGAACAGGTCGTCGTTTCGATTTCCTAGGTAACTACGTGCTGCGTAATGTGAATGGTAAAGAAGGCGAAGTGATGCTGGTGGATGACTATGGTCACCATCCAACAGAAGTGGATGCCACGATTAAAGCCGCTCGCGCAGGCTGGCCAGATAAACGTATCGTTATGGTTTTCCAGCCTCATCGTTATACGCGTACTCGTGACTTATACGATGATTTCGCAAACGTGCTAGGGCAGGTAGATGTCTTGCTAATGCTGGAAGTTTATTCTGCGGGTGAGAAGCCAGTTCCGGGAGCTGATAGCCGCTCATTATGCCGTACAATCCGCAGTCGTGGGCAGGTTGATCCTATTTTTGTGGCAGAACCTGAACAAGTTTCACATATGCTGGCACAAGTTCTTGATGATAACGACTTAATTTTAGTTCAAGGCGCAGGAAATATTGGTAAAATAGCCAAAAACCTAGCAGAAACGAAATTACAGCCACCGATGGTTGAGGAATAAGCATGACAGAAAAAATCGCGGTTCTCTTTGGCGGCACATCTGCTGAACGTGAAGTGTCACTTCAGTCTGGCAATGCTGTATTGGCGGGATTACGCCAAGCAGGCGTTGATGCGCATCCAATTGATACCCAAGATTTTCCTGTTGTGACATTAAAAGAAGCTGGGTTTGATAAAGCGTTTATCGCCTTACATGGTCGTGGCGGGGAAGACGGTACGATCCAAGGAATGCTTGAGTTTCTGGGGCTTCCATACACCGGCAGTGGCGTAATGGCATCTGCGCTGAGTATGGATAAACTACGCACCAAACAACTTTGGCAAGGCGCAGGGTTAAGTGTTTCCCCATATATTTCACTTAACAAGCAGAAATATACTAATATTAAAAAAGAGCAGTTAGCTCAGCAAGTTAAGCACTTAGGGCTGCCACTTATCGTTAAACCGAGTTTGGAAGGTTCCAGTGTTGGAATGAGCAAAGTTGATGCTCTGGATGCATTGCCAGAAGCCATTGAGCTTGCTTTCCAGTTTGACGATACGTTGTTGATTGAAAAGTGGTTAAGTGGTCCTGAGTATACGGTAGCGGTACTGGGGGACGAAGTTTTGCCTTCGATTCGTATTCAGCCACCGGGTATTTTCTATGATTATGAAGCAAAATATTTGTCTGATGAGACTCAATATTTCTGCCCAAGTGGTTTAACAAGCGACCTTGAAGCGAAACTGGCAGATATCGCAATGCAAGCTTATCAAGCGGTAGGCTGTCGTGGCTGGGGACGGGTTGATGTGATGCAAGATAGTGACGGGGAATTCTATTTACTCGAAGTAAATACTTCGCCAGGAATGACCAGTCACAGTTTAGTTCCAATGGCTGCGCGTCAAGCAGGTTTGGATTTTTCGCAGTTAGTGGTACGTATTTTGGAATTGGCTAGTTGATATGTCACAGGCAGCGTTAAACGTAAGGCATCATAATCACAATAGCGGTCAGCAAGATGAAGATCCGCGCTCAAGGCCAAGTAATGGGGCTTTTCTGGGCGGATTAATTTTCTTCCTGATGGTTGTCGGCACCATTGTGTGGAGCGGCTGGACTGTGATGAACTGGATGAAGGATGCCGATAGGCTGCCAATGTCCAAACTGATATTAACGGGAGAGCGCAACTACACCACCAATGACGATGTGCGAAAGGCAATTTTGTCATTAGGTCAGCCGGGAACCTTTATGACGGTGGATGTGAATGCGATTCAAAACCAAATCAGTATGATGCCGTGGATACGTCAAGTGACAGTGCGTAAACAGTGGCCGGATGAATTAAAAATCCATATTGCGGAGTACAAACCCTACGCAAGATGGAATGACCAAAACATGGTCGACCAAGAAGGGCGCGTATTTACCCTTCCACCAAGTCAAAATGGTAAAGGCGATTATGTGTTGCTGTATGGTCCGCAAGGAAGCCAAACAGAGGTTTTGAAAGAATTTGCTGTGCTAAGTGGTATTTTGGCGAAAAATAACTTGAAACTAAAATCCGTTTCTATGACAGCGCGCCATGCATGGCAGATTATTTTAGATAATGATGTAAGAGTCGAACTTGGGAAAAAAGATGTGTTAGAGCGGTTAAACCGTTTTCTCGAGCTTTATCCGCTCTTACAGCAAACGACTGATAAACGCGTCGACTATGTTGATTTGCGTTATACCAGTGGGGCAGCGGTGGGGTGGGCTCCTCTATTAGTTGACGCACCGCAAGGCTTCCAATAAGACAAATTGCTAATAACTCAAATTAGGCAGATAGGCAGAAGCAAATGATTAAAGCAACGGACAGAAAATTAGTGGTAGGCCTTGAAATTGGAACTTCCAAGGTGTCAGCCCTTGTAGGAGAAATTCTGCCCGATGGTATGGTTAATATTATTGGGGTGGGAAGCTGTCCATCTCGCGGAATGGACAAAGGTGGCGTTAACGATCTTGAGTCGGTTGTTAAATGCGTCCAAAGAGCGATTGACCAAGCTGAATTAATGGCAGATTGCCAAATTTCTTCTGTTTACCTTGCATTATCAGGTAAACATGTGAGCTGCCAAAATGAAATTGGTATGGTGCCAATTTCAGAAGAAGAAGTGACACAAGAAGACGTAGACAGCGTAGTTCATACGGCGAAATCTGTCCGAGTTAAAGACGAACACCGAATTTTGCATGTTATCCCGCAAGAATTCGCGATTGACTACCAAGAAGGCATTAAAAATCCAGTCGGTCTTTCTGGTGTTCGTATGCAAGCTAAAGTTCATCTGATCACTTGCCATAACGATATGGCAAAGAACATTGTGAAAGCCGTTGAGCGTTGCGGGTTAAAAGTTGATCAGCTTATTTTTGCCGGTCTTGCTGCAAGCTACAGTGTGTTGACTGAAGATGAGCGCGAATTAGGTGTCTGTGTTGTTGATGTCGGTGGCGGCACAATGGACATGGCAGTATATACGGGTGGTGCTTTGCGTCATACCAAAGTGATCCCATACGCAGGTAATGTGGTGACAAGTGATATCGCTTACGCATTTGGTACGCCGCCAACAGATGCCGAAGCGATTAAAGTGCGTCACGGTTGTGCAGTCGGTTCGATTGTGAGTAAAGATGAAACGGTGGAAGTACCGAGTGTTGGCGGTCGTCCACCGAGAAGTTTACAGCGTCAAACCTTAGCGGAAGTGATTGAGCCACGGTATACTGAGCTGTTAAATTTAGTGAATGAAGAAATTTTAAATTTACAGGAACAGTTACGCCAGCAAGGTGTCAAACACCACTTAGCGGCAGGGATAGTTTTGACGGGTGGGGCAGCACAGATTGACGGGCTAGTTGAATGCGCTCAAAAAGTGTTCCATACACAGGTCAGAATCGGTACCCCACTTAATATAACAGGATTAACGGATTATGCTCAGGAGCCGTACTACTCCACAGCGGTAGGGCTTCTGCATTACGGTAAAGAAAGCCACCTTGGCGATGATACCGAGACGGAAAAACGTGCTTCAGTTAGCGGGTGGTTTAGTAAGCTTACCAGCTGGCTGAGAAAAGAATTTTAATTTTTATTTAGAAGCATATTATTAGCTTCAATAGTAAGCACAAAACGGAGAGACATTATGTTTGAACCAATGGAGCTAACCAACGATGCGGTGATTAAAGTCATCGGCGTTGGCGGCGGCGGCGGAAATGCCGTTGAACACATGGTACGCGAGCGCATCGAGGGTGTTGAGTTCTTTGCAGTCAACACCGACGCACAAGCCCTGCGTAAAACCGCAGTCGGACAAACCATTCAGATCGGTACCGGTATTACTAAAGGTCTGGGTGCGGGTGCAAACCCAGAAGTCGGCCGTAATGCGGCAGAAGAAGACCGTGAAGCACTGCGCAATGCTCTTGATGGCGCAGATATGGTGTTCATCGCTGCAGGTATGGGCGGTGGTACTGGTACGGGTGCAGCACCAGTCGTTGCTGAAGTGGCTAAAGAATTAGGTATCCTAACCGTTGCTGTCGTGACTAAGCCATTCAATTTCGAAGGCAAAAAGCGTATGGCATTCGCGGAAGCGGGTATCACTGAGCTGTCTAAGCACGTTGACTCGCTGATCACTATCCCTAACGACAAGTTACTGAAAGTACTTGGTCGTGGTATCTCTTTACTGGATGCTTTTGGTGCAGCTAACGACGTATTAAAAGGTGCAGTTCAAGGTATCGCTGAGCTGATCACCCGCCCAGGCTTAATGAACGTGGACTTTGCTGACGTACGTACTGTGATGTCAGAAATGGGCTACGCGATGATGGGTTCTGGTGTGGCTCGTGGTGAAGATAGAGCGGAAGAAGCTGCTGAAATGGCAATTTCTAGCCCACTTCTGGAAGATATCGACCTGTCTGGCGCGCGTGGTGTTCTGGTCAACATCACTGCTGGTTTTGACCTACGCTTGGATGAGTTTGAAACAGTGGGTAATACCATTCGTGCATTCGCATCAGATAATGCGACTGTCGTAATCGGTACCTCTTTAGACCCAGAAATGCATGAAGAATTGCGCGTGACTGTTGTTGCTACTGGTATTGGTATGGACAAGCGTCCAGAAATTACTTTAGTGAGCAATAAAATGTCTCAGCAAGCTTCTATGGAGCAACGCTATCAGCAAATGCAAAATAGCATGTCTTCATTAAATGATGAAAAACCAGCTGCAAAAGCCGTTAACGACCAAAATACACAAGTAAATAAAGAGCCGGATTACTTAGATATCCCAGCTTTCTTGCGTAAACAGGCCGATTAATTTTTAATTAGATTGGTTTTTCCGCTTTTTGTGCTAAAATTTTCTACTGGTTATCAATTAAGATAGCCAGTAGGACTTATAACATTGCGAGAAAATACGATGATCAAACAACGGACACTTAAACGTATTATTAAAGCGACTGGTGTTGGTTTACATACCGGCAAGAAAGTTACGCTTACTTTACGTCCGGCACCGGCCAATACCGGGGTCATCTACCGTCGTACTGACCTTAATCCACCGGTAGATTTTCCGGCAGATGCGAAATCAGTTCGCGATACGATGTTATGTACTTGCTTAGTCAACGAAGATAACGTACGTATTTCGACGGTTGAACATTTGAATGCTGCTTTAGCAGGATTAGGCATCGATAACATTGTTATTGAAGTCAATGCGCCTGAAATCCCGATTATGGATGGCAGTGCTGCACCGTTTGTTTTCTTACTGCTAGATGGCGGTATTGAAGAATTAAATTGTGCGAAGAAATTCTTACGCATTAAAGAAACTGTACGTGTTGAAGATGGTGATAAGTGGGCAGAAATGTCCCCATACAATGGCTTTAGCCTTGATTTCACTATCGATTTCCAACATCCTGCAATTGATAGCAGCACGCAACGCTATGCAATGGATTTCTCTGCGGAATCTTTTGTAAACCAAATTAGCCGCGCGCGTACCTTCGGTTTCATGCGTGACATTGAATATCTGCAATCGAAAGGCCTATGCTTAGGCGGTAGTTTTGACTGTGCTATCGTCGTTGATGACTATAAAGTACTCAACGAAGATGGTTTACGCTTTGAAGATGAATTCGTTCGTCACAAAATGCTCGATGCAATTGGTGACTTATTCATGTGTGGACATAACATTATTGGTGCATTCACTGCATTCAAATCGGGTCACGCACTGAATAACAAATTGCTGCAAGCGGTTCTGGCTAAAGAATCTGCTTGGGATCTGGTCACCTTTGAAGATGAAGCTGAATTACCTCTGGCATTCAAAGCGCCTTCGACTGTATTCGCATAATAGTTTCTATTATGCGGCTATCTCTGCCAGTCAGAGTTAGTCTTTTCTGTTGGTTGCATTAGTACTCTCTCCGGCTAATGCAGCCAGCCGCTCAAACTTCTCTTTTAATCCCTTCGGACTCTTTTTCGCTAATCTTAATAACTGCTCAGCGGTTTGCGTACTAATCTTTCTTTGATTACGATTTTCTTTATGATTCACTGATTGCTTATTCAATGAGCTATTTTGCTTAGATTTTCGTATAAGATCGGGGTTGATTCTGATGTCGATGGAAGATAAAGATGGTAGAATAGACGACCTTAATGCAGAAGTAAGATTCATTTTCTCGTAATTAAGGCGGGTCATCCAACTGGCATTAGCCACTTCGATAACCATAATGTTATTACGGTAGTTTGCCACCCGACACATGGGTTTAATTTCCGCTGGCAGCAAACTTTTTACAACACGATTCAATTTTAGAATAGCTTTTGCATTTCGCTGAATAGTTTGTAAAGTGTTTGATGTTTTTGCCAGAGACTCTTCGAGAACATCGAAAAGTGCTTGTGGATGACTATCTCTCATTGTGAACTCTCATTTTACGCGATTGCTAAAGATGTCAGAACATAATTGGGAATCATACTTTAATCTATAAATTATATAAGAGTTTGATGGGCATTTTAAATTTTTGGCGACATTTAGGTAGACGATACTTCTGGTCCCACCTGTTATTAGGTGTTGTGGCTACGGGTGTTGGCTTGCCTACAATTTTAAATGCCTTATCAGAATCTCAGCAAGCTCAAGTTAATTCTGCGCCAGCCAATCGACAAAGCCAAGCTGTAAATGCTTTCGATAACTTATTTGCTCAGCAGAACTCTCAACGCTCTTCATCCTCATCTTCTTACTCCGTCAATTACTGGCAGCAGCATGCGGTACGTAATGTTATCCGCCAACTGACTTTTGCCTTTTCAGCGACAGAAGATGAAGATACTGACAAAAGTAAGCTACAAAAAGAGACGCTATTTGCCCCTCAATTAATGTTAGATACGCTGTACGCGATGTTGGCGCAGCGATCTTTACAATGGGATGTGGCGACGACTCAAGCTAGCGAACATATATACCCTCTCTTTACTGTTTATCAGCCCGCAATTTGGGTTGCTCAGGTATATGGCATTCGGGCTGGACCCTTTATCGCCTAAATCCATTTAACGATGTTAAGCCTACCATTGGGTCGTTTCTCATCGTGTCAAAAATCATCGATTCAAATAATTAATTGATTTACCTGAGAAAAAATATGTTAACTAAATTATTAACCAAAGTATTTGGTAGCCGTAATGACCGTACTCTGCGCCGTCTGCGTAAAGAAGTGGAAAAAATTAACAAGCTAGAGCCTGAGTTTGAGAAATTATCGGATGACGAGCTGAAAGCCAAAACCGTAGAATTTCGTGAGCGTTTAAAACAAGGCGAAAGTATTGAAAATATGATCCCTGAAGCGTTTGCGACAGTGCGTGAAGCAAGTAAACGTGTCTTCGGTATGCGTCACTTCGATGTTCAGTTAATCGGTGGTATGGTACTGAACGAGCGCTGCATCGCAGAAATGCGTACAGGTGAAGGTAAAACACTAACTGCAACGCTGCCAGCATACATTAACGCATTATCAGGCAAAGGGGTTCACGTTGTTACAGTGAACGACTACCTAGCAAAACGAGATGCGGAAAATAACCGTCCATTATTCGAGTTTTTAGGCTTAACTGTTGGTATTAACTTATCGGGTATGGCTCCACCTGCTAAGCGCCAAGCTTATGCGGAAGATATTACTTACGGTACCAACAATGAGTTTGGTTTCGATTATCTACGTGACAATATGGCATTTAGCCCAGAAGATCGCGTTCAACGTAAATTGCATTATGCATTAGTGGATGAGGTGGACTCCATTCTTATCGATGAAGCGCGTACGCCACTGATCATTTCTGGTCCAGCGGAAGATAGCTCAGACCTGTATATTAAAGTGGATAAACTGATCCCGAAATTAATTCGCCAAGAAAAAGAAGACTCGGACACTTTCCAAGGCGAAGGTCACTTCTCTGTTGATGAAAAATCTCGTCAGGTAACAATCACAGAGCGCGGTCTAGTTCTCGTTGAAGAATTACTAGCAAAAGCAGGATTAATGGATGAGGGTGAATCGCTTTATTCACCATCAAACATCATGCTGATGCACCACGTTATGGCCGGTTTACGTGCCCACGCGCTGTTTACTCGTGATGTTGATTATATTGTTAAAGATAACCAAGTTATCATTGTCGACGAGCATACTGGCCGTACAATGGAAGGGCGTCGTTGGTCTGATGGTCTGCACCAAGCTGTTGAAGCAAAAGAAGGTGTTGAGATCCATAATGAAAACCAAACATTGGCATCGATTACTTTCCAGAACTATTTCCGCTTATACGAAAAACTAGCGGGTATGACCGGTACTGCGGATACCGAAGCATTCGAATTTAGCTCAATTTATAAGCTGGATACGATTGTTATCCCAACTAACCGTCCAATGGTTCGTAAAGACATGCCTGACTTAGTCTATATGACTGAAGCAGACAAATTTGAAGCAATTATTGAAGATATCCGTGATAAAACCGCCAAAGGTCAGCCAGTTCTGGTTGGTACTATTTCGATTGAAAAATCTGAATTAATTTCTCATGCGCTGACTAAAGCAAAAATTGCTCATAACGTATTGAATGCGAAATTCCACGCAATGGAAGCTGACATTATTGCTAACGCGGGGCAAAAAAGCGCTGTAACCATCGCAACTAACATGGCGGGTCGTGGTACCGATATCATGTTAGGGGGAAGCTGGCAGTCAGAAGTGGCTGCGTTAGAGAACCCAACGCAAGAACAAATTGATGAAATCAAAGCGAACTGGAAAATTCGTCACGATGAAGTGTTAGCAGCTGGTGGTTTACATATCATCGGTACAGAGCGCCATGAATCTCGCCGTATCGATAACCAGTTACGTGGTCGTGCGGGACGTCAAGGTGATGCTGGTTCATCACGTTTCTATCTGTCAATGGAAGATGCTTTAATGCGTATCTTCGCATCAGACCGTGTAACGGGCATGATGAAAAAACTGGGTATGAAACCGGGCGAAGCTATTGAGCACCCTTGGGTCACAAAAGCAATTGCTAACGCACAGCGTAAAGTTGAAAGCCGTAACTTTGATATTCGTAAACAGTTACTTGAGTATGATGATGTGGCAAGTGACCAACGTCGCGCTATCTATACTCAGCGTAATGAATTGCTGGATGGCGGCGATATTAAAGAAACCGTAGACAGCATTCGTGAAGATGTCTTTACCACTATTATTGATGCGTATATTCCGCCTCAATCACTGGAAGAAATGTGGGACATTGATGGTCTGCAAAAACGTTTAGTGAACGATTTTGACCTCGACTTACCAATTCAAGAGTGGTTAGACAAAGAGCCTGAACTTCACGAAGAAACCTTGCGTGAGCGTATCATGGAAAAAGCGATTGAAATTTACCAACGTAAAGAAGAGATCGTTAGCTCCGAAGCCATGCGTAACTTCGAAAAAGGCGTTATGTTGCAAACGCTGGATACATTATGGAAAGAGCATTTGGCTTCCATGGACTATCTACGTCAAGGTATCCATTTACGTGGCTATGCACAAAAAGATCCAAAACAAGAGTACAAGCGTGAATCCTTCAGTATGTTTGCTAACATGTTGGAAGCATTGAAATATGAAGTGATCAGTACCTTGTCAAAAGTACAAGTACGTTTACCGGAAGAAGTTGAAGCGTTAGAACAACAACGTCGTGAAGAAGCTGAACGTCTGGCGAAGAAACAGCATTTAAGCCATGAGGCAGAAGCTGAATCTCTAATGACAGAAGCAGAAGCGAAGATTGCAACCCAAGGTAATAAAATTGGTCGTAATGATCCATGCCCTTGTGGTTCTGGTAAAAAATACAAGCAGTGCCATGGCCGCTTAAACTAATTTAGAATTTAATAAATAATCAATAAAGGCGGGGAAACCCGCCTTTTTAGTGAAGAAATTATGGAAAAAAAACATCTGCATATTGCCGCTGGGATCATTCGTAATTCTCAGCAACATATTTTTATTACTCAGCGACCTGAAGGCACGCACATGGCTGGGTTTTGGGAATTTCCTGGTGGGAAGCTAGAAAAAGGGGAAGACCCGAAGGACGCACTGATCCGCGAATTGGAAGAAGAAGTGGGTATTGCGGTGATTGACTGTGATTTATTCCATCAAGTTGATCATGAATTTGACGATAGATTTATTACGCTCTACTTCTTTATGGTTTCAGGCTGGGAAAATGATCCCTATGGAAAAGAAGGGCAAAAATCACGTTGGGTTGAGCAGCAAAGCTTAGTCGCTGAAGAGTTTCCACCGGCTAATCGCGTGATTGTTGATATGCTAACGAAGGACGCATAACAGCAAGTCGCTAGTAATGAAGATGAAAATAGCCTAATGCAGAGATTTGGCTATTTTCATTATCAACACAGATAAAGTGAAATTAATGCTCAGGTGCTTCACTCCAATTATCGCTATCGGAAATATTACCTTGGCTTTCAATGCGTTTTTCTTCTGCTGCCCACTCGCCTAGATCAATCAGTTGACATCTCTTACTGCAAAATGGGCGGAAAGGGCTGGATTCATTCCAAGTCACGACTTTTTGGCAAGTCGGACAATTGACTTCAATAATTTCATTCATACATGGACTCTCAAACTAACAACAGGCTAACTGAAAACGAATTACGTCTGGGAGTATACCATTCTCGCTATCGATATGAAGAAAACGTAAGGCAAAGCGCGTTTTATGTCCTGAAATTTGAGGGTATATCAAATGCTCTGGCGATAACCTAATACGTAAAAGCTCTTTTCCTTCGACATTACCTTGAAAGAAACCATTGTGAGATTCGGCTGATTCAAAACTTCCATTTTGACGGATTAGTGATAACACGGTTTGTAAGGCATCATGCAGTGGATCTAAACTATTTAGCCAGTTTTTGATTTCGTTATCTCTATCTGATTGGGGAATATTTAGCCACAGTTGAAGGGTGGGCAAATCAAAGCTACAGCATCCACCGGGAATACTGAGGCGTTGGCGAACCATACTAATAATTTTATCGTTACGTAGCTGATGACCAAATCGAGGTGCGGACATTAAACTGCTTATTTTCGGCGTTAGGTCATTTAAAAGAGAGGTGATTAATGTTTTATCAACATTTGGGGCATCGGCCCAACTGAGTAGCCTACTTTTTTGTTTTTCTAGTTCTTTGATAAGATCAGAGCGAACTTCACCTCTATCTAAAATTTCAATCAGTTCAGAAACAGAACGGAAAAAGGCGATTCCAGAAGAGTAGGAGGTTATCTGGCTCTGTTCATAGATTTGCATTAATAATGTTTCAAGCCGCAGCCAAGAACGAATTTTTTCATTCATTGGATATTCATAAGTAACCAAAGTCGTTTCGATTTTTTCGCTCATGCTCATTCCTATTCTTTTTGTGCTGCAAGTGCTAGGTATTGTTTGTGTAGTTCTGCAACTCTATTTGGCAGCTCAGTATTATTTGTATGATTAGTGATGATGTCGTCAGCATACGACAACCTTTCTTCTCGAGATGCTTGAGCATTTAATATATTAATAACATGCTCTAGGTTAGTGTCATCTCGCCGGATGGTTCTCTCTATTTGCTCTTCTCTTGTTACATCTACGACAAGAACACGATCTGCTAAATGCGAAATTTTATTTTCAATAAGCAGGGGGACTACCCATAAAACATAAGGATAGTTAACCTGCTGAAGTTGTTTCTGTGTTTCTTGTTGTATCAAAGGATGAAGCAGTGCATTTAGCCACGCTTTTTCTTTTGGTTCGGAAAAAACAACTGACCGTAAAAAGCCTCTATTTAAGGTGCCATCATGGTTTAACACGTTTTGACCAAAGTGCTGCTGAATGCTGATCAATGCAGGGGTATTAGGTTCAACCATTTGGCGTGCGATGATATCAGCATCAACAAGGGGTACCCCTTGTTTAGCAAATTCGTTGGCAACGGTTGTTTTACCGCTTCCTATCCCCCCAGTGAGGGCAACTATATAAGACATAAATGATTCATTAGTTCACGGGAAATAAGTCAGGTTACACTGAAAGTTTTAATTTGTCTGTATACAATTGAGTCAAGTTATCATGTTATGGATATATGTGTGATTCCAATCTGTTTTTACTATCTAAATTTAACTATTTTCTTTAAGCAATAAGTTACATTCCAGAAATGACTGAGCCTAATTTAAATATTGGTAAATACATTGCAAACATTATTAGGCAGATAATGATAGCTATAAATAAGAGTAATATAGGTTCAAGGTTCTTAAGGCGATGCTCTGTAATAGTCTTATATTGCTGTGAGTAATACTTCAATAAATATAATGTAAAATATTCTAGCTTGCCAGATTCTTCTGCCAAAGAAATTAACTGAATTGCTAGTTTTGGAAAAAGTTGTGTATTTTTCATTGCATCAGATAGTGAGGCTCCTCTAAGGATGGTATGATAAATTTCATGACATTCTTTCTTATATTTATGATGCACTATCGTTTTAGTTGAGCAATCAAGGCATTCCAAGAGAGGTAATCCTGATTTTAATGTGGAATATAATGTTAAAAAGTAGATGTTCAAATTTTTGGCTTTGATGATGTTATTGATATAAGGGAAATATTGCATTAATAAAGTCAGTTTTTTGAATGCAAAGGATTTATATTTAATAAATAAAAAGATAGTTGAGGTTAGTATTGACAGTATCCACTGAATATTATCAATCAGAGTATTTGATATTATAATGACCACTTTTGTTATAGCAGGTAATTCCTGTTGAAAGCTTTCGTAAATTTCAACGAACTGAGGGATGACGAAAACTAGCATGATGATAAGTAATAGGCTTGAAAACCCTACGAGGGTAACTGGATAACGTAGGGCTTTTTTTATTAAGATTGATGTTTTCTGGTTATGTTCAAGCATATTTTTGATAATCAAAAAGCTTTCATCATATTTTCCTGTCTTTTCGGCGATTACGATTAAGCTAATTATTGTACTGTTAAAAACATGCGGATGCTTTTCTAGGTTTTTAATAAAGTTAATACCTTTTTCTAGATCATTGATCGCTTGGTTAATGAGATTCTTCCAAAAAGGTAAATGACAATTAAGTTGAAGTAATTGAAAGCATTTTAATAAACTAATTCCTGAGGAAGATAGTATATTTAGCTGATGAAAAAAATGAATTCTGTAGTTTAAATTTTCCATATCCAATATAAATATAGATTTCAATTTTATTGATATTGGCGTTTGACCTCGTTTGATTATCTCTAAGAAAGCTTGTTGCTTGTTTTTTGCTACTAAGCTATCAGTTATATACGAATTATTTTCAAGTGAAGTGTAATGATATACAAACATTAATTTACTCTCCTTGTCCTATAACAGAATAAACTTCTTGTAATGTTGTTTCTCCAGCTTCAACTCGCTCAAGGCTTGCCTGAAATAGACTTTTGAAATTATCAGTTAATTTACCATTGTCTTTTAATAGAAAGTCGAGTTGTGTTTGATCTAGGTGTTCATAAATTGCGGTACGCCCCATAAATCCTGAAAAACAGTGTTCGCACCCTGTAGAGTGATATTCGCTAATATTCTGTATTGAGTTTATCGGTGTAATGCGTGCCGTTTCTTGTTTGCAGTATGTGCAAAGTTTTCTAACTAATCGCTGAGCGATAACCATTTTTAAACAGGATTGAAGCTGGTTTCTGTCAACGCCTAGTTGTTCCATACGTGTAATGGCGCTAACGGTACAATTAGTATGGAGTGTTGAGAGAACAAGATGACCTGTTTGTGCAGCTCTAGCAGCTATTTGAGCCGTTTCTTCGTCTCTAATTTCACCAATCATAATAACATCAGGGTCTTGTCGAAGGAGCGCACGAAGAATAAAAGCAAAAGTAAGTGAATATTTTTCGTGTACCTGTGTTTGATTGATCCCCCCTAGGGGGATCTCAATAGGGTCTTCAATGGTGGATATATTTCTTGATGTTTGATTAAGGTATTCCAGCGCACTATAAAGTGTGACAGTTTTACCGCTACCTGTGGGGCCTGTCACGAGAATCAACCCTTGCGGTTTTTGTAATGTGTTTTTTAGTAGGGGTAATAAAGTCGGGCACATTCCAATTTGTTCGAGAGAGTATTTCAACTGTGTATTTAATAATCTCAGAACTAATTTCTCACCATGAAGTGTGGGCATGCTGGAAAGGCGGATGCTAAAGTTCTTACGCTCAAAGCTCCAGTTCATTTGCCCATCCTGAGGGATTCTTTTTTCCGCAATATTCATTTTTGACAATATTTTTATTCGAGCAATAACCTCATTGCTTATTTCATGTGGTGGTGAAGGAATAACGTAGAGTTTCCCATCCACTCTAAGGCGAATTTTTAGGCTATGCTTGGTTGGTTCAAGGTGAATATCAGATGCTCGCTTTCTTACCGCCATCTTTAATAAATCATCGACAAAATCAACGGCAGGAGATGGCACGTTGATAGGTTCAATAGTGTTAGTCGGATAAGCATTTTCATCTTCATTGATTTCTAAAGTATGGCGATTGAAATAATGATCAATTTTTTCTTTAGCCCATATTTCATAACAAACAGGTACGCTGGCAATAAAACGTAATGTGGATAATAAATTATCATTAGGTTTTTCTATCGTGGCGATGGATAACCTTTTTTCGTTGTAATCGATAATCACGATATAGTTTTTGTCACAAAGCACTTTGAGTTCTTTGAAAATATAATGGCTTTCCCTAGATGTGCGCATGTTAATCCCTTAATTAGAAGCTCAGTGTTTTTTCACAAAGTTTTTTTAGATCCGCATTAGTATCAGCTTGGCAACTGATACTCCATGCAAATGGCGATGTGGCTGTTGAGCTGGTAGGTGTCAATATACCCGTAAGACCTGTTAAGGTTTTGTCTCCAACAAAGGTAATGACGCCAGCTTTTGCATCAATCTGTTTTAGGTATTTTCCTTTTATATTGCTCGGTATATCTTCTTTTCCTGAATTACATTTGGCTAAAAGGCCTTGGTTAAAGCTGCACAGCTCTACACTGTTTTTATAAGGCAAGATAGTTTGTAGTACATCGGTCATGGCTGCTTTTTGCATATAGCTTTGATAGCCCGGTATAGCAACAGCACTGAGTATTGAAATTATTGCGATAACAACCATTATTTCGATTAAGGAAAATCCTTTCTGATCCATAAGTAAAACCTCTCTGATAGTGTGAGGTTCCATCATAAAAGACATTTTTAGTGAAAATACGAATTGAAAATTCAGGTTACGAGCGGTTTTGTAAAGTGATCTTGCAAATGGTGGGTTGTCTCATTTTATTTCGAGCGCTCTCGCAAAAATATATCAAGAATATTTTTTCTAATAAAAATGAGTTTGTCAGGCTGATATAAATAGAGGCATATCAGAAAGAGGGCTAATGGGGTGGTTATCCTCATTAGCTAAGATAATAGGCGGATGATTCGTAAAATTATCAATTGGCAAAGCTTAGAGTGCGTTTTTATAGTGCTGCCAATCAAAGTAAGGGCCTGGGTCAGTTTTTCGATGGGGAGCAATATCGCTATGACCTGTAATATTCTGCTCGATCTGCGGGAATTCAGTTATCAGTAACTTAGTGAGCTTGGCTAAAGCTATATATTGAGCTTCAGTGAAGGCTTCATAATCCGTACCTTCTAACTCGATGCCAATAGAGAAGTCGTTACATTTTTCTCGCCCTTGATAATTAGATTGCCCTGCATGCCATGCACGCTTGTTGAAAGGAACATATTGAATAATTTCACCATCACGACGGATGAGGCAATGGGCTGAAACACGTAAATGTTTAATTTCATCAAAAAATGGGTGTTCTTCGGGGTTTAAAGTGCCAGTAAATAGCTGGTTAATATAAGGGCCACCAAACTGCCCTGGTGGAAGGCTGATATTGTGAATGACAAGAAGTGAAGGTTCTTCGTCCTCTGGGCGGTCATCATGATGTGGGGAAGGGATATGAGTCACATTATTTAGCCAACCATCATGTATTTTCATATCAGTATCCATAGTATGCTCTTTTCTTTTTTGTAAGTACCCGTAATTAAGAAAGATTAGCATAGTTGAGATCCATACGGGTGCATATTTTGGAGTAAATAATGACTACACGACGCTATGATGAACAAGAAAGACGCAAACTGTTAATGGCAAGATTGATTACCGATATTCCTTTTATGGTCAATGTTGCTCTAAAAGAAGATCTCGGTCAGGTCGTTGATTATAAAAGGGATGTTACAGGGCAGCTATTGAATGAAGATTCCCAAGCTACAGCTCGAATTATTACTCGTGAAGAGGGGGTTTTTTGCGGGCAAAAATGGCTAGAAGAAGTTTTTTACCAACTTGGTAATAAAGTTAAGGTGAATTGGAAGGTTCAAGACGGCGATAAGGTTTCACCAGACCAAGTATTATGCGAGATGCGAGGACCTTCTCAAATTCTACTCACTGGTGAAAGAACAGCGTTGAATTTTGTACAAACGCTATCTTCGGTTTCCACTGTGACTGCAAAGTATGTGGCTTTTCTTGAAGGTACTCGAACTAAATTATTAGATACTCGTAAAACTATCCCTGGTTTGCGGAGCGCATTAAAGTATGCAGTGCTTATGGGCGGCGGATATAATCACCGATTAGGCTTGTCTGATGCTTATCTAATCAAAGAAAATCATATTATTTCGGCAGGTTCTGTTTCCCAAGCAGTATCGCTTGCTCGCCAAGCACACCCAGATGTTCCTATCGAGGTAGAGGTCGAAAATCTAGAAGAGCTATTACAAGCACTCAAAGCTCAAGCGGATATTATTATGCTTGATAACTTTACGACTGACATGATGAAAGATGCCGTTGTTCTCACAGATGGCAAGGCTGCTTTAGAAGTATCAGGAAATGTGACAGATAAAACGATTAGAGAGTTTGCATTGACAGGTATTGATTTCATCTCAGTAGGCGCATTGACGAAACACATTCAGGCATTAGATCTCTCAATGCGATTCATTGAACCTGAAAGCTAGTCTGAGCTAATTTAAGCTGCTAGACCGAGAGGCTACAAAGATAAGGGGGATAGATTATACATCTCCCCCCTAAAAATGAATGACTATATAGATAGCGATTATATTTTGAACACTCTTTCATGATTATTGAATTGCACTGAATATTTACGGGACATTTTCTTACCATTGGTATGCAGTTCTCATATGATTAATTACGCATGTATATTTTTGCTAATTATGGATTTAACAAATCATTAACTATGGCTGTGGCATTTTTTTGTAAAAATATGCGCAACGTTTACTCTTTGGGTTAGTATTCGCATTTTTTGAGTTTATATGCATTAATTGGTAAGCTGTAACGGTTCAGTTTTGATTTTAATGGCATAAAAAGTCATGTTTTTTGTTAAATTTGTGTGTTGTTTAATCAAGGCTTGGTTATTAATTAATGCTTTTTTTAAAATAAATCGTTAAAACTTGCAGGATTTTATGATTTAGCTCAAGGTCTTTATGGACAGATAGTGAATACTTTGTTACTTTATTAAGCCATAAAATAATTGGTATGACCAATTAACACTGGGTACTAGATAATCAATAATTACTCACTATAAAAATGGCAGATTATGACTTACGGTAAAATTCGCCAACCAAAGTTATCAGATGTAATCGAGCAGCGGCTTGAGCATCTCATATTCGAGGGGACTTTACGCCCCGGCGAAAAGCTGCCTCCTGAACGTGAACTTGCTAAGCAATTTGATGTCTCAAGACCATCAGTGCGTGAAGCTATTCAAACCTTAGAGGCCAAAGGTCTTCTATCTCGTCGTCAAGGTGGTGGCACATTTGTACAAAAACAGATGTGGCAAAGTTTTAGTGACCCATTGACCGAATTACTTGCTGGTAACCCAGAATCTCAATTAGATCTTCTTGAAACGCGCCATGCATTAGAAGGCATTGCTGCTTACTATGCGGCATTACGTGGTACGGAAGAAGATTTAGAGCGTATTCGCCAAAGCTATGAATTGATTAAATCAGCTCAGAAAAGTGGTGATCTTAACGCGGAATCAGATGCGGTATTACAGTATCAACTGATTGTAACGGAAGCTGCTCATAATGTAGTGCTGTTACATTTGCTACGCTGCATGATCCCTATGTTAGAGCAAAATATCCGCCAGAATTTTGAGTTCCTATATACCCGAAAAGAGATGTACAACGCAGTAAGCGAGCATAGAGAACAGATTTTTTCTGCTATTGTCGCAAGGGAACCGGAAAAAGCGAGAGAAGCGTCTCATCGACATCTTGCTTTTATTGAAGATTTGCTACTGGACATTGGACGTGAGCAAACTCGCCGAGAGCGTTCATTACGTCGCTTACAGCAACATCCAGATCTAGATCAGCTTCAAAGCTAGACCAGATTTAAAATTGGTAGTGTAGATCCTGACTGCTGCGTCTACATTACTGTGAGTACTCTTAATTAGAGATAAAGCGGCAACTACATTAGGGCCTATCTTCCTGCTGTTTTCATTAACATGAAGAAAATGGCAGGAAGATAGGCTCCACATAACCATATAAAATAGATAACAGATAAGGAATACACCATGTCAGATATGTTAAAAAATGACGTGGATCCGATTGAAACTCGCGACTGGCTACAGGCGATTGAATCGGTCATCCGTGAAGAAGGTGTTGATCGTGCACAGTTTATTATCGAACAGGTATTAAGCGAAGCACGTAAAGGCGGTGTTAACATTGCCGCTGGTGCATCTGGTAGTTCTGATTACATCAACACAATTGCTGTTGAAGATGAACCTGCATACCCTGGTAACATGGATTTAGAACGCCGTATCCGTTCTGCAATTCGCTGGAACGCTGTAATGACCGTTCTGCGTGCATCTAAAAAGGATTTAGAACTGGGTGGCCATATGGCATCATTCCAGTCTTCCGCAACTTTATATGAAGTTTGCTTCAACCACTTCTTCCGTGCTCATAACAATAATGACGGTGGTGACTTAGTCTTCTTCCAAGGACATATCTCCCCTGGTATCTATGCGCGTGCATTCTTAGAAGGCCGCTTAACTGAAGAGCAGATGAATAACTTCCGTCAAGAAATTGGTGGCAATGGTCTGTCTTCTTATCCGCACCCTAAATTAATGCCTGACTTCTGGCAGTTCCCAACCGTATCGATGGGTCTGGGGCCAATCAATGCTATCTACCAAGCTAAATTCTTAAAATATTTGGATAACCGCGGTCTGAAAGATACTTCAGCACAGCGTGTTTATGCGTTCTTAGGTGATGGTGAGATGGATGAGCCAGAATCTAAAGGTGCAATTACTATCGCAACTCGCGATAAGTTAGATAACTTAGTCTTCGTTATTAACTGTAACCTGCAACGTCTTGATGGCCCAGTAACAGGTAACGGTAAAATCGTTAACGAATTAGAAGGCATCTTCAGTGGTGCTGGCTGGCAAGTTATCAAAGTTATGTGGGGCGACCGTTGGGACGAACTGCTGCGTAAAGATACAACCGGCAAACTGGTTCAATTGATGAACGAAACCCTTGACGGTGACTATCAAACATTTAAATCACGCGATGGTGCATACGTACGTGAACACTTCTTCAACCGTTATCCAGAAACGGCTGCATTAGTGAAAGATATGACTGATGACGAAATTTGGGCGCTGAACCGTGGTGGTCACGATCCGAAGAAAGTATATGCAGCATTTAAAAAAGCACAAGAAACCAAGGGCAAACCAACTGTTATTTTAGCTCAAACCATCAAAGGCTATGGTATGGGTGAAACAGCAGAAGGTAAAAACATTGCTCACCAAGTTAAGAAAATGAACATGGACGGCGTTCGCCACTTCCGTGATCAGTTCAATGTGCCAGTTGCTGATGATCAAATCGAAAAACTGCCATTAATCACTTTCGATAAAGATTCTGAAGAATACAAATATCTGCACGAACGTCGCCAAGCTCTGGGCGGTTACTTACCAGCTCGTCGCGCTAAATTTGATGAAAAACTGGAAATTCCAGCTCTGTCAGATTTTAGTCAATTACTGGAAGAACAATCTAAAGAGATTTCAACAACAATTGCATTCGTTCGCGCACTGAATGTCATGTTGAAAAACAACTCAATCAAAGAGCGTTTAGTACCAATTATCGCTGACGAAGCACGTACTTTCGGTATGGAAGGTCTATTCCGTCAAATTGGTATCTATAGCCCGAAAGGTCAGCAATATACACCGCAAGATCGTGAGCAAGTTGCTTACTATAAAGAAGACTCTAAAGGTCAGATCCTGCAAGAAGGTATCAACGAACTGGGCGCAGGCTCTTCATGGTTAGCGGCTGCAACATCATACAGCACTAACAACCTGCCTATGATCCCATTCTATATCTACTACTCTATGTTTGGTTTCCAACGTATTGGTGACTTAATGTGGGCAGCAGGTGACCAACAAGCTCGTGGCTTCCTGATTGGTGGTACTTCTGGTCGTACAACACTAAACGGTGAAGGCTTACAGCACGAAGATGGTCATAGCCATATTCAATCACTGACTATCCCTAACTGTATTTCTTATGACCCAGCTTACGCTTACGAAGTTGCGGTTATCATGCAAGACGGTTTAGAGCGTATGTATGGTGAGAAACAAGAGAACGTGTACTATTACATCACGACTCTGAACGAAAACTATCACATGCACGCAATGCCAGAAGGCGTTGAAGAAGGTATCCGTAAAGGTATCTATAAACTGGCTTCAGTTGAAGGCAGCAAAGGTAAAGTGCAGTTATTAGGTTCTGGTTCTATGATGCGCCACGTTCGTGAAGCTGCCGATATCTTGGCTGCGGAATACGGAATTGGTTCTGACGTATACAGCGTAACCTCATTCACTGAATTGGCGCGTGATGGTCAAGACTGTGAGCGTTGGAACATGCTGCACCCATCAGCAACGCCACGTGTACCTTATGTAGCGCAAGTTATGAATGATGCACCAGCTGTTGCATCGACTGACTACATGAAACTGTTTGCTGAGCAAATCCGTACTTATGTTCCAGCCAGTGAGTACCGTGTATTAGGTACTGACGGTTTCGGTCGTTCTGACAGCCGTGAGAACCTGCGTCACCACTTCGAAGTGGATACAACGTATGTCATCGTTGCAGCGTTAGGTGAATTGGCTAAACGTGGTGAGATTGATGTTAAAGTCGTTGAAGAAGCGATTAAAAAATACAACATCAACCCAGATAAAGTTAACCCACGTTTGGCATAAGAGGTAATAATCAATGTCTATTGAAATCCAAGTGCCAGATATCGGTGCTGATGAAGTTGAAGTCACCGAAGTAATGGTAAAAGTTGGTGATAAAGTAGAAGCAGAGCAATCGCTCATCACTGTTGAAGGTGATAAAGCTTCTATGGAAGTCCCATCTCCACAAGCGGGTGTGGTTAAAGAGATTAAAATTGCAGTGGGTGACAAAGTTACTACTGGTAAATTAATCATGATTTTTGATTCAGCAGAAGGTGCATCTGCACCAGCAGCAGCGCCTGCGGCTCCAGTGGCGGCACCAGCTGCTCCTGCTACTGCAGCACTGAAAGAAGTTGCTGTACCAGACATCGGTGGTGATGAAGTTGAAGTCACTGAGATCATGGTTAAAGTAGGTGATGCAATCACGGCTGAACAATCTCTGATTACCGTTGAAGGCGATAAAGCGTCAATGGAAGTACCGGCACCATTCGCAGGTACAGTTAAAGAGATTAAGATTGCGACTGGCGATAAAGTGAAAACTGGCTCGCTGATCATGGTATTCGAAGTTGCAGGCGCAGCGCCTGCGGCAGCGGTTTCTGCTCCAGCAGCACCAGCTGCCGCACCAGCAGCAGCGGCAATCAAAGACGTTAACGTACCAGATATCGGTGGTGATGAAGTTGAAGTTACCGAAGTCATGGTAAAAGTTGGCGACACCGTAACTGCTGAACAATCTTTAATCACCGTTGAAGGCGACAAGGCATCAATGGAAGTACCAGCACCATTCGCAGGTACAGTTAAAGAGATTAAGATTGCGACTGGCGATAAAGTCAAAACTGGCTCCCTGATTATGACTTTCGAAGTTGCGGGTGCAGCACCTGCACCTACAGCAGCTCCTGCTTCTGCACCAGTTGCAGCTCCAGCAGCCGCGCCAGTAGCCTCTGCGCCAGCTAAAGCAGCTGATAGCAAAAATGAATTTGTTGAGAACGATGCGTATATTCACGCAACACCAGTAATTCGTCGTTTAGCTCGCGAATTTGGCGTGAACTTAGCGAAAGTGAAAGGTACAGGCCGTAAAGGTCGTATCTTACGTGAAGACGTTCAAGCTTACGTTAAAGATGCAATCAAACGTGCAGAAGCACCAGCAGCAGCTGGCGGTGGTTTACCGGGTATGCTTCCATGGCCGAAAATTGATTACAGCAAATTTGGTGAAGTTGAAGAAGTTGAGCTGGGTCGCATCCAGAAAATTTCTGGCGCTAACCTGAGCCGTAACTGGGTCATGATCCCGCACGTAACTCTGATGGAAGAAGTGGATACCACTGAAGTTGAAGAGTTCCGTAAGCAGCAGAACAAAGAAGCTGAGAAGAAAAAACTGGATGTGAAAATCACTCCATTGGTCTTCGTAATGAAAGCGGTTGCTCGTGCTCTGGAAGAAATGCCACGCTTCAACAGCTCTATTTCAGAAGATGCACAGCGTCTGTTCCTGAAAAAATATATCAACATCGGTATCGCTGTAGATACGCCAAATGGCTTAGTTGTTCCTGTTTTCAAAGACGTGAACAAAAAAGGCATTATGGAGTTATCTCGTGAGCTAGGTGAAGTGTCTAAGAAAGCACGTGCAGGCAAACTGACCGCCGCTGACATGCAAGGTGGTTGCTTCACTATCTCTAGCTTAGGTGGTATCGGAACTACCGGTTTTGCACCGATTGTGAATGCACCGGAAGTGGCAATTATGGGTCTGTCTCGCTCTTCTATCAAACCAGTTTGGAATGGTAGCGAGTTTGTTCCACGCCTGATGCTGCCTATGTCTCTGTCATTTGACCACCGTGTGATTGATGGTGCTGATGGTGCACGCTTCATCACTTTAGTTGGACAACTGATGAGCGATATTCGCCGTCTGGTAATGTAACTAATAAGACCGGTCAATTGACCGGTCTGTTTTATTTAGGCTGGGGCAGAGTTTTTCGCTGTTGCAACGAAAGGTTGGGAGTTACGTCACGTATTCAGCCTTTTCAGGATGTTAACAATTCTGTAAACTGCTTGCGGTGTGTACTTTACCAGTGGAAAATTCGTTTATTCGGCGGCCCCGCTGGACAAAACAAAAAGAGGTCATGATGAGTACTGAAATTAAAGCCCAAGTCGTTGTGCTTGGTGCAGGCCCAGCAGGTTATTCTGCGGCATTCCGTTGCGCTGACTTAGGTTTAGAAACTGTTTTGGTAGAACGTTACTCAACTCTTGGTGGAGTTTGTTTGAACGTTGGTTGTATCCCTTCTAAAGCATTACTGCACGTTGCTAAAGTTATCGAAGAAGCTAAAGCATTAGCTGAACACGGTATCGTATTTGGCGAGCCAAAAACTGACATTTCCAAAGTTCGTCTGTGGAAAGAAAAAGTGATTACTCAACTGACCGGCGGCTTAGCGGGTATGGCGAAAGGCCGTAAAGTTAACGTAGTTAACGGTCTGGGTAAATTTACTGGCGCGAATACACTGGTTGTTGAAGGCGAAAACGGCAGCACCACTATCAACTTTGATAATGCGATCATTGCTGCGGGTTCACGTCCAATTCAGTTGCCATTTATTCCTCATGAAGATCCACGTATTTGGGATTCAACAGATGCATTAGAACTGCAAGAAGTTCCAGAGCGTCTGCTGGTAATGGGTGGTGGTATCATCGGTCTTGAGATGGGTACTGTATACCATGCACTGGGTTCACAAATTGATGTGGTTGAAATGTTTGACCAAGTTATCCCAGCTGCGGATAAAGACGTGGTTAAAGTATTCACTAAGCAAATCAGCAAGAAATTCAACTTACTGTTAGAAACTAAAGTGACTGCTGTTGAAGCGAAAGAAGATGGTATCTACGTTTCAATGGAAGGTAAAAAAGCACCGGCTGAACCACAACGTTATGACGCTGTGTTAGTGGCTATCGGTCGCGTACCTAACGGTAAGAACTTAGACGCAGGTAAAGCTGGCGTTGAAGTTGATGATCGTGGTTTCATCCATGTTGATAAACAAATGCGTACAAACGTACCGCACATCTTTGCTATCGGTGACATCGTTGGTCAACCAATGCTGGCTCACAAAGGTGTTCACGAAGGTCACGTTGCAGCAGAAGTTATCTCTGGTCTGAAACACTACTTCGATCCTAAAGTGATTCCATCAATCGCTTATACTGAGCCAGAAGTTGCTTGGGTTGGTTTAACTGAGAAAGAAGCGAAAGAGAAAAACATCAGCTACGAAACAGCAACATTCCCATGGGCTGCATCAGGTCGTGCAATCGCATCTGACTGCTCTGAAGGTATGACTAAGCTGATTTTTGACAAGCAATCTAACCGTATTATCGGTGGTGCGGTTGTTGGTGTTAACGGTGGTGAATTACTGGGCGAAATCGGTTTGGCAATCGAAATGGGCTGTGATGCTGAAGATTTAGCATTAACTATCCATGCTCACCCGACACTGTACGAATCAATTGGTATGGCTGCAGAGATCTACGAAGGTAGCATCACTGACTTACCAAACGCGAAAGCGAAAAAGAAAAAATAATTTTCTTTTTTAGCAAAAAATAAGCGAATTGAAGACCAAAGCAGAAATGTTTTGGTCTTTTTTATTTCAATGAAGAAAATGATATCAATTTATATTTTCCTTAATTATCTTATCCTAAACCTGCATTGCTCCAACGCCAATAAACCCCATAAAATCCGTTAAAAAATTTTAAACCAATCGCAATGATTTGCCTTATCAATTAGTCAGATAAGTAAAAATGAGTTATTAAATATAATTTGTGATAAGGGATGAAAAAAGGCACTAATTAGAGTGCTTTCAGTTATGAAATGGATTATAAAAAGTAAGGTCTTAATGGATGTTTATAATGGATTATGATGTTTCAAGCTTAAAAATTGCCCTATAAAGTTTGTTAATGGGTTTAGTTAGCAGAAGAATGTTACTTTCTTGTGAATGAATTAACATTACGTTTAAATTCTGCTATGCTGATTGCCCGAAGCTGGACATAATTTTATCGCCATTGAGATTATGTGAGCAAATTCCTCTGACCTGGCACCGGATGATAATTTTTTCAGGATGGTGCAGACAGCCGGGTATATAAATAACAAAGAAGCGAGGAGAACGTCGTGCTAGAAGAATACCGTAAGCACGTAGCCGAGCGTGCCGCTCAAGGGATTGTCCCTAAGCCATTAGATGCGTCACAAGTAGCTGCACTAGTCGAGTTACTGAAAAACCCACCCAAAGGTGAAGAAGATTTCTTGTTAGACCTGCTGACCAACCGTGTTCCACCGGGCGTCGATGAAGCAGCGTACGTTAAAGCTGGATTTTTAGCCGCGATCGCAAAAGGCGAAACATCCTCCCCTCTGATCTCCCCTGAAAAAGCTATTGAACTGCTTGGTACCATGCAGGGCGGATACAATATTCACGCACTAATCGAAGCGCTTGATGATGCCAAACTGGCTGCCATCGCAGCGAAAGCACTTTCCCATACTCTACTCATGTTCGATAACTTCTACGATGTAGAAGAAAAAGCGAAAGCGGGAAATGCACATGCTAAGCAAGTGATTGAATCATGGGCGAATGCCGATTGGTTCAACCAGCGCCCTGAATTAGCTGAAAAAATGACAGTGACTGTTTTTAAAGTGACTGGCGAAACAAACACTGATGATTTATCTCCTGCACCAGATGCATGGTCGCGCCCAGATATCCCTCTGCATGCTTTAGCAATGCTGAAAAACGCACGCGATGGTATCGTTCCTGATGAAGCGGGTAGCGTAGGTCCAATTAAACAGATCGAAGAACTGAACAAAAAAGGTTTCCCGCTGGCTTATGTGGGTGACGTTGTCGGTACGGGTTCTTCTCGTAAATCAGCAACGAACTCCGTTTTATGGTTTATGGGCGATGATATTCCATTCGTGCCTAACAAACGTGGCGGCGGTGTGGTGCTGGGCGGTAAAATTGCCCCTATCTTCTTTAACACAATGGAAGATGCGGGTGCACTGCCAATTGAAGTGGATGTATCAAAGCTGAATATGGGCGATGTGATTGATATCTATCCATATAAAGGTGAAGTTCGTAATCACGAAACTAACGAATTGTTAGAAACATTCGAATTAAAAACGGATGTGTTAATCGACGAAGTTCGTGCTGGTGGTCGTATTCCTCTGATCATCGGTCGTGGCTTAACCACAAAAGCACGCGAGGCATTAGGTTTAGGTGCAACGGATATGTTCCGTCTTGCAAAACCTGTTGCACAAAGCAATCGTGGTTACTCATTAGCACAAAAAATGGTCGGTCGTGCATGCGGTCGTCAAGGTATTCGCCCTGGTGAATACTGTGAACCTAAAATGACGTCTGTCGGTTCTCAAGATACTACGGGTCCAATGACGCGTGATGAGCTGAAAGACTTAGCGTGTTTAGGATTCTCTGCAGATTTAGTCATGCAGTCATTCTGTCACACGGCAGCTTATCCAAAACCTGTCGATGTTACCACGCACCATACGCTGCCTGATTTTATTATGAATCGCGGTGGGGTTTCTCTGCGTCCGGGCGACGGTATTATTCACTCTTGGTTAAACCGTATGCTATTGCCAGATACTGTTGGTACTGGTGGTGACTCACATACCCGTTTCCCAATTGGTATCTCATTCCCAGCAGGTTCTGGTTTAGTGGCTTTTGCCGCGGCAACCGGTGTTATGCCTCTGGATATGCCAGAATCTGTATTAGTTCGCTTCAAAGGACAAATGCAGCCGGGTATTACATTACGTGATCTCGTTCATGCTATTCCACTGTATGCGATTAAAGACGGTTTACTGACTGTCGAGAAAAAAGGTAAGAAAAACATTTTCTCTGGTCGTATTCTGGAAATTGAAGGTCTTCCTGAGCTGAAAGTTGAGCAAGCATTTGAATTAGCGGATGCATCAGCTGAACGTTCTGCGGCGGGTTGTACTATCAAACTGGATAAAGCGCCAATCATCGAATACCTGCAATCTAACATCGTTCTTTTGAAGTGGATGATTGCAGAGGGTTACGGCGACCGTCGTACCATTGAGCGTCGTATCAAAGGTATGGAAAACTGGTTAGCGAACCCTGAGTTACTTGAAGGCGACGCTGATGCAGAATATGCCGCAGTGATTGAAATTGATCTTAACGAGATCAAAGAGCCAATTCTGTGTGCACCAAATGATCCAGATGATGCGCGTTTACTGTCTGATGTTCAGAATGAAAAAATCGATGAAGTATTCATTGGTTCTTGCATGACTAACATTGGTCATTTCCGTGCGGCAGGTAAGCTGCTGGATTCCCATAAAGGTCAATTACCAACTCGCCTGTGGGTTGCGCCACCAACCAAGATGGATGCAGCGCAATTAACTGAAGAAGGTTATTACAGCGTATTTGGTAAGAGCGGAGCGCGTATCGAAGTCCCAGGTTGTTCACTGTGTATGGGTAACCAAGCACGCGTGGCTGATGGTGCGACAGTCGTTTCTACATCGACTCGTAACTTCCCTAACCGTTTAGGTACAGGGGCGAATGTGTATCTGGCATCCGCAGAGTTAGCCGCAGTTGCTTCTCTGTTAGGTCGCTTACCAACGCCAGCTGAGTACCAACAGTTTATGAATAAAGTCGACGAGACTGCGGAAGATACATACCGCTATCTGAACTTTGACCGACTGGATCAGTACACTGAAAAAGCCGATGGTGTGATTTTCCAAACGGCTGTTTAATCAGCGATAGATAGAATCATACTTGCTTAACCCCAAGAATTGAGAATTCAGTTTTTGGGGTTTTTTCTATCTTTCTTTTAGCAAAGAATACGAATATGGCTAGGTGAGTGTTAAAGATATTGTGAAATTTCAATTAAATTCAAATCAGGATCTCTGATATACAAAGAGATAATCTTACCGGTAGCACCCGTTCGTTGTACTGGCCCCTCAATAATTTTCACACCTTGCTGTTCAATATGCTTTTGAACTTCAATCAGTGGAATATCACTGATAAAGCAGAGATCTAACGATCCTGGAACAGGCAAATGTGCCTTAGGTTCAAACTCTTTCCCATATTGGTGAATGTTTATCTTTTGCTGACCAAATTGCAGGGCAAAACGTTGTTCACCGAAGGTGATCACAGACATCTTTAAAATACGTTGGTAAAAATCAAGGCAGGCATCAAGATCTGTGGTGGTTAAGACTAAATGGTCTAATCGATTAATCATTAACGTTCCTATTACCGAGTTGGGTAGTGTGTATCAATCTTAATCGAATAAATATATTTATGCAGCGTAATAGTCACGACCATTAATTTTTTCTGACAGCCCGTAATAGCGCTAAGCAAACCCGCTTGACTCGCGTTATACTTAATTCAAAGACGCAAAGTGTGAGGTATTGCATATGGACTACCAATTCTTAAAGGATATTACAGGAAGTATTACCGCTAAATTTTCAATGGATCATGAAGCTATCGGTTATTGGTTAAATGAGGAAATCAAAAATGACCTCAGTTTACTGGACACCATCGCAGAAAATTATGAACTGATTAAAGGCAGCGAAAAGCAATGGGAGTTTATTGGTCACGAATACACACTTATTCTTGATGATGAGGAGGTGATGATCCGTGCGAACCAATTAGCTTTTGAGACGGATGGGTTAGAAGAAGGCATGAGTTACTATGATAATGAAAGTATTGCCTTTTGTGGTGTAAATGACTTTTTTGATATGTTGGATGACTACCGTGAATTTGTTATCGAAAATCGATAAATAACATTTTATTTATCGATTAATTTTATATTTTGATAATTTATAGCTATTATTTTAAGCGTGTTATTCAATTATTTACTAATAGTTTCTAAGGTTACTAATTGAATTGAGCGAGTTTTCCTAGTCTAAATTTGATCGAAAAGGATATACATATGAATACTGATGATGTTACAGGCGCATTGAATGATGCAACAAATTGGTTTGTGGCAAATCAGGATCTGCTAGTCCAGTATGTCGTCAATATCGTTTCCGCACTTGTTATTTTAATTGTGGGTTTGATGATTGCTAAATGGGTTAGCCGTGGTTTGAATCGCGTGATGACAATGAGAGGAATTGACTCCACTGTTAGCGAATTCTTATCTGCTATTGCTCGCTATACCATTGTGGCATTTACCCTAATTGCTGTGCTGGGCAAAATTGGCGTACAAACTGCCTCTGTCATCGCGGTAATGGGTGCCGCCGGTTTAGCGGTTGGTTTAGCATTACAAAATTCATTAGGTAACTTTGCTGCGGGCGTTCTGCTGGTGGTATTCAGACCATTAAAAGCGGGTGAGTTTGTTAAAATTGGTGCGATTGACGGTACAGTACAAAGCGTGCAAATTTTCTCAACTACATTGAGAACTGCAGATGACCGTATCGTGGTGATCCCAAACGGTAAAATTATTGGTGACAGCATCATTAACGTGACTCGTGAGCCGCTTCGTCGCCAAGATATTATGGTCGGTGTTGCTTACAATTCTGATATTGATGTGGTTAAAAAAGTATTGGGTGATATCGTTGCTGCTGACTCGCGCATTCTGCACGATAAAGGCGTGACTATCCGTTTAAATGAAATGGCACCATCTTCATTAAACTATTTAGTACGTTTTTGGACAACGAATGGCGATACTTGGCCGGTTTATTGGGATTTAATGGAAAACTTTAAGCGTGCGCTTGATAAGCACAATATTGGTATTCCATTCCCGCAAATGGATGTTCATCTTCACCAAGTTAATACCAGCGCAAAAAATATTTCTGCTGAATAAGTATTAACGCATTTATCCTTAAAAATGGCGCGATCTAAAAGTTGCGCCATTTTTATTTGCACTTTGTCCTTAACTTCATCCTTACTTTCTACTCTTTTTGATTGCCAATCCTGATTAGCTCTACTTATGGTCCATTAGAGTTAATCGTTTTCACTAATAATTTTTTCTGGATATCATTCTTTGCAGATAATCTGAATAATTATTAGGAAAAATTGCATGTTTACGATTTATTTTCAGGGGGCTCTGCTTGGGGCTGCAATGATATTACCGTTGGGACCACAAAATGCGTTTGTATTGCAACAAGGTAGTCGCAAACAGTTTCATTTAATGAGTGCATTGTTATGCGCGCTAAGTGACACGATTTTAATTATTGCTGGTGTATTTGGCGGTAGTGCTCTATTAAGCCAATCTGAGTTATTAATGGCGTTAATTACATGGGCTGGAGTCGCATTCTTAGCCTGGTATGGTTATGGTGCGTTTCGTACAGCGATGACCCCAGATGATGAGGTCTTACAGCTAGAAAGCAAAACGATGACACGCTGGAAAGTGATTGTGACTTTATTTGCGGTCACTTGGCTTAACCCTCATGTGTATTTAGATACGTTTGTGGTGTTAGGTAGCGTGGGTGGGCAATTAGAAAGTCAATTACGTCCATGGTTTACAGCAGGGGCTTTGACGGCTTCATTTGTGTGGTTTTTCTTATTAGCCATGTTAGCCGCTTGGTTTTCTCCTATACTGAATAAACCACGTTCTCAGCGTTTTATTAACCTGTTTGTCGGTTGTGTCATGTGGTTTATTGCATTTAAACTCGCGATGCATGGTTTGGGTTATTAATTAGCATTATTCTGAATCGCAGTTTGCGCTGAATATGATAATGTGAACCTTAATCAAAGGAAGTTTATGATGAACTTCCTTTTTCTTGTAGAGAAAAATACCATTGGGAGGTTCTGTGAAATTGAAATCTATCGTTGTTGCTGCCCTGCTGGCAGGTCTTGCGGTACCAACCATGTCATTGGCAAGCGCCGCACCAGAGGGGCCGCATATTTCGACATCAGCAAGTGGTGCTGTGAAAGTGGCGCCAGATATGGCCACGCTGAGCATTAATGTGCAAGTGACCAATAAAGATGCCGCTGCTGCGAAAACCGCCGTTGATAAGCGTGTTGCTGAATACTATGAATTCCTAAAGAAAAATGGAATTGAAAAGCAAGATATTGAAGCTGCCAATGTGCGTACGCAACCAAATTATGATTATAGTTCGTCTGCAAAAGCATCCTTAAAAGGCTATACCGCGACAAGAACTGTTGAAGTGAAAGTGAAAAAACTGGATCAACTGAATGTTCTACTCGATGGTGCATTAGCAGCAGGATTGAATGAAATTAATTCAGTCCAATTTGGTGTGAATGATCCGCAGAAATATCGTAATGCTGCGCGTGACCAAGCGATGAAGAATGCTCAACAGCAGGCTGAAGCGTTGGCGAAAGGGTTTAATGCGCAGTTAGGACCGATTTACAGCATTAATTACAATGCTCCATCAGATGTGCCATACCCAATGGCGATGCGTAGCCGTGGTGGTTCGCTGAAAGCTGCTGCTCAAGATCTCAATGTTGATGAGACCTATGAGCAACAAAGTATTGATTTTAATGATCAAGTCGATGTGGTTTTTGAAATTAAGCGTTAATTTCAGCCGCAATTTCATCATCTTGTTTTAGCATCTGGCGTCCTGTTTTCAGCAGGGCGTCAGTCACTTTCTTCATTGTGCGGCTTTCTGGCGCAAAACGATGCCAATAAAGCATACGGCGCTGGCACAACCCCGGTGTTAAATCGATTAGTTCACCATTTTCTAATTCGCTGGCAATCTGCAAGTGTGGGATCATACAGCATGTTGAGCCCTGTTTTGCTAGCTGCACAAACGCTTCCGATGAGTTAACGATATGGCAAGGGACGCTACCTGGCGATAGACCAAAGTTTTGTTGTACAAAGGCTTGGTGCATATCATCTAAGTGGTCAAAAGCCACGGCAGGCGCTTTTAGTAGCGATGCGCGAGTAACACCTTCAGGGAAATATTTAGCCGCAAAGCCAGGAGATGCCACGAAAATATAGTCTAGCGCACCCAGTTTATCGACTAAACAGCCCGGTAACGCTTGTGGCTGAATACTGATAGCACCGACTACTTCACCGCGTCTTAAACGTTCCTGGGTACGAGTTTCATCTTCCACTTGAATATTCAAGCGAATAGGGGTGTTGCCCAGTACGGGATTCAATGCAGGTAAGAACCAGGTTGCCAAGCTATCGGCGTTGACCGCTAAGGAGAGCAATAATGGGGTAGAGCCGCTGTTTTCATCTCCAAGCCACTGTTCTTCGAGTAATTCTACTTGATGAAGCAGCGCTAGCAGTTTTTGACCTTGTTCAGTCGGATGCGGCGGAACGGTGCGCACGAGTAAAGGCTGACCAAAAAGGTTTTCTAACTGTTTGATTCGTTGAGAAACCGCAGATTGGGTGATACACAATTTTTGTGCTGCTCGTTCAAATCCGCGTTCACGAATGACGGCATCCAGTGCTTGCAAGGCGCGATAATCAGGGCGCTTCATCAAAAACTCTCCTTCTTGTTATTCTGCCAATCACTATGCCATATTTTTAGGGATAACACTTGCAAATATTCCTAAAGGGTATTTTTCATAAGAAGTAGTGCACAATCCCTAATAACAATACTGCAACTTGCTGGGTGTCCGGTATATACTATTGAGCATCTACTTAATGACTCATTATTTCAGTAATAAGGCTCTCGCATGACTCAGGATGAATTAAAAAAAGCAGTAGGTTGGGCAGCATTAGAATATGTCAGACCAGGCACCATTGTTGGTGTTGGTACGGGGTCTACTGCCTCTCACTTTATTGATGCATTAGCAACAATGAAGGGGCAAATCGAAGGCGCAGTCTCTAGCTCTGAAGCATCAACGCAAAAATTAAAATCCTTGGGTATTCCCGTTTTTGATTGTAATAGCGTGGATTCATTAGATGTTTATGTTGATGGTGCTGACGAAGTTGACGGTAACATGAACATGATCAAAGGCGGCGGTGCAGCGTTAACTCGTGAAAAAATCGTGTCTGCCATTGCTAAAACATTCGTGTGTATCGTAGACCAATCTAAGCTGGTGGGCGTACTGGGCAAATTCCCTCTACCAGTGGAAGTGATCCCAATGGCGCGTAGCTATGTGGCTCGTGAGTTAGTCAAACTGGGGGGGCAGCCGGTTTACCGTGAAAACGTGGTGACGGATAACGGCAACGTTATTTTAGATGTTCACAATTTAGAAATTCTCGACCCAGTCGCATTAGAAAATAAAATCAATGGCATTGCTGGTGTCGTAACAGTTGGATTATTTGCTAACCGTGGCGCGGATGTCGTGCTGATGGGAACAGCTGACGGCGTAAAAACCATTAAGTTGTAATTAATCCGAATGTAATGATAAGCCAGTGGCTTTTTGAGTTCACTGGCTTATTTTGTTTTTGATTAGTGTGTTTTTGACTAAATAGTTTGATGGTTAATGACTTTTGTAAATATCATCAACATGAAAATTATTTAAATTTTTTTTACCTTCCGTTATTTTGGTGATATATCTCACACAAATGCCCATTGGGTGGGCAAAATGCTTATTTTGTGTTACCACTCTAGATTTTCCACCACATAACTTCTTTTTCATCACACTTTTTAGCAGAGTCTAAGCAATCGTTTGTATTGCTACTGCGCTGAATTTTGCTATGTTGGTATTCTCGTTTTATTTCAAGGTGCATGTGAGGGGGCTGGAGTGCCTTAATTTCATGGCGTGCATCTCGAATTATTTTGAGTTCATACGAAATTCATCGGTCAAAAATTAAGTACGATAGGGTAGGGTAAATGGTCAAGGTATCTTTGCAGAAAGACAAAATTAAATTTTTACTGCTTGAAGGTGTTCACCAAAGTGCTGTGGATAACCTCAAAGCAGCGGGTTACACCAATATCGAATATCACAAAAGTGCGCTGTCGGACGAAGAATTAAAAGAAGCGATTAAAGATGCACGTTTTGTGGGGATCCGCTCCCGTACTCATTTGACGGAAGAGATCTTTGCCGCAGCAGAAAAACTGGTGGCTGTGGGATGTTTCTGTATTGGAACCAACCAAGTTGATCTCGATGCTGCAGCGAAGCGCGGTATTCCTGTCTTTAATGCACCATTTTCCAACACCCGTTCCGTGGCGGAAATGGTATTAGGTCAGTTATTACTTCTGTTACGTCGTATTCCTGAAGCGAATATGCAAGCTCACCGCGGGATCTGGGAAAAACAAGCGAAAGGCTGCTTTGAAGCTCGTGGCAAGCGCTTAGGTATTGTCGGTTATGGTCATATCGGTACACAGTTAGGGATCTTAGCTGAAGGTATCGGTATGGATGTTTACTTCTATGATATCGAAAACAAATTGCCATTAGGTAACGCTACTCAAGTTCGTTCATTACCAGAATTATTAAAAATGAGTGATGTGGTGAGCTTACATGTACCTGAAACGGCCAGCACGAAAAACATGTTTGGCGAAGCGCAGTTTGAGCAAATGAAGCAAGGTGCGATTTTCATTAACGCATCACGCGGTACTGTTGTTGATATTCCTGCATTAAGTTCAGCGTTAGAAAGCAAGAAATTATCAGGTGCAGCAGTTGACGTATTCCCAACGGAACCAGCAGCAAACAACGATCCTAATGACCCATTCATTTCTGAGTTGATTAAATTCGATAACGTTATCCTGACTCCACATATCGGTGGTTCAACGGAAGAAGCGCAAGAAAATATCGGTTTAGAAGTGGCAAGCAAACTGGCAAAATACTCAGATAACGGTTCAACATTATCTGCGGTTAACTTCCCTGAAGTTTCGCTGCCAGTGCATATGGATGATACTAACCGTCTACTGCATATTCATGAAAACCGCCCTGGTATCATGAACAGTATCAACCAAGTGTTTACTGAAAATAACATTAACGTAGTTGGGCAATACTTGAGAACCTCAGGGAATGTGGGCTATGTGGTTATTGATGTATTGACGCAGTCACCAAGCCAAGCGGATGAAGTATTACTGAAATTAAAATCTCTACCAGGCACCATCCGCGCTCGTCTGTTGTTCTAATCAGTCGATGCATTAAAAACATTTCATTAAAAGCACAGTGGCGTTGGTATTTACCAGCGCCATATTTTTTTCGGGGTAATAATTTCTGGTAACGGAATATCCCAGTGCGCGACAGGTAAATCTTCAACTAACTGACAATCATGGGCGAGTCCAATAGGATAAAAGCCAGTTTGTTTCCAATTTGCCAATGTTCTATCATAAAATCCGCCTCCCATTCCTAATCGTTGCCCTTGGCTATCAAAAGCCACCAGCGGGATCATCATAATATCCAGTCGCTCGATAGGTAATACATCTAATACATTCAATTGTGGCTCTTCAATATTAAATTTATTTTTTACTAAGATAGTCTTCGGCGTGTAGTGCAAAAATAATAGGTGGTGAGGATTAAAAGGGTGAATAACGGGAAGATAAACTTGTTTACCGTGATCCCAAAGGGCTTGGATTAATGGGCATGTATTAATTTCACCATCGAACGAAAGAAATAGGGCGATAGTTTTAGCCTGTGTGACTTTTGGGTGATTAAGTGTGTGGGCGATAATGCGTTGTGCCGCATCATCTTGGACTTCAGGCGTCAGTTCCCGCCGGGTAGCTCGAATAGATTTACGGATTTGCTGACGTAGTGAAGATAACGTATCTGACATAACCATTTCCATAAATCATATTCCTAATATCAAGTTGATAACTCGTGGAAAAATTTACAAAATAGTATATCGCAAGGAATACGTAATTTTTAGTGTGGGTTTGAGATTTTGTGCAAAGAATATAGAAAAGACTAAATAGAAGGGAGGTCTCCAAGATGCCGTTGTAGGCTGTAACCCTTGAACCCTTGGTTCAAGGTGAACGCAGTTTAGCAACCTTTAGGCTTCCTGAGCGAATCAGGCATGCTCACCAGCGCAATAACCACATTCTGTTTGGTATGAAATATCGGCTCAGGGGACTTACCCACTGACGCGCATCTCAGAGAAATTTGTTTTGAGAACTTTCGTTACTCAGTGATTTCATTGTACGAAATTAGAGTGTAAATGCAACCTAATTTTTCGTTTTATTTTTTTACTAGTGATTGATTAATAAGCATATTTACTCTAGGGGCAATACCTGCCTCTCAGTGATTTTCACCTGATCGTGCAACGCTTGTTCAATCGTCTGCTGCAATACTTTTATTTTCTCTTCCATATTATAAGCATAATCGCGCGTTTTTGTCTTTTCTTGTGCTAATTCGTGACAGACGTTCAATGCGACAATGAAAATAAGTTGTTCAGTGTTAGTAACACCGCTTCGGTCTTTTAACGTTTTTAAGCGTTCTTCTAATTCTTTAGCTGACTCTAAGAGCGCTTCTTTTTGTTCTATTGGGCAATTAACGCGCATAGAGCGCCCAAAAATCTGAATATCAACGGGTTGTGCGGACATGATACCTCCATACTAAAATCTTTTTCGCCAATAAAAGTAGGACATTTGGCGTAAATGTTGTTAATTTTTGCATAGCTTATGCTTAGATAGGCATTGGCGATATATTACTAGTTTAGAATAAAAATAAGCTAATAATAACTCAGACAAAAAAAGCAGACTGGTCTAGCGGCTATCCTTGGTGGTAGCATATCACGAATCCCAAGCTAACATGACGAATTCAGATGTCTATACAAAAATCTTTACCTAACTATGAATCGTTGGACAACTTACTCCAACAGCACTCAATCGCACTGACTGCCGCCGAGATCCATGGTTTAATAACCGGACTGATTTGTGGAGGAAGCCGTGACCTCGGTTGGCAAACCCTTGTTCATGATCTAGCAAATGACGGACTTGCGTTTCCGCAAACCGTTTCACAACCGCTGCGTGAACTGTATGACCTCACATTTGAAGCATTAGATGACACCGAATTTGCATTCAATATGCTATTTCCAGATGAAGACGCTTCTGTGTTTGACCATGCGGACGCACTAGCTGGCTGGGTTAACCACTTCTTACTTGGCATTGGCGTTGCTCAACCTAAACTGACTGATAAAAAAGAGATTAGTGAAGTAATTACTGATCTACGTAACATCGGTATGCTTGGTTATGATGAAGAAGAAGACCAAGAAGAGTTAGAGCAAGCATTAGAAGAAGTTGTTGAATATGTGAGAGTTGCCGTTCAACTGTGTTATATCGCATTGGCTGAGCCGAAAAAAGGCCCAACCGCTGTTGAGAATATCAAGCCCGTTCTTCACTAATCTATAATATTAGGTAGCGACCCACTAACTGTAGGCTTTCTGCATTGCCAGTCACCTACGGTTAAGGAACGGATTTACCTAATTTGAACTGATTGCCGTTTGATTTTTAGCTAATTATCAAACAAGCAACCAACCTAAAACCCAAATAATAAGGCAATAACGGTATGAATAAGCAGGAATTTATTTCTCGTCGTAATGCATTATTGGCTCAAATGGCGCCAGCAAGTGCTGCTATTATTTTATCAGCACCTGAAGCACAACGTAATGCGGATTGCGAATATCCGTATCGCCAGCACAGTGATTTTCTATATCTGACTGGATTTAGTGAGCCAGAAGCGGTTTTAGTTTTAATAAAAAGTGACGAGAAACATAGCCACACCGTGCTATTCAACCGTGTTCGCGATCTCACCGCAGAAATTTGGTTTGGGCGTCGCTTAGGACAAGATGCTGCACCAGAAAAATTAGGTATTGATAAAGCGCTGCCATTCGATGAAATCGTTGACCAGCTTTATCAATTACTCAATGGTCTCGATGTGGTTTATCACGCCCAAGGTGAGTTTGATTACGCGGATAAACTGGTTTTCGGTGCATTGGATGTTCTGCGTCGAGGAAGCCGTCGCAACTTAAAAGCCCCTCGCACGCTCATTGACTGGCGTCCAATGGTGCACGAAATGCGCCTATTTAAGTCGGATGCAGAAATGGCCGTCATGCGCAAAGCGGGTGAAATTTCAGCATTAGCCCATATTCGTGCAATGGAAACTTGCCGCCCGAATATGTATGAATACCAACTCTGTGGTGAGATTGAGTATGAATTTACTCGCCATGGTGCGCGTTTCCCATCTTATAACACCATCGTCGGTAGTGGCGAAAACGCCTGCATTTTGCACTACACAGAAAATGAATGTGCGATGAAAGATGGGGACTTAGTCCTGATTGATGCCGGTGCAGAGTTAGAAGGTTACGCAGGGGATATCACCCGAACTTTCCCTGTGAATGGAAAATTCACCAAAGAACAGCGTGAAATTTACGATATCGTTCTTCAATCTATTAACACCGCATTAGAACTTTACCGCCCAGGCACCAGTATCCACGAAGTGACTCGTCAAATTGTTCGCATTAAAACAGAAGGCTTAGTGAAATTAGGCATTTTGCAGGGTGACGTCGAACAATTGATCGAAAACAAAGCGTATCATCCATTTTTTATGCATGGTTTAAGCCATTGGCTGGGCTTAGATGTTCATGATGTCGGTTTTTACGGTGTAGAAAGAGACCGCATTTTAGAGCCGGGCATGGTGCTAACCATTGAACCAGGATTATATATTGCGCCAGATGCTGACGTACCGCCTCAATATCGTGGTATCGGCGTACGTATCGAAGACGACATTCTTATCACTGAAGATGGGAATGAAAACTTAACGGCGATGGTCGTTAAAGATCCTGATGAAATTGAAGCGTTAATGGCGGCGGCTAAAAAACGCTTAGGTTAAGCAGTAAAAAGTAATAATAGAAGGTAATTAACAACCTATGAATGTGATTATTGTTGGGGGAGGAATGGCTGGCGCGACATTGGCACTGGCAATTTCATCACTCAGTCAAGGACGTGTTTCGGTATCACTAATCGAAGCATCTCAACCGGATAATCAGCATCCGGGCTTTGATGCACGAGCGATTGCGTTAGCGCACGGCACTTGCCAGTACCTATCGTCGATAGGTGTTTGGTCTGCATTTGCTGATTGCGTTACCCCCATTAATCACGTTCATGTGTCTGATAGAGGGCATGCAGGGTTCGTTAATATTCATGCTGAAGATCACCAAATCACTGAATTGGGTAATGTGATCGAATTGCATGAAGCAGGCGCTCGTTTATTTTCACTGTTACGTAAAGCACCCGGCGTTACACTTTATTGTCCCGCTAAAGTGGAGCATGTTGAGCGTACAGTGGACAACGTGACTGTCACGTTAGACAGCGGTGAGCAAATCACGGGCAGTTTATTAGTGGCGGCGGATGGTAGCCGTTCTGCGATTGGTCAAGCTTGCAATATGCAATGGCAGCAAGATGATTATGGACAAGTGGCAATTATTGCTAATGTGAAAACATCGATTGACCCCGCAGGGCGTGCCTTCGAACGCTTTACTGAATTTGGTCCTTTGGCATTATTACCTATGTCCGAAGGGCGTAGCTCGTTAGTTTGGTGTCATCACCAAGAACATGCTGACGATATTAATGCGTGGGATGATGAAACCTTTATTCGCAAATTACAGCAAGCATTTGGCTGGCGTTTAGGGGAAATAACCCAAGCTGGTAAACGTAATTGTTACCCATTAGTGTTAAGAAAAGCGGTGAATCCTGTCAGTCACCGTGTTGCGCTGGTGGGAAATGCAGCGCAAACATTACACCCAATTGCAGGGCAAGGTTTCAACCTTGGGATCCGTGATGTCATGCAATTAGCTGAGTTAGTCGTCAATGCTCATGATAATCAGCAAGATATTGGCAGTTATTCATTGCTAAGTCAGTACCAACAAACCCGATTAGCCGATCGAGAAAAAACAGTCACCATGACCGATGGTCTGGTGCGCTTATTTGCTAATCGTTGCTTCCCATTAATTGTGGGGCGTAATTTAGGTCTGATGGCGATGGAGATGTTGCCGCCTGTTCGTGATGTTTTAGCCCGCCAAACCCTTGGCTGGGTCGCACATAAATAACCACAAAACTAAGAGGAATAAAAATATGCAATCGTTTGATGTGGTTATCGCCGGTGGTGGTATGGTTGGACTCGCACTGGCATGTGGACTCGAAGGCAGTGGTTTACGTGTGGCGGTCGTTGAAAACCATCCACCTAAAACGCCATTCTCTGCTAACGATCCCCATGCGCTACGCGTGTCGGCAATCAATGCCGCCAGTGAAAAATTATTGACTCATTTAGATGTATGGTCAGCAATCAAAGGGATGCGTGCTGCCGCCTATAGCGGGATGGAAGTGTGGGATAACCACAGTTTCGGTCGTATTGCTTTTTCTGCTAAAGACCAAAATCTCTCCCATTTAGGGCATATCGTTGAAAACAATGTGGTGCGCGATGCCTTATGGCAAAAAGCCAGTCAATTGCGTGATGTAACTTTACTGGCCCCTGCAACCATCAAGAAGGTGGTATGGGGAGAAAATGACGTTTTCATCACGTTAGATGATGAAAATATGCTGACGGCTCGCTTGATAGTCGGGGCTGATGGCGCAAATTCATGGCTGCGTAGTCATGCAGATATTCCGCTCACTTTCTGGGATTATGAACATACCGCACTGGTAGCAACCATTCGAACCGAACGTTCCCATGAAGGTATTGCTCGCCAAGCTTTTAATGGGGAAGGCATCCTCGCGTTCTTACCGCTAAGCGACCCGCACTTATGTTCGATTGTTTGGTCTCAGCCAAACTTAGCCGCTGCGCGTCGTCAAGATTTAGATAAGTTAGAATTTGAGAAAGAATTGACCGTCGCATTTGATGTTAATTTAGGTTTTTGCCAATTAGAAAGCGACCGTTTAACTATCCCATTAACCGGACGTTATGCGCGTCAGTTTGCGGCGCAGCGTTTAGCGCTACTCGGGGATGCGGCTCACACCATTCATCCTTTGGCGGGCCAAGGGGTGAATCTTGGTTTTATGGACGTCGCTATGCTGATTGGTGAAATCAGAAGGCTACATCGTGAAGGCAAAGATTTTGGTCAATATTTCTATTTACGTGATTATGAACGTAGCCGCAAGCACAGCGCAGCGGTGATGTTAGCGGGAATGCAAGGTTTCCGTGAACTGTTTGATGGCAACAACCCTGCGAAGAAATTGTTGCGAGATATTGGTCTTGTTTTAGCGGACAGTTTACCGGGTGTTAAACCTCAATTACTGAACCACGCGATGGGCTTATCGGATATGCCGAAATGGCTAAAGCAACTACCGACTAATAACGCTTAATTCCGCCTAAATTCTCTCTTCCTAATAACCTGAGTGTTTAATTCTAAATACTCAGGTTTTTTATTTATCATTCCATCTTGTTCGCATCCCGTCTTGCCTATCAATAACTGAGAAAAACTAATTTACCCGTCATTTCGGATTAGTTTTTCTAATTTATGTGTTTTTCCTAATTTATCCACATTTTTGGGTTAAGTCTCAATTACGATGATATTTTGCGCACTAATAAGCCAAATATGAAGGGATTGAGTGATCGCTCTCAATTATTTAACAAAAACCACTGGTAATGTGAGGGCGCAATCAGTAATACAGAGAGTACATCACCCTATTTTTATTTATAGCATCCAATTTCGAATGTTAGCAGTTTTGAATCAAATCCGATGATTTGCGTTTTGATGAAACGGGATTCACAGAAAAAAATTTATGCCGTTCATTACGCAATCACCCCATCAGACACAGTAATGTAAAGAGGGTATTCATGGTAAAGCAAACGACTCTATATGATGAGCATATAGCCTGCGGCGCAAAAATGGTGGATTTTCATGGCTGGATGATGCCACTGCACTATGGTTCGCAAATCAACGAACATAATATTGTTCGAACCGATGCAGGAATGTTTGATGTTTCCCACATGACGATTGTTGACCTACATGGCGAAGGTTGCCGTGATTTTCTTCGTTATCTTCTCGCCAATGATATTGCTAAGCTCACCATCAAAGGTCGCGCACTGTATACCGGTATGCTGAATGCATCAGGTGGTGTGATTGATGACCTGATTGTTTATTACCTTGAAGATGACTTCTACCGCCTTGTGGTTAACTCTGCGACGCGAGACAAAGACATTGCATGGATTGAGCAGCACGCGAAAGATTATGCGGTCGCGATTACTGTACGTGATGATTTGGCGTTAGTTGCCGTTCAAGGTCCGAAATCTCAAGAAAAAGTTCACACGTTGCTGACCGAAGAACAACGTGCTGCCATTAAAGATATGAAGCCTTTTTATGGTGTTCAAACTGGTGATCTGTTTATTGCGACTACGGGCTATACCGGTGAAAAAGGGTATGAAATTGCGATGCCGAAACAGCATATCGTGGATTTCTGGCATAAATTACTGAAGGCAGGCGTTCATCCAGCAGGTTTAGGCGCTCGTGATACTCTACGTCTTGAAGCGGGTATGAATCTCTATGGGCAAGATATGGATGAGTCTATTTCTCCATTAGCGGCCAATATGGGGTGGACAATTGCTTGGGAACCGCAAGACAGAAACTTTATCGGCCGTGAAGCGCTGGAAAAACAGCGAGCTAAAGGTACCGATAAGCTAGTGGGTATCGTGATGCGCGAAAAAGGCATTTTACGTGCTGAACAGGTTGTGCGCTTTACAGATGAATCAGGTAAATTGCATGAGGGAGTGATCACTAGTGGTTCATTCTCTCCAACGTTAGGTTTCAGTATCGCGCTAGCGCGTGTACCGAGTGACATTAAAAATCACGCCATCGTTGAAATTCGTCAGCGGGAAATGCCGGTTGAAGTGGTAAAACCAGGATTTGTCCGTGAAGGTAAAGCATTAGTGTAATTAGATATTTTCTAATACAAATTGATTTTAAAACGTTTTCTCAAAAACTTTTTCTCAAGAACATATGGTCAGAATCACAAGAGAGGCTAGAAATGAGCAATGCACCTAAAGAATTAAGATATACCCGCGAACACGAATGGCTGCGTGATGAAGGAAATGGTGAGTTCACTGTGGGTATTACTGAACATGCGCAAGAAACTTTAGGCGACATGGTGTTTGTTGATTTACCCGATGTGGGTGATGTAGTGAGCGCAGGGGACGACTGTGCTGTCGTTGAATCTGTGAAAGCAGCATCCGATATTTATGCACCGATTAGTGGTGAAATTATTGCAGTTAACAGTGCGCTCAGCGACTCTCCAGAACTGGTGAACGAATCGCCATATCAAGAAGGCTGGATTTTCCGTATTAAGATGAGCGATGACTCTCAGTTAGCTGACCTTATCGACGCTCAAGGTTATCTGAGCATGATCGCTGCGGAAGAGTAATCTACTGCATCATGTTTCGCACTGTAGCGTAATCGCTGGCTACAGTGCGAAATATCAAGAAAATAATGAATATTTTTTAACCAAGGTTAGTTTGAACTAGTCTACTTATCTCGCAGTTTATCAATAGGTTTTATCATCGCTAGAGTCTAATAACCTACGCTACGCATAGCAAAAAGGATGGGAACACAGATATGTCGATGTCACTGAGTCAACTAGAAAACCGTTCAGAATTTATCTCGCGCCATATAGGGTCATCAGAACAACAAATAAAAACCATGTTAGGTACTGTTGGCGCGACTTCCCTCGATAATTTAATGGACAAAATTGTCCCGAAAGCCATTTTACTGCCTGAGCCACCAAGAGTCGGCGGTGGTGCAACCGAGCAAGAAGCGCTCGCAGAATTAAAAGGGATTGCTTCCCTAAATAAACGTTATAAAAGTTATATCGGCATGGGCTATGCCCCAGTGATCCTTCCTCCTGTTATCTTACGTAATTTGCTCGAAAACCCAGGCTGGTATACGGCTTATACCCCTTATCAGCCCGAAGTTTCCCAAGGTCGTCTTGAGTCACTGCTGAATTTCCAGCAATTAACGATTGATTTAACGGGCTTAGATTTAGCATCAGCTTCTTTGCTGGATGAAGCGACAGCGGCAGCAGAAGCCATGGCGATGGCAAAACGCATCAGTAAATTGAAAAATGCAGAACGCTTTTTCGTTGCGGATGACGTCCATCCTCAAACCCTTGATGTTGTGCGGACTCGTGCAGGCACATTTGGCTTTGAAGTGATTGTCGACAGTGCGGAAAAAGTGCTGGAGCACGAAGGTGTGTTTGGTGCATTACTGCAACAAGTTGGCACCACAGGGAATATTCATGATTACAGCGAGTTATTTACCAAACTAAAAGCGAAGAATATTGTCAGCTGTGTGGCTGCCGATATGATGGCATTAGTGTTATTGACAGCACCTGCAAAACAAGGGGCTGACATTGTTTTCGGCTCAGCGCAGCGTTTTGGTGTACCAATGGGTTACGGTGGTCCTCATGCTGCATTCTTTGCGTGTAAAGATGAATTCAAACGTGCAATGCCGGGGCGGATTATCGGGGTCTCTCGTGATGCTGCAGGTCATACTGCGCTACGTATGGCGATGCAAACTCGTGAACAGCATATCCGCCGTGAAAAAGCGAACTCCAACATTTGTACTTCCCAAGTTTTACTGGCCAATATTGCCGCGATGTATGCGGTGTATCATGGGCCTGAAGGCTTGAAAATGATTGCTCAGCGCATTCATCGCTTTAGCTCAATTTTTGCGAAAGCGCTGACAGAGTCAGGCATCGCTCTGCGCCATAAAACGTGGTTCGATACTCTGACACTCGAAGTGGCAGACAAAGCGGCTGTCTTAGCGCGCGCTGAAAAAGCAAAAATAAACTTACGCACAGATATTCACGGTGCAGTGGGCGTTACGTTCAGTGAAATTACCACTCGCCAAGATCTCAACGAACTGTTCTTTGTGATCACGGGTACTGACCAAAAACTGGATTTCGAAAAATTAGATAAGCAAGTTTCGGAAAGTGAAAGTGCAATTCCTGCAGCCATGTTGCGTGATGACGTGATTTTATCCCATCCAAATTTCCATCGTTATCATAGCGAAACGGAAATGATGCGCTACATGCACAGCTTAGAGCGCAAGGATTTAGCGTTGAACCAAGCGATGATCCCATTAGGTTCTTGCACCATGAAACTTAACGCCGCTGCTGAAATGCTGCCAATTACGTGGCCTGAATTTGGTGAATTACATCCGTTCTGCCCACCGGAGCAGGCACAAGGCTATCACCAAATGATTGAGCAACTTTCTCACTGGCTAGTGCAATTGACAGGATATGATGCCGTCTGTATGCAACCTAACTCAGGGGCTCAAGGGGAATATGCGGGTCTGTTAGCTATCCGTCGTTACCATGAAAGCCGCAATGAAGGCGCACGTAATATCTGTTTGATCCCAGCCTCTGCTCACGGAACCAACCCAGCCTCTGCTCATATGGCGGGTATGGAAGTGGTGGTGGTACGTTGTGATGATGAAGGTAACATTGACCTTGCTGACCTGCGAGAAAAAGCGCAGGAGCACAGTGCAGCGCTCTCATGCGTGATGGTGACTTACCCGTCAACTCATGGTGTGTATGAAGAGAGCATTCGCGAAGTGTGTGAAATTATCCACCAATATGGCGGGCAAGTTTACTTAGATGGTGCGAATATGAACGCTCAAGTGGGGCTGACAACACCGGGCTTTATCGGCGCGGATGTGTCTCACTTGAACTTACATAAAACCTTCTGTATTCCTCATGGCGGTGGTGGCCCTGGTATGGGACCTATCGGTGTGAAAAAACATTTAGCGCCGTTTGTTCCTGGGCACTCTGTCGTCACTCAAGAAATGCTGACCGAACAAGGTGCGGTTTCTGCTGCACCATTTGGTAGCGCTTCTATTCTGCCAATTAGCTGGATGTATATCCGCATGATGGGCTCCCATGGGCTGAGAAAAGCCAGCCAAGTGGCAATCTTAAACGCGAACTATATTGCGAAGCGTTTAGCGAGTCGCTATGAGATCCTCTATACCGGACAAGAAGGGTATGTGGCTCATGAATGTATCGTGGATCTGCGCCCAATCAAGAAAGATACGGGCATTAGTGAGCTGGATATTGCTAAGCGCTTGATTGACTATGGTTTCCATGCGCCAACCATGTCATTCCCAGTGGCAGGTACGTTGATGATCGAACCTACTGAGTCAGAAAGTATTGTGGAAATCGATCGCTTTATCGATGCAATGCTGGCTATCCGCGATGAGATTGATCAAGTGGTTCAAGGTAAATGGACGCTGGAAGATAACCCGTTAGTCAATGCGCCACACGTTCAAACTGAGTTGGCGGAAGAGTGGACACATGGTTATAGCCGTGAATTGGCGGTATTCCCATCTCACGCAACACGAGTGAACAAGTACTGGCCAGCGGTAAAACGCCTTGATGATGTTTATGGTGACCGTCATTTACATTGCTCTTGTGTGCCTATCGATGAGTATATGTAATTAATTTTTTAGCTTTTTAATATAAAAACGCCAGATATTGATCTGGCGTTTTTTGTTTTATTTTTTTAACTACAGCAGCCAGCCTTTTTGGTGGGCTTGCTCTAATTGCTGTTTAAGCTGCAACCAAAATTCAGGGAGGATCTCCTGAATATAGTCACATTTACTGACGACCTGCTCATAACGAATATGGTTTTCAACCCAGCTTTGGCCCTGATTATGCAAGTTCAATAACATCGGCATGGCTCTATCAATGGCATTGGCATATTTCGATTCCAATGTCTCGACGGCATCATATTCATTCCATAATGCTAAGAATTCAGCATTTTGCGGGCTTGGCAGTAGATTAAACAGGCGGTTAGCTGCTTTGACTTCTTCATCATGAATGGCTTCACGAGCGGCATTATCAAATACCAAAACGTCACCTGCATCAATTTCGACGATATCATGAACGAGCGCAAGTTTAATGGCGCGTTCAAGGTTAACGCCCGGCACATAAGGGGCAAAAGCCATAGCAGCAACAGCAAACTGCCAGCTATGTTCGGCGGTGTTTTCGTGTCTTTCACGGTTTAATAATTTATTCTTGCGATAAACGCTTTTCAGTTTATCGAGCTCCATCAAAAATTGGACGACTTCAGTAAAAGCCCCAAAATTCAAAACGTCGAGTGGCTTATTACTTATTGCAGATGACATAAAAACCCCAATTATTTATCTTCTTCTAATGAATAAGGCAGTGGTGCAATGGTCAGGCGACTTTGCTCGTCACCCATAACGCGAAACACGCTATCCGCTTCCATATCGTTGTTCATGATGATTTGGATGCTAAGCTCTCCATTCCCTAAACGCACGGCGGCTAGTACTGTTCCGGTACGGCGCCAGTTTTCACCGAGTTGCCACTCAACACCATCACCAATAGTTGGAAGTGAGGAGCCAGTGCCCGTTAGCCAGTACATCGCGCGTTTATTGGCACCACGGAACTTGGCGCGTGCAACCATTTCTTGGCCGGTATAGCAGCCTTTTTTAAAGCTAATTCCGTGAGGGATGGCTTGTAAATTTGCAGCTTGTGGCAGATGTTGGGCACTATTTTCTTGGTCGATAACGGCAAAGCCCGCCGCAATTTCTAATGCTAACCATTGTTGGTCAGAAACCAATGTCGCATTTAAGGTCTCGGTGATGTTTTGCGCAGTCGCTTCGTCTGTAATAATTAAAAATCGCTCTGCGGGAAGGTCAAAATGTAGAAGGGTACTGTTGCCTTCTGCGATGACTTGGTTTTGGGTATCGGGTAGTGTGGCGAACACGGATGAAAGCGCTTCTCGTGCGCCTTGACCTGCCACACCCAGTAATTTCAGTTCTGGTTTCTTTTCAAAAGTGACTTTAGAGAAAACAGCGTATTTTTTTAACTCTGCGAGTTGGGCATCAGCAACACTGCGTCTTTCAATATAAGAATAACCGGCTAAGTGCTGGAATAAACGTAGGTCACTCCACATTTTTCCTTTTGGATCGCAATGTGCGGTTAGTGTATGTGCGTGCTCAAGTGTGCTGATATCGGCGGTGACTTGTCCTTGCAGATATTTTTCTGCATCAGCGCCGTGTAGGTGGATAAGTTCCCAGTTTTCCAGTGAAATCAAAACAAGGGGTAAAGACTGAGAATCAAGGGGAAACTGTTGTGCGTTGTCTACATGGGAAGTCATGATTTCACCTGTTGTTCTTTATTTGATAATGGTGCTTAATGGTAAAATAGCTAGGTCACATTGCAAGCCTCAAACCGAACTAAAGTGCCATTAACCTATTATTCAGCATAAGAGGGTAAATAGTTTGTAGAAAAACGGTATTTTACAACCTAAAATGTGAACTATGTAGAGTGTGACATGTTTTATTGACAGATTATCTGATAGAGTATTTAAAATAATCAATCTTATCAGTCAACTGCAACAAAAGGTCGTAGTGAAATGGATAATGGAATGCCTAGCGGGCAAAGTCAAATCGATATCAATAACAAGGCGCGAATTCATTGGGCGTGCAGGAGAGGCATGCGTGAGCTTGATATTTCTATCATGCCATTTTATGAATATGAATATGACGAGCTAACAGACCACGATAAGCGCGTTTTTGTGCGCCTGCTCGAGTGTCCAGATCCGGATTTGTTCAATTGGCTGATGAATCACGGGCGTCCGGAGGACGAAGAACTGTTCTCTATGATTAAACTCATTCAAGAAAGAAATAAAAATCGTGGTCCTGTGGAAATCTAATCTTTCCATTTCATGGAAAACTCAGCTTTTTTCCACCTGTCTTCATGGGGTAACGGGCATTATTTTGCTTGTTGCGCCATGGGCTCCAGGTAATTCAATGATTTGGCTACCATTATTAGTCGTATTGGTAGCTAGTTGGGCAAAAAGCCAAAAAAATATCAGTAAAGTCAAAGGTGTGGCTGTATTGGTGAATGGCAATAAGCTTCAATGGAAAAAGAATGAGTGGGAAATTATCAAAGCGCCATGGTGTAGCCGCTTTGGTATTTTATTAACGCTTAATGCACTGCAAGGTAAGCCCCAGAAGCTTCGCTTGTGGATTGCAAAGGATTCTGTTTCCGAAGAGAATTGGCGTAATCTCAATCAATTACTACTGCAATACCCTGATATTTGATATTGCAGTTAGTTGTCTTTGGCGCTTAAAGAGCAGCTTCAATTTCTTGTAGGATCTGCTCACACCATTGTGCGACTCGCTCATCGGTTTGTTCAAACTGGTTCACATCATCTAATGCAAGACCCACAAACATCTCACCATCTTCCGTGAGCGGTTTCGGGCTTTCAAACTCATAACCTTCAGTCGGCCAAAAGCCAATAAATTGTGCGCCAGTCGGTTTAAGCTGATGATATAGCATACCGAGTGCATCTAAAAACCATTCACTATAGTCAACTTGGTCACCCATGCCATACATTGCGACCATTTTATCCGCAAGGTTAAGTTTGGGAAGCGCTTCCCAAATTTCTAGCCAATCTTCCTGAATTTCACCGAAATCCCACGTAGGGATCCCCAAAATAAGAACGTCGTACTGTTCCATTAATTCTGGCGGTGTATCGTTGACGTTATGGAGGGTAATGAAATCATCACCAAGAATGTCACGTATTTTTTCTGCGACCATTTCGGTGTAGCAGGTACTTGAACCGTAAAAAAGACCTATTTTCATATATATTATTACTATATCCAGCGCTGGTTTTTATCACGAGGGACGTATTGTAACAGATGGTGCTACAATCAGGCATAATAGATTGCACTGTAATCATAAAGAGGCATAGGATCTGGCGTGGAAAGTAAACAACTAAATCCGTTAATTGAACAGTTTCTTGATACAATTTGGTTGGAGCAAGATCTTGCTGAAAACACCTTGGCATCTTATCGTAATGACCTCCAATCATTAGATAGATGGTTGGATGCACAGCAATTGCATTTGGAAAGTGTTCAGTCGATTGATTTACAATCTTTTCTCGCAGAACGTATTGATGGCGGATACAAAGCCGCAAGTTCTGCGCGTTTATTAAGTTCGATTCGCCGGTTATTTCAATATTTTTACCGCGAAAAGATAAGAGCGGATGATCCTTCCGCGGTGATCGCAGCACCCAAAATTCCGCAGCGATTACCCAAAGATCTTAGTGAACAACAAGTTGAAGATTTGCTGAATGCACCTGCGACTGAAGACTCGCTCGAGTTACGAGACAAAGCCATGTTGGAAGTATTGTATGCCTGTGGCTTGCGAGTCTCTGAGCTGACGGGGCTGACATTTTCGGATATCAGCTTGCGTCAAGGCGTTGTTCGAGTCGTTGGTAAAGGTGATAAAGAGCGTTTGATCCCTCTGGGAGAAGAGGCGATTTACTGGCTGGAAAAATATATAGCGCAGGGGCGCCCAGATTTACTGAATGGGAAAACTAGCGATGTTTTATTTCCAAGCAAACGTGGTACAAAGATGACCCGCCAGACATTTTGGCACCGAATAAAATATTATGCCGTTCTTGCGAATATTGATGGGGATGCGTTATCTCCTCACGTATTAAGGCATGCTTTTGCAACCCATTTATTGAATCACGGCGCGGACTTGCGCGTTGTACAAATGTTGTTAGGTCACAGTGACCTATCCACAACCCAAATTTACACACATGTCGCCACTGAGCGGCTACGTGCTTTACATGAGCAGCATCATCCGAGAGGGTGATGGGTGAAAGGATAAATATGAAACGCAAATTACTTGTTTTAGCCGCCTGCATCGCGTCATTTACGGCATCGGTTTATGGCGCAACGGAAGAAAAACTGATTATCGAAAAACTGGCACATTATAATATGCAAGTGGAATCCATTAAGCCTTCCCCAATTGTGGGATTAAATACGGTGGAAACGGATAACGGCGTAATTTATGTGACGGACGATGGTAAATACCTGTTACAAGGTCCAATTTATGATCTCAGCGGAAAAGTACCGGTGAACATCAGTAACCAACCTTTACTGAAGAAGATGGAAGCGTTGAAAAACGAGATGATCATCTTCAAAGCACCCAATGAAAAATATGCGATAACGGTCTTTACTGATATTAGCTGTGGTTACTGTAAGAAATTACATGAAACAGTGGGTGAGTTAAACAGCAAAGGGGTAACAGTGCGCTATTTAGCGTTCCCACGTCAAGGAATGAAGAGCGACACAGCAAAACAGATGGCATCAATCTGGTGTAATGCGTTACCAAAAGATGCGTTGACTAAAGCGTTCAAAGGTGACGAAGTTGCCATGATTGATGACTGCAAAATTGATTTAGGTAATCATTTGAAATTAGGTCAATTATTTAAGGTTACGGGAACGCCAGCCATTATTTTACCAAGCGGACAAGTGCTCCCTGGCTTTTTAAAACCTGACGAATTACTCCAAATACTTGAGCAGAAATAATCATCATTGTGAATGTCGAAACTTTTTTACGTCAACGAGAATTAACAGGTAATGCCGCGGCATTACCTAATGTTCCTGAACTTTTGCAGCGCATTTATGCCTCTAGAGGGATAACTTCTCTCGCTCAATTGGAGCGTAAAGCGTCTAATTTGCTTGATTACCGTTCGCTATCAGGGGTTGAAAATGCACTAACGCTGCTCTATTTGGCGCTGGTGGAGCACCAAAAAATCACTATCGTTGGGGATTTTGATGCTGATGGTGCAACGAGCACAGCATTAGCTATCCGTGCGCTTAAAGCGATGGGGTATAGGAATTTAAACTATATCGTCCCGAACCGTTTTGAAAACGGCTATGGTTTAACGCCATTAGTGGTGGATGAAGCCTATAAGCAGGGAACGGACCTGATTATTACGGTAGATAACGGTATTTCTTCTCATGATGGTGTGGTGACTGCTCACGAGTATGGGATGAAAGTGGTTATTACTGACCACCATTTACCGGGAGAAACGCTACCGACAGCGGATGCTATCATCAACCCGAATCTTAATGATTGCCAATTTGCCTCGAAATCACTGGCGGGTGTTGGGGTAACGTTTTATTTAATGTCAGCGTTAAGAGCTCATTTACGTCAGCAGCAGTGGTTTGAAAAGCAAGGGATCAGCGAGCCTAATTTAGCGGAATACCTTGATTTAGTCGCACTGGGTACTGTAGCAGACGTGGTGCCATTGGATACGAACAACCGCATTCTGGTGCATCAAGGGTTGAACCGAGTGAGAGCAGGGCGCTGCTGCGCTGGGATCAAAGCGTTAATTGAGGTATCCAAACGAGATGCCTCTCGTCTGGTCGCGAATGATTTTGGCTTTGCGCTGGGACCAAGACTTAACGCTGCGGGTCGGCTTGATGATATGTCAGTTAGCATTGAATTACTGCTGACGGATGATATGGCACATGCACGCCAACTAGCCAATGAGTTAGATGGTTTAAATCAGACCCGCCGTGAAATTGAAGCGGGTATGCAGCAAGAAGCATTGGTGCTATTTAACAAAATAGAATACAGCGAAAATCAGTTACCGAACGGTTTAGCGCTATATCATCCCGAATGGCATCAAGGGGTGGTTGGGATTTTAGCTTCACGAATTAAAGAGCAATTCCATCGCCCCGTTATTGCGTTCGCACCTGCCGGAGATGGGTTATTAAAAGGCTCTGGTCGTTCAGTGCAGGGCGTTCATATGCGCGATGTATTAGAGCGATTAAATACGCTGCAACCGGGTTTAATGCAAAAGTTTGGTGGGCACGCCATGGCTGCGGGTCTGTCGCTTGAAGAGAGCAAATTTGACGCATTCAAATACCATTTTGAAATGCTGATGGGAGAACTTATTCAACCTGAGCAATTATCGGGCGTTATTTGGAGTGACGGCGAATTATTGCGTAATCAACTGTCATTAGAGACGGCGGAATTACTTCGCGAAAGTGGTCCGTGGGGGCAATCTTTTCCTGAACCTGTATTTGATGGGCACTTCCAGTTATTGCAACAAAAACTGGTGGGCGAGAAACATCTAAAATTGATGTTAGAACCCGTCAATGGAGGACCGATGTTGGATGGCATTATGTTCAATATTGATGTCCGTAGATGGCCAGATAATAGCGTCAAAAAAGCGAAAATTGCGTTTAAGTTAGATGTGAACGAGTTTCGCGGTAATAAAAATGTGCAATTGATGATTGAACATATTTGGCCCGATTAAAACCACGGTAAAAGTTCGTTCAGAAATAGAGGATTGATTCCCTATAAACCTGACAGGAATTCCGTTATACTAAACGGTTCGTGAATGGAAATATTTATCTTTATTGATCAACTATAAGATAGTGAAAATGACGTTTGAAATAAACCCAGTAAAAAGCAAAATTCAGGACCTGTCTGAACGGACAACGGTTCTGAGGGGGTATCTTTGACTATGATGCCAAGAAAGAACGCTTAGAAGAAGTGAATGCAGAACTTGAGCAGCCGGATGTCTGGAATGAACCAGAACGCGCTCAAGCACTTGGCAAAGAACGCTCTTCCCTTGAGGCGATTGTTGAGACAATTGATCAACTGACCCAAGGCATTGAAGACGTAGAAGGTTTATTGGAATTGGCGGTAGAAGCTGATGATGAAGAAACGTTCAACGAAGCGGGCGCTGAGTTAGAAGCACTGCAAGGCAAGTTAGAGCAGCTTGAATTCCGCCGTATGTTCTCCGGTGAATATGACAGTGCTGACTGCTATATCGACTTACAAGCAGGTTCTGGTGGTACAGAAGCGCAAGATTGGGCAAGTATGCTCATGCGTATGTATCTGCGTTGGGCTGAGTCAAAAGGCTTCAAAACAGAAATTATCGAAGAGTCAGATGGTGATGTGGCGGGTTTAAAATCTGCAACAATTAAAATCATCGGTGATTATGCCTATGGCTGGTTAAGAACAGAAACGGGTGTTCACCGTTTAGTGCGCAAAAGCCCATTTGACTCCGGCGGTCGTCGTCATACTTCATTTAGTTCAGCGTTTATCTATCCTGAAGTTGATGATGATATTGATATCGAAATTAACCCTGCTGATTTACGTATCGACGTATACCGTGCCTCGGGTGCCGGTGGTCAGCACGTTAACAAAACAGAGTCTGCAGTGCGTATCACCCATATACCGACCAACATTGTGACTCAGTGCCAGAACGACCGTTCACAGCATAAAAACAAAGATCAAGCTATGCGCCAGTTAAAAGCGAAATTATACGAACTGGAAATGCAGAAGAAGAACGCAGATAAGCAAGCGATGGAAGAGAATAAATCGGACATTGGCTGGGGAAGCCAAATTCGTTCTTACGTCCTTGATGATGCACGCATTAAAGACTTACGTACTGGTGTGGAAACGCGTAACACGCAAGCCGTGCTGGATGGTGATTTGGATAAATTCATTGAAGCTAGTTTAAAAGCTGGCCTGTGAGGAAAAAATGTCTCAAGAGCAACAGGGTGCAGAACAAGCTCCCGATTTAAATAACGAACTCAAAGCCCGTAAAGAAAAACTGGTTGCGCTGCGCGAACAGGGTATTCCATTCCCAAATGATTTTCGTCGTGAAAATGTCTCCGATAAGCTTCACGCTGAATTTGGTGAAAAATCAGCAGAAGAGCTGGAAGACCTGAACATTGAAGTGACTATTGCGGGTCGTATGATGACTCGTCGTATCATGGGTAAAGCGTCATTTGCAACATTACAAGATGTTGGTGGCCGTATTCAGATCTACGTTTCACGTGATGATCTGCCAGAAGGCATCTACAACGAACAGTTCAAAAAATGGGACTTAGGTGACATTTTAGGCGCTAAAGGTCGTTTATTTAAAACTAAAACTGGCGAATTGACCGTTCACTGTCATGAAGTTCGTTTGCTGACTAAAGCTCTGCGTCCATTACCAGATAAATTCCACGGTTTATCAGATCAAGAAACTCGTTATCGTCAACGTTACCTTGACCTGATTGCTAACGATGAATCTCGTAACACTTTCATCATCCGTTCTAAAATTTTAGCGGAAGTTCGTAACTTCATGGTTGAGCATGGATTTATGGAAGTAGAAACTCCGATGATGCAAGTTATTCCGGGTGGTGCTTCTGCACGTCCATTTGTGACTCACCATAATGCATTAGATATCGATATGTATCTGCGTATTGCGCCGGAACTGTATCTGAAGCGTTTAGTTGTCGGTGGTTTTGAACGCGTATTCGAAATCAACCGTAACTTCCGTAACGAAGGTTTATCTCCTCGTCATAACCCAGAATTCACAATGATGGAACTGTATATGGCGTATGCTGATTACCGTGACCTGATTGTGCTGACTGAAGACTTGTTCCGTATTTTAACGCAGAAAGTATTAGGCAATACCGTTGTTAAATATGGTGAACAAGAGTTTGATTTTGGTAAACCATTTACCAAAATGACGATGAAAGAAGCTATTTGCAAATACCGTCCAGAAACTAACGTTGCTGACCTGGATGATATGGATAAAGCAGTTGCGATCGCGCAGTCTATCGGTATCAAGATTGAGAAGAGCTGGGGTTTAGGTCGTGTTCAGTGCGAAATCTTTGAAGAAGTTGCTGAAAGCCACTTAATTCAACCAACCTTTATTACAGAATATCCAGCTGAAGTTTCTCCATTAGCGCGCCGTAATGATGATAATCCATTCATTACTGATCGTTTCGAATTCTTTATCGGTGGTCGTGAAATCGGTAACGGTTTCTCTGAGTTAAATGACGCAGAAGACCAAGCAGAACGTTTTGCTGAACAAGTTCGTCAGAAAGACGAAGGTGATGATGAAGCGATGTTCTACGACGAAGATTACGTGACCGCATTAGAGCACGGTTTACCACCAACAGCAGGTTTAGGTATTGGTATTGACCGTATGGTCATGCTATTTACCAATAGCCATACTATTCGTGATGTAATCCTATTCCCTGCATTACGTCCTAGCAAAGCTTAAGTGTTGTTTTTCATGCCCAGTTAATAACTGGGCATGAATCTTCTCAATTAATCATGGTATTTTTATTTAATTCTCTCATTCAAACCCACAATTAATTTGTTGTACCTTTCCAGTATTAAAATAAAAATCTGCGTTACATCACGTTATGCGTTAATTTAAGCTCAATATCTTTTTAAGATAACTGCTATTCATTGGCTGCTTTAATAAGTGTAGAATTTTATTTTACTCAATACCTATCTTTGTTATCGAAGTGATCTTTATCATTTCATTGAGATATCTCAAAATGTGAGTATTTTCAATTTTTGACTGAGTAAATGTACCTGCTTGTAATATGATGATTTTAATTTAATTAATTAGACTAAGTTTATAAAAACCTGAGAGATAGGATGAGCGAGCAACGCTTATTTGATTTATTACTAATAAAATGTGTTTTTGATGTTAATTAATGTGCAAGAATAATCAATATACACAAGTATGCGATATCTTATTTAGAGAGATATGAGTATTAATGTACTAAAATAACAATTCTGTGGTTGTAAAACTAAATTGGCGAAAAATAAAAATGCATAAGATTTATGAGAAGTCTCTATTTCTCTATTCGGCTATATAGAAAATAGCGAGTTTTTAGCTTACACTAGGTTTCTAGGACATCATAATAATAGCGAAGAAAAGTACTGGTAAGGTAAATATATGTTTTTAAAAAATAAATTTTATGTCGCGTCTTTGCTTGCGGTAAGCACGGCTTTACTTTCTGGCTGTGTCACTGGTCCAAATGCGCAAAAGACGGCATTAGCTGATTCTCAAACCACCACAGCAGCAACGAATAATTCACAGCAAAATAGTAAGGCTGATGATTCTTACCCTGAATCTCAGAACGTTTTAAATAATGCTTTAGATCGTTCACCAAATGCTGTTGAGCAGCAGGGTGTTGCGCCACTAAATACTTGTATTAAAGAACTCAGTTCACTGAAAACGTTATCACCAGAAAGTTACAACCGTCTGGTAGGATCATTTAAAGAAGTGAGTGAAATTAATCAGCTATACAAACAAATCGAAGCAACTGCTAGCCCAGATACCATTGAGCTATTGCAAATGGCTATTGAATCTAAAACAAAAGTTCTTTGTGCTAAGGTGCGTTACAACGCAGTGCTATCAACGGAATCAACTTTGCAGAAAATTAATGGATTATGAGACTTAACCTAAGGCTTTGTGTCTCTCTGGCACTTTTTTCGACATGTTTTTCAACAGCTTCCTATGCGGAGCGTTTTAACAATGTCATCGATGACTTTGATACTTACCTTCAATCTGAAAATGAAGGTCAAAAGCCAAAGCCTCGACCTGTCGAAGTACCACTGAGTGTTAAATCACAAGCCCAAGGTTATGATGTCTTATCCTCTCTTTCGCCAGTTCCTGTACCGAAAGAAAACCGTCAAGTTACGGCGGGTAAAGCAAAGAATACTAAAGAGAAAAAGGTGGCTCAGCGATCATCGAATGCGGTGACGTCATCTCAATCTCAAAATACAAAAGCATCGGCATCAACGACTATTGAGCCTAAAACACCTGTTCAAGTAGCAGAACCAGCCCAAGTAGCAGGCACAGAAATAAAACCTGCTATCGACGTCTGTTTGTTGCCTTCTGAGTCTCAATCTTACCAGCCTGCATCTTCCTATTTGCTACAAGGCAATCAATGGAATCCTAAGTATTTGGCGAAGGATTTTGCCAAATACCAAGTCATTATTGATCCTCTTGGCTTATATTCTTCGAATTTCACGAAGAAAGCAGGGACTGAAAACTCAGTCAATCTGGCTCAGTTGGCAAAACTCATTGAGCAGCAGCAATTAAAAAATCTGTATCGCTTTGGCGTTGCTCAAGGTGTTGGTGAGCTGATTTCGTACAATAAGCTGCTAACTGATGGTCAGTTAGTCACTAAGCTGACTAACTACAATAAAGACATTGCTGAATTAAATCGCATCATTACTGAAAAGCAAACGACGATAGCTAAACTCAGTGGCGACATTGCAGCAAGTAAGTTGCAAATTGAGCAATTACAAAGTGTTGTAAAATCTGTTGATAATAAAGCTGTTATCGATGGGCTGAATAGTGAATTAGCTAAATCGCAGAAAGTGATTGCTGAAAAACAAGCTAATCTGGATAACCTTACCAAACAAAATAGCCAGTCATTAGACACTATCAAACAGTTGGAAAAACAGCTGAGTGATGGTGTGATTGAAGCGACAAATGCGAAAAAACAACTTGCCGACAAAGACAAGCAAGTCACGGATGCTCATCAGCGCATCGAGCAATTAACATCCGAGATTGCCAAACTGCAATCTGACGCGAAGCAGCAATTGCAGTCATCCGGCAATACGGATGAACAGCTGAAGTCTGTGAGTACCAACTTAGTACAGCAAGAAGCCTTACTGAAACAGCGTGAAGATGAGCTAAAGCAGGCTCAAGCGCAAAAAAATGATGTCCAATTAGCACTCAAGCAACAACAAGATGCGGTTAAGCTGCTTGAACAACAGAATCAGCAACTGACCGCGCAAATGAAGCAGCAGTTGGCTGACAAAGACAAACAAGTCACGGATGCTCATCAGCGCATCGAGCAATTAACCTCCGAGATTACCAAATTGCAATCTGACGCGAAGCAGCAATTGCAGTCATCTGGTAATACTGATGAACAGCTGAAGTCTGTAAGTGCCAACTTAGTACAGCAACAAGCCTTACTGAAACAGCGTGAAGATGAGCTAAAGCAGGCTCAAGCGCAAAAAAATGATGTCCAATTAGCACTGAAACAACAGCAAGACGCGATTAAGCAGCTTGAACAACAAAATCAGCAACTGGCAGATAAAGTAAAACAAAAATCTGTGGTAGAAGCTGAATTAGCTACATCTAAGCAGCTGCTAGCTAAGGCTAGTACAGACTTGCAAAACGTGAAGCAAGAGCTGGAAAATAAAGCCGCGTTGATGGCTCAAGCTAGCGACAAACAAGTTAAAGCTTTATCTGAGCAAAACCAGAAGCTTTTGACTCAACTCGCTGAAAAATCACAGCAGAACGATAAAATTCAAGCAACATTAGTTGAGCAAACCGCTAAGTTAGTGCAAAAAAATGCACTGGATGTTGAGTTAGCAGAAGCGAAGAAACAACAGGTTACTCAGCAAAATGCCCATGAAAAAATAGCTAAGCAACTGGCGGATAGCCAAAATCAGTACGCACAGTTACAAGCGCAGCTAACATCGAATGAGCAAAGCTATGCGGATGCGAAAAAACAGTTAGCACAAGCAAATACTGAAGTGCAAAAACTGCGTGCTGAATTAGAAAAACAGACTGAACTTGCAGGCAAAGATACTGACCTACAAGTCAAAGAATTAACTGCGGAATTGAATAAGCAAATTAGCTTACTCAAAGGCCGAGAAGAAGCTTTAACAAAGTTAGATCAAGAGAATAAAGGCATTCAAGATTCGTTAAAAGCGCAACTGTCTGATAAACAGCAGCTAGAGTCTCAAAATACTCAATTGATGTCACAAGCCAAAGAAAAAGAAGCATTGATTGCTAAGCTTGAAGGTGACATTGCCAATCGCAACAAACAGCAAGCAGACATCGAGCAAAAGCTGCTAGATGCGAACAAACAATTGAATGCGTTAAAGTTAGATGCTGAAAAATTTAATGCCGAGAATCTCTCGAAAAAAGATCAGGAATTGCTTCAACTCAAGAAGCAGCTCGATGAAAAAACAGCGGCGGATAACAAATCTAAGCTGGAGCTTGCTAGTGTTCAAGATAGTTTGAAGAAAGCAAAAGATGAGTTGGCATCCTTGAAATCATTTTCAACAGATGAGGGACTGAAAGCGCAAATTAGGGATCTTAATCAGCGCGTGACTCAGTTACGTGAAGAGAATGATGCATTAAGAGCGAGCAAAAAGTCACCTACAGGTAAAGCGCCGACCATTATCCAAATCCCATCTACGGATAATACGACTATTGCCAAAGAGAATGAAAAGCGGAATCAGAAGATCCTGCAGGATATAAAACAGCAGAAATACAGTAAGTTAGATAATTATACTTATTATAAGGTTTTACAAAAAGGTACACCAATTACAAATGTGAAAGACAAAAAAATCACATTGATCATGCGAGAACAACTTACCGATGGCAAGGTGACCGTTATGCATACAGAAAAAAATCCAATGGTGTTACCTTATGATCAGCTTCCACCACCCATGAACTCGTTCGTAGAGAAAGTGGGTGTTGGCGGAATGGTCAAAATTTATATTGAGCCTGAAGGTGGTTATGGCCCAGAAGGTATTCCCGGTGAAGTGCCGCCAAACTCAATGTCAATTATTGATTTGAAAGTGATTCAAGCGAACTGATTAATAAGGTTCTAAATAAAAAGAAGGGGCTTACTTAAATAGTAGGCTCTTTTTTTATTTTCAACGATATGATTTATTGCGGGGTTGCCTTTCTGTCAGTGTAGCTAAGACATTAATCCTATACTGACAGGGCATATAACGTGAGGAAGGTACTAGGCGGCTTTACGCGACCTACTGGGGGTATAACCAAAGCGCTTATGATAGCTTTGAGTAAAGTAAGACTGACTTGAAAAGCCGGCTTCCATAGAAACTTCTACAATACTCATCGACGTATTTATCAATAATTGGTGTGCATACATGATGCGCTTCTCACTGATCCAAGAACGTGGTGATGTCGCATAAACAGTATGAAATAGCTCTTTGAATGTTGTTAAGCCCATGCCAAACGTTCTGGCAAACTCATTTAACTTCCACTCTTTTAAATAATTATTTTCCATGAATGTCTGTAAACGCTCAGCTTGACGATTACTGAGCTGGCGTAAATTGGACAACAGGGTTGCACCTTGTTCACTATAAGATAATAACAAAAGTAGCTCATTAATCCTTAATTTAAGGATCATTTCAGGATATTGAGTTTGAATAAATGATTCTAAGCTATTTTTTAACTCATTAATTAATGGGCTTGTTGTAAACTTGATGATGTCATTAGCGACATTGTCAGCTCGCTCAATCTCACTTAATTGTGATCCGTAATGAGATAAATACTCACGTAAAAACTTATCATCCAATGAGATCCATAAGAATTCGCCATCTAATGCATTATTCTCTGTTTTAAACGAGTATGACCCCTGTTTATGGTAAAGAATATCACCTTCATGTAGGCTTTCATTTGCGGCTGGAGTCTCCAGCAAGATTGACCCTTTTTCTATGATGATAAGACCCTTAGAGGTTAAATCGAGTATCGCATGTGGGTTACTTTTATCTATGCGTACTTTTTTTATCACCTGATGACTTAATTGACTGTTCATGGTAGCACCTTTATTAAAATTAGCTCTTTAAGTAATAGTCGAAATCAAATATCAAGTTTTTAAATTCTATTGATATAAAAAATCACTATAACCTTGATGATTGAAATTATATGAGCTGTTTTTTTATATGTCATATCGTAAATTAAAGTATTAATAAATGTTTCGAAATATGCTTTTTACGATGCTTATAGGAAAACTAATCGGTTTTTCCGAGTAACCCATTTAGTGTTCTATTCATTTATTCTACAAGTTACCGGTAACTGTGGTTTTAAATTCCAGTTTTTTGGTATTTTCTAGATTTTAATATTTTGTATTTTTTTACGCTTTTTCATTGTTTTTTTGTCTTTTAAAGGTAAGTAGTCATTATTTGTGTCTTATCATAAATAATAGTGATGCAAATTATTTAGGGTATATTCGTTAAAAGCATTAATAATAAATTTATCTAATGTATAAAATCGTTAATGACATTATTGATAAAATTATTAAATCATATTGATTTTTGTTTTTTATCAAGATATGCATATTAAGCTAAATATTGAGATTTATATCTCATTTTTAGTATTAATTAATCAGTGTTATCATTTTTGCATATTTCATAAGCATGGTTTTTGGTTATTAATTATGTTCGGTTACTAATTTTTATATGAACGTCATTTCTGGAAATAGAAACATGATAGAGAGCTAAAGTCATTTTATCGAGATTAGATGAAAATTGAGGAGACAACGTGAGTGAGTTTAAAAACTGATAAAAAACCAATAAGATAGTGAAAAAAACACACGAGGCTAACGAACAAGTTGGCGTTAAATATATTTAACATTTACACCGATAAATTTGTTTTTCTCAGTGATGTAATTCTGAATTGGTGTGGTGAAATATTCTGTCGATAAGATCATTTTTTTAGGTTGGATGTAGTACGCTCCCGACTAGGTAGCTCCGGGACAGGTTTTTTATCATCAATGAGATGACGAATTGCTAAAATAGGATGGTGATATAGCATTTTAGGGCCGGCCCAACGCATAATGATTTTCATTTGCTCACGTTGCTTTGGTTGGTAGCAATGTATAGGGCATTGTTTACAGGCTGGTTTTTCTTCACCATAACGGCATTTATTTAGGCGTTTTACGGCATAGGAAAAAAGTATTTGGTAATGTTCTGGGTTGTTTTCAGGAGCAGGATGTGCCTTTTCATAGATTTTTATCATTTTTTCTATCGTTACGATTTCCCTCGATATTCTTTTACCCACCATCATCGCTTCTCCTTAAATAAAGATATATTTAATATATATCTTTATGGCAACTATTTATAGGCGCTTAAATCAATATAAAAGCATTTTTTCCCCCATTAATAGCAAAAATGGCATAAGAGAAATTTCTTATGCCATTAACACTGTATTATCGCCAATTGTGTTGTAGCTAACTTATTGGAGCCTAATGCATTGAAGCTAAGACCCCAATGTATTTGGTAAAGTAAGATTAGCTGCGGTTTAAAGGCACCTTATCGACTGGTTTGCATTATTCTCTGCATTTCATCTTTTAGATGCAATTTTTCTTTTTTAAGTTTGGCAACCTGTTCGTTATAGCCGGCACCTGAAGGTCCTTCAAGCTTGCTAATTTCTTTATCTAATTGGTGATGCTTCTCATAGAGAGATTGAAAGCGGGGGTGTGTGGAGATTAATTGTGAAACTAAATCTTGATCAGCAGATAACATACTACCTCCTCATAATGAATTAAGCCTCACTTTCAGTATAACCATTGATTGTTTTATGTACATATGGATAGGGCGGATTTACATAATTTTTATTAATTTTATGATCCTTATACTAATATTAAGTATTATCACTAAAGGATTAATGAGTTATCTATATTTTTGTAATTAAGAATCATCTATAGTGATTAAAGTGGTTGAATTGACCTACTATGTATCAAACCCTAGTTTTTAATGTTGTTATTTTTTTACCAATAGGAATTTTATGATGAAAAAAGCGATTTTGTCTGTAATGGCTGCGGTGGCAGTGTCTTCTTGTGCAATGGCGACTGAAGATTTAGGAAAGATCGCGCCTTACCCGAAAGCAGAATCTGGTATGACTCGTCATGTGATCCAGCTTGATACTCAGCAAAATGAATATGACTACATGGTTGAGCTGGTTATCGGAAAAACCATTAAAGCAGATTGTAATCGCCAATGGTTTATGGGTGACTTAGAAGAAAAAACCTTAGAGGGTTGGGGATATAACTACTACAAATTAGACGAAGTCAAAGGACCTGCCTCAACAATGATGGCTTGTAGCGAACCTGCAAAAGATCGCTTTATTACCACTCAATTAGGTGATGAAGCATTTGTTCGTTATAACAGCAAACTCCCAATTGTTGTTTATGCGCCAAAAGATATGGAAGTGAAATATCGCATTTGGTCGACAGACGATAAATTAATGAACTCTGTTAAGAAATAATGCATTAAAATGCCGCATCAGTTTTCTATGATGCGGCATTTTTATTTCGTAAGCTTTAGATTAACGAACGACAAACACTGATGTTTGCGCATGGCGTACAATGGCGGATGCAGTTGAACCTAATAAATAAGTAGATGTGCTTGGATGATGAGAACCGACGACAATCAGGTCGGCATTAATGGTTTTTGCGTAATCTAAAATTTCGTCTTTTGCTGAACCAATACTCACTTGACATGTAATTTGAGAACTTGGAATTTTAGTATCTTTGATCACTTCTTCTAATGCCCGCATTGCGAGTGTTGCACGCTCAGCCGAGTTTTTATGGCTTTCAGGTAAGATAGCGACTTCAATACCAAAAAATAGTTCTACACTTGGGATCACTGAGAAAAAGTGAATCTCAGGCTTACCCAACGTTGCCAAATCTTCCACATGTTTGATGATGTTTGAATTTAAATCATCTTCTAACAGATCAATAGGAACCAATATTTTCTTATACATAGCCACCTCTTCATTTGTTATTTTAATTTGATTATATACCTATCATTTTATAAGTCATATTACACTTATGATTTTGTGATATTGAATTCACAGTAACATGGCTATCTAATAAAGATGAACCTACACTCTATCTATAATAGAGGATAGGTTAGTCATGAATATCTTCCTTTATAGCTTTTATCTGATTATGGCTTTTTATCTTATCAAGGATAGAAAAATAAAGAATAACTATTCTCAATCAATATAATCAATTATTTACAATTTATTATGAGACATTTAACAAACAATATGAGAATATCATTGACCCTGATTAAGTCATTGAAAATAAACTATATTTAAATGATAATTGTTTTGTTTTTCATTAAGAAAATAAACTATGCATAAACATGAAATCCCAGCTTCCGGGAAAAATGAATTCGAATTACAACAAGAGAAATTTAAAGCTGCAAAAAAAAGCACTTTGATCAGTGTGGCGGTGAATACACTATTGTCTATTTGGCAAATTATTGTTGGGATATTTTCCCACTCTTCAGGCTTAATTGCTGATGGTATTCATACACTTTCGGATTTAGTTGCAGACTTTGTTGTCCTTATTGCGAATAAAAAAAGCCATAAGAAGCCAGATGCCGATCACCCATATGGTCATTTCCGTTATGAAAATGGTGCATCCCTTATTTTAGGGATTATTTTGTTGATCGTGGGTGTGGGAATGGGGTGGTCTGCGGTCGAAAAAATGATTAACCCAGATTTAATCCCAGAAGTTCATACGATTGCATTAGTTGCTGCATTAACGGCTTTGGTTGCGAAAGAAGGCTTATTCCGCTACATGCTGCATGTAGCAAATAAAGTTAATTCTAGCATGTTAGTGGCGAATGCTTGGCATGCGCGTTCTGATGCAGCCTCTTCATTAGTCGTTGCTATCGGGATTATTGGTAGTTTATGCGGTATCCGCATTCTTGACCCTATTGCTGCTTTAATTGTGGGGACATTTGTCTTCCGAATGGGATTCAAATTCACTTATCAATCTATGCAAGACTTAATGGATAAAGGGGCTGATGAAGAAACGCTTGAACAATTGAGCGATGTTCTTCGAGGTATCCCTGGAGTTAAAGGATTCCACGACTTGAAAACACGCAAATCTGGCGACTTTTTCCTTGTGGATGTTCATTTAGAGTTAGATGGTCAAATGACAATTCTAGAAGGGCATGATATTGCGGTAAACGTACGGAAACAATTAATGAAAAATCCACAAGTGCTGGATGTTATGACCCACTTAGACCCTTATGATAAAGATTGTTTGCATTAATTCTTATTTAATCATTAAGCATTTTTGAAAAAGCTGACGTATTATGCGCTCAGCTTTTTTCTTTTTACGTTATCGAGAATTCGTTTTATTATTGTTAAATTATGTTGGTTACACGATAAGTGGAAATATAAGGAATATTAGGGAAAAATGCAGTTTACCAAGCAACAACGTCACACTCTGCGCACACCGAAGGTCGTAGCACTCACAAATAAACAGGGAATGAAAATTATTTTGAGTAGTTTAGGCGCCAGCTGGGTGAGTTGTATATTACCGTTGGCGAGTGGTAAACGCGATATCATTTTAGGATCACCGAATATGGCCGCTCAAATGGAGCAGCGAGTCTATTTTGGCGCAACGGTAGGACGAGTCGCAAATCGCATTGCAAATTCCACTTTTGATCTTGAAGGTCGTAAGTATCAACTTGCACATAATCAAGGTGCACATTGTTTGCATGGTGGGCGTGATAACTTCAGTTATCGAGTGTGGTCAATCGCTCAGCCTGACCAACAGCAAGCGATTTTTACCCTCGTATCTTCTGATGGTGACCAAGGTTTTCCGGGGGAATTAAAAGTTGAAGTGCATTATGAGCTCACTGATGATAACCAAGTAGTCATTAACTACCGATATCAATGTAACCAAGATTGCCCGGTTAACCTGACTAATTACACCTATTTTAATCTTGCGGGTGAACAATCAGATCGCACTGCATTTGAGCATGATCTCCAAATGCAGGCTGCGTATTTCTTGCCGCAGGATAATGAAGGGCTCCCAACGGGAGAATGGCGCGAAGTTACTGACACCTATTTCGATTTTAGGCAAAAGAAACGCATTGGTTGTGACTTTTTGCAAGATGAAGAGCAACAAGCGGTAGGTGGGTACGATCATGCTTTTGTGTTTGATGAGTCAGTGGTCGATGGTCGACAAATTGTGGCGACACTGGATTCTCCCAATGGTGATGTGCAAATGAATATGATGAGTACATCACCTGCAATCCATCTGTATACGGGGAACTATTTGGTCTCCGTTTTAGGTAAAAGTAAAACCTATACACCATTTTCTGGAATAGTGTTGGCTCCGCAATACCCATTTGATGGTTTAGGGCATGCTGAATCAGATGGCGCAAGACCTATCATTGCCAAAGCTAATCATATTTATACCAGTCAAACTCGCTATCAATTTATTTTTTAGTATCATGTACTAGGGGCTATGACCCCTCGTGATGATCTCTTTTATTTTATTCGGAATGTTAACTGTGACCTCATTTGCTGAACTAAATGCGCTTCCTGCGGAGCAGCTCTCCAATCTCAATGAATTGGGCTTTTTAACCATGACCCCAATTCAAGAAGCGGCATTACCCGCTATCCTTGCTGGCAAAGATGTGCGAGCCCAAGCTAAGACAGGAAGTGGAAAAACGGCTGCTTTTGGTCTGGGGCTATTACAACGTATTGATGCAAAAAACTTTAATACCCAATCCCTCGTTTTATGCCCAACAAGAGAATTAGCGGATCAAGTCGCGAATGAATTACGCCGTTTAGCGCGTTATATTCCTAATCTCAAAATTTTAACTTTATGTGGTGGTGTACCTTTTAGTGTTCAGCGTGATTCTTTAGTGCATGCAGCACATATTTTGGTGGCAACACCAGGGCGTTTGCTTGACCACTTACATAAAGAAACGGTGCGGTTAGATCATTTACAGACACTGGTACTTGATGAAGCCGACCGCATGTTAGATATGGGGTTTGCGGATGATATTGACGCAGTAATCTCTTTCGCGCCAGAAGATAGACAAACACTTTTATTCTCAGCAACATGGCCGGATAGCATTGCAGCAATTAGCCGACGTATCCAAAATAATCCACAAACCATTGAAATTAATTCGGTTAACGAATTACCTGACGTGGAGCAGCAGTTTTATGAAGTGTCTCGACATGACAAAATTGACTTACTGCAAAAGCTGTTAAGCCGTGAACAGCCAGCTTCTTGTGTCGTGTTCTGTAACACGAAAAAGGATTGCCAGGCGGTTTATGATGCTTTAATGGATAGCCGTCAAAGTGTCCTAGTCTTGCATGGTGATATGGAACAGCGCGATCGCGACCAAACCTTAGTCCAATTTGCAAATGGTAGTAGCCGAGTCTTGGTCGCGACGGATGTGGCGTCTCGAGGTTTAGACATTAAAGCACTGGAAATGGTGATTAACTTTGAATTGTCTTGGGATCCTGAAGTGCATGTTCATCGCATTGGTCGTACAGCTCGTGCAGGACAAAGCGGCTTAGCAATAAGCCTATGCTCACCAGAAGAAGCCCAACGCGCAAACGTGCTCGAAGAGATGCTTAACATGAAGTTGAATTGGCTGCCAGAGCCGACAGGATTGCGCATTACACCATTAGAAGCCCAATGGGCAACCTTATGCCTAGATGGCGGTAAAAAAGCCAAAATACGTCCTGGGGATATTCTGGGCGCATTAACTGGAGAGGTTGGTCTAGAAGGGGATGATATTGGTAAAATTGCGATTCACCCCATGCATGCCTATGTCGCTATTAAAAAATCAGTGGCGAACAAAGCGTGGAAGCAATTACAGCAAGGTAAAATCAAAGGCAAATCAGTGAGAGCGAGATTGCTAAAGTAAATTCCTAGACTGATATTTTTGAAGCCCTAGTTGAGTAAACTGGGGCTTTTTTTGTTTCTATTATAATCAAAATAAGCAAATAAAATTTAATAATTTACTTTGATATTATTTCGTCTATTTTATTCTTACCGCGATTTCTGCGAAGCGCATTCCATTCATTTTATCGAGTTTCTTTTTTTATTTAATCTACTTAATTTTTTCGTTATAACAGCAATACCCCGTATTTAATCGGTTATTTGATTTCTGTTTTTTTAGAAAATGAGTTTTTCTTAATAACCAGAGAGTTGAGTTTTTTTCTTAAAGTAAGGAGATTTGTTTTGTTGACATGGACGATAAGAACGAGGATTTTGTTTGACGATTGGTTAGAGATTCAAAACTATCAAGTAAAAAAGAAAGTACTTTCGATGCTTTTGATTCTTTCTGAATATGGACCTCATTTAGGGCGCCCTTATGCAGATAGATTAAAACTTTCTAAATTTATTCATATGAAAGAACTCAGGATCCAAGTTTCGGGGATACCTATTCGAGTTTGTTTTGCGTTTGATCCAAGAAGTTGTGGAATTGTGTTATGTGCAGGCCATAAAAAGGGTCGTGACGAGAGTCAATTTTATATCAAGTTGATTAAATCAGCAGATGCGGAATATGCATCTCACTTAGTGAAACCGGAGGGATTATGGGTACGTTAAGCGAGTTACTAGAAAAATGTTCACCAGAAATGCGTCAAGAAATTGATGAAGAGGTAGAAAAATTAAGGGAAGAAGTGATGGCGTCATTAGTACCAGCGGAAAATGTTACCACGGGACAAGATGATATTTCTACACTAGTGCCACAAATGCCATAAACCGTGGTATTTGTGATGAACAGACAGTCAACGGTATTCGATGGAGTGGAGCCTTTGACTGTCTGTAAATCAACAACAGAGCAAAACTAAATTACCCATAAATCGAGAAACTCATTAACAGGCATATTTTCAAATAATGGTTTATCCAATGCAGCAGCTAAAATTCGCAATTGCTGAGTTTCAGGGAACTGACGCGCTAAGTTGGTTCTGAATTTCTTAAGTAACAGCGGCATACCTTCTAGGCGGCGGCGTTTGTGGCCAACAGGGTATTCGATAACGACTTCACTCAAGGTTTGCCCATCTTTTAATGTGATAGTCAGACCGTTGGTGATAGAGCGTTTGTCAGGATCATGATAATCCTGTGTAAACTCAGGGTCTTCATGACAATGCATTTTGGCACGTAGTGCATCAATTCGGCTATCTTGAGCGATACTATCCTCATAGTCAGATGCGGTAAGGCGACCAAAAATAAGCGGAATTGCTACCATATATTGAATGCAATGATCGCGGTCTGCCGGGTTCTGTAATGGTCCTTGTTTATCAATAATGCGCACACAAGCTTCATGGGTGCGAATTGATATAGACTCGATATCGTCAGTGGTTTTTCCCATTGAACTAAGTTGTTCATGCAATTGTAAAGCGGCTTCAACTGCGGTTTGAGCGTGAAATTCTGCCGGAAAAGAAATTTTGAACAATACATTTTCCATTACATAAGAGCCATAAGGTCGTTGGAATTTAAACGGCTGACCACGGAACAGAGAGTCGTAAAAGCCCCATGTTTTGGCAGTTAATGCAGTTGGATAGCCCATTTCTCCTTTTTGCGCCATGAGTGCCAAGCGAACTGCGCGCGAGGTGGCATCACCTGCTGCCCATGACTTGCGGGAGCCTGTGTTTGGAGTGTGTCGATAGGTACGTAAGCTATGACCATCAACCCATGCAAGGGAAACAGCATTGAGAATTTGCTCACGAGAGAGTCCTAGCATTTGAGCCACGACGGCGGTTGATGCCACTTTGACCAGAATGACATGGTCAAGGCCGACTTTATTAAACGCGTTTTCGAGAGCGATACAGCCTTGAATTTCATGAGCTTTGATCATGGCTGTGAGGACATCTCGGATCACTAACGGCTTTTTGCCTCTAGCGAGATTTTCACGAGAAAGCCAATCCGCGGTGGCTAAAATACCACCTAGGTTATCGGAAGGGTGTCCCCATTCCGCGGCTAGCCAAGTGTCGTTGAAGTCTAACCAGCGGCATAAGGTTCCAATATTAAATGCAGCTTGAACAGGGTCTAATTGAAATTGTGTTCCGGGAACTTTTGTGCCATTTGGGACGTGTGTACCAGGGACGATAGGGCCTAATAACTTTTTGCAAGCCGGATATTCAAGTGATTCCATTCCACAGCCTAGTGTGTCCAGTAAACAGTAATAGGCAGTATCGTATGCTAACGTTGAAGTGATAGGAAAATCAATAACATAATCGACAATATCCGTCATCACTTTATCAAATTGAACATGTGGAGCCGTTTGAGTTTGCGTGGTCATTATTTTTACCTTAATTAGCGCTGTTCAATGGGAACAAAGAGTTTATTTTCTGGGCCAGTGTAGTTTGCTGAAGGACGAATAATTTTATTATCTTGGCGTTGTTCAATCACATGAGCTGACCATCCCGCAATCCGTGCGATGGCAAACAATGGGGTGTACATCGCCGTAGGAACGCCCATTAAGTGATAAACCACCGCAGAGAACCAATCGAGATTAGGAAACATGTTTTTTTCACGTTTCATAACGGATTCAATATGATCTGCAATGGTATACAAATGCCGATTCATACTTTGTTCTGAAAGCTGCAAGGCGACGGATTTGATGATTGGATGGCGGGGATCCGCCAAGGTATAAACAGGGTGACCAAAGCCGATAATAACTTCTGAGTTTTTAACTCGAGCCACGATGTCTTGCTCAGCTTCTTCTATAGAGGCATAGCGTTGCTGAATTTCTAATGAAACTTCATTAGCGCCACCATGTTTCGGTCCCCTTAACGCCGCAATGGCACCTGTAATTGCTGAGTAAAAATCAGTACCCGTTCCAGCAATCACACGAGCTGCAAATGTTGAGGCGTTAAACTCATGTTCTGCATATAAAATAGAGGCAATATGCATGAATTTTTCCCACTGAGCAGACGGTTTTTTACCGTGTAACAGATGCAAAAAATGGGCGCCAATGGAGTCATCGTCAGTCATGGTTTCAATACGGCGACCATGGTGACTAAAATGGTACCAATACAGCAAAATGGAACCCAGAGATGCAAGTAATCGGTCGGCAATATCTTTAGCACCAGCGACTGTATGTACATCTTTTTCTGGTAATACACAGCCCATCATCGAAACGCCAGTGCGAATGACATCCATCGGATGCGTATTGGCAGGGATGGACTCTAATGTTTGCTTTACATTTGTCGGCAAACCCCTTAGAGGTTTAAGTTTTTCTTTGTACGCTGACAATTCAGTGCGGTTAGGGAGTTTATCGTGGATAAGTAAATAGGCGATTTCTTCATATTCACACTGAGTGGCTAAATCGTGGATATCATAGCCCCGATAGTGGAGGTCATTACCATTTCGGCCTACGGTACAAAGTGCCGTATTGCCAGCGGTTACGCCTGATAAGGCGACTGATTTTTTGGGTTTGAAACCAGTACTTTTAAGTTGCTCATTCATCATTGATTCCTTGTAGGGGGCAGAAGAGATTACAACTTGCTCGATTCACGGTTTATGTGCTGTAAGAAAAGAAATTAGCGTTTTTTATTTTGTGAAAATAACGCATCCAGTTTTTCTTCATACTGATAGTAATTAATGGATTTATAGAGCTCTTCACGAGTCTGCATAAGTGACACGACATTTTTCTGGGTGCCTTGCTGGCGTAAGGTGGTATATACCTGCTCAGCGGCTTTATTCATGGCGCGAAAAGCGGAAAGTGGATACAAGGCGATGGCAATGCCGACACTTCGTAACTCATCTAAAGTAAACAGCGGAGTTTGACCAAATTCAGTTAAGTTAGCTAATACAGGCACTTGCGTATGACGAGTAAACTGCTGATACATGCCTAACTCAGTAATCGCTTCGGGAAACAGCATATCTGCACCCGCCTCGATGTAAGCACTTGCTCGCTCTAAAGCTGCCTCAAGCCCTTCAACGGCCAGCGCATCAGTGCGTGCCATGATGACAAAATTTTCATCTGTTCTTGCATCGACAGCAGCTTTGATTCGGTCAACCATCTCTTGAGTGGACACAATTTCTTTATTAGGGCGATGACCACAACGTTTCGCGCCAACTTGGTCTTCCAAGTGCAGCCCAGCAGCACCTGCTTTCGCCATCGATTTGACGGTACGGGCTACGTTAAATGCGGAGGGACCAAAGCCAATATCCGCATCCACCATTAACGGCAAATCACAGACATCAGTAATGCGGCGAATATCAATCAGCACATCATCCAGTGTAGAAATACCTAAATCTGGGATCCCTAATGAACCAGCGGCAACGCCGCCACCAGACAAGTAAATGGCTTTATAGCCAGCTTGTTGAGCAAGGAGTGCATGGTTTGCATTGATAGTACCGACCAATTGCAGAGGGGATTCGCTGTTAACGGCATCTCGAAATTTTTGACCTGCGGAACGGCTAGACATAAACACCTCGGAGTTGGTTAATCATGTGTAAATGATTTTTACTAACGATATGGCTTTTACTAACTACATGACTTTTACTAAATATAGTTGATAGCAATTGACGTGCCAGTTCAGAAGGAAAGAGTGAAGTTATTATTAAGTTTTAAATATCAATAAGATAAAATCTTTTATTTTTATGTGACAAGAAAGCCATTTTTTAACCAATTGGTTAGCATGTTTCATTGAGTCGATATATTGTTTCATGAAACAAAAATGAAACATCACAGCGCGAAGCAAACCCAGCGTAGAGTAAACCCAGTGGAGGAGAACAATGGATAAGCCCATTATTTGGACGGTGTCAGTATCTCGTCTTTACACGTTGTTTCGTGATATTAGTCCTGAATTTAGTGCTCAAGCTGACATCACCCCACTGAATATTGGTTTCGAGCAAGCCGCAGAAGAAGTTCGGCGCCGTTTAAAAGAAGGACACTGTGACGCGATTATCAGCGCAGGCTCTAATGGGGCTTATTTAAAAAGTCATGTTTCGGTTCCCGTTATTATTGTAAATATTAACGGCTTTGATGTGATGCAAGCATTAGCGAAAGCGCGAGAAATTAGCGATAAAGTCGGCATTATTAGTTATCAAAAAATTATCCCTGCGTTAGAGCAGTTTCAACATAATTTTGGATTACAGATTGAACAGCGCAGTTATGTCACTGCCGAAGATGCTCGAGCCCAACTAAAAGCACTAAAAGCCATGGGGGTAAACGTCATTGTGGGAGCGGGATTAATTACAGATCTTGCTGAAGAAATGGGTATGACAGGGATTTTTATCTACTCGACACAGACCATTCGACAAGCCTTTTCTGATGCTATCGAACTTAGCAGAATGTCCCATCGCCATGTGACTGAGCAATCACGTTACCCTCAGCAGAATACAGCAAAAGTTAGACACACAATTAATGACCTGATTGGCTTGTCGCCCGCGATGGAGCGAGTTAGGCAAACCATTATGTTGTATGCCCGTTCAGATGCTACGGTGTTAATACAAGGTGAAAGTGGCACGGGGAAAGAGATGGTGGCCCAAGCTATTCATCACGAATACAGTTTGTTTAATCAGCAAAAACGCAGTAAACAGCAAATGCCATTTGTGGCCGTCAACTGTGGTGCCATTCCTGAAACATTACTGGAAGCGGAATTGTTTGGTTACGAAGAAGGCGCATTTACTGGCTCGCGCAGAGGCGGTCGAGCAGGGTTGTTTGAACTAGCGAATGGGGGAACCCTTTTTCTTGATGAAATCGGCGAGATGCCAATAGCGTTACAAACTCGGTTATTGCGTGTGTTAGAAGAGCGTTCTGTGGTACGAGTAGGAGGATATCGACCGCTACAGGTTAACGTTCGTGTTATCTGTGCGACCCACTGCGACCTTGATGAATGGGTAGCGCAAGGCAAATTCCGTGGCGATCTTTTTTATCGCCTAGGTGTTCTTCGCATGAAAGTTCCCGCACTATCAGAGCGTAATGAGGATATTTTCACGCTTGCAGAACGATTATTGAAACTTGCTTTTGCCGGATTACAACTGCCTCTTCCAGCCTTTAGAGTTAAGCAACTTCTCAGTTGTCGAGACTTTTTTCTCTCCTATTCATGGCCAGGCAATGTACGAGAATTACGTAACTTAATGGAGCGTGTCGCGCTCTATTGCAGTGCCTATGCGGATAAAAGCATCAATCCAGACATGCTCAAGATGCTATCGCCAGAAAGGCGAACAGAGGTAAATCCGGCAAAGACGCAGGAAGGAACCGAGACACTAGAGGAAGTGATGGCAAGGTTTAATGGGGATCGTAAGGCGGTGGCGGAGTTTCTCGGTATCAGTCGGACAACTTTATGGCGCCGCTTGTCTTCGTCCTAGTTCACGCTCTAGCTGCGTTGGCTTCACTCGCTAACCCTAGTCACATACTAGTGTATGCTCCTAGGGATTAGCTCATTTGCCGCCTTGCCACAGCGCGAACTAGTTAGAAGACTGTTGCTTCGTCCTAGTTTTCACTGTGGCTGTGTTGGTTTCGCATAAGTTACCTGAGTCACATACTAATGTATGCTCCCCAGGCTAACTGATGCTTACCGCCTTGCCACAGCAAAAACTAGTTAGAAGACAAATGGGAGTTAGAAGGCAATTATAAAGCAATCAAAAGACAATTATTAAAGTAAGATAATAATTTATGAATAATGAATACCACTAATTAAGTATATTGATAAGCTTGAGGCTAATTAATTAGCAAAATTAGTTTTGAATAAATTTCTTTTTAAGAAAAGTGATAAATATATTTTGGAAGAAGGAATAAAAGCAGAGAATTGTGTTTCAAAAAGTAACGATAGGGATTTTTCGGTTATTCATCTATCATATTGATAATAAATGAATTGTTTGTTTTTGTGGCGATTTTTCAGGGGGTTTTACTGCATAAAAAAACGTGATTTTTCTCACATAAATAAATTTACTAGTCATCATTAGTTTTTCTCATTGTCATTCCCGCCTTGAAAGATCTATATTGCGCTCAAATTAGCCTCATCTATTTAATTTCATCACTGCACTAGTCGCTAAAATATATTCATTTCTATGAATGATTTTGCCGTGATTATCGACGTCTGCAGCGCACAATATTTATCTTATTTTTTTGGAGAGTAGGACGTGAAAATGTCCACCATGTTAATGCGTAAAGGCGACAATACCTTTGTACCGGTTGCAGGCTTAACACTATTTGCTATTGCTTCAGGTTACCTGATGAGCTTGATCCCGCTATCAATGGGTAGCTTTGGCATTAATACACAATATGCAGGCTGGTTAGCGAGTGCCTACTATATTGGTTTATTAATTGGCTCAATGATGATTGAGCCCGTGATCGCAAAAATTGGTCACCGTCTCTCCTTTATTAGTTTCCTATTAATGTTGGCAGCAACGGTTGTTTTACTGCCATGGACACCGACGCTTGAAGCTTGGCTACCAAACCGTTTAATTGCGGGTATTGCGGTAGCAGGGATTTTCGTGGTGGTGGAATCTTGGTTACTGATTGGCGATAACCCAAAAGAGCGAGCAAAACGACTGAGTTTCTATATGACCTCATTATATGGGGGAACAACACTTGGGCAGCTTGCTATTGGTGTGATTGGTACTCAGGGAGTTGTTCCTTTTATTGTGGTACTCGGCTTACTGCTAGTGGCAATTTTACCGCCTTTATTGGTACGCCAAGGGCAACCAGCAAGTGGCTTGCATCAAAAATTATCATTTAAGCAGATCACTCGTTTAAGTAAGCCAGCCATTATGGGCTGTATGGTATCCGGTATCGTGATGGGAACCATTTATGGGTTAATGCCGCTATCCCTGAAAAAAGATAGTTTTACGACGGATCAAGTTGGTGTTTTGATGGCATCCATTATTTTGGGTGGCATGTTGATTCAGCCAGTGATCAGTAAATTGTCGGTAATGATGAGCAAAACCTTATTATTAGCCATGGTTTCATTATTAGGTGTTTTTGCGATGGGTATGATTTACATCTCATCAGATTATGTGGTGATGATTGTGGCGCTAGCCCTGCTAGGAATGTCATCATTTGCCTTGTATCCGATAGCGATCACTTTAGCGTGTGATAATTTGGACTCGTCATTTATTGTGGCAGCGACCCAAGTGATGTTATTTAGTTATAGTGTGGGCTCTGCGATGGGACCTATCGCAGCGGGAACAATGTTAGAACAACATAGCGGGTTAACGAATTTCTTCTTTATTGTGCTGTTAGTGACGGCAATTTATATGCTGATTGCCAGTTTACGTCGTAAGGCAAGTGTATTGGCAAACTGACCGTGCTTGATAAATTGCTCGCCACTAGTAATGAAAACAAAAAAACGCGCTATCTTGAATGAGTAGCGCGTTTTTTTATGGCTATTTTTTCTTATTGAGGTTGGCGAGTACGAGCTCAGGTTTGCGTGAATGAAGCATGTTTGGCGTTGTGATTTTCTGCTCCCATAACTCTCCAAGTTTAAAGTCCCAAGAGAGTGGGCAGATCACGGTACGTCCCGCATTGGGTGCGAAGGTAAGTTCACTAAAATAGAGTTTGTTTTCTGCCATTAAAAAGTCAGCTCGGCAATAATCGAATGGCGTCACTAAAATTTCAGCTAATCTTAGCATCTCTCTAAATTGTGTTGGTTCACTGACCGGTTCTAGCATTTGAGGATAACCAAAACTGACCGGCTGCAATTGCCATTCCGTATCATAAAGGTTGATAAACTCGGTGCCATCTTCGTCGGTATAATCGATTTCTGCGTAAACGGGTTTACCCGAGAAACAATGAATGCGGCAGGTTTCGGGTACTAGCTTTCTCTTTTTCTGCTCAAACAAATCGATATATTCCTCGCAAATAATCTGCGCAGGAATATTTTTATAATGGCGTTCACGAGTAATGTAATAGAGATTTTTGAGTAAATGGAATGACAGCTTGTCTTTGGCTTTTTGTAAATCAAACTGTGATTTATCGGTGCAAATAATACTGCTGCCGCTGTCGTGGGTGCATTTCAATACAAAGCGCTGGGGCAGTTTCGTAATATCAATTTCATCCACATGTTGATAAGTGGCGAGAATAGGAACGATATGTTCTTGCCCAATAGTCTGCGTGACATAGTCACGCACCGCGAGTTTATCGGCGAATTGACTATGCAGTGGATTTCGGTCATGGATCATACGGAAATTCACTTTTTCATTAAAGCTTTTCGGCGCATTAAAGTTAGGGTAATACCCTAATTTTTTAATAAATTTATTCGTGAGATAACTTTTGTCACTCATGATTAGCGCACGGAATTTTTTTAGAAAATATTCTGTTTTTTTCATAAACAAACAACCATTCTTAATAAATTAAAATTTTATTAATTTTTTTATAATTGGAATTATATTAATCATTTTTTAAATGATGATTAAATGATAACGGTAATATTGCCGCTAATATTAAGAGTTCCTTAAGGATTTAACTTAATACAATGCTAGCTAGTTGATATTTAATCAAAATATAACCAGAAATTAATCAATTGATTATATTTGCGTGCTGTATATAAATTGTTTAATTTACTTGGTTATTAATTTTAAATTAAATAAGTATTTCAAATGCCAGTATTGCCTAGGTTAAATTAATTATAAATTAATCTGAGTCAATACCTGAAATCTTAAAAAATGAAAAATAATAAATAGATGATAGAATAGATAAACAATTAAATAGTTTATTACTAAACTATTTAGCTTAAGATGAGTAAACTGATGAGATCATCAAAATATGGATTGCCAAAATAATTTATGTGATAATCATCACACATAGCTATCCTTTCAATTATTATTAATTTATGGTCATTCGCCCGCATCAACACTGGTTCTTTAGGTTGTTCGACTGGCACGGTTCCGTGTTGTCTAAAATTACCTTTAGATTATCGCTTAATATTATGATGTCCATTGTCGCTATTTTAATCTATCAATGGTACGAGCAATTAGGGATCCATCTGACAATAGCCCCATTTAGCTTATTAGGGATAGCAATAGCTATCTTTTTGGGGTTCCGTAATAACGCCTGCTACAGCCGCTTAGTTGAAGCAAGAACGCTTTGGGGCGCAATATTAACCAACCAACGTAATATTTTAAGAAACATAAAAGGATTATTGCCGAATGATCCTGAAGCGCATCGCACATTTGCTAATTTGTTGATTGCGTTTAGTTGGAGCTTAAATCACGAACTTAGACGTACTAACCCAAATATAGATTTGTATCGTTTATTGCCGCGAGATGTTTTTTTAGATGTTATTAGAAGCCCTTTTCCCACCAGCCGAATTCTTATGCATATTGGTTTGAGTGTCGGGGCATTGCGAGATAACAATCTGATCAGCGATGTGCTGTTTCAGTCTATCAATAAAGATGTGAACGGGTTATCTGAAGTTTTAGGTGGCTGTGAACGTATTTCGAATACGCCGATCCCATTCGCTTATACATTGATCCTGCAACGTACGGTCTATTTATTTTGTACATTATTGCCGTTTGCGTTGGTGGGGGATTTACACTACATGACGCCTTTGGTTTCCGTGTTTGTTTCCTATACGTTTTTAGCGTGGGATGCATTAGCGGAGCAATTGGAAGACCCATTCGATGTGCTGGACAACAGCTTGCCACTGAATGCTTTATGCACGGGGCTTGAACGCAATGCCCTAGACATGATTGACGCTAAGCAACTACCGATGCCCCCTAAGCCAAATAAATACTTCAATTTATTATGAAGTTAAGTCGCGGTCTTCATTATGTGATAGAGCATGATGAATGCCGCGACTGTTTATTAATGACGTAGATATACATGGGGGGTTGCCGTTTCTGGATGCGGCTGCACTCCTAAATCCGCTTGATACCACTGGGTTAAATTCTCGGTTGTTAACACTTCTTGCGGCGTTCCAGCCACAACTAATTTCCCTTGATGAATAAGATACACTTTATCGGCATAGAGCGCGGTAAGGTTCAAATCATGCAACACACAACAAACGCCTAGCGGCCTTTCACGGGTAAGCTGATGCAATAGCCGTAAACTGTGCTGTTGGTGGTATAAGTCAAGGGCAGAAGTGGGCTCGTCAAGGAATAAACAGGCTGGCGTTGGCTCTGGTTGCCATAACTGAGCTAACACGCGAGCAAGTTGAACACGCTGCTGTTCACCACCGGATAATTGGCGATAATCGTGATGGCGTAGCGGGGTGCAATGGGTTTGCTCCATCGCAATATCAATAGCGCGCTGCTTATGTTCAGAACCGTAAGGCGTTCTTCCCATCGCCACAACATCCTCAACACTGAACGCAAATTGTAAATGGCTATGCTGTTTCATCACGGCGCGTTTTTTAGCAAGGCTTTGCGGTTCCCATTCAGGTAATGGGCGACCTTCTAGCTGACACTCACCTTGAGAGGGAGATGTGTAGCCTGTAAGCAATTTCAATAAACTGGATTTGCCGGCACCATTAGGACCAATAATCACCACCATTTGATTTTGCTGTATAGACAAACTGATATCATCGATTAATGTTCGATTATTAATACGATAACTGAGGTTTTTAGCATCGAGTAAATTGGGCATCGGTTAGATCCTTCCTGCGGGTTGCCGCAGTATTAGCCATAAAAAGTAAGGTCCGCCAATCAAACCCGTTAATAAGCCCACGGGGATTTCTGCGGGAACGGCTAAAGTGCGAGCAAGGGTATCGGCAACTAAGAGTAAGCAAGCACCCACAATGGCAGAACCAGGAATAAGCCAACGATGATCGGGTCCCAATGTCATACGGATTAAGTGAGGAACAACGAGCCCGATAAAGCCAATCACACCACTCATAGCAACGGCGCAGCCAATTAATAGGGCGCTTAGGAATAATAAAACGAACTTACTGCGTTCAACATTTATCCCTAAATAGTGGGCATCTTCATCCCCTAGTTGCAGAATATTCAATGTATTGCCTTGCCAAAAGCAGAGTAAGCAAGTGGGGAGAATCACACTGGCGGCAATCGCTAGCGATGTCCAATTCACATTGCCTAATGACCCCATCATCCACAAGCTAAATGTGCGTAACTGTTGGTCATTACTCATATAGCTCAGTACCCCAATTAGCGACATACATAGGGCATTGATGGCAATTCCTGCTAATAGCAGCCGTGCCAAATTGCCATTAGACATACGATTGAGGCTAAAAATGATCAGTGAAACCGCTAAGCTGCCAACGAATGCTGCGCCAAGATGACCGTAATTGAGCATTAATGTGGGTAAGGAGAACGGTAAAATGATGAATGCTGCCACACACAATGCGGCACCACTGCTTATCCCTAATAAACTGGGGTCGGCGAGAGGATTGCGAAATAATCCTTGCATCATCCCACCGGAAACCGCTAAAGCTAACCCCACTAAAATGGCGAGTAACACTCTTGGTAGACGAATGGTGAGCCAAATTTGCCAGTCAGGATCGGTTGATGGTGCAAACCAAAGCGCTTTTAACGGTAAGTTAATTGCACCAGCGGTGGAGGCAGCCACAGTGACTGCCCCCAGTAGCACCAATAACATCAAAATTTTAAATAAAGGGTGCTTAAAACGGCTCATTCGCTTTTTTCTAACGCCTCTCTTAACTGCTGCATGACTTTGGGGGTGCTTAAGCTGAAGCTAAGCATGCCAGTATCATCCACGACTAAAAGAGCACGATTTTTTCCTGCAGGAGTGAGTGCTAACCCCGGTAATTCCCAAACTTTGTCAACGCCACCTATGGATTTCACACCTTGCTCAGAGATCACGACGAGGTCTGGCTGGCTGTAAATAAGACCTTCTTGAGATAGTGGTCGATAGCTAGAGAAGTTATGCATTGCATTTTGTGCACCAATGGCCTTGATCATGCTATCGGCTGCCGTTTTTTGCCCAGCTGCCATCGGTTGTATTCCACCATGGCTCATTAAGAAAACCACTTTTTTATTCAGAGGGCTGGTGGGGATGGCGAGTAGCTCGGCATTAAATTGTTCGACTAATATTTTCCCTTTTTCGGGTAATCCCACTGCCTGTGCGATAGTGGTGATTTTCTCAGGAATGGCTTCTAATTTCGGTTTTCCTGTCACTTTAATCACTTTAACGCCGCTTTTTTCAATTTGGGTTAATGAAATTGAAGGTTGGGAAAGCTCACTGGCGAGCACCAACGTTGGACGCAAAGAGAGCACGCCTTCTGGGTTCAGTGTTCGCATATAGCCGACATCGGGCAACTTAGTTGCTTGCTCGGGATGTAAACTGCTACTGTCGCGCCCAACCAGACTATCTTGTGCGCCGAGCGCATAGACAATTTCAGTTACATCGCCACCGAGTGTCACTAAACGGTCAGCGCCATGGGCAACCAATGAGGTTGCCAGTGTGATTACCATTAGAAGCCATTGTTTCATCGTCAAATACCTGTGTTAGATTCTTGGCAGGGACATGACTTGCTGGCGCCAGTGTTCTTGCTCTGGCGTCCCTTCAGTGCGTTGTCCGTACATTTGTGCGATTTGATTGCCTTGGTCATCAAACACTTCCAGGCTTGTCACAAAACCATCTTCTGTTGGTTTACGAGTGACCCAACACTCTGCAACACCATTTTCAATCATATGCAGCGTGAAATCAGGGTTGAAAATATTCAGCCACTTGGTGTCAGAACCTTCTGCTTGGTGTGGCATCAAGCGTTTGATTTTGCCTGTGAAAATCTGTACACATCCACGGTTACCCACGAAAATCATAATTTCGTTTTGATCAGCGAAAGCAGTGTTAACCAGCTGACTGAATGAATCATTTGGCACCTGCCAAGCTAAATCATCACTGACCGCGCGGAACACTTGTTGACGGCTTAAGTTATTTTTCTTCAATAAGATGAAAAATTGGTGAACATCCGTCATATTGCGCCACTCTTGGTCAAGCTGTTGTTTTAGCTCATCGCTGATTGGCTGTGCGTGGTGCGGTTGTACTTTTTCAACGGTTAATAGTGGGTTTTCGGTGGCCATGTATTTTTCGATAAGCGCATTCCATGCATCCATATCGGTTTCATCAGTGGTATACACTTTGTGCAGTGCATCGCCATGTTTATCAAAGAATTGGATACTATGACGTTCACCTCGTTTAGCCTCTTCAGAGAGCGTAAAAATGCTGTCCCAATGAGAGAAAAACATACGCAAATCCAGTGCGCGTGGATTGAGAATTAAACCGCCATGAGGGCTAAATTTAGCATTCTCATAGCGACCGACTTGCTCATGGACCACATACTCATTACGGGTAATAGCCTTGACTGGACCGACAGCTTCCAAAGCAGTTAATAACGTTGGCGCATCAATGTTCAGGCGTTTAGCCTTATCGCGCCCAACGCGGCTATGCAGTAATTCCCCTTCAGAAACATTCAGATAAGCAGCGAGGTCTCTCGCATACCTAGCTTTATTATCTGCTTTGGCTTGTTGATAACGTTCGAAAAGTGCTGAATTCACAGGTTTCTCCTTTATGTAGTGTGAATTACCATTGGAAGCTGACGAGCAGCTTAGCATTACGGCCATCTTGGGGAATCCCCTGAGAGGAGTAATACTCTTTGTCAAAAGCATTTCCTAAAACAACACTGGTATCTAACCCTTTAAGACTTCCATCTCCTTGATAATTTAGATAGAAATCATGAACGGCGTAGCCCGGTTGTTGCTTCAATTTGGATGTTTTATCGAAATCGGTATGAGTAGTGAACTCACCTAACCAGCCCACAGAGAAACCGCTGTCTGCAACTGGAATGGAGAGGTTACTGGTGAGTGAATCCGGTTTAATGGATTCAATGGCTTTGCCTGTATATTCATTGACCCCGACAGTGTGGTTATAGGCGAGACCCCACGCAAAGTAGTCGGTGGTGTAATCCAATGACACATCCGTTCCCCAAATTTTAGCGCGCTTGGTATTAATGGATGTGGTGTAGTTGTTATTCCAGTTAACACGGTCTGTATTGACGTAAGTGTTAATGTAATCTTTAGCTTTTGTATCGAAATAGCTGGCTTTGAAGCGCAGGTTATCGCGAGCCATGAGTAAGTCATCAAAGCGTAAACCAAAACCATATTCCGCAGTCCGTGTGGACTCAGGCTTTAAGTCTGGGTTAGGGCGCCAATAGTTGGAAATAGGACCACCTTTGAAGTGAAGGGAATCGTTGTACATTTCCATCATTGTTGGAGCACGGAAAGCTTCAGAGTATGACGCAAACAGCATTGACCACTCGGTTGGCGTGATGCTTACTGCCGCTTTTGATGACCATTGATCTTCTTTGACATCTTTATTGCCCTTGGAGGTGGACTTGTAGTTGTCATAGCGAGTTCCCAAAATGAAGGAAACAGGCAAATCTTTTAAGGTAATCTCATCCTGAATAAAGCCAGCCGCAAAGGTGATTTCTGCATCAGGGAACTGAGTGGTTCCAGCGTAAGGAGTCTGTTTTTGACGATACGCTTCAGTACCGTAGGTAAAGTTATGTGCAGCGAGTGGTAACTCATAGATATCGGAGCGGTTATCCAGTTTGATACCATACGTTTTTTGGCTGCGTCCTTCGTAGTTAGACTCTTTCCCTTTGGAGGTGATATTCACATCAGAGTAATACGGAGTCGCTTTTAAATTGAGCCATGAATTATCGTCTGGATTTAATTGATAGGTTGCTTGCAAATCACGCTGACGCGTTGTGCGGTTAACCTTTTTATTATCGTTGCTGGTGGCGAGCTGTTGCGGGTCTTTTGGCTCATAAGCATCATTATTGTAATAACGAACTTGTCCAGACAGGGTTTGCGCATCATCCAGTTGCCATGTGCCTTTACCAAGCATATTGGCAATGGTTTCTTTGTTATCCATTTTCTCGCCGCCACCAAGGCGAACATCACCGCTTTCTTTCGTCACAAAGCTGAATAGACCATCAAAATCATCGGTTTTACCAAAAGCGGAGCCGCCAAAGCCAAAACTGTGATCCCCGGTAGCGCCTTGAGTGAAAACGCGGAAACCTTGGTTTTGACCTTCACGCAGTAAATCTTTCGCATTCACGGTTTCCCAAGCAATCACGCCGCCCATAGCACCGCTGCCGTATAAAAGTGCTGACGGACCGCGAATGATTTCCACTTGTTTGATAAGCGCAGGGTCAAGAAATGTTCCGTTAATATGCCCGGTATCCGTACCTTGGCGAACGCCATCGACTAGCGTCAAAATTCCACGACGGTCAAACCCGCGCATGCTGATATCTTGACCGTTAGTACGGCTAGTTCCTGTCAGTGCAATGCCCGGTACTTTTCGCAAAATATCGTTAGCATTATTGGCTGTTTTGGTTTCTGGTGAATCATTTTTAATGACGGTAACCATCATCGGTGTATTAAAGCTATCTCGCTCATTACCCGTGGCATAAACCGTCATCACATCGTGGTGACTGTTAGCTAAATGGTTATTATTAGTTGGAGATTTTTCAGTCTGTGCGGTTGCCATTAGAGGCAGCAAGGCACTCGCCAGCACAGATAAGCGTAATACTTGAGACATACAGGTGATACTCCCTAAAAATTGTTAACTCTTTGATGAGTGCGATGCACCGTTAAAAACTGATTTATCATCAGAGCGTTATGGCGTGTTTATAGGGTGTTGAGACAAAGACGCTTTCAACGGAATAGGGGAAAAGGGGTATTTGAACCCAACAAGCGATGATAGGGTTCGAAAGTTCGCCTTGAGGTTATCCAGATTTACAGCAGCAAAGCCCGTAATAAACACCATAAGAAACTGTGTCCTGATGTATAGAGTTAAGCTGGCTGCCTAGCATGACGACTTAGGTGGCTTGCGAGATATATTGTGTTTTTAAAGCTAATTGTGTTTTTAAAACTAACTGTATTTTTAAAACAAACTACGTTGTGAAGACTAAAAACTATTTGGTTAGAATTAATTTACCTGTGCGAGTTTGACGCAATTGATAAATTTCACCTCGGTGCTCAATGGCGATTTTTCCTGATGTACCTAATAATTTTTGGCTTTCAATAAGCCCATTTTTAGCAGCAAAATCAGTCAATGAGGTTGATTTTGTGGTTTCTTCAATAATGTCAGAAAGTGGCTTGGTCATGTTTTTCACCACAGAAATTTTGTTGTCAATAAGAATGATATTGATAATTATTATCTTTAAAAGCATTGGCAATATCAAGCGATTTTCACAATTGATCAACAAACACTGTTTACCAACAAAAGAGCCGTATCGCGGATACGGGCTACCTTTATGATGTAAATGGGGATTTACCTAACTTTTGGAGGAGGGATTGAGCCGATCCTGAAATTACTGAAATTTGTTAGTACATATTTGTTTTTAAAAGCTCGATACACTCTTGGGCGCCGCGTTTGAGTACTTGACCTTTTAAACAGACGACATGGATAGGAAGCACTAAGCCATTCGGGGTGTTTTTAAATTCTAAACGCTTGAGTAAACCCGCCTCTAAATCAGTTTTGATTAATGAAGCCGGTAAATTTCCCCAACCCATCCCTTTTTTAACTAATTCTAACGCCATCGTGAAGCTATCCGTACGCCAATAATGGCTAGAAACAATAGAGCGGAAATCACTGATAGGGTGGTGAGGGCTCGCGACAATAATCTGGCGTGTTTGAACAAGATCTTCGATATACAATGCATTATTCGGTTTATTAGAGGGGTAATCGGCGCTGATGGTCGCTGTTAATGATTCATAACCAATACATTCGAATTGTTCCTGAGCATTGACATATAACCCACCAAAAGCGATAGCCAATTGAACGCGCTCACTGTGCAATAGTGGCAAAATATCATCTTGAGGAGCGGTGATCAGCTCCACATGCATCAACGGATAACGTTGACTCAGCGTGTACAATGCATCAACTAACACATTGGGATTAACCCCTTCAGCAACTCCGATCGTGAGTGTACTTTCCACACCTTGAGTGAGTTCTCGTGAGAAAACATTCAATTGGCGCAAATTATCCACAATATTTCGTGCATAAGGGGCGAGGGAAAGCGCTTGTTCTGTGGGTTTGGGTTCTCGCGTATGGCGTTCAAACAGTGAAAAACCAAGCTCTGCTTCAAGGTTGGCAATCGCCATGCTAACCGCGGAAGGGACTCGATGAAGCGCTCTTGCCGCTGCGGAAAAAGAGCCTTTATCGAGCACAGTTAAGAAAATCATCAGGTTTTCGCTATTAAATGGCATCTTAGACCTTTCAGTTTTGTTGATAGTAGCTGACTTTTATTATCATTAATGTTGATTTAATTTACCAGCCTTCGGCAAACAGAATATGAGATAAAATATGCAAGGTATTAAACGCAAAGTGGTTTTTATTACGAGCTACGAAGTCATTGGCTGGATGATTTCATCGTTGGCACTGGCTTTTCTTTCGGGGAATTCTGCGGGAACCACCGGACCTTTAGCACTGGTGATCACCACGATTGCGGTGACATGGAATTTTATTTTCAATGTGGTATTTGAATATTGGGAATCAAAGCAGAAATCAAGAATTAGAACGTTTAGACGTCGTTTTGCTCATGCGGTGTTATTCCAGCTAACGTTGGTGGTATTTTTGATTCCACTGATTGCATGGTGGTTATCAATATCGCTCTGGCAGGCACTTATTTTAGATTTTGCCCTGATTATCTTTATCCCGATTTATACTTTTTTCTTTAACTGGGCATTTGACAAAATTTTTGGGTTACCAAAATCTGCATTGGCGCAAGAAAAAACCACTGCGTAGCGTGAAAGAGATGGCAATGAGGCCATCTCCTTGGTAACTAAGCTTATTTCACGCTAAAAATCTGGTGATATCTTTTAGGATTTAAACGCAAAAATAGCAGTAATGTCATCATAACCAGGACACAATGCAGCAACCAAACAGGGGTAAAACTGTGACTAAATTGCTGTAATGCTGCCGCAACCAAAGGTCCAAAAGCGGCGATGATAAAACCGCCTGCTTGCATTAAGGCAGTCAGGATCCCCGCGCTAGCAGGATGAGGGATATGATCTAAAGAGGTAATAATGGTTAAGGCGAAGCAGCCACCCAGTCCACAGCCCAGCAGACCTACCCACAGCAACGGTAGCGTATTAGGAAACAGGATTAACCCGGCAAATCCCAATGCTTGGCTCACCAGCGTGACAGTGAGCCAAAAGCGACGGTCAACATTATGGGATGCTAATACCGGGATCATCAGTGCCGCAGCTGCTTGAAAAATAGTTAAAATCGCCACCAAAGAACCGCTTTCTGTGGCGCTAAATCCTTGTTGTTGAAAGAAAGGCGCCAGCCATGTCACGGCAGTTGCATAGCCCGCATTCACCAAACCAAATCCCGCCATTAATAGCCACGCTCTGGGCTGCTTAAGGTAGGTCAATACACTCAGCTGAGCTGGCGTATTTTTCGTGTCCGAAGAGCGAATATTCATGATGACGGCAATCAGGGCGATCAGCGCTGGTAATGCCAGCCATGCAAGCCCACTTTGCCAATTCCCTGAACGGTGGGTAATTAGCGGTGTTAATTGTGCTCCCAGCGCGCCACCGATCATCAAGGTAGCTGAATATAATCCCGTCATGGCGGCCATTTTTTGTGGAAACGAAAATTTTATCAAGCCGGGGAAAACCGCTTGAATATAAGCCGCTCCCATTCCACACAAAAATGCGGTCATTAACAGTGCGTTCGCATCAGAAACAAATAATCGGCAGAAAGAGCCTATCAGCAGCAGTAGCATCGCGAGGCTGATACCCCACTTATCACCTAATTTTTGATTTAATGCGGGGACGACCAAAGCTCCAAAACCCATGAGTAACATGGGGATTAGCGTTAACAGCGAAACGCTCTGGTAGCTCATTCCGGTGGTTTGAATGATATTTTCGATGACTGGCCCAGGCCCTGTCATAAAGGGGCGTAAATTGATGCCGACAAGGGCAATCGTCAGAATCAAGCCGAAAGAGGCTGAAAGTGGTTTTTTCATATTTACGCGTGATGCCGTTGCCACCAAGTTTGATACAGCATGGATTGCGTCTCATCTTTCGGTTTTAATTGGATAAATTGCAAACCACTTTGTTGGTCAGGAGAGACTCTTAATGCCTCAGCTATCGCCTCTGTTGATAATCCAAAAGGTTCAGCATCTTGGTTCGAATAGGCATAAACAACACGTTTAATGCCAGACATGCGGATCGCAGCAAGGCACATAGGGCAAGGCTGACCGCTAGCATAAACGGTGCAATCATCGAGTCTGACGCTATTTAGCACCTCTCCTGCTTGGCGTAATGCGAGTAATTCAGCGTGGGCGGTAGGGTCGTGTCGCTCCAACATTTGATTCACGCCAGTGGCAATAATTTGCTCATTTTTGACGACCACTGCACCAAATGGACGCCCACCTGCGGCAACATTGTCAGCGGCGAGGGTGATTGCATGTTGTAAAAATTGTTTATCGAGCATGGTTTGTGCTCCTGATTTATCGAGTATTCTAATAAGATTACTGATGAGCTGACATGGTGTCATTTCAGTAATGTCCATCAAATGCGTTGTTCCCTTCAATCTAATCAAAAACTGTGATATTTAAAAATTAAATAATTAAATCTCAGGTATTAAAAAAATGAATTCGTTGCTTAATTTTGTATTATTGAAAACATTCGTTACCGTCGCAGAAACGGGAAATTTTACGGTGGCTTCACAACAATTAAATTCAACGCAATCGACGTTGAGCCAGCAAGTTCAGCGATTAGAAAGTCTTGTTGGGCAATCGTTGTTTGTAAGAGGGCACCGGATGTTAACCCTGACAGAAACAGGGGAAATGTTGCTTGGATATGCGAAAAATATTCTGGCACTTAACGATACGTTTTTTATGAAAATAACAGGAAATGCGATTATTCAAACTCTGCGATTAGGGTTTCCTGAAGATTTGACATCGGGATTGGTGACACCGACGTTGGCGGCATTTATGCAAGCGCATCCGAATGTCCGATTAGAGGTGACTAGCGGGTTGAGTCGCCAACTACAGCAACGCTATCAACATGGTGAGTTGGATTTGATCATTGTGAAACAACGAAAAGGGGAGTTTCATAGTGATTATCATTGGTCAGAGCCTCTTTGCTGGCTAGCGAGTCGCCAGCAACATGTTCTTCCCACAGATTCTGTTCCTCTGATTGTTTTTCCAGAGAATGGGCTGTATCGGAATGATATGTTTAGGTTGCTAGATAATGAACAACGCCCTTGGCACATTACATACACTTGCACTAGCCTAGCGGGTATCCAAAGTGCGATTACCGACGGATTAGGCGTTAGCCTGTTACCTGTACGTGCGAAATTACCCCAGCATCGAATCTTGACAGCAGAAGAGGGGTTTCCTCCTGCCCAAGAGATGGAACTGGCGATGCATTTTCACAAAGAATCATCGGAGATGGTTTCAGTATTGGCGGAGCAGTTAGCTCATCAATTAGAACCGCGTTAATTGGCGATGGGCTTGAGCAAATCACTGTAAAGTTCCGTTAAGATCCCATTTGCCATAAACTCTTTTCTGATCCATTGGGTGACTAGCCCTGTCGCAGAGTGTTGAGTGGCTAATAGCATGTGAGAATCCTGCCTTGGGTTTTGTATTTGCTTAGTGACTAGGACTCCGGTTTTTACATGTTCTTTGACCATATAGTCGGGTAGGAATCCGATCCCTTCACCCAAGATTTGGCACTGGCATTTTGTGTTGAAATCAGGCACTTGAATCGCCTCTTGCCCGTGCAGTAGCCACCCAACGCGTTTATTGATGGTATGCGCCGTATCTTCCACCATAATATTTGGGTAGAGGCGAAGCTGGCTTTCGGCAATTGGCTCAGGCATTAAGGCTAAAGGGTGGCTAGACGCTATGGCAAACTGCCAGTGTATGGCACCAATTTCTGTGTAATCAATCCCGCCGCCATCCATGAGTGTACCCGGCGCCCCAATCGCAATATCCGCATGGTTATTAATAATGGCATCCCAAACACCGTTATACACTTCCGTGGTCACAGTGATCTGGCAAGTACCAAATTGCTTTTTCAAGATTTGTAGCAACTTCGCTGTATGGTAAGGGGTGTAGATCAACTGATTGATACAGATGCGAACACGGGCTTCAATCCCTTGTTCAATGGAGTCGATACTTTTTTTGATGAGATGAAAATTATTCAGAAGGTCGGTGGCTTTGCGATAAAAATAGTATCCCGCTTCGGTCAGTTCAATATTACGGGTATCGCGGATAAACAGTGCGACATCTAAATAAGTTTCGATACGTTTTATAGTGTAGCTCACCGCGGAGGTGGTAATCCCAAGTTCTTCGGCCGCTTTACTGAAACTGGCAAATTTAGCCGCGGTGGTATAGGTCAATAAATTTTCTTCAGTAAAAATAGAGTTCATGTGTCGTGTCCCAAAGTGCGTGAAAATTAGCCGAAATAACGTTTTCTGTGAATACAATTCAATAGCTTAAAAAACAGGCTTTTTATCGATTGTTTTTAATAGCCCTCTGCGGGGATATTTATCTATTCTGTACAATAAATAGTATTTAATTTATGTCACTCAAAAAAGCAACTAATGAAACGCATGTTTACATTCAAACTAATTAATATTATTGAATTTAATAAAAAATTAGTCATTAGGGAATATCGGATTAATAAACAAAAAAATCACAATATTAACAATTTGAAAACCTTTGATTTGATGGCTGTCACAAAATTGAAGAAAGAAAAAATGGGCAAACAGATTAACAAAATTATTTGGTCAAATCGCATAGAAAATAGACAAAAAAACATCAGAAAAGGTCAGTGAAGGATGCTTTCACGCACAAAAATGCTCGATTGTTGAATTTAAATCAATAATAAGGTGGCAGATTGATGAATTAAATTTAAATGGATTCTATTTATTAATGGCAATTGTTATGCTCTAACCATGCTAAATAATCTTTAATTCATATTTAATTTGGCTATCAGAAAATTGAAATAGCTAAATGTGGAGAGCGTTATGACAGAAAACACACTCGTTCAAGATTTTCTTAAAGCAGCAGAACAAGGTCAATTAGCTATTTTAAAAAATTGCCTTGAAAAAGGTGTTGATATTAATAGTACCAATCGACAAGGTCGCACTGCTATTGTGAATGCCAGTTTAAATCAGCACTATGAGTGCGTTGATTTTCTTATTCATGCGGGTGCTGATATTAATAAACAAGACCAAACGTGTTTTAACCCATTTTTATTAAGTTGCCTAAATAATGATTTAACATTATTACGTTTAGTATTACCTGCTAATCCCAATTTAGATTTACTAACCCGTTTTGGTGGTGTTGGGATCACGCCAGCGAGTGAAAAAGGGCATGTGGAAATTGTACGTGAATTACTGGAAAACACGGACATTAACGTTAATCACACCAACTTTGTCGGCTGGACTCCATTACTAGAAGCAATTGTGCTGAATGATGGTGGCGTAAAACAGCAGCAAATCGTAAAAATGCTGTTAGATCATGGTGCCAACCCTCATATGACAGATAAATACGGTAAAAAGCCGTTAGAGCTGGCACAGGAAAAAGGCTATCACGAAATTGCTGAATTACTGATTGCAGCGGGTGCGTAACCACCCATAAGGGGGATTGTGAACAGACACCAATCTCAGCGGCAAAGCATTTATGGGTTAACGGCTGATGTACATTTCTTGCATCTTTTGCATCAGCCATCATTAACAGGGAATATAGAGCAAGTTTTTAATAAAGCCATTAATTTTTCAATTGATAACCAACTTTATACCTTGCTTGGCTCGCAAACGGATAATGCTCCTAATAGCTGCCGAATTATTAATAAGGATTTTTCACCGTTAAATATTACTGCGGGGGATTCTGTTTATATTTTAAATAATGAAATCCATATTGGTGAGAAATATACTGTTTCATTTTTATTATGTAAGAAATGGAATCCACCAACGGTTTATTTTATTAATGAAAAATTAACCGAAGAAAAATACCGTTATTTTCTTCAGTCTAAAATTAACGAAATTGATTCTATTTTAAATGATAAAACACACTCTCTGTTTAACTACCAAGGGGATAATTGTTTTTATCTTGAATCATCAAAAAAATTAAATGAATTACGCTCTAGCTTAATTAATTTATTAATCAATAAACGGTACCAAGCATTGACGAATATTGTGAGCCAGTTTGTTGGATTAGGAATTGGATTAACACCTTCGGGAGATGATTATTTAGTGGGACTAATGGCTTTTTTGTTGTTGAAACACCACCCTGCGAATTCCTGCTATCCGAGTTTTTATCAAGGGATTTCGCAAAGCAAGGCGAATACAACACCCATCAGTGCCATCACGTTAGAAAAAGCATTAAACCAAGAGTATCGCGAGAATATACATCAACTAATTCAATGTTTAGTTGATGGGCGAGAAACAAATATTTATCCACAAATTTTAGAGATTTTAAATATCGGGTCTAGTTCAGGTTGCGACATGCTATTTGGCATTCGCGATGCGCTGTTTCTGACTCATTATTTCGGAGAAACACATGTCGACTAAAGTGGTCATAAAAAAGAATACCTATTTTGATTCAGTGTCATTGATGTCTATTTCCACCAAAGCCAACCAACTTGAAAATGTTGAGCAAGCCTTTGTGGCAATGGCAACAGAAATGAATAAAGGCGTATTAAGAAACTTAGGTTTATTAACACCAGAATTAGAAGAAGCCAAAAACGGCGATTTAATGATAGTAATTAAAGGACCTAGCGATGAAGCCAATGATGCGACATTGATTGCTATCGAAGATCTGTTTAATAAGAAAAATCAAGGCGGCGGGCAGCATGAAGCCAAATACGCCACAATCAACTCTGCAAAAACGCACATTCCTGATGCCAACTTAGCGGTTATTTCGGTTAATGGGCAATTTGCGGCTCGTGAAGCGCGTATTGCACTGGAAAATGATCTCAACGTGATGCTGTTCTCCGATAACGTCTCGATTGACGATGAGCTGGCGCTGAAACAGTTGGCGAGTCAAAAAGGGCTGTTGATGATGGGACCAGACTGCGGAACAGCGATCATCAATGGGACAGCCTTGTGTTTTGGTAACAATGTTCGTCGCGGTAGCATCGGAATTATTGGGGCATCCGGTACGGGGAGCCAAGAACTTAGTGTGCGTATCCATGAATTTGGCGCCGGAGTTTCTCAGCTAATCGGTACAGGGGGGCGTGACCTAAGTGAAAAAATTGGCGGCATCATGATGATTGATGCACTCAAAATGCTGGATGCGGATGATGAAACCCAAGTCATTGCACTCATTTCTAAGCCACCAGCACCTATGGTTGCCAAAAAAGTGTTAGAACAAGCTGAAAAATGCCATAAGCCAGTGGTGGTTTGTTTCTTAGGTAGTCAACCGTTGCCGGATGATAAACCAGGCTTAACTTTTGCCCAAGGTACCAAAGAAGCTGCTTTGAAAGCGGTTTTACTGACTGGCATTCGTAAAGAAGATTTAGACCTTCACCCTCTCAACTTACCTTTAATTGATGAAGTTAGAGCGTTACTCAAACCGGAACAAAAATACATTCGTGGTCTTTTCTGTGGCGGCACATTGTGTGATGAAGCCATGTTTGCAGCGCTGGAAAAATACGATGACGTCTACAGCAATATTCAACCTAACCCTGACTACCGTCTGAAAGATATCAATAAAAGTGTTGCCCATACCTTCCTCGACTTTGGCGATGATGATTTTACCAACGGTAAGCCACACCCAATGATCGATCCAACAAACCGCATCGAGCGTTTACTGCAAGAAGCTCGTGACCCAGAAGTTGGTGTGATCATGATGGATTTCGTGCTTGGCTTTGGCTCTCATGAGGATCCGGTCGGTGTGATGATTGACGCTATCAAAACAGCAAAAGAGATAGCGAAACAAGAAGGGCGTGAACTGGTGATCCTTGGCTATGTGCTGGGTACTGACCAAGATACGCCATCGATGGATGCACAGGTCAAGATGCTCACCGACGCAGGTGTGATTTGGGCGAGTAGCAGTACCAATACAGGTTTATTAGGACGTGAGTTTGTCTGGAAAGGGGAGAAAGCGTAATGACTTCATTATTTAAACAACCATTGAACGTTATCAATATTGGCATTGAGATGTTCAGTGATGATCTGAAAAAACAGCACGTTCCGGTGACTCAGCTAAATTGGACGCCGCCGGGGCAAGGTAACGTTGCTGTGATCCGCGCGCTTGACCAAATTGAAGGCAACGCGGCGTTACAAGAAAAAATTGCAGTGGCGAACGCACAAGCGCTTGAGCGTATTATTCAGTCCCAGCCTGTGCTCGTGGGTTATGACCAAGCCATTAATGTGGTACCGGGCATGACGAAAAACACCATTCTACATGCTGGTCCACCAGTGGCATGGAAAGATATGTGTGGCGCAATGAAAGGCGCGGTGACAGGTGCTTTAGTTTTTGAAGGATTGGCGAAAGACTTAGCGGATGCGGAACGTGTTGCAGCTTCGGGTGAAATTATCTTTTCCCCATGCCATGAACATGATTGCGTAGGGTCAATGGCGGGCGTGACATCTGCATCGATGTTTATGCATATTGTCGAAAACAAAACTTACGGTAACCGCGCATTCACTAACTTGAGTGAGCAGATGGCAAAAATCTTACGCATGGGGGCCAATGACCAAAGCGTTATTGACCGCTTGAATTGGATGCGTGATGTACTGGGTCCAATGCTGCGTGACGCCATGAAAATCGTCGGTGAAATCGACCTGCGCTTAATGTTGGCACAAGCGTTACATATGGGTGATGAATGCCATAACCGTAACAATGCGGGAACAACATTGCTGATCCAAGCGCTGACCACGGGAATTATTCAAACCAATTTTACGGTTGCACAGCAAAAAGAAGTGTTTGATTTCGTGGCAAGTAGTGACTATTTCTCGGGTCCTACATGGATGGCAATGTGTAAAGCCTCAATGGATGCGGCGCACGGCATTGAATACAGTACTGTCGTGACTACCATGGCACGTAATGGTTATGAGTTTGGTTTACGCATTAGCGGGTTACCGGGGCAGTGGTTTACAGGTCCTTCTCAGCAAGTGATTGGTCCAATGTTCGCGGGTTATAAACCGGAAGATTCAGGTTTAGATATTGGTGACTCGGCTATCACAGAAACTTACGGAATTGGTGGATTTGCGATGGCAACAGCACCGGCTATCGTGGCACTTGTTGGGGGAACTGTTGAAGAAGCAGTGGATTTCTCTCGCCAAATGCGTGAAATCACCCTTGGTGAGAACCCGAACGTCACCATTCCATTGCTAGGTTTTATGGGAATTCCGACAGCGATTGATATCACGAAAGTTGCCGCTAGTGGCATTCTTCCGGTGATTAACACGGCGATTGCGCATAAAGATGCAGGTATTGGAATGATTGGGGCAGGGATTGTACATCCTCCGTTTGATTGCTTCGAAAAAGCGATGCTTTCTTACGCGAAACACTATGCATAGTGGTATTGAGCCCAAAACTCACTAAGCAAAAAATAATGCCCGGCTTCGGCCGGGCGATAAAAATAAAGCAACGCATTCCCTGAATTGTTCAGTGGCATAAGAGATAGACCGTCAACAACGTGCTGCTAGGTGTGAGGGGAATGGGAGTAAGAATATGAGTCTATTAAATATTAAATGGAAACGTGGTGATTTGGCGGCCTATTTTGGTTTGATGACCAATAACCTCACGAACCTACTCACCATGATGGGCTTACTGATTTTTGTTGTCGGCATCCCAGCGGAAATTGTTTATGGTCGTATCGCGCCAGCGTTTGGTTTTGCTGTATTGCTTGCCAGTGTAAGTTACGCTTACTTTGGTCAGCAGATGATCAAACAAACGGGACGAAATGACGTCACGGCATTGCCATCAGGGCCAAGCGCACCTTCTATCTTCACCGTAACCTTCTTAGTGATCATGCCGGTTTACCAAACCACCAAAGATCCTGAATTTGCTCTGCAAATTGCGCTGGTCTGGTGCTTTGTGGAATCAATGATTTTAGTGGGTGGATCTTTCCTGGGTGAAACCATCCGTAAAATGATCCCACGTACCGTATTATTATCGTGCTTATCGGGTCTCGGATTATTGTTACTGGCAATGAACCCGATGCTGCAAGCATTTGAAGCACCAACGGTATCGTTTATTGTCCTACTGTTAATTTTCATCAACTGGTTTGGTAAAAAGCCTATCTTTGCACGTATTCCTACAGGGTTGCTGCTGCTTATCGCGGGTTCTGCCTTAGCATGGATTTCGGGTTTACAAAGCCCAGAAGCGATTACGGCATCCATGGCGTCATTTGGTTTTAATCCGCCAAGCATCCATGTGGATAGCTTCTTCCAAGGTTTACCTCATGCACTGCCGTACTTAGCCTCAGCGGTACCTTTAGGTTTAGCGAACTACATCTTTGACCTTGAAAATATTGAAAGTGCTCACGCAGCGGGTGATGAATACAACACACGTAAGGTGATGCTAGCAAACGGTTTATCTTCAACCGTGGGCGTCGTGCTAGGCAACCCATTCCCTGTGACTGTGTATGTGGGTCATGCGGGTTGGAAAGCGATGGGCGCGAGTGTGGGTTATACCTTAGCATCTGGTATCACTATGTTTATCGTCCCGTTATTTGGTATCGGAGCATTTATGCTCGCGGTGATCCCAATGACGGCCATTGTCCCTATCTTAGTGTTTATCGGTGTGGTGACAGCCAACCAAGTGGTGCGAGAAACACCGAAAGTCGAAGTGCCTGTGATTTTTATCTGCCTATTCCCATGGATTGCGAACTGGGCATTGACGATGGTTAACAGTGTCATGGGAGCGGCAGGGACGTCTGCAAGCGCGATTGGTACGGAAGTTCTTTTACATAAAGGCGTTTACTATCAAGGTCTGGTTCACTTAGGCAACGGTGCACCATTGGCAAGTATGTTATGGGGCTGTATCGCTATCTTCGCTATCTTAAACAAGCCGTTACGTGGTGCGATTGCAGCGGCAGTGGGTGCGGTATTGGTCTTCTTTGGCATCATCCATTCTCCGGCCGTGGGTATTGCAACAGGTTCGGCATTGATGTTTGTCTACGCATACCTCATGATGGCGGCTTTGTTTGTTATCAAACACTTTTTAGATGGTCGCCAATCAGTGGAGCAGCAACAAGCTGAAAAAGCTGAAAAACTGAGTAAATCAGTGTAATACGCCAATCTTTATAGTGGGTGTGCGCGGTACACCCACTATCTGCTAAATATTCGGTATCAGGATCCTTAATCATGAAAGAACTCGTGGTTGTTGCCATCGGGGGCAACAGTATTATTAAAGATAACAGCAGCCAATCCATTGAAGCTCAAGAAAAAGCGGTTCAAGAAGTGGCTCAGCACATCAGCGATATGCTCAAAGGTAATTACAATATTGTGCTGACTCACGGTAATGGGCCGCAGGTAGGGTTAGATTTGCGTCGCGCTGAAATTGCTCATGTGACGGAAGGATTACCACTGACACCGCTGGCTAACTGTGTGGCGGATACTCAAGGGGGGATTGGCTATTTAGTCCAGCAAGCACTTACTAACGTATTAGCGAAACAGCAACATCGCCAAGCGGTAACGGTAGTGACCCAAGTGGAAGTCGATAAAAATGACCCGAACTTTGCTGCACCGACTAAGCCGATTGGCGCGTTTTTCAGTAAAGAACAAGCGGATGTATTACAGCAGGAAAACCCAGATTGGCACTTTGTTGAAGATTCAGGGCGTGGATATCGCCGTGTGGTGGCATCTCCTGAACCTAAACGTGTCATTGAATCAGCAGCAATTCGTACATTGACCGAACATGATTATGTGGTTGTTGCGGCTGGCGGCGGAGGGATCCCTGTTGTGAATAATGGACAGGGCGGTTATCAAAGTGTGGATGCTGTTATTGATAAAGATTTATCGACTACGCTACTGGCGAAAGAGCTCAATGCGGACATTTTAATCATCACCACGGGCGTCGAAAAAGTGTGTATTCACTTTGGCAAACCGGAACAAAAAGCCCTCGGTGAAACCTCAACGACGGATATGCAGCGCTATATGGCGGAGGGGCATTTCCCAGCGGGGAGCATGCTACCGAAAATTGAAGCCAGTTTATCGTTTATCGCTAATGGTGGTCAGCGTGTGATTATCACGACTCCTGAAGCGCTGCCTGCGGCATTACGTGGCGAGACGGGAACCCATATTATTCAAGGCTAAGCCTCATTCGTTCGATCTCATACGATGAGGTCGAACTCTCGATGATAAGGAGTTGTTATGGATGTAGAACAGTTATCTGGACGTAGAGAGTTTCTGACGACAAGTGCAAAAGTGGTGGCGGCTTGTACATTATTAGGTTCAGTATCTGCGGGTGCGGCGGCGCAAAGCGTACCGCAGTCCGGTGTTTCTCGTATCACAGATAAACATTATTATCTTGATGATACGTTACTCGAAACTGGTTTTAATTACCGTGATAGAACGGTGATGGGGACACAAACTGAGCTAAAAACCATCGAAATTAATGATGGTAAAATCGTGGCGGTGTTACCCAATAAACAGCATCCAAATACCGTTCTGAATGCGTACAGTGCGCAAGGCAAATTGATGCTTCCTGCATTTCGAGATATGCATATTCATCTGGATAAAACCTTTTACGGAGGACCATGGCAAGCGCCACAGTCCCGTGAAGGTAAAACCATTATGGATATGATAGCCCTTGAACAGAAAATGTTGCCTGAATTGCAGCCTTTCACGCAAGAAAGAGCGCATGCGCTGATTGATTTGATTCAATCTCATGGGTCGACCATCGCGCGCAGCCATTGCAATATTGAGCCTGTTTCTGGATTAAAAAACCTTGAAGCACTGCAAACAGTGTTGGATAAACGTCAGCAAGATCTCACGTGTGAAATTGTGGCATTCCCTCAACATGGCTTGTTGCTGTCAAAATCAGTCCCTTTGATGCGAGAAGCGATGCAAGCGGGTGCACACTATGTGGGAGGGTTAGATCCGACCAATGTGGATGGCGCGATGGAAAAATCCCTTGATGCGATGTTCCAGATTGCGCTGGATTATAACAAAGGGGTTGATATCCATCTGCATGAGACAAGCCCGGCAGGACTTGCTGCTATCAACTATATGATAAAAACCGTGGATGAAAACCGCAGCTTGCGTGGCAAGGTGACGATTAGCCATGCATTTGCGTTAGCTATGTTAAATCCTGAAGATGCCGATGTGATGGCAAAACGCTTGGCTGAGCAGCAGATTACGATAGCGTCGACAGTGCCTATCGGTACATTACATATGCCATTAAAAACGCTGAATAAAAATGGTGTGTTTGTGATGACAGGGACTGACAGTGTGATCGATCACTGGTCGCCATTTGGTCTCGGGGATATGTTAGAAAAAGCCAATTTATATGCGCAGTTGTACACGCGCCCTGATGAGTTGGCATTATCTCGCTCCCTTGCTATCGCCACGGGCAACGTATTGCCACTGGATGAAAAGGGCAAGCAAGTGTGGCCAGCGAAAGGGGATGATGCCAGTTTTGTGCTGGTGGATGCCTCTTGCTCAGCAGAGGCGGTTGCGCGTATCTCTCCAAGGCAAGCCGCGTTTCATAAAGGGTATTTGGCCAGTGGCGCAGTTGAAAAGTCATTAGGCTGAGAGCCGTTGTTTATAGATATAGAGTTTATAAAGCCCACATTGATGGGCTTTTGTATTTTTATGGCGTAGCGAGTTTAATCGCTAGGTACTTAATCGTTTTTATAAATTGCGACTTGCGGTTTACCATCGTTACTGATTGTTCCGCGGTACATCCCTTCTGAATTAAACTCCATTGCGTAGTTACCTGTTTTATCCAACACAATCACACCACCACTTCCGTTTAGCTCTTTGACTTCATCCAGTGCATTACGGGCGGCTTGGTCGATAGGCGTTTTGTTGTATTTGACTTGAGCAGCGATATTGTGGGCGGTTGCGGTACGGATGAACATTTCGCCAGAGCCTGTTGCTGAAACAGCGACCGTATTGTTGTCAGCGTAGTTCCCTGCACCAATGATAGGGGAGTCACCAACACGACCGAAGCGTTTGTTGGTCATGCCGCCTGTGGATGTCCCTGCGGCGATATTACCGTTTTTATCGAGGGCGACCGCGCCAACGGTGCCATATTTGTAGTCATACATCATTGGGTCAATAAAGAGAGCGGCAGTTTTACCATCATGGTCGAGTACCACTTTCTCTTTTTCTTTGGCTTTTTGAAGTTGATGCCAACGGAAGTCAGTTCGGAAATAGGATGGGTCAACGATTTCAAGACCTTGCTCTGCGGCGAATTGCTCAGCACCTTTAGAAACCATCATGACATGAGGGCTTTTGGTCATGACGGCATAAGCAGCATTAATCGGGTTTTTAATGTTGGTGACACCTGCCACAGCCCCCGCTTTACGGTTGCTGCCATCCATAATCGACGCATCCATTTCATTTTTGCCTTCGTGGGTAAAAACGGCGCCTTTTCCTGCGTTAAATAGCGGGGAATCTTCCATCACATTAATAGAGGCTTGTACCGCATCAAGGCTACTACCGCCTTTATTGAGTACCGCATAGCCTGCTTCTAAGGCTTCGGTCAGTTTTTCTTGATACTCTTTTTCTTGTGCTGGAGTAATGGTGTCTTTGGTAATAGTACCGGCTCCCCCGTGGATCACTAATCGGATTGGTGGCTCGCTTGCGGCATAAGCGTGCAAAGAAAATGAAGCTGCCAATAAACATCCTAGTAGAGATAATTTCATGATTATTTCCTTCCAGTTATTTTGTTATTAGTCACTTTTTGAGCAAAAAAAGTATAGGAGGGAAAATGTCTAGACAGCAACATTGATAGAGGGTTTCTGTGATAATAGCTGAAAGAATTTCAGAGATTTTCAGTAAATACGAATAAAGGGTGTGAGTGGCGATGAAGGGTTTAAAAATGATGAGATTTGGCGATGGATGAGATCGCCAAATCTGGGATAATTTATTTTGCGCCAAGTTCTTTTCGGATGATCTCTGCGCCTGCGCTTAACGCGTTGAGTTTCCCTCTGGCAACATCGCGAGATAATGGCGCCATGCCACAGTTAGTTGATGGGTAAAGTTTGTCTGCATCAACAAATTGTAGGGCTTTTCGCAATGTATTGGCGACTTCTTCCGGGGTTTCGACAGTGTTGGTTGCCACGTCAATTGCACCGACCATCACTTTTTTACCACGGATAAGCTCAATCAAGTCCATCGGGACATTGGAGTTGTGGCATTCCAGTGAAACGATATCGATATTTGAGCTTTGCAGTTTCGGGAAAGCTTCTTCGTATTGTCGCCACTCAGAACCTAATGTTTTCTTCCAATCGGTGTTGGCTTTAATGCCATAACCATAACAGATATGTACTGCGGTTTCGCATTTCAGTCCTTCAATGGCTCTTTCGAGGGCAGCGATCCCCCAGTCATTGACTTCATCAAAAAATACGTTAAATGCGGGTTCATCAAATTGGATGATATCGACGCCTGCGGCTTCTAACTCTCTCGCTTCTTGGTTAAGAATTTTAGCGAACTCCCACGCCAATTTTTCGCGGCTTTTATAGTGGTTATCATAGAGCGTGTCGATCATGGTCATTGGACCTGGTAATGCCCATTTAATCGGCTTGTCAGTGAGTTGACGAAGATACTTAGCATCATCCACAAACACTGGCTTTTGGCGAGCCACAGCGCCCACAACGGTTGGTACGCTAGCATCGTAACGGTCACGAATTTTTACCACTTGGCGTTTTTCAAAATCCACACCACTCAAGTGTTCAATAAAGGTGGTCACAAAGTGTTGGCGAGTTTGTTCGCCATCGCTCACGATGTCGATACCTGCACGTAATTGATCGTCCAGTGATAAACGCAGGGCATCTTGTTTGCCAGCGATAAGTTCTTCGTTGTTCAATTTCCATGGAGACCAGAGTTTTTCTGGTTCTGCTAACCAAGATGGTTTTGGTAAGCTACCGGCTGTGGAAGTGGGTAATAATATTTTCATTGCAGGTGACCTTTTATTTTATTTTTTATAAATACGCGATTTTATTAAATTGACCGATTTCTATTAAACGGAATAGCTTGCCGACCATTTTTCAAGGATCGTTTGGTAAGGCTTAATGAAGTGCTCTTCAGTAAATTTACCTTGTTCAATGGCAAGTTGGCTGCGTTCTTCACGGTCATAAACAATTTTGGTTAATGAATAATCCTGCTGATTTAAGCTCGGCTGATAGCATTCACCCGCCACCGTATTGGCATTATAAATTTCAGGACGATAAATTTTTTGGAACGTTTCCATGGTGCTAATAGTGCTGATTAACTCAAGGTTGCTGTAGTCGCTCAGCAAGTCTCCCGTAAAATAAAAGGCCAAAGGAGCAACGCTATTTTTCGGCATAAAGTAACGAACCTGTAAGCCCATTTTGGCGAAGTATTGCTCCGTTAAAGAGGCGTTACTTGGCTGATATTCAATGCCTAATATAGGGTGTTGATTCCCAGTGCGATGGTAGGTATCTCTATTTGAGACACTTAAACAGATCACGGGAGATTTATTAAAGTTCGCTTTGTACTCTTCGGAATTAATAAACGATTTAAAAATATTGCCATGCAGGCAGCCAAATTTAGTCGGAATGCTAAACTCTGCTTGGTTTTTATTATGTTCCAAGAGTAAAACGCTAAAATCATAATCCCGTACGTAGGATGAAAAATTATTCCCCACAATCCCTTCAATACGTTGCTGCGTTTTTTTATCGATGATGTTGGTTTTTAAGATTTCAATGACAGGAAAGGCGCTGCCGTTTTCTTCGATATTCATCTCGACAGAGATAATTTCCAATTCAACAGCATAGCGATCGCTTTTCGGGTTATCCCAATAAGCGAGTGAATTGAAACGATTGTTGATCATCGCCAATGCGTTACGCAGGTTTTCTTGGCGGCTTTTGCCTCTGGCTAAATTCGCAAAGTTAGTAGTAATTCGCGTGTTTTCCGATGGATTGTAGTTTTCATTAAAAATGCTGCGCGTAATATTAAAGGTAAATTCTGTATTCATGATTTTGCATCCTAGCTCTAATAGGAAAACGGCGTTTATTTCTTGATTACAGAGATGTTGCACGTTTTCTCACTAATCAATTTTTATGTAGCCAGTAAGTTAATATGTTTAATTTATGCCAGAGCGAGGCGGGGAGTTAAAGCGACTTAATTTCACTTCGAACATGAAGAAATTTCATGATGGTAAAGTAGGGGATAAATGGGGGATTCTAAAGGCATTCCCTTGTGAGCGAGGCAATTAATTTGACTTGTGTTTTTTGAGTTTATCCCTAATAGATAATATATTTGTTTCTCTTGAGAATCATCTTAAAAAAAATTCATTTCTTAGCATTTTATTTTTAACTTATCTTCATTTAATGCTGCTCTATAGAAAGAAAGCTAATAGAGTAAATTGAGGGTAAATAATCGTTTACACTTTTTCCGAAGGGATAAATGCATATTTGTTAATGTTGTGTTAAATTAATTTAGAGGGGGATTTATTTTAGAATAGATTGGGGTAGGTTAATGCAATGAATTGATTATAAATGATTTTTCTTTCACTTTTACTGTTGTGCTCAAATAATATGCAAGACAGAATAAAATAGCATTTAATGTGAAAGATTTTCATGGATACGATGGGGCTGTTAAGTGATGTTTGTCAAACTAAATTGGCTAGATACCTGATTTATAAGTTATAAAAAATCATAAATTTAAGACTCGGGGTCTAATGTTAATTGGGCTTATGGTGTCAGTTTGTATTTTATATCTTAAAAATCATATAAGTACATTTTAGATCTCAATGTAAACGATAAACGTAAAAATAGTATTTATCATCACTCATTATTTGAGTGTGAATTAGTGCCTTATTTTATTTTTAATTAAAATTATAAGTTTTTCTATATAAGAAAGTAGTGTTTGGAATTAAAAAAAACAGAATATTATTATTTATAATAGGTTGTTGTGCTTGATAAATATTTAAATAAAATATGATCTAATATGAAAGATTTGAAATCATATGTAAACTTAACTCTACATGTATATTATAGAAAATAATCCATAGCCATAAATATAAAAATATTTAATGAATCCATTTGATTATGTCACTATTGTGAAGCTAGCAATATTCATTATCGAATAAGGAATACCTTATATTATAGGGCTATCTACCTAGTTATAATTTGAGGGTTAGGAAGTAGATTTAATTTATGACACTAAGGTCGTTATCTATCATGAAAAAAGAAAAATTATATTATATCAGTCAACTGATAGGAAAATGCATGCAGGAATACCGCATAGAAAAGGGAGTTAGTGGGGAGTGTGTTGCAAAAAAGTTGGGAATTAGTCAACAACAATTATCTCGATACGAGCGTGGTGAGAACGCTCTCACTGTTGATGTACTATTTAAATATTTATTAATTATTGAGGTCAACTTTCCTGATTTTTATCACAGATTATTTTATACCATTGGGCGTCACCCTAAGTTATCTATGTATATTTCAGGTTTAAACGGATTTGGCTGGGAACTTGATGATTTAAAAGATTATTATACATCAGCAATTGTATAGGTATTAAAGCTAAAACTTTTCTGTTTAGTCGGTTTATTTTATATTATGATAAATATATTGGATTAGACCTATCATAGCAGAGAATAGTACTATGCCAAATAAATTACCCACTGCTTTTTCTCGTATAACACGCAGCTCTGGGCGTACTAATAGTATATTAACAGTTACTCTGCCTCTTTTATTGGTATTAATCGCAACATTATTTTGGAGTGCCAATAGAATCGTTCACCATGAAACTAGACGATTAGAAGTCGAATTCAAATCTTTTATTGGTTATTTGCTCGAACAAGAAGTTTTTTTAAAAGCATTAAATAAACAAAATCAGGATTTATCAGAACTGCTAGAAAGTCGAACTTATTCAATAAATGATCAGTTCTTACCGAAAGATTGGCCATTAAGACTACTAGAAGGAAAAGAATCTATAGTCGCAATGCCATTTACTTTAGCGTGTGGCAACAATTTAGAGTGTTCGAGAGTCCCGAGTATCTTATTTTCACTAGGCGCATATTTAGCTGATTTTTACTCCACATTTTGGGGGAGATCATACTACCCTGCGGCTGCGGTGTTCTTTATTAATGAACATGACTATATCAGTATTAGCGTCCCATCAGTAGGCACGCTAATGGGGAATACCGCCATATCTCCTGAGTTGTTTCGTGCAGTAACCGATAGCATTAGAGATAATGTACCATTAATAAATAAACGGTTTGCTAGCATACAACACGACGGACAAGAGATACCCGTTATTTGGCTAAAAGCAGATAAATTTAAAAATAACTTGCTGGGTATCGTTCCCGCAGGTTTTGATGCTAATTTATGGCAAAATGCTCATCTCTCCCCTAAGAATATTTATGCGGTTTCTCTATTAAGTAAAGATCATCTCAGTGTGCTCGAGAAAGTATTGAACCCAACATTGAGGCATGAATTCTGGTTATTACATGATGACTTTGGTTTATTACTCGGGGATTCTCCAGTGCCTCTTGAGCCATCGGAAGGTATTTTTTATACTCAAAATGGCTTAGTCATGAAGCTAAGTTTTAAAGATACAGATTGGATAGGCTATTACAGAATTAGTTATGCTGCATTTTTCGAAGATAATATGTGGTTACCCATTAGTCTTGTTATATCTCTACTTTTTAGCCTTTTATGTGGTTGGGGATATAAGCAGTGGTACCATAGAAAAATTCTACAGCCAGCAATACTTTCTCAGCAAGTTATCGTCGAAAGCGAAGCGTTTAATCAAACATTGATTGCAACAACGCCGATTGGGCTTTGCGTTATTGATAAAGAAACTCAAGATCTTCGTTTTGCAAATGAGCTCGCCCAGCATTGGTTAAATATACCCAATACAAATTTTCCTCGCGATTCCATTGTATATAATGAACTATTGAGCCGTGTTATTTCTGATCAGAAACAAGTTACAACTGTTTTAAAATCAGGGGAACACGTATTATATATTGTTAGTACTGCAACTCAGTATCAGCAGCGCCCTGTTATTTTATGCGCATTTACTGATATCACAATACAAGCTGAAACTGAAAAACAGCTTAATCATGCTAAACGCCTTGCAGAAGAAGCGAATCAAGCGAAGTCTAATTTCTTAGCTACAATGAGCCATGAGATACGCACACCACTTTATGGTATTATCGGGACATTAGAATTATTAGAAAATACCGCGTTATCACCTAAGCAAAAACACTTTATTGATAGGATGTCAACAACGTCTCAGTTATTAATGCACCTTATTGGGGATATTCTTGATATCAGTAAAATGGAAGCTAACCAAATCCATATCCAACACAAATCGTTTGATCTACTCGATTTAATACAACAAACCGTTCAGTTATATCAAGGGCTAGCTCAGCAGAAAAAGTTGCTGTTGTTTGCTATTATTGATCCCGATATCTATGCTGCCAGAATCGGTGATGCTACAAGGCTACAACAAATATTTGGTAATTTGGTCAGTAATGCTATCAAGTTTACTCATAATGGAAAGGTCACAATTGAATTAAGGAATGGCACAAATAACAATATAATATTGTTTGTCAATGATACTGGTGTGGGAATCAGCCAAGAACAGCAAGAAAAACTGTTTGAGCCTTTCTATCAAGCTCATTCCGGGCAGCATACCTATGGTGGTACTGGTTTAGGCTTATTTATCTGTGCCGAGTTGGTAAAACTTATGGGGGGAGAAATTAGCGTAACCAGTGAACTTATGGTAGGTAGCTCTTTCCAAATTACCTTACCGTTAGAATTCGACCAAAACAATATTCAGTGGAAGAGTTTAGCGGGCTCGAATATCTGGCTACGAACAATCGATCCCTTATTAACCAGTAATATTTATAATTGGTTAATCCAATGGGGGGCAAAAGTTTATTTCACCGAAGCGGAATTACCTGAAGACACATCATCAGTTATTGCTGTCAGTATATTAATTCAGGATTTCTCTTTACCTCAAGATTGGCATGGAAAAATATGGGTCAGTGATGATGCAAGTTTCCGTTTATCGGAATTTAATCAGCAGCTCTTTTTATTAAAGAATAAGGATAACTCAGCATTACCATTAACATGCCCAATCCTGCAAACACCTTCATATGCTAATGAATATTCTTTGCGAGTTTTAGTGGCAGAAGATAATCCAATTAACCAAGTTACGCTTCAAGAACAATTAGAATTACTCGGTTGCGAAGTCTTTATGGCAAGTGATGGCGAGGAAGCTTTAGTGGTTTGGGATAATCAAGTTATCGATATTATTTTAACTGACGTCAATATGCCTTATCGCAATGGCTATGAATTAACTAAGCAATTGCGTAGTGAAGGTGAGACGTGTCCAATTATTGGCGTGACAGCCAATGGCTTAAAGGATGAAGAGGAGCGCTGCTTAGCCGCAGGAATGGATACTTGGCTAGTGAAGCCCATTGACCTAGAAACTTTAGTTAAATTATTTAATCGTTTTTTCCCTATCTATTCTTCAATTATACCTTCGGATACAGTCACGATGGAGTTGATTAATCCACTTGATAGCAGTGATAGAGCGAATATTATTCAACATTTTACGGCTGATATTCATGATCTTTACCAAGCCGTAAATGATAATAATATCGACGTTGTAAAACAGCTTTCTCATCGTATTCGGGGGGCATTAGTCAGTGTAAAACAACGCGATTTTGCTAGTAGACTCCAAGTACTAGAAGAAAGGTTAAGTAGAGAAACAACAATAACCAATATCGCGGAGACCTATATGGTAATTTGTGATGAATTAACCAATTGGCTAAATCAGATTAATCAAACAAATGGTGTGTAATGCAATAGCTAATCAGTGCTTGGTTATTTTCAACACCTAATTTACGCATTGCAGCATTTTTTTGTAGACTAATCGTCTTATCACTTCTGTTGAGCACCCTTGCGATGTCAACAATTGGCTTGCCTTGTACAAATAATCGTAATACTTCTAACTCTCGAGGTGAAAGTGTTTTCACTCTTTCATCCAGTGTGGAGGCATTGCGGCTTTTCATCGTTGTTGTTAAATCAACAATAGGATGGCGGTATTGCTTTCCTTGACCAGCTAAAGTGATTGCTTTGATTAATTCTGGCAATGGCGCTTCTTTAGAGACAACCGCATTGACATTGTTATCGTATAACGTTTGGATAATCATTGGATTGGAGATCATCGTTAATACGACTAATGCAGTGTTTGGGTACTTTCGGCGTAGAAATTGGATATAATTTTGTCCATCACTGGATTGTGTGTTATTGGGCATCATATAGTCAGTAACAATGACATCAACAGTGTGGCTATTTAAAAAAGCAAACAGATCTGAATCATTCGTAAATTCCCCTTCAATAGAAAAATGGAGTGATTGGGATAATGTTTTTTTTAATCCCGATAGGACAATTGGATGGTCATCGACTAGGACTAAGGTTAACTTTTTCATCTAAGTTACTCCTTATGAGGGGGCTTGATATTTAGTATAACAACTCCGAAAAAATGTCAAATGATGACTGTCTATTTAAGGTTATATTTTTGAATGAAGACCACCTGCGATAGATATTTTTATCATAACAGGTGGTCAAGGTGACTAATAAGAAACAACAACTCGTATGGTTTTCGAAAAGGGACCTGAGGTTATTGTTTGTCCGCTAATCTGACTTAAGGTAGCGGTGTAAGGTACATTTATAGGAGCTTGAGGCTTAATTTCACCAATCGCATAGTTTTGATTGAAATTTAATTCTGTTGCGTTACTTTTGATAACAGTTTGCAATCCGTTCCCCATATCAAGGTATTTGTTTCCCAATACCGTATTATTGTTAGGTTCAAATCGCACTGAAACATTTAACCCTGTTTCACAATTTTGAGGAACCGCCATACCTAGGTTAAATGTGCGACTTACGACTTCACCTGCGTTCATTTGTTTCGGTGAAATCGTTCCAAAGTTAACACTACCATTATTTGATGCGGTTACACTGACTGCGGGTGTAGGGCAAAGTAATGTTAAATTACCCACGATACGGATGTAAACAAAGGCTCCAAGAGATTTACCTTGATAATCTTCATGATATCCCAATATAACATTGCCCGTATCAAAGGGTTTCAAAGCATTAGTCCCTTTTATGACGGTAAAATTATACATAATCCCTATATTTACTGAGGTTCCTACCGCCGGTTGAGTCCAATATCCTAAATCTAGGTTAGGAACACTTGAGCCTGTAATGGTGGCAATTGTACCTCCACCAATTGCACTTTGCTGAGTCACCGTAACTCCGCTGTTCAGCAAAAGAGATTTAGTTTGCGCAGAGAGGGCATTTTTAAAATAAACATGATTGGGCGCCGCTACGCTGCCTGTAAAATCACATTTGAGAGTCATAATTGAAGATGTTGCTGATGCTAATGTCGTTCCTGATGTAATAGAGGTGCTACTGCTTGTAATATTAAAGGTAATATTCTCCTGTAAATATGGACCACCATAAGCAGGTTGACAATTCGTTACTGCGCCAAAGGCATTAAAGCTCAAAAATGAGAAGCAACATAAAATAATGGGTACGACTTTCTTAAAATAGGGGGCCATCATTTCTTCCTATTTATCATTGACCAATGTACAGGTTGTACTTTGGCAGGTGTAATTTAATAGCTTTGGTGAGCCATAATCATCAATATACGTTACGACCATTTTCGGTGATTTTGTTTTGTTATCAGGTAATGAATACACCGAATTACTATTTGGCTTAATGATAATTTCTTGGAAATTATCAACTTTGCTCAAATTGTCATTAATGTTAATCACAACAACATGGTATGGCGTTGGATTGATAAGTTTTAATCCGTTGCCTGTTTTCTCAACTTTTAACTCTTTTTGCCAATTATTATCAGGGTATTTTTTTAATCCTGTTGGGCGATAAAAAAGCTTAAATCGTGATTGAATAACAATTTCAACTGCATTTTCCATTTCACTTTTAGGGGGGATCCCTAAGATATTAAAATAGAATAAGGTTTCTTTATCTTTCGCAGCGTTAAGATTATTTTTTGATGCGCTGATTCTTACCTGTTTCTTTTGCTTAGGGTCAATGCGCTGTAATAGTGGTAATGCAATTAATGGTTCATTAATTTTATGACCATTTTCATTCTCAATCCATGATTGCACTAAAAAAGGATCTTTATTATCCGTATTTTCAACAACGATACTCACTCCTTTACTGGCTTCATCATAAATAACACGTGTGCGATCAGCTGAAATTGATGCATATGTACATGTGCTAGTGAATAATAAACTGCTAATAATTAATTTAAATTTTGTCATGGTATTTATTCTTTATTACAAATTATATTATGAATATTTTGGATGTTTTGGTTTCCAATCACTAATTGACATGATTGCCCACCATTCCATTTAATGGTTAATTTTTGATTAGGTTGAATTCCAGTCAAATAAACTTGACCATCTTCTGCAATCATCCCTAATACAGTATCTTTTGCTGAATCATAAACTAAAGCACCAAATGGCGGTGTTTTTCCATCAGGAAAGTGAATGGTCATTAACGCTTTTTCACCAATAATCGTATTGAGTTTTGCATAGCCAACCGCACCATCCGTTAATGTTGATTCAATCACGCTATCATCGATATTGACATTGTCAGGGACACTATTCAGATCAATATACTGAGTGGATTTGTAGTATGTTGGTACATTACTAATTGCCGCTAAACCAAATCTATTGGTAATCGACTCATCTTGATTGATAGAAACATCTTTAGCGTTATCGGTATCAATAACCATTCTTGCCTGATTATCATATACTCTGCGATGCAATACAGGACCTTGACGCGTAACGGTTAATGAGCCATTTAAGGATCCACTTAAGGTACGATAATCATTACCATATGAACCCGTCATTTGAGCCGTACCATACTGAGTATCACGATATACCGACGTGTTTAATGTTGTGTTATCAAAAAAGTCTCTTGTTGATAGCCCTAAACTGACATTGTTGTTGTCTATATTTGTATGGTAGCTAACGTTATTACTGTATTTTTTATCACGGTCGTTGTAAGAACCAAAATATTGTAAACGTGAATTTTTTTCGCCACCAAAAGGAACGCTTAAAGAAAGATAAGCTTGTTTAGATCGTTTTCCTTTCACATAGCTACTTTCGCTAATAGATAATGATAAAAGTGCATTATCAAAAAAATCATTATTAATCGTTTTATTGAATGATAAGTTTAAAGTATCGTTGCTTTTAGATTCATTCCAATAGCTTTCTCTCGAATAGCTTAAACTCACATCTGAATTTAAATCAGGAATTTGTTGTGTAAATGAAGTAGTAAAAACATTTTTTTGGCGATAATTAATATTCGTTGGATTACCTTTTGTATAAATAAAATTATTTACGGACATAAATCCTTCATTTGAGAATTGATATCCCGTTAAATCAAGTCGACTTGAATTGGAAAATCGTTTTGCATAGTTGATTCTATAACTTTCCCCAGTACCTGAGTTAGTGGTATGTAAACGATTTTTAGACTGCGTAATATCAAATGATATGGCCCCAAAACGCTCCATATTTAAGCCTATACCTGCATTATATGCATGGTATTCGTTATCTGATGTTGCAAATAATCCACCAAAGGCGGATAAGTTGTTCAATAATCCCCAAGAAAATTCTGTTGAGATAAAGTTATTATCGACATTTTTATCATCCATTGGGGCTAATTGACCTGCATTTAATTTATATTGCAACATGCCAGGTCGAGTTAAAAATGGGATATTTGTTGATGATATTTGGTACTCTCTCACCGACCCATCTTCTTCGGTTATTTTTACATCTAATGTTCCAGATAAAGCAGAACTTAAGTTATCAATTGAAAAAGGTCCAGGTGCAACTTTGACTTGGTTTAATATACGACCATTCTGAGAGATAACGACAGTTGCATTACTGGTTGCTGTCCCTGTTACATTCGGAGCATAACCTCTTAGAGCTGCAGGTAGCATATTATCATCAGTAAAAACACTGACACCATTAAAGCGTACGGAATCAAAAATTTGACTCGCAGTATAATATTTTCCTGCAAAAAATTTAGCTGATAAATCGGGTAAATCAGTAAAAATATATGTTTGAACCCATTTGAAATTATCATTCTTACTGTCATTAAAATCTTTTTGGAATTGATAATTACTCCTGAGTCTCCAGCGCCCAACGTTAGCACCAATGGTACCAAATGAGCTTAAGTTATTTGTATTTTGCGTATTTTTATATTTGATGTAGTTTTCAATAATATTATAATCCAATACAAGTGCATTAATACCCACTTCACGTTGCATTGGGGGGACCCAGTTTTCATCTGAATATAAAAAATAGGCTTGTGGTATTGATAATGCGAGCTCTTGCTTTTCATCATCAAAGTGCGATGTAATATTCTTATCTTGAACAGATAAGTCATAGCATTGACCTTCTGCCCACGTAGGTATCTTATCGATAAATACTTTTTTTAGACCGATAGTTTCTATTAGATTTTTTGAAATACAAGGCTGTACAACGCCATCTCTTTTGAGAAAATCGATTTTATCAAAAAAGTTTATTCTTCGTCCATTGACAGAGACATTAGAGAAATAAGAGCCTTCCTGTGAGGTTCCTTTTTCAAATGAACTCAAATCAATATTAGTGTCACCTGAAATAGACAAAGCATCCTGATTAAATTGAACAGAGTCCGCATTAACATAGTTTGTATATAGAAATAAGCTAGAAATTAAACTAGTCACTATGTTTTTATTAAATTTGTTCATTTTTATTGGCCGGAGTATGCTATAAAATATTGTTTTTATTTTTATTATTTCAATAAACCTGGATATGCTATAACTAAAAGACACAGCATACCCAGTAAATTAATTACTAATTAAAATTTAATATAATGATTATATAATATTAATCTTAAAAATTATTGGTAATCTAAAACGTAAGCTACGGTTGATTTAACAGACCCCGAAGTCGCTTGACCTAACGCTTGCATACGTGCAGATAAATTAATGGTATTGGCTCCAGCAGTCATATTTTGGGTAATAGTATCGCCTGACTTGATGCTTTGGCCTGCATCATTTTGGAATAATACGCCAACATTTTGTGCAGTACCGCTGTTTGCCCATAAGTTACCCGCAGGATCCATCTGCCCTGTAAAGCTGACTTTTACTTTAGAAAAATCTGTTCCGCTTGCAGATGGGTCTAATACACAGTTAGATAACTCTAATGTGAAGTCTACGTTAGGACCTTGTGCACCCGCAGTTTTTAATGATACTGCAGGTATCGAACCTAATTGAACTTCTTTGTTGATTGACGATGGTGCAATTGAACAAGCACCAGTATTCACTGTGCCATTAAATTCAATAGTACCGCTTCCTACATCTACTGCAAATGCAGTGGATGCCGCACCTAAAGTTAATGCGATAACAGAAGAGGCTAATAACGTCTTTTTCATTTTTAAATCCTTAATAGATAGTATTAATTTTAATAAACTAAGACTTTGCCTTAGTAGGTTAATAATGTGATGCCAATATACATCGGTACCACAGTGATGTGATGGAAATCTAAGTGTTCATTAATTTTAACGATTTATAGTGCCCAAAAACATGAACATAGATTATTCTTGAAGAGGATAAATAAATATAAGGGGATCCTTAAAAGCTACAGCTTGCTAGGTCTAATGCAATTGCTTATTAATACGTTTCTGTATTCACCATCCAATTATTTATTTGTACTGTTGAAATATCTTCAAAAAAGTAATGTATGCTCACCTTAAAAAAATCAGCTATCATAACTAAAGAGTCTATATCAATTCTATTGATACCACGTTCATAACGAGAAAACTGTTGTTGACTCACATTTAAATACGAAGCAATTTCTGTTCCTGTTAACCCATACTCTTTTCTAAGTGTTTTTATTCTGCTCCCCACTATTTTGGCAATAGGATATTTTCCTGTCATTTTCATTTCCTTCATGACATATAAGTTTGAGTAGTGCTTAACATCAATAGGCAAAAATTCTAATTAAATAAGTATAAAACCTCAAATGCGTAGACGAGTAAGATATAAAAATAATCATTAGTTTTTTTTATTAAAACTGTTTGGTTCAGACTAAATTAGGTTATTTCTTTATTCTTATATTAAATTTAATGAAACAATCATAGAGTAGGGCGTCATTTTTCAGGTAAACGGCGCGATAAAATACGGATGTTTATCCTTGCTAATTCAAAAATACAGTTGTTTTATCTAAATAGTAACTTAATAGTAGTTATGTCGGATTAAATACTGTCAAGTTGGAGCCCTTGATGAGAAATATACAATTAACATGATGTTTTGAACGGTGAATTTTTTATGGGTAGGGCGATAGCGGAGTATTAATTGTTATCAAAATCTAGAGTTTAGAATTGCTTCTACCTTAATTCTCTTCTTATAAAAATGAATTGCTATTGATCATTAAACTCTTTCATTACTCATCATTGACTACAATTTTTACCATCAACTTTGGATTTGTTTCATCGCTCTCGTTTGGTTTTCCGATCGTACTGTTTGGTATTTTTAATCATCAGCCAACAATAAGCTGAATAAACCATACAAATATTAAGGCTAAAAAAGAGTAGTCAACGATGAAAAAAAATATTATTGTTATATTATAACATAACAAATGGAGGGGCTATGAAGCCGAATATTCATCCGGATTATCGGACAGTGATTTTTCACGATACCGCTGCTGATGTGTATTTCAAAGTTGGGTCGACGATAAAAACAGAGAGAACTGTTGAGTTTGAAGGGCAAAGTTATCCATATGTTCTTCTCGATGTGTCCTCTCATTCACACCCGTTTTATACAGGGAAACAGAAAACCCATTCACAGGAAGGGAACGTTGCTCGCTTTAATAAGCGTTTTGGGAATTTTGTTCAAACGAGAGAAGAAAAATGATGGTAAAAAATATTCTTTCATTACTTGTGCTTGCTGGTTTATTCAGTCACACAGCAATGGCGCATGAACATCATCATGATAAGCCGCAAACGGAAGCACAACGCAATGCTGCAAAAGGTATTTTTGATAATAGTGATATTAAAGACCGTCAATTGAGTGATTGGGACGGTGTTTGGCAATCTGTGGAGCCTTATCTTGCTAATGGAACGTTAGATCCTGTACTGCAGGATAAGGCTGCAAAGAATAAGGATAAAACAGCGCAAGAATATCGAGATTATTATGCCAAAGGATATAAAACCGATGTGGATATGATTGGTATTGAGAATAATACTATTGAATTCCACCGAGGGGATAAGGTCGCTCAGTGCCAATATGATTACGCGGGTTACCGAGTTTTAAATTATTCTTCGGGTAAGAAGGGCGTCCGTTATTTATTTGAGTGTAAGGATAGAAAGAGTCAAGCTCCTAAGTTTATCCAATTCAGTGATCATATTATTGCGCCAGAAAAAGCTGGGCATTTTCATCTCTATATGGGAAATGAATCTCAAGAGGCTTTATTGACTCAATTAGAGAATTGGCCAACGTATTATCCATATTCTATGAGCGGTAAGGATATTGTGCATGAAATGATGCATCATTGATGGGTTGTTGGAGGCAGCCTAAAGTGGTAGTTAGGTTATATTATATTAGGCTGCGCAGGATATAAAAAAGCCCGCTAATGATGAATTGGCGGGCTGGCGGGAGTTGAATCCGCATTCGACCTTTTTCAATTTATTGATTATTAAAGGGTATTTTGAAGGGGATTCAATCATGTGCACTAGACGTGCACACGGAGGTCATGGGGTCTTCATATTGGAGAGCGTGTTTAAAACCCAACTACATGAATGAGCTAAAATTCAATATAGTGATGAAATTACATAATCAGTATTAAATATGTTTTTTGCTAAAATCTATATATTTTATCTGCTCAACATTCAATATATTGCAAATTTTTCGATATATTTCCAAAATATCTCTACATATCAAAAAATGAAACCTATGATCACTAGTTGTCACAGGGTGGGATTTTTTTAGAAAAACAGTCATCTCGTTAATGCTGTATGTTATATCATTATCTTTTGTATAATATCCCAATGTATGAATAGTATTTCTCATTTCCCTAAGAACATTAATGCATTCTAAGAATTTTATTTTATCTTCCTTACTTATTGGTTTCTCAGTTTTTTGACAAAGTTTTAACACTGAGTCTATTTTGTTTTTTGCTGGAATATTTTTATGATAATAGTTCTCACTGTTGGCAATTTTTTCTTTACTTTCTTTTAGGTAATAAACATCAGAAATAAACATTTCAAAAGCAGAAAAAATCGCGGTGGAAAAATCTAAAAACATACTTCCTATCATTTCATCATTTCTATTAACATATAAATTTTGAATTTCCTTCAATCCTCGATCCTGTCGAGGAAAACTATATCCTTCTTTAAATAAACCTTTAGTACAAACGCCCATAGTTAATTTCACAGGCTCTCTATGAAGAACAACTAGTGACTCATCATTAACAAAATTATAAATTAATAAGTCAATACTATGTAATAAAGACGTATAAATTGAGTGTTGTCTATAAATTTTATCATCTTTAGGCGGAGGGATTATGCTTTCTTGTTCTTCAAGATACCCCATGACCAGATCTCTTAGCTTGTATAATTCAATTATTCTAAGCATTGAATTCTTATCAAAATCTTTAGAAAAAGATAAATTTAAATTTTCAATGATATCAGTATTATTACATATTTTTTGAAAGTCCATATAAACCACCATAATATTAATCTAAATAATCATTTTTCATGATAAGCTATAATAGCTAAGCTAGGAATTTTTATTTAATATTAACAAATGAAGGCATGGCTAGAATTCACAGTCCCCCCATCATACTCCTTAAGATACCCCCCATAGTGCCTAAACAACATCTCAGGTCCCTTATGTCCCATTTGCCCAGCTAACCAAAACAGGTTAGCACCTTGGCTGATATGTCTTGTAGCAAAGGTATGTCTCGTTTGATAAGGATTACGATACCGAATACCTGCTTTCTTCAGCGTTGGCACCCATGCTTTCTTTCTGATTGCATCAGCGCCTGCCCAGGCTTTATTTGTTTTCGGGTCTTCAAAAATTACACCATCTTTCATATATGTGAATTGCTTTTGCTCATTTATGGCGTTCATGGCTTCATTATTCAATTCAACTTTTCTGGTACCTGCTTTGGTTTTGGTTTTCTTAATAACACCGACGACGCTGGCGGATTGCACGTGTGCGGTATTTTCTATGAAATCGATATCACTCCATCTCAATGCACATAATTCAGAGCTTCTTAAACCAGTATTAATGGCAAACTGAAATAAGTTTTTCCATTGCTCATATCTTGCCGCAGCGAGTAGGGCGCAGACTTCTTTAGGTGATAATGGATCAACAATATAGTTACTTTCGGCACCACTATTTTTTGATTGATATCTTGATGCTGATACTAAGCTGACAGGATTAATTGATATAATCCCATCAGTAATGGCTTCATCTAGCGAGCTACGCAAGAAAGAGAGCTGATTACGGATAGTTTTTAATACTGTCGTTTGCTTCTGTATCCAATTTTTAAGAATAGCAGGAGTAAGTGATGAAACATGGAATTGGTGTAAATCTGATAAGGCATTTTTACACTTTTCATAGCCTTTGATAGTCGATGGTGACAGATTTCTAGTTTCACAAATTACAAGATACTCCTCCAAATAATCAATAACTCTTTTTTCACGATTATTATCCCCGAAGAAATTTGATTTTTTAGAGTTAGGAAAATACTTGTGATAATTAAATGTACCTTTTTCAATATTATTTTGAATTTCAGCGAGTAGCCTTTCTGCATATTTAATATTTTTATTATCTACGGTTAGTCTGGATAGGGGTTCCCTACACAGAACCCCTTTATAAGTGAATGTAATAACCAACGTATTTTTGGTTTTATTTTGACGGATGGTTACGCCTCTTGGTAATAGGTATCCTGCTTGTTTTTTCTGACCCACTTGTTGACTTCCTTTATATCAATCCAACGCTCCTTTGAACCATCGACCTTTAATACATGCACTCCCTCTTGCCAGAAGCGCCTTTGAACTCGTTTATTGATTGCATCAGTGCTCTCACCAAACAATTCGCAGTATTTAGATATTGGTAAGCACTCAACAGAAAGGTTTGTATGCATAATAGTCTCCATATTTTGCTATAGATGGATTTAATTATTGATTCTCTCTTAGATGCCTCATTACGGCTCTCACATTCTTGCTATTTTACAGTAGAACCTCGTATTACAAGCAGTAATATATATCCGATTATTGGCATGGTTATTTAATATTGGATGTATACAGGAATGTTTCGTTTATCGTCTGATTCTTCATACACAGTAGAACAGCCACAATCGTGTATATTTTCAACTCCGGTTACTGACATGTAGCCAATTGGATTATTTCTACTTAGCCCCTTAAAGTGATAAATTAGAATTTGAGCTTCATGCTTCATTATCTCAATATTAATCTTAGATGATTTACTATTTTTTAGTTCAAGTTCAATTTTTGCCGCTATTTCTAATAATTCATCGCTAACTTTCATTTTTTATTTTCACTCCCCGTCTCTTTAATAATTCAATTGATTCTGTAATAGCCCTGTTATACCCAAACGCGTAGCTATTACCTTGTGATGGGTTAGGTTCTTTAGTTGGTAATTCAACCTCTAAACTCTGGAGTGATGCTTGCCATGCTTTGTGGCATTGACGTTTTACGGATTGAAGTAAAGTATTTTCTGATTGAGACTCAATTAACGGATACTTTTTTTTAAACCATTCTTCAAATTGCAGCCTTGATTTATCCATCACTCCACCTTTTAATGTGATTTATTACAAATTTAGTTACCTTCCGTATTTGCCGCCTTGTCGGTTTTACAACAAACTTCTTTTCAGCTAAAGTTCGTAACCATCACCAGAGACTGCAACGATGCAAAGTAAGAAGTGATTCTTTTTAATGGTTGTTCTTTCCGCTGATATATAATAAATCGGCTTCTCAATCATATTCATTCCTCTTCATTGCATTTGTTTAATCGCTAGGATTAAAACGTTTCATCAGCCTTTTAAATTTATAGCCTATAGTTAATTAGAACTTTCTAATTATTTTTATAGTCCTTGCCGATGCTCCCATGCGTCGGTTTTTTTTTGCAAACTTTCAAAATAATAGTATCTATTTGTTTTTATTCGTGTACTTTGGTTGTTGGGGCTAGGTTTAAGCTTCATTTAATGATTAATTCCCTTGTTAGAATTATACCGTCTAAGTTGACGGTTTTTTTATTGCATCCTTGCAAATATATCCTTTGGTTAAATCAAATAAATAGCGTGGCGAGGATAGGGGAGTCCGATAGGGGCAAAGGGAATATCATCGTCAAAATCCATCGGTGGTTCAATATGTTGTGATGCTTGTTGTTGGTGTTGACTAGGCCGCTGTGTTTGCTGTCGTGGTTCCGAGCTTCTTGCTTGGCTATTATTACCTAGCATTTGCATTGTTCCATTGATGCCTATAAAAACTTCAGTAATATTTTTTTCTTGCCCATCATTCCCTTGATATTTACGAGTTCGGAGTTTACCTTCGATATAAACTTGACTGCCTTTTCTTAGATATTGTCCGGCTATTTCCGCTAACTTTCCTTGTATGGAAATATTATGCCAATCAGTGCGTTCTCTTTGTTCGCCAGTATTTCGGTCATTCCATATTTCACTTGTCGCAACTGAAAAACTAGCAAATGCAGTACCAGTTGGTGCATATCTAACTATTGGGTCATTACCTAGATAACCAATAATGATGACCTTATTTACTCCTCTATCTGCCATTTATGCCGCCTTTTTAAGTTCGTTAATTCTTATTCCTGTTAACCGTTTACACTCTTCTTGCTGAGTACTGTTTCCGTTGAGTTCATTCCATACTTTTTTGTATTCATTTGTGATCACTAGTTCGCTAGTTGCTTTATACAAAAAGCCTGTGTAATCACTTAATATTTGCTCTGGTGTTCTTGGTGCTACATCATGTACCTCCGAGTCAGCGTCAACCGCCGTTTCCTCGGTCGGTATACAGAACGCTTGAAATGCTGCATACTTGTATGCAATCGACATTGCTTTATTTGTGGCTTTGTCTCCGCTATCCATCGCCTCACCATAAGTCATGACCGTGTGTTTGCTGCCATCTGAGACAGACACAAAATCAAACTCAGCTTTTACAGTGACATAATTTAATACGCCTCCGCCCTTACTAGTTCGTTCACATACAGAGCGCTCAGTACAGCGAGTTAAGATAAGCAATCCATGCTTAACTAATACGGGGGCTAGGGCGTTATATACCGCATCAATACTCCTAAACGCATAATTAACGCCACCACCTTCTGGTTTTTCCTTACTAATGCCTTTTTCTGCTAGTTCCTTGGCAACATTACTTATTGCTTTGTATACCTCACTCATAATTACCTCCTAAATTTAGTCGCCCATATTTCTACCTTGACCATAGCCGTAGTTGTCTGGAGCGATTCCTTTCGCTATATAACGCGCATATCTCATCAGGTCTTCTGCAATCCGTTGCTGTTCGATGTGATCTGGTAGAGGAGGGAAAAATTTCGACATTGCTAGATTTGATTGCCATACACTTGTGGCTTCGCGTTGCTTCCCTGATGCGTTTATATCTTGAGGCTTTCCTTGCCTAGATAATTTGATTTGCTCTATCGCTGAGTTTAACGCTACTTCTTTTATAGGATGAGATGGAAAGCATCTAACTAGATATTTACCCATATTCACCTCTCATCCATCGAATAGGGGTCGATTGCTGCTGAACACCTAAGCTTTCCATGCGATAGTATTCAGCTTCTTCTTCGCGCTCTCTGCGTCTTTTCTCGGCATCCAGCCTTTGCTTTAGTTCACATTCTGAAGTTTTCATATCTCATCCTTACGTGAATGCGTATGACCCACGAGAGTTAACTTGACGTAGGATTCGATTTGTTTTTTCGCATTGCTGCTTAAATTTCCAATCAGCGACTAATTCGTCTATTTGCTTATCAGTCATGTCAGATTCGCGCAGTAGGGCGAATATTTGCTGTTTTATGTATTTCTGCTTTGCGTTCATATTTGACTCCATATGCTTTCTTTAATGTTTCATTTGCTTCGCTCCATCCATTCTCATCCTTGAGATAGCGTGCAATTCCAGCTTGTGATTGAGCTAAACAAAGTTTGTATTTATCAATATTCATGCTTATCTCCGGATGTGCGAAATCCTCACTTATCTTGCGATAGCGATAGAAAGTACCCTGGTGTTGGTAATATTTATTCGGTTAAATATGAAAGATGTAGGTCTTTTTTAATGGATAATGTCTCTGACTAGTGTTTTTAATGCGGCTTTTTTGAGTGCAGTTTTCACCGCGGTATTCCCGATTAGATTTTTCACAAATTCATCCAATAGCATTTGAATATTTGGCTCATTTTCAGGTACGGATATTTCAGCCATACCTTTTACTTTTGGTTGCATTTCATCAGACAGAATGAGTTTCAAATTAATATCTACTGATGCTTTAGCGTGTGGCATTTTGCCTCCTTATGTGTGTTTTTTTTGAGTGAAATAAGTATCAAATTGCCTGCTTTTAACCACGTCAGGCGAGGTGGTTCCCTCTATACCCCTACAGAGAGAAATAGGCTATAATCCGCTCACCTCTACAGATAAGAGATATACAGCCATGCCAAATTGGATTGAGGCAGTAATTGCCTATTTGAAAAATCAAGTATCGCTGAGGTTTGCTATGGTGTGGTTACTGTATTTGGTCGCTCTGTGGGTGCTTTTACCAGAATCATTTTTTGAATTTATTAACGCAAAGCCGATCATTGGTTCGGTAAATAATATCAACGCTATTCTTTCTATTATTCCAGTCAGCTTCCTACTTTCAGACGCAACAAAAAGAGTATATAAATTAACTTTCGGTATTATTGAACCCATAAAGGAAAAAGCAATAAAACGGGAAAATCAAAATAAAATATCATCTGTTATTTCAAATCTTTCCGAAGATGAAAAGGGCTATCTAGCCATGTTCATTGACACTGGAAAGGAGTTTCTAGGCGGGAAAAGAAATGACCCTGTTATTAACTCACTGTTGGATAAAGACATTCTCCATGATTCGTCAAAGCATTTGAGTATGAGATACGCCAATGAATTTATAATTAACCCAGATTATTACTCAGAATGTGTTAGACAATTCACTGGATATTTTAATAAATAAATTTTACACACATGAATCTCCTTTGTTATTCAACTTAGCGCCCTCGTAAAGACGCTAGAGTAAGTATTGCTACTCGATGAATGATTAAATTTCTGGCATGATTGCCGCCACAACTTTGTCGGTTTCTTCTTGGTTGATTACTTCGAAGTACTTATCTCTAAGGGTTTGGATTTATTAAAGCTTTCTTCGCTGATGTCATTGAACTTAAAAGAAGTTCCGAATTTAACTTGAAAGTTTTCTTCAAACCAACAGAAACGAACAGATAGTTTTGACTCATCAGGGTTATGCGTTTTTTTTACCAAAACCTGTCTACCGTGTGATGTAAACTCTTTAAATCATACTTTCATTTCCTCCTAGTTACTCACCATAGCTCACTCACTGAATGGGCTTTTAAGCTCTTGCCGTTACTTCGCCAGATTCTAATAGCGTTCCTGATTTACGATATTTGGCTGAGTAAATACTAGCGTTGGGTAAGCAGGTATTATCTACTGAGTCATAAACTTTAGTACTGTGAATTGATATTGCTTTTTCAACTCGGCTAATTGGTTTTACATTTTTTCTTGTTGGAGATATTGAATCCAATTTCATTTCAATATTTTTTTTCGAAATAGCTTCAGCTTTTCGTCTAGCGTGACGCCTATTTCTAGATAATCCTCGCAAAAATTCTGGTTTGCGTGATTTTTTCACATAAATAGTTGCCATATGCCCTCCAAATAGTTGGTTTTGGTGAGAATAAGGATTGAAACCCTTAATTATATCTGTTTTGACAGGGCGGTTTCCCATGTCGGGGCAGAACTCTCTGGAGTGAGTGAACACCTTATTCTCACAAAAACCTTCTGAGAAGGTTGCCGCTTTATCAGCGACTCCATTCTGATAGTTAATACACAGCTCACTATCATCGTTGTTAAAGAGCACCAACGAGCTGTGTTCCGTTGATGTTTATAATATTCACAAATCGTGATTTTAATGTCAACCACAAATTGTGTTTAATTATCGATTTATATACTAACGTGATGATTTTAAATGAAAAATATTTTATCTTTAGACACGATTTGTGATTTAATTCACATTCGTAGGGGCGTGAGGGCATAAAAAAAGCCCCTTAGGGCTCTTATGTTTATTTGTGATCTCTTTTGTACAAAGACCACTCTTCAATTTTTTCACCAGAGGGGAGGGTGCAATATCCGACTTGTCCATCATTGGTGTTAACTATATCTAGTTTCCCGCCAACTTTCACACAATAAACAGAAGCAGGGTTAGCCATTCCTACTTGTGTTGGCGGATTTTCATTTTTTCCTGAAGAGCAGGCAGTTAACGAAATTAAAGCTGATAAAAGCATGATTTTTTTCATATGGTTATCCATTTAGGTGACGTGGGTTTTATATACAAAAAAGCCCTCGAGAGAAGGGCTGGGGGGGTTAATTCTGTTGGTAATGAGTTATGGTTGAAGCATTAGCTCTTTCTATTAAACCTGAACGCTCCTTATAGCTCCCTTGAACTGTGACAGGTTTGTTTTTCTTAAATGCATCAAACAAGATGTCGACCTCTGTTTGAGTGATGAAACTTAGGTCAACGTAAAGGGGAAATGAAATATCTGACCCTTTTTCACTGCAAGTTACAGTCAGCTTATCTGGGCTGCGCTTAATCCCTTCTATTTCTAAATTCTTAATGGAGTCTTTTGTTTCTAGTTTTGGTGTAGGGTTTGCTAAGAATTCATTAAGCTCTTTATTTCCAAGAGTTGATGTCTTCCCTGCTGAATATATCTCTACTTTATCAGCATTAGAGAATGGTTTTAGTGCTTTTTCATATGCTTGTGATGACTTAGCTTCTATTTCATCAAGGATAGCTGGCTTCCCACCATTGACTTTAAGGGCTTCAATGATCCCATCTTTGAGTGTTTTTTGTAGCTCCAGTGTAGTTGATAGCTCTGTTTTTTCTTTCTCTAATTCTGCCTGCCTAGTTGAATGGTTGTCCAAAGCGAAGTACCCAGCAATTGTGAGCACTGTCACTATATAGCAGGTAGCTTTTAAATTCCCATTCATGCCTTCAGTCACCTTTTTGAATGCATCCCCACACGCAGTTATTGCATCTTTAAATTCTGCTAATAACTGAGTGCAACCAGGTTCTATCTTGAATATTACCTCTAAAGCTTCTTTTTCTGAGTCTTTTAGGTATCTTAGGTTATCAGAGCCATACCTAATAATACAGTAAACCTTTAGAAGTTCATTATGGAAGTCTCTCAATCCATTACAAATTGAGGATGTTAATTGACCTGTAAACTGGTCTCCTTCACCAAAAGCTTTAATTTTTACATTAGCTAGTTCCGATAGATCAATTTGATCTATATCTAACTGTTCGCCTTTTATAATCCTATTTATAACTAACGAAACCTCAGATAGGTTGGTTATTTTTATAACATCCATTTGCTCAGCCTTTAATCTTGTTAAACATGAATAATCTGGCGTTAAAATAAGCGATACAGTTATTATTATTTTTGTTTGTTGGCTTTGGTTGACAAAACGCGTCAACCAAATTTAAGTTTTACTTTTGCTCTGTCAATCACACCCTAAAGGGGCGTCATGCATCAGAAAACCATCGACCATATTTGCCAAAACGCGTCATCATCAAAGTCAATCAAGAAAGCAATAATGACTATAGCAATAAAATACAGTATTACTAACTTATGGTCCTTTATGTACTTCCACAATTTTTTCATCTACTCAGATTAATGGCTATTGAAGGTAACTAGTAACAGTAGAATAACACTGTGTATTGAAAGATGACTATATTATCAGTGGTTTAATGTGTTTTTTTTGGGCTGTGTTGCTTTATGTTGAAAGCTCCATTAACCAAAAAAGTAACCTTGCAAGTCATCTTCTACAAGCTTAATAGCATCTGAAAAACTACCTAACATTTTTTCATCGTAATGATGCCAGTTACTGTCTTTATCCATCCATAGTAGTGACCAAGAGCCTGTGATTTTGTTATGTATTATTTTTGCTACAGGTTCTTCTACTCTTGAATCACTCCATGTTAGCTGTCTAACCTCGAATATAACGACCGAGTCATCTTCAATACGATACTGTAAATCGAGCTCATCTCTTAGATGTTCTGCTGGGCGGCGTTTTTCTAAGAAAAATTCCATGCACTTTTCAATATTTGCTAGTTCAATATCATTGAATGCCATGCTTTCTCCTCAAAAGGTGTCATCAGACCATTGACACTTTATAACTTTACCTATGATTTCGCAGTTTTCATTTATTGGGATTAAATCAAATTTCGGGTTAAGAGGTTCAAGGAATGTTTGCCCTGATTCTCTAATTAATTTTTTAAATGTAAATTCGTTACCGTTTAGCCTAGCGATACAAAAATCACCAATATTCACTGGTTCTTTTGGGTCAATAAGTATCAACATTCCTTCAGGAAAGCTAGGTTTACCTCCTTGTGCTGCTGTCATTGAATGACCTTCAACCTCAAGCCAAAAAGCGCGATCACTTGCTTTCTTCGCTGTAGGTATCCATGCGATGGCATCTTTCTCTGTATAAGAGTTACTATTTTCGGTAAACGCGCCTGCTTGAATTTTGGTCAGTAATGGGTATTCGTAATTACTAATAACTTGATCGCTTTGAGCACCAAACATTAACTCTGCTGGTGATACACCAAGTGCCTCGCTGATGACCAATGCATCATCAGCACTTATTTTTCTTTCCCCGAGTTCATAATTTCCAATTCTAGAAGCAGCAGAATACCCGCACAGCTTTGCCAGTTGCGCTTGGCTTAACTTCCTTGATTCACGAATAGATTTTAGTCTTTCGCCAATGATTTCATTTATTTTTTTCATATTAATCTTTTAACACAAAATGTGGTTTAAGTGTTCAAACAATTCGTGATTGACAGGTAATCACATATTGTGTGTAATGTGGCTTGTAAACATGGAGGATGCTCATATGAATAACATTGCGGAACAGCGAAAAAAATTAGGAATTTCTCAGTCTGTTTTAGCTTCATCAATCGGGTGGGGTCAATCTCGTATCGCAAACTACGAGTCAAACATCAGAACACCTAGCCTTAATGATTGTCGAGTAATTGTCGAGGCACTGCAAAAACTTGGAGCAAAATGCTCCCTAGATGATGTTTTCCCTCCGCAAACAGCATAAATTTTAGCTCTTTAACAATCGCAGGATTCTTGACTGCTACGGAGTCGCTGATAAAGCGGCAGCTTTACCAAATATGAACACCCCCACAGGATCGTGGGCAACGGATTAACTGTATATGAAGGAATATAAATTATGGAAAACGCAAATTCACGCAAATCGTTTAATCGATTTGTATCTAATCACTTGGTGGCAACCGCTTATCAAGTTATCAGAACAACATCTCAAACCGTCATCGCTAAATCATTAGGCGTTCATGATTCAACTATCACTCGTAGAACCGAAAAGATACCTGAGCTATGCGAGATATTAGCAGCGGCAGGGATAATTGATTTTGTTTTGCCGGGTGAAAAGAAAATTAGTGAAGAGGAATATCGCTTTTTGTGGAAGCAAATGGCTGAGTTTTCGCTATGGAAAACAGGTTCATTACAGGAGGTAAATATCAATGAGTCCTGATGAATTTATCCGCAGCAACATCATTAAAAAACTCACTGATTCAGGTTATCAGGGGGGGCTTTAGAATTAGCCGCTGATGAGGGGTTATCTCACTTTAGAAGATGCTCACAAGCTAGTCGTCGTGGAGCAATGTTTGAGGATTGTTATCACGCAGCTAAGACATGGATAGAAAAATATGGTGACAAGCAACCAACGGGAAGTAAGCGAAGAACGAAGCAGTCTAGTAAGCAAGTTTCAATGTTCTAAAAAAGAAAAGCCTCAAATGTGGCACAAAGTGAGGCTCAAATAGAACTTATTTAAATAGAAACTACAGAGGTAATTATACATGAATAAAAAATTTAATTACACAACAAATCGATATGGAGGGCGCTATGAGTATTGTTAGGCATGTGGATTTTGCTAATAAGCGACGATTGGCTGATAAATCGGGGGAGCAAGTGGCTAGTCTTGATAATGGCTATATGCGTCTAGCTACCAGTATCAGTAGGCTCAAGCCAAAGCTAAAAATGGCTGGAAGAGAGCATCAGGTATTCGATGCTGTGATTGATTGCACATATGGCTGGAATAAATCAGAGGATAAGGTAACCAACACCTATCTAGCAGAAATGACAGGGTTAGATGACTCTGATATCGGTAATGCGTTAAAGGTTTTGGCTGAGAGAAAAATTATCAATCTCAGAAAAATCGGCGGATTTAAGCTGGTAAGTGTCAACGTAAATCTTGAACAATGGCAGTTAGAAAGACTGCCCAAAAAACGCCCAAAAACACCACAAAAAAAGTTGGGCGAAATCGCCCAAAAAGTTGGGCAAAAAAAGGTTTCTAGTTTGGCGAAATCACCCAACACCAAAAACAGTCTTACCAAAGACAATAATATTAATAATTTTTCGTCCGAGAATTCTAACGAATCCTCTGACCACTCACTGGATAACATTTTAACCTTGAAGGCTGATGCTGTTGTTTGTTCCCCCAAAGGTAATAAGTGGGGAAATGCTGATGACCTTAAGGCAGCTCAATGGATTTACTCGCAAGTGTTGATAATCAGTCCTACATCCAAAGAGCCAAACTGGTCATCATGGGCTAATGATATTCGCTTGATGCGCCAACTAGACGGGTATTCCCACAAAGATATTTGCCGATTATTCCAATGGGCTAATCGCGATTCCTTCTGGTGTAGCGTCGTGTTATCTCCTGCAAAACTTCGCAAAAAATGGGCGACTTTAGTCATTCAAAGTCAGCAACCAAACCGAAACAAACGAGCTGTAGAGCAAGAGCCAACACAAAGCTGGAATACTCGTGAAGCATGGGAGAATGAATTTATATGAAATCTCATTTGGAAACTGCAATTGCTAATCGTGATGCAGGCGCACTGGCTAAAATTGCTCAAGACAGTACGCCGCAAAAAGTAGTAAACCCACAAGCTGAGCAACTCGTTGATGTGTTATTCCGAAACCTGAAACAAATCTTTCCTGCTGCAGTAAACACCATATTCAAAAATGAAAGTGACGAGCTCGCGGCTAAGCGACAGTGGGTTGCCGCCTTTGCTGAAAATGGAATTACTACCCGCGAGCAACTTCAAAACGGAATGAGACACGCGAGGGCAAGTGATTCGCCTTTTTTCCCCGCAGTCGGTCAATTCATCAAGTGGTGCAAACAGGAAGACTTTACTCAGCTCGGATTGCCCACAGAAACTGAACTATACGACATGTTCAAGAAGTATTGCTCTGAGCGAGGTTGGCGTAGATTTAATTGGCAGTCGAACGCTTGTTATTGGATGGTCACTAAAATTTACTCAGAAATGCGAAGTCGAAACTTATCGGATTCAGAGGTTATAAAACTTTGCGCGTCGGAGCTTAAGGCTATGGCTAATCGTATTAAATTAGGTGAGAAAATACCTGATCCAGTTTTGCAACTTGAAAGCCTAGTGATACCCACTAAGCGTGACAAAGCGTTATCAATCATTGCCGATTGGAAAAACAAATATGGATTTAAGTCAGGGGAGCGATAAGACGATTGGAGCGGCCAGTGGGAATCGAACCCACATCATCAGCTTGGAAGGCTGAGGTAATAGCCATTATACGATGGCCGCTAGGTAAAAACTGATTAATTAACGAGTTAACGTTATTAGGCTACGCCTCAAAACTAATTTTCGCAAGGGTAAAATAGGAGGCTAATTGACAGATGGCATCTGTCTCCACAAATCTAATCTCAAAGGCATATTCAAAACCCTCTCAGAATTAACAGAAACTGGTAAGCGATATCGAATCAGAATTACTGAATGGCGTGACCTCAGAACAATACCAATGAACAGAACATGGCGCATGTGGATAGAAACCACAGGCGATTGGCTACGTGCGCGTGGTGTTGTCATTGATATTAAAAATGGGGCAGGTGAAGTCGTTCTATCAAAGCCAATCACTAATGAAGAAACTCATGAATATTTTGTCGGTCACTGGCTAGGTCGTGATGAAAACGGAGAGCGTGAGAAAACCCGCAAGATGGATAAAGCACGGATGCTTCTAATGATGGAGAAGCATGAACAATGGTGTATTGAGAAAGGCATCCCAATCATCATTCCCAATAACTCGGAGTATATGAAACTTAAGGAGCAACAAGAGAGATGAGAGATGAGGCTGAAGTGTTTATGAGCGCACTTACTACCCTTAAATTATGCTGGGCTATTCATAAATCAAATGATGCGGTCAGGAAGTGTGCTGGAATGTTAAAGCGCAAATTTATATTACCGCATGCAGTAGATACTATGAGGACGATAGAGTTAAGCGAAAACCCGATGGTTGTGATTGTAGTCGCTGAGTGGGGTATTCAGGAGAAATAAATGGCATTAAAACGCGACAAGCACGATATTGTGTTTTCGCAGTTGGTCCGAGAAAGAGCAAATTATGAATGCGACTACTGCGGAAGACAATTTAGACACGAACCTTCAAAACTCCACTGTTCACATTTCAAATCACGACGACACAAATCAACCCGATACCATCCCTTTAATGCTTTCGCTCACTGTGTAGGTTGCCATCGAAAACTCGGCGAAGACCCACACGAATTCAATGCTCACGCTGTTATCACTTACAGCGAAATGACCATTGATCGCGTAGCTCGTTTAGCCGGTACTTCAGTGAAGTTGAAACCGTGGCAAATGGATGAGTTATATCAACACATGAAGATTGAGCTTAAAAGGATTCAGGCGCTACGGGCTAGCGGTGTAATAGGTAGGATTGAGTTCACATTGCCTGATTGGTATCAGCAGGGGATCACTTACCAGATGGGGGATTTATGAAAGCTGAAATTACGACTATACCTGAATTGCTTATTAGGACATATGGAAATATGGCAGAGGTTTCTAGGTACTTGGGATGTTATCGCGCGACAGTAAAAAAATACTCTACCGATGTTAATGCTGAAAGTCATGCTGTGATAAATGGGCGATTAATGACTATGTACAAGACAAGAGATAGAGGCACTTCAAATCTCGCCAAAGAATCAGATAGTGCCATTTCTATAGCTAAACGTATTAACGCTGAATCCGACGGCAAAAGCTCGCAAATTAATACGAGGTAACGGATGCGTAATATTCAACAAGTACTAGAAATGTGGGGCGCATGGGCTGCGGATAACATCGAGTCAGTTCAATGGTATTCGACAGCTGCAGGATTTAGCCGCTTAATACCTAGTAAGGTGAAATCTCGACCTCAATGTTGTGAAGATGACGCAATGATTATCTCTAGCTGTATGGCTCAATTAAGTATAAAGAATAGAGAGATGCATGACCTGCTACTGGATTATTATTTATTTGGGAAAACATTTATGCAGCTAGCTAGAGAACATAAATGCTCAGATACCCATATAGGGAAAAAACTTCAAAAAGCGGAGGGGGTCATTGACGGAATGTTGATGATGTTGGATATAAAGTTAGAGTTAGATGGGTATGTAGAGAAAATTCAATAAAATAATAACTGATATTGTGATAAGAATGACTACAACGTCAGCAGCTTAAGAGCCTCATATTTGTGGGGCTTTTTTGTTTGTTTTATTAGAGTGGAGAGTCATGGTTTATAAAGCTAGTAAATAAAGTGCAATGTTACTAATATGAATTTCAATTATTACTATAAACCAATTTCGTATATAAGTGATTCATATAAGGTGGCAATGATGGTTAATCTTCTTACCTCTAGTGATATGAGCAATACATCAGGTAAAAAAATCACTGTAGGTATTAGCTCATGCTTATTGGGTGATAGTGTTAGATTTGATGGTGGTCATAAGCGTTTTCATTTTGCTGTAGATGAGTTATCAGATTATTTCGAATACCAACAAGCATGCCCAGAGATGGCAATTGGCTTACCTACACCTAGACCCGCATTGAGGCTAGTTAAATCTGAAGAAAATAACGTTAGGCTCAAATTCAGTGATGGTCGGGAAGGCGATTTAACTGAAGAAATGGTCCAGTTTTCGACCGCCTATTTGAGTGGGCTTTCAGATTTAAGTGGTTATATTGTATGTAAAAACTCACCTAGCTGTGGCTTGGAAAGGGTTCGAGTGTATGATTCTGTTGGCAATGGTAATAAAAAATCTGGAATGGGGCTTTTTACTGAACAATTACTAAAAGTAATGCCTTGGTTACCAGTTGAGGAAGATGGTAGGTTAAGTGATCCCCATATTCGCGAAAATTTTATTATACGGGTATTTGCTCTTCATGAGCTAAATGAACTAAAGAAAAACGCCTTCAATCGTCACTCATTAATCGACTTTCATACTCGATATAAGCTCCTTTTATTGGCTCATTCACAACCTCTTTATCGAGAACTTGGTCGTTTTGTTGCTAGTAACAATGAATGGGATTCAATCGACTCTTATTTTGATGAGTATCGAAATAAGTTTATGAATTTATTACAACACCAAGCAACTAGGCGCAATCACACTAATGTGCTTATGCATATCCAAGGTTACTTTAAACGCTATCTGACATCAAACCAAAGGCAAGCATTGAGTAAGTTAATCCTCGAATACCGCCAAGGAACACAGCCTTTATTGGCTCCATTAACATTAATTACGCACTATTTATCTGAGTACCCTGATAACTATTTGAATAATCAAAAATATTTTCATCCTTATCCTCAGTCATTAAGACTGCGATATGGGTTATGATATTAAAAATAATGCTCAGAATTTCAAAGTTATTCATATGATTGGTTCTTCCAGTCATATGAATATTGAACATAAAAGCTATGTTAGCGTATAACTGTCGGGATGAACGAAATCATCCATATTTACATAAGTCACCTAGCGAGGATTTTTCATATGTAACCTTAGTTAATCAAATCAATACTATTGCAAAAATAATTGGATTGATAATAAGTTGGTTATCAATATGATTTGTTTGGAAAAGTTATTGATGATGAATGTGTGGTGTCTTAAGCAAAATCAACGCTTTTATGGTGAGAGTGAAAATTAAATTTGCTATCCCAGTGTTTGTATGGCTTAATCAAGTCATCGGTTTGGAAGTACAGGCCTATTTATGCTAGTCAGTTTAAAGTTGTTCACCATTTAGCGTTATCTAAGATACCCCTTCATTGCGAATTCCTTATAATTAATTCCCATAAGTAAAAATAAAAATCAAACCTCATCTATGCCTTATGGCAATCAAAAAATTAAAGGAAATTCTATGTCTAATACAATGACAGGTTTAGTAAAGTGGTTTAACGAATCTAAAGGTTTTGGTTTCATCTCTCCTGAAGATGGAAGCAAAGATGTATTTGTTCACTTCTCTGCGATTCAAAGCGATGATTTCAAAACATTATATGATGGACAAAAAGTCAGCTTTTCGGTAGAAAATGGCGCAAAAGGTCCAGCGGCTGCTAATGTGGTGTCACTTTAAGACAACATTAATATGAGATGCCCTTGTTGTAAGGGATCTCAATATAGACGCTATCACTTTGATGTATCAAAAAGCAATCCATATGGCGCTAAATGTATTTTTTGTAAATCTAATATGAAGCCAGCTTAAATAACATATAGATTATAAGCCCCACAAAAGGTGGGGTTTTTTGTATTTAAAATTCATATAAGACTTGATGTTAAGTTTGGTCAAAGATAGACATAAAGTATATATCTGGTAATTAAATCTAAAATAAATATAACTCACCATAAAAATATTAAAATAAAGTTAATTGTAATGTCTTATAGTAAATCAATCTTTGTTTATTTTTGAATTTTAATAGGAGGGTAAATTAAAGTTGTGCTATATGTGTTTTTTAGAGATTATTGTTAGAATCTAATGTTTGCAGGATAAAATAGATGTACCATAATTAAGTAAATTTACTTAATTCAGAGGGATAAGCTTTCATTGACTAGTTTTTTTATTTATTCGTAATTTTTTACTGAAATTATAGTTCTATAATGTGATATGAAGCTATATTTTATTCGCTTTCATAATAAATAGATTTAAATTGTTTTATAATGAAGATGAGTATATAAATGGTTGAATGATTTTTTTAAATGCATTAACAATCCTGTATCTTAATATATTCCATAAAAAGGGTCATAATATGAATTATTACATTGATACATTAATTGATTATTGTGCTACTCATCAATTACATAAAGAGAACTGTCAAAAAATTCCAGACCCTACACATAGATTATTTTTAGGTAGTTTTGATGATTGTGAGCTTGCTATTTACATTGCTAAAAAAGACTTTTTTACAAATGTTACAGCATGTTCTCTGTGCTGTAATGTAAAGAATAAAGAATAAAGAATAAAGAATAAAGAATAAAGAATAAAGAATAAAGAATAAAATACATATGTATAAATTTAGTAAAAAATGATGATTATAACAATTGAAATGAACCGGGATATGTTTTTTTACATAGGAATTAGATTCTAGGCAATAACAATCAAGCTAAGACCGTTTGGTAGTGTCTAGTAATAAGTAGGCTAATCTAAATGGTGTGGTATGGGTGATACATGGGCAAATTTATAACTTCAGAAGTTTACAGTAATTAATTAGTGCTAAAAATTAAGTTTATATTTAAATAGTATTTGTACTTATATTTTTTATTATTTATACACTCAGAATATCTTAATAGTTTAACTAAACCAAGACAGTCATAATGCCAAATGTTAAAATATGTAACCTTTGGCATATTATATGAAAGAAAATTTAACAATTTATAAAGTTGGTTTTTGCGTGTTGAATGGCAAGTTTTTCAGTCTCTTTTAAGGTTAGACCTGCTACAGTTGCATTGGGAATTTCTATTTTAAATGAAAAACGTGATTGGTTATCATCACACATTGTTATATCAAGTATACTTGTATCTTTCGTAAAATCAACACCTTGAACGCTAGCTAAATGGAAATGCATATATCAAAAACCTCCCCCCGAAGTTAATCAACCATTACTTCGGTAAGTCACGCAGGTTGAGCCTCTAAGTTAACCTAAATATTAAATGAATTCATTAATTTACACTAGATTGTGTGGCTGGTGAATTTTCTATTAACTAAACATCGAAACATTCTGTAGAGGGGAGAGATATATGTAGGCAGGAAACATGTTGAGAATATTTAATAAAATACTTTACGATCGTAAAATAGCTGATATTGTGATAAGAATGACTACTAGGTGAGCAGCTTATGAGCTTCGCTTCAGTGTAGCTTTATTTTCTGCAAAATTTGAGTGAATTGTATGAGATTGAGTAGTTTATTCCCTGTATTTTTATTAATTGCCCCGACTGCATTTGCTATAGACACATTGGACCCTAAGATTGAATATTATTCAGATGTGACTTTAGTTAATTTTAGTTCGGGACAAATAGAAGGGGGGCGCTATTTTTGTGTGAAAGGAGTGAATCATGGTGGCGATGTTGTCGCCTGTGCAGTTTCTAATAAATCAGAGTGGACATCATCTTATGATCAGTTTTTTCAGCAAGCTTATTACTATTATACAACTGGAAATAAAGTAAGGTTGTATGTCCAGCCAAATGTATGGACTAACCCAAAATTTATCCACACTTTCTCTAATAAAGCGATAGCTGGATTTGCTAGTTGTAATGATGGGTTCTGCATGGGACCAACAAGATAACGTTATTCTAGCGTAACCACATTTTACTAATAAAAGCTGCGTTTTACGTAGCTTTTATTAAATAGTATTTGATGTATAGGTTGTTAGAGCATTAAATATTTATTTATCATTGGGTTATTTCTCTGAGATTGTATCGAATATATCGTTAAAGCCAGATTGATTATTAAAATAATTGTAGTACCTATGATAAAAAACTTGCTATACGTAAGGAGGTATGAGTAAATGTGCACATCGGTTTGGAAGTACAGACCTATTTATGAAAGCAAGTTTTGAAAAGTTCCCCCGTTTAGCGTTATCCCATAGATACCCATTCGTAGTGAATTCCTCCTAATTAGTTCCATAAGTAACAAGAAACATCAAACCTATACGCCATGTGGCAACAATTAAAAATTCAAAGGAATTCAATATGTCTAATACAATGACTGGTTTAGTAAAATGGTTTAACGAATCTAAAGGCTTTGGCTTTATTTCGCCTGCTGATGGTAGCAAAGATGTGTTCGTACACTTCTCTGCAATTCAAAGTGACAGCTTCAAAACGCTGAACGAAGGACAAAAAGTTAGCTTCTCAGTAGAGAATGGCGCAAAAGGTCCAGCTGCGGCAAACGTGGTGGCGCTTTAAGGGCGATATCTTTATGAGATGCCCTTGCTGTAAAGGGTCTCAGTACAGACGATACCATTTTGAAGTAACAAAAAGTAACCCTTCTGGTGCTAAATGTATTTTCTGTAAATCTAATATGACGTTAGCTTAATTAACGTATAGATTATGAAACCATGCAAAAAGCGGGGTTTTTTTGTTTTATATATCATTACAACCCCCCAGTGAGAGAGTTATGTGTTACAATAGCTGTGACATCATACCTCATTGCTATAAAAGCAAATCTTGCAGTTGCGAGTTTTTATTTTAAAAATAGATGCGGTATCCAAAGGATTCATTTCCTAAGGGATCACCTATGAACTTACCTACCTTTTATCAACGAATTTTGTCACTAACGCAAAATGCACTAACTATTTTAGGGCTGCTTTTAGCCTCCCTTGCATTGGTCTACTGGATGTAAAATCATTCCGCCATTAACTCAATTGGAAGAGTATTTAGTCTTAGCAAAACTAAGAGTCGGGGTTCGATACCTCGATGGCGGTCCATAAGTTATAAATCTTTTGTACAATGTAAATGCGGAGATGTATGAACTATTACATTCAGACGACGATGGGACCAAAAGGTAATTACAAAATACACAAAGTTGGCTGTAAACAAATGCCGATGACTTCAAATCGTTTCTACCTAGGTAACCTATTTAATGCTATACATGCAATAGCAGCAGCTAAAGCTTCAGGATATAACCTTATTAAAATATGTGCATGTTGCACCAGTAGAAGTGCGAGGTAATACGATGAAAATATCCTACCTAGTGCAGTTTTTTGTTTGAATTCGTCGTTCAAAGCTAAAGTTAGTAAATCATAATTGTACTGTTTAGATTTAAGTCTTTTTTGGTGCGCTAAATACGCGATTACCTCAATATTTTAATCAATCTAAATCATTTGACGAATGGTGATTGTGTACGGCTATCTCTATTCAAGATGTAAGCTAAATTAATCTTTATGTATAATGGTATTCTCACATATACATGAATGAGGTATTTATGTTTTTTGGTATATTTATTGTCTTCGCGGGCATAATTACATTACTCGAAAATTATGGTGTCATCTCCGGAGATGTGAAGTGGGGGTTGCCTCTAGCCATTATTATTTATGGTTTAAGTGTTGTTTACGATGCTATAACTGGTAAGAAAAAAAATTAATTATCTAGAATTTACTAAGGTCACTTCGGTGACCTTTTTTATTGCCTAAATTTCAACTGACTTCATTAACACCTTCTAGTTTTTATAGCTGGTGGCTTTCTATTAACCAAATCTTGGACCACTCCGTTGGGGGTGATATGCGTATGAACGAAAAATACTCTAGCCCCTTTTCTTATGCTCTTGGAGTTATCACTACTGCAGCTGGGGCGTTATCACTAGATCAGTGGGCGGTGCTCATCGGGATTATCTGTACTGTCGCTACCTTCTTGGTGAATTGGTACTACAAACGGAAAGAATTCAAATTAAGAGAGGCTGACAGTGACAAAGATACCAAATAAAATAAAAATAGCCGCTGTGACAGGTGGGCTGATGACATTAACTATTGCAATGGTGACTAATTTTGAGGGATATGAGCCCAAGCCCTACCGTGATGTAGTTGGTGTTCTTACGGTGTGTTATGGACATACAGGTTCGGACATTATTCCGACGAAAACCTATACAAAAGTCGAGTGTGACGAGTTACTGGAAAAAGACTTAGCAATCGTTGCTAAAGCAGTAAACCCCTTAATTAAAGTCAATATTCCTGATTACACCAGAGCGGCACTTTATTCATTTACTTATAACGTGGGAATAGGTGCTTTCTCGCGCTCAACATTACTTAAAAAACTTAATGCTGGTGACCAAGCTGGGGCATGTAATGAACTAAAACGCTGGATATATGCAGGGGGGAAGGCGTGGAAAGGGCTAATGACGAGACGAGAGGTAGAAAAAACCGTGTGTCTTGGCGAGTTTGCTTATGCTTATCCTACTTTATTATCTGTCTACCCATCTACTTGGCAATTGGCGTATACGCACTTCGAGACGACACTTGTGGTGGCACTGACAAGGTAAGTTTAGAGAAGCGTTGCCAAAAAGCTATCGAGCATTACAAAGGTCGGCAAGTTAATTTTTAAACGTCTTTATGGTAATCGCCATGAATAAAGTCAGCGTATTGTTATTTATTGTCGCATTGATAGCGATATGGGGAATGTGGAAACAACACGAGAGGATAGGTGAGTTAAATACCAAAAATGCCGGACTACTCGTTGAGTTGACAGAGCAGGTCAAAATTAATGAGGATTACCAAGAACGTGTCCAATCTCTCCATAAACTCGATACTAAACATATTCAGGAACTAGCCAATGCAAAAATTGAAATTGATGAGTTGCGTATTGCTGCTGAGCGTAATCCTGAGCGGGTGTACATTCGAGCCAGCTGCCAGAAAGTCGAAACCAATTCCACCTCCGGCTTGGATGATGGAACAACCGCCAGACCTACTGACTCCGCTATCGGAAATTATTGGCTACTCAGGCAGCGAATCGCAGAATCCAAGAATATGATACTTGGTTTGCAAGATTACATTAGAACCGAGTGTTTACGTTAATACCAATCAGTAAATGCCCTTGCAAAAAAAATTAAATTTATGAAAGTCAGAGTGCTTAACAGGTAGATAGAGAATTTTAAAAAAAGTGTCGTTATATTTGGTTGTTTTTTATCTTTAACAATAATCAATAGGATGCAGGCAAGAGTAGGGATAAATATTAGTAAGAGAGTAACGGGGTTATTATACATATATATATTGATACAGTTCTCTTATGTAATGAAAGTTTAATCCAGTAGTATAAGTATATTTTCAATAGGAAAGCAATACGGAAAATTGAACAATAAAGAAATGCCCCAGATATCGAGGCTAAATGAGAATAACTACTTATGAATAAGCGTCACTATACGTTAATCGTGAATGGGGGCAACCTTAAAAAGGTAGTAATCTCAATAAGATATTACAAAGCAGAGCCTCGAGAAATGGCGATTTTTTTGCAAAAAAGTAATCCGGAAAATTAAACAACAACAAACATAGAAATAAAGCAATTTTTAATTGAAAGGCGCTATGCTAATTTCACAAATAAGTGAATAAGACTGTTCCTAAAAAATAAAAAAACCTTCAGTTAAAGGGGAGTTTTTAAGATTAACTCATAATTATTGTAGGGCTAGTCATCCTTGACCAGCGAGAAAATAGTATCACTATTTATTTTCTAATCCAAATGGGATTATCACTCAACTTAGTAAGTTTGTATTAACATAGTAGAAAATTAAGCCATTATATGAATTTGCGCACGAAGAAGAACAGCTTTATACAATTGAATTGACATTATTAGTGAAGGTGACGAAATTATATATGTAGGCTTGATCGCTTATTCAAGTTCTGAATAATATGGCGTTCTACAACTAGAATAAAAAGCGAGAGGGCTTCATTTAGAGCCCTCTGCATAGCATGAGTTATTTTTTTGTATAAATAATTTTCTGTGTTTCATTAGAGCAGTTACCTACAACAGTACCTTGTTGTGAGGCTGCTTCTTCATTTGAAACGACGGTAATGGTAAAGCTCTCTTCAGGCACGCCATTGTTAATAATTTTTTGCGTAATTTCTTCAACAACGCTTTCGCATGAAGCACTCGCAATGGCTGGAATAAATAATGTCATTAATGTAGCAATAATTATTCTTCTTTTCATATGTAATATCTCTTATAAGTTAGAATCAGTTAATGAAAATTCACCCTAAAAATTATAATGATGAATCTGACGTCAAACATTCAATTTCATCAATTAATACGGGCTATGCTATTTTATTTCTTAAATATTAAGGCTCAAGAGGATGTATTTATATCTAAACTTTTAGGATTGGGCAAAGTTTAATTTTACTCAGCAGCTCTTTGTATGGCTTCTCCACTGGCTTCTATATCTTTACCTACGCCTTTAGTCGTATTGCAGGCAGCCAAGTTCATAACGATAACTAGTGAGCATATGAGGAAACTGAATTTTTTAATCATACTTCCTTCCTTACATTGTGTGAGGTTATAAGCTACAAAGGTCGTCTTTCATTATAGCAGAATAATTTGATTGTTTATTGGAACGATATGTAATGTGATAGATGATTATAAGCAATAGCTAAGTGCTTTAGTGAGATATGATATCTGACAAATTAAAAAGAGCTGCTATATTTTAGGTGGTGCTATTCATTTTGATAATAAAATAACATTAGCAATAAGGGGTACACTCTATGATATTAAAAGAGTTATTTATCCGTATGCTTCATGTTTTTCAATACCTTTTAGTCGGTATTCTTTTAATATTATCATCAATCGCTTTACCACACTGGTTAGGGTAATTCGGGTTAGCGCGGCAATGACTTTATTTAAATGCTAGGGCTCTATAGTTACGAAATATTAAATCACTATAGTCGCTCTACACTCTTTTTTATGCGAAAGTATCTTATAGATAAATTTTCTGTGAGGTTGTAATGCAGATAAAGTCAGTTTTTATGCTTGTAAGTATGCTTTTACTTAATGGGTGTAGTGTTAAGGTGCCATCTGACATAACCCCTATTAAACATTTTGAGCTATCTCGCTATCTTGGTGAATGGTATGAAGTGGCTAGAATAGATAATCGATTTGAAAAGGGGCTAAGTAAAGTTTCTGCAAGCTATTCTCTACGCAATGATGGTGGTGTAAAGGTAGTCAATAGAGGATGGGATTCAAACGGGAAAAAGTGGAAAGAGAGCATAGGAAAAGCTTATTTTGTTGAATCGTTGGATGTAGGTGCCTTGAAAGTGTCTTTTTTCGGTCCTTTTTACGGTGGCTATAACATTATTAAGCTTGATGACAACTATCAATATTCGCTAGTTGTGGGATCTAATAAAGATTACTTATGGGTATTATCGCGTACACCAACTATGCCGCCAGAACTTTTAGATGAATACCTTAACTTTGCTAGTGTTAATGGTTTTGACAGGCAAAGAGTATTGATATTTCAATAGAATCACAAGTCAATTACTTGTTACGACATTAATTTATTAACAAGTACAAATGTAATTACTGTAATAGACAACCCGCCTAGTGCGGGTTTTTTATTGTAAATAATAAAGCTCAAAATGGTGAGTTTTTAATTTGTTATGAGAAATTCTTTAAGAAATATTCATACTTGAAGGACAAGTTGTTTTCTTGCTAAAAGACTTCAAGGTTTTTGGTGAAACCAATCGACAAAATAATTGGCTACTAAGATGTAAAGATAAGTGCGTAGATAAAAAATCCCTTATTGCAACGAACACAATAAGGGAGATTGCAATAATACTAAATATTGTATTTGGCAATGGAATTAACAATGAATATATAAAATACATTAATTTAATTATTATTATTCTGATTTAAATCAAATTAAAGGTTTTTGTGAAATCATACAAATCTTGTTTTTGTGTTGGCTTTTTGATTTATCATGAGGGTGAATAATGTTCAAAAGACCAGATTGGGAGGCTATTGAGTCGGCTTACCGAGCTGGCGTAATGTCTATAAGAGAAATAGCCTCTCAATATGAGATAACCCATCAAGCGATAAGTAAACGGGCAAAGAAAGAAGGATGGGAACGAGATTTAAAGGCAAAGGTTAAGGCTAGGGCTGAAAACTTGGTTGCCAAAAGAGAGGTTGCCACTCTGGTTGCCGCCGAGAAGGCTATTTCTGAGCGGCAACTTATCGAAGCTAATGCTGAAGTCATTGCCAATGTTCGCATTGAACATAGGGGGGATATTCGCAGGGCTAGGGAGTTAACTAACGGTTTATTTAATGAGCTATCCGCTGAATGTACTGATGTACCTGCTTTAAGGAAGCTAGGTGAATTAATGTTTGAGCCTGATAGCAATGGGCGAGACAAACTCAATGAACTCTACAATTCAATCATCTCCCTCCCCGAACGTGTTAAATCTGCTAAAGCATTAAGTGAGACACTTAAAAACCTAATTGGACTTGAGCGCCAGGCATATGGGCTGGATGACGCACAGCAGAATAAAGTATCCGACTCTATATCGTCACTGATGGACGACCTATCGAAGGAATAAGTATGAAGCCAGAATATCTTGCATTATTAAGAGATAAGCTCTGGCGACTGAATCACTTGTACTGGATCACCAACAAAGAAGGTAAGCCAGTTCGATTTAAAATGACGCCTGAGCAGCTTGAATACTTTGAAGGGATGCATACGCGAAACATTATCTTAAAGGCTCGTCAGCTTGGTTTTACGACTGAGGTTTGCATTATCCAATTAGATGCGGCGCTATTTGAAGCTGCTAAATGTGCGTTGATAGCTCATACACTGAACGATGCCAAACGGTTATTCAGAGAAAAAATAAAGTATGCCTACGAAAAGCTACCCGAAGAAATTAAAGCTGCAAATCCGGCGAGTAATGATGCGGCGGGTGAATTGGTTTTTAGTAAAGGAGGGTCACTTTATATCAGCACGTCATTTCGTGGTGGCACTCTTCGATACTTGCATGTATCTGAGTTCGGAAAGATATGTGCAAAGTACCCTGAAAAAGCTCGTGAGATAGTTACTGGTGCGTTTGAAGCTGTATCAAGTGACTGTTTTACAACAATTGAAAGTACTGCTGAGGGGCGGGCGGGCTATTTTTATGATTATTGTCAGTCGGCCGAGAAAGCGCAAATTCAGTGTAAAACTCTATCTAACTTAGATTGGAAATTCTTTTTCTTTTCATGGTGGAAGAATCCTGAGTATGCGATTGATCCTGTTGAGCAATTGCCGCAGCGATTAATCGATTATTTTGATGAGCTATCCCGCAAGCATGGCATTCACTTAGATGAGCATCAGAAAGCGTGGTACTACGCAAAAGAAAAAACACTTGGCGATGATATGAGGCGGGAATACCCGTCAATACCCTCAGAGGCATTCCAGCAATCAGTTGAAGGTGCTTACTATGCTAAGCAATTCCGCTTTCTGTACGAAAATAAACGCATTGGCACACTTCCTGATAATTCTCACTTACCTGTTCATACGTATTGGGATATCGGCGTTGGTGATTCAACGTCAATCTGGTTTATTCGTGAAGTCGGTAATGAATTCCACGTGATAGACCATTACTCAAACAGTGGTGAAGGTCTAAGACATTATATGAAAGTGCTGAAAGATAAAGGCTACACATACGCGAGTCATAATGGACCACATGATATTGATAACCGTGAATTTGGTTCAGATGCGAAATCGCGTAGAGAACTAGCTCGTGAAGGGTATGAAATTGACGGGCAAATTTACTCGATTCAATTTGACGTAGTGCCAAAGCTTTCTATTGATGAAGGTATTGAGGCTGTACGTGAAATTCTTCCTCTGTGTGTCTTTGACGAACATAAATGTGGTGAAGGCATTGCTCATCTCGAAGCATACCGAAAAGAGTGGGATGACAAACGAGGTTGCTGGAAAGATAAACCACTTCACGATTACACATCACATGATGCTGATGGGTTTAGATATTTTGCTGTAAGTAGACGGAACGTTAAACGACCAGCATTTGAAATTAACTTAGGAACAACCTTCTGATGAGTATAAATAATGTTGATTTTACTCGACCGGAGTATAAAACGGCTGCTCCTCAGTGGGAGTTAGTTCGCGCTGTTTGTCGGGGTGGGGATGACATAAAAAATTATCTTCCTGAACTTGAAGAACAAGACAACAAGCGTAAAAAGAAACGTAATAAGGACTATCAAGACCGTGCGGTGTTTTACCCAATAACAGGTTACACTCGTAACGGTATGATAGGGATGGCATTCAAGAAAGACCCATTAGTTGCGGTTACTGAAAAACTGTCTTGTTTAAAAGATGATGCAGATGGCGCAGGTTCAAGCATTTACCAATTAGCTCAATCCTCTCTTGAATCGGTATTGGAAGTGGGACGACATGGGCTATATGTTGATTACAACAGCGACTCTAAGCTCCCGTACATATTTCAATATCAAGCTGAGGATATCATTAACTGGCGAGCAGACCGTATCAACGGTCGAACCATATTAACGTTGGTGGTTCTTCGTGAAATGGTTGAGGAAGAGGATGGTTTTGGATTTAAAGATACCATTCAATACCGAGTACTAGCGATAGAAGATGGCAAGTTTATCTGTAGAGTATATCGCAAGCCAGCTGGTAGCAATGTGTATCAAATCCACTCTGAATATATTCCTGAACGTGCAGGTAGTGGTGCTTGGGATGAAATTCCATTTACGTTTATTGGCGCTCAGAATAACGATCACACTATTGATGAAGCTCCATTGTTAGGGCTAGCAAAAATCAACCTAGGGCATTATCGAAATTCTGCAGACTACGAAGATTCAGTGTTTTTTTGTGGGCAAGTACAGCCTTACATTGGTGGATTAAGTGAGCAGTGGCGCGACTGGCTGCAAGAAAAAGGCGTCATGGTTGGCTCTCGTTCACCAATCTTATTGCCTGATAAAGGTTCTTATGGATACGTTCAAGCTCAGCCAAATATGTTGGCTAAAGAAGCTATGGACAGTAAGCGCGATTACATGGTGGCTTTAGGCGCTCAGTTAGTTTCTGCAGATAGTAAAGCCAAAACGATTATTCAATCTGTGGGGGAGCAAAGTGCTCAAACCTCTATTCTCAGTATTTGTTGCTCAAATGTCTCAGATGCGTTTAGCAAAGCGTTAATGTGGTGCGCTGAATACTTAGGTTTAGATACTAAAGATACGTCTTTTGAAATTAACAAAGACCTCGTTAATCACATTGCTGATAGCGCTATGATCCGTGAAATTGTGTCTGCATGGCAATCTGGTGCAACACGCAAGTCTGATTTGGTGAGAAGTTTACAGAAATATGATGTTATCGACCCCGCTGATGACGTTGATATGGTCGTCGATGAACTTAACAATCAGGAGCCAACAATGGTTGGTAAAACATGAAATCAGTGAATGAGCGGTTAAGGGATGAATTGATTGCTCACTCGTTGTTTTCTGGTCGTTATTCTACGGGTGTTGCAAGGCGCATGATAAAAGCTCTCAATGAGTTTGACTCTGAATTAACTGCTTCGCTTATTGCAGCCTTAGATGATGTCACTATTGATGTAAATAGTTTTACTGTAAGACGATTAGAGTCATTACTGTCTAGCGTGAAAGCCATTAATAAACGTGCAATTGATAGTGCGTTTACGTTGCTAACAGACGAAATGAGAGAACATGCATTGTATGAAACGGGTTATTATTCCTCATTACTTGATGCTTTATTGCCTGATGCTGTTCTACGTCAATATCCGCTTATGGACATTACTGAGGAGATGTTGTTTTCCTCAGTAATGTCTCGCCCATTGCAAGGGAAACTACTGTCTGAATGGGCCACTGGATTAGAATCTGACCGTATGACACGTATAAATAATGCTGTTCGTAATGGTTTTTTAAATGGTGATAGCTCGGTAGAAATTGGTTGCAAGATTCGTGGCCATGCAAGCCAAGGTTACAAAGATGGCGTATTACAGCTAAGTCGAGCTAACGCGACAGCAATAGCAAAGACAGCAATTAATCACTTGCAAGCCACTGCACGAGAGCAATTTGCGGAGGCGAATAAAGACATTTTCAATTGCAAACAATGGTTATCAACTCTTGATAATAAAACCTCTCATGTCTGCATTGTGCGGGATAGGTTGAAGTATACATTGGAAGGTAAACCAATAGGACACAAAATCCCCTATCTACAAGGTCCCGGTAAAATCCATTTTAATTGTCGCTCAACGGAAACTTTCATCACTAAGTCATGGCGTGAATTAGGTTTTGATGTGAATGAGATGGACGCAGGAACGAGAGCATCAATGGATGGGCAAGTTCCAGCAGAGACCAATTTTCTTGATTGGGTACAGCGACAACCAGAATGGCGACAACGGCAAGTATTCGGTGAAACACGGTTTAGATTAATGAAAGAGGGCGGTATGCATCCTTCTGAGTTTTATACCGATAAGGGAGAGTTTATTTCGTTAGAGCAACTCAAAAAACTAGATGAAAGAGCATTTAAGGATGCGGGTTATAGCTAATCAATTAACGATTTAACAAGGTCACTTCGGTGACCTTTTTTATTGTCTAAATTCAGCCAAGGGCTGGTTTTATTTTAACGCGCTAGGCGCAATGAATCCCAAGGGGAACAACATGTTATTTATGAATATCGAACGCAAATATTACTCACAGGCTGATGATGGAGCTGGTGGTGGAAGCGGTGGAACGGCACCTGTAATCACACCGGAAATTCAAGCCATTATCGATAAAGCAGTCGGTGAGCAAGTAGCTGGGTTGAAGGCTAAACGTGATGAGTTATTGGGTAAGCTCAAAGAGCAAAACGATAATCTCAAGCGTTTTGATGGTATTGATCCCGATGCTGTACGTGGAATTCTCAAACGTTTTGAAAATGATGAAGAAGCCAAGTTAATCGCTGACGGCAAAATTGATGAAGTCATTAATAAACGTACTGAGCGCTTACGCAATGACGTTGATAAACAACTGAAAGAAGCCAATAGCCGAGTGGAAAGGGCTGAGGCTTTTGCTAATAAATTTCGCCAACGTGTATTGGGAGATGAAGTGCGCTCTGCTGCTGGTAAAGCCGGCGCATTAGCTAGCGCACAAGAAGACTTAATTTTACGTGCCAAAGGCATTTTCCAAATCAACGATGAAGGTCAGGCCGTAGCCGTTGATGATGATGGTAATCCAATTATGGGGAAAGACGGTCGAACACCGCTATCACCCGTTGAATGGGTCGAATCATTAAAAGAAAGCGCGCCTCATTTGTTCCCTGCTGCTTCAGGGACGGATGCAGGAAAACATAAACAAGGTGGTGCACACCTTAAACGTTCTCAAATGTCTGCGAGTGAGAAAGCTGATTATATTCGCAGATACGGACGTGACACATTTTTAAAACTACCCAAAGAGTAAGGGAAGATAAGTAATGGCTACGACGACTAATAGCGATTTAGTAATTTACAACGACTTGGCGCAAACAGCGTTTTTAGAGCGTCGCCAAGATAATTTAGCAGTATTTAATCAGGCATCGAATGGTGCCATTGTGCTTGATAACATTTTTATTGAAGGAGATTTCCGTAAGCGTGCTTTCTATCAAATTGGTGGCTCGATTGAGCATCGTGATGTTGATTCAACAGGGACAGTAGAGAGTAAAAAAATTGGTGCGGGCGAATCTGTTGAAGTGAAAGCTCCATGGAAATATGGTCCATATGCAACAACGGAAGAGGCATTTAAACGTCGAGGACGAGATGTATCTGAATTTTCTGAGCTAGTTGGTATTGATGCTGCTGATGCATCTCTAGAAGGTTACATTAAATATTCCTTAGCCGCATTGGGGGCAGCTATCGGTAGTAATACTGATATGGTCGTGACAGCAGACATTGCTACAGATGGGAAAAAAACACTCACCAAAGGGCTGCGTCGATATGGGGACAAGTTTAACCGTGTAAATCTCTTCGTCATGCACTCTACTACGTATTTCGATATTGTTGACCAAGCGATTGATAACAAAGTATACGAAGAGGCTGGTGTGGTTATCTATGGTGGGCAGCCGGGAACGTTAGGTAAACCCGTCTTGGTAACAGACAGTGCGCCAGTTGATGCTATTTTTGGTCTTGTTCCGGGGGCGGTGACTATCATCGAGTCACAAGAGCCAACCTTCCGCTCATTTGAGATTAATGATAAGGAAAACCTAGAGATTGGATATCGTGGCGAAGGCGTTGTTAACGTAGGCGTGCTTGGTTATAGCTGGGATGAATCAAAAGGCAAAAATCCAGACCTAACCAAGTTAGGTACTGCGGGTAACTGGAAAAAACACTTTACGAGCAACAAATTGACAGCAGGTGTGATGATTAAATTAACTGCCCAGAGCAAAAATGCAGCAAAGCAATAGAGCCTGAAGTAGTGAAAAGGAAAAAAACTACTGATGGCAAGTGAAGATAGGGGCGTAGTGCCCCTTTTTATTTTGAGGTGGTCATGATTGATGCCGATAAAAACTCACCTACGTTTAATAGTTATGCTGGTATTGAAGATTTAAAAGCATATGCGAAAGTCAGGAATTTACCTCTGTCAGACAGCAAGTCACTCGAGTCATTACTCATCGTTGCTATGGACTTCTTAGAATCCCAAAAATGGAAGGGTAGTCGTTCCGACAGTACGCAGCCATTATCTTTTCCTCGTACTGGATTATTTCGTGATGGGGTTGCAATTGCTAGTGATGCGATTCCTAATCAGGTTATACAGGCTCAGTGTCGCCTTGCACTTGAAGCACAAGAGAATGAATTACAGCCAACATTAGGTGCGGAAATCATTTCTGAGCGTATAGAGGGGGCAATTGACTTGAAGTATGCAGAAGGCACAAATACTGGCGTGCCTAATTTTGCTTGGCTGAAAGGTTTGCTATATGGCTTGATTGATAGCTCAGAAGGCTTGGCGATTAACACATTTGCAGTGAGGTAGTGATGAATATTTATCAGCGAGGTTGTCACACAGCATTACGAATACTGAAAAAGTACGGTGCTTCATATCAAGTGAAACGCGCTGGCAAGCATTGGGTTGATGATAATGGTGTTGAGCATCATGAGCCTGAGTCTCTATTTTCAATTATTGGTGTAAAGGTTTTGTACAAACCATATGAAATTGATGGAACTCTAATTCTCTCTACGGATATTAAAATGGTTCTTTCTCCAGAGGTTGATATTCGAAAAGGGGATTCTGTTCTTGTTGATGGTATCTGGCTTCGCGTGCATGAGCCTAACCCCGTGAAACCTGCTGATATTGTTATTTGCTACAAACCTCAGCTGAGGGCTTGATATGACTGATTCATTCATGAGGTCCGTTAATTTGTTTGTAGAGAAATCTCAAGCAAATATGGAAACGGTAGTAAGTAAAACGGGATTCAAGATTCTCGCACAGTTAGTTGAAATGTCTCCGGTTGGTAATCCTGAACTATGGGAAGTTAATCAGACGGCTGTTAATTATAATCAAGCTGTGTTTGAGCACAATGAAGCACTGAGAAAAGACCCTAATAATCTGACACCGAAAAGGGGTTTGTTAAAAAAACGAGTTCGCGTTAATGACTCTATGGATATCAAGGCACCTCCGGGGTATACAGGAGGGCGATTCCGTGGGAATTGGCAAGTCACTTTTGATTCACCTGCTGATGGTGAAACTGGGCGAGTTGATAAATCAGGCAATATGACTAAGGCGGTTGGTAATTATGTGCTTGAGCAGTTCAAAGTGGGTATGAATGCTATCTATTTTACTAACAATGTTCCTTATGCCTACAGGTTGGAAATGGGGCATTCAAGACAAGCTCCTAATGGCATGATTGCAATTACCGCTGAAAACGTAGGTAAGTTCTTTAGAGACGCTATCGTAGAGATGAAGTAAATGAAACAATCTGAAATTAATCAGTATATTCGTGCGCTGGTGGCTAAAATTGCTAAGCAAGAAGGGATAAAGGTGGCTTGGTCAAATATTGAGTTTGACGATATTAGTACTCCATATTTGCAATTACATATAATGCCAGCCATAACCGAAAATCTAGGTCTAGCGTTAGACATGCCAGTTCAAAAAGGTGTTATTCAACTTAATGTTGTTGAAAAGATTGGTAATGGTGATTCGATGGTTATTAGCTTGGTTGATGCCATCAAAGAGCAGCTTGAAAATGGTCTAACACTCACGGAGTCGCTGTATCTAGACAGTGAACCAAATCAGCTACCGCCACTTACCAGTGATATCAACTACATCATTCCAATACGTACATCCTATCGATGTCATCCAATCCGATAAACGACCGCCTAAATGGCGGTTTTTTTATGCATAAAAATGAGGTTAATAATGGCTTATAACATTCCTAATGGCTCGCGCGTTTATGTGGCGAGTAAATACGGAAAAGATGTTGAGTTTACGGCGGCAAGTAATGCCTCTGAAGCTGTACTTACTGTCACAGCGTCAAGTGGCATTAAAGCCGGAGATGTTGTTCTCGTTACATCTGGGTGGAAACAAATGTCCGGTGTCTTTCGTGTGAAATCAGCAGAAAACACAAGTATCACGCTTGACGGTGTTGATACGACAGATACCGAACGTTTTCCGATTGGCGGCGGCAAAGGAACACTAAAGTCAGTTCAAGAATGGGAGGTTATGCCCCAAGTCATGACCTTATCAACAGAAGGTGGTGAGCAGCAAACGCAAGAAATTCAATTCTTAGAAGATGAGCAAGCAGAAACGGTTGATACCTATAAATCGGGTATCGTGCAGGTTTATACATTTGCTCATGATGCGAAATTACCTATTCGAGGGTTATTAATGTCTTTGGATGATACAAAGCAGTTAACAGCGATTCGTTTTTATAATAAACGGGCTGGTGAAGACCGTTACTACTCAGCCAGTGTGTCATTCCAGCGTGTTCCTAATACTGCAATTAACGAGGTTGAAAACGTATCTGCACGTTTCTCTCTTAAATCAGATATGCAAATTTACACTACCGCATAATAACAGCCCCTTTCGGGGCTTTTAAGGAAACCTAATGGCGAAATTCACTCTGAATCCCAATCCAATATTTAAGGCTGATGTAAAAATCCGTGTGGCTGGCAAAAGCGAGCCGGAGGTTGTGACATTTACGTTCAATCATTTACCAATGAGTAAATTGGAAGAGTTGAAAAATGAGTCAGTAAACAAATTCTTTACTCAAATTATTGCTGATTGGGCAATTGAAGAGCCTTATAACGAAGATAATTTGAAGTTGTTATTTGACAACTATCCATCAGCCGCAGGGGCTATTACAACAACGTATTACAATGAATTGTTAGGTAATCGTGAAAAAAACTAATATCGGTCGCTGAAGCAATGTATGGGGGAATGACAAAGCAAGAGGCTAAAAATTTTGAGCGAGCTTTTGGCTTTCCTCCTGATCTTGATGATGTTGAAGTTGTTCCTGATGTATGGGAGTCATATCTGGTATTTTCTGCGATGAGTACACAGTGGAGAGTTGGTATGAATGGTGCTACGGGACTTGACTATAGCGTGATTCCCAATGTTTTAGATCTACTTAACATCAAAAGCAAAGCGACCATATTTGATGACTTAAGGGTTATGGAGCTAAAGGCTCTTGAGTTGATAAACAAGTAGTCAGGGGCTGTAATGCCTCCAGTATTAACTTTAAATTAATAGAGCCGGTTAAAGTCATTGTCGTCTCTATCGAGAAAGCAATCAGTACGTTTAGATTGATTTTCTATACGATTGCATTTTCTAGATATTTTGGCACTTTTATCATGAGCAGCTCTGACTTCAGCTTTTTCTGCTGGAGTTAATTCTGAATAACTTCTCCCTTGACATCCAACCATTAGAATTGATGTTAGTAACAATAATGTATATTTCATATTTTCGGCAATGCAGTTAATAGTTATAAGCCATAAGTTTACTTTATAAAAAGTAAATGAAGGAAGAATAACGACACTGTAGGTCTGATTTTCTAGGAGGGGATTGCATATTTCTAGTCTTTTGATACTTGAAAATGATCTTTACAACTAAAATGCTTACAATATACTGTATATAAATACAGTAATTTGGTGCATTATGAAGCTAGAGCCTATCGATTCCGAATCAATTCTCAATATTCCATTATTCTTAGATAGAGTGGCTGCGGGGTTTCCATCTCCTGCGGCTGACTACATGGAGGAAAGAATAAACCTTAACAGCACATTGATTAAGCACCCAGATAGTACGTATATGTTGCGTGTAGAAGGTAATTCTATGATTGACGCTAACATTAACGATGGTGATGTTGTGATTGTCGATAGCGCATTGGTAGCAAAAGATGGGGATATTGTTATCGCCAGTGTTGATGGTGAGTTTACTGTTAAGAGATTAAAGTCTTATCCACCGATGTTGATGCCAATGAATCCTGATTTTCAACCAATACATATTGGTGATGCGCAGGATTTACAGATATTTGGCGTTGTCACATTCATTATTCATAAGGCTCAGTAATGTTTGCCTTAGTTGATGTAAATTCGTTTTATGCGAGCTGTGAGAAAGTTTTCAGGCCTGACTTAGCAGGAAAGCCAGTAATTGTTCTGAGTAATAATGATGGCTGTGTCATTGCTCGTTCCGCCGAAGCAAAAAAACTCGGTGTAAAAATGGGAGAGCTTTACTATGAGAGAAGAAACTATTACCTGCTAAATAGCATTAACATTTTTAGCTCAAACTATGCGTTATACGCTGATATGAGCAACAGAGTGATGTCTTTGCTATCAATGTATGCTCCGCGTTTGGAAGTGTATTCAATTGATGAAGCATTTCTTGATTTCACTGGCATGGTTCATACCTTTAATTTAGAAGAGTACGGGCGAGAAATTCAATCAACGATATTGCAGCGAACTCATTTGCCAGTAGGTGTTGGTATCGGTCCGACTAAAACGCTGGCTAAAATTGCTAATCATGCAGCTAAAATATGGAAGAAAACGGGAGGAGTGGTCGAGCTATCTGATAGAAGTCGGCAAAGAAAATTACTGTCGCTGATTTCGATTGAAGAAGTGTGGGGAATAGGGCGAAGGATTTCAGCCAAGTTAAGAGCGATGGGTGTTTATACCGCTTTAGACTTGGCAAATGCACCTGTGTCTACAATACGTAAAACGTTTGGTGTGACGCTAGAAAGAACTCTCCGAGAGCTTAATGGCGAATCGTGCATTGAGCTTGAAGAAGTCAGGAAGGTTAAGCAGCAAATACTATGCTCTCGCTCGTTCGGTAAGAAAGTTTTAGATATCGAAACCATGCGCAAGGCTATTTGTGACTATGCAGAACGGGCAGCAGAGAAGCTACGCGAAGAAAAGCAGCGATGTCGAATTATTGACCTGTTTATTCAAACCAGCAGCCATGCATCAGGTGAAGATTATGCTAACAGTGCCAGCATTAAGCTTGAATACCCTAGCAGCGATACGCGAGACATCATTAATGCTGTTATGCGTGGTTTAGATTCTATATGGCGAGATGGTTACCGCTACTATAAAGCCGGGATAATGTTATCTGACTTCACAGATTCAGATGTTACTCAGTTTGATATGTTTTCTACTCAAAAACCATTTAAGAATGGCGATGAACTTATGAAAACATTAGACACAATAAATAATAGTGGCTTAGGTAAAGTCTGGTTTGCCGTGAAAGGGGGTGATAGTGGATATCAGATGAAGCGCGAAATGTTATCACCAGCGTACACGACAAATTTTAATGAACTGCCTGTAGCTAAAATCTAGCATATTAAGGATTGCAAGACTTTAAATTCAGTAAGTTAGCTTTAAAGTCTGAAGGTTGAATTTAATTAGGTAGGTACATAAAGATTAATATTTAATTTTGTTTTTTTAGTTAATTTATTTAATGTATTGAAATTTGACGTAGATCAATGAATGATGTCATTAAGTACATAATTAAAATAATCAGCACATATTGAAAAGCAATGTTGGCTAAATAGTTTCATAACCAGTTAAGAGATATATAGAAAGAACATTAGTGTAATAATTTGTTTCAACATCTTTAATATCAAAACAGATGTGACTATCTTTAGGAGTTAATTATGAGTAAAGCTAAAGAACTACAAATTCGCCCACTTAAAACGCCAACAGATTTATCTCCAAAAGCAACAAAAGATATCAGTGGAGCAATGAATGCAATCTTGGCTGATATTTTTGCTATTTATTTAAAAACTAAAAACTTCCATTGGCACATGAGTGGCCCACATTTCCGCGATTATCATTTATTGCTTGATGAACAAAGTGAGCAACTATACTCCATGACAGACCCTATAGCTGAAAGAGTTCGTAAAATAGGTGGTGTGACTATACGTTCTATAGGGCAAATATCAAAAATGCAAAGGATTAGCGATAACAATGCGGAATACGTAGAACCTTTAGATATGCTTGCTGAGCTTTGTGAAGATAATAAAATGTTGGCTTCAGAATTTCGAAAAGCACATGAAGTATGTGCAGAACATGGAGATTATTCCACTACAAGCCTAATAGAAAACTGGATTGATGAAACAGAACGCCGTGTCTGGTTTTTATTCGAGGCTTGTCGTGAAGCTAAAACGTCCGGTCATTAATGTAAAATTTATGTAGTTAAGCGAGTTTAATATTAGAGGGCTTCTAAATCAGAAGCCCTCTTTGTGATTAAGAATATGGTTAGAAGTGTCAGCAAATAAAATTGGTCGTATTGCAAACAAGAACGGATTGAAAACTGACGAATTCGGTAAGTTCTTTTTGGACAAGTCAGCTCACTCATCAAAGCAGGTTGAAGCGTTCCGTTATAATGAGAACGGTATTAGCGCGTTACGCCATATTATTCACGGGAAGGAAGTTGCCTAACCTACACATAACCCAAGGATGGGCTTGCATTCTAGATCACATAATTATTTTTAACTAAAGAGTTCGATTATGTGTAGTAAAGCTATTCAGGTATATTCAGGGGGCTAATTTATTAATGAGGTTAATGATGGTTAAGTATATTTGCGCCCTGTTTATTTTATTTTCTGGATATACCCTGTCTGCTAATAACGAGAATGACATGGGGTTATATCGAGATAATAACTATAATATTTTGGCTTTGGCGGGAAAGTATAACTGTGGAGTTTATTCCATACCTGATGACCTTAGTGATAGCAATAGATATAACGGAGTGCAAATCGGGACTGTTAAGTTGGAAGTAACTCCGCATGCAGATTATAACAATGCAATGATAAATATAACCTTTGATACAGGGGTAGTTATAACATCACCAAAGCTTGAGTTGCTTTCAACTGATGCTAAAGCTACTGTGTATTTTAGTGAAAATTCAGGGGTTACATTTGCTTATATGATATACGACAGAATGGGTGTTAAAGTTATTTTGCACAATAGCAACAAAGGTCAAGAAATTAGTGTCGGTCTAGCTGATTGCAAGTACGAAAACAGTTGACTCCTCTATAGATAATAGCTTTATTTAAAAAAAAAACCATGAATAGATGAGAGTGACATCAAAAATTTGAAGGAATGGAACCCAATGAATACCAGAGATCTCTAGAGTCTCTAGAAGTCACACAAGAAGAGATTGCTAATATTCGTAATTTTTAATGTACATGTGCTCAATTATAAATAGTGTTAATAACCCACTCCGGTGGGTTTTTTATTGCCTGAACTCTGCATTGAGGGTACATTTCAATCATTTGATTTAACGAGTGGTAATTTGGCGTGCATGCTAAAATTTTGCGAGTTCTGTGTATTTTGCTGTTGATATTATTAGCTTTTGTTGTAGGGATCTCAGTTGGCATAAGTAAAAAACCGACAATTATTGACGGAGCTAAGCAAATTGTGATTGATTTTATGCACCAGCCACAAGCTGCTGATATGAGAAATGTTAATTTTTACCCTGCAGGTGTAAGTATGAGTCGCAAGGTTGTTGGTGACGTTTGCGGAGAAGTATTTACATTTAAAGATGAATTACCTTATAAGTATAAGAGATTTATTGTTGTAGTCTCCTCTAGCAATGATGGTGAGCGCATGTTTTCAAACCCATTATTTGATTTTGAAGGTGAATCTATATCTGAAGAAGATTTCCAGAAGATATGGTATGAGAAATGTAAATAATTGATGAAAGCTGCTCCGGCAGGTTTTTTATTGGTTGAAGTTTGTGTAATTGAACTGGCATCCTTAACCGATACCAGTTCATTATGTTAGATTTAATTACTTATAATTGAAATCATTAGGGTGATTATCGAGGCTGCCCGTAAGTGCTGCAAATAAAACCGTTTTCCCATCGATTGATAAATCATCGGTGATATTAAACCAGAGTAAATCCTCAGTATTGTTCTTTTCATTATTTGAAGAGAATACACCAGCCATAACATTCTTTTCTTTAGAGTACATAATCGCAATTCGCTCTGCTGGGCAATTGTGAGGTTTGCACGCTGTTGCTACTTGGTATTCATTACCGTTTAAAGTCACAGTATTTGATGGGGATTCAGTACCACCAGTTAAGACCCATGATGGGAGGTCGTTATTTTTTACAACTTGAAGGAATGCTGTTTTAGTATTTGCATCACTAGCTAACTTACTAATAGTTAACTCGTTGCCAGCATGAGCATTGGCTGCGATGAAAAGGGTTGCGATGAGTGTCAATTTTCTAAGCATGTTAATAATCCTTTGTGTGTTTAAAGGTTATCTGGTTAGTGACGAATGTTGGAAAACGAAATTCTAGAATAATATGGCATTAATTTAAATAAAAGTTACATAGAAGCTAATCTAACCACCGATGGGTGGTTTTTTTATATCTGGAGAAAGGTAAATGGCAGATATAGCAACCATCTCGCTTAAAGCTGATACGTCTGATTTAGAGCGTGGGACTCAAAAATTAAAGGAGTTTGGCAGCACAGCGGAAAAGGTAAATGGCTCAGCCCAAGACCTGAATGAGCAATTTAAACGCGGTGTAGATAATCAGAAAAAAGCAGCTCAAGCAGCTGAAAAACAGCGCAAAGAGCTTCATGAGTTACTTAATCAGCTGAACCCTACAAATAAAGCTTTTGAACGATTAGATGACTGGCAGACAAAGCTAGTAGCAGCAAGCAAAAAAGGGTTACTTCCCAAAGATCAATTCAAAGATTATACCAGCATATTAGACCAAACTAGAGACAAGCTGCAAAGAATGCATATGTCTCTGACTGCGGAAGGGCAAGCATTATTAGCTCAGGAAGCTGCAACGAATAAAGCAAAGCAAGCCGCAGATGAATTTTTACAATCTCTTAAAAATCAGACGGATTTTATAGGAAAAACCAAAACTGAAATTTTAGAATTGAAAGCAGCGCAAATGGGTATTTCTCAGCAGGCTGCGCCTATGATTTCCAAGCTGAAAGAGCAAGAGAAAGCATTTTTAAACGGTTCAATCACGATTGGTCAATATCGAAATGCTATGCGGCAATTACCCGCTCAAATGACGGATATTGTCACATCATTAGCATCAGGAATGCCTGTATGGATGGTGATGATACAGCAAGGTGGTCAGATAAAAGATTCCTTCGGTGGTCTAGGGAACTCATTGAAGGCGTTAGCATCACTAATTACCCCAGCAAGAGTTGCTATGTTTGGATTTGTTGGTGCCGCTTCTGCTGTCGCTCTTGCTGCATATCAAGGCTCTAAAGAGTTTAGTGAATATAACAAACAACTTATTCTTACTGGAGGGTATGCAGGAAAAACTGCGGCACAATTAGATGCTCTTGCTAGGAAAATCTCAGGAAATGGTATTACTCAGCATGGTATGGCTGGTGCTATATCAAAAGTCGTTGGCTCGGGAGAGTTTTCTGGTGATGTTGTTGAGATGGTTTCTCAAACAGCTGCGGCAATGGAAAAAGCTGTTGGTCAGTCAGTTGATAAAACAATTAAGCAATTTCAGCGTTTACAAGAGGAGCCGGTTAAAGCTGTTACTGAACTAGATAAATCCCTTCACTTTTTAACAGCTACTCAGTTAGAACAAATAATGACACTGCAAGAGCAGGGGAAGGAGCATGAGGCTGCAAAGATAGCGATGGAGTCTTATGCCAATGCAATGCAGGAGCGTAGTCAGCAAATTGAAAACAACTTAGGTTTTTTAGAGTCAGCTTGGAAAGGCGTTAAGGATATGGCAAGCGATGCATGGGATGCAATGCTTAATATAGGGCGAGAAAGAACGCTAGACCAAAAGATTAAAGAATATGAAGAGAAACTTCTTGAGTTTCAGTTAAATCCTGCAGCTAAAGGACTACATCATTATAAAACAGGCCAGACACCTGAAGATTTAAGGCGAGAACTGGATTTACTAAACGAAGAGAAATATCAGAGGGATATTGAGAATGCGAGAAATGAGGCGGCAAGAAAACAGGAAGAGGCTAAAAAGTTTCAGCTTTTAGCTGATGAAGCATTAAGGCGAGAATATGAGACAGCGGAGGAGAAACACCAACGAAAATTAAGTGAAATAAAAAATAAAGAGCATGCATCTCAGGCTATCAAGGATGAAGCAATTCGTCGTGAAAAAGAACGGTATGAGAAAGAAAAACTGAGAGGGCAAAAGAAACCTAAAGCATATCGACCTGACTATGGCACTCGTGGGGATGAGTCAGCTAATGAAGCTCTCGTTTCTCTACAGGCTCAACTTAAAGTATTAAAAGAGCATAAAACTATTGCTGATGTGATTAGCTCAGAGCGTAAAAAGCTTTGGGATATGGAAGCCAAAATAGCTGTATTAGAAGAAGCAAAAGCGACACGTAAGCTTACCAATGATGAGCAATCGTTATTGGCTAAAAAAGAATATGTATTAGCTTCTCAACGCGCATTAGCAGTAGTTGGCGATGAAGTAGAGCGTCAAAAACAACATAATAGAGAGCTAGATAGGCAACTAAAACGAGTTGAAGAAATAAAAGCTAAGAGTCGAGCGCTGGATATGGGCATCGGTAAATCTGACCGTATGTACCAACGTGACATCGCACTTGAGCAAGCTAAATCACCAGCAGAGAAGCAGGCATTAGAGGATTATTACAGTAAAGAAGATTCGTTACGTACCAATTGGGAGGCGGGAGTTAAAAGGGGATTTGCAGAATTTCAAGACCAAGCCTCCAATGTTTATGGTAACGTATCTCAAATTAGCCAATCAGTATTTCAAGGTATGAGTAATAGCGTTGCCGATTTTGTTTTAAAAAGCAGAGCTAGCTTTAGTGACTTTACTCGCTCATTTTTAGAAATGACGACTAAAATGCTTATGCAAATGGCGATGCTGAATGCTATGAAAGCAGCTTTTGGTGGAACAGCCATAGGTGGCTTTCTTGGTTTTTCTGGCGGCGGATACACTGGGGATGGTGGCAAATATGAGCCTGCTGGGGTTGTTCACAAGGGTGAGTTTGTATTTGACAAAGAGAGTACGGCTAAATTAGGTAAAGCTAATCTATATCGGTTAATGGATGCAGGAAAGAGAGGTTATGCATCTGGTGGATATGTAGGTGGTTCTCAGCCAATGTCAGTGAGTCAGCCTCGAGTGCAAGTTTACGGCACTCATCCTGCTGGTGGGATTAACGTCAATCTTAATTTTGGTGGCATCAGCGTTGTAAGTGGTGCTCAACAGCAAGGTTCTATGCAGAATGTTGATATCCGAGCTGCGGAGCAATCCTTAAATAATAAGCTTAAGCGCTTCATGGCAATAGAGGGGCGTGAAGGTGGTGATTTGTACAAAATAATCAAAGCTGTTTCTGTTGGAAGATAAGAACAGTATTAAAAAATTAATGAGAGGTAGTAATGGAATTAAAACTTGGAACTGTAATCATTAACCCAGAAGATGAGCAAATCAGCATTCCTGTCGATGTTTATAAAGGTGATGAGTATAGTGTTGATTTCGTATTGGCAAATATAGTCTACCAAACAAACTTGAACTCTAGTAAACCGCTAGCCGAATACTTTGACGAAGCTAAAGATCACGCACGAAAAACTATCAAATTATTAAATCAGTAAAGATTATCTAGATTGATCCTCACATAGCCACCTTCGGGTGGCTTTTTTATTTAGGGGTAATAATGATTGAAGAGTTTAAGTGGCGAACTCAAATCCAAGACTCGCCAACTGGCGAATTTAAGCATCGAATAAAAGAAGTGGCATTTGGTGATGGCTATAAGCAAGTTTCAGGCGATGGTCTCAATACTGAATCTCAATCATGGGGATTTACCTATACGGGGCATAAGTCAGAGGTAATGCCTATTTTTTCCTTTATTCGCTCACATACAGCAAAATCATTTCTATGGGTGCCACCTTTGGGAGATAAAGGACTATATCGAGTGAAAGCTGATTCCATTACATTAAAGCCAATTGGCGGTAGCTCTATCACTATAACTGCAACCTTTGAACAGGCGTTTAGTGCATGAATATAATATCTGACATTCAAAAATTAGAGCCGGGAAGTAGGGTTCAATTAATTGAAGTGGACGGCAGTGAGTTTGATGGACCAACTCTTCGATTCCATGCCTACAACTTGCCGCATACACCCGAAGAAATTGACGTTGCAGAGGGGGGTATCAAGCCAAAATCCATTTGGTGGCAAGGAAATGAATATGGCGCATGGGCTTATGAAATCGAGGGCATAGCTAAAAATAGTGATGGTAGTCCAGCCAGACCCTTATTAAGAGTGGCGAATGTCGATGGTTTGATATCCTCGTTGTGCTTGCAATTCGATGATATGGCACTGGCGAAAGTGACTATTTATGAAACCTTCGCGCACTATCTAGATGCTAAGAATTTTCCAGAGGGAAATCCTACCGCTAACCCTGAAGAATTTTTCAAACAGGTTTATTTCATCGACAGAAAAATGAGCGAAGTCGCGGGAGAAGCAGTTGAATTTGAGTTGTCGAGTCCGTTCGACTTGCAAGGGGTTATGATCCCCGGTCGCCAAATCCACAACCTCTGTTTCTGGTGTATGAAAGGCGATTATCGAAGCGGGCGAGGTTGCAATTATACGGGCAATAAATATTTCGATGAGAGTGGTGAACCGGTTGATGATCCGGCATTAGATAAGTGCGGTGGACTCATTAGCGATTGTAAAAAACGATTTGGCGAAAATGAACCTTTGGATTTTGGAGGATTCCCTGCCGCGGGGTTAGTACGATGATCACGAAGAAATTAACAGAGGTAATATTTCAGCATGTCAAAGCGGAATACCCTAAAGAAGCGTGTGGCGTGATTTGCCAAAAAAGTCGAGTCAAAAAATATTTTCCCTGCCGAAATCTTTCCGATAATCCAACTGATCATTTCGAACTTTCCCCAGAAGACTATGCCGCAGCCGAAGATTGGGGCAATCCAATAGCGATTGTTCATAGCCATTGCGGGGATGGAGTGACGTCTCAACCGAGCGAAATAGACAAATTGCAATGTGATGCTTCGGGACTACCGTGGGTGATAGCTTCCTATCCGGAAGGTGATATCCGCATAATCCAGCCTAGAATTGAGCGTGAGTTAGAAGGTCGTCCGTTTGTGCTTGGTCACGCAGATTGTTGGTCGCTCATTATGGATTATTACCGACAGATGCACAGGATTGAGCTGCATAATTACAGCGTTGAGAGACACTGGTGGGAAGAGGGTGAAAACTTGTATATGGATAACTGGCAGCAAGAAGGGTTTGTTGAGTTTTCTGGTGACATAAAAGACGGTGATATGGTCATTATGCAAGTGCAAGCAAATGTCCCTAATCATGCCGGTGTGATAGTGAATGGCATGCTTCTACATCATCTTTACGGGCAGCTAAGTCGCATTGTTCCTTACAGCGACTATTGGCGCGATAGAACGGTCAAGATAGTACGACGTAAGGAGCTGGCATGAGTTTAAAAACAATACGGCTCTATGGTGTTTTGGGTACCCAATTTGGTCGAGAACATCGGCTTGCTATCGATTCTCCGCGTGAAGCGATTAAAGCGTTATCGGTACTCTATGATGGATTCGAGCAATTCCTTGCCAATGCGCATCTGAGAGGGCTGGAATTTGCTGTTTTCAAAGGTCAGCGCAATATTACTGAAGATGAATTGCATCTTGATACCAGTGAAGAAATTCGCATTGCTCCGGTAATTAAAGGGAGTAAGCGGGGTGGTTTCTTCCAAACTATTTTAGGGGTTGCACTAATTGGTGCTGCCGCATTTTTATCGGGAGGTCTCTCTGTCGCATTTACCGCTGCAGGGACATGGGGAGGGGCATTGGCGTTGAGTGGTGCTGCTATGGCAATCGGTGGTTTGGTGCAAATGCTCTCACCTCAGCCTCAAGGCTTATCCATGCGACAAGATGCGGATAATAAGCCATCCTATGCATTTGGTGGTGCTGTAAATACCACGGCGCAGGGCAATCCTGTGCCGCTGTTATATGGACTAGACCGCCGTGAAGTCGGAGGTGCGATTATCTCCGCGGGTATCTATACCGAAGACCAAAAATAACAAAATTAATCTTTATCATATACGGAAACGGCTTGAGTGCCGTTTTTTTATGGGTGAAATATGGAAACGATATACGGCGCTAAAGGTGGCGGCGGGGGCGGTCATACGCCCGTAGAAGCCAAAGATAATTTGCTTTCAGAATCGACTGCAAAAATTCTGTTAGCCATTTCTGAGGGGGAAATGGCGGGGGGCTTGGATGATACGCGTATTTTTTTAGATGAGACGCCAATTGGTAATGCGGATGGAACGAAAAACTTCGAAGGGGTAACATGGGAGTTTCGCCCCGGTAGCGAGCAACAAGAGTATATCAAAGGGATACCGTCGGTTGATAATGACATCGCCGTGGGGGTAGAGCTGCGAGACGATCAGCCGTATATCCGAATGATTAATAATACGCAGTTATCCGCTATTCGCCTTCGCTTTTCAGTGCCTCAGTTAATGCGTCAACACGATAATGGTGATACAACGGGATATCGCATTGTCTATGCGATTGATTTATCTACAGATGGTGCTGGGTATCAAGAACTCGTTAAGTCTGCATTTGATGGTAAAACGACCAGTGAATATCAGCGCACCCATCGTATCGATTTACCCTCAGCCACGACAGGCTGGCAATTGCGCGTTCGGCGACTCACCAAAAATCAGAATACCGCTCGTATTGCCGATAAAGTCTCGATTGCTGCGGTCACCGAGGTGATTGACGCCAAGTTACGTTACCCCAATACGGCGCTTCTCTTTGTGACATTTAATGCCCGTCAATTTAATAACCGTATCCCTAAAATTAGTGTTCGCCCGAAAGGGGGATTGTTAGTTAAAGTGCCGACAAATTATGATCCTGTGAATCGAACGTACGCGGGTGTTTGGGATGGAACGTTTAAGCTGGCGGCAACCAATAACCCCGCCTGGGTGTTTTATGATTTAGTCCTGAACAATCGTTATGGCAGTGGTGACAGAATCAAAGCCCATCAGATTGAAAAGTGGGATTTGTACAAAATCGCACAGTATTGTGATGAATGGGTGCCTGATGGACGAGGAGGAGAGGGAAAAGAGCCTCGTTTTTTATGTGATGTGTATATTCAATCACAAGAGGCAGCGTATACCGTATTACGGGATATTGCGGCTATTTTTCGAGGAATGACCTTCTGGGCGGACAATAAAGTCAATGCGGTTGCCGATATGCCAGCCAGTATTTTTCGTACATTTACCAATGCCAATATCGTTGGGGGAAAACCGTCTTACTCGGGGGGCAGTATCCAAAATCGCTACACCCAAGCCTTGGTTTCATTTACGGATACTGATAACCATAGCAAAGATGATATCGAGGCGGTCGCAGATTTAAAACTTCAGCATCGTTATGGCGTGCGTAGAGTAGAACTCTCTGCAATTGGGTGTACCCGTCGAAGTGAAGCGAATCGACGTGGTCGCTGGGCATTACTGACTAACGCAAATGACCGCATGATCACATTTGCCACGGGGTTAGAAGGGGCAATTCCCTCACCGGGTCATATTATCGCGGTAGCTGATTCAAATTTAGCTGGGCGTGATAACGGTGGGCGTATCTCTTCCGCGAAAGGAAGGAGTATTACTCTTGATAGAGAGACATCAATTAAAGCGGGTGATCGCCTGATCATCAACTTACCAGACGGAAAATCAGAAGGGAGAACCGTTACTTCAGTAAATAAAAAAGTGGTTACAGTTTCTGTTGAATATTCCCAAATACCACAGAAAGAGACCGTGTGGGTGGTGGATTCTGATGACTTAGCGGTCCAGCTATATCGAGTGATTAATATCAGCGATAACGGCGATAACACTTACACCATTAGCGGTGCTATCCATAATCCTGACCATTATGACCATATCGATTCAGGTGCTCGCATTGACGAACGTCCCGTAACGGTTATTCCGCCTCGCGTTCAGCCTGCACCGAAAAACGTCAAAATCTCATCTTATTCTAGAGTGGAGCAGGGCATTGCTTTTTCTACGCTGAGTGTCAGTTGGGAAGCGCCAGAAAGTGCGATTGCGTATGAAGCGCAGTGGCGCCGCGATAACGGTAACTGGATCAACGTGCCTCGAACGTCCTCGCTAGGGTTTGAGGTTGATGGAATTTATTCTGGTCGATATCAAGTGCGAGTCCGAGCGGTTAATGCGTCTGAAATCTCCAGTATTTGGGCGAATGCCCCTGAAACTAGCCTGACAGGAAAAGTGGGTAATCCACCGAAGCCTGTCAATTTTAAAGCCTCGCCAAGGGTGTTTGGCATTAAGTTGGATTGGGGGTTTGATGAAAATACCAGTGACACATTGAAAACGGAAATTCAGTACAGTAAGACCCCTAATGGTGAAGATTTGATGCTGTTATCTGATGTCCCTTATCCGTCAAGAAACTATGAGATGGCAGGTTTAGCCGCTGGCGTCGTATTTTACTTCAGAGCAAGACTTGTTGATAAATCGGGTAATGAATCCGAGTGGACTCAATGGGTACGAGGAGAGTCAGAGTTTGATGTGAATACCATCTTGCCGGATTTGAACGAGCATTTCATGTCGACAGAAGCTGGGAAACAGCTCTCTCAAGAACTTGATTGGTTAAATGAGTCAATATTAGTCAATAGTGCGGCAATTAAAGAAGTGAAGAAAGAGGTTACGGTAAACCATGAACAGTCGCAATCTCAACATAAAACGTTAGAGCGAGCGTTTGCTGACGAACGAAAATCGTGGGCAGAAAAATACGCACAAGTGACCGCATCAATTAATGGGGTAAACGCAGGCGTTGTTCGGCTTGATAAAGCGGTGACGAATTTAGACAGGTCTTTCAGTGAATCACAGAAGCAAGTTCAGGCGAAATTGGATAATCAAGGTGCGCTGATTAACTCCAAGATGCAGGCGGAATTTAAACAAAATACCGGGTACGCGATGCACAATACAAACATCACAATCATGGTGGATGGGAAAAAATATAGTGCCGCGAGTATGGTTATTAGTGCTGAAGTGAAGGCGGGGAAAATTGAATCGTTCATTGGGTTTAATGCAAATAATTTTGCTTTTTTTAATCCAACACGAGGAAAGATGGAACCCTTGATGTTCATGAAAAATGGGCAGATTTACATGCGCGAGTCATTCATCGCGGATGCATCGATTAGTAACGCTAAGATAGGAAATGTTATTCAGTCGAATAACTTCGTTTCGGGTAAATCAGGATGGCAAATTAATAAAAATGGTAATGCTGAATTTAATGCGGTGACATTCCGAGGACGAATTGATGGGGCTGATGGTCACTTCAGAGGAACTGTGGATGCGAAAAAAGTTTTGGGAGATGTGTATTTTGCAACAAATAAAAAGATATTAGGAACGCCATTGAACAAAACCTTTCCGAAAGGAGCACTTGAAACAGGTTGGGTTAAAGCAATTGAAATCAGTTCTGATAACTTTGAGCGTGTATTTGATGCCGGTTTGTCTTGTACTTTTGAAACATCTAGAGCATCTCCCGGGGTTAATTATTCAACATATGCATTTTTAGTGGGGGTTGATGATGGTAAAGGTGGAATAAAGACACTTTCAAGCAGTCAGGCTAAAGAAGATATCAATAAAGGATTGAAGATGACATTAACTGTGAATGATATTCCTATTCCAGCATTAGGGCGTGGGAAAAGTATCTTTGTATATATGCGTGCGCATACGGTTACTGTATCAAGTAATACGAATAGATATGTAAAATTTACTTTCTCGAATACAAAAAGAGCTGAAATATATAAAGAAGGCTCAACACTAATTAAGCCTATAAGTCAGTAGGGATAATTATTAAACATATTTTTTGATAATTAAAACATACAAAAATACCATTTCACTTTAAATATCTACTTAGATACATTGCGTAAATAAAACAAAATAACATAATATTATTTATTAGATTTTATTATGTTGTCGGCACAAAACCTAATCCTCAGTACATAGATATACCCCCATGAAAATCTTTGGGGTATATCTATTGGAGTTAAAATAACACAATGATATTTAAGGGTTAATTTTTTAAGTTTTCACAATAAAAGCTATAAAGATTACTAGATGTGAATAGGTAGCCACCATCAGTTTGAGGGTAAATAAAAATGTCCATTTTATTTCCTTTCTTTATATATGCCAAAGGTAAGAATTTTGATAATAAAGAATCAGGAGAGTTATCATCGTTGGATTTTACTATTGAATTCACGGTTAATACAAAAACACAGCAGTTTCTACTGCTGGTAAAATATAACTTTCTATTTATTGTGTATGATTTGTTCTCGTTAGTTACTTCACCTTTTAACTTTAACCACCCATTGTCTCCATCAAGAGAGAATACATAATACCCATGAGCCACTATATTATTTCTCTGGTCATCAAGGTAAATATTAGAGTCACAGCTTATTTTTTCATTAGAGTGATTCTCAGGAGAAAAAATAAATATTAGAATAGAAAAAATTAGGGTTATTAGAATATATGTAAGAACCAATCTGGTTAATTTTTCATTATTTTTCGATAGCATAATATGAAATACAATTGTTTGGGGTTAAATTAATTATCATAAACTCAGATTTACAGTTTAAAAATGAGTATCCTACTTCATTGTGAATGTTTTTTCTAAAGTAGATGTAATTGTATTTTGACTTTGATTTTTTTATTTTATTAATAATATTCCTAAATTGATTATCATTAATTATACTGTTTTTTTCACAAAAAAAGTTAACTCCTTCATCTTTTCCGCAATAATCATAACTATACAAATCATTATTACTTCCAGCGCTTTTGTAAAAATAAAAAGGGGATATAATTAGAATTGTTATTAATATTAAAAAATCAAGTCTAATTTTCTTTGTTCCTTTAATATTTTTCTCAGCAGTCTCAGCAGTCTCAGCAGTCTCAGCAGTCTCAGCAGTTTCGATGGTTTCAGCTGTTTCGATAATACTAATGGAATCGGAAGGGGCTGTGATTATTTCAATAATAACATTTTTATCTAATGAATAGCCTTTTTTGGGGAAATTTATAATTAACTTATTTTTTTGATTCAAGATTTCAAATGCTTTCCTAAGTAGTGAAATATTCTGATAGAAAGCATTGTTTGTTACATATTCTAATTTATCTTCCCAGCCGATCTGAAAAAGAGTGCTTTGAGTAATTACGCACCCATTATTTTCAATAAGATATTTTAATATTCTTGAAGATGGAGATAGTAAAGATTGTTCTAGGTTTAATTTCCTAGAATATAGAACATTTCTTTCATAAATGAATTCAATGTCATTATTGATAAGGTATACCATAATTTTCCAGTTTTATAAGGTGAAATACTAATTTTGAACACTATACCTAATTGATTTTATAAGCTTGTTTCAACATTTTCACACAGAGATACTCCATTATAGTGTAGCCTATTTTAGATTATTGTATAAGGTTGAGGTAATTATTATGAAGTTAGGTTATCTAAGGACTAGATGGTAAAGTCAGAATTTGAGAATAAATAAACAAGCCCGCCAGGGTGAGCTTGTTTATTCTTATAGTGTACGTGTATTTCACGTGCATTTCGAAGTCCATTCTGGGTAATGTTACGGTCTGCTCAGTTTGCTAATTTATTGTTTTTAATATGTTATTACATCACGACAGTTAAAATTTGGTAGAGCTGGTGGGATCTGTGTCCTGAGTGTTCCTTTCTACTCGTGTTGACGTTATCTTCAATGACATTAAATACTCGCCTCAAACTACGATAATTGTGGTAGAAAGAACTCGAAGGCTAATTTTTCTCTGTATGTCACACTCAGAGTTGAAGTTAAAGATGTGAAGGTGACAATTAGATATATCACGTACCATAAAAATGGTTGCAAGACTACAATTCATCCCGCGATGATTATCGCTTGTAAACATAATTCTTCTTCATTTATTTCCATATAGCTTATTAATGAGCAGTGACATTCCTATTTGAACCACAGGATTTGGAGGAAGGCTATTTGTATCTTTGCGTGCATATGCAGTCGTTGTATCGAGTACTACAAATATAAAGCGAACTGAAATATTCAACGAAGAGGCGGGCGTGCATTAAAGCAATAAATAGATCAATCTCAGTTAATATTGAGTGATTCTATTTAACTCATTGAAGCCGTGAAGTTTATAAAACGGTCACTGTATTGGTATCAAGGATGGGGGGAGAGCAAATAGAATTGCTGTGAGTAATCTAAATAGCCGCAGAGATTAAACTGCGGCTATTACCAGTTAAAAAATTTTATTTTTTGCTAGCAAGGTAATCTTTTAAAGTTCCTTCAGGTTTTTTCTTGCAAAACTCAAGGATTAAAGGAGCTTCCGCAACGCTCTGTTCAGATAATGCCACCCAGTCTCCACTTTTAAACTGAGTATCTTGTGATGTTACCCATAAGGCAACTGGAGCCCAGCTTTTAGGGTTTAAGTCCACATACTCTTTACATGTCATATTTTCGGGAGTTGAGGTCATTTTGTCTGCGGCTAATGCATTAAAGGACAGAGCACTTGATGCAATCATACAAGCAGAAATTAGAAACTTATTCATAAATATTCCTCTTCATTTTTTAGTGGTAATGCCTATTGAAATAAGTCTATTACCTATAAATAATAAGAAACATTAGCAAAGTCAATATTATTAGAAGATTAATTTAAATTTATCAAGTCAAAATTATCTTTCGTTGATTATCTATAAATGAGATAAGAATGTGGATAGTTAGTAATCCATAAATTGGAGAGCCCGATAGATTGTGTCTAATTATAGGAATGGAGTATCGAAGCATGAATTCTGATGGCTTAGTAACAACATTGATTGGAAATAAGATTAAAGGTCTGAGACGTGACGCTGGATATACAGCTGTTGAATTTGCTCAACTGATAGGGTGTAAAAGCGCACAGCAGTTATATCGTTATGAACGAGGAATAAATAAAATAGATATAGATACTTTGGTTTCAGCTCTTAAGATTTTACGTGTTGATATTAAAGAATTTTTTAATGAGGTGATGTGGGAAGTTCAGTAGCGTTAACTATTAAGTGAATTAGTTAGGCATTCCTCATTATTAAGAGTAGTTTTGGAGTGCCTACTATTAGGTAGGCATACTTTTTATCACTGTCAGTTTGTTTGCTGATAGATGTAAATGTTTTTCAATAAGTTTGATAGCAAACGCTTTGTTTTGTTTTGATGAATCACAGTAAACGGATAGCTCAACGAATTTGTCCATAAATTCATCTATAGAAATCAATCCAGCAATGTTTGTTCTATAGAATACATAAATTATTGATTGCTCAGTATGTGATGGTTCCCGATGCTCATTGATACAATTTAAAGCTAATAGAAATAATTGAGTGATATTCATGAAGTCTCCAATATTTTGAAGTGAAATTTTAAGTGAAATGACTTTTATAGAATATCAAATTTAGTCAGTGATTTTTTAGGATTACATCGTGAAATTAACGACCACAACTAATATTACAATTTTTTATGTTAAGAATTTGAATATATAAGTACCAGTTTGCTTTATTCAGTACTTAAATGAATAGGCTTGAGAGTGTAAGCAAAATGTTCTTTTAGAAGGAGTAGCTAGAAATGGAACAGTTTTGTCATATATGAAATCAAGTGTATAAGATAATGTATAAGAATTGTGTTTAAATAATGACCTTATTTAAGGTAACTTGGTGTTTTTAAATCATTAAATTTATTTCATCGATATTGCATTGTTGAATGTAATTCAATACAAGCCTTTCTCATTAGATTTATCTCTTAGTACAATAGAGAATAAAAAAGCCCACCGAAGTGAGCTTTTCTATTTTTCTAGTGCGCGTGCATTTCACGTGCATTTCGAAGTCCATTCTGGGTAATGTTACTGTCTGCTCAACTTTACTAACTTACTGTTTTTAAAGTTGTTGTCACATCACTGACAGTTAAAATTTGGTGGAGCTGGCGGGAGTTGAACCCGCGTCCGAAATTTCTACATCCTCGGTACTACATGCTTAGTCTAGTCTTTAATTTCATTTGCCAGCTGCGGACAGACACGCCACCAACAAACTATCCTGATTAAGTTTAACGCTTCAACCCCAGGCAAGGCATCCACGCGATCTCTTTTGGGTTTGACTTCTCTTGATCCCCGTCCTAAGAGCGGAGGCTAGGGAGAGAAGGCTCTAAGCAGGTTATTAAGCTGCTAGTGCGTAGTTTTCGTCGTTTGCGACTATTTTTTTGCGGCTTTTTACGAGGCCAACCGCCCCTCGGCATGCACCTTGGGTTTCGCAAATCCCGTCGAATCCAGAATCAGCCCCAAGTTGTGAGTGCAGTATAACAGAAAATAACTCTATAAAGCTAGGACTTAGCGATTAGAATGTTTCATTATACGTGCTTTATCTAATTGCCACTCTCTATCCTTGATATCAGAACGCTTGTCGTGGGCTTTTTTACCTTTGGCTACGCCAATTTTCACTTTGCACCACGCGTTTTTCCAATATAAGGAAAGAGCGATGACAGTATAACCTTCACGGTTAACTTTACCGTAAAGGGTGTCTAATTCACGTTGATTAAGAAGTAGTTTTCTACTGCGGGTTGGGTCGCAGACAACATGGGATGATGCGACTGTCAGTGGTGTAAAGTTGGCACCAAACAGATAGGCTTCACCATCGCGCAGTAAAACGTAGCTATCGCCAATGTTGGCTTTGCCCGCGCGTAATGATTTAACTTCCCAACCTTGTAGGGATAAACCCGCCTCGAACTCCTCTTCGATAGAATATTCGTGGCGAGCACGTTTGTTCATAGCAATTGTTGCTGAACCGGGTTTATATGGTTTTTTCTTTGTCATAGTTCATTCATTATACGTTAAGATGCGTTGAATGAAATCGTTCAACACTGATATTTTTGCAATTGTGCATTTCTTGCCCTGCACGGGTTTTGTTTTTTGAGTAACCCATCAATGGTGCTATTATATGCGCAGTTTTTGGGGATAGGAATTGATATGCCACAGATTAGTCGCTCTGCGTTAGTCCCTTTTAGCGCAGAACAAATGTATAAACTTGTGAATGATGTGATTTCATATCCAAGTTTTTTACCAGGATGCGTTGGAAGCCGAATTATTAGCCAAAATTCAGAAGAAATGACGGCATCAGTTGAGGTTTCAAAGGCGGGAATTAGCAAAACCTTCATTACTAAAAATGCGCTGGAAGATAATAAACGTATCCAAATGCAGTTAGTGGAAGGTCCTTTTAGAACTCTATCTGGGGGATGGCAGTTTATTCCCTTGAGTGCTGACGCCTGTAAAATTGAGTTTCATCTTGATTTTGAATTTACCAATAAGCTGATTGAGTTAGCATTCGGTAAAATATTCAAAGAGCTGGCCAACAATATGGTTCAAGCATTTACGTCTCGTGCTAAGGTCGTTTACCGTGTCTGATATCAATATTGAAGTGACTTACGCGTTACCTGAAAAGCAATATTTGCTTTCTGTAAAGGTTGCAGAAGGAACCACGATTGAAGATGCAATTATTGTATCGGGTATTTTAACGTTGCGTTCGGATATCGATTTAAAAAAAAATAAAGTGGGCATTTATAGTCGGCCTGCGAAATTGGGAGATGCCGTTCAAGAAGGGGATAGAATCGAAATTTATCGCCCATTGATTGCCGACCCGAAAGAGCTACGCCGCAAACGAGCTGAAAAATCGAAAGAGAATAATAAATAAGATATTGCGCAGTGAGCGAATCAATTTTATATGAAGCCGAGTGAAAGCTCGGTTTTTTGTGTTTAATTTATAGGTTTTTCTTTGTGGATGCGTCGATTGATAGGCTAGAACGTAGAGAATGGCGCTTTTATGTATTGGCGAGAAGCTATAAAGGGATAAATAAAAGCACTAAAGTAACTACCTGTTTGTTATCCCATCATATAAATTGGGCAGGTAGTTACTTATATACTCAAGTTATACACGCTCAAGCATTACGCTATATAGGGTGTTATTCCGCTGCTTTTGGTTCTGATGCTTTAACTTCACCAGCTTCCATGGCTTGTTGTGCTTCAAGGTTTTTTTCGTTTTTGATATCTGTCAGGATACCGTTGCGATCAAACGTCAGCGTCAATGTTTCTTGCTTCACTGGGTCATGCCCCAGCTCTTGGCGGAAAACATAAAACCAAGTCTGAGAACCAAACGGGTCAGTCATCATTGGCGTGCCTAAAGCATAAGCAACCTGTTGCTGTGTCATTCCTTTTTTAATCTTCGCAACATCTTTCGCCGTTAGGTAGTTACCTTGGTTAATATCCGGATGATAGACAAGACGTTCCATCATTGAACAGCCCGTGGACATTAATGCGAATGATAGTGCTGCAGCAGTTAACAATTTATAACGCATGGATATCTCATTCCTTTTGGAGTCAGAACATCAATGATAATCGACATTGATACAATTTAAAACCTTCCAGATCGACTCTAAGACAACAGGAGATAAAAAAAGTTGTCGAAATTTAAGCTGCGAGCAACTCTTTTGCATTAGCCAACGTATTTTTTGTTACCTCTGAACCAGCGAGTAACCGTGCAAGTTCTTGTAATCTAGATTTTTTATCCAGTAACTGCATATGAGTCTCGGTTTCCACACCGTTCGTTTCTTTACTAACATAAAAATGGTGATGACCGCAGCCTGCAACTTGAGGCAAGTGAGTTACACACATAACTTGGGTGGACTCACCAAGTTCACGGAGTAATTTCCCGACGATAGCGGCGGTTGGACCACTGATTCCCACGTCCACTTCATCAAATATTAAAGCTGGAGTATCCATTTTTTTTGCGGTGATCACTTGAATGGCTAAAGCGATGCGAGATAACTCACCACCTGATGCGACTTTCGCTAATGCTTGATGTGGCTGTCCTGGGTTAGTGGTGACATTGAATTCGACTTTGCAGGCGCCATCAATTTGCAAATGTTCGGGAACAAATTTTATATCAATCGTGAATAGACCATGAGGCATTGAAAGTTGGTGCATACTGCTGGTAATTAGCTGGCTGAGCTCTTGTGCATAATGCAGACGTACATGATGTAAACGTTCCGCACATTCTAACGCTTTTTGGTGGTCAGCAATGACTTGCGCATTTAAAGCTTCACAATCTTCATTTTGGTTAGCTATCTGATTTTGTTCTTCAACTAATTGTTGAAAAAGTTCAGGTAGGGCTTCAGGTGTGACGTGATGCTTACGTGCCAAACTAATTTGTTTGGAAATTCGCTGCTCCAATTCGAATAAATGATTTGGGTCTAATTCATATTGATCGCAGTAATGTTTAATTTCATCACTGACTTCACTAACTTGGATGGCCGCTTCTTCCAGCATATCCAATAACCCTGAAAATTTAGGATTCAGAGCGACTAAATCAGAAAGCTCATTTTTTGCCATATTGAGAAGGCTGATAACGTTCGCATCGTCACTTTCTGTCAGAATTTGTGCTGTTGTTTGCCCAATAGTTAAAAATTGCCCGTGATTAGCAAGCTGTTTATATTCTTGATCAATTTCCTCAAACTCCCCTTGAACGGGTAGGAACTCATTTAACTCTTTTAAATGATAATCCAGCAATTGCTGGCGAGATTCACGCTCTTGCATTTGTTTTTGAAAAACAGCTAATTGCTGACAAGACTCATGCCACTTTTGCCACGTTTGCTTCATTTGAGCGAGTAATTCTTGCTGATTAGCATAGGCATCAAGTAGGGATTGTTGATGATCATTATCTAATAATAGCTGGTGAGCATGTTGACCATGAATTTGGATCAGTAATGCGCCAAGTTCACGTAATTGCGATAAGGGAACGGAGACACCGTTAATAAAGCCTCGAGAGCGCCCATCGGTTGCGATGGTGCGGCGCAGTAAGCATTCATTTTGATTATCAAGTTGATGCTCAATGAGCCAATTTGCTGCCATTTGAGCGTCAGACAGTGAAAAGCGAGCACACAAGTCGGCACGTTGAGCACCAGGGCGAACCATGTTGGCTTCACCTCGGTTACCTAAACATAAACCAAGAGCATCGATAGCAATGGATTTACCCGCACCGGTTTCACCTGTAATTGTCGTCATACCGCTACGAAAATCAATTTCTAACTCACGAACGATAGCAAAATTATTGATGGTTAGTTGGGTTAGCATCTGCGCTCTCCTGTTTAAATATACACCTGTGCTTTCATACAGTTTAACCTGTTTTTTTATACAGTAAAGAGGCAGTGCGAAAAATTTAAAAAGTTTTTTTAGACCAACCAAGTTTTGAACTTAATGTATTGAAATAATTGTAATCTTTTGGATGAACTAAATTCAGGCTCTTCGAGCTGCGCTTTATAATCACCTCTTCGCCATCCTGTATAGGTAGCATAATTTGACTGTCGCAACTCACTTCATAATCAATATTGGTTCGTAAAAATTTTAAGCGGATACTGCTGTCGCTGCTGATAACTAATGGGCGAGACGATAGGGTGTGTGGGAACATCGGCACGAGTACAATAGCGTCTAGATTTGGTGTTAGGATAGGTCCCCCAGCGGATAAAGAGTAGGCTGTTGAGCCTGTCGGGGTCGCAATAATTAAGCCATCTGAGCGTTGTGAAAAGGCAAATTTTTCATCAATATAAACTTCAAACTCAATCATATGTGCGACTTTACCTGGGTGCAGAACCACTTCATTAATGGCGCTACTTTTACGGGCTTTTTGATTTGCCTTGATTACTTGAGCTTCTAATAAAAAGCGCTGCTCTTCATGATATTCCCCATCAAGAACACAGGACAGTTGTTGAAGGGCATTGTCGGGGTCTAGGTCGGTTAAAAATCCCAAATTACCTCGGTTGACACCAATAACTTTATTGTTATAGCGGGATAAAATTCGCGCAGCTCCAAGCATGTTGCCATCGCCGCCAACCACAACGACTAAATCGGCTTGTTGACCGATTTCTGTTAAAGTTCCTGTATTGGCATCTTTTAATTTCAAATCCTTAGCCACTTGTTTATCAATTATTGCGTGGTAATTTTTTGAAATCAGCCAATGATAGATAAGTTCATGGGTCGCCAGTGCTTCAGGGTGCCTTGGGTGTCCGACAATACCGATAGTTTTAAATTGTGAAGATGGTGTCATCTTAGCCTTTTGCATACTTTTTTAACTCCTCGTTGTATGACTTCCCTTGAATCCCTGTATTAGATCCCCATAATACTCTCATAGATAGAATTATTGCTAAATACGCGGAGATATTCATGAGTAGTAAAGAACAAAACATGCATGATGAGCAAGCTTCTGAGCAAAATGAAACACAAAAAGTGCAAGCAGAGCAAGAAGTTGATACTCAACAAGCTGATTTACAAGCCGAAGAACAAGCGTTAGCAGCGCGTATTGCTGAGCTTGAACAGCAACTTGAAGCTTCCCGTAAAACTGAACGCGAAGCGATGTTACGTGCTCACGCTGAAATCGAAAATATTCGTCGTCGTACAGAACAAGATATTGAAAAAGCCCACAAGTTTGCGCTTGAGAAGTTTTCCAATGAATTGTTGCCTGTTATTGATAACTTAGAGCGTGCAATTGAGGCAGCTGATCGTGACAACGAAGAGTCCAAAGCGATGCTAGAAGGCTTAGATCTTACGTTGAAAACGTTCTTAGATGCCGTTTCTAAGTTTGGTATTGAGCCTGTTGATGCGGCAAATGTGCCATTCAACCCGGAAGTTCACCAAGCAATGACCATGATTGAATCTCCAGATCATAGTGCAGGTCAAGTGATTAACGTGATGCAAAAGGGTTATACCTTGAATAACCGTCTGTTGCGCCCTGCAATGGTCATTGTTTCTAAATAAGTTTAGAGCATAAATAGTTTTAGGGTATATAACGAGAATGGGATGCTGAGCATCCCATTTTTCTATTGCGAACTTCTACGAACTTTATCACCAATGCATTTTATCGCTATAGAATGCATCTATTCAGGAATAACTGGATACCAATCAATAGGTGCGCGGCCTTGCTGTTCAAGCAATTGATTAGCTTTCGAGAAATGACCACATCCTAAGAAGCCTCGATGCGCAGAAAGTGGTGATGGGTGAGGTGCTTTAAGTACATGGTGGCGTTTAGTATCGATAATGCGACCTTTCTTCTGTGCATGAGAGCCCCATAAAAGAAAAACAACGCCCTCAGTATGGTCATTAATCGCCTGAATCACTTTATCTGTAAACGTTTCCCAGCCTAGATGTGCATGTGAGTGCGCATTGCCTTGTTCTACAGTTAATACTGTATTGAGGAGTAAAACCCCTTGTTGCGCCCAGCTAAGCAAGTACCCATGTCCCGGGCGGACGAACCCAGGAATATCTTTTTCAAGCTCTTTATACATATTGACGAGTGAAGGCGGTGCTTTAATTCCCGGACGTACAGAAAAGGATAATCCGTGTGCTTGTCCTGGTCCATGATAAGGGTCTTGCCCCAAGATCACGACTTTGATGTCCGCTAATTCGGTATAGCGAAACGCATTGAAAACATCTTCTTGCGGTGGGTAGATTACTTTTCCGCTTTCTCTTTCTTTTGCGACAAACGCGAGAGTCTCTTTGAAATAGGTTTGTGATTTTTCCGCACCAATTACGTCGTGCCAAGTCATCGTATTTGACATGAATGATCCCATAGTGATGTATTTTATAGTTCGTAGCTTACTGGTTCATGGCGCATAGATAAAGTGTTGTTCCGCGCTAACTCCCTAAAAGTAATTAAAATTAATTTGAAAATTTACAAAAATAATTAAAAAGTCCAAATGTGAATATTGATTTAAATCATAAAGATGCACCGCTATGGTTAATTACCATACGAAACATTTGATAAATATCAAAGAATCTGGGGGTTCTAGCTGGTATATATTAGATAAACAGGTTGGTTAGACCAATTATCCAATCAACAGCGATTAAAAACAGTTAGCAAAGATTGATCAAAATCTGATTCGAACGTGGAGGTCGAGATGATTACTGGTATTCAAATTACTAAAAGTGATAATGCAGCACTGCTGAACTCTTTCTGGTTAATCGATAGCGAGACAAATGAAGCTCGTTGCGTATGTGCGAAAGCAGATTATAGCGAAGGTCAGGTTGTTCCTAAAGATGAATTGGGAGCTTTTGAGAGCCGCGAAGTTCCTTTGGAAATGAAACCAACTGTTCGCGTAGAAGGTGGTCAGCACTTAAATGTTAACGTATTAAGCCGTGAAACATTAGAAGATGCAGTTAAAAACCCAGAGAAATATCCGCAATTAACTATCCGTGTTTCTGGTTATGCGGTGCGTTTTAATTCATTAACACCTGAACAACAGCGTGACGTTATTACTCGTACTTTCACTGAAAGCCTGTAATAAACATTAAGGGGTCAATAGATCTCTTATCTTAATAAATTCTAAAAGCCATTGTTCTCAATGGCTTTTTTATTTGCCCCTAACAAAGTTGATTATTTCCCCCCTTGGTTATTTATATTTCAATATTCTTCCAGCATACAGCATTTGTTAGGGAGAATTTATGCCATTCAGTACAGCAATACAGCAGACAGTAAGTAAGGACGAACTTTCTTTTGTTGAAGAAGGTTTAAATTTATATCAACAAAATACATTTTCGGATTCATTATGTAGCCCTCGTGATAAATGGTCTAAAAATGTTACGAGAGAGGAGTTTCTAGGAAGAGATGCACAGAATAAAGATTATCTTTTAGCGTTACTATCACAAGGTGCTTATCATAGTAATTGGCGTGATATTCAAGGAGTAAATAAACTCAGCACGTCAAAAATTAATGAATTAGGCATAGATGCAGAACTTTTAAATAATGAATTTACAGGTTTTCAATCGAATATTTGTTGTTTTAATGGTCTGTATATTATTTGCTTTGCGGGAACGAATGATATTGTCGATTTTTATGCCAATATTCGGCAAGGGCTAGGATATTACGAACCTCAATTCTTTCAGGCGGTAGGGTTAACTAATATTTTATATCGAGCCGTGAAAGGTAATATTATCTGTACAGGGCACTCTCTAGGGGGCGGTCTTGCATCAATAGCCGCATTGGCGAGTCAATCACCTTGTATTTCATTTAGTCCTTCAGGGCTTGCACAAAACACAGTACATAAAATTGGAATGGATTATAACATTGCTAAGCAACAAGCAGATGAAGGTTTGATACGCTTTTATACTGTTCAATATGATTGGCTTGATGCACTTCAAAACACGTTACCAATCCCTTCTGCGTTGGGAAACCGTATCAAAATGGCTTACAGCGAACATAATTCTTGGAAAGACTGGTTACCACACCGTTTGTTGACCAGGAGCTTTATTGCACATTCAATGGTTAAGATTATTAGGATGATGTGCAAACATAAACCATGGAATAATTGGAATGCGATTACAGGTGAATTTGATAAAACAGCGGATTCTATGTTGAATGAATTTCCAAACGTAGAGCAGAAACAAAGTTTTAATTGGCAAGAAAGTTGTAAGAATTCAATTAAGAAAGAAAATATTAGTGAATTTAAAGTGCTGCTTTCAATGAAAAATAAGCACTGCGATATTGATAAACTCGCAATGCAATCTGTTCGTGCAGGTAATAGCCAATTTATAAAAGTATTATTGGAATCTCCATACGGGCAGGGAATTAAAAAAATGCAGTTAGCTCAGCAAAAAACAGTTTTACATTTAGCGGCTCAAAGCGGGAGAATGGCTCAATCAGAAATTTTGCTGAGTAATGGTTTAATGGTCAACGTGAGAGATAATTTGGGAAATACCCCGTTGCATGATGCTTTAAATAGCCACTCTTTAGATGTTGCTGAATTATTATTATCAAATGGCGCAGATTGGCGAATGGAAAATAATCAGGGTTATAACTGCCGAGATATTTTAGATAATCATATGATAAAAGCAGAAGCGTTAACCAATGAAAGTCGGGTTATGAGGGAGAAGGTCTATAAGTTAATGAACTTAAGTTAATAAATGAAAAACGGGCCGAAGCCCGCTTTTGTCAGTATCACTCGATTGAGTTTTACTTGGTTTTATTGCTATCTGCAGTTGCAGATGGCGTAGTTGTAGAGGATACAGCTGGAGTGCGACGTTTACCGATATTTTTCTTATCGCGATGGCGTACTTTTTCTTTTTTCTTGCTTTGCTCTTCTTTTTTCTTCTCTTTACGCTTAGCCAGCACTTTCTTAGATGGTTTTGGCTTATTCAGCATCGCTTCAGAAGGCGCTTTGGTTGTTGGGCGTAATGAATCTACCACACGCATCTTAATTGGATCTTCGATGTAGCGAGTGATTTTTCCCAGTAGAGGGAAATCGTGCGCTTCAACTAAAGAAAGAGCAGTTCCTTTGCGCCCAGCACGACCGGTACGACCGATACGGTGCAAATAGACATCCGCGGTGCGCGGTAAGTCGAAGTTAAAAACATGGCTGACGTTTTCAATGTCTAATCCACGAGAAGCCACGTCTGTTGCAACGAGGACTTTAACTTGTCCAGTCACTAAGCGGCGAACAGCTTCGTTACGCTTCGCTTGCACCATTTCGCCTTCGATATAGCAAGGTTCAATCCCTGCCTCACGCAGCCATTGGACAACTTCACGAACGCGTTCACGCTTACGCACAAAGACTATCGATTTGGTGACGTCTTCTTGCTTGATAAGGTGACACAGCAGCGCAGTTTTATGCTCTAACGTGTCAGCGCGATAGTAAAATTGTTGGATTTTCTTGCGTTCACGGCGTGAAGGATCTGCTTCAATTTCGATAGGATCTTCGAGTAGACGCTCAGCAAAATCACGAATTGCTTCACCTTCAAGAGTGGCAGAGAACAACATGGTTTGCTTGCGCCAGCGGGTTTCGCCTGCGATAGTTTCGATATCGTGCGCAAAGCCCATATCCAGCATACGGTCAGCTTCATCGAGGATCAAAATCTCTACGGCGCGGCAATCGAAGTTTTCTTCTTTAATGTATTGCAGCAAACGTCCGGTGGTTGCGACGACGATATCTTGGTTTTCGCTGAAAACCTCAGCGTGGTTCATATACGCAACGCCGCCTGTAATGGTGGCAACGTCTAAATGATTATGTGCACACAACTCTTTAGCTTGATCAGCGACTTGCATAGCGAGTTCGCGAGTTGGTGTTAAAATCAGAACGCGAGGCGGACCTGATTTTTTTCTTGGGAAATCAAGTAAATGTTGAATGGCTGGCAATAAGAATGCCGCAGTTTTACCTGTTCCGGTTGGGGCTGAACCTAAAACGTCGCGTCCATCCATTGCAGGAGGGATAGCCGCTTCTTGGATGGCCGTCGGGCGCTCGTAACCTTTATTGGTCAGCGCGGTGATCAGGCTCTCATCAAGCTCAAGTTCAGAAAAAGTGGATGCAGTCATGATATACCTCTATTTGGGGCGCTGATTATAAACAGGTTAGCAAAATTGTTCACCACAAAAATCAGCTTTGTGCAGAGTTTACCTGTTTTTGTTGGCGGGGGGTATACAAGGAAGTGGCTTACTGATAATGCTCCCTCTTACCAAACTCTGTCGTATGGTTGGTAAGAGGGATGAAGTGGCATTAGCTGAGCATGTTAATTAACCAAGTGTGGTAAGGAATTCCCACGAGGTCGATAAGTACAGCACCGCTTAATGGCACAATCATAAACGCTTTCATAGAAACTTGTTTGTAGCGCTCACAGACTGATGACATGTTTGCCATTGCGTTCGGTGTCGCCCCTAAACCATGTCCCATCATGCCTGAACACATTACTGCAGCATCGTAATTTTTGCCTAATAGTCTGAAGACGACGAAAACAACGAACAGGATGATGGCAATAGTTTGCGCCAGTAAGATGATGAATAATGGCAGGGCGATGACTTTCAATTCCCAAATCTTAAGCGACATCATCGCCATAGTTAAGAATAAGCCCAGTGAAACATCTGAAATTAGGTTGATGGATTTTTGGTTAATACGAACAATTTCAACTTGGTCGTTAATGTTACGCACAATAATCGCGATAATCATTGCACCGACATAGCTTGGTAAAGAGAATCCCGTGGCTTTAGTAAATTGCGCAGAAGCAAATTGACCGACAACCATTACACCTAAAATAAGCGCTAACATTTTTAAGAATGCATGGGCATCGATAGAATCGATTTTGCCAGCCAATTTCTCTTCAACTTTCACGCTTTCAATGTGTTCTTCGGTTTGAATAGTGACTTTGTGTTTTTTAATTAAATAGCTCGCGATAGGGCCACCTAATAAGCTTCCTGAAATCAGACCAAACGTTGCTGCTGCAATAGCCGCAACAGTTGCAGACTGTACGCCAAGACCTTCAGCCATACCACCAAATGCCGCCGCACCACCGTGTCCACCTGTTAAGGAAACACCGCCAGCCATGATCCCGATAACCGGGTCGATACCTAATAAATGCGCCAGACCGGCACCAAAGGTGTCTTGGAAAATAACCAATGTCCAGCAAATTAACAGGTAAGTAATGAGTAAGCGCCCACCGCTTTTTAATATGCGGAAGCTGCCATCAATACCAACAGTTGTAAAGAATGCCACCATTAAGAATGACTGCAAGCTGGTATCGAACGTAATTTCAGCGAGATCGAAAGATTTTAATCCCCAAATAAGTAAGCTGATCAAAAAACCACCAATGACCGGTGAAGGAATACAGAAACGTTGCAGCCATTCAATGCGTTTTTTGAGGTGAACACCCATCAGTAGGCAAACTACAGTCAGGAAGAGGGTGGTGAGTGTGTCGATTTGGAATGTCATTTTTTTCCCTTTATTTATACCATGTCTTTCAATCTACAGCGTTGTTGGCCGCGTTCGGCTACCCTAGTCACACACTTATGTATGCTCCTAGGGATATCCTCTCTAGCCGCCTAGCTGTAACTCGAAATCCAAGGGTATAAATATCTTTATAATGAAAGAGATAAATACGCCTAATTTTCAAGCTACAGTGTTGTTGGCTATTTCGAACCTCAGTGCTGTTTATTTTTAACTAGTTGCTTAGTTGACTAAGCTTTTATTTATATTTTGAAAGACAAGGTAAAGTTGTTTATCAGTCGTTTTATTGTGTTTGTTGTTTTTAGAATAAATATTGGTAAACCAAGTAAGCTGCTAGTTTTGATGTGTGGTTATCAATATCAAATTCAGGATTGCACTCAGCGATATCAAACAGCGCAATCTTGCCGCTAGATTTGATGACATTAAATAATTCATCAAATGTTTCAGTAGAAATCCCTCGAGCGGCTGGCGCGCTGACTCCCGGTGCGATACCTGCAGAGAACACATCCAAATCCACAGTGACATACAGGTAATCCACCGAATTTATAAATTGTTTGATTTGCTCAATTGCTTGGGGTAATAAGCTCGCGGTTAAGGCTTTATCGCGAATATAGTGGCAACCTAAGCGATCCGCTGTATCAAATAACACCTTGGTATTACCGTGATCTGCGATGCCTAAACATAGGTAATTGAAAGGGCGCTGATGCTTAGCGCACAATTGCGACGATTGTAAAAATGGCGTACCGGATGTGGCTTCTGGGGCTTCACGTAAATCAAAGTGTGCATCAAAATTGATGATCCCAATGGTTTTTTCTGGTTGATGTTTTTGAACGAAATCGAAAACACCTTGGAAGCTCGCAAAGCCGACTTCGTGACCGCCACCTAAAACAATGGGTTTTTGGCGCTGTTCTAACACTGAGATTATCTCATCGGACAGTCGGCGTTGAGCCGCTTCCAGATTACCATCCTCACAACTTACTGTTCCCACATCACGAATAGCCAGTGGCTGGTGGATAGGCAGGCCAGCAAGTTGACGGCGGATAGCATCAGGACCAGCTTTAGCGCCTTGGCGGCCTTTATTGCGACGAACACCTTCGTCCGAAGCGAAGCCGATAATGGCAAACTCTGCAGGTGAACGCTGGTTGATGACTTGGTGAATGCGTAAATGTTCCTGTGTTTCACCATCAGTACGACCCTGCCATTGAAAAGGTTGTGTCATAGTTACTCCAAGTTAATTAGTTTTGTTATATTTTGGGCCGTTTGGCATGTGGCTTTAATTAGCTCATCGACACGGTTGACGGCACGAAATTCGGGTGCCATGACAGAGACGACAGCTAAAATATCATTGCCTTTAAAAACAGGTGCCGATGCGCCAAAAACACCAGCATCAATTTCACCAACAGAAATGCCATAGCCCTGTTGACGGATTTGGATCAGATCCTGTTTTAATTTCTGTAAATAGTTATCTTTGTGTAGCTGCTTGGCGTGAGTTTCGAAGACCAATTCTTGGTATTGTTCATCACGGTAGGCTAAGAGGGTTTTTGCACTAGCGCCGCGGATCACGGTATTGCCATGTCCCACAATAAAAGAGCAGCGTACGGCTTGTTCACTATCAATTTTATCGACACAGATGGTTTCCCGTAGGTTGGCGGTGATAACTGCCGCAGTCTCTTGGGTTTTTTTCGCTAATGCGTGCAGCTCTGATTTTGACGAGGTCATCAACAAGCTGTGGTGATAGTATTTTTCTTGAGTTTTGATACTCTGCGCACCAACGGTATAAGTGCCATATTGCTTAGAGTAAGTCACAAATTCCCAATTTATGAGAATAGTTAAAAGCCGATAAACCGTTGAGAGAGGAATATCTAACTCTTTGGAAATGGTTTGCGGTGTGATTGGAGACGCGCAAGTCGTGACAAACGATAAGATATCTAGTGTTCTATTAATACTGTTCATGGCATCTCCTTTTTCTCGAACTTAGCAGTAAAAAAAATCACTAACAAATCACATTCTCATTATGTGAGAATAATATTATTAGAATTAGATTAAATTTGCAGATTTGTGGATTGAAATTGAGAATATTCACGCAAATCCTATTTAAACCAGAGTGGCAGTATGAGCGAACAAAAAAAGAGTTATCGAAAAGGCGGGTTTACCTTCAAGCAATTTTTTGTTGCTCATGATCGTTGCGCGATGAAGGTTGGTACTGACGGGGTATTACTCGGTGCGTGGGCGCCTCTTAATGCAACAAAATATGCGTTGGACATAGGCAGTGGGAGCGGATTAATAGCCTTAATGCTGGCTCAGCGTAGTGAGCAAGTGCAGGTTGATGCGGTTGAACTTGATGACGCTGCGGCGTTACAAGCGCAGGAAAATTTTGATGAATCTCCATGGTCTGAACGGCTGCGAGTGTTCCATCAGGACATTATTACGTTTAGCGAACGGCCTAACCATCAGTATGATTTAATCGTGAGTAATCCCCCTTATTTTGAGCCCGCGGTAGCATGTCGGGATGAAAAACGAGACCAAGCTCGCTATACCGGAACACTGACTCACCAAGTATTATTAGATAGCGCTAAACGATGCTTGGCACTAGACGGTATTTTTTGTTTGGTATTGCCTTATGAAGTAGGGCAGAAAGTCGAATCGATGGCAATGGAGAGTGGTTGGAATTTAGCCTATCGCGCGCAAGTTCAGGATAAAGCACATACACCATATCATCGGATGCTATTAGGGTTGACGATTAAGATGACGGAACCGGTTATTTCGTCTTTAACATTGAAACAACCAGATGATAGCTATACGGATGAGTTTATCTCGTTGATCCAGCCATTTTATCTTAAGTATTAAAAGCCTATCTGCGGCTAATGCACAGATAGGCGGTGAATATTAGCGGGTTAAAACGGTTGGACCAGAATCGGGTAAAAGCTCAGGGTAGTCTAAGGTATAGTGCAAACCGCGGCTCTCTTTACGTTCTAAGGCGCAGCGCACCATTAGTTCTGCAACTTGGACTAAATTGCGCAGTTCCAGTAAGTTATTGGAGATGCGGAAATTAGCATAGTAATCATTAATTTCTTGTTGAAGTAAATGAATACGACGCAAAGCGCGTTCAAGGCGTTTTGTGGTTCTTACTATCCCCATGTAATCCCACATAAATAAGCGTAACTCATGCCAGTTATGCTGAATGACAACTTGTTCGTCAGAGTTATGGACTCGGCTTTCATCCCATTCAGGAAGTTCAGAAACCTCAGGGATCTGGTTGATCGTTTTGATGATATTTTCTGCGGCTGCCCACCCATAAACTAGACATTCAAGTAATGAGTTGGACGCCATGCGATTGGCACCATGTAGCCCGGTATAACTCACTTCACCAATAGCATAAAGATTCGGCACATCTGTCATGCCTGTCGGGTCAACAACAACGCCGCCGCAGGTATAGTGTGCTGCGGGAACTATCGGGATCGGCTCTTGGGTTAAATCTAAACCTAAGGTGAGCAATTTGGCATAAATGGTGGGGAAGTGGTGCTGAATAAACTCAGGGGATTTGTGGCTGATGTCCAGATACATGCAGTCTGCCCCGAGGCGTTTCATTTCATGGTCGATAGCTCTGGCGACAATATCCCGCGGTGCTAATTCACAACGAGCGTCATAATCTGGCATGAATCGGCTACCATCAGGGCGTTTTAAGTGAGCGCCTTCACCTCGTAAAGCTTCGGTGAGTAGGAAATTACGTGCTTGAGGGTGGAATAAACAGGTTGGATGAAACTGGTTAAATTCCAAATTAGCTACGCGGCAGCCTGCCCGCCATGCCATGGCAATACCATCACCGGATGAGATATCAGGGTTGGTGGTGTATTGATAAACCTTCGCAGCACCACCTGTGGCTAAGACGATAGTTTTTGCTCGTATAGTTTCGACTTGCTCTTTTTGGCGATTCCAAACATAGGCACCGACAATACGGGAGCGGGTATTTTGTTGGGTTTTATCTTCGAGGATCAGATCAACCGCATTGTAGCGTTCTTTGATCTGGATATTCGGGTGTTCGAAAGCAAGATTAACAAGGGTGGTTTCAACCTCTTTTCCGGTGGCATCTGCGTGATGCAAAATACGGCGATGACTGTGTCCGCCTTCTCGGGTGAGGTGATACTGAGTTTCCCCTGTTTCGTTGACTTCGGTATCAAATAAAACCCCTTGGTCAATCAGCCATTGAACACAATGTTTGGCGTTTGATGCAATAAACTCTACGGCGCTCTTTTCGCAGATCCCCGCGCCAGCCACAAGCGTGTCATTAACATGGGATTCTATGCTGTCGGTGTCATCGAAAACGGCGGCTATTCCGCCCTGAGCGTAATAAGATGCACCATCACTGAGGGTGCTTTTGCTGAGAATAGTAACTTGATGAAAGGGTGCAAGCCGGAGTGCGGCTGATAATCCTGCGACACCACTTCCAATGATTAAAATATCAGTGTCATGCTGTGTGGATGCGTTCATAAGTGTTTGTGTGTTGTGTTTCTATAGAGAATTTTATGTTAGCCTATCGAGCTGCCTGTGACTATGTATTAATCGCATTTTGAGTTCTTAAAGAACTATATTATTTAGCTACACTTTAGTTTATTTGGAAAATCATCATTTATTTTGGAAAAAACCATTGGCTAAATGAAAAGTGCCAATGTGAATGAATAAATTCCACGTAATCATGCCGTAGATATGCCTGTTTTGTGTATACTATTAGGTAGTGCTCACAAGGATCAATGAGATCGATTAAGAAACATCGATCCCATTTTTTGAAATTATTTTCGATTATTTTTGGAATAAATTGAACTTCATCAGTTTTTATTACTCGAAGTTAGGCTTGCTTAAGGAAGGGAGAAGATGAACAAGTTAAGTCATTATCAATCTGTGTTCAGGAGATGGTTCCTGGAATGAGCGAGCAGCTGACAGACCAAATATTGGTTGAGAAAGTACAAAAAGGCGATCAACAAGCTTTCAATTTACTGGTGATTAAATACCAGCATAAGGTTGCAAGTCTCGTTTCTCGTTATGTACCGCAAGCGGATGTGCCTGATGTTGCACAAGAGTCGTTTATTAAGGCTTATCGTGCAATCGGCTCGTTCCGTGGCGACAGTGCCTTTTATACTTGGCTTTATCGAATTGCTGTCAACACGGCAAAGAATTACTTAGTCGCGCAAGATAGACGTCCTCCCGCGTCAGATCTGGAAGCAAGCGACGCAGAAAACTTCGAATCAGCCGGCGCATTAAAAGAAATTTCGAACCCAGAGAACTTAATGTTGTCTGATGAATTAAAGCGAGTTGTTTTCCGTACTATTGAGTCACTGCCAGAAGATCTTCGAATGGCAATCACGCTACGTGAACTTGATGGCTTAAGCTACGAAGAGATAGCCGAAGTGATGGATTGCCCTGTAGGTACCGTTCGATCGCGGATCTTTAGAGCAAGGGAAGCAATTGATGAAAAAGTTCAGCCGTTGATCCAACAACATTAATTGGTTGGGTCGCGAGTTACCATTTAACTGTGAGCAATTAACTGAAGGTAATTGGGCATGCAAAGAGAGAAACTTTCCGCAATGATGGATGGTGAAGCTCTAGATTTAGAACTTATTAACACCATTTCATGTGATTCAACGTTAAAGCAACGTTGGGAGAGCTATCATCTTGTTCGTGATACTCTGCGTAATGATACAGGCGATGTCATTCATTTTGATATTGCAAGTAAAGTTGCGGCAGCGCTGGAAAATGAACCGGTGCGAATTAATCCTCAAGCAGTTGTTGAATCACAACCAGAACCTGCAAACTGGAGTGGTTTCCCGTTTTGGAACAAAATTCGTCCATGGGCTAGCCAAATTACGCAAATCGGTGTGGCTGCATGTGTATCACTCGCTGTAATTGTGGGTGTTCAACAATACAATCAAAGCAATAGCGTTGATTCTACTGTGGATGATCCTGTATTTAATACTGTTCCTGTCGGACGTGGCGCGCCAGTTAGCTTAAATATTTCAGATAGCCAATTGTTTGGTACTGAACAACAATCTCAGCAAATCGAACAACAAAATCAACGTATCAATGCCATGCTGCAACAGTATGAAATTGAAAGACGTTCGATGCTGAATCAGCCACATCAAGACAGTGATAAAAATACCGCATCAGCAGGGGTTAAACTGCAATAATGAATAAGTGGTTATCCGTCCTCTGCCTGACGGGCAGCCTGATTATATCTAATCAAGCGTCGGCATCATCTACGGATGCCGATGTTCTTTTCAAAGAAATGGGAACGGCTGCCCAGAACCTGTCATATGAAATGTCGTTTATGACATTCAATCCGCAAAATATCGTTCCAGTGCGCTATCGCCATGCGATTATCAATGGTGTTCCTATTTCTCAAATGATCCAAATGGATTCATCTCGCCGAGAAATAGTACAAAACGGCAACCGAATTAGTTATTTTGAACCGGGATTCGATGCGTTTAGCCTGAATGGCGAACATATCATTGATAACTTACCTACAGTACTTTTTGCTGATTACCAAAAAATTCAGCCTTATTATAATTTTATTGATGCTGGCCGTACGCATATTGGTGATAGACCCGCATTAGTCATCCGTATTATTTCAAAAGATAATTCTCGATTTAATTATGTGCTACTAATCGATGAAGAAACTAAGTTGCCACTGCGTGTTGATTTGCTCGACAACAATAATCAAACGCTGGAACAGTTTCGGGTGATTTCGACTGTCTTAGATAGCAAAAATGTACAAGACTCATTGAAATCTCTCAGCAATGTGAATTTACCGCCATTATTGGTATCGCCAAAAAATGAAAACCCATCATTTAAATGGCGGGTAGGAATGCTGCCTCCAGGCTTTGAGGAAGTCTCTCGCTCTACGCGAAAATTGAGCGATGATGACATCATTGAAACAGCGATGTTCAGCGATGGGTTATTCACCTTTTCGGTTAATGTGACAAAAACATCGAAAGGTCCTTTACTTGATCAGCCGCTACAAAATGGTCGCCGCACAATTTACACCATGACTCAAAAGCAAAATGTGATTACGATAATAGGGGAGTTACCGCTATCAACATCCCAGTTAATTGCGAGTAGCATTCAGTTTCGGGAGTAAATCATGGTAAAAGAATGGGCAACGGTGGTTAGGTGGCAGAAAGGACGAGCGTTATTGCGTTATGGCTCTTCGGCAGGATGTGGAAGTTGCAGCGCTCGTGCAGCTTGTGGTTCATATGCTTTAAACAAAATAGGACCTAACACAGAGCACGAATTGGAAATTGAAGTTGAACAACCTTTGGTTGTTGGACAAAAAATTGAAGTAGGTATTCCTGAAGGAAGCTTGCTACGTTCTGCTATGTTAGTCTATTTAACGCCATTAGTTGGATTGTTTATATTTGCCGCATTGGCTCAAATAGCTGAGTTTGAGCAGGTATGGGTCGCATTAGCGGGCATTTTCGGTGGGTTTGCTGGCTTTTTCAGCGCACGAGGAATGGCTTCACGTTGGCGCAATAAAATCGATTTTCAGCCTATCGTTTTACAAATAGGGCTGCCCCCCGGCGAAATTAGCATTCAAACACATTGTTGAATGCCATTGTCTCACATCGTCGCCTGTAGCTAAGCTTTTACAACATAAGCTTTTTGCTACAGGCGATTTTGTTTTTAGTCGTTCAAAAATGAAGAAAAATGAAATAAGTAACTCATTCAACTTTGGCTAGTTTACAGTTGTTTTACATTGAATCTTTGTGTTAGTGGGTTCTTGTATGTAAAATGCTGCTAATTAGCAATCTTGTGATAATCATAGCATTTTAGTTTTGTGGCAAAATTTGCTCAAAACTGATTTTGTAAGGCAATTTAAAAGAAGATATTACCTTGAAAATCAAAAACATTAGAAACTTTTCGATCATTGCACATATCGACCACGGAAAATCTACGTTGTCAGATCGTATTATTCAAATCTGTGGTGGCTTAACTGACCGTGAAATGGCGGCTCAGGTTTTAGACTCTATGGATCTGGAACGTGAACGTGGTATCACCATTAAAGCACAGAGCGTAACGCTCGATTATAAAGCGGCGGATGGTGAAACTTACCAACTGAACTTTATCGACACTCCAGGACACGTGGACTTCTCCTATGAAGTTTCTCGTTCATTGGCGGCGTGTGAAGGCGCATTATTAGTTGTGGATGCAGGGCAAGGTGTTGAAGCTCAAACCTTAGCGAACTGCTATACCGCAATTGAAATGGACTTGGAAGTCGTTCCAGTCCTTAACAAGATTGACTTACCAGCCGCTGATCCTGAGCGTGTTGCTGATGAGATTGAAGACATTGTGGGCCTTGATGCCCATGATGCCGTTCGTTGCTCTGCGAAAACCGGTATCGGCGTTCAAGATGTTATCGAACGTTTAGTAAAAGAAATCCCACCGCCAGAAGGTGATGGCGATGCACCGTTACAAGCGCTAATTATCGACTCTTGGTTCGATAACTATTTAGGCGTTGTTTCTCTGATCCGTATTAAAAGCGGAACATTGAAAAAAGGTGACAAAGTTAAAGTGATGAGTACGGGCAATGTGTATAACGCGGATCGCCTCGGTATTTTCACACCAAAACAAGTTGACCGTGATGTGCTTAACTGCGGTGAAGTAGGCTGGTTAGTGTGTGCGATTAAAGACATCACTGGCGCACCAGTCGGGGATACTTTAACTGGTGCTCGTAACCCAGCAGATAAAGCATTACCAGGCTTCAAAAAAGTTAAACCTCAAGTCTATGCGGGTCTGTTCCCTGTTAGCTCAGATGATTATGAAGCTTTCCGTGATGCATTGGGTAAATTAAGCCTGAACGATGCTTCTTTGTTCTATGAACCAGAAACGTCAACAGCATTAGGATTCGGTTTCCGTTGTGGTTTCCTTGGCTTACTGCACATGGAAATCATTCAAGAGCGTTTAGAACGCGAATACGATCTTGACCTGATCACCACGGCACCAACGGTAGTTTATGAAGTTCAGCAAACTAATGGCGAGATTGTTTATGTGGATAGTCCGTCGAAATTACCACCGCTGAATAACATCGAAGAGTTAAGAGAGCCTATCGCTGAGTGCCATATGCTGATGCCTAAAGAGTATTTAGGTAACGTTATCACTCTGTGTATTGAAAAACGTGGTGTACAAACCAACATGGTTTACCACGGAAATCAGGTTTCTCTGACCTACGAAATTCCGATGTCAGAAGTGGTGCTGGATTTCTTTGACCGTTTAAAATCAACCTCTCGTGGTTATGCTTCTTTAGATTATTCATTCAAGCGTTTCCAAACGTCAGACATGGTGCGTGTGGATGTGTTAATCAACAACGAACGTGTCGATGCTTTAGCGCTGATCACTCACCGTGGCAACTCGCAGTACCGCGGACGTGAGCTGGTGGAAAAAATGAAAGAGCTTATTCCACGTCAACAGTTTGATATTGCTATCCAAGCAGCAATTGGTAACCACATTATTGCTCGTTCTACAGTGAAACAGCTGCGCAAAAACGTTCTTGCCAAATGTTATGGCGGTGACGTTAGCCGTAAGAAGAAACTGTTACAGAAGCAAAAGGACGGTAAGAAACGTATGAAGCAAGTGGGTAACGTTGAACTCCCACAAGAAGCGTTCCTTGCTATATTGCACGTTGGTAAAGACAGCTAAGTTTACAAGGAGTCTTAATGGCTAACACATTTGCCCTGATCCTCACACTGGCTACTCTGGTGACAGGGATTATTTGGTGCTTAGATAAATTTAAGTTTGCGCCAGCACGTAAAGCGAAACTTAAAAAATTGCGGGAAGTAACAAACGGCTCAATGAACGAAGATGAACTTGCGAAAGCGGTTCGTCGTCCGTCGTGGCTGGAAACGGGAACCTCAATTTTTCCTGTGTTAGCCATTGTTTTGGTTGTTCGTTCGTTTATTTACGAGCCGTTCCAAATCCCATCAGGTTCGATGATGCCAACGCTTTTAGTTGGTGATTTTATGCTGGTTGAGAAGTTTTCTTATGGATTGAAAGATCCTATTACTCAAACCACATTAATCGAAACGGGTAAGCCTAATCGTGGAGATATCGCGGTATTTAAATATCCGAAAGAGCCAAATGTAGACTTCGTGAAACGCGTTATTGGTTTGCCGGGGGATAAAATCATTTATAACCCAGAAGCGAAAGAGCTGACCATTTACCCTAACTGCGCAGACAATAAATGCACAGAAAAATTGCCAGTCACTTATGGCCCATTAGAGCCAAGTGAATGGACAATGGTATTTGAAAATAGCTCTGTGGTTGATAATCAATATGGTAATTATCAAATCCCAATAGACCAAGCGTTACCGAATAACTCACTGCGTCAATATGGTCGAAGTGAGAAATTAGATACCGTTACGCACCAAATTTTGACGATTAATAACTACATTACTCAATCAAAATATGTACAACCAGGTTTACCACTTAATGAGTGGATTGTGCCTGAGAAACACTATTTTATGATGGGTGATAATAGAGACAACAGTTCTGATAGCCGTATGTGGGGCTTTGTTCCTGAGCAAAATTTAGTGGGGCGTGCAGTGTTTATTTGGTTAAGTTTAGATAAACAAGAGAACGAATGGCCTACAGGTATTCGCTTTAGCCGAATTGGTCCTCTATAATTCATTTCAGACAATGCGGGTTTTCATTAGAAAACTCGCATTATCATAAGCATTATTATTTTACCCAGTGTACAATAATGTTGTTTTAAACATTATTGACTTCCTAATTATTAACTATCCTCGTTAAATTCCGATAATTCATAAAAGTTATTTTTCGAATATCAATTGCTTACGAGTGATGGTCGACGGAAGTCAGTGCAAACGCAACAGTTTTGTAAAATAGCTGATTATACAGGTCTGTTGCGTGTGCTTTTTTATTAAACGTAGAATGGTTGGGCGCACATGAACCCCTCTTTGTTAGAAAAATTACAGCGTAAGCTGGGATATACATTCCAGCAAAATGATTTATTAATTCAGGCATTAACTCATAGAAGTGCTAGCAGCAAACATAATGAAAGACTGGAATTTTTGGGTGATTCAATTCTCAGTTTTGTGATTGCTAACGATCTCTATCATCGTTTTCCTAAGGTGGATGAAGGTGATATGAGCCGTATGCGCGCAACGTTAGTGCGTGGAAATACACTGGCGGAAATTGCCCGTGAATTTGAACTCGGTGAATGTTTACGTTTAGGACCGGGTGAATTAAAAAGTGGCGGTTTCCGCCGAGAATCAATCTTAGCTGATACCGTTGAAGCCTTAATTGGTGGGATTTTCCTCGACAGTAATATTCAAACTATCGAAGAGATCATTCTGGCATGGTACAAAGTAAGATTGGATGAAATTAGTCCGGGTGATAAACAAAAAGACCCGAAAACGCGGCTACAAGAATATCTGCAAGGGCGTCATCTTCCACTGCCAAACTATTTAGTGGTACATGTGAAAGGTGAAGCTCATGATCAAGAATTTACGATCCATTGCCAAGTGAGCGGCATTGAAGAGCCGATTAACGGCATAGGTTCAAGCCGTCGTAAAGCGGAGCAAGCCGCAGCAGAACAAGCATTGAAAATCTTGGAGATTGAATGAGTGAATTACAATCCCACTGTGGTTTTGTTGCCATAGTTGGACGACCAAATGTTGGGAAATCAACACTGTTAAACCAGTTACTGGGGCAAAAAGTCTCGATCACATCGAGAAAGCCTCAGACAACTCGCCACCGTATTATGGGGATCCACACAGAAGATAATTACCAAATTATCTATGTTGATACCCCAGGTCTTCACATCGAAGAAAAAAGAGCGATTAACCGTTTGATGAACCGCGCAGCATCTAGCTCCATTGGCGATGTTGAATTGGTTATTTTTGTGGTTGAAGGTACCCACTGGACACCAGATGATGAAATGGTGCTGAACAAGCTATCTAGCTTACGTTGCCCAGTTATTTTGGCGATCAACAAAATTGATAATGTGGTGGATAAAACCAGCTTACTGCCACACATCGGTATGATCAGCCAAAAAATGAATTTCCTGGATGTCGTACCAATCAGTGCAGAAAAAGGCACTGGCGTTGATACCATCGCGAAGATTGTGAAACAGCATATCCCTGAAGCTATTCACCACTTCCCTGAAGACTATATTACAGACCGCTCTCAGCGTTTTATGGCTTCTGAAATTATCCGTGAAAAACTGATGCGTTTCTTAGGTGACGAGTTACCGTACTCTGTGACTGTTGAAATTGAACAGTTTAAAGAGATGGATAAAGGCGGCTACCATATCAACGGTCTGATTTTAGTTGAGCGTGAAGGCCAGAAAAAAATGGTTATCGGTAATAAAGGTAGCAAGCTGAAAACCATTGGTACAGAAGCTCGTATTGATATGGAACGCCTGTTTGAAACGAAAGTTCACTTAGAGCTTTGGGTTAAAGTTAAATCCGGTTGGGCAGATGACGAAAGAGCACTGCGCAGTCTGGGCTATGTTGACGATTTAAAATAATCGGTGACGCCGTGAGTGGTTGGCAACGCGCGTTTGTGCTCCATTCCCGTCCTTACAGTGAAACAAGTCTATTAATTGACTTTTTCACGGAAGGGGAAGGTAAAATTCGTTTGTTAGCAAAGGGTGCGAGACGCAACCGCTCACCATTAAGAGGCTGTTTACAGCCTTTTACACCTTTGTTGATCCGTTGGAGTGGCAAAGGTGAGATCAAAACTCTCATCAATGCTGACCCTGTCTCTCTTGCTCTCCCTCTCAGTGGCACTGTTTTATATAGTGGTTTATACCTTAATGAACTTACCGCTCGGGTTATTGAGTTCGGTACACCTTATTCATCTCTATTTTTTGATTACCTCAATTGTTTGCAAGTTTTAGCCGGGAGTGAACGCACGCCTGAATCTGCGTTACGCCAGTTCGAGCTCGCTTTGCTGTCTTATCTCGGTTATGGCGTAGATTTTTTACATTGTGCGGGCAGTGGTGAGCCAGTTTCAGACACCATGACCTACCGTTACCGTGAAGAAAAAGGGTTTATCGGCAGCCTAGTTGTTGACCAACTCACGTTCACGGGGAAGCAATTAAGAGCGTTAGCCGACCGAGAATTCCCAGATGCCGACACCTTAAAAGCTGCTAAACGGTTTACCCGCATGGCACTAAAACCTTACCTAGGTGGTAAACCTCTTAAAAGCCGTGAACTTTTCAGGCAATTTACTATCCCTTCTCAGAACATGGCTAAGTCGTAGCAATTATTTGATTTTGTTTTATGGCGCTATTTTTTATCTGTTGTAATTGCAAATGGCTGTCATCCAAACTGTTGTAACCATAAAACGGCAGGTGAGCGAGACAAATTTTTTGTGCTATTTACTTTCTTCGAGGCGCTTCCCAAAAAATGAATGTAATTGATGAAATATTATTATTAGTTTGGAATCAGTAAGGAAGAAAGAGATATTTTTTCCCCCAATCCCATAAATTGCAGTAGGATATGGCAGACAAGAAATAAGTGACTGTTTATTCATAGGGAGTTAAACATGGCTGAGCTGTTATTGGGCGTTAACATTGACCACATTGCAACTGTTAGAAATGCAAGAGGAACACAATATCCTGACCCTGTTCAAGCGGCATTTGTTGCTGAGCAAGCTGGAGCCGACGGGATCACTATCCATTTACGTGAAGATCGCCGTCATATTACCGATAGAGACGTTGAACTGCTCAACCAAACCATTCAAACGCGTATGAACCTTGAAATGGCAGTCACAGATGAGATGATTGACATTGCTTGTCGTATTAAGCCGACTTATTGCTGTTTGGTTCCTGAAAAGCGCGAGGAAGTGACCACTGAAGGCGGACTTGATGTCGCAGGGCAAAAACAAAAAGTCGCATCCGCAGTAAAACGGCTGACCGAAGCAGGTATTTTAGTTTCTTTATTTATCGATGCGGATCATGAACAAATTGATGCAGCTCAAGAGTGTGGAGCGCCATTTATTGAAATTCACACAGGCGCATATGCGGATGCCAAAACTGAACAAGAGCAAGAGCTTGAGTTCCGCCGTATTCGTGATGGCGTAAGTTATGCTGCAGGTAAAGGTATTAAAGTGAATGCGGGGCATGGACTGACTTACCATAATGTTCAACGTATCGCAGCGCTGCCTGAAATTTATGAGCTGAATATCGGTCACGCGATTATTGGACGTGCGCTGTTTAGCGGTTTAGCTCAAGCGGTGTCTGACATGAAAAACTTACTCACAGAAGCACGTAAATAATGGCTATTGTAGGTTTAGGTACAGATATTGTTGAGATTACGCGTATTGAATCTGTTATCGAGCGCTCCGCAGATAGCTTAGCGAAGCGTATTTTAACAGAGCATGAATATGCGCAATACCAGCAACAAACTAAGCCTGCGCGTTTTCTTGCTAAGCGATTTGCAGTGAAAGAAGCGGCGGCTAAGGCATTAGGTACGGGCATCCGTAATGGTTTGGCGTTTAATCAGTTTGAAGTCACAAACGATGAGCTAGGCAAGCCATTACTGTCACTGAGCGGTGAAGCGTTAAAATTAGCCAATAGCTTAAAAGCCACGCATTTTCATGTTTCAATTACTGATGAACGACACTATGCGGCTGCAACGGTGATTATTGAAAGTCTGTAGTCATTATTCATTGCCGGCTTATCTGTAGTCGGCAATGTTTCAATGAAATAGTAGCTCAATGGAAAAGTCTTTTAATGAAAGAGCACTTCAACGGATGGGTTTTTAGTAAAACAAAGCTAAATAACGCAGAGTTCAACCATCGTCGTTTCAACAAGCCTGTTCCGCATCTTTGTTAAATTAGATTTTATCGGCGTGATGGATCATGACAAATTTATCCCAAAGCTGTTCCTGGGATTCAATATGTTCAGGATCTGTAATAATTGTATTAGTGATAGGGCAAACTGATTGGCAAGTGGGTTTATCATAGTGCCCAACGCATTCAGTACACAGGTTTGAATCTATTTCATAGATTTCCGCCCCCATGAAGATCGCATCATTTGGACATTCAGGTTCACACATATCGCAATTAATACAGCGTTTAGTAATTAATAAAGACATATCAATAATTTACGTTTAATAAAGTTAATAATCAGTAACTTAGGTTTTATCCGTATTCGTTACTTTCGTCCGGCTATTGTATTTTTATACAGTATGTTTTACATTGAGAAACCTAGATTCGTAACACAAAATAGCAACACATACCTATTTTACAGCTCTAAAAATACCTAATGTGTGAGCTTTTAATTTAATGTGTTGATATGACGAGGTATTCCAATGTCAAAAGTAGCAACACAAAAGCCCGATAACACTAATTCTGATGAATATACCGACGCATTACAGCGTTGGGAGTCATGCAAGCCACCCTACACAAGTACACACATGAGAATCTGTGTTACTGCCGCAAAAATCATTTTAAAACACATCAACAAGCCACGTCGATCTAAATACGAGAAAGAGCATTACTTACGTATTGATTTTAGCAAAGCCGGCAAGGTAACAGTATACGCAGAATTCCCCAAGCATATGGAAGTCAAAGGTCAAAAATTAGGGGAGTGGCCAGAACTATCATTACCCATCGCAAGAGAAAAAGCTCAATTATTAGCAGAGCAAGGGTTAAGAGCAGAGTCAGTCCATCAACTAATAGACGCCTACGAAAAGGATTTAGCCGGCAAAGTTTCCAGAGCAAAGCTTAGCGAAAATAGCTATGCGACATATTGCTGTAGAACAAAACAAATAAAAGAATCCTTTGGCGCCAGAGAAGTTTTTAGCGATATAAAGTACCCGCGGCTAATTGAGATCATTGATTCATGGATACAGACAAAATCCAATAATCAGGCTCTAGAATTATTTGCAGAGTTGCGCCGGCTTTGGAAATTTGCGGCGCCGATTTATTGTAATGGAATAAATATAGCAGCGAGTATCCCTGATGATTATGTTTCTTCGCGCGTGCAGAAGCCATTACCAACCAAACGCTATACTGATATAGAATCGATAGCCACACTTTGGATTAACGTAGCATCATGCACTTCAGTACACCAAAAAAATGCAGTCAGATATATGATTTTGACCGGCGTTAGACCGATAAATATTGCAAATTTACGCTGGGACTATGTTGATCTTGATAAGCTTGAGATTACATACCCAGCTGGGTTAATAGGTATGCGTGGGGCAATGAAAACGCAGAAAGAATTCAAGTTTCCGATTACGAAAGCTATGAAAACTTTACTCGAGGAGCAACTATCGTGGCGAGAGTCTGCAGTTAATTGCAACCGTGAATATGTATTTCTACAACCTAGGGATCCTCTGCTGCCATTTTCCAAGCGTTCCTTGGATAAACTGGTGAAAACATATAGCCCTGAAGGAGCAGTGAAAGGCGTTGTGCATGAAGGAACGGTAAAGGGGAAGTCAGGGGCATTTAATACGATGTGTCGAAAATTCTTCAAAAGTAACGTCATTGCTCAAATGCGACAGAGAGGCTACTCGCGTTCAGACACAAAAGAGATAAGCATTTTATGTCTGCATCATTCTGACAAAAGCGAAGATCCGATGGCTGAGCATTATGATTTTTCTGATGAAATACTGCAGGAAGAAATAGCGCTAAAGCGTCAGGCTTTTGAGGCCCATGAAAATAGTATTTTGACTCAAGTAGCGCTATTACGTAGAAAGATGGGTTAGTAAACTTTTCGGCATTTTTCGATGAATGCTTTAACGTTTTTATACTCGTATCTAACAACTTTTTCGGTAAAACAAATAGGTGCGAGTATTTCTTTATGTCGATGATTGTTATTCCAATCAGCCAAAGTTTTAGGGCTAATACCTCCTATAAGAACACATACTTCTTGAATACTTAATAAGTCGTCGTCATGGTATTTTTTCTTAGGGGCATTCATCTCTTCTTTTTTTGTTTTGCGTTCTACGCAAGCGCTTTCTGTTGCCATCTTGGTCTTGCCTCATTATTGATGAAATAATTTGATCAGCGGTATTACAAGCATGTTTTATTTCAGCTGCGGCGCATGGTCTGTTTTTTACACTTGCAGCTAACTTGCCTAACTTAATATCGAATTCAGTTAATAGTTGCTCCTCGGGTTCCCAAGGGGTTAGTTGTGGTTGTTTCATGGCGGTCACTCATTATCGAATAAACCGCCATATTAATTATTACTAAAGAATAAAACTGATTAAGCTTAATCAATTACTGGCCCGTATGATCGCTTCAACCGGGTAGCACTCGGACAAAATACCTTGCTGGGTCAGAGTGTCTTTATCAATCAGGCAGTTTTGCTCATCAGGATACGTGTAGCCATATGGTTTATACAAGCAATCAGCGCCGCTGCAAATTAACAGGAACAAAGCATACATCATGATGTTTTCCCTTTAGGTTGAGGCTCTTTTACTGGCTCAATCTTGATGTCTTTGGGGAAGTCATAAACGATATAGCAGCGGACACTCGTTGTTATAAAACCTACAGAGCCGTCTGGCATGGTCAATTTAACGGTTGGCTGCTGATTACTGTGAAAATGTTTTAACATTGGTCTTGCCTCTTAATTTCTATGCTTCTAATTGCAATTTTAATTTTAGCCAATTGCAAGATAGCCGGTTTATATTCAGCTGATACACCAGAAAAGAAGCGGTTCATTACTCCATGCTCTGGTTTAGTGATCATCATTAAATTCTCAATGGTGCAGTTTAATGGGTTGCCATCTATGAATTTGATAACATGACCTTTGGGTATCTTTCCGTTACTCTTTTCCCATAGCAAAATATGTTTAAATTTCCACTTGCTCGGTAAGCCTATTTTTACTTTGATATATCCAGTTGTAGCTATGACTTCTGCGCCAATTTCATGGCGGTTATGAGGAATATGATTCTTTTTAAAAGATCCTGAATTTGCCCCCTTTAAACCCTTAATACCTTTATTGGCGGGTATATGACCTTTAATAAACACTCCAGACCTACCAGTTTTCAATTTAAGGCTTTTACGTAACCCATTGATCATGTCTTTTGAGCGAGTGGTACCAAACTGGCTATTAAAGTTAATGGTGAGTTGAGGGAGCGATAATAGGTAGTTTTTACGCATCCAGTCACGCATTTCTTCGTTATAAGAAAATCGGCTCATTTTTTAACTTCCAGATAATTAGGGGCGTCTTTAATACGTCCTTCACTAGCCATACGCTTAACACTAATCGCCAACTGGCCATTATTGACAATCTGCGATGCAACTGCGGATAAAGCCTTTGCGCGTCCAATTTCCTCTTTAAGCTCTTCCCCTTTAAGATCTTCATCAGACAGTCTTTCCAATTGCATGAACAAGTAGTTATGTAAATCTTCTAGGTTATTTTTCATAATAAATACACCGTGACATGTCACGTTAGTGAATAATTACCGATGATGTTGGGTAGCCTAGTTGCAGTAAAACTGCTTTTTTTACCATTGATAGCGTATGTTCTTCTTGGGTTGTCACATGCTCAGTTGTATCTGTAGACCACTCTACGCTGCACTTATTGCTTGCTTCATCGTGAGTAATAATCACTTCAAGTTTCATAGCCATAATGTCTCTCCTGATAATGCGCCCAGTAATGGGCGCTATAGGTATTAACGAACCATCAATGAACGGTCACCAGTTTCTAAGTGAGCACCGGGAACGTCGATGCCGTTTTCGATAGCCTCTTTAATGGCTTTTTTGTCGGGTGCCGTAATGGTTTGAACATCGACTAACTCATTAGGCAGTGCATCTTCATTATCAATGATGACTCGAACAACACCGGCGCGAGCCGTGAATGTATTTTTAGTTGTTTTCAACTTGTCCAAGCCCGAAGTTAACAAGCAATCCAAGGCATATTTTTTCAGGCTCTTAACCTGATTTTCGAATGACTTTTTACGGTCTGCCAGACGTTTGGATTCTTCATCCAATGTTTTGGCTTGACCTTCTAAATTACGGGCATGAAGCATAATTGCATCAAGCTTATCGCCTAGCTCACCTTCGATGCCTACTAACGTATCGGCGATATCTTCCGCGGTAAACTCACCAGTTTCGACGAGTTGTTGTAATTTGCTGTAGTCAGCAGCCATTGCAATAGCAGTTGTCTTGGTCATTAGATTGCCTCTTCTTTCTGATTAAGTTGGTCTAAACACTCTTTTTCAATTTCATTTAACCGGCGTAAACGACCGTTTAAATATCTTTCATATTCAGTATCACCACGTTGTTTAGCTAATTTAGCGTGGGTTGAGATTTCACGGGTAAGGGTTGAAGTAATACCACGTAATTCGTTTGCGGTGACAGCACTGCGCATAGTCTCAGTGTGTCGAGAGAATTTCTCATCTAACTCTTTACGAACGCGAGTTGTATCTTCAGCATTGTCTGTCGCTGCTTTGATTTCATACTCGAGCTTATTACTTGCAACATATTCAGGGTTATCGTGCATACCCATAAACACATCAGAACTAAATCCAAGCATTGATAAGGCTTTTTTAATTGCATCAGTGAGTGATTTTTTAATTGCCTCACCATCGACTTTAATTCCGTAGTTCGTTTGGTAGCGATAAGGCGTGGCGCCATAACTTTCAAACTCACCGCGTGTTTCACATTCGATGGTGTACCAGAACTTGATCTTGAGCGAATGGTTCTGTTCACAAAATAATGAGCCATCAGCATCACGTAAAAATTTAGTGGCCACTTGCTTATTACGTTCATCGAGGACAGGTTCTAGGAGTGGCTTTCCATCAATGAACTTCTCTTCGATAACTTCATATCCCCAGCCTTCACCAATAGGGCCAAAGATTTCAGTCGCACGCATAAACATGTAAGTGCTGTTAATGCTGGTACCAGTAAATCCCATACCCTCTAAAGGCTTGGTAAATCGTGCGTCAGTGCGCTGTACGCGCTTCCAAATGCTGAGGTGGTCGTTATTGCCTTCGAGCACTTCATCGATAACTGTTGCACGATGTTCAAAATCATCTTGCTCAGCAGCGACAGCGGGAATTGGTTTAGTAACTACCTGCGTTTCTTTAGTTTCAACGGCAACGGTTTCAGGTTCTTTTTCCGCTTTAGCCGGTGTTTCTTTTTTCTTGCTGCCGCGTCTGGTTTTTTCTTTGGTAACGGGCTCTTTGGGGTCTTCATCATTAGCCGGTTTGGTACCTAAGTTATCAACTGAAAAACGACCATTACCTAAGGAGGTTACTTTTGGATTTTCGGTACCAAGCTTTGCATCTATAAACGCTTTACGGGCATTGGCATCATCAAATAATTCAGGCTTCTCTCGTGCCTCAGTCACTAATGCAAAGATGTTTTCGCGCGGTATATCGAGAACGCTAGGGAATGTGCGCAAGTCCATTGATAAACGTTTCCATGCTTTATCTTCAGCTGCCATTAATTCTTTAGCTTTACGGATATCAGCACTACGGATAGCATCAAAATCAACATCACCAATTAATGCAAGGGCAACCTCCATATCAAGTGTGGCATAGTCACGTTTAAGTACAGGTTCTTCTTCAATTGCTGTTTTAGTAGTAACATCTTCAGGTTTAGGATCTTCAACTAACCAACTGTTACCTAATCCGATTGCATCGATGACAGAAACATTATCATCAGTATATTCAAAAACAGCATGGGCAATTTCAGATGTTTGTTCAGCATCCATAGAATCGAGAGCTTTTATTCTTCCCAAGCCTTGAGCGATATTACGGATTTTTGGTTGCTCTGAACTTTCATTCATAAAGCTAATGGCTTTGCTTACATCAGTGCGAGTAAACTGGGTTTTACCAAACAACAAGATTGCAGCGATACGAATAGTCGTATTTATTTTGCTAAACTCTTCTAATTTTGCCGGCTTCCAGCAAGTACCGTCGAATTCATTTTCTATTGCAAATGTTTCATCAAATTGACCAACCGGTGGGCGAGGTGAACCCATGGCATCTTCACAAACGATAGGTTCGTCAGTGTTGAAGTTATCCATAGCGTCTGGATACACTTCTGATAACTTAACCATGGCTGTTGCAGCAGCTAGTTTTGCATTTGCAGCATCGAGAGCGATAGTTAATGGTACCGCGCCATTAGTGCGAGCCTCGGTCGTTGGCTCAAATACACAGATAAAAGTTTTCATTGGTCTTGCCTCTTATAAAATTCCGTTACGGTATTCATTTTCTAGGTAGGTTTCTTTGCTGCTAACCTCAATACTTCCCTTAAGAAGTTCACGATTAGCTTTACCTATAGGGTTATCAGGTCTAATGTCCAACCCTTTTAAGGGACGAGACATTGAATCGTATTGAGTGATAATATTTTGTCGTTTTCTGTCAACGCGTCCGATAACCTCATCAAAGTGATCTCCGCAGGAAATGAAGCCTCTATATTCATAAGCTTCGTTATCTTCTAATTCTTTTTTGCATAAGGAACACTTCATAGTTTGCCCTCTATTTTCCAGATTTTGCGAGTTCGATGGCTCTTTTGACGCCAGCTTTTTTAATAACAATGCGGCTATACTGACCTTTAACTGGGTTGGAACATGCCGTTCCAGTTGATGGGTAATATTCAACCTTCCGCTTACCTCCAATGATAGAAATATGTTGAGTTCCAGAAACGATTTCACTGTTATTTGCGTGTTCAATAACTGATAACTCTGCATCTAAAATGGCATCAATTGCTTGAGTAATAGGATCCATCTTATTCACCATTAGTAAGGGATTTCTTCGTCAATTTTAGAAATGGGCTTGCCTTCTAAACAAAGCAGCATCTGAATCTGGTCTTCAAGTAAGCTCGATTTCACCTGCGCATCAGCAATTATTTTGTTTTGCTCGGCTTTGAGTGAATCAATCTCTAATTGAACTAGCTCAGTACTTGACGGAGCAGTGAAGGGAATATCAGTAGTATGCTCAGCAATGACAAAGCCTAAACCAGACTCGATATCGAACTTGCACGTAGAAGGGCAGTATTTGTATGAACCATCAAATTGCTTTTGTGCGTGGATGTAGATTTTGACACTTAGGGTTTTAGGTTGTGCTTTCATAGCAGCTCCTTTAAAATAGTGGTGATCAGTGATTTATCATTGGTCTTGCCTCTTCTAGCGTTTGGTCGCGCTAGTAGAACTCTCGGTTAGCTTTGGTCGGCGACCCGAGGTAAAGGAACCCACTTCGGTGGGTTTTTTTACGTCTGTAAATCAATGCCCGTCTTTCCGAGCTGTCAGGTCTTGCCTTGTAGCTTTGGTCGGTAATTAATTAAATTCCCTGGTACTGCAAAAATTAGCTGTCATGTCGTGGTAATCATGAAAGGTCGCGATGAGAGCTTTGGTTCTCCTCCGACATAACAGCAAAACTAAATTTGGTTTGAACACCTGACTAAACACTTGCTGTGTTGTTTGTCTTGATGGAGTGAATATTAGCAATGCTATTTTTTTATGTCAATAGCATTGCTAATTATTTTGGGCGAAAAAAAACCGCATATATATACGGCTTTATTTAATTAATTGATTTTACTAAGCAAAATCAATCATTTTGATTGGGAGAGATTTTATGACTTTACCAATAATTTTAAGGTCATGCATTTCTGACTCTTCAATATAAAACGTTTCATATGCAGAATTATCAGATTTGACAGCTAATTTTTTTCCTTTAACTCTTTGTAATCTTTTTATAAATAAGGCATTTTCAAAGCTAAACACATAAACACCATCACCATCAAAGTATTCATTGTGAGTATCAACAAAAACAACATCTCTAGGATTGATTGCAGGGGACATACTATCACCACTGATATTAATCATTTCTATACCCTTGAGACTTTTACGACCAAACAATTCAAATACCTTCTCTGACGAAAATTCGATTGATCTTATGGTGTCTGGAAACTCATTATTCATGAACCCACTAGGCCCAGCTTTTGCGTAGACATCAAGTAGCCTCAGAGTATTGTGCTCATTGCGGGCAATTAAAGGGGAATGCTCTGCAACACTAGTTTGTTTATTAGAACGAACATAGTCTAGAAGAGCCTTTAATTCAGGGTTTATATCTTCTGGAGGTACTTGCAGAAGAGCAGCAAACTTTAGGGTTGTATCGGTATTCAATGCAGTTCTTCCGTTAAGATATTGACTTACAGCACCTTGCGTGGAAAAGCCTAAAGCCTCCGCAGCTTTCTCTTGTGTTAAGCCGAGAGCATCTCTTTTTGCCTCCCAAATCGTTTTTAGGTTATGAGCGGCATTCTTGTCGACATCAGATATTTTTCTAGTCATAAGCGTTAGTTTATTTGTATTGCTAATATTTTTCTAATAGCATTGCTATTGATTTATTAAATTAGCATTGCTAATATCATTGACATTCAAAAGGAGAATGCAGATGAAGCTAAGTTTATATTTAAAAAATCAGAAGATTAGCCAATCCGAGTTTGCTCGAATGGTTGGCGTTACTCAGGGTTTTGTTAGTCAAGTAATCGCTGGAAACTACGTCCCAAGAGGGAGAAAAGCCATTGAATGGGCCTCCAAGACAAATTGGTTAGTCACTCCCCATGAGTTAAACCCAATTGATTATCCTAACCCCTTTGATGGGTTGCCAAATGAAACCCAAGTATTTCAGGTATCAAGTTAAAAAACTGATTATTCATAATCAATTTTTAGCGACAGGAGACGCAGCGTATGAACTTTGATATCAACATTGTCCGCACCGAGGTTGAGGACTGGGCAGCAGAAACAGGTCAGGAACATGTAGCAATAGAAATCAGTCGTGCATATATGCGACTAGTTAGAGATAAAACTAACGGGCGCTTGCATGTGATTGAAGATGAGTACGGTCATGCAGATTGGAAAGCGATTAATAACAATCGACAGCAGATATTTCGTTGGTTGCGCGGTGATTCTAACGCATCGATCAGAAAGTTTGCCGAGTTGATGCCGGCGATTGAAATTGCATTACCAGCCACAAGGCTGGCTAGGGTTCGTGGCGACACGATGAATTATCTAACGTCAATTGCAATACAGCGTTTTGCTGAAGCAATGACAGAAATTTTACTAGAGGGTCGTGACATGTCACGCCAGATTAATAATGCAGTTAATGCGCTTAAAGCAATACCACGCCCGACCAGCGTGCACTAATTCAGAGGCAAGACCAATGCTAAGAACAATTGAGAAGATAACCTATCGCAATGGTTTTTTGTTGAACGGAGAGCCAGCGGACAGAGAGAAAATCGAAGACGTTTTCGAGGGTAGAAGAGCGGCTGCGCTGAGTGTTTGGGAGCAGTACGAACAACAAAAACAAAAGCTGCTTTCAAAGAAACTCACGCCGGAACAGTACCAGAACGCCTGCCGTGATATAGCTAAAGCGTTGGGAGTATGAAATGAGCATGACATTAATGGCTAAAGCCATGTCAATTAAGGTGGGAAACCCACTACGCAAACTCGTATTAATAAAACTGGCTGACAATGCAAATGATAAGGGGGAGTGCTGGCCTTCTTATCAACATATCGCTGAACACTGCGAGTGTAGTAAAAGTGCGGTTCGTACACACATTGAAGCATTAATCGATATGGGGCTATTGGTAAAAGAAAATAGACTAGGTATTAACAATGGGAAAGGAAATACCTCTAATATTTACTATTTAGATTTATCTAACCCTATGTCGTCAAAAAGCATAGCCCCTATGCCACCAAAAAGCATAGCTATATCAAATGGTGATAGCCCTATGCCGTCAAAAAGCATAGCTATGCCGCCAGAAAGCAGACCCCCTATGCCGTCAGATGACACCAGAACCAGTCACTCTTTTGAACCAGTCAATGAACCTATCATTGAACCTAATAAATACCCCCTTACCCCCAAGGGGGAAAAGGGAGAGAAAAAAGTAAAATTCAATCCATTACTTGCTAAACCAGAAAACGTGAGTGAGGAGGTTTGGCAGGATTGGATTAATTTCCGAAAAGAAATCAGGAAACCGCTGACAGAAACAACATGCAAACAACTGGCTAAGAAACTGTCTGGCTGTAGCGATGCTAATGCTGTGATTTGTAATTCGATTGCCAATGGTTGGCAGGGGATATTTCCAGAGAAAACCATAGCTAAGGTTAGCAAACCTAATTCTCACACTGGGTTTGGAGACAAGCACTATGAATCTCAGGATCCGCACTGGTTTGTGGGAGGTAAAAATGCCTGAACAAGATTTATTGGTTAGTGTGAATATTCCCCCGCGCTTTGCTGATGAGACATTTGAAACATTCAAAGCTGCCACGCAACCGGCTAAACACAATCTCATGATTTGCAAGCAGTACGTAGAAACGTGGGATGACAGAAAAAACGCAGGAGAGGGACTTGTACTGTGCGGAATGCCCGGGACTGGTAAAACCCATCTTGCAGTAGCGATCGCCCGTGAGATCGCCGTAGATTTGCAAGAATCGGTATTTATCACTACAGCGGCACGTATCATTCGCGCATTTCGTAGAACATGGTCAGGAAATTCAGAATTTAGTGAACTGGATGTGTTAGCAAAATATTGTGATCCCGACCTGTTGATAATTGATGAAATCGGTGTCCAGTACGGCACTGACTCAGAACGAAATATTTTGTTCGAAGTGATTAATGATCGGTATGAGTATTTATTGCCGACTATTTTAGTTAGCAATTTACCGTTGAATGAGTTGGAAGAAATGCTTGGCGAACGCGTAGTAGACCGATTATTACAGGGCGGTACCGTACTGACATTCAATTGGCCAACATACCGCAGAGGTAATCATTCATGATGGATGAGCGCGATTTAGAAGGAGCTGTAATCAGTGGCTTTCTTGCTGGTGGTGCTTCTCAAGATGCTTATGAGGTATTGGCTACATTACCCGAAGAGGCATTTAGCTCAAGTTATTATCAGCGTGTTTATCGAGAGATAAAAAAACAAGCGCTAACAAGTTCGTTAATTGACCCGTTTTTTATTGCGGATGCTTTAGGTGATAAGGGCGATCTAGCCAATTTACTGGAGCTTGCCAAATCACCGGTGTGGAAAGCTAATCTGAAAGGGTACGCATCCAAAGTTCATAGTTACTTCCGTGTTCGCCAAGTCATTCAGCTGATCGCTAAATATCAGACCGTTATCACTGAGGCAGGTAATCATGAGCAAGCAGAAGAGTTGATTAACCAGTTTGCCAATCAGATTGGTCAGCTCACTGCCGGTAGCCAAAACTTGTTACCCGTTCATCTAAATACACTGATTGAAGGATATGTCGAAGTCCTCGAGCGCAGAAATTTGGGTGAAGATGTTAGTGGTATGATCAAAACAGGAATAGAGGCCTTAGATGACAAAATCGGGGGCTTCAACCCAACTGATTTGGTATTTATCGGCGGTAGACCAGGAATGGGTAAAACTGAATTAGCGCTAACCATGATAGAGGGTATGACTCGGGATGGCGGCGGTGTTTTGTTGTTTTCCATGGAAATGGCTAATCAGCAAATCGCTGAGCGTATGATTGCCGGTTCATCCCAATTATCAGTATCAACATTGAGAAAAGCGCAATTACATGATGAAGATTGGGCTCGGTTAAGTTCAGGGCTAGCTCATTTGATGGATCGAGATATTCACATCATAGATGCAAACAATTTAACCGTTGAGCAAATATGCGCAATTAGCGAAAACCATAAGCGACAATATCCCAATTTGAAAGGGGTTTTTGTTGATTACTTAGGTTTAATTAAAAAGCCAAAAGCAGAACGTAACGACCTCGCTATAGCGGCAATTTCAGCGGGGCTAAAAGGGTTAGCCAAGCGACTACACACACCAACAATCGCACTAAGCCAGCTCTCACGTGATGTTGATAAACGGCCATTAAACCAACGCCGACCGGTAGCAGCAGACTTACGAGATTCAGGCAGTTTAGAGCAAGACGCAGATTATATTTTATTTACTTATCGTGATGTTGTTTATAACCCCAATAGCCCTGCTAAAAATTACGCAGAAGTTATTATTGATAAAAACCGTCATGGTGAAACGGGCACTATTTATCAAGAGTTTAAAAAAGGCCACTACATGCCAACCGACCAAATTACAGCGGCTGAAGTGTCCAAAATGCAACAACAATCTCAAAGCACTAAATCAAGGCGCTATGCGGAAAAAGCATTTTAAAAGATCAAAAGAGGCAGACCAAATGACAATTAAAGACCCAATCACCGGCGAATCACTCGTCCGGAGTAATCACCCTATATTGCCAGATGATGGTTTAGACCATTCTCCGTGCCACATTGAACGCTTTAATTCTGCCGCAAGGGCAAGAACCAAGGCACCTTATCAACCCGAGCCGAAACCTCAAAAGCCGAGGTGATTATGTCAGGTAAATATTTACCTGATGGATTACCGCATAACCGTTGTTGTGGTAAATGTGGTGAACGGGTACCAATAACGGAATGCTGTTTAGATGGTGATAGTGAGTGTTGGTTAACAAGAGGTTGGAATGAACTGAAGTTAGTCATTTAGTTTTAGTATCTATTGAATAGGCATCGACTTGATCTAATTATTATATTATTCAGTATAACATCAAATCTTATAGTCATATTAATGCGAGATGTTGGATAAAGTAAGCAAGCATAATTATAAATATTGCTTGCTGAAATGTGGTTAAGAGATGATAATAGTTATATTAAACATCCAAGGATTTCCATATGACCATTAAAGATGAATCACCCCAAGCTAAAGGCGGTAAAGCTCGAGCTGATAAATTGACTGCAGATGAGAGGAAAAAAGTCGCTCAAAATGCAGCCAAAAAACGTTGGGAAAGAATCCAAAAAAATTTACCAGCAGCTCAATTTGAGGGAATTTTAAGGATCAACGATACTGAACTGGAAGTAGCTGTACTTAATAATGGGAAACGTATAATTTCTCAGTCATCGGTGTTTAAGGCTCTAGGTCGTCCCAGCCGTGGCGTCAGGGCTACACTTGATGGTGAGATCATACTCCCCGCTTTCATGGATGCTGCGAACTTAGTTCCATATATAAATCAAGATATTATGGAGGTGATCAGACGTGAGCGTTATTTAGATAATTCAGGTGTTGAGCTGGAGGGCTATGACGCTTCAATTTTGCCGCTAGTTTGTGATGTTTATCTAAAAGCCCGTCAGGATGGAGCATTAAAGGCTAACCAGATGGATACAGCGCAAAAAGCTGAAATTTTGGTTCGGTCACTTGCGAAAGTCGGGATTATAGCATTAGTCGATGAAGCCACTGGCTACCAAGAAATTCGTCCTAAGGACGCGTTACAAGCATATCTTGATAAAATCATAAGTAAAGAGCTTGCTGCTTGGGCAAAAAAATTCCCAGATGAGTTTTATGAGAATATTTATAAATTAAGAAATTGGCCTTGGTGCGGGATGAGCAAAAATCGATTTAGTGTGGTTGCTCATTATACTAGAGACCTTGTATATGAACGCCTTGGGGATTCTATTCTTCAAGAGCTTGAAAGAAAAACACCTAAACAATCAAATGGTCAGCGAAAAAACAAAATGCACCAATGGCTTACAGATGATGTTGGTAATCCTATGCTATCCCAGCACTTACATTCTTTAATAATGGTTCAACGTTTAGCGATCGCTAATGGATATGGCTGGAACCGTTTTATTAAAATGGTCGATCAAGTGATGCCACGGAAAGGTGGAACATTTGAGCTAGAACTGAATGATACATCACTGGATTAATCATTTAATAATAGTGAGTTTACGTCTGTTCCCTTGATGCTTTTTATGCAAAATTAAATTCATTACAAACGAGATAATGACATAAGTACATAGATTTTATTTTGAATAGTCTCTAAAATAAGGTATTGGTCTGAACACCCAATTCTAAACACTTGCTGTGTCTACTGAGAGAAAAAGTATGGCACAGCATGGCTTTATCAAAATGTCTAACGACACTCTTGTACCGGCTAATCCCGCTGCGAGAGATTTTTTGCATTCAAAAATCAAATGTGGTGATGTGCTTTATGCTGATTTTAAGAAAGCACGAAACCCACGATTCCACCGTAAATACTTCGCATTGCTTAACCTCGGATATGAATACTGGGAACCAACCGGCGGTACCATTTCACCTGAAGAAAAAGAGCTAGTATGTAGTTACGTTAAATTCCTCGCTCACTACACCGATAATGATGATGCCCTCCAATCAGCTGCAGATGTTTATCTCGATGATATAGCACAGAAACGCGCCCACAATATATCAGCGGCTAAATCCTTTGATGCTTTCCGTTATTGGGTAGTAGAGCAATCTGGTCACTATGAAACCTTTGAGATGCCGGATGGCAGCTTACGCCGCGTCGCTAAATCAATCAGCTTTGCCAAAATGGATGACCTAGCCTTTGGCGAACTCTACAAAGCCACACTCGATGTACTCTGGAACTTCATTCTATTCCGTAAATTTCCTACCCAAGAAGCTGCTGAAAATGTTGCGGCTCAGTTATTAGATTTTACCTAGAGGCAAAACCAATGACCAAATCAAAGACCAAAGAAGATAAACAATGGCTATCAGATGTAGCGGAACTCGGCTGTATTTGCTGTCGCAATATGGGGTACGGGGCAAGTCTCGCAGAAATTCATCACGTGAGAACGGGGCAGGGCATGGCTCAACGAGCTAGCCACAAAGATGTTTTACCGTTATGTCCACCTCACCACCGCGCCAGCTATGACACTGGATTTCATGCAGCGCCTAAATCATGGCAAGAAATTCACGGTACGGAAGTAGAGTTGCTCGAGCAAACCAAAATTGAAGTAATGGCATTACGCGCTTGTCGCGTCTAGCAATATTGATAAATAAAGAAGTTGAGGTATTAACATGATATATCCAGAGACAAGCGGCAAGAGTGGTGAACATTTAAGATTGCGCACATTAGAGAGTACGTGGATCCGTGGGAGATTAACAATGTGGGGTTGTTGGTCTGCGTTTAGCAAATCCCCTAAAGCTGCAGGTATTTTTCAGCGATTATTAACAGAACCGAAAATTACAAAGAAAGCCCTTAAAGATGCAATGCAAAGAATGAAAAAAGAAGGACTATCAGAGGAAACCTTGCAGCTTTTTTTGGAAGAGTACCAGGATAAGAAAACACTTAGCAATATGTGGTTCTGCAGTGATACCGAAGGTGGGAAAATGGATAAGGTAATAAGCGCTGTTTTTGCACATGATCAAGGATTGTTAAATGTCTTGAAGCAGCATTATATATACAAAAAATCATATTATGCACTAGCTCTTGAATTACATGAGAGTAAGCCATCTATATCATTATCAACGTGTAGAAGGCGAATTAAGGCTTGGTTGTCTATTGCTGAATTTATGCTTTATCGACCAATGTGTGATGAATTTGATCGGGGTTATCATTATTCTGAATAAATCATTGACTTTTTGAACAATGAAGTTAATATTTTGGTATACGCTGCGCGAAGCTATACACGCAAAGCAGTAAAGGAATTAAAAACCTCGCCATTGTGCGGGGTTTTTTGCTTTCAGGGGCAAATAATGACATGAAGTTGTAATCAAAGTTGAATGAACCTTGTTTCAGAAAGGACCTGATAGCATTCTGAAAAACAATTTACTAATTAAATCAAAATATAAATAGAGTCTAAAAAACAAGTAACATAGAAAATATATGATGCAACGAAGACTAAAGGAGTTCTTTTGATTCCAAACCATGACTTGGGATTTTTCTCAAAAAAGTTCTCATGCTTTTTCTGAATGCGTTTAGTGCATTTCAGCATCCTTTTCTTGCACTTTCCATCTGGCAATAAATTTATTTCAGAAAGTAATGATTTTTTTATATTTTGAATATTGTCATATTTGGGTTTTTTGATTAGAGCCGAATCACCTGTTTTGACTACTTTATAATAAAAATAAAACCCCAATATATAAGCTATTATTTTTAATGTATCGTCAGGGATTCCACTAAAAGTGGACGCAGCAAATATAACCCACAAAGATACGGATGGTTTTAACATATTATCCTTCATATCTTTGATAGATTTCTTATAATTATTTATATCAGCTTTTATTTTTTTGATGTTTCCTAGAGAGGGTACTGATGGGACCTGAGTTAGGTTTGAATCAATCATATACTTTCCCTTTTGAATTGTTACGTTTGGCGATTTAACAATATCAGATAAGGTAAAGCGCTGCCAGTCGCTCAACTGGCACTTATTCTAAGCTGCGCAATGCGTGGCTTTTTTATTATCTAAATTCCATAGAGAACAAATTATTTATGAGCACATCAATAGGGATAACCCTCGGTGCTGCTGGTGGCGGTGCTATGGGTGGGTTCCTTATTGGTGCCGACTATGGCGTCGTGCTGGGAGCTATTATCGGAGCATCAGCCTCAGTCATTGCATCCAGAGATAATAACCGGCGAAAGATACTTCATTTCATTTTAGCTCTTGGCGCGGGGATCCTTATTGCTAAAGAGGCTTCTGATGTTATTTCGCAGATATGGAGTTGGGATATTAGCCCCAAAATAATGGCAATTGTTATTTCGGCATTGCTTATCCCGGTCCTCGTTCTTGCTGCAAATAGAGATAACCTCAAAAAGCTATTTAGCCGGGTCTTTACCTCGATAGATAAAAACTTCAGCAGTGTCACGCAAGCCATTAAAGATTGGCGAAATAAAGGAGGTAGCTAATGAGTGCCGTCCTTAATTACTTAAATAGCATTTCGCTCTGGGTAGACAGTCACCCACTTGAAACAGTCGATATTTTTCTTTTGCTGGCGTCTGCGGTAACGGTATTCCTTTGTCGGTATGCAAAACATCGTGACTCTATTGTTGGTACCGCTCTGTTTATTTGCTGGGTTTATCAAATATACGAGACCTTAGTTGGTGATCGTATTTCTGCACCATCAGATGTGCTTTTTGATGGTGTTATCTTCCTCGTTATTTTCTCTGCCGGTGGCAACATTATGTCTATTGTTGTTATCAGCAAACTTATAGAAAAAGTTAAATCAATCGGGTTGCTGATGATGCGACCATTTACTTTTAAGGTGAAGAAATGACAGAACCTAAATGGCTCCTTGAAGCCAGAAAAGAAATTGGTGTATCTGAACATACCGATTCAGGCTCAAAAGCAGTCGACCAGATGTGGATTGATAGTAAGTTGCGCGGCTTAGTTGGCACGGCTCGTGAAGTTCCTTGGTGTGCTGGCTTCGTCAATGCCATGTTAGAGCGTGCTGGTATTCGTTCGACTCGCTCTGACTCATCTCGTTCATACCTGAATTACGGTATGAAATTATCCGAACCTAAATATGGGTGTGTTGTAACTTTCTCTCGTGATGGTGGTGGTCATGTCGGTTTCGTTGTTGGCAAAACAGAATCAGGCTCATTACTGGTATTGGGCGGTAATCAATCCGATGCTGTTAACATCAAAGCGTTTAAGACGGACCGTGTAACTGGTTACTGTTATCCAGAAGGCGTGGAAATCGATACCCGACCGCTGCCAATCGGTGATGCTGCGCTGTCAGTGAAAGAGTCATGATATGAACTGGAAAGCGACCGCGATAGCGTTAATCGGCGTTATTGTTCTGGGTGGTTTGCTTAATTGGGAAGTTAGTAAAAACCAAAAGCTCACCAATGAAAATGAGCAACTTAATAGCCAACTTTCAGAGCAAATAGCCATAAATGTGGACTACCAAAAGCGCATCGACTCTCTTTACGAACTCGACACCAAACACACAACGGAACTCACAAATGCAAAAGCTGAAATTGACCAGTTGCGTATTGCTGCTGAGCGCAATCCTGAGCGGGTGTACATCAGAGCCAGTTGTCCGAAAGCCGAAACCGATTCCACCTCCAGCTTGGATGATGGAACAGCCGCCAGACCTACTGACTCCGCTATCGGAAATTATTGGTTACTCAGACAACGAATCGCTGAATCCAAACAAATGATACTTGGCTTGCAAGATTACATTAGAACGGAGTGTTCACAATGAGCGTATTCAAAAAGATATTTTGCAAGCACGAATATATTTTAAAACGTCAAATATTCGGCGATGAAATCAAATACCTGAATGGAAAGCGTAGTGAATGGCGATGTGCAAAGTGTGGCAAGTTTAAATATGGAAGATATCTAACAGAGCTTTAAGAAAGCAATTCGGGAAATTGAACAACAAAGAAATGCCCCAGATATCGGGGCAAAGTAGAGAATAATAGTTCATGAATGTGACGTCACTATACGTTAATCATGAATGACCACAATCTGAAAAAGGTAGTAATCTCAAGCAGATGGTCAGATTAGAGCTTTGATGAACATCCCCTTTCTTATACATAAGTCAAATATGCGTTATTCATTATATTTAGCTAGTGTTAGTATCTCTCAAAAAAGGGGGTAACTAATGATTTCATGGTTCGATGTTATGGCTCTTCTTGCGATACCAATAATTATATTGTTTGTAGTTATAAAGATGGCAATAGGAAGTCATAAGATGCTAGAAAAAAGTGAGCAAGTAAAAGGGGAGGTATTAGAATCTCACAAAAACGAAATTAAAGAGTCTAGCGATGATGTGCAGGCAAGGAAGATAAAGAAAGAAATAGCAACAAAGATAATCTGGTACAGGGTATGCTCTGTTGTACTATTGATACCGGTCCTATATTTTTTGTTTAGATAACACCTCGCTTAGTACGGGGTTTTATTGCAAATCACAAAGCTCACTACGGTGAGTTTTTTAATTTGTTATGAGGAAAATATTATGGCTAAGCCGGATTGGAGCGAGCTACAAAAACAGTTCCTGTCTGACCATGCTAAATCAGGAATATCCCCTAAAGAGTTTTGCGAAGACCAGGGACTTAATTACGCAACAGCACGGCGATATATTAAAAAGCCGGCTGCGCAATCTGCGCAAAAAACTGCGCACAAGAAATTGCGCACTGCGCACGAAAAAGAATGCGCAAAAGAGCCTATATGTAATAGCGCAATACCAACTGCGCAGAGTAGAGAACAAGATAGCGCGTACGATGATGAAAGTACGTTTAACCTGCGCAATTACGGGCTTAACGATATGCAGTTCAGATTCGTCAATGAGTACCTTGTCGATTTAAATAGGACTGCTGCATATAAGCGAGCCGGCGGAAATGGCGAAGGTAATACTGCATATGTTGGCGCCAGTCGGATGTACAGAAATGCTAAGGTCAATCGCGCAATTACAGACGCACTAGCGGATAGGGAGCGTAGAACTCAAATCACCCAAGATGCCGTGTTAAAAATGTGGTGGGATATTGCGACAGCAGACGTTAACGAGCTGACAGAATATCGCCGGCTGTGTTGTCGTCACTGTTGGGGCTTTGGCTTCAATTACCAGTGGCGTGATGCGGTCGAATATGAAGATGCCGTGAAAAAAGCCACGGCGGCAAATAAACCGCCTCCAAAAGATGTTGGTGGTTACGGTTACGATGACACGTTAGACCCTAACCCTGATTGCCCTAGATGTAATGGCGCGGGTATTGGTCGTGCGCATTTTCATGATACGCGCGATTTAGCCGGCGCAGCTCGTCGTTTATTCGCCGGCGTGAAAGAGGGTAAGTTTGGCGTCGAGGTGATCACTCGTAATCAAGATGATGCGCTTAAAATGGTTGCCCAGCATTTAGGCATGCTGAAAAACAGAACTGAAGTAACTGGTGCGGATGGTGGGCCTATTCAATCAACAGGAATCGATCTAAGCCACTTAAGTTTTGAGCAGCTTATGCAGTTGAGGAAAAAATCGAAAAATTGATCTTATTTAACATAATGGTGCTTACATGCCCTGCGACTTTTCAACTCAATTAAAATGTCACTCTAAACCGATAAAAGCCTAAGTCTTCTTTTTGAATTTGGGCTTTTTATTTGTTGCTAATTTGTTATCAAAAACTCATTTCCCATTTCACTGTCATTTTGAAGTGAAGGGGCTATTTCTTACATTTTAGGTGTGGCTATGGATATCGATTTCAGCTTATTTGATGAAGAGATCGAAAGGGAGATAGCACGCCGTAGTTTGCATGAATTCATTCAGTATATAAACCCTGAATACATCACGAGCCATTTCTCTCAAACGGTATGTGATGCGCTCGACCAGTTCTTGATTGATATGATGGCAGGTAAGCGCCCTAAGCTAATATTAGGCGCACCACCGCAACATGGTAAGTCTGATATTGTTTCGCGTTATCTTCCAGCCTACTTCTTTGGTAAATACCCCAACATGCGCGTTGGGGCGTTGTCGTATTCCTCTGATTTAGCCGGTGATATGAATACCGATGTTCAGCGGATCATGATGTCGGCTGAATATCGTGCATTGTTTCCGAATAGTTGGTTAGGCAATAAGCCCGAGAATGGTATTGCTGTTAAACGCAATTCGGACGAGTTCGGCATTGCCAATCACAAAGGCAGCTATGTATGTGCCGGTGTGGGTGGGCCATTAACGGGTAAGAAAGTTGATCTAGGTATTATCGATGACCCAATAAAAAACTCGAAAGAAGCACTTAGCCCGACGGTTAAAAAATCGATTTGGAACTGGTACGTATCGACCTTTAAGACCCGCTTATCAAAAAACAGTGGTGAGATCATCATGGCGACCCGCTGGGCGACGGATGACTTATCTGGTCAATTAAAAGATAAAGCACCTGAAACTAAGGTGCTCGCATTTCCTGCTATCAACGAGCAAGGGGAAGCGCTGGTACCAGAATTACACCCAATTGACAAACTACTGGAAACCAAAGCAATCCTTGGAGATTACTTCTGGTCAGCCATGTATCAACAAAAACCTAAGCCGGGTGATGGTCAAATCTTCCACGAAGAGTTTGTTCGCTATTACTTACCTAAAGACCTGCCTGAAAAATTCGACAAGGTTATTCATAGTTGGGATATGACTTTTAAAGATAGCGACGGTACCGACTATGTAGTTGGGCAGGTTTGGGGCAAGAAAGATGCTAATGCCTATTTGCTCTATCAAATCCGAAAACGCATGAGCTTTACTCAAACTAAGGATGCCGTAAAGCTGCTAGCTGAAAAATTCCCTGAAGGGCGCCGTAAGTTGGTGGAAGACAAAGCCAATGGCCCTGCAGTTATCGACTCCCTTAAATCGACCGTGTCGGGCTTAATTCCTGTTGAGCCTGATGGTAGCAAAATCGCGCGCGCCCACGCCTGCACTGCTGAATGGGAGGCAGGCAACGTGTGGTTACCGCACAAAGATATTGCGCCGTGGATAGTGGAAACCGTGGAGGAAATTACCACGTTCCCATTCGCTGGTCATGACGATACGGTGGATGCGATGACACAGGCGCTGCGTGATTTATACCAGAAGAAAAAAGGCGGTTTCTTTACAACCAAGAGGTAATTCTATGTGGCCGTTTAAAAGGCGAAAAATTGCAGAGCAGATTGCACCGCCTAAGCGGTCAGCATTTACCACAGATTTGTACCCTGCATTAGCAAGAGAGAATGGATTTAACGGGTTAGACTTGCCTCAGCCAGTGATTAACGGTGTGGGGATGGACAGTATTGACACTTCCGTGCCGTCATTCAAAGGTGAGCAAGTTTATGGCGTTCCCGAGTCACAGGCGGCTTGGTATGCCTCGCAAATGTTTATTGGCAACAATATGTGCGCCATTATTGCGAAGCATTGGCTAGTTGATAAGGCCTGCAACATGCCTGCTCGTGATGCTATCCGTCAGGGCTATGTTGTTGATTGCGATAATGACGATGACAGTGCCATTAGCAAGAAGCTACGCAAGCGCGATAAAAAGTATCGCATACAACATCAACTAAAGGAGCTAATTCACTTTGGCCGCGTGTACGGTGGCCGATTGGCTCTATTCGTGGTGGAAACCTCAAACCCTAAAGAGTGGTATGAAAACCCGTTTAATCTCGATGGTGTGACCAAGGGGATGTACAAGGGGATTAAGCAAATTGACCCACAATGGGTGACGCCTGATTTAACCGACTCCAACATTCAAGACCCGGCAAGTATGGATTTCTACGAGCCGACGTATTATGTCATTGGTGGACGTAAATACCATAAGTCGCACTTTGTTAAGTTTGTGCCGTTTCCTGTGCCTAATGTGCTAAAGCCGCTGTATAACTATTTCGGCGTTTCGGTACCAGAGCGTATTTATGAGCGTGTCTATGCATCAGAACGCACAGCCAATGAAGCGCCACAACTGGCGATGACTAAGCGGTTATTAACCATTGGCATGGCAGACCCTGAAGGTGCTGATAAGAACACAATCCAAGAAAACATTATGTATTTCATGGAAATGCGCGATAACTACGGCGTGCAAATGATGGGTAAGGACGATGTAGCTCAGCAGTTCGATACCTCGCTAGCGGATTTAGATGCCACCATTATGACGCAATACCAGCTGGTGGCTGCGGCAGCAAATGTACCCGCTACTAAGTTACTAGGTACTACACCAAAAGGTTTTAATGCCACGGGTGAGTATGAAGAATCGAACTACCGTGAAGAGCTAGAAAGCGTCCAATCAAACGACTTAGACGAACTTTTACAGCGCCATTACGACATGTTGATGCGTAGCGAAGATCTACCGCTGACTGAAATATCGGTCACGTGGGCGCCACTCGATAGCCCAACGGCAGCAGAGAGTGCAGATATTGAGTTGAAATCAGCTCAGACTGATGCGGCTCTAGCGGCTACTGGCGCGATTGATGGGTTAGATATTCGTAAAAAACTCGCAGCCGATAAAGAGTCTAGCTATTACGGCATTGATGTAAACGAGGACGATTATGTCGAGGAGAATACGAGTCCGAACGAAAAAGGCGAAGTGGGCAACCTCCCGCCAAGCAGTATTGAAGGGCAAGCCCCTACAGTACTCAGCAGCACCATCTAGCCGTTATCAACGTGACATGTCGCGTTTAATTAGTTCAATGATTAAAGACTATGTAAAAGTATTTAGTGAGCTGAGTGATGATTTTGACGGCGCCACGATGGACGCCAGTATCGCGAGTCAAACGCGTATTTGGCTCAACCGGTTAAAACGCAAGTGGGATAAAATCTTTACTACGCAATCGAGCACCATGGCTGATAAGTTTGTTTCTCAAGTGGATATCGGTGCTCAACGTAATTTAGACGACTCCCTCAAGCAGCTTTCAGGCGGCATCACAATTAAAACACCCGCGATGCCCGAAGCGTTAAAAGACAAAATAATTGCTGCAACAGCTGAAAATGTCTCTTTGATTAAATCCATTCCTACTCAATTTCATCAGCGTATCGAAAGTGCGGCGTTGCGCTCTATCTCACAAGGCGGTGAGGGTGCGAAAACCTTATTGGATGTAATCAGGCACACTGGCAATGTCACGGAAAGACGAGCGAATGTTATCGCTGTTGACCAAACGCGAAAAATCACGACTGCGGCAAACTATGAACGCATGAAATCAGTGGGTATTCGTAAAGCCATCTGGAACCACTCGGGAGGAAGCGCAGAGCCAAGAGCATTACATCTGCATCTAAATGGAGAAGAGTTCGATCTAGATAACCCACCGGTGATTGATGAAAAAACCGGTGAGCGAGGATTGCCCGGGCAATTGCGCGAATGTAAATGTTTTATGACGCCAGTTATCGATTTTGGTGAGGAGACATGACAAAACGAACCTATGACAACAACGGCTGGCTCGAAGTAAAAGACAACCCCATCTCTAAAGTTGGGGTTTTTGATTATTTGGGAGCGGAAATTGGTGCGCCGGTACCCGATAAAATCTATCGCGTATTGCGTCCGCCGGAAGAACTGGCCAGCGAAGAAACTATCAACTCTTTCAAGTTAACCCCGTTCATTATTGAGCATGAAATGCTGGGTAAATATGCCACCCCTGCGGAGAAGAAAGGCATTCAAGGTGTTATTGGTGAGAACGTGTATTTTGACCCACCGTATCTTAGAGCCAATATCAAAATCTTTTCTGATGTCGCACTTAGCAATATCGACAGCGGCAAAATCGACCTTTCACCCGGCTACCGCAGCAAGTATGACTTCGACAGCCCCGGTGTGTATGAAGGGGAAGCGTATGAAGTTGTTCAGCGCCACATACGTGGCAATCACCTCGCATTAGTGGATGAAGGGCGAACCGGCCCTGACGTCGCTGTGCAAGATCACCTCGTTATCACTATCGACACAAAGGAACTTATTCGCATGAACGAAGAAGAAAACAAAGAGAAGCAAACCGCTGATGAAGGTGCGTTTACAGCGGAGCAAGTCACTGCGCTGAAAAGCATTATTGCAGAGGTGATTGCACAAACTAAACCTTCAACCGACGAAGATCCGGAAGAAGAAAAAAAATCCACTGATGCTGATCCGGAAGAAGAGCAAAAAGCGGAAGAAGCCGTAGCAGCTGCCGAAGTTGCAGCGGAAGAAGCCTCAACGGGTGCACCTGAAGCCGTAGAAGCTGCTGAGGTTGCGATTGAAACCGCTGTTGAAGCTATCGAAGAAGCCAAAGAGCATCTCGACCAAGCAACAACTGATAGCTTAAATCGCCGCATTAAGCGCTTAAAAAGCGGCATCGGTACGATGGACGAGATTGCATCTTTAAAGCGCAAGATTAAGCGCTTGGAAGCATCAAAGCCAACAATGGACACTGGTACGCTGTTAAAGCAAATCGGTGAGCGTGATTCATTAGCGCATAAGCTTACCCCGTTCATTGGCGTTTTCGACCATGCAACTATGACTAAGCAGCAAGTGGCGGAGTATGGCGTTAATAAATTAGGCATCCAATGCGGTAAGGGCAATGAATCTATTGCTTTAGATGCATGGATGCAGGGGCGCGTACCGGATTCTCAGAAAGCCACGGCAACGATGGACTCTGCGGTTAGCAATCAATCAATTATGGATAAATGGGGAGCTAAATAATGGCAATTCCTAAATCAGTGGCGCATGGCTTAACGTCTGGCGTGGTGGGTGAAATCAGCCATGCAGGCCCGATTCGCGCAGTAGCGGCAATTCTCAGTTCAAAAGATGAGAAAGAAAACATTTTCGGTCGCGCTTTCACTTACAAAGATGATTCCGTTGAGTCTGTTCAAGTTGGAGGTGATGGCGCATTTGCTGGGATCATGATTAACCCGAAAGCATATCGTGTTGAAGTAGGTTATGCACGTAACGGTACGCAAGGTGAGTTTTTAGCAATGGGCGAAGTCTATGTCGAACTCGAAGAGGGGGTAGGTAAGATCAATGCGCCAGTTGTCTTTGATGAAACGGATGGCTCACTTTCCTCCAAGCTTGCTCCAGCAGCTGGTGACCGCGTGATTGGTTTTGTTAGTCGTCACGTTGAATCCAGCGAATCAGCCCATTTGAGCGTTATTCGCTTAACTGAAATTCCATACCCAGTGGCAGTAAAGGAAGGTGAATAATGCCAGTTAGCAAGCAAAAGTTTTATATGTCCGGTCGTAAAGTTAAAGAAAAAGGACAGCTTAATATCAATCCCGCTCAGAAGTGGACATACGAAGAGTTAGACAAAATCGGCTTTGGTGGACTGGCTGCAATGGACTCCGCAATTAGCGGCGCAGCAGTGCAAGGCGGGCTAATTCAGCGCGAGATGTTACAGCACGTTCTCCCTGGTCTGATTCGTACTGCAACTCGCGTTCGAGTGCTGGATGAAATTACCGGTGTATTGAATGCCGGTGAATGGCACGATGAAGAAATCATCTTAAACGTAGCAACACCAACTGGTAAAGCTGAGCTCTACGGTGATCATACCAACGTGCCGTTAGCATCTTACATTCAAGACCAAGAGCGTCGCGGCATCGTCCGTTTTGAACAAGGCTTCCAAGTCGGTAAGTTAGAGGAAGCTCGCCAGTCTGCTGCAGGGTTTGAATCAGCGGCAGAGAAACGTAATGCGGTGGCTGAGTCCTTAGAGCAAGGTCGTGAGCGCATCGGTTATTACGGTTTTAATGCTCCTGAAACCCGTGTTTTCGGTCTGTTAAATGAGCCTAATTTACCGGCTTATGAAACCGCATCGAAAAAGTGGAAAGGCGGTACGTTTGTGGATATCACCAAAGATATTACGGACATGTTCTCACGCATTGAAATTAGCTCTGGCGGTATTATCAAAGATGATATCAATATCACCTTAACATTGCCGTTGGGCTACCGTTCAGCACTAAATGTCGCTAACCCAGTGGCGCGTGGTGAGACCGTGTATCAGTGGGTGAAAGAGAACTATCCAAACATGCGCTTTGTGTTTTCGCCTGAGTTTGTCGGCGCGAATGGTGGGGCTGATGTGGCGTATATGTTCGCTGACACTGTAGATGATGGCTCAACCGCAACCAGCGCGACAATCTTGCAAGTCGTGCCGGTTAAGTACCAATTACTGGGTTCACAAGCTCAGATTAAAGGTTATTTAGAGGATGCGACTAATGCAACAGCCGGTGTCTTTGTCACGCGCCCTTGGGCGATCACCCGTCTAACGGGCATCTAACTTAACCACTTCCTTTTTTACGCCCTCATTTGAGGGCTTTTTTATTGGAGAAAGCCATGTCTCTCTACGTTTATTGCACATTATCAAACGACCAAAATTACTCCGTTAAAGACGGCAAGGTGTTTATTGCAGGTCAAGCCAACATCATGACTAAGCACATGTATACCCCGCGTGGGCGTGTCACGGAAATTAGTGATGAACAATACGCGCAACTTAAAGATAATCATGTATTTCAGTTGCATAAAGAAAACGGGTTTATCAGTGTGGAAAATCGCAAAGAAGATCCAGATAAAGTGGCCACAAATATGGAAGCCAGTGACAACTCAGCACCTGAAACACCTGAATCACTGGAAGCGGCTAAGCAGGAAGTCCCGAAAACCAACAAAAAGGGTAAATGATGATGGAGGCGAGCACATTTCCCCTTCAATCATTTCGTGTGCTCCGTCCACAGTTCAACGGGGTGCCTGATGATGACATTTATGTTATCGCCCAATCTGCGTTGAATTATTTCTCGCCTTGCCGTGGTGTCTGTACCAATGAATTGTGGATGTTGGTTGTTGCTCATATGCTGGATTTGAATCAACAAATTGCAGAAGGTGCCGCGCCAACGGGTGTTGTCACCAGTGTTACTATGGACAAAATCAGCGTGTCATATTCTGCGCCCCCTGCCGGTTCCGATTGGTCGCACTGGTTCAAAATGACCACCTACGGGCAGCAGTTCTTAGCGCTAATTAAACGCTGTAGCGTACCTCAATACTTTGGTGGTGCGGGTGAGCGCTCGGCATTTCGTGGCGTTGGTGGGCTATTCACGCGAGGAGGGCGGTTGCGTTAATGACGAAATTAGCCCAGTTAAAAGCGGTTTACGATGAGTTAGCCAAGAAACAGCTTAAAGTCGGCTTCTTTGATCATTCCAAATACCCTGACGGTACGCCCATTGCGTATGTTGCTGCTATTCAGGAATTAGGTTATCCCGAAGGCGGTATTCCTCCTCGCTCGTTTTTTCGCCCTACGATGAGTGATAAAAAATCAGAGTATGGTTCGTTAATCTTTCGTGCCGCTAAAGCAGCTGCAAAGGGAAATATCACAGTCACTGATGGGCTAACTCAAGTGGGCGCAAAAGCGGCTAGTGATGTGAAATTAGCAATCAAAGCAGTAACAACACCCGCATTAGATGATGCAACGGTAAAGGCTCGTGCGCGGCGACATAGCAAAGGCAAATCGACGAATAAGCCACTAGTTGATACTGGGCAGATGTTAAATGCGGTGGCTTTTGTGGTGGAGGAAAAATAATGTTTGGTAATTTGCACCGCATTGCTTCGCGCTATATTCCTCAGCAAAAAGCCCTGTGGTTTCGCTTCAAAAGCCGTGACCCCGATGATTTAGGGCATGACCAAAACCAATATCATGAGCCGGTTGATATTCGTGGTAGTTGGCAAGCCGTCGATACCCAAGATGCTCAATCAATGGGCTTCGATTCAAACCAAGTTTATCGCCGCTTTTATACTTCCCATGATATCAAAGGTATTCAGCGCGGTGCCTCACCGGATTATCTTGTTTTTAATGGCAAGAAATACGATGTGATGGGTGATGCGGACTGGTATGAGCAGGACGGCTGGAAATCAGTGATTTGTATTGAGGTGGGTACTTATGACGGATAACGATGTCGATATCGCCATTCGTAAACAGCTTCTTTTTCAACTCAAAGAGGCAGGAATTGATATCCCCGTAAAAGCGGGTTTTCAATCAACCAAACAAGGCCGCGAAGAAAACATGGTCATATTTTTCCCCATTGATGAGCATGGTCACGGTTGGCAGGGGAGAAAATATAACGTTCAAGGTGAAAAATCGAATCACCAAGAAAGCCAGTTATCTGAAAAGACATACCAGTTTCAAGCCCTAATCACCGATTTAGGGCGTTATACGGCGGGAGACATTACCGCTATTGTCAGAATGATTACCAACTCTTTGCCATTTATTGAAGCATTAAGAAAGCAAGGTGTTGGCATTCAACGTGCAAGTACAATTCGTAGACCTTATTTTCTTAATGATCATGGCAACTACGAACAAAACCCCTCGTTCGACCTTACCGTTTCATTCACCAGGACATTACTTCCGGATACAGCGGCTGTTAGTGCGCTATATCCTGACATTCACCGCATATAAGGTTTTACTATGCCAATTAAACAAAATCGATACGTTGATATCGCATCGGCGGTTATTGGCGCGTCTGCTGTTCCGATGCGTAAATTAATCGGTCGCTTATTTTCCACCAATCCCAAAATTCCCGCCGGTAAAGTTTTAGAGTTTGCCAGTGGTCAAGTTGATGAATTGCTGGGCGCGGATTCGCCGGAAGCGCACTTTGCCCGTCAGTATTTCAGCTATGTTAGCCCCGCTCCAGTGAGCAAGCCAAAAGCGCTGCAAATCGCGTCTTATGAACCAGTAGGGCGAGCACCTACACTGTTCGGTACTAAAGCAGCGGCATTAGCGGATTTAAAAATGATTGCGGATGGTACCTTGTCTGTCACTATCGGTGCTATCACCAAAGATTACAAAGACTTGGATTTGTCTGAGGTGAAATCGTATGCCGATATTGCATCGATGATCCAAGCGAAACTGAATGCAGAGCCTGAGCCTCAGTTCTCAAACAGCTATTTGACGTTTAATTCCCTGAATAGTTGCTTTGAGTTAAGTGGTGGCGTTCAGGAACGCGCCTCTATCGGTGTCGCTTACTCTGTTCTGTCGAATGCGATGGGATTATCATCCGGTACCACATCCGAAGGCAACCCGGCACAGACGCCACTCGAAGCTTTCATTGTGGCTGAACAAGTCTCTGACTCCTTTGGTAGCGCGACATTCTTAGATGAAATGTCATTAGAACACGCTGTGCCGTTGGCTCAATACGTTGCTGGTGAGAACGTGAAGTACCAGCTTCACCTGAGTGTAGGCAAAAGTAAGGTTGAAGATTTTAGCGCAGCATTAATCAGTACCGCCTCTGTGGGGCTTAATCTTAAAACAGAAACCCTCTATTACGTTCAAGCGCTCCCAATGGCAATTATGGCCGCGACAGATTATGACCGCACAAACGCAACGACGAACTACATGTTCCGTCAGTTTGGTATTACGTTCCCTGCGCAGGTCACGACTGACCAGGATGCTAACCTCTACGATAAATCACGAGTGAACTACTACGGCGAAACCGCCGTTGCCGGTTCACAAATTCGCTTTTATCAGCGCGGGTTCTTGTGCGGTGGTTCATCGAATCCACTCGATATGAGTGTTCATGCTAACGAGCAATGGCTAAAAGCTTATATCGCTCAGCAATGGTTTAGTGTGTTACTCGCTACGCGTGGTGTTCCGGCGAATAAAGACGGTGAAGCTCGCGCACTCATGGTGATTGCTGGCGCTGTAACCAAAGCACTGGACAACGGTACGATTTTAGCCGGCAAGCCAATCACCGAAGTTCAAAAACTGGCGATTGCTGATGCGTCTGGTGATGATCTCGCGTGGCATGACGTGCAAGACAAGGGCTACTGGTACAACGCTCAAATCGTCGAGAGCACCGGCGAGAGTGGCTTGCCGGAGTACGTCATGAAGTATGTCCTGATTTATGGCAAGGGTGACTGGGTTCGTAAAGTCGAAGGCTCACACAATTTAGTATAAGGAATCGATAATGAACGATCTTTCTGCAACGGGCTTGGGGTTAACTATCCAAGCTTCAAAAACATTCCCTGCAGGGATTTTAATTACTACATTTGCTGATGATGCTGACCCTTTAGATTTGCCTGCGGTCGATATCGCACAGACAGGTATGGACATCAACGGTAATTTGGTGAGCTGGTCAACACCGACGCCGCAGACGGTGACAATTAATGTTTTAGCCGGTAGTGAAGAAGACCAAAACCTGTCTATTTTGCTCGAAGCAAACACGGCGAAAAAAGGGCGTCGTCATGCCGGTGACATGATCACTATGGTGGCATCTTACGGGGATGGTTCTACTGTTACTGCACGTAACGGCAAAATCACCAATGGTAGCCGTGGCAACTCAGCGGCATCTGCTGGAAAACTGAAGGCTAAACAATACACTTTTGTTTTCCAAGACTTCGACAGCACGCGAGTCCGTTAATTCACTTCCAACTATGGCGGGGCTCCCCGCCTTTTTTATAGGTTCACATCATGTTAATTAAACCTAAAGAAGTCGCTATCAAAGACGTTGATGGTGACGAAAAGCTATTTGTAATTAGCCGACTACCGGCAACCGTCGGGCGTGAAATTTTGGCTAAATACCCACTGTCTAACGCACCAAAAATTGGTGATTACGAAGTCAGTAAAGAAGCTATGTTGAAAATGATGGCGTATGTCTGTGTTGTGGTTGATGGGGATGAAATTCCACTCAAAACGCAAACCTTGATTGATAACCACGTGCCGGATGGTGAATCGTTGATCCGCTTAGAACTGGAAATGCTGAAATATAACACCAGTTTTTTCGGGGGCGACGGGAACTCAGGCTTCCTCCATTACCTGCTCAGCAAGGTAAGCGGTTCACTCCCGTCGATTATAAAAACGCTGATGGGTTCTTTGCAGTCATCCTCAGCGAAGACCTCGCCACCCTCTCAGAGCTCAAAACCTCAATAGATTTAGAAGAAGCGATGGACTTGTGGGAAATCGCTATCATTAATCGCTACAACGAAGCCCTAGCGGCTTCAAAGGATAGATAATGTCATTAATGGATACCTTTGTTCAGGTTTTTGAGTTTGACACAAAGCAAGCAGACAGTGCGTTTGAGAAAGTCCAGCGCTCTACTGATGACATTATCGCGGACATGAAACTGGTAAGCGAGAATGCCAAAGGGGGGATCACTTCACTCACTGGATTTCTTTCTCAAGTTGCATCCTCGCTTCAAGCTGGTGCGGATAGTGCAAAAGTGGATATTAATCTCGATGCGCCTAAGGAGGAAATGTCCGCGTATCTCGATGAGATGAAACACTATCTTGATTATGCAAAATCACTGCAGCAATCAAATGTGTTATCTGCCGAAAGTAATAAAAAGCTAGCTAATGGTATTCGAGCTCTTGAGTCAAATATTCAGCGTGCAGAGGGTACGTTGTCTGGTCATAATATGGTCACGGGGAAGGCAGCGAATGAAGCCGAAAAACTAGCCAATAAAAACTATCAGCTCTCAAAATCTGCAGATAACGTCGCGACACAATACGGAAAGGCCTCTCAGTCACTGTCTGGTTTTTTAGTCAAAATGGCCGGCATGGTGGGTTTGGGTTTAACAATTGGCGGTGTGGCCTCTTTTATCCAATCTACCGCTGAAGAAGTGAATATCTTATCGCAGTCTGCAGATGCGATGAATCTGCCAGTTGAAGACGTAGATGCGTTCGGAAAAGTAATTACAGCCATGGGGGGGGATGCACAAGGCGCGCGCGACTCGCTCATGGATATGTCTGAAAGCATTGGTGAAGCGTTACAAGATACCTCGTCGGGTAAAGCGGATGTATTTAAAAGCTTAAAAATCAGCTTAAAAGACGTAAAAGGCGACTCCATTAATGCGATGGAAGGCTTATACCGCTTATCCGATGCGGTTCAAGGTATGAGCAAAGAGGAGGCGATATTTAGGATTAAAGAAGTCGGGATCACCGACAACAAAATTGTTGAATCAATATTAAAGGGTCGCCAAGAGCTCGAAGCGTTAACGAAAAAACAAAAAGAAAATGGCGTTGTCACCAAAGAGCTGGCCCTACAATCTCAAAAGTATAAAGAGGTTACAGGTGGTCTAAAAACCGTATTCAGTAGTGTCATGATGAGTGTTATGAATGCAGCACTCCCAGCATTAACAGCGGTTCTATCGTGGGTGCAATCTTTTGTTAAGTTTTGCAGTGATAACAAAGGACTAATAACGGGGTTCTTTATTGCGATTGGTTCAGCCATCGCTCTTTATTATATCCCTCCAATGTTATCTGCCGCCGCAGCAACACTAGCCGCAACATGGCCCATACTGGCAATTATTGCGGTTATCGCATTGTTAGCAGCTGCATTTGCTTTCGTCTATGACGACATCATGAATTTTATCGACGGTAACGACTCGATGATCGGCCGTATTCTTGATGAATATCCTGAATTAAAAGAGGTCATTCTACGGCTCTGGCAAACGTTTAAAATTCTGTTTGAGTATCTGATGGTTGCGGTGAAGTTCGTTGCGGATATTGTCGTCGATGCTTATAACACGATGAACGATGCGTTAAATCAGTTTATTGACTGGTTAGTGGTAAGTATCAACGCAATTGTCAGTTGGGGGAATGATTTCAAGGGTGTCTTTAACACCGTATCGGATGCTGTCGTCGGTATTTTTAAATGGTTGTGGGCGCAAATACAGCAATATCTCGGCTGGATCAATGACGGGCTGGACGCGATTAAAAATGGCTGGAGTACAGTTAAAGGGTGGTTTGGTTTTGAAGATGCAGAAATGACTCAGACAGTTGAGCGTAAAGTCTCTGCAGATGGAACAATCGAACACAAGATCCCTGAAACGCCAAAACTGTCGGAAGAAGATACGGCCTTACTGGTGCAAGGGTTAAACCAGCAAATCACAGGCATGTCGACTAATCCAATGAACCCCGTCACTAGCCAAGCTATCAGTAATCAATCCAGTACAACCAACGAAACCAACCTTTCAATTGGTGAAATCAAGGTTGAAACACAAGCGACTGATGCGCAAGGTATGGCTAATGGCACAAAAGATGCGCTTCAATCACAGCTACAAGATTTGGGGCATCAAAATAGCACAGGGTGGGGCAAATGATCACCGAAGTTAAAATATTCAACGTAGATAATTTTACGACACTATTTGAGAGTGCAAACCCTATCCAAATTAATGTCCGTGACGAACATAAAGCGACGCAATTCGCTGTTGAATCAGGTGAGACGCGTAGTGATCATATCGTTGTTCAACCGGTTGAAATTGGCATGGATTTAATTCTCGCGGGTGAGATGAAAAATGCATTTGAGCTTATGCAGCAAGCGTATGACAAGCACCAGTTAGTTGGCATTCAGACGCGCGTTAAAACCTATCAACCTATGTTGCTAGTGAATTTCTATCATGATGAAATTCCTGAAATGGCAGACGCGATTAAGTTGTCATTACGTTTCACTGAGTGGCGAACGGTAGAGCCGGAATATGGTTACTTACCGCCTCGCAAGGTTGCCAAAAAAGAGCAATCAAGCACTGTGAACCGCGGTAAAGTTCAAACTTCTACGGTGCCGGAGAAGAAGAAAAAATCGGCTGCCGCTAAGGTTGCTGATGGCGAATTTACACTAGGGGGATGGTAATGCAAGAGATCCCATTAAATACAGTCCCTAACCAACGATTGAGGGTAAGCCTTGGCGATGACGAGTGGGAGCTCACTATAAAAGTCGCTCGTAGCGTCATGTTCTGCGATATCAAGCGCAATGACATAACCTTAATTCAAGGTATCCGCGTCATGCCCAATCAACCTCTAATCCCCTATCGCTATTTATCCGGTACCGGCAATTTTGCGTTTATCACAGATAATGACGAGTTGCCGTGGTGGGAGCAATTTGGGAAGTCTCAATATTTGGTGTGGTGGGGTGCTGATGATTGATTTACGTCGTATTAGAGTTGGCATAGAAGTAAATGGTCGTCTGCAGTGGTATGAAGGCTTGCGAATAAAAGCCAATGGAACCAAGTATGCCAACCCATTACAGAATGAGTGTACAGTCAACATTGACGGTTTAAATGCGGATACACGCAATATGCTGTTAACGGAAACCAGTCCATATGCAAAAAGTAAAACGCCGCACCGGTTAATTGTTGAAGCTGGTCGCGCCAGTACCGGAGTATTTCGGATTTATGTTGGCGATATTGTCAGTGCTGAAATAGCATCCCCACCGGATGTCACGCTGACATTGAAAGCTAAAACTAACAATGCGACAGCGCGAGAAATGGTATCTACCTCTGGTTCGGCAATAAGCAAGCTGAGTGATATTGCAAAGAATATCGCCCAAGATTGTCATGTGAAACTCGACTTTCAGGCGACGGATAAGAACATTGCCAATTGGTATTTTTGCGGATCGACGCTCAAGCAAGTCGAAAAACTTCAAGAAGCTGGCAAGGTCAAAGCGTTTATTGACGATGATGTGTTGTATGTCAAAGACCAGGATAAGGCTCTAAGTGGTCGCTTGCGTATTCTTAACCAAAAATCCGGCATGGTAGGCATCCCAAAAGCGACTGAAAAAGGTGTTGATGTCACTTATCTCATCGATGCCGAGTCGTCACTGGGTGGCATGTTGCGCCTTGAGAGTAAGTTTAATCCTGCTTTAAACGGTGATTATATTATCGAGCAACTCAAGTTCGATATTGCTTCTCACGATGATCCATTCTTCTATCAAGCGACCTGCAAACGAGTCTAAACCATGAACCAACCCAACAGTGATATTGCTAGCGAAGGCAGCTTGGCAGGGCAGCTCTCAGCCGCATTTCGTAATTTCCTGATGAACATCGATGACATGCTTCCGGCGACGGTGGTGAGTTATGACGATGCCACCAATCGAGCTGTCATCAAACCCTTAGTCATGATGGTTTCCACGGAAGGGCAAAAAATGGGGCGAGCTGCGGTACCGAATATCCCTGTTTTCCGTTTTGGTGGCGGTGGATTTTTTATCCGAATGCCGATTAAGCCGGGGGATTTCGGTTGGCTCAAAGCCAATGACCGAGACGTCAGTTTAGTTTTCCAGCGCGGCGGGTTAGAAGATGAACCCAATACCGCGCGTTTGCATGCTTTCAGTGATGCCATGTTTTACCCCGACACACTCAAAGGCTGGCTGATAGACGGGAAAAATGCCGATGCTTTAGTGATCCAATCTATGGATGGCTCTGTGTGCTTATCATTGCATGAAGATAAGGCGGTTTTAGATGCACCAAAATTTATCTCTAATGCCCCAGAAAATGAGTTTAACGGCAATGTGATTATCAATGGTAATCATGAGGTTAATGGTAACAGTGACTCAAATGGCGGCACGATGAAGCACAACGGCAAAGATATCGGGTCTACACATAAACATGACAAAGTCCAAAGAGGTGACAGTAATACAGGAGAACCCGTATGAGGACATTTAACGTCAACAGTAATAACGACATCCACATTGGCAATGATGGAAATTTGTCGATTGTGAATGGTGAACGGGCATCAGAAAAACGTTGTGAACATTACGCGAAGGCACTACGTGGAGAGATGCTGCATAAGTTGGACTTGGGTATTCCGTATTGGAAAACCACATTTGGACGGCAAGCTGATATTCCGCTGTTTGAATCTGCGTTCCGTGACCGTATGCGTGAGCTGGATGATGTGATATCGGTCGTGTCATTCTCGGCATTAATCGCAGATAACACGCTGAAATACACTGCAGTGATCCAAACGATTTATGGGGAGATAACGCTTAATGGCTGATTATCAATTTATTACCTCACAGGGGGTTGTCGTTCCTGACACAAGCACATTGCGTGATGATGTCGAAAACGAATACAGAAGCGTGTTTGGTCAGGATTTAGATGTTAACCCTGAAACCCCGCAAGGTGCTCTGATCACCATGGAAGTGGAGAACCGGGATGCTGTTGCGCGCAACAATGCCGAATTAGCTAATCAGATTAACCCCGATTTAGCCAGTGGTATTTTTCTTGATGCGATTTGGGCTCTGATGGGTGGACAACGTTTTGATGCGACGCACTCATTTCTAACGCAGGTTAAGTTTAGCGGTGTCGTCGGTACTATTATCCCTAAAGGTTCACAGGCAACGACGCGAAGTGGCGATATCTTTGAAACGACAAAGGTATTAATTCTTGGCAAAGATGGCACCGCTACAGGCGATATGCGCTCCCTTGAGACTGGTGCAATTGAATGTGGTGTTGGACAGCTTGATAAAGTGGCCAGTTCAGTGCTTGGCTGGGAAACAGTGAATAACCCGACCTCTGCGACGTTAGGGCGAACTGAAGAGTCTGATTTGCATGCCCGACGCAGACGTAAACAAACACTGGCAAAAAATACGGTGAGTGTCGGAGAGGCGATTACATCAGCACTCTATGAGTTGGAAGGCGTGCGTTCTTTGGCATTCAGGGAGAACTATGGCGATACGCCAGTCATTATCGACGGGATCACCTTGGTGCCTCATAGCGTTTACGTTTGTGTTGAGGGCGGCGATAAGAATCAGATTGCTCAATCCTTACTGAGAACAAAAACACTCGGCGCGGCCTTTAACGGCAGTGAAGAAGTTGAGGTACTGGAGAAAATTAGCGGTCAGACGTACCCCGTGAAATTTGATAGGGCAAAAGAAATTGTGTTGTTTTGCCGGGTAACGGTAAAAAAAGCCACGGTGGATGCGCAGACTATTATACCCAAAGCGGTCGAGTCTTGGGCGAATGGTGATGTAGAAGGGGATGGTGGTTTAGTGGTTGGGCGTGATGTTTCTCCCTTTGAAATTTCAGCGGGGATCAATACTGTCGAACCTCGGATATTTATTACCCGCGTTGAGCTATCAACGGATGGTAAAGCCTGGTCTTCTGATAATTACATTATCAAACTCAATGAAGTGGCTAGAATCAAGGGTAGTGCTGTACAAGTGGTGATCGTATGAAATCAGTACAATCATTTGATTTTCATTCGGATTTATTAAAAGCCATTCTTTGGCAATATGAAGATGCTGATAATTTAAAAGCATTAGCCGGTTACAAATCTGCTTATTTTGATAAGTCGACAGTACAGTTTTGGCGTAACTGGTACCGCGATGTTTTTAATATCGATACGGCGAATGAGTTTGGGCTCAACATCTGGTCACGCATCCTCGATGTACCGTTAGGGATTGATGTTCCTCCGAGTGATAAAACGAAAGTAGGATTTGGTTTTGGCAAAAAGAAAGCCAATTTCAAAGCTAACTTTCGACGTAATTCAGATTACACGTTGTCACTGACGGTGGAGCAAAAGCGGCTGATTATCCGCATGCGTTATTTCAATCTCACTCAAAGCCCAACAGTGACCAACATTAATGAGTTTCTGCGTCGATTTTTCTGGCAAGAAGACAGCAAAGTTTTTGTGTTAGATCCGCTAGACATGACTTACATGTATTACGTCTTCAACTACAACCCTGACGAACGCCTGCGACTTCTATTAGAAAACTTCGACCTCATGCCTCGCCCATCGGGTGTTGGCGTCAAATATCGTATTGTGACGAAACAATCTTTCGGTCACGGAAAATTCCGCAAAAACTTCCTGAGCAGTAATTTCGGAGCATAAACACAATGACTAAAATTTTTAAAGTCCCCTTTGCAACACAAGGGGATCGAACTTCTATTCCCAATGACGTGCAAGCCGATGGCGCAGTGTCTTACACGCAAGGCTATGGATATGACTACGAGCGTGACCAAGTTTCAGATCCTGCAGCTAAGGATATCGAACGTGAAAAAATGAACAGCATATTTCACGATATCACTGAAGCGGTTGGCGAAATTCAAAATTACGGTTTTCCTAAATGGGCTGAAGAAGGTAAGCCTTATCCGATTCGAGTCATTGTTTATCATAAAAACAAAGTATGGCAGTCTAAGATTGAAAATAACGAAGTAGAGCCGGTTGCTGGCGCTCAATGGGTTGAATTAAAAGCTGACTTAACTGCCAGTGATATCAACGTTTACAACAAGACAGAATCGGATAAACGATTCCAGCCATTGGGTAATTATCTACCTTCGGGATATAGCTACTCTAAGCAAGAATCTGATACTAATTTCCAGCCTAAAGGCAATTATCAACCTGCAGGTAATTATGCCCTGAAAGGTGAGAGTTACACTAAAACTGAAGGAGATGGGCGATACCAGCCAAAAGGTAGTTACCAGCCTTCAGGGAACTATGCATTAAAAGGTGATAGCTACACTAAATCGGAAGAAGATGGACGATTTCAACCCAAAGGAAGCTATCAAGTAGCAGGATATAGTTACTCAAAAGCAGAATCTGATGGTAAGTATCAGCCTAAAGGCAGCTACGCCCCAGCTGGAAACTATGCATTAAAAGGAGAGTGCTACACCAAGGCTGAAGGAGATGGGCGCTATCAACCGAAGGGTAATTATCAACCTACGGGGAATTATGCATTAAAGGGAGATAGTTACACTAAATCAGAAACATACAGTAAGCCAGAAGTTGACAGTAAAATTGGAGGTACCCTTAACAGTAAAAGCTTCAGGATCTCAGCTTATACTGAAACCGCAATGGGATATAGTGGCTGGTCTGCATCTCCAGCTAACCAATTTATCGTTGGTATGAGGAACAAAAATGGAGGGCCAGGAGATGTCTGGTGTGACCGTATAAGAACTGCTACTTTGCAAATATTGGTTAATGGAGTGTGGGTAAATGTCACTAACTAAAAAGTTTGAACGATATATCCCAGAAGAAGATCATTATTCTAATGTTATTTATTTGCGTAATATCGATGGGGATTGGTACAAACAGCAATCAAATTTCGCAAATAACTCATTGAAGGTTTTGTATGATGACAATGGATTCATTATTTCAATGCATCATGATGTCTCAATGCTTTATCCCGACGGTGCATATATATGTGAGCTTGATGCTAATACTCATGTCAATATTGATATTCATAAGATTAAAGATGGAAAGCTATATGAGTATCAATCAATCGGTGATTTTGAGCGTGCGCATGTTGAATTAAATAAAAAACAGTTACTCTTTGAGACATCAAACATTATTGACACGCTTCAAGATGCTGTTGATATAGGAATTGCTACTGAAAAGGAAATTGAAAAATTAAAAGAATTAAGGGAGTACCGTATTTCTATAATCAGATAGAGGAAATACACAATTCATCTCAAGTATAACATAGTCTTTACATTTAATAGTATAAACCAATAGCAGACTGTTATTATTGCTATTGGTTTTTCTAGTAAAGATTATTGGAGGATATTTTCCAAATTTGCTACATAATTTTCCAGATAAAAATTTTCAACCGATAATTTAATGTCTGAGCTATCTGGTAAATTGGGGTTATCAATAAGTGACTGTAATTTTCCAGTAAGAGAACTAATGTCTCCACATTGATATAAATCACCATTAATTTTTGGTGTTATTATGTCTGATGGTCCTGTTGGACAATTTGAACTGATAGCATAAATACCGTAACTATTTGCTTCTGCGATTACCATACCAAACCCTTCATAGTTAGAAGTAATGACAAGCGAGGTAACTAATTTTATATTTTCTTCTATGTATTGCCACGGATTGGTTTGCCAGCCATGCCAAACAACTCTGTCATCGAAAGAGTCTTCTCGTGAGAGTTTTTTTAATTTATCAATGTCGTCATGTTCACCTGAGCCAATCATGTGAAGCTTCCAATCACCTTTTAAATTTGACAAAGCCTTAAATAATTCGCTTATATTTTTCTGACCTTCGAACATAATGCGACCAACATAAATGAAAGATGCACTGTCAGGACGTGATATTGTGTTGTTTTGCCGTTTTATTGGGTTATAGATTGTGTAAGTATCATCGCTATTAACTCCTAGGTTTATAAATTGCCTTGTTATTTCATCGCAGATTGATAGATGCTTATCCGCCAAGAGTAAATACTTGCTTTTGTAGGTATGCTTGATTGAAAAATGCGTCCAAGAAAACAATGGAATGTTAATAAATGAAAAGTTCATCGCATATCGAGATATAAAGCAACCAATGGGGTCATAGGCGATAATATAGTCAGGCTTGTATTTTTTTAATAAGAAACCAAACTTCAGCGCCATGTGTAGCCTTTTTATCTTCTTATTTTTTATAATCGATGTAATTCGGCTATAACGTCTGCCGCATAACCAATCATCATTTACAACAGAATTAGAATTTAGCTCATTAAAAAAAACAAATGAGACATCGTATTTTTCTTTGCTCAATTCATCGTATGTTGTTGTAAATACAGTTTCCATACCACCAAAGCCAGAAACCTCTTTGCCTACGATAAGAATTTTTTTCATAAAGATGCCTGTAACATCACTTCGAGTGTCATTGATATATCTATGTTATCAAATGACGATATTCACGGAAAGAATAAAGCCGCATATCGCGGCTTTTCATCACATTAGGTATTTTTTAGACTCAATTTTTTCTGCTTTTGAGTTACCGTAAAAATGCCGTTCCAATTGGGTTAGTAAATCTTTAGCGACACTTTCTGTCATAAATGATTGCACTGGCTCCCTTTCTATATTTTGCATTTCTCGAGTTTCCTCATTGAACATAGGATCAGAAAATACAAATTTCATGAACACAAAGCCGGGCGGGTTATCGATAGACAACTGAGCTTTTTCTAGCTTTGGAATGAATTCTGCGTTATCAGCTTCAAGTTCTACATACTCGTCTTTTTTCATGCCGGTACCCACGAATCATCTTGCCAGATCTCTTCCAAAATTTGACCTATCTCTTCTTTCTCGTCATCTGTTTTAGTTCCACTGATAGTCAGTGACTGTGACGAACTCATGGCGACACGTAAACTCAATGGACCAAATCGCTCACCAATTCTTTTTATGATTTGCTCTTGCAGGGCATCACGGGTTCTATCGTTAGGCTTTTGCTTTGATTCTTTATCAAAGAGGATCTCTATACGCGGCATATATACAACCTTATTTCACTGTTTATTTATACAGTATTTATATACAGTAAATTTATAGATTGCAATAAGGGAAAGGTGGTTTTGTGTTATAGAAGATCAAATCATGAGGAAGCAACACAAAAACTCTGAAACACAATGAGTAACACTTGGTTTTATCTAATTGATTTTAAATGAAATATAAGACTATGAATCACATATCGCAGTTAATGCATTTTTTAGTAATTAATAGTGCCATTTCAATTAGTTATATCAGATTTAAACCAGTAGTATACGTCTTCGAACGTCATTTTACACTGAAGTAAATCAATTAGACACTGAATTATGTGCGAGTGAACGGAGATGACCAACTAAAAAACAGTGATAAACAAGCAGAATAATTGAAAGTTCTAAGTATTATTTAAAGTGGATAGTTTGTAAATAAAGTCGAATTAATAATATAAAAAGGCTCTATTTATACAAATAGAATAAGAGCTTAATTTAAGCTCTTATGGAATAAAGCAATTAATAGAAAATATTAAATTAATAATTAATTAAGTTATAGATATACCAGCTCTTAGTTTTATCAGATTGCGTATAGAAGCACAGTACACCATTAATGATGAAGAAGGTCGCTGATTTTATAGAGTCTTCAACGTTGAACTCCTCAGAATACATTAGCACGATGCTGGCATTATCAGCGATTTGATAAACATCGATAACTTTCTCATCGAGATTATAACCGTACAGATATTGTTTGTTCTGTGTTGGATCGTAGAAAGCTTGAATATTTTGCAGATAGGTTTTTAATTTACCTTTTTGTACGACAACGGTAGGTTCAATTTTGCCGGCATCTGTCATGTTATAGATCATGTAAGATTTATCTTTTGAATGCCCTAAGAAGTAATTTTTCTTAGCAGCGCTGAATGCAAGCGTTGTTGGGTAAAACTCTTCAAAGATACTTGATTGCACGGTTCTTCTAATAAAAGCCATGTTTATTCCTCTTATTTAAATTATGAAAACTTAAGTGCGGGTTAATCATATTTAATGAGAGAGATTTTAAAAATAATGTTAATTATTAGTTCGTTTTATATATTCAAATGATTTAAAAATTAATAAAAGTAGAATATTCACAATGGATCCCAACTGTGATAGTAATAAGAAAAAACAATTAGGAAGTGGTCATGTTTGAAAATCTAGGGGTATTGAATTTTTGGACTTACTTAGCGGGGTTGGTGCTTATCATCATTGTTCCCGGTCCAAACTCACTGTATGTATTAAAATCAAGTACTTCATGTGGGACTAACGCAGGATATCGCGCCGCAATCGGTGTTTTCACTGGCGATGCAATACTGATTTTTCTTTCATTCATTGGTGTTGCCTCGGTGATCAAAGCCTCTCCAACGCTGTTTACCATCGTAAGATACTTAGGGGCAGCTTATCTTTTGTACCTAGGGTGCAAAATCCTATATGCAACTTTTTGGCAGAAAAAATCGTTATCAGCAGGGGTTGAGCAGATTGAAGTAAGAAAAGAAAATTACTTCACTCGCGCGTTGGTACTTAGCTTAACGAATCCGAAAGCGATTTTGTTCTATATCTCTTTCTTTATTCAATTTATCGACTTCAATTATAGCCATGCTTGGGTGCCGTACATGGTATTAGCGGTTATATTAGAAATGGTTAGCTTCTTGTATCTAAGCTTATTGATATTCAGTGGCTACTTGATAGCGCGCTTTTTACGGGAAAAGCAGATTTTGGCGAAATTGGGAAATTGCACTGTCGGTGCATTCTTTATGGGATTCGCAGCAAAACTTGCCATTTTTAGTAATTAGTTGTTGATTAATATCAGATTCAATTTGCAGTCACTTTAACATTTCGTAATAATCAACTTTTCGAGTGTGGATGAATGAGAGGCTAGAGTGACGCAATTAGAAATCGACGAGTATTGGATGGCTCAAGCTCTTGAGCTAGCAAAAAAAGCTCAAGATGCAGGGGAAATTCCTGTCGGTGCGTTACTGGTCAAAGATAACCAACTAATAGCAGAAGGCTGGAACCACTCCATTGAAAATCACGATCCTACCGCCCATGCCGAAATTATTACCTTACAAAAAGCGGGCACAGCACTACAGAATTACCGTTTATTAGGCACAACGCTGTATGTCACTTTAGAACCTTGCATTATGTGTGCAGGGGCGATGATCCATAGCCGCATCGGTCGAGTGGTGTATGGCGCGAACGATTTTAAAACGGGGGCATGTGGCTCCTTCATTAATATCATGTCGCAGCCAGGTTTAAACCACTATGTTGAAGTGACGAGTGGTGTACTTGAAGAAACTTGCTCATCCATGCTCAGCGATTTTTTTAGAATGCGCAGAGCACAAATTAAAGAGCAGAGACGTCAAGAAAAGCAGGCTCAAAATCCCGAAAGCTAGTCTTCAATTGACGTTTCCTTTTGTAGGGCTACGTTATTATCGATGGAACTCGAACGTGTTGGTTTTGCCAGAATATATTTCCCTAGAGAGTCGTTTGGTGCACGAGTATTTTCCTTGGCATTAAACACACCGAGATTTGCTGACGCTTTGGGCGTGATCTCCACTTTTGCTGACACCACATCAGGCATCACATAAGATGAAAGCGGCGAGTTCTCATTTGGCACTACAACGTAAACGTGAGATTTCTTGGCAATTTCGAGTGTTTTCTGCTTTTTCTCCTGACTTTGCAAATAACCCGCTAAGCTTTGATGATAGCGACGAATATTTTCTACATAGCGATAAGCTTCGTGTCCTCGGGCATAACCATAAGTGAGCTGGGAATAATATTTTTGCTGAGTTAGCAAGGGTAAATTTGCTTTAACATCAAGCCAGCGGTCAGGATTACCACCAAGTCTTTGCGTTAGTTTTCGCACATCCAGCATATGTCCATAACCCATATTATAGGCAGCAAGGGTAAACCAAATACGATCATCTTCAGCGATAGAATCGGGTAAGCGTTTCATAATATAGGCTAAATATGCAGCTCCACCTTTAATGCTCCCCTCTGGATCTAACCTGTCTTCAATTCCCATAGTTGCTGCCGTTGGTTTGGTGAGCATCATGATCCCACGAACACCAGTCGGTGAGGTTGCAAGAGGATTCCAGTGAGATTCTTGCCAAGCTATTGCAGCAAGTAATTTCCAATCGATGCTCTCAACGGTCTCAGCATATTTCTCAAAGAGAGGTTGATAATCCGGCAGTTTATTATTAATGGCGCTAATAAACGTTATGGTATCGAAATAATCGAAGGATTCCACATGACTGAAATGCTTTTCAATCAAGCGAGCAAGAAGATCGTTCTGATTGCTGAGATTAAAAAAATCGAGCAGGGCGGCATCTAGGCTATTGTCATGTTGGCGGCTTAAATACCATGTAATGGCATGGTCATCGCGCAAATCAAATGCCACGGCGACTTTAGGATGAATACGTTGCTGCAAAGAGACCGCAATAGAATCCTCAAGGGTGTAATCAATTTCACCTTCGGCCACCATTTCTAATAATTGACTTGGTGTATAGTCGCTGCTTTCTTCCCACTTAAGATTAGGATATTGCGCTGAGAGTGCTTTTAACGTGCTTGCATGAGTGCTCCCCGCGATAACCATTAATTTCCCTTTCAGGTCATTAAAGGTTTTTGGGCGCGTAGTGCCTTTACGGTAAACCAATTGCTGAGTAACACTCAAATAGCTTGGACCCGTTTTCATTGTCTCCAAACGGTCTTTATTATACAGCAGCCCCGCCACAGCGATGTCGGCATCGTCGTTATCGAGATCTTCGAAAATCTGTTCAATAGTCGGGCGAATAATAATTTTGAGTTTAATACCTAGGTACGTGGCAAAGCCTTGAGCAAGCTCGTAGTCAAAGCCACGTAGCTGACGCTGCTCATCAATATAAATGAGTGGTGAACTTACTGCGCTAATACGTAACTCACCCCGAGAGATAATTTTGTCGACTTGGGTGTTTTGCGTATTAGACCATCGGACATTGAAGCCAATGATCATGGTGGCAAGTAAAGCGATGACCACGATAATAAAATAGTTAACTTTTAGGTTATTCAAATAATTATTTCTCGTGCAGGAGCTGGTGTTGTGCGCTTAATAAAAACTGTTTAATCATGGTTATAAATCCAGTGGTTTCGTATTTTGCTCTAACAATGATGATCGGTGCAACTAATATTATCGTATTTAGCACATATTAATATTTAACTAATCGCTCTATTTTTAGTCACGCAAACGGTTTCGTATTGATGAACATTGCTCTATAATGGACTCCGGTTTCCCTGCTTTCGTGATCAGGGCTGGCGTTTAAAAGAGAGAATTTAAGACTATGGAAATTTTGCGTGGCTCACCGGCACTATCAGCATTTCGTATTACCCGCCTTTTGGCGCTGTTTGCTGAAAAACAGCTCCCAGTAACGGATATCTATGCTGAATATATGCATTTTGCTGAGCTATCAGCCCCATTAAGTGGCAGTGAGCAAGGTAAACTGAGTAGTTTATTAAAATATGGTCCTTCTCTGGCAGAGCATGAGCCATTTGGAAAACTGATTTTAGTCACCCCACGCCCAGGAACTATCTCTCCTTGGTCTTCTAAAGCAACGGATATCGCACATAACTGTGGCCTAACACAGGTTAAACGTATTGAACGCGGCGTTGCCTACTATATTCAAGCCGATTCACTGACAAGCGAGCAGTGGGATTTGGTTATCAGCCTGTTACATGACCGAATGATGGAAACGGTCTTTGCCTCTTTTGAACAAGCTGAGGCACTATTTATTCAGCAACAGCCTGCCCCAATGAAAGTGATTGATATCATCGCTGGCGGACGCCAAGCACTAGACACAGCGAACAAAGAGATGGGCTTAGCGTTAGCTGACGATGAAATTGATTATCTATTAGAGGCATTCACAGGGTTAAAACGTAACCCAACGGATGTTGAGCTATATATGTTTGCACAAGCAAACTCAGAACATTGCCGCCATAAAATTTTCAATGCGGATTGGATTATTGACGGGGAAACACAGCCAAAATCCCTGTTTAAAATGATCAAAAATACCTTTGAAAAAACGCCAGATCACGTCTTGTCTGCTTATAAAGATAATGCGGCAGTAATGGAAGGTTCCTCTGTAGGTCGTTTCTTCCCTGAGCCAGATGGACGTACTTATCGTTACCATCAAGAAGATGCACATATTTTGATGAAAGTGGAAACCCACAACCACCCAACGGCAATCTCTCCATGGCCGGGGGCTGCAACTGGTTCTGGTGGTGAAATTCGAGATGAAGGCGCAACAGGTCGCGGTGCAAAACCAAAAGCAGGTTTAGTGGGCTTCTCCGTTTCAAACTTACGTATTCCGGGTTTTGAACAACCTTGGGAAGAAGATTTCGGCAAGCCTGAACGTATTGTGACCGCACTCGATATTATGACGGAAGGTCCTTTAGGCGGGGCGGCATTTAACAACGAATTTGGGCGTCCCGCATTATTAGGTTATTTCCGTACCTATGAAGAGAAAGTGAATAGCCACAATGGTGAAGAATTACGTGGTTACCATAAGCCAATTATGTTAGCGGGCGGTATTGGTAACATCCGTGCGGATCACGTTCAAAAAGGTGAAATTACCGTTGGCGCTAAGCTCATCGTTTTGGGTGGCCCTTCGATGAATATCGGTTTAGGGGGCGGGGCTGCATCATCCATGACATCCGGTCAATCTGCGGCGGATCTTGATTTTGCTTCTGTTCAACGTGATAACGCCGAAATGGAGCGTCGTTGCCAAGAAGTGATCGACAAATGCTGGCAGCTAGGTGATAAAAACCCAATTCTGTTTATCCATGATGTTGGTGCGGGGGGATTATCCAACGCAATGCCTGAACTGGTGAGCGATGGCGGTCGTGGCGGTCGTTTTGAACTGCGTAAAATTCTTAATGATGAACCAGGAATGAGCCCACTGGAAGTGTGGTGTAACGAATCCCAAGAGCGCTATGTGATGGCGGTTGCTCCAGAACAACTGGCATTATTCACTGAAATTTGTGAGCGTGAACGCGCGCCGTTTGCTGTGATCGGTGAAGCAACGGAAGAGCGTCATTTAACCCTTAATGATGAGCATTTTGATAACCAACCAATCGATATGCCACTGGATGTGCTACTTGGCAAAACGCCGAAAATGCTGCGTGATGTGACGACCCTGAAAGCTGAGCCTGAATCACTGGATAGAACCGCTATCGATTTAACTGAAGCTGTTAAGCGTGTTCTGCATTTACCTGCTGTTGCCGAGAAAACGTTCTTAATCACTATTGGTGACCGTACTGTAACGGGTATGGTTGCTCGAGACCAAATGGTTGGTCCATGGCAAATCCCAGTCGCTGACTGCGCGGTGACAACCGCAAGTTTGGATAGCTATTATGGTGAATCAATGTCTATTGGCGAAAGAACGCCTGTGGCACTATTGGATTTTGCCGCTTCTGCGCGTATGGCAGTGGGTGAAGCACTAACTAACTTAGCATGCTCTTATGTACAAGACCTTAAGCGCGTGAAGCTATCTGCTAACTGGATGTCTGCAGCGGGTCACCCTGGGGAAGACGCAGGTTTGTACGAAGCAGTTAAAGCAGTCGGTGAAGAGTTGTGTCCGGCATTAGGTCTGACAATCCCAGTGGGTAAAGACTCAATGTCAATGAAGACTCGCTGGCAGCAAAATGGTGAAGAGCGTGAAATGACGTCACCATTATCATTGATTATTAGTGCATTTGGTCGCGTTGAAGATGTTCGTCTAACGGTGACGCCAGAGCTGAAAACCACGGTAGATAACGGCTTGTTATTAATCGACCTTGGTCAAGGTCACAATGCGCTTGGTGGCACTGCATTGGCGCAAGTTTACCGTCAATTAGGTAATAAAGCGCCAGATGTTCGTGACCCAGCGCTGTTGTTAGGCTTCTTTAATACCATCCAAAAACTGTTATCTGAGCAAAAACTACTGGCTTACCATGACCGTTCTGATGGCGGGCTGTTTGTCACGTTAGTGGAAATGGCATTTGCGGGTCATTGCGGTATTAACGTGGATATCAGTTCATTTGATGAAGACACCTTAGCGGCACTGTTTAATGAAGAGCTGGGCGCAGTGATCCAAATCCAAGGCGCCGATCGCCAATATGTAGAGCAGTGTTTTGCCGATGCTGGCTTGGCAGGTTGTGTTCACTATCTTGGTTCTGCAACTCATGACGATGCGGTGATTATTAATAGCCGTGATACTGTCGTTTACAATGGTTCTCGTAGTGCTCTACGTGAGTGCTGGGCTGAAACTACATGGCAGATGCAGCGCTTACGTGATAACGAAGAGTGCGCAGATCAAGAGCATGACGCGAAGAAAGACAATCAAGACCCAGGTCTGAATGTGAAGCTGACTTACGATATCGCAGAGGATATTGCTGCTCCGTATATCGCATCGGGTGTTCGCCCTAAAGTGGCAGTACTGCGTGAGCAAGGGGTTAACTCCCACGTTGAAATGGCAGCGGCATGGGATCGTGCAGGCTTTGATGCTATCGACGTTCACATGAGTGATTTACTGGCGGGCAACTTGTCTCTGGAGCAGTTCAAAGCATTAGTGGCATGCGGTGGTTTCTCATACGGTGACGTATTAGGCGCTGGTGAAGGTTGGGCGAAGTCCATTCTGTTCAATAACCGTGTTCGTGATGAGTTTGCTACCTTCTTCAATCGTCCAGACACCTTATCATTAGGTGTATGTAATGGTTGTCAGATGATGTCTAACTTGCATGACCTGATCCCTGGCGCTGAATATTGGCCACGTTTTGTACGTAACCGTTCAGAGCGTTTTGAAGCACGCTTCAGCTTAGTTGAAATTGCAAATAGCCCATCATTACTGCTGCAAGATATGGCGGGATCACGTATGCCGATTGCGGTTTCTCACGGTGAAGGCCAAGTAGAAACTCGTGCGCCAGCTCATTTAACGCAGTTAGAAAATAACGCGCTGGTGGCAATGCGTTTTGTGAATAATTACGGTCAAGTGACTGAGCAATACCCAGCGAACCCGAATGGTTCTGTGAATGGGATTACGGCAGTGACATCAACGGACGGTCGCGCGACGATTATGATGCCGCACCCTGAGCGTGTATTCCGTACGGTAAGCAACTCTTGGCACCCAGAAAACTGGGGTGAAGATAGCCCATGGATGCGCATTTTCCGTAATGCACGTAAACAATTAGGCTGAGATTAAAACGTCTGTTTTAATTTAGCGCTAAAAACTAAACACCCTATAGATCTCCTGATTTATAGGGTGTTTTTTTATCTGTTATCCATAAAAAAACCGCCCAATCGGGCGGTTAAGCTGCGTCTAAAATAGAAAATCTTTACTCTAAAATAAACATCCCGTATGGGTGGATTTGCAGGTAAAGATCTTCACCCACAGACGGTTGCAATTGAGTCGCATTGATCTGTAATAGCATTGATTGGCCGTGCCAATCTACCGTGACCTCATATTGCTGTCCCATATAAGCCACATGAGTGATAGTACAGCGTTGGCTATCTTCACCTTGTTTGCTTAATGTGATGGCTTCAGGGCGAACACCGACAGTGACTTGAGTTTTATCTGTTGCAAACAGCGCAGGGCGCGGTAAACGGTAATTAAAGATATCCACGGAATCGCTGCTGAGTGTAGCAGGGAAAATGTTCGCATCACCCATAAAGCTCGCCATAAACTTGGAAGCAGGTTGGCGGTACAGTTCTTGAGGTGAACCTAACTGCATGATTTTACCTTTGTTCATTACCAGAACCATATCCGAAACCGCAAAAGCTTCACTCTGGTCGTGGGTCACGTACAGTGAGGTAATATTAAATTGCTGTTGCAGTTCACGGATTTTTTCACGCATGCTACGGCGTAAGTTAGCATCCAAGTTACTTAATGGCTCATCAAATAACAGTACCTTTGGTTTTAAAATCAAGGCACGTGCTAATGCAACACGCTGCTGCTGTCCACCGGAAATTTGGTCAACGAAACGGTCTGCAAAGCCCGCTAAGTCCACCAGCTCCAGCGCTTCTTCTACACGTTTTTTTATTTCAGCCTTCGGCAAGCCAAGCATTTTCAATCCATATCCCACGTTATCCCCTAACGACATATGCGGGAAGAGGGCATAGGATTGGAAGACCATACAAATATCGCGCTGTTGAATAGAGCGGTCGGTGACATCTTCGCCATCGATAAACATACGCCCTTCAGTAGGCTTTTCTAAACCAGCGACTAAGCGCAGTACGGTGGTTTTACCGCAGCCAGATGGTCCTAATAGGGTGACCATGCTCCCTTGTGGGATGGAAAGGCTTAAATCGTCAATGACCGTATTGTCGCCAAAGCGCTTAGTTATATTTTTTAATTCAACGAAACTTTTCTGTGTCATGTCAGTGACTCCATGATTACTGTGCATTTTTGGCTTTGGAACGTGAAACACGGGCTTCGCCAATTAAATAGTCAAATAAGAAGATAATCGCGAGCATGACCACGATCAGAATAGAACCGTAAGCAATCGCCACACCGTATTCACCATCTTCAACACGGTTCAAGATATACGCTGTCGCAACGCGGGTGTCTGGTGTTACCAAGAATACAATAGCGCTTACGGTGGTGATCGCACGGACAAAGCTGTAGATCAGCGCAGATAAAATCGCAGGGCGTAATAATGGCAGCAGGATATGGAAAATTGTCCGCATTGAACCTGCACGTAAGCTGAGGGAAGCCTCATCTAACGATTTGTCAATTTGCCCCAATCCTGCGATACCAGCACGAATACCGACTGGTACGTTACGCATGGTCATGGAGATAATCACAATCGCCGCGGTACCCGTTAAATAGAACGGTGTATCGTTAAAGGCGAGGATGTAAGAAACCCCAGCCACAGTACCCGGTACGGCAAAGCACAACATGGTGGAAAATTCGATGGTTTTCTTTCCACGGAAATCTTGGCGAACCACTATATACGCGATAAGCAGACCTAAAATCGCGGTGATTGGCGCAGCGATACCCGCATATAACAGGGTGTCTAACAGTGACGGCCATGCACCATCATCAAAACCTTGACCAAACAGTTTGATAAAGTTGTCCAGTGTTAAGGTGTAGTCCACACCCCAGTTCACCGTGAAGCTTCCGTAGAAGATGCTGCCGTACAGTAAGACGTTAAACGCGACCCAAATACCGAGAATTGTTGTCACCGTTGCAACAAGAGAAACTGGCAGCGGTTGAACATCGCCACGGTAAGACTTACCGGAAACGGTGACGTAAGAACGTTTACCAATCCACATGTATTGCACGCAGAAAACCAGCAATGAGAAGACAAGTAAGGAAGCGCCTAACGTACTGGCCGCTTGGTAATCAAGCTGGGAACCGGTGATATAGAAATAGATTTGTGTCGCCAGAACGTCGAAGTTACCCCCTAATACTAATGGGTTACTGAAGTCGGCAAGGGATTGCACAATCACGATTAAAAAGGCGTTCGCCAGTGCCGGTTTCAACAGTGGCATAAACACGTTGAAGAATGTCTGGTAGCGGTTAGCGCGCAAGGTGTATGACGCTTCTTCCAATGATGGATGGATAGTTTTAATCGCACCATCAAGGATCATAAAGGACATCGGGGTGAACGCGAGAACTTGTGCTAACCAAATACCGGTAAAGCCGTATAACCAGTTAGTATTTTCTAGCCCCATATAGGTAGCTAAAAACTCAGTAATATAGCCTGAGCGACCCATCATTAAGGTGACGCCTAAACCGACAACAAACGGCGGGGTCACAATCGGTAAAATCGAGAATACGCGACCAATAATCGCGGAACGCTTAGCAATTCGGGTGGTGTAAATTGCCAGGATTAAACCAAAGAAGGTACATCCAACACCCACGGCTAATGAGAGGAATATGGAGTTGATGATGACCTGAACAATATGTGACTGGGTTAAAATAGCCACAAATGCAAATGGTGCAAAATCTCCGTTCCCATCAGTAAACATTGGAATAAAAATTGCCACACTGGGAAAGATGATAAATAGTGCAATCAGTGCGACGACGGTGATAAGGGAGCCAATAACAAATTGGTCGCCACCCAGCCACTCTAAACGAGTCAAGGCGTGGGTCATTATCATACCAAGGGCGATAAATAAGGTGATGGCGGAATAGCCTAATCCCTTACCCTCTAAATAAGCAGTAATAATCACGAGAATTGCCGTGATGGCGGCAACCGCGATATCAAAATAGTGACGGGATTTTTGATTACGATCGGCTGGCGTGATTGGTCTTAACAGTAAAATAGAAGGCAATAAATACCATAGCCAACTAATATTGACACTGCTCCAGCCATAGGCAGCTAAGATCTCATCTTGCGTTGAGTCGAATAAGCCGTAGTCGAGGCTCCATGAGGGTAGCAGAGCGAAGCCCAGCCAAGCTATCAGAATCCAAAGGAAGATACCGTCCTTTTTCTTCGAGGCTGTTAGGGTTAAGGTCTGAGGCATTGTTTTTCCCCTAAGTTTATTATTATTGAGTTAATCATTAATTTAATATTATGATTTATAACGAAAATAATTTTAAACTTAATTAATATTATCGTTCTAATGAGTGAGCCAGACTGGAGCTGTCTGCGTAGCGCAGACACTCTTTTATTTGGCATCATTTTTTATAGTAAGTAGCTAATACACTAAATCGCGAAGTTCGCGAATCATACGTGAGTCAATCAGGTAAAGTGCGGCGACAGGCGCCGCACCCAACATCTTATTTACTCATTTTAACTTCAGTAACCCACTTGTTGATCAGATTCTTACGGACTTCAGCATCGCCGTATTTATCCATATCGTAGTTGATTAAATTTAAGTCTTTGAGTTTCAGAGACAGTGGAGAAGACTCTGCGGTGGTGTTGGTCAGAATTTGGTAAGACTGGCCTTGTTTCCAGCTCAGTTCTTGGGCTTCTTTAGACAGAACGAAATCTACGAACAGTTTTGCGTTGTCCATGTTACGTGCGTTTTTCAGAATACTGATCCCGCCGATTTCATAGCCTGTCCCTTCACATGGCGTGATTAACTCCAATGGTGCACCATTTTCAACTTCTAAAGAGTAGTCATGCAGGAAGCCGATACCGATAGCAGATTCGCCGCGAGCCGCGTTACGTGCTGGGGCAATACCTGATTTGGTGTATTGGGAGATGTTAGAGTTCAGTTTTTTCAGGTAATCAAAAGCTTGCTCGTTACCCCAAAGTTGGTCAAAGGTTGCCAATGCAGTGTAAGCAGTACCTGAACTTTGTGGATCTGCAATTTGAATTTCGCCTTTATATTCAGGCTTAGTCAGATCTTTCCAGCAAGTAGGAATTGGTAAGCCTTTCTCTTTTAAACGATCTTTATTCACACCAAAACCTAAGATACCGATATAAACCGCAGAAGAGTAGTTGCCTTTGCGTTTAGCTGGATCTTGGAATTGCGGCATGATTTGAGACAGGTTAGGGGATTTGTACGGCTCTAGCAGATCCATTTCACCTGCTTGTGAATGTGGATCTAAGGTTCCGCCATACCAGACGTCTGCTTGTGGGTTACGTTTTTCAGCTTCGATTTTTGCTAAAGTACTGCCTGAACCGTTGCGAACGAACGTGGTTTTAACGTCGTATTTCTTGGCGAATGCTTGCGTTTCCGCTTCACACATCGCGTTGGTGGCACTACAGTAAACCACTAAACGGCCAGCTGCATTTGCAGTGGTCGTAATAGCGGCAAGGGATAAACCTGCTGCAACAAGTGTAGAGAGAGTCTTAAGTTTCATTGTCAGTCCTTTATTCACGTTTTCGGATTAACTATTATTATGTGTCGGTGAAACTGCACCGGCTAAATGCTCTCTTTTACTGACATTGGCAATTAAAAGAGGCATCAGTAGTAGCCCCATCAAAGCAGCTGCACTGGCGAGTAAGGTAAACATCCCTGACCAACCATAATTGGCAATCACTTGAGAGAGCGGCCATCCTGCGATTGCAGCCCCTAGATAAGCGTACAATCCAAGATAACCAGTTACCGTTCCAGCTGCCTTTTTATGACAATATTCTGTAGCAGCTAGACCGACTAACATCTGTGGTCCAAATACAAAGAAACCGTTGGCTAAGAAGCATGCAGCTAATAGCCCGTAGTGATGAATTGGTATTAACCATAGGGCATTCACAGAAACGAATAGGCCTAAGGAAAACAGCAAAATCATCGGTGCGCGTTGTCCTCGAAACAGGAGGTCGGAACCCCAACCCGCGCACAGAGCGCCTAATAAACCACCTAATTCAAACAGAGCTAACGTGGCATTGGCGCTTAATAAATTGCTTCCGTGTGTTTCGGTTAGCCATAAATTTCCCCAATCGTTTATCCCAATACGGATGAGATAAACCAAAATGTAGGTAAAACCGAGCAGCCAAATCATTGGGTTAAACACAATAGTTTGTTTTAAAATCACCCACATGGATTGCGGGGGAGAAAGCTGCTCTTGGCGTAACTCTAATGCATCATGTCGCCATTGCCCCACAGTGGGTAAATGTTCTTCTTTGGGTGTACCTCGAAGCTGGCGACATAGCCATAATCCTAAAATAACCCCAATAATTCCAGGAACGATCAGCGCCATTTGCCAACTGTAATGGGTCGCCAACAGTGCCGTTAACAGTGGTAGTGCCATTCCCCCAAGATTGATGGAGATATTCCACAGTCCCCACCAAAAGCCCCGTTCATTACGTGAGTACCAATGAGTGAGAATGCGAGCACAGGGCGGCCAACCCCAGCCTTGGAAAAATCCGTTTAATGTCCAAACAACTAACAGTGCAGGGAACGATAAACAGTAGGCAAAAATGATATTGAGGATCCCTGTCATTACGAGACCAACCCCCATAAACCAGCGGTAGCCTGTAATGTCATGGAAAATACCGGATATAAACTTGGATAGACCATACGCAAGGTAAAATGCTGAGGCGATCCAACCAATATCACTTTTGTCTAAAAACAGTTCCGCCTGCATAACGGGCATCACAAAATTAAAGCTTTTACGGGTAAGGTAAAAAGCGGCATAACCGATGATCATGGAAAACATCAGGCGGCGACGCCAGAAACGGTAATTGTTATCCAGATCCAGTTTGCTTGTACCCGTCATGATTGTGTTTCTCCCGTTTGGCAGAATGTAATGAAGTTTTTAAATAAAAGGATGAGATAAGGTATTAGGAGGCTAAGAATTATTCCTAGTTTTTCACTATTTCATTTCAAAATGTGGGCAAGTTAACAATTATTTTGGTACCACTTTGGGTTGTTAGCGTCCAGTCGCCACCTAAGGCTCTGACTCGCTCCTCAATTCCACGCAAACCAAAGCCTGATGTGCGTTTGCTAAAAGGAATGCCCACACCATTATCATCAACAATTAGCTGTATCGAGTCACCTTGTTGATTTAGTGAGATGTGGATTTTTGTGGCTTTGGCGTGCTTACTGATATTGTTCAGTAGCTCTTGAACCAAACGGTAAAGGGTGAATAACACCGTTTCATTGGCTGGAGTTTCAGTTAATCCGTAATGAAAGTCACATTGAATATTGTTTTCTTTGAAAGCAAATTCACCGATTAAATGGGTGAGTGCGTTTTCGAGGGACATTTCATCGAGCACGGGCGGGCGTAATTGGCGCAACAGATGGCGGGTGGCTTGGTGGATCTGTAGTGCCAATTCGTTGATTTGGCTAGCAGCGTTATAGCTTAAATCGTTAGCAGCTGTTTTCTTCACCAGCATTGATTGGATTTGGATCGCGGTAATGTTTTGTCCAATTTCATCATGAAGCTCACGGGCGATATCTTTCTTCACATCTTCTTCGGTGTGCACGAGTTGGCGCATCAAGTCTCGACGGGCGTGAAGCTCTTCTTCTAATCGCTGGCGGTAGCGTTGTAAGTTACTTGAGAGTTGCTTTTGGCGGCTGATAGCAATACCTAACCCGATGCCGATCAGGGCTTGAGAGCTTAAAAAGAGTTGTAGCTCTTGGAGATCATCAAAGGCGCCTTGGAACTGTCTTGCAAAGGTGATGATTAAGCTTCCAAGTAATGCGGATAACACGCCGCCTTGCCAACCATAACGATATGCCATGAAAATGTTGGGAATAAAAACTAATAAAACAATCAGTTGCTCAATTTCTGGGGCAAAGAAAATTTGGGCACTTAAGCCGACGAGGCAGAAGAGAAAACACCAAATAATCAATGAAGTACGTAATTGCTTATCCGTGGTTCCGTAGTCAAGCAGCATATGATAGTGCTGCTCGTGCAAGTATTCATAGATAAGATAAACAAAGGGGGAGAGGAGAATTCCGCCTGTAAATGTCGTTAAGAATAATTGGCTAATGGAATATTGAGATAACAGCCCAAACAGCAAGGCATTGAGTATGCTGTTGGCGGCGACGCCTGCCAATAACAAAATAAGTCGTTGCCAATAAAGTGTATATCGCCACCAAATATTTTGGATAACCATCGCAACCAGCAGGCTCAATATTGGGGATAACAGCAAGATAGGTTGAGTGAGTAATTGTTCTTCTGCAAGCCAGTAGGTCAGGAGGCCTTCAGCGAGTAAAACGGTTGGCCAGTAGCGTCGCCATAATAAGATCATCAAGGTGAGGCGTAAGGCTTGCGGTAGAAATAGGGTGGCTTGGAAGCTATTTTGGCTAAGATAAAAGCCGATGATCCATAATCCCACCCAAATCAGTGAGTAGGTAAATAATAGGAATAGAGACTGTAATCCTAAACGAGCCGCTTTGTTCATTACTATTTACCTTGTGAGGGCGTTACCTTACTGGAAAGAAAGTCTGTCTATCGAGAAATAATGTTGTGTTCTAAGGCGTAGTGCACTAAATCAATGGTGTTTTCGCATTGCAATTTTCCGAGAACATTCGCGCGATGTACATGCACTGTTTTATGGCTGAGGTTTAATTGTTCCGCAATGACTTTCACACTGAGACCTGCGACCAGTAAATCAAAGACTTCGCGCTCACGGTTAGTGAGCTCTTGAACGCCTTGTTTTTGCTGCGGCGTTTGGCGTAAGGCTCGCATTGCATCAGCACACAGGTAGCATCCACCTTGGTAAACAGAACGTACCGCCTGGACTAATTCTTCAGGTCCACAGCATTTGGTGAGATAGGCGCTGGCGCCTGCATCGAGCGCACTTTGTACGAAAGCAGGGGTGTCATAGATGCTTAAAATAATAGTACGAAAGTCGGGCTTTTTTTTACGTAAACGGGTTAGCAGTTGTAAACCGCTCTCATCAGGCATTGAAATATCCATAATTGCCACGTCAATATCGAGGCTAATTAGGTGTGGCCATGCTTCTTGCGCACTCGCATATTGCCCCACAATACTAATGTCAGGTTCTAACGTTAGTAATTGAGCAAAACCGGAGCGAACAACAATATGGTCATCAATAAGGGCTATTTTTATCATTGTAATGTCAATAGTAAGTAGGAGACCATTTGCCAGTCTTATATCAATATAGGGATGGATAAGCTAGCGGAATAACATAAAATTCTGACGTACATCAGAAATGAAACGCGCAGGATCATAGCGATAATAAATAGGATGGCAATATTTTATTTGGGCTTCAAGAATCGATATATACCGGCCATTCAACGTTAAATAGATAGATTTAAAGAGAATATAAATAATAGAAGATAGGTAAATTTTCTGGAGTGTCTACTATTCGCGACAAATAGGGTTTGCTAGTGTCTCCAAAAGGAGACATTTATCTTATTGATAAACAAGTGATTTAAAAATGATGGAATTCACTGTCTTAAATTGGAGACAGATTCATGGTGAGTTAGTGGTATTTTTTATCACTCATATCAATTCAAAAATGATATGAACAAGTAAGAAAATAAATTTATATAAAAATCAGTCAGATAAAAATTTCATTGAAAAGTTGGCACGGGTTGTGCATAATATCTATCAGTTGCTCATTCAATTGCTTATGTAGGTCCAAGCTTGGGGAAACCTAGCAAATGGGAACATACCACATAAAACCCGAATGATGCCAAAGTAAGGTGCCTACCGTCCAAATCATCGATATTCGCTTTCGAGCTTTATCAAACACAGGGCGACACGTGGAGTGAGGCACCACCTATATGATTATCTTTAATGAAAGACATAATCATATGAAAAAAATCGACATTCAAGCGTAATGCCGAGTATCGCTGGCGGAGGTGAGAAGCAATTCTTCCCTCCGCCTTCCCATTTATGGGGCATCAATATTCCTTTCTATCAAGTTTATCCTTTCTATCGAATTAATCCTTCCATTCAATCATAGTATATTTAATCTATTTATCTGAAATCATTCACGTTTAATTCACTTTCTTGGCATGTTCATTGCTATCTATCTGTCTATTGGTTTATCTATCATCAATGTAAACAGCACTTTTCGGATTAACGGGAGTTCTGCTACCATTGAATTACATATAAATAGGTAAGAGATGAATGCGTTGAGTAAATTGCGCCTTTTTCCGCGCTCATTGCGGCAGCTAGTAGTGATGGCCTTTTGGTTAGTCCTTTTGCCATTATTGGTATTGGCTTATCAGGCTTATCAAAGTCTAGAACAATTGAGCAACCAAGCGGCAGATATCAATAAAACTACCCTGCTTGATGCTCGACGCAGTGAAGCGATGAGTAGCCTCGCACTGGAAATGGAGCGCAGTTATCGCCAGTATTGTGTATTGCAAGATAAAGCCTTACAGACGCAGTATCAAAAGCAGTTTGCTGATTATGAACAGATGCTGGAACGTCAAAAAACTATTTTGCCAGAGACTCCTGAAGTGCTGGGGCTCTTTACTGGGCTGCAAAAGCTAAAAGCGATTAGTTGTGAAAATAATGAGCCGATGGAAGCCACGACCAAAGTGTTAGAGCAATTCTCCGCGCAAAATACGGCTGTCGTTCAGCAAACTCGAGAGGTGATTTTTAGCCGCGGTGAACAGCTTCAAAAAGCCATTGCCAATAAAGGACAATTATTTGGTTGGCAAACACTGATCCTCTTCTTGCTGAGCGCGCTGTTGGTGACCTTATTTACTCGTATGATTATCGGTCCGGTTAAAATCATTGAGCGTATGATTAATCGTTTAGGAACGGGACTGACTCTGGAAAATGATACTGACCGCTTTAAAGGCCCAAGAGAGCTGAGGATCATTGCTCAGCGAATTATATGGTTAAGTGAGCGGTTGGCTTGGTTAGAATCCCAGCGCCATGAGTTTTTACGTCATATTTCCCATGAGCTGAAAACGCCATTAGCCAGTATGCGAGAAGGAACGGAATTATTGGCAGATGAGGTTGCAGGCCCGTTAACTAGCTCGCAAAAAGAGGTGGTTGATATTCTTGATCAGAGCAGTAAGCATCTTCAGCAACTTATTGAACAGCTTCTTGACTATAATCGGAAATTAGTCGATGAGCCGCCCGTTGCCCAGCAAGTCGATTTGAAAAAGCTTATTGAAGATATTGTTAATGCACATAATTTACCCGCAAGAGCGAAAGATATTACCACTGATATTCGCTTAAAAGTGGATAGTTGCCTTGCAGAACCGACCTTACTCGGAAGGGTTATTGATAATATCTACTCCAATGCGGTGCACTATGGTGGCGAATCAGGTAATATTTGGATCTCAAGTCGCAGAACAGGGAATAAATTACTCATTGAGGTTGCCAATACGGGCACGCCTATCCCTGAGTCTGAGCAAAATATGATTTTTGAACCTTTCTATCAAGGCAGCCTCCAAAGAAAAGGCGCCGTCAAAGGAAGTGGGTTAGGGCTTAGCATCGCGCAAGATTGTATTAAGCAGATGGGTGGTGAATTATCATTAGTGCCACATAAATCAGCGGATGTTTGCTTCCGAATTGAACTGCCTTTAACCGCAGAGAACGAATAATAATGCAAAACAGGTCTACAGATTTCTTGGTGGTATTGTGTAATGCAGTACTGTCGAAGACAAAAACAATCTCAATTCGCCGTGGGACAAGTATTAAGTCTTCCCGCGTTGGTACTCCTTTGGGAATAATTCTATTCTCGCTCATTTTAACAGGGTGTGTGGCGAAGAACGGTCAATCACCATTAGAAACTCTAGCTAAAGTTGTTATCCCAGAAGTGAAAACCACGGATTACCGTTATGCTTCTTGCGAATCAATTTGGGAAAATCAAGAGCCTGTCTCACAGGAAAATGCCCTCTATTGGTTACGCATGATGGGCTGTGTGGACAGAATGGATGCTGACAAAGCGCGTGCTGAAGCGAAAAAGATTGAAGTGAATGATTGGTCTACTTCATTTACTAAAAACATTCTATTAGGTTCAGCGGAGCCTACAATCGCTGAACGTCGCCAAATGCTCGATAGCATCAACACCTATAGTTTGAGCTTCCCAACGCCAATTCGCCCATTATTGCAATTGTGGCGCGAACAGCAGGTTCAAGCGATCAACCTTGCAGATGCGAATGCACGTTATAAACGTATGCAGCAAGAGATGGATGCAAAGCTTGACCGCCTAAAAGAAGATAATGCCAAGTTGCGTTTTGAGCTTAATAATACTTCCCGCAAGTTAGAAAACTTAACGGATATTGAGCGCCAGCTCTCTTCTCGCAAGAAAAATGCGAATGAAGTTGAAAAAGAAGATGAAGCCGCTGTTGCTGCGCCAACAGAAACGAAGCCAGCTTCAGCCGAACAGAATTCCTCGGAGAATAAAGCACAATGACCGGTCGTAAGTCAGCTAACTTACTTTTGGTGGATGATGACCCTAGCCTGCTAAAACTGCTTGGTATGCGTTTGAGTAGTGAAGGTTTTAAAGTCTCTACAGCGGAAAGTGGACCTGAAGCACTAAAATTACTCCAGAAAGAAAAAATCGATCTCGTGATTAGTGATTTACGAATGGATGAAATGGATGGCATGGCGCTGTTTGATGAAGTGCAAAAAGCCCATCCTAATCTTCCGGTGATTATTCTCACTGCTCATGGTTCGATTCCTGATGCGGTTGCGGCAACGCAGCGCGGGGTATTTAGTTTCTTAACCAAACCCGTTGATAAAGACGCGCTTTATAAAGCCATTGATGAAGCATTAGCATTATCCTCCACACCGATTAGTGATGAAGAGTGGAGCGCTGGCATTGTCACGCGTAGCCCGCTAATGATCCGTTTGCTTGAACAGGCTCATATGGTGGCTCAATCGGATGTGAGCGTGCTGATTAATGGGCAAAGTGGTACGGGTAAAGAAGTATTAGCGCAAGCGATTCATAAAGTGAGCCCACGTGCTCATAAACCGTTTATCGCAATTAACTGTGGCGCATTACCTGAACAATTACTTGAGTCTGAACTGTTTGGGCATGCTAAAGGTGCGTTTACCGGTGCAGTCAGTAGCCGTGAAGGGCTATTTTTTGCTGCCAGCGGTGGAACGCTCTTTTTAGACGAAATTGGTGATATGCCAATGCCGCTGCAAGTCAAATTACTGCGTGTTTTGCAAGAACGTAAGGTTCGCCCGCTAGGTAGCAACCGCGATTTAGATATTGATGTCCGCATTATTTCTGCGACCCACCGTAACCTACCGAAAGCGATGGAAAAAAACGAGTTCCGTGAGGATCTCTATTATCGCTTGAATGTAGTGAACCTGCGGATCCCTGCATTGAATGAACGCGCGGAAGATATCCCATTATTAGCTAATCATTTATTACGTGAAGCTGCGAGCCGCCATAAACCATTTGTTCGTAGTTTTTCGAGTGATGCGATGAAGTGCTTGATGACCGCAAGCTGGCCCGGAAACGTGCGTCAGTTAGTGAACGTGATTGAGCAGTGTGTCGCATTGACGACCTCTCCAGTGATCAGCGAAGCTCTCGTTAGCCAAGCGCTGGAAGGAGAAAATACGGCGCTACCGACTTTTGTTGAGGCGCGTAACCAATTCGAATTAAATTATCTGCGTAAGCTATTGCAGATGACCAAAGGCAACGTGACCCAAGCTGCGCGCATGGCGGGACGCAACCGTACCGAGTTTTATAAATTACTTGGGCGTCACGATTTAGAAGCGAATGATTTTAAAGAATAAAACCTTTATAGCCTAAAGGATTAAGGGAGAACAAACACGTTATGAGCCGTAAGCTTAATATCTCACTGGCACAACTTAACTGGCTGGTTGGCGACATCGAAGGCAACTGCGATCGTATGTTGCAAACTGTTGAAGAACAGGCTGAACATACTGATATCGTCATGTTTTCTGAGTTGGCTCTAACAGGGTACTCCCCTGAAGATTTACTCTTCCGCCACGATTTTGAAGAGCGGTGCACCGCACAATTAAAACGTTTACAGCAAGCTAGCGGCCAATGCGGGATTATCGTGGGTCATCCGTGGTACGAAGAGAATGAAATTTATAACGCATTATCATTTTTCTACCAAGGCAAGCTATTAGCCCGTTACTTTAAGCAAGAACTGCCTAATTATGGCGTTTTTGATGAGCCTCGTTACTTTACGGCGGCGGAAAAAACGTGCGTGGTGGAATTCAAAGGTTATCAGCTCGGTTTATTGATTTGCGAAGATATTTGGTATGACGAGCCGATTGATGCGGTGAAAGGGGCGGGGGCTGAATTAGTGCTTACCATCAATGCCTCACCATATGATTTAAATAAAGAACACATTCGCAGTGACCTGCTGGTGGAACATGCTCAGCGTACCGGTTTGCCGATTGTTTATCTTAACCAAGTGGGTGGACAGGACGAACTCGTGTTTGATGGCGGCTCGAAAGTACTGGCAAATAAAGGCAAGCAAGTCTATCAAATGGCTGAATTTGCAGAGCAAGTGGCAACAGTCACCTTTGAAGATGTAAAACTAGTGACTGAGCAGCCGAAGCAACCTGAAGCGTCTCAAATCGCGCAGGTGTATCAAGCATTAGTTCTAGCAACCCGCGATTACATCAACAAAAATGGCTTTAATGGCGCGATTTTAGGATTATCTGGCGGGATAGATTCAGGATTAACTGTGGCGATTGCGGCGGATGCTATCGGTAAAGATCGCGTTCAAGCGGTCATGATGCCATTCCGTTACACCTCTGAAATGAGCATTCATGATGCTAAAGAGCAGGCGGAATTACTGGGTGTTGAGTTTGATATTGTTTCCATCGAACCGATGTTTGATGCCTTTATGGCACAATTGCAGCCGATGTTTGAAGGAACTCAACCGGATACCACGGAAGAGAATTTACAAGCCCGTTGTCGCGCCGTGATCTTAATGGCGATGTCCAATAAGCGCCGCCGTTTAGTGCTGACGACTAGCAATAAAAGTGAATCTGCAGTTGGGTATTCAACGTTGTATGGCGATATGGCAGGGGGCTTTGATGTCCTGAAAGATGTGCCAAAAACGCTAGTCTTTGAACTGGCTAAATATCGTAATACAATATCGCCGGCAATTCCGCAGCGCGTGATTGATAGACCACCTTCAGCGGAGCTGGCTCCAGGGCAATTAGACCAAGATAGTTTACCGCAATACGATGTGTTAGATGCCATCTTAGACGGTTATGTAGAAAAAGATTTATCTGTGGCTGACCTAATCAAGCTCGGATTTGATAGAGAAATTGTTCGCAAAGTTGTGCGTCTTGTCGATATTAACGAATATAAACGCCGTCAGGCTCCTGTTGGACCGCGGATCACAATGCGTAATTTCGGTAAAGATCGTCGTTATCCGATTACCTCAGGTTTTGGCCGCAAAAACTGGTCATAACAGGAACTGAAAATGAAAAAAATTGATGCAATTATAAAGCCATTCAAACTTGATGATGTGCGCGAAGCGTTAGCCGAAGTGGGGATCACCGGTATGACTGTGACTGAAGTTAAAGGTTTTGGTCGCCAAAAAGGTCACACTGAACTGTATCGCGGTGCAGAATATATGGTGGATTTTTTACCAAAGGTAAAAATTGAAATCGTTGTGCCGGACGATATTGTAGAAAGCTGTGTAGAAACCATTATGCAAACGGCGCAAACCGGCAAAATCGGTGATGGAAAAATCTTTGTGTATGACGTTGCTCGCGTCATTCGTATTCGTACGGGTGAGCAGGACGAAGAAGCGATTTAGTTTTTGTTTTAGTTGGCGGGTTAGCTTTTGGGCTAGCAAGTTAGCTAGAATGAAAAATGCGGTAACGGGATAAATATATCTTACATGGGATGATGATATATTTATATGCGAATCCGTTACCGCAAAAATTAAAAATTATTTATAACTAAAGCTTTAAAAACAATTCACTATAATGAATAACTGCAATTAATTTAACGGTAATACTTTATGAGGACCAAAACACTCATAATGAATGTTATCGGCTACAACACCCATTTCAATTAGCTGTTTTCCAACATGCTGCATAAAGCCAACAGGTCCGCAGAAATAGAATTGCATATTTGGCTGAAGCACTTTCTCTTTGACTTGCGTTAAATCCAGTAATCCACGGTATTGGTAATCTTCACCCTGTTGATCTTGTGGTGCTGGCTGATTAAACCAGACTGCTGAATGACCTTGGGTATGTTGTGACATCAACTGGCTAACTTCTTGATTAAAAGCGTGTACATCCCCATTTTCAGCAGCATGTAGCCAATTCACAGGTGCTTGATGTTGGTGCATAGTGAGGTGGTTAAGCATGCTAAGCATTGGTGTTAAACCGACGCCAGCAGAAATTAAAGTTACTGGCGTTTTCGGTTCGACATCAAGGTAAAAGTCACCGCAAGGTGGCGCTAAACGAACAATATCGCCTTCATTGAGATTTTGATGCAAGAAGCCTGAAACGATACCTTGCTCTTCACGTTTCACCGCTATACGGTAGGTTTTCCCATTTGGCGCAGTAGTGAGTGAATACTGGCGAATCTCTTGATTTTCAAAACTATTTTCATTCAAGTACACAGTAATATATTGCCCTGGACGATAATCGGCCACAGCTTTACCATCTACCGGAGTGAGTTCAAAACTGGTGATAACGGCACTTTGAGGCTGTTTTTTAGTGACTTTAAATTCACGTAAGCCTTCCCATCCGCCAGATTTTTCCGCATTTTCATGGTAGATCGCGTTTTCACGGTTAATGAAAATATCCGCCAGTACGCCATAAGCTCTTCCCCATGCGTCCAACACTTCCTGACCTGGGCTCAGTAGCTCATCAATCGCAGCGAGCAGATTTTCCCCAACAATCGGGTAATGCTCTGGTTTGATATTTAAGCTGGCATGTTTTTGCGCAATTTTTTCCACTGCACCAATTAATGCTTCAGGGGTTTCAATATGGACGGCATAGGCGCAAATGGCGTTAAATAAGGCTTCACGCTGATCGCCATTCGTTTGATTTCTCATATTGAAAATATCTTTCAGTTCAGGATGTTGTTTAAACATTCTGTCATAAAAGTGAGCGGTTAATTTAGGACCAGTTGCTGCGATGGCAGGGATGGTGGATTTAATTGTGGCGATAGTTTGTTGATCAAGCATACAGGTACTCCTGAATTATTTTCATAATATTATGAATTTATAAACATGCATTTTGTATGCAACTTATAATATTTAGCGGGAAATGTAAATAATTAACGCATCAAAAAGTGGGGGAATTCACCGCAAAATTAGAGGTAGCTAGCAAAGTTAGATATTCGTCTCGGTATTATTGAAATGTGCGCTATTATATTTTGTGTTGTTTAAAGGTATCTGAAAGCAAAAAAATTAATGCAATCGTTTGCGTATATTTTTTCTTAGGGGCTATCTCAACGACGAAAAAGAGTTTACACTGTCAGTCATTAAGTTGAATTGATTGTTACCTTATTGAATTGCTGAGGCAGGAGAAGCGAATGTTAAAGCGTGAAATGAATATTGCAGATTACGACCCACAACTGTGGGAAGCAATGGAAAAAGAAGTACAACGTCAAGAAGAACACATTGAATTAATTGCTTCTGAAAACTATACCAGCCCACGAGTTATGCAGGCTCAAGGCTCTCAGCTGACCAATAAGTATGCGGAAGGTTATCCAACTAAACGTTATTATGGTGGTTGTGAATTCGTTGATGTGGTTGAGCAATTAGCTATCGACCGCGCAAAAGAGTTATTTGGTGCTGACTACGCAAACGTACAGCCACACTCAGGTTCACAAGCTAACGCTGCCGTCTATATGGCGCTGCTGCAACCAGGTGACACAGTATTAGGTATGAACCTTGCACACGGTGGCCACTTAACTCACGGTTCCCCAGTAAACTTCTCCGGTAAACTGTATAACATCGTTCCTTACGGTATCGATGAAAGCGGTAAAATCGATTACGACGATATCGCGACTCAAGCGAAAAAACATCAACCTAAAATGATCATCGGCGGCTTCTCCGCATATTCTGGTGTGGTTGATTGGGCTAAAATGCGTGAAATCGCAGACAGCATCGGAGCTTACCTGTTCGTTGATATGGCTCACGTTGCGGGTCTGGTGGCGGCGGGTGTTTATCCTAACCCGGTTCCACATGCTCACGTCGTTACTACAACAACGCACAAAACTTTAGCGGGTCCACGTGGTGGTCTGATTTTAGCTAAAGGTGGCGACGAAGAGCTGTACAAGCGTCTGAACTCTGCGGTATTCCCTGGTTCACAAGGCGGTCCTCTGATGCATGTTATCGCAGGTAAAGCGGTAGCACTGAAAGAAGCGATGGAGCCAGCGTTCAAAACTTACCAACAGCAAGTCGCTAAAAATGCGAAAGCAATGGTTGAAGTTTTCCAAAAACGTGGCTTTAAAGTAGTATCTGGCGGTACTGAAAACCATCTGTTCTTGGTTGACTTAGTTGACAAAGATATTACAGGTAAAGACGCTGACGCTGCACTGGGTCGCGCAAATATTACGGTAAACAAAAACAGCGTACCTAACGATCCGAAGAGCCCATTTGTGACTTCTGGTGTGCGTATCGGTTCTCCTGCAATTACACGTCGTGGCTTCAATGAAGCAGATGCACGCGAGCTAGCTGGCTGGATGTGTGATATTCTGGATAACCTCAATGACGAAGCGACCATTGAAGCTGTTAAACAGAAAGTATTAGCTATCTGCAAAAAATACCCAGTTTATGCATAATGGCGATATGCCCATAAAGTAAGCTGAATTAGCACGATAAACCCGCTTCTACACTTTGTAAAAGCGGGTTTTTTGTTGTCAGTTGTAAACCCCTTCATAGAGAGGGTGATATGAAAATAAGGGAGGAGTGATGGTTATTCCATCAACGCGTTGGCTAGCGATTGATTATTTTACCTACTTTTTTGCCTACAGTATTTTCTTACCATTTTGGTCAGTGTGGCTACAAGGTGAGGGAATAGATGCAGAAATGATAGGGCTGTTGTTAGGTATCGGGCTTGCGGCGCGTTTTCTCGGTGCTATGTTTATCACCCCCCAAGTCAAAGAGCCTTCCAAGCTGATCAATGCATTACGATTACTGGCGGCGCTTTCCCTTATTTTTTCCATTGGATTTTCGTTCGGCTCCCATTGGGCGTGGCTGATGTTTGTCATGATAGGGTTTAACCTCTTTTTTGCGCCTATGGTGCCATTAGGGGATTCACTGGCAGGAACATGGCAAAAACAGTTTACTTTTGATTATGGCAAAATCCGTGTTTGGGGCTCCATCGCCTTTATTATTGGCTCATCGTCGATGGGCTATTTCGCTGGCGTGTGGGGACATACCTCTATCATGGTGGCGCTGGTGATCAGCTGTGCCGCCCTATTATTGGGGGCGATGCTAAAACCGGCAATTATGCCCGCGGGTGTGGCAAAAATAGATGGCGCAAATAAGGTCTCCTTCAAACAGCTGATTGCCGATAAAAACGTGCTGTTGTTTTTAATCTGTGTAACGTTATTGCAAGGTGCCCATGCTGCGTATTATGGATTTGCTTCACTGTTCTGGAAAGAAGCGGGTTATTCCGATTTAGTGATCGGTAATTTATGGTCACTGGGTGTAGTGGCAGAAGTGATCGTCTTTATGCTGAGCCATCGATTATTCCGGCGTTGGAGCGCACGTAATTTACTCTTATTATCCGCTGTTTGTGGGATTGTCCGCTGGGGAATGATGGGGGCATTTACCGCATTACCAGTTTTAATTATTGTTCAAATCTTACATAGCGGAACCTTTACTGTTTGCCACTTAGCGGCAATGCGCTTTATTAGTGCGCGTAAAGAAAATGAAATCATTCCGCTGCAAGGCGCTTATTCTGCATTAGCTACTGGGGGAGGGCTTGCGGTGATCACGATTATGGTCGGTTATATTTATGAACGTATGCCTGACCAACATGGCGTTGTGTTTTATTTGATGGCGCTCTTGGCTGTTCCTGCGCTGTTTATTCGACCAAAAGTGACGGCGCAATCTTAGACTGGTGTTACCGTAACGCAATAATAAAAAGGGCGCTTAGTTTTCACTAGCGCCCTTTTTAGCAAATTTAACGAGGGTTAAATTAACGTTTTAATGCTTCAGATAATTCATCTTTCATTGCAGCTAGAATATCGCGAACAACGCGTGGGCTACCTGCGACTAAGTTACCCGATGCTAAATAGTTATGACCACCTACGAAGTCAGTCATGATCCCGCCAGCTTCACGCATGATTAGTTCGCCGCCTAAGAAATCCCATGGTTTTAAACCGATTTCGAAGTATGCATCCACACGGCCTGCCGCCACGTAACATAAATCCAGAGCAGCTGAACCTGTGCGACGGAAATCTGCACATTGGTCAAACATTTTGCCCATGATGTTCATGTAGATAGGAGCGTGTTGCTTGTGTTTGAATGGGAAGCCAGTTGCGACAACTGCACCTTCAAGGTCGCGCTTCTCAGCCATACGTAAACGGTAGCCGTTCATTTGAGCGCCTTGACCACGTACCGCAGTAAATAATTCGTTACGCATTGGGTCATAGACAGCAGCAACCTCTGTACGACCTTTTACGCGTACAGCGATAGAAACTGAGAAGTGAGGGAAACGTTTTGTGAAGTTGGTAGTGCCATCCAGTGGATCGATTACCCATTGAATATCATCATCTTTACCTAATAACTCACCACTTTCTTCAGTGATGATAGTGTGGTCAGGGTAAGATTTACGAATAATATCAACGATGATTTGTTCAGCGTCACGGTCAACGTTAGTGACGAAGTCGTTAGCACCCTTTTGGGTTACTGTTACGTTCTGAGGATCTTCATAGTTTTTAGCTATGTAATTACCAGCCTTACGTGCAGCACGTATGGCGATGTTAAGCATCGGATGCATGGGTATTTTCCACTGGGATGTTAAAGAACGAAAATCAAGAGACGCAAAGTATATAGATGTTCGTCACAATAAGCAATTTTGTGTTAGACTCTTGCGATTAATTTTTCATGACAACGTATAAACCATGCTAGAAAATATTCGTATCGTTCTTGTTGAAACCTCACACACTGGCAATATGGGCTCAACCGCTCGCGCAATGAAAACTATGGGGCTTTCAAATCTCTATCTAGTTAATCCACTCGTCGAACCTGATTCCCATGCTATTGCGTTATCCGCGGGAGCAAGTGATGTCATTGGTAATGCAAAAATCGTAAAATCTCTCGATGAAGCATTAGAAGGGTGCAAATTAGTCATTGGTACCAGCGCACGTTCTCGTACACTTTCTTGGCCAATGGTCGAGCCTCGTGAATGTGGAGTGAAATCTGTTGAACAATCAAAAGAATCACCCGTCGCGATTGTTTTTGGTCGTGAGCGCGTCGGTTTAACCAATGAAGAATTGCAAAAATGTAATTACCATTTGTATATTCCGACGAATCCAGAATATGGTTCGTTGAATTTGGCAATGGCGGTTCAATTAGTTAGCTACGAGATCCGCATGGCGCATTTGGCAATTGCTGAAAAAAATACGCAAACATCGACCGATGATGAGGTAGAATACCCACCGGCTGAAGATTTAGAACGTTTTTATGTTCATCTTGAAAGCGTATTGAATGAATCGGGCTTTATTCGCAAGGCGCATCCAGGGTTAATTATGAATAAACTGCGACGTTTATTTACCCGTGCCCATGTTGAAACCCAAGAGTTGCACATTCTTCGCGGCATTTTGACATCAATGGAAAAATGGGCGAAAAAATGAGGTTAATGCCGTGGTAAAGTGAGCATAATACTTGAGTAAATTAGTCAGGTAAATAGTTGACCAAATTACTCAGGTATGTCACAATTGCTGCATATTTTACCACGGAGTATTTATGTTATGAGACTCACTTCCAAAGGGCGTTACGCAGTAACTGCGATGCTAGATGTCGCGTTACACTCTCAGACAGGTCCAGTACCTTTAGCTGACATTTCTGAACGTCAGGGAATTTCCCTCTCTTATCTTGAGCAACTCTTCTCTCGTTTACGTAAAAACGATTTAGTTTCTAGTGTTCGCGGTCCTGGTGGCGGTTATCTGCTTGGGCGTGATGCTGACCAAATTTTTGTTGCTGAAGTAATTGCTGCAGTCGATGAATCCGTAGATGCAACCCGTTGTCAGGGTAATAAAGAAGGTTGTCAAAATGGCGACCGTTGTTTAACTCACGCATTATGGCGTGACCTAAGTGACAGAATCACCAGTTTTCTCAGTAGCATCAGCCTAGATGAGCTGGTTAAGAACCAAGAAGTTCTGGATGTTGCTGATAGGCAAGATAATGAAAAGCGCAAAACAATGCCGAACGGCATTACGCCAGAATCCATTATCAATGTTCGTGCCTAATATAAAATAGATTATAAATTGCAGTCGATCACCAAATGGTGAAAAAGCCCAACCTATAGCGGCTTGCACCATTGGGATCATTAAAAAATTAAAGGCAAAGTTGTCTTGTCCTTTGGAGTATGTGAGCAATGAAATTACCGATTTATCTAGATTATTCAGCAACTACGCCTGTCGATCCGCGCGTTGCTGAAAAAATGATGCAATGTCTAACAATGGATGGGAATTTTGGTAACCCAGCATCTCGTTCACACCGTTTCGGCTGGCAAGCTGAAGAGGCGGTAGATATTGCTCGTAATCAAATCGCTGAATTAGTGAATGCTGATCCTCGTGAAATCGTCTTCACATCAGGTGCAACAGAATCTGATAACTTAGCTATCAAAGGTGCTGCCCAGTTCTATCAGAAAAAAGGCAAGCACGTCATCACTTGTAAGACAGAACATAAAGCAGTTCTGGATACATGCCGTCAATTAGAGCGTGAAGGTTTTGAAGTGACTTACTTAGCACCTCAAAGCAACGGTTTAATTGACCTGAAAGAGTTAGAAGCGGCAATGCGTGAAGACACCATTTTAGTGTCAATCATGCACGTGAATAACGAAATCGGTATTGTTCAGGACATCGCTACAATCGGCGAATTATGCCGTAGCCGTGGTATCGTATTCCACGTTGATGCCACTCAAAGTGTTGGTAAATTACCTATCGACCTGTCAACGTTAAAAGTTGACCTGATGTCATTCTCTGCACACAAACTGTACGGACCAATGGGTATTGGCGCACTGTATGTTCGTCGTAAACCACGTATTCGTTTGGAAGCACAGCAGCACGGTGGTGGTCATGAACGTGGTATGCGTTCAGGGACTTTACCTGTTCACCAAATCGTGGGCATGGGCGAAGCTTACCGTATCGCTAAAGAAGAAATGGCTCAAGAATCTGAACGCCTGCGTGGTTTGCGCTTACGTTTATGGAACGGCATTAAAGATATCGAAGAAGTTTACCTGAACGGTGACTTAGAAAATGGTGCGCCGCACATTCTGAACGTCAGCTTCAACTATGTTGAAGGTGAGTCATTAATGATGTCGCTGAAAGATTTAGCAGTTTCCTCTGGTTCAGCATGTACTTCTGCAAGCTTAGAACCTTCATACGTGCTGCGTGCTTTAGGTATGAATGACGAACTGGCTCATAGCTCAATTCGCTTCTCTTTCGGTCGCTTTACGACTGAAGAAGAAATTGACTATGCAATTAAACAAATTCATGGTGCGATCGGCCACTTACGTGAGCTGTCTCCTTTATGGGATATGTTTAAAGCAGGCGTAGATCTCAACAGCATCGAATGGTCTCACCATTAATCAGACAGTTTCAGGAGTTTAAAAATGGCTTACAGCGAAAAAGTTATCGATCATTATGAAAATCCACGTAACGTCGGTTCATTTGATAACAATGATCCAAGCGTGGGTAGCGGTATGGTAGGTGCACCTGCTTGTGGTGACGTTATGAAGTTACAAATCAAAGTAAATGATGACGGCATCATCGAAGATGCACGCTTTAAAACCTATGGTTGCGGCTCTGCAATTGCATCAAGTTCACTGGTAACTGAGTGGATGAAGGGCAAAAGCTTAGACGAAGCTGAGTCAATCAAAAATACAGCGATCGCAGAAGAGTTAGAATTACCGCCAGTGAAAATTCACTGCTCAATTCTGGCTGAAGATGCAATCAAAGCTGCTATTGCTGATTACAAAAGCAAACGCCAAGGCAAATAATAGATAAATATCAGTAAATAAGGGCTGTACCTTAGACCATATAAACAACAAAAATAGACAGCCCACGACTGATAGTTAAACTCAAATTAATTAAAGATGTATTTATTATGCAACTTTAAATATAATGAGTTGTACCGATGATTTGAAGGCGGATGCTAATAATTTCTAGCATCTGCCTTGTTTGTTTCTAAAGTGAGGTTTGCAATGTCGATTTCTCTTACTGAAAGTGCAGCGCAACGAATTCAATCGTTTTTGAATAATCGTGGTAAAGGCGAAGGCTTGCGTTTGGGTGTAAGAACTTCAGGTTGCTCGGGAATGGCATACGTGCTTGAATTCGCTGATGTAATTAATGAAGAAGACACCGTTTTTGAAGACAAAGGTGTTAAAGTCATCGTCGATGGCAAAAGCATGGTTTATTTAGACGGCACTGAGCTGGATTTCGTAAAAGAAGGCTTAAACGAAGGGTTTAAATTTAATAACCCTAACGTTAACAGTGAATGCGGATGCGGTGAAAGTTTTCACGTATAATGTCTTCAAATGAGCATGACTTTGACCAATGTAACTAACGTGGCGTTAATGACCACATGATCTTTAGCTAAGCTTAGCTACATTGGTACCCGGTTCGAGAAACTGAGCACTTATGGATTACTTTACTCTTTTTGGGCTAACCCCTAATTACGCGATTGACAGTGAGCAACTCACACATCGCTTTCAAGAATTACAGCGACAATATCATCCCGATCGCTTTGCAACCTGTTCAGAACAGGAAAAAATGCAAGCACTCCAACATGCTGCAACTATCAATGCGGCATATCAATCCCTTCGTCATCCGCTGAAACGCGCGGAATATATGCTGTTATTACATGGTTTTGATATAAATAACGAACAACATACCATGCATGACACCGCATTTCTGATGGAGCAACTCGAATTACGCGAAGAGTTAGATAACATCGAAAATAGCCCGCAAGCCCTTGAACGGGTGTCTGTCTTTATGAAAAATGTCAAACAAATGCAGCAGACGCGCAGCGCCTTGATGGTTTCAGAACTCGATGCGATGCAGTGGGAAAAAGCCGCTGATACCGTCCGAAAATTGCGTTTTCTCGATAAGTTACAGCAACAAGCTGAGCAACTCGAAGAACGGTTACTAGACGACTTTTAAGAGAAAACGATTATGTCTTTATTACAAATTAGCGAACCAGGAATGACCGCTGCGCCGCACCAACGCAAGTTGGCGGCAGGAATCGATCTTGGTACAACACACTCTCTGATTGCCACTGTTCGTAGTGGCGAAGCTGCTGCATTGCCCGATGAAAAAGGGCGCTATTTGCTTCCTTCTGTAGTCAATTATCAAGCAGATAACCGCATTGTGGGTTGGGAAGCGAAACAGTTATCCGAACAAGATCCTGTCAACACCGTGATTTCGGTGAAACGCATGATGGGGCGTTCATTAGCAGATATTCAAAAACGTTACCCGGATTTACCGTATCAGCTAACTGCTAGCGAAAATGGTTTGCCATTTATTCAAACGGCCGCAGGGCAAGTGGATCCAATCCAAGTTTCTGCTGACATTTTAAAAACGTTGGCAAAGCGTGCAGAGCAAACTCTTGGCGGTGAAATGGATGGCGTGGTGATCACGGTTCCAGCTTACTTCGACGATGCCCAGCGTCAAGGAACCAAAGATGCAGCTCGTTTGGCGGGCTTACATGTTTTGCGTTTACTGAATGAACCTACTGCCGCCGCGATTGCTTATGGCTTAGATTCCGGTCAAGAAGGGGTTATCGCCGTTTATGATTTAGGTGGCGGCACATTTGACGTGTCGATTTTACGCCTGAGCCGCGGTGTCTTTGAAGTGTTGGCAACAGGTGGTGATACAGCGTTAGGTGGCGATGATTTTGACCACGTATTAGCGCAATGGATTGCACAGCAAGCGGGGCTTTCCATTCAGGGTGATCACCATTTAACGCGCCAATTATTGAACATTGCCACCGAAACAAAAATCGCATTAAGTGACGCTGATTCCGCGACAATCACTTTGCCAAATTGGCAGGGTACAGTGAGCCGTGAAACGTTTGAATCGCTGATTGAAACCCATATTAAACGCACATTAATGGCATGTCGCCGTGCCTTAAAAGATGCTGGCGTAGAAAATGATGACGTCTTAAATGTGGTGATGGTCGGTGGTTCGACTCGCGTACCATTAGTTCGTGAAAAAGTGGGTGAGTTTTTTGGTCGTACACCATTAACCTCCATCGACCCAGATAAAGTCGTGGCTATCGGCGCTGCAATTCAAGCAGATATTTTAGTGGGTAATAAGCCAGACAGCGACATGCTGCTATTGGATGTTATCCCGCTATCATTAGGTTTGGAAACCATGGGTGGTTTGGTGGAAAAAGTGATCCCACGAAATACCACCATCCCTGTCGCCCGTGCGCAAGAGTTCACAACATTCAAAGATGGACAAACCGCCATGAGCGTTCACGTTGTACAAGGTGAGCGTGAAATGGTTTCGGATTGCCGTTCATTAGCGCGCTTTACGCTGCGTAACATTCCGCCAATGGCGGCAGGTGGCGCACATATTCGTGTCACATTCCAAGTGGATGCAGATGGTTTACTCAGTGTGAGTGCCATGGAAAAATCCACGGGTGTTGCCGCATCGATTCAAGTTAAGCCATCCTACGGTTTAACTGACACCGAAATTTCAACCATGATTAAAGATTCAATGACTAACGCGCAAGATGATTTAAATGCGCGCCGCCTAGCGGAGCAAAAAGTTGAAGCGGCAAGAGTGCTTGAAAGTTTAACGAGCGCATTAGAGCAAGATGCACATTTACTGACTCCAACCGAAGAGTCAGAAATTGATAATGCGGTCAATGAGTTAATCCAAGCAGTAGAAGGTACAGACCCTACTGTTATTGAAAATGCAATTAAACAACTGGATAAGAAATCCCAAGAATTTGCCGCTCGCCGAATGGATGCATCTATTCGTCAGGCGCTGTCAGGCCATTCTGTGGATGAGATATAATTATGCCTAAAATCGTTTTTTTACCTCATAGTACGTTATGTCCGGAAGGTGCTGTAGTCGAAGCGCAAGAGGGCGAATCTATTTTAGACGTAGCACTGCGCAATGGAATTGAAATCGACCATGCCTGCGAAAAATCCTGTGCATGTACAACCTGTCACTGCATCGTTCGTGAAGGCTTTGACTCTCTCGAAGAAAGCAGCGAACTCGAAGATGACATGCTAGACAAAGCCTGGGGCCTAGAGCCAGAAAGCCGTTTAAGCTGTCAAGCACGTGTTGCGGATGAAGACCTCGTTGTCGATCTTCCGAAATATACTATCAACCATGCTAGAGAATGAGTTAGCTATGAGCCTAAAGTGGACAAACAGTCGTGAAATCGGTGAAGCGCTCTATGATGCTTACCCGGATACAGACCCAAAAACCGTGCGCTTTACGGATATGCATCAATGGATCTGCGACTTAGAGGATTTTGAGGATGACCCGCAAAAATCTAACGAAAAAATCCTCGAAGCTATTCTATTAGTCTGGCTGGACGAGTACGAATAAGTTTCGTGGATAAAAACCGGATAGCGCTGAATAGGTTGCATCCGGTTTTTTTTCGTCTGTAACAGACCGCATAAGAAATTAAAATGATTCAAAAGAACCTATTAGTCTGATAGAAACTAAACTCAATAACGTTGCCATTTTTAGGGTATAGTTGGCGAATTAGCAAAGATTGATAGCAGAAAGTGATAAGCTAAATTCAAGATCCCGCAATAATCAACTTAGTGGATAAAGTGAGAAGAATAATGACCAAACAAATTATGCCAGTCATGATTACATGCGAAGCTGCGGCACCATGCTGGGGTGAAGGCGCTCTATTAAGTTCAAACGATAAAGGCATGACTATCCACCTTAAGCATCCGGGTAAGCTGTGTGCTGTACAAAGTGCTGGTCGTAAGTTAGATAGCCAAGGCATTCGCAATGTTTCATTAACAGGCGAAGGTTGGGACTTAGAAAAAAGTTGGGCATTTTGGCAAGGTTTCCGCGCACCAAAAGGGGCGAGAACTATCGAATGGCCAGCATTGCAAGAAGCGGATCGCAAAGAATTAGAACAGCGCATTAATACCATTGATTGGGTTCGCGATATTATCAATGCGCCAGCAGAAGAATTAGGTCCAGAGCAACTGGCTCAACGTTCAATCGATTTACTGTGCAAAGTAGGCGCTCAAGATATCAGCTACCGCATTGTCAAAGGCGATGACCTATTAGAGCAAGGTTATGCAGGTATTCATACTGTGGGTCGTGGGTCTAGCCGTCCTCCAGTATTGCTGGCATTGGATTACAACCCAGGTAAAGATGAGAAAGCGCCTGTATTCGCCTGTTTAGTCGGTAAAGGCATTACCTTCGATTCAGGGGGTTATAGCATTAAGCCATCTGCTTCAATGAACTCAATGAAAGCAGATATGGGCGGCGCAGCAACATTAGTAGGTTCTTTAGCGCTGGCGATCACGCGTGGTTTAAACAAACGCGTAAAATTATTCCTGTGTATCGCAGACAACATGGTTAGCGGCAATGCCTTTAAATTAGGGGATATTATCCGTTATCGTAATGGCAAATCTGTTGAAATTATGAACACAGACGCGGAAGGGCGTTTAGTCTTAGCGGATGGTTTAATTGATGCAAGCAAAGAGAAACCAACGTTATTAATCGATGCGGCAACCTTAACTGGGGCTGCGAAAACAGCTGTGGGTAATGACTACCACTCGGTACTGAGCTTTGATGACAAATTAGTGGCAGAATTAATGTCAGCATCAGATGAAGAGTTCGAGTTATTCTGGCGCTTACCATTAGCTGAATTCCACCGTCAACAACTGCCTTCTGGTTTTGCTGACCTGAACAATATTGCAGCGCCTTCGCATACTGCGGGTGCAAGCACTGCGGCAGCCTTCTTGTCTCACTTTGTTGAAAATTATCGTCAAAACTGGGTACATATCGATTGTTCAGCAACTTACCGTAAATCGCCAGTGAGCTTATGGGCTGAAGGGGCAACCGGTATTGGTGTGAGAACATTAGCTAACTTACTTCTCAAAAAATCAAAATAATTCGCGTTATAATGAAATCGCAGTGGTGCAGTCAATGCAGCCTGCGATTTTTTCTTTAACATGAATGGCTTTTGAATTTAGACGATATTATTTTTGGTTGTAGAGGATATTGAATGACGCAACAATCCCAAAACCTAACAACAGACTCGCAATCCGATGTTCAGTTTACTGAACTCACGGTGCCAGAAGGATCTTCATTAAAATTAAGCGTTCTCGAACAAGAACCTGAAGAATTGACAGCGGCGCTCAGTGAATTTTTTAAACAACATAAAGTCGTACGACGCGCGTTTATTGTTTCGGTCCAAGAAGCAGAAGATGAACAATTTGATGATATTTTGATGATAGCGTTGGAATTTGTCCCAGGCGCAGAAAATATCGATGAAATTATTCAAGAAGCGGGTGCAACTGCATGCGAATATATCGATGAGGATGAATCCATTGATTTTTGCATCGTTAACGAAGACGAAAAAGGGTTAAGCCACTTTATTACCCAGCACGTTGCGCCATTTTATCAACGCCGCTTAGGCAGCTTCTTGCGCGACAGTATTCCCATCAAAAATACCTAATTCTCTCCTTACTTAAAATAAAGACCGGACTTCTCCGCGTCTTTATTCTTTCATGCTGTTTTTTCCGTTTTGTCTGATAGGTGTTGGTGTTACATTCTGTTAAATTATGCATTCAATTAATGCGCATACTTATTATTGCGGATTACACACTAAGCTCAATCATCGCAACGTATTTAAGTTCAAGGATTTTCTTGAGCTTCATGAACATAATAAATTAACTTAATAAGGGATGGGGCGGTAATGAAACAACAATCAAGTTGGACTTCATTGGCGGGTCTAAAAACGAAAAAGCGTTATGTAGCATTAGCCTTAGCGTCCGTTATGGCATTAGCGGGCTGCGATAATACTGACGATACTACGAAAAAAGAGAGTAATGTCTCAACCTCAGCGGCAGAAACGAGTACCAAAACGGCGCCCGTTGCAGAACAAAAACAGGCTGCGCCTAAGCTTTCCAATGACGAGTTAGTGAAGAAATATGCCGGGAAAGATCTGGAAATTTTGGATGCCTCGGAATTGCAGCTAGATGGTGCAAGCGCCATGGTCGTGACATTCTCGGTGCCTTTACAACCAAATCAAAACTTTGGTCAGTATTTGAATCTGGTGGATGTGAAATCAGGTAAGCTGGATGGAGATTGGGAGTTATCTGATAACCAGATGGAATTACGTTTTCGCCATTTACCGCCATCTAAAGAATTAAACCTTTCGGTTAATCCGGGAGTGAAAGCGGTCAACGAACGCACCATCAACAACAGCTTTGAGAAGAAATTCCAAACGGCGCAAATTATTCCAACCGTTGGGTTCGCAAGTAAAGGCTCTTTACTGCCAAGCAAAGTTGCCCAAGGCTTACCAGTCATCGCACTGAACGTGGATAAAATCGACGTAAATTTCTTCCGTGTCGATGAAAAACAATTACCGCAATTCCTCGCGATGTGGCAATACCGCAGTAACTATGAATATTGGTATTCCGATGAATTCCTCGACAAAGTCGAATTAGCCTACACAGGGCGTTTCGATTTAAACCCAGATAAAAACACCCGCCAATCCATTTTGTTGCCATTAAAAGACATCAAAGAGTTGCAACAAGATGGCGTTTATTTAGCGATCATGCAAAAAGCGGGTAGCTACAGTTACCAATTCCCTGCGACAGTCTTTACGCTTAGTGATATCGGCGTGTCATTACATAGCTACCATGATCGTGTGGATATTTTCACCCAATCATTAGCCAAAGGTTCGGCGATTAAAGGCGTCGAGCTGCGGATTTTGGATGAGAAAGGTCAATTAGTGACCAAAGGCACGACTGATGGTGACGGTCATGCTCAGTTAGACAAACTGGCTGGCGGCAAATTATTACTGGCAACCCACGAAGGGCAAACCAGTATGATTGACTTGACTCAACCCGCATTAGACTTGTCTGAGTTTGATATTTCAGGTCCTTCAGGCTATGCAAAACAGTTCTTTGTGTTCGGTCCTCGCGATTTATATCGTCCGGGCGAATTACTGCTAGTGAATGGTTTACTGCGTGATGGTGATGGTCAGCCTGTGAAGTCTCAGCCAGTCAAAGTGGATGTTTTAAAGACGGATGGTCAGGTCTACAAGAGCTTTGTATGGCAAGGGGATGAGAAGCAAGATGGTTTGTATCAGTATCAGCTAGAGATCCCGAAAAATGCTGAAACGGGTGGCTGGTCACTGCGTTTTGATTTAGGTGATGGCTCACCACAACGTTATTACAAATTCAATGTTGAAGATTTTATGCCAGAGCGTATGGCGCTGGATATTACAGGCAGTGAGAAGCCGGTATTAAGTTCGCAGCCCGTTGACTTTGACATTAAAGGTCGTTACCTCTACGGCGCCCCAGCAGCGGATAACCAGTTGCAAGGTCAAGTGTTGCTGAAAGCTAATCGTGAAGCGGTTGCGAAATTGCCAGGCTTTGAATTCGGTGCGACGAATGAAGAAGGTCTACCGCGTAAACTGGATGAGTTTGACTTAACGTTAGATGGTAGCGGTGAAACGGTGATCTCCTTGCCGCAAAGCAACTGGGAATCAACACGCTCTCCAATTACGGCTGTTCTGCAAGCTAGCTTATTAGAGGCAGGCGGTCGTCCTGTGACTCGCCGCGCTGAGCAAGCGATTTGGCCAGCGAAAAAATTAGTGGGTATTCGTCCTCTCTTTGAGAAAAAAGAGATCTACGATTACCGTACAGACCGCTACGCGAAGCGTTATAACGTCGATGAAAATTCATTAGCTGAGTTTGAAATTGTCATGTCAGATATGGCAGGGCACAAACTAGCAGCGGAAAACCTGACTGCGCGTTTAGTGTATGAGCGTCGCGATTACTACTGGAGCTGGTCAGAAAGCGGTGGTTGGGTTTCTAACTACGATCAGAAAGATCTCGTGGTGGCGAATGAAAATATTTCTATCGCCAAAGATGGCACCGCGAAGATCTCATTCCCAGTGGATTGGGGCTCATTCCGTTTAGAAATTACCAATCCTGAAAATGAGTTAGTCAGCAGCATTCAATTCTGGGCAGGCTTCTCTTGGCAAGATAATACTGGAGGCAGCGGTTCCGTTCGCCCTGACCAAGTGAAATTAAGCTTGAACAAGCCAGCTTACTTACCGGGTGAAAAAGCCAAAGTCCGTATCGAAGCGCCAAAAGCAGGTAAAGGTTACATTCTGCTTGAATCGAGCAGCGCGCCATTATGGTGGCAGGAAATTGATGTTCCAGCTGGCGGGTTAGATGTGGAAGTGCCGGTGAATAAAGAGTGGGCACGCCATGATTTATATATCTCTGCGGTGGTTGTTCGCCCTGGAGATGACTCCAAAGAAGCGACCGTTAAACGCGCCGTTGGGGTATTACATCTGCCGCTAGCCGATGAAAATCGTAAGATCTCATTGGCGCTGAACGCACCGACAAAAATGCGTCCAAATGAAGATCTGAAAGTGAAGATCAAAGCTACTGCTCAAGATGGCAAGCCACTGCCTGAAAAAGTGAACGTGTTGCTGTCTGCGGTGGATACGGGCGTCCTCAATATCACCGATTTCAAAACTCCAGACCCATACGATGCCTTCTTTGGTCGTAAGCGCTACAGCGTTGACCAATATGATGTGTATGGTCACTTAATTGAAGGTCAAGGCAAGTTAGCCAACCTGCGCTTTGGTGGGGATGGTGAAGATGCTGCACTAGAACGTGGTGGTATGAAGCCTCTGACAGAGGTGCAAATCATTGCGGAACAAGCGCAACCAGTCATTTTAGATAAAAATGGCGAAGGTGAAATTACACTGGCAATTCCTGATTTTAATGGCGAATTACGCTTAATGGCGCAAGCATGGAACCAAAAAGATTTTGGTCATGCAGACAGTAAGGTCGTTGTTGCGGCACCATTAGTAACGCAAATGTCGATGCCTCGCTTTATGGCGAGTGGCGATAAATCTTACTTCGCGCTAGATCTTACTAACATGACCGACAACACGCAGAATGTGACTGTGACATTCAAAGCGTCAGGCATGGTGAAATTAGACGGCGCAGCAACTCGTGATATCGAACTGACCAAAGGCAAGCGTACGACAGTGACGCTGCCAGTCAGTGCTGATTATGGCTTTGGTGAAGGTGAAGTCTCTATGACCATCAACGGCGTAAAAGTCGAAGGGGAAGCGGAGAAAGAGTACAAAAACAGTTGGAAAGTGGGTGTGCGTCCAGCACAACCGGCTGAAACTGTGGCATTTGCTACCGCGATTGAGCCGGGTGAAATTTGGTCATTACCAACCAATGATTTTGCTTATTTACAGCAAGATACACTGGAAGGGCAAGTGCTGTTAACGAGCCGTCCACCGCTGCAAATTGCACGCTATATTCGTGAGCTGTTTGCATATCCGTACGGTTGTTTAGAACAAACCGTGAGCGGGCTGTATCCGTCACTGTTCTCGACACAAGCTGAACTGCAAAAACTGGGTATTAATTCACAAACTGACGCAGATCGCCATAAAGCGATTGAGTTAGGGATCCCACACTTACTAAGCATGCAGCGTGATGACGGTAGCTTCTCTCTATGGGATAAAATGGGGCGTGAAGAGTATTGGTTAACAGCGTATGCGACGGATTTCTTAAACAAAGCGAACCAACGTGGTTTCTCTGTACCGCAAAGTGCATTGAATAATGCTAACGCACGCCTGTTAAGTTACCTGCAAGATGGTAGCCAAGTGAGTTATCCATACACGGATCAGCCAGACGCATCCCGTTTTGCGATCCAAGCCTATGCGGGCTTAGTGCTAGCAACTCAGCAAAAAGCGCCATTAGGGGCACTGCGTCAAATCTATGGTCAAGCTAACAATGCGACCAGCGGTTTAGCGTTAGTTCAACTGGGTGTGGCATTAAACCTGATGGGTGATAAAGCGCGTGGTGAAAGTGCCATTATTGATGGTATGAAGAAACAGAGCGCACGTTACAGCAGTATTGGTGATTACGGCTCAGCTATCCGTGATGATGCGATGATCGTGGCATTACTGAATGAATATAACTTGATGCCAAAATCCCGAGATCAGAAACTGCAAACGCTATCTAACAACCTGACTTCACAGAAGTATTTCTCGACTCAAGAGAGCAATGCCCTGTACTTAGCCGGTCGTTTCTATGCCAATGAGACAGAAACACCATGGAAAGCGCTAGTGAATGGTCAAGAGCCACCATTGGTTTCAGAGAAACCAGTAAGTGAATTCTTAACGAAACAACAGCTAGTGAATGGTTATAGTGTTGAAAACAGCGGTACCAGCACACTGTATACTCGTTTGAATGTTGTCGGCTATCCGATGCGTTCACCGAAGCCATATTCAAATGTGCTGGATATCAAACGCAGTTACTACGATATGAAAGGCAACCGTATTTCAATCGATAGATTAAGAAGCGGCGAAATGGTGGTGGTGAAGTTGGAAGTGAATGCCAACCAAACTGTTCCTGATGCATTGGTGGTGGATTTATTACCTGCGGGCTTAGAGTTGGAAAACCAAAACTTGGCCAATAGCAGCGCTAACCTCAGTGAATCTGCACCAAATCTGCAAGAGATGATTGATGACATGCAGCAGTCGCAAATTCGTCATATGGAATACCGTGATGACCGTTTTGTGGCGGCAGTGGAAGTTCAGCAATATCGTCCAACCACATTGGTTTATTTAGCTCGCGCGGTTACGCCGGGTGTGTATAACAAACCAGTGCCACAGGTGGAATCCATGTACGTGCCAGAATGGCGTGCAACAGGTTACTCCGATGGTCAGTTGGAAGTGGTTCGTTAATTCATATTAAATTAGAGAATCATTGAATTAGATGAAGATAAAGAGGGAAGCGTGTGTTTCCCTCTTTTTTTAGTATCATAAAAACAAATAATAACTCTCGGTATATTGACGAATGAAGAGATGGCTACGTCGCATTGGATGGACGCTACTGGTTTTGGTCGTGGTATTGCCACTGGCCTTTTTAGCAGCAGATAAAATTTGGCCTTTGCCAATCAAGCAGATTGAAATGGCACGCACGGTCGTCGCGGGGGATGGGACTCCGTTATGGCGTTTTGCCGATAAAGAAGGTATTTGGCGTTTCCCTGTTAAGTTGGACGAGGTTTCGCCAGAATATATTGACGCGTTATTAACCTATGAAGATCGCCATTTTTACCAGCATCCAGGGGTTAACCCATTTTCGTTAATGCGTGCGGCAGGGCAGTTAGTGAGCTCAGGACGCATTGTCTCTGGGGGCAGTACCATCTCAATGCAGGTGGCAAGGCTGATTGACCCACATGAGCGCACGTTTGGTGGCAAACTCAAACAGTTATGGCGTACTGCACAGCTGGAATATCACTATTCTAAAGATGAAATCCTCGAAATGTATCTTAACCGAGCGCCTTATGGGGGTACGATTGAGGGCATAGGTGCTGCCAGCTGGGTCTATTTGAATAAATCCCCTGCAAAATTGACCGCAAGTGAAGCGGCATTGTTTGCGGTTTTACCACAAGCGCCAAGCCGTTTAAGACCTGATAGATACCCAGAACGGGCGCAAGCAGCACGAGATAAAGTACTCGACAGACTGGCTGAATACCAAGTTTGGAGCACTGAAAAAGTCAATGAAATCAAGCAAGAGCAAATCTGGCTTGCCCCACGTAAAAATCCGCATTTAGCACCATTACTGGCGCGTCGGATGATCAAAGATTCCCAAGAATCCATCGTGGAAACCACCATTGATGCTAGCCTGCAAAAGCAGCTTGAAGATATGGCGATGAACTGGAAAAACCAATTACCTAAGCAAACTTCTCTAGGATTGCTGGTGGTTGATCACACGGATATGAGCGTGAAAGCGTATATCGGGTCGATTGATTTTCAGGATGATAGTCGCTTTGGTCATGTGGATATGATCAGTGCGTGGCGCTCACCGGGCTCAACACTCAAGCCATTTTTATATGCGCTGGCAATGGATGATGGTTTGATCCACGCCGAATCACTGTTGCAGGATGTGCCTCGTCGATTTAATGATTATCGTCCCGGTAACTTTGATAGCGGCTTTAATGGCCCTGTCAGTGTGAGTGATGCGTTGGTGCGCTCATTAAACTTGCCCGTTGTGCAACTGCTGGATGTCTATGGCAGTAAGCGTTTTGCGGCGCAATTACGTAATGTGGGCACAGAACTGCGTTTTCCAGTTGGCGGAGAACCTAACTTGTCGTTGATCCTCGGGGGAACGGCGGCACGAATGGAAGACTTAGTGTCAGCTTACAGTGCATTTGCTCGCCAAGGAGAAGTTTCTCCACTGCGTTATCGACCGACAGATGTTATCCGCGACCGCAAGTTAATGTCTCCGGGGGCCGCGTGGATTGTTCGCCGGATTATGGCAGGAGAAGCCCGCCCAGTCCCTGATGCTAATTTATCGGGACAGCCAAATCTTGCATGGAAAACAGGGACTAGTTACGGATACCGCGATGCTTGGGCTATTGGTGTGAACCCACGTTATACGATTGGTGTTTGGGTTGGACGTCCTGATGCAACGCCAGTTGCAGGGCAGCTTGGCTACGCCACAGCGATTCCAATTATGAACCAAGTGAATAACATGCTGCTGACGCGAATTTATCAATCTCGCGAAGTGCTCCCCAAAGATTCAAGACCTGCGAGCGTTAGCCAAGCCGTGATCTGCTGGCCGGGAGGAACCTCATTACTGAAAGAAGATAGTAATTGTCGCCAGCGCCGTTTGAGCTGGATTTTAGACAATACGATCCCACCAACGCTAATGGCACGGGATCAAGAATCCTCTCTTGGACTCAGACAAAAAGTATGGGTGAATGAGCAGGGGCTACAAGTTGCGCCAGATTGCCCAAATGCCCAAGAAAAAGAGATCCATTTATGGCCGATTACCGTAGAGTCGTGGTTGCCTGCAAGTGAAAAACGAATAAATCGACTGCCTAAGCCGGATGCCGTTTGTCCGCCGTTAAATCTTGAAATGCCACCATTATTAATTTCAGGTATCCGCGAAGGGGAGGTTCTCCAACGTTTACCCGGAAAAACCAGTTTAGACCTACGTTTACTCACTCAAGGTGGACAAGGGCAAAAATGGTGGTTTTTAAACGGCGAGCAAGTGAACAATACCGAGCAAAATGGGGCAATTTTGCTGACGCTCGAAAAAAGTGGAAACTACCAAATATCTGTCTTAGATATGAGCGGACAGGTCACCGCTATCAACTTTAAGGTGAAGTAATAGCATAAAACGACGACTTAATTAAAAATCTAGCATTTTTTGCTATGAAAAGATTAACAAAATGTTGATGTGACTGTAGGAAATTGTAATCCAAGCCCCTATAATCAACGCCCTATTTTTCTGCTTCCTAACATCAGGAATAGAAACAATATAAAAAACTACAACAGGCACATATTCTTGGTTCTTCATATGCCCCTCTTGAAATTCTAGTGGAAACATTGGGTTAAATAAGAGAAACAAAGCAGAGAATAAAGAGTAAAAGTCAAGTCAATCGCTAAGAGGTTATTTATGGCTGTTCAACGTACATTTTCTATCATCAAACCAAACGCAGTTAAGAAAAACGTCATCGGTGCAATTTACAACCGTTTTGAAAGCGCAGGCTTCAAAATCGTTGCTGCTAAAATGATGCACCTGACTCGTGAACAAGCTGAAGGCTTCTACGCTGAGCACAAAGGTCGTCCTTTCTTTGATGGTCTGGTTGAATTCATGACTTCTGGTCCAATCATGTTACAAGTGTTAGAAGGCGAAAACGCAATCCAACGTCACCGTGACCTGATGGGCGCAACTAACCCAGACAACGCATTAGCAGGTACTTTACGTGCTGACTACGCAGACAGCTTCACTGAAAACGCAACTCACGGTTCTGATTCAGAAGAGTCTGCTGCACGTGAAATCGCATATTTCTTCACTGCTGACGAAATCTGCCCACGCTAAGGCGTTTTCAATAATGCATTAGCATTATTGTTATAATATTTGTACAATATGTCGCCCTGTTAATCATCGCGTTAACAGGGTGATTTATTTTTTAGTCGTCCCGACTAATCGCAATCCCAATTTACGTCGTGCTTTTCGCACTGCCGAAAGTGTAATAACGAGGCAAACTCAATGTCTGATATGACTACCAATGCACAATGTGCAACTCCTTCTGCTGTATCTGCTATGCCAGAAAAAAATGGGCAGCCAGAAAAAAGCGGTCAAAAAATTAACCTGCTCGATTTAAACCGCAAGCAGATGCGCGAATTTTTTGCTGAGCTCGGCGAAAAACCATTCCGTGCAGACCAAGTGATGAAGTGGATTTACCACTATTGCTACGATGATTTCGAACTAATGACCGATATCAACAAGGTGCTGCGCGCGAAATTAACCGAAGTCGCTGAGATCCGAGCACCTGAAGTGGCTGATGAACAACGTTCATCCGATGGCACGATTAAGTGGGCTATCAAAGTCGGTGATCAACTGGTTGAAACGGTGTATATCCCTGAAGCTGATCGCGCAACACTGTGTGTCTCTTCTCAAGTTGGCTGTGCACTGGAATGTAAATTCTGTTCTACCGCGCAGCAAGGTTTTAACCGTAACTTGCGTGTTTCCGAAATCATCGGACAGGTTTGGCGTGCGGCTAAAATCATCGGTTCGTTGAAGTCTAGCGGTCGCCGTCCTATCACCAACGTGGTGATGATGGGGATGGGGGAGCCGTTATTAAACTTAAATAACGTGGTTCCTGCGATGGAAATCATGTTAGATGATTTTGGTTTCGGCCTGTCAAAACGCCGCGTAACAATTTCCACTTCAGGCGTTGTTCCTGCACTGGATAAATTAGGCGATATGATTGATGTCGCGCTGGCTATTTCTCTGCATGCGCCAACGGACGATGTGCGTAATGATATCGTACCAATCAATAAGAAATATAATATCGAAACATTCTTAGCTAGCGTGAATCGTTATTTAACGAAATCCAATGCGAATGCGGGACGTGTCACGGTTGAATATGTGATGCTTGATCATATTAACGATAGTGTTGAACAAGCTCACCAACTCGCGGAATGTTTGAAAAACACACCAAGCAAAATCAACTTGATCCCATGGAACCCGTTCCCAGGAGCGCCATATGGTCGCAGTTCCAACAGCCGAATTGATAGATTCTCTAAGGTATTGATGGAATACGGTTTTACGACTATAGTTCGCAAGACTCGTGGTGATGATATTGATGCTGCATGTGGGCAACTAGCAGGGGATGTTATTGATAGGACGAAACGTACCTTGAAAAAACGCCTCGCTGGGGAACCTATCCAGGTAAAATCAGTCTGATATATAGATAATATCTAATCAGTGAGTTAGGTTATAATTCAGGGCGTTTTATGGTTAGGCAAAACGCCCTGGTTCGCCTACAATAATTAAAGCGGCATATCTTCTCTATTGTTGTTGGAAACTATGACGTACTCAGACGGGTAAAGTAGCGTGAAATCTGCTTTATATTTATTAAACTTGGAAATAGTGTTGCCAGCTAATGACTATCGAAAATAATACCGAACAAACTTCTATCACTGTAGGGCAATTATTATCCCGCGCTCGCGAGCGTATGGGACTAACGCAAGAAGCGGTTGCGGAGCGACTGTGTCTTAAAGTGAGTACGGTAAAGGAAATAGAACAAGATATTCATCCTGCGGGCGTAGAGCCAACGTTTTTACGTGGTTATATTCGTCTGTATGCACGAATGGTCGGAATTCCTGAAAACGATCTTGCCACATTCTTAAAAAGTGATGTTCCCGCACAGTCTCCCAATGTTTCTCCAATGCACAGCTACTCATTAGGCAAAAAGCGTAAAAAACGTGAAGGTTGGCTAATGAAATTGACGTGGCTGATCGTTATTGTGCTTATCGCCATGGTGGGTATTTGGTGGTGGCAAGACCATAATGCTCAACAGAAAGACCTGTTAACCATGGCGAACCAAAATGAAGTATTGGTTCAACAAGATTCCAGCGAACCCGTGAACAATGTTGCGGTTGATATGCCACTTGCGACTGACAATAGTGCTGTGCAAACCGATCCTCTGGTCGACCCTGCACCTGTATTGACCGACACCCAAACAGCAACGAATACCGATGCAGAAGGGGTGAGAACGATCCCGCTGCCAAATGCGCCTCAAACAACACCTTCAGTAGACAGAGCACAAGCAGATGCTTCTCAAACAACGGATATGCCAGCCGCAACAGGTAATGGTTTAACGTTAAGTTTCTCTGGTCAATGTTGGTTAGAAATTCGTGACGCAAACAATAAAGTTTTATTTAGCGGCATGAAAAATAACGGCGACAAATTAGAACTTGATGGCGCACAACCTTACCGTTTAAATATCGGTGCGCCAGCCAATGTGACGGTGCAATTCCAAGGTAAAAACGTTGATTTAAGCCGCTTTATCAAAGCGAAACGTTCCGCGAAATTTAAGTTGCCAGAAGCATAAAAATATTACGAAATTAAAGAAGCAAACTATATCCTAAAACACTCTTTGTGATAGTTTATAGTTTGCTTTCTTGTGTATAGTGGGGCGCGTTAAAGCAATGACCATACACTATGCCATGATATTAAAGAGCGCCATGGTATTAAAATGAGCACATGGATGTTCGGAGAATTAAACAAAAATGCATAACGAATCACCAATCAAAAGACGCAAATCCACCCGTATTTATGTCGGTAATGTTCCTGTTGGCGACGGCGCACCTATCGCTGTTCAATCAATGACCAATACCCGTACAACCGATGTCGAAGCCACTGTTCGCCAAATTAAAGCCCTTGAACGTGTTGGGGTAGATATTGTGCGCGTATCAGTACCCACGATGGATGCCGCAGAAGCCTTTAAATTAATCAAACAGCAAGTTGATGTCCCTCTGGTCGCTGATATTCACTTTGACTACCGTATTGCCTTAAAAGTGGCAGAATATGGTGTTGATTGCTTGCGTATCAACCCGGGAAATATCGGTAGTGAAGAACGAATTCGCCAAGTGGTTGACTGCGCTCGTCATTACAATATTCCTATTCGAATTGGGGTGAATGGCGGCTCGCTGGAAAAAGATATTCAAGAAAAATATGGTGAACCGACACCAGAAGCGTTGGTTGAATCAGCCATGCGCCATGTGGATATTTTGGATAGATTGAACTTTGATCAATTTAAAGTCAGTGTGAAAGCCTCTGATGTATTCCTTGCTGTGGGCTCATATCGTCTGCTCGCTCAAAAAATTGACCAACCACTTCATCTAGGCATTACTGAAGCGGGCGGTGCGCGCTCAGGTTCTGTGAAGTCAGCTATCGGTTTAGGTATGCTGCTCTCTGAAGGTATCGGGGATACACTGCGAATTTCGCTTGCTGCCGATCCTGTTGAAGAAGTGAAAGTAGGCTTTGATATTCTGAAGTCACTGCGTATTCGTTCCCGTGGTATCAACTTTATTGCTTGCCCAACATGTTCACGCCAAGAGTTTGACGTGATTGGCACGGTGAACGCGTTAGAGCAGCGACTTGAAGACATTATCACGCCAATGGATGTGTCTATCATCGGTTGTGTAGTGAACGGTCCGGGTGAAGCTGAAGTGTCTACATTGGGTGTCGCGGGTGCGAAAACCAAGAGCGGATTTTACGAAGATGGTATTCGTCAAAAAGAGCGCTTTGATAATGACAACATTATTGATCAGCTAGAAGCGAAAATTCGAGCCAAAGCGGCAATGCTAGACGAAAGCATGCGAATAAATGTTAATCAGATAGATAAATAATATTTAGAAACTGGCTCATCATGAGTCAGTTTTTTATTTATCACCGTGATTAGCAGTGTTAATCGCGGTCATTTTTTCTTAAAATTACGCCATAGCGACCAAAATCAACAGATAATTCCCGATTCCACGGTGGTTTTGCAGTTTGTTGATTGAACCTGATGACATTTCGCTCTTATAATCGACCTTATGTAATTCTGAAAATAGAGAAATAAAGTGGGAAAAAATATCCAAGCCATCCGAGGCATGAATGACTACTTGCCAGCAGATACTCGAGTGTGGCAAAAAATCGAAGCAACATTGAAGAATATTTTACAGGGTTATGGTTTTAGCGAAATTCGAACCCCGATTGTAGAGCAGACCCCGTTATTTAAACGAGCGATTGGTGAAGTGACTGACGTTGTTGAAAAAGAGATGTATACCTTCAACGACCGTAACGAAGAGAGCCTCACACTGCGCCCAGAAAATACCGCAGGTTGCGTCCGTGCCGGTATTGAGCATGGTTTGCTGTACAATCAGGAACAGCGCTTATGGTATTTAGGGCCAATGTTCCGTTATGAGCGTCCACAGAAAGGTCGCTATCGCCAATTCCATCAGCTAGGTGCTGAGGTGTTTGGTCTGGCAGGTCCTGATATTGATGCGGAAGTGATCTTAATGACTGCGCGCTGGTGGCGTGCACTCGGGATCAGCGAGCATGTCACGCTGGAACTCAACTCAATCGGTTCACTAGAAGCTCGTGCAAACTACCGTGATGCGTTAGTCGCTTTTCTTGAACAGCACAAAGATAAACTGGATGAAGATTGCAAACGTCGTATGTACAGCAATCCTCTGCGTGTACTGGATTCTAAAAACCAAGACGTTCAAGCATTATTAAATGATGCGCCAGCGCTGTTTGATTATCTGGATGCGGAATCTCGCGAACACTTTGATGGTCTGTGCAAATTATTAGATAACGCGGGCATTAAATACCGTGTTAACCAACGCTTGGTGCGTGGTTTAGATTACTATAACCGCACTGTATTTGAGTGGGTGACAACTGCGCTAGGTTCCCAAGGTACGGTCTGTGCGGGTGGTCGTTATGATGGTCTGGTTGAACAACTGGGCGGTCGTGCAACACCAGCGGTTGGCTTTGCAATGGGTATGGAACGCATGGTTCTGCTGGTTCAAGAAGTGAACCCAGAGTTCACCGCAGATACCTCCGTTGCCGATGTGTATCTGGCTTCTTTTGGTGAAAATAGCCAACAAGCTGCATTGTTAGTTGCAGAAAAAGTGCGTGATGAACTGCCAACTCTGCGTTTAATGACTAACCACGGCGGCGGTAACTTTAAGAAGCAGCTCGCGCGTGCCGATAAGCAAGGGGCAAAAATTGCTCTGATCTTAGGTGAAGACGAAATCAATAATAGCCAAGTAACGTTGAAAGATTTACGTACTGGTGAGCAAGAAACTATTTCACAGCAACTAATGGCATCGCGTATCGCCACGCTGTTAGGTTAAGGAGAGACAAGTGGAAGTCTATACAAACGAACAAGATCAAGTTGAGGCGATCAAACGTTTTTTCGCTAACAACGGCGTTGCTTTAGTGGTTGGACTGGTTATTGGTGTTGGTGGTGTATTTGGTTGGAACTATTGGCAATCACACAAGTCGAATGTGTTGCAAGAAAGTGCAGCAAAATACGAGGCCGTCAATACTCAGTTACGTTCAGGTTCAGCTGAAGGCATTCAAGATGCACAAAAATTTGCAGCAGAAACTAACGACGTTTACAGTTCAATGACTGGGCTGGAACTGGCGCAAGTTTTTGCTGATAAAGGCGATTTAGCAGGTGCAGAGAAAGCACTGACTGACGCATTAGCGAAAGCAAAAACCGCTGATTTGCAAGATGTGATTAACCTGCGTTTAGCGCGTATCCAACTTGCACTCGGTAATGCGGATGCTGCTATCGCCTCTGTTGCTAAGATCCAAGGTAAGTCATGGCAAGCTACGGCACAGGATGTCCGTGGGGATGCTTTACTCCATAAGGGTGATAAATCCGGCGCTAAAGCGGCATACACTCAGGGGTTAGAAAGTGAAGGTTCTCAATCACTCAGAGGTATTTTGACTCTGAAATTGAACAACGTATCTAATTCATAAGAAGAAAGGAAACGACACACTATGCAGTTGCGCAAAACTCTTTTGGTAGGCCTGGTTGCTTCAGCTTTACTTGCCGGTTGTTCCAGCGAAACTGATTCTATTGTGATGGCGCCATTACCACAGGTTGAGAATCAATTTACACCTTCTATTGTTTGGGATAAATCCGTCGGTAATGGTGTTGAGCAGTTCTATTCTGAACTTTCTCCTGTGTGGGATGGCTCAGCAATTTATGCTGCGGATCGTAAAGGCTTAGTTAAAGCGCTAGAACTTGATAGCGGTAAAGAACTGTGGTCTGTCGATTTATCAAAACGTACTGGTTTTCTTTCTGCCAATTTATCTGCGTTACTGTCTGGTGGCTTGACCATTTCTGATGACAAAATTTTCATCGGCACTGAGCGTGGTACAGTTATCGCGCTAAATAAAGAAAATGGTGAAGTGTTGTGGGATGTGGAAGTGGCAGGCGAAGCCTTGTCCAAGCCTGTCGTGAGTGGCGACATGGTGGTCATCCACACGAGCAATGGTCAATTACAAGCGCTGGATACAGCGACAGGCGCGATTAAGTGGACAGTGAATATGGATACCCCATCACTGTCATTACGCGGTGAATCTGCGCCTGCGGTTGCATTTGGTGCGGCTATCGTTGGTGGTGATAACGGCCGAGTGAGTGCCGTCCTGCTGTCTCAAGGTCAATTAATTTGGCAACAACGCATCTCTTTAGTCACCAGTTCAACAGAAATTGGTCGTCTGAACGATGTGGATATGACGCCTGTGATTGATGATGGCAAAGTGTACGCAATCGCCTATAACGGCACATTAGCAGCGCTGGATATGCGTTCTGGTCAAATGTTATGGAAGCGTGATTTAGGCTCCATCAATGACATGGTGTTATCGGGCGATAACCTGTATTTAGTTGACCAAACTGACCGAGTACTCGCTGTTCGTAAGAGCGACGGCGTGACATTATGGACTCAAGATCAGTTACTAAACCGTGGATTATCTGCGCCAGAAGTCTATAACGGCTATATTGTTGTGGGTGACAAAGAAGGTTATCTGCACTGGTTAGATACCAGCACAGGTGGCTTTGTGGCTCAAAATAAACTGAACAGTTCAGGGATCCACAGCCGCCCAGTCATTGCGAGTGATAAACTGATGGTTCAGACAAGAAACGGAACAGTTTACCTGTTAACACGTTAATTTTCTGACAAGCAGACAATTTATCGATAAAATAAACGGTTCCTGAATACAGGGGCCGTTTCGTTTTTTTGTTTTCTGAGTTTAGCCTCAGAATTCTATTAGTTAATTAAAGTTGTGAGGCACTGAAGAATGATACCCGTCGTAGCGCTGGTTGGGCGTCCAAACGTAGGAAAATCCACGTTATTTAACCGATTAACCCGTACCCGTGACGCACTTGTAGCGGACTTTCCCGGTCTGACCCGTGATCGTAAATATGGTCGTGCAGAAGTTGAAGGGCACGAATTTATTATTATCGACACTGGTGGTATCGATGGTACTGAAGAGGGTGTAGAAACCCATATGGCGGCTCAGTCGCTTCAAGCGATTGAAGAAGCTGACGTTGTTCTTTTCATGGTAGATGCAAGAGCAGGCTTAATGCCAGCGGATGAAGGCATCGCTAAGCACTTACGCAGCCGCAAGAAAAAAACGTATTTAGTTGCCAACAAAACTGATGGTATTGATGCCAATATCGTTGTTGGTGATTTCTATTCACTGGGTCTTGGGGAAATTTACCCTATTGCTGCCTCTCATGGTCGTGGTGTCACTCAGTTAATTGAACACTCTTTAAAACCTTTTATTGAGGTTGAAGACGAAGAAATCGAACTTACTGACGAAGAAGCGAATGCTGCGTATTGGGCTGAGCTGGAAGCAGAAGGTGAATTCTCCGAAGACGAAGAAGATGATTTTGACCCGAGTACATTGCCAATAAAGCTGGCTATAGTAGGGCGCCCAAATGTGGGCAAATCGACCCTAACTAACCGTATTCTCGGTGAAGACCGTGTGGTCGTCTTTGATATGCCGGGTACCACCCGTGACAGTATTTATATCCCAATGGAGCGTGATGAGCGTGAATATATTCTCATCGATACCGCTGGGGTGCGTAAGCGCGGTAAAGTGACTGAAACTGTAGAGAAATTCTCAGTGATCAAAACGCTGCAAGCGATTGAAGATGCTAACGTGGTCTTGCTGGTTATCGATGCTCGCGAAGGTATCTCTGACCAAGATTTATCGTTACTAGGATTCATTTTGAACGCAGGCCGTTCATTAGTGATTGCAGTGAATAAATGGGATGGCATGAAGCCTGAAGATCGCGAGCATGTCAAAGATATGCTGGAACTGCGTCTTGGCTTTGTAGATTTTGCCCGTATTCACTTTATCTCTGCGCTACATGGTAGCGGCGTGGGTAACTTGTTTGAATCTGTGCAAGAAGCGTATGAATCAGCGACTCGCCGGGTTGGTACTGCACTGTTAACACGTATTATGAAAATGGCGGAAGATGAACATCAGCCACCATTGATCCGTGGTCGCCGCGTGAAGATGAAATACGCGCATGCTGGTGGTCATAACCCACCAATCGTTGTGATCCACGGTAACCAAGTTTCTGATTTACCAGATAGCTATAAACGTTATTTAATGAACTATTTCCGTCGTTCATTAAATGTAATGGGAACGCCAATTCGTATTCTGTTTAAAGAGGGTGAAAACCCATATGCAGATAAGAAAAATAAACTGACGCCAACCCAGTTACGTAAACGTAAGCGTCTGATGCAGCACTTGAAAAAACGCTAATCGCCAACTGTTAGCGCGATAAACAGACTAAAGCCGTAACCCAATTAGGTTGTTACGGCTTTTTACTATTATTTATTAGCTCGCCACAGCCCTAAAATTTAAGTTGTTTTAATGACTGAGGAAAACCATGGAAATCAATTCAACCACACGCCTGAATAAATACATTAGCGAGAGCGGTATCTGCTCTAGACGTGAGGCTGATCGTTATATCGAGCAAGGCAATGTGTTCATTAACGGTAAACGTGCAGGCATTGGCGACCAAGTTTCCGCGGGAGACGTGGTCAAGGTCAATGGTCAGTTAATTGAACCGCGCAATGAAGAAGATTTAGTCTTGATCGCGTTGAATAAGCCTGTTGGGATTGTCAGTACCACCGAAAGTGGCGAAAAAGATAATATTGTGGACTATGTGAATCACAGTACCCGTATTTTCCCTATTGGTCGTTTAGATAAAGATTCCCAAGGATTGATCTTCCTGACGAACCACGGCGACTTAGTGAATAAAATCTTACGTGCAGGTAATGATCACGAGAAAGAGTACATTGTCACTGTGAACAAGCCTGTGACCGATGAATTTATTCGTGGCATGGGCGCGGGGGTACCAATTCTCGGTACCATGACGAAGAAATGTAAAGTCAAAAAAGAGGCTCCGTTTGTTTTCCGTATTACGCTGGTTCAGGGGTTAAATCGCCAAATTCGTCGTATGACCGAACATTTTGGTTACGAAGTTACGAAGTTAGAACGCGTGCGGATTATGAATGTGAGGCTCACGGGCATTCCTGTGGGGGAGTGGCGCGACTTAACCGATGATGAGCTTATCGAGTTGTTTAATTTGATTGAAAAATCAGAGTCCGATGTTAAACCTAAAAAAGCGGCAAAACCTCAAGCGCGTAGCAGTAGCGGGAAAGCAGTAGAAAAACAAGGTGCGGGTAGCAAAAAGCCGAAAGCTAATGCAGAACCACCGAAAAAGAAATTTACCCAGCCAGGACGTAAAAAGAAAAAACGTTAATTGGGCAAGAATGAAGCAAAAGATATTGAAGTGAGAAAAGGCTGAGGATGAGTGACCTAAAACTCATGTGTACTTGGCCTTTTTATTATGATTTTCGATCAAAGTTTTAGATAAAAGTCAGCCTCTTTGTGGGCCGACAAGGGCGTAATAAGTACTTATTACACTTCATTTTTATTGAACACGTAACCCAACATCTAGCCAGCATTGGCGAGTTGCCAATTCAATTTGATCACCAAACAGATTTTTTGCTGAACGAATTGTTGCCTGAGCAAATTCAATAAATGTCGCCGTATTCGAGACGCTCGGATCTGACACCGCTGCAACCCAGATTTTCCCTGCTATTTCCCAAGAATAACCACCTATTTTTGTTGCCAGTAAATAGAAGGCTTTGTTTGGAATACCTGAGTTAATATGCACACCGCCATTATCGACATAGCGAGGTAAATCGCGATATTGATCCATATGTCCCACTTGTGGGTCATTATTTGATTTAGTGAAATAGTATGCTGTACCCGGATTTTTCATTGAACGTAATGCAGGTCCCTTTCTCTTATCAATAAATAAGTTTTCGCCCAGTAACCAGTTGGACTGTGTCGCAGTTTGCTTTTGAACATATTGCTTCACCATGATGCCTAATACGTCAGCAACAGATTCATTTAACGCACCGGATTGATCGACATAGTCAAAATCAGCTTGTGAGCTAATGTATCCATGAGCGAGTTCGTGAGCGATTATGTCAATATCGTTGTAGAACGGGCCAAAAATAGTTCCATCACCATCCCCAAAGAAAATAGCTTGAGAATTCCAAAATGCATTGGAATAGTTTTTGTCATAATGGATAACCGCATTGATATCAGCATCACAACCAAACATTTGATCAATATTGAGTTTCTCCTTAAGGAATGAGCGGATCAATCCAATAGCAGCGAACACGCGATGTGCTGGTTCAGTCGGTGCCACTTTATCTTCTTCTCGCATAATAACGGCGAAATCGTTATGCGCCATATGCTCATCAGCTGGCATTTCTTCGCGGCGACAAATAGGTAGGCTAGAGTGGTTGTGAGTGTAATTTTCTACACGTTGTTGGGCATCACGGATCACTCGGTTGTAGGTGCCGCCGGCGATGCTACAAGTGCTAGCCAGTAATTGACGTTGATAGTTCGCATCTTCTTCTGTGTAAGTGCGGCTCATGATGTCATTGATATGAAATAAGGTTGATTTTAAATCATTGCATTGGCTTTCTTGATAGAAGTGAGAGATTAAGCTAGGTGATAATAGTGAACGACCAAGTATCTGATTCATTTATAACTCCATTTTGTTTGACGAAATGGAATCATAAACGGTTGTGATTTTATTGTAACTACATGATAATTAAGCAATTAAATCAATATCTGCTAATTTTTATTATCAAAACTAGCAGATAGAAATCTGATTAATTACAGAAGTTTGTACTATTTATTGTGTGTGAGCCAATCTTTACCAGTGATCAAAAAGTCGGTATACAGCTTAGCTTCTGGGCTACCGGCTTCTGGATGGTAGTCATATTCCCAACGTACTAATGGCGGCATAGACATCAAAATGGACTCTGTGCGCCCGCCACTTTGCAAGCCAAAGAGTGTGCCTCTATCCCAAACAAGGTTAAATTCTACATAGCGTCCGCGACGATAAAGTTGGAATTGGCGTTCACGCTCACCCCATGGGATTTCTCGACGTTTTTCGACAATGGGTACATAAGCTTGTAAAAAGCCATTGCCGACATCTTGCGTGAATGCAAAACAAGACTCAAAGTCCCATCGGTTAAGGTCATCGTAAAATAATCCGCCGATGCCACGAGGCTCATTGCGATGTTTTAAGAAGAAATAGTCATCACACCACTGCTTGTATTTAGGGTAAACCTCTGTTCCGTAAGGCGTACAAAGTTCATTAGCGACGGTATGCCAATGGACAGCATCCTCTTCAAATCCATAATAGGGGGTCAAATCGAAACCACCACCAAACCACCACACGGGATCGGCGCCTTCTTTTTCAGCAATGAAAAAGCGCACATTGGCATGTGTGGTCGGTACATAAGGGTTGAGAGGGTGGATAACTAATGAAACGCCCATGGCTTGGTAGCTACGTCCTGCTAACTCAGGGCGATGTGCTGTCGCTGAAGCAGGCATTTTTTCACCTTTGATATGTGAGAAATTCACGCCAGCTTGTTCAAAAAGCGCGCCGTGGGTTAACACTCGGCTGCGCCCACCACCGCCTTCAGCACGTTCCCAAGTTTGTTCAAGGAAGGTTTCTTTGCCATCTAATTCTGTGATTTTTTGGCAGATGGTATCTTGCAAGCTTTGCAAATAGGCTTTTATGCGTTCAATATCTGGGTAATTCATTGTTTTTTAATAGAACCGTCGGGAGAAATAAATTGGGTAAAGTATACCCCGTTGAGGTAAAAAAGGCATATTGATTATTGATTGTGTATCAAAAGCAGTGATAATGGCAGACAGTTTAGCTCAAACGGACAAGATGATGGAAATACGCATATTTCGCCAAAATGATTATGAAGAGGTGCTTACGCTGTGGGAACGCTGTCAATTGAATGAAATTTCAGGTGATCCTGAATTAGATATTGAGCGTAAACTACAGTGCGGCGCCGATCTTTTCCTTGTCGCCGAGGTATCGGGTGAAGTGGTCGGAACCATTATGGGGGGCTACGATGGAATTCGTGGTACCGCTGTGTATTTAGCCGTACATCCTGAATTTCGCGGGCGCGGTATTGCTAATGCGTTAGTGAGTCGTTTAGAGAAAAAATTGATTGCCCGTGGTTGTGGCAGAATCGAATTGTTGGTCAACGAAGAGTCTGATTCGGCAATCTGCATGTTTGAAAAAATGTTATATGAAGAAGAGCAAGCTGAGCGTTTGATCTATTCAAAAAGATTGACTCACGAAGTGGATTTCTAAACTGCCGGTGATTATTTTCTTGAAGGTTTGGCTAAATAGCGTGAATCTTTTATGAAATGGACGGTCTCAGTATGCATTATATGACCCGCTAAAGAGGATGATATGTCCCAAAACGTATTCGTAACCCTATTTAAAGTTTCTCTACTTGGTGGCGCGGTGATGCTATCGGGTTGTGCTGGTAAAAGCCTATTTTCACCATCCACATGGTTTCATAGCCCTCTGATGATTTCAGAAGCGGGCGTGGGGGCAATCACAAGTCTGACCCCAATGGAGCGTGATGTGATTAATAATCAACTTGATGACCGCTATGCCGTACGTGGTGGCATGCAGCTTGAAAATGGAGAAATGGTTTCGGTGTTTCAAGCCATGAAAGATTTAGACGTTGAAGTCGAAGTCTTTGGTCCTGAAAAAGGCACCGTATCTCGTATTGTCGTGAATGATCCTGATATGCTCACTGAATGGGATACTCAAATTGGTACTGAGTTTAGCGACATTTACCAGAAGGCCTACGGATCATGTTCTTTAGGGGAAGCGGTTGATAATGTACCGACGGTACTGTGTGTTGCACCGCAAAGTAGCAAAGTGGTTTATAAATTCAGCGGAAAATGGCAAGGTCCTGAGAATTTAATGCCGGCCGATGAAGTGTTGAAAACATGGAAAGTGTCGCAAATTATTTGGCATAAATAAGTTACTTAGCTAAAATTTTGGACAAAAGGCCGTAAGTTATTCGATTTAATAGGCAATAACTTACGGTTATAATCTACTGATAATATTGCTATTTATTCTTTTCTCTCGTCAGACCCTTCTAATATTTCCTAGACTGGCCAACTCTTGCGTTAAAACAAGGTGAAAATCATTATTAATGCGATAAACTAATTTAAAGTATAGGTTTGTGTAATTTATTCATTCTAAGGGGTTTATGCATGTCTCATTCCCAAAGTGGTATTTTGAAGGAACATAGTCGTTTTGGTATTTTTATTGAAGCCATGGTGACCGGGTCGCTCGAAGAGGTGAAATCAGGGTGCAAGATTTTTGTTGATGAATTAACCAAACTACAAGCAAAATTCCCTGATGATCGTCTTGGTGCAGTGATTGCATTTGGTTCAGATGTTTGGAAGCAGCTCGGACACTCCGCTGTTTCACCAGAATTAAAGCCATTTCGCACGCTCGGCAAAGGACTAGCGCCTGCGACTCAGCGCGATATGTTTATTCATATTCAATCATTACGTCATGATATTAACTTTTCTCTGGCGCAAGCCGCGCTAAAAGCATTTGGTTCATCCATTGAAGTGGTTGAAGAAATTCATGGTTTCCGTTGGGTTGAAGATAGAGATTTAAGCGGTTTCATTGATGGTACAGAAAACCCTCAAGGCGAAGAAATTGCTGAAGTGACGTTGATTAATCAAGGCGATGACATTGGTGGTAGCTATGTCATGGTACAACGCTATGAGCATGACCTGAAAAAATGGTCTCGCTTCTCTGAGCATGAACAAGAGAAAATGATTGGTCGTACTAAACACGATAGCGTTGAATTAGACGAAGATGCACGTAATAAAACATCTCACGTTTCTCGCGTAGTGATTGAAGAAGAGGGCGAAGAGCTCTCTGTGATGCGCCATAGCCTGCCATACGGCACAGCAAGCGGTAAACATGGTTTATTCTTTATTGCCTACTGCGCAACCATCCATAATATTGAACAACAATTACTGAGCATGTTTGGTGAAACTGATGGTAAATATGATGATCTGCTGCGTATGACGAAAGCCGTTTCTGGTAGCTATTATTACGCGCCATCAATTGAAAGATTATTATCCCTATAATCTTATCGAGACAATTCAAGCTGTCGCAGATAGCGGCAGCTTGAAAGTGTTTACTGATCGGTTTTTTGGAGTTCTTTACGTGCTGCGGCAGCAATGAATCCACTACGGCTTCCATACTCGGGATTGGCTTTAACTAGCGTATCAATACGATGCAGTAAGCGATGAGGTAGCGTAATATTAATCCTTTCTGCACGTCCATCATATTTATCCATGTCGATATCAACGAATAACCAAAGACCATTTTGATATTCATCTTTTGTACGATTTAGATGCTCTTGCTGAGATTTTGGCTCAGGAATTTCAAACCCTTTTTCACTTAATAATTCAAAGTGGGCATCGAGTGCTGATTTTGCATCAGTGTAAGCATTTTCAATATTGTCGCCAGCAAAAGTACAACCTTCAATATCTGGAAACCAACCACTCGCACTACCATCATGATCAATTTCAATAAAGGCTGGGTATAGCATGTTTTGTCTCCATAAAGATAACGCTCGGAGCGTGTTAAAAGAGCACGTCTTTAATTAATGTTTCAGTTTAGCCGCTTTAAGGATTTGATTAAGTGTACCTATCTTTAAATCCTTTCGAGGATGCGGGACTGTGATAACAATTGAAAAGTCTGGATGAGAAAATTGGTGATGACTCCCTTTAACTCGCTCTAATTTCCATCCATTATTTTCTAACATATTTATCAGCTCCGAACTTTTCAAGATCCCTCCATCTCGTTAACTGACATACACACGGTACACACTATAATTGGGTTTGGCAAGTATGCATGTTTATTCTTAACGTTTTATTCTAGGCTTAAATGAACCTTCCTCATTACATTAACGTCTTAAATTTCCTATGAATTATATGGCTTATTGCTATAACCTCTTTGTTATTCCAACTTGATATATCAAAAGATGATTGATAACTACAAAGTTATAACCAAAACATATACATTGTTTTTTAGATTATGTTTGGGTTTAGTCACGAGTAGGGATCATATGAAAAAATCAATTTTTAAAAATACAGGCTTAGCGAGTTTGGCGATGTTCTCGTTAATGAGTAGCGCATCCCTGACGGCGGCTGAATTACTGAATAGTTCCTATGATATTTCAAGAGAGCTATTTGCGGCGTTAAACCCTGAATTTGAAAAACAGTGGGCGCAGAAAAACCCTAATGATCCACTGACAATCAAGCAGTCTCACGCGGGCTCATCAAAGCAAGCGCTGGCCATTTTGCAAGGGTTAAAAGCGGATGTGGTGACGTTTAACCAAGTGACCGATGTGCAAATTCTTCATGATAAGGGGCAATTAATCCCGGCAGATTGGCAAGCGCGTTTACCGAATAATAGCTCCCCTTATTATTCGACAATGGCGTTTTTAGTTCGTAAGGACAATCCGAAAGGCATTAAAACGTGGGACGACCTTGCACGCAGTGACGTGAAACTGGTATTTCCAAATCCCAAAACGTCGGGAAATGGTCGCTATACTTACCTTGCCGCATGGGGAGCATTTAACCAAGAAAATGGTAAAGATAGCCCTAAAACACGCGAAAAAATGCAGCAATTCCTGAAAAACGTTGAAGTGTTTGATACGGGCGGTCGTGGTGCAACAACCTCATTTATCGAGCGAGGGTTAGGGGATGTTTTAATTAGCTTTGAGTCTGAAGTGAATAACATCCGTAGCCAATATGGCGAATCCGACTACGAAGTGATTGTGCCTCCGGTCGATATTTTGGCGGAATTCCCAGTCGCGTGGATTGACAAAAATGTGCAAAAAAATGGCACAGAAAAAGCGGCAAAAGCCTACTTAAATTACCTCTATACCCCCGAGGCACAAAATATTATTACTCGCTTTAATTACCGCGTGAATGACAAACAGGTGATGGAAGCGAATAAAAGCAAATTCCCGTCAACTCAGCTGTTTACGGTGGAATCACAATTTGGCAACTGGAACAATGTGATGAATGACCACTTTTCGACGGGCGGGGAATTTGATCAACTTATGGAACAAGGTCGTCGTTAATGCGTAAATCAGGAAAGCGGTTTTTACCCGGTTTCGGACTGACGTTAGGCAGCAGCTTGTTTTTCGTCTGTTTGATTTTGTTATTGCCTTTAAGCGCTCTCGTGGTGCAGCTTTCCGATATGACATGGCAGCAGTATTGGGCTGTGATCAGTTACCCTCAAGTGGTTGCTGCTTATAAAGTAACTTTATTGGCGGCTCTGGTCGCAAGCCTATTTAATGCGGTTTTTGGCATGTTGCTGGCATGGATTTTAACGCGTTATCGCTTTCCTGGTCGCTTGTTCCTAGATGGATTGGTGGATTTGCCTTTCGCGCTTCCTACGGCGGTCGCTGGGCTGACTCTTGCGACCTTATTTGCCACATCGGGCTGGTATGGACAGTATCTGCATCAGTTCGATATCAAAGTGGTAAATACTTGGTTAGGTATCGCCGTCGCGATGGCTTTTACCAGCATTCCTTTTGTGGTCAGAACGGTTCAGCCTGTACTGGAAGAGTTAGGACCTGAATACGAAGAAGCTGCACAAACGCTAGGTGCAACACGCTGGCAAACGTTCCGCCGTGTTGTATTACCTGAAGTTTCTCCTGCACTAATAGCGGGAACCGTTTTATCTTTTACACGCAGCCTTGGTGAATTTGGGGCGATTATTTTTATCGCCGGAAACATTGCGTGGCAAACGGAGGTGGTCTCCTTAATGATTTTCAGCCAATTGCAGCAGTTTGATTACCCTGCCGCTAGTGCGATTGCCTCGGTAATTTTAGCGGTATCACTGCTTCTTTTATTCACGGTGAATGTAATCCAAAGCCGCTTTGGTAAACGCTTAGGAGGGCATTAATGGGACAAGTCTCACCATTTCCAGTCACTCAACGCAGAAATATCAACTGGGGAAAATGGGCTCTTATTGGAATTGGGCTATTTTTCTCGGTATTGCTGCTGGTGGTGCCGATTATCTGGATTTTTATCACCGCATTTGAAAAGGGGTTGGGTGAAGTCCTCGTTAACTTAAGCAACCCTGATATGCTCCATGCCATCGGATTAACGATTCTTATCGCGTTGATCACAGTGCCTGTTAACTTGGTTTTTGGCGTGATGTTGGCATGGTTGGTGACGCGTTTTCAGTTTCCAGGGCGCCAGTTGTTATTGACCTTAGTTGATATTCCTTTTGCGGTTTCGCCGGTCGTGGCTGGGCTACTCTATTTACTCTTTTACGGTTCGAATAGTTGGTTTGGTGGTTGGTTAGAAGGCTTTGATATTCAGGTGATGTTTTCATGGCCGGGAATGGCGTTAGTGACTATTTTTGTGACATGCCCATTTGTCGTCAGGGAGTTAGTGCCATTGATGCTAAGTCAGGGAAGCCAAGAGGACGAAGCTGCAACATTATTGGGTGCGTCAGGTTGGAAAATGTTTTGGCGAGTCACTCTGCCGAATATTCGCTGGGCGCTGCTTTATGGCGTGGTATTAACCAATGCGCGTGCCATTGGCGAATTTGGTGCGGTGTCTGTGGTATCGGGCGCTATTCGTGGTGAAACTTACACATTGCCTCTGCAAGTTGAGTTGCTTCATCAAGATTACAATACGGTAGGTGCGTTCACGGCTGCGGCTATTTTAGCGTTATTAGCGATTATTACCTTGATTGTGAAAAGTGCTTTGCAATGGCATTTAAGTCGGCAGCAAACTGAGTCAGGAGTCCATTAATTATGAGTATTGAAATTAATCATGTTGGTAAATTGTTTGGTAAAACATCAGTGCTGAACAATATCTCATTGGATATCGGCTCAGGGGAAATGGTGGCATTATTGGGGCCATCTGGCTCTGGGAAAACCACCTTGTTGCGGATTATTGCGGGGCTAGAGCAACAAAGCCACGGTTCGTTACGTTTCCATGGTCAAGATGTGAGCCAAGTTCATGCGAAAGATAGACATGTCGGTTTCGTGTTCCAGCATTATGCGCTATTTCGCCATATGACGGTATTCGAGAATGTGGCGTTTGGTCTGACGGTATTACCTCGAAAACAGCGACCCTCAAAAGCAGCGATTAAGCAAAAAGCAATGGCGCTGCTTGAGATGGTGCAATTAGCCCATTTGGCTGAGCGTTTTCCTTCTCAGCTTTCTGGAGGACAAAAACAGCGGGTAGCATTAGCAAGAGCATTAGCGGTAGAGCCGCAAATTTTGCTGTTAGACGAACCGTTTGGTGCACTAGACGCGCAAGTGCGTATTGAATTACGTCGTTGGTTGCGTCAGCTTCATGAAGAGTTGAAATTCACGAGTGTATTCGTGACTCATGACCAAGAGGAAGCGATGGAAGTTGCAGATCGCATAGTCGTGATGAGCCAAGGGCATATTGAACAAGTCGGTACTCCAAATGAAATTTGGCAATCACCGGAAACGCGTTTTGTGCTTGAATTCATGGGGGAGGTTAACAAAATCCCTGGACAGATCCGCGGTTCACAGTTGCAGATAGCGAACTTTACCTTCCCACTCGCGCAGATTAGTGCTCAGCAAGGGGAGGTTGATGTGTTTATTCGCCCTTGGGATATTCGTTTGCAGAAAGAAAGGGATGAACAACACCAATTGCCAGTAAGGATCATTGAATCAGGCCCTCGCGGCCATTTTTGGCAATTAACGGTACAACCTTTAGACTGGAGTGAGGAAACCTTATCCGTGGTATGGCAGGATGCGCGTACTGTTCCTACAAGGGGTGAAAATTACTATCTCGGCAGCCAACAAACACAAATTTATCAGGGTAAAGAGCCATTATTTTTCCCCTCTCTAGCTAAAAGCGCGTAGATTAATAAGGGATGATTGATTTTAGAATTAATTGTTAATTATATTATCAATCAATAAAAAATTATTATAAGGAAAAACACAGTGTCAACGTTGGAACAGTTTATTGGTCATACGCCGTTGGTTCGCTTGCAACGTCTAACGGAAGGTTTGGATGCTGAAATCTGGGTAAAGCTTGAAGGAAATAACCCTGCCGGTTCAGTAAAAGATAGAGCAGCATTTTCGATGATCAACGAAGCCGAAAAACGCGGGGAGATCAAACCGGGAGATACGCTTATTGAAGCCACCAGTGGCAATACAGGGATCGCTTTAGCGATGATTGCTGCGGTGAAAGGTTACAAACTGAAGCTGTTAATGCCGGATAACATGAGCCAAGAGCGTAAAGCGTCTATGCAAGCTTATGGTGCAGAACTTATTTTAGTGAGTACGACAGTAGGAATGGAAGGGGCGAGGGACTTAGCTCAAGAGATGGCTAAGCGAGGCGAAGGGAAGGTTTTAGACCAATTTAATAACCCTGATAATCCTTTAGCCCATTTTAAAACTACAGGACCCGAGATCTGGCAACAAACAGCAGGGCGAATTACCCATTTTGTGTCCAGTATGGGGACAACAGGCACCATCACTGGCGTGAGTCGCTACTTAAAAAGCCAATCACAAAATGTGGAAATTGTGGGCTTACAACCCGCTGAAAAGAGTCAAATTCCAGGGATTCGCCGTTGGTCTCCAGAATATTTACCGGGGATTTTTGACAGCGAATTAGTGGATACTGTACTCGATATTAATCAGCAAGAAGCTGAAGATACGATGCGCGCTTTAGCAAAACGTGAAGGTATTTTCTGTGGTGTAAGTTCGGGCGGAGCGGTAGCGGGTGCGTTGCGTGTAGCAAAAGAGAACCCTCATGCGGTGATTGTGGCGATTATTTGTGACCGTGGTGATCGCTATTTGTCGACAGGTGTTTTTGATAAGTAAACGTTTTTTGATAAATCAACGACTAGAAAATAGAACCCAACAAAAAACCACCAGGGCAAAAATGTCGCTGGTGGTTTGTTATTAAGCTGCTTTTTAAGGTTTAGCGCAATTATTTCTTAATACGCATAATGACTGTTTCACCCACAGTCACGGTACCGCTTAATTTATTCAGCTCTTTGATCTCGTCCATGTTTGAAATAACAACTGGAGTCAGAACTGATTTTGCTTTTTCTTCTAACAGGGCTAAGTCAAACTCAATGACAACGTCGCCTTTTTTCACAGATTGACCTTCTTCTGCGATACGTTTAAAGCCTTCGCCTTTGAGTTCAACAGTATCAATACCGAAGTGAACAAACAGTTCGATACCATCATCAGATTCAATAGAAAACGCATGGTTAGTTTCAAAGATTTTACCGATTGTACCATCAACCGGAGCCACAATTTTGTTGCCAGAAGGCTTGATAGCAATACCGTCACCAACAATTTTTTCTGCGAACACAACGTCTGGTACATCTTCAATATTGACTATCTCGCCTGATAATGGCGCGATGATTTCAATATTGCCACTGCTACTCTTGTCTTCCGAAACTAGTGATTTCAGTTTGTCAAACAGACCCATGGACCTTCTCCTAATCGTTTTATATGGGACCGAACTAATGTGCTGCTGTTAGCATAACGTTTTTTCTTGGATAAAGGTATCGACAAGTTTCATCAATTCATCGGCTGTTGGTTGAGCAAGTGCTTGTTCCGCTAGCGCTTGAGTATCTGCAAAATTCGCATTACGAATAAGCTTTTTGATACGAGGAATTGAGATTGCGCTCATACTAAATTCGTCCAGCCCCATGCCTAACAGCAATAAGGTCGCACGTTCATCACCTGCTAATTCACCACACATACCCGTCCATTTACCTTCCGCGTGAGAAGCGTCGATCACTTGTTTAATCAAGTTCAAGACGGCTGGAGACATCGGATTATAAAGGTGTGAAATCAGCTCATTACCACGGTCAACCGCTAAAGTGTATTGAGTGAGATCATTCGTCCCAATACTAAAGAAATCAACTTCCTTCGCCAAATGATGTGCAATGACTGCCGCAGCTGGCGTTTCCACCATAATACCGACTTCAATCGCTTCATCAAAGGCTTTGCCTTCTTCTCGTAGCTGCTCTTTAAGCATCTCAAGTTCTGCTTTCAGTTCTCGAACTTCTTCGACAGAAATAACCATCGGGAACATGATACGCAGTTTACCAAATTTAGACGCCCTTAAAATAGCTCTTAATTGAGAGTGTAGAATTTCTTTGCGGTCAAGACAAATACGAATTGCACGCCAGCCAAGGAATGGGTTCTCTTCCTTCGGTAAGTTCATGTAAGGTAAGTCTTTATCACCACCAATATCCATTGTACGTACAATCACTGCTTGGCTGCCCATGGCTTCTGCTACAGCTTTATACGCTTGGAATTGCTCTTCTTCTGTTGGCAGAGCGTCTCTGTCCATAAATAAGAATTCAGTGCGGTATAGACCTACACCTTCTGCGCCATTACGCTCAGCACCTGCGACATCACGCACAGTACCGATGTTTGCACAGACTTCAACTTGATGACCGTCTAAGGTCATTGCCGGTAAATCTTTTAATTTCGCTAGCTCTTCTTTTTCTTGTAGATATTCATTTCTGAAGGCTTTCAGCTTATCAATTTCGCTTTCAGATGGATTGAGGTAAATGGTGTTGTTCACGCCATCTAATACAATAAAATCACCGCTTTTCACTTTGCTGGTCGCATCGGTGGTACCGACAATCGCAGGAATTTCCAGTGAACGAGCCATGATAGAGGTATGGGAAGTACGACCACCGAGGTCAGTGATAAAACCTAATACTTTGTCTAAGTTTAACTGAGCGGTTTCGGATGGAGTCAAATCAGGGGCAACTAAAATAACTTCTTCGGTGATTGCGCTTAAATCCACAATCGGCATATTAAGAATATTTCTGAGCAGGCGTTTGCCAATGTCACGTACGTCAGCGGCACGCTCTTTCAGGTATTCGTCATCTAATGCTTCTAATGCTTGAGCTTGGTCTTCAATGACTGAGTAAACCGCCGCATCTGCGGTTTTTTTATCGCCTTTGATGAGAGAGACAATTTCTTGCTCTAATTCTTCATCTTCCAGCAGCATGATATGACCTTCAAAAATCTCAGCTTTTTCCGCACCAAGATTTTTTTCTGCTTTATCTTTGATAAGGCTAAGCTGCTCAGCTGATTTGTTACGTCCATCAATGAAGTTTTGGATCTCTTTATCAATTTGCTCGTCAGTGATTTTACGGGTGCTGACAACAATAGGATCTTCTTTGAGGATGAGAGCCTGACCAAAAGCAAAACCTGGGGATACTAAAATTCCTGAAATCATAATATTACCTTACTACTGATAGGAGATTTGATGTTGCAGAGACAACAGTAGATATAAGTGATTAAGCAGGTGTCCCCGAATAATTTATTCAGGGACAGGGAATTATTACGTTAAAACAAGATGGCAAAGTGAAACGTTATTCTAATTCGCCCATCAGTTTAACTAAAAATTCAACTGCTTGTTGTTCATCTTCACCTTCAGCAGAAATGGTGACTACGGTGCCTTGGGTTAAACCTAATGTTTGCAGTTTGAACAGGCTTTTTGCGCTAGCTGATTTGCCGCCTGAACTCAGAGTAATATCTGAAGTGAATGCTTTTGCTTCTTTAACGAATTGAGCCGCAGGACGAGTATGTAAACCGTTAGGTGCTGTAATAGTAACTTCTTGCTGGAACATAATATTTCCTCAGTGATTTTAAGTTTTTTATGATGACACAGCCTATTGTAGATGAAATATGCTGAGCATGCGTATAATTTAGATTATCAACGATTCATTTGGTTTTCTACTTTGTTTGGTATCAACCAAATTATCATTTATTTAGTTTAAATTTCACACAACGCTTTTAGTGGGTATTTTGCCATTCAATCGATGAGTGACTAAAAAATGATTAATTTCGAGGTGTGAAATAATTACTATGTTTAATACTAAATGCCGGATAATAAATCATCCCAATCCGTGCTAATCTATGATCTCACCCACAAAAAAAGCACCTAATTGGTGCTTTTTTAACGTAATGTTAACCTAACAATCATTATTCTGCATTAATATCCGCAAACAGTGCGGTAGATAAGTAACGTTCGCCCGAAGACGGTAGAATGACCACAATATTTTTGTCTTTATATTCTGGTAGAGCAGCAAGTTTAGCGGCTGCCGCAATCGCAGCACCCGAAGAAATACCCGCCAGAATACCTTCTTTTTCCATTAACTCACGAGCGGTTGAAATTGCTTCGTCATCGGTAATTTGCAGGACTTTATCAATAATAGAAAGGTCTAAGTTGCCAGGGATAAAACCAGCACCGATACCTTGGATTTTATGGGGACCCGGCTTAATTTCTTCACCCGCAAGAGCTTGAGTGATTACTGGGGAAGTTGCGGGTTCAATGGCAACCATCACCACATCTTTTTTCCCTTTTGTCTGCTTTAAATAGCGTCCAATACCTGTGATAGTCCCGCCAGTTCCAACACCAGAAACAACGACATCCACGTTGCCATCAGTATCATTCCATATTTCAGGTCCGGTCGTTTTCTCGTGAATGGCTGGGTTGGCTGGGTTACTAAATTGCTGTAATAGCAGATACTTACTTGGGTTGCTGTTGACGATTTCTTCCGCTTTCGCAATAGCGCCTTTCATACCTTTGGCGCCTTCAGTCAGGATTAAATTAGCGCCAAGGGCTTTTAGAAGTTTACGGCGTTCTACGCTCATGGTTTCTGGCATGGTCAGCGTTAGTTTATAACCACGAGCCGCGGCCACGTAGGCGAGGGCAATCCCCGTATTTCCACTTGTTGGCTCAACCAGTTCTTTATCTTTTGTCAGGATGCCTTTTTTCTCTGCATCCCAAATCATGTTTGCGCCCACACGGCATTTCACGCTGAAGCTTGGGTTACGAGATTCCACTTTTGCCAAAATATTACCGTTGCCAAAATGCTGTAAACGCACTAATGGAGTATTTCCAATGGTCAACGAATTATCTTCATAAATTTTGCTCATGGGACATCCTTAAAATTAACGGTTAGCCAAGAATTAGGTGTGTTTTCAAAATTGAATATGAATTCAACATACTCGAACATCTGATTATTGCAAATATGATTTAACGCTAGAATATAACCATGAGTTATTTAAAATTGCATTATTATAACTAAGATGGAATGTTGATATTGGGCGAATTTGAGAGTAGGAGCAGTGGAGAAGGATATGCAGATAGGTACCTGCATATCCCTAGAAAGCGTTAGTTTTGATGAGGGTTAATAGCGAGCGTAACGAGCGCGATAACGGTCAACCCACATTAAGGTTGCGCCACAAACTGCAACCGGCATGATGACTAAATTTAAAATTGGGATCATCATTAATAAGCTGACGGCACCACCAAATTGAACATTATTCACTCGGTCTTTTGAGAGCGCTTGCTTCATGTCGTTAAACCCAACTCGATGGTTATCAAATGGGTAATCGCAATATTGGATGGACATCATCCAAGCGCCGAACAGGAACCATAAAACGGGCGCAACAGTTTGCCCAATACCGGGAATAAAGAACAGCACCAATAACACGATGGCTCGCGGCAAATAGTAAGCAATTCGCACAAATTCGCGTTTAATCATGCGCGGTACATCTTTTAGCAATTCTGCCATTCCCGTATCAGGTGCAGGCTTACCGGTCAATTCAGCTTCTAAATGCTCTGATAGCCAGCCGTTAAACGGAGCCGCGATGATATTGGCAATCGTGCTAAAGAAATAGCTGAAAACCAGTAAGATAGAAATGACGGCAACAGGCCAAATCAGATAGTCAAGCCATTGTAGCCAGCTAGGGATGTAGCTCATTACCTGCTCAATCCATCCGCCAAGCTTGCTGTATAACCACCAAAAAGCGCCACCAAGCAGCAGAATGTTTGCTAATAGGGGTAAAATAACAAAACGCTTAATGCCAGGACGAGTGATTAGTCGCCACCCTTGTGAAAAGTAATAAAAACCAGAGTGATTTTTTTGTGGCGAAAATGTCGATTGGGTCATACTTCTTATTATCTCCTTTGCGGGTGAGCATGTATCATATAGGTATGAAATTACACTGACTAGTGATAATTTTGTTTAAAAAAGCAGCAAACGAAGGCGGAATATTCTCTTTCTTGTAAGAAAATCGTTCTGAGGGTTGCACTTAGAGCAATTGAGAAATAATCTTAAGGTAGTTTCCGCCGTGATGGCATCATTATTCATCAACTAGAGATAGCAGCGATGCAGGATTTGCGTCTAATATTAGTGGTCGTAGGTGCGATAGCCATTGTCGCTTTATTACTGCATGGTTTATGGACCAGCCGTAAAGAGCGCTCTAAGTTATTTCGCGACAGACCTGTAAAACGTAGAAAGAATGACACGCAGGAAAATTCATCAGAATATGATGATTCCGCTCTGTTTACTGAAAATCAACCGGTACAAAAAGCCGCTGTTGAAGATCAGCCTATCTATATGGTGAAAGAGGAGCCACGTGCTGAGCCTGTCTCTCAACCCCATACAATTCAACGTGACGCTGAGCCTGAGTTTAATTTAACTGCGGAGCACTCACCACAGCCTGCTTCAAAGCCAGTTAAACCAACAGCTTCTGAGCCTGTGTTTGCTCCACATGTTGATAATCGGCATGCCCCTGAGCAATTGACGATTAATATGGCGGATGAAGCTGATTTACAAGAGCATGTTTCAGAGCCTGTCCGCATTCATACAGAGCCGAAAATCCATGTTTCTGCACAGCCAGAGTCTGTACCACAAGTCTCTGTTCATCAAGAAGTAGTACAACCTGTGGCTCAACCTCATAGTGAAGTCGAGCACGAAGCACCAAGTGCACCAGCAGAAAAAGCAGCAGTTGCAAGTGAAAAAGAAATTGTTCTGGTACTGCATGTTGCAGCGCATCACGGGCAGGTTCTTGAAGGTGAAGCATTACTGCAAAGTATTCTTCAAGCGGGCTTCCAGTTCGGTGCCATGAATATCTTCCACCGTCACGTTCATCCAGCGGGATCGGGTCCAGTATTATTTAGTCTGGCAAACATGGTGAAACCAGGGTCATTTGACCCAGAAGCTATGTCTGATTTCACCACACCGGGCGTCTCTATCTTTATGATGGTGCCGTCTTATGGTGAAGCTAGCCAGAACTTTAAATTAATGCTCCAAGCGGCACAACGTATTGCATCAGATGCAGGTGGTGTTGTGTTGGATGATGAACGAAAAATACTGACACCTCAAAAAATAGAGGTGTATCATGCAAGAATTCGAAATACATTAAGTTAATTAAAACCCCCGACTCAGGGGGTTTTTTATATCTATTGGTGAAACATGACGACGAAACAAACCCCAGACGCACTTACGCAAAAAATAGACGCGTTAAAACAACAATTGCGCCATCACGAATACCTCTATCACGTTATGGATGCACCAGAAATTCCTGATGTGGAATATGACAAGTTGATGCAGGAACTTAAAAGCCTCGAAGCACAGCATCCAGAACTGATCACCACAGACTCCCCAACTCAGCGAGTGGGCGCTGCGCCATTAGCCGCATTTGATACAGTTCGCCATGAAATTCCCATGCTCTCTTTAGATAACGTATTTGATGAAGAAAGCTATCTCGCATTTGATAAACGCGTGAAAGATCGACTGCATAACCACACGGAATTGACATTTTGCTGCGAACTCAAATTAGATGGTCTAGCCGTTAGTTTGCTGTATGAGAATGGTGAGTTAGTTCAAGCGGCAACCCGTGGTGATGGTACTGTTGGCGAAAATATTACGGCTAACGTACGCACGATCAAAGCGATTCCACTGCGTTTACGCGGGGATAATATTCCTGCCCGTGTTGAAATTCGTGGTGAAGTTTTTATGCCTCAAAAAGGCTTTGAGGCTATGAACGAAGAAGCGCGTAAAACAGATGGTAAGATTTTCGCTAACCCACGCAATGCGGCGGCAGGTTCTCTTCGCCAGTTAGACCCGCGTATTACCGCTAAACGTCCATTAACTTTCTACTGCTATGGTGTCGGGTTGGTGGAAGGCAAAACATTGCCAGATACCCATTATGAACGTTTGATGCAATTTAAAGCGTGGGGGCTGCCAGTGAGTGAGCATGTACAGCTACGTGTTGGTTGCCAGCAAGTGCTCGATTTCTATCACCATGTTGAAAAAATTCGCCCGACGCTCGGTTTTGATATCGATGGTGTCGTGATTAAAGTGAATGATATTGCCACTCAAGAAGAATTAGGTTTTGTTTCCCGGGCACCACGCTGGGCAACGGCGTTTAAATTCCCAGCTCAAGAGCAAATAACATTACTAAAAGATGTCGAGTTCCAAGTGGGGCGCACAGGGGCGATTACGCCCGTGGCTCGATTAGAGCCAGTGCAAGTTGCGGGTGTTGTGGTGAGTAATGCCACACTCCATAACGCGGATGAAATTGACCGTTTGGGTGTTCGCATTGGGGATACTGTTGTGATCCGCCGAGCAGGGGATGTTATTCCTCAAATTGTGAGTGTCGTACTGGATAAACGCCCTGCGGATAGTCGTGAAATTCTGTTCCCAACCCATTGCCCAGTCTGTAATTCGGATATTGAGCGTATCGAAGGGGAAGCGGTGGCTCGCTGTACGGGTGGATTAACCTGTGGCGCTCAATTAAAAGAATCGCTGAAACACTTTGTTTCTCGCCGTGCGATGGATGTCGATGGGATGGGCGATAAAATTATTGAGCAGTTGGTCGATGCGGAATATGTGAAAAACGCAGCGCAGCTCTATCAATTATCAGCGGGTAAATTAACCGGTCTAGAACGAATGGGACCAAAATCTGCACAAAAACTCATTGATGCGCTCGAAAAATCCAAACAAACTACACTAGCTCGCTTTATCTATGCATTAGGGATCCGTGAAGTCGGTGAGGCCACGGCGGCGAACCTCGCAGCACATTATGCATCATTAGATGCGGTGATGGCGGCGGATGAAGAATCACTGAAAACCGTTCAAGATATTGGTGAAGTGGTCGCTAAGCATGTGGTGCATTTCTTCCGCGAAGAGCACAATCGCCAAGTTATTCATGATTTACTGACCATCGCGAACATCCACTGGCCTGAAGTGAAAGTGATTAACAGTGCTGACATCGATAGCCCATTTGCTGGAAAAACAATCGTACTTACTGGATCGATGTCAACGCTTTCTCGTGATGAAGCTAAGGATAAATTGATTGCCTTAGGCGCGAAAGTCGCGGGTAGTGTATCGAAGAAAACTGACCTGGTGATTGCCGGTGAAGCGGCGGGTTCAAAGTTAGCGAAAGCGGCAGAATTGGGGATAAAAGTCATTGATGAAGAAGAATTAATTCGTTTGCTGAATATCTAATCGTGACCTATATTTAATGCGCAATGCCATTATCGTCCGTCGTGATAATGGCATTTCTTATTTTCTGGCTAACATTTTTACAGTTGTTATTAATGTGTTACTCGTGAAACGTGATCTGGTCGTGACTTTTGAAAGATAGGCTGAGTCAGTTTTCATATTAATGTGACGTTAATCTCATTTAAATGTTGTCTATTACATAGAATATGCGCATAGACTGATTCGTAACTTTGTTGGAGTCAAATATGACCTCGATCCTGCACTTTATTTTATCCATCGTCATCATCGGCGCTCTCGCTATTTTAGCGAGTAGTAACCGTAGAGGGATCCGCCCTCGCTATGTTATTCAATTACTTGTGATCCAAATTGCACTCGCTTACCTGTTCTTAAAATCAGGTATCGGTGAGTCTTTCGTTCTTGGTGTTGCTGGCGTATTTACCCATTTATTGGGTTATGCGGCAGAAGGAACCAAATTTATCTTTGGCGGAATGATTGAAGGCAACTTAGCATTCTTCTTCCTACAAGTATTGTGTCCAATTATCTTTATCTCTGCACTGATTGGTATTTTACAGCACATTAAAGTCCTGCCTTTCGTTATCCGCATCATCGGTACGGTGCTGTCGAAAGTAAACGGCATGGGTAAACTTGAGTCATTCAACGCAGTAAGTTCATTACTGTTGGGTCAGTCAGAAAACTTTATTGCCTATAAAGACCAATTAGGCAGCATGTCAGAAAGAAGAATGTACACCATGGCGGCAACGGCGATGTCTACCGTTTCAATGTCCATCGTGGGTGCATACATGACCATGTTAGATCCAAAATATGTGGTTGCCGCTTTGGTCTTAAACATGTTTGGTACATTCGTGGTGTTATCGCTGATCAACCCGTACCCACCAGAAGGGGAAAAAGAGATCCAAATGCGCAGCCTGCATGAAGGTCAAAGCTTCTTCGAAATGCTGGGTGAATATATTCTTGCTGGGTTTAAAGTTGCGATTATCGTTTCTGCGATGCTGATTGGTTTTATCGCCCTGATTGCGATGGTTAACGGAATCTGCTCTGCTATTTTCAATGTTAGCTTCCAAACTATGCTGGGCTATGTGTTCTATCCATTTGCTTGGATGTTAGGTATCCCTGCGAATGAAGCGTTACAAGTTGGCGGTATCATGGCAGTGAAAATGGTGACCAACGAATTCGTGGCAATGGATGGCTTAAAAGCCGTAGCATCGGGTTTATCTGACCGCTCTGTGGGTATCTTATCTGTATTCTTAGTGTCATTCGCTAACTTCTCTTCCATCGGTATTATTGCTGGTGCTATTAAAGGGTTAGATGAAAAACAAGGTAATACCGTTGCACGTTTTGGTCTGAAATTACTGTACGGTTCAACGCTGGTAAGCTTCTTATCTGCTGCGGTGGTTGGATTAATCCTGTAGTTATTACGATAAAAAGTGTTACAGTGAGAAACGGCATTCAGTGAATGCCGTTTTTTTTATATCTAAAACAAGAGCGGATAAATGGAAAAACAAGACTTACTCGATATAGCCAATACATCGATGCCATTTGGTAAATATAAAGGTTGTGTCCTGATTGATCTTCCTGAGGAATACTTGCTGTGGTTTTATAAAAAAGGGGAGTTTCCTGCAGGGCGATTAGGGGAATTGATGGAGATAACTCTTGGGCTGAAGATAGAAGGGCTAGATAGCATTGTTAAGCCCCTAAAACGAAAGTAAGGGTTAGAGGCTTAATCGATAATTAAAGCGTATTAAGCAGGCTGTTGGCGGCATCTATACCCGATTGATAAGCACCGTGTACGGTACCAGCTCCTGATAGTGCTAAATGTTCTCCTGCAAAGAAAACTTTGTTATCAATAGGCTGTTTTAATTGGGCAATTTGATCCGCTGAATAGTTAGGTGCGGGGTAGCTAAACGAGCCATAAGCGTAAATATCTTTTTCCCACTCGGTTTTTATCAGCTGTATAGGTGCGGGTACATTATCAAATACCTTACTGAGCGATTGTTGCAGTTCATGCCATGCGGCGTATTCATCACACTCTTCAAGCCATTTTGCGGACAACCCACCAAATAAAAACAGCAACGTTGGTTTTTGGTAAATCGCGCTTACATCCATAAAATTTAGCCAATAATCAGACTCATGAATATACATACTATTGACGTTGTTGAGTGAATTTTTACGCCAAAAAGCCTGTTCAAAGGTGACAAATAACTTGTTGAATACACCGAAACCTAACTGATGAATAGCTTCTTGAGTTTTTTCAGGCAGTGCAGGCGTAAAATGAATTTTGTTTTTCTTCAACACCCCTAGCGGTACGGTGACAACGACTTTATGGGCATTGAATTGTTGTCCATTAAGCGTGGTGATAGTGACATAATTATCTAAGTAATGAATATGTTCAACTGGATGGTTAAGGCGAATATCCAGCCCATTTGATAGCGTTTCGATAATTTGGGAATATCCGCGAGGGAAGATCACTTCATCGCCTTCACAAAAGCCTTCAAGTTGTAAAAAATAGGGAGATAATGTCTCTAATGTGCAAGCACAGGGATCTTCAGCGATAACTTCAAAAAACTCATGTAAACCTGTTTGTAGCTGTTCAAACAGGGATTGACTTGCATGGTGGTCTACTGTCAATAAATGGTGGAATTCAGGGCTTTGCAACCAACTATTTAACGCTTCGGCTGCATTGTTAAATTGGCAGGGTGATGAAATGGTTTCAAACTGTTCCATTAAATAGTCAAGACCCGCTTCAAAAGCCTCTTTTTCGTTCTCACACAAAACCAAGCCATTTTTTTTATAGAAAATAGCGTCTTGGTAATTGAAAACAACGGTTTGAATATGGTGCTGTTGTGCGATTGCACTGATTGGATTGTCGGTAATACCGTGGATCCAAGAAGCGCCTAAATCATAAAATTGGTTATCAATTTCACGCGTATGAATACGCCCACCAAGACGGTCGCGTGCTTCTAAGATAAGGACTTTTTTATGTTGGGGGGGTTGTGACTGTAATTGATTTGCGACTGATAAACCTGAAACGCCTGCTCCTATCACAATGATATCGGCATCTATGTGTGGCATAACTCACCTAGTTGAAATGGAATAGGGACGATGTGCGATGACACATCTGAATAATTCTATTTAAATAAAATTATAAGCTAATTATATATGAGTAAATCAAATGTGAATAGACGGTACAGTAGGGGAAAGTGAGTTAGGCTAAATTATTAAGATAAACTGCAAATAGAATTTGGAAAAGGAAAGAGTGAATTAAAGGGAGATAAGAAAGAGTTTGGTGGAGCTAAGCGGGATCGAACCGCTGACCTCTTGCATGCCATGCAAGCGCTCTCCCAGCTGAGCTATAGCCCCAAACGTAGTCTTTTGTTATGAAATTCAGCCATCTAAACTGGTTTTTAGATGGTGGAGCTAAGCGGGATCGAACCGCTGACCTCTTGCATGCCATGCAAGCGCTCTCCCAGCTGAGCTATAGCCCCAAACAAAATCTTTTGGACGGGAGGCATCATATTCAAGCTCGATTGGAGTGTCAATATATTAATATGTTTTTCGGGTTTAACTGCTGAAATATAGAACATTTTGCAATCAATTCCCATTTAATGCGGGAGCTGAAAAGCAAACTGCCTCTTAAGTTAAGAGGCAGTAAATAGAAAGGCTTCTTAATTTAGAAAATTATTGTGCGGATGCTTCGCGTTCTGCGATAAACGCTAATGCTTTTTCGATACGAGCTACAGAACGAGCCTGACCGATAGCATGAACGGTAACATCTAACCCAGGTGATTGGCCTGCACCAGTCACGGCTACACGCAGAGGCATACCCACTTTACCCATACCCACGTCTAATTCAGCCGCAGTCGCTTCAATCGCTTGATGGACATTCTCAGTCGTCCAATCGGAAATAGCGATTAATTTGTCTTTCACCACTTCTAATGGCTGACGAGCAACTGGGCGTAAGTGTTTTTTCGCTGCATCAGCATCAAATTCTTCAAAGTCCTGATAGAAGTAGTGGCAAGATTCTGCCATTTCTTTCAGTGTCTTACAGCGCTCACCCAGTAATTTGATTAACTCAACTAACTGTGGACCTGTGCTGGTGTCGATATTTTGCTGTTCGATATGCCATGCAAGGTAGGTTGCCACTTCTTCAGCTGGCAGGGTATTGATGTAGTGATGGTTCAGCCACTGTAATTTTTCAGTGTTGAATGCACTCGCTGATTTGCTGATAGCATCAAGAGAAAAATATTCTTTCATTTCTTCAATTGAGAAGATCTCTTGGTCGCCGTGTGACCAGCCTAAGCGTACTAAATAGTTTAATAGTGCTTGTGGCAGGTAACCGTCATCGCGATATTGCATAACGCTAACAGCGCCATGGCGTTTAGACAGTTTTTTACCATCATCACCTAAAATCATAGAAACGTGAGCATATTCAGGCACTGGAGCGCCTAATGCTTTGAGAATATTGATTTGGCGAGGGGTGTTATTGATATGGTCTTCACCACGAATGACGTGGGTAATTTCCATATCCCAGTCATCAATAACGACACAGAAGTTGTAAGTTGGAGAACCATCGGTACGACGGATGATTAAGTCATCCAGCTCTTGGTTGCTAAATTCAATTGGACCACGAATGGTGTCATTGAAAATTACAGAACCGTCTTGTGGGTTACGGAAGCGAACAACATGCGGTTCTGCCGCAGTGTGGTTATGTTCATGGTCACGGCAACAACCGTCATAGCGAGGTTTTTCGCCTTTTGCCATTTGTTCTTCGCGTAACGCTTCTAAACGCTCTTTAGAGCAGTAGCAGCGGTAAGCGGTACCTGCTTCTAACATGGTATCAATTACCGCATTGTAGCGGTCGAAACGCTTAGTTTGATAGTAAGGACCTTCATCCCAATTTAAATTCAACCAGTTCATACCGTCCATAATGGCGTCGATAGCTTCCTGAGTTGAACGTTCTAAGTCGGTGTCTTCAATACGCAGGACAAATTCGCCCTGATTGTGGCGACTATATAACCAGGAATACAGGGCGGTACGAGCACCACCAACGTGCAAGTAGCCAGTTGGGCTTGGTGCAAAACGGGTTTTGATTTTACTCATCGAGATTGCCTTAATTGCGAAACGTTGTTTCTTATGCGCTTATGTTCATCGTAAGCATTGCTAAAAGTTCCTCTATTCTATCACCCTGTAGTGAATCCTCAATCTGCTTCTCTCTATATAGATAAAGAAAATCATCAAATTGGGAAAATAACCGCTGAAATTTTTAGTCTGGTGAGCTTCGGATGATTTTTTTCTAATAAAATTTAGTAGGATAATGTAGTTAATTGATTAAAAAGGGTACTTCTTAGGTGATAATTAAAACATCTTGATTATTTTTGCAACGAACAGAAAAAATCTATTCAAAAACCGTTGACTCAGAACGCAGTATCCCTATAATGCACCTCCATCGACGACGGGGCGATTAGCTCAGTTGGTAGAGCACCTCCCTTACAAGGAGGGGGTCAGTGGTTCGAGCCCGCTATCGCCCACCACCGTTGACGATGAAAACATAAATGATTGGGCGATTAGCTCAGTTGGTAGAGCACCTCCCTTACAAGGAGGGGGTCAGTGGTTCGAGCCCGCTATCGCCCACCAATTATTTATGACAATGTGGTTATTATGAAGTGGGCGATTAGCTCAGTTGGTAGAGCACCTCCCTTACAAGGAGGGGGTCAGTGGTTCGAGCCCGCTATCGCCCACCACTTCATCTTTTCTTGCATTAAAAACAATTCAGAATATAGATGGGTCGTTAGCTCAGTTGGTAGAGCAGTTGACTTTTAATCAATTGGTCGCAGGTTCGAATCCTGCACGACCCACCATCTAAATGAAGTAAGTCATTCAAGCAGTACAGATACTTGAATATGGGTCGTTAGCTCAGTTGGTAGAGCAGTTGACTTTTAATCAATTGGTCGCAGGTTCGAATCCTGCACGACCCACCATCAAGTACAGCGTCATGAAGTGGGCGATTAGCTCAGTTGGTAGAGCACCTCCCTTACAAGGAGGGGGTCAGTGGTTCGAGCCCGCTATCGCCCACCACTTCATCATTCTCAAAAAGTGCCTGTCTAAAAACGCTAACGAAGAAATAACTTACTGATTTTACACAATTTATGTATAGTTGCATTCAATAAATTTTCATCATCCTCTCTAACTATGATCCTTCGTTGATTTTGCCTTAAATATTCATATTACTCATTAAGTGTTATTCCTATTATGATTGGATATGGCGTTATATTGACCATTATATTATTAATATAAACTTTTGTTTTTTTTATGAATCAATATATTCAATGAAACGATAACGAGATTTTTCCTTGCCTTGAATAGACCTCAATTTTGTTAAAATCAAAATCTAGTTAATAAAAATAAAGAATGTTAACTCCTTAAGTGAAATTACCTAAATGGAGATGTTAAAGGATTAATGCATTAATAGTTTTATCTGAAATGAATTTTTATTTAAAACTATAGCGGTAATGTAACTGCGTTAGAAACTAAATTATGCGATACCCATGAACAGCCTTATGTTGGTTTGGATTAAATAAATTATTAAGAATATTCTTAGATGATATTAAAGAAATAACAAACAAAACTTTCATTGATATTACAGTAAAAGAATATCTTCAAAGTAGTATATTAGTGAATAATTCTAGCTATTCACGTTTTGATAATCTTAAAGTTCAATAATTTCTGAGTGTTCATGTATTCATAATATTAAAATAAGATTATCGATAATCAGTAATGTTCATATTTTTGTGATATTCATCAAGTAAAGTGAATGTTCGGCTTCCTTAACGTTAATGTTTTGTTATGTTGAGTATGTAGGTGCATTAAATTCACTAAGTTACTTTAAAAATATAGCGTTTAATTAATTTGTAGCATGCGGTTCAAAAATGTAAGTTATTGATGTTTTATGTTGCAAAATAGTTATATATGTAAAACACATATTTTTTACTTTCTTTTACAGAAAATGCTCACTTAATGTGGTTTTTGACTCAAAAAACTACCAATGTTATCGTGAAACGATTAACTTTGTTACAGTGTTAAATTATTCTGTTTATTTCCTTTATTTTTGGATTTATTGGCGGGAAAGTGGTTGGTTTTTAGTGAATTGTCTTGCGATGTGCTCTTTCACCTGAGTTTACTCGGTGATATTCACTGGCTATCAATTTGTGTAACTCATTGATATCCAAGGATTTATTTGCTAACTCGTCTTGTTTGTATAGAGAAAAATATTTTGTTACATAGTTGCAATGTCATTTTTGGACTAGTTGAAACTAATTAGAAGGCTAGTATATCATTCTCTTAGTGATGTTGGATGTATCACCATGTTTTTATCGATGAACTATATAGTACATATAAAATAACAATGAAAATGGCAGAAAATACCTGCTGATTTTTATTCAATTAATATAGATTGAAGCGAGAATGTTTATGAATACAAAATATCCTGTCGCTTGTGCAGTTGGACAAAAAATTAAGTCTTTAAGAAAAGCTCAAGGCTATACGGTTTTCCAATTAGCTAAAGAGATCGACATCAGTGAACAACAACTATTTCGTTATGAACGAGGTGTGAATCGTATTGATATAGATTGCTTAGTTCGCGTATTAAAGGTACTAGGTGTAAATATGGGTGAGTTCTTCAGTGAAGTTCTCCAGGATGATATCAACGCGTCTGAGGAAAGAGAATCTAAAGGGTTTAACGACTCACTTTATTCTCTCGTATAATATCTATTCTATGTATACGTTTCATAATGAAACAAATTAAGTACAGTAATTAAATTGTTTCAATTGAGAACGATAAAATTAATTAACTCAAGTTAATTAGTAAAAGTCATTGAATATATTAAACTCCCTCTTATATAGAGTACTTGCAAAAATAAAAGCCCCTTTGGGGCTTTTATTTTTTTATGCGTACAATATTAGAAAATAAGCGTGGAAAAATGAAAATGGATTATCACTATTTTTAACATATTATTCCTGTTGGATTTTTACTGGCTCTAAAATAACAGTAACGATACGTGGGCCGATCATTTCATCAATTTTTATTTGTATGCCATCTAGCTTAATCACATCCCCTTGAGAGGGTTCATTTTCAGTATTGACGTGAATAAATTGATTGAGTGTTTTATCGGAATCAACTTCAATTAAAATCCCATATGACTCATAAATTTCATTTAATCGCGTTGTGCCTTTTAAGCTTAAACCAGATTCAGGTAGCTCCATAATGGTTGGTTCTGAAGAAGTTTGTTCGGAGAATAATCTTTCTAAGAATAGGCGATTTTGCGGTTTTAGTACGACAAACAAATGATCATTCGCCATTAAGATTGTTGAGCCGCGTGGTGGCAATACACTTTTTTCTCGGGTGATCATCGCAATCACGGTTTGGTCAGGCAGGGCTAATTGAGATAACCTCCGCCCGACCGCAGAGCAGTCCTCACCCAGCGTATATTCGACCAAATCAGCATCAATCTGGTCGACAGCAGTAATATCTAATGTCGCAGCGGGCAGAAGCGGTGGTGGTTGCATAAGATTTAACTTGCGAGCAAAGTAAGGCAGCGTGGAACCTTGTAGCGTTGCAGAAATGAGTACCACGAAGAAAACAACATCAAAAATGAGGTTTGCTCCCGGTAACCCAAAAATAAAGGGGAAAATAGCCAAAATAATCGGAACAGAGCCTCTTAGTCCAACCCAGGAGATAAGTGCTATCTCATTTCGAGTGAAGCGAAATAGTTTGAGTACAGGGACAACCGCCAGCGGTCTTGCAACAAAGGTTAGTACCAACGCAATGAGCAATCCTTCCTGCCATACCTCAATCAGCGAGCTAGGGTTAACCAGTAAGCCTAACATAACGAACATGATGATTTGACTTAACCATGCCAGCCCATCATGAAATAAAAAGGTATTTCGTTGGAAAACAAATGAGTGATTACCAATAACCACACCCGTGACAAAAATAGATAAGAAGCCACTGCCATCTAAGTTACTGGCGACACCGAATGAAAATAAACCACAAGCCGCCACTAAAACAGGATAAAGACCTGCCGCAAGTAACTTAATTTTGTTGATGATCTTTATTGAAATCCAACCAACACCGATCCCTACAGCAGCACCAATTCCCATTTGACTAACAAATAATAATGCCAATTCACTGCCAGAGGCTTGTGGGTTCATTAGCAGTTGCAGTAGTCCAACGGTTAAAAATATGGCCATCGGGTCGTTGGTTGCACTCTCTATTTCTAATGTCGCCTGTAAACGCTCATTTAGGTAAATGCCAGCATTGCGTAGCAGTGAAAATACGGCGGCGGCATCCGTTGAGCCAACAATGGCGCCTAAAAGCAATCCTTCAAGAAGAGGAATACCTAAAATATAGGCAGCGGCTAACCCGGTGATACCCGCAGTAATCAAAACACCAACGGTAGCTAAGGTGAATGCAGGTTTCCAGACTAGCTTAATTGATTTTACTGAGGTTTGTAGCCCACCATCGAAAAGAATGAGAGCAAGGGCGAGAGAGCCGACAGCATAAGAAACATTGACGTTATCAAAGGTAATTTTCCCTAAGCCATCCTCACCTGCCAGCATGCCAATAAAGAGAAACATAACCAACATTGGCAAACCAAGTCTTGCAGACAATTTACTCGAAAAAATACCGAGTAAAATCAATATGGATGAAAGCAATATAAGTTGTTCGATAGTCGGCATAATCAGTTTTCAGTTAGAGGTTAATAAAACGCTGACGATGCATCGTAAAGCGCGCGAGGTAGCTAAAGATGTTATCAAAGTGACTAAAATATACATTTCATAGCGTTTTTGGTCTCAAGTGGTCAAATAAACATTATGATGTATAGTATTATGATTATATATGAATCATTTAAAATATATTGGTATTTTACTGCATTTTTTAAAATTTAATTTTTAGAAATAGCCTGTTTTTTTATTAAACTCGTGTTAATAGCGACTTTTTTATGTGTAAATATTTTTTGCGTAGGAATTGAAAAGGGGGGAAGAGATGGTTAATTGTATGAAAAATAAATAAAAGTCGATGAAGATATTTCATCGACTTTATATTAACTAGTGAAAACGCGCCTTTCTTGCCAAAGTGTCACCAATAAACTGTATTCCTTGCACGATAATCACCAAGGTCACAACCGTAATTGCCATAGCAACATTATCAAAGCGTTGATAACCGTAATTTAGCGCCAGATCACCAACACCGCCGCCACCAACGGCTCCAGCCATCGCCGTTGCCCCAACCAGCGTTATACTGGCAGCCGTTAAACTTAAAATTAATGATGACTTTGCTTCCGGTAGAATAAAGTGCCAAACAATTTGCCAGTTGGTCGCCCCCATTGCATCGGCAGCTTCAATAATACCCGAATGGACACTGAGCAATGAATTCTCAACCAATCTTGCCGTATATGGCGCAATATAAATAACTAAAGGGACTATCGCCGCGGTGGTGCCAATAGATGTTCCTACCACAAAGCGTGTTAATGGGATTATTGCCACTAATAAAATAATAAAAGGTAGTGAACGGAATATATTAATAATAGGGTTAATAACGCGATAAATACGTTTGTTTTCCCAAATTCCCTCAGGGCGAGTAATAACTAATAAAATCCCCAATAAGATCCCGAATAGCGAACCGAGGACAAGTGCAATACTCACCATAGTGAATGTTTCTGACATGGCCAATAAAAATTGTTTACTTGTCAGTGCTGTTTCAAAAAATTCACTCATACTGTCCCCTTATTCACTGCAACGCCACGATGGCGTAAATAGGCTACGGCTTCATCAATGTGCTGTTTATCGCCTAACATCTGAACAAACATACTGCCTAAAACGACGCCGTTGATCTCTTTCATGTTGGCAAATAGTATATTGATTTTAATAATATTTTTTATAATAAGTTCATTCACCACAGGCTCTTGAGCTGATTTGCCTAAAAATTCTAATCGATACACATCCTCTTGATGTTCAAGCTGATGGAGTACACGCTCCGGAATTTTTTCATTGAGCACAGTACCCACAAATTTTTGCGTGGTTGGATGTTGAGGATTGGCAAAAATATCAAGTACTGTGCCTTCTTCAACAATGCGACCGGATTCCATGACGGCGACACGATGACAAATCTGCTCAATGACTTCCATTTCATGAGTGACCAATAAAATGGTAATTTTCTGCTCACGATTGATTTTTTGCAGTAATGCCAAAATAGAGGCGGTCGTTTGCGGGTCCAAGGCAGAGGTTGCCTCATCACATAGCAAGATTTGTGGATTATTAATCAACGCTCTCGCTATTCCAACACGCTGTTTTTGCCCACCAGAAAGCTGGTTAGGGTATTGGTGTTTCTTATCGCTTAATTCAACGTATTCAAGAATGTTATCTACGCGACGGGCAATTTCGTGCTTATCAATGCCAAGTAAAACCAGGGGCATAGCAACATTCTGTTCTACGGTCTTGGTTTCCAACAAATTGAAATGTTGGAAAATCATTCCGATGCTTTTTTTATGTGTCCGTATTTGCGATGGGGTATGCTTTGCCAAATTGTGCTGATCGACCTTGATGGCGCCACTGGTAGGCTTTTCTAATTGATTGACTAAGCGGATCAAGGAACTTTTACCTGCACCGCTATAACCAATAAAACCAAAAATATCACCTTTATTGATATGCAAATTAATATCTTGTAGAGCGACTAAGGATTGCCCATTTTTTTCGTAAATCTTTTGGACATTGTTAAATTCAATCATCCTTTACTCCACATTTTCAATCAATTGTACACGCTGAGCGGGAGGTAAGGCAGGTTGCCATTCATCACCTAATAACTCATTTTCTGTACTGGTTTTAACCAACTCAAGGTGCTGTTGCCGATGGGCTAGATACAACTTGGCAGCAATATGATCTGCTAAACGCTCAGCTCCGGTATTGGTGCCTGGGATCAAGCCAATTACGGGACCCATGCTGAGCGAAGCGCTTAAATTGAAGCAATAAAAGTGGTCGATAAACGGAAACTCGTAACCCGATTTTGCTTGCAATTCAAAGTGTTCACCAAGATAGGGATGCGCGGCAAGTTCATCATTTTCCTCACCTTTAGGTGGGGTATAAACATCTCTCCACGTTTTAATAAACGGTGCTAGGCGATGAAATGGGCTGTGTTTTTGCCAATTCAGTCGGTAGCCAGTCGCTAAAATGAGGTAATCAAAAGAGAAATCCCCTTGGTTGGTGGAAACGTGCAATTTTTTCTCTTTGACGGTGACATCATTGACTTGTGTATTGAAGTTAAAATAAGCATGTGGATGGCGAGAAACTCGTAGTGTACTACCATGAGGGGCAGGGGTTTTCGCTTTCAAAACATAGTCAGCATAATGCCATTTTTGCGCATCGGTAAAATATCCATAGGCATTGGTAAAACCGGCACTTCCGGCGACCTTTCCTCGGTTTACTCGGGGCATCTCTTTTGCTCGGATCAATAACTCAACAGACTTAGCACCATGTTCTAATGCAGTGGCTGAACTGTCCATAGCCCCCGCACTGTAGCCTACAACGCCAATATCTAGCCCGTTAAATCTCTCATAGTTGCTACCCGCATATGAATGCTCCCAGTATTGAGTTGGAATTTTATTCATAAATTCTGGGATGTTAGGTTCGCTAAATGATTCCATGCCGGTTGCAATGACAACATGCTGAGCAACAAAAGAGGTCTGCCCATTGGGAGTGTCAAACGTTAACTCACGGCCTTGAGGGATTAATTTAACATCGACTAATTGGTGCTGATTTAGCAGTGTGGGTGCCGTCATGGTTTTAAACCATTGTAGGTACTCACCCCATTGTAAACGTGGGATTTTATCGAGACTTTCCCACGCATTATCGCCAAATTGAGCTTTAAACCAGGCTTGGAATGTTAAAGAGGGGGATGCAAGAGCAGGACCGACAACCTGTTTAGGTGACCGCAAGGTTTCCATCAAGGCTGGCGTTTGCCAAGGACCTTCTTTGCCTGAGGGCGCTTGGTCAAAAACGATAGCGTTAATTCCCCGTAATTTTAAGGCAAAAGCCGCCGTTACTCCCGACATGCCCGCACCGATAATGGCGACATTAATCTGTTGTTTATCAAGATCTTCATCTGATAACGACCATGAGCTAATCGGTAAATTAAGATACTGCAAATCCTGATTTATTTGCGCCTCTAGAGCCGCTAATCCAATGACCTTATCCATGGTATTACTCCTTATTTTCAGGGAGTTCAAACGGTTCTCCCAATGTCAGCATTAAGCGATTAGCCCATGAAAAAAATGCACTGGATTGAATTAAATCGAGTAACTCTAGTTCCGTTAACCCTAATGAACGTAGTTGATCGATTTGCTCAACTGAGGCTTGAATAGGCGTAGTAGAGAGGGAAGCAACAAGAGAAACGATAGCTAAAAGCCTCGATTCATAGCCTTCAGCAAGCACATTTCCTGCGGGCGTCGCCAGCAGTTTCTCGACATCACCGAGATGTTCTTTTGCATACTGGCTAGCTTTGCGCGCATGAACTGAAGCACAATAAATGCAGCCATTCACTTTACTGACCGCAGCAGCAGCAAACTCTCTCTCCCAGCGAGGTAGCCCACCTGAGGTATAAAAAATACCTCGGTCTATCTGTGTACGTAGCGCTAAGATTTCGCTTTGATGAGCTAACAGTAGGAAATATTCAGAATTTAATTGTCCATGTTTTTTCAGTGTTTGAGTTTCATCGTCACTTAACGAATTGACATCTCGAGCAGATAACCAAGACTCCCAATCTAATTGCTGTTGTGTAAAGGCGGTTGGTGATGGTCGTCCTAATTGTGTTGTCGTTGCATGACTCCAATTTCCTGCCAAAATTGGAAAGTGTTGGTCTGCTTTATTATCTGAATTCGGATTTTGTCCAATTAATAATTCCAAGCCAGCGACTAAGCGGGATTGATAAGTGACAAAGGTAATTAACTGAGCCAATAAAATAATATCGGACTCAGACCATCCTTGCTGAATAAATTGTTGTGTTAAAGCGTAATCTGCTTGATTTGGATTGCTGGTTAATACTCGCAGATATTTCTCGGCAAGTGTAATGTCAGGTGTTATTTCGACAATAGGTTGAGATGATAATAACTCAGCATAATGTTTAGAGAGTAATATGGAGCCAGTAATTTTCGCCACGGAAAGCGCAAAATAGTATTTCACATTTAGAGGCAATATTTGAGATGGCACAGAAAAAATAGCCTCAAAAGCAGCTTGAGTATTGTCTGTTGCAATCGGTCTTTCTGCGCGGGTCTTCGCTAATTCTGAGTCTGGTGTTAGGTTAAGAATATTGTTAATTAAATCAAATTTCACTGTCATAAATAACTCACTTTATTTAAATTTTTTTATCTCCTTCATTACATATCAATCACATCATTATTCGAACTACCATTTTGTTATATCGTTATAACCATTTTGGTTTGATTCATTTTTATATTCATTTCTATTTAAGTTATAACGAACGGATCTAAGACGTTAAATAAATCCTGTTTATACTCCGGTCGATTGGCAATATTAAAAACTGAAAGTAATTAAAAAGTAATCACCATAGGGAATTTCAAATGTTCAAACAAAAAATAATAAATTTATCTTTAGTGGCAACCGCAATCATTGTATTGGCAGGATGTGGTGATAATAAAGAAAAAGACAGCTCAGATAAAAAGCAAATTACTATTGGCTTCGGTGTTGGGAATTATATCGACCAAGTCGATAAAGGTATTGTGCCTATTTTAGAGAAAAAAGGTTACCAAGTGACGTTACGTCAGTTTTCACAAAACAGGCAAATTAACCCTGCATTTGAAGAAGGGGCAATTGACGCATCAGTAAACCAAAGTCGCGCTTATATGGAAGCGTATAACCAAAAAAATAACATTAATATGGTCGCATTGGCCGATTCACCAAGCGCACCGCAGAGTTTACGTTCGAATAAACACAAAACGCTGAATGATGTGCAAGATGGCATGATTGTCGCGCTGTCAAATGACCCTGTAAACGCGGAACGTGGAGCTCGAATTTTAGAGCAACTGGGTTGGATTAAAATCAAACCGAATGTCAGTACGCTCAGCTTTAGCGTAAATGACATTGAACCAGCAAAATATAAGCTCGATATCCGTGAAACAGATGCCGCGCAAGGTTTACGTTTATTGGATGATGTGGATTTTGTGGTAGTGAATGGTAATTATGTGGCGAGTGCAGGGCAGCGTATTGCGGATGGTTTGGTTGTTGAAAATTCACCACTTGAGCATCGTGTTGTGGTTTCTGTGCTACAAAAAGATCTCGATACTCAATGGGCTAAAGATTTAAAAGAGGCTTTTGAATCAAAAGAGTATGCAGATTATATTCGTTCTCAGCGTCTTTATGATGGTTTCATTGAGCCAGCTGCGTGGGCAAATTATTCTAAATAATATTCGAGTCTCGTTGCCAATTTAGCGAAAGAATTGGCAACAGATCGTTTAGAAAGATAGACAAACGCCATAGAGTTGGTTATTACCTATTCAGAATAAATAAAAATAGCAAAATAAAATTGTCTGATAAAGACTAAAACCAGATAGGGGAAAATGATGGCTAACGAAGTTTTAAATGCACTAAAGGTATTAAAATCCAAAAAATGGGTGGATTTAACGCACAGCTTTGATAAAGATTCTCCTCATTTCTTTATGTTTGACTCTGCAGAATTTAAAACATTATTTGGCTACTCTGACGGCTTTTTTGCTCAGCAATTTACCTTTCCTGGGCAATACGGCACGCATATTGACGCGCCTTGTCATTTTGTTGAAGGAAAACGCTTTTTACATGAATTGGAGCTGCAAGAGTTAGTCTTACCGCTGATTGTTATCAACCAATCTGAGCGAGCGGCACAAGACCCTAATTTTGCATTTTCTCGCGAAGATGTTTTAGCTTTCGAGCGTGAACATGGGCGAATCGAACCGGATAGTTTTGTAGCACTACGCACAGATTGGCATAAGCGCTGGCCTTCTCAAGAAGCCATGGATAATAAAGACGCAGAAGGTAATAATCAAATCCCGGGGTGGGGTATGGATGCGCTCAAATTTTTATTTGAAGAGCGTGGCATTAAAGCCATTGGGCATGAGACATTTGATACTGATGCAGCGAAAGATTTTCGCCAAAATAACGCGCTATTAGGCGAATATTACGTATTAGAACAAGATACTTACCAAATAGAGTTGATGGCGAATTTGGATCAATTACCGACTCGTGGTGCTGTGATTTTTAATATTGTGGCGAAACCCAATAATGCGAGTGGGTTTCCTGTGCGCTCATTTGCTATTCTTCCCTGAAAATCCTAAACGCCTTTCTCAGTTAAATAGGCTGAGAAAGGCGTTAGCTTTATAACGCGAATAAAATCCATGCAGTGGCTAATAGCATACAGAGAACGGCAACAATTCCACCAGATTTTGCAAATTCTGAGAATGAAATTTTCACACCATAAGCCGCCGCTTGTTCCACAACAATAATGCCCGCCAAGCTACCAAACACAAACAAGTTACTGGAAAAACCAGAGCCAAGGACTAATGCGGCGCCTAATGCATCAGCGTTACCGTCAGGCGTTAAAAAAGGCACCAGCAGCATGACGGAGGGGTTATTTCCGACAATAGTGCTGAGGACGCCAGTGACTAGAAATAGAATGAATGGGTTATTAAGTTCAACACCATGAGCGCGTAAATCATTCAACATTTGCTGTGGTAATCCTGTTCCAGCAAATGCCGCGTTGACGACAAATAATCCCATGATTAATAGCAATAAATTCCCATCTACTAACTTAAGCATATCGCTAGACGCAATGGAACGGTTCAGTAATAGGAAACCCGCTGCCGTTAATGCGATTAACTCTTTCGGTATATCACTCACCACAAAAGCCACAATCACGGCGAGTGTGATCACACCGGCTTTAGCAGTTTCCCATGTATCGAGTGGTGTTGGAGGAGAGACCGTTTTAGGAGTATTAGTCGGCTCTTTAGCTAAGTACCAGCGGTTGCGATATAACCACACCAATACCAGCCAGGTGAGCGGTAAAGATAATAATGCCGGTATTGCCGAGGATTGTAATAAGCCCACAAAGGAAATATCTAGCCCCTGTGCCGCGATCATATTTTGCGGACTACCAATCAGCGAGCCTGTTGCACCGTTGTTGGCGGCAAAACAGAATCCAAGCAGAAACGGAATGGGGTTAAGCCCGCGAGATAGTGTGATGGAGACCAATAATGGCGTCATCGCGACGACAACTACATCGTTGGTTAACAGCGCGGAAAGTAATCCGCCAACGGCGATCAGTACGGCAAGCAGTGTAGGCGCACTGACTTTGAGCATCGCCACGCGATCGGCAGTCCAACTATAAAAGCCGGAAACCACAAACGAAGCGGAGACCACCATCAAACCAAATAGCATGCCGATAGTGCGGTAATCAATGGCATTCCAGGCATGAGGTGGCGTGATGCTGTCGATAGCCATCATGGCTAATGCACCGATGACGGCGGCGCCCGTTCTATCAACTTTAAAGCCGGGTAGTTTGCCAAATGCCATGGCGATATAGACCAACACAAAAATAATAATGGTAAGCGTCATATTATTCACATTTTTTCTGAAAGATTAGGGGGGATTTTACGGTGAATAAAATTACAGGCAAGATAAAAAATGTTTAGTTTTTAATTAAGTAAATGATGTCTAACCAGGATATTCGTAATACGATGTTATGCGGACAGTAAGCGATAATTAATTTGTTGGCGGGATGTTTTCTACATCATAAAAATATCGATAAATAAAATGAGGTTGTTATGAAAGTTATAGTTACACATGAGATTACTACTGAAGATAAAGAAGAATTATTTACTGGGTTAAGAAGCTACAACCGATCTTTTTTGCAAAATAGCTATTTTGGGCAACTTGGTGTGTATAGCAAAGATGAAAATGGGATTATGCAGGGGGGGCTTCTCGCGTCTATTAAAGGTCGATGGTTATGTATTGATTATCTGTGGGTGGATGAGTTAATGCGTAAGAATGGATTAGGTAGCCAATTAATGCACGTCGCAGAAGAAGAGAGTAAAAAACTCGGCTGCCACAATGCATTGGTAGATACCTTTAGTTTCCAAGCTTTGCCATTTTATGAAAAATTGGGTTATGTGAAACAAATTTCACTCCCTAATTTCCCTGAATTAGGCATGCAGCGCCATTATCTTTCTAAAGAAATATAACAATCTTTATGGCACCAGTTTATCTTTTATTTCATGTGAGCTGATGGGTTTGTTGGTAAGGATTGGCTATCTATCCATTGAGATAATATTTGTTTTGCAGTTAATCTCAATGGTGTATTTGTCGCGTTAGACGAATTTAAATATTGCGTAGAATATTCTAACAAGTATCCATTCTTAAAAATAAACCAGCGGTCTGTTATTTTTGCTGTGGTTTTTGGTTGTTGTTTATCATGATAAACCATTAGCTGATAACCATCCTGCCTCGTTTGGTCATCCGGCGTTCCTTCTATTTGCATCACTTGGTTTGATGTTATCCCTGTCATAACAACAGAAGGCGATTTTTCCATCGTACAACCTATCAGAAGAATACCAATTAATAAGGCAAAAAGTGTTCGCATCGTGGTCAGTCCATCAAATAGGGATATAAGCAAAATACTATAGGGGAAGAAGTAAAAGCGAAATAGGATGAAGAAAGATTGGGAAAGTTCTTGGGGGGAGTGCTTAGTGCAGGAATCTGTCCCCTGCAGGAATCGAACCTGCAACTAGCCCTTAGGAGGGGCTCGTTATATCCATTTAACTAAGGGGACATTGAGATGCTGCGTAATAGCGCTTGGCATTTTACTGGCCACCCTCCATTGAATCAAGCTGTTACAGCCAAATTCTCTGCTTTTATCTTTTTTATTCTTTTCTTTGTTGGTTTTTTAAGCATCTGACGGTTCGGCCTAAAATTATTTCAGATAAGTCTATCTCTATGTTAATGCACTAATTAATGACATTTACTGAAGCGACCTTGGAGTTTGGGGGAATTTGGATTCATTTCTTATGATAAGTTGATAATTAAATAGGTTATAATTATATCTATATGGCAATTAAACCACTCAAAACGCTTAACACGTTTTTCTATTTGCTTTTATGATAAAGCGATTAGCAATAACGATAAAAACACCATGGCAAGGTGGAATAAAGGATGGAGAGAATGATGAAGTTTCGCATAAGTAGCGTTCTTCTCGCGGGAGTTTTAATGGCTGGGTGCGCGAGCGTTGATCCAGAAACGCAGCAGCGTTCAGACCCGTTAGAAGGCTTTAACCGAGCAATGTTTAACTTTAACTATAATGTCTTAGACCCATATGTCTTAAGGCCTGTAGCCGTTGCTTGGAATGATTACGTGCCAATGCCTGCTCGAAACGGACTCAGTAACTTTCTTGGCAACCTTGAAGAACCAGCCAGCATGTTAAACAGCTTTTTCCGTGGAGAAGTGGAGCAAGGCTTTAAGCACTTTAACCGCTTCTTCTTGAACTCAGTGTTTGGTATCGGTGGCTTAATTGATGTTGCTGGCATGGCAAACCCTCAGTTAGTCAAAGAAGAGCCAAAGCGTTTCGGGAATACACTAGGCTACTATGATGTGGGTTATGGCCCATATGTGGTTCTACCGGGTTATGGCAGCGCAACATTGCGTGAGCAAGGTGGTGATCTAGCGGACGATCTCTACCCAATGCTGAGTTATTTAACTTTCTGGATGTCTGCGGGTAAATGGGCACTGGAAGGGATTGAAACCCGTGCAAGATTACTTGATTCGGATGGATTGCTGAAAAGCTCTTCCGACCCTTACTTAATGTTCCGCGAAGCTTACTTCCAACGTAATGATTTCTTATCAAGAGGGGGAACGCTGCAACCGGCAGATAATCCAAATGCGGCGGTCATTGAAGGGGAGCTGGATTCGATTGATTAATTGATCGACTAATTGACTTGGTGGGGTTTATCACTCTCTATGTTTTTTTGGACATCAGAGAGTGATAAATAAACTGCTAGTCATTGTCCTGTTTTCCTCGTTGGATGACTGTGTCAATCACGGCACTGACGACTAACACGCTAACAAAGCTGATAGTGAATAATGTTCCCATAATGCCCTCCTATGTTTTTTCCATGATTTTCCTCAGATAGTAGCTTAGTGAGCAACTCTACTGCTTCTTCATGTCAAAAAAATGAAGGGCAGCATTGCAGTGAAAAATTGATATCAAAATGGTTGTGTGGATACCGATGACTGGAATCAGTGCATGAATAAGCCGCGGGAATGTTTTTAACAATAAAATAACATCGGGCTATAATTAATATATAAATCTGTACAAAAAAAAGTCAAGAAAAAATTTGGCTTGAGGATGATTTTTCTGCGAAGAGCATAAAAGGAAAGTGGGCAAAGGAAGAGATAGAAAAGGAGATATCAGGGGAGCGAACTCCCCCGATAAGATATAACTGATTAGAATGTATAGTTAAAGTTAACGCCGTATAACCATGCAGACCCTTCAGATTTGAATGCAATCACAGGTGAAGTCGGTGTTTCTGCTAGTTTTTCGTTAATATTAACTTTTTTACCGTGCATATAAGCAATACCTAAGTCCACAGAGGCATCTTTGTTAAATGCGTAAGTGGTACCTGCAGTCAGCCAGTAACGGTCTTGGTCTGGAATTGAGATTGAACGGTATTTAGATGGCACAGGGCTTTCATCGTATGCGATACCGGTACGGAAGGTCCAATTATCATCATAATAGTAGGTAGTACCTAATGCTAAGCGCCATGCATCATCAAAGTTTTCTGGTTTGTGGAATAGGACGCCACCATCACTTTTTCTATATGCTGTTAAATCTTTAAATGTGCTCCAGCCAGTATAAGCAACACTGTAATGCAACGCCCACTTAGGATCGACTTTATGGTAACCGGATAATTCCCAGATATCAGGTAAGTTGAGATCTAAAGTTCCTTTAACGGTAGTACCGCCTAAACCGCCAATTTGTTTAGGCAAGTCATTAGAATATTTACCGTCTTCAAATTTCACTTTTACTTTTGAACGGTAAGTAAAGCTTAAGCGGTTATCTTGGTTGATTTCATATAGTAAGCCAGCATTCCAACCATAGCCCCAATCATCACCTTTCAATGATGCTGCAGTTGTACTTGGGGTAACACCAAACATTGGTGGAACAGCTCCTGCACCGATGCCCATATGACGCGTAATTTCAGCATCAGCATAAACAGCGTTAGCGCCCACACCAAAGCTAAAATTATCATTGATGCGATATGCACCACTTAAATTTAAGTTAACGGTTTTTAAATCTGTTTTTCCACCGATAGGGCCTGCTGCATAATCTTTATGGAAGTCAGTAGCAAGACCAAAGTTAGTGGTCATTGAGGTACCGACAGCCCACTTATCATTAATTGGGAAGATAAAGTGCGCGTTAGGTACAACGGCGTTAGGGGCGATGTTATTGGCAGTAAATGCATCGCTAGTACGGCCTTTAATATCAACGGTAGGGTCGATATAAACAGCACCGATAGACATGGTTGGTCGATCAAATAACATCATTGCAGCTGGGTTACGGCTGCCTTCACTTGCGTTGTCGCCGACGGCTCCTGCGCCTGAAAATGCACGTCCTAGGGCTGAGGTTGAATATTCATTCAGCAAAAAACCAGCTGCACTTGCATTGGAAGAAATAACAGCCACTGCGATTGCTAAAGCTGATCGAGCAAATAGGTTTTTCTGGTTCATGACCAAAACCCTCTTGTATGTTTTATTTAAATAAGCGACTTCTATCGCAAGAAGCGCTGAATTGTAGGGTCGCTTGCCTCTACGACAAATCAGACCAGTTCAATGAGTATAGGTCTGACCACTGGGGATGTTGCAAGGTTGTTTTGTTTTTGTGCGATTTTTCTTTTCGAAAATGCGATGTAATTAACAAAATGGCAACATTTGTGTGAGCTTAACGAGTAATAAGTGCTCATATAAGGAGCTAGATCAAACTTATATTGAATTATTAGCAACTAAATTTGATATCACTAGTGTTTGGCACTTTTTCAGCGTTATGATACTTACTTAACAGTTTGTTCATTGGGAGAATAAAATGACTGATGCGATTAAACGTTGTAGCGCGGATGAAACAGCTGCGTGCTGCTGTGTAGATGTGGGTACAGTTCTGGAAAATAAAGATTGCACCGCATCGTATCAGCATGTTTTTGCGACTCAGCAAGAAGCTGAAGCGATGCTGAAAACACTCACAGAAAAAGCCAAATCTGTTGAGTCTGAACCGTGTGAAATTGCTCACTCAATCAACCCCGTTGCGGGTGGTGTAGAGTTATCGGCTAACTTTACATTTAGCTGTGAAGCAGAAAGTCTGATTTTCCAATTAGGCTTGCGTTAATCAAACGTTTGAATTCCTTTTTAAAGCCCATTAACTCTATTATTTCGCGGATGCGTCATTTTTAGAAGTGAATGGGTTTTTTATTACTCAAAACTTACCTAATTTCCCCTCTTTATTGCCAATTAATTGTAACTTGTGTGTGAGCTCGCATTTTTTATCGACGCTGATTGATAAATGTGAAGAATATGTTAACAATCGATACAGGTCAGACCTCTTAATTTAATCACAACAATTCTACTTATTTTTCTTTTAGCAGGAGCGACCATGAATCAACTCTCCCACCATGGCGATAATAAGCATGCCACAAAAGAAAGGATTGCTATCGTTAGTGGATTACGTTTGCCTTTTGCTAAGCAATCTACCGCTTATCTCAATATTCCCGCTGTGGATTTAGGCAAAACCGTCGTTGCAGAACTATTGCATCGTAGTGATATTGACCCGTCGATTATTGAGCAATTGGTTTTTGGACAAGTGGTTCAAATGCCTGAAGCACCTAATATTGCGAGAGAAATTGTGTTGGGTACGGGTATGAGCGTATCGACGGATGCTTACAGTGTTTCTCGCGCTTGTGCGACCAGCTTTCAAGCGATTGTGAATGTCGCGCAAAGCATGATGGTGGGGGATATCTCCGTGGGTGTCGCGGGTGGCGCAGATTCATCCTCTGTGCTGCCTATCGGCGTATCAAAAAAGCTCGCAGCCACACTATTGGCGCTAAGCAAAGCCAAATCATTTGGGCAAAAATTATCGCTTATCAGTAAATTGCGTCTGAAAGATTTAGCGCCAGTTGCACCAGGTGTCGCGGAATACTCCACTGGGTTACGCATGGGAGACACCGCCGAACAGATGGCGAAAAGTTACCATATTAGCCGTGAGCAACAAGATGAATTAGCCCATCGTTCTCATTTGCTGGCTGCCAAAGCTTGGAAAAGCGGCGTGTTAGAGCAAGAAGTCATGACCGCATATATGCCACCTTACAAGCAGGCATTCTCGCAGGATAATAACGTTCGTGAAAATTCCGTGCTCGCTTCCTATGCGAAACTCAGACCTGCGTTTGATAGAAAACACGGTAGCGTTACCGCAGCCAACAGTACGCCATTAACGGATGGGGCGGCTGCTGTGTTGATGATGACCGAATCTCGAGCAAAAGCATTAGGTTATACCCCGTTAGGGTACATCAAAAGTTATGCTTTCTCGGCAATTGATGTGTGGGAAGATATGCTACTGGGACCTTCCTATGCCACACCTATTGCCTTACAAAGAGCGGGGCTTTCTCTGCAAGATTTGACTTTAATTGATATGCACGAAGCGTTCGCAGCTCAAACACTCTCCAATATTCAAATGTTTGCCAGTCAAAAATTTGCCCAGGAAAAGCTTGGCTTGTCGAAGGCGATTGGGGAAATTGATATGGACAAATTTAATGTGCTGGGCGGTTCTATTGCTTATGGTCATCCTTTTGCCGCGACAGGGGCGAGAATGGTGACTCAAACATTGAATGAGCTACGTAGACGTGGTGGCGGGTTTGGGCTAACTACCGCTTGTGCGGCGGGTGGGCTTGGTGTGGCAATGATTTTGGAGGCAGAATAATGACGCAACATTCAGCAGTCATCACAGAACCTGCATTCACGTTAAAGGTAGTAAATGGCAATGTTGGGGTGATTTATATTGATGTTCCTAATGAAAAAGTGAACACCCTAAAGGCGGAGTTTGCACAGCAATTTCATGCCATTTTACAGCAAGCACAATCGACATCTGGTCTGAAAGGCTTGGTGATCACCTCCGGTAAAAAAGACAGTTTTATCGCAGGAGCAGATATTAGCATGATAGCTAACTGCACCAGTAAAGAGCAGGCGAGTGAGCTATCTAAGCAGGGGCACACTCTGTTCGATAAGATTGAAAATTATCCGCTGCCGATTATTGCAGCTATCCACGGTGCATGCCTAGGTGGTGGCTTGGAGTTAGCGCTCGCTTGCCATGCGCGCATTTGTTCTGATGACGATAAAACCAAACTGGGTTTACCAGAAGTGCAGCTAGGGTTACTGCCAGGATCTGGCGGCACTCAGCGCTTACCGCGTTTAATTGGGATCCCAAATGCCTTAGACATGATGCTGACAGGACGCCAATTAAAAGGTAAGCAAGCGTTAAAAATGCGATTAATCGATGACGTAGTTCCGGTTTCGATTCTACTGGACACGGCGGTTGAGCTGGCGCAGAAAGGGGGCGTAAAACGTAAACCTCTCCCTTGGCAACAGCGTTTACTCAGTAGCAAGCTATTGCGTAATAAAGTTTTCTCCAGCGCGAAAGAGAAAACATTAAGTAAAACCCAAGGACACTATCCGGCACCAGAAAAGATTATTCAGGTGGTGAAAGCGGGTATGAATAGCGGGCTAAAAACGGGATTCGCCGAAGAAGCCAAAGCGTTTGGTGAACTGGCGATGACACCAGAATCTGCCGCATTACGTAGCCTATTTTTTGCCTCTACCGCATTGAAAAATGAAACTGGGGCGGACGCTAAACCAAAAACTATCAAACAAGTGGGTGTGCTTGGTGGTGGCTTGATGGGGGGCGGGATCGCTTATGTGAGTGCGGTATTGGGTAAATATCCGGTACGCATTAAAGATATTTCGGACAAGGGTATCGCTCAAGCTCTGCGTTATAGCTGGGATCTGCTTTCTCAGCGAGTGAGTAAAAAGCGCTTACAGCCTCGGGAGCGGGATGCGATTATGGCTCGAATCTCGGGAACATTGATCTATCAAGGATTAGAGTCAGCAGACATTGTAGTGGAGGCTGTGTTTGAAGATCTGGCACTGAAACGTAAAATGGTGCAAGAAACCGCAAAAATGTCAGACGGCAAAGCGATTTTTGCCTCAAATACCTCTTCGTTACCTATCCATCGTATTGCGGAAGGCAGCCCTCATCCAGAGAAAGTGATTGGGCTGCACTATTTTAGTCCTGTGGATAAAATGCCGCTGGTGGAAGTGATCCCTCATCAGCAAACGGATGCCACTACCATCGCAACCACGGTTGCCTTTGCTAAGCGCCAAGGTAAAACCGCCATCGTCGTTGGTGATGATGCGGGCTTTTATGTGAACCGTATTCTGGCACCTTATTTGTGTGAAGCGGCGCAATGTCTTGTGGAAGGCGAGGCGATTGACCATATTGATAAGGCATTAGTGAAATTTGGTTTCCCTGTTGGACCTTTCCATCTACTTGATGAAGTGGGTATTGATGTTGGAACCAAAATTTTACCGATTCTCGTTGAACGTTTTGGCAACCGCTTTAAAGCCCCTGATGCTCTCGACAAAGTGGTCAACGATGACCGTAAAGGGAAGAAAAACGGTCGTGGTTTTTATGTTTACGGGCAGCCAAAAAGTAAGCTGGCTTTCTGGAAAAAATCCACAAAACGTCAAGTTGACCAGGGTATTTATTCACTGATTAACATTCACCCCTCAACGTCAACGAACCAAACGGATATTGCTCAACGCTGCGTTATGTTAATGCTCAATGAGGCTGCACGTTGTTTAGATGAGAAGATTATCCGTAGCGCGCGAGATGGGGATATTGGTGCGGTATTTGGAATTGGTTTCCCGCCATTCTTTGGGGGACCTTTCCGTTATATGGATAGCCTTGGCCTCAGTAAAACCGTGGAAACGTTGCAACACTTAGCGGAAAAACATGGTGATAAGTTTGTGCCATGCGACTTATTGATTGAAATGGCACAGTCTAACCGCACGTTTTATCCGGTGAATGATCATGAAAAAAATGCATCTTCAGCGGAAGAAAATAGTGATATTTAATAAGCGATAATCGCTGTCTAATCAACCTGATGCCACAGTTAAACGCTGTGGTTATCAGGTTTTTTTATGACTGAATGACAAAAAATGTCAGTAAAAAACAATGTAAATCATTTTATTTGCAACGGGTTTGTTGCAGAATCTCTCCTCACCCCAACTGATGGTTATCTTTAACAATAATTATCTTAACAAAAAGACCCGCATTCTCCTGTGGGACTGCGGCACAGATGGTGGATTATGCAAGTTTATATTATGCGTCACGGTGATGCTGCAATCCAGGCGGCGAGTGATTCAGCGAGACCATTAACCCAAAAGGGAAAAGATGATTCGGTACTGATGGCGAAATGGCTAAAAGCCCGCCAACCTCAAATTGATACCGTATTAGTGAGCCCCTATTTGCGCGCGGAACAGACATTACAAGTGATGCGTGAGGAATTATCGTTGCCAGCGCAAGCGCAAATCATGGAAGGGCTAACCCCCGGAGGAAATGCGGATTGGGTTGCCTCTCAAATTCGAGATTATGCATTTAGTGGTGCCAAGGCAGTTTTGGTGGTTTCGCACCTGCCACTGGTCGGCTATTTGGTCTCGGAGTTATGTCCCCACGAAGCACCGCCAATGTTTACAACATCGACGATTGCATGCGTTGAGGTGGATACTGAGCAGATGAAGTGTCACTTAGAATGGATGCTCAGCCCATCGCAGATTTCGTTGACCCAATCTTAAGTTTGAGCATCCTTGGGGATGAAAACTAAACGAAGTGAGTGCTTAACGGCGAGCACTCTCAGTCGTTTCAATTAATAATAGCAGCGAAGCATTGCCACCCCACTCTTTAGGGGCTTGGTGAAAAGCGACAATATCAGGATGTTGGGCAAGCCATAGAGGTGTTTGCTGCTTCAAAATATGCTTACCGTGTCCATGCATAATGCAGGCACAATGGACATTTTCCCGCTTACAGGCTGCAATTAACGCGCCAATTTCTTGTTTCGCTTCCATTTGGGTTAATCCATGGAGATCCAGAAATAACTCCGGCACATAGTCTCCACGACGTAATTTTTTCAGCTCATACGGGTTGGCATCCGGTCTTAAATAACGAGTAGGACCTTCATTATCTAGCTGTGGTTGAAATTCATCAGAAAAATAAAACGAAGCATCCACTTGTTCTTGCTGAACTTTCTTACTGGATGGTTGAGTGACTTTCGCACGAATAGGGGCATGCACTATTTGGTCTTGGTGAATTTTCTTAGCACCTTGAATAGCGTCTTTAAAGAGATTGATGTCGCCGTCTTCTAAGGCGAATTTATTTTTAGTCATTGTTTATAAATCAATTGTTAATAAATGATGCTTTCTTGGATGGGCAAAACAGAACCCACAAAACGGATCCACAAAACGGATCGTAGTGTAACCCATTTTTCCCATGAACGGTTATCATAGAATATTTTTAGCGCTACGTAACAAATTTATAACTTTTACGAGAGTAGACATTGACAACAGACCGATAAGTAGTCTAATTGTATATACATATCTATACGTTTATATCTGTACCTTTTATATGTGAAGCCAATTAGGGCTTCTGCTGCCATGGGATGATTTATGTTATTTAAAGCACACGCAAATGATGTGATCTGGCGTAACGGGCGGATCGCCACAATGAATAGTGAACTTGGAACGGCATATGGGTTATTGGAAAATCACGATTTAATCATTCGTGGTGAGCAGATCATTACCATTCACCCAAGCGACCAAGTTGATGCTAACGGCTGCCACATCATTGATGTTGAAGGTCGCTTAATCACGCCGGGACTAATTGATTGCCATACCCACTTAGTGTTTGGTGGTAACCGAGCCGCAGAGTGGGAACAACGTATGAATGGCGTCTCCTATGAAACAATTAGCGCACAAGGTGGCGGAATCAATTCTACCGTTCGCTCTACACGAGCTATGAGTGAAGATGGGTTATATGAGGTGTCGAAACCGCGTTTAGAAGCGTTGATCCGTGAAGGCGTCACCACTGTTGAAATGAAATCGGGTTATGGGTTAGATCTTGTAAATGAAGAGAAACAACTGTCAGTGGCAAAACGATTATTTGCAGCTTATCCGATCGACGTGAGCTCGACATTACTTTCCGCGCATACAGTTCCGCCAGAATATAAAGGTAAAGCTGACGATTATATTGACCTTATTTGCGATGAAATTATGCCGCAGCTATGGAAAAAAGGGCTATTTGATGCCGTGGACGTGTTCTGTGAAAGTGTTGGATTTTCTCTTAAACAAAGCGAGAAATTATTCTTAGCAGCGAAAAAACTAGGAATTCCAGTAAAAGGACATGTGGAGCAACTCTCTAATTTAGGGGGAAGTGAACTGGTGGCAGAATTTAACGGGCTATCAGTCGACCATATTGAATACTTAGACCTTCAAGGTATTCAAGCCCTCAAACGCAGTGGAACTGTGGCAGTATTATTACCCGGTGCGTTCTATTTTTTACGTGAAACTAAACTACCGCCGATTGAATTATTACGCGAAAACCAAGTACCTATGGCCATCTCCACGGACTTTAATCCAGGTACCAGCCCATTTGCCTCACTGCGTATGGTGATGAATATGGCGGCGGTATTATTTAGATTAACCCCTGAAGAAATTTGGGCAGGAGTGACACGCCATGCAGCAAAAGCATTAGGGCGAGAACATAGCCTTGGGCAATTACGCGTCGGCTATCAAGCTAACTTTGTGGTATGGAATGCCAAAGATCCGGTAGAAATGATTTATGAACAGGGCAGCAATCCATTAAATCAGCGTGTTTATCAAGGAAAAGTCACCCATAAAAATTAATGGTTTATTTTAGTTAAAATAGAAAAAGCGTTTCTGTTTTTCAGGTTATAATATTATTTGCTCATAAAGTTCTGATTGCGGCCTAAGAATATCATCTCCACTATAGGCAGTAATTATTTTGATTGATTTTCAATGTTGACGACTCACACACATTACTTATTTGGAAATAAACGTGACAGCCGAAAAAAAACCGAAGCTGAAAACTCCTGTTCCATTGTATTTGCAAGTTAAGCAGTCAATTATTGAAAAAATACAAGCAGGAGAGTGGCAAGCCAACGACCGTGTGCCTTCAGAAGCCGAGTTAGTTGTGCAGTTTGATTGTAGCCGAATGACGGCAAACCGAGCCTTACGGGAGCTTACCGCTGAAGGGTTATTGGTGCGTCTTCAAGGGGTTGGCACCTTTGTTGCCGAACCTAAAGGGCAATCCGCTTTGTTTGAAATCCACAGCATTGAAGATGAGATCCTAGCCAGAAATCATCAATACAGCTGCAAAATTAACAAGTTAGAAAAAGTCAGTGCATCAGTCACACTGGCAAAAGAGTTAAATATTTCCCCAGAAACGCCGGTTTATCATTCCGTGATTGTCCATTTGGAGAATGATATTCCTGTGCAAATTGAAGATCGTTTTGTGAATGCGCTGGCAGCACCGGATTATCTGGAACAAGACTTTCTGACCATCACTCCCCACGATTATTTATCCCGTGTTGCGCCGTTGACTCAGGGTGAGCATATTGTTGAAGCGGTAGAGGCGGATGACCGCAGTGCTCGGCTTTTGCAAGTGCATGTGGGCGCATCCTGCCTGCAAATTACCCGCCGAACATGGTCACAAAGCCATATCGTGACCAGTACGAAGTTATTGTTTCCCGGTCATCGATATAAACTCAAAGGCAGTTTTTCTTCCTAGTGGTATGACATAAGACCATTCCGTCGACATGAGCGCAGCCATTATGGCTGTGCTGACCTCTATCATTCCTAAGATAAATGTAAAATAACTGTGAACTAAATGTGATCTGGTAGGCAGATTTAGAATAAAAAAACATCAGTAAAATCAAAGGGTGTTTTTTTATTTCATTGTTTTTAATGAATAATATCTTTCACTAGAGTCTGTTTTAGTCATCACAATTGTTAAAAAATAAATTGATTGTACATGTATATACAACTATATCTATAAGGAGACGCAATAAGTCAAACACGCATCTAAGTGAGGGTATATTCGTGACAAAGTTAAATAACAAATATCGTAATATTGAAATTCGAGCACCTCGTGGAACAACCTTAACAGCTAAAAGTTGGCTGACAGAAGCACCACTGCGCATGTTGATGAACAACCTCGATCCTGACGTGGCAGAAAATCCCCATGAGCTTGTGGTTTATGGTGGGATTGGTCGCGCAGCCCGTAACTGGCAATGCTATGACCAAATTATTGAATCCCTGAAACAGCTAGATGACGATGAAACCCTGCTGGTGCAATCAGGGAAGCCTGTCGGCGTATTCAAAACCCATGAAAATGCGCCTCGCGTATTAATCGCTAACTCTAACCTTGTACCACATTGGGCGAATTGGGAGCATTTCAACGAGTTGGATGCAAAAGGCTTAGCCATGTACGGTCAAATGACCGCAGGAAGCTGGATTTACATTGGTAGCCAAGGAATTGTTCAAGGCACCTACGAAACCTTCGTTGAAGCGGGACGCCAACATTACAATGGTGATCTCACTGGGCGTTGGGTATTAACCGCCGGTTTAGGTGGGATGGGTGGCGCACAGCCATTAGCGGCAACGTTAGCAGGGGCTTGCTCATTAAATATTGAGTGCCAGCAAAGCCGCATCGATTTCCGCTTAAGAACCCGTTATGTGGATGAACAAGCGACCGATCTGGATGACGCATTAGCGCGCATTAAAAAGTACACATCAGAAGGCAAAGCTGTTTCTATCGCACTGTGTGCTAACGCGGCTGAAGTTTTACCTGAAATGGTTCGTCGTGGCATTAAGCCTGACATGGTTACCGACCAAACCAGTGCTCATGACCCGCTCAATGGCTATCTGCCGATTGGTATGAGCTGGGATGAGTACCGCGAAAAGAGCGTGAAAGACCCACAAGGCACTGCGTTGGCGGCGAAAAAATCCATGGCGGAACATGTGAAAGCGATGTTGGCTTTCCAAGCCCAAGGCATTCCAACATTCGATTATGGTAACAATATTCGTCAAATGGCATTGGAAATGGGCGTTGAACATGCGTTCGATTTCCCGGGGTTTGTTCCAGCCTATATTCGTCCACTATTTTGCCGCGGTGTTGGTCCATTCCGTTGGGTGGCGCTGTCAGGGGATCCTGAAGATATTTATAAAACAGATGCCAAAGTGAAAGAATTACTGCCAGACGATAAACATCTGCATCGTTGGCTGGACATGGCGCGTGAGCGTATTAGTTTCCAAGGCTTACCAGCGCGTATTTGCTGGGTTGGTTTGGGGGATCGCGCCAAGTTAGGTTTAGCGTTCAATGAAATGGTTAGAAGCGGCGAAGTCTCTGCGCCGATTGTTATTGGCCGTGACCATTTAGATTCAGGCTCAGTAGCGAGTCCAAACCGCGAAACTGAAGCAATGAAAGATGGCTCGGATGCAGTGTCTGATTGGCCGTTACTCAACGCGCTATTAAATACGGCGAGCGGCGCGACATGGGTGTCATTACACCATGGTGGCGGCGTTGGAATGGGCTTCTCTCAACATTCTGGCGTGGTGATTGTCTGTGATGGTACAGATGCGGCAGCGGAGCGTATTGCTCGCGTACTGCACAATGATCCAGCGACAGGGGTGATGCGCCATGCGGATGCGGGCTATGACATCGCTATCGAATGCGCTAAAGAGAAAAACTTAAACCTACCTATGCTAAAAACACGTTAAGGAGTGCCATTGATGACTAAATTAACTATCCATCCGGGGAAAATGACACTCGACGAATTACGCGTTGTCTTCCAAAAGCCAGTGACCGTCACGTTAGATAAACATGCTCACAGCGTTATCGCCAAAAGCGTTGCGACCGTAAATCAAATCATTGCGGAAGATAAAACCGCGTATGGGATCAATACCGGGTTTGGTTTACTTGCTAACACTCGTATTGCCAGCAAAGATCTGCAATCTTTACAGCGCTCGATTGTGATGTCCCATGCGGCTGGTGTTGGCGAGCCACTGGACGATGATCTGGTTCGCTTGATTATGGTATTAAAGATAAACAGCCTTGCGCGTGGTTTCTCAGGCATTCGCTTAGAAGTGATTGAAGCGCTGATTGCACTGGTTAACGCACAAGTCTACCCGTATATTCCTGCAAAAGGGTCAGTGGGCGCATCGGGTGACTTAGCACCGCTAGCACATATGAGCTTAATTCTGATTGGTGAAGGGCAGGCGCGCTTTGAAGGCCAATGGCTACCGGCGAAAAAAGCGTTAGAAAAAGCGGGCTTGAAACCATTAACTCTGGAAGCTAAAGAAGGCTTAGCGCTATTGAACGGGACACAAACCTCGACGGCGTTTGCGTTAAAAGGCTTGTTTGCAGCGGAAAACCTGCTGTTATCCGGCATTGTGTGTGGGGCGTTAAGCGTGGAAGCGACATTAGGTTCACGCAAGCCATTTGATGCGCGAGTCCAAGAAGTTCGTGGTCAAAAAGGTCAAATTGATGTGGCTGCGCTGTTCCGCGATGTGTTATCGCCAACCAGCGAACTGTCCCAATCTCACGCAAATTGTTCGAAAGTCCAAGACCCGTATTCATTACGCTGTCAGCCTCAAGTGATGGGCGCGTGTTTAACGCAAATCCGTCAAGCGGCAGAAGTGATTTTAATTGAATCTAATGCGGTATCTGATAACCCGCTGGTGTTTACCGATAATGGCGACATTATTTCTGGCGGTAACTTCCATGCGGAGCCAGTTGCTATGGCGTCGGACAATATCGCGCTGGCATTAGCCGAAATTGGTGCATTATCAGAGCGCCGTATTGCGATGTTGATGGACACGCACATGTCCCAATTACCGCCATTCTTAGTTAACAATGGTGGCGTAAACTCTGGCTTTATGATTGCACAGGTGACGGCAGCAGCATTAGCCAGTGAAAACAAAGCATTAGCGCATCCATCTAGCGTGGATAGCTTACCAACATCCGCCAACCAAGAAGACCACGTTTCCATGGCACCAGCAGCTGGTCGCCGTTTATGGGAAATGGCGAAAAACGTGACAGGCATTTTAGCCATTGAATGGTTATCTGCGTGTCAGGGAATGGATTTCCGCGATGGCTTAAGATCGAGCGAAAAACTGGAAAAAGCCCGTAAAACTCTGCGTGATAAAGTGGCGTATTACGATAAAGACCGTTATTTCGCGCCGGATATCGAGGCAGCTATCTCGCTTATTGATCAACATAAACTTGCCACGTTATTTGCAGCAAACTCGGTTTTTCATTTATAAAAACCTGTCGTTCATATACCGATAGTTCCTATAAGTAAGTGTTTTAGAAGCAGCCGACTATGTATCGGCTGCGAATTCTCTTCGAAACGACTGATAAAAATACGAAGGACACAACATGCAAAGCACATCACAACTTGCGCGTGGGCTTTCTGCGCGCCACATCCGATTTATGGCCCTCGGTTCAGCAATAGGAACGGGGTTATTCTATGGTTCAGCCAAAGCCATTGAAACTGCCGGTCCGGCCGTTTTACTGGCTTATATTATTGGGGGCGCGGCTGTTTTTATGGTGATGCGCGCGCTCGGTGAAATGGCGGTTCGCAGCCCATTGGCAGGGTCATTCTCTCAATATGCTAGCCACTATTTAGGTCCGCGAGCGGGCTTTTTCACAGGCTGGACATATGTTTTTGAAATGCTAATTGTCTGCTTGGCTGACGTCACGGCATTTGGGGTCTATATGAAATTATGGTTCCCTGATGTGGCTCAGTGGATTTGGGTACTCAGTATTATCTGCTTTATTGGTGCTATTAACCTGTGCCATGTAAAAACATTCGGCGAAATGGAATTTTGGTTATCGATAGTTAAAGTGGGGGCGATTGTCGCGATGATCGTCGGCGGTGCTGCCATTATGATGTTTGGTTTTGGTCAAGCCTCTGAACATGCGGTTGGAGTATCAAACCTATTTGACCATGGCGGGTTTATGCCAAATGGCATAGGCGGGGTCATAGCCTCATTTGCGGTGGTGATGTTTGCTTTTGGTGGAATCGAAGTCATCGGGATCACGGCGAGCGAAGCCAAAAACCCAGAAGTGACCATTCCAAAAGCCATTAATGCGGTGCCTGTACGTATCTTACTGTTTTACGTATTAACGCTGTTTGTACTGATGTGCATCTACCCATGGAACCAGATTGGTCAAAATGGCAGCCCGTTTGTGCAGATTTTTGATAGCTTAGGTATTTCAGCTGCGGCGAATATCTTGAACGTAGTGGTGATCACCGCTGCCATCTCGGCAATTAACAGTGACATTTTTGGTGCAGGTCGCATGATGTACGGCATGGCTCATGAAGGGCAGGCGCCTAAATCATTCACTAAGTTAACCAAAAATGGGGTGCCATGGATGACGGTGTTAGTCATGGTGCTGGTGCTGTTTATTGGTGTGGTTCTGAACTATCTGATCCCTGAAGATGTGTTCTTAGTGATCGCTTCGATTGCCACGTTTGCCACGATTTGGGTCTGGTTCATGATTTTACTGGCACAATTTGCGATGCGCCGTAAGATGACGCCAGAGCAAGTTCAGCAATTGAAATTCCCAGTGCCGATGTGGCCAGTTGCGCCTATCCTTGCAATTGCCTTTATGGTGTTTATTTTCGGTGTATTAGGTTATTTCGAAAGTACTCGAATTGCGCTGTATGTGGGGATTGGTTGGTTGTTGTTACTCACTATTGCTTACGCGGTATGGGTGAAAAAACCGGAAGAAACCGAGAAAGAAGTCGAAGAATTAGCGTAACGTTTTTAATATCATGATAAACACTGCGCCCTTGATGAAAATCCGGGGCGCGGTTATTTTTAGCGCCAAAATGCGCAAACAAGTGCTTATATGCGTATTTTCTTACATTAATCTGCTGATTTGTCTTTCACTTCGTGGCAAACTTTAGCCATTCAAATTTTCCCTTTTAATCCACAGGCAGGAGAATCCCTTCTTGGAAAAGATCTTCGTTGATGAAGCCGTCGCAGAACTTCATACCATTCAAGACATTTTACGTTGGACCATGAGCCGCTTTAATGCTGCCAATATCTATTATGGTCACGGCACCGATAACCCATGGGATGAAGCTTTACAGTTAGTTTTGCCAAGCCTGTATTTACCGCTGGATTTACCGGATGAGCTACTAACTTCGCGCCTGACTCCAACGGAGCGTCACCGCATTATTGAGCGCGTATTACGCCGTATCAATGATCGTATTCCAGTTGCCTATCTGACTAACAGTTCGTGGTTCTGTGGACATGAATTCTATGTGGATGAGCGAGTGCTGATCCCGCGTTCGCCAATTGGTGAGCTGATTAACAACCATTTTGTGGGCTTATTATCTGATGAACCACAAACCATCCTCGACCTGTGTACGGGAAGTGGCTGCATCGCGATTGCCTGCGCCCATGAATTCCCTGAAGCCGAAGTGGATGCCGTGGATATCTCTACGGATGTCTTGGCTGTGACGGAGCAAAACATTGCGAATCATGGTTTAGAGCACCGGGTGATCCCAATTCGTTCTGATTTATTCAGAGATATGCCAGACGTTAAATATGACCTGATTGTCACCAATCCGCCGTATGTGGATGCCGAAGATATGGACGATCTGCCACAAGAGTTCCGTGTCGAGCCTGAGCTGGCGTTGGCGGCTGGTAGCGATGGTCTGAAACTGGTTCGCCGCATTCTCGCTAACGCTCCGCGCTTCTTAACTGAAGAGGGGATTTTGGTGTGCGAAGTGGGTAACAGCATGGTGCATCTGATTGACCAATATCCAGATATTCCATTTATCTGGCTAGATTTTGAATTTGGTGGTGACGGCGTATTTATGTTAACCCGTGAACAATTGGTGGAACATCACGAGCACTTTGCTCTTTATATTGATTAATATATTAATTAATAAAGAGTTGCGTTACTCGGCATAATCAAATAAAACATAATAATTACGCATAACATCATATTTCTTAACAAGTATAAGAATCGCAAGCAAATAGGAAACAGGGAATGGCTGGAAATTCAATTGGGCAACTGTTTCGTGTGACCACTTTTGGAGAGTCACACGGGCTAGCATTAGGCTGCATCGTTGACGGTGTTCCGCCGGGATTAGCACTGACCGAAGCAGATTTACAAATAGATTTAGACCGCCGTCGTCCAGGCACATCGCGCTATACCACTGCGCGCCGTGAACCTGACCAAGTGAAAATCCTATCGGGGGTTTTTAACGGTGTGACGACAGGCACCAGTATCGGTCTATTAATTGAAAATACTGATCAACGTTCCCAAGATTATGGTGCGATTAAAGACGTGTTCCGTCCAGGGCACGCCGATTACACATATGAACAGAAATATGGTCTGCGCGATTATCGCGGTGGCGGGCGTTCATCTGCTCGTGAAACAGCGATGCGTGTTGCTGCGGGGGCGATTGCCAAGAAATACTTGCAAGAGAAATTTGGCATTCAAATTCGTGCATGTCTGACCCAAATGGGCAGCGTAGAGTGTGAAATTAAAGATTGGTCGATTGTCGAAGAAAACCCATTCTTCTGCCCTGATCCAAGTAAATTGGATGCCCTTGATGAGCTGTTACGTGGCTTGAAAAAAGAGGGGGATTCCATTGGTGCAAAAGTCACCGTTGTGGCTGAGAACGTTCCCGCGGGTTTAGGCGAGCCAGTTTTTGACCGCTTAGATGCCGACATCGCCCATGCGCTGATGAGCATTAATGCAGTAAAAGGCGTTGAAATTGGCGATGGTTTCGGTGTGGTGAGCTTAAAAGGCAGTGAAAACCGCGATGAAATCACCCGCCACGGTTTTACATCTAACCACGCAGGCGGAATTTTAGGGGGCATTAGCAGCAGCCAGCCGATTATTGCCCATATCGCCATGAAACCGACCTCTAGCATTACCGTTTCAGGAAAAACCTTGAATCGTGATGGTGAAGAGGTTGAGATGATCACCAAAGGTCGCCATGACCCTTGTGTGGGCATTCGCGCGGTGCCTATCGCGGAAGCCATGATGGCGATTGTGCTGATGGATCACTTTTTGCGTCACCGTGGGCAATGTGCGGATGTTGTGCCAGCAATGGCGCCATTCGAATAAGTCATTGACGTTTTTCAGTGGATATTCTTGCTTGGCAAGGGTATCCACTGTGAGTTAAAGGTTAGGATGAAACCTCGATTATAATCCATCCGGGCTGTGATATTGCTTAACTTTCAATAAGATAACCAATAAATAACAAATCTGCATCGTGATAGTTTACTTATCTGGAATGTGAAATGGATTGGCTTACCGCCGTTGCGCCTGAAGTTTACGCTCTGCTGTTTTTTGTCGCTCTACTTGCTGGTTTTATTGACTCTATCGCTGGGGGCGGTGGTTTACTGACGATTCCTGCGCTGCTTTCTGTGGGGATCACCCCTGTCGAAACCTTGGCGACCAATAAATTACAAGCCATTGGCGGTTCATTCTCTGCCACACTCTATTTTGCAAGACGTAAAGCCATTAATTTGCGAGAGCAAATTTTCCCGGTGGTCATGACCATAATAGGGGCAATGCTCGGGGCAATTTTAATTCAATCCATCGATACCGCATTTTTGAAACAGCTGTTACCTGTAATGGTCATCTGTGTCGGGCTCTATTTCTTACTCACACCCTCTTTGGGTGTGCAAGATAGACCTCAGCGCGTCAGCATGCCAATCTTTGGGGTTGCTGCGGGGATGAGTATCGGCTTTTATGATGGGGCATTTGGTCCAGGAACTGGCTCATTTTTAGCGCTCGCTTATGTCCTGCTATTAGGGTATAACCTCGCCAAAGCTACCGCCCATGCTAAATTGTTAAATTTCGCCTCCAATTTCGGATCTTTGATCTTTTTTATTATCGGAGGTCATGTTCTTTGGGTACTCGGTTTTGTTATGCTTGCCGGCCAAATGGTTGGTGCGAGACTTGGCGCTCGCTTAGTGTTAACCAAAGGACAAAAACTTATCAGGCCGATGATCGTCGTGATTTCACTCTTAATGAGTATTAAGCTGTTAAATGACAGCCACGGTGACGAGATTAAAGCTTGGTTTCTCACATTATTTTAAGATAATTTAAGCGTTCCATGACCCAACATCATTATCAGCAACTTATTGATATTTTCGAACAGTGTTTCGGCGAAGAGTACAATACCAAATTGGTAAAAGGGGACGATGAGCCTGTCTATTTACCTGCCGATGACACCACACCATACAACCAAATTGTGTTTGCACATGGCTTTTTTACCAGTGCACTCCATGAAATTTCTCACTGGTGCATTGCGGGGGAAAAACGCCGCCAGCAAGTGGATTACGGTTATTGGTACTGCCCAGATGGTCGCGATGAAAAAACTCAGTGTGACTTTGAAGTGGTCGAAATCAAACCTCAAGCATTGGATTGGTTTTTCTGTGTGGCAACAGGTATCCCATTTAATGTGAGTTGTGACAACTTGGAAGGGGATTTTGAACCTGACCGTATCGCCTTTATGCGCAAAGTGCATGGTCAAGTGATGGAGTACCTTGAAAAAGGTATTCCAGAGAGACCACTGCGCTTTATTAATGCGTTACAATCGTTTTACAATACACCCCCACTTTGCGCGGAATTGTTCCCTTATCCGGAAGATATTTTCGCCTAATAGAATCACTCACTACAGTAAGGATTAAGCATGCTTGCGGATTTTGAAACACGCATACTGACAAAAATTGATGATATGGTTGAACATGCCAGCGATGATGAGCTGTTTGCTGGTGGCTATCTGCGTGGTCACTTAACCCTTGCTGTAGCAGAGCTGGAAGAAGAGAACGAAACCAGTGTTGATGCACTGTATCAGCGCGTTGAGCTGAGTATCCAAAACGCCATCAAAGCAGGTGAATTGACCCCGCCAGACCAAATTTTGGTGCTGGGCATGTGGAAAACATTGTTAGATACCGTGCGTTAGTTTTATGGACTCTATTGACCGCATGTATTCTATTCGATTAGCAACCCATGAAGATGCCCAATTTTTACCTGAGGTAGAAGCGTCTGCGGGGCAGACTTTTGCTGGGCATTCGAAGTTTGATTGGATTGCCCAAGGTGAAGTTCAACCGGAAGAAAACCATATTGAGTGTATTGCGAATGGCTTAGAGTGGCTCGCTGTGGATAATCATGATCAGCCTGTTGGTTTTATTATGGCGGAGCATTTGAGCGATAGCCTGCATATTGTGGAGCTTTCAGTTCAGCAGTCAGCGCAAGGGCAGGGCTTAGGTAAGCGGCTTATTCAGCAGGTTATTGAGTTCGCTCAGTCCCAACAGATTGGTCAGGTTACACTAACCACATTTCGTGATATTCCGTGGAATGCGCCGTATTATCAGCGCCTTGGTTTTTCGATAATGGAAGAGGCGCAATTGACGCGCGAATTACAAGATATCTTGCAACACGAAGTGGATGCAGGGTTTCAAAGCATTGATCGCTGTGCCATGCAGTTGAGCGTGAATTAATCTCAATATTACTTCGTTCTGAGGGCTTCCAAATGGAAGCCCTTTTTCGTTTATGCTTCTTTTGTTCACGCCTCTTTCGTCGTGATTGGACGTCCCGCCAGCAGTTTTCTCACCCAAAAACGATTTGGATGTAATGCGGCAAGCACGTCATCGTCGGCAGGCATCGGCTCGTCAAAAATTTGAGCGGCGAGGATTTCAGCACAAAGTGGTGCAGTGGAAAGCCCTCGTGCTCCTAATGCTCCGAACACAAACAGATTAGGATAGGCTGGAGAGAGTTCAACAGGTTGTTGACGGTGAAGTTGCTCGGGGAAATTCGCATATTGCTGCATCAGGGCATCGAAGTCAGGCACATTACCAAGTAGTGGCATATGGTCGCGGATCACGCAGCGGATCCCTTGGCGTGACTGTTGGTCGGAGATATCCACCTGCGACGCCCAATCCACATCCGGTAGGCTGGTGAGCAGCTTTTGCAGATTTTCTTTCTGCTCTTCCTCGGAGTATTCAAGGCTCAAATTATCTCGTTGGTAGCTAGCCCCCAAGCAGTGATGCTGGTTTGTAGCATCTTCTGGTGTCATATAGCCTTCGAAGCACAGCACGGTTTTTAATTGCTGCAATGCCGGGTTTGTTGGGATATGGCTGACTTGACCACGCACAGGCGTGATAGGTAAGTTTTTCGTTTGCTCAAACTGATTCAGTAAGTGGCCATTGGCAATCACCACGGTTTGATGATGGGCAGTTTGCTGGTTATCGAATGTCAGTTCCCAGCTTTCCTCTGAGTGCTGTAAGTCGGTGACTGACAGACCAAAGTGGAAATTAACGCCTTCTTCAGTGAGTTTTTGCGCTAAGCTTTCGCATAATTGCGCAGGGCAGATCCAGCCACCAGTAGGGTAATAAATACCTCGATGATTGACATCCACACCACTAAGTTCACTGAGTTGTTGCCTATCTTTACCAACGGCAAATTCTTCTGGCCAGTCAGTTTGCAGCATGTTATCGATTTTTTTTGTGGATTTAGGGTTATACGCCATTTGGCTTACCCCGCACCATTGCCCATTAAATTCGATACCTTGCGTACTAAGTTGCTGATAAAAACGAGTTGCAAACGGGAAACCACTGACAAAAAAGCGTTCTAAGGCATTATCGTTCCCGGTTAAGAGAGGGTAGACTGCGCCTTGACGGTTTCCAGATGCGTTTTGCGCGACATGCTGGTCTTGACAATAAATCGTGACATTCGCCCCGCGTTTTTTGAGTGAATTGGCTAAGGCGAGGCTGGCAATTCCACCGCCAATAATCGCGATATCATCAGTATGAGATGCGGGTTGACGCGCAAACCAAGGTGCCATCGGGCGAGTCAGATTATTTTCTAGTACTCCCGTCAGCATTTGACGCTTTTGACCAAATCCTTTGGTCTTCATGATAGTAAAGCCCGCTTGTTGTAATCCGCGTTTGACAAATCCGGCTACCGTAAAGGTGGCAAATGTACCGCCTTTACGCGCAAATTTTGCCATTGCAGCGAACAACTGTTCGCTCCACATCTGCGGATTTTTGGACGGTGCAAAACCATCTAAAAACCATGCATCTATCTTGTTGTTTAAATTGTCATTAAGTATGGATACTTGCGTATTTACATCACCAATCCATAAATCGAGGGTGATTGCGCCATTTTCTAAAATAATTCGATGGTTACCGGGTAGGGCGGGTGGCCACTGTTCACACAATTGCTCTGAGAGCTCAGCTAATTCAGGCCAACAACGGTGCGCGGCGATTAAATCGGCTTTTGATAACGGGTATTTTTCAAAGCTAATAAAATGTAATCGTTGTAATTTTGCATTGGGATTTTCGGTTTTGAATTGATTGAAGACCTGCCATAAAGCGAGAAAATTCAATCCGGTACCAAATCCTGTCTCGGCAATCACACAAGTTTCATCTTGGTGTGTTAGAAATCGCTGTGGAAAATGGTTTCCCTGCAAAAACACATGGCGACTCTCTTCTAAGCCATTTTGGTTAGAAAAATAGATGTCTTCAAACTGTTCTGAAATCGGTGTGCCTTCCTCATTCCAACTGAGGTGAGCGGTTTGTACAGCTGTCTTTTTCACGTTTAAGCCCGTTATTGCAAAATCATATTCAAATTCTAACGCTGATATCACTGTAAGGCTACCGTCACATAAAAGCCTTATTTGTGTCATGATAAAAAAAATACAAATATTTACCCTGATCGGACTTGTTCAGCGTACAAGTGTAAGCTAAAGTGACACCTGTAATCCCGTAATCATATAATTATAGACATGAGGTAACGAATGAAGCGTGCAGTCATAACTGGCCTAGGTATTGTTTCCAGCATTGGTAATAACCAGGAAGAAGTACTGGCTTCTCTGAAGGAAGGTCGTTCCGGGATCACTTTCTCAGAAGAATTTAAAGAGGCAGGGCTGCGTAGCCATGTCTGGGGTGATGTAAAGCTGGATACTGAAGGTCTGATTGACCGTAAAGTCCGCCGTTTCATGAGTGATTGCTCTGTCTATGCTTACCTGTCAATGGAACAGGCGATTAAAGATTCAGGTTTAGCGGAAGACCAAGTGTCTAACCTGCGTACGGGTGTTGTTGTTGGCTCTGGTGGTGGTTCCCCACGTAACCAAGTAGCTGGTTCTGACGGTATGCGTGCAAAAGGTCTGCGTGGTGTGGGCCCATATATGGTGACTCGTGCAATGGCTTCCGGTATTTCTGCTTGCTTAGCAACACCGTTCAAAATCAAAGGCGTTAACTACTCAATCAGCTCTGCATGTTCAACTTCTGCGCACTGTATCGGTCACGCGGTTGAACTGATCCAACTGGGTAAACAAGATGTTGTGTTTGCGGGTGGCGGTGAAGAACTGAGCTGGGAAATGACGTGTGAGTTCGATGCAATGGGTGCGCTGTCGACTAAGTACAACGAAACTCCATCAAAAGCATCAAGAACGTATGACCAAGACCGTGATGGTTTTGTTATTGCAGGCGGTGGCGGTATCGTCGTGGTTGAAGAGTTAGAGCACGCATTAGCACGTGGCGCACACATTTACGCCGAAGTTGTTGGCTACGGCGCAACTTCAGACGGTGCTGATATGGTGGCTCCATCTGGCGAAGGCGCAGTGCGTTGTATGCAAATGGCAATGCAGGGTGTTGATAAAATCGATTACATCAACACACACGGTACTTCAACGCCAGTCGGTGATACTAAAGAGTTAGAAGCTATCCAAGAAGTGTTTGGTCATGATTGCCCAGCACTTTCTGCAACCAAAGCGATGACAGGTCACTCTTTAGGTGCAGCGGGCGTTCAAGAAGCGATTTATAGCTTGCTGATGTTAGAGCATGGTTTTATCGCACCAAGCATTAACGTTGAAAATTTAGATGAGAAAGCGAAAGGCTTGAACATCATCACCAAACCAACTGAGCAAGCGCTGAACACAGTGATGTCTAACAGCTTCGGTTTCGGTGGTACTAACGCAACGTTAGTGATGAGCAAATACAAAGCGTAAGTTTCATTCACTGAAATGCACTAAATAGAAAGCGAGGGCCAAGGCTCTCGCTTTTTTTATGGCTTAATGATTGCCGCCACCATAATCATCATTTTATTAAATTACCGTAATGAAAATAGTGACATGATATCGACTCAAATATTCATTCACGTTGAGGAATTAAAATGAACATAACTCGATTTAATATGGCGGTTTTAAAGCAGGATATTAAGATTTTAGGTACCGTAGTCGTTAACTACATTCGCAGTAAATTCAGTGCGTTGCTAAAAACTGTGCGTAATGTTGACATGCCATTCCCATTGCATAAAGAAAAGGTGCTACAAAGGCTGAATGTAAATATCCCAGAAGAAGTGATAGCCGAGGAGCTGGATTTTCATGATACTAAATTATACACATTAGGAAAAAATGACGTTAAGTAGCACGTCGTTTCTTATCGCTATTTAAGGTTATCAGAATTATCCACGAGTCTTTTATTGCCAAATTGTTTATAAATGCATGACACAGCATTTAATCAAAAAGAAAGGTAAAAAAGATGGCGTATTGGACGGCGAAGAGTGTTCCGGAATTAGCAGGATTAGAGAGAAAAGAGCAAGGACGCCTATTTCGTCAATGCCTAAAAGAAGATAAAAAACGCATGGGCGCAAAATATTGGAAACTCACTGGACTCGCGGTTTTACTTTCTGCTGTATTAGCTTTTATGCTGTTTTTCTTTGGTTTCTTTTCAGGTGGTTTTCTAGGCGGTGCATTGTTAGGCGGTATGATCGGTGCCTTGTTTGTCTTTATTGTACAAACACCAACCATTGATGTGGGTCGCGAATGGTTACGTGAGCAGGGCTATCCGAAACAAGACATCTAGGATAGGTCAAGTGAAGAAAAAAGTGAGAGCCAAGGCTTTCGCTTTTTTTATAAATTCTGATAGATAGTAGAAATCCTGCCCCTTGTTAACCCTCGTTTTCGCCATAAAACTCGCGGTCATCTTTTAATTGTTCAGCGATAATGCCTCTAAACCACTCTAATGCTTTATCAGTATCACTACGTTGGTGCCATACCATTTGGAAATCCAAATCAGGAAGAGGTAGTGGCGGCGCAAATAACGTAAACTTGCCTAACATGGATTGAGGTATCGCTTTTTCCGCCACCGTTAGGATCAAGTCAGTTCCTGTTAATAATTGGGGGGCAATTTGCCAGTAAGGCACAGTCACGGCAACACGGCGCTGTTGGTTAATTAATTGGAGTTGATGGTCTATTTCGTTAGCATCAAAAGGCTTCATACTCACTAAAATGTGGGGATGGGATAGCCAATCAACTAAATCCATTTTGCCTTGTGAACCGAGCTGATGATCAACGAGACTGACAAATTTATCAGTAAAAACAGTTTGATTTCGTAACGAGTAATCTAGAGTATTAAATATACCGAATGCTAAATCTAAGCTCCCTTCATGCAATTTATTTTGCATTTCTTCCCGACTACAATGCCAGATATTGAGGTCAATATTGGGTGCATATTTGCGTAAATAAGAAACCAGTTTTACAGTAATTAAAGCCGCGCCATAATCGGACATCGCGATATTAAAGCGTCTTTGGCAGCTGAGTGGAGAAAACTGTTTTTGGGCAATCAAACCATCTAACTGGTTTAATGCTTCATTTAATGGGAGACAAAGAGACTCAGCTTTGCTGGTTAATTGATATTGGCCTTCACGGCGAACCAATAATGGGTCTTGAAAAATGTCTCTCAATTGATTTAATGCATGGCTGACCGCGGGCTGGCTTTTATGTAAAGCTTCTGCCGCTCGGCTGACATGACGTTCCCGTAATAAGACTGACAACGTCACGAGTTGATTTAAATCTAATTTTCTTAAGTTATTCATCCTACGAATAGTGCCTTATAAAATTGTTCATTTTCCAATGTCGTTATCTCTCTTTACTATGGCAACCAATCAACTTAAGTCAATATTAATGAAGAGGTTTCGATGTCAGCATTTTCAATCACAAGTATCATACTTGCCTTTGTTGCATTATTGGCAGGTGCAGTTGTACCAATCCAAGCAGCAAGTAATGCCATACTTGCTCGGCAATTAGGTCACCCATTGTGGGCGAGCGCGACATCGCTTGTGATCAGTTTAATTGTGTTAATTCCACTATTAATTATTTTTAAAGTACCAAAACCCCATTTTAGTACCGAGTTATTTAATCAACCCATCTGGATCTGGTTTGGTGGTATCGCAGGGATGCTCTATCTCACTTCGGCTTTGATTTTAGTCCCTAAGATTGGCAGTACGACATTCTTTGTTTTGGTGATTGCGGGTCAATTAATTATTTCCGCGCTTATTGAGCAATTTGGCTGGTTTGGCATGAATCGAAATCCCATTCCAATTGAGAAAGTGGTGGGTATTGGTTTAGTGATTCTAGGGGTTTTATGCGTCCAATTTTCACGAAAGTAATGGTATCGCACCTAAGTAATGCATTTTTACTAGGGGGATTTATCAGTAGACCTGCCCCATTTTCATGGGGCGAAGCCTGACAGTCATAACGTACAATTTGGAATTAGGCTTGCGCGGTTTGATGGCGACGTTTGCGAATAAGCTTCACAATCGGTGGTAACACCAGAACCAGCACCGCCAGAATTAATAAGCTCTTAGAAATAGTGCTACTCCAGAGAATATTAAAATCCCCATTACTGATAGATAACGAGCGTCGCAGGTTTTGTTCTAACATTTCACCCAAAACAAACCCGAGGATCAGCGGAGATAGCGGGAAATTCATCTTCCGCAAGATATAGCCGAAGACCCCAAGCCCCATCATTAACAGTAGGTCAAAAGTGGTGCTGTGTACGGCGTAAACGCCCACCGCAGAGACACAAGCAATGGCAGGGACTAAGAACCACAGTGGCACGGTGAGCATACGAGTGAATAAACCGATGAGCGGAATATTCATTACCAACAACACGACGTTAGCGATAAGCAGTGCAGCAATTAATCCCCAAACGATATGTGGTTGTTCAGTAAACATGCCTGGACCTGGGGTGATGTTATACAGAGTCAGCGCCCCCATCATTACTGCCGTCGTGCCTGAACCCGGAACACCGAGGGTTAACATCGGAATAAATGACCCACAGGCAGAGGCGTTGTTGGCGGCTTCAGGTGCCGCGACACCGCGAACATCCCCTTCACCAAATGTCCCTTTATCCCCCGCAATTTTTTTCTCTGTCATATAGGTGATGGCACTAGCGATAGTCGCCCCTGCACCCGGTAAAATCCCCACAAAAAAGCCAATAAATGAGGAGCGTAACGTTGGACCAGCACAGGCCTTGGCTTCTTTCTTGCTAAATAACATTCGACCCGTTTTGCGGATCAATCCTTGTCCTGTTGCCGTGCTTTCTAGCATGAGTAATATTTCACTGACAGAGAACAGACCAATAACCACGACGATAAACTGGACGCCATCGGATAGGTTAACGCTGTCAAAGGTAAAGCGGTATTCCCCAGAGTTGGCATCGACACCGACAGTTGCTAGCGCCAAACCAATCAACGCTGCGAGTAGCGATTTGACGGGATTTTGGCTCATCATACTGCCTAAACACGCGATAGCAAAAACCATCAATGCGAAATATTCAGCAGGACCAAATGCGAGTGACCATTGTGCCAGTAAAGGTGCAAATAAAATGATCCCAACAATCGCAATAGTGGAACCGATAAATGAACTGACGGCAGAAATCGAGAGCGCGATACCGCCTTGACCTTGCTTCGCCATCGGATAACCATCTAACGTGGTCATGATCGCCGCAGCGTCACCGGGAACGTTCAATAGGATGGCGGAAATTCGTCCTCCATACTCACAGCCTAAATAAACGGTTGCCAACAAAATTAGGGCAGATTCAGCCGGTAACTTTAGTGCAAATGCCAATGGCAATAGAATTGCGACACCGTTAATTGGGCCAAGACCCGGTAACATACCGACAATGGTACCGATAAAGCAGCCAATCAGCCCAATCATAATGTTTTGAGGGATCAGCGCGACCTCAAAGCCTTGAGATAAATACATCCACGTTTCCATACTTTTCTCCTTAGCTAAAAAGCTCGCCGATTGGCAATGTCACATCGAGTAATCGGTCAAAGGCATAGAATAGGGAAATGCCTAGGATTGGACCGGAAATCAGGGCGGCTATCGGGGTTGCACCAAATAACAGGGCAACGCTGATGGTCAACAAAGTGGTCGATAATGGAAATCCTAACCACTCAAACGCCCATGCATAAATAACTAATGCAATGATTAACAAGACTAAACGGCGCAAGACATAGGGCTTTGGCCATTCAACCGCTTCTTGGCGACCCAGCAGGAGTGCGAGTGCGCACAGGGTCATTAATGACAGTATGGCAATCGGGAAGGGGCGGGGGCCCAGTGGTTCATAGGTAAACTCACTTTGGATGCCCCAGCCGATATATAGCCCGATACCACACAGTATTAGCCAGACTATGGCAAATATGCGTTGGCTCATGGTGACTCCGTTATTTTGCTAACCCGAAGGAACGCGCTTGCTCACGGTAGTTCTCAACTTCTTTTTTCACGTAAGCGTCCAGTTCTGGGCCCGATAAGTTGTATTCAAACAAGCCTCGTAATTCACGCTGCTTTTTAAATTCGTCGGTTTGTTGTAATTTTTGGAAGGCTTCAACCCATTGATTGTAATCCGCATCGGACACTTTTGGTCCCATGTAAAATCCGCGAATGATTGGCCAAACTATGTCATAGCCTTGCTCTTTAGCGGTTGGGATATTAGCGAGCCCATCCGGTAGGCGTTTATCCGCATATACCGCAAGGATGCGGATTTTTCCGTCACTGATATAGGGGGTCATTTCACTGATATCACCGGAGATCACTTGGATATGGTTACCTAACAGGGCTGTCAGTGTTTCGCCACCGCCTTCGAAAGCAACATAGCGCATTTTTCGTGGGTCTAAATCGATCGCTTTGGCGAGCAACGCCGTTTTCATCCAATCTTGGCTACCGATGGAGCCACCTGCACCGAAGACAATGCTGTTTGGATCTTTTTTGAAGGCGTCCATCAGTTCGCCTAAGGTTTTATAAGGGGAGTCTGCACGCACGGCAATCATGCCATAGTCACTGCCAACACTCGCTAGCCAGCGAACATCATTTTCGTTGTAACGACCAAATTTACCTTGTGCAAGGTTGAGTAAGGAGCCACCAGAGAATGCGACGATGGTTCCCGGCTCAGCTGGGCGTTGAGCCACAATGGCATTGTAGGCAACGGCACCAATTCCACCTGGCATGTAAGTTACACGCATCGGTTTTTCGATTTCTTTGGTTTCCAGCATGGAGACTTGAACGAGTTTACAGGTTAAGTCAAAGCCACCGCCAGGTTTGGCTGGGGCAATACATTCGGTTCTTTCGGGTAACGCCATTGCTTGGTTAACGCCAACTAAAAAAATTGCTGCAGCTAAGGTATTGATTGTGAACTTCTTCATACTTCATTCCTCACTAGACAATAATTAAGTTACTTGGTTGTTGTTGGTTATGTCGTTATGGATATGCCGTTGTAGATGAATATGTTTTTGTAGATAAATAACTGTGGGCGATGTTTGTTCGCCACTCATCATTGTATTGAGAACCTTTCATTTACCTTTCATTAACAAACAAAATTATTTTTATGTGATACATATCAGATTGTTTTATATTATCCCTTCTTATATTTGTTAATTTAATGTTAATTTTTATTTATGGCAGCAGGTTAACGAAGGATAGTTGTGATAGCTTTGGTAAAAATCATGTTTAACACTTTTCATTCAATCGAGAGAGTGCCAACTTATACGCATAAATAATCATAATGAGTGGGCGACGGATGAGAATGTTATTGGTTGAAGATCATGACGAGTTGTCATTGTGGTTACAAAAAGCCTTAACCGCATCGGGATTTGCTGTTGATATTGCCAGTGATGGCTATAGTGCTGACCAGTTATTACAAACTGAAAATTATTCGTTGGTGGTATTGGATGTTTCATTGCCACGGATGAGTGGTTTGGATGTATTAGCCCAGATGCGCAAGCGGCATCAAGAAACACCTGTGCTGCTATTAACGGCGAATTCAGATGTGGCTGACCGGGTAAAAGGGCTGAATGCAGGGGCGGATGATTACCTGACTAAACCCTTTGATATTGCCGAGTTAGAAGCCCGAGTGCGCGCGCTATTACGTCGTAGCCAAGGGAATGCGAATAGCGACCAATGTTTCGGTGATCTCTGTTTTCATGACGAGGGTTATTTTTCACTGAAGGCGGAGCCGCTAGGTTTAACCCCGCGAGAATACGCGGTATTGAATACACTTTTTCATCGCAGAGGGCGACCTGTTTCAAAAACACAATTATTTGAACAGGTATTCTCACTGTCGGATGAAGCCAATTTACAAAGTATTGAACTGTATGTACATCGAGTTCGTAAAAAACTCGCGGGTTCAGATATTAATATCAATACTTTACGCGGATTGGGATACCGATTAGAGCAGTGTAGTGTATGAAATTAGTCTCTCATCCACGCTCTCTCTTTCATCAGTTGCTGCTTTTCTTCGGTATCCCCCTCATTTTGTTGGGAAGTTTCTCCGTTTATACCCACTATTATAGTGCTAAAAACGCCGCAAACCTCGCCTATGACCGGACATTACTGGCGTCGGCGAGAACGGTGGCGGAGCGATTACAAGTTGTGGATGAACATCTTTCCGTGAATGTGCCTTACGTGGTACTCGATAGCTTTGAACTGAACAACAATGACCGTCTGTTTTACCAAGTCATCGCCCCTCATGGGGAAACCATTTCTGGCTATGATGACCTACCACCAATCCCCCCTTACTGGATGCGCTCTCAACATTACACGGCCTTAGTCTACTTTTATGATGCGGAATATATGGGGCTTCCCATTCGCGTAGCGACCTTTTTCCAACCGATTAATGAAGGTGGGATCCAAGGCATGGTGGAGATCCGCGTCGCTGAAACGGTGTATGCTCGGCAAGATTTTGCCAATCAATTGCTGATCTCGGCTTTGATGAGCCAAGGTACTGTGGTGGTTGTGACACTGATATTGGCGTATTTGCTATTACGTAAGTTATTAACACCGTTGAAAAAACTTTCTAATCTCATGTTGGGTCGTGCCGCGAATGACCTAACTCCAATCCCGAATGTGTTGCCATGGTCAGAACTTTCGCCTCTGGTGGATGCATTGAACCGCTATGTGGAGCGATTAAGGCGTATGTTAAAACGCCAAGAGCGTTTCAGTGCAGATGCTTCCCATCAATTAAAAACCCCGTTAGCCGTATTAAAAACTCAAGTTTCGGTGGCTCTTAATAGCGATGATGAGCAACAGAAACAGCAAAGTTTGCAGGCGATTAATAAAACTTTGGATAACACCATTGTATTAACTGATCGGTTATTGCAGCTTGCCCGTTTAAAAGAGCACGAAAAAGAGGCGATCAGGCTTTATCGTGCAGTTAATTTGGTCGAAATTGTTCAGCAAGTCTGTTTTACCCGCTTAGGGCAATCCGAAAGTAAGCAGATTGATTTAGGCTATGAGGGGCTAGAACATTGTTGGGTGAAAGGGGATGCTATTTTGCTGGCGGAAATGTGTGCGAACTTAATCGATAATGCGATTAAATATACCCCAGAGAAGGGAGTTGTTACGGTACGTATTATTGCAGATGAAAGTCATAAGTCGATGATCAAGTTGGAAATTGAAGACTCAGGACCTGGTATCGAAAATAAATATATTCACCGCTCATTAAAAGCCTTCATGCGCTTGAATAATGCCAAAGGGCTGGAAGGTTCAGGGTTGGGTTTGGCGCTTGTAAAAGATATCGCCAGTTATCACGGATCAGAATTGCAGCTGTTAAAGAGTGAGCATCTCGGAGGCCTGTTGGTACGTATCACTTTGAAGGCGAGCCGGGCACCGAAGAAAGCTTAGTGGTAAAACCAATTAGACATAAAATAAACAAAGCCCCATAACATTGAAGTAGATTTATGGGGCTTTTAATCAATCGAACTATTAATGTGGCTTACTGGCAAGTCTCTTCTTCTAACGCTTTTTTCTTGCGAGAAAATAGCTGAGTGAGCGGGGTGCGCAGTTGTTGAGCTAACATCACACCGAGTAACACGATTCCGCCCCCAATTAAGTGGTAACTCTTTAACTCTTCCCCAAGTGTGAATACCGCGATAATGGCAGTAAATACCGGCGCGAGGTTCATAAAGATAGAGGTGGTATTGGCGCCTAAGCGGAGCACGCCTTGGATCCACATTGCTGGAGCCAGAATCGATGCGGCAATCCCTGCGAATAAAACTAACCCGATATTATTGCTGTTAAGGCTCACATCATCTGCCATCAAGAAGTTTGGAATTAATAATAAAACCCCAAAGAAGACTTGTACGTACAGTGAATCCCAACTCGATAGCTGAATAGACCAACGCTTAGTTAATACCCCGTACAAGGCATAAGCGGCGGAAGCGACGATCATCAGCAATTCACCTTGACCCAATCCATTATCCAGTAATGAACTTGGGTTCCCTTGACTGACTAACCAAGCCAATCCAAACAGAGACAGAACGGAACCAACAACAATCCCAACGGTTGGGATCACCCTCAAAACAAAAATACTGATCACCACAGTTAATAGCGGAATAAATGAGTTCATAACCCCCATAAATGTCGCGCTTACCGTATGTGCGGCATAGTAAGCCAAACTTTGATACAGCATCATCCCCAAAGCACCTAAGATGGCCAGTTGCCACCAATGTTGCTTAACCACTTTGGCGTGGCGCAGTACCGAGCGCAGAACAAATGGGGTCATGACTAAAAATGCCAGAGCCCAGCGATAAAACGAAATGGCAGCAGGGTCAATCGCCGTTGCAGCGGCTTTGTTGACGATGGCATTTATGGACCATAATAAAACCGCGGTCAGCGGAAACAGGAAATATTTCATTAACAACGTTCTCCCTAATCAGTCACAGGAGTATACATCTGTCCGAAATATTATATATACTGATATTCAGACAATCGATAACGCTTTTCAGACAGCCTATGAATAATTTAAAAAATGATGTTCTGCAAATTAACGAATGCAATATTATTGAGCCTGAATTTATTGCCTTGCGTCATGAACAAATCAACCAGCAAACCGAATACAAATCCCATTCCCATACCTTTGGTCAATTGCTGTATGTGGTCTGCGGGATTATGGAAATGGAAGTGGAAGGCAAACATTATATGGCACCGCCAGAGTTTTGCATCTGGATCCCCGCTAATACCCAACATGCGAGTTTTAATAAGCAGAGTGTCAAATTTCGGATTATTGATTTTGCCCAATCTTATACACCGCGACTTGCCAGTAAGGCATGTGTTGTGCGATTAAGCCCCATTTTCCATACGATCATGACGGATATGTATCAACGGGGCATTGTTCAGCCCGAAACCGAGCAGGATATTCGTTTGGGGGAGGTATTGATTGACCAATTTGCTATTTCGCCATGCCAAGATACCTATTTACCCACCAGCAAAGATAAATTGTTAGCGCCGATTTTAGCGGAGCTACAGCAAGATCCTGCGGATAATACAACGCTTGCCCAGTGGGCAAAGCGGGCTTATACCTCGGAGCGAACATTATCTCGCCGTTGCCAACAAGAGCTGAGTATGTCATTCAGCGAGTGGCGCCAGCGACTACGTTACTTACATGCAGTGGCTGGATTGGATAAAGGTAAAAGTGTCCATGAAGTTGCTTTGGATGTGGGGTATAGCTCGGCATCTGCATTTATTGCGATGTTCCAGCAAATTTCAGGGGTCACTCCAGACCGGTTTCGGATGAAAGAGTTGACCCCATAGTAGAGGGAAAATCAATATACATAATTGTATTTGATATTAGCGTGGTAGTTGTACACGCTATCTTTCCCTCCGTGTTCATCTTTAATTAATGTGGTGATCTTTTTTTCCGCGTCGGTGCACCTTCCTAACGTATTCCAGCTGTTACAGGTGGTCGCGGTTGTTTCGGTGGTAAAAAATTCTTCAATGGTTTTGTTGGTTAACATTCTGTCATCATCATCATAGGTAAACTCTTTGACGGTTGAGTCAGACTGCATGCGAACTAAGCGATTTTTCGCATCATAGAGGAAGGCTGTTTTCACACTATCATTTTCTAGCGTACTGACTCGGTTGGATTCAGACAATCTTCCCTTATCATCTGTTAAAAAAGTGGTGACAGCTCTCGTTAACATGCGCTCTTTGTCGAGCGTCGTTGTATAAGAAGAATCTTTGGCTTCGGTTATTTTTCCATTCTGATCAGTGAAAAACTTCCCGTTCATTTTTTGCTGCAAGATAGTTTTTTCAACATTATCTTGATTAATAACAGACAGTTTAAATGCGGATTTGTAATCCCAACCGTGACCATTTTTTTTCATGCTCATGTCAATAGATTTGACGGATACACTGTCGTGGATGCTGAATTTGACAACTTCATGACTAGTTAACTCGATTAGAGCTCCACAATCATCAAACTTCGTTTGAACTGTATTGTTGATGTAATCATCTTGACTGGTGGTGTGTAAATTCATCTCTTTTAACGAGTCGTTAAATGGGCGCTCTTGGGCAAAGACGAAATTATTAAAGTTGTTGATGGCGATGGTGTCCGTCGAGCAGTTTAGGTCGCCAGCATAGGCATAAAACGAACACATTAGGGGGAGCGACAGTAATACTTTTTTCACAATCAATATGCCTTTCAAAATAAATGCTTTCCTGAAAAATGAATAACTTTTAATGTGGTTTTGCTGATTAAACATGAAATTCTTTAGATTAGATAGTCAGACTCATCTGTAAGATTGTTTAATAAAAAGAAAAATGAAATGTCGCCGAATAGATTATCAATTTCAACCAAAAGCATTGTCATGTAAATGATTCAGCCTATCGACGATTTGGAGTATAGTGTGGCAGCCAAATCGGGCATGACACACATTCTATTGGGACGAATTCCGTGAAAATTTTGGTTGATGAAAACATGCCATATGCTCAAACACTATTTAGTGAGCTAGGCGAAGTTAAAGCAGTACCAGGGCGCCCAGTGCCAGAACAGGAACTGACTGATGCAGATGCATTAATGGTGCGCTCAATTACCAAAGTGAATAAATCATTACTGAGCAATACGCCAGTAAAATTCGTCGGCACGGCAACAGCAGGGTTTGACCATGTTGATACCCAGTGGCTTGCCGAGGCCAATATTGGATTTTCTTCAGCGCCAGGGTGCAATGCCATTGCTGTCGTTGAGTATGTTTTTTCTGCATTACTGATGCTGGCGGAACGCGATAACTTTGATTTGCGCGATAAAACCGTGGGGATAGTGGGTGTTGGTAATGTGGGAGGGCGTTTGTATAAACGTCTGCAAGCGTGGGGCGTGAATACCGTATTATGTGACCCTCCTCGAGCAGATAAAGGTGACCAAGAAGTTTTTGTTCCATTCGATTCGCTACTGGAGCAGGCTGACATTTTAACCTTCCATACGCCGCTCAATATGGAGGGCGAATATTCAACTTTCCACTTAATGAATGAGTCTCGACTAGCCAATCTACGTGACGGCACCATTTTGGTGAATGCAAGTCGTGGTGAAGTGGTGGACAACCAAGCGCTATTACAGTTGCTTGAGCAAGGTAAACCGCTGAGTGTGGTATTGGATGTGTGGGAGCCTGAGCCTGATCTGGATACAGAATTACTGGCATATGTGGATATCGGTACGCCGCATATTGCAGGCTATACTTTAGAGGGTAAAGCACGAGGAACAACCCAAGTCTTTGAAGCTTATTGCGAATTCCTAGGTAAGCCTGCGAATGTATCTTTGGCATCGCTGTTACCGAAACCGGATATCGACTGCATTAATTTCAATGGTAAATTAACGCAAAGCCAGCTCAAAAGATTAGTGCATCTCGTGTATGATGTGCGCCGTGATGATGCATCGTTGCGCGCAGTGGCTGGCATTTCCGGTGAGTTCGATAAATTACGTAAACACTACCAAGAACGCCGTGAATGGTCATCGTTAACAGTTCAATGCGATAACCAAGAGACAGCCCAGTTACTGATCGAATTAGGCTTTAACGCAAAAATTTAATAACAGATTCTTTTAGGTGAAATAAGCGACTAATCACAGCTTGTTTCACTTTGATTTTTTAGAGGAAAAACCATGACAGAAGGTTGGAATATTGCATTACTCGGGGCAACCGGCGCAGTGGGCGAAGGCATTCTTTCCCTGCTTCAAGAAAGAGAGTTTCCCGTTGGTGAGCTTTATTTACTAGCCAGTGAGCGCAGTGCAGGGGAGAGTATTCGCTTCAACGGTAAAAGCTATCAAGTGCAAGATGTTACGGACTTCGATTGGTCGCAGGCGCAAATTGCCTTTTTCGCGGCAGGCGAAGAAGCTGCGGCACAGTATGCGGAATTAGCGGCGCAAGAAGGCTGCATTGTGATTGATAACAGCGGTGTTTTTGCGTTAGATCCTGATGTACCGTTAGTGGTACCGGGTGTTAACCCGCAAGTATTAGCGGATTATCGTAATCGTAATATTATTTCGGTGGCAGACAGTTATGTTAGCCAGCTACTAACGTCTATCAAACCATTAGTGGATGCGGCTGGTGTAGGGCGTATTACTCTGACCAATATGCTATCGATGTCAGCGTACGGTAAAGCTGCCGTTGATGAATTAGCAGGTCAAAGCGCACGTTTATTGAATGGTATCCCTGCGGAAGAAGGGCGTTTTACTAAGCAATTAGCCTTTAACATGCTGCCATTATTAGCGGATGCTGAAGGCAGTGTTGTGCAAGAGCGCCGTTTAGTTGAGCAAGTGCGTAAAGTGCTGCAAGACGACGGTTTGCCAGTCTCCGTAAGCTTTATTCAGTCACCTGTGTTTTATGGTAATGCGCAAGTGGTGCACTTAGAGACACTACGCCCAGTTAGCGCAGAAGAAGCGAGTGAAGAATTTGAACGTTTTGATGATATTCAGGTCTCAGAAGAGGGTGATTATCCAACTCAAGTGACTGACGCATCAGGTAATGATTTCTTAAGCATTGGCTGTATTCGTAACGACTATGGTATACCGGAAATTTTACAATTCTGGTCAGTGGCGGATAACGTTCGTTTTGGCGGCGCGCTGATGGCAGTTGAGACAGCAGAAAAACTGGCTCAGGAGCTGTATTACTAATGTCGGAGTCTCCAAAGTTGCATCGCATTGCCCTCGGAATTGAGTATAACGGTAGCCGTTATTATGGTTGGCAACGCCAGCAAGAAGTGAAAAGTGTACAGGGCTGCCTTGAGGTTGCCCTGTCTAAAATTGCCGCGGAACCAATCACTGTCAATTGTGCAGGACGTACGGATGCAGGTGTTCATGCGACTGGGCAGGTGGTGCATTTTGAAACTTCAGCTAACCGCAAAGAGGCTGCCTGGACGATGGGGGCAAATACCCATCTTCCTGATGATATAGCTGTTCGCTGGTGTAAACCTGTGGATGATGAGTTTCATGCGCGTTTTAGTGCAACTGCACGTCGATACCGCTATGTGATTTTTAATCACCGTTATCGACCTGCAATTTTATCGAATGGTGTCACGCACTTTCATTTTCCCCTTGATGAAAAGCGTATGCACCAAGCGGCACAAGCATTGCTGGGGGAGCGTGATTTTACCTCATTTCGTGCGGTGCAATGTCAGTCAAAAAGCCCTTGGCGTAATGTGATGCACGTTAATGTAACGCGTCACGGAAACTATGTGGTTGTGGATATTAAAGCCAATGCGTTTGTACACCATATGGTGAGAAATATTGTTGGCAGTTTGTTGGAGATAGGCTGTGGGAATCAAGACATTGATTGGATGGCACATCTTCTAGAATTAAAAGATAGAACGAAAGCGGCGGCGACAGCCAAAGCGGAAGGACTGTATTTAGTGAGCGTGGATTATCCTGAAAAATTTGACCTACCACAGAATGTGATGGGGCCTCTATTTCTCGCGGATGAGCTGCTGTAAAGGTCGTTAATATAAATCTCCACATGAGGAACCCCATGGAGTTTATCAGTTTTATCATTGATTTTATTTTACATATTGATGTGCATCTTGCGGAATTGGTCGCCGAATATGGTGTTTGGGTTTACGGAATTTTATTCCTGATCCTATTCTGTGAGACGGGGTTGGTGGTTACGCCTTTCCTTCCCGGGGATTCATTATTATTTGTCGCGGGTGCGTTAGCAGCATTGCCAAGTAATGATTTAAACGTACACGTCATGGTATTGTTGATGATTATTGCGGCAATTATTGGTGATGCAGTGAACTACACCATTGGACGTATCTTTGGTGAAAAACTGTTTAAAAACCCAGATTCAAAAATTTTCCGTCGTAGCTATTTAGATAAAACCCATCAGTTTTATGAAAAACATGGCGGAAAAGCAATTATCTTGGCGCGTTTTGTGCCTATCGTGAGAACCTTTGCACCTTTCGTTGCGGGTATGGGTAAAATGTCTTACCGTCATTTTGCCTTTTATAATGTGGCAGGTGCGTTATTATGGGTGTTACTCTTTACCTATGCAGGGTATTTATTCGGTGATCTACCGATAGTACAAAAGAATTTGAAATTACTGATAGTCGCGATTATCTTTATTTCGATTCTGCCGGGTGTCATTGAAATTATTCGCCACCGTCGAGCTGCTGCAAAAGAAAAAAATGCAGTGGCAAAAGAAAATAGTGTGGTGACGCAAAAAAACGATAACCAATAATCGGTTTGAAAAAAGTTTTTATCTACAGTGAGATATCATTGTGGTTTAATGGCAAAAAATAACATACTGATAGATGCTTCTTATATAACCACCATCTGAAATTCAGGGGCGGTATTATTTGAAGTGTCGTCAGAGTGCAATCAGACAAAAAGGTCCATTAATGAGCTGGATTGAGAAAATTTTAAAAAAAGGTACTTCAACCCCATCCCATAAAGCAAACATCCCTGAAGGTGTTTGGACTAAATGTGATAGCTGTGGGCAAGTCCTCTACGGTGCTGAGCTTGAGCGTAACCTACAAGTGTGTCCAAAATGTGACCACCATATGCGAATTCATGCTCGCCAACGCCTTGAATCTTTCCTTGATGAAAACTCAACAACGGAATTAGGTAGCGAATTAGAGCCAAAAGATGTGCTCAAATTCCGCGACTCTAAAAAATACAAAGACAGAATTAGCTCCGCCCAGAAAGAGACGGGTGAAAAAGATGCTATCGTCGTGATGAAAGGTACGCTCAAAGAGATGCCTGTTGTTGCGGCAGCGTTTGAATTTTCCTTTATGGGTGGTTCAATGGCATCGGTTGTGGGCGCACGTTTTGTCCGTGCTGTGGAACAAGCGTTGGAAGATAACTGTCCATTAGTTTGCTTCTCATCCAGTGGTGGTGCGCGTATGCAAGAAGCGCTGCTGTCTCTGATGCAAATGGCGAAAACCAGTGCTGCGCTGGCGAAAATGCAAGAACGTGGCTTACCGTACATTTCTGTACTGACTGACCCGACCATGGGTGGTGTTTCTGCAAGTTTAGCAATGTTGGGCGATATCAACGTGGCTGAGCCTAAAGCACTGATTGGCTTCGCGGGTCCTCGCGTTATCGAACAAACCGTTCGTGAAAAATTACCTCAAGGTTTCCAGCGCAGTGAATTCCTGCTGGAAAAAGGGGCAATTGACATGATCGTGCGTCGTCAAGATATGCGTGATCGTCTGGCTGATGTCCTAGCGATGTTAACCAACCAACCAAGTCTGAACACCGCACCAGCGCTGGTTGTTGAAGTGGTTGACGTGGAAATTGACCTTGCTGATGCTGTCGATGGTGCAGATAAAGCAAAAGGCGCTAAACATAAAAAAGATGATGAGTAATCTAATCATTCCTACAGCCAAGTCTCCATTGGAGGCTTGGCTTTCTTATCTCACTGACCTGCATAGCCAAAATATTGATATGGGGTTGGAACGAGTAGGGCAAGCTGCCCGTCAAATGCATCTCACTCAACCTGCTCCTCGCGTCATCACTGTCACCGGCACAAACGGTAAAGGCACAACCTGCCATACACTTGAATCTATTTTGATGGCTGCGGGTTTGAAAGTAGGGGTCTACAGTTCTCCACATTTAGTACGCTACACGGAACGCGTCCGAATCCAAGGTAAAGAGCTTACTGAAAGTGAGTTTTGCCAAGCATTTGCGACTATCGAAGCGCAGCGTGGAAATATTTCATTAACCTACTTTGAATATGGCACCTTAGCTGCACTACAATTATTTAAGCAAGCTGAGTTAGATATTGTGATCCTTGAAGTAGGGTTAGGCGGTCGCCTTGATGCAACCAATGTAGTGGATGCAGATATTGCGGCAATCACCAGCATTGCGCTTGATCATACCGATTGGCTAGGTTCTGACCGCGAGCATATTGGTCATGAGAAAGCGGGTATTTTCCGTCAAGGTCATTATGGTGTGGTGGGCGAGCCTGATATGCCGGCTTCTATAGGCGCTTATGCCGATAAAATAGGCACTATGCTGTTTCGTCGTGGCAAGGATTGGTATTACCAAGAGCAGGGGCAACATTGGTCTTGGGAAAGTTCTCAGCGTTCATGGGCTAATTTACCCTTACCGAATGTGCCGTTGGCTAATGCAGCAACCGCGATGGGTGTGATCAGCTGCTTGATGGAGATTGATGCCCAGCTAGCACAGAAAATCACTGACCAAGCTATTCACCAAGGTTTAAGTACGGCTCAGTTACCGGGACGTTTTCAGATCATTGGCGAACACCCGTTAATGATTTTGGATGTAGCCCATAATCCTCATGCAGCAGGCTATTTAGTCTCCAAACTCGCGCAATTACCGGTGACAGAAGGTCGTCGAATTCGTGCGGTGGTGGGAATGCTGGGGGATAAAGATATTCAAGGGACATTAACCTGTTTATCCCAGCAAGTAACTGACTGGTATCTTGCACCGCTAAGAGAGTTTCGTGGTGCAGATGTGACTGAGCTTAGTCAGCATGTTGACGGTGCCCATGAGTTTGATTCCGTGGAAGCAGCTTGGCAACAAGCATGTGCGGATGCGCGACCACAAGATGTGATTGTGGTGTGTGGGTCATTCCATACCGTAGCTCATGTCATGATGTTATTAGAGAAAACAGAAGGATAAAGCCAGTGGCTAGTAAATTCCAAAATCGTCTTGCTGGCGTCATTGTTTTAGTCGCCGCAGGGGTCATCGTATTGCCCGCATTACTGGATGGCGATAAGAAATACAATGAAAATGAATTTGCAGCCATTCCGATTATTCCCAAACCGGGTGATGAAGAAGATATAGAGTCTATTGCGCCAATTACACACAGCGCATCGACCGCTTCTTCTGAAGGAACTTCTGAAGCGATGTTATCGGAAGCCATCACTGAGCAAAAGCAAAGTGAGCAGCCTCCTGTAGCCGCAAACAGTGCAAATCAAAGTAATAATAGTCAAAACGTGGTGAATCAAAATGGAAGCGCCATTCCAGCTAATGTCACTCCAGAAAAACCACGGGTAGAACCGGAGCCTAAGCCAGAGCCAAAACCTGAGCCTAAGCCTAAGGTAGAACCAAAGCCGGAACCGAAACCAGAGCCAAAACAAGAACCTCAAGGTAAAGCGTATGTGGTGCAAGTGATTGCCCTCAATAATGCCAGCAAGGTTGAAGAAATTGTGGCGAAGCTAAGATTGTCTGGGTATCAGGTTTATACGGTGCCAGCGCAACCGGTGAACAACAAATTAACCCGTATTTATGTGGGGCCAGAAGCATCAAGGCAGAAGCTTGAGTCAGCTTTACCTGAACTGAACACAATTACGGGTACAAAAGGGATAATCCAAGCCTTTAAGCCTTAAATTGACATTCAGTTATCCCTAAAAAATAAGGGTATTTAGTAACTTACTGCGGCGATTATGATTTTTTCTTTTCGCCGCTGATTTTTTTAAATTCAATGAAAAATGGTTACGCAAACGTTTTCGTTTTCTGTTAGAATGCATTCGCCGCTGACGTGAATGCGAATTTTGGAATGAAATATGGTCTGGATTGATTACACAATTATCGCCATTATTGGCTTCTCGGCACTGGTAAGCCTGATCCGTGGATTTGTACGTGAGGCATTATCGTTAATCACTTGGGGTTGCGCGTTCTTCGTAGCAAGCACGTTTTATCCTTACTTAGCGAGCTACTTTACGAACTTTGAAGATGTCTTAGTTCGTAATGGTATTGCGATTGCAGCACTGTTTATCGCGACATTGATCGTCGGTGCAGTGGTGAACTATGTGATTAGCTCATTAGTGCAAAAAACCGGATTATCGGGTACAGATCGTGTACTGGGGATCTGCTTCGGTGCGTTGCGTGGGGTATTAATTGTATCGGCGCTGTTGTTCTTTCTCGATACATTTACACCGCTTCCTCAAAGTGAGGATTGGCATCGTTCACAGCTTATTCCGCAGTTCAGTCATATTATTAGGTGGTTTTTTGACTACCTGCAAAATGCGTCAAGTTTCCTACCGGAGAATATCTCTCCGTCTGGCTGATGAGGAAAGACTAAATGTGCGGTATTGTCGGTATCGCCGGTGTTTCACCGGTAAACCAATCAATTTATGATGCGTTAACGGTGCTGCAGCATCGTGGGCAAGATGCAGCGGGTATTGCGACTATTGATGGTAAAAACAATATCCGTTTGCGTAAAGCAAATGGTTTAGTAAAAGACGTCTTTGAAACGCGCCACATGCTGCGCCTTCAAGGCTCGATGGGTATTGGGCATGTGCGTTATCCAACTGCGGGTAGCTCCAGCGCATCTGAAGCCCAGCCTTTTTACGTTAACTCTCCTTTTGGTATAACCCTTGCACATAATGGTAACCTGACAAATGCTCACGAACTTGCTCGGAGCCTATTTGAAACAGCACGTCGCCATGTGAATACCACGTCAGACTCCGAAATTCTTCTAAACGTATTAGCATACGAGTTAGATAAGTTTGATCATTTTCCTCTCGAACCCGACAACATTTTTAGTGCTGTAGCATCAATGCACAAAAAAATCCGTGGTGCCTATGCTTGCGTGGCATTGATTATTGGTCACGGGATGGTGGCATTCCGTGATCCTCACGGTATTCGCCCATTAGTCCTTGGTCGCCGTATTCTAGCGACTGGCGAACATGAATACATGGTTGCCTCTGAAAGTGTGGCACTCGATACTTTAGGTTTCGAATTCCTACGTGATGTTGCACCAGGCGAAGCGGTATATGTCACTGAAGATGGCAAATTATTTACCCGCCAATGTGCAGAGAACCCGCAGTTGACACCGTGTATTTTTGAATATGTTTATTTTGCTCGCCAAGATTCGTTTATCGATAAAATCTCGGTGTATAACGCAAGATTACGTATGGGGCAAAAATTGGGCGCGAAAATTGCTCGTGAATGGGAAGACCTGCATATTGATGTGGTGATCCCAATCCCTGAAACCTCATGCGATATCGCGTTAGAAATCGCCCATATCCTAGATAAACCGTATCGCCAAGGTTTTGTGAAAAACCGTTATGTTGGACGTACCTTTATCATGCCTGGGCAACAAGAACGTCGTAAATCCGTGCGCCGTAAACTGAATGCTAACCGTGCAGAGTTTCGCGATAAAAACGTTCTGCTGGTGGATGACTCTATTGTGCGCGGTACCACATCAGAACAGATCGTTGAACTGGCTCGTGAAGCGGGTGCAAAGAATGTCTACTTTGCTTCAGCCGCACCAGAAGTTCGCTTCCCTAACGTCTACGGAATCGATATGCCAAATGCGAATGAGTTGATTGCACATGGTCGAGAAGTGGATGAAATTCGTAAGCTGATTGGCGCAGATGGTCTAATTTTCCAAGATCTCAGCGACCTCATTGATGCGGTTCGTGAAGAAAATCCGGAAATCAATGAATTTGAATGTTCAGTATTTGATGGCATCTACGTGACCAAAGATATCGACCAAAGCTATTTAGACTATCTAGAAAATCTGCGCAAAGATGATGAGTTGAAGTTGAAAGATCAGAGTGATGTTGAGGATTTAGAGATTTACAACGAAGGCTAAACGTTAGGGAATCCTCGTCATACTTCACGCTGTAGCGTTGTTGGCTGCATTAGCTAACCCTAGTCACATACTTGTGTATGCTCCTAGGGATTAGCTAACTTGTCGCCTAGCTACAACATGAATTATTTAGAGGATTAAATCTAAAACTAAGCTGAAAATGAAGTTAGTCTGAATTACCCTCCGTTCAAGTTTCCTTTATTGATGACTGCTTATTCAGTGAGTAAAGTTTTGCTCTGTATTTAAATGTTGAATATTAAATTCGAGATTTAGGAGTGAACTTTGTCATTAACATCTAATCTTTCTAAAACGATTGAATTATTGCAAGAATTCATAGATAGCACTCAATTAGGTTTAAAAGTCGATGCCCTTTGTGAAGATGATTTTGAATCCTTAACTAGAGATGAACGCTCAATATTGAATTGGAGAGATAAATTTCCGCATTATCTGGGTGAGAGTAGTTTTCACCTAGGGATCAGGTTAGATGATGAATCTAATATTGATGGTGCCATGCTGGGTATTTATGCCTCTGAAAATGGTGAGTTACACATTCTCTCATTGAATCGTTTGTGAGAAATAATCCCCATCATCCGCTATCAGGGCGACTAACAATGTTTGTTATTGTGGCTACGATGTTTTTTTTGTCACAATATTCAGATAGTAAAGGGGTTTATATTATAGAGCCTCATCCAGAATTGATTTCGTATTATGAAAAGTTTGGTTTTAAGTTATTAGAAAATGAATTAGTAATGTATGCAACTGTTGAAGAATTACAGTTGGCTCAGTTAAATCTATTCAGAGAAAACATTGAAGAACAATGAATTAGATTATTTCTAATTGAATTTTAAACAGTAAGAGCAATAATACTATTGCTGCATTCAATATGTTTATGCATATTTATTTTTAGAGGCTAAATATGAATAACGGTAAAACTAAACGGTTAACTACTGAAGAGTTACGATTATTGGTGCTATCTAATGCTAAGGCTTTAACATCTAAACATTTTAAGACTAGAGCTCCTGAAATAGCAGGACAGAAAAAAGCATCAACCCAATCGAACTAATCTGTCTAGAATAGAGAACTGAAAAATCAGCTCTCTATTTTTATTGTCTTTACCTTCCTTAAGGCCACATAAGGTTCCTCACTCACTACTTCACGATATTTAATATATAATGCAAGAAATTACGTGAATTGGGGCTGAACATGAAAAAATTGATCATTGGGTTAACAGGCGCGAGTGGAGCAATCTATGGAATTCGATTGTTGGAAGTGCTCAAACCTGTGAAAGATGTGGAAACCCACCTAGTGATGAGTGCAGCTGCGCGTCAGACATTAGCACTGGAAACAGAATTCAGTGTTAAAGATGTACAACAGCTTGCGGACCATGTTTATGATAGCCGCGATATCGCCGCTGCTATCTCCTCAGGCTCTTTTCGTACTGTGGGTATGGTAATCATGCCGTGTACCATGAAAACTCTTTCTGGCATCGTTCACAGCTATACAGACACGTTAGTTACCCGTGCCGCAGATGTCGTTTTGAAAGAAGGGAAAAAGTTGGTGCTGGGCGTGCGTGAAACACCACTGCATATTGGCCATTTGAAATTGATGGTACAAGCCGCAGAAATGGGAGCGGTGATTATGCCCCCAATGCCTGCGTTTTATCACCAGCCTCAATCTATTCAAGATATTGTTAACCAGACTGTTAATCGCGTTCTTGACCAATTTGATATCGAGCTTGAACAAGATTTATTTACCCGTTGGCAGGGCGCTAAATAGTGCCTGTTTTTAAAATAATCATGATTTTGGTGCTAACAAATCTTCAAGTGCAATTCTCAGCTCAATAAATTCAAATTCAAAGCCCGCCTCTTCTAAACGTTTAGGTATGGCTTGTTGTCCACCAAGTAATAATGTCGCGGATTCCCCAAGCACACCTCTGACTGCAAATGCAGGGGTGCGGATAAAGGAAGGGCGGTTGGTGACATCCCCCATCATGGCGGCAAATTGATCATTATGGACAGGGTAAGGCGAGGTCATATTAAATGGGCCGGAGAGGATTGGCGTCTCCATTAGGAATAAAATCGCCTTCACCATATCGTTAATATGGATCCACGGCATAAATTGTTTTCCGTGACCAATCGGTCCACCAGCACCCATTTTAAAAATAGGCAGAATTTTAGCGAGCAAACCGCCGTTAGGGGATAAAACTAATCCAGTACGTAGTAAACAAACTCGGGTTTTATCCGATTGTGCTTCTTGGGCGATAGCTTCCCAGCGAGCAGCTAGTTGATGGGTAAATTCATCATGGGGTTGATCTTCTTCCGTCACGACGGATTGACCTTGGTCGCCATAGTAACCAACGGCAGAGCCTGACAGGAATACGCTCGGCGGGTTTTGACTAGCTTTGATTAAATTCGTCAATTGCTGCGTAATTTTCCAGCGGCTATCACAAAGGATCTGTTTTTGTGCTGCCGTCCAACGTTTTTCTGCGATAGGTTCACCGGCAAGGTTGATGACCACATCAAAGCCATCAAGAGAGGTTTTATCTTGAAGGGTTGTCCAGCATTCAACGGCTTTACAAAATAAACTGTATACTTTTTGTGGTGAACGGCTTAACACGGTGACCTGATGTGAATGCATCACTAACGTTTGAACCAGTTGGGTACCAATTAACCCTGTTCCGCCTGTTATTAGAATTCTCATTTTTTATCCCCCTATTTAAAGCGCTATCACACTTTAAATAATCCAATTTTTACCACCCTGTAAAGATAACTATAGCATTTGCAAATGGGAATTGTTGGGTTTCAGTTAACGCTTCAAAAAAAAGAATTTTGTACTGTATCTTAAAGAGATGCATTGATTTTTGTGATGGAAAGCAAGGTCAAATTTGGTTAGGATCCCTTGCAACATATATGCGAAAAGAATACCTTGTATCAAAGTATTTTGGTGGGCAAGCTAAATAAGGTTTTCAGGATGGAACAACAGACCGAATTCGTCGAATGGGTAGATATCGTTGACGAAGATAATAATGTAATAGCGCAAGCAACTCGTAGCCAAATGCGTGCAGAAAACTTACGCCACCGCGCGACCTATATCGTGGTGCACGATGGCATGGGTAAAATTCTGGTGCAGCGAAGAACAGACATTAAAGATTTCTACCCAGGGCTTTTGGATGCCACGGCGGGCGGTGTCGTGATACAAGATGAACAGATTCTTGAATCAGCTAAGCGCGAAGCTGAAGAAGAATTGGGGATTGCTGGCGTTCCGTTTGCAGAGCATGGCACTTTCTACTATGAAAATGAAATTTGCCGTGTGTGGGGTGGGTTATTTAGTTGTGTGAGCCACGGTCCTTTTGCTTTGCAAGAAAGTGAAGTCGCGGAAGTAAGCTGGTTGACACCGAAGGAAATTACTGCTCGTTGCGATGAGTTCACGCCAGATTCACTCAAAGCACTTTCATTATGGTTAACACGTAATAATGAAGCGGATAAGGCGATTAGTTGTGCAAGCCCAGAGTAAAACACGGGTATTGAATAAAGGGCTACCGAAGTAGCCCTTTTGTATTTTTATGATTTATAAAATTTAGGTTCTTTGATTTTATTGGATAGCGGATATTGATGAAGTTTATCGGCGTAGGAGGTATTAATCTCGATGATTTTCTCGTTTTGAGCATTCACTAAGCATGCTTGCTGAGACATTGTTTTTTCAATGAGATTAAAAAACTTTTTTTATTTTCTGTTATATAAAGGCCTTTATTAGGTTCAAAGAACTTGAATATAACTTTATCGTTGATATGTTTAATTGTGATCCCCATGGCATGATTTCTAGTAATAAAATCACAAATGGTATCCTTCTGTTGCTGTAGTCGATTATTAATACGCTGTTTGAATTGCTCGAAGGTTATATAATTTTGCGGATTTAATTTTATATTATTATCAATAATCGTATAGGTATCATACTTTATATTATATTGGCTATTTTTTTGTATTATTTGGTACTTAATGATTTTTTTTTGGTGATTTTTAACCAGTTCAAAAAATGGTTTAATGCCGTTCAGTGATAAGTCATCTTGTACAAGGTTAGAACATTTTTTCTTAATTTCTCGAGCAGTTAGCTTTATTAAATGACATTCAAAGTGGCTTTTTCCTTTTAATATATCCTCCCTGGCGTTTGCGGATGTGGAATATGCATAAGAATATAGCTGATGTAATGCTTTTTTAAAGTTGATAGCATCATCTTCTTTTATATTATCGAGTAACAATGCGCTATTTTTAAAAAAGATTTCACTGATGTAAATAAGCATATTTTTTTGTTTTAATTCACTGCTATCATTTGAAAAATCAAACTTTTTCATGGCGTTGTCAATGTGAAGGGCATAGTCAACTGATGCTTGTTTATAAATAATTTGATAGAAAGCATCATTTAAAAAAGTGCGATAGTGACGAGTATTTTCTTTGTGGTTATGTGCTTTTTTTAATGCGTATGCCAGATTTTTTATATATCTCGTTTCATCATTTGCATGGGCATAAAATAAGAAAGCATGTGTTAATCCATAACAGACACCTTTTTCGGCTTCTTGGATATTTTTAATGCCAATTATATTGCGGGAAAACTCATTCTCAGCGGTGTTTTTAAAATGATCTGTTAGTTTTATCTGTTCAAACTTAATACGAACTCTATGGGGAAGAATCATAATTAACCTCAATTTTTTGTGAAAATATAGAGGTTAATGATATGAAATGGGAGGAACATTATTTTCAGATAGCGATGAAAAAATAAAGGTCAACCCATTTCTGGATTGACCTTTTAACTCAATACTTAATAACTAAGATTATGCGTTTTCGTTTTGTACCGCTTGAATCGCAGTCAGTGCAACGGTGTAAACAATATCGTCTACCAGTGCACCACGGGATAAGTCGTTAACAGGTTTACGCATACCTTGCAGCATTGGACCGATAGAGACTAAGTCAGCAGAACGTTGTACTGCTTTATAGGTCGTATTACCAGTGTTCAAGTCTGGGAAGATAAACACCGTTGCTTTACCTGCAACTGGTGAGTTTGGCGCTTTAGATTTAGCCACATCTGCCATTACCGCTGCATCGTACTGTAACGGGCCGTCGATCATCAGGTCAGGGCGTTTTTCTTGCGCTAAACGTGTTGCTTCACGCACTTTCTCAACATCGCTACCCGCACCAGAATTACCCGTTGAGTATGAAATCATCGCAACGCGAGGCTCGATACCAAAGGCTTTTGCTGAATCCGCAGACTGAATTGCGATTTCAGACAGTTGCTCTGCTGTTGGATCTGGGTTAATCGCACAGTCACCATAAACAAATACTTGCTCTGGCAGCAGCATAAAGAATACAGAAGAAACTAATGAGCTACCTGGCGCAGTTTTGATTAACTGTAGTGGTGGGCGGATGGTGTTTGCGGTGGTATGAACCGCACCAGAGACCAGACCATCCACTTCGCCTTTTTCCAGCATCAATGTGCCCAGAACAACGTTATCTTCCAATTGTTCACGAGCAACCACTTCGGTCATGCCCTTGCTCTTACGCAGTTCGACTAAGCGTGCAACATATTCTTCGCGAACTTTAATTGGGTCAACGATTTCGATGCCAGCGCCTAATTCGATACCCTGAGATGCTGCAACACGGCGGATATCATCAGGATTACCTAACAATACGCAGGTCGCGATACCACGTTCAGCACAAATCGATGCTGCTTTAACGGTACGTGGCTCATCACCTTCAGGCAGGACGATACGTTTGCCTGCTTTACGAGCCAGTTCAGTTAACTGGTAACGGAACGCTGGAGGAGACAGACGGTTAGGGCGCTCAGAATCAGCAACCAGAGATTCAATCCAGTTACTGCTAATGTGGCGAGCTACGTAGTTTTGAATTTTCTCGATACGCTCATGGTCATCAGCAGGTACTTCAAGGCTGAAGCTTTGCAGATTCAGCGAAGTTTGCCATGTGTTGCTGTTCACCATAAACACAGGTAAGCCAGTTTCGAATGCTTGTTCACAAAGTTTGCGAATAGGTGCATCGATATCATAACCGCCTGTTAATAAGATAGCACCGATTTCTACGCCGTTCATTGCTGCTAAAGAGGCAGATACCAGTACGTCAGGGCGATCCGCTGAGGTCACTAATAATGAACCTGGGCGGAAATGTTCAAGCATGTGTGGAATGCTACGTGCGCAGAAAGTGACGGATTTTACGCGGCGAGTATTGATTTCACCTTCGTTAACGACTTTTGCATTTAAGTGTTTTGCCATGTCGATTGCACGAGTTGCAATCAGGTCAAAGTTCCAAGGAATTGACGCTAAAACGGGCAGATTTAAACACTCCAGCGCTTTGGCATCGATATTTGCTACTGTCGCTTTGGTTGAATCATCAAAGATTTCAGACAGGTCAGGGCGAGTACGACCTTGCTCATCAACGGGTGCGTTAACTTTGTTAACGATAACCCCGATGATGCTTTCATTACGTTGGCCACCAAATTCGTTACGAACCAGCTCTAAACGCTCTTGCATTTGCTGGATTGAGCTATTGCCCGGTGCAGTAACAAAGACAATTTCAGCACCTAGGGTTTTAGCAATTTCGTAGTTCAATGATTGAGCAAAAGAGTGCTTGCGAGTTGGGACTAAACCTTCGATCAGGATCACTTCTGCATTTTTGGTGTGGTCGTGGTAGCGAGCCACGATCTCTTCCATCAGAATGTCTTTCTTCGATGAAGTCAGCAGAGACTCAACATATTCCATTGTTAAAGGCTCAACAATGGTCGTGATGCTGGAGTGAGAACGTAAAACTTCGGTGGTTTGGTCTTTATTACCGGAAACGCGTGGTTGTGCGATAGGTTTAAACACGCTCAGTTGGACACCTTTTTGTTCCATTGAGCGGACGACACCCAGACTAACGCTGGTTAAACCAACGCTGGTGCCAGTAGGAATTAGCATAATTGTACGGGACACAGGAACCTCGTTTTTTGGTTACTCTAAAGCAGTACCGCCAGCATAAGGCTGGCGGCAAGAAAGTCTTTATGCTGTTAAGCGTGCAGCATCTTGGGCAATAACCAACTCTTCATTGGTTGGGATAACCAGTGCCGGGCGGCTGTTGTCGGTGGTGATAACACCTTCTTTACCGAAACGTGCTGCTAAGTTGCGCTCGTGGTCATATTCGAAACCAAGAATTGCCAGTTTCTTCAGCGTGATTTCACGCACTTGTGCAGAGTTTTCACCGATACCACCAGTGAAGATGATTGCATCAAGACGACCTTCCATCAGCGCGCTGTACGCACCAACATATTTTGCTAAACGGTGGCAGAACACATCCATTGCACGGGTTGCATCCGCTTTAGTGCCGTAGTTATCTTCAACATAACGGCAGTCGCTAGTCACGCCAGTTAAGCCCAGTAAGCCAGATTCTTTGGTCAGCATTTTGTTGATTTGGTCAACGCTCATGCCTAATGAATCATGCAAGTGGAAAATAATCGCAGGGTCGATATCGCCGCTACGAGTTCCCATGACTAAGCCTTCTAATGGAGTTAAACCCATTGATGTATCAACACATTTACCGTTAACGATAGCAGATACTGAACCACCATTACCTAAATGGCAAGTGATAACGTTCAGTTCATCAACTGGCTTGTTCAGTTTTTTCGCCGCTTCGCGAGAAACGTAGAAATGGCTAGTACCGTGCGCACCATAACGACGGATGCTGTGCTCGGAATATAATTCGTATGGCAGTGCATACAGGTAAGCTTCTTCAGGCATGGTCTGATGGAACGCTGTATCGAATACTGCTACGTTTTTGGTGATCAGATGAGGGAATGATTTTCTCGCCTCTTCAATACCAATAAGGTGAGCTGGGTTATGTAACGGCGCGAATGGGATTGCCGCTTTAATACCCGCGATAACTTCATCGTCAATAACAACAGAAGAAGTAAATTTCTCGCCACCATGAACAATACGGTGACCAATAGAGGAAATTTGAGCTGACAATTCAGGCTTCGCAGCAAGAATTGTGTTTACGATGAAGTTCAGTGCTTCGCTATGTGCAGCGCCTGCACCTAAAGGTGCCTCATGTTTTTCACCGTCCATTTTCCATTTAATGCGAGCTTCAGGCAAATTAAAACATTCAGCTAAACCTGATAGAAATTCATCTCCATTAGTCGGATCGATGATTGCAAATTTCAGTGAGGAGCTACCGCAGTTTAAAACCAGTACCAGCTTACTTGACATGGAAATACCTATCTTAGTTGATGTTGTGAAGCCCGTTATGAGGACACACAGACTTAGTTGAAAAATGTAATTCGCTAGAGCCTAGCGCATTTATATCCGACCAATTCATGATTGATATCATGATATGTGCAAAAAAGTACATGGGTCGATGATTTTACAGGGTTTTCTCGCGCAAACGTTACGTGATGCTGTTAAATAACTGTGAAAAATAAGTCACAGTATCGTGTTGAAATAACGCGCAGAACCCCAATATATCACTGTTGTTTACTTATTAAAGAGAACTATTAAGTAACATAGTTCGGCAGTAATTCTAATTACGGTCGATTCTACTAAAACTATTTTATATTTTATACGTTTTTTTTAAAAATAGGGCGTTTGGTTGATTAAAATCATAAATGCCATATAAAGTGTAGTTATAGCGGTGAGTTACGTATTCAAGAGAATAGCGGGTTTCATTTAAGTTAGCTTAATTAAAGCTAAATTTGTGAAAATTAACTTAAAAACTGAGTGTGCGTTCACGCTCAATTTGACGTAAGCTAGCCATAGATTGATATTGTTTTTGTGATGACATCCAGAAATGAATAGCAGCAGAAAATGAATGGCAGTAGGAAATTAATGGTAGTAGGAAATTAATTGATGAGCACAATGCAGAGTACCCCTCCGGGTTTTTTCAAACGCTTCAGATTAGGTAATCACTATCTGAAGGTTTTCCCTATGGAAAAAAAGCTAACGCCACTGTTTCCTGAACTACGTATCAATAAAGCGATTCGGTTTGGGATCCGCTTTATGCCGCCCATTGCGATATTTACGCTGGCTTGGCAAATTGCGTTAGGCGGGCAGTTAGGTCCAGCTGTCGCAACGGCATTATTTGCCTGCAGCTTGCCAATGCAAGGATTATGGTGGTTAGGTAAGCGTGCCGTCACACCATTACCGGCAGGGTTATTAAGCTGGTTCTATGAAATTCGCGATAAATTTACCGAAGCGGGAATCGCGATGGCACCCGTTGAGCAGCAGCCTGACTATATGGCGCTAGCCGAACTTTTGAAAAAAGCGTTCAATCAGTTAGATCATACCTTTATGGAAGATATCTAAACGGTTCATTGAACCTTATTTAGCATTCGATTTGATAACAAACCTTTATTTAACAGTAATTAACGCAAAATAACTGTTTAGATCAATAAAAGTGATATTTAATCTGTGCATTATCAACATTGAATGCGAAGATTGCAGAAAATTATCTACGGAGAGCTGTGATGGAAATGACCAATGCTGAACGCTTAATTTTATCCAATCAATATAAAATGATGACCATGTTAGACCCAGATAACGCGGAGCGTTACCGCCGTCTGCAAACTATCATTGAGCGTGGATTTGGTTTACAAATGCGCGAGCTGGATAGGGATTTTGGTGAACTCAGCGAGCAAACGTGTCGTACAGTTATTGAAGTGATGGAAATGTACCATGCGCTGCAAGTTTCTTACGGCAACATGGAAGATAAACATGGTGTGGATGGCCGTCGTGTGCAGTTTTTGGGCTTTGATGCTGCAACGGAAGCGCGTTATCTGAGTTATGTGCGCTTTATGGTTAATACAGAAGGGCGATATACCCATTTCGATAGCGGAACTCATGGCTTTAACTCACAAACACCAATGTGGGATAAATATTTAAGAATGCTGAAAATTTGGCAAGCTTGCCCTCGCCAATATCACCTTTCAGCGGTTGAGGTTTCTCAAATTCTCAATGCTTAACCTATCTTTTTAGGTAGACACATTTACGTCTTGCATTAGGTAGCACGATTTTCTGAAAAAGGGTTTGATGTGAAGTTAAAAGCAAAAGGTTTTTTATTCGATCTCGATGGCACGTTGGCGGATTCACTCGCTGTTGTTGAGCGCTGTTGGTGTTTATTCGGCGATAGAATTGGTGAAGATAAGCAAGCGATTATCGACTATATCCATGGAAAACCTGCAATGACCACATTGCGCCATTTCCTACCTAATGCAAGCGAAGAAGAGCTGCAAAGCCATTTTCGTTGGTTAGAGAAGATGGAAAGTGAAGATATGGAGGGGGTTGTTGCACTGCCAGGTGCAATAGCACTGTTATCTTTACTGAATAAATTAGGTGCCCCTTGGGCGATTGTGACATCAGGTACAGTACCCATTGCTCACGGACGCCGAGCAGCAGCGGGTTTACCTGAACCTAAACATTGGGTCACGTTTGAAAAAGTCTCGAAAGGTAAACCAGACCCAGAACCTTTCCAATTAGGGGCGAAAAGCCTCGAACTGCCTCCTGAAGAGTGCATTGCTTTTGAAGATGCGCCAGCGGGGATCCATTCAGCATTAAGTGCGGGCTGCCAAGTTATTGCGGTTCATGATCCAGAAGGCATGCCAAGAAGAGATGAAATCTCTGCGATTATTAGTACATTAGAACAAATTTCCGTGACAGGTCCTGACGATAACGGCTATTTTGAGCTTTTCGTGTCGAAAAACGTCTAATTGAGATCTAATCAAAGAAATCCTCTGAAAAACATGGTTAACTAACTAAAATCTTTAGCCTGTTTTTTTTCGTCGAAAGGGGATACTTTGAACGGAGAATTGCTATGGGTGCTAACCCTACTATTGATCGCGGTTGTTCTATTTACTACCAATAAAGTCCGCATGGATGTGGTTGCCTTATTAGTCATTGTGGCGTTTGTATTAAGCGATACACTGACCTTACAACAGGCAACGGCGGGTTTTGCGGATCCTAACGTTTTGTTGATTGCCGCTCTGTTTGTCATCGGTGATGGTCTGGTTCGTACCGGAATTGCCTACCAAATGGGGGAGTGGCTCGTCCGAGTTGCAGGCAGCAGCGAAAGTAAAATGCTCGTCTTTTTAATGATGACGGTGGCGGGGCTCGGTGCATTTATGAGCTCCACTGGCGTGGTCGCTATCTTTATTCCGGTGGTGCTCAGTGTCGCAGCACGGATGAAAACCTCACCAAGTCGATTAATGATGCCGCTGGGCTTTGCTGGCTTAATCAGCGGCATGATGACATTAGTCGCAACACCACCCAACATGGTGGTCAACAGTGAATTAGTTCGCGAAGGATTACCCAGCTTTCAATTTTTCTCAATCACCCCAATAGGACTTCTTATTTTAGTCGCGGGTATTGGCTATATGTGGCTGACTCGCCGTTGGTTGGGTAGCAATGAACCGGATAAACAACCTGTTAAATATCAACGTAGTTTTCGTGATTTGATCCGCGATTATAAACTGGCTGGGCGTGCCCGCCGATTAGCGATTCGTAAAGGTTCTTCACTGATTGGACACACGCTTGATGAGCTTCATTTGCGTTCCCGTTATGGTGCAAACGTTGTGGGGATTGAGCGCTGGCGTAAGTTTCGCCGTGTGATGGTGAGTGCAACGGGGGGAACGGAGCTACGTGAGCGTGATGTTTTGCTAATTGATATTTCAGTGACTGACGATGAACTGCGCCAATTTTGCAGTGAACAGCTTCTTGAGCCGATGATTTTGCGTGGGGATTATTTTTCCGAGCAATCAAGGGATGTGGGGATGGCGGAAGTTTCCATGAACCCGGACTCGGAATTGCTAGGTAAAAGTTTACGAGAGATTAAATTTCGTACCCGATATGGTTTAAACATCGTCGGGATCCGCCGTGATGGAAAGGCCCTTGATGGAAAGCTGGTGGATGAACCTCTGCGCTTAGGGGATATTTTACTGGTCATTGGAGACTGGAAGCTGATCCGTGTTCTATCAACAAAACCGCGTAATTTTATCGTATTGAACTTAGCCGCCGAAGTCGAAGCTGTTGCCCCTGCCTCTTCACAAGCCCCTCATGCGTTATTTTGCCTTGCGCTCATGGTGGCGATGATGGTGACCAATGAAATCCCTAACTTTATTGCAGCGTTGATTGCCTGTTTATTAATGGGAAAATTTCGCTGTATTGATATGGAAAGCGCGTACAAATCGATACATTGGCCGAGTATTATTTTGATTGTTGGCATGATGCCATTCGCTATCGCTTTACAAGAAACCGGGGGGATAGCCCTTGCGGTAGATGCACTAATGAAGGTAGCTGGCGGATTAGGTCCTCATGTGATGCTAGTCTGCCTGTTTATTTTATGCGCGACGATAGGCTTATTTATTTCCAATACGGCTACTGCGGTACTTATGGCGCCTATTGCGATTGCCGCCGCGCATCAAATGGATGTCTCTCCATTACCTTTTGCGATGGTGATTGGTATTGCGGCATCCGCTGCGTTTATGACCCCTGTTTCTTCCCCTGTGAATACATTGGTATTGGGTCCCGGTGGTTATAAATTTGCAGATTTTCTGAAGATCGGCGTGCCATTTACGATAATTGTAATGTTTATCAGTGTGGCAGTTATTCCTATCTTATTTCCTTTTTAAGTAAATACAAAAATAGTATCAATAAAGAGCTCTATTATATATTAGGGCTCTTTTTATATTAAAAATAATAAATTTATAATATTTAATATATTTTAATGATAAATCTTTTGTTGATATTCTCCTCAATTCAATATCTATTAATTATAGGCGGATGATATGAGTAAAAATGAATCGTGGGGTAATGAGAAGTTTGTTTACGGTTATTGCGATTTTGAAAATTATTGGGGGGAGGATTTATCACATGTTGTGTTAACTCACTTTGTCTCTGGTTATTTTGATATAACTAAAAAACTGTTAACTTCAAAAGAAATATATGACATTCCGAATAAGGCTGAACTGAAAAAGGTGTTCACTATATTATTTGAGCGAAATAAAATAGATTCATATGATTTTTGGTCATTAAAATTAGTCACGAAGAGTGGAGAGGTTTATGAAACGAAAGAACCTTTACGTTGTACTATTTCAATTGATGATTCTGAGTTTGTAATATTGGGTATTAATGGGGATGCAAAAACATTTTATATTGCATTCTCTGTAATGATAGGTTGTAATGTAAAATTAGAAAAGGTTGATTAAGCTCTTTTGTTAGACGAGTTTAGACTTGAAGTTTTTAGATTGGTAGAACAATAAATATACTATATAAGTGGGCATCGCATACCACTACTTATATATTAATTGCTTATTTCATCTAAAGACAGAGTAAAGCTAGGTACAAACGTTTTTATAAAATATTCCATTTCAGGGCTATTGCGCTCCGCTAACATTTTTTCAAGACGTCTTTTGGCTAACTTGAATTCGCTATTACCTGCGGATAGCTCTTCTAAACATTTTAAATAGGCACATAAGGTATCTGCCTGTTTTACAATAAAATGTTCTTCCTCGGATTGCAGATCTTCTACCAGTAAGCATTTAAAATCGTCTTGCAACTCTTCTGGCAGCATATCCAACAATTTTTGTTGGGCAAATTTCTCGATTTTTTTATATTCGTGGGCGATTTGCTGATTGTGATATTTAATTGGCGTTGGCAAGTCACCAGTGATGACTTCACTGGCATCATGATACATGGCAAATAGCGCAATTTTTTCAGGGTTGACATTTCCCTCGAATTTGCGGTTTTTAATGACCGCAAGAGCATGTGCTACCATGGCAACTTGTAAGCTATGCTCGGAGACATTCTCGGTACGCACATTGCGCATGAGTGGCCAGCGATGAATAAGTTTCATTCTAGCAAGGTGGGCAAAAAAATAACTCATAATCCCTCTTCAGTGATCCGGTGATGGTCTAAATTATATCTCAAAATTTATGAGGCTGGTAAGTTTATTTTGTCAGGCTTAAGAGGGCTTTTCTTATAAAAAACTAATAAATACAAGTGGTTTAAGGTTACTTAAATACCGCTATGATGAGACTCTATCTAAAAAGGAGGATGTATGAACATAGAAAAACTAAGTGGTGGTATTGCCTCATTTGAAAACCATTGGGGAGAAGAGATATTGATGGCTAATTTACAGCACACTTCAATTAGATTGGCTTCAATTTCACTTGGGGGTATACAAAATAATGAACTGATTGAAAATGCATTTGAATATATTATTCAACATGATGTTGGACAAACAAGTGATTACTGGCGTGTTCATATTGTAACGTTGTCGGGTTCTTATACTACGCCTGATGGATTTTTTTGCTCAATTGGTGAGGAAGATAAAAAAATAGGGCGAGTTAAATTATCCGTTGATGGCAAAAACAAGCAATTAAATGTTACATACCCAGTATCAGGAACTTTTTCGACAAAAATGTCTATGTATTACTGAGTTTTTCTTTTTTCAATCAAATAGCTATTGCGAGAAACATCGGTAAAGTATTTGAAACAAGGTTGATATATATTACCTTTGAAAATGTCTAGTGTGAGGGTTTAACAGTCGTTAAACATAATTTGGCTAACCATAAGCTTAATGTAAAGTAGGGCGAAAAAAGAAATAAACAGGGTCATGCGGAGTATATTAACTTGAATGGCTTTGGGTTTTTAGAGATTTAACCCATAAATGGTTATGCTAAAAAAATATATGTGGTGTTTATACATTCTAATAGCTGTAGCATATGGTTAATCCAAGGATGGGTTTATTGTTATATATAAATAGGAATTCAGTCAATCTTATAAAGATACTCCTAAATAGATGGAAATTAATTTATTAAACGATTAATTGATATAAGGGAAGAATGATTTATAATCATCGATATTATTCTAACTTGTCAGCTAATCGAGGTTTTTATGAAATACTTCCCTGTAATATTAGTATTGTTTTTTCTTGCGGCAGTTTATCTTATTTCTATCATTTAAATATCAGATAAAGATAGTCGTATTAAGAGATGATATGTAATAAATAGAATGGTTCTTTTAGGACTGTTCTATTTTCCTGCTCACCCTGAAATTAATCACACTTAAATGATTTAAAGTATTGTGAGATAACTTTGATTATAGGATGGGTCATTTTAATTACTTATAACAGTAATATTTTATTTTATAGGCTATCAAAAATAAATAGCCCACTGAGGAGCTATTTATTCATAAAAATCTTAATAATGCTCTAATTACTGCTTATATCCGCTAAGGAAGCGTCCAAACTTGGTGATTGCCATCTCTAAGTCATCTGCATAAGGCAGGGTAACAATACGGAAATGGTCTGGATGTGGCCAGTTAAATGCAGTTCCCTGAACTAATAGCACTTTTTCTTGCAGTAGCAGGTCAAGGATCATTTTTTGGTCATCGTGGATATTAAAACGTTTAATATCAATTTTCGGGAACATATACAGGGCGCCTTGTGGTTTAACACAAGAGACACCAGGAATTTGGTTAATCAATTCCCATGCACGATTACGTTGCTCATATAAACGACCACCCGGTTGGATAAATTCGCTGATACTTTGGTAGCCACCTAATGCTGTTTGGATAGCGTGTTGCATTGGCACGTTAGCACATAAGCGCATGGAGGCTAACATTTCTAAGCCTTCAATATAACTTTTGGCCTGCTTTTTCGGACCATTTAATACCATCCAACCTTGGCGGAAACCTGCGACACGGTAGGTTTTTGATAACCCGTTAAAGGTCACTGTCAGTAAGTCAGGAGCCAATGCTGCGATAGAGTGGTGCTGCGCATCGTCATACAGAATTTTATCGTAAATTTCGTCGGCAAAGATAATCAAACTATGCTGGCGAGCAATCTCGACAATTTCCATTAATAGTTCTTTGCTGTACACCGCACCAGTTGGGTTATTTGGGTTGATGATGACAATCCCGCGGGTACGTGGGCTGATTTTCTTGCGGATATCGTCAATATCCGGCATCCAGCCTTGTTGCTCATCACACATATAGTGAACAGCATTACCGCCCGATAACGAAACAGCCGCTGTCCAGAGTGGATAGTCAGGGGCTGGAACCAGCATTTCATCGCCATTGTTTAATAGCGCTTGCATTGCTTGAACGATTAATTCAGAAACACCGTTACCAATATAGACATCTTCAACCGTCATATCGTGGATATCACGGGCTTGGTAGTGTTGAACAATTGCCTTACGCGCAGAATATAAGCCTTTAGAATCACAGTAACCTTGTGAGCTTGGCAGATTGCGCAGGACATCAACGAGGATCTCATCAGGTGCTTCAAAGCCAAACGGTGCCGGGTTACCAATGTTCAGTTTTAGGACTTTATTGCCTTCTTCTTCTAAGCGTTTAGCTTCTTTTAAAACTGGCCCGCGAATGTCATAGCAAACATTATCAAGCTTATTGGATTTCATTATCGTATTCATGGTTCTCTCGTTACCCTAACGGGCTAGCAATCATAGGGGACTTCCGGCGTTACTATCTACTGTACTCCTCCCTCGGAAGCTTTTGAAGATGCTAGATAATTTTTGGTGTAAAAGGTTGGTTTAGACATAAATCAGATATGTGCTATCTTAAAGTATTGAATAAGTTAGATGATGGTTCCAATTATAGTAATTAAGTCAGAATCTAATTCTGATAATTATCGTTGTTTTGGAGTGTGTCAGTGGATGAGTTATAAAAAAATGGCAGAAAAGTCGCATAATGACAAAGTAACAAAAATTGTATCACTCTGTAAGTTTGCATCTTAAATCATTAAATTAGAAATAAATTTAACTATTGGTCGGGGCATTTTGGGTGCTTTTTGACTTTTTTTGTTAGCAATATTGATTATTTTAATGAGAATATTCTTAGTGAAACCGTGGTTATAATGTTTAGTGTATTGATAATTAATAAAATTGTTAATTTACATCATATGTTACATAAACAGCTTACATTAAAATAATTGCAACTACATTAAATATGTTACTATTTAGTCTTCTTCAATTATTTCGCGCTTATTGAGTTTTACGTTAATCAACCCCGCTTTAATTGATAGAAATTTAAAACACTAATTGGATAATTAAGCTGTTTAAGTTAATTATCAAATAGATATAGCAATATAGAGTATTGAATACAATAAATGCAGATCTACGGATTAGAAATGCAAAAAGTTGGATTATTTTTAAGACTCGCTGATTCTCACGGAGGAGAGCAGAAACACCAGGTATCATAAAATTATATAAAGAGAATGTACGATGATAAATTCCAATCGTCCCATAATGAACTTAGATCTCGATTTACTACGCACATTTGTCGCAGTGGCTGATCTTAACACTTTTGCCGCTGCTGCCGCCGCAGTATGTCGAACCCAGTCCGCTGTTAGTCAGCAGATGCAACGTTTAGAGCAATTAGTTGGTCGTGAATTATTTGCACGTCACGGGCGTAATAAGCTGTTAACCGCCCACGGTTTGCAATTACTCGGTTATGCGAGACAAATTTTACGCGCTAATGATGATGCCACCGCATCTTTAACCTATAACGATGCAGATGGCGAATTGCGTATCGGGGCATCCGACGATACAGTCGATATCTTATTACCGTTCTTACTAAACCGTATTGCCTCCGTATTTCCACGCATCGCGGTAGAAGTGAGAATTAAACGTGCTCAGTTTATTGAGTCAATGTTAGATAATCATGAAATTGATCTAGCATTAACGACAAGTCGTATTCCTCAGCACCCAAAAACAGCATTAAGAACTGTCCCGATTTTATGGCACAGCGCACCTGATTTTCAGTTACGCCCAAATGAGCCAATCCCATTGGTGGTAATGGATGAAACTAACCCATACCGTAAGTTATGTACTCATGCATTAGATGAAGCGGGATTACCATGGCATGTAGCTTATGAAGCTGCATCATTACCTGCTGTTCGCGCAGCGGTGAATGCTGAAGTTGGAGTAACTGCACGTCCAATGGAAATGCAAAATGCGGATCTGCGTGTTTTAGGTGAGTCAGATGGCTTACCTCGCTTGCCAGATATTCAGTACTGGCTATATAAAAATGCGGATGAGCAAAAAGATTTCGTGCTCACTGTTTTTAATGCAATTGAAAACAAAAAAATCTCTTATTCTGTCGCTGAACAAGTTGAGAACGGCGCTCAATAAGATAGAGAACTGTCCTTATCGATAAAATAGGATTTTTATCAAAGATAAGTGTCAAATAAATCAAAATATGTTTATCCGGCTGAGTCAGTTAATTCTGGCTCAGCCGTTTTTTTTCCATTTATATTCTTCCTTAAAACCGACCTGACTATTTTACGCATTTATATTGTTATCAAATTGTTTTTAACTGAAATTTACTGACCATACTCATTAAGTGGTTAATAGGGGAAGAAGGGGATTTTGCCAGTACGATATTTTACTTAAAGTTCAGGTGACAAAATAGTGAACAATGTTTCTGCTCAATAGGTGACAAAACACACGAATTAACCACTTATTGAGTATGGATTTACGCGTAAGAGCATGAAATAATTGTGATGTATATGGCATAACATGAAATTCATTAGTTAGTTAACGATTTGTTACGCTTTTAACAAAATTTATTTGCTGAATTGATAAAATAGCTGAGAGTAGTCAGTGGCTTAGTGGGTATGATGAATAAAAATTCGTTATCGCTTATTAAATTAAATTCGGATGTTATGTAAACAAATTGAGTATTTTTTCAATAAATCTGTGCGTTAGATCAAATAAAAAGCACATTTTTTCGTCTGTTAAGACAGGTTTTTCCTGAGATAATAGTGTAGTAAAAGCGAATAATCAGTTAGACTACTTTGCGTGTTTATTTGTGTATAGTAACACTGACACGTTTTAGCAGTTAATGAGTTATTTTTGTTTCACAAATGTTTTTGACGTGTGAATTATTTGTAATAAATACGGTTATTTTGTCTCATTTGAGCAAAATAAAATGTAGTGAGAGAAGGGCAAACCAAACAGCAGTCGTCAGGCTGATTTTAGTTTGGGGGATCTTTTAGTTTAGAGGTCAATTTTAGTCTTTCTTCTCGATTAACTGGGCAATTGTGGTGCAATACTGCCGTGTTATAAAAAGAGCAGTTAAGTGCCATAAGTAATGAGTAAGCAACGAGTATGTCTACATCAATCCTAGAGTTAGCCCATAACTGGGGCTTTGCTATATTCCTTCTCGGCGCTATTGGTCTTTGCGCTTTCATGTTGACCGCAGGTCATTTCTTGGGTAGCCGCGCTAAAGCCAGAACAAAACATGTTCCCTACGAGTCAGGTATTGACTCTGTCGGTAGTGCTCGTCTTCGTATGTCAGCCAAGTTTTACTTGGTCGCGATGTTTTTCGTGATCTTCGATGTGGAGGCTATGTTCTTATTTGCATGGTCTGTCGCCATCCGCGAAGCGGGATGGGTCGGTTTCATCGAAGCCGCTATTTTTATCTTGGTATTGTTGGCGGGATTATTTTATCTGATCCGCGTTGGTGCACTCGATTGGACTCCAATCCGTTCACGTCGCGCAGTTAAAGGTCCTAGTGAAGTTATTAAAATCAGCAATCGTCATCCGCAGTAAAAAGCGAGGCATTATACAATGGATTATACGCTCACCCGCATAGATCCGAACGGTGAGAACGACCGTTACCCACTGCAAACTCAAGAAATTGTTACTGATCCTCTTGAGCAGCAAGTTGAAAACAGCGTGTATATGGGGAAATTATCCCATGCACTTCATGATGTGGTGAACTGGGGACGTAAAAACTCCCTGTGGCCATACAACTTCGGTCTTTCATGTTGCTATGTAGAAATGGTGACGTCGTTCACGGCTGTTCATGACGTAGCCCGCTTTGGTGCGGAAGTACTGCGTGCTTCTCCTCGTCAAGCCGACTTTATGGTTGTTGCGGGAACTTGTTTTACCAAAATGGCTCCCGTCATCCAGCGCCTTTATGACCAAATGCTTGAACCAAAATGGGTTATCTCCATGGGTTCATGTGCGAACTCCGGTGGGATGTATGACATCTACTCTGTTGTTCAAGGTGTCGACAAATTTATTCCCGTGGATGTGTACATTCCAGGCTGCCCGCCACGCCCTGAAGCCTATATGCAGGCTCTCCTTCTGTTACAAGAATCCATCGGCAAAGAACGTCGCCCACTTTCATGGGTTGTCGGTGATCAGGGTGTTTATCGTGCGAATATGCAGTCAGAAAGAGAAAGAAAACACGGTGAACGTATTGCAGTAACCAACCTGCGTACCCCTGACGAAATTTAAGGCTTTTAGCCATACAGCGTAACAGAGCAATGTTGTTGCGAAATAATAAACCTGATCAAGCGTTATGGTGAAGAATGATGACAGATCAGATAGCGCAAGCGAGTCATAATCAGCCAGAATGGCAGACACAAGATCACATTAATGATCCTGTGCTTCTGGAACTGCGCAACCAATTTGGCCCGGATGCCTTTTCAGTTCAAGCAACCCGCACTGGCATGCCAGTCGTTTGGGTACGCCGTGAACAATTACTGGAAATTGTAGATTTCTTACAGAAACTACCTAAACCTTATGTGATGTTGTTCGACTTACACGGAGTCGATGAACGCCAGCGTATTCATCGCCAAGGTCTGCCTGAAGCGGACTTTAGTGTGTTCTACCACATCATTTCCATTGACCGAAATCGCGATATCATGTTGAAAGTGGCTCTTAACGAGAAAGACTTAAACGTGCCATCAGTGGTTTCTTTATTCCCAAATGCCAACTGGTATGAGCGTGAAGTGTGGGACATGTTCGGGATCACCTTCCAAGGTCACCCGAATTTACGTCGCCTGCTGATGTCTCCAAGCTGGGAAGGTCACCCGCTGCGCAAAGATTACCCTGCGCGCGCCACGGAATTCGACCCATTTGTTCTGACTAAGCAAAAGCAAGATCTGGAAATGGAAGCATTAACTTTCAAACCAGAAGAGTGGGGCTTAGATCGCGGAAATGAAAACGAAGATTTCATGTTCCTGAACTTGGGGCCAAACCACCCATCTTCTCACGGTGCATTCCGTATCGTGCTGCAATTGGATGGCGAAGAGATTGTTAACTGCGTTCCCGACATCGGCTACCACCACCGTGGTGCGGAAAAAATGGGTGAGCGTCAGTCATGGCATAGCTACATTCCTTATACCGACCGTATCGAATACCTCGGCGGTTGTGTGAATGAAATGCCATACATTCTTGCGGTTGAAAAACTGGCAGGTATCGAAGTACCGGATCGCGTAAAAACTATCCGTGTGATGATGTCTGAACTGTTCCGTATCAACAGTCACCTACTGTATATCAGTACCTATATTCAAGACGTTGGTGCGATGACGCCAGTGTTCTTTGCGTTTACTGATAGACAAAAAGTGTACAACGTCATTGAAGCAATCACTGGTTTCCGTATGCACCCAGCTTGGTTCCGCATCGGTGGGGTTGCTCACGATTTACCGCGTGGCTGGGATAAATTACTGCGTGAATTATTAGACTGGTTACCGAAACGTCTAGAATCCTATGTGACTTCTGCGCTGAAAAACTCCATTTTGAAAGGTCGTTCTATTGGTGTGGCATCTTACACCAAGGAAGAGGCATTAGCGTGGGGTGTGACAGGTGCAGGCTTGCGTGCAACGGGTGTGGACTTTGACGTACGTAAAGCACGTCCTTATTCAGGTTATGAAAACTTTGAATTCGACATTCCAATCGCCCATAACGGTGACTGCTATGACCGCGTAATGATCAAAGTGGAAGAGATGCGTCAAAGTATCCGTATTCTTGAGCAGTGTCTGAAGAATATGCCTGAAGGTCCATTTAAAGCTGACCATCCACTGACAACGCCGCCACCGAAAGAGCGCACATTGCAGCATATCGAAACCCTGATCAACCACTTCTTACAAGTGTCTTGGGGGCCGGTAATGCCAGCTAACGAATCATTCCAGATGGTTGAAGCAACCAAAGGGATCAACAGCTACTACTTAACCAGTGACGGCAGCACCATGAGCTACCGTACACGTATTCGTACTCCGAGTTATGCGCACTTGCAGCAAATTCCGGCGACAATCAGAGGTAGCTTGGTTTCTGACTTAATTGTCTATCTGGGTAGTATCGATTTTGTAATGTCGGATGTGGATCGCTAACCATGCATAATGAACAAGATAAACAAGGTCAATGTGGCACTGGCCAATGCGGCTGTAACAGCCAGTCTGACGTGGTGAATACCTTCGAACCGCAAGTTAATCACGGTTTTGTGTTAACTGAACATGAGCGTGCGGAAATTGAAGGGGAAAAACACCACTACGAAGATGCACGCGCGGCGTCAATTGAAGCGCTGAAAATTGTGCAAAAAAATCGTGGCTGGGTCGAAGATGGCGCAATTCACGCTATCGCAGAAGTTCTCGGCATCCCTGCGAGTGACGTAGAAGGCGTGGCAACATTCTATAGCCAAATTTTCCGTCAACCAGTGGGTCGCCACATTATTCGTTATTGCGACAGCGTTGTTTGCCATATTACGGGCTACCAAGGCTTAGAAGCTGAAATTATTAAACAGCTGAGTATTCGCCCAGGTCAAACCACCGCTGATGGTCGCTTTACGCTGCTGCCAACCTGTTGCTTAGGTAACTGTGACAAGGGTCCAACGATGATGATCGATGACGATACCCACAGTCATGTGCAGCCTGAAAATATTCAAAAGCTACTGGAGCAGTATCCATGACAAACTTCTCCGCAAACCCTGTGATCCGTACCGCGGAAACTCATCCATTAACTTGGCGCCTACGCGATGACGCGCAGCCAGTCTGGTTAGATGAGTATCGCAGTAAAAACGGATACAAAGGTGTTGAACGTGCCCTTAAAGGCATGGCTCCTGATGAAGTGGTTAACCTTGTCAAAGACGCCGGACTGAAAGGTCGTGGTGGTGCAGGGTTCTCGACGGGTCTGAAGTGGAGCTTAATGCCGAAAGACGAAAACATGAAACTGCGTTACTTCTTATGTAATGCGGATGAAATGGAACCGGGCACTTACAAAGACCGTTTATTGATGGAACAACTGCCACACTTGTTAGTGGAAGGGATGATCATCGGCGCTTATGCATTGAAAGCGTATCGTGGTTATATCTTCTTACGTGGCGAATATGTTGAAGCGGCTAAACATTTGCGTCGTGCCATCGAAGAAGCCAAAGCAGCGGGTCTATTAGGTAAAAATATTCTCGGTTCGGGCTTTGATTTTGAGCTATTCGTGCATACCGGTGCAGGTCGTTATATCTGCGGTGAAGAAACCGCATTGATTAACTCCCTTGAAGGTCGTCGTGCAAACCCACGCTCTAAACCACCATTCCCTGCAAGTTCAGGTGCATGGGGTAAACCGACCTGCGTTAATAACGTTGAAACTATCTGTAACGTGCCAGCAATTCTAGAGCATGGTGACCAGTGGTATATCGATTTAAGCGCGGGCAAAAGTAAAGATGCGGGCACTAAGCTGATGGGCTTTTCTGGACGCGTGAAAAATCCGGGTCTGTGGGAACTGCCATTTGGTACAACGGCACGTGAAGTCTTAGAAGACTACGCGGGCGGTATGCGTGATGGATTAAAACTCAAAGCATGGCAACCGGGTGGTGCAGGAACTGACTTCCTGACCAACGATCACCTCGATTTACCGATGGATTTCGAAAATATTGCAAAAGCAGGCAGTCGTTTAGGTACAGCGCTAGCGATGGCAGTCGATAACGAAATCAACATGGTTTCTTTAGTACGTAACTTAGAAACCTTCTTCGCGCGTGAATCCTGTGGTTGGTGTACACCGTGCCGTGATGGTCTGCCTTGGAGCGTAAAAATTCTACAGGCATTAGAAAAAGGTGAAGGTCAAGAAGGGGATATCGAAACTCTTGAACAACTTTGCCGTTTCTTAGGACCAGGCAAAACCTTCTGTGCACACGCACCGGGTGCGGTTGAGCCATTACAAAGCGCCATCAAATATTTCCGTGGAGAGTTCGAAGCGGGTATCTCGAAAAAAGATCTGCGCAACATCGTGCAGATTGCCGGGATCCAGCCAAACCTGCTCAAGCAGCGTTGGTAAGCATTTAGCGATTGAGCAACCGCTAAACGAATTTTTGACGAAGAACGTATTTATGTTTAACGCCTGCTAAAGCGGGCCTTTGGGAAGCATGCTGACTATGGCTACGATATATGTAGACGGCAAAGAATATGACGTAAACGGGTCTGAAAACCTGTTACAAGCCTGCTTATCGTTGGGGCTAGATATTCCTTATTTTTGCTGGCATCCGGCGCTGGGAAGCGTTGGCGCTTGCCGCCAGTGTGCGGTGAAGCAGTATCAAAACGCAGATGACACTCGTGGTCGTCTCGTGATGTCTTGTATGACACCGGCAACGGAAGGCACTTACATCTCAATCGATGATGAAGAAGCCAAACAATTCCGTGAAAGTGTTGTTGAATGGCTGATGACCAACCATCCACACGACTGCCCAGTCTGTGAGGAGGGTGGTAACTGCCACTTACAAGATATGACGGTGATGACTGGTCATACTATGCGTAAGTATCGTTTTACAAAACGCACGCACGTAAACCAAGATCTCGGTCCATTCATTAGTCATGAAATGAACCGTTGTATCGCGTGTTACCGTTGCGTTCGTTACTACAAAGATTATGCGGATGGCACCGATTTAGGTGTGTATGGCGCGCATAACTATGTCTACTTTGGTCGTACTGAAGACGGCACGCTGGAAAGTGAATTTTCCGGTAACCTCGTTGAAGTGTGCCCAACAGGGGTATTCACCGACAAAACGCACTCAGAACGCTATAACCGTAAATGGGATATGCAATTTGCACCGGGTATCTGCCAACAGTGCAGCATCGGTTGTAACACCAGCCCAGGTGAGCGTTATGGTGAACTGCGCCGTATTGAAAACCGTTATAACGGTTCTGTAAACCATTACTTCCTGTGTGACCGTGGTCGCTTTGGTTATGGTTACGTGAACCGTAAAGACCGTCCTCGCCAAGCGCTGTTAACCAAAGATGGCATACAGCAGGTGGTTTCGGCGATTGAAGCAATGCAAAGTGGTGCGCAGATCATCAATCAAGCGAAGAAAGTGATTGGTATCGGTTCTCCACGTGCTAGCGTCGAAAGCAACTATGCACTGTGTGCTTTAGTGGGTGCTGAAAACTTCTACTCTGGTATTTCTAAGGATGAACAGCACCGCTTAGCGTTGATGCAAAACATCCTGCAAAACGGCGGTGTTTACACCCCAACATTGCGTGAAATCGAAGGTTATGATGCGGTGTTAGTTCTGGGTGAAGATTTAACTCAGACAGGCGCCCGTATGGCATTATCTGTTCGCCAAGCGGTGAAAGGTAAAGCCCGTGAAATGGCAGCAGCACAAAAAGTGGCTGACTGGCAAATCGCAGCGATTCAAAACATTGGTCAACACGCTAAGTATCCTCTATTTATCACTAACGTGGATGACACGCATTTAGATGATGTAGCCGCATACAACTACCGTGCGCCAGTGGCTGATCAAGCACGTTTCGGTTTTGCGATTGCTAACCTGATCAACGGTGACGCACCGGCGGTAAATGATTTACCGGCTGATGTGAAAGCGAAAGTAGAAACCGTAGCTCAAGCCTTAGCGGGTGCGAAAAAACCTCTGATTATCAGTGGTAGCCATAGCGCTAGTGATGCGATGATCGAAGCCGCAGCTAACGTCGCATTTGCACTGAAAGCGAAGGGGGCGAACGTCGGTCTGTCTTATGTCGCGTCTCATGCCAACAGCTTTGGTCTTGCGATGATGAACGCATTGCCATTAGAAAATGCATTCTCACGCATTGAAGCTAACGAAGCGGATGTGGCTATCGTGATGGAAAATGACCTTTACCGTCATAGCACCGTGGATGCTGTCAATAGCGCATTAGCGAAATTGAAGCACCTGATCGTGGCAGACCACCAGCACACGGACATCATGGATAAAGCGACATTAGTCCTGCCTGCGGCAAGTTTTGCTGAAGCAGACGGTACGCTTATCAACCAAGAAGGTCGTGCTCAACGCTTCTTCCAAGTCTTTGACCCAACTTACTACGATAACAGCATCGTAATGAACGAAAGCTGGCGCTGGATGCATTCACTGCAAACTGAAGCGCAGCAACGTGATGCAGATTGGTCGCAATTAGACCACGTTATCGAAGAGTGTGTGGCAGCTCTGCCACAATTTGCGGGCATTAGAGATACGGCACCGAAAGCCTCTTTCCGCATTCGTGGGCAGAAACTGGCACGTGAACCGCATCGTTACAGCGGTCGTACGGCAATGCTGGCAGACAAATCGGTTCATGAACCGCGTCAACCGCAAGATATCGACTCACCATTTGCGTTCTCAATGGAAGGGAATAACCAACCGAAAGCACCACGTCAGCAAATTCCATTTGCATGGGCGCCGGGCTGGAACTCACCACAAGCATGGAACAAATTCCAAGCAGAGGTGGGCGGACACTTACTGTTCGGTGATCCGGGTGTGCGTTTATTCAATTCGAAAGAAAGCAAATTGGCGTACTTCACTGAGGTTCCTGCGGCTTACCAAAGCGGCGAAGCACAGTGGGTTGTGGCGCCTTACTATCATCTATTTGGTAGTGATGAAACCTCACAACGTTCTGATGTTATCCAGCAGCGTATGCCAGAGCCTTATATCATGTTGAACGCGCAAGATGCGGCGACACTCGGTCTAAATGCTGGCGTGAAAGCTGAATTTAGTCATGCAGGTCAAACCTTTAATCTGCCAGTGCGCATTAGTCAGCACCTTGCTGTGGGTCAAATCGGTTTACCTCTGGGTATGCCAGGAATTGCTCCGGTAATGGCGGGCGTGTCAGTGAATAATCTGCGGAGGGGCGCATGATGGATTGGATTTCTCCTGCGGTGATGGAAGTCCTAATTTCCATCCTTAAATCGGTTGTTATCTTGCTGGTTGTCGTGACCTGCGGGGCATACATGAGTCTCGGCGAACGCCGTATTCTCGGTCTATTCCAGAACCGTTACGGTCCTAACCGTGTGGGTCCATTTGGAATGGGACAACTGATTGCCGACATGTTCAAAATGCTGTTTAAAGAGGACTGGATCCCAGAGTTCGCGGATAAGAAAATCTTTACGCTTGCGCCGGTTATCGCATTTTGTTCTCTGTTCTTAGCATTTGCCATTGTGCCAGTCAGCCCGACTTGGCACGTCGCTGACCTGAATATCGGGATCTTATTCTTCCTGATGATGGCAGGTCTGGCGGTGTACGCGGTACTGTTCGCCGGTTGGTCAAGTAACAACAAATACTCCTTATTGGGTGCGATGCGTGCATCGGCTCAAACGGTGAGTTATGAAGTGTTCTTAGGCTTGTCATTGATGGGTGTGGTCGCGCAAGCGGGTTCATTCAACTTAATCGATATCGTGAATTCCCAAGAGGGTATGTGGAACGTGATCCCACAATTCTTTGGTTTTATCACGTTTGCGATTGCGGGGGTTGCGGTATGTCACCGTCACCCATTTGACCAGCCAGAAGCGGAACAAGAGATTGCCGACGGTTACCATGTGGAATATTCCGGTATGAAATTCGGTCTGTTCTTCGTGGGTGAATATATCGGTATCGTGACCGTGTCCGCGCTGATTGTGACACTGTTCTTTGGTGGTTGGCATGGTCCATTCCTGCCTGCTTTCCTGTGGTTTGCGATTAAAACAGCCTTCTTCATGATGATGTTCATCTTGATCCGTGCTTCATTACCGCGCCCACGTTATGACCAAGTAATGTCCTTCGGCTGGAAAATTTGTCTGCCGCTGACACTGCTTAACCTGCTGGGTACCGCAGCAGTGATTTTATACAACGCTCAGTAAGGGGTGATTGAACCATGACATTAAAAGAGTTATTGGTCGGTTTCGCCACCCAAGTACGCAGTATTTGGATGGTGGGTCTACATGCGTTCGATAAACGGGAAACGCAAATGTACCCAGAAGAGCCGGTTTATCTGCCACCCCGTTACCGTGGGCGCATCGTGCTAACGCGCGATCCTGACGGTGAAGAGCGTTGTGTTGCGTGTAACTTGTGTGCGGTTGCTTGCCCAGTGGGATGTATCTCACTGCAAAAAGCCGAGCACGAAGATGGACGCTGGTATCCCGAATTTTTCCGCGTGAACTTCTCTCGCTGCATTTTCTGTGGTCTGTGTGAAGAGGCTTGTCCAACTACGGCAATCCAATTGACGCCAGATTTCGAAATGGCAGATTGGCGTCGTCAGGATCTGGTTTATGAGAAAAACGACCTGTTGATTTCAGGACCGGGTAAATATCCTGATTATAACTTTTACCGTAAATCAGGTATGGCGATCGCAGGCAAAGATAAAGGCGAAGCGGATAACGAAGCGAAACCTATCAACGTCAAAGACCTGTTGCCGTAAGGAGCGATATTCATGGAATTTACATTTTATATCGCCGGTTTAGTTGCTGTTCTAGCAACTTTGAGGGTGATTACTAATACCAATCCAGTGCATGCGCTACTGTATCTGGTGGTTTCTCTATTGGCACTGTCAATGGTGTTCTTCTCGCTCGGTGCGTATTTTGCCGGCGCATTGGAGATTATCGTTTACGCTGGCGCCATTATGGTTCTGTTTGTTTTCGTGGTGATGATGTTGAACTTAGGTCGCTCAGTACAAGAACAAGAGCGCGCTTGGTTAACACCGAAAACGTGGATTGGTCCCGCAGTGCTATCTGCCGTTTTACTGGGCATTTTAGTGTATGGGATCACCAGCCTTTCTCACCAAGAAAAAACGGAAGGTGTGATTATCACAGCGAAAGAAGTGGGTATCAGCTTGTTTGGTCCTTACGTCTTAGCCGTTGAATTAGCATCGTTATTATTACTCGCGGGTCTGGTTGTTGCCTTCCACGTGGGTCGTGACCGTTCAGAAAACAGCGCTGATCTTGTCAGCAACAGCCGTAATGCGGGGGAGAAACAATGATACCTCTTCAACATGGTCTGATTTTAGCGGCAATTATCTTTGTAATGGGACTGAGCTGTCTTGTTATTCGCCGCAACCTGCTTTTCATGCTGATCGGACTGGAAATCATGGTGAACGCAACGGCATTAGCCTTTGTGGTCGCGGGCAGTTTTTGGGGGCAACCAGATGGTCAGATTATGTATATTCTGGCAATCACTCTGGCGGCAGCGGAGGCGAGTATTGGATTGGCGTTGTTACTGCAACTCCATCGTCATCGTCAAAACCTGAACATTGATAAAGTCAGTGAGATGCGCGAATGAACTTACTCTATTTAACGATTCTGTTCCCGCTGTTAGGGTCTGTGCTTCTCGCATTTTCCCGCGGTCGTTGGTCAGAAAATGTATCCGCGATTATCGGTGCAGGCTCAGTGGGTCTGGCCGCTCTAGTTGCATTTTATGCAGGTTCTGAGTTTTTAGCCCAACCTGTTTTAGCTAATGGTGGATATGAGCCATACCCACAAATGTTATGGACTTGGATGTCTGTGGGTAATTTCACCATCCCATTTAGCCTGTCCCTTGATGGTCTTTCTCTGACCATGTTAGGTGTGGTAACGGGTGTGGGCTTCCTTATTCATGTGTATGCCTCTTGGTATATGCGTGGCGAGGAAGGTTACTCACGTTTCTTCACTTACACGAACCTGTTTATCGCGAGCATGGTGGTATTAGTGCTGGCCGATAACATGATGCTGATGTATCTCGGTTGGGAAGGGGTAGGGCTGTGCAGTTATCTGTTGATTGGTTTCTATTACACCAACCCAGAGAACGGTAAAGCGGCAATGAAAGCCTTCTTCGTGACCCGTATCGGTGACGTGTTCTTGGCTATCGGCATGTTTATCCTGTACAACGAATTGGGTACCTTAAACTTCAGCGAAATGGCACAACGTGCGACTCAGTTGTCTCCAGAAGGCTTATCGATGCTGAACTGGGCAACGCTGATGTTATTAGGTGGTGCGGTAGGTAAATCAGCTCAGCTGCCATTACAAACATGGTTAGCCGATGCGATGGCGGGTCCAACGCCAGTATCTGCACTGATCCACGCCGCAACCATGGTTACTGCGGGTGTGTACTTAATCGCGCGTACTCATGGTCTGTTCCTATTAACCCCAGACATTCTGCATTTAGTGGGTGTTGTGGGTGCGGTTACATTGCTGTTTGCAGGTTTCGCAGCACTGGTTCAAACGGATATCAAACGTGTTCTTGCTTACTCGACTATGAGCCAGATTGGTTACATGTTCTTGGCTCTGGGCGTACAAGCATGGGATGCGGCAATTTTCCACTTAATGACGCACGCCTTCTTCAAAGCGTTACTGTTCCTGTCCGCAGGTTCGGTGATCATCGCGTGTCATCACGAGCAAAACATCTTCAAAATGGGTGGGCTGCGTAAGCAAATTCCATTCGTTTATATTGTGATGTTAATCGGTGGTAGTGCATTGGCCGCGTTGCCACTGTTTACTTCTGGTTTCTACAGTAAAGATGCCATCTTGTGGGGCGCGAAAGTGGATGGGCAAACTGTGCTGTTATGGGCGGGTATTATCGGTGCATTAATGACCGCAATTTACACCTTCCGTATGATTTTCATCGTCTTCCACGGTGAAGCTAAAATCAAAGCACATAAAGTTAAAGGCATCACTCACACTGTACCACTGGCTATTTTGGCAATCCTTGCAACCTTCGTGGGGGCGATGATCCACCAGCCATTAGAGGGCGTATTCCCTGCAAAACCTATGGAAGCTGAAGACGGTAAACTGTTTATCGAAGCTATCTCGGGTGGGTTTGCTATCGCAGGTCTGTTGATTGCGACGTTCCTCTATCTGTTTAGACGCTCTATCGTTGATGCGATTGCGAAAACTGCGATTGGTCGTTTCTTCTCAACGTGGTGGTACCACGCATGGGGCTTCGACTGGTTGTATGATGTAATTTTTGTAAAACCTTTCAAAGGAATTGCATGGTTACTCGAAAGCGATCCGATTAACTCACTGATGAATATCCCTGCACATCTTTCACGTTGGGCAAACAAAGGGCTAGCAGTGAGTGAAAACGGTCAGATCCGTTGGTATGTTGCCTCTCTGGGGCTGGGTGCAGTGCTGATTCTTGCTCTGCTGCTTTTGGTTTAATTAAGGGACACATTGCGCCATGCAATTATATTGGCTAATACTTATTCCCTTTATCGGTGCCCTGCTAAGCTGGCAGGCCGACCGATTCAGTCACCGCGCACCTCGTTGGGTTGCGCTGGGGACGATGGGGATCACGCTTATCCTTGCGGTACTATTTTGGGCGCAAGGGGATTATTCGCTGGTTAACCCGCAAGGTATTCCAGAGTGGCAAAATACATACTCAACGGAATGGATCCCTGCGCTGGGTATCAATTTCTCGTTAGCGGTTGATGGATTATCGCTGTTGATGGTGGTGTTAACTGCCATTATGGGCGCGTTTTCAATCCTTAGTTCGTGGAGCGAGCAGCAAGAGAACCAAGGTGCCTATCACTTTAACCTGCTATGGATTATTGCAGGTGTGATGGGGATCTTCACGGCGGTTGACCTGTTCTTATTCTTCTTCTTCTGGGAGATGATGTTGATCCCGATGTACTTCCTGATTGCGAATTGGGGACACAAAGGGTCAGGTAACCGTCAGCATGTTAAGGCAGCAACAAAGTTCTTTATCTATACGCAAGTCAGCGGTTTGATCATGCTGGTGGCGATTATCGGCTTAGTTATCCTTCACTGGATTGCGTTCAATGAGCTGACATTCGACTATAACGCGTTGCTAGGTACTGAAAGTGCGTTGTCAGGTACGGCGGGCTTCTTGCTGATGCTGGGCTTCTTTATTGCTTTCGCAGTAAAAATGCCATTAGTGCCATTCCATGGGTGGATGGCAGATACCCAAGAACAATCGCCAACGGCGGGTTCTGTCGATATCTCCGGTATCATGCTGAAAACAGCCGCATACGGTTTATTACGTTTTGTACTGCCACTGTTCCCTGAAGCTTCACTGCAATTTACACCAGTGGCAATGACGCTGGGTGTGATCAGTATCTTCTACGGTGCATGGTTAGCATTCAAACAGACGGATATTAAACGTTTAGCGGCGTACAGTAGCTTATCGCACATGGGCTTTGTGACCGTGGCTATCTATGCAGCATCGACACTGGCCTATCAAGGTGCTGTGGTGCAAATGATCACTAACGGTCTGTCGGGTGCGGCACTGATTATTATCAGTGGCCAGCTGTACGAACGTACTCAGACTCGTGATATGCGCATGATGGGTGGATTATGGAAGCGCATCAAATGGTTACCGGGTTTATCCCTGTTCTTTGCCGCAGCAACCTTAGGTATGCCGGGCACAGGTAACTTTATCGGCGAATTCATGATCTTCTTCGGTAGCTTCAACCAATTCACATTAGTGACCTGCATTATGGTGTTTGGTGTGGTGTTTGCCTCTATCTATGCACTATGGATGATGCAGCAGACTTACTACGGAACGCCGAAATCAGAGACTGAACTGAAAGGGCTAACGGCTCGCGAGTTTGGTGTTTTACTGGTTCTGGCGGCTTTATTGGTTATCATTGGTTTCTACCCACAACCTATCTTAGATACGTCTGCGGGTTCGATGGAAACACTGCATAACCTGTATTCTGCTTCACTTTCAACACAAGGGTAGTAATTCGCCATGACAATAACAACTTTAGAATTGTTAGCAATGCTGCCGTTAATCCTTTCTGGATTGACCGCAGTGATTGTGATGCTGTCAATTGCGTGGCGGCGAGATCATTTAACCAGTGCCGCAATAACGGTTGTTGGCTTTCTCCTGACATTTGTTTCACTGATTTGGGTGAACGGCTATGCCATTCCTACACCAGTGGGCGAGGAAGCATTACTGCCAAGAGCAGTGACTTCATTGCTGTTAGTTGATGGTTTTGCACTGTTCTACTCAGGACTGGTTCTGATCGCAGGTATGGGTACCGCTATTTTTGCTTATCATTGGCTAGAAGGCTTTAATGATAATAAAGAAGAGTTTTACCTCTTATTGAGCATTGCGGTGACGGGTGGCGTTCTGCTGGGAATGTCGAACCATATGGCTTCGATGTTCATCGGTATTGAATTGATCTCTATTCCACTATTTGGTCTGGTTGCTTATACCTTTGAACGTAGCCGTACTTTAGAGGCGGGTATCAAGTATATGGTGTTATCCGCAGCAGCGTCGTCATTCCTGCTGTTTGGTATCGCTTTATTATACGCAGAATCAGGTAGCTTAAGCTTCAGCGTCGTCGGTCAAAGTTTAGCGAATAGCAGCATTCACGCGCCACTGATTTTAGTTGGTTTAGGTATGATGATTGTGGGCTTCGGCTTTAAATTATCGTTGTTCCCATTCCAATTATGGACGCCAGACGTTTATCAAGGTGCGCCTGCACCCGTTGCCGCTTTCTTAGCAACAGGCAGTAAAATCGCTATCTTTGCGGTGTTGGTTCGCATCTTCTTAGAAGCACCAATTACGCATGTTGATGGCATCGCACAAACAGATACATTATTAGCGGTTGTTGGTGTGATTGCGATTGCGTCAATCTTGTTTGGTAACTTACTGGCATTGACTCAGAAGAGTGCGAAGCGTCTGCTTGGTTACTCATCTATCGCTCATATGGGGTATTTACTGGTTACGTTAGTGGCAATGCGTGTTGATGCTCAATTGGCACAAGTCACCATTGCTATCTACCTGGTGAGCTATTTGTTAGCGAGCTTGGGGGCGTTTGGTGTGGTTAGCGTAATTTCTAGCCCATACCGTGGTGATGACCAAGATGATTTCAGTGCATTCCGCGGCTTATTCTGGCACAAGCCAGTCTTGGCGATGGTGATGACGGTAATGATGTTATCTCTAGCGGGTATTCCTATTACGCTTGGGTTCATTGGTAAGTTCTATGCCATCCTTTCGGCCGTATACGCACAATTGTGGTGGCTGACAGGGGCTGTGGTGGTAGGTAGTGCACTCGGATTGTTCTACTACTTGCGCTTTATGGCGAGCTTATATAGCCGTGATGCAGAACATGCAGACCGCTATACTGGACCAGAAAAAATGACGTTGGGAACTGTGTTTGCAGCGCTGTGTGCGATAGCGGTTATTGTGTTTGGTCTGTGGCCACAACCGATTATTGATATTGCAACATCGACACTGCCAGCACTTAGCTAAGTTCTAGTAAACAGCTAGGTTTTAGTCAACAAGTCAGTTCCGATAAAATCCCCGTTACTTAACAGTAACGGGGATTTTTTTAATCCGGTAATTGTCGTTGATATTGGTACTCAATATCGTTCAAATAGGTCATTAGCATTTGGCTAACGGTTTTAATTTGGTCGAAATTCAAACACTCCTCTGAGACTTTTTCACTCATAAAACCGCACCAAGACTCCCAATAAGATTTTAAAGCGCCGGCTTGAGTGATAATGGTCTGTTTATGGGCTTCTATCTGATTAATATCATTGGCATAGCTCATGAGCTGCGAGAGTCGAAATATATTATTATCTATCGTATTTATTTCTTCACGCGCCTCAATAATTTGGTCACTGATATAGATCCTTACATCAACAAGTTGACTAAACTCGAGCCCATCATCCACCATCGTTAATAAATTACGAATATAACTAATAGCCGCTTTCAGAATATCTTTTTTATTGGGTTGGATATCAATAGAATCAATAAGCTCTTTCCCTTGAAAATATCGGTCAAAGAAATCTGTAATTTTATGCTTTAATATAATATCTTCTGCTGCGAGGATCACAGAGAGATTGTTATTTAATTCATTAACCTTAGATTGCTTACTATTTTTAGAGTTAACGAGAAACTCTTTTTGTTTGGTATATTGAGAATGCTTCAGTTTGTTAGGCTCATTTAGATGAAAAACTATTAATGATTCTAATGTATAGCGTGTTTTTGAAATAAGCTTTTCAAGTTCAAATTTGACATCCATTAAGTCATCGACAAAGCCTGTAATTGCAATTTTTCGGCGAATATCGGATAGATCATCATCATTATTTTCATATGTCAGCAATGCATAATCATCATTTTTAATAATATAATTTAGTTTGATTTTTAGAATGGGAACAGAGTTTCTAATCAGTTCATTGAGTCTTTCAATCTTAATTGCGATTTTTTGAATTCGACCATAAATAATATAGTCGTAGTTAAGAATATTTTTATTAAAAGAGCTAATGCTATTTGAAATACACCTTAATTGGTAGATATCAATGGAGGGTAACATAGGTAAATCGAGGTTATCATGCATATTAACGCCTTTTATTGTGAGTTTTTTTCATTGATTTGTAGCTCATCAAATAGCTTAATCAAATGAACTGAATAGTCTTGAATAGAAGTCCAAGATGTGATGATACGTTTGAATTGCGTGATAAACCGGATCAGTTTTTCTGCATTGTTTATCCTTGCAAATATATCAATAGATTGTTTAATCTCTGTGAGGATTACGAGCCACATATAATCTAAGTGGTCAATAGCTAGACGTGCATCTTTAAATAAACTTTCAATTTTTTGTAAATTAATTTGAATATCAAAGATAGTTTTCTGTAGTAGCTGCTCTTGATGTAACTTATGATTTATTCCTTCGATTTCTTTGATTAATTTATTTTTCCTATCACGGATATTTTCTGCTTTTACACCAAAAATACTGCCTGTAATCACTAAACCAATAATGCCCCCCGCAAGACCTGTAAAGCAAAGCTTAACAAAGTGGCTATATTCCTGCTCTAATTGGTATAGTTCGTTTTTCTTAAAGGCGATAAGCTCTTTATAAAATGACTCGTTATTGCTGGGATCCTCGTTAGATTCTAATTGTTGATATAGTCCTTTTATTGTGAAGAGTAATGAATCTACATGGGTGTAGTCTGAAAGATATCCACCGGTAATATGAGCACGAAAATCTGAGACTGTGTTTTTAATTTTAATGGTTTTAATCGATTGCTGTTTTATATCTCCTTTAATTAACTGCAAAATGCTTAAAAGTTCAGTGGCAATTTGTTGGTCGTCATTTTGATAGGTGATTTGGTTTAAATCGCTTTCAGATAAATCCTCTAAGCTATCTGAGATTTTTTGAATAATCGGCATGTGATTAATATATTCAAGAATTTGATCACCAGTTTGTATGATGTTACGACTTGTTAATGACAAATCAATGGATTGTTCTTTCACTTTGAGTTCAACGTTATCCCAGGTGTTAGCGTGTTTACGAATACTCAGAATCGTCTCAGTTAATTCACTAGCTGGTAGTAATGAATCATTTTTATCATTAATGCCGAACCATTTTAAAATATCAATTTCTTTGATAGGAAGGGTTAACGCAAACTGGACGTGTCGGTGAATATTAATTAAATCTTCTAGGGTGAATATACCTGCTGATCTTGCGGATAAGGAGTCTTGATTGGTTAACAATGCCAATGTTGCATCGCCAATGTTTTCCTTTTCAATAATTCTGTCATAGTTAGACTGAGTATTCATTCTGGATTTCCAATTAATTAAATAAGATGGAATGATAAAGTTAGAGAGCTAATTATCTTGTTGCTTTGATGATTAATGTATTGTTTTACGTTTCGTTTTTAATGGTTATAAGATTTTAATGATGATGAATTTCTAGTTGCTACAAAATTTTTATCGAAATAAGTTTTTAATAGTAATAAACAAGGAGCTTATAACGTTCAAATTTATAACTCATAACCTACTAGAAACGCAGGGCTTATGTTGATATTAAAAAATGAAAATCAGCGCTAAAAAATAACTCATTGGTTGTAGTTTTAAATATTCATTTATTACATAAATTACAATTTTAAAATTTAGATATAGGGCCATCACTAAGTTCTTAAATTGAATATTATGATTTCAAATAATAAGTAATTAATCTTAATTAGGATTCAATATCTAGAATTAATTAAAGAATAAAAATGGTTTATAAGGTGAATTATTGAAATTTTATATTTCATTCACAAGTTGATAGTGGAGTTATACAAATAAGAAGGGTGAGAGACTTTATTTAACAGTTTGATATGACATGATTTTGAAAATGCTCCCATGCCGTAAGCTTATCATTTTTGATTTCTATCTGACGGTTTTTTAAACATCTTGTGCTATTAATAATGAATGTATTAATAAATTACATTGCGATATATAATAATTGTAAGTAAATCGATGTCGTTGTGATGGTGCAGTGGGAATCTAAAGTGACAAAAACAAAAATTGATAAATTATTAGCTGAAATTCTGACCCATTTGTCTACATTAGTACTCAATCCTAACGAATATACCCGCTTAGCGTGGAAGATGGATGCAAAAGAGGCGTTTCCGGGATTAGCGTGGTTATCGTCCCAAGATAGCTACCCTCAATTCTATTGGTATCACCGTACTGGCTCAGAGGAATGCAGTGCGTTAGGCACAGTAAAATCATTTAATGCTATCACGGATGCTGAGCAATTTATCTCCGAGCATACTGAAATCCCTGATATGCGATTATGGGGGCTCAATGGTTGGAATGGTGTGGGCGAAGGTATCAGTGAAACCCTTAAGCGAGAATCCGCATTCTATTTTCTACCTCGATTAGAAATCTTCCGCTTGCGCTCAACGGTGACTGTTGCTCTAAATATTGATGGTGCTCAGGATCTCCAAGCCGCTATTGCTTTTTTACAGCAGCTAAATTCGGTATCGAATAGCGTATCCCCATTATCCACTCAAATCATTGGGCAGCAGCATATTCCCGATCATGATGAATGGTGTGCGTTACTCACTGGGGCAATTCACGATATGCGTGCAGGTAAAATGGAGAAAGTGGTGATGGCACGGGAAACCAAATTGTCACTATCTAAGCCCATAACTGCGGCAGAGTTTTTATCTGCTAGCCAAAAAGTGAATCACCATTGCTACCATTTTATGATGGCGTTTAGTGCGCACTCCGGCTTTATGTCATCGACCCCAGAGCGTCTTTACTTGCGCCAAGGCACTCAACTTAATTCTGAAGCACTAGCCGGTACGGTTGCTAACCATGTTGATGATGGGATTGCGGCTGAAAATGCCAAATGGTTAATGGAAGACAGTAAAAATCAGCATGAAAATTTAGTGGTGGTTGATGATATTTGTCAGCAATTACAAGGTGCGGTAACGGGTATTGATGTTTCCCCCGCGAAGGTGATCCGCCTGAGAAAAATCCAACATTTATATCGCTCCATTGCCGCGACCCTATTAGCGCCCTCAGACAGCGATTGTTTGCAACGTTTACAACCGACGGCAGCGGTATGCGGCTTACCCCGTCGCGTTGCTCGTGAATTCCTTGCCGAGCACGAGCCATTTTCTCGTGGTTGGTATGCAGGAACGGGTGGCTTTGTCAGTTTAAATCGCAGTGAATTTGCGGTTTCTCTGCGCTGCGCTCAAATTGATGGTCCCCAGATATCCCTCTATTCAGGCGCTGGGATTGTGAGTGGTTCAGATCCTGAACAAGAGTGGGAAGAAATTGAAAACAAAGCGGCTGGGCTGAAATCCTTACTTAAAACGCAATGAAAAACCAAGCACAATGAAAAAACAGCCTAAAAACCCTATAGCCAAAATGGTTATTTCTTTTTTATTTTCAATTAGTTCATGAAAAATTGTTTTGAGATCAAGAAATTTTTCTCAATCCTATTACACTCAGCATCATGAATAAGTTACCGAGCACATTATGTCGAATTCAGCATTTAATCTCCGTTGGGCTGAGGTAATTATTGAGGCGCTAGCCCGTCACGGAATGAAAAATATCTGCATAGCTCCCGGCTCTCGCTCCACGCCGTTAACGTTAGCCGCTGTGAATAATGCAAAACTTCATTGCCATACGCACTTTGATGAGCGCGGATTAGGTCATCTTGCTCTTGGGCTTGCGAAAGCGAGTGGAGAACCTGTTGGCGTGATTGTCACCTCAGGGACGGCAGTCGCTAACCTTTATCCCTCACTGATAGAAGCTGGATTAACGGGGGAGAAAGTCATTTTCCTCACGGCAGACAGACCGCCAGAATTAATTGACTGCGGTGCCAATCAGGCTATCCGCCAAACCCATATTTTTGCTAGCCATCCGTTCGAAAGTTTAATGCTACCAAGACCCACGCGCGATATTTCAGCGAAGTGGCTGGTTTCTGCGCTAGATAACGGGATGAATCAGCTGCGTCATGGGGCATTCCATGTGAACTGTCCTTTTGCTGAACCTCTGTATGGTGAAACTGAAGGGGAAACTGAGTGGCAAGCCAGTTTAGGTGATTGGTGGCAATCGTCTCACCCATGGCTAAGCGAACCTCTAACCCATACTGTCGCATTAGTGGCTGACTGGTATTTCTGGCGTCAGAAAAAAGGGGTCGTGATCGCAGGGCGTATGAGCAGCAGTGATGGGGAGCTTGTTGCAAAATGGGCGGCAGAACTGGGCTGGCCAGTTATCGGTGATGTGCTCTCTCAGACTGGACAACCTTATCCATGTGCTGATTTATGGTTACAACACCCGAACGCTAAAGCCTGGTTAGATGAAGCTGAATTAGTGGTTCAGTTTGGTTCAAGCTTAACGGGAAAACGCGCATTACAGTGGCAAAGCCAATGTCATCCTCAAGAGTATTGGATAATTGATACTATCCCCGGGCGCTTAGATCCTGCTAACCATCAAGGTCGCAAACTAACTTGCAGCGTAAAAGGGTGGGTAGAGCAACATCCTGCTCAACCGCGTGGTGCATGGTGCGAAGGCTTAACGGATTTGACAAGACGCACGTTGCAACATGTTCAAGCCCAGCTGCAAAACCAATTTTCCGAGGCTGCGGTAGCGCATCAACTTCCTGAGCTTCTTCCACCTCACGGACAACTTTTCGTGGGGAATAGCTTAATTGTGCGTTTAATTGATGCACTAGCGCAATTGCCTGCGGGTTACCCTGTATTTAGTAACCGTGGCGCCAGTGGTATTGATGGTTTGATCTCGACGATGGCAGGGGTACAAAGAGCAACGGCGAAGCCGACTCTGGGTATCGTCGGGGATATCTCCGCATTGTATGACTTGAATAGTTTGGCATTGTTGCGCGAACCTTCTGCTCCTAGTGTGTTGATTATTGTGAACAATAATGGCGGGCAAATTTTCTCGATGCTGCCAACCTCCCCAGAAGCTCGCCAAAACTATTATTGCATGCCACAAAATGTAAGCTTTGAAGGTGCGGCGATGATGTTTGGTCTGCAATACTGCGCGCCAACAGATTGGTCGAGCTTAAAAGAGACAGTGCAAGAATTCTGGTTCAAGCAACGCGGTACACTGCTGATTGAGTTAGTGGTTGATGGGGATGAAGGTGCTCGAACACTAAAACAATTACTGCAAGACGTGGAAAGTTTACCGTGCTAGCAGCGCACTATTATCCGAGTCAGGAACAACCTGCCAACGGCAAAAAAACACCGTGGCTAGTTTTCCTTCATGGCTTATTAGGGAGTCACGATGATTGGTCATCGATTGTTGAGGCTTGCCCCAATTATCCGCGCTTAGTGGTCGATTTGCCGGGGCATGGTGATTCACGCAATATCGGCTGCCAAGGTTTTGTGGATTTTGATACGCAATTGACTCAGTTGTTGGCGCGTTACTCTGTTTCGCAATATGTGTTGATTGGCTATTCGCTCGGCGCCCGCTTAGCGATGCACTTTGCCTGCTTTAGCACTCATCAAGGGCTACAAGGGTTGGTGATTGAAGGGGGCAACGTTGGTTTACAGAGTGAACAAGAACGTATTGCGAGAGCTGATAACGACCATCGCTGGGCAGAACGTTTTCGACATCAGCCAATCGAACAGGTTTTGAATGACTGGTATCAACAAGCGGTTTTTGCCGACCTTACATCGGCTCAACGTGAAAAATTGGTAGCACTCCGAGGTCAAAATAACCCATTGGCCGTTGCCGATATGCTAGAAAATACGTCGCTATCCAAACAACCATTTTTAGCTGAGTCATTAAAGCAATTATCGGTCCCTTACTGCTATTTTTGCGGTGAGAAAGACCAAAAATTTCGAGGCGTTTCGCAACAATATGCATTGCCGTTTACGCTAATTGAGAATGCAGGGCATAATGCGCATCGGGAAAATCCCCAACATTATGCAGCTGCACTTCACTATTTTTTATCACACTGTGGTTAAAGGAACTTGATAATGATTTATCCAAGCGAAGAAAAACTGTACGCACCGATTGAGTGGCAAGATTGCTCAGCTGGTTTTGACGATATTCGATATCACAAATCCCCTGAAGGGATTGCTAAAATTACCATTAACCGCCCTGAAGTGCGCAATGCATTCCGTCCGCAAACCGTGAAAGAGATGATCCAAGCATTATCAGACGCGCGTTATGACGACCATATCGGGACTATCATCCTAACGGGTGAAGGCGAAAAAGCGTTCTGTGCGGGTGGTGACCAGAAAATTCGTGGTGACTACGGCGGGTATCGCGATGAAAGCGGTACGCACCATCTGAACGTATTGGATTTCCAACGTCAAATTCGCACCTGTCCAAAACCTGTCGTTGCAATGGTTGCCGGTTTCTCCATCGGTGGCGGTCACGTTTTACATATGATGTGTGACTTAACCATCGCAGCCGATAACGCGATTTTCGGTCAAACGGGTCCTAAAGTTGGTTCGTTTGATGGCGGTTGGGGCGCATCATACATGGCTCGTATCGTCGGTCAAAAGAAAGCCCGCGAAATTTGGTTCCTGTGCCGTCAGTACAATGCGCAAGAAGCGTTAGACATGGGTCTGGTCAACACCGTTGTACCTTATGCTGACTTAGAAAAAGAGACTGTGCGCTGGTGCCGTGAAATGCTGGAAAACAGCCCAATGGCATTACGTTGCTTGAAAGCGGCACTGAACGCTGACTGTGATGGTCAAGCGGGTCTGCAAGAGTTAGCGGGTAACGCAACGATGCTGTTCTATATGACCGACGAAGGTCAAGAAGGGCGTAACGCATTCAACGAAAAACGTGCGCCAGATTTCTCTAAATATAAGCGTAATCCATAATGAGAAAAGCCAAACTTTACTCGTTCAGCCTGCCGATGGAGGCAGGCGTTATCCTTCGCTATCAACGATTGAAAACCCGTGATGGGCTTTTAGTTTGTTTACAAGATGGGGATAGCGAAGGCTGGGGGGAAATTTCACCTCTGCCAGAATTTAGCCGTGAAACGTTGGAAGAAGCAACAGCCGACACCATCGCATGGCTAAATGAATGGGTGAATGAAGGCACAATGACGCCAAGCCATTTACCTTCAGTTGCCTTTGGCTGTAGCTGTGCATTAGCAGAGCTGACCGGTGAGCTTCCGCAACAAGCGGATTATCGTAAAGCGCCATTATGCAGCGGTGACCCTGATGACCTGATCCTAAGCCTCGATGCCATGGAAGGGGAAAAAGTCGCCAAAGTGAAAGTGGGGCTTTATGAAGCTGTGCGTGATGGCATGGTGGCAAACTTATTATTGGAAGCGGTGCCTGAGCTAAAACTGCGCTTAGATGCTAACCGCAGCTGGACTCGAGCAAAAGCAGATGGTTTCGCTAAATATGTGAATCCAGATTACCGTGCACGAATTGCGTTCCTTGAAGAGCCATGCAAAACCCGTGAGGAGTCTTTGCAATTTTCTGCGGAGACTGGCATCGCCATCGCATGGGATGAAAGTGTGCGTGAAGAAGGTTTCAAAGTTGAAGCACAACCGGGTGTGGCGGCGATTATCATTAAACCGACCTTAACGGGAAGCTTGAGTTATTGTCGTAGTTTGGTGGAGCAGGCTCATCAGTTAGGGATGCAGGCTGTGATTAGTTCTTCTATCGAAAGCAGCTTTGGTTTAACCCAATTGGCGCGGGTCGCAAATTGGCTAACACCGAATACCATTCCAGGTTTAGATACGGTTTCACTGATCCAATCTCAATTAGTGAGACCTTGGCCACAATGCCAAATTCCTGTTCAACAGTTAGATGAGCTGACAGTTGTATGGCAGAGTTAGCATCATCGTCTAGCCGCTTTACCGACTGGCCTTGGAAGCATTGGGCCAGTCTTCAACCAAATAACATTGCACTTTTTACGGATACTGATGCGGTAACGTGGGCGGCATTAAATCAGCAAATTGCCGATTTAGTCACTTACTTTGCGATGCAAGGCGTGCAAGAAGGGCAATGTGTCGCTTTGCGCGGTAAAAACTCCGTTGAACTGCTACTTAGCCAATTGGCGTTGCTAGCTTGTGGGGCTAAAGTTTTGCCTCTCAATCCTCGCCTTCCTGAACGGTTATTAGATGAATTACTGCCGCATCTTGATATTAGCGCAGTGATTGATTTTACCGATGAACAAAACGCGCTCGCGAATTATCGTCATTTGGACCACCAGCTTTATTATCATTTTATTGAATATGATGATTTCCCTTCGGTAAGCTTTCAGAAAATTGCTGAGCAACCTGCAACGTTAATTTTAACTTCAGGTTCAACGGGCTTACCTAAAGCAGCAGTACACAGTATTTCGGCTCATTTAAACAGTGCGGCAGGTGTGCTGGATGCCATGAATTATCAGCAAGATGATTGCTGGCTACTTTCATTGCCATTATTTCACGTTTCAGGGCAAGGGATTGTATGGCGCTGGTTACTGAGCGGCGCAAAACTCGCCATTCGTTCTACACCATTGCCCGAAGCATTACAGGGTGTTACCCATGCTTCATTAGTGCCGACTCAGCTATGGCGGTTACTGAATGACGAGATGCCATTAACTCTTTCGTTGAAAGAAGTCTTGTTGGGTGGCGCCATGATCCCAACCAGTTTAACGGAGCTAGCCGAGCAGCGCGGTATTGTATGTTGGAGTGGTTATGGGATGACAGAAATGGCGTCAACCGTATGTGCCAAACGTACAGATGGTAAGAAAGGCGTAGGGCTTCCATTAGCGGGTAAACAAGTACGGCTGGTGGATGATGAAATTCAAATTCAGTCGGACAGCCAATCCTTAGGGTATTGGTTTGATGGTCAATTACATCCTTTAAATTTAGTGGATGGATGGTTTAAAACCAATGATAAAGGCGCCTTTATTGAGGGTGAATATCAGGTTTTAGGTCGTTTGGATAATCTATTCATTAGTGGTGGGGAGTGTGTGCAGCCTGAAGATATTGAAGCGGTGATCAATGCTCATCCTGGTGTGCACCAAAGCTTTATTGTTCCTGTTGATGATGTGCAATTTGGACAGCGCCCAGTGGCAGTGATTGACGTTGATAAATCAATGAATTTGAACATGTTGGCGGATTGGCTAAAAGATAAATTAGCTCCGTATCAATTCCCAATGGCGTTTTATCGTCTAGAGCCTGAATTGAAAGCGGGAGGGATTAAAGTCTCTCGCCAGCAGGTGAAGCGATGGGTGTTAACACAAAGATAGTGATGAACTAAACGCGGAATGAATTAAGGAATAGATAAAAGCGCTAGAAAGCTCTAGCGCTTGGTCATAACAGGAAATGCTTGTTTATTTCAGCGTATTCAACGCTTTTTCAACACCAGCACCGTATTCTGGGTGCACTTTCTTAAACAACTCGATTTGACGTTTTTGTGTCTCTTCTGACGCTTCAATTAACTCACCCGCTAAACGTTGGAACATACGTTGATGTTCGGCATCGTCCAGCAATTCATAAAGCGCACGAGGCTGGCTGAAGTAATCTTCATCTTCACGGTGATTCCAGTGATCAGCCGCACCTTCGATGGATAATGGTGGTTCGCTATAGTCCGGTTGTTCTTGGAACATCCCTGCGCTGTTTGGCTCATAGGTTACGGTATTGCTGCTATTGCCATCAATGCGCATTGCACCATCACGATGATAATTGTGGAATGGGCAGCGTGGGGCATTCACCGGAATTTGATAGTGGTTAATACCTAAACGGTAACGCTGAGTATCCCCATAAGAGAACAAACGACCTTGCAGCATTTTGTCTGGAGAGAATCCAATGCCCGGAACGATATTCGCTGGGCTAAATGCCGCTTGTTCCACATCCGAAAAATAGTTATCTGGGTTGCGGTTCAGTTCAAAATAGCCCACATCAATCAATGGATAATCTTTGTGTGGCCACACTTTGGTTAGATCAAATGGGTTATAAGGGACGGTTGACGCCTCTTTTTCTGGCATGATCTGAATCTGTAAGTTCCAGCGAGGGTACTCTTTACGTTGGATAGCATCGAACAGGTCACGTTGAGAGCTTTCACGATCTTTACCAATCAGTGCTTCTGCTTCGTCATCCATAAGGTTTTCGATACCTTGCTGGCTACGGAAGTGGAATTTCACCCAAAAACGTTCGTTATTCGCATTGATAAAGCTATAGGTATGGCTACCAAAACCGTGCATAAAGCGATAACTTTTTGGTAAGCCGCGGTCGCTGACATCAATGGTTAATTGATGAAGTGCTTCAGGTAAGTGGGAGAAGAAATCCCATTTATAGGCAGCGCTACGCATATTGGTGTAAGGACAGCGTTTGACAACGTGGTTTAAGTCAGGAAATTTCAGTGGATCACGCAGATAGAATACAGGAGTGTTGTTACCCACCATATCCCAGTTGCCTTCTTCGGTATAAAACTTCATCGCAAAACCACGAATATCGCGCTCGGCATCAGCTGCACCACGTTCACCGGCTACGGTGGAGAAGCGAACAAATAAATCAGTTTTCTTGCCAATTTCACTGAATAATTTTGCGCGGGTATAGCGGGTAATGTCATGGGTGACAGTGAAAGTACCGAATGCCCCTGAACCTTTAGCGTGCATACGGCGCTCTGGGATCACTTCACGATCGAAGTGGGCGAGCTTTTCCAAAAACCAAACATCTTGCAACAGCATCGGGCCACGTTTGCCCGCAGTCATCACGTTATTGTTATCCACAACAGGTGCGCCTGAAGCGGTAGTTAAACCTCTTTTTTTCATCACAATACTCCCAAGCTATTAGATTTATAGACTACACAAAAGTAACTAACTGGATGAATATTTGTAGAATATCACTTCATCTCTATAATAAACTTGATGAACAGTATAATAAGCAAAGAATTAATTATCTAATCGCTCTGACCAATCACTGTAATCATAGTAAGAAGTTTAGTCAGAAAATGAAGAATTAATTGAAGTAAACCACTGATGAATTTCACTTATTGTGCGTTAAACGGTGTTCTAACGTAAATTTAAGCAAAAAAGACTGAGTACGTGCACTAAATCACGTAACATCGTCACGATACTTTAATTTTTAATAATAAAGGAAATGATAATGCGCAAAGTTCTTTTAGCTGTTGCAGCGACCTCTGCATTTTATATGGGTGCTGCCCAAGCAATTTCTGCTGATTTCAGCGCGGGTGAACATTTTACAGAATTAAGTGCTGGTTTAGGAACTCAAGGTTCAGGTTTAGCATTTAATGGCTCTTGGGCTCGTAGCGATCATAATGGCGAGTTAGGTAGCTTAGGCGCAACTTTCGGTCTGCCATTAGGACCATTTAATGCCTATGTAGGTGGTAAAGCATTGTATTTATCTCCTGAAGATGGCTCTAACGGTGCAGCGGCAGCATTAGGTGGTGGCTTAAGCTGGCAAGCACTGCCATCATTAAGTTTCTACGGTGAAGCGTATGGCGCACCAGAATCACTGACTTCAGGCAGCAAATCCTACATGGAAGCGAAAGCAGGTGCGCGCTATACCGTGTTTAAACCGCTGTCGGTTGATGCGGGTTATCGTCTGATTGAGATGAAAGGCGCGCATGATGATCGTAATGAGAAGTTGGCAGATGGATGGTATGTGGGCGCCGGCCTATCCTTCTAATATTCTCGTCATATTTTGATTTGTGGCGTTGTTGGCTGCACTCGGATACTCGGGTCACATACTCATGTATGCTCCCCAAGATATCCTCGTTTGCCGCCTAGCCACAATTCAAACTATTTAGAGAATAATGCTAGTGCTCATTATGAGTTGAAAAATGGCAGTGATAGTTTTTCAAAAAAACATCAAAAAATGCCAAGAAAAACACCCCAAATTGGGGTGTTTTTTTATGAATGAAACTCTAGGGATTAACCTACGTTTGGTAGGAAGCCGGCGACGATGGCGAATTGGATGGCGATGACCGCAATACCGCACAGCAGGACTAAAGTGAGGATTGGTGTGCCGCCTTTGACGCGGTAAATGCCATTTGCTTCTAACTTGCGTACGCGCATGGTTAACAGTGCCGGTATGATTAATGCGAGGACTGATAATGCGACAGCGGCATAGGTCAGTGCTTGGACAAAACTACTGAAGAACAACGCGGCGAGTAACGGTGGTACGAAGGTCAGCAGCGTGGTTTGTGCGCGACCAATAAAATCATTACTACGCTTAAATAAGTCTGCAAGGTAATCAAACAAACCTAAAGCCACACCTAAGAACGAAGTTGCTAACGCTAAATCCATAAACAGGGCAACCGCCATATTCACGCGTGGGGTAGCAACCACATCACGGATTGCGGTTAATAACCCATTTAAACCTGAAGACTGGGCAAGGATCCCCATAAATGTATTGGATGGGATAGCGCCGAGAGTCGCAATTTGCCATAAAATGTAGGCAACCAGAGGAATTGCACTCCCTGTAATGAAAATGATACGCAGCTTGCGTACATCACCATTCATGTAATTGACTAAACTAGGTACGCTTCCGTGGAACCCAAAAGAGGTAAAAATCACGGGAACAGCAGCGAATATAAGACCTTTTTCCAGCGGCATGGTGCTTAGGTTAACCGCCTCGGCATGAGGCATCATAACGGCAAGCATAATTACTAAGAAGATAGTTTTAGCGGTAAAAAGAATACGGTTAATAAAATCAACAGAGTGTGTACCCACACAGACGACAGCCCCGCCAACAATGGTGAACATAATAATGGCTGTTTGAGTCGAAACCGTAATCCCCCACCAAGAAGATAGGCTATCAGAGATAAGCACTCCAGCCCCGCCAATATAGGCAGTTGTCAGAGCATACATCAGTAATAACATACTCAAACCAGTGACAATTTGACCGACAGGACCGAGGTACTTTTTCGCAACACTACCGAGCCCCATATTGGCAGGATTATGTTGATATACCTCGACTAGTAGTAATGAGGTATAACTCATTAACATCCATAAACCAATTAACAAACATACTATTCCAGTGAAGCCAACACCTGCTGCCGCTAGCGGCATTGCTAGCATTCCTGCACCAATTGTTGTTCCTGCCACGATCAAAATACTGCCAAGGGTACGATTCTTCACAAATTCCTCTAATTGAATTCGGGTTATTAATAATTTAAGCAGATTATGCGATTGCGATTATTCTGTCAAATCTGAATTACAGTGTGTGTAAATAAATATTTACAGCCTAAATAAGTCAAAAATTCTATTAATGTATGGGCAAGTAACAACTTGCTCGCTAAGGGTGAATTTTTGTTAAGAATGAAAATAAGAAGTGAAACTTGATGAGGGTTAAATGTTAAAAAATGGGGTTTATAAGATTGATTTTACTCATTATATTATTTAACTGAGTATTATGGCAGCAACTAAAGGGGAATTTTGTGATGGGACCAAAATATTAGGAATGAAAATAAAACAATATTGTTTTTTAAATTAATATAAATCAAATTAATACGTTAAGACCATCTGGATAATAAGGGAAACCTATAAATAAAGGATGGACCTATGGACTTTATGATTCAACTTGCCATTATTCTTGTCTGCTTGTTCTACGGAGCAAGAAAAGGGGGTATGGCGCTCGGGCTGCTAGGCGGTGTTGGCCTAGTTATACTTGTCTTTGGCTTTGGTTTACCTCCAGGAAAACCGCCTGTAGACGTTATGCTTGTTATCATTGCTGTTGTTGCAGCATCAGCAACCTTACAAGCATCAGGCGGTTTGGACGTTATGCTACAAATCGCAGAACGTTTACTGCGTAAAAATCCAAAATACATCTCTATTGTTGCACCTTTCGTTACCTGTATTTTAACCATTTTGTGTGGTACCGGGCATGTGGTATATACCATTTTGCCAATCATTTACGATGCGGCGATCAAGAATAATATTCGTCCTGAAAGACCAATGGCGGCGAGTAGTATTGGGGCGCAAATGGGGATTATTGCCAGCCCTGTTTCCGTGGCAGTTGTTTCTTTAGTCGCAATGTTAAATGGCGTGTCCATCAACGGTAAATCACTAGAATTTTTAGATTTACTGGCAATCACCATCCCATCAACCTTAATCGGTATCTTAGCGATAGGTATCTTTAGCTGGTTCCGTGGTAAAGATCTGGATAAAGACCCGGTATTCCAAGAATTTATCTCTGTACCTGAAAACCATGACTATGTTTATGGTGATAGCGTTACGCTGTTAGATAAAAAATTGCCAAAAATTAACTGGGTGGCGATGTGGATTTTCTTAGCATCCATCGTGGTGGTGGCATTACTGGGTGCATTTTCTGAGCTCAGACCATTAATTAACGGTAAGCCGTTATCGATGGTGTTAGTGATCCAGATGTTTATGTTATTAGCGGGTGCGCTGATTATTATCATTTGTAAAACCAATCCAGGACAGATTTCTAAAAACGAAGTGTTCCGGTCAGGGATGATTGCTATCGTGGCGGTATATGGTATCGCGTGGATGGCAGAAACCATGTTCGGTGCCCATATGGATGAAATCAAAGGCACTTTAGGTTCACTAGTCAAAGATTTCCCTTGGGCGTATGCGGTGATTTTGCTGTTGGTATCCAAGTTTGTTAACTCACAAGCAGCGGCATTAGCAGCGGTGGTGCCAATCGCTCTGGGTATTGGTGTTGATCCTGCATACATTATCGCTTCTGCACCAGCGTGTTACGGTTACTATATCCTGCCAACTTATCCAAGTGACCTTGCGGCTATTCAGTTTGACCGTTCTGGTACTACACGTATTGGTAAGTTTGTTATCAACCACAGCTTTATCTTGCCTGGTTTAATTGGGGTGGGTGTATCCTGTGTGTTTGGCTGGATTTTTGCTGCGATGTACGGTTATCTATAAAAATACCCGTCATACTTCAAATTGCAGGGGGTTAGCTGCTTACTGGTAACTCGCATTATTTTAGGTATGATTTTATAAGCAAAAAGTTTATAAGCAAAAAGCGATTGCTCGAGTCATCAAAGCAATCGCTTTTTATTGTTAGTAATACCGTATTACTAGCGCGGCTACTCGATTTCAATATCGGATAGCGGGTGACAACAGCAGGGCAGAATTTCACCCTCTTGAACAAAAGCGAGCGGTTTACGTTTGTATCCAACCTTTCCCTTTAATAATGTTACGCGGCATGAGCCACAGTAGCCTTCTCGACATTGGTACTCGACAGGCACTCGGCTATCTTCAAGGGCATCCAATAAACTGGTGTGAACATCCGTGTGGTAGGGGACTTGAACACCCTGCGTAAGACGCAGGGTGATTTTATGACTTGCCATAATTACAGTTCGAAATCACTCAAATCATCGGTGTTAACTTCAGCGTCAATCTGACCGACTAAATAAGAGCTGACTTCGACTTCTTGTGGCGCCACTTGAACGTTGTCAGACACTAACCATGCATTGATCCATGGAATAGGGTTAGAACGCGCTTCAAATGGTAATTTCAGGCCAACTGCTTGCATACGAATGTTGGTAATATATTCCACATATTGGCACAGAATATCTTTGTTCAGACCAATCATAGAGCCTTCGCTGAACAGATATTCAGCCCACTCTTTTTCTTGTTCTGCCGCATCCACAAACAGGCGATAGCATTCATCTTCACACTCAGCGGCAATCTCTGCCATTTCAGGATCGTCTTGACCTGAGCGTAACAGGTTCAGCATATGCTGAGTTCCCGTTAAGTGCAGCGCTTCATCGCGAGCAATCAGCTTGATGATTTTTGCGTTACCTTCCATTAATTCGCGCTCAGCAAAGGCGAAAGAGCACGCGAAGCTGACGTAGAAACGAATTGCTTCAAGGGCGTTAACGCTCATTAGGCATAAATAAAGCTGCTTTTTCAGTGCGCGCAGTGAAACGGTGACTTGTTTACCACCCAGCGTATGTGTCCCTTCACCAAACATATGGTAATAGTTGGTCATTTCGATCAGCGTGTCGTAGTACTCAGAAATATCTTTTGCACGCTTGAGAATTTCTTCATTTTCAACGATATCATCGAAGATAATCGCCGGGTCATTCACGATATTACGAATAATATGGGTGTATGAACGTGAGTGAATTGTTTCTGAGAATGACCAAGTTTCAACCCAAGTTTCTAATTCTGGGATTGAAATCAGTGGCAAAAATGCCACGTTAGGGCTGCGACCCTGAATAGAGTCGAGCAGCGTTTGGTATTTCAGGTTACTGATAAAAATGTGTTTCTCATGATCTGGCAGCGCATTATAGTCAATACGGTCGCGCGCCACGTCAACTTCTTCTGGACGCCAGAAGAATGAGAGTTGCTTTTCAATCAGTTTTTCAAAAATAGGATATTTTTGCTGATCAAAACGGGCAACGTTCACAGGCTGGCCGAAAAACATCGGCTCCAGCAGCTGGTTATTTTTTTTCTGAGAAAAAATCGTGTATGAATGTGACATAACCATCCCTATTAAATTTTACAAGCCCCGCCTTCACAATCAGAATCTGCGGTTTCAACAACCTCTTCCAGATCCCCCTGAACATCTTCAGCACCGTCGCGGGTGTTGTGGTAGTAAAGTGTTTTCACACCAAACTTGTAGGCTAACAATAAATCTTTTAACAGTTGATTCATTGGCACTTTGCCATTCGGGAAACGGGTTGGGTCATAGTTTGTGTTAGAAGAAATCGACTGGTCGATAAACTTCTGCATGATCCCAACTAACTGCAAATAGCCGCTATTGGAAGGCATTTGCCATAATAGCTCGTAAGCACCTTTCAGGTTTTCGTAATCTGGCACCACTTGGCGCAGGATACCGTCTTTTGATGCTTTAATGCTGATATAACCACGTGGTGGTTCGATACCATTGGTCGCGTTAGATATCTGAGACGAGGTCTCTGATGGCATTAATGCAGACAGCGTTGAGTTACGCAGACCGTACTGTTTGATCTCTTGGCGCAGCGCTTCCCAATCATAATGCAGTGGTTCGTCAGTTAATTTATCGAGCTCACGTTTGTAAGTATCGATAGGTAACACGCCTTGCGCATAAGTGGTTTCATTGAACCACGGGCAAGCACCTTGCTCTTTCGCTAATTCATTTGAGGCTTTCAGCAAGTAATATTGAATCGCTTCGAATGTTTTGTGCGTCAGGTTGTTGGCGCTACCATCGGAGTAACGAACACCGTGCTTCGCTAAGTAGTAAGCGTAGTTAATCACACCAATACCCAGAGTACGACGACCCATAGAGCCTTTCTTCGCCGCAGGGATTGGGTAATCTTGGTAGTCTAACAGTGCGTCTAATGCACGAACCGCTAAGATAGCTAACTCTTCTAATTCATCGAGGCTTTCAATGGCGCCTAAGTTAAACGCTGACAGCGTACACAGGGCAATTTCACCATTTTCGTCATTGACGTTATTTAATGGTTTAGTTGGCAGTGCAATTTCCAGACACAGGTTGGATTGACGAACAGGGGCAACCTGCGGGTCAAATGGGCTGTGGGTGTTGCAGTGGTCAACGTTTTGAATATAGATACGACCTGTAGATGCGCGTTCTTGCATCATCAATGAGAATAATTCAACCGCTTTCACGCTGGATTTACGGATTTTCTCATCTTGCTCATATTGCACATATAGGCGTTCGAACTCGTCTTGATCCGCGAAGAATGCATCGTACAAGCCCGGAACATCAGACGGGCTGAATAGAGTGATATCTTGGTTTTTGATCAGGCGTTCGTACATTAATTTGTTGAGCTGTACACCGTAGTCCATATGGCGAACACGGTTCCCTTCAACACCACGGTTGTTTTTCAGCACTAATAAACTTTCTACTTCTAAGTGCCAGATAGGGTAGAACAGAGTTGCTGCACCACCACGTACGCCACCTTGAGAGCAAGATTTTACCGCAGTTTGGAAATGCTTATAGAATGGGATACAGCCAGTGTGGAATGCTTCGCCACCACGGATTGGGCTACCCAGTGCACGGATGCGACCCGCGTTGATACCGATACCGGCACGCTGAGAGACATATTTCACGATAGCACTTGAGGTTGCGTTGATAGAATCAAGGCTGTCACCGCATTCAATCAGAACACATGAGCTGAATTGACGTGTAGGTGTACGTACCCCCGCCATAATTGGCGTAGGTAAAGAAATTTTGAATGTTGATACCGCGTCATAGAAGCGGCGGATGTAATCTAAACGGGTTGCTTGTGGATAATGAGAGAACAAGCATGCAGCAACCAGAATATACAAAAACTGGGCGCTTTCGTAGATTTCACCGGTGACACGGTTTTGAACTAAATATTTCCCTTCCAACTGTTTAACAGCGGCGTAGGAGAAATTCATATCACGCCAATGGTCAATAAAACCATCCATTTGCTCGAAATCTGCTTCGGTGTAGTCTTCCAGCAAATGCTTATCATATTTACCCATCTCAACCAGATGTTTTACGTGGGCATATAATTTTGGTGGCTCAAACTGGCCATAGGCTTTTTTGCGCAGGTTAAAAATCGCTAAACGTGCAGCAAGATATTGGTAATCTGGTGTTTCACCGGTGATTAAGTCAGCAGCGGCTTTAATCATCGTTTCGTGAATATCAGAAGTTCTGATCCCATCATAAAACTGAATCTGAGAACGTAACTCCACCTGTGAAACTGATACGTTACTAAGACCTTCCGCCGCCCATGTAATAACTTTATGGATTTTGTCGAGGTCAATGCGTTCTTTATGTCCATCACGTTTTGTGACTAACAGACTCTGGTTCATGAGCAAGTACACCTTGGTTGAGTTACAAAATAGAGTCTCCCAAACGTAAAAAAGCTCATGATGAACAATCATGAGACTTGTATATTATATTTGTGATGACCACTATATGTAGTAGTTTGTTAAGAATCTAATAACAAGATAATGTTAATGTGCGATTTTATCAAGTGTACAAATCTGATAGTTTTTGTGGATAACAACTGGATAAGAAAAATTGATCATGTCGGTAAGCAGCATGAGAAGTGGAGTTGCCAAAAATTGACTTACCGACATTAACCTAAAAATTATTTTGTAAAGTTGAGACCGTTTGCTGTTTTCTTAAACGTACCGCTTGCTATTTATTCGCTGATCGTATGCAGCATATAGTTCACATCAACGTTAGGACCTAACCAAAATTTATCGGTGATTGGATTATAATGCAGTCCCATCATATGTTGTTCTTTTAATTGCGTTTTATCGACCCAGCTAATTAATTCGGATGGGCGGATAAACTTATTAGCATCATGCGTGCCTTTTGGAACCATTTTCATCACATATTCCGCTGCCACGACAGCCATTAGCCATGCTTTTCTGTTGCGATTAATGGTGGAAAAAATAACATGTCCGCCAGGTTTAACTAATTTCGCGCAGGCTCTTACCACAGACTCTGGGTCTGGAACGTGCTCAAGCATTTCCATGCAAGTGACGATATCGTAGCTCTGAGGGTGTTTATCTGCATGCTGTTCGACGGTTTCTTGGACGTATTCCACAGGAATGCCCGATTCCAGAGAGTGTAGACGAGCGACCATTAACGGGTCTGCGCCCATATCTAAACCCGTGACATCCGCACCTTCGCGCGCCATGCTTTCAGATAAAATACCGCCACCGCAGCCAACGTCGAGGATTTTCTTACCAAAAATGCCGTCTACACGTTGCATGATGTAGCCTAAACGCAGCGGATTAATGCGGTGTAATGGGGCAAACTCGCCTTCAAGATCCCACCAACGTGATGCTATCGATTCAAACTTTTCAATTTCTTGTTTGTCGACGTTTAGGTACGTTTGGTCTTGGGTATCATTCATCTGAGGAACTCCTATATCTATTTCTATCCTCGCATTACTTATTTTTACCTATTGGACTATATTTATTTTGCAAAATGCAAAAACAGGTTGGAATTCGTAATGGGACGATAGTCGCCCGTGAGTTAATTTATTGGGATTATGAGCCAAATATGAAAATCCTTGAGAGACTATTGCTTGAAAATCTACAAGATTCGGACACATAAGCGCATTTTTCCGCTATTATACATAGCTTGAAAGACAAATACTCACTTCTCTTATCTCTTAATTAAATAAGGGAGTTGTGGTATAGTTTACTCTTTGAATCTGAAGTTATGAGGGACAGTGGTTCCATGAGCGAGATTGCCAGAGAAATCACCCCAGTCAATATCGAAGAAGAACTGAAAAGTTCCTATTTGGATTATGCAATGTCCGTTATCGTCGGCCGTGCACTTCCAGATGTTCGAGATGGGCTGAAGCCAGTACACCGCCGAGTGTTATTTGCGATGAATGTACTGGGAAATGATTGGAATAAACCCTATAAAAAGTCTGCCCGTATCGTTGGGGACGTCATCGGTAAATACCATCCACATGGAGACAGCGCCGTTTATGAGACCATCGTTCGTCTCGCGCAGCCTTTCTCTATGCGCTACATGCTGGTAGATGGTCAGGGGAACTTTGGTTCAGTTGACGGAGACTCCGCCGCTGCAATGCGTTATACGGAAATCCGTATGGCGAAAATTGCCCATGAAATGCTGGCTGATTTAGAAAAAGAAACCGTAGACTTTGTTCCTAACTATGATGGTACAGAGCAAATCCCAGAAGTGATGCCAACGAAGATACCTAACCTTTTGGTCAATGGTTCTTCAGGGATTGCTGTCGGGATGGCCACTAACATTCCTCCGCACAACTTAGGGGAAGTGATTAATGGTTGCTTAGCTTATATAGAAGACGAAGATATTAGTATCGAAGGCTTGATGGAACACATCCCAGGTCCAGACTTCCCGACTGCCGCTATTATCAATGGCCGTCGTGGTATTATCGATGCGTACCGTACCGGTCGCGGTAAAGTGTACATTCGTGCACGTGCCGAGGTCGAAGTTGATGAGAAAAATGGTCGTGAAACCATTATCGTCAACGAAATTCCGTATCAAGTGAACAAAGCGCGCTTGATTGAAAAAATTGCGGAATTAGTTAAAGAAAAACGCGTTGAAGGTATCAGTGCACTGCGTGATGAGTCTGATAAAGACGGTATGCGTATTGTCATTGAAATTAAGCGCGATGCAGTCGGCGAAGTAGTACTAAATAACCTGTATTCACTGACGCAATTGCAAGTTTCTTTCGGTATCAACATGGTGGCACTGCATCAGGGTCAGCCAAAAATCTTGAACCTGAAAGATATTATTGCTGCGTTTGTTCGCCATCGTCGTGAAGTTGTTACACGCCGTACTATTTTCGAACTGCGTAAAGCCCGTGACCGTGCGCACATCCTTGAAGCGTTGGCGGTGGCACTGGCGAATATCGACCCAATTATCGAATTGATCCGTAAAGCACCAACACCAGCTGAAGCAAAAGCTGGGCTGATTGCCCGTTCTTGGGCTCTGGGTAATGTTGCTGCGATGCTGGAACGTGCGGGTGATGATGCTGCGCGTCCTGAGTGGTTAGAGCCACAATATGGTGTTCATGAAGGTCAATATTTCCTGACTGAACAGCAAGCACAAGCAATTTTGGATCTGCGTTTACAGAAATTGACCGGTCTTGAGCATGAAAAACTGCTGGAAGAGTACCGTGAACTTCTGAAACAAATCGAAGAATTACTGTTTATTCTGCGTAGCCCTGAGCGTTTAATGGAAGTTATTCGTGAAGAGTTAGAAGCGATTCGTGATGCTTATAACGACCCGCGTCGTACTGAGATCACTGAAAATACCGCAGATATCAATATTGAAGATTTGATCAACCAAGAAGATGTGGTGGTAACGCTATCTCACCAAGGTTATGTGAAGTATCAGCCATTGTCTGACTACGAAGCACAACGCCGTGGTGGTAAAGGTAAATCCGCAGCGCGTATTAAAGAAGAAGACTTTATTGAGCGTCTGCTGGTGGCGAATACCCACGATACTATCTTGTGTTTCTCCAGTCGTGGTCGCTTATATTGGATGAAAGTCTATCAATTGCCTGAAGCTAGCCGTGGTGCTCGTGGACGTCCAATTGTGAACTTACTGCCACTTGAGCAAGATGAACGTATCACTGCGATTTTACCAGTGCGTGAATACGAAGAGGGCTATTATGTCTTTATGGCGACCGCGAGCGGTACCGTGAAGAAAACCCCTCTGCAAGATTTCAGTCGCCCAAGAAGTGCCGGTATTATTGCCGTGAACTTGAACGAAGGCGATGAGCTGATTGGTGTTGATTTAACCAACGGTAGCAATGAAGTCATGCTGTTCTCTGCGCAAGGTAAAGTGGTGCGCTTTGCAGAAGATGCGGTTCGTGCGATGGGACGTACAGCGACAGGTGTTCGCGGTATTAAATTAATGGACGACGATAAAGTTGTTTCTTTAATTATTCCTCGTGGTGAAGGCCATATTCTGACCGTGACTGAAAACGGCTTCGGTAAGCGTACTGAAGAAGCAGAATACCCAACAAAATCTCGTGCAACTCAAGGGGTTATTTCTATTAAAGTGAGCGAGCGTAATGGTCAAGTTGTTGGCGCTATCCAAGTTGAGGATACCGACCAAATTATGATGATTACGGATGCTGGGACTCTGGTTCGTACCCGCGTTTCTGAAGTTAGCGTCGTTGGGCGTAATACTCAAGGTGTGACGTTGATCCGTACTGCTGAAGATGAAAAAGTAGTTGGTTTACAACGTGTTGCTGAAACTGAAGACGATGACAATACCGATGAAGAGGATATTGATGTTGACGGTGAAGCACAAACTGATGCAGATACCGAAGAGTAAGTAGCATTCATCAATGAAACGGGCGGATTATCCGCCCGTTTTTGTATCTTTACACTAGCAATATACATGGAAGTTATTGGTTGTCGCTTTTCATCGAGTTAATCGAGTATACTCAGTATTAGTGATAATGTACTTGTAGGTAACGGATTGAGATATTTACCCTCGTTTAAAACATCCCTCAGATTATCTAGAGATCTTTTTCGTGTCCTAGGCGTTATGCTATGGGGAATGGGGCTTTTCATCACTCTGTTTTTCCTTTATATGCAGTTCAATGAACATAAATCTGATCTGCGCCAGCAATTCCATTCTGGTTATGAAAACCTGCAAGTTTATATTCAGCAGTCAAATGCTACACTTCGCCTTATTCATTCCATGACGGAACAGCAACGACTCAAAGACGAAGAACATCAACAAAAAGTGGGTATTCAACAAGAAGATATTACTTTACCCGCATCCACGTCATACTCGCTATATCCACTCATGCCGTCGGCAGATTGTGATGTATTTAAGCAGCGAACTCAGAATTATCTTTCTGCTTTTGAACAACTCAATATTTTCTGGAAAGACAGCATTGCGGTCCCCCAAGGTTTAAATCACGTATTTGTCTTTGGAACAGGCAGTTATTGCATGATGGATTATTCAATTCGTGCTGCAGTTTCTGATATTGATACGCTAAAAAAAGTGGTCTATGACAATGCGCGGATCTACAAACAGTTAAGACAGCAGGGTCAGGAGCGCAATTTATATACCATCACCCACAGTTCTCAACCATCAAATGGTCAACTCTATTTGATGATCCCTATTTATGAGAAAAGCTTAATTGTTGGTTTTATTGGGATTGAGCGAGCGATCAACTTAAATCAGTTTAATTTACGTAATAATCCAGCCGTTGAAATCACATTAATTAACTCATCAAATCAACCTGTTCTCTACACTTCATCAGATTCGAATATTAAAAATTCACCATTACTGACATCTGGAGAGATAAATTATTTCGGTTTTAACTCTGATTATACTCAGCTGTTTTTTAAGAAGCGCTTAGCACCTTCGCAACTAACGGTTATTTATTCAATTGAGACATCGTATTTAATCAGCAACCTAAAAACATCAATAATTTACGCAATATTAATTAATATTTTATCTGGTACGTTAATCTTCTTTTTAATTTGGTTGTTAGAAAGACGAATGTTGGAGCCAGCAGCCAATACAGCGATTCGTCTTGAAGAGCATGAACAATTTAACCATAAAATTGTGGCATCAGCTCCTGTTGGGATCATTATCCTAAGGCTAAGTGATGGCGGCAATATTTTGAGTAATGAGCTCGCACATAACTATTTCCGATTACTGAGTGAAGATGATAAACAGCGAATTTTGACGATTATTCGTCAAAAATCTAGCAACTATATTGATGTTGTTGCAACGAATGGCACCCATCTACAAATTAGTTTTGTGAATTCACGTTATCAAAATGAAGATGTGGCTATCTGCGTATTGATCGACATTAGTATTCGTGTGCAGATGGAAAAATCATTGCAGGATGTCGCAGATGCAGCGGATCAGGCGAACCAAGCGAAATCGATGTTCTTAGCCACGGTGAGCCATGAATTAAGAACGCCACTTTATGGGATCATCGGTAATATTGAATTATTGCAACGATATGATTTATCAGATAAAGCGCTTCGATTAGTTTCTACGATGGATAACTCGTCATCGCTGCTGTTGCAGATTATCAGTGATATTTTGGATTTCTCCAAAATTGAATCCAAACAATTGAAAATAGAAAATAAATTATTCAATTGCCGCAATGTATTTACTTATGTCCTTGCTAACTACGTGCCTTTAGCAACTAAAAAACAAGTGTCGCTTTACTCTTATATTGAGCCGAACATTCCAGACATGATGCTTAGCGACCCAGTTCGCCTACAACAAGTTATCTCCAATATTGTGAATAACAGCATAAAGTTCACAGACTCTGGTTTTGTGATGCTGCATGTTTGGAAAGATGAAAATTATTTAAAAATTGAAGTCAAGGATTCGGGGATTGGAATGACCCCAGCAGTGGTTATGCAATTATTTGACCCATTCTTCCAAGTATACGATCAAAATAATGGACACAAAGGGACAGGGTTAGGGCTCGCTATTTGTGAGAAACTCATCAACTTGATGGATGGTGATATTGGTGTGGATTCTCAAGCGGGGCTGGGAAGTACCTTTACGATCCGCATTCCACTCTATGGCCAGCAATATTTAGACCCCGTTATTCCTGAGTATCGAAAAAATTACCGTGTTGCCGTGACGGGCCAAAATGCATTCTTAATTGATTTTCTTGTAAGATTGCTCGAACACCATCATTTTAATGTGGTGACGGGCTCATCCATTGATATCAATGAGACGTATGACTTATTGATTACGGATACCCAAGAAAGTGTTGCCTTACAGAATAAAAACTTGCTGAAACTCAGTAGTTTATATTCAGGTGAATTATTTGAAACTCAACCAAGTAATTGGCTCTATAACACTTATCAGCTCGATAAGCTGCCAATGTTGATTGATAAAATCATTGTTAAGTTGGTTCAAGGTGCTAAAGAGAGTTTAGAGAACCATGACCTTGAAGATGCTGATGCAGATTTGAATACGTTTAAAGTCTTAATTGTTGATGACCATCCTATAAATCGAATGCTATTGACAGAGCAGCTGGCAAGCATTGGCTTTATGACAAACACGGCAGTTGATGGATTAGATGCGTTGAAATTCCTTGAGCATAATCATGCGGACATTGTTCTTTCTGATGTGAATATGCCCAATATGGACGGTTATCAATTGGCGCGCACGTTGCGAGAACAAGGCTTTAGGCAACCTATTGTTGCGTTAACGGCAAATGCCATGGCAGAAGAGAAGCAGCGTTGTCTTGATGCGGGTATGAATGATTGTCTCTCGAAGCCTACATCGATCAGTGTGCTACGGGAGTCGTTGGTGAAATATGTTAAACCTAATGAATGAATTACTTATTAAACAGTTAACATATTGAATAGAAAAAATAAAAGCCCTGAACGGGCTTCTATTTTAGCACCAAAAAACGATTATTCAGAAGGTGAATTGTCGATACTGACTGATGAAAGGTAATTCAGCAGTGCGATATCATTTTCAACACCCAGCTTTAACATCGCTGATTTTTTCTGGCTACTAATGGTTTTGATGCTGCGATTTAGTTTTTTAGCAATCTCAGTGACTAAGAATCCTTCTGCAAATAAGCGTAGCACTTCACTTTCTTTTGGTGATAAACGCTTATCGCCATATCCACTCGCATTCACTTTCTCAAGCAATTTACTGACGCTTTCAGGGGTAAATTTCTTCCCTTTTTGTAAGGCAGCTAGCGCTTTTGGTAAGTCAGCAGGCGCACCTTGTTTTAGTACGATACCTTCAATATCAAGCTCAAGAATAGCGCTTAAGATTGCCGGATTATTGTTCATGGTGAGGACAATAATCGATAAGTCAGGGTAGTGACGCTTAATGTATTTAATTAATGTAATACCATCGCCGTATTTATCGCCAGGCATAGACAAATCAGTAACCAGAACGTCTGCATTCAGGCGCGCTAAGTTATTAATTAAAGAAGTAGAATCTTCAAATTCACCGACGATGTTTACCCATTCAATCTGTTCAAGCGACTTTCTGATACCGAAAAGAACAATAGGATGATCATCGGCAACAATGACATTTAGGTTATTCATATTATTGGTTACCTTCTGGCATTAGTCTTTTCACTGAGACATCCAGTTCTCTAATGCAATTTTTTATTTCAAATCCGTTTTCATCTGCTATGTAATGTTCCAAATCTTCACAAAGTTTATGAAGATAATGGAATTCAAGCATAGCAAAAACTCCTTTTAAACGATGTGCAGTGTCTTTTAATTCGGTTAAATTCGCAACACTTTCACTATTATACAGTTTATTAATATCTATCGGTACTGTTGAGATAAACAAATCTTTATAATCGCTCTTCGACAGAATTAAATGATAGCCTGAAATAATATTATCGACAGAATTATTCGACTGAGAGTTATTTTCTCGTAGAACGAGTGATGAAGATAGGTTGGATTCATTATTATCTTCTGTCTCATCCGCTTGTTCTATCAATAATGAGATAGCATCGATAAGTTCATCCGCGAAATTGTAGTTAACTTCAATATAATTTGGGTTAATACAATTTATTGAAGATAGATTTCCCTTAACTTTAATTATGTTATTAAAGGAAACGTCATCATTGTCGGCGATCAAGAGATCCCAGTGGCTATGTGGTGAGCTCTCATCGATATCAAGAAACTCTGCACCATAATGCGATAAGGTCTGTTTAACAATGCGACGAGTATCAATATTCTGAATATTCAAGCGAATATACATATCTTCAAGCAGAGCAGGGTATTCATGGCTTTGCATATGGGGTTGCGCAGGGAGCTTAATTTGATAATGGCTACCGATGGCATCACTTGACTTGATACTAAATGTTCCCTGCATTTTTTTCGTTAATAATTTGCAGAGGTAAAAGGTCATGCCAGAACGCTTAAATTGATTTGAACTTTGTGCTTTCCCTGTGAATGGGCTTTGCAAGTTATTCAGTTCAATATGAGTTAACCCAATTCCGCTGTCTTTTATATCAATAGAAACTTCACTTTTTTCTTCAATATAGTCAATTGAAACGGTAATTTTACCAAAGGCTGTAGTTTCTATTGAGTATTCCCAAATTGATTGGAATAAAGTCTGGAAATAATCCGGGTTATTTTCAATTAATGAGTCAGGATTAATGTTGTTATAAAAATAGAACGAAAGTCCTTTTCGATTTAAATGTGCTAAATTTTGTTTAAGATATTGGTTAATCATCTGACCAATAGCAAATTTTTGTGTTTTAAACTCAATCTGTTGAGTTTCTAATTGACTAATAAGTTCGATATTTCTAAACCAATTATTGATATAAAACAGTTGGTTTTGAATTTCAGATAATAATGGATTTTTAGGCTCGCCGAGTGAAGAGCTTAATTGGTTAAATTTGGCATCAATTTGATTAACAGCGGGTAGAATTTCCTGGCAAATATTTTCGAAAACCACTTTTCTAAGTTGAATATTTCGTTGGTGCTCACGCGTAGCCATTTCTTGGCGTTTTTGCGTCAGAACTTCTTTATCTTTATCTATGATGATAAACAAAATGGTGTTTTCTTTAATTAAGCTTTTCACCAAAATGATTTCATAGATATTGTTTTCTATGGAAACTTGAATGACATCATTATGATCGGTTGCCATTTCTTTGATATGTATCAGATCCATAGACGGTAATAAGTGATTCGCGATACTGTTACTTAATAATTTTTTATTGCTATTAAAATCAAAGACTAGGATGCCATAAGAAATATGGTTAAGAATGTCATTATTGAGGGCATCTTTAAACTGGAGCTCATCCAGCATTGAAGCATTGGGTGAAATAATTCGCTTGCGAATAAACATGGTGGTGATCAGCGCCAAAATACTGACCGCAATCATGCAGGTAATTAGCCAAAAATTGTAACTTAGCACCCCGAAAATAATATTTTTCAGAGAAAGGGTATAGCTAATCTGGTAATTAGTGCCTTCAATGGGTTGAGAGAGCATCAGGCTGGTGCCAACGAGTTCGCTGCCCGCTTGGCTATTTTCTTGATTGTTTGGTCGCTGTGAAATCGAAATATCATCGCCTTGTAATGTAAAGGGGAGGATTGAATTGATAGAAATATCAAAGGAGATCACACTACTTAGGCGCCCTGGTGAGTTAAAGACTAAGCGATAGGTATAGAAGTAAACATTATCTTGGGCATTTTTCTGCATATTGGAGATAACTTCACGGCGATCTAATAATGTCGATTGGGTGATCATATCAGAGCGCTTATCTTCCGCCGTTAGTGTTAAATAGCTTTCTTTATAGCGTAACTCTGGTTTTAGAATGGAATGGGTAGTTACCAGAACTAAGGAGTTGTCTTGACCATTAAGGTAGTACATGGAGTTAAATTCATTCCGTGCCCCCCATACAATTTCCATATAGTTTGCGAGCTTTGTCGCTAAGGCTTTACTGCTTGGTTTATTGAGACCAAACACAATGGAATCAATGGTCTGGTTATTGCTACTTAGCCAATAAACATCGTGGCGCATTTCAGTCACGGAAATGTCGTTAACAGAGTCAGGTGTAGTTTTATCATTGGCAAGCTTATAGATGTGACCCGCTTGATAGCGATAATCTTCAATTTGATAAGCGAGTCGATTAGCGAGAGTGTTGATGGCTGTTTGGTGCGCTAACATCCATGCGTGATAATAATTATAGAGGGACAACGACAGCATTGTGACAAGCAGCACAATAAAGGCAATAAAAATGCGAGAAAGAACATTCGGTTTTAATAATGATTGTTTGTACATACAGTCCCACGCCGTCACACTGGCAAATTAGATTAATCAGATTAAAAATCATACGCCTAGGTACGTTATAGACACTGATTTTGCACAGATATTAGCATTTTTTTAGGGCAATAGAGAACAATTGAGTGAAGATTAGTCAAACGAACAAAAAAATGCAATTATTTTACTATCAGGGGTAGACAAGCCCCCGGGATTCCTCCATAATCGCGCCCCATGGAGAGATGGCCGAGCGGCTGAAGGCAGCGGTCTTGAAAACCGCCGATGGGAAACCATCCTAGAGTTCGAATCTCTATCTCTCCGCCAAATTAGCCGGCTTAGCTCAGTTGGTAGAGCAACTGACTTGTAATCAGTAGGTCACCAGTTCGACTCCGGTAGCCGGCACCAAATAAGAACCCGCTATATCGAAAGATATAGCGGGTTTTTTCTTTGTCAGTCATTTATATCCTCAATTTTACGTTGTATTTTCAGTAGCTCCGTCCGTCGACAATATCTGTTTTCAGTAATCCCCATATACTACGAAAGGTCTATTTGATGATCATTTATTAATCGCGTGCTACTTTCTTTGTCATGGCACAGATTAATGAGGCTCAACATGAATACCGCTCAAAATGACATCAACAAGGCTGCTCAAAAAATTATTGCTGGGGCAGAGCGAATCCAGCGTTTTGTTGAAAAATACCATGATTATCTCTCTGATGAAGATAAAGCAAAATTAGCGCAGATAATTAAAAATGTGGATGATAAGCTGAATCAGTCATAGTTTCCGCAACCTGCTGAGCTGGAAGGAATTGATTTGAATTTTAACAAGTTAAATAAAGAGGATTACAATGCTAAAAGTCATTGCTGAAGATTTTATCAAGCCGGAAGCGGTAGAAATCGTGTTACCACTCTATAAGGCACTTGTTGAAGCCACAAAGAAAGAACCTCTATGTATCGCTTATGACCTTTATATTGATGAAAAAGATCCTGGGCATTTTGTTTTTATTGAAGAGTGGCCGAATCGTGCTGCATTAGATTCACATTGTGCGTCTGAACACTTCCAACGATTAGTACCGATGATTAACCACTATCAAAGAGCAGAGCCTAAATTTATCTTGATGGATGCGGCGTTTTAACACTGAAGAGAACATTTAAGTATCGTATGTAAAACTCATCCAAATAATGTCTCAGAAGTTCCCCCTAAATAGTCGGTGTATTGTTTTACTACAAAAGGGGGCTTTGGGTTTACATTCAACTTTATTGAATTATAGCCAATTCTGAAACATAAAATATGACAGGGTAAATACAAAGATAATCATTAGGTGCTGTAAAACTTTTAAGAATAAAAGAAAGCGTCTGACTTGATTCATTGCGGCTAACCCAAATAAAGAATGACCTAAATTAAAGTGTATATTTAGCGTAGCAATGAAATAAAATCTTGCGAGAAAATATCACATAAGTAACTAATTAAATTTCAAATTACGTAAAAGTAACTATTAAAAAGGCGACAAACTCAGTTAATTTATCGCCTTTAATTGGTATTTTATTTTTTTTCGTCGTTATTGAGTCGTTCAAAGCTCATTGAATTTTTATCAAAATTAATAACGGTATTTTGATTTTCACATTCTTGATTCGAAATCATTGAACATGACTGAGAAATTCTCTTCTCCGATATTCCTGTCCACTGAGAGAACAAAGTCATAAAACTCATTGCACTTCGACGAGCAGAAATAACCTCTCGTTGAGTCGAATCAGACGATGTGATAAAAAACGGCACTTCATAATTTTGCCGTGTTTTATCACCATGGATCAGATCAGTTTGGTTGTCGATAAAAGACAGACCATGGTCAGAAAAGTAAAGCATAGACCATGATGTATTTTGTTTTATAAGTAGCTGTTGTATCTGAGATAACAAGACATCCGTATTTTTGATAGATTGAATATAGCAAGAGAGTCTGTCACTTATATGAAATTGCTCATAAGTATTATCAATCCGATCGCAGAATGGTGAATGACTACCAATTAAATGCACCACAATAAGTTTATGTTGACCCGGCTGCTCTAAGGATTCAATAAACTTAGGGATTACAGGGGCATCTTGAGACATAACATTATTATCGAGTAACGCACTTCCACCGACAAAATAAGCATGTGTTGCACGCTTGGCGATTGATGCTACAGGACCATCATGTTTACCGTAAGTGCCTTGTCTCGAAATCCAAAAAGTCTTGAACTCCGCTTTGTTTGCGAGAGAAATAATATTATTTTGCATTTTTGGATATAAAGATAAGGTATTCGACAACGAAAGGTTGGTTGAACCTGATGCAGAAATATAATTATCGAATATATAGCCTTTTACTGTATCGGTAAAAGGGGTGTTTTCTATTGGAAAACCATAACTGTGCATGAAGTCACGGCGAACACTTTCGCCAATAACAATGACATAAACATGATATTTAGGATTGGAAGTGACTGTTTCAAAGGTATCATCACCTTCAATAGATTTTTTTTCTTGCTGTAAATAGTTTAGGTAAAAAAGGCTTTCAGTAAAGAAACGACACTCAGGTAATCCTGATGTTAAAAGCAACCGCCAGCTTCCTTCAGAAAGAGCTTTAATAGGGGATATAGCGGTGATTATCAAAAAAATAGCAGAGAAAATATATTTACTTTTTTTATTCACCTCAAACTTTAATTTGAATATGAAATAACTGAAACATAAGAGAAGAATTGAGAGTAGATAATACTTGTAATTGATGTTTTTAAGAAAGCCTTTAGCTTCCTCGCTATCCGTATAATAAAAAGATGAAAAGATATTATAATCAGGATAGCCGTAAAGTAACCCTACAGGTAGATAGAAGATACCCACTAGGGTATAAATGGCAATAATGGTTTTATACACTTTAGGATAGTCATTAACGACAATTAATATTCCTGTGATGGCTAGGATGTAGAAAATCTTGAAGTGGTAACCCATTGCATAATGAATAGCGGTAAAGAACAAAAATAACGCAATAAATTTTAATAAGAAATTATTTTTTACTAAGCTGTGCATATTTTCATCAATTTCTGTTTTTGAGTAAGAGGTTATCGCTTAGCAGGTATCATTGAGTATATATCAATCGTAGATCCAATAGTGTACAAATATCAGCAGTAGAATGAAATAATAGTGTAATAAAAAATATTTAATAAATCATTTTTTGATAAAGCTAGATATTATTTCTAATAATTAACTGATTTTAGGTGATTTTATCATAACTGATTGAATAGTAAAGTAATTCTCATAGGGCTGAGTGAGGGCAATCAACGGTGAATACGCTGGTTCAAAGCCATCTTTAATCGGTTAAAGATGGCTTGGGTTAGAAATTAGAAATAAGAAGAGCTTAGATATTTAGTCCTTAATCAAAAACTTTCCTCATACTCTCGGGCTTTTTTCTCATCATAATTGTGTTCCCATTTGGCGATAATCAAGGCAGCTAATGCGTTACCAACCACATTAAGTGCGGTTCTTGCCATATCGAGAATACGGTCAACACCGGCAATGAATGCCAAACCTTCTAATGGAATCCCCACAGAGCCTAACGTTGCCAGCAAGACGACGAATGAAACTCCCGGAACCCCTGCAATACCTTTTGACGTGATCATTAAGGTAAAGACTAAAATAAGCTCTTGCCCTAATGACAGCTCAATACCATATAGCTGAGCAATAAAAATAGCGGCGATACTTTGATATAAGGTGGAACCATCCAAGTTAAATGAATAACCGATTGGGATAACGAAACTGGTGACAGATTTTGGCGCACCATACTTCTCCATTTTATCCATAATACGAGGAAGTACAGTTTCAGAGCTGGCGGTTGAATAAGCAAGAAGTAACTCATCCTTTAATATTCTCATCAGAGTAAAAATATTAATTTTGCAATAACGAGCAACAATTCCGAGTACCACAACGGCGAAGAAAATAATCGCACAGTGAACCAAAATAACTAACTTCAACAGAGGAACCAGTGAAGTAAATCCAAAGTTTGCAACGGTGACGGAAATTAATGCAAATACCCCAATTGGCGCATACATCATGATCATATTAGTCACACGGAACATGGTTTCAGAAAAAGTTTGCAGAACATCTAATAGTGGCTGTTTCTTTGCTACTGGTAGAGAAGATAATCCTAAACCAAATAAAACTGCGAAGAAAATAACAGGAAGCATATCGCCACTCGCCATGGCAGCAAAAATATTGCTCGGTACCAAAGATAATAAAGTATTCACGATCCCTGAAGGATGGCTAGCAACCTCCTGCGTCGTTTTTTGGTACTGAGAAATATCCACTTGAGTGAGCTGAGACATATCAATGCCCACACCTGGTTGGAAGATATTGGCAAACGAAATACCAACAATGATGGCAATGGTAGTAATGATTTCAAAGTAAAGAATCGTTTTGAAACCCAATGTGCCTAATTGTTTTGTATTCCCGACACCTGCGATCCCCACAATCAAGGTCGAAATGACGATAGGTACCACAATCATTTTGATTAACTGAATAAAAATCTTACCGGCGGGAGAGAGAACATTCAGTATTAACCAATCTTTGTATTCCACGCTTTCATGCAATAAAGCACCAACGATAACACCTAAAAAAAGCGCAATTAGAATCTGCCACCCTAACCCAAATTTAAACGGTTTTTTTGGAACGATGTTGTTTAGTGTCATAAATAATTCTCGTTTATATTAATAATATTTAACATTGTATTTTTATTATGCTCAGTTTTATAACCAATATTCGGAAAAACCACAATCATTTATTCGAGAAAGTAGAGTTATTTACAATGGTTACTTATAACAAATTGTAAATTAAGTTTCTGAAATTGAATACTTTGTTAATATTTATTTCTATTTGTACCTATATATGTTGTCAGATTGATAACAAAAAGTGATTAATCTAATCTATAAAGATTGTTAAATACAATTTTTATGAGTTGGATTTTCTGTGGAGTGTTTAATTCTGCAATATCTATGCAAGGTTATTTGCATAGATATTGAATTAAAAAAAATAGAGGGGTAACAAAAGACATTGGATAAAACGAGCAATCTGCAAGAATAAGGATTTTATAGCAGTGATTGGCTGCGCTTGTAGGCGGCAAGTAATGTGCGTTCAGATAAATCGAGGTAGTGTAAAAGCGCTGCGGCCGCTTCTTGATTTTTACCTGCATCAAGTAACTCTAAAATAGCTTGGTTTTTATCAATGTAGGGAGCATAGAGCAGTTTGGCATCATTTAAATGACCAAAAGCTAAACGTAGCTCAGCGGCAATATTATGATAAAGCTTAATTAACCTTTCACTGTCCGACAATTCCACAATCGCGGTATGAAACTTCATATTGGCGGTACCGACACCTACCCAATCTTCCGTTTTTTCATGCTCTCGAGCTTCAGCGACAGCGAGTTTCATTTTTTGAACGGCAGGATGTAGAGCATAAGCATGGGTCAATGAATTACATTCAATTAATCGACGCACTTGGTAAATATCAATAATCGCCGCCATATCTGGGACGGAAACATACACCCCTTTATTGGGAGCGTAGGTGAGTAGACCTTCTTGGGTTAATACACGAAAGACTTCCCTTAAGGTATTACGGGAAATATCCAACTCTTCACTTAATGCGGCTTCTGATAAACGTTGTCCCGGCGTTAACTCACCAATCGTAATTTTATGGCGGATAGTTTCTGCGATAGTGACTGACAAGGTTTGTGCGACGGGCTGTTTTTTCATAAAAAGGTGAGCCTAGTTGAAGAAAAGTAGGGTGAACAGTTCATTAAAACAGTTATTTGAGCGCTATCTTCACATATTCGCTGTAGGGCAGCAAGACTCCTTTTATGCACTAATTCAGGGCATTTTCCTTTTTGAGCACTAAATTGGTGCTTTGACGTATTACGCCTCTCATTCTTAATGTTACAGATAAACATTAATTGTTAAAAAAGTGATCAAGATTTGATTTTTAACTTACCAGAAACGATTTTTATTGCTTAATTATTCATCGCTCCGTATTAATTGTTCAACAATCCTCATTCAATAAATTAACAATTCATACCATTGATAGAACAATGGCACGAAAATTGCCTCTACAAATGAGTTCAGTATTAAAAAACTTGCACAACATCAAAATACAGATAACAACAAAAACTACAGAGGAGTATGCATATGGCAGCTCATGAAAATATCTCGACAGCAGAATATGTGAAGAAACGTCGTTCCTCGCTGATTGGCGCTATTTTTTTAATGGCAACATCAGCGATTGGTCCCGGATTTATCACCCAAACCGCGACATTTACCGTCACTTTAGGTGCCGCGTTTGCTTTTGGTATTTTAGCCTCCATCGTGATTGATTTCGTGGTACAGCAAAATATTTGGCGAGTGGTGACACTCACGAAAATGCACTCATCCGATATCGCCAATGCGACAATTCCCGGAAGTGGCTATTTACTGGCTGTGTTAGTCATCTTTGGTGGATTGATATTTAATATCGGTAACATTGCCGGGGCTGGTTTAGGTTTGAATGCACTCGTTGGTCTCGACCCTAAGTGGGGTGGTTTACTCAGTGCGCTCTTAGCGATTTATATATTCTCGTCCCGCAAAGCCAGTAGTTTTATTGATAGATTAATCATTGCATTAGGTTTGGTCATGATTGGTCTAACCCTCTTTGTGATGATTGCGTCTAACCCGCCAATTGGTGAAGCATTACGTCAAAGCGTACTCCCTGACACCGTTGATTTTGCGATGATCACCACGATTGTTGGTGGAACGGTCGGTGGCTATATCTGCTACGCAGGGGCGCATCGTTTACTGGATAAAGGCGAAGTTGGCGTCGAAAACATCAAAGCGGTTTCCAGTGCGGCGACCAAAGGCATTATCGTCGTCGGTGTCATGCGCTATGTCCTGTTTTTAGCCATCTTAGGTGTGGTTGCCAGTGGCGTGACGATTGATATTTCAGGTAAAGCGGCGAACCCTGCCTCTCAGGCCTTCCAAGCCGCAGCGGGTAACTTCGGTTTACGTATTTTCGGTTTGATTTTATGGGCGGCAGCGCTGACTAGCGTTATCGGCGCAGCGTATACCTCAATGAGCTTCTTAAAAGCGTTCAAATCTTCCATTACAGAAAGACAACGCAATATTGCCACTATCCTGTTCATCGCTGTTTCATTAGCTGTTTACCTGTTAATGGGAACCGCGCCAGCAGCCTTATTGGTCTTCGCCGGTGGTTTTAACGGCTTGATTTTACCGATAGGTCTGACGCTGTTTGTCTATATTGGCTGGAAACGTGCAGATTTAATGGAAGGGTATCATTACCCACGTTGGTTACTGTGGTCGGGTGTCGTGACCTGTGCGTTAACGTGGTACATGGGTGCCATGTCCGTGAGTGCAATTTTCAACTACTTAAAGTAAGCCGTTATCAAGGATTGAGGAACAATAATGAATAAGCAAATCGACCTAAATAGCGACCTTGGTGAAAGTTTTGGTCAATGGAAAATGGGCAATGATGAGGCGATGTTGAGCATTGTCAGTAGCGCCAACATTGCCTGTGGATTTCATGCGGGTTCTCCCGATGGGATCCTCCAAACGCTCATTGCCGCGCAAAAGCAGGGTGTGACGGTAGGAGCGCATGTGGGATATCCAGACTTAGTCGGATTTGGTCGTCGAAATATGGACATTGCGTCTAACGAATTAACCGCAGACGTGATTTATCAAATTGGGGCATTAAAGGGGCTTGCAACGGCAGCAGGCACGCAAGTGGAATATGTTAAACCACACGGCGCGTTATATAACACCATCGCTCACGATAAACGCCAAGCAATGGCAGTCATTGATGGGATCTTGAAGATTGATAACCAGTTAACGCTGGTGGCATTAGCGGGATCCCCATTGATTGGTTGGGCAAAAGAGAGCGGATTGAAGGTGGTTGCAGAAGCCTTTGCTGATAGAGCTTACAACAGCGATGGTACGCTGGTATCTCGTAAGCTAGCAGGCTCCGTTCTGCATGATCCAGAGTTAGTGGCTAAGCGCATGTTGCAGTTAGTGAATGAAGGTGGCGTAGTCGCTATTGATGGGAAATTCACTCCTATTGAAGCGGGCTCTATTTGTGTACATGGAGATAGCCCCGGTGCGTTAGAGATGGCGAAAAAAGTGCGTGAACTCTTTGAGCTGCAAGGGATCGGTATCCGTGCATTTGCAGGAAAGGGAGGTCAAGCATGAATGCATTAATGAAAGCCTCAAAAGAGGCTATTCAAGCGGCGAAATCAGCGAGAGAAGCGATTCGCCATGGCTATGATAAACCCACAGCAGGTATGGCGCCGGGAATGACTCAAGCCAATATGATTGCGTTGCCGAGAGATTGGGCGTTTGATTTCCTACTTTATGCTCAACGTAATCCCAAAAGTTGCCCTGTCTTGGATGTGTGCGAATCAGGGAGTTGGCAAACTGTGTTAGCCGAAGGCGCCGATCTGCGTACTGATATTCCTCGTTATCGCGTTTGGGAACAGGGCAAGCTGGTGGATGAAATTACGGATGCGACGGCTATTTATCAGCAACATCCTGATTTAGTCACTTTCTTGATTGGCTGCAGTTTTACCTTTGAAACACCGATGATAGAGGCAGGTATTGATGTTCGCCACATTACCGACGGTTCTAATGTGCCGATGTATAAAACAAACCGACTGTGTCGTCCTGCGGGGCGTCTAGAGGGCGAGCTTGTGGTATCCATGCGCCCAATCCCTGCCGATCGTGTTGCCGATGCCGTCATGATATCGGGGCGTTTCCCCGCGGTACATGGCTCTCCCGTACATATTGGCGCACCTGAATTACTGGGGATCCAAGATATTATGCGCCCTGATTTTGGGGATGCAGTCCGCATTGAAGATGGTGAAATTCCTGTATTTTGGGCTTGTGGTGTGACGCCTCAAGCGGCGGTGATGAAATCAGGTGTTCCTTTTGCATTAAGTCATGCTCCGGGATATATGTTTATCACGGATGTTCCTGACGCCGCTTACCACGTATAGGGGGGCTTATGCGTTTCTTACCTGTCAATTTAAGCGCGTTTATGGTTGAACTGCCAAGTCTCGAACAGACGATGGCACTGACAGACTCATTAACGCATCGCCCAATTAACGGCATTGAAGAGATAACCCCAGCGGCACGAACGGTATTAGTGCGTTATAACCCAGCAATTGAGCATATTAATGCGATTGTGCAGCAAATTTCTCTGCGCAACATTGAAGGCGGCGAAGCTAAAACGGGGAAATTAGTCACTATTCCCGTGCACTATACCGGGGAAGACTTACCGGAAGTGGCGGAGTATTTAGGGGTCACTATCGAAGAGGTGATCCGTCGCCATACGGAAAATGAATATCTGGTGGCATTTAGCGGTTTCGCGCCTGGATTTGGTTATATGGTATCGAAGCAAGCGCAATTACAGGTACCGCGCCGCCAATCCCCTCGTGTGCGAATTCCCGCTGGTTCAGTGGCATTGGCGGGAGAATTTAGCAGTGTGTATCCACAAGCCAGCCCCGGTGGTTGGCAACTGATAGGTCAGACTGATTTAGCCGTGTGGGATATTAATCGACCAGAACCGGCACTTTTACAAGCGGGTTATCGGGTACAATTTGTTGACCAAAGCAAGAGTTCCGTGAGCTATAGTTTACCGAGTCAAACTGACATTAAATCTATCGATGAGAACCAAACGTACGATCTCACCGTGTTGGCGACCGGGCTACAAACCTTATTTCAGGATAGAGGGCGTATTGGGCAGTCAGCATTAGGGATCTCCGAATCAGGAGCGATGGATAAATCGGCGCTATACAGTGCAAATCGTTTGGTCGGTAATTGTACCCAATCCACTGTACTGGAAGTCACTCAAGGTGGCTTAAAAGTCCGTGCTAATCGAGACCTTTTGGTCGGTATTACAGGTGCCCAGTGCCCTGTCACTATCACGACAGAAGATGGGCAAATATTTACCTCAGCAACCTACCAACCGATTCACCTCGCGAAAGGGGATGTCATTCAATTAGGACGCCCAATCAACGGTGTACGTAGTTATTTTGCCGTACGCGGGGGCTTTTCTGTGGCGCCAGTTCTTGAAAGCTGCTCATTCGATACCTTAGCCCAAGTAGGACCCGCACCATTGATGGTTGGACAATCTTTATCGATTCATCAAAAAATGAATCATCGCGCCATTTCGCTCACAGAATCCCCAGCCTTTGACTACCCGACAGCAGATGATGTGGTGGTATTGGATGTAGTAATGGGACCCAGAACAGATTGGTTTACTGAACAAGCCGCCGAATTACTGCGTCAGCAAGTTTGGCAAGTGACTGCCGCCTCAAACCGTATTGGGTTACGCCTTGCGGGTGAAGTGCCGCTAAGTCGTGAACTGTTACAAGAATTACCAAGCGAAGGCACCTGTATTGGCGCCATCCAAGTCCCAGCTAATGGGCAGCCGGTCTTATTTTTAAATGACCACCCATTGACGGGAGGATATCCGGTGATAGGGGCGGTGTGTGACTATCATTTGGATCTTGCAGGGCAAATCCCCGTGAATGGCAAAATCCGCTTTAATCCATTACGTGAATTTTATCAACTTGAAGGGAGTCATGAAGCTTATGAATACCAATAATAAAAATGCACAGCATAAGGTATTGATTGCCAACCGCGGTGAGATCGCCGTACGTATTATTCGAGCTTGCCGCGATTATGGTTTTACGTCTGTGGCGGTGTATGCCGATAGCGATATTGACGCATTGCATGTCAACATGGCGGACGAAGCTTATGGGTTAGGTGGCAATACCCCAGCACAGAGCTACTTAAACATTGAGAAACTGATTGAGGTAGCAAAAAAATCTGGTGCAACCATGGTGCATCCGGGCTACGGTTTTCTTTCTGAACGTGCTGAATTCGCGCGAGCAGTACAACAAGCTGGCTTGATTTGGATTGGTCCAAGCCCAGAGAGTATTGATATTTTAGGGGATAAAGTTCAAGCCCGACATATCGCCTTACAAGTGGGTGCGCCGCTTGTCGTAGGAACCAAAGATCCCGTTGAAACCGCCCAAGAAGTGGTGCAGTTTGCCCATCAGCATGGGCTACCCATCGCAATTAAAGCTGCATTTGGCGGCGGCGGTCGCGGTTTAAAGGTGGCATGGCAGATGCACGAAGTGGAAGAGTTATACCACTCTGCGGTGCGTGAGGCGACAGCGGCATTCGGTCGCGGGGAATGTTTTATTGAGCAATTTTTGCATAACCCTCGCCATATTGAAGCGCAAGTCATCGCCGATACCCACGGTAACGTTGTTGTCGTGGGAACGCGGGATTGTTCGTTGCAACGCCGAAACCAAAAGCTGGTGGAAGAGTCTCCAGCCCCGTTTTTAGCCCCTGAACTGGAACAGCAAATCATTCGCGCTTCCACAGATATTTGCCGTAAAGCTGGCTATGTGGGCGCGGGAACGGTTGAGTTCTTATTAAGCCAAGAAGGCACTTTATCCTTCTTAGAAGTGAACACTCGTTTGCAGGTTGAGCACCCAGTCACAGAAGAAACGGCAGGAATTGACTTAGTGGTTGAGCAGCTACGTATTGCTGAAGGTTTGCCGCTGAGTATTCAAGAAACGCCTAAACCTCGTGGTCACGCTTTTGAATTTCGTATCAATGCGGAAGATGCAGGGAATGGCTTCTTACCAACTCCGGGAACCATCTTACGTTTTGATGCACCATCAGGCCCAGGCGTCCGTGTTGATAGTGGCGTTGAAACAGGCAAAACTATTCCCGGTACCTTTGACTCGCTAATGGCAAAATTGATTGTGGTCGGTCAAACCCGTGAACAAGCGATTGTACGTGCTCGTCGTGCATTAGCTGAATTTAAGATTGAAGGGGTCGCGTCCGTATTGCCTTTTCATCGTGCGGTGATGGAGCAAGCGGATTTTTGTGAAAACTTTAAGGTGCATACCCGTTGGATTGAAACGGAATTTAGTGTTGAAATTCCCCCAGCGAAACGCCAATTACCACAAGCCGAACAAGCGTTAACACGGTCATTTATTGAAATTGATGGAAAACGTTGCGAACTGGGTTTGCCCGCGCAATTGTTTGCTGGAATGGCGGTGAACCCAACGACAGCAACTTCTGCACCTCAAAGCGTTGAAAACAACCCTAACAGCGTGAACGCCCCTATCTCAGGTGTGCTATTTAATTGGCTAGTTCCTCAAGGAAATAAGGTAACAGAAGGGGACATTATTGGCGTGATGGAGGCAATGAAAATGGAAGTTCAAGTTATCGCCCACCGTTCAGGGGAACTGAAATATACGGCTAAACAAGGGGATTTTATCAATGCAGATAATAAAATTGCGGAGATTATCTAATCGCTAATGGCGATTAATCGTTAATAAGGGGTGGCGAATAGCCACCGCCTTACCTATTTGATCGTAACTCAACGTGATTTGCGTTCAGGTAAGTTGCGTACAGGTAATGGTGGATTAGGTGCGGGCACGACACTTTTTTCCTCTTTGGCGATTTCATCGCTATCACGATAAACCTCACCACATAAGAAAAACAAATTAGGGCGTTTTGCCTCTAAATACGATTTTCGGCTCATGCACTGTTCTTGGGTAAAAATGGTTTCGGTCACGGGTAATGCATCGCATGAATCAGTGCCACAAGGACTGACCCACAAAGCCCAACCGATAAGTACCATATGTCCTGCCATTTATCTTGCCTTCCCACTCACCGCTAATGAAGTACACCCAAGATGTCAAATTAACACGCTCAATATATAGGGGCGCGTTCTTTGTCTATAAAATGCTTTGTCTATAAAATATAAGTCAAATTCTAACATTGGATTAAATAAATGTATGTATTCATATGATAGATAAATTTAAATTCACATTAAACAGCAAATAAGAATGTGTGATCGAGCATTTACCATTATCAAAAAAAGAATACTTATCTTGATGCAATAAAACTTGATGCAATAAAAACGTGATGTAATAAAAAAGAGTAGGAAGTTACAGAGTGCTATCGTGATTATTTTAGGGCTAGCTCGCAAATAACAAAATTTTTATCTGCAAATTTGTGTTTTTAGATCTCCATCCTGTCAATTTGAACTATTTTTATCTACGATGAACCCGATATCGTAATAATAATCGCAATAATAATATAAATAGGTAACTTATGAATGCCATGGAAGAAGTGCTTTCATTTTGGTTTGAAGAATCGACCCCAAAACAGTGGTTTGAGAAAAGCGAGAAATTCGATTTAACCATCGCAAAACGTTTTACTGCGCTCAGTGAACAGGCGGCAAAAGGGGAGCTAGCTTATTGGCGAGCCTCTATTCGCGGTCGTTTAGCGGAAATTATTATTCTTGACCAGTTTTCCCGTAATTTATGGCGAGATACCCCAAGAGCGTTCGCGCAAGATGCGATGGCGCTAGCACTGGCCCAAGAAGCCATTAAACAGCCGGATTATCATCTACTTACGCTATCTCAGCGAAAATTTATGTTAATGCCGTTTATGCATTCAGAATCGAGCTTTATCCACCTGCAAGCGGTGGAGCTATTCCGAATGTTGGGGGATGATAGTACGCTGGATTATGAAATGCGCCATAAGGCTATTATCGATAAGTTTGGGCGCTACCCGCATCGCAATGAGATTCTCGGTCGGCCATCAACTCGAGAAGAAATTGCTTTTCTACAGCAACCTAACTCGTCATTCTAATTCGTCTACATAAAAATGAGTTTGCTTACGCACTAGCAAACTCATTTTCTTTCAAGGTTTATTAACGGAAAAGCTCAGCCGTTGCAGGCTGTAAACCGAGCTGTTTTTGCACACTAGCCAAATAGGTCTGAGTGATTTTTGCAAGGGTAGGGTAAAACCCATGTTCAGTTGACGTATGCTGAACCAACGTTAAGTAACGTTCCGCCCAAGGTAATAAATGCTGCTCGAGTAATTCCACAATGGCGTCGTCTTGACCTTGCTCTGCCAGTGCTGAAATGGCCATTAACATCAAACCAAATTGGTCTTCCGGCTCTCGTAATCCTGTATCGGTAACTAATCCATGGGACATCAAAAACTGGCGATAGGCGCTGGTGGAATCCCCCATAACGGTGTTGTCGTGAGACAGATACACCGAGCCCCACGGTGGTGCTGGCATTGCACCTTGACCTTCAAAAAGAATTGAAAAATCATAGGTAAGCGTATCTGCTGGGTAATCACTTAATGCCTCACAATCGGCAATCAGCTGAGCAGGTTCTTGCCAATCATACAGGGATGGGATTTCACGCAGTACAGGTTGTAACGTTTGAAATGTGGGGGTTTCAGGAGAGTAGTAAAACATTCCCCCTAAAATACGAAAAAGAGTGGTATCGAGAGTTTGCATGATATTACCTATAAAGCTGCAATTAATTTAAAGCTTCAATTAACTTAAAAGAAAGAGCCTGAATTCAGGCTCTTATATTATTATTTATTTTATACTGCTAACCATAATCTGTGGTTATAGCACCTTACATGGTGATTTGCCACAGGTTATAAAAGGCAATACGGCCAGACAATTCAGCGAGTAATACGGCTGCTGCACAGGCCAGTAATGGGATTTTTGGTGAACGTTGCTTGATAGCGAACCCAACGAATGCCGCTAAGGCAATCGCTAATACAATCACTTGAAAACCCCAAAAACCGGTCTGCTCTGCGCTTAATACGGGTGCAGTTTCGCTTAAAAATGCTTGGTAGCTGGCACGGCTGGCAAAAATCGCAAAGGTACCGACTAAAAACGCCGTTAATCCTAAACCACGAGCCCCGATTGCAATTGCAAGTGCGCCACCACCCACAAACAGGGTTGTCCACATTTGTAGCGTAGTGAATTGGGTATCCCAGTTAGCAATGGTTGCAATGTTATACACTTGCGGAATTGACCAAACGAACGCTAATCCTGAAATCACCGCCGCAATGTTAGACAGCTCACGCAGAGCGGCTTGCTTAACAAAGTGGGTGAAAAATAGCGTAGCGGCAGCACAACCCACAAACACGCCACTTAAGAATGCTTCATTACTCATTGGTGAGCGACCCACGCCCAACAACATATTGAAGAAACGCAGTGGTTGACCGACGTGCAGTGCGCCAATACCTAAGCCAATCATCACAATGATAAACCCGATAATATTGGCTGTTTTCAGCTGTTTATCGTCGATTGAGCCCATTTTTTTCGCAATATAAGCTAACAGAAATAAACCCGCCGCGGATTGCCCTAAGACAGTAAAGAAAACCAGTGGTAACTCATGCATATTAGACCTCCGCAGGGTTTTTCAATTCGCCACTTTTATCACCTGATGGCTTAGCATCTTTGTGTGGCTTGATGACGATATTCGGGTTAGTCAGGCTTGGATCTGGCATCGGTGCAATGCCGCACTCCGTACCGTGTAACTCACGTAAAACGGTAATGTCATCGAAATCTAAAGCGCGCTGCGGGCAAGACTCTACACAAACCGGCTTCATTCCTTTTGCGACACGTTCATAACAGCCATCGCATTTGCTCATCAGTTTTTTCTTTTCGTCAAACTGTGGTGCACCGTATGGACAGCGCAGTTCACAGTAACGACAGCCTACGCAGATAGACTGGTCAACAACCACTAAGCCATCTTCACTGCGTTTGTGCATTGCACCAGTTGGGCAACCTTCCACACAAGTTGGATTCGAGCAGTGGTTACACGAAATAGACAGGTAGTAGCTATAGACGTTTTGTTGCCAAATACCGTCTTGTTTCTGCCAGCTACCGCCACCGAATTCATACACACGGCGGAATTTAGGACCTAAATCTAAATCTTTTTCGTCCTTACAACTTACCTGACAGGTTTTACAGCCAGTGCATTTTGTGGAGTCAAAATAAAAGCCATACTGTTTCATCAATTAACTCCTTAAGCGCGTTTGACTTCAACAAGGTTAGTATGTTGTGGTGTGCCTTTCGCCAGTGGAGAAGGGACATGGGAGGTTAGGGTGTTGATACAACCACCAACATCTAAACCTTCGGTATTCAATGTGCGCCATGCACCTTGAGGAACCGCAATCACACCCGGTAAGACGCGCTCAGTCACTTTGACTTTAATCTGAATACGCCCGCGATCATTGAAGATTTCAGCTAAATCGCCGTTCTTCAAGCCACGTTCTTGTGCATCAATTGGGTTTAACCAGAATTGATGAGGAATAGCCTCACGCAGCATAGCCACGTTGTAATAGGTTGAGTGAACATGACCCTTATCGTGGAAGCCTGTCATTAATAAAGAATGTTTCTTCTGTGCAGATTGCGCTTCAACACCTTCTCTATTCACACAATATTCAGGAATAGCTGGAATACGCTGACCTTCTGGAAGTTCCCAATTTTTCACGCGTTCAGCCAGTTTTTCGGAGTAAATTTCAATTTTGCCCGATGGTGTTTTCAGTGGATTATTCACTGGGTCATCACGGAAGCTTTTCAGTGCCACGTTTTCAGCACTATTGAGGAACTTACGGTCGATGATCCCTGCGCCATCAGTCTCACTAAACTCAGGTAAATGAGGCATTTTTTCACGGGTTTTGTTGTAGCAAAACTCAATCCATTCTGCGTAGGTACGACCTTCAGTGAATTGATCTTTCACGCCCATTTTTTCTGCGATTTCGACTAATACATCGTAGTTTGGACGGTTTTCCCACAGTGGTTCAATGGCGTTTTGTAGACGCACTAGGTAGTGATAAGCCCCACTTGCATAGGAGTTATTGATCAGGTCGTTTGTTTCGACGGTGGTCACATCTGGCAGCAGTAAGTCCGCATATTTTGCCGATGGAGTGTCGTGGTTATCCCAAACAAGGATAAACTCACATTTTGATTCATCAGACAGAATTTCATGGGTCTTATTCAAGTCACCATGCTGGTTTCCGATGACGTTACTGGAATAACACCACATAAATTTGATGTCATTATTCAGCTTATCAACGCCTTTGATCCCACCATTTTCTGCGGTTAATTCTTTACCGCGCACAATCGCTTCTGACCACATATAAGTAGGGATCAACGCTTTCACAGGGTTTGGCAAGCCAAATCCAGCCACTGGATAGGCAAAACTGTTACCCCATAAACCGGTGTTAGTTCCTGAACGACCGATATTGCCAGACATAATAGGCAGCATCATGATAGAGCGACAGGCTTGCTCACCATTTTCGGTACGCTGTAAGCCCCAGCCTTGTGAGATCCAAGCACGTTGAGCGTTACCAATTTCACGGGCTAACTGAATGATTCGTGAAACCGAAATACCCGTTAATTTGCTCGCCCACTCAGGGGTTTTTGCAATCCCATCAGGACCATTGCCTAAGATGTAATCTTTGTAAGAGGCATTACGTGGTGCTGAAGCTGGCAGGGTTGATTCATCCCAGCCTACACAGTAATTTTTCAGGAATTCTTCGTCGGTTAAGCCTTCTTGGATCATCACATAACCCAGGGCTGCCACTAATGCGGCGTCAGTACCTGGATAAATAGGGATCCATTCAGCGCCTAATGTTGTGACGCTATCGGTACGGCGTGGGTCAATAATGATCACTTTTGCTTTGCTCTTATCGAGCGCATTGAGTGTTTCATAGAACTGACCACCACCGGACATACGGGTTTCAGCCAAGTTATGACCGAACATCACCACGAGATCGGAGTTTTGGATTTCCGTTAAATAAGATTCTTCCACACTGCCGTAAACATATGGCGTGATCTCCATTAACTGTGCGTAGGAATAAGTTCCGTAGTCACCTAAAAATCCACCGGTTAAACTCAAAAGACGTTTACAGGCCGCACGACCGTGCAAGTTGGCACCCGTTGAACCAGAACCATATTGGTAATAAATGGCATCGTTGCCGTATTTATCTATGGTATATTTCAGTTTTTCCGCAATGATAGTGGTAGCTTCATCCCAGCTAATTTTTTTGAACTTACCTTCACCACGTTTACCCACACGTACCATTGGGTATTTTAAACGGTCTGGATTATAGGTTTTCCAGCGAACTGAACGACCACGCAGACAAGGGCGAATCTGATGTTCTCCCAGTGTTGAATCGTCATACATGGTTTCATTGGAAATACGGCTGATAACGCCATCTTTCACATGAACTTTTAGAGGGCAGCGACTACCGCAGTTAACTAAACAAGCGCTGTAGCTGATTTTCTCACTGACTTCGTCAGGCATGATGGTTGGTGTTTTTGCTTGAGCAGCAAAAGGCAGAGTGATTGAGCCTGCAACGGCGGCTGCACCCGCTACGGTTGCGGAGGTCTGAAGAAACTCCCTCCTGCTCAGTTCTGCGAAATGAGTATTTGTTTTATTTTTATGCATTGACATTGCCTATATGTAAATAACGTATTAGGTATGTTCAATATGTTAGAAAAAATACCCACTCACTAACATGATATGCATCAACAATATCCTTGAAAAAACCAAGGGAAATATTTTTATTTATTTAATTTATAAGGAGTTTTCTTGTCATGGATGCCATTTTTGTTCTATTTTTATTATCAATCGTTATATTCAAAATTATATAATGGTAGGGTGGGATCTGTGAGTATAAGAGGGGTTTCCCCCTCTAGGTAGGCTGGCCATGTTTGCTAATCATTAAGTAGTATTTATAAGTTACCTATGATGAGTTATTTATTTGTTGAATGACCTAAGAATCGAACATCATTACCGGTAGGTGATTGATGCACAGATAAATTGAACTGCGGCAGAATGGAAAAAATATGGTCAAAAATATCCGATTGGATGCGTTCGTATTCTAACCACACCGTCGTGTTGGTAAACGCGTAAATCTCAATTGGGATACCGTTTGAGTCTGACTCTAATTGGCGAACCATGATGGTCATATTTTTATGGATCTGCGGGTGAGCACGCAGATACGCTTCAATATAGGCGCGAAATGTCCCGATATTAGTGAGGCGTCGCTGGTTGAGTGGCGTCGCTTTATCCTCTGGTAACGCAGAGTTGTAGACCTGGATCTCAGAGACTTTTTTCCCGATGTAAGGCTCTAATAAGTTGGCTTTTTCAAAGTTGCTAACTTCTTCAGGTTTCAAAAAATGAATACTATTGGCATCGATACGTAGGCTGCGCTTGATACGGCGCCCGCCTGATTCAGTCATGCCTTTCCAGTTTTTAAATGAATCGGAAATCAGTGCATAAGTTGGAATAGTGGTGACGGTATTATCCCAATTTCGAACCTTAACTGTGGTCAATCCAATATCAATTACCGCGCCATCAGCACCGTATTTAGGCATTTCCAGCCAATCACCAATGTTGACCATGTTATTTGCAGAGAGCTGAATACCGGCGACTAAGCCCATAATTGGATCTTTAAACACCAACATCATGACGGCGGTCATCGCACCTAAACCACTGAGGATAATCAACGGAGATTTACCAATCAGTAGCGCGATGATCATAATCGAAATCAAAACGGTGGCGATAAGCTTAATGCTTTGGAAAATTCCACGTAGCGGGAGATGAGCTGTTTTTGCCGCACGTTGTAATACGCCCAGCGTGATATCCAAAATGGAATAAATCGTCAGTAAGCCAAACAGTAAGCACCATGCTTGGGAAGCGACATTCAATACCATTTGTGTCGTTGAGCCCGAAGATAGCCATAAGGTGGACTGAATGTTGACAACAATACCTTGAATAATAAAGGCAATTCGATTGAACAGATTATATTGGGTGAGTTGATGTTGCCAACCGGAACCCGCTTTTAATCCTCTTTTTTCAATCGTGGGAAGCAAAATTTTGTGCAGAAAAAGATGCAAAATCAGGGCGACAATCAGTATCAGCCCAAGAACCATTAAGAGAGAGGCGAGGGTGGCATAGTCTTGATTAAACTGGCGAGCCCAGTCGAGCAGTTGCTGCTGCATAAATTCTCCTTTATTGCGTTATCCATAAATGACGACCCAGTATAAGCAAATAGGACTTAAGTTTGTGAAATATACCGAATATTTACATAAGATTACGGAAAATGGCGGTTAGTCTGATTGATGCTCTATACTTTGAGGAATACTCTCAAACGATCATGTTTATGAGGAAATACTGATGAAAAAGCCTACGAAAAATAGCTGTCTACCACTGATTGCTCTTTTAGCATTCATGGGGACATCACCACTTGCGTTTTCCGACCCAAATGGTAACAACGGGCATGGAAACGGTAACAAACATAATAATAAAGAATTTAAAGGCAACAACGGTCATAAAAATAAAGATGATGACCATTATAAAGCGAAGCAATGGGACGGTGATAATTCAGGTATTCAAGGAACGTTGCGTATTTCACCTAATATTAGTTTTAGCGTGAATTTTGGGAATGTTCGACCTTTAGCCATTGAGTATGGTCTTACGGGCTACAAAGGGCTACCACCAGGAATTGCAAAGCAAGTAAGAAGAGGAAAACCGTTACCTCCGGGGATAGCTAAAAAGGTTCTACCATCAAAGTTTATCCATCAGTTGCCTGTTTATGCGGGCTATGAATGGAAAATGAGTGGTAAAGATCTTATTTTGGTAGCGATTGGCACGGCAGTGGTTGCTGAAATTATTGAGAACGTATTTGAATAAAAAAACGGCCTTAAAAAAGGCCGTTAGCAAAAATTTGCAAATACTTGAATGAGGTAAATGAAAGGTTTGATTGACTATGGTTTAACTAACTAAAGTTTAAAGCAAATTACATAAAACGCTTGGACAGTAATTCAACAACTTCTTGCAGGTTAACGAAAAATTCTTTGATGCTTTTCATGTTCGCTCCGAATGTTAATGTGTGATCTTGATCACGTAGGAGCATTCTAGTTTTTTATTGATCAAAGTCAATAATAAGCCAAAATATATTTTAAATATTAAACTAATTTTTAGGTCAAACCTTGTAAATTATTGTTTACAGTATACTCATCATGACGGCTAATTGCCTTGCATAAAGGCTTTGCTGGATGAAATCGTAGCTAGAGCTGACAGTGCCTGCATGCTTTGTTCGTGTAGTTCAATGGTTGCGGCGGCACACACATCTTCAAGGACATGGCAAAAATAACCTAAATCATGGGCTTGTCTCACGCTACTTTGGATTGCCATCACCGAACTGACCCCACCGAAATAGAGCTGAGTAATATTATTATCGTTAAGCCATTGGTGGAGTTTATTGCCTGCAAATGCAGAAACGCCTTTCTTAATGATCACTCTGTCTTGCATATGAACGACCAAATCTTCCACCCAATGGCAGCCGTAGCCACTTAATTTTAATGCGCCTCTCTGTTTAGCTTGTGAAAAAAGTGGGGAGCCAGCAGGGATATCTTGATAATTATCGCTAAAGCCAACTTTGACCCAAATAACAGGAATACGCTGACTTCTTGCGTAATTAGCGGCTTGATTCGCCTTTTCAATAATATTGCGGGAATTGACTTGGGAATAACTGCTATTGGATAAACCGTTTTTACCCACAATATCGTTAATAAGATCAATGATGATTAGCGCCTGTGACATTATTGCCCCTTTTTATGGCTAAGTAATTTAACGTAAAAGGGGATTGTAATGTTTATTATGCACTAGGGATGTTAACTGAATAACATTATTTTAAATAATGGTATTATTCTCAACTACCATCACAATTAAGGTAAATCAATAATAAATCCAATACCTTTATTTTCTAAACCATCCGTGACTTTTAATGTTGCACCTATTTTCGATGTCAGATTATGGGCAATAGATAATCCTAAACCGCTTCCTGTTTCTAATGTTCCGGGCACACGGTAAAAGCGAGAAAATAGATGTGCTCGGCTCTCTTCTGGAATACCGCGTCCATTATCTTGAACTGTAATAGTGGCACCAAAAGGGGTGAGATCCACCAGTGTCACTTTTATTTTGGCTTTTTCTGGAGAATATTTAATCGCATTTTCGATTAAATTAGTGAACATATTACTCAGCGCTAGCTTATCAGTTTCAACATAAAAAGAATCTGGGCTGGATAATTCCACATCAATATGTTTATTGAGGGCATAAGGAATATGGGATGAAATGAGATTACTGATTAACATCGGTAAATCAATTTGCTCTTTACGAATGGCAAAATCTTCCGCTTCCAAACGTGCGAGATCAATTAATTGATGAGATAAAGAGGCGGCGCGCGTTAATGTCTCTTTCATATCATTAATAATTTCGGCTTTTTCCTTTGGATTATCGATATGCATTAACACATGTAATTGTGCTGTCACCGCGGCAATCGGAGTCCGCAATTCATGAGCCGCATCTGCCATAAAACGTTTTTCGCGTAAATTCGCGGCATCGACTCGTGCCATTAATTGGTTAATTGCGGAAATAATAGGGCGAGTTTCTTTATACATATCTTTGGTATCAATCGGCGTTAAATTTCCCGGTTGACGCGATGAAATAATTTTAGCGACTTGTTTAATGGGGCGAATACTAAAATAGGCAGTGATCAAAATAGCGATTAACATTATGCCCAAAATAAAGGCGAGAGGAATTGCAGTGCCTTCGGCTGGGTTACCAATTAACTTTCGTCGCTCAAGATACGATTCTGCAATCACAACTTCGAGGGTATGGTCATCATCCCATGCAGAAGTGAAATGCCAATCTTTATGTTGGGCAGTTAGCATATCGACTGATTTTAGTGATGGGTCTGAAATCTTTTCACTATTGCGATATAGCACATGTCCCCGATTATCCCGCACAACCATATACGGTTTATAGCTAGTTTCAATGCCGTTTTCCATGGCATCGGTATACATTTTTTGCAGAATAACCGCGAGCTTATCAAAATATTCTGGGGTATCTGATACTGTACCTAATGTACGCGCAATCCCTTGTGTGACGATTTGCTGTTGTTGGTTAAATTCATCATCATCGACCAAATCAGGTAGATAAAAAAATTGTAACCAACCGACTAGCAGCAGCCATAAAAAGATGACTGCGCCAATCTGAATACCAAATGTGTAGACAAGAAAGGATTTAATCTTCACCAGATTGCGCTTCTTTTTTTAGTAAATAACCGATGCCACGGATAGTAATAATTCTGTCTTTACCAATTTTGCGGCGTAAATTATGAATGTGGACTTCAAGGGAGTTACTTTCCACATCATCCAAGCCAAATAAACGTTGCTCTAAATCTGTTTTTCGCACGACATTGTCGGCATTTTTAATTAACTCGTATAGCAACAAATATTCTTTGCCGGAGAGTAATAATAATTGACCATCCAAGGTGACTTGATGGTTTAACGGATTTAATTGCAGATTATCCAATTGCCAAATTTCAGATGAAAATCCAGCCATACGACGGCTAATAGCCTTTACGCGAGAAATTAACTCTGGCATCTCAAAGGGTTTTGTTAAGAAATCATCGGCACCAGAATCTAAACTCGCCACTAAATTATCCATTTTATTGCGGGCGGTAAGAATAATAATCGGTATCGATTCTCCAGATTGGCGCCATGAAATTAATTCCTCTTGACCATCACCATCAGGTAATCCCAAGTCTAAAAGCATGACATCAAAATTGCGTGCCTGTAATTGCTGCTTAGCATCAGATAATAATCTGACCCAGCAAGGATTAAATCCGGCTAATTCCAGTCCACGACATAACGCTTTGCCGAGCTGAAGATCATCTTCTACCAATAAAATATTCATATTTATTACCTCTGTTGCGGAGTATAAGCAGACTCCGCTCACCCAGCAACTAGGATATTTATCCCCTTAAGCATCCCTTAAGGTTGGTTTAACCAAATATTAAGGTACTAAAATGCAAAAGCACTAATATACCCTCAACAACCATAACAAGAGCATTTATCATGAAACAAGCGTATATTGAAGTGCCTCTATTTATCGGGATTATTTTTATTGCCATGGTATTTATGGGGGCGAGTTTCAATAAACCACAATTGGCGTTGAATCCGACGAAATTAAATGAAGTTCAGCGATGCACTGATGCGAAAACTTGCTTAGTAGAGGCTCGAATACTTGAAGTGAGTAAAACGAAACGTAATCCGGTGAATGAGTTTAAATCGTATCTTCGTCAGAAACTTTATTAATACTCTTTCTATAATGGCGGAATAGTGAATTGTGGTGCTATCGGTTTTTATACACAGAAGCGTATAAACGATAGGCAGAAACAGATTGAAAGTGACTCAGATTAACTTCAAAGAATAATGGATTAAGAAATGGAAGATGGATATTACCCTTCCATTTCTCTGCTAATCATCTAGTCATCGGTATTTGCTTCAGGTAGCCAGCCGTCATCCATCCAAATTTCTTCTAAGATCTCTTCAATGCGTAATTTGTCATCCGCAATCTTCGTTCCTGAAATATTAATCGCCTGCTGAGAGCTAAAGCCTACTCGAGTGACCATATCAGGGTACTGTGACTGTAGTTTGCGTAAAATCTCAGACTCTAAAGCTTGTAAAACCAAGCCACTTGGTTTTTGCGGTGAATTCTTATCAAATAACACTTCGATGCGTAACATAATAGCCTCTACTAAAGACTGTATTAATATACAGCATTTTTAGATCTATATGGGGATATTGTCAATATCCTGCATTGAATATTTTTTTATTGTGATAGCAGGCTAACTCTTTTTATTTCGGCAAGTTATTCCGATAACCTTTAAAAGAAGCTGGCAGAAATATTAATACACAACCCTAAAATGGCCATATTAAAGACAAATGAAATAACGGATTGGAGCAATACTGCACGACGCATAGGGGTTGAGGCTACTTCCACATCTGCCGTTTGTGAGGCGACGGCAATGGTGAATGAGAAATACATAAAATCCGAATAGCTGGGTTGGGTGATTTTATCGGGGAAAATTAGCCACGGTTTTTCATTTTCACTATTGCCGTAATAGAGATGGGCATAGTGCATGGTAAAGCCCGTAGGTAAGAGCAGCCAAGAGGATATCAATGTCGAGGCAGTTAAAATATAAGAGTAAATTTTATCGGCTTTCGGGATATCACTGTGTCCGCCCAAGGCAAAAAATAAGGCTAATAAACTGACGCAGCAGCCTGACATCAAGAAAAATATTACCATGCTCGCGCTTTCATCTTCGATTTTTGTCAGCTTACGAATATCTTTCACATTGTGGCTAATAATTCTCTGGAATAGAAACAGCAAATAGGACCACGCAAATGCGTTCCAACTGATAATTAAGTTAATAATCAGACTTTGTGTTTGAAATAAAGCGAAGAAAGTGATGAAAGCAACAATGAGCGAGACCAAAAAGCGCGGTCGAGAATGAAATGCATGACGTAGCTGGTGGGTGATACGAGCAGCACAGCGAAGCATGGGGTATTCCTTGAATTTAATAATCGGGTGTTTTTCCTAAATTAAATTGAGTATACCATTGGTAAAAAGGATGCACTAATCACTGCGTTTCAAGGAATGAAATGAAACAGTTCTATTTATGCTTGCTGCTGTGCTTTTCAGCGCCGTTATATGCAAATGAATTGTGTGAAAAGGTCGCAGACCTTTCTACTGCTGATGTTTAGTGCCATGATAGTTAAGGATAAAGCCTATTTTTATTATACAACAGATGACACATTTTTAGTTGTGGATGTTTTCGTCATTTCTGGCGGCCAAGTGTCTGGACAAATGGAAGTGGAAGGGGCGTTTCTTCTTTCCAATTACTATGCGGTGTCTGATGATAATGACAGGAATAGAAAGCGCAATGACAGGGGATAATCTGTCATTGCATTAAATCTTAATACGCGTTAGGACGAAGTTTAAATGACTGTAAAACCCGATCCCAGATTTCAACCATTTGCGCATCGGTGTAATCTTTCACTGTCAATATTCCGGAGTTATGAAGTAAAATAAGCACTAAAGGTTGTAAATAAGTGACATTTTTCTCATTGGCATTGTATTGAAAACGGTATTTTTTATCTCCGTCTTCTTCACCGGAAATTAACCACTCTTCACCAGCAATCGTATTGTATTTCACTGGGCCTTTTTTCAAGGTAGAAGCCCCTAATTGCCGCATAATCGGTTTAATTTCAGATGAGCGTTCAAGCAAACTGTCATCTTCACTTCCCAATAAATTATCCATCACAATTGCCCATGCAAATTGATTGTTTTTAAAGAGCATAGACAATTTAAATTTGTGGTCACGTCCATCATCGTGAATAAAGCCATAAGGAATACAAATCCCTTTATCGGTCGGAATTTCATTCTTTGGTCGCCCTTGTAAGCGAGAAATTAAGGATTGCATCGCTGCTAGTTTTTGAGACTTATCTGTAATAGGATAATCACCTGTAAAATATGATCTTTCTTTAGCATACTTATCTGATGTCAGATCATGGAACTTAGTTTTTATAATAAACGCTACATTATCAATATACACATGAGCTTCTAGCTCTCTGGCAAATCCAGGGTAAGCATAGCTTTCATTTTTATCAAAAATTACCCCCTTTTCTAATCGCACAATATCTTTCAAAAAGGGCCCATCCCGCTCCTCACTCACTCGCTGTTTTTTTAATTCGTCTTCCTGTAATTCAATACGTTGTTTAAATGAAGGGGGATACATAAATTGACTTTCAATCGTCATATCATCGATGGTGATGACCGAGGAAAGCTCTTGGGTTAACGCTTTTGGGTAATTAAAGGTGTAGCGACCTAAACAGTAGGTCGGTGCATCATCAAACAGTGTATTAATCACAGCAGAATCCTTTTCATTAAGTGAGCGGGAATAGGTCTTATTGGGTACGGAACACGCAACTAAAGCTCCCAATAAGACCAAGCTTAAAAAAGCAATAAATTTATTTCTTATCATGGTTTAACCTCACCCGTTTGCAATATTCGGCATAAGGAGCGTAAGGTGAATTTTATCGCTGGTGATAATTTACCCTCACCATAAATACCATCCCCCTTCATGGGATCAAATTTATAGGCATTCTGGTGGTCAACATTCGTTTCTAAAATGTCTTTAAATCTCCACGACTCCTGTAGGTTGATAGCGTATTTAGGCACCGTACCATCTCCCGCCCCCCCCTTCATAATTTCCATTGGGGTTTTTCCACGCATAGCTGGATTTAAGTAATGTATACTCCCGTTTATCACTATATTCCGTTGTCTCTCGACTATCGTCAGATACCCATAACCACGACGTTTTATCCCGTAATTTCCAGGTCACCGTTTCATCTGAACGGCGAGGATCTTTAGCCAGCGTAGTGTCTTTTTTATCGTCATACGCCCCGTAAAATTGGTAAGTATTGGCATGATAATGAGAATTCATTTTTTCCATGAATGGTATTACTTGTTTTATCATTAACATTTTATAATTTATAAAGTTAGTAGTAATTTTATCCTCTTTTTTATCCAAAATATCAGACTCATACATTCGCCACCAAACTTTATCTTGAAGATAGATTTCCTTAAATGGATCACCTTTTTGCGGCAACAATAAATCAGTTACCCCATCAGGACTGCCTTTTTCAACCCGCATCCACGGTTGACCATGGTTATATTTCGGAGAAGGTAAAAGTTGTAACGGTGCAGGGGATTGCGCTAAAACAGACATAAGCCGTGTGGCACTGGCCCCCAAAACAAGTGACATCGGAAACGCATGTTCCCCGATTTTCATCATTTTATAGGCGGTTGGCGAACCTAAATCGGGCATCACACCATGCACGATACCAAGAATTTTATCTTTGCAGGGTGTTGCTAATAATTCGGAAGCGTAACGTGATACTAAGCCTCCCATCGAATGGGTCACAAGAATGACTTTCTCCTGCCCTTCTTCAAAGGCGAGTCCATGCCCAATCCCGCCATTCTGTTTAGGACGGTATAAATTTAAAACCTCATCAATGTATTTGGCGAGATCTTGTGCGGACTGAGCGTTGTCTTGTAACCAGTTATAACCAAAAACATGAAGTGGAAGCAGTAAGCTACGGTATTTCCCCGTTTCACCATACGAAAGCAGGTTAGTATCCTCTGGCGAAAGTGGTTTCTCTAGAATATTTTTAAAAATAGAGTGTTGAGAGAAATACTCCTCAGCTTCATCTGCCGTCGCGCATCCCTGATCTTTCGCTTTATTGTAATACTGCTCCCAAACCAGTAATTCTTTTTGTAATTGCTCTAAGGGTTCAAAGTAAGAGAACTCTAATGCGCTGCCCCAACCTCGTTTTTGACGTGAACTGGCAAAATAGGTTGATTCGTTATCATCATTACCCACTTTTTGACCAAAATCCGTTACAACGGCATTAGGATCTAGCAATTCACGACGACGTTTTCCGCCAGTCAATCCCCAACCCAACGCATCCCATAGCATTAACGCCATATTACTGCGTATCCGCCAGACAGAGTCTCCCGTATCTTTATGTTTTAAATTAGACCCCATAATGCCGGGTAGAAAAATAACGGGAACCACTTTAGTTGATGGGAGATAACAATTCGCTTTGGCATTTTCAGATTGGTGTTTCAGCCGCAAGTCTTTCCAAACTGCACATTTATTGTCATCAAATTCAGCAAAACAATGCTGAATATTTTCGCTTTGTTCATCTTGGCTCATTGCGTGTCCTTTTAATTGAGCATGCTGGCTTAATTGAGAGATGAAGAATTATTTATTTTGCTGAATCAACGCATAGCGATTGAGTAGCTGTTTAAAATGGTTATCAATCCGTTGGTATTCAGACTCAGGGACGGAGCCTTGGGTTTGAAGTTGCTCAAGACGACGCAATTCTTCTTCTAACGGAACGCTTTGATTAAAATGCTGGCGGGCATTGAAAATAATGGTTTTTAATTCAGACCCCGTGATATAGCTGCGAGGTTTACCATCAAGACTGTCTAAGCGCGTACTGAGATTGTTTAGCTCGGCCATCCCTTCAGACCACTGTTGTAATTTATCGTTAGATAGCGCATTAATTTGCATATTTTGCTGCCATTTATCGTTAAATGCGCTGACTTCTTGACGTTCACCATATTGCTTAGTGAGGTAACTCACCATGTTTAATCCATACAGCTGAGGCCAAATTGGGGAGACGGACTCTAATTCCACGAGATAGTTATCGATTACCTTGAGTTTTTCAGGAGAAAAACTATTCGGTTGTGCGGCATTAGGCTGTAATTGTTGCTCAAGAATTGAGGCAATATTCGGCGTAAAGTCAGGTAACTGGGGTAGCGCTTGCGCTAAAACATGGTTATTGATTTGTGGGTGTAACACATACAAAGTTCCTGCACACAGCGCGCCTGTGAGCACAATACCGAAAGCCAAACCCACACAAATGCCTTTGCGGTAAGAAGGCTTGGTCGGTGTCGGTGTGCTGATAGTGGCATTGGCTTTGATGGAAATTGGCGTTGCTGCGGTACGGGCATGAAATGACGATGGCGCAGTTTTTGGCAATTGCAGCGGCGTTGGTGGAATAAAGCCACTATCAGGAACATCGGCATTTTCGAGCTGCTTGGCTTGAGTGGTGAGCAAGTTTTGCAGTCGTTCCAGCTGAGTGAGGTGTTTGAGCTCTAATGTTTGTAGCAACTGTCCAATTTGGTTGAGCGTCGCTTCAGTCTGATACAGAGCTGGCAGGTCTGCATAAACAGGTGCATGGGCGCGTAACCCTGTCATGAGTTGTTGGCTCAGCGTAGCGAGGATCTCAACCCGGGCATGGGTCTGTTGTGGCCATAATCCTTGCCAGTGGCGGCTCAGTAAATGTTGAAGTAAAGATAAGCCTTCGTTTAATCCCGCGATGCCATTTTGATGCTGGCGGATCAGGGTAAACCATGCGCAAGTTTGTAAATCAGCGCCGTTTTGGTTGAATAAGGACAAACATAGCCCATGAGCGCGCGCCCAGTCTACATCTGGGCGGGCGGGGTGAAAGCGTTTATTTAATTCTTCTTTGAGCGCGGCAAAATCAGCCAGCGTGCGCGGGTCGCCACCAAGGCGCAATGTGTTTAAATCTGGGTTCATAGTCTTCTCACGCAGTCGTCAGTTTAAATCGTATCGAATTGTTTTTTTAGATGGTGTACGAGAATGCGTCCATCCGGCATAAATTCAGTGCCATAACGGATCAAACCTTGCTCATGTAATTCAACCTCAAGGGCGTAATGGAGTGCCCCAAAGCTGTTTTGCGGTAATAACACTAAAGAGAGTGATTTGATGCGGGGCTCATACTTGAGTAACGTTGCCGATAAAATGGTCATCATATTGTGAGCAGTGCCGGGGAGACCTTGGATCATTTTACTCATATCAGGTAGCCCGTAGTCGGGAAGATGCTCGATACTACCCGCTCTGGCGTTGAGAATGCGGCGAATATTGTCCATCACAGACACCATCACTTGGTCATGTTCTGGGATAGCATCAATATCCAATCCTCCCGCAAAATACCCCGTCAACATTTCATATAATGAAGGCTGGGACATGCTATTTTTCTCCAAGTGGTTTTAAGGTCATGGAGTTATCCGCAAGGGTGAATAAGCGTGGGTCATCCGGTAGTAACCGCTTTTTGGGGATCACTACGCGCCAGTCATCGGTGATAAGGTCTGGGTGATGGAACATCACGGCAATGGCAACAAATTCAGCGCCGTCTTCAAGGGGCATATCAAGGGAAATCGACTCTCCTGGGCGAATGCGCAAATCTTTTTGTACCACGAGAGAGGATTTTAGTACTTGGCTATCTTTGGCAAATAACGAGGCGTAATCACTCTCATCAAAGCTTTCAGTATCTTTCAATTGATATACGCGAATGATGGTGGACAGCGATGCGCCTGTATCATCGGTATTGAGCGCTTCACGTGCTACGAAATCAAGATGGACGACTTTCACTTGCTTATAAAATATCGCGTTTGCTGCACTGCGAGTGCCATCGCTGACCATTTGAGTGAGCCCGCATCCAGTGAGGTTTAATGCAGTCAGAAGCACCAATGTTTTGCCGCAAAATGGCAATAAAGGGATGTGTTTCATAGGAGAGTCCCTGAATTAGAATCGATAATTAGCGTAATGTGAGGGCGGCGTAGAGTGTGATGTTGCCGATAATCGCTGATAGCGTCCCAGATTTAAGGTAATAATGTGTTCGCGGAGAGCGACATTAGGCGCCAATGTGCCCATCGCGGCTGTTCGTCCCAGCTGAACACCTTGGTGAGATTGCGAGCTTAACGTTGCGTTAGGGAGCAACTTTCTGGGTAATTTAAGACAAAGACGGGCATTGACTCTTGACCCTAGGTAAACATGCAATAGCGCCATTAAATCTTGATACAGCTGTCCGTCAGGCAGCCAATTGCGGGCTTCATCAAAGTTATCTGTCTGTAAGGTAATCAAAATTTGGCTGTTTACATCGGTAGAATACTGACCTAAAACGGGCTTATTGGTTAAGGTCATTGGGGTTTTGCACGACAGCCCTGTTTGAGTTGTTTGCTCGATACGCCGCGGGTCATGGGGTTTGATTTTCACATGAGTGTCAGGCGCGAGTAATTTTACGAGTGACACAACGCCTTCTGCGGTGCGGGTTGGAAAACGTAACGTACCCAGTAAGGCGAGAAAGCGGGATAAAGGCGCTTGCACATGTTGAGCAGTGCCGGGGATCCCCAAGCCAATTAACCCATATAAATACTGGGAAGTTTCATCTTCGCCCCCCGTGGAAAAGGTTGCTGGATAGGAATATTTTCGCCAAATACGGTAAAACTGCGTCGTGAGCCGATGGTTAAAAATATCCAAGAAGTCTGTGAGCGATTCGGTTCCTTCCCGCTGTTGCGCGATGTCATCGAGGTAGGCGGTGGGTAACGGTGATGTGACACCATATAACCCTAAAAAGGTAGTTCGAATACTGGGTGTGTTGCTATCTCGGTAGCGGTCTTCAATGTCGATGCCTTTAATTTCGGTGACAGGAAAACCCATCCCACGATGGGGACGAAACCGGATAACATCTGTTTTCGGGTCTTGGGTGCTACCAAGTGGCGGGCGCTGTTTATTACTCTGTTCTAGCAGTTGGCAAAACCGATAGAAGTTAACCAGTGGTAGACGCTCCCCTAGCGCATCAAAAAGCTGATTTACTGAGGATGGTTCTCTGTCCATGTGAGGCTATTTCCTGTTGGTAAAATATGGAGAGTCAATTGGTTAAATAGATGCACGTCGGTATACAGTGCGAAAAAGCGGTTGAGCATTTCGCCAAAGAGATGAATATCACCCTCACCGTTAAATCCGTTGCTATCAAGGGTGATATCAATGGCAATACCGCGCTGTAAAAAGCCTTTTTCGAAGCGCTCAATAAGGTGCTGTTCAACGTGGATCATGGCATCGAGTTTGCGGCTGTTTAAATCATCCTCTCGCCAGTCATAGAGTGCCAATGTGCCGCGCAATACCTCTACGTTGTCCATCATATTGAGGAAGCTGGCGCCAAGGTGGCTGAGAACGCGCCAATGAAATCGGTCTTCGGCTGGGGGATAGCAAGGCAGGGTTGGTTTGCATAAATTGCGGACCTGCAATTGGGTTTGTAGGGTTTCTTCGGTTCTGTCGAGCAATGTACTTTGCAGCGCTTTGCGTGGAAGTTGCCCGTTAGTGCCAGTTAATTGCAAAGATAAGGTTTCACTTTCAAGGGCAGCGGTCGGCTGTTCGCGTTCTCCCCCTAAAATCAGCCATGTATCATGTAACCCGCTGACCCCGCGCTTAACGCGAGTGTGGTAGTAGTGTTCTGGTGCATTGCGGCGCAACATACCGCCTCGATGGCGAAAACTGCTGAATGGAACATAGTGAATGTGTTCACCTCGCCTTGTGCCATGAACCGTATCGACAGCATAAATTTCGGTATGCCCATCTTGTAGGCGACGAGGGCGCAGTAAATATTCACTTTCTAACCCATTAACGGTAAGAGGATCCGCTTCAATATTGAATAAGTTGATCACCGGCACGCTGTGCAATTTTAGGTTATCGTGACTTAATGGAATGTCGCTATCCCACAAGGTATCGAGCACAATCTCCAGTTCAAAGTGACTTAATCCTTCGGGTAATTGAATCTCTTCAAGCCCGTTTAAGTTGACGAAGAAAAACTTTTCGCGAAAAGAAAAATACTCCAGCAACAACTGGTAGCCACTAAAAGTACTATCTCCTTTAGGCCACAGTTGATCTTCTTCGGCAAATCCTCCAGGGGAAAACCACAGCGGTAAACGAACGCGGTCAGGGGACGATGGTAAGCGAATATAAGTTGCTGCGACGTGTTTGGTGAGTGCCAGATGCAGGGCGTAAGTGGTTGGAACGTCACCCGCCAAATAAAAGGAAATGGCGCCAAGAGGGCTCTGTTTCCAATCGACAAGTTTTGCACAATCGAAGCGTAATCGGATCACGGAACGTCCATCAGGCTCAGTGGTTAAATTCACTGTGGATAGTGCAATGGGATTTAAGGTTAAATCCCGCGTAGTGCGGTAACGACAAACGGTTTTCTTTTCGCCAATCGGGCGTGAAAGCACTTCAAAATTGGCTGGGATCACCGACGATAATTTCATATCGTGAATATCCGGTGCGAGTTCAACCACGGACAGTGAAGGAATGGTTTGTAAATAATGAGGCCAAAGTAGGCTGACCAATCCTTCCGTTAATTCAGGTAAATCATCATCAATTTTCTGGCGTAGTTGCCCCATCGAAAAGGCAAAACCTTCAAATAGTCGCTCAACAAAAGGGTCGGGAATGCCGGCTTTATCTAAATCTAATAGTGCCGCCCGGTCGGGATGAGCTTGGGCGAATTCTTTCGCAGCTTCGCGTAGATAGCGCATTTCTGCATCATAATAGCGAAGGGTTAAATCATCCATTCGTATCACTCTCACTGATTAATTTAAGGGTAGAGTACTAGCGCTCGGACAGGATCTAAGCGAGTCAATTGAGCCAATAACTCAGACATTTGGTGATGTAACTCGGCCTTATCCGGTGTGTTACGTTGCGCTTTACCGCGCAGAAGTTGTAATTGGCGGGCTTTGACTTCAAACAGGGAATGCGGTTCCCAATCAGCCAGTTGCATGTGTTCAGCGCGATTGTCTAATTCACGCAATAAGTTCAGCGCTAAATCATGACGGGCAAATTGCTCTGCCACTCTTGCCATTACCAATTGCAATAGCCATTTTTGGCGGGTGGTCTGAATATTCGGGCGAGACATTAACCATGCTAAGGCGGCTTCTACCCCTTCGGTATCGGCTTGCGTTAATGCTTCTTGCTCTAAGGCAAATATCGAGCCGTTATCATCGTCATCCGCGCCTTGAACTGGCATAGAGTGCAGAGACTGAATGTTATCTTCCAGAATCTGTTGTTTGATCCACGCGAGGGTCACTTCATCAGCAAAGGGGGTACCATCTTCCCATGCGAGATGTTCTAACCCGGGTAGGCGCAATAAAAATTGTTTTAAATCCGAGGCAATAACGTCTGCCCAACCGTTCCAAGGCGCGGGAGATTTACTGAGCGCTTGGTGTAGGTACCATTGAACATCTAACCAAAAATGGTTAACGCCTTCGGCAAATAGGCGGTCGGCTTGTTCGGTGAGCTCCAACCAGTTTTGTTGCAGATATAAACGTTTTAATTGGGCTTTCGCATCCGAGCGCGGTGGAGCTAAACGTGTGCAACCATGCTGGTTCTGTGGTGGCGATTGGTGCAGGGTATCCCAACGGACAGATTTCATCAGCCGGTGACCTGACAGCCAGCCGTTGGGTTGATTACGTAGATAATTGGCAAGGACTTTGGCTTGGTCGAGCAGCTCACGACCCGATTGGATGGGGGCGATAGGGCTGATCCCCGAGGCCGTTTGCTTTGTCGCGACATTTTCCGACGCTTTGATATTTTGCGGGATGACGCTATCAGCCCCACCGGATTGGGCGAGCCGATTTTCTAAGGCGCGTAAGAGGGGGGCAAGGTTAGGGCGGCTTGCTTCATCCCACGTATTAAACTCATCCACGATCGCGCTAAGTAGTGCCACAATGCGGGAAAATTCGTTGCTATCCACCTCAGGGTAGAGGGATAAGCTGTCGATGACACGTTGACCCGCCAGCCATTCGATGGCGGCTTTTCGGCTATTTGGGCGCGAAGGTAGTAGGCTGTCATGGTAGCGATGCAGTAACCCTGTGAGTAGGCCGAGCCCATCGGCTAACCCTGTTTCCCCTTCGCGATGCAAACGTGCCCAAATATAATAAGTGATAACTCGCGCATCTTTGCAGACGTTGGTCAGGAGGTTTTCGGCAAGAGCACAAATCAACTCAGTGTCTGACCCCGAGAGTTTGTTAACTTCTTCTTTCATGCGTTCGAAGTCATCGTCATAACCGGGGTCATCCCCCATTGGATTTTCAGCTGTAATGGGCAGTAGCCAGCGCTCCCATAGTGCCACTTGTTGCTCAACAAGCTGGTTAGCAGCAAGCGGATTTCCAGTAAAGCAAGCGGTGCGCAAGGCAGTTAATAAAGGCATAGGTGATGTCCTATCGATGGCTAATCCAAAAAGATTTTTTCAGGCAGAACGAAATTGCGCAGTTTTAATAGCGCTAGCGGGCCTTGACCCATTTCGGTGCGTAGTTGGTAATTTAGAGAGATGCCATCCGGTGTTACCCACGAGACGGTATAGCTGCTAGTGCTGCCCGCATAAGGCGCGACGTTGGCTGTTTCGAGTAAACGGATCAGCCCCCAAACACCACGATGATCGCCATAGAGTCGGGTACCCGATGACGTGGTCATCCAGGTTAAAGATGCGCCAGACGCGACGGTATCGGCAGGCCAAACAAAACGTTGCCATTCAGGGAATTGGTTATCGTAGGTAAGATTTTGTCTATCGATCACCAATATGGTTTGCATCACATTTTTACTGGTGCCTGGACGCATTTCAAAATAGAGACGCGCTTCCCCGTTCGCGAAGGCCACATCGCCTAACTCTGTCAAGGTATTTAGCGCAGTTAAAAAGGCAGGGTTAAAGCGTAAACCTTGGGCATTGGTGCTATTGGGTACCCAATGGTTGCCTTCTTTGCGTAAAACTCCTTGTAGGCGAGTTTCTAAGAAGCGTTGGATCCGACCATTATCGGGGCGCAGATATTGCGCCATCAACGGTAAGGAGATATCGCTTTGGGTATTTTTTAGAGGATAGCGTCCGCCAAAAGCGTTGTTCCATTCACTGACAATGGCATTTTGCCATTCGCTATTAATGCCTTGGGCGGTTGGTGTGAGTAATTGTTGCCACGCTTGGGTCATCGGCTCCACTAACAGCGCATCCCCAAAGCTTTGCCACTCTTGCCCAAAGCTGGCGGCAATCAAACTACCCATATCCCGCGCTTCGGCGAAATCGACATTTTTACCTTCTAGAATACTTTGCGCGAAGGATTGAGACATCGCTTGCGGATCCGGCGCATTAACCACTTGCTGAAGTTTTAATCGCACGCGGGTTATGCGGGTGAGATAGGCTTGTAGGCTGAGGTTATCGCTTGTTTGCGTGGTGGCTTGCGGATCCACAAAATTCAGAATAGGGGCGAAGGTATCTTCAAGTGGCCCCGTAAAGTCGGCTTTCTGACTAATGACTGGTTTCTGTTCTTTATTGAGCAGGTCTTTCGCGGAGTTCATAAAGGAATCGGCGAGCTTTTCTTGCTGGCGTCCGGTTTTCCCTTGATAAGCCACGGTATTCATTAACGCAATGACAGGTGACTGACGCACATCGCTCATCAAGGATAACTGGTCGATAGTATCAGACAAGCTTTCAGTATGGCGCCATTGCAGGCTATTGAGGAAGTTTAACCAGCTATCAGAAAAGTCAGCAAAATAGCGTTCAGTAAGCTGCTGCTTAAGTGCATCAGGCGAAATATCTTGGCTAAGTTCATGTTGGCTATCACTTAATACCCAGTCAATTTCATTACGGCGGGATTCAACCACTTTTTTGATGGCAGGTTGAATAGATTCTTCCCACGCTTTGCGGGTAAAAATACCCGACACAAACTCATCCGTGGTGAATAAAAAGCTGGCATCGGTATCGCCCGTCATATCATCTAAGGTCATATCAGGGAACTGATGCTGCGCTTGTAGTAACACTTCTTGATATAGCGTAGCACTTTCGCTGCGTTGACCAATTTGTCGAATGAGTAAAGTGCGACTTTGATTAATCAGGTTATTGTTGGCAGTTAATTGCCATTCGGGGTGCTTCGGTAGCTGTTGGGCATAGAACATAAGTAATTCTTTACCGAGGGTTTGCCATTCGCCTTCGTTCATTCCTTGCGGGACGGGGAGAGTCGAGAGCACGCTATCAGTAAAAAACGCCGGATCCATGCGCTCAGGAGTACTCATCATTAAATAGGTTTTTAGGCTTTGATACGCCCCTTGGGTGGCTTGGCGACGGTCATCACTGTTAGGGGATAACTGGGCGTAGGCTTGTAATTGTTGAGTCAATTGTTGAGCGATGGTATCACGCAAAGGCGGTAATACCGTTTGTTGGTATAGTGGCCATAAATGGGCTAATAGTGGCTGATTACTGTTTAGCCCAAAATGGAGCCAGAAAGGCACAGAAGTTTGTTCGCGATGATTGAGTAAGCCTAGGGTTTGCTGAAAATCGTACTGGGCTTTGAGGCGTTCAGTTTCTGGTAATTGGCCGTTAGCGGCGACGCTCGCGCTTTGGTAGCTCTCTTCAATAAGCTGGCGATTGGCGAAGTAAGAGACAATCATGCCCGCGCCCCATAAGGTCATGGCGGTGGCCGCACCGTATTGAACGAGACGTTTTTTGTCAAAGCCTAAAGAAGCAGGCTGTAAACCGGATGCCAGTTCAGACTGCACATTCAACCAGCTTTTCCAGCGGGTATCAGGATGCCAACTATTGGGTAAACGTTGCTGGTTTAACGGATTGATAGAAGGGCTGAATGCGATGCCGGAAAAAGGCAGCGTACGTAATTGGGTATTGAGTGGTGCTAATGCGGTCGCAAGCTGCTGGCTGCCACCGTTTTGTAAAAATTGGGCTAAGGCGAGTAGATAGGTGTGTTTCTGTTCGCGAAGTAATGCTTGAGTTCCGTTGATCACAAGTGCAGGGATCAGGCTTAATAAGCTAGGCGATAGTGCCTCGGCTGGCATGTTTTGTTCTGTCATGCAGAGGATCGAGGGCGTTTCAACCGCGCTGAGGGATTGCTGGTCACTGACACTCCATACCCAAACCGGCGCACGCCAACCTAATTCTTGGAAGAGGTTTTGGATTGCACGCCCTGCATTGTGGGCTGTTGCGGTATTGAGATTAGTGAAAGTGACGTTGTTGTCTAAAAGCTGAGACGAAATGCTGTTTTCTGTCACCCAAATCACGCCATCGAGCGGACAACGTCTGCGCAGGTGTTTGAGGGTTTCTAGTCGCTCTGAGTCGATGGAACTCCCGATATCGCCACCGTAGATAAGTAGGGTTCCATCACACTCTTGCCAGATTTCTTGCGTCAGGCTAGGAGCAAGTTTTTCGACGGCGGAGTGGGAGCCGAGGAGGAGTTGAATAGAGACTTTGGAATGCCAGAAAGTGCCGTATTGGTTGCGTAGTGCTTGAATAATTTGATTATGCAATAAGCTTATTTCTTTAGTTGGTGCATTCAAATCGATTGGGGTATTTTGAGGTTTGAATTCTTTTTGTTGTTTTTTTTGTGTCAACTTATTTTTTATGGGATAAAAAGAAATAAGAAATAAAGCAATTACACTAAGTACAGATATTCCTATCAGGAATGGATTTGTATCAAAAGGTTTATATTGATAAACAAAAAACATAGTTATCAATGAGAGAATAACAACGAGGAAAAGAATAAAAAACAATTTCCCTCTAGGTAAACTGATAGGTGTTCTATTTATCATATTAAAACCTGCGAATGTAAACGGCATAGCTAGAGCCATTAGTATTAGAATGGATGAGAACCTGATCTGTACCTGATTTTTTTGCTATTTCACTCACTAACGAGAGATAGCTTAAAAATGCATTAGGATGGGGAACTGAATAAGATAATGCTAGAGAGTAAATAGGGCGATGTTTATCAAATTCGATTTTTTTATCACTATAATTGATTAGAATACTATCAATTATATCTTGCTTGGACTCTGTTACCCAGGTCTGAAATCTATGCTTTCTTGATATTCCGCTATAGTTGATAAACTTGATTATTTCATTGTCAATATCTTGCATATCAATCTCCATAATCCTTTCTATACTTACACGAGAATGACTTGGATTAATTAATTGATTATTAGTTGAAAATAATTGAGCTGAAACGAATTGACTAAATTTTGGTTCTGATTGGATAGTAATAATCAAAAATGTATCTTCATGTTTAGTGTCATAAGCGGAGAAAATAGTTTGATATGATGATGACTCAGTCGGTTTAAGATGCCATTGATTGTAAATTAGTAGGTTGTTATCAACGCGATTTTCATTATCGAAGATATAAATATTTGATAGATACACTCTGTAGTTTGGACACTGCTTTTCAAGATTTTTATCAATTTTTGAAAAAAGGTCTTCATCAGTTTTTTGTTTGTTGAATAACTGCCGTGGCTTATCTGGGAACATTGGGATAGATTCGTCATCTTTTAAAAATACGCCAGCGCCATCTTTATCTGGTGTATAGTTAACATAACCAAGAGATGTAATTGAGGATTGGCACCAATGCTGCCACTCCATTTCGGTGATTTTCTTTTCTTTTTCCCAGTTATTACAGGTGATTACGGAATGCTGATAGCGTATATATAAAAAACTAAAACATGCCAGAAATAAAAGAGCCGTCACAGGTAATGTGATAATAAATAAACGCATTTTTTGTTCGGTAGGTAATGTTACTCCATAAGCATAAATTGCGGTAACTATCCCTATGAAAAAGGCAATTAAAACTTTATAGCTGGGATTCTTTCTCGGTGTTTTATCAGGGATAGAGGGGATTTTCCAATGCATTAGTTTGATATCCTTATCTATTCTATACAAGTAGTAGGCTCAGAACTGATTACTCGACACCCACATGAACATAGGCACTGATCAACCACTACAGCAATGCCACTATCAAAAGTGGAATCAGACCCTTCTATAATGGAGTTATTACCGTGTTTAGGGCAGGAAACAAGATCTCCGATGAGTGCAACTTGTTTACCATTAATGAATAAACTTGATGAGGCGGACAGTACATATCCCCCATGGGTATTTTTGTCACCAAGACAGACAAATCCTTTCATTGTGAACCTATTTTTTGGAAATAACGTTATTATCTTTACGCGAAAGTTCAGTCATTGATAATGGAAAACCATTTTTATCAGAACCACCAGAATACTCAGTGTTTTTTAGCCGTTATTTTATCGCTCCCTTTCGGATTCGTATCAGAAATAGGGCTTACTGTTTATATATTTATTATCCCTTTTGTATAGATTAAAATGCATTGGGTTTATAACGCAGAGAACCGACAATCCGATCCCAAATTTCGACCATTTGTGCATCACTGTATGAAGTGAATTTATTTCGATTATTCATACCAATATGTAGTAGTGGTATTATTTCAGTTGATGTTGCCTCATTGGCAAAAAACCAAAAATCATAATATGGTAAATTGGATATTCTTTTATTCTCTTCCTTAGAGTAAATTTCCTGATTCCCTGTCATTAACCATTCTTGTGCTGGAATATTACTAATTGATAAATCTCTTTTTTTTATTGTGTGTAACCCTTGTTGCTTCATTGCCTCATTTATCTCTTTTTCTCTATTTAGTAACGTATCATTAGACCCAAAATAACGATTGTCAGATTCCAAGAACAATAACAATTCATCATTTTTATAGACCATAGCGATTTTTTGCTGGTGCTTATTATTATCATCATCCAAAATGAACCCATTCGGGATACAAATACCTTTATCGGTCGGGATTTCATGATCTAATCGCCCACTTAATCGAGAAATTAATGAATACATAGCCGCTAAACGAGTTGGCTTTTGGTTTGATTGAACTTCTGTCCCACCTCTAGCTAAAAAACTGGCTTTTCTTTTTTCATATTTTTTATCCGAAAAATCTCGGATTTCAGTAGTAATAATAAATGCGATATGGTCAACATAGACATGAGCTTCTAATACTCGATAAGCATCATCTGCCCCAGGCTCATTTCGATCAAAAATAACACCTTTACCGTCCGGCAATTGAACTACTTCTTTAAGGTATGGAGCATTATTCATTTCATTTTCAGGACAATTAATTGCTTCTCGAAGTTCTTTTTCTCGTAATTCAATGCGTTGTTTAAAGGCGGGAGGGTAAATAAATTTACTTTCAATATGAAAATCATCAATAAACACACTATCACGTGAACTATTTTCCCAGTTATCAGGAACATCAATAATATAACGCCCAACACATTGCGGCTTAGTTTTTTCAAATAATGCATCTGCCACGATTTTTTCTTTATCGTTCAGTTTGGTGTTTGCTTGTTGTTCTGTAAAAAGAATGAGTCCAACAAGTATCATAATCACAACAAGTATGATTATACCCCAATAGTGATTCTTAATTATTCGCACAGACATTAGTTCCTATTATTTTACTATCTAACGGTAAAACGTTATTTAATAGAATCATGGTGTTTTTAGGCCAGTAACACACCACATACATTATTACTAAATAATAATGTATAAAAGTGAAATAGGCGATGATAGATGATGATTTAATATGAGTAATTAATGGTATTTTTACCTGAAATTCAATTGGTTAATTATAGTTTTTAAATTAAAAGGCGTTGGGTTTATAACGTAGTGAGCTGGCAATTCGATCCCAAATTTCGACCATTTCGGCATCACTGTATGTTGTTTCTTTATCATTGTTAAATAAAGTTATACTTAAAAATGGTTTAGCAAAAGAGGATGTACCTTGATTTACCTTCAAAAGAAAAGAATAATGAGAAAATCCTGACTCTTCGTTATTTTCTTCGTTATAAACTTTTTGTCTCCCATACATTAGCCATTCTTGAGCAGGGACTCCATTAGGTTTTATTTCACCTTTTTTAAACGTGTGCATATTATTTAACGCCATTGCTTTTTTTATTTCAAAAGATTTATTTAATAATATTTCATCTTGCGGCGTCTCATGATGATCCATGTTTATGGCTAAACTAAAATCACTATTTTCATATAAAAAATAAATATCTTCTTGTTGTTTACTATTATCATCTAAAATAAAACCATTAGGAATGCAAACCCCTTTCTCTGTGGGAACGACATGATCTAACCGCCCACTTAATCGTGAGATCAAAGATTGCATAGCAGCTAATTTAGCTGGTTTTTGGTTTGATTGAAATTCTGTTCCACCTCTAGCTAAAAAGCTAGCTTTTCTTTTTTCATATTTTTTATCAGAAAGATCTCGGATATCAGTAGTAATTATAAACGCGATATGATTAACATACACATGAGCTTCTAATGTTCTATAAGCATCATTAGATCCAGACTGATTCGCATCGAAAATAACGCCTTTTCCATCTGGCAATTGTATAACCTCCTTCAGTACAGGTGTATTTTCTTTACTCGTTTTTCTTTCTATTAACTCCTTTTCTCGTAACTCAATTCGTTGCCGAAATGCAGGGGGATAAATAAATTTGCTCTCAATTTTAAAATCATCAATAAATATCTTATCTTGCAATTTATTATTAAATGATGCAGGAACATCAATAACATAACGACCAATACATTGAGGTTTCGTTTTATCAAACAGAGTTTCTATCACAATCTTTTCCTTGTCACTTAACGGAGCTGGAGCAACTTCACGAATGAGCCATAAAAATGAAATTATGAGCATAAACAAAATTATCATGAACGATGCTTGTAATTTAGTCAGCTGCACTGGCATCAACCTCTTGTACAATTTTAATTATTGATCTTAATGTAAATTTAATGGCATCACTAAATTCAGAATAAGCCGTATCATCTAATGCATAAGCATTTTGATGATCAACATTTGTCGCCAAGACACTTTTAATTGATGTATGTATTTTTATTTTATTGAGTGACTCAATGGGAACGGTGCTATCACCTTTGCCTAACGACGAAACTAACTCATAAACATTATCGTCATCTATTTTGTAATAATAATGCGGAACATCTCCTGTAGGAATAACATACATTTTACCATCTGATTGTTTTTCAAATCGAACATTTTTAACGGCCGGTAAACGTCGCAATGCATCCTCACTCAGTTGTATTTCTCGTTTATATGAAACTCGACTCCATGATAGATAATTATCGGATTCTTTTTCATTACCATAAAATACGTAAGTGTTAGGGTGATAAAAGCCTTTTTCCTGATGCTCCATAAAAGGTCTAACCGAACCTTCCATTAATTTATCATATTCATCCCAATTACTCGTGACCTTCGCATTATCGGAATCAATAATGTCAGATTGATACAATTTCCACCACACATCATTACGTAAGTAAATTTCGTCAAAAGGGTCTACTTTAGGATATGCACTCTCACCATCAATTTTTAACCATCCTGATGGGTATGACGGATACGGCAGTAATTGTAATGGAGCTGGTGCTCTAGCTAAAACAGGCATTAATTTTTCTGCGTTTCCTCCTAGAACTTGCCCTGGAATATCTTCTTTACCCGCTCCGGTTTTCATTCGGCGATAAGCTGCAGGAGACCCCAAATCAGGGATAACCCCGTGAACAACGCCTAAAACCTTATCTTGACAACCTTTAAATTCAACCCCCTTCAGGGGGGGTCATTGCGTAACGAGCGACTAATCCCCCCATAGAATGCGTGACTAAAATGACTTTTTCTACTGCTAAACCATACCCATGCTTATTTTTGTAGATATCTAAAACATCATCAATATATTTAGTCAGTTCTTCAGCGGATATAACATTATCCTTCAGCCAATTATAGCCAAAAACATGAACAGAAAAGAGGAAGCGTTTAAAGTGCGTTAGCTCAGGATCGGTTAGCGGAGAGTCATGAGTATCCCCTAATTTTCGGTTAACTAAGTTAGCTAATACACCTGAACGTTTGAATTGTTTTAGTTTAGCGTCAGAATACATACGATAAACATCAGTCTGCCAATCATCCAACAAAGCATATTGAAAAAATTCTAAAAATTTTCCATAACTTAAATATAACGCTTCACCCCAATGCCGCTCCTGTCTAGTAGGGAGTAGATTTCCATTATCAGGGAAGAGAGAATGAACTCGAGAGCTAATACTTGTTTTCCTGTTTTCAACAGTAGTAGTGTCTGGGTTTAAAGTTTTTCTACGTTCATGACCGTCTTTAGGAACAAACCAAAGAGTATCAGCCCCCTTAATCGATTCCGCTTTCCAAGAATCTTCACCAACACTACTTTTAAGATTTGTTCCCATGACCCCAGGGATAAAAATAATAGGTATTACTTTTGTTGGCGGTACGATACATTTCGCTTCAGCATTGAGGGATTTATGTTGACGTTGGATATCAACCCAACTGCATTTCCCATTTTCATCCCATTGAGGTAAATGATATGAAGTGTGCTGGCACTCGCCAATTTTTGCTGCATGATCTGATTTATCGGCCATATAATCTCCTTAAAATGGAATCGCTGCATCCATTGCTGACAAACTATTTCTTGTCGTTAAATTCAATGTTCAATTTATCGAGACCTAATCCTTTTTGCTCAGATACGTTTCCTAATGTGTCACTAGTGCTAGAACTTTTAGTACCGTCAGCAATAATGCCAACAGGATGTGATAAATCAATTTGTGCTTCTTTGTCATAACTCACAAACTGAGGCTTAACTGCAAACTCAGAGCTTTCCCAAGATTGCATTGCAGTATTAATACTTTGCCCACCAAATTTTTGCCAGACAGCCCCACGCTCGATGATTTTATCGGGTGCGGCACATTCAACAGAACCATCCGCAATACGGATATAACCTCCACCACTAGTTAAAATGATTTCTTTTTTAGCCTTGATAATGACTTTGCCATCATGACTGCTGATGCTTAAATCTTTTAATGCATCTAATGACATTTCGTCGTGCTGAGCTTCTATGGAAATTTTACCTTGGTTAGCAAAGATTTTTATGCCTAATTTTTGAGCGAATAAGCTAATGATTTCACCTGCCGCAACTGTGAATTTTTTGGCAATACTAAAATCGGCACTTTTCTGTGCTGTTGCAATAATGTTTTCACCAGATGAAAGTTGAATACTTTTAGGTGAGGTATGTGCGATACCTTCTGGAGAAGAAACAAGCAACGCAGATTGTTTAAGTTCGTGAAGAGTGTCAGAGAGGAGAATTTTTTGAGTTTGCAAATCAGCCAGCTCAGCTTTTGCGATCTTTGCTGCTTCCTTAAGAGATTCAGTCAGCTGCTGGGCTTGTTTTAACTGAGCAACAGCTTCTTCCATCGCCAACACATCCCCACCGGCCTTATCCTGCTTATCGGTGGTAATAAACAACCCTTTACCCGCACGAATCGCGCCCCAGCTATCTGTGCGTAACTCAAAACCATCACCGCGCTGTTCGCGCTCGGCGTTGACCAAATGCCCCAAGTTTAGCTGGGTTTTTCCGCCATACTCGGTGCTGAGCTTAATATGCTCTTGCCCGCGTTTATCCTCCATGCGCAGTTTGTTATTCGCAGGCGTACGGATCACATTGCGGGTGTTATTTTTATCCGTCACGTGGTCGGGGTGGCGAGAGTCATGCAGTGCGTGGGCGATGTAAGGGCGGTCAGGGTCACCCTCATGGAAGGCGATAGCGACCTCAGTCCCTTGAATCAGTGGGAAATGCATCCCATAAGTATCTCCGGCGTAAGGTTTCGCCAAACGTACGGGCATACTTTCATAGCCCTTGGTTTTATCATCGCGATCTGCGTCGAATTTTACCCAATAAAAGCCATGTTCATTTTGGTGGGCATAAATGTCGTGGTCTTTTGCGCTGGTGACACGCGCCATTAATGTTCCAGCAATGACAGGGCGTGGTTTTAGATCAGGGCGCCAGCACAGTGATTCAGTGTATGGCACGGCGTCAAAGCGAACAGTCAGCGCTTTATCTCGGCTGGCAGTAAAACGTAGGCGAGTAATTAAAATCGGTGATTTAAATACGCTGGGTAACGTCGAACTGAGCGGGTTATCTTGAATGCTTAATACTAATAGTGGCGTCAGGTCTGCTGCGCTGCTTTCTCCGCGGAGTAAAGTCTGGCGAGCTAAAAAGCGCTCGTGGTCGAGTCTTGCCCAGAAGTTAGCGGTTTCAGTTTCAGGGCGAATTTTATCCCCGCGGGTTAGGTGACGACCTTTATAGTGGTAAACATCGCCGTAGTTGATTTTTTCGCCATCACCGCGGGTCATGTCTGCGACGGCGGAAATCAACGTATCTTCCGCTAGTCGGTGGTTATAGTCTTTGGCAAAAACAGTGCTTTCAACCACTTGATGGCGCAAAGATAATCCCCAAACACTGTCAACATGGTTATCGCTCAGCCCAGATGGGCTATTTAATGGCAGCGTTTTGTCATACACATAACCGCGTTGGCTGTCCGTAAAGTGGAGCACCTCGGTTTGGGTATCATCTTGTAAACCAAAGCGATAAAAAATACCCACTTCACTAAGTAAACGCTCAATAAATTGGCGGTCACTTTCGTTAATTTGGTTGATTTGTTCGCGTTTTGGGTACTCTTTTTCGAGATGAAATTCGAATTCCCAGCCTTTGAAATTATGTTCGCGCAGGATCTGTTCAACCACATCAGGGATGGATTGGTTGATAAAGAAACGGTGGCTGCGAATTTGATGGCGGAGTAGCGCAAAAAAAGGCTCGATAACTAACTGGTAGCGAGCTTCATCCGCAGAGCCAGAGAGACGACGGAAATCCGTCACTACGCCATGAACGCGCTTGGCAACGCTCGGCTGAGTGGCGAGTCCCATTAGGTTATTTATCGGCGCGGAAAAGGTCAGGCTGGCATTGCGGCGCAATAATTGTTGAGCAGAAAGATCTTGGGCGGAACAGGTAAACGTAATTTGATAGCGATAGGTATCGCTAGCGGCTTCACGACCCGTAAAATGTTCAACGTCCAGTAAATCTGAGCAGCCTTGGACTTCTAGGCGATAGCGGTTTTGACCTTGAAGGAGGTTTTTTGCTGTATCGAGTAGGCTCATGGATTTATCTCCTCAATATCACTGAAACTCAGGGTGATCCCGTCTTCTTCGCTATACCCCAACGTCAGGCTTTGCGCTTGCTGGTGGTTAGCTTGGCGCATGAGTAATTGCTGGCTAAGTACCGGTAAAATCTGTTGATTAAGCAGACTGTCTATATTGCGGGCGCCGGTGTCAGGTAATAAACAGGCGCTCACGAGCGTGTCATACAGCGCTTCTTCGATAATGCCTTCAAGCTTATAGTGGGTGTAAAGACGCTTAATGACGCTGGCCAGTTTCATTTCAACAATTTGGCGTAGTGCCACAGGGCCTAATGGACGATAAATCAAGGTTTGGAAACGTGCGAGTAAGGCAGGTTGGAAGTGTTCGCGCAAAGTTGGACGCAGCAGTTCTTGCAGCTCGCTGTCGGTAGATTCAGGGAACTCTTCGAGTTGCTGCATCAACAAGTCACTGCCCAAGTTGGCTGTCATTAAGATCACGGTATTGCGAAAATCAATTTCACGACCTTCGCCATCGCGCATAGATCCACGGTCGAAAACTTGATAAAACAGGTTGAGCACATCGCGGTGAGCTTTTTCCACCTCATCAAGTAACACGACGCTGTAAGGACGCTTGCGAACGGCTTCCGTTAAAATCCCGCCTTGGCCATAACCCACATAACCTGGAGGCGAGCCTTTTAATTGGCTGACGGTATGGGCTTCTTGATACTCGGACATGTTGATGGTAATTAAAGATTTTTCGCCACCAAACAGGACATCAGCCAAGGCTAAGGCGGTTTCAGTTTTACCGATTCCGCTTGGACCCACTAATAAAAATACCCCTTGAGGGCCATTTTCTGAGGCGAGACCCGTGCGAGCAGCACGCAGTCGTTGTCCAAGCCCCAGTAATGGGCTCTCTTGCCCCACAACGCGTTTACCTAGCGAGTCTTCTAGCTCCAGCAGTTCGGTTTGTTCGTCTTTTAAGAGGCTGGATAATGGCACGCCTGTCCAGTCGGCAATGACAGTGGCAACGGTTCTGACATCCACATCGGGGGTGATCAGCGGTTCATTTTGCTGAATAAGTTCTAACTGTGATTGGATATCGCTGACATCTTGGGATTGACGGCGCTGTTCTAAGAGCTCGCTGATAAGGTTTTTTTCTTGCTCAAAACGCTGTTCTAACTCAGCCAGTTGTATGGCGATTTGGGCATCTTGAGTGACTAATTCGCTTAGTAGGGATTGGTTGGTGGTGTTGCCAATCGCCAAATCATCAAGAATCGCTTGTTGTTCAAGTTCTAATGCATTGAGCTTGGCCTTCAAACGAGTCAATTCTTCAGGGAGTGTATCGAGGCTCATGCGGATACGGGCGCTGGCGGTATCGAGCAAATCCACGGCTTTATCGGGGAGTTGACGACCAGTTAAGTAACGGCGAGATAAGATGACAGCGGCTTTGACCGCATCATCGGTAATGTGAACACCATGATATTTTGCATAGCGTGGTTTTAGCCCCCGCAGCATTAAGCAGGCTTTTTCATCATCAGGTTCATCGACTTTGACTACTTGGAAGCGGCGTTCTAAAGCGGCGTCACGCTCGAAGTATTGCTTATATTCAGACCAAGTGGTGGCGGCAATCGTGCGTAATTCACCACGGGCAAGGGCGGGTTTGAGTAAGTTAGCGGCATCAGCGCCACCAGCTTGGTTGCCTGCGCCAATGATGGTATGGGCTTCATCGATAAACAGTAAAATCGGAGTAGGAGATTGTTGTACGGCTTCAATCACGTTTTTTAAGCGCTGTTCAAATTCGCCTTTGACGCCAGCCCCCGCTTGCAGTAGACCTAAATCTAATGTGCGTAATGATGTGGTTTGCAGACTGACAGGAACATTACCTTCAACGATACGTAGGGCTAAACCTTCCACTAACGCCGTTTTCCCAACACCCGGTTCGCCCACGAGAATGGGGTTATTTTTGCGACGACGAGAAAGAATATCCACCATTTGACGTATTTCGTCATCACGTCCAAAGACAGGGTCAATAGCGCCTTCGCGCGCTTTTTCGGTCACATCTACCGTAAATTTATTCAGCACGGCGAGTAAGGCATCATTCAGTGTGTTACCGATGACATTCGGTGCTGGAGTTTCATTTGTTGATTGCGTTTCAAGTGGCGCTTCTGCCGGCAAAGATTGATTATGCGCCGCAAGTTGCTGCACTTCAGGGCGCTCATCGGATTGTGCATCCAGCATCGGTCTTAAGCGTTGTAATTGTGTGATGCTTAAGGTCATTAATGGCCAAAGGGCGTCGTTCGGAACTAAAGAGGGTTGCTTCACCATCGCCGCAAGAATATGGACGCTGCGAATGTGCTCGATATCTTCATCCAATGAGGCTATCACCCATGCGTTTTGAATTAAGTTTAGGAGTGATTTTGAGAGGGCGGGGCGGCTATGGATAGAGCGGGGTAGGCTGTCGATTTCTGTTAACAGGCTTTGCCAAAGTGCGGAAATATCCCATTCATAACGGCGAGCTAACACAGTGATATCACTTTCTCCTAGCTCAAGCAGCTTGAGTAACCAATGTTCGATGGTAACCTCAGCATGGGCGCGTGTTTGGCACAAGGAAGCTGCTGCCTCTAGTGCATTTGCACAGAAAGGGTTTAGGCGACGCAATAACATAACTGAAGAATTTTCCATGTTCTCTCCCTAGATAATCTGGTGGATATCAATGTGTTTAGGCACGCTACCGCCCCTAACCGTTAACCGAGGTTCATAAGGTGATATTCGCGATGGGAATGCGCGGTTGAAAGCGCGTATAGCTTGTTTAATGGCAAAATGTGTTGTGTGTGAGTGATGTTGCGCAAGAAAAAAGCAGACGCCGAAACGCCTGCTTGTCTTAATTAAGCGGTAGCACGCTCATTCCAAGAATCGGAATGGATGATGTTGCCGTCTTTGTATGTCCAAGTGATTTTTTCATAGCGCAGCTCAATCTCTTCGAGATGGTTGTGCTTCTCTTTACCTGGATCTTTGATGTCGTGCATTTTTGGAGCGACTTTCACGACTTTGACGTTTTCAAGTTTGGTGTTGAAATATTCGACTTCTTGTCCTGCGTCATCAATGCGATACCATTTGAATTCAGCTTCTTTCAAGGTTTGACCCGTGGTCACAGCCTTGTAAAGGTAAGGGCTTGAAGCATCAATTTCTTTAACGAAAATGAATGGCGTATGGATACGTGTACCTGTTAATTTACCGGTATTGTTATCCGTTGGGATGTACAGGTTATGGTCTTGAGCAACCACTTCGATGCTGCCTTCACGGTCTTGTACGTCGACAGAACCTTTAATTTCAGCACCGCCATCATCTTTCAGCCATAAATAAACTGGAATAGCCATAACTACTTCTCCTTTCGTGTGGAATGTGTACCACCATCCATCGATGGTACGGTGTTGACGCCTAATATCTGACAAGCTTCAGCTTGCGGTATCAGGCGAATTTCTACGCGGCGATTGCGAGCACGTCCGTCAGCGGTGTTGTTGTCGGCAACGGGGTTATTTTGCCCGTAACCTTGCACTGCAAAGCAGGTTGGCGAGATATCGCTGGTTTGGATCATCCAATCACGGACAGACTCTGCGCGTTTTAAAGACAGTTTTTGGTTTTGTTCGGGATTCCCGGTGTTATCGGTATAGCCAGAAACCATAATTAACCAGCCGGGTTTGGCTTTGATATTGAGTAGCGCATCAACTAACACTTTGGTCGCGCCCGTTTTGAGTGTGTATTGTCCAACATCGAATAAGGACAAGCTGTCCAAAGTGACGATTTGAGGTGGTGCAGCTGGCGCTTCAGGGGTGATTTCAGGTTGAGAAGGCGCCCAACTCCCTAGCAGAGTATGTAAGTAAGGCAATATTCGATTACCTTGATATAACGCTAAAGAGTAAGCGCTTGGGATTCCTTCGCGCTCCCAGCGTGCAAGCTCAGCAGCATCATCTTGGAGCTGTTGATAAGCGGTCAATTTTGGTGCGAGTGGAACTTCTGAAAGCTGAGAGAAACGAGCAATATCTTCACCAATATGGCGAATGAGTTGCTGGTTATGGTGGTAGCTACCGACTAAAGCACCCACTAAGAAAACCCCAAAGATGACGCCAATTGCACCGAGGCTTTTTTCTGTTCTGCTTAGGCTAATATCATGATGTAAGCGGCGTAGCATGACATCCGGCAAAGGGAGTAAATCCGTTTTTTGCACTGAGGAAAGCAATGGCAATGTGGTTTTTTCTTGGATGAATTGCTGCCATAAATTGTTCGGCTGGCTAGTGATATCAATCCACTGAATGGCCCATGCGGAAGGGATTTGCTTCGGTGCTCCAGCTTGAGGTAGGGTGAATTGAGGAACTAAAACTTGGTTTAGCCAGCTTTGTAAGGTATCTAGCCATAGCGAAAATTGCAGGCTTTGTTCTGACTGTCCGAAATGCGTAGGTAGCCACACGGAGTAAGGGACTGACATCGCACCTTCTTGCTCCACCTGAAATTCAGTTTGGTGGCTGAGTAACGTCATCCAAGGTGTATGTTCATCATCAACATGCATAGCGGTATCAGTATGATGAGGTTTAGAAAGGTATACCGTTACCCAAAATGGCAATTTAGCACCGATTTTTTGACGGCCTTCCCCAATAGCTCGACGCCAGTTGAGTAGCACTTGTGTTAGGGTTTCTTGTTGGGTCAGTTGCTCGGGTAATACAACGTAAAGTAAGGATAAGTGCCCAGATAGCGATGGGGCATATTCCACCAATGCGGCAATCAGTTTAACGAGCTCAGTGGGCGCGGATACACGAATATACCAACCTTGATTTGTTTCTCTATGTAATTGGTCATCAAGGAATAGTGCTTGAGATTGACCACAGACTAAAATGACAGGTCCCTGATAATTATCAGTAGGAAATGCACCCGTATAATCATGTTCAGTGGATAACACTTGGCGTCGTTGTTTATATTGCCAGAACAACATTCCTCCCGTCAGTACTAAGACGAAGACGGAAACAAAAATGGTGACACTTTGCCCTAGAGACCAAAATCCCCAGAGTAGCCACAAGAAAAGCCCCGTAGCAAAAAGCGTCAGACACTGTTTGATTGGATTTTGCATGCCTATCCTTGTGTCATCCACTGTTGTAGTAAATGTTCTAACGAAGCACTGAACCCCCACCACATGGCGGCGAGTACTAGGATGCCGCCTATCCAACCAAACCAGTAAAGTCTGCGACGGCTAAACCGTAATTTAGGTTTTACGACGAGAGGTAATTCTGACGTGATCAGATAATCTGGAAGCTGAACATTGAGTTGAGCGACGATACGTTCACGTTCTGGCGCCTCTTTTTGGCGAAACTTACCGACAAATCCGAGGGTAAGCACGCGATGAAAACAGAGCAAAACGTCAGGATTCGGGGCTGTTTCGTTTAAAATGCTGCGTAGGCGATCCCAAAGTTTGTCTCCCGCTTCTAATGTATTGAAGTAACGTGCTTGCAAAGGAGACTGGATCCATGTGTTGTAACCATCATCTTGCTGCTGGCGATTCATCACAGATTCATCAATCAGGGCACATTGTGCGTATTGCATATGCTCAATGGCGGATTCAGGGTAGCCATGTTCGAGCAGTTTTTGACGTGTTTCATCAATGAGTTGGCAAACGCGACGATAAAAACTATCCCCTTGAGTGATGGCGGTGCCTTGATGTAGTTGACAAACCATCAGCCAAGTTTGGGCGAAGATCATGTCGATAGTATGGTGCGATGTTGTATTGTTCATGAGCGAAGTACCGCAAACAGCTCTAATTGAATGTCACCTAACGTGCTTGGAACATAGAATGCACATTGCCCAGAAGAGAGCATGGCTTGACCCGCAGGTGTTTCAATATCTAGCGCAAAGTATTGATTTTCTAGGCGAAGAGGAACTGCCGTTGGGACATGGCTGAGCGGTTTCAATGGAATACCATTGAGTGCCACATTAACGACGTCAGCCACATCATCACTACTGCCCGCTTTGCAAAGGAGTGGAAATTGAGCGATCAATAAGTGAGCAGGCAATGATGAGCGAACCGATAAGTAAAAATCGGCTTCTTCACGTAATCGACCGTCATGGAGTTGACCTTTCCAGAATGGACCTTCTTTCGCCAGTTCAATGCTAATCACGCGAGAAGGCAAACTGGCTTCAAGCAGTGTATTTAACAAGGCAAAAAGGGGCGGGAAAACGAGCTCTGGCTGCTCATGTTTGTACAGCGGAATGTCTTCCAGCTTACTTTCTAAGGAAAAAGTTAATAAGCTGCCCGCTAAACGAGCTAGCTCTCGATATAGCAATTCAGGATGACGATGCAACGCTGTGCTGAGTTCATTGAGGACAGGCTCGGCACTATTGAGTGAATTCAATAACCAAAACAGTGAAACATCAGCGACCACAAAGTCGGCCATTTTTTCATTACTTTCACGACGTAGTGCCATTAAACGACGGCGCTTAGCCACTAAACGGTGCATAAACTCAGAAAGTAATGTTCGTAATTCAGCACTTCCTTGGCAGGAAAGTAAGGGGGGAATGAAGTGGTTATCAAATTCCCACATCCCCTGAGCGTTGCGAATAAGGCGTGCAACAGGGCAGGTCATATAGGCCTCATTCTCATCATGAGCAAAACGCAGCGTTGCCACGTGACGTAGCACGGCAATATCTGTTTGTTCATGCCCTAATAAGTCTTGGACTTTAACCCATTCTTGGCTAAATCGGCGTGGGCGATCGGTTCCTGTTTCGGGAACTAAGTTTCCACCATTGGCTAACATTAAAGGCAGTGCCAGAACGATATCCAATGACTGGCGATCTGCATAATCATTGAGGGACAATACCGGAGGAATGGCATCAGCTAAGGTTGTGTCAATCAGTGTGCCGTCGTGAAAGCGCACCACGATTTTTTGGGCGCTTACGCGAGAGAGCGTTAATGCACTGACATCAAACTCGGTATTAATGACGCCCCACGTGGAGGCGATACCCATTTGTGCGACGACTTCAGCAACATGACCGTCCCAACGGGCTTGCTGTTGAAATTGCTGAGGGGCCAAAAAGGCCCCGTCTGTCCATAGGGGACGGTAGATTTTCATCCTGAATGACCTTTAATAATCGTTAGGCTTTAGCTTTAGGCATTTGAGAAACTAACGATAAATCAACATCCATACCTTCGACTTGGAAGTGTGGAACGGCGTACAGTTTCACACGGAAGAAGCCTGGGTTATCTTCGATATCCTCAACAAGCACTTTTGCATCACGTAGTGGGTGAGAAGCTTGTAAATCATCACCGGGATCGGTCATTTCAGTGACTAAGCCACGAACCCAGTTGTTGAGTTCTAATTCAAGTAAGCGTCTGTCTTTGGTGGTACCAATGTTTTCGCGTTGAATTAGTTTCAAGTAATGGGCGATACGAGACAGTAAGAAAATGTACGGTAAGCGGGCGTTGATACGGCTGTTCGCGGTAGCATCAGCGGTATCGTATAACGCTGGTTTTTGCGCCGAGTTAGCCGAGAAGAAGCAGGAGTAATCACGGTTTTTGTAGTAAGACAGCGGGATAAATCCAAGATTGGCGAACTCAAATTCACGGGTCTCAGGGATCATCACTTCGGATGGAATTTTTACCTGGCTACCCGTACCTAAATCAAACAGGTGGATTGGGAGATCTTTAACTGCACCGCCGGCTTGAGGTCCACGAATTTGTACGCACCAACCGTTGTTGATAAAACTTTTTACCATGTTGGCAGCAAAAGCAAAGGTGGCGTTGGTCCACAGGTATTTCTCGTGATCAGGACCTTTAACTTCTTCAACGTAGTTGAAGCTACGAACAGGCACGGTATCTGGTCCGTATGGTAGACGACCTAGCACGCGAGGCATGGTTAAGCCGATATATCGAGCATCATCAGAGTCACGGAATGATTTCCACTTGATGTACTCGGCGCGGTCAAAATAGTTGCCAATATCTTTGATTGCTGCGACTTCTTCCATCGTCTCTTTGCCGAAGAATTTTGGCCCCACAGAACCAATAAATGGCATATGTGCGGATGCTGAGACTTTGGAGATACTACGCAGTAAGGCGATATCTTGCGGGCTACGGTCAAATTCATAGTTGGAAATCATGGCTGCGATAGGTTCGCCGCCTGGGGTGTCATATTCAGCAATGTAGGTATGGTGATAAAGACCACTTTGAATGATTTCAGGGCTATCTTCGAAATCTTGACGTAAATCGTCTTTAGCAATATCTAACAGCTCAATTTTAACGTTTTGACGGAAATCAGTGCGGTCAACGAGGAATTTCAAGGCACGCCAAGTGGATTCAACTTTTTGGAAGTCTTGATGGTGCATGACTTCATCCAGTTGTTGGCTGATTTGTTTATCAAGTTCAGCGATATGATGGTCAAGTAGGTTTCGGTCTAAACGCTCAACTTTTTGACCTGATGATTTTAAACGATCTAAGAAGACTTGAACGGCGACAGTGACACGCTCGTCAGCCGTTGCATCTGCCAAGGCAGCATTGTCTTGGAATGCGTTAATATCACTGATTGATGCGACTGGCGTTAAATTGATTTTTTCGAACAAAGAAGCGTAAACACCTTGATTTGAGGTGTCATCCAGCACAGTTGTTGCGCCTTGAGTTGATTCAGTTTTTACAGACATCAGCATAATCCTTTAATAATCCAAATTAATCTTTCTTCGGCGCTAGCTGTGCTAGTTCTTCACGAAGTTCATCACTGAGTTCTGGATCCTTAAGAATATTTTCCAGTTCACGGCGGAACGTTGCGTTATCGAGGAGATTAGATTTCAGGTCACGCAGCAGATTGCGCATAGCTAACATTGCGCGCAGTTGAGGAATTTGACGGGCAACTTGCTCAGGCTCAAAATCTTTCATGTTTTTGAAAGAGAGGTTGATGCTTTCTTCACTTCCATCACCGGCAAGGGTATTTTTCACCGTGAGGTTAATGGTCGGCGCAAATTCAGTGAGTACACTGTTAAAGTTATTTTTATTGATATTAACTTTTTCGCGCTCAGATAATGCTCGATTATCTTGTCCATTGCTGTAATCACCAACAGCTAATAATTTAAGTGGTAATTCCACTTTTTTCTGCGCACCACCCGTGTGCAAGTCTAATTTGATATTAACCCGAGCCTTCGGTACTTCATTTTGGAAGCTATCTGACATTTTAGGAGTCCTTTAGTGGTATTACTCGCTTTAAATATGAATTATTGGTAAATGAAATATATTCTTTAACTTTAATTTAGCTTAAATCAGTTTGCTATTTTATATAATTTTAAGATGGATAGATCAAGGTTTCTAATGGATTTGATTTTATGTTTGAGTGCGATACAACGTATTTTTACGTATGTAAACCTATTTAATTAATTAAAAATCATTTAAAATCAATGTGAACTTACAGTCACAATAAATGTGAGTAGATAATTGGCAGGAAATTTAAATAGTGAAAATAGAGATTATTCTTAAGAAAAACAGAATATATAAATATTTTTACTCATAAAGGGGGTGGTATTAGGTGATAATATAGACGAAATACTATTCGTGGAGTTATTTCTAATTTTTAATATAAATCGTTAATTAAAGCTAAAAATAAAGTGTAAAAAAATGTGTAGTGAATATAAATTCTTCGCAAAATTTAAAATAAAGCATAACGGATGATTATGCTAAATTAATTTAGTTTACTAAGATTTATTCCGGATTATTTAAAAAATAATTTTGTTGAGTGAGGTATTGCACAAACTTTAGATAGTTTTCGTGTGAATCAAACGCTCGTTTTGGGAAAATAAAGGCGCTAGTTCTATCAATAAATAGATAATGTGTGTCTCCATTTTGTTTTATAAAACGCATTGAATTCCAATTGTAGTGCCATAAACCATAAGCACTCTCAATGTGTAATCCATTCTCATCTGCCGTGAATGTTTTTGTGCAGAAAGTCGAGCTATCCGCATCAGGAATCGCTTTATTCAATGTGTTAAACAAACGTATTGCAAAGATGGCATAAAGTAATATCGCCATCAGAACTGAAACAACAAATTGCCCCATATTAAGCTCGATATCAAAATGTTGGAGTAAGGTGAATACCCCTCCCATGATGGCAAAGAAAGCTAAATAGAGCAGGGTATAAGTGAGTAAGCTGCGGTTTTTGGGTAAAAAGTAGTTATTTTTATGGCAGTAGCGGCTAAAGGCGATAAATTCTTGGCGTGATAATGCAACTGTGACGGATAGCGACATGCTGTATAACTCAATAAAAGGTTAAAAGAATAGTGGCTATTATTCCGATAGCAATGCAATTTGGCTATCAGATAATGGTTAAAGAAAGGGAAACATTGAATAACAAAAAGCCAACCGAAAAGGCTGGCTTGAGTGAGAATTTGGTCGGCACGAGAGGATTTGAACCTCCGACCCCGGACACCCCATGACCGTGCGCTACCAAGCTGCGCTACGTGCCGATTAATGAATGCATGCCTTTACAACAAGGGCTTTAAGTAAAAATATACTACTCAAAACATTGGCGAAATCAAGAGCAAATTCATATGACTGATTGAAATTTAAGCGCTAATTTTCATTGAAGCGTTTAAGTTCAGTAAAGATTTTCAGTAGCTCAGCAAGGTCTGGTTTGTCGTCAGTTTGCTCGTTACCTTGTGGGTCATAGATATTAAATTGCCCGTTATGATCCATATACATGGTAGCGCTGTTGGTGGTAATGACGACATCGCTTTTATCGCCGGTGATCACCCACGGATAAGTGCGCTGCGCACTGAAGAGATCTTCTCCTTGGCTGTAATCATCAGGCGGATTATTAACATGTAACACCCGCTGCATGAGGGTGGTCATTACATCTTGATGACTAGTCAGCTTATCAATTTGTTGCGCTGGAGTATTAGGCCAGTAGATAAATAACGGAACTTGCATACTATCGCGGTTAAAGTGTTTTTTATTCACCCAATCAGTATCTTGCGAACCGTTACTGTTGTAGTTTGCCGTGATCACCACAATGGTATTATTCAGCTTGTTCTGGCTCTTCAACGTCTCAATGACTTGACTGATTTGGTTATCCGTTTGATTACTTCCCGGCGCTCCCTTGATATTTAAGAATGAGAACCAAGGAGAGCCATGTTTCACGTTATCTAGCCATAAATTCCACTGTGCAATAGTTTGTTTGTCATTGTCCGCTGCTTTTGTCGGCAAGGAGTAGTCAGACAAAATCGCTTGTCGGAATAATGGTGAGCTAAATCCATCAGTGGAGAATAAACCAAACTGATAGCCTTGATGCTGTAAAGCTTCAATCAGTACAGAAGGGTGACGACCATTGAGAATATTATCAATATAACTTGATGAGATACCGTAGAACAGCCCAAATAGGGCGGTGTCATTGCGTAACCCAGAAGTATAGTGATTGGTAAATTGGGAGCTGATATTTTTAAACTCTTTCAATGAGTTCATTTGGTTTTGCTGAGAAACATTACCTAAATCATCAACAACCAATAACAGTAAATTGTAACCTGTACCTTGGTCTTGGTAGCTAAGCGGCTTCAATGGATACTGAAGTTTCAGTGCAGTTGGGCTACCTTGCTGGAATACACGATTTTGATGTGCAGTTAGGTCGAGTAGACCATATTTATCAAGTAGCTTACGCGCTGTCATTGGTTGAGACAGCGGGTAGTTATAGCGTTGCATCGTGATTGGGCGATAAAAATTGGCATCCGCCCACGCATACATTAAATGTGACATCACAAATGTTGCGATGAATAGACCTGCCAGTGGGCGTCCAAATGTTTGTCGGCTTAAGCTGCGTAGTTTTTGCCAGCTCCAGGTCGCAAATAGCATCTCAACCAGAAAGATAATGGGGATGCTGATGAACATCAATTGCCATTCGCGCGCCATTTCACCCTTGGCAGGGTTAATGACTAAATCCCATACCTGCGGGGTAAGGTGAAGACCAAATTGGCTAAAGACGCGAATATCAAAGAGTAATAAGGTAAGTCCCGCGGTGGCTAGCGCCACACAGATAACCCTCAACAATCGTTGGGACATAACGATAAAGGTCAGCGGAAAGATGATTAGCAAGTAAGTGGCGAACACCACAAAACTGAAATGACCCAACCAACTGACGAAGGCATAAGCGCGACCAGCGAAGGTATCTGGCCAGTCAAAAATAAACAGATAGCTGCTACTTAGCAAAAGGCAAAGTAGTATATTAAAAAGTGCAAACCAATGCCCCCAACCAATCATGTTGGAGACTTTATCTCGGTAGCGCTGATGGGTGACCATGCTGTTTATTTATCAACCAAATTAGTGTGATTTATCTTCTTGTACAGAAGAAAGTAATGCATTGGCAAAGGACTCTGCAATCATTTTACGCTGAGCAGGGGCGACAGACGTATTGAGCAGATTGGTAACCATGTTACCGAGTACCATTAATGATAGATCAACGGGAGTATGGTTTTTTTCTAACACACTAACAAGGTCAGACAGTAAACCTTCAACTTTTTCATCACTATAGCGAGATGATTGTGGCATAAATTATGGCATCCTAAATTAATGAAAGCTCCATATGATAGCCCATTGTGGGTGACTTTTCTTCTTTCTTTAAACAAATTTTCGTTTAATTGATAATAATGTTTATTTAGATCACCGAAGTGGATAATAGTTCGCCATAAAAGTAATAAAAAAATGGCGGTTAACGGTTTCAGTTGCAGACAAATACTAACAGTGTTTGAATACGCGACATTATTTCTGCTAGCGAAAGGAGCCAACAATGAGTCTGGAAATTACCCAGATAGCGTTACACCAGTTGATTAAACGAGATGAACAGACCTTAGAAGTCATGTTGCGTGATTCGTTATTGACGACAGACAGTGTTGTGCAAGACATGATGGCAGAATTACATCGTGTATACAGTGCAAAAAGTAAGGCGTTTGGTGAGTTCAACGAAGAGAGTGAACTGGCTGAAGCGTTAACGTTACTGCGTAAGGGTGAAGAAGAATTTTTAGGCTTTAGCCGCGCAATGACCGTGCGTTTAAAAGATGAGCTGGCAAAATACCCGTTTGCTGAAGGCGGCATTGTTCTCTTCTGCCAATATCGTTACTTGGCAGTGGAATATCTCCTTATCGCTGTTCTGAATAGTTGCGACAGTATGTTTGTGACTGAGTCCCTCGATTTGGGTACGACTCACTACTTAGATATTCCTCATGCGGATATTGTAGCGCGTATTGATTTGACTGAATGGGAAACCAATCCTGAGTCGAAGCGTTATCTGACTTTCCTTAAAGGACGAGTGGGGCGTAAAGTATCTGATTTCTTTATGGACTTTTTAGCTGCGTCTGAAGGTTTGAATGCGAAGGTACAGAATAAAGGGTTAGTCCAAGCATTGGATGATTTTTGTGATAATGCGCAAATGGATAAAAACACTCGCCAAGCCTATCGCCAGCAAGTTCATAGCTATTGCAGTGAGCAACTGCAATCAGGCGAAGAGATTGAGCTGAAGGAACTCTCAAAAGAGTTACCTATGGTGGAAGAGCAAAGCTTTGAAGATTTTACTCGCCAAAATGATTATCAACTGGAAGAGAGTTTTCCTGCTGATCGCGGTACGTTGAAGCAATTAACGAAATTTTCAGGCAGTGGTGGGGGTATTACGATTAGCTTTGACGCGATGTTAATGGGAGAACGCATTTTCTGGGATCCCGTGACGGACACATTGACTATCCGTGGTACACCGCCGAATCTGCGTGACCAGTTGCAACGTCGCGGTAATAAATAGTGAATGATGGATTCACTATCGAAATTTTTATGTTAGAAATCGTATGTTTGAAATAAATAACGCCGCAATTGCGGCGTTATTTACTCGGCGTCCCGAAAAAACTTTAAAGCTCGGCTATGGGCTTAATTAAGCGCGCAGGAAGTCAATGTGCATCACTTTTGGCTTAAATGGGTGACGTTGAACAGCCTGAACTTTTACTTTAGTTTCTTTACCATCGATAACCAGCGTCAGAACTTCGTAAAATTCTGCTTTGCTTTCTTGGTTAATGATTTCATCGTGGTTCAGAGTAACAGAGATAGCTTCTTGGTTGCCACCGTAAACGATAGCTGGCAGTTGGTTAGCTCTGCGCAGGCGGCGGCTCGCACCCTTACCCTGCTCTTTACGTTCAATTGCATTGATAGTTAACATTACAATTTCTCTATAAAAGAAAAAATAAAAATCCTGCTACAGGCGACCCAGCAGCAGGTTCGAGATTTGGCCCTGTAACATCATTTCGCTAAGCGAGACATACAAAGGCGGGCGGCATTTTAACGAAAAAACGGCTAGCGGGCAATCATTAAGATCATTATCTTTCTGACTTGGCATGATTTATTCATCATTAATCGCGTTTTTTCTGATTATCTTAACGATGCTGCAAGACGAAAACGCCCCTGATAATCAAAGATTTTCTCTCTAATCTCCCAGTGGTTTTCTTTTTTTCGCGCAACAATAAATTGTGGGTAACGTAATAAAGCTTGTTGTGAAATAATGTCGTTTGCATTATTCCAACGGAAAGGAACACCAGGAGCTCGATGGTGTTCTCGTAAGAATCGGAATTCAAATGCGCGTTTTTGAGCCGGAGTGGTGAGTCGAAAACGTTCAGACACCGACGTGCCATCCTCATCATAGTAAGTGATTTTCAGCCATTCGCCTTTTGCATCCGAGCCTGATGTGAGTTCCATTCCCCCGCAGCGTAAGATTAGCGCATCTTTGAGTCGTAATGCGGCTTTAAGCATATCATCGGGGTCAGTAAGCACTTCTTGGCATTTATGGCAACGTCGTGCGGCAATGTCATTTTCAGTGCCACAATGGGGGCATTGCTTAAATCGAAAGCGGAACTCACATTGTTGTTTTCGTCCATGCTCATCTTCTTCCCACCCTTGGCAGCGACGCCCGTAGTGCTCGACAATTTGACCATCAGCGGTGCATTTTCCCCAAAAAACATTGGCAAACTGACACAGTGGACAGAAAACTTGGACTGGAACGCTGGTGGAATTGGGTTTGCTGCTACCCACTTCGGGGCGAAAGAGGTCGTGAGGATTTCCGGCATAGTCCAGAATTAGGCACTGTTTTTTTCCTTCACTCAAACGTAAGCCACGTCCAACGATTTGCTGATATAAGCTGACAGACTCTGTCGGGCGTAAGATGGCAATTACGTCTACGTGTGGCGCATCAAAACCAGTAGTCAGTACTGAAACGTTGACAAGATAATGTAATTGCTTGTTTTTAAATTGTTGAATGATGCTTTGGCGCTCAAGGGATGGTGTATCCGCGGTGACTAATGCCGCAGTATCTTGAGGTAAATAACTGAGGATCTCTTTAGCATGTTCAACCGTAGCGGCAAAAATCATGCAACCTTGTAATGGCGTTGCATACTCAATAATCTGCGCCACAATTTTTGGTGTAATGCGCTGCTGTTTTTTGAGGGATAAATTGAGCTCTTGCTCACTAAAAATTCCCGATTGGTTAACCGATACCTGACTAAAATCATATTGTAGCACTGGCATATCAAGGCGTTCAGGGGGAACCAAGAATTGGTTTTTGATCATGTAATGTAGCGGTAATTCATAGATACAATCACGGAAAAAACAGTGTTCATCACCTTTAACCATTCCGTGGTAGTGATATTGGTAAATCCATCCATGCCCTAGGCGATAGGGCGTCGCGGTCAAGCCCAAAATACGCAGTGCAGAGTTATGCTTTTGTAAGCTTAGGATAATTTGTTGATACTGACTTTCTTCGTTTAAGCTGATGCGATGACATTCATCGATGATCACTAAGGAGAATTTGTCGTCAAAGTGTTCAAGGTTACGCGCTACCGATTGTACGCTCCCAAAGACCACTTTACTGTGGGATTCTTTGCGATTGAGACCTGCTGCGAATATATCTGCCTCTAGACCATAAGTCAGATATTTAGCGTGGTTTTGCTCAACTAACTCTTTGACATGCGCTAAAACTAATACGCGCCCACGAGCCAGCCTCGCTAATTCTGCGATCACTAAGCTTTTTCCTGCCCCTGTCGGGAGCACAATCACCGCTGGTGTAGTATGACGACGGAAATGCTGGATCGTCGCGTCAACGGCTTCTTGTTGGTAAGGGCGTAAAGTAAAACGGGATGAGGCTGCAGGCATATGAGTTAGTTTTTTCAAAAAAGTCAGATTATTAATGTTAAATTTAAGTTAAATCCGTTGCTAGGTCTAAATTTAAGCGTTCCCCTTGCTGCGCTATCACTTGTAACAGGTTATTGGTATAATAAATTATGTGATAGTAATCACAGCAATCCATCTTTCTATCTTATGACAGCGCGGTGCTATTGTACCTCTCGCTGACATTCCATCAAGTTAAGAGAATCTATGCGACTGGATAAATTTTTGTCCCAGCAACTTGGGATAAGCCGGAGTTTGGTGGCGCGTGAGCTACGTGCCGGTAATGTCATGGTTGACGATGAAGTTGTAAAATCAGGTTCAATGCAGGTGGGTCTTGATAATGAAGTTGCCTATGATGGCAATGTGTTAGTGCAAGTCACAGGACCTCGCTATTTTATGCTCAATAAGCCTGAAGGCTATGTTTGCTCTACTGATGACCCAACGCACCCAACAATTCTCTATTTTATTGATGAGCCCGTCGCCCAAAAACTGCATGCAGCAGGTCGCTTGGATATTGATACGACAGGGTTAGTGTTATTAACGGATGACGGGCAATGGTCTCACCGCATTACCTCGCCAAAACATCATTGTGAGAAAACCTACCGAGTTCAACTGAGTGAAGATATTACCGACGATGTCGCTATTCAATTTGAACAAGGCGTCATGTTAAATGGTGAGAAATCACTCACGAAACCTGCTCGATTGGAGATTATTTCTCCACGTGACGTCCGGCTGACAATCAGTGAAGGGCGCTATCATCAAGTTAAGCGGATGTTTGCGGCCGTCGGAAATCATGTGTGTGGTTTGCATCGTGAGCGAGTCGGGGAAATTCGTTTAGATGAGCAGCTAGAGCCGGGGGAATATCGTCCACTGACTGAAGCTGAGATTGAGAGTATTACGGTTCCCCGTTAATGATGTCATAGCAGGAGTTAATAAGTGCAACAACAGCGTTCATCCTATTTGGGGCTGATTTTAATTTTAGGTTTACTATCAATGCTAATGCCATTAGCGATTGATATGTATTTACCGAGTTTCCCTGCAATGACAGGTTACTTTAATGTAGATGAAGGGCGCATTCAGATGACCCTAAACAGCTACATTTTTGGTTTTGCAATTGGTCAGCTTTTTTATGGTCCGATGGCGGATAGTCTAGGACGCAAACCCGTAATTTTAGGTGGGGTGATTGTCTTTGCATTAGCCTCGGCGGCTTGTGCTGTTGCGGAATCGATCGATACATTTATCTGGTTGCGTTTCCTTCATGGATTTGCGGCAGCCGCAGCCAGCGTCGTGATCAACGCATTAATGCGCGACATGTTTACTAAAGATGAATTCTCCAGAAGCATGTCTTTCGTCGTATTAGTGATGACAATTGCACCGTTGATGGCACCTATCATGGGCGGCGAAATGATGCGCTGGTTCTCATGGCACGCCATTTTCTGGAGTATTGCAATTGCGGCTGTTATCGCTGTGGTGCTAGTCAGTTTATTTATCCGAGAAACACTACCCGTTGAAAGGCGACAAAAATTCCATATTGGAACCACATTACGCCAATTTGCGACGTTATTCAGAGCTCGCCAAGTATTGTTCTATATTTTGGCCAGCTCATTTTCGTTTTCCGGTATGTTTTCTTTCTTGAATGCGGGGTCATTTGTCTATATCGACCTTAACGGAGTATCGCCTCAACATTTTGGCTATTACTTTGGCATCAATATTGTCTTCTTATTTATTATGACGACGATTAACGGCAAATTTGTAAGGCAATTTGGCGCTGAGCGAATGTTGTATTTCGGGATTATTGTTCAGTTCGTTATGGGAATATGGTTATTAACGACGACAGCATTGGGTATGGATTTCTGGACATTAGTGATCGGCGTCGCGATTTATGTGAGTGGGATTGCCATGATCACCTCAAACTCGATGGCAGTGATACTCGATAATTATCCTCATATTGCAGGAACAGTGTCTTCACTTGCCGGCACAATTCGTTTTTCTATTGGTGCATTGGTGGGGACTTTGTTATCGATGATCCCTGCTAAAAATGCATGGCCGATGGTAGGCTCGATGGTTGGTTGTGTGGCTCTCTCCATGTTATTTGTGCTTTTAGCGAAAAGAGCAAAATAACATCTCCAATAGAATCAGTTTCAAGGATGAAACTGATAAACTCATTAATTTCCCTCAATTATTTATATCATGCTGATTTATCTCACCAATATATTATTCACAATACCTATTGATTAACCTGCTTAACACTTCGATAAAATCGATTAATTTCGTGAAGAAATTAAAGTATTTATCAAAAAATGATCCATATCAATTATCTTAAATGGAATGTTTGTTAAATTTCTGTTTTCGATGAAAGGTGGGACTCATTTTCTAATGATCCTAAATAAGGTTACATGAGCTTAAAAAATAGATAATTGTTAATATATTTGAATAATAATGTAAAAAATAGATTAATTTACTATGGTTTATTTTGAGGTTTGTTCTCAAAATTTGTTTAAAAATTAACTTTTTTGTCAAAAAAATTCGTATGCAATGATGTGTGTCACAAAAATTTAACGACATGCTACTTTTTTAATGTTATATTTAAGTTCTTGCTTTTAACATTCATGTTACTTTTCGATTGAGTTAAAAGTTCGGTTTGAACGAGGATTTCTTTAAGACATATGTAGCTCTATTCACTCTCTAATATAGAGAGAGGTACAAGGAAGAGGGACGTTGTCTCTTGGGGGAGTTTCAGTATCTAAAAGAATCGATATTCATTGAGTGAAATGTAAATTAAATGGCGATTTGGCTAGTCAATTTACTTGGCAAAATGATGACATGTTTTAATAGGAAATTTTTGTGGAAAAATTAGGTCTTTCGGTGGTGCACAGGCTACCGCAAAGCTACCGCTGGTTATCGGGAAAAATAGGGACAGATGTTGAAGTTGTGCCTATGAATGATATGAATAGCGATAAGCTAGTGGGGCTAAAATTGCTGAGCCACGACTGTGCAACAGATTGTATTGCAATGAAGCATTTATCTGACTCGTTATCGGAAATGCAGATCGATAACGCCATTTTAGAATGGCAAAAAGAGATGTGTTTATTTATCCGAGCGAGTGATGAGCTAACCGCAATGTGCCGTTTAAAAGCATCCGGTGTTGCTATCGCAGAAATGGCTTCTGGTTTCTATTGTGCTTGATGGCATTGAAACTATTTAATCTTAAGGTCGTCTTTATGATATTCGGCCCAATAAAAAAGCTTCCGGTTTAGAGCCTGGAAGCTTTTTTATTGGCAAGGTATCTATATGTTACTGCATTAATGTTTCTGGGTTTTATGAACCATTAACCACACGGCGGCTTGCGTAATAACGCTTGCTCCAATAATCGTTAGTCATTTCAGAAACGATAACGCCATTGCTTGTAGAGGCGTGAACAAACTTATTGTCCCCGATATAAATCCCTACATGCTTCATCGTGCGACCTGTTTTAAACAGAACTAAGTCACCCGCTCTTAAATTATTGCGTTTTACACTTTTACCTGAAGACTCTTGTTCAGAGGTAGTACGTGGTAATTGCACGCCAAATTGTTCGAGGAAAGTACGTTGTACGAAGCTAGAACAGTCAACACCACTTTTCGTGGTTCCACCTAAACGGTAGCTTACGCCTTTCCAGCTTGCATATTGATCCATGATTTTGGATTTGGTATCAACACTTCTGACTAAATCTTCGAATTCATCTTGAGATGCCATTGCGAGTGAGTCATTCGATGTTGCATTTAACATACGAGCATCTGAAGATCTTGTGGTTGTCTGACCATTCTTCGACGTTTTCGGTGCCGTACATGCTGAAAGCGTTACGGCAATTGCGACTGCCGGAACAATGCGCCAGATATAGCGCTTAAATTTTTCAGAAGTTAACATTAATAGAATATCCCTTGCCATTTTATTTGTTGCCGTGTGGAAATTACACAACACACTTAAACTGATCCCTGTGAAAAACGCATTAAACGACTGAGTGTATTTTTCGCAGAAAGTGTTTATGTATCGAACAAATTATGCTCTAAATTAGCAGCTATCTTGTGCTCTAACACCTGTTGATTATAAAAAAATAATCAGAAGCTGCTAAAAATCGTACTTATTTTATATATTTGGCTGATGAATATTAGGTTCTTTAACCAAACATAAAGAATATACATAAACAAAGCTGAAATGGCGAGTTAATAGGGGCATAATTTACAAAACATTATATAAAACGAGAGATCCATCATTAACTTGCCTTCAGAATGCGAATAATCCAGTGTTTTTGCGCTCTTAGGAAGACCGTTTTCAAAGAAAACATGATCATAGTCACGTTTATTATCTAATATCTTTATAAAAACAGTGGTGATTTTTTAAATTTCAATCTGATTTGTAAAGAAGTTTAAATTTATATTGTTTGTCACTTAAATGTAAAAACAAATTGTCCGTATTAGATGGGTATATGTTGCGGATATTCTTACTACATTATCGTGTGTTTTTTATGCATTAAGCTTCCAATGAAGAGAGCTAAACAGTTATGTTCATTATTCAATACTATGAAGTTTTACTCTTTTAATAAGTGAAATGAATTAAATAGATTAAAAACTTACTAAGAAAATGAATTTAATTAGAGAATTGTTGATAGTAGTTCTAATTAATAAACATCAAATGCAATTGATGGATAAGATGACTAATTTTAATAAAATAGAAAGTGATTTGTTATATAAATGAAATCAATTCCAATGAAATTTATTGTATCTAAGTTAAATTTTAAACACTAAAAATCTTGCCTCCCTTTGCGGGTTTCTAAAAATAAAAAATGGCGACCATATGTGAAATAACTATTTCCCTACTCAAATTAAGCTTATATCCGAAATTTATTAAACAACGCATCAATTAGATGTAAATAAATTCTAGTAATTGACGATAACTTAATTTTAAGCGGAGAAATTCTTGTGGATCACTCAGTGAAAAAAATAACATTAGCAGTATTTTCTTTAATGGCATTAACATTCGGTATGCACGCTAAAGCCTCTACACATAGCGAAGCAAAACCCGTTGCATCAGGTACTATCCACTTTGTCGGAGCGATTGTCGCATCACCTTGCGTTATCACGAGTATTGAACAGAGTATTGATACAAAATGTTGGAATGATGATGGAGCCGTTAAAACGACGTCAGTAAAGTTTAATAAATTGACTGAAAAAGGAACTGTGCTTCCAAATCATAAAGGAACTCAAACATTCAAATGGATTAATAAGGAAAATAAAATAGGGGTTTACACGGTTATTTATGACTAATAACTAAATTGTCATTTTTATATTAATTTTTGAATGTTAAATGGAATGCGATTCTAGGATGAATGAGTGATGTTTATTTATAATGACGCCTATGGGCGGAATGCCCATAGGTAGTGTAAGCTTATTTTCTTACTGAGAAAATAGAGTAAAATAATTAATCACAACGGCCCATATAACGGCGTTCAGGAATGTGAATACGGATTTTTTCACCGGTAGTTAAATATTCAGGAACTTGAACTGTTAAGCCAGTCGGCATTGTTGCAGGTTTAGTACGAGCACTTGCAGAAGCGCCTTTAATACCTGGCGTTGTTTCAGCAATCACCATATCGACAGTTTGTGGCAATTCAAGTGCTAGCACTTGCCCATCCATTGTTAAAACCTGCATTCCTGGTAAACCTTCTTCAGGAATAAATAGCAGCTCTTCTTCAATATCAGATTTTTTAAAGATATATGGGGTATAGTCTTCATTGTCCATGAACACATACTCATCACCATCAATATACGAGAAGCTTACCGCACGGCGAGTGAGTGAAATAGTGTCTAAAACATCATCGCCTTTGAAGCGTTCTTCAACTTTTTGGCCAGTTTTGATATCGGTAAAGCGCATTTTATACAGTGTACTTGCGCCACGAGCGCTTGGGGATTGGATATCAATGTCTTTAACCAGCAGTAATTTCCCGTTGTAGTTTATTGCAAAACCACGTTTGATTTCGTTGGCCTTAGCCATAAATAACCTTCTTTGTTATTAGTCAAAAAGAGTTCGACAAAATTACTCGCAGATAACGGATTAGGCAAGATGTTAACATCAAAAAAATCCCTAGTTTTCACGCTAGGGATCTCTTTTTAAACAATGATTGTCTTTGAATAACTTAATAAACAGGCAATAAACCTAACAGAGACAAAATATGGGCTGCTGCGTTAATCAAACCAAATAAGATTACGAACCCAATCACAAAGCTTCCGCCGGGTGTTCGATAGCTATTATTAGGAAAACGCTTACGGCTTGCTCTTGCCATCATGGCAGGGACAATGACCGCCCAAATAGTGGCTGCAAGTCCTGCAAAACCGATGGCATAAATAAAGCCGTCAGGGAACGCTAAACCTAAAACTGTTGGCGGTAAGAAAGTAATAATGACTGATTTAAATCGCCCTTGATGGCTATCGTTAAATTTAAAGAAGTCAGCGATAAAATCAAATAAGCCGAGGGATACGCCTAAAAACGAGCTAGCTAATGCCATGTAAGAGAACAGTGTTAAAAATTGCGAAATAAAGCTACTCTGTGCGGAAATATTCATTTGATTCAGTAACGCGCCAATATTGTTACCATTTTCTCTGATCGCAATAAAGGATGAGCGCGGAATATTACCCTGAATAGCATACTGCCATAAGATATAGATAGTGACGGTAATTCCTGCACCATACACTAAGCTCAACATGACACTACGGCTATCTTTATTGTAGTACTTCACTAATCCCGGCACGTTACCGTGATAACCAAAAGAGGTCAGTAAATAAGGCAACGCAGCTAATGCATAAGGTAAATATTCACTGTGGCTATTTTCATATTGGTCGAAGAGAACTAAAGGCGAAGCGGTTGTGACCATGCCACCAATAGACATGACGAACGTGATCACCATCCCACCAATTAAAATTGTACTTAACCTATCAACTGCACGGGTAGATAACCAAACAAAAAACGCGATAACGACCGCAAAAACAAAGCCTGAGAGTGCTTGTGGAACTTGAACATATTGAGAAATGTTCTCTGTAATAATTGAGCTACCTGCCGAAATATAGGCATAGGTCAAAATATATAATACAAACGTAATGGAGAGGGTATTAATGGTATTCCAGCCGGAGCCTAATAAATCTTTTACCATGGTATGAAAACTAGCACCTGCCGGGTAATTCATATTGGCTTCTAAAATCATTAATCCTGATAATAACATACAGATAAATGTGTAGATCAGTAAGACAACTGAACCGGAAAACCAAACACCTGAAGTCACCATCGGAATAGAAAACATACCAGCACCGACTGCGGTACCGGCTATGATCATTGAACCGCCTAAAATAGAGGGGCGCTTTGGTGGTTTTGTTACATCGGCTTCCATGATGACTCCTGAATGATTGTTTCACTGTACTAGCTGAACGATACATTAGGACTGAAATAATGTAAACATCTAAAAGATAATAAAATAAAAAATAATTAATGGTGATTACTATATGCACAAACAGGATGAAATTTGTGCATATGGGGTTTAGAAGTGAGGCTGATAAAAGCGTTTGTTGAGCCATAGCTCAATGGTATTACGACTAGCTTCAAAATGAGGCTCAGGTAATGGGTCAGTCGGAGAAATCCACAACAGGCTTTCGCATTTATCCGCTTCCATGATCTGTGGGGCTTTTTCTCCGTTATATTCCACATGCATGCAGATGGAAACGGTATGTTTTCCTTCTTGTTGGAAGGTTTCGATATTATTGCTGATACCAAATACGGTTGGGGTCTCGATATCAATACCAATCTCTTCTTTTATTTCACGGATTGCACAGGCTTCGAAAGATTCTCCTGGGTCAACATGGCCTCCGAAAATAGACCAGTAAGGCGCATGCTGACTGCTACGTTTACCTAGGAGAATTTGCCCTTGGGCGTTAGTAATCAGTACACCGACACCAACAACAACATATTGAGGATCCGACATTATTTTTCCTTCTTCTTATTTTTATAGAGGAAAGAATTTTGCCACGTTACTTTCAAATTACAATCAGGAAAAAATACAAATATCACTGAAACTAACAGTTATTAGTGTTATAACTATGCCCTGAAAATCTTGTGATAAGACCGTCTGCACGAAGACAATAATGATAAGGGAGATAAGTGGTTATGACTCGCCGGGTTGCTACAATTACATTAAATCCTGCTTATGACCTTGTGGGGCTATGCCCTTCCATCGAAGTCGGTGAAGTCAATTTAGTTAAGACCGCTAGTCTCAATGCTGGAGGCAAAGGGGTTAATGTAGGAAAAGTCCTGCGTGACCTCGGTATTGATATCACCGTTAGCGGCTTTATGGGTAAGGACAACCAAGAAGAATTCCAACACTTCTTTAGTGAAAATGGCATGGCAAACCGTTTTAGCATGGTGCCAGGTCGTACACGCATTAATGTTAAACTCACAGAAAATAACGGTGAGTCCACAGACTTTAATTTCTCTGGTTTTGATGTCAGTAAAGAAGATTGGAACCGTTTTTCCACGGAATCCCTTAATTGGCTTGGTCATTTTGACATGGTGGTGGTCAGCGGAAGTTTACCTAATGGGATTGAACCTGAAGAATTCACACGTTGGATGACTCGCCTGCGTCAGTTATGCCCTTGTATTATCTTTGATAGCAGCCGCGAAGCATTAAAAGCGGGCCTGAAAGCATCCCCATGGTTAGTTAAACCTAATCGTCAAGAGTTAGAAACATGGGTAGGGCGCAAATTACCGGATTTAAAAGATGTTATTGCGGCGGCACATGAGCTGCGGGATAAAGGCATATCTCACGTGGTCATTTCTCTTGGTGAAGAAGGTGCTCTTTGGGTAAATGCTTCGGGGTCTTGGCTCGCGAAACCGCCTCAATGTGAAGTTGTCAGTACGGTAGGCGCTGGCGACTCAATGGTTGCAGGGTTAGCTTACGGTTTATTAAATGGTGAGACTAGCGAACATACACTCCGCATGGCAACCGCAATTTCTGCGTTATCAGTTTCTCAGCCGGATGTTGGCTTGAAAAATCGTAATAAGCTAGCAGATATGATGGCAAAAATAGAGATGAAATCGCTGTAACTATTTTACGATTGTTTCATTGAGAAGGCGGCTTATAGAAGGCCGCCTTTTTGTTTGCGATACTTTTAGTTTATTAGCTGTCTTAGCTATTTTGTTGCGATTTTAACCATGCAATTTCTTGTGGCCAAATATCAGGGTTGATGGTCTCTAAAATCAGCGGAATACCATCAAAACGTGGGTCTTTCATAATATAGCTAAATGGTGCATAGCCAATGTTGCCTTCACCTAAGCTATGATGGCGGTCAACACGACTGGCAAATTCACTTTTCGCATCATTAAGATGCATACCTTTTAAGAATTCAAAGCCCACAATGTCAGAAAATTGTTGGAATGTTTTCTCGCAATCTTCTGCTGTGCGCAGGTCATAACCTGCGGCAAAAGCATGGCACGTATCAATACAAACACCGACACGGCTTTGATCTTTAACGCGCTCGATGATTTTAGCTAGATGCGTAAAATCAAAACCAAGATTTGTCCCTTGTCCTGCGGTATTTTCAATGACGGCGATAACGCCTTCAGTTTCTTCTAAGGCGATATTGATCGATTCTGCAATGCGAGCTAGGCAATCATCAACTTCAATTTGCTTAAGGTGGCTGCCGGGATGGAAGTTCAGCAGGTCAATCCCCAATTGCATACAACGCTGCATTTCATCAATAAAAGCGACGCGAGATTTCTCTAATGCTTCAAATTCAGGGTGCCCCAAATTAATGAGATAACTATCGTGGGGTAAAATTTGGTGTTTCCCATAACCGTATTTAGCGCAGTTTTGTTTGAAGCTTTTAATTACTTCGTCGCTAAGGGGGGCTGCTTTCCATTGACGCTGATTCTTGGTAAATAAAGCAAATGCGGTGGCTCCAATTTCATGGGCGCGAATGACTGCTTGGTCTACGCCGCCAGAGGCGCTGACATGTGCTCCAACATATTTCATGATTGACTCCTTTTTTCAGGAGTATGCCATTAATAACTAAAGAAATGAAACCAATAAAAAATGCCGCTTATAAAAAGCGGCAATCGGAGGTGCTTAGAAAAGGAGACAAACTTAGCAAGTAGAAAATGAGGGTTAAAACACCGACTGAATAACAACGTTAATTACGATACCGCCGAAAATTAACCAAGCGAACAAGATAGCAGCCATCAATAAAGGTTTGATCCCCGCTTGTCGAATCGCACTGACATGCGTTGTCAACCCTAATGCCACCATCGCCATCGCTAATAGGATGGTATCTAACGTAATAATTTGTTTAACCAGTTGCTCAGGTAATAAGTTGAATGAGTTAAACGCGGCGACCAAGATAAAAATCACCGCAAACCAAGGGATCGTAATTTTACTTTTTTGGGCGCCTTCTTGCGTGCTGGCCGCATTTTTACGGCTAATAAATGCAGATAAGATAATTAAAAACGGCGCCAGCATCATCACGCGTAACATTTTCGCTATCACAGAAGCATTTTCTGCATCTGGGCCAATAGTATGACCTGCGGCAACAACTTGGGCGACTTCATGTACGGTTGAACCGATATAAATCCCGAACGTTTCTTGAGTCGCAGGGATCCAGCCGAAATGCGCATTTAACTGATATAACCATGGGTAGACAAAAATGCCAATGGTGCCGAAGATCACCACGGTTGAAACGGCAACAGCGACCTTACTTGCGGACGCTTTAACAACCGGCTCGGTTGCCATTACGGCAGCGGCACCACAAATACTGCTACCCGCACCAATTAACATGGTGGTTTCATCATCAAGTTTGAACACTTTTTTACCAAGCCAGTAAGCTAATAAAAAAGTGGAGGTTAATGTGAGCGCATCAATAATCAGTCCAGTGGCTCCCACGTCGGTGATTTGCTGAAAAGTCAGGCGAAAGCCATACAAAATAATACCGGCACGTAAAAAATAGTGCTTAGCGAATTTAATTCCTGCATCGCTACTTGTACTAATCGCAGGGTAAACGGTATTTCCCACAAAAATACCAAGAAGAATAGCTAGAGTGAGCGCGCCCAGCCCGATATCCATAAACCATGATTGTTCACCAAGGTATATGGCAATGGCTGTTAAAATTCCCGCTAAAATGATCCCCGGAACAAGTTTTAGAATAGGGAATGAATTATTTTGTGTGATTGCTTTGGTTCCAGTTTTATCCATGACTACACTCTTTATGACGACTTAGATTAAGTTGGAATAAGCATATAACAAAAAATGTAATAATCTAAATTGATTGTTTTTGTATTATTTATCTAAAAAACAGATTAAGAGTTTCTTCTGGTATATTGCTAATAAATGATTAATATTAACAATATTATTACAACTACATAATCATCTTGGAGCTTTCTGTATGCGTATTACACTGAGGCAGCTTGAAGTTTTCACGGAAGTATTAAAAAGTGGCTCCACGACGCAAGCATCGCAATTATTAGCGTTATCGCAGTCCGCAGTGAGCGCTTCACTGACTGACTTGGAAGGGCAATTAGGTGTGCAACTCTTTGACCGTGTAGGTAAACGACTTGTCACTAACGAACATGGGCGCCTACTTTACCCAAAGGCATTAGCGTTATTAGAACAAGCATTTGAAGTCGAGCAACTGTTCAAAAAAGAGATGGGCGCAGTTCGTTTGGCGGCAAGTACCACAATCGGTAACTATATGTTGCCTGAGATTTTAGCCGGGTACCGTCATGATAATCCTGAAATTCCACTGGAATTATTTATCGGAAATACTGAGGAAGTCATTAAAGGCGTGATGGAGTTTCGGGCTGATGTGGGGCTGATTGAAGGGGTTTGCCACAGTCCTGAACTCATCTCAAAACCGTGGTTAAAAGATGAGTTAGTGGTGTTTTCCGCGCCAAGTAACCCATTAGCACAAAAAAAAGTGACTTTAAAAGAGTTAAAAGATGCGCCATGGATCTTGCGTGAAAGAGGCTCTGGTACGCGCGATGTACTAGATCAACTACTCTTTGCTCACCTTCCAGGATTCCATATTTTAATGGAGTTAGGTAATTCCGAAGCGATTAAACATGCGGTACGTTTTGGGATGGGTATGAGCTGTTTATCTCGCCGTGTGATTGCGGAGCAATTAGAGAATGGCACGCTGGTGGAGCTTGAAGTGGAAGAGTTACAACTTGAGCGTACGTTATACCTGATTTATCACCGTCAGAAGCATCTTTCTAACGCGATAACGAATCTGTTGGATTATTGTAATTGACGTTTTATTCACTATAACGTGTTTTGCTAATAATTATCGCTGGATTATGAAGGTATCTTATAACAGCAAAGAGTTGCTTAGTTCTGCCGTTTGAGTTTGTTAGAATCCCCCGCGTTATTGACTGAAAATAAAATACAGGGAACAGATGGCAGAACAACATACAACGACATCGATGAGCGGCGGACCAAGATTACGTCGAGAACTAAAAGCTCGCCACCTCGCGATGATCGCAATTGGCGGCTCCATCGGAACCGGTTTATTTGTGGCATCCGGTGCCACAGTAGCACAAGCTGGACCGGGTGGAGCGCTCCTCTCATACGCCATTATTGGTTTAATGGTGTATTTCTTAATGACCAGCTTAGGTGAATTAGCTGCGTACATGCCAGTCTCTGGCTCCTTTGCGACTTATGGCGCAAAATATGTCGATGAAGGCTTTGGCTTCGCATTAGGTTGGAACTACTGGTACAACTGGGCGGTAACTATTGCGGTTGACCTTGTAGCGGCACAATTAGTGATGACCTATTGGTTCCCAGATACCCCAGGCTGGATCTGGAGTGCTATCTTCTTAGCAATCATTTTCTTACTGAACTACATTTCCGTTAAAGGCTTCGGTGAAGCGGAATATTGGTTCTCGCTAATCAAAGTGACCACGGTGGTTATTTTTATCGTCGTTGGCGTGCTGATGATTTTCGGCATTATGAACGGCGCAGAAAACGCGGGTTGGCATAACTGGGAAATTGGTGATGCACCATTTGCTGGAGGTTTCTCTGCCATGATTGGTGTGGCGATGATCGTAGGGTTTTCATTCCAAGGTACTGAATTAATCGGTATTGCGGCGGGTGAGTCAAAAGATCCAGCGAAAAATATCCCTCGTGCGGTGCGTAAAGTGTTCTGGCGTATTTTGCTGTTTTATATCTTCGCGATTTTAATCATTAGCTTAATTATCCCTTACACTGATCCAAGCTTACTGCGTAACGACGTGAAAGACATTAGCGTGAGTCCATTTACACTAGTATTTGAGAATGCAGGTTTATTATCAGCGGCTGCGGTGATGAACGCCGTTATCTTAACTGCGGTTCTCTCTGCGGGTAACTCCGGGATGTATGCCTCAACGCGTATGCTGTACACCTTAGCTCGTGAGGGTAAAGCGCCGAAAATCTTTGCTCGCCTCTCTAAAGGTGGTGTACCACGTTATGCATTGCTGGCAACCACGGTTGTGGCGGGTTTGTGCTTCTTAAGCTCAATGTTTGGGAACCAAACGGTATATCTGTGGTTATTAAACACGTCAGGTATGACTGGGTTTATCGCGTGGTTAGGGATTGCCATCAGCCATTACCGCTTCAGAAGAGGCTATATTGCGCAAGGTAGAGATCTTAATGACTTACCATATCGGTCAGGTTTCTTCCCAATCGGGCCAATTTTCGCCTTTATCCTGTGCTTAGTGATTACACTGGGTCAAAACTATCAAGCTTTCTTAGAAGATAAGATTGACTGGGTAGGTGTTACCGCAACCTATATCGGTATTCCTCTATTCTTAGCTATCTGGTTCGGATATAAAATCGTGAAGAAAACCTCGATTATCCGTTATAAAGAGATGAGCTTCCCGTCATATAAAGAGAATTTAGAGAAGTAATTTTCTCTTAAAATTAAGATGTTAATGGGTAATGTTGGTCAGTGAGTTTTCTGACGACATTACCCATTTTTGTTTTCTAAGGGGATGACGTTGATTGGGTGTTTTCTGGTATAACTAGCGTTGCACGCAGCACCATCTCTCCCGCATCAATTAGCGCGGACAACTCCTCTTCTGTTTCGCCCGCTCTCGCTCGTAGCGATACTGAATGCAGTAATGCGATAAGCGTTTTTACCAGTAATCGCGCATTTTCAGGTTCACGTAAGGCCGATTTTTTCTTTTCGAGACAAGTGATAAGCATCGTCTCCTGTGCAAGGATAACGTCTTTTAGGAAGGCTTGTACCTGTGGGTCATCGGTTTCTGCTACGGCAGTAGAGAGCACCATACAGCCCGTTTTACCGTCTACTCCGTTATACAAGGAGACGGTGGCACGAAGCCAACGGCTAAGTCGTGCAAACAACGGCTCATTTGGCGATTGCTCAGCTAGCGCAGCTGCATAATGTGCCTGCGCGATTTCACCAAACCGTGCCATTGCTAATTCATACAGTCGCGCTTTGTTTCCAAAAGCGGCGTAGAGACTCGGCTTTTTCATCGCAGTGACGTCAACCAAATCTTCAAGTGAAGTCGCGGAATACCCCTTGCGCCAGAATAACGCCATGATGTTATTTAGCGCTTCATGGCTATCATAATTTCGTGGTCTACCTTTTTGTGCCATTTTATTACCACTCAGTACAAAAATAGTTTACTTCATTGTATATCATATATTATCTTACCGATCAGTATAATAATGATGATTAAATAACCAAGGATAATAGAATGAATAAATATGATTATGCCATTAGCACAGCCGCTGGGTTGACAACACCGTCAATTCAGGCGCTGATTGCAGGGGGTAGGGCGCAACAATCTTCTTTACTTAAAGTGGGTATTTTTGTCTGCCCAGGATTTATGCCAATGGACATTAATGGAGCACAATCCGTTTTTACTATTGTGGGCGCTGAAATTTATTTTATCTGGAAGCGTAAAGAGTTGCTTGAGGGTTACACAGGGTGGCCAACTATGCCAACAATGACATTCGATGAGTGCCCTGATGATTTAGATGTTTTAGTCACGGGTATGGTGCCTCCAGAGGTTATTGAAGATCCTGAAGTGATTCAGTTTTTTGCTCGGGTTGGGCATACCGCAAAAACGGTGATTGGTACTTGCTATGGTTCGCTAATGTTAGGAACGGCAGGGTTATTGCGGGGTAAGCGGGCAACCAGTAATAGTAATGTTGTCCCGATGCTACCAGACGTAGGGGCAATCGCCGTAGGGGGCAGTGATGTTGTCATCGATGGTTCGATTTATACCTCTGGACCCGCAACCGGTTCATTTGACGCTTCACTGTTGGTGCTCAAAGCCTTACGTGGAGAAGAGGTTGCCTCCCTTGTCGAATTGGCAATTGAGTATGATCCTCGCCCACCGTTTCGTACCGGTTCACCTGAACTCGCAGGCCCTGAAATGACGGGAATAGCGCAACAGATGACTGCACCATTAAACCAACAATATCACGCTGCGGCAAAACGCGGTTACGAACAGTTTAACCAGAATATTAATCATTAGCCTTCTGTATCTACTGTCTTTTCGCGCTTGTATTTAGTCTTCTTTTGGCAAGCGCTCACCTTTCTTCGTTTTTAAGAGGATCTACGACTGATGAATAATCAGCCGCAGATCTTGATTCAAAAGATTTAACCTTTGACTTAAGTCACACAATTCATCACGGAAAGTCATGAATCATTCAATAATGGTATTGATAAGTATTACCATTTACATTATTGTTACCGCCTGCGAATGAGAGTTAATTACTTAATTGATTTAACTTCAAAAGTGGTAAACCTCAGAAAGTATCATGTCAAAAGAATAATAAACCTTTGGGGCGTTAGACGACCCATGCTGAGCATAGAAAATTCATTGTTAAGATAAAGAAATCTCTTGGAGAATTGGGAATGGTTGTTTTTACTAAAAGAAAAATAGCAGTTAGCATTATTGCGGCTATCACTGCGGTACCTGCTTTTGCGGATGACAGCAGCGATAAAATTTTTGTAACAACTGCATCAGGTTATCAGCAAAAGATTGAAGATGCGCCAGCATCAATTTCCGTTGTGACACGTGAACAGCTAGAAACTAAAGCTTATCGCGATGTGACGGATGCCCTGAAGGATTTACCGGGTGTTCAAGTCACAGGTGGTGGTAGTAGCTCTGATATTAGTATCCGAGGAATGGATGCGAAGTACACCATGATCATGGTTGATGGTAAACGTGTTGATACCCGAGGAACGCGTCCAAACAGTGATGGTTCCGGTATTGAGCAAGGCTGGTTGCCACCATTACCTGCCATCGAACGAATCGAAGTGGTACGTGGTCCTATGTCATCATTATACGGTTCTGATGCAATGGGCGGGGTTATCAACATCATCACTCGTAAAGTTGGTAAAGAATGGACCACATCTTTACGTGCGGATACAACCATTAACTCTCATCGTGATTCAGGGAATCAAGGCCAAGGTAGTTTCTACACATCTGGCCCATTAGTGGATGGATTACTGGGCGTAAAATTCAATGGATTATATTCACATCGCGGTGAAGACAAATTCGAAGGTGGTTTCAACGAGCAAAAGATCGGTGCGATTGGGACGACACTAACGTTAACGCCTGATGAGTTTAATACCTTCGACTTTGACTTTAAATATGATGAACAGCAACGGAATGGTACAGCTGGAAAATCAAAAGTGCTGATGTGTACAACTAAAGTGAATGGTAAACCTGTTCCAGTTCAGTGCGAAGATTCCAATACGACATATAGAAAAAATAACTATGCGCTTACGCATAATGGGGTTTATGACTGGGGTGCTGCTGAAACATTCGTTCAGCGTGACGAGTCTAAAAACCCAAGTCGTAATATGGAATACAACGATACATTAGTGAAGAACCAAACCGTCTTTAACTTAGGTGACCATACTTTAAGTATTGGTGGACAATATCGTTATGAAGACCTGCGTGATAAAGGAAACAAACTGAAATCTGCGGGTGGCGTTGACCAATTAAATCGTTATAGCTGGGCGTTATTCGCAGAAGATGAGTGGATGATGACAAACGATTTCTCCTTAACAGGTGGCCTACGTATGGATAAAGATGAAAACTTCGGTTCTCATTGGACTCCTAGATTATATGGTGTTTGGCATACATCGGATGAGTGGGTAATTAAAGGTGGGGTTTCTACGGGATACCGTTCACCAGAGTTACGTCAAGTTGCGGCTAACTGGGGGCAAGGTACCGGCGGTGGTGGCGATCCTGCTGTTATCATAGGTAACCCAGACTTGAAACCTGAGAAAAGTGTGACAGAAGAGATTGGCTTTATTTGGAACAATCAAGACAATCTAAATGTGGGGATCACATTCTTTAATACTGATTTTAAAGATAAAATTATGGAGATCCGTACCTGTACCGACTCAACAGGTAAAACGCCAGGAAGCGTAGCCAGTGGGGAATGTATGTATGACGGAGAAGCCTATAAATTTATCAGCACGCGTGAAAACGTTGATAAGGCAAATCTACGTGGTGCTGAGTTGACCTTTAATTGGGATATCACGGCAGACTTAGCATTTGCGGCAAACTATACTTATTCCGATTCAGAACAAAAAAGTGGGAAATTCAGTGGCAAGCCTCTGAGCCGTACACCTAAGCACATGGCGAATGGTTCTTTAACATGGCAAGCAAGAGAAGATCTGCAGTTATGGAACCGAGTGAACTTTAATGGCCGTAGCAGTGCATTCTTATCTCGCTCAAGCATGGCAAAAGAACGACCTTCTTATACGTTTGTTGATGTAGGCGCAAGCTACTATCTTACTAAGAATGTGAACTTAGTGGGTGGTGTATACAACATTTTAGACAAGCGTTTAACTGAAGAAGAGTTTGATAAAGTTTCGGATGGTCGTCGTTATAATATCGGTATCAACTACAACTTCTAATTAAACCATTAATTTTTATTTATCTAAGCCCTTTGGTTAATCGCCAAAGGGCTTTTTTGTACTATTATTTAAAAAGAAAATAGGTATCCAAAAAGAAAATCAGTAATTCGGAATAAAGATATGGTTATTTACCGCTAACTGCGTCAATCTTCCTCACCGCGATATGGAGCCGAGCAGGAATAGACTATGCCCAAATTTAACCGTTATTTTAGAGCTAGTTGTCTGAGTTTTTTACTATTTATAGGCGGTATTTCCCATGCCCTTGCAGGTGACCCGGGACCTTACCGATTAGTTTTTCTCGATATCTCGCAATCACCGTATCAAGATGGTCAAAAATTATTAATCGAATTACGCAAAATGGAACGGCTTTCTTCAGTTCAAAGGGATGCCTGCTTTATGTGTAATGGCAGTGACGATGGTGATTCTGATGTGGAAGTGTTGTATGTCTACTCAGTTCCGGTGGGGTTATCCATCGAAGCACTCCGTAAAGCCGTCAATGGTGATGTTGAGGCGAGAAACAGTATGCAATCGGTACTGGGTAATTTTAAAGACCAATATGATTATGGCGTGGATGGTTTATTGATTTATAACCATCAAGAGGGAAAAGTGACGGTCTATACGATGGATAACAAAGTCGGTAGTCCATTGCAGTCAGAAACCAAAGCCGTAAAAAGTAAATTATTGCATTCAAGTTTAGATATGTTATTGGAAAAAAGTGCCGCGAAATTAGACCGACCGGTTTAGCATTTTATTAAGGATAATCAATCGGCTTTAGTGTCATTTATCGTCTTAAAAGCATGTCATATTAGCTATCAGAACGGAAAGTCCAAAATTATCAGAATTTCTCATCGAAAAGGGGGCGTTTTGTTAACAAATTGGCTTGCTATTTACAGGTATGACGTGCAAAATGCGCGGACTAAAAAATGACTGATGCCTGATAAAAACCGGCATCGGTTTTTTTGCTTTTTAGGGTTCTTTCATTTTAACGGGGCCGGATATCAGGCCGGATAGATAAATAAATATTTACATGTAGCTAATATTTCATGCTACAGCTTTGAGGAATGCTTTTATGGCTTACTTTTTCGCACTGGCAGCAGGGCCAAGCGGTCGTCGTTGCCGCATTGATGACTACGGAGCAAACACCGGCTTCGCACAGACCCTTTTCCACTTCTCTTCTTTCTTCTCTGCTTATAGGCAGATGCAAAGTCTTCCCAGTAACTGTCGATTGAGTCGAAGTACGCAATCGAAAGTTATGGGGGGGCTTTATCATGCAAAATAATTCCGTACCTTTAGATATCGGCCACAACCAAACTGGCGCCAATAACCGTGTTCAACTTGCGAAGACATTAACGCTTGTACAAGTTGTTATGATTGGTATTGCGTATATTCAGCCAATGACTATCTTCGATACTTTCGGAATGGTATCAGATAAGACTGGTGGTCACGTCCCGACTTCATACATTATTGCACTTGCTGCGATACTGTTTACTGCACTGAGCTATGGTAAGCTGGTTAAACGCTTCCCATCAGCGGGTTCAGCCTATACTTATGCCCAGAAATCAATGAGTCCACATATTGGTTTCCTTGTGGGTTGGACATCTTTGCTGTCCTACATTTTCATGCCAATGATCAATATCTTATTGGCAAAGATTTATTTACAAGATATTTTCCCGAATGTTGAACCTGCGTATTTTGTTATTGGCTTGGTCATTTTAATGACTGCCGCCAACTTACGGGGTATCAACGTGATTGCAAACTTAAGTACTGTAATTGCGATTATCCAAATGGGGGTAATGGCGGTATTTACAGGTTTAGTGATCCACGGAGTTTCAAATGGTGAAGGGACAGGGGAGATCTGGACATTCAATCCATTTGCGAATGAAAAAACTGAGATGATCCCGCTGATAGCTGGGGCAACCATACTCTGTTTCTCATTCTTAGGTTTTGATGGGTTAAGTTCACTGTCAGAAGAGACACCAAACGCAGGTAAAGTTATTCCTCGTGCAATTTTCTTAACTGCACTGATTGGTGGTGTGATTTTTATTACCGTTTCGTTCTTCTTACAGCAATTTTTCCCAGACGTTTCACGCTTTGCGAATATTAACGAAACACAGCCTGACATTATGCGATTTGTGGCGGGGTCCTTCTTCCAAGCCATTATCCTTGTGTTCTCCTGTGTCACGGTATTAGCATCCGGTATGGCAGCTCATGCGGGTAGTGCGCGTTTAATGTATGTAATGGGTCGTGATGGCGTATTCCCAGAAAAAGTGTTCGGCTACGTTAGCCCAACATGGCGTACTCCGGCGTATAACGTCTTATTAGTAGGCTTCTTAGCCCTCGGCGCTATCTGGTTTGAGATGGATTTTGCAACAGCATTAATTAACTTTGGTGCGCTGATTGCATTTACATTCGTCAATATTTCAGTCATCAGCCAGTTCTTTATTCGTGAACGCCGAATTAAAGGCTTCAAAAATATCATGAACTATTTGATATTACCGATCATCGGTACGCTAACAGTTTGTGTGCTGTGGCTGAATATCGAAGAAGATTCAATGGTTTATGGTCTGATTTGGACGGCGGTTGGTCTGGTGTATATGGCGGTATTAACACGTATGTTCCGTAGGCCTATGCCGCAGATGAGCGACCTATAAATATATTCTTCATTCTTCGCGTCGTAGCGTTGTTGGCTGCACGCGCTAGCCCTAGTCACATACTTATGTATGCTCCTAGGGTCTAGCTTGCTTGCCGCCTAGCTACAACACGAATTATTTTGAATATATGTCAGCATAGCTGCCTAAATATAACTTCAAATACAGGTTGGCATCAAAATAGTTAAACTGCGAACTGCGAACTGCGAACTGCGAACTGAAATTGATGACTAATAAAAACAGCGCCTTTGGGTGCTGTTTTTGTTTCTAAAGGGTATTAATAATTTCTTAACATATTAATCTTATGTGATATTGTGAATGGGTTTAATGACAAGACCCTGACAGGAAGGCATGAGATGAATGATGTAAAAAATCCTGAGAACCAACGATTATTACTCACACTCAGGAACATTGTTGGCAAAAAAAATATCCTTACCGAACCCCATAAAACAGAACGTTACCGCAAAGGCTTCCGCTCAGGAGTGGGTGATGCCATTGCCGTTGTATTCCCAACCACGTTACTCGAACAGTGGTATGTATTTAAAGCTTGCGTCGAAGCTGACAAAATTGTGATCATGCAAGCGGCGAACACGGGGCTCACCGAAGGCTCAACCCCAAGCGGTTATGATTATGATCGCGATATCGTCATTATCAGCACGTTACGCCTAAACCAAATTCAAGTACTACCCGAATTTAACCAAGTGGTTGCGATGCCTGGCAGTACGCTCTATGACCTCGAAAAAATCCTCAAACCACTGGGGCGTGAACCGCACTCCTTAATTGGCTCTTCATGTATTGGTGCATCCGTTGTGGGAGGGATCTGTAATAGTTCTGGTGGCTCCCTTGTGCGTCGTGGTCCGGCTTATACGGAGTTGGCCCTATATGGACGCGTCAATGAAAATGGCAAGGTTGAGCTGGTAAACCATTTAGGTATCGAATTGGGGAAAACCCCAGAAGAGATCTTAACCAACCTACAAAACCGTCGCTATAGCAGTGAAGATATCGAAAATAGTGAAAAGTTGGCATCCGATCATGATTACGCAGAACGCGTGCGTGATGTCGATGCAGACACGCCATCGCGCTTTAATGCGGACGAACGTCGTTTGTTTGAAGCCTCAGGCTGTGCTGGTAAGTTAGCGGTTTTCGCTGTTCGCTTAGATACTTTCCCTGCGGACAAAGCCACACAAGTTTTCTATATTGGTTCAAACAATCCTGATGTCCTAGAAGACATTCGTCGCCATATTTTGAGTGAGTTTGAAAATTTGCCTGTCGCAGGTGAATATATGCACCGTGGCTGCTTTGATATTGCCGAAATTTACGGCAAAGATACGTTCTTAATGATCGATAAATTTGGCACCGACAAAATGCCAACCTTCTTTACCATTAAAGGGCGTATGGATGCGGTGCTGAATAAAGTACCACTTCTGCCATCAAACTTAATTGACCGCACCATGCAGCTGCTAAGCAAACTGTGGCCATCTCATCTACCACCGCGCATGAAACAGTTCCGTGACCAGTACGAGCACCATTTAATGCTCAAAATGGCGGGGGACGGTATTGATGAAGCTAAAGTTTGGTTGAAATCCTTCTTCGCCACAGCCGATGGTGGCTATTTTGAATGCACACCAGAAGAAGGTGCAAAAGCATTCTTACATCGCTTTGCCGCTGCGGGATCTGCCGTTCGCTACCATGCCGTACATAATAATGATGTGGAAGATGTCCTACCGCTAGATATTGCACTAAGACGTAATGACCGTGATTGGTTTGAAAAATTGCCACCAGAAATTGAAAATCTGATCGTGCATAAATTATATTGCGGACATTTTATGTGCCACGTCATGCACCAAGATTATGTCTTGAAAAAAGGCGTAGATCCGAAAGAGCTGAAGCAAAAAATGTTGGAATTACTGGATGCGCGAGGCGCTCAGTACCCAGCAGAGCACAACGTTGGGCATTTGTATAAAGCGCCGGAACAATTGAAATCGTTCTATAAAGAGTCCGACCCAACAAATACTATGAATCCAGGTCTTGGAAAGACCACTAAGCGGAAACATTGGGAAGGGGATTGCGGTTGTGACCACTAGGTCACTAAAAGATAGAAGATAATAAAATGGGCGGGTTTTCTGCCCATGAGATTGATCACAAAGAGGGATAAAAGCGTGATTTTTCCCTCTTTGTGTTATCAGGCGAAAATCAATAAATTGATTTTCCTTGTTAATTTTACAACTCAAAAAGAGCCATTTTCATCCCTATCACTGACAATCAACTTGCTAATTCTGCGGCATAGTTCACTAAGGCTTTTAATTGCTGACAGCGTTTTTCATCTTCATGATAAACTTCCATGAGTAATTGAATTTGCTGTAGATAATCCGTTAAACGGCTCTCAGTAAAATAATCGCGGCGATGCTGTAACCAACGCTGTTGCTCATCATAAGAGAGTGTCGCAGGGAAATTGCGTGCCTTATAACGGAAAAATAGCTCCTTCATTCGCTTATCTTCGAAGCTAAGATCTAATGCGGGTAAATTTTGGGGTGGCGTTTCGCGAATAATGTCCATCGTAGAGCGATCTGATGGGCTGAAAAAGCCATTATAGATTTGGCTATCTACATCGTTATTTTCTTCAAATTGTTGGGCGACACTAAACAATTCAATCAGCTTATTACGCACATCAGGATTCTTACGTAACAGCTCTAAATTACGCATGCACAGGTCACGATCAATGCCTGTACGCTCCGCATCTACCGTTCGCAAGGTCTTTTCAGGGGCAAGGATTGGGCATTTATTAATATGTACCAGCTTAACTGGGACGGGTAGCTCGTCACCTAACTCAGCTTTCGGTGTGTATAAGCGCTCACGAAGTTCATCCGCATTTAACGTGAGAAGCGGAGACATATCGGAAGATAGGTCACACATAATCACCGCGTTTTTATTCTCGGGGTGCCAAGCGAGAGGGGCAACTAAGCTGACATAAGAGCGTACCGCACCAAACATTCCTGATACATGAACTAACGGGGTCATATCTACGATGTCGATCAGCTGGTTAACTTTGTTTTTATTTCGCAGTTGATAGAAATAATCAAACATACGAGGTTGAGCTTGTTTCAGTAACTTAGCCATATTAATGGTCGCTAAAACGTCAGACATCGCATCATGAGCATTTTCATGAGCCACACCGTTGGCCTTGGTTAAGTGCTCAAGGCGTAAGCTAGGTAACCCGTCATCATTTTCTGGCCAGTTGATCCCTTCAGGGCGCAGCGCAAAGCAAGCACGTAATGCATCCAATAAATCCCAGCGAGAATTACCTTGCTGCCAGCTATAGGCGTAAGGGTCATAAAAGTTACGATAAAAAATATTTCGCGTCACTTCATCATCAAAGCGAATATTGTTATAACCCATAATACAGGTGTTAGGTACGCTGAATGCGTTATGGATGCGCTTCGCAAATTCCGCTTCATTCACGCCGTTGGCCATGGCGATTTGCGGGGTAATGCCGGTTATCATTACTGCTTCTGGCTGAGGAAGATAATCATCCGTAGGTTTGCAGTAAAATACTTCAGGTTCATCGATGATGTTGAAATCTAAGTCTGTCCGCACACCCGCAAATTGAGCAGGGCGATCCAGAGCCGGATGCTTACCAAATGTTTCATAGTCATGGATAAAAAAGGTCGGCTGATTATGCTTATTTTTCAAAATGAGATCCATCGTCGATTTAGGTGAGTAATGCAAACGCATAACGGTTTGATGCTATGGTAAACCATCTGGCAAAAAATCTAAACTTATGTGGGAGATGGCGTCGCGAGTGAAGAAAATGGTATTCCAGTTGCATTAATGATGCTGCGTAGCGTTTTTAATGTTGGGTTTCCAGTCGGGGATAATGTTCGATAGAGTGTTTCTCGGGATAAGCCGGACTGTTCGGCTATATCCGCCATCCCTCCTCGAGCTTCAATAATATGACGTAAAGCTAATAAAAATGCGGCTTGCCCGCCATCTTCATCAATCTGTACAAAGGCTTGCTGTAGGTAAATTGGGATGAGAGTTGGATCTTTACGTAGCATTTCAACTACTGCATCGTCATGTAATCGAGATTTAGCCATATTTGTTCCTACCTTAAATAATCGGTTAGATACTGAATTGCGATATCAATGTCTGCTTGTTGTGTTTTTTTCGTACCCATTAAAAGCAGTAAAATAATCTCGTCTTTAACTAAGCTGTAATAGACGCGATATCCAGGTCCTTGCTCAATTTTTAACTCCCATACTCTATTTCGACAATATTTATGTTTCCCTAAATTCCCCTTAGCGAGTTGGTTAATACGCATGACCACTTTAATTCTAGCAATTGGGTCTTTGATTTTATCGATGAAATCTGAGCATGGATCTTTACCATCCGTGGTTAAATAATGCCGAATTATACGCATATGTCCTCATGGTATCTTATAGGCTACAATGTTCAAGTGTTTTGTTTCAATGAAGAAGGTTATTACTAACATTGATTAATAAAACAGGCGGGATTTAATAGAGGAAGTTTGTCTGTATGTAAATGGCTTACGAGCACGCTCGCAAATTGAAGTCTAAAGATGCATTGGCAATGCAAATCATTAAATTCAAATCAATAAAATAGCGAATGTATCTTGTAAGGTGACCCTAGAAGAAGGTATTGTGTTAATAGACAATACATTTTGATTATTGAATAGGGGATTTTAAACATGGACAACGCCAACAAACCAACTTTCCAGAATGTACTGGAATTTGTGCGTATGTTTCGTCGTAAAAATAAAATTCGTCGCGAAATCACGGATAACGAAAAGAAAATTCGTGATAACCAAAAGCGTGTTTTGCTGTTAGATAACCTGAGTGAGTATATCAAACCAGGTATGTCCATTGATGATATCCATGGCATCATCGCAAACATGCGTAGCGACTATGATGATCGTATCGATGATTACATCATTAAGAATGCTGAGTTATCCAAAGAGCGTCGCGAGATCTCTAAAAAACTTAAAGAAATGGGTGAACTGTCTTCTAAGTTAGATATTAAATAATCCCCCAATCTAAAGTGGTTAAATACGAAGAAAGAGCCTAATTAATGGCTCTTTTTGTTTTTGCGGGTTTTATGCGAATTAGCGATGGAGAAATGTGTTACCAACAAAAAAGCCTTGATAGTTTCCCATCAAGGCTTTCGTCAGTAACTTGCTAAAATCAGACGCTAGCAGGTTTTGCCATTTCTGATGTCGCAATATTGGCTGCCACATGACCACCTGCACCTTTAGATTCAAAGGTTGATGGCTCACGTTGATACTCTTTAATTTCAAAGTCTGAAGCCACTACAGCAGGCGCTGGGGCTTTCGTCATTGGTGAGTATGCATGACGTTTGTGTAAGCTAACTGCATTTGCTGTTGAAGCTGGTTCAATTACGGCGTTTTCAACAATTGCTGTAACTGCGGTTTCAATCACTACATCAGCAACGACAGGTTCAACAACAGTTTTGATTTCTTCAGCTACAGGGACTTCAACCAGGGTTTCAGCGACTTCTGATTTTGTCTCTTCGATAACGTCTGCTGCGACACTCTCAACAACACCATTTTCAGCAACATCGCTTTCCATTGCTGCGATTTCAACAATAACGCGGGCTTCAGTTTCTACTTTTGGCGTTTCAACGAGAGCTTCATTGACTACAGGTACGTCAATATGTTTCGCTTTCACTTCAATATGTTCAATCGGTGCAGCTACCACAGGCGCTTGAACCGTGTTCTGCTGTTCCAGCATCTCTTCATTGGTCATGATAGCCATGCTTTCTTGTTGAGGCTGAACGACTGGGTAACGAATAAATACTTTACCAGAGGCTAATTCAGGGGAGGCTACAGCCGCCGCTAAAGGCATTGGTGATTTATTCAGATGACGCTCATCACGGTAACGGCGACGACGCTGACCACTCACACGCAGATGACGTGGCGAACGACGAGAACGACGTGGAATGATGGTGTCTTGTTTTTCATCATCATCCAATTGTTCTGAGCTAGTTGCTACGTTGTCATCTTCGTCCAGCGAAACATGAGATTGTTTTTTCTCAACATTCACTGCTGCTGGTAATGCTGCAATCGGCGCAGATTTTTCTGCAACAACGGCGGTATCAGCAACCATTGACGTTTCTGCTGCTTGGTCATTGTCAGTCACACGAATTTTTTGTGTTAATTGACGACGTTGACGACGAGGAGCAACAGGACGTTGTTCTTCTTCATCTTTTTCTACAGCGGCATTATCAACAGCGGCTTGCTGGTTATCTTGCTGCGTTTTTGCAGTTTGTTGTTGACGTTTTTCATCTTGACGACGGCGACGTTCTGCACGCTGATCTCGACGTTGCTGCTGATTTTCGCGGTTTGCATTGTCAGTGGTTTGCTCTTCAACTTGGTTCGTATTTTTGTTGTTACGTCCCTTGTTGCGGTTTGCAGCATCTTCAGATTGTGCATTGCGATTATTACGGTTATCGCGGTTGTCACGATTGTCGCGGTTATCACGATTTTCGTAATTATCATCGCGGTCGCGACGATTGTTATTACGGCGGTCGTTATTATTGCGACGGCGATCATTATTGCGGCGACGGTCATTGTTATTTTGACGTGGTTTCTGCGCTGGTTTTTCAACCGCTTTTTCTTCTTCAGCAAAGAGACCTTTAAAGAAAGCAGCAATTTTGCTAAATAAACCAACTTTAGGTTGTTCATCCACTTTGGCACGAACAGGTGCTTTAGCCGGAGCTTCTTTTGGTTTCAGTGCAGGAACTTCAACTGGCTCTTGCAGTGCAAATGCTGAAATAGCAGGTTGCTCTGGTGCTTTACGCTCAGTCGCCGCTTCTTCACCGTGGTTTAAAGTTTCAGTTTCATGATACTGGGCTAAGTTGTAGCTCAGGGTTTGAACTTCTTCACCTTTACGGATACGGATGACGTGGAAGTGAGGCGTTTGCATCTGGTCATTCGGTACAATCACAACGCGCACGTTACGCTGACGCTGCTCAATTTCCGTGACTGCTTGGCGTTTCTCGTTTAACAGGTATGACGCGATTTGCACAGGGACAATCGCATGCACTTCATGGGTATTTTCTTTCAGTGCTTCTTCTTCGATTAAACGCAGTACTGACAGTGACAGCGATTCGTTATCACGGATAGTCCCCGTACCTGTACAGCGTGGGCAGACGTGATGGCTGGACTCACCCAGTGATGGGCTAAGGCGCTGACGAGACATTTCTAACAGACCAAAGCGTGAAATACGTGCGATTTGAATACGCGCACGGTCTTGGCGAACGGCTTCACGTAGGCGGTTTTCAACTTCACGTTGGTGGCGAACTGGGGTCATATCGATAAAGTCGATAACAATCAGCCCACCTAAGTCACGTAAACGTAATTGACGTGCAATTTCGTCAGCGGCTTCAAGGTTAGTATTAAATGCCGTTTCTTCGATATCACCGCCACGGGTTGAGCGTGAGGAGTTGATATCAATAGCTGTTAATGCTTCGGTTGTATCGATAACTAACGCACCACCAGAAGGTAAACGCACTTCACGTTGGAACGCAGATTCGATTTGAGATTCGATTTGATAGTGACTAAACAGAGGAACATCGCCACTATAATGCTTAATTTTGCTAGCAAAATCACCACGACCAATCGCTTCGATATGGTTACGTGCCATCTCAACCACTTTCGGGTTATCGATCAGGATTTCGCCGATGTCAGGACGTAAATAATCACGGAAAGCACGGACAATCACATTACTTTCTTGGTGGATTAAGAACGGCGCTGGACGGTTTTCAGCGGCTTTTTGAATCGCTTCCCAGTGGCGTAAGCGATACAGTAAATCTTGTTGCAGGGATTCTGCTGATTTACCCACACCCGCAGTACGGACGATGAGCCCCATACCATCTGGAATTTCTAAGCAAGATAACGCTTCTTTTAATTCTGTACGATCTTCACCTTCGATGCGGCGAGAAATACCACCTGCACGTGGGTTGTTTGGCATCAGAACTAAATAACTACCCGCTAAGCTGATGAATGTGGTTAAGGCTGCACCTTTGTTACCACGCTCTTCTTTATCAACTTGAACAATAACCTCTTGGCCTTCTTTCAGCACATCTTTGATGTTAGGACGACCTTGGGAGTGGTAATTGCTAGGGAAGTATTCGCGAGCGATTTCTTTGATAGGCAGGAAACCGTGTCTTTCAGCGCCATAATCAACAAAAGCAGCTTCGAGGCTTGGTTCAATACGGGTGATTTTACCTTTATAAATGTTGGCTTTTTTTTGCTCATGACCTGGGCTTTCAATATCCAAATCGTAGAGTCGTTGCCCGTCAACAAGGGCAACACGCAACTCTTCCTGTTGAGTTGCGTTGATTAGCATTCTTTTCATGTTATTACTTACTCATTATTTTTTAAATAATAAAGAGCAGCGAAAGAAGGAGCTACTGTAAACCGATGGCCTCATGATTTTTACAAAGCCGTCTACCTCTCGGCAGTCGTTCGTATAGAGACGCGCAGTATTCGGTGAACCTGATTTTTAGATTAAAAATTCAGCGTTCTTAATCAGGATGCCGTAGATTTCTTAGAAAACGGAGACTCCCAACCCAATAAGCTAAAATTCGTTGCTCGCTAATTTATTTGATTTAGTTAGATGTCTTACGCCATTGCAGCATCGTTACGCCATCAAATAATAAATTCCTACAGTATTACGTCTAACTTGTATTCTACTAGCTAAAAATAATTATAGCCGAAAGTGCAAAAACACCTAAAGCTAACATAGCAAAGCCAATTTTCGTTTTTTAAACATCTTGGCGCCGCTTATTATTCCATTGCCAAGTGCATTATAGCAAGTGCAACGTAAGTTATATGGAAATTTTATTAAGAAATTGAGCCAATCATGCAGAAATTGACCAATTTAAAAAAAAACATAAAAAAATTCGTGGAGTCGGTATGATATAACGATGTAAGTGAGACTATTTATTCATCAATCAGAGTTAACGCATTCCCGAATGAAAACAGAAAACCAAGTCCAATTTATTGATATTAGCGATGACGAAGCAGGGCAACGCATTGATAATTTCTTGCTGAGCAAGTTAAAAGGTGTTCCTAAGAGCATGATTTATCGCATCATCCGTAAAGGTGAAGTGCGCGTCAACAAAGGGCGAATTAAGCCTGAATACAAACTACTCGAAGGGGATCAAGTTCGCGTGCCACCAGTGCGTGTGGCTGAACGTGAAACCGCACCTGTTTCAGCGAAATTGGATAAGGTGGCAGCATTAACAGATTGCATTCTATTTGAAGATGAATCCATTCTAGTCATTAATAAGCCATCAGGTACCGCGGTTCATGGTGGTAGTGGATTAAGCTTTGGTGTGATTGAAGGGCTGCGCGCATTACGTCCAGAAGCCCGCTTTTTAGAGCTGGTACATCGTTTAGACAGAGATACTTCCGGTATCTTATTGGTGGCTAAAAAGCGCTCGGCATTACGTGCACTTCATGAGCAGCTGCGTTTAAAACAGATGCAAAAAGATTATTTAGCGTTAGTTCGTGGTAACTGGCAGTCGCACACGAAAGTTGTTCAAGCACCATTATTAAAAAATATTCTGCAAAGCGGTGAGCGTATTGTTCGAGTGAGCAGCGAAGGAAAGCCTTCCGAGACACGCTTTAAAGTTGAAGAACGTTTTGAAAATGCAACGTTAGTTAAAGCGAGCCCAGTAACCGGGCGTACTCACCAGATCCGCGTACATACTTTGCATGCAGGTCATCCAATTGCTTTTGATGATCGTTATGGTGATAGGCAATTTGATAGCCAGCTGGCAGATACAGGGCTGAAACGTTTGTTTTTGCACGCGTATTCACTGAAATTTACTCATCCGAAAACAGGTGAAGAGATGCGAGTCGTTGCGCCGCTACATAACGATTTGAATCAGTGCCTGAAAGTCTTGAGAGCGAAAAAAGCGCAGTAATAATGATAATAAAGGTTAGCAGCCCCCGGAGGTTAGCTAACCTTATTATTTAGTCTAAGAGAGGATTGACGCCATGCTGGCGTAACATTTCTAGCAATAGAATCGTCGGCAAACCAATCAATGTGTTTGGATCTCGCCCTGAAAGTTTATCAAACAGGCTAATGCCTAGTCCTTCCGATTTAAAACTACCCGCACATTGATAAGGTTCGTCTTTATTTAGGTATTGGGTTATTTCTTCATCAGTGAGCTGTCTAAAATAGACATCGAAGGGTTCGCACTGAAGATTGAATTTACCTGTCGCACTATCTAATAAGCAAAGCCCAGTATAAAAAGTCACCCGATGACCTGACGCTGCCTTGAGTTGTTTAAAGGCATTATCAAAATTATGTGGCTTTCCGACGATTTTATCGTCAATGACACAAACTTGGTCAGAGCCAATAATTAAATGTTGTGGATACTGTTGAGCCAATGCATTGGCTTTTTCGTGAGATAAGCGCATCACTAAAGCTTGAGCCGATTCCTGTAAAACAGGGGTTTCATCAATGTTGGGGGCAGCGGCGAGAAATGGGATGCCCAGTTTCTTCAGCAAGGCTTGTCGGTATTCAGAGGTTGACGCCAAAATAATCGATTTCATGATTTTTCTCGAAACTCATAGCCAAAAGGGTTAACTCATTTTAAACTATATCCGCTTAACCGGCGATTTTTTGGTGAAAAGGCGAGTTTATCCCGCCTTTTTCTTTGACTATAGTTCATTACAAAGTTAATATGCGCGCCTTATGCAAAAGGTAAAATTACCCCTGACTATCGATGCGCAGCGTGCAGCTCAGAAAAACCTCGACTATGTCGGGAGTTACACACCTGAGCAAGTTACACGAATTGCCGAATCAGTAGTCAGTGTAGATAGTGATGTTGAAAGCAAATTATCATTTAAAATTGATAATCAGCGCTTGACAGTCATAGAGGGACATTCTGAATTGGATGTCACCCTACAATGCCAACGTTGCAGAAAAGATTTCAAACATCATGTCTACGTATCGTATTGTTTTAGTCCTGTCGTCAGTGACGAAAAGGCCGAAGCATTACCGGAACAGTATGAACCAGTTTATGTAGATGAATTTGGTGAAATAAATTTGCTGGGAATGTTAGAAGATGAAATAATTCTATCCCTACCAGTGGTTCCGGTTCATGATTCTGAACACTGTGAAGTGTCCGAAGCGGACATGGTGTATGGTGAACTGCCTCCTGAGGTAGAGAAACCAAATCCATTTGCCGTATTAGCCAGTTTAAAGAAAAGTACTTAAGGAGTAAGGTCAATGGCCGTACAACAGAATAAACCAACTCGTTCAAAACGCGGTATGCGTCGTTCACATGATGCACTGACTGCTACCCTAGTTTCTGTAGATAAAACTTCCGGTGAAACTCACCTGCGTCACCACGTGACTGCAGATGGTTACTACCGTGGCCGTAAGGTTATCAGCAAGTAATTGTTGATACTTTGGCTAGTCTAACCATCGCGTTAGATGCCATGGGCGGGGATGTTGGTCCCCGCGTCACGGTGCCTGCTGCATTGCAGGCACTGGCATCTAATCCAGCATTAAAATTACTGCTTGTCGGTCAACCCGAAGCCATTCATCCCTTGCTTGCACAACAAAGTGCTGAGCGAATTTCGCGTATCGAAATTATCCCTGCTGAAAACGTCATTGCTAACGATGCTAAGCCATCCCATGCAATTCGCCAAAGCAAAGGGACATCAATGAGAGTGGCATTAGAGTTAGTGAAGACAGGTCAAGCGCAGGCTTGCGTGAGTGCGGGTAATACGGGTGCATTGATGGGCTTGGCAAAATTGATGTTAAAATCAATTGAGGGTATCGAACGCCCAGCGTTAATGACCATTTTGCCAAATCAGAAAAAAGGAAAAACCGTTGTCCTCGATTTAGGGGCTAACGTGAATTGCAGCAGTGAAATGCTCGTGCAATTTGCAGTGATGGGTTCAGTGATGGCGGAAGAAGTTGCCAACATCAATCAACCTAAAGTCGCTTTACTCAATATTGGTGAAGAAGAGAGTAAAGGGCTGGACAATATCCGCGAAGCCGCCGCTATGTTAAAAGAAACGGCGTCAATTAATTACATTGGTTACGTTGAAGGCAACGAGTTGCTGACAGGTAAAACAGATGTATTAGTGTGTGACGGCTTCGCAGGTAATGTCTCACTAAAAACAATGGAAGGGGTGATTCGTGTCATTCTTTCATTGTTAAAATCAGCCGGTGAAGAGAACAAAAAAAGCAGTTGGTTTATGCAACTCGCTAAGAAATGGTTGAAAAAACGGCTAATGAAGCGTTTTGGGGATATGAACCCCGACCAGTATAACGGCGCGACTCTGTTAGGATTAAAAGGGATTGTCATCAAAAGTCATGGCGCAGCGAATGAGAATGCGTTTAAAGCCGCGATTGAACGTGCGGTACAGGCTGTTGAACGACAAGTTCCCGAAAGAATAACAGCTCGACTTAATATTGTTTTACCCAGGAGTGATCAATAACCTATGTACAGTAAAATATTAGGAACAGGCAGCTATTTGCCATCGCAAGTTCGTACCAATGCTGATCTGGAAAAAATGGTTGATACTTCTGATGAATGGATTGTAACGCGTACGGGTATTAAAGAGAGACGAATTTCAGCTGACGATGAGAACGTGTCCACAATGGGTTTCCAAGCAGCAAAAAATGCGCTGGAAATGGCACAGGTCGACAGCAGTGAAATTGGTTTAATTATTGTCGCGACAACATCCGCAACTCACGCATTCCCAAGCGCTGCATGTCAAATTCAGCAAATGCTGGAAATTAATGACTGTGCGGCATTTGATGTAGCAGCAGCTTGCGCTGGTTTTACTTATGCTATCAGTATCGCTGATCAGTTCGTTAAAACGGGCATGACTAAAAAAGCATTGGTGATTGGTGCGGATGCGTTATCTAAAACGTTAGACCCGAATGATCGCGGAACCATTATTCTATTTGGTGATGCTGCAGGCGCTGTGGTAATTGGCGCCTCTGAAGAACCGGGTATCATTTCTACACATCTACATGCCGACGGGCGTTATGGAGATTTACTCTCCTTACCAAACCGTAGCCGCTGTTCAGATGACCAAGCTTACTTGTCCATGACAGGTAACGAAGTATTCAAAGTTGCTGTGCGTGAATTAGCCCATATTGTTGATGAAACATTGGCGCAAAACGACATTGCAAAAGAAGAACTTGATTGGTTAGTACCACATCAAGCAAATTTACGAATTATTTCCGCGACCGCAAAAAAATTGGATATGACCATGGATAAAGTGGTTGTTACGTTGGATCGTCATGGAAATACTTCTGCGGCATCAGTCCCAACAGCACTCGATGAAGCAGTGCGTGATGGTCGCATTCAGCGTGGCCAATTAGTGTTATTAGAAGCATTTGGTGGCGGCTTTACTTGGGGCTCCGCACTGGTTCGTTTTTAATTTACTGAGAAAACAAACATGACACAATTTGCTATGGTATTCCCGGGACAAGGTTCCCAGTCTTTAGGGATGTTAGCTGATTTAGCAGAACAAAATCAGCTGGTTAAAGAAACATTCGCTGAAGCTTCTGAAGCATTGGGTTACGATCTCTGGGCACTAGTTCAAAATGGACCCGAAGAAGAGTTAAATAAAACATGGCAGACTCAGCCTGCATTATTAGCTGCGTCTGTAGCTATCTTTCGTGTTTGGCAAGCAAAAAATGGCAAAATGCCTGCATTGATGGCAGGTCACAGCCTTGGCGAATATTCAGCATTAGTTTGTGCGGGTGTTATCGACTTCAAGCAAGCCATTAAATTAGTGGAACTGCGCGGTAAACTGATGCAAGAAGCGGTTCCTGAAGGCACGGGCGCAATGTATGCAATCATCGGTTTAGATAACGAATCTATCGAGAAAGCATGCCAAGAAGCAGCACAAGGGCAGGTGGTTTCACCTGTTAACTTTAACTCACCGGGGCAGGTTGTTATTGCGGGTGAGAAAGCTGCGGTTGAGCGTGCAGGTGCTGCTTGTAAAGAAGCCGGCGCAAAACGTGCATTGCCACTGTCTGTTAGCGTGCCTTCTCACTGCGCATTAATGAAGCCAGCTGCAGATAAATTAGCTGAAGCATTAGAAAAAATTGAATTTTGTGAGCCGACCTATCCAGTTATTAACAACGTTGATGTTAAAATGGAAACGTCTGCGAAAAATATCCGTGATGCATTAGTGCGCCAATTATATAATCCGGTGCGCTGGACTGAAACAGTCGAATTCATGGCAGAACAAGGCATTGAGCAATTGGTTGAGATGGGCCCAGGTAAAGTCCTGACTGGTCTAACCAAGCGAATTGTCTCTAATTTAACTGCCGTTGCAGTCAATGATCCTGTATCATTAGACTCGGCTTTAGAAACTATCTGAGGACGACAATGAGCTTTGAAGGAAAAATTGCACTGGTAACTGGTGCTAGCCGTGGGATTGGTAAAGCAATCGCTTTAACCTTGACTGCACGCGGTGCGACCGTTATCGGTACTGCAACAAGCGAAAAAGGCGCGGAAGCGATTACTGCCTATTTAGATGGCAAAGGTAAAGGCTTAGCGTTAAACGTGACAGATCCAGCATCAATTGAAGAAACATTGACCCAGATCCGTGCGGAATTTGGCGAAATTGATATTTTAGTTAATAATGCTGGTATTACGCGTGATAACTTATTGATGCGTATGAAGGATGATGAGTGGCAAGATATTATTGACACGAATCTTTCATCCGTTTACCGTTTGTCTAAATCCGTTTTGCGTGCCATGATGAAAAAACGTTGTGGGCGTATTATTTCCATCGCATCTGTTGTCGGTGTCATGGGAAATGCGGGACAAACAAACTACGCGGCAGCGAAAGCTGGGCTGATTGGTTTTAGTAAATCATTAGCTCGTGAAGTCGCTTCTCGTGGTATCACTGTTAACGTTGTAGCGCCTGGTTTTATCGAAACTGATATGACTAAGGCATTGACAGACGAACAACGTGCAGGCATTTTATCTCAGGTTCCTGCGAATAGACTGGGTGATGCACAAGAAATTGCCAGTGCTGTAGCATTTTTAGCTTCTGACGAAGCTGCTTACATCACAGGTGAAACATTGCATGTCAATGGTGGCATGTACATGATCTAAAGAAATGAGGGAACCATTTGCATATTTTTGTGTTATCTAATACAAAATTATGCAAAATAATGGTTTCCACAGCCGGGATTGGGTTGTATCTTTTCCTGTATTTCATAAACTACGAAAACCATCGCGAAAGCGAGTTTTGATAGGAATTTTAATAGTATGAGCACTATCGAAGAACGCGTTAAGAAAATCATCGTTGAACAACTGGGTGTTAAAGAGGAAGAAGTTGTGAATACAGCTTCATTTGTTGATGACTTGGGCGCTGATTCTCTTGACACAGTAGAACTGGTTATGGCTCTGGAAGAAGAGTTCGATTGCGAAATCCCTGACGAAGAAGCTGAAAAGATCACTACAGTACAGGCTGCAATTGACTACGTCAAAGCATCTGAGTAATAGCGGTAAAACTTATCTAGGCGATCATTCGATCGCCTATGTTTCTTTTGTAACTAATTCCCTCCTTGGAGGACATACGTGTCTAAGCGTCGTGTAGTTGTAACCGGACTTGGCATGTTATCTCCTGTCGGCAATACAGTTGATTCATCATGGAAAGCTGTTTGTGGCGGACAGAGTGGTATCAGCCTAATTGATCATTTTGATACTACTAACCACGCAACTAAATTTGCAGGCTTAGTAAAAGATTTCAATTACGAAGATTTTGACATCTCTCGCAAAGATGCGAAGAAGATGGACCCATTTATTCAATACGGTATTGCTGCGGGCTATCAAGCTATCAAAGATGCTGAATTGGAAGTAACAGAAGCCAATGCTACTCGTATCGGTTTGGCGATTGGTTCTGGTATTGGCGGGTTAGGTCTCATTCAAGACAACTGTGAGTCTATGTTACACGGTGGTCCTCGTAAAGTGAGCCCATTCTTCGTACCTTCAACAATCATCAATATGGTTGCTGGTCACTTAAGCATTATGTATGGCTTCCGTGGTCCTAGCATCTCAATCGCTACTGCATGTACCTCTGGTGTTCATAATATTGGGCACGCAGCACGTATGATTGCGTACGGTGATGCTGATGTCATGTTGGCAGGTGGTGCCGAAAAAGCAACAACACCATTAGGTGTTGCTGGCTTTGGTGCAGCACGTGCATTATCAACCCGTAATGATGACCCACAAGCGGCTAGTCGCCCATGGGATAAAGACCGTGACGGTTTTGTTCTGGGTGATGGTGCAGGGGTTATCGTACTTGAAGAATATGAACATGCTAAAGCGCGCGGTGCGAAAATTTACGCAGAAGTCGCAGGCTTTGGTATGAGCAGTGATGCTTACCACATGACGTCACCACCAGAAAATGGTGAAGGCGCTGCATTAGCGATGAAAAATGCGTTAAATGATGCAGGCATTAAGCCAAGTGATATTGGCTATATCAATGCTCACGGTACATCAACACCAGCAGGTGACTTAGCGGAAGCGCAAGCGGTTATCTCTGTATTTGGTGAAGACACGAATGTATTAGTCAGTTCAACAAAATCCATGACAGGTCACTTATTAGGTGCTGCGGGTGCGGTTGAATCTATCTTTACTATTCTGTCTCTGTGCGACCAAATCATTCCACCAACAATCAACTTAGATAATCCTGATGAAGGTTGTAAGCTTGATTTTGTTCCGGGTGAAGCTCGTAAAGTTGAAAACATGGAGTATGCTCTGTGTAACTCATTCGGCTTTGGTGGTACTAATGGTTCCTTAATTTTCCGTCGTTATCACGCGGAATAATTAATAATACCGTGCATTTCTAAGCTCCAGTGTCTTTGATACTGGGGCTTTATTTTTGCCTTCTTTTTGCAGTACTCTTTGCTTTAGTTTATGATATTACACACTATGTTACTGCCTGATTTATCAGCTTTTATTATAAGAAATGGTCATGACTTATTGGGTTAACGGGGTTTCTTGTCAACAAATTGATATCACCGATCGCGCTATCGCCTTTGGTGATGGCTGCTTTACGACTATTCATGGTGTGAATCAGCAAGCGAAGATGTTAGATAAGCATATTTTACGCTTACAGCAAGATTCCGCTCGTCTCAAATTACCCGTGATAGATTGGCCACAACTGACGCGACATATTGAAGAAGTTTGTGAGCAGCAAACGGATGAAGAGTTTGTGGTGAAAGTCATGTTAAGTCGTGGTCAGGGCGGTCGAGGTTATAGCTCTCAAGGATTTGAACATCCGACGATTATCGTGATGGTTTCTCCTTTCCCAAAACACTACACAGCATTACAGTGCCAAGGGGCATCGTTGCTGCTCAGTCAAATTCCATTAAGCCGCAATCCACTCTTAGCTGGCATGAAGCACTTAAATCGATTAGAGCAAGTGTTGATCCGCCAAGAAATTGATGATGTAAAATTAGACGAGGCCGTGGTGTTAGATACGAATGGCGCCATCGTTGAATGCTGTAGCGCCAATATTTTTTGGCGTATAGGGAGTGATGTTTACACTCCGATTCTTAGTCACTCCGGCGTCAATGGATTAATGAGACAAAAGATCATAGCGCAGCTCAATAATAGTCAGTACCATCTGGCAGAAGTCGAGCGCTTTCCCGCCATTTTGACTCAATGTGATGAAGTGATTATTTGCAATGCTTTAATGCCTGTTTTACCGGTGAAAAGCATCCGGTTTTCAGGAGATAAAACAATCAGTTATCAATCAAGAGAACTGTTTGAGTATTTATTATTACAGCGACAAATTTAAAGCTGATAACCATTTAACTAATATCATTCATCGACAAACAATGCACTTAAGTGACCCATAATGAAATTAGCGAAAAAAATAACACTGATTGTCTTTGTCCTTGCGGTTATTGGCGCAATTGTGGTGTATCTGCAATATCGCCAAATTCTTGATTATGCGAAAAAGCCCATAAACATTGTCCAAGAAACAATTTTTACTGTGCCTTCTGGAACAGGGCGAGTGGCCTTAGAAGCGTTGCTTATCAAAGAAAAATTCATTGAAGAAGGGCATAATTTCCAACTTCTTCTTAAAGCGCGTCCTGAATTAGCTCAATTCAAAGCGGGCACCTATCGCTTACAGCCAAATATGACTGTGGAGCAATTATTAGCATTGATCGCCAGTGGAAAAGAAGCACAATTTAGTATTCGTTTTATTGAAGGTAACAAATTGGCTGATTGGAGCAATATTTTGCGTGATGCTCCCTATATGCAACATAAAACTCAAGATGCTACGCCAACTGAGCTTTATGCCATGCTGGATTTTAAAGAGGGAGATAACCTCGAAGGTTGGTTATACCCCGATACCTATTTATACACTGCGGGAACCAGCGACGTTGAGATACTCAAGCGCGCTTATAAACGCATGCAAGCTGCGGTGGACGAAGAGTGGAAAGGTCGCGATAAAGATCTACCCTATAAGAATGCCTATGAAATGTTGATCATGGCATCGATTGTTGAAAAAGAGACTGGAGTGGACAACGAACGTGCGCAGGTTGCTTCGGTGTTTGTGAATCGCTTGAAGAAAAACATGCGCTTACAAACAGATCCTACGGTTATCTACGGGTTAGGGGAAAACTATCGTGGTAAAATTTACCGTAGTGATTTGGATAACTATACCGCGTATAACACATATAAAATCGATGGTTTACCGCCAACGCCAATTGCCATGCCGGGTCTGGCTTCGATAAAAGCGGCAGCTCACCCAGCAAAAACAGATTATTTATACTTTGTCGCCGACGGTACAGGCGGACATACTTTTAGTCGCAATCTTAACGACCATAACCGCGCTGTTAAGGTTTACCGACAAATTGAGCAAAAGAATTGATAAACGAAATGAAAAACCAATTTATTGTTATTGAAGGATTAGAAGGTGCGGGTAAAACGACGGCAATCAATACCGTTGTTGACACATTAAAACAAGCTGGCATCCATGATATGGTGTTTACCCGTGAACCGGGTGGTACGCCGCTTGCGGAAAAACTACGTGAATTGATAAAGCAAGGCATTGAAGGTGATAGAGTCACCGACAAAGCTGAGCTATTAATGTTGTACGCGGCGCGTGTTCAGTTAGTTGATACCGTCATCAAGCCTGCGCTTTCTGCAGGAAAATGGGTTATCGGTGACAGACATGATTTATCCTCCCAAGCTTATCAAGGTGGTGGCCGTGAAATCGATCGCCACTTAATGGCTTCATTAAGAGATCTCGTCCTTGGTGAATTTAAACCTGCACTGACGCTCTATTTAGATTTACCGCCAGAATTGGGTTTACAACGCGCCCGCTCTCGCGGTGAATTAGACCGTATTGAGAAAGAATCACTGGCTTTCTTTGAACGTACCCGAGCGCGTTATTTAGAATTGGCAGCGGCAGACGACACGATTTTAACCATCGATGCGAGCCAAAATATTGAACAAGTGCAAGCCGATATTCGCAGTACTTTACTGACGTGGCTGGCAAAATAAGGCACTAATGATGAATTGGTATCCGTGGCTTAATGAGACTTATCGTCAATTAATTAGCGCCTATCAAGCAGGGCGTGGACACCACGCGTTGTTGATTCACTCAATAGCGGGCAATGGGGCTGAGGCATTAAGCTATGGGGTGAGCCGTTGGTTGATTTGCCAAGATAAAGACGGTTTAAAAAGCTGTGGAGAGTGTCATAGCTGCCGCTTAATGTTGGCAGGTACACATCCTGATTATCATGTTCTAGAGCCTGAAAAAGGGAAAACAACCATCAGTGTTGATGCGGTTCGTAAGCTGACAGAAACGTTAAGTGGTCATGCGCAGCAAAGTGGCGCAAAAGTCGTTTCCATTCCCGATGCACAAGCACTGACGGATGCCGCGGCTAATGCGCTGCTCAAAACCTTAGAAGAGCCCGCAGGGCAAACCTACTTTTTATTAGGTTGTGAAAAAATTGATAGTTTGCTGGCGACATTAAGAAGTCGCTGTTTAACTCATTTTTTATCTGCACCGGATCAGCAAGTTGCGTTGTATTGGCTGCAAAAACAGCAGGCTGGCTTATCCGCAGAAGATGCTGTGACTGCGTTAAAATTGTGCCAAGGCGCGCCTGTTGCCGCATTACAGTTGCTTAAGCCGGAGCAGTGGCAACGACGTCAGCTATTGTGCAATGAGTTAGAGCAGAGCTTACGTCAGAAAGATTTTTTAAAGCTTTTGCCAGCGTTAAATACTGACAATGGGCCTGAATGCATTAATTGGCTACTCGGGTTAATTGCCGATGGCATAAAATTGCAGCAAAAAGCAGGACAGTACGTTGTTAACCAAGATAAAATAGCGTGCGTCACTTTATTGGCGACATCCATGAGCAGCTCGCAGCTATTGGATGTGTATAGCCAGTGGCAAGCGTGTCGTTACCAGCTATTAACCGTGCCTGCACTGAATCAGGAATTGATCCTGACCAACCAATTATTACACTGGGAAGCGTTATTCGCTTCGCCTTCAAGATAAAAAGAGTAGACTATGTTTGTTGTTGATTCACACTGCCATCTCGACTGTTTAGATTATGAAAAATTACACACTAACGTCGATGATGTTATCGCAAAGGCATCTGTACGAGATGTCGGCTTTATGTTAGCCGTGGCAACCACTTTGCCTGGTTTTGAAAGCATGAAACAGTTAATTGGGAAGCGCGACAATGTCGCGTTTTCTTGCGGTATTCATCCATTAAACTTGGATGAAGGTTATGATTTTGAAAAATTGGCGCAATTAGCGGCGGGGAGTGAAGTAGTCGCGCTCGGTGAAACGGGCTTAGATTACTATTATCAGCAAGAAAATGCGGCACTACAACAAGAGTCATTTCGTCAGCATATTCGCATTGGTCGTCAAGTGAATAAGCCCGTGATTGTGCATACTCGTTCCGCTCGAGAAGATACATTGTCTATTTTACGTGAAGAGAAAGTTGACGAGTGTGGCGGTGTGTTGCATTGCTTTACGGAAGACCAACAAACGGCCATCGACTTACTGGATTTAGGGATGTATATCTCTTTTTCTGGTATTGTCACGTTCCGTAATGCTGAACAGATCCGAGAAGCGGCGCGAGTTGTGCCATTAGATAGAATTTTAGTGGAAACAGATTCACCTTACTTAGCCCCAGTACCGCATCGTGGCAAAGAGAACCAACCTGCATATGTGCGTGATGTGGTGGAGTATATGGCTGTATTGAAAGGGGTGAGCGTTGAAGAAATGGCACGCATCACCACCGAAAACTTCAACCGTTTATTCCATTTACACGCTGGGCAATAAATAGATAACGATTAAATTATTAAGGAATTTGTCATGGCAGAAGAGACTATTTTCAGTAAAATTATTCGACGTGAAATCCCATCTGAGATCGTGTATCAAGATGAACTGGTCACTGCATTTCGTGATATTGCGGCACAAGCGCCGACACATATTTTGATTATTCCGAACAAATTAATTCCAACCGTGAATGATGTGACGATTGATGATGAGCAGGCATTAGGTCGCTTATTTACCGTGGCGGCGAAAATTGCGAAAGAAGAAGGGATTGCTGAAGATGGCTATCGCCTGATTATGAACTGCAACAAGCATTCAGGGCAAGAAGTCTTCCACATTCATATGCACTTAGTGGGTGGACGTCCATTAGGCCCATTATTGGCTAAGTAATTCATCATGAAACGCGCTGCATCAACCTTAAAATACATCGCCACACTGAGCTTACTCATGTTGTTTCTCAGTGGTTGTGCTTGGAATAAAAAAACAGGGTTATCATTTAATGATCAGCAGCGCATCGTGATGGAGCCTTCCGTGCTAGCCGCGGGCGTGATTGTAGAAAAACCAGTGATCAAGGTCGGTAGTGTAACGGCGACCGCAACTATCAATATGAGCAATATTGAAAAGAAACCGGTCACTGTGATGTATCGTATCTTTTGGTATGACGAGCAAGGACTGAGAGTGGATTCAACAAAGAGTCAACCTCAAGTCATCCCTGCTAATTCGTCAGTGATGCTAAAAGAAGTCACAACATCCCCGCTTGCACGTAATGCGCGTATCTATGTTTTCTTACCTTCAATAGCTGGAGAGTCACAATGAAACGGATCTTATTGGTCGCAGCAGCAGCATTTATTTTGGCAGGTTGTCCGTCAGTCCCTCAAGGGCCTAAACCCCCGATTGTTCCAGTTGAACCGGGTGTAACACCGAAACAGCCTGAAAAGCAGCCGGAATTAACACCTCCACCACCAACGGACACAGTACCGATGCCACCAAAGCAGCAAACCATTGATTGGGCTGGAGCATTACAGCCGTTAGTCAAGAAAATGGTCGCGGACGATGGTGTTGAAAGTGGCAAAGTTTTGCTGGTCGATTCTGTCAAAAATAATACCAGCGGAAGCTTACCTTCACAGGCAGTCACAGCTGCATTAACCAATGAAGTCATGAAAACCAATAAGTTTAAAGTGGTTCCTCAAGGTGTCGTCAGTGCTGCCCGCAAAACATTGGGACTGTCGCAGGATGATAGTCTGGTAACTCGCAGTAAAGCGATTGGTTTAGGACGTTACGTCCAAGCGCAATATGTGATTTACAGTGTCATGTCAGGCTCTTCTAAAGAACGCAGCATTGAAATGCAGTTAATGGACGTGCAAACCGGTGAGATTGTGTGGTCTGGAAAACAGAGTATTGAGTAATCAATCATTACTGTTTGCATTACTTGCTGAATGCTTCCCAGCTGTTTTAGCATCATGCTGGGAAGTCTCGCCATTAGCAGGGTTATCAGGTGGCAGCTATTTAGTTGAATATCGATGCTCGACTCAAACTCAAGATACGGTTCCCTCCATTAAATTAATCGCCCGCTCAGATGGGCAAGCGCAAAATGCGTTGTATGTTAATCGCCGTAAAGAAGCGCATATTCTTAAGCAACTGAAAGATTTTCCTTATTCACCTCAAGTCATCGGGCGTAATACCCATTGGTTATTATTGGAATGGGTTGATGGAAACCATCCTAGCTACGAACAATTTCTTTCCTCTGAATTTCAAAAAAACTTGGCAGAGATCGTTGCTAAGCTCCATAATCATGACGTATTAAATTACCGATTACCGTTACGCAATGAGATTGCTCATTACGGCTATTTAATTGATAATAAAAGAGTCTCTGCACGCTGGAAGCGGGTACATCGTCACTTCCTACGCACGCCAATGCCAAAGGTATTAAAGCTCGCACCCGCTCATATGGATATTCATCCGGGCAATGTGCTGTGTGAGCAAGGAGTACCAAAAATGCTGGTGGATTGGGAATATGCGGCAAATACCGATATTGGTTTGTCCCTAGAAACCTATTTTCAATTCAATAGCTTGACGGTAGAACAGCGAGATTATTTCTTGACGCAATATTGCTACACCTATGGCGCCTATAAAGATAAATTCCGTTTGGCAGAGCACTGCCTGCAATGGGAGCCGTGGGTCAAATACATGACGTTGATGTGGTATGAAGTCCAGTGGAGCCAGCGTCAAGAAGCGCAGTTTTTAAACGATTCTTCCCCATTACGAGACTATTTTGGTCTTTGATTGGGTAATATAAAATCTCTGTGAATACACGAGAATTTGTGAAAATTAATCAAGTGAGGCATGTTATGGGTCCGATAATGCTGGATGTTCAGGGTTATGAACTGGACAACGAAGAGCGTGAAATTTTAGCTCATCCACTGGTAGGCGGGTTGATTTTATTTACCCGTAACTTCCATGATGCGGCACAGTTGCGTGAGCTAGTGCGACAAATCCGTGATGCATCAAGACACCGTTTATTGATTGCTGTGGATCAAGAGGGTGGCCGTGTACAGCGTTTTCGTGATGGGTTTACCGCATTACCTTCTGCACAAGCTTTTGCTGCACTGAACAATCAGATGGATGGTGCTAAATTAGCACAAGAAGCAGGCTGGTTAATGGCCGCAGAAATGATTGCTATGGATATCGACATTAGCTTTGCACCTGTACTGGATTTAGGGCATGAAAGCATCGCTATTGGTGAGCGTTCATTCCATGCAGATCCTGAAATTGCGATGGTGATGGCAGAGCGTTTTATTCGCGGTATGCATAGCGCAGGAATGAAAACCACAGGTAAACACTTCCCAGGGCATGGCGCCGTCAAAGCCGATTCCCATAAAGAAACGCCACGAGATGATCGCCCACTGGAGCAAATTCGTGGCAAAGATATGTCTATTTTTAAAGACTTTATTCAGCGTGAATTGCTTGATGCGATTATGCCTGCTCACGTGGTTTATACTCAAGCGGACGACCGTCCTGCGAGTGGTTCACCATTCTGGCTAAAATCGGTATTACGTGAGCAGCTTGGTTTCGATGGCGTTATCTTCTCTGATGACTTATCGATGGAAGGTGCTGCCATTATGGGAAGTTACCCAGAGAGAGCGAAAGTCTCATTGAATGCGGGCTGTGACATGATCCTTGTTTGTAATAATCGTGAAGGTGCGGTGAGCGTACTGGATAATTTACCGAAACAAAGTGACAGCCGCGCTTCTAAGCTGTACCACAGTGGCCGCCAGTATTCACTGAATGAGCTACAATCGGTGGATCGTTGGAAGCAAAGTCACCGTCAATTAGTCGAATTACATGAAAAATGGCAAGAACACCGTAACCGCTAATTAAACTGTGTTGAAATTGAACCGATGGGATAATCACCCATCGGTTTTTTTTATCCTAAATTCATTGAATAAGTTACGGGTAACCTCAGTGATATAAATTGAATAGGAGCAAAGATAGAGATTGTCTAATTTGATTAGTAATACTGTATATATATTCAATATGTGTGTAAAAATCACACGTTAATATTAGTTGCTACATGGAATTAACTAGGAATAATTCCTAGTTAGAATGATTAATTGGCATTAAATAATTTCCCTATAGACGATAAATATTCTTCATTTCAACTAATCAAACCAGTATATCGCTTAAAAACAGAATGATTGACTTAGCCATTTATTTAAATAGAAGGTCTGAGTTATGGGTTAATGTTATTGATTTAAATAAAAATGTTATTTCACTTTAGTAAATAACATTTCATTAAAATATAGATGACTAAAATAGCAAAATTATTGTTTAAATATGGAATTCAATTAATAGCTGCAAGAGCCAATAAAGTGATTGATATCACATCGAATGATGTGTGATTTGCAATGTATCTGGTTTGTTGTGACGATGATCGTGTTAATTGACATAAAATTACGTTAGCATACTTTTCATTATGAATATCAGCGCAAAGTGCTCCTTATCAGAGTGCGGTTGAATATTGCCCAAATAAGTTTGAAATCATGGTGTGAACTTAAATTAAATTCGCACGTTTGGATTAATTATTTCGACTTATAAAATAATTAAATTTTATTCTTAACGCCAAGAAAATAAATTGTGCTTAAAGAATAGAGGATGCAACTTAAATTAAATAATCATTAAAGACTATTGCAGTAATTAAAGCTAAATAAAATTGTTACTTATTGAAAGATAGCAAGGTGCCATAACACTCAATGAAAATTGGGTGCGGGTAGTTATATTCTAATAATCACGACTAGGTTTAATTTAAATGACAGTCAAAAAAATAGCGTTAATATTGTTTCCATCTTGTTTCGTTGCATTTGGGGCTAATGCTGGCGATTGGGAAAATGCCATCAAGGAAAACTCATTTGTTGCAGATTCTGAATTAGAACTTTCTACGCGAAATATGTGGAAATATCTGAAGTCAGAAAACCGTTACGATGCTAATGAGCAACGTTACAGAAAACAAGTTGCACAAGCTTGGGGTCAGAATATTCAGTTAGATTACCAATCAGGATATTTTGCTGATTTTATCGGATTTGATGCTTCTTATTATGGCGCGATCAAACTGGCAGCAAGTAAAGACTTCGCCTCTCGAGCTATTTTGTATAACGATGATGGTGAAGCGAAAGGCTATAACAAAATTGGTCAGCGTTACGCTAAATTCAAATTAGATTTTGAACCAGTTAATTTCAAAGGTAAAGCGGGTTGGTTCACGTTGAAAAATACGGGGATTTTTACCAACTCTCAGCGTTTATCTTTAAACACCTATAATGGTTATTATACCAACACCGCAATTAGCGATTGGAACTTAGATTTGCTCTATCTCGATGGCAAAGTGATGCGTCGTGATAGCCCGAATATTGACAGAATGTATTTCCGTGACGGAAATGGTGTTAATCACGATATCAACCATGTGGTTACAGGTGGCATTAACTACAACACCAAACCATTGAAAGCTTCTTATTTTATTGGTCAGGCCGATGATGTTTTCCGTCAACAAGGCTTAGAGATCAAATATAAGCTTAACTCAGATATCACCTTATCTTCTCAAATTTATGGTCATGAATACGGTAGCGATGGTAAGCGTACATCGACAGATACCAAACGTGGCAAACAAAACTTTGATAAGCGTGCTTGGCACTATGCGGGTGAAATTGAGTGGCGCGTTCCAGAAACACCATGGACTTTAATGACGGGCATCACGCATACCACCGCACATAAAACCAATGGCGTAGGGCAATTTGCACGTAACCCAATTGGTAACACTCGTGGACGTTTTAATTCACCAGCCTATGCCGATATCGACTATGTTCGTGATGGCGAAACCATGTTGGCGTTAAAAGCCGAATATCAAGTTAACCCAACTTGGTCTGTCGGGGCTAACAGTAACTACAGTGAATTCTCTTACTCAGGTGAGCGTTTAAAACAAGGTCAGGTTGGCTTATTTACTTACTGGAAACCAACTGAAAACCTTTCCGTTTCATTAAGTGGCGGTATGGGCTGGCACCATCAGCAAGAGTCTGATAACTCCACGCCAAAACTGTATGATGGTGAGTCGCGTCGTGCACATTCTTTATCCGGTTCGATGACAACCACTTATCGCTTTAAAATGTAATTGAGGGCAATGAATAGATGAATCATAAAATCAGTTTAGTGACATTGCTGGTATCAGGTGCTTTATTAGCAGGTTGTGCCACAAAACAGAGCGATACCGTAAAAGTTCAAGTCATTGGTATTAACGATTTCCACGGTGCATTACAAGCGCCGGGGGATGGTAAACTCGGTGGAATCGAATCCATTGCGACACTGGTTAAGCAATTAAAAGCGGAAAACGACAACACCATTATTGTCGGAGCAGGGGATTTAGTGGGTGCGAGTCCATTACTGTCATCGATGTTCTACGATGAGCCGACCATTGAAGCGCTTAGCGCAATTGGTCTTGAGACCAGTGCAGTCGGTAACCATGAGTTCGACAAAGGTAAAATCGAGTTACTGAGAAAGCAAAATGGGGGATGCCATCCTACCGCAGGCTGTGTGGGTAAAGAGTCTTTTGCTGGTGCAGACTTTAACTATTTAGCCGCGAACGTGATTGTCAAAGAGACCGGTGAAACACTATTCCCATCTTATTACGTTAAGAAATTTGATGGCGTACCAATGGCATTTATTGGCTTAACGCTGGAAGGAACGCCTGCCATCGTTACACCAAGTGGTACTGCGGGCTTAGAGTTTAACAATGAAGCCGAAACCATTAACCAGCAAGTGAAATTGCTTAAGGCGCAAGGTATTCGCAGTATTGGTGTTTTGATCCACGAAGGGGCAACTCAGCAAGTGGATACCAAGGTTAAAGATATTAACCGTTGCGATAACATCAAAGGACCTATTGTCGAGATCGTTAAGCAGCTCGATGCGGATGTGGACTTTGTGGTGAGCGGCCATACGCATCAAGCGTATAACTGTGATATCAATGGTAAAAAAGTGATTTCAGCGCAATCTAACGGGACATTATTGTCTCAATTGAATATTGAAATCGATAGAAAAACCAAGGATATTGTTAGCATTAACGCGAAAAACATTCCGGTTGAAACCAGCCGTTATGAGAAAGATCCACAATTAAGCCGTTTTATCCAAAACTATGAACGTATCTCCAAACCGATTGCTGAACAAGTGATGGGTACGTTGAGTGCGCCGGCGGATAAAAAACTAGCGGCGGGTGGGGATTCAACATTAGGTAAAATTATCGCCGATGCTCAGTTATATGTTGCTGCAACTCCAGATGCGGGCGGCGCTCAAATTGCCTTTATGAACAGCGGCGGTATTCGTGCTGATCTCAAAGCAGGGGAGCTGACTTACGGTGATATCTTTACAGTGCAGCCATTCTCGAATGTGGTCGTTACGCAATCATTAACTGGCGCGCAAATCAAACAAGCGTTAGAGCAACAGTGGGATCGTGAACGCCCGCAAGTCATGCCAGTTTCCCATGGTTTTTATTACGAATGGGATGACAGTCGTGCGGTAGGCGATAAAGTGATTGCAAGCTCAATGAAATTAAATGGTAAGCCAATCGATATGAAGAAAAGCTATCGTGTCGCTGCCAATGAATTTCTGGCAACCGGTGGTAGCCGTTTCTCTGCCTTTAAACAAGGTAAAGACCGTATCTATAGCCTGCCGGATAACGAAGCGCTGATGAAATACTTCAAAGATAACTCGCCAATTCAGTTACCGACGGACGAGCGTATTAAGAAAGTGAAGTAAAATATCCTCACAAAATGCTAGGTTTCCAAGCCCGAGAATAACGCCATTCTCGGGCTTTTTTGTCTCTAAGTTAAATAAAGCTGACTCGTTTCTTTTTTTTCAAAAAATGATTTGACGAGCGTGATCGTTGTCATAATAATCAACTAAATTGATTTGCATCAACATTTGGTATGACCAAATAACCAGGCATGATATTCTTCAAACCCAAACAAAATAAAAGATGGCGAATTGGTGTTATTTAAGTTTTTTGTTATTAGAAATCTTAAATAACATTAATATATTTTATATGAGGGGCGTATGACCTTAACTCAACCTAAAATCGTTGTTGTAGGCGGTGGTGCTGGTGGTTTAGAACTGGCAACACGTTTAGGACGTAAATTAGGGCGTAAAAAACGTGCGGATATCACGCTGATTGACCGTAACCCAAGCCATTTATGGAAGCCATTACTTCATGAAGTAGCGACAGGTTCACTGGATGATGGTGTTGATGCTATTAGCTATTTAGCCCATGCTCGTCACAATGCATTTCACTTCCAATTAGGCTCCCTCACGAATATCGACCGAGAAAATAAAAGAGTGGTTCTCGGTGAATTGCGTGACAAAGATGGCGAGCTGTTAGTGCCATTGCGTGAAATTGATTACGATATTTTAGTCATGGCGTTGGGAAGTACCTCAAATGATTTTGGCACTCCAGGTGTAAAAGAAAACTGCATTTTCCTTGATAGTCCTGCACAAGCTCACCGCTTTCACGATGAAATGCTGAATTTATTCTTGCGTTATTCAGTATGTGATAATGCGGAAGAAAAAGTGAATATCGCCATTGTCGGCGGTGGGGCAACGGGGGTTGAGCTTTCTGCTGAGCTGTATAATGCAGTGGAGCAGTTAACAAGCTATGGCTTTAAAGGGTTAGACACTGATGCGTTAAATGTGACGCTAGTGGAAGCGGGTGAGCGTATTTTACCTGCGCTACCTCCACGCATTTCAAGCGCAGCACACCAAGAACTGAATAAATTGGGCGTGAAAGTGTTAACCAAAACCATGGTGACCAGCGCGGATGCCGATGGCTTAAATACCAAAGAAGACGGCAAAATTTATGCTGACTTAATGGTGTGGGCGGCTGGGATCAAAGCTCCTGATTTTATGAAAGATATTGCAGGTTTAGAAACAAACCGTATCAATCAGTTGGTGGTTAAGCCGACATTACAAACCACGTTGGATGATGGGATTTTCGCTATTGGTGACTGTGCGTCTTGTGCAAAACCAGAAGGTGGTTTTGTCCCACCAAGAGCACAATCCGCTCATCAAATGGCGAGCTTATGCTATGACAATATCGTGGCATTAATGAAAGATAAGCCACTGAAAAACTACATTTACAAAGATCATGGTTCATTAGTTTCGTTATCTCGCTTTAGTACTGTAGGTAGCTTGATGGGGAACTTAATGCGTGGAGATATGATGGTAGAAGGGCGTATAGCGCGTTTTGTCTACATTTCCCTATATCGCATGCACCAAATTGCATTACATGGCTATATAAAAACGGGCTTAATGATGCTGGTTGGTAGTATTAACCGTATTATTCGACCTAAACTGAAATTACATTAATCTGTCGTTATCGTTTTTTTCAGTTCTGCAATCGCAAGGATACACACGGTTATCAGTGAATAATCGTGTGTATCCTCAAATCAGAATAAAGATGTATTTAAAATAATAGTCTTCTGTTAAAGCGGTACATATATTTTAAATATTTATTCATTAAATAAACGCCATAAAGTCAGCTAATTACCCTAATGAGTTTGGGTTAAGTGTGATTTAATACAAAAAGGCATCATATTGTTAATTTAAATCACTCATGATATCTATTCATTGGGGTATTTATTTTTTTGTTATAAAACAAAGAAGTAGATGGGTTTTTATTTGGTGTAATATATTGAAATGGATTTAGTTAATTATTTACGACTATTCACGGTAAACTTATTACGCGTAAGTAAATAAGATGTATGTCTCATACTCAGACTAATCTAAAAAACCATATTTATTGTATGTAATTAATGTAGTTGATACTAGATAAGCTACAATAGCTAACACATTCACTATTTAAAAAAAGGGCAAGCGATGAAGCTAAAAATTAAGTTGTTGTTAGCCGCATTCGTTGTTGTTTGCCTAATTGCTGTCGTTTATTTCTCTTTTGTGCGCAGTGACGAAGTGAAAATTGCCACTGTTTTATCTACCGAACCCATTAGGGCAACGCGTATGGTGGAACATGAAAACTGTTCGGTCACGGGTATTTTAGGCACATTCACGCAAGAGTCGTTATCTCGTTGGCATCCCGCTCAACGCGAATGCAGAACCATTTTGATGATCCAATCCTTACAGGGCAGGTCGCTACCTCCATTCTCCAGCAATGAACCAAGAACGTGTGTGATCACCAAAAGTTTAGAGCAGATTATTGTGGGTTATGATGTGATTTACCGTATTGGCGATACGATTGGTAAAGTGAGAATGCCATATGAGCCAACGGTGTTTATTCCTCTAAATGAAAATGGGCAGTTAGATTTAACCATGTCCAGTAAAGCGGCATGTGAAACCCTGCGTGAAGGGGCAAAAGGCATTTTGCCATTCTACTGTATGAAGCCAGATGACCTACCAAAAGCTTACCAACCGTCTACCGTACTGGAAGTTAAAACGGGTAAAAATACCTTTGGAATGTTTGAGTAGAAAGAGAAACCATGCTGAAAAAATTATTGGAATTTTTAGGTTTCAGGTCACGCAATATCCCCTCATTTAATGAACTCATGTTGAAAGCCAAAAGTGGTGACCTCGATGCACAGTACGAGATTGGTACTCTGTATGATGTGGGGGAAGGCGTTGAAGAGAATGAGGAAAAAGCCATTGAGTGGTATCTAAAAGCGGCTAGCCAAGGGCATGCTCAAGCGCAATATATGATGGGCATGATGTATGAAACCAGTGAGCGTTTATCTGATGACTCTCACCAATCCTTAGAATGGCTTCAGAAATCTGCGGCGCAGGGCAATAGCGATGCTCTGGGGCACTTAGAAGCGATAGGTCATTCGATAGATAATAAAAAGTAGTCATTTATTGGTTAAAACCACATAAAAGAAAGCCATCGAATCGTAATGAATCGATGGCTTTCTTGTTGAGAATGGTTGCCCCTACGACACCAGCTGATGCTCATCAAAATCAGCGACTAGCTGCTTGATAAAGTCTAAACGCGTCGCTCTGTCGGCTAAATCGTGGAAGAATTTCAAACGGACAGGCCCTTCCATGCGGAACGTTTTCGGCTGATTTTGCAGTAAGCTGATCAAGAACATTGGGTCGACTTTGTTGCGTTCATTAAACTCAATAAATCCGCCTTTCTCATGAGCTTCAATCCGCTTCATGCCCAGTTTCTGGGCTTGTAAACGAATGCCTGCTGTCGACAGCAAGAATTTACCTGCATCAGGTAAAGTACCAAAGCGGTCGATTAGCTCGATACGCAGCTCATCCAGTTCGGTCTGATTTTTAGCGCTGGCAATACGTTTATAGAAAGACAGGCGGATATTCACATCATGGATATACTCATCAGGCAGCAGTACTGGCATACGCAGTTCCACTTCAGTTTGCTGACTGGTAAGATCCTCCAGGGATGGCTCGCGTCCTTCTTTCAGTGCATCGACCGCACTTTCGAGTAACTCCATATATAAGGTGAAACCGATGGTAGTCATCTGCCCACTTTGGTCTTCCCCCAATAGCTCTCCAGCTCCACGAATTTCAAGGTCATGAGTCGCTAGCGCAAACCCGGCCCCTAAATCTTCAAGAGACGATATTGCTTCAAGGCGTTTCTGTGCATCGGTGGTCATGGCTTTTGGATGCGGTGTCAGCAGGTAAGCATAAGCTTGGTGATGGGAACGACCCACACGACCGCGTAGCTGATGCAACTGCGCTAAACCAAAGTGGTCAGCACGTTCAATAATAATGGTATTTGCGGTTGGGATGTCGATACCCGTTTCAATAATCGTGGTGCAGATCAGGACATTAAACCGTTGATGGTGGAAGTCCGTCATGACTCGCTCAAGTTCGCGCTCACGCATCTGCCCATGACCCACAACAAATCGCGCTTCTGGCACTAAAGCTTCAAGACGCGCTTTGGCTTTTTCGATATTTTCCACATCATTATAGAGATAATAAACCTGACCGCCGCGTAAGGTTTCCCGCAGAATCGCTTCGCGCACCACTAAATCATCATATTGGCGAACAAAGGTTTTTACGGCTAAGCGGCGAGCGGGTGGGGTTGCGATAATTGATAAATCCCGCATACCACTCATCGCCATATTCAGGGTACGTGGAATAGGTGTCGCCGTTAAGGTCAGAATATCCACGTCAGCACGCATCGCTTTAATGCGCTCTTTATGACGAACTCCGAAACGGTGCTCTTCATCCACAACCAGTAAACCCAGATCTTTCCATTGAATATCGCTTTGTAGCAATTTATGGGTACCAATCAAAATATCCACTTTGCCTTCTGCGGCCTCCGCAATAATTTGTTGCTGTTCTTTGGCCGTTTTAAAGCGCGATAGCATTTCGATACGTACTGGCCAATTCGCAAAGCGGTCGCGGAAATTATCATAATGTTGCTGGGCTAATAGAGTGGTAGGAACCAGTACAGCCACTTGCTTATTATTGTTGACCGCTAAAAATGCAGCTCGCATGGCGACTTCTGTTTTACCAAAGCCCACATCGCCACAGACTAAGCGATCCATTGCCAGCGGCTGGCACATATCACTCAATACTGCATTAATCGCCATCTCTTGGTCGGTGGTAGTTTCGAATGGGAAACCTTGGCAAAATTCTTGGTACTGCTCTTTATCATGTTTGAAGGCGAATCCGGCTTTTGCGGCTCGCTGAGCATAAATATCCAGAAGTTCGGCTGCCACATCTCGCACTTTTTCCGCCGCTTTTTGGCGAGCGCGTCCCCAACTGTCACTACCCAACTTATGCAGCGGTGCATTTTCATCGGCTCCACCTGCATAGCGGCTAATTAAATGTAATGAAGAAACAGGGACATACAGTTTATCTTCGCCTGCATAGGTGAGGATCAAATACTCGGCGGGAACACCACCCGCTTCTAAGGTGATTAAGCCTTGATAGCGTCCGACACCATGCTCAATATGAACCACGGGTTGACCCGGGCGTAGCTCAGCAAGGTTACGAATGAGCGTATCGGTATTGATGGTGCGGCGTTGGTCACTGCGGCGGCGAACAACTCGTTCACCCAGTAAATCGCTTTCGCAAATTAATGCGCGGTGGCTTTCTGGCTGAATAAAGCCGTGCTCTGCTGCGCCAATCGTAATGGCAAAACGGTCTTGGGTTTGATCAAAATAATTGCTGATAATTTCAGGGCGGATTTTCAGGCGAGCGAGTAATTCACTCACCGTTTCTCGGCGTCCTTCACTCTCCACGGAGAACACAATCGTGCCATTAAACTGTTCGGTGAACTGACGCAGTTTTTCTAATGGGTTTTTACTTTGCCCTTGAGTGCTAATATCCGGAAGTGGCTGATAGTCTAAATTGGTATTGGCGGTTTTCTTCGGTAATTTTTCCGTAGACAGCTGTACCCGAGGCCAATTTTTTAAGTTCTGATTCAGCTGCTCAACGGTTAACCATAACTCGGCAGGGGGAAGCAATGGGCGCATTGGGTCAACACCACGGCTTTCATAGCGTTGCTGAGCATCTTGCTGGAACCGCTCTGCGGGTTCTTGCAGATTTTGCGAAACAAACAGGGTGTTAGCGGGTAAATATTCAAATAAAGAGGGCAACGGTTCAGCGAAAAACAGGGGCTGCCAATACTCAATCCCACTTGGAAGGGTATTTTTACTCACTTGCTGATAGATATGTTCCGGATCACGACGAACTTCAAAGCGTTCGCGCCATTGGCTACGAAAACGCTCGATAGCGTCTTTATCGGTCGGAAACTCGTGAGCTGGCAATAAGTTGATTGCGCTGACTTCTTCTAAAGTGCGTTGGGTATCGACGTCAAAGGTGCGTAGGCTATCAATTTCATCATCAAAAAAGTCGATACGAAATGGCAGGTCACTACCCATTGGGAATAAGTCGAGTAATGCTCCGCGAATCGCATATTCACCATGCTCAAGTACTTGCTCAACATGGCGATATCCGGCTTTATCTAGTTCGTCTCGCAGGCTATCGCGTGAGAGCTTATCGCCTTTAGCCATCACTAAAGCATGTCCCGTTAGAAAGTCAGCAGGGCACACCTTCTGCATTAAGGTATTAACAGGGAGGATCAGCGCCCCTTTTTGCAGTGTTGGCAAGCGGTATAGAGTGGATAAACGGTGAGAGATGATTTCTTGATGCGGCGAAAAATTATCGTAGGGTAGCGTTTCCCAATCCGACAGTGTCTCTATAGGATGTTGGGTAAACTGTTGAAGTTCATCACGAACGCGTAATGCGTTTTGCATATCACGCGTAACAATCACGACAGGACCTTGATGGCGTTCAATCATTTCTGCGCATTCTAAGGGACCCGCAGCACCAATTAAGCAGCCTAAATGGCGGACATCTCCAGCACGACTGGGCAGTTCATAACGATAATTTGACGACATAGAAATATTCAGCTTCTCATAGCTAACTAGTTAATTAATGATTAGTTAGGCAATTAAAAATTAATTAAACGACCCACAGAACTCATTGAGTAGTCTGAAAGTGATCTAAACAAATAGTATTTATAATAAAAAAAACCACAAAAGCGCGGTTGGGTGGTTCCATTCATCAATCGTACCCTTTATTATCCCTGAACACTTCGCTTTGGCAACAGGGACATTACGTTTTCATGCATCAATCTGTCTCACTCTTTATAGGTCTGCGCTATATGCGTGGACGCGCAGTCGATAAATTTGGACGTTTTGTGTCCAGCTTGTCGGCAATAGGCATAACCCTTGGTGTTGCGGCATTGATTGCCGTGACGTCTGTGATGAATGGTTTTGAACGTTCGTTACAAGATAGCATACTTGCTTATATGCCACAGGCCATATTGACCTCAAATACGGGAAATATCGATCCCAATCAACATCCCATCACGGACTTAAAAAACCTCAAAGGCGTTAAGAAAATTGAGCCGATTGTTCAGTCGGAAGTGGTTTTACAAAGTCGAACTAACGTGGGGGTGGGCGTGATGGGAGGAATTCGTTCCGATGAGTCCTCCTTGTTACTCGATAAGCTGATAAGCGGGGATCGCCGAGATTTAATCGATGGGGAATACAACGTTTTTCTCGGTAATCGACTGGCGGAAACCCTCGGCGTAAAACGCGGCGACCAAGTACGCTTGATTATTCCCGGCGTGAGCCAATTAACCCCAATGGGGCGTATACCTAGCCAGCGTTTATTTACGGTTGCGGGTATTTTTCAAACGAATGGCGAAGCGGATACGAGCGAATTGATTGTTGCTCAGCCTGATGCAGCGCGAATGCTACGTTATCCAACCGGAAATATTACTGGCTGGCGTTTATATCTGGACGAACCTCTGCAAGTGGATGTGGCGAGCAAACAGACACTGCCGGAAGGGTTAGTTTGGACAGATTGGCGTGAGCGTAAAGGCGAATTTTTCCAAGCAGTAAGAATGGAAAAAAACATGATGGGTCTGCTGCTGAGCCTGATTATCGCGGTGGCGGCCTTTAACATCATTACGTCGTTATCCTTATTAGTCATGGAAAAACAAGGCGAAGTGGCGATTTTGAAAACCTTAGGGCTCAAACGTAGCAAAATCCTGACTATCTTTATGATCCAAGGTGCGGGCGCGGGCATTATCGGTACATTGATTGGTACCGTGTTGGGTACGCTGCTATCGAGCCAATTGAACGTAATTATGCCGTTAATTGGCTTATTACCACGGGGAGTGGCACTCCCGATTGTACTTGATTATCCGGGTATTTTAATTATTGCGCTGTGCGCGATGCTGATTTCTTTGCTGGCGACGCTTTATCCTTCTTGGCGTGCGGCAGCGGTACAACCTGCTGAGGCTTTACGATATGAATAACCAACCACTTCTGGTCTGTGAACATTTAAGTAAGATTTATCAAGAAGGCGCACTCTCCACAGAAGTGTTAAAGAATGTCAGCTTCACGATGAATGAAGGCGAAACTATGGCTATCGTGGGTAGCTCAGGTTCCGGTAAAAGTACCTTATTACACCTGCTTGGCGGGTTAGATACGCCATCTCAAGGTAATGTCATTTTCCGTGGGCAGCAGATTAATCAGCTTTCTTCCGACGCCCGTGCGGCAATTCGTAATAAAGATCTCGGTTTTATTTATCAATTCCACCATTTATTACCTGATTTTACGGCACTAGAAAATGTGGCGATGCCACTGTTAATTGGCGGTATTGCGAAAGCAACGGCGTTTGCGAAAGCCACCGAAATGTTAAAAGCGGTAGGGTTAGATCACCGAGCTAATCATCGCCCATCTGAATTATCTGGTGGTGAGCGCCAACGTGTTGCTATTGCCCGTGCATTGGTGAATGACCCCGCGTTAGTGCTGGCGGATGAACCAACAGGTAACCTCGATTTGCGTAATGCGGATGCGATTTTTGAATTATTGGGTGAACTAAACCGCAAGCAAAAAACGGCATTTTTAGTGGTCACCCATGATATGAAACTGGCGAGTCGTCTATCCCGACGTTTAGAAATGCGTGATGGTCATTTGCAACAGGAAATTATGCTGGGGGCAATGTAATGATTAAAATGCCTCTGACGCTATTAGCGGCATTGCGATTTAGCCGAGGACGTCGCCGGACAGAAATGGTGTCTTTGGTGTCGATTGTTTCGACCCTTGGCATTGTCTTAGGTGTGGCGGTGTTAATTATAGGCTTAAGTGCCATGAATGGCTTTGAGCGAGAACTGAATAACCGCGTACTCTCGGTAGTGCCTCACGGGCAAATCTACGCGGTTGAAGCCCCTTATCAAGATTGGGAATTTGCCCAAAATGTGATCCGTAAAACGCCGGGTGTGCAAGGGGTCAGCCCCTATGTGAATTTTACGGGGCTACTTGAGCGCGGCGCGAACCTGAAAGCCATCCAGATTATGGGCGTTTCTCACGAGACGGAATCCCAAGTCAGTGCATTGCCTGAGTTTATCCTAAATGATGCGTGGCAACATTTTGAGGCGGGTAAACAGTCAATCATTTTAGGGCAAGGGGTGGCGAATTCGCTGAATGTAAAAGTCGGGGATTGGATAACAATTATGATTCCGAATACCGATGACAGCATGAAAATTCAGCAACCTAAGCGTATTCGTGTCCAAGTGACGGGAATTTTTCGTTTAAGTGGATTACTCGACCATCAGCTTGCTTTAGTTCCGCTAGCGGATGCACAGGAATATCTCGGTTATGGAAACGGCATTAGCGGTTTTGAAATTAAAGCTAAAGATCCTTTCGAAGCCGATAAAGTGGTGTATGACGCTGGGCTTAAAACGATGCATCATGTGGTCGTGAAAAGCTGGATAGGCGATTACGGCTATATGTACAACGACATTCAAGTGGTTCGCAGTGTCATGTACTTGGCGATGATTTTAGTCATCGGGGTCGCTTGTTTTAATATTGTCTCCACGCTAGTGATGGCAGTCAAAGATAAAAGCAGTGATATTGCAGTTCTGCGGACATTGGGGGCAAAAGATAGGCAAATTCGCGCAATCTTCCTGTGGTATGGCTTAATCGGGGGACTGGTTGGTTCACTTATCGGTGTGGTGCTGGGGGTACTAATCTCCTTGAATTTAACCACAATAATTAAGGGACTTGAAGTGATTATCGGTCATCCTATCTTATCAGGGGATATCTATTTTATTGACTTCCTGCCTTCCGAACTGCATGTGATGGATGTGATTTACGTGCTGTCCACCGCGGTTGTTCTGAGCTTATTAGCTAGCTGGTATCCAGCAAGACGCGCAAGTAAGTTAGACCCAGCCCGCATTCTAAGCGGTCAGTAATCAATAAGGCGCGAGTGGAAACAGTCGCGCCTTATTTCATCATGTTAACTAAGGCTATTTCATCAAATTCTCAAGGTACATCTGCTTATAGCTGCGAGTTTCAATTAATGCTTCTGTAAAACCATAATGTTGCGCGGTAGACAGTAATTTGGTGTACAAGTTGTCTAACTCGCTCTCATCGTCTGTCATAATCGCAAATTCAGCAAACCAACCAATACCTTCCAAGTAATCAATGGTGATATGAATATCATCTAGAAAATAGATGCTGCGCTGTTTAGCAATCGTTAGGTAACATTGATATCCCAAGGTGCTCAGCATGTTTTTGACATGTTGGCAATCTGCAATATCAATCGCTTTACACTCGGCACTGCTTGGTCCTTTGACTATCCAGAGCTTAATCCCAGAGGGTGTCATCTCCCGCACGGACATACTGATATTTTGCGCGGCTAACTGCCCATCTTGATAGTCAAAAAAGTCATCAATTTCATGATTATTTACGGTAAATGCTTCAGCATTATCATTGATAAGCTGCTTAAGAAAAGTGTCAGAATTGGGTAGTTTGAATTTAATTTCAGCTTCAAATTTCCCGACAAAATGGTCACTCATTCTATTATCCAAGGCTGTTTTAAATGATGGATTAGGTCGGTGGATAGTAACATAAGGAATGATGGTGTGGCTGAAGGTAATGTTAAGCTGTATCAAAGAATAGCGGAATAATTAGGTACGAAAAGTTATTCTCATACCTATGGTTTCAATGCTAATGACTGTTTTAAACTCCAATAACAGTATCAAGGGAAATTGAATTCGCAACCAACAGATGCCCTGCGTGGTTAAGGTGGAGATGATCCCCGGAATCATAGATTAATGCTAATTGCTGAGGATTTTGTGAGTCGCGCACAAGTTGTTCAGTGTCAATTAATGCATCAAATTCACCGCTAGTGCGTATCCATTCGTTCACTTCTTGGCGAATAGCTTCTTTTTCGGAGGTATAGAAGTTATCTAATCCATACTCGTCTGCACAGCGTAGCGGAACAAGCGTAATGCCGACAACGCGAATATGATGCTGATGCGCCATATCAAGTAATTGACGATAACCTTCAATCAACTGGCTAGCGGAAGGTGTCATATCCGCAGGCGCTAGGGCGGTTTGTGCAAGCCCAATATCATTGAGACCCACTTGTACAATGCAAGTGGTTACGCCAGCTTGCTCAATAACATCCCGAGTAAAGCGAGATAATGTACTGATACCAATACCATCTTTGAGTAAGCGAGAACCCGATTGCCCCGCATTGATCACCGCTGTGTGCTGAGAAACGGTACGCTCAGCAAAAAAATCTACCCAACGGTGATAAGTTCCCATTTCGACACCATTGCCATCCACCATGGAATCGCCAATAACGACAATCGCTTGGCTTGGCGCCTGATTCTGAATTTCAACAGCTTCTAATAATAAACGCGAACTGATTGGTAGGCTTTCTTTCATCATTTTGGAATGAACACCATTACCCGATGTTAATTGAGAATAATGTCGCGCATCCCAATGAAAGGTCTCTACAAGGGTAGGAGCCGGCAGATAGGTTCGTAGGGTGACTTCAGACAAATCGTCAATAGGATGGATGATTTCATCACTGTACACTATTTGCCCTGCGGGGATAGAAACACAAGATTGTCCATTAAACAGAACAGGGGCGCTCCATGACTGTCCAGATGGCGATTTTACAACAATGACATTTTCACCCAACACTAGGGGCTGAGAGCCATAACGATTCGAAAACACAAGGCGTAATTGTTGCCCGCCTAATGTGATGCGCAGCGTTTGCTGTAGGGTTTGGTTATTCAATAAGGTTGGGATCTCCAATGGAAACGGAAATGCTTCACCGCTGGTGGGCTGAGATGTTGAAAGCCATGTGCAAACCCATGCACGACTGGGAGATGAACCGAATGAGGACATAGCAATTTTTCCTAAAATTGAAACGGATAATCAGTGGGCAGTTGATGCTGAGATAAAGGAATCAAACCCAGTCATAGCAACGTCAACCATCGCGAGTAAATGCACTTTACTCACCCCGTCGCGAGCTTGAATCGAAATGCCGTGAAATAGTGTTGAGATATAATCGCCAAGTGCTTGGGTGTTTGTTTCCTTGGGTAAATCCCCTTGAGTTACACCCTCATTTAAACGTTGTATGATGGCGGTGGTACGGTCTTTCCGGTAATTCGCTAGCCAAGACATAATGTTTTCATTTTCACTGGCATAGTTGGTCAGTGATAAAACTACCATGCACCCCTGTGGATGCGTTTGTTGGGTGTAAGTTTCGACAGCTTGGGTTAATAACTGTGTTATTGCTAGACGCGTATTAGGCTCTTGTAATGCAGTATCAGCAAAAGCGCCTTCTTGGCTTAGATACAGGGCGATAGCTTCGCGAAATAGGTTCTCTTTCGAGCCAAATGCCGCATAAATGCGAGCAGAAGCGATGCCTAGAGCAGAGACTAAATCTGACATCGACGTACCTTCATAACCTCTTTGCCAAAAGACAAGTTTTGCTTTATTTAATGCCGCGTCTCGGTCGAACTCTCTTGGTCTTCCCGCCATAACGATGATCCCCTTAAAACATGATAATGATGCGCTGAATGAGAATGCGTTCATATTATCACTTCTTTGTCGAATGACAAATAATTATTATTTATCGATTGACAAAGAATTAAAAAAACCTTTAACCTATTCATTGTTGATCGACAAATAATTAATGCAACTCGTGAATGAGTGGCTTTTTTACCCACATAAAAGTGTATGGAACAAATATGAATTCGGTATTTAAAAAGGTGTTACTCGTTTCTCTGATGACGCTCTCTTTGCAAGCAACAGCTACGTTAGTAGCAGGAAACCTAGCTCAAACAGCCAAAAGTGCTACTCTTCCAGCCATTGAGGCGAATGAAGCCAGCTTTCAACATCACTATGTGAAAGTGAACGGGCAGCGCCTTCACTATGTTACCGCTGGGGAAGGTGAGCCAGTTTTATTGATCCCCGGTTGGCCACAAACATGGTACACGTGGCGCTACGTGATGACGGATCTCGCTGCTAATGGTTATACCGCTATTGCTGTTGATCCATTGGGAACAGGGTATTCTGATAAGCCAGAAAGTGGCTATGATACGGGCGCTGCCGCAACCACATTGCACGAAATGATGAAGCAACTGGGTCATACTCACTATTCAGTGATAGGGCATGATATTGGTATGTGGGTAGGGTATGCGCTGGCCAGTGATTATCCCGCAGACGTGAAAAAGATAGCCTTAACTGAAGCGGTTATTCCAGGATTAGCGCCAGCACCGAGTATTTTCGTTGATCCTGAGGAGAATATTTTCCTCTGGCATTTTATGTTCAACCAAGTGCGAGATTTACCGGAAACGCTGACGGCAGGTAAAGAGCGTGAGTATCTTAACTTTATTTTTGATAATTGGGCTTATCGTCGTGATCGCGTTGCCGCACAGACGTATATTGATGCGTATGCTTCTCCGGGGGGACTGCGAGCTGGTTTTGCTTATTATCGTGCTATTCCACAGACGATTGAGCAAAATAAACAGCGAGCGCAGAAAAAGCTCACCATGCCAGTATTGGCGATTGGGGCGGATCAGGCAACCCGAGATGCGCCGCAATTGACGTTACAGGGGCGAGCAACCCAATTACAAGGGGCGATGCTTGGGGAGTGCGGTCATTTCGTGACGGAGGAGTGTCCTGAACAGTTAATGAGCCACATTTTACCGTTCTTGAAAAAATAATATTTGAAACAATAAGGGAAGCTACAGTGAGCTTCCCTTATTTTATGCCAAATCGTGTGTATTGAGAGAGAACTAATACTTAGCTTTCTTGGTCATTTTATCCAAATAACCCATCACAAACGCTGACAGCACGAAAGTTAAATGAAGGATCACATACCACATCAACTTATCATTTTCGACGTTTTTGAGGTTCATGAAAATCTTCAATAAGTGGATGGATGAGATGGCGACAATGGAGGCAGCCACTTTATTTTTCAGTGACGTTGCATCCATGGTACCAATCCAATTTAGCTTTTCATGATGATCAGATAAATTTAATTGGGAGACGAAGTTTTCGTAACCTGAGAACATCACCATCACCAGTAATCCACCTACCAGCGCCATATCAATGAGCGATAGCAGTGTGAGGATCAAATCAGATTCTGGAATGCTAAAAATGCTTGGCAGAATATGAAATACTTCTTGGAAAAATTTGATGGTTAACGCCAGCAATGTCAGTGATAGCCCCAAATAAATGGGCGCCAGGATCCAACGTGAAGCGTACATCATTCTTTCAAAAAACTTTTCCATGGAAATCCTTCAAATAAGAGAAATCAAAATAGTGAGATGGCAGCTATTTTAGCCGTTAGGTGTGATGGGGATAAAGTTTTTTGTCATCTGAAAGTGAAAAAAATGTCTTTTTGATGATAAAAAAGTTATTAAATCGAGGTTATTGAGATATTTGTTTTACTTTGCAGGAGATGAAGGGTTTTAGTATGTTACTATCCAAATTATGTATAAATAACATAATTTACCATGTTTATATTTTCACTTTTTATACCGACAAATTCACTGCAAGGATGAAAGGAAATTTCCGATGTTGCGATTTCGCCGTAGATTGAAAAAAATAAGTAAAAATAAATGTAAACGCCGTCAGCGACTTCGCAATCGTTCTTACTACATTGATAATAGACTGCTCAGTATGCAAAACATTAACGTGGTTGTATTAACCGGTGCGGGTATTTCTGCAGAATCAGGCATTCAAACCTTCCGTTCGGCAGATGGTTTATGGGAAGAGCATCGCGTGGAAGATGTCGCAACGCCTGAAGGCTTTGCCCGTGATCCACAATTAGTTCAGCGCTTTTACAATGAACGTCGTCGCCAGCTGCAACAAGAGAATATTCAACCGAATGCAGCGCACTATGCATTAGCAAAATTAGAACAAGCGCTAGGGGATAGATTCCTGCTAGTGACGCAGAATATTGATAATTTACATGAGCGTGCGGGGAGCAAGCGCGTGGTTCATATGCACGGTGAATTATTAAAAGTACGTTGTAATTGGTCAAACCAAGTCCTCGAATGGAAAGGGGATTTATCCGTAGAAGAGCGTTGCCACTGCTGCCAGTTCCCTCAGCCACTACGCCCACATATTGTGTGGTTTGGTGAAATGCCGTTTGAAATGGACAGGATCTATCAAGCACTTGGAGAAGCCACGCTGTTTATTTCCATCGGGACATCGGGGCATGTTTATCCAGCGGCAGGGTTTGTGCATGAAGCGCGTTTACAAGGCGCTCATACCGTGCAATTGAATTTAGAACCAAGCCAAGTGGAAAGCGAATTTGAAGAGCGCCATTATGGGCTGGCGAGTAAAGTGGTTAGTGAATATGTGGATGACTTACTGGCAAAGTTAAACAGCGAAGAATAAACATAAAAGGGAGCTTTTGCTCCCTTTTTTATGCACTGAGCAAATTAGGTTTATATCACACGTTTTCATCTAACATGGCGGGCATGGTAATTTCTTTTACGCAGGTGGCGCTGCTGGTGCTAAGAATAAAGCGCACGGCATTGACCACATCTTGCAGCGGAATTAACGCACCTTCACTTTTTTCAATCACCTCATTCACTGGCATAGATAACGGATATTCCGTGGCGAGATAACCTAAGTTCAAAATAGAAATACCGATATTATCTTGGCGCAAGGTTTCTCTCAATGATTGCACAATCCCGCGTAGGGCATACTTGGTCGCGCTAAAGGTGACTTCTTTGCCATTATGATTATCCAGCCCCCACGTAGAGCCAATTAAAATAATTTTACTATTGTTGCCTAAACGCAAGTTACTGAGTAGTGCTTTCAAATTCAACAGGCAGGCACTGATATTGGTCTGGATCATGGTGAGTAATTCAACATCACTGGTGGACTCGAAATCATATTCTTCAGTAAAGGCGAGTTTTTCCCAAATGCCGACATTATAAATTAGGGTATCAATGGGTTTTTCGCCTAGCTGCTTTTTGATAATTGAAGCCGATTGAATATCACTAAGATCAGCGGGTATCCAGTGAAATTGCGCACCACCAAAAGGTGGTTCAGTGCGAGAAACTCCGTACACAGTATCCGTTTGGTCAGGCACTCCTTCAATTAATGCTTTACCTAACCCTTTACTAACACCGTAAATTAAAAATGTTTTTGCCATCGTATTCCCACCTTAAAAATCATTCTATAGCGCATTTCGTTATATAAGATAGCCATTATATAACATGGTACTTAACGCGTTGTGTTATCCAAAAGTGCAGCCGAAAATGAACAATAAATTAAATTAATTAGTTATCTTCCTCACTCTTTAGCTGCAAATCTGATTTGAAACAATAATTGTTTCTGTGATCTTTCCCATAATATCCCCATTGATATTTAGGGGGAGGAAGTATGGACAAACTCTTGGAGCGGTTTTTTGAATACACTGCGTTTGATACACAATCAAAACTGAATGCAAAAACAGTACCTAGTAGCACTGGCCAGCTAAAATTTGCCCGCGCGTTAGCCAAAGAATTAAATATCCTTGGCTTTGAAAAAGTGACGCTGTCGGAACATGGCTGTTTAACGGCTATCATGCCATCCAATGTCGATTGGGATGTGCCTGCGATAGGCTTCATTTCGCATTTGGATACCGCCCCAGATTATTCGGGCAAAAATGTGTGCCCGCAAGTGCTTGAGAATTATCGTGGTGGCGATATTGCTCTCGGCATTGGTGATGAAGTTTTATCCCCCGTTATGTTCCCTGTATTGCACGAAATGATTGGCAAAACGCTGATTATGACCGATGGCAAAACCTTATTAGGGGCGGATGATAAAGCGGGTATCGCAGAAATTATTACCGCGATTGTGCGTTTAGAAGGGCAAAATGTTCCACACGGAAAAATCTGTGTTGCCTTTACGCCAGATGAAGAAATTGGTCGTGGTGCACAACATATCGATTTTAAAGAATTTGATGCTCGCTGGGCTTATACCGTTGATGGTGGTGGTGTCGGTGAACTCGAATTCGAAAACTTTAACGCTGCCAATGTCTCTATTAAAATTGTGGGTAACAATACACATCCTGGTAGCGCCAAAGGTGTGATGGTCAATGCGTTGGGTTTAGCAACGCGAATCCATTCTATGTTACCACCGGATGAAACACCTGAAAATACGGAAGGTTACGAAGGCTTTTATCACTTAACGTCCATTAAAGGTAACGTGGAAAAAGCGGAAATGAACTACATTATCCGTGATTTTGATTTAGCCAATTTTGAAGCGAGAAAGAAAAATATTATTCGTATCGCAGAAAAAGTGGGTGAAGGGCTGCACCCAAGCTGCTATATCGAGCTGACATTGGATGATAGCTACTACAATATGCATAAAGAAGTGATGAAATATCCGCATGTTGTTGAATTAGCGAAACAAGCGATGCTGGATTGTGATATTGAGCCTGTTATCAAGCCTATCCGTGGGGGAACGGACGGTGCGCAGTTATCATATCGGGGCTTACCATGCCCGAATATTTTTACTGGTGGCTATAACTTCCATAGTAAACATGAGTTTATTACTCAAGAAGGAATGGAGCAGGCGGTGAGCGTGATTATGAGAATTGCGGAATTAACGGCTATTCATGCAAAACGCAATACTGATAAATAGCTTTGATGCGTGCTTAATATAAAAAACAGCGATAAAAATGCCCCGATGTGAAGTGATGATATTCGGGGCATTTGCTGTTTGTTGGCGGTTAATTATAGGACTAATTAGTCGTCAAAATACCAATATCCGCTATTAATCAATGCTGTCATTAAGGCGATAAAATTGACATCGTCTAATGCGTCACCAAGATTTGCATGGTTGACGGAATCGAAACGGCACAGGCTATCAGCGGCTTCATAGCATTTAGTCTCTAAAGACTCACCGTTAACAAAGAACTGATCACCAACACGAAGAGCACGCAACCCATTGAGTTTATATAGAGTTTCTTGCTGTTCTTTCAATAAATTATAAATCTCATCTTGTTCATAAGGCGGCTCTGGCGGTGCCAAATCCAGCTCATGACGTGATTGAGAAATAAATTCACCTAACCACTTACGGAATAGCTCTGGATCATGAATCAGTGATTCCATCATTTCGCGCAGCTTAATCTGTTCGCCTTGCAAAATTTCAGCCGGATTATCACGGAAAGAAAGGTCAGGGTCGCTGTAGCGATAGCTGCCTAAATCATTGGAAATTAAATGGTCAGCAAAGCTGCTCATTAATTCACGGGCATTAGGCGCGCGGAAACCGACAGAGAAATTCAGTGATGGCTCAATGGCATAACCTTCGTGGGGGAATCCAGGTGGGATATACAGGATATCACCGGGTTCCATCTCTTCGTCAATAATGGCATCAAAAGGCTGTACTTGCAGTAAGTCAGGATGCGGGGAGTGCTGTTTCATTGGGATCTTTTCCCCAACACGCCAGTGACGACGACCTTCGCCTTGAATAATGAATACATCGTATTGGTCGAGATGAGGACCTACACCACCACCCGGAACGGAGTAGGAGATCATTAAATCATCCATACGCCAGTCAGAAAGGACACGGAAAGGTTTCATCAGTTGGGCACTTGGGTAGTGCCAGTGGTCAACGGCTTGAACCAAGATTGACCAGTTTTCTTCACCTAAATGATCGTAGCTTTCGAATGGACCGTGGGCGACTTGCCAGAGCCCGTTTTGATGGCTGACTAAACGGCTATCAACCTCATCTTCCATCGCTAATCCCGCGAGTTCATCAGGCGAGATAGGATCAATAAAACGCGTAAAACCCTGTTTGATAAGCAGAGGTCGTTTCTGCCAATGACTGTCCAGAAAACTCTGCCAGTCAAGATTCAGTTTATAATCCATCTTATTGTTCCCTAGTTATGACAAAACTTCCTAAATAGTATACCGGAAATGGATTGTAAAACAGGGCTTAGAGGGCGTCAGTTCACAGATTAGCCATCTTCATATGCAGATGAACGAATTATCTTCGTTTATGCCCTAGCTATCTCAATTCAAGACCTAAGCATCTTCAATCACTGCTTGCTGCCTAAAGGTGACGGCGACGCGAGCACCGCCAAGTGGACTATCTGAAATGGTAATTTCACCATCATATTGGTCGATGATATCCACCGCGATTGATAGCCCCAAACCTTGCCCTGGTCTTAGGGTGTCAGCGCGTTGACCTCGCATAAATATCATGCTGCGCTTACTCTCTGGGACGCCAGGACCATCGTCATCCACAAAAATGGTTAGGCTATCGTGATCGACAAGGGCAGTGACTTCCACAAATTCAAGGCAATATTTACAGGCGTTTTCCATAATATTGCCCATCACTTCCATAAAATCATTAGGCTGACCTAGCCATGTGATTTCAGGGGAGATATCGACGGTGATGGAGACACCTTTGTTGAGGTACACTTTATGCAGTGCGCTAGAGAGACTATCTAAGATAGAAGGTACTGAAGCGATTTCCCGCAGCATCAGGTTTTCATCCCCTTGATTCGAGGCGCGATGCAAATAGTAGCCAACTTGCTGAGAAATGCGTCCTATTTGTTCCAACATGATAGGTTCTGCTTGTTCGATGGTCATTTGCTTACCAGAGCGTAGAAGCCGCAATGTGGATTGTAATACAGCCAACGGGGTTTTTAGGCTGTGGGTTAAATCGGACAATGTAGTGCGATATTTGCTATAGCGTTTGCGTTCGTTACTCAGCAAAATATTCAAATTCCGTACCAAGCCTCGCAGTTCTGCTGGCGGGTTTTCATCCAGCGTTTCTCGCTCCCCTTTTTCAAGGCTACTAATTTGTGAAATCAGTGACTTAATGGGGCGCACACTCCAATAGGCTGCAAGCCATAACAGCGGGATCACCAGTATAAAGTTGGCGAGTAACACGTAACCAAACCAGTCCCAGACAACGCCCGTGCTTTGTAAGTCTTGAGGTAACGTATCGACGACGACAATCGTCAGTGCTGGCATGGTTTCAGTTTCTAAATACTGGTTAACTGAAACGGAGTGAGTTAATGGCTCATCGATATTATCTATATCATTGAGTCGATGGCTGTAGTCTGGGTTATTGTTCATCAATTGGCGCGTCTCATCGAAATCGGTATCAATTTCGTATAACCCATTCTTTTTTAACCAATCGAGTTGAATAAGACGCTCGACGCTGGGGACTTCTCGTTGGCGCCAGACAGTTTGCCCATTTTTATCATAAATAATGATCAGCGAGGGGTTGTTCAACGTAAAGTTTGGGGGAACGCGAATATCAATTTTATTATCTTGCCACTGAGCAAGGCTGTAAATTAGGTTACTTTGGCTACGTAGTAACGTGTAGGTCGTTCGGTCAAAACTGACCAAATAGCCCACAACAGCGACAATTCCATAAGCGAGGGTTAGCGCCAGAATGACGGCTGACGTTGCACAAATAAAACGCGCCTGTAAAGAGATGGGTTTGAACCTAAATTTACGCAGTTTCATATTAGCTGTTCACATCGAAACGGTAGCCTTGACCTCGAACAGTCACAATCACTTCTTGGGCATGGAACTGTTGGATTTTTTTACGTAAACGTCCCATAAGCACATCGATAGTGTGGCTTTCCCGTAGCTCTGCATCTGGATAGAGCTGGCGCATGAGGGAGTCTTTACTGACCACTTTTCCATTATTGCGCAGCAAAGTTTCAATAATGGTGTATTCAAATGCAGTGAGTTTGACCGACTCACCATTAACGGTGAATTCTTTACGGGAAAGGTCAATAACAAAGTTTTCAAGTTCAAGCACTTGGGAGGCTAATCCACTGTTACGGCGCATCAATGCTTGCATCCGTGCGACCAGCTCTTCTAGTTGAAAAGGTTTGGTGACATAGTCATCAGCGCCACTATTGAGAGCTTGAACCTTTTCTTGCCAGCTTTCTCGTGCAGTTAGGACGAGGAGCGGAATGCTGACATGGTTACTGCGCCAGCGTTTGATCATAGAAAGCCCATCTTCATCGGGAAGACCTAAGTCCACGACTGCAATATCGGGATGGCTTTCATTCAGAAAATAGTCCGCTTCTTTTGCATCTTCAGCAGAATCTACCTGATGACCTAATTCTTTGAGTTGAACGGTTAAATGGTGACGAAGTAGGGCGTTATCTTCGACGATAAGAATGCGCATCTGAGAACCTCACATAAAGAAAGCATGCAAATGAGAATATTATAATGAGTATGGTAGAAAGAGATGGGATAGGGAACAAGATCTTAACTAAATATAAGTCAAACAGATCGGAAAAATAGTCGAATCTGAGATTTTTTGGAAAAGAAAAACAGGCGACACGAATGCCGCCTGTTTGAATAACTATAAATTACTTGATTTCATCAATAAAATTAATCGCATAGCCAATGTAGTTGGCTGGCGTCATCGCTTTGAGACGCTCTTTTTCGCTTTCTGGAAGTTCTAAACCATCGATAAACTGTTTCATGCCTTCAGCGGTAACGCGTTTACCACGAGTCAATTCTTTCAGTTTTTCATACGGTTTTTCGATGCCATAACGGCGCATTACCGTCTGGATTGGCTCAGCGAGGACTTCCCAGTTTTGATCTAATTCATCCAGTAAGTGCTGTTCGTTAACTTCTAATTTGTTCAAGCCTTTCATTGTGGATTGGTAAGCAATCAGGGCATAGCCTAAACCGACACCTAAGTTACGCAGAACGGTTGAGTCTGTCAGGTCACGCTGCCAGCGAGAAACAGGCAATTTGCTTGCTAAATGGCCTAATACCGCGTTTGCTAAACCTAAGTTACCTTCTGAGTTTTCAAAGTCGATAGGGTTAACTTTGTGTGGCATAGTGGATGAGCCAATTTCACCAGCAATGGTTTTTTGCTTAAAGTGATTTAAAGCAACGTAGCCCCAAATATCACGGTCAAAGTCCAATACGATAGTGTTGAAACGCGCAACACAATCAAACAGTTCTGCGATATAGTCGTGCGGTTCGATTTGGGTGGTGAACGGGTTCCATTGAATGCCCAGTGAAGTTACGAATGTTTCACTGAATTCGTGCCAGTTAACTTCTGGGTAAGCGGCAATATGGGCGTTATAGTTACCAACGGCACCATTGATTTTACCTAAGATTTCCACTTGTTCTAACTGGCGGTATTGACGCTCTAAACGGTACGCAACATTAGCAAATTCTTTACCAATAGTGGATGGTGTTGCTGGTTGACCATGAGTACGTGACAGTAAAGGTAAAGTACGGTATTCGTGCGCCATTGCTTTAACTTTATCAATGATTTGACGCCATTGTGGCAGTAAAACCTCTTCACGAGCGGTTTTCAGCATTAAGGCATGGGACAGGTTATTGATGTCTTCCGACGTACAAGCAAAGTGAATAAATTCAGAGACCGCATGCAGAGCAGGGATGTGCGCCACTTTTTCTTTCAGGAAATATTCTACTGCTTTAACATCGTGGTTAGTTGTGCGTTCAATTTCTTTGATACGCATTGCATCTTTTTCGCAGAAGTTCGCGACGATTTCATCTAAGTAAGCGATTGCGTCAGCATCAAATGAAGGAACTTCTTTGATTTGAGCGGTTGCAGCCAGTTTTTGCAGCCAGCGAACTTCAACTTGCACACGAAATTTCAGTAAGCCAAACTCACTAAAAATAGTGCGTAAAGCGCTGACTTTATCACCGTAACGGCCGTCAATCGGGGATACAGCGGTCAGTGAGGATAATTCCATTGGTAGCAACTCCAGATTTATAGGTGAGACAAAATTTGTTTCGCCTGATTAGACAGACGGCTTCGAGAAAACATCAGTTGGAGGCGACTTCCACCAACTTGCTGCCAGAGAACTGCACAGCGAATACCTGCGAGCAATGTGGCTCTAACTTTGGCTTGAACAACGGTGTTTTTCAGAATATCAGGGGAGCCTGTCACTTGAATTCGAGGACCTGCTGGGCTGACTACATCCACATAAATTCCGGCGAGTGCGTTAAAAACACCTTCAGACATCGGTTCGAAATAGCTAGCTTGACGCTCAAATTGCTCAATTCGTTGACCGAGTTGGTTCATGGCATTGTCATCTTTGCTTAAGCGGCGTTCTAGCGCCATGATGCTAAGCATATAGCGGGTCATCTCTGCAGAGATCCCACTATTACCCCCGGTTAACATGCCAAGCAGGGCAGTTAAACCGGTTTTTAAATTCGCTTCGTCATTACCGAATACATCCAGTGTGGTGGATGGATTCATGTTGGTCAGGCTATTGACCATGGTTTTACCATCTTGCTCATTAAAGGTGCCTTCATGAGCGAGCTTTTGTACCATCAGACTTGCTTGGCAGATACCCGCTAAGGCTAGCGTGATATCGTAATAGTTTTTAGCCACATTTACTCCTGAATACGGGCTTCAATAACGCCGCCACCGAGGCAGACTTCGTCGATATAAAATACCGCAGATTGTCCCGGAGTAACAGCTGCAACCGGATAATCGAAAGTGACTTGGATTTTCTCGGCGCTCAATGGGGTGATTGTACAAGGGATATCCGCTTGACGGTAACGAGTTTTCACCACGCAGCGCAATGGCTCAGTTAATGTTTGTCTATCAACCCAATCTAATTGCTGAGCAATTAAGCCTGTAGACATTAAACGTGGATGCTCATGACCTTGCGCTACAATCAATTGATTGTTTTCAACGTCTTTATCGACTACATACCATGGCTCTTCAGAACCGTCTTTGGTGCCGCCAATGCCTAATCCTTTACGTTGACCTAATGTGTGGTACATCAACCCTTCGTGCTGACCAATGGTTTCACCGTCAACGGTGACTATTGGACCTGGTTGAGCAGGGAGGTAGCGCCCGAGGAAATCGCGGAATTTACGCTCACCAATAAAGCAGATTCCAGTAGAATCTTTTTTCTTCGCAGTCACTAAGCCAATTTCTTCAGCGATGCGACGTACTTCCGGTTTTTCTAATTCACCCACTGGGAATAAGCTTTTTGCCACTTGTTCATGGCTGAGGGTATACAGGAAGTAGCTTTGGTCTTTATTATTGTCTAAGCCCCGTAATAGCTGGCTTTTGCCGTCAACATCACGGCGACGCACATAGTGACCCGTTGCAATATAATCTGCGCCCAGATCTTCGGCAGCAAACTCTAAGAACGCTTTAAATTTGATCTCTTTGTTACACAGAATATCTGGGTTTGGGGTACGACCGGCTTTGTATTCTTCTAAAAAGTGTTCGAATACATTGTCCCAATATTCAGCGGCAAAGTTGATGGTGCGCAGTTCGATACCGAGTTTGTCGCATACCGCTTGTGCATCTGCAAGGTCAGTCGCCGCGGTGCAGTATTCTTCGTTATCGTCTTCTTCCCAGTTCTTCATAAACAGACCGACCACCTGATACCCTTGCTGCTTGAGCAGGTAAGCGGAAACGGATGAATCAACACCACCGGACATACCGACGATGACCTTAATTTGGCTATTATCTGATTTGGTACTGTTATTTGACATGGGAAATAGTCTCAATGCGGAAAAATCAAGCCCCATACTTTAGCACGTTGCCCCCTTGTTGCACCAGCGTTAGGAGAATAATGTTATTCGTAATGCTCTCCGAAGGCGGCCAAAACGCTCAAAGGATAGCGAGTACCTTCTTGGTAGCAGCGGATACTTTGGGCAACTAAAGGGGATCGAAGGCATTGGCTAGTCAGGATGTCTTCTGCGCTAACCCAATGACAAGCGCTGATATCATCATCGTGGGGATGGGTTTCGCAAGGGGCATCCAGTTCAAGGGCGAATAAGACGCGAATAAATTGGGTTTTATCTGGGGCTATCCACTGGTGAATTTTAATTAATGCCTGCGGTTCGCCAATAATGCCCGTCTCTTCATACAGTTCGCGAGTGGCAGCTTTCACTAATGTTTCATCGGCTTCAAGGTGTCCTGCGGGTTGATTCCATGTGGGTTTGTTATTCACCCACTCTTCGACCACTAAAAAACGCCCTTGGGCATGGACAATGGTGGCAACAGTAACATTGGGTTTAAACAACAGTGACCTCCTTCCATTCGCCGGAAGATAAGTTATCGAGCGTAAAATTTCCCATGGCGTAGCGTATTAATCGCAATGTGGGAAAACCAATATTGGCAGTCATTCGACGAACTTGTCGATTTCTTCCTTCATAAAGCGTGATCTTTAACCAAGATGTGGGAATGTTCTTACGCTCACGGATCGGTGGAACTCGTACCCATAACCATTCTGGCTCACTGACTAACTCGATGCCTGCGGGGAGGGTAGGTCCATCATTTAGGGTTAATCCCTGACGAAATTTTGCGAGGGCGATTTCATCGGGGATACCTTCTACTTGAGCATAGTAGATTTTTCCTGTTTTTTTCTGTGGTTGGGTAAGCTGAGCTTGTAATTTTCCATCATTAGTGAGGACTAACAGACCTTCACTGTCTCTATCCAAACGCCCAGCGGCATAAACATCAGAGATGGGAATATAGTTTTTTAACGTTTCCCGCCCTTGCTCATCCGTAAATTGCGGGAGTACATCAAATGGTTTATTGAAAATAATCACTTTGTGCGGCTGGGTTGGGCGTGCCACGCGAGAAGATGAATTCGTTGCCAATGAACGACGTTGCTTTGAATGTGGTGCAGTTTTCTTAGTATGCTTGCGATTAGGTGCGTTCATAATACTTTTATTGAGAGTCATTCATGTAATGGGCAATAGAATAGCGATATTTTGGCGATAAAGTAAGGCTGTTTTGGTTGGTTATTTAAGGGAGGGATACGAGCAATCAGCAGGTAGCTCTCCCTTAATTTATCGGATATTGACTTATGGCTTACTGATTTATTTCATCGATAAAACGAGAGAAAGCGATAAATATTTTCTCTATCAAATGCACACAAAGAATGTGTTCTTCATCCGTATAATTAATGGTATCAATTAATTCTGCATCACTGCCCATCGCATGACCAGATTCGTGAGTCAAATGAAGATCACCGCAATATTTAAGTGGCGCAGGAGATAATTTAGCGATTTGATTAATGTACGTAAAGAATACGCGCCCCGTTGCTTCCATGCTTTCAATGACAGCTAAGCGAATTTTAGCGGGTTGATTGACGATGGCACTGATTAATTCATAGGTGAGCTTACGGTTAGCTTCCATTTGTGGCGACCATAACCATACTAAGGTATCCGTAAAAAGTTGTGGCTCATTCATACGCAATGTGCGGAGATCATCGATATACCAATACCAATGATCCGAATCTTCTAACGCATGATTATTCACCGCAATTTCTAAATCATCTTGAGGATTTTCAAAGGGAAGAATGTATTTATTAATGTCTCCAAACGTCAAAATAAAGAAAGCTATTTTGGGTAAGAACGCCAGTGACTCCTTGATGGGTAACGATGGGTTAATAGGATTGTGAAAAAAAGGATGCTGTGAAAATGCTTTTTGTTTGAGATTGATTAAGTCTGATAACTTTTCCATATATTCACCTTTCATATTATCTTGAATTAATAATTATATTTTTAATAAATAAAAGTTTATCTTTCTTAATCTATTACGGTGTTTCATTATTTATCTAGATAGAATTCAATCAAATTAGCAACAATCTAAAATTGTTTAAAATCAATGCGATTTCGGTTTACGTGCATTAAAACCATTAAGTGCGAATAATTTAATTAAATCTATTAAATCTATTAAATCATAAAGATAATATGAGAATATATTAATTTCTGTGAGCAGTACGAATGTTTGGATAAGGTATTTTAGATAAGCTATGGAATAAGGTCGTTCAGTATTTAGGTTGTGATTTAGCTTAGTATTTAACTTTTTAGAGTGTTAACATTTTTTTTTAATATCATGATTATATTGAATTTGTTTTGATTTTATTGAGTGTTTGGACGCGGAGATAATGCGTTAAATGCGATCTGTATAAAAGCTTAGCTTAGTAATCATTGGCGTTCGACGCAGATTGCAGTAGTATTGACAGGTCTCTTACAAAAAATTAACAAGCAAAATACGCAAGTGAAGGAGAGGTTAATGGATAGCAAAGTAGTAGTTCCGGCAGAAGGCGCTAAAATAACCATTGATGCAAAAGGTAAATTACACGTTCCGAACAACCCAATTATCCCTTTCATTGAAGGTGACGGTATTGGGGTTGATGTCACTCCAGCAATGTTAAAAGTTGTCGATGCAGCAGTTAAAAAAGCCTATAACGGTGAGCGTAAAATTTCTTGGATGGAAATTTATACCGGCGAAAAATCCACTCAGTTATATGGTAAAGATGTTTGGTTACCGCAAGAAACTCTCGATTTAATCCGCGATTACCGCGTTTCTATTAAAGGCCCATTAACCACACCAGTAGGTGGCGGCATTCGTTCCCTCAACGTTGCACTTCGTCAACAGCTTGATTTATACATCTGCCTACGTCCAGTTCGTTACTACAAAGGCACACCAAGTCCAGTTAAACAACCTGAACTCACAGATATGGTGATCTTCCGTGAAAACTCAGAAGATATCTATGCAGGTATTGAGTGGAAAGCGGGCAGTGCAGAAGCAGATAAAGTGATCAAATTCCTGCAAAACGAAATGGGCGTAACGAAAATTCGTTTCCCACAAGATTGCGGTATTGGTATCAAGCCATGTTCTGAAGAAGGTACAAAACGTTTAGTTCGTGCAGCGATTGAATATGCTATCGATAATAGCCGTGATTCAGTGACTTTAGTTCATAAAGGCAACATTATGAAATTCACTGAAGGTGCATTTAAAGATTGGGGTTACCAATTAGCACAAGAAGAATTCGGTGGTGAATTAATCGATGGCGGTCCATGGGTTAAAATCAAGAATCCAAAAACTGGCAAAGATATCATCGTTAAAGACGTTATCGCGGATGCATTCTTACAACAAATCCTGCTGCGTCCAGCAGAGTATGATGTTATCGCGTGTATGAACCTGAACGGTGACTATATTTCTGACGCATTAGCGGCACAAGTTGGTGGTATCGGTATTGCACCGGGCGCAAATATTGGTTCTGAATGCGCGCTGTTCGAAGCGACTCACGGTACCGCACCGAAATACGCAGGCCAAGATAAAGTAAACCCAGGTTCTATCATTCTGTCCGCAGAGATGATGCTGCGCCACATGGGTTGGGTTGAAGCGGCAGACTTAATCGTTAAAGGTATGGAAGGCGCAATCGCGGCTAAGACTGTAACTTACGATTTCGAACGTCAATTAGAAGGCGCTAAATTACTGAAATGTAGCGAATTCGGCGACGCAATCATCAAACACATGTAATTTATTACGTAGTGTGATAAAAAACGGGAACTTAATAGTTCCCGTTTTTTATTGTAACATTTGAAACGGTTATCAAAAAGTTATCAAAACGAATTATCAAAACCAATCAAAATAGTGATCGTTAAATAACTACTTTCACCCAATTCTTACCCCGGTCATCATTATATTTATCGGTCATTCTTTGCGATTTATGACCCAGCAAATCTTTAGTGTTTATCCCTTGCTCGCGATAGAGCCTTTCAGACAAAGAACGTTGTTCATGAAATGAAGCTGGCGTTCCTTCACCCCAATCAATATCAGTTTTATTTCGCGCTTTTTTAAAATTTGTGGTTATTGTATTTGCTGTGACTTGCTCACCGCGATTTGCTTGAGAAGTTGTATGGAAATAATGGATAAGATACTGACTGACAACGCGGTCACGACATCTTGAAATAACTTCTCTCAATGACATATTCAATGCATCAGATTTTAGCGCTAATGGAATAGCTAATTTACTCCCAGTCTTTTCTTGTGTGATATGTAAATGGTCATCCCAAATATCACTAAACTTCATTGCTGAAATATCGCCAAGTCGTTGTCCGGTAATTACCGCTAATAGCATCGCATTACCTAAATACTTATGCTGCTTATCTGCAATATCAAATATTTTTTGCCATTCTTCCAAGTTTAAGCGCTGGCGGGTGATCCGTCGTTTTGGCTGCTTAGTGGCGAGTGCAGGGTTATATCCTGGTGGAACTTCACCAGCATGTTGTGCCTCTTTAAACACATCGATTAATACGGATCGAATAACTTGTGCCATGCGATGTTGGCCATTAGATTTATATTCATCGAGTATTGATGCGATATCTCTCGCATCAACTGCTGGCAAAGGCTTCATTGCGAGAGAGTGGCGCATTAGGTCCACAGGTTTTCTTTTTTGCTTATATGTGTTTTGTTTTATATCACCGTCAGCAAGGCGCTCTTCTTGTATTACCCAGTAGCGATCTAGCCAAGTGTTTACGGTGATCTCTTTACCTTTAATTCTTGCTACTCTATCGCTGATCGCCATGACTTGACGGCTGCGTTGTTCCGCTAACCGGTTATTAGCTTCAATCGCAATTTCACGAGCTTCAGCCTCTTGTCACCGAGGGCATGATATTTGCCAGTTATAGGGTGGCGATAACGCCAATAAACCTTGTTAGCTTTTCTGCTAAATAGTGGGTAGAGATTAGGGATATTGACGTTATTTTTACGTGGACGGGCAGCCATCGTTTAAAATCCTTTGTAATTTAGGGTTATCACTCTTATTGATAACCGGTGATGTCAAATTACCGACTAAGTCGGCATCTTCTCTCACGCGCCAAATACCACCTTCTTTTTGTGCTGGTGGATAGAACAAGCCACTCCTAGCATAGCGTTGTAATGTCCCCAGTCGAGGAGGGCGACTTCTATAACGTTCGCTCGCCCATTCCTCCAAAGTTAGCATTTGCATAATTACCTCCACATTCTGCCGCATACAGATTAAGTATATTTTAGCCACAATATAAATAAGACCACTGGCAGTAATTAAGTACATATTTACCCGTATGGACTGATGCCAATGGTCTTATTTATATTTAGAAAAAGAGGCGGCATGGCACCGCCAAAAATTATCAATAACTAAAACACCAATAGAGATGATAATGAGAACCTGAACTAACTTAGCCACATCAGGCGGCTGTGGTATTCTTGGTAGCCCTACACAACCAAGAGAATTTGAAATGCTAAAATCAACCTTAATTTCTAAATGTCTTTATCAATGCAATATGATCACTGACGTAAAAGGTGGTGAATATGCGGTGCAAAGTATTTTTACTGAGTATTTTCCAAAGCATTCTTTTGATAAATGGAACACCGAATTGTCTGATGATGTTGCTAATCGCTTTCTAGATCTCTCAAAAGGTAGTTCCCAAATACGTGTTGATTCTTTTATTAAAGACCTTTGGGATCTTTAATTGCGGAAAATGCGCCATATTGATGTTGGGTGGTTTTTCCAAACGCATTAGCTTCTTGTTCTAGCGAATTTCTATCCAACATTAAGGTTTCAGTAGTTTTAGCGATAAATGATAAGTAATCAGCAGCGACCGCACCATTAGTGTTTAAGTAACACACCGCGGCGCCATTGACTTTTAGCTCAATAATATTGCCAGCGCTTTCATTTGTTACTTTGGACATGCTAATCACCTCGCAAAATCAAATTAACTATGCACTAATAGTGACTTTACAGCGTTCGGCCTGCTCGAAAATTTCATCATCGAGTTTTTCTATCTTGCGCTGCAGATCTTCTTTTTCTTGCTCGTACAGAGCCTGTTTAGCCTTAAGCGAATCTAGCGTTTTAAATTCAGCGGCCTTTTGAAGGATCCATGCCTGCGCATCTTCCTGCGACATTGGCACGCTAAAGGTTACGATTGGTTCATTTGAATTGGTTTGCATTGTACCCACCTAGTCGTTTGTATTGATAAGGTGAATATAGCAATGAGTATTAGATATAGCAATGGGTATATTATATATATTTTGGTGTGATGTGTATGGTAATGAAATCTAAGAGGTTATTTTTTTCATTTTCAATAAAATACGAAAGGGTATTAGAATTAACATAGAATAATTCTTGCAAATTTTACCTGAGAATATAAAGTATAAAACAATTTACTGTATAAATATACAGTAAGCAACCAAAAGCTATAATGTTATATTCGAGAGGAATGAGACGATGGTGATAGTTTTGGTGAGGAATGGAGCTGGTGAGTATAGAGAGGTGCTTGTTAGTCAAAAAGAAAGAACAAGCTACCTTCTGAAATCACGAACAAGAAAGACGACAACACCGATAAATTGTGCAGAGGATAACTCAATTAATGGCACTCTGTTATCATCAACTGATAGGAAGCCGTGACTACCGCCATCTAAAAATTTATATACAGAAATAGAATTGTTAACCTGTGCTATAACCAGATCCCCCGTTCCTGGTGTTATCTCAGTATCTACGATAGCAATACTTCCGTTCGGTGCCTCAGCGCACCCAGTATTACGGCTCAGTACATACGCACGATAAGATGGTAATGGCTTACCCATAGGGGATATGACGAAATCATCAGTTTCGCCAGACTCATCCCAAACTGAAATGTTAAGAGATTTATCTAGTCTAAACTTTTGTTCGCTATTAGGGCCTTCCATTTCGCCGATGCCATTTGCCAGCCAATCAACATTCACGCCAAGAGCATTAGCTATATCAACTAATTTTACCGATCCTTTAGCTTTTCCATTCACTAAGCGCCAGATTGTGGGCTGAGCAACACCCGATGCTTCAGCTAAAGCACCTTGCGTCATGTTACCCCTATATTTCATAGCCTCTTGGAGGCGTTCAGACAGTGTCGTTTTCATGAATGCGAATTTATAGTCATGCGTATTAAAAATCAAATTCTCATTGCTATTGTATAAATTAATACTCATTGCTATTATTTATCTCACAACAATACTAAAAGGGTTAAAAAATGAAAAACAAAGCAATTCAAAAAGCAATTGATATTGCTGGGGGACAAAAAAAATTAGCTGACCTGTGTGGTGTGAGCCAGCCGACGGTTTGGCGATGGCTTCATGGTGGCGGTGTAGATGCAAGATTGGTTATGTCTATTGTGAAAGCTACCAACAATGCAGTCTTACCTCATGAAATAAGACCAGACCTTTATGAATTAATTGGAACAGGCAAACAATAACAAAACCAACTAACAGAGTTAACTACAAACAAAACAACGGAATTGTAGATATGTGCAAACAAACACTAAAAGAAGTTGTGAAAGAGATGTGTAAGGCATTCCCGGGTGGTCGTTCAGCGATGGCGGGTGCTTTGGGTATTTCTGAAACAACGTTCAACAACAAGCTGTATGAGAAAAACGGCTGTCGCTTTTTTGAAATTGATGAGCTGGAAGCGATTGAAGAGTTGTCCGGTACTGAGTTGCTGGTGGCTTATCACATGGAACGCCACGGGATTACCCCGTCAGTAAAAATTGAAGCTGAAAGCTTAGACAAAGTTGAATTGTTCGATATTCAAATGCGTTTGGGGGCAATGCAGGGGGCGTTAAGCGTTTTAATCAAAGACAGTATTTCTGACGGCGTTTTAACACCAGATGAAATTACAGCTATCTACAGAAAAATGGAGAAAGTCTTTGCTTACGCACTGGGCTTCGTGGGTTCTTTAGAAAGCGTTTATGGGATTAAACAATGATGAGCATAGCTAGAAAGGTTGACGCCCCAGATATGCGGTCCGAGGCGTCGGGGTCGCTAAAAACATTTGTGGAGTAATTAGCATGAGCAGTTTAAACCAAATCAGAGCTAAAAAGCAATTCCGCTGCTTACCAGCTTCTAAAAGTGGTCCGTTTCAATATGTAGAAATCATAACTTCAGCAGATACCTCTGGCAACTACCAGACTGAGCAGCAATTGGTAGATATCGCTGAGTTGAGAAACGACTGGGCTAACTTTTATTTCAATAGCAAAGGCGAGGCGCATGTCTAATGAAAACCCAAATAATCTTAATCGGGTGTATCTGGATAAGCGCGGTATTCGTGTTCGTGTCATACGTTATGAGCGAGAAAAGCAGTGGGTCATATACTTGCGTGACGGCTATGAGCATGAATGCTTCGCCCCTTTGTACAAATTTAAAGATGAATTCACAAGAGTCGAGTAGGTAGTAAGTATGAGCGTAAAACTATCAAGTTATGTTTGGGATGGCTGTGCGCCAGCAGGTTTGAAGATAACCTCAGTTGCTATCATGGCTCGTCTCGCTGACTTCTCAAACGATGAGGGCGTGTGCTGGCCATCGGTGCCAACGATTGCCCGCCAAATTGGTGCGGGTGAAAGCACTGTACGTACCGCCATCAAAGATTTAGAAAAAGATGGCTGGTTATCGAGAGAAAAGCGTCGCAAAGGCAACCGTAATGCGAGCAATATCTATCAGCTTAATGTTAATAAATTAGCTTCACCAGCGAGAGCCGCATTACCTCAACCAGCAGAATCTGATACGTCAAATCCTGACGCGTCAAAATCTGTTGCATCAAAATCCGTTCCGTCAGAATCGAGCAAAAATAATCGTTTTGACCCGTCAGAATCTGGGGGCGATCCGTCAGTAACTTCAAAACAAGATCCATCAGTAACTAACTCTTCGTCGCAGAATTCTGGCGAATCCAGCGACAAGCCTAAAATTGATTTTTTAAATCGTTACCCAGAGGCAGTGATTTACAGCCCTAACTTCCAGAAATGGGGATCTGCGGATGACCTCAAGTGTGCTGAGTGGTTGTTTGGTCGCAAGTGTGAAGTTTTCAAAGAGCTTGGGCTGCAAGAGCCGAAAGAGCCAAATTTCACTGAGTGGGCTAACGATGTTCGCTTGATGGTTAGCCAAGACGGTCGCACCCACAAAGAGATTTGCCAATTCTACAAACGCGTTAGCCATGATGAGTTCTGGAAGAAAAACGTTCAGTGCCCAAGAACACTGCGTACCCAGTGGGATGATTTAACCCTCCGTTTAGCGGGTGAACAAAAAGTTTCCATCGACCAAGTTCAGCGTGATGAGGCATTCACTCGCATCATCGGCTCACATTCTAAGCCTCGAAATCGCATCGAAGAAATTGCAGCAGAGTTAGCAGGTAAATCAGGCGTACGTCGAATGAGTGATTTTGTTGGACGCAAGGCATGGGCAGGTATTTGGCAACAGGCAGCAGAACAAGCAGCGAGAGGGGTGCCATCTGATGATTAATGTATCAAGCTTTTCTGGTGGTCGCACTTCAGCGTTTATGGTCCATTTACTTGAACGAAAAGCCGCTAAAGAAAATTTAACAATAAAACATGTCTTTATGGATACCGGTGCGGAACATCCTAAAACCTATGAATTTATCCGTAATGTTGCCAAAAACTGGAATATTGACCTTATTTGCCTGCGACTTGTTATTGATCCGGAACTTGGAAAAGCCAACACCTACAAAGTTATTTCAGTTGATGACATTGGGCATGACTTACAACCGTGGATAGATGCTTGCAGCAAATACGGCACTCCATACGTTCATGGTGCATTTTGTACTCGAACGATGAAAACAGAGGTTTTCACTCGTTACTGTACAGAAACTTACGGTGAGTACCACACATGGCTAGGCATTAGAGCTGATGAGCCAAAACGACTAAAAGAGCGTGAAGGCGTTTCATATTTGGCGGATATCAGTGATGTTGAGAAGCAAGACATTCTTGACTGGTGGGCTGAACAACCTTTCGATCTAGACCTACCTGAACACTTAGGTAATTGCGTTTTCTGCGTTAAAAAAGGCATTAATAAAATTGCTTTAGCAACTCGTGATGAACCAGAACTAGCCCAGCAATTCCTTAATGTAATTACCGATAAATCTGTTCGTGTTGTAGAACGCCGCCAACAAGAAAATAAAATCATGTATCGAGGTAATAATTCACTCGAAGGCATTATTGCCATGTTTGCGGATCATTCTCGTGATGATATAGCGGCAACTATCCGTGGTGCTGGTGGCTATGATGCTGGTTCATGCAGTGAATCATGCGAGCCATTACTATGCGAACAGGAAGAAGAACAGAGCGAGTATGTTAAAAAACTCAATGTATTGAAGTCAAAGCCTACTCACAAACTTAATGAGATTGGGGATCAGTGGCAATCTCCCGAAAACCTGGTGTACGGCGCTAACGCAATCTATGGACCATTCACGCTGGATTTATTTACTGATGGTGAAAATAACAAAGCCCCACATTTTTACACAGCAGAAGACAATGCGCTCACTCAAGATTGGTCGGAAAAGCTAAAAGAAATCGGCGGTGTGGCATTTGGTAACCCTCCATATTCAAGACCTTCATATCACGATAAACAGGCCATCACAGGTGTTATTCACATTATGAATTACGCTTCAGCGATGCGTGAAAAGGGCGGTCGTTATGTCTTTTTATTGAAAGCAGCAACAAGTGAAAGTTGGTGGCCACAAAATGCGGATCACATCTGCTTTATTCGTGGGCGTATCGGTTTCGACGTTCCTAAGTGGTTTAACCCTGCTGATGAAAAACAAAAACCTACCGGGGCATTTTTCGCCGGAGCAATTGTTGTTTTCGATAAAACTTGGACTGGCAAAGCATTTGATTACATCAATCGTGAAGAGCTAGAGCAGCGCGGCAAAGCATTCATAGAGCAAGCGCAGTGGTTAGCTAAAAAGATGGGGGTGGCTGCGTGAAAGATTACATGTATCAACAAGGGATTGATTTGATCAAGGCGATGCGTAGCTACGATAATTTCACTGTCAAAACATTGACGAGTGGATGCGCTATTCACAATGCCACTGCACGTCGATTATTGAAGGTAATGGTTGAACTTGGGTGCGTGAAATTAATTGGTAAATATAACGGTAAGGTGACCCCTGAAAATCGTTATAGAGTAGATCCTTATGCGGTAACGAAATTAAAGGCTGTGAAGTTAGAGGCTGAAAGACTGAAGGCTGAAAAGCTGGAAGCGAGAAAGGCGGCAAGGCGAGTGAAAAGGGTAGAAGTAAAACCTGTAGTTGAAATGCCAGCAGAGCGCTCTAAAAAGAAAGAAACGGACTCTTTGGGTGAAATGAGAGTTGTTGAAAAAGCTTACATCGGCGATATGGGAAGTCCTTTGCTTAAACAACTAGATAAATTGCTGGCGGGAGTTAGAGCATGAAAGACAAGATGCCAGAAATCCAGCCTTGCCGTTATTGCAATAGTTCTGACACAACAGTTGAAAGTCATAGTTATAGAACATGGTTCTATGTCAGATGTCATAGCTGTGGCGCTAAAGGCCCCGATGTTAATGATAAACCAATGGCAGTAATTGTATGGAATAAGGGGGTAATTAGTGAGTAACTCAATATCTCTAACACTACCATTTCCTCCAAGTGTTAACGCTTGCTGGCGGAATATCAACGGTAAAACTCTGATCAGTGCAAAAGGGCGCGCGTTCCGGGCAAATGCAGCTGCAGCCATCTATGAGCAATTACGTAGAAGACCGAAAGCAATCACTGAGCATGTATCTGTCACTGTGAAGATGTATCCACCATCAAAGCGCCGAATGGATATCGATAATTACTTGAAAGCGCCTTTTGATGCATTAACACATGCGGGTGTTTGGAGTGATGATGTTCAGGTTAGGCGTGCAATCATTGAATGGTGTGAAGTAGTCAAGGGTGGTCGGTTTGAAATTGAGATACGCCCTCTTAATACAGAAGGGGGGAAATCGGCATGATTCATCAGTGGATATTAACTCCCATCATCATTCCAGAAGTGAAGGCAGTGATGTTTAAACCAGGAGCGAGCCTAGGTATGTTTAGTGGCAGAATGCTGATCACGACATTACCTGATGAATTAAAGCATCAACCCTCGGGTTTAATCTCTTCTTCTCAACATAACTTCAGTGACGAGGTGAATGGTGAACTGGTATCAAAACCTGTATTAAATTTAACCATAGACGCTGAGCCACCAGCAAGCTTTATGAAATTACCAAAGCTTCAGCGCTGGGAGAGTGTGAGATATCTGCAATGGGTTAAATCACAGCCGTGTTGTGTTTGTGGCGCCACAGCTGACGATGCTCATCATATTATCGGCTACGGGCAGGGTGGCATAGGCACAAAGGCTCATGACTTGTTTACTATCCCATTATGTCGGGTTCACCACAGTGAATTACATAAGGATCCGAAAGGGTGGGAACAAGAAAACGGTGGCCAGCTAGTTTTGTTATTTAAATTTCTAGATCGCTCTATCGGTCTAGGCGTATTTGGTTAATGCAGAGTGCGGTCTGCTAAAGAGGTATTAAGTGATTTATCCATTAACTACAGGTAAAGGCGAAGAACATTTAAAATTACGTACATTGGAAAGTGTGTGGATCCGTGGGCGTTTAAAAATGTGGGGAAGATGGGCAGCATTTAGCAAGGTTCCTAGTGCAGCGGGAATGTTTAATCAGTTATTGGAAGAGCCAACAATCACCAAAAAAGCGTTAAGAGACGCAATGAAAAGAATGCGAACTTCAGGGCTATCCAAAGAAACGCTATTGATGTTTCTTGAAGAGTTTAAGGACAAAAAAACACTAAGTAGCATGTGGTTCTGCTCGGATGCTGAAGGTGGAAAAATGGATAAGGTCATTTGTGAGGTCATGAATGCGGATGCTGGTTTATTGAATATTCTAAAAGAGCATTATGTTTATAAAAAATCTCAACATGAAATTGCGCTGGAGCTTTGTGATAAAGAAAGGCGTTACTGCCTTCGTACATATCAGGACAGAGTTAAGGCGTGGTTAAGTGTTGCCGAGTTTATGTTATATCGCCCAATGTGTGACGAATTCGACCATAAGTATCATTATAGTGAATAAGCCTTGACTATTTTGCCGATAAAGTTATAGTTTTCGTATATGCTGCACGAAGCTGTACAAGCAAGGCAGTAAACAAATTTAAGGCCTCGCATCTGCGGGGTTTTTTGCTTTCTCAATAATGAAAGCTCTATTTGCCATCTTCTGTCTAATTCATATGCTAGATAGTTTTATCTATAGCTCTTTCAATCGCTTTACATTCAGGACCATTTCCACTGAATTGCTCTATTTTACCCGGTAAGTTACCCTCGGGAGTATCCATCTTTATCACGCAAGTATCTGGTTTAGCTTGGGGCTTAGTGTTCGATGAACAACTTGTTACTAAGGCGATAATAAAAAATACTAATATAGCTTTGTTTTTACGCATACTCTTTATCCTGTTTTTAAAGGGTAATTATTAATGCTACCAAAGGTTAAGAGTGAAGTACAAAGTAATCCATAAAGTCGGTCGGTACGTTTTATTTATTTTCTATAACGTTTAAATGGTAGGTCTGCCACTCTTTAAATCGACCCGCAAAGCTAGGAGTTACCTTTTCATTGTGGATAACGCGAATGCTGAGTACCTACTCATATATTCTTCCAATTATTTATCTGCGTTAGATCTATTCATTGATGTGAAGCCGTCTATTTGCTAGGTTGAAATAACGGGGAAAAGAATAAGGTAGGGCGTTATGGATTATTATTTAACGAAAAGTGATCGCGATGGAATAGTCGTATTACATAAAAAAGTATGCCCGCAACTTATTCAACACAGTAATGCTGCTTATGTTGGTTATTATTTTGGTGAATATGGCGCAGTACAGAAAGTTGAAAGCATGACTGCGAGCACTGTTGTTAGTTGTCCTGAATGCATGACTAATATGCAAGCTGAGAATAGCGTTTTTGAAAAAAAACGATAAATACTAGTTACTATCATTTTAAGTATAGGTAGTAATTCAACAACAAAATATTCCAAGGGCTGCGCATAGCGTATGCCTTTTTCTATTTAAGAGAAGTATCGAGTGAAAAAATCCTAGTCACCGTAACTAAGCTTAATGGGTAATTTCATTTGAGATATACCAACAAGGTAATCTGTTGGTACAAGATACCTTTAACGGTAGTCGGATACTAAATTTAACAAAAAATACAATATTGATTGTATTTCAAGTGAGGTAGCCATTGTGACCACTCATTGTGATAGTGACGCCACAGATATCTCAGTTAAAGTCATTAGCTAGTTAGCAGTAAATACAATAATCTATCTCTGGGTACCCAATAAAGGAAATAGATATGTTTGTAGATAGTGAATTACTGCCAGACCCAGACAATATAAATTCAGTTTTGGGATGGGGAGTGGTTAAATATAACCCGTGGCATCTTGATAGCGTACATGCTACTAAAACTCAAGCGGAATTGAGAGCATCGTTATTAGGTAATGGCTATAAAGTGCATTATGGCTCACATAAATTACAAAGTGACGATTTTATCTGGAACAAAGTATCCTAGGTAAATGACTCCAATAACTTAATTTCAAAATATTAGGTCACTTCGGTGACCTTTTTTATTGAAGAAAAAATGAAAAATTTATTTATTAATCTGTGTAATAAGTTATCTGGTAAAGCAAAAAAGAAATTAAGCCTCTCTTGGTCATTCCGTTGTTTCCTCACCGATTCCAAATACAAAGTTTATTGGCGAGCAGTATTTCATGAATTTATCGAAAACCCCATGTAGAGAAATAGATAGCTGCGCATAAGGCGGAGTTGCGTCTGCCAACTATTCAGTTCTAGCTGTTATTGCTGGTGACTTTCTATTAACTAAATATCGGACACTCTGAAGGAGTATATGCATATGGATAAATTAACGACTGACGCCTCCGATGCTGCTTCGACAGGTTCAACGTTTACTGGTTAAAGCAATTATTAGATGGTTTTTCATCGGCGCAATGGGCTGCTATTGGGGTCTTGAGAAGTCTGCTATTGGGTGTGGCTACATACTTTATTCTACGAATTTTAGGTGCCAATCTGATAAGAGTGAATACGTTGTTACCTAACTTATAGAATGAAACCTCGCTTAAACTCGAGGTTTTTTGTATTATTCCCACAATATGCATTTATAAATATAAAGGGAATGAACAGTTATGACCACTCGTTTAAAAGATAACATATCTAGCATTGGTGCAATAATAGATATACTTAGTAACGATGATTCATTTGAATTTATCTTTGATAATAATTCAGATGAGCAGTTGTCTCGACAATTTTTTTCTAAAATAAAAGGCACGTTTGAGCTTGTAGGTAAAATGTATATTAGTTTAGATGATACCTGTACAATTACTGGTGATATAAATTTTCCCATTGAATACAAAACCAGTGAGGATATTATGCTTTCATACTCTCTAATGTTGAGATATATTTCAGAATATATTTCAAGGATTCCTGATGGGTATAATTATGTATTTTTAGCGAGGTTACTCGAAGAGCCGAAGAAATTTGAATCTCTTTTCCATTTATGGGGGGAGGCTGTCTTCGATCAATTGGATTTTATATTTAATCAATCACAATATTATTTTATTAGAAAGTTATTGATTGAAATTAATTTGCGTGTAAGCAAGACGACGGAAATTAACTCAACACTTGAGAGCATTCAAGAAATTAAAGATGAAGTGAGTACTAAATTCGAATCTATCGAAGGTAAAGAAAAAATAATCTCTGATTTATTTGAGAGTAAAGTGAAAGAAACTAATGAGTATATTGAGGAAAAAGAGAAGCACATAACTACTCTTAGAGAGTATCTGGATGGAGTCGTTTCTGGCTATAATTTTGCTGGTTTAACAGGTGCTTATAGGGATTTCTATACATCTAAAAATAAGGAGAGATGGGCGTCATTAGTCGTCCTTGTAGTGCTGGCTATTGCATCATTTTTACCTATGGGAATTAAAGTATCATCTGAGTCTTCAACGAAATTAACTGATATTAATCTGATGCATTATCTTGGGGTTTCGGCATTAACCATTATTTTACTATATTTTTTTAAAGTCGCACTTCAGAATTATAATTCAATTAAAACAGAGCTCACACAAATAAAATTAAGAATGAATCTGTGTATGTTTGTTGATAATTACTCTGATTTTTCTAAAAGTAAGGATAATAGGGAAGCGTTAGATAAATTTGAAAATATTATTTTTTCAAATATTCAGCTAAACGAAAATAATATACCATCAACATTCGATGGTTTAGAACAGTTAGCTTCACTTATAGATTCATTAACAAAACGAAGTAAGTAATAAATTAAGCATCAGAAGGCTACGAATCGCGTAGCCTTTTTCACTTTTAAGCATGATAGAATGGTACTGATTATTTCAATTTAACCGTGTTATAGAAACTTTACTTTAGCGCCAGAGTTTCAATTTCTAGATAAAAAGCAAGTCTAGACATTAAGAATGCAAAGCATATGAATAACTTTAATCTGTTTGGCGTGTTTTCATCATAAATTGAGTATTCAGTGATCGTTGATCCATCCTTGCTTTTTACGAGCATCGGGTCATCTATTTTCCATGCATCGGCTGGATTTTCTAGTTGAAAACTCTTTAATAAATTAACTAGCTTATCTATTGACTCATCAGAAATTAAATTATGTCCGCTTCCATGAGCTAAATTATTTCTTATTGAGTTAATCATTTTTAGAACGCTATACAGAGCGTCGGGAACTCCCAAATTTCGAGCCAGCTTAAATTTATCGCTACAGTTAATTCTTACGGAATAGTTACCTTCTCCGAAAAAATTATCGGCATCGCAAGCCGCGCAAATCCAAGCCTCGGATAATTGCTCGCTCAGTAAGTGAATACGTAAAACGGCGCCAATATCATCCTCTGTTCGAATGGCTTGCATCAATAGTTTATTGACGCCAATTTCATTAACCTTATTTATAAACATCTGTTTGTTCATATCAGTTCCTTGGGAGGGAGTATGGATCTTAAAAATATCATGATGATCAATATATCAGATACAGGCGTCTCGTTAACCTTTAATGGAGGAATGGCTAGCTATGATAAAGATGGGAAACTTGAGGGTAGTATTGGTGACAGATCCATCATTCCAACTCATGTAAGCTTTGCTGATACACGGTCCAATCAAAAACAATCAGCTAAATCACCAACCTAAAGCACTAACAAATCTATAGCTACCATTGCTGGTGGCTTTCTATTAACTAAACATCGGAACACTCCGCAGGGGGTGGATATGCGTATGCACGAAAAATACTCTAGCCCCTTTTCTTATGCTCTCGGAGTCATCACTACTGCAGTCGGGGCTTTATCGTTAGATCAGTGGGCGGTACTCATTGGGATCATATGTACAGTCGCAACATTTTTGGTGAATTGGTATTACAAGCGGAAAGAATTCAAATTAAGAGAGGCTAACAGTGGCAAAGATACCAAATAAAATTAAAACAGCTGCCGCTGGTGGCTTAATGGCCTTGACGGTAAGCATGATTGCTTACTTTGAGGGCATGGAAACTAAGCCGTATAAAGATGTAGTTGGTGTGCAAACTGTATGTTATGGCCATACAGGTGCTGACATCATTCCCACTAAAACCTATTCCGAATCAGAATGTTTAGCTTTGCTTGAAAGAGACCTCAATAAAGTCAGGAAGGGTGTAGACCCGCTAATCAAAGTTGATCTAGACGATAACATTCGAGCCGCAATCTATTCCTTTGCTTACAACGTGGGAACAGGTGCTTTTGCGCGTTCTACGATGCTGAAGAAGCTAAATGCTGGTGATATCGCTGGTGCATGCAACGAACTTAAACGCTGGACATACGCAGGGGGTAAAGAGTGGAAAGGCTTGATAACGCGCAGAGAGATAGAGAATGCTGTATGTCTTGGAAAGTTCGCCTATGCATATCCGCTTTCATTATCGGGATCCTCATTTTCTTGGTCGCTGGCGTATACGTACTCCGAGATGACACATGCGGCAATACTGATAAGGTAAGTTTAGAAAAGCGCTGCCAAAGTGCGGTCAATTACAACAAAGCCCGGCAGGTTAACTTATGAAGATAGATAACTCGTTTTGGCTTTTTTTAATGTTAGTTGCTGTTAGTTGGTTGGCATTGACGCTTTATGATAATAACACTGCAGTTAAGAACGACAACGACAAGTTAAAGCAAGATAACATCAAACAAAGTGCAGTCATTGCCATTCAGTCATTTCAATTCAATCGCTTAAATCAGATAGCAACAACAGCATACCGGAACGGCATTCAAGCTGATGCGAAAGCGCAGGAGAAAATCATTGAATATAAAACGATACTCAAAGCAGAGTCTTCTTGTGATTCTCTTGTGCCTCAGCTTGTTACTGATGGCTTGTTCGAGTACACAGACGAGTTACGAGCGCGCGCAATGCGTTCCAATTCCATCAACATTGACTAATTCTGTGGTACCGCCATTGCCGCCTGACAGTGACGGTAAAACCCTATCATTCAAAGCGTCTGTATTATGGAACAGATTATTGCTGGGAACGATAGAAAAAGCGAATGAGCAGCTTAAAGCAATACAGGAAATTGAAGCTGAGAGAATTAAAAAATAGACCCACGTGTCTAATGAGGGTCTGAATGTATAGGATAGTTTAAGTCTTATTATGTTTTGTCTGAGTAGACGTGTCATACATGCTCGCGGCTAGTATTAGCTTGGTAAGCGAGCCTATTCAACGTACTCCATTGTTTAAATAATAGCCAACTTATATTTGTAAAGGTTCATAACCATCAGCTAATCACCGATGACTTTTTGCTTTTGATAAATAAAAATGCCCAAGAAATCGGGGCTAAATGAGAATAAATGCTTTTGAATAGAGCTTCACTATACGTTAAACACGAAAAGCTACAACAATAAAAAAGTAGTATTCTCAAGCAGATATTACAAATCGGAGCCTCGTAATGCGGGGCTTTTTTATTGGTGTAATTATTCCAACATTTGAAAATTAATACAGAGATAACAGCATAGTGAAAACCTACAGCTTTCCGCCTTATGGCTCCGGATACAATTCGAGTGTCGTAGTGGTACTTGACCGCATGACTCATTTCGAGGGCATTAGTTTTAATGGCATTCAAGGTGCTGAGATTCATTAAGATACAGGCGCAAATTAATCACTACATGAATTTACACAATAAGATGGTCAGTTGTGATACACCATGAAGTAATCACTATCTGTGATGGTGACGAAATTATTTATGGAGATCTTAAGGCTCTGAAGAACATGGAGTTTTACAACTGGAAGGGTAGATTTAAAAAATAGACCCCGTGTCTAAAGAGGGTCTTAATGTCGTAGGCTTTAATATAACTTATTGTTTTTAGGTTTTGTTGAAAGGTCATGCATGTTTAGGTTTCAAAGCTAAAGCATACTTCAACGCGGCAACAGTACGCGCTTACCTAGACAATAGCTACCTTATATTTGTAAAGGTTTATAGCCATCAGCTAATAACTGGTGGCTTTTTCATTTGTGGAGAAAATTATGCCGCCTCGCATACCTCGATCTTGTCGCAAGCATGGCTGCAGTAAAACAACCACTGACCGTAGTGGTTATTGTCAAGAGCACATGAATACAGGATGGGAAAACCACCAGCAAGGCAAGAGCCGTCATGAGCGCGGTTATGGCTCCAAGTGGGACAAGATACGTGCTCGCGTTTTGCATCGTGATAAACATCTATGCCAAGAGTGTTTGAAGTCAGGTAGACCAACTGAAGCAAAGACAGTGGACCACATCAAACCTAAGGCGCATGGTGGTACCGATGATGATAGCAATCTGCAATCGCTGTGCTGGTCGTGCCATAGAAGCAAGACGGCAAGTGAACGAACCAGAGGATAATCGCTATATTGCGATAACTCACAAGGGGGGAGGGGCGGGTCAAATCCCTACCACTCTCGCCCTAAAGTACCGCCGCCTTACCTTTTGTTATATCGCCGCAGGTTAGAAAACTTTTTTATGGGGATCCCCAGCGTTAATTAATAGGAGGTTTCTATCATGGCTGGACCACCTAAAACCCCGTCACATCTGCAATTGGTGAGGGGGAACCCATCAAAACGCCCTATTAATAAACAAGAACCAAAACCGCCGTCAGGGGTACCCCAAACACCGAAGTATTTTGATAAGCGGGGTAAGTATTGGTTCAAGAAAATGGGCGAAGAGTTAGATGCATTGGGTGTCATGAGCACACTCGATGCAAAAGCTCTGGAATTATTAGTTGAGGCATACGTTGAGTACCGGCATCACTGCGAAGTGCTCGATACTGAAGGTTATACCTACAACACCACGTCAATGACTGGTGACATTATCAAAAAAGCGCATCCAGCGGCTGCAATGAAAGCCGATGTTTGGAAGCGAATCCGAGCTATGCTCAGTGAATTTGGCATGACACCTTCAGCAAGAACAAAAGTCAGTGTCAAAGGCCCTGAGCAGGAAGATCCACTAGAAGCATTTCTGAAAAAGCGCAAATGATGAATGGCAACCGTAGCAGATGGAATTCAGTACGCCGAGCAGGTCGTGGCTGGAGAAATTGTTGCGTGCGAATTGGTGCGCTTAGCGTGCCAGCGTTTTTTAAATGATTTAGAGCATGGTCCTGAGCGTGACATCTATTTCATTGAAGCTCGCGCACAGCACATACTCGACTTTTACAATTTTATCCCGCATGTCAAAGGGGCATTGGCTGGAAAGCCGATTGATTTAATGCCGTGGCATGTCTTTATCTTGATTAATATTTTCGGGTTCGTGATCCCGTTAATTGATGAATTAACCGGTGAACACGTTCTTGATGATGATGGTGATGCCATCTTTGTTCGTCGTTTTCGAACCGCATTTAATGAAGTGGCTCGTAAGAATGCAAAATCAACGCTCTCCAGTGGTATCGGTTTATACATGACCGGGGCTGATGGCGAAGGTGGTGCTGAAGTGTATTCAGCAGCAACGACTCGCGATCAAGCACGTATCGTGTTTGAAGATGCCAAAAATATGGTCAAAAAAGCGAAAACAACGCTAGGTCGCTTATTTGATTACAACAAGTTAGCTATTTACCAAGAGCGAACGGCGTCTAAATTTGAACCACTTTCCAGTGATGCAAATAACCTCGATGGCTTGAACATTCATTGCGGGATAGTCGATGAGCTCCACGCTCATAAGACTCGCGATGTGTGGGATGTTCTTGAAACGGCAACAGGTGCGCGATTGCAGTCGCTTTTATTTGCCATCACAACATCGGGTTTTAACAAAGAGGGGATCTGTTACGAGCTACGGGATTACGCAATTAAAGTTCTAACGGGTGTTGTTGATGATGACACTTTCTTTGCCATTATTTATACCCTCGATGAGGGCGACGATGATTTTGATGAATCCGTTTGGATAAAAGCTAATCCTGGGCTTGGTGTCTGTAAGCGTTTTGATGATATGCGACGTCTGGCCAAGAAGGCGAAAGAGCAAATTGCTGCTCGTCCTAACTTTCTCACTAAGCACCTTAATAAGTGGGTTAATGCTGAATCTGTCTGGATGGACATGAGTAAATGGGACGCCGCTCCAGCTAACGCACCTGATGATGAGTTGAAGAATTATCCTGTTTGGGTTGGTGTTGACTTGGCTAGCAAAATTGACGTTGCCGCAGCAATTAAGATGTATGAGGACGGGCAGGGAAAAACGCACATTAAGTGCAAATTCTGGATACCCGAGGATCGCATTGATACTGCACCGAAACACATCGCTGAGCTTTACCGGAAATGGGAAGATGCAGGTCACCTTGAATTTACTGACGGCGAAGTGATTGATCATGACATTATCAAAGACGACATCCTGAAGTGGTGTGAGGGTGATGATGTCCGTGAATTAGGGTTTGACCCATGGAGTGCAGTTCAGTTCTCTCGCCGGCTAGCTGAGGAAGGCGTTCCGTTAGTTGAGGTTGCTCAAACAGTTAAGAATATGTCTGAAGCCATGAAAAGTGTTCAGGCTGATGTGTATGCAGGTAAGTTCCACCACGATCACAACCCAATGATGGCTTGGATGTTGTCCAACGTCACCGTAAAACCGGATAGAAACGAAAATATCTTCCCTAACAAATCCACACCTGAAAACAAAATCGATGGTCCTGTTGCCATGTTTACTGCAAAAAGCCGTCAATTGGTGGGTGGTGGTGAGCCACAACAAAATTTATCCGATGTATTAGCGACTCGCGGGTTGCGTTCTCTCTAAGGAGATTCAATGAAATTTTTAACGATTACAGCCTTATTGGTTGGGATTGCGGGCGCCTGTTTACTGTCGTTTGGTGCTTGGTTGGTTTATCCCCCTATTGGCTATATCACTGCTGGGTTGTTATGCCTTTTATGGTCCTACTTAGTTTCTAAGTCGATGGATCAGCCGAAAAATGGTAAGGGGTAACTATGTTTTTTCCTGGTCTATTTCGTAAATCCAGTGAAGGGATGACATCTCATGAACTGAGTGAGCTTATCGGTCTTTCTTATAATACCTATTCAGGACGAAAGGTTAGCTCACAACTCGCCATGCAGCTAACAGCTGTATTCGGTTGCGTTCGCGTTCTAGCTGAATCAGTCGGAATGCTACCTTGTTCTTTATATGAGCAATTAGAGCGGGGGAATCGACGAGCTACCCGCGAACGATTGAATAAATTACTGTCAGTAAAACCTAATAACTACATGACTCCGCAAGAGTTTTGGGAGTTATTGATTGCCTGCTTATGCTTGCGAGGGAATTTTTACGCCTACAAAGTCTACGCACTGGGTGAGGTGGTGGAATTATTACCCCTTGACCCAGGCTCGGTGGTACCGAAGCTAAACAGCCAGTGGGAACCTGAATATCAGGTGACGTTCCCCAACGGTGAGAGCAAAACATTATCACAGGCTGAAATTTGGCATGTTCGTATTTTTACATTGGATGGGTTAACGGGGTTAAGCCCTATTGCTTATTCCAAGCAAGCTATTGGTCTCGGTTTGGCAACCGAAGAGCATGGCGCCCGTCTATTTGGTAACGGTGCAGTGACTAGTGGCGTACTCCAAACAGATCAGGAACTTTCAGACCCTGCTTTTAACCGGTTAAAAAATGATTTTGAAGCGAATCATCAAGGGCTAACGAATTCCCATAAACCTATGATTTTAGAAATGGGGCTGAAGTGGCAGCAAATCAGTTTATCCGCAGAAGATGCTCAGTTTCTTGAAACGCGAAAATTCCAGCTCGAGGAAATTTGCCGTATTTTCCGCGTGCCACTTCATTTAGTGCAGAACACCGATAGGGCCACATTTAATAACATTGAAAACCTTGGGATCGGGTTTATCAATTACTCCTTGGTTCCCTACCTTATTCGTATTGAGCAGCGTATCAATATTGGTTTAGTCAAACCAAGCAAACACGGTATTTTCTATGCCAAATTTAATACAGGCGCACTGCTTCGTGGGGACATGAAATCTCGATTTGATGCCTATGCAACGGGTATCAACTGGGGGATCTATTCACCGAATGAATGCCGTGAACTGGAAGAACTTAATCCGCGTGAAGGTGGTGATATCTATCTTACGCCACTAAACATGACCACAAAGCCAGAATCCTCAAAACAGGAGGGAAAAACGCATGTCGATGATGACCAAACAACGACTTGATGTACCACTGAAAATTAAGTCAGTCAGCGACTCGGGAGAGTTTGAGGGCTATGGCTCGGTTTTTGGCGTGAAAGACAGCTACTCCGATATTGTGATGCCGGGGGCTTTTCTTAACTCACTGAATCAGTGGCAAGAAAAAGGGTCTCTTCCTGCAATGCTTTGGCAGCACAACATGTCTGAGCCGATTGGTATTTATACCGAAATGCGGGAAGACAGCACAGGGCTCTATGTCAAAGGGCGATTACTCACTGATGACGACCCCTTATCCAAGCGCGCGCATGCTCACATGAAGGCCGGATCATTATCCGGTCTTTCTATTGGGTACATCCTCAAAGATTGGGAGTATGACCGCAATAAAGATGCCTTTCTATTGAAAGAAATCGACCTGTGGGAGGTCAGTTTAGTGACATTTCCCTCAAACGATGAAGCCCGAGTCAGTGATGTGAAATCGGCATTTGCTCGAGGCGAATTACCCACACAAAAAAGTATTGAGCGAGTCCTGCGCGATGTTGGGCTTTCGCGAACACAAGCCAAGGCCTTTATGGCTAAAGGCTACGATGCGCTTTCTCTGCGTGATGCTGAGCAAGAAGCTATCGACACATTGAAATCCATTTTTAAATAAAGGTACATATTATGGCTGTAGATCATAAAGACGTTAGTGAAGTTGCGCAGGAACTGAAAGGTAAATTTGAAGAATTCACCCAAAAGAATGATAAGCGCATCGAAGCAATTGAATCGGAAAAAAGTAAGTTATCAGGTCAAGTTGATACGCTGAACGAAAAATTAACTGAATTAGATGAGTTAAAAACTAACTTAGAAGCAGAGTTAGCTGCAGTTAAGCGACCAAATGGTGGCACGGTAAATAAGGATGTTGCTGAGCATAAAACGGCATTTGAGCAGTTTGTGCGCAAAGGTAAAGAAGAAGGGCTTGCTGATTTAGAGCGTAAAGCGATGCAAGTTGGCTCAGACCCCGATGGTGGTTTTGCCGTACCTGAAGAGCTCGATCGCAATATTATCAGCATGCTTCGCGATGAAGTGGTTATGCGTCAAGAGTGTAATGTCGTGACTGTTGGTTCACCTAACTTTAAACGTTTGGTGAATCAGGGTGGCACGAATAGTGGCTGGGTGGGTGAGGTGGATAAGCGACCTGAAACTAAAACCCCAAAACTGGCGTCCATTGAGCCTGTGTGGGGCGAGATTTACGGTAATCCAGCAGCAACACAAACGATGCTTGATGATGCGTTCTTTGATGTTGAGCAGTTTATCACGGGGGATTTGACCATTGAATTCGCCGAGCAAGAAGAAGCCGCCTTCACCAATGGAGATGGTATCAAAAAGCCAAAAGGTTTATTGGCATATGGTAGCGATGATAAAGCTGATACAGAACGCGAGTGGGGCAAGTTACAACATTTGTTACTCAAAAAGCCAACGGAAGTCACTGCTGATGAAATCATGAAGCTGATTTATACCATGCGCAAGGTCTATCGCTCCGGCGCCAAGTTCATGATGAACAACAATACTCTGTTCCAAGTTCGTACGTTGAAAGATGCGCAAGGAAATTACTTGTGGCAACCGGGCTTGCAATTAGGGCAGCCTTCCGCATTGCTGGGTTACGGCATTGCTGAAAATGAGCAATTTTCGGATGTTGTTGCTGAATCAACGCCAATTGCATTTGGTAACTTCAAACGTTGCTACACCATTCTGGATCGCATGGGTGTCCGTATGCTGCGTGACCCATACACCAACAAGCCGTTTGTACATTTCTACACGACCAAGCGTGTTGGTTCGATGATGGTTGATAGTAATGCAGTGAAAGTATTGAAAGCAGCTGCAGCGAAATAATCACAACGTAAATTAATGGCGGCATAATTGCCGCCTTTTTATGCCTCTCTTTTGCGTACCACATACGCACCATTTTTAAACATCGAACCGTTATTTAGGAATGAGCCTTTGAGGAGATCAGTTATAGCTGATACTGCTTCGATGGGCTGATCTCTTATGTGGCAAAGGTTCATTTCTAAGTAAGGACAGTATCATGTCAACTAAATTAGTGAATTATACAGATTTAGACCTCCGCGCAATGATTTCTGCAAAAGATGGAGAACCGGTAACTGATACATTTAAAATAGCTGAGGTGTTCAATAGACGTCATGCTGATGTCCTCCGAGCCTTGGCGAAGTGTCATTGCTCAGATGAATTCAGGGCTGCGCATTTTTTCGTTTCCGAGAAAATCAATGAGTTAGGTATTTTTGATAAAAAACAAAAATACTATGTTATGGATTTTAGCGGGTTCGTTATGCTGGTAATGGGATTCAGCGGATCTAAAGCTGGTCAGATAAAAGAGGCGTACATCAATGCATTCAACTGGATGAAAGGGAAACTTAGCGAACTAAATAATTCCCTTGAGGCTGAAAGTAACGCTGTAATGCTTGAGTATATGAAAGAAAAGGATGTAGCTAGTATGTCTGGTCGGTTATTAAATCGATGGGGAAGAGTAAAAAAGCCACAGTTACTATCAAGAATAAGCAAACTAGAGCAAAAGCGGCAATTGTGCATTTCATTTGCCAGTGAATAAAAGTGAATAGGTCGCTCAGCGGCCTTTTTTTATTGGAGGCTTCATGCCATTGCCCACATTGGAGAAGTTAAAAGCGCAATGTCGGATTGACGATGACAGTGCAACAGAAGATGACTTGCTGATCACGTATATGCTGGCGGCTAAGAAGCGGGCAGAAAACTACGTCAACAGAACGCTTTATGATGGTGATATTCCTGAATCCGATCCAGATGGTTTGCAGATCTCGGAGGATATTGAGTTGGCCATTATGCTGGCGGTGGGTCATTTCTATGAAAATAGAGAAACAACGGGAATGTCTGCCGGGTTTAAAGCTCTATTGGAGCCATATCGCTATATTAATATTTAGGGGGGGGGGATATGAAAGCGGGCGAACTCAATAAGCGGATTTTGTTATCGCGTATCGAGGAAGTGAGGGATGAGTTCGGCGTCCCTAAATCTAGTTTGGTGAAAGTCAAAGAGGTTTGGGCAAAAGCGGAGGCGATGTCTAACCGGAAAATACGCACCGCCGATCAACAGCAGGTTATTGAAACGTACCAATTCACTATTCGACCACGCAGCGACGTTAATATCGGGTGGATCATCACTTATCAAAACCGCAACTTCACGGTTCGCGCTGTTGATAGAAACCAGTCAGACCGACTAATCATAACGACGGAGGCTGACAATCAGCATGATAGAAACTGACATTAAAGCCGATTTGGAGCGACTAACTGGATTAAAGACATATCCGTTAGGGCTGCCATCCGATGTGTTGGAAGGGGTTATTTATCAGCGCATCAGCGACCCTAAAGTGCTTACTGGGCTCGCTAAAACCTCCCTTGTTCAATCGCGCTTTCAAATCACCTTCCAGATCCCCAATGATTATGCCAAAGCATTGAAGCTAGAGGCCTTAGTACTTAAAGATTGGGAAAACATTACGCACGGTCATATCGGATCATATCCAGTACAAACCGTTCAGCGTGGGGCCTTCATGCAGTCACGAGAGGAGCAGACAGATAAGCGCGTTATTTTCAGAGTGATGCGTGATTTTGTTCTTACTTATCCAGAGGACGCCACATGAGAATGACGGTCGAAGTGAAGGGGTTAAAAGACCTGGAGTATGAGCTAAATAAACTAGGAGAAGAAATTACCACAAAGGTGTTAAGGCAAGCGGGGCGAGAGGCAATGACACCCGTGTTGGACGATATGAAAAAGCATGCTGGTTATGATGCGACAAGCGAAGCTGAACACATGAGAGACAGCATCAAAATTACGACCACAAGCCGAATGAAGGACAACAAAACACTCTCTGTCATGACAGTAAGAGTGGGTCCTACTAAAGCGCATTATATGAAAGCAAAGGCGCAAGAATTTGGCACCATCAAACAGATACCGAATCCATTCATCAGACCTGCGTTGGATTATAACCGTCAATTTATTCTCAACACACTTGCATCGGAAATACGTGCAAGCATCGAAAAATATCGTTAATTAAACTATTGGAGCTATCAATATGGCTGATAAAAAATCATCCCCTGAATATGCAATGTTGCCTGCCGGCACTATCGTTAAATTTGGTAAACCGGGTGATACCGTTGAGCAGATGAAAGCACTGGAAAACTGCAAAGCAACAGGCGCAACGGGGCTAACTGGCGGGTTTGTTGATTGCACTACGCTTATCGATAAAAACAAACAATCAATCTCTGATTTACCGGATGGACCTGAAAAATCACTTGGGTTTATCGATGATCCAGAGAATGCGGATTTTGCTGCATTTTTGAACGCTGCGAATGCCCGTGAAGTAGTGCAGTTTTACCTTGAGCTACCTAACAAACGTACAGCAACCATGATTTTGGCATTATCTGGCTGGGAAATGAATAGCCTTGAAGCGCCTGCGAATGAGGTTATCCAAATTACTGTAAAAGGTAAGCAAAATAACATCACATGGGGTGTTGCTACTGCTGGAGGTACAGAATAATGTCTCTGAAGTCATCTCTTCTGAAACCTACACCCCACATTGAAGAACATTCAATTTTAGGTACCAAAGTCTTTCTTCGCCGGCTAACAATTGCTGAGCTTGATGAATATGAGCATGACCTTCAGGAAGCTCAAAAAACCGGATTTAGTTCAGACGCTAGTAAGGCTGGTGCTAAGTTGATTTTAAAAGCGATTTGCGATGAAAAAGGTAATCCAATCCCTGAAGATGAGTTACCTACAGCGGATGAATTAGTGACGGTACACGATACGCCAACACTACTTTCTGCGATGGCATTCGTACAAAAATACAGTTATGGCTCGGTTGAGGAAGCTAAAAAAAACTAACCAACTCACCCTATCTTAAGTTGATTTTCCAACTGGCTGACAGGTGGGGTGAGCCAGACCCACGCAAAATAGCACAATTGCCTGCAGATATTATCACTCACTGGCAGGCTTTTTTCTCTCATGAGCCTGATCAGGAGCCGGAGCAAGGCGAACACCCTCCAATAACCCAAACACCGCTTCCATCAAATGTGGAAGAGCAGTGTAATAATGTCATGAGGATCTTAAATGGCTGACGTTGCAAGTTTAGCGGTTGCGTTACACCTCAACGCAGCCTCTTTTAAATCACAAGTCTTTGATGCGTATGACTCTGCGCGAAAAGAATCCCAAAAATTCGCACAAGCAGCAACGAAAGATGCGGGTAACACAGCGGAAAGATTATTAGAAGTGTCAGCCAGTGCCAGAAAGGCGGGTGCTGATTTATCTGCTTCTGGCCAATTGGCGAGACACTCACAACTTGGATTTGCTCAACTAAGAAATGCACTTACCAGTGTTTCTGCGGGTTCATCGGTAGCGACCAGTAGTTTAATTGGGGGTTTTATTCCTGCACTGGAACGCTCATTAGAGAACGTCAACAGTGTTAAATTTTCTTTAGCAGAACAGCAGCGAGTCGCACAAGAAGCCGCGAGAGAGGCTATTAATTTATCTCGTGCTCAAATCGAAGGGGCTCAAGCGGATAGAAAAAGCGCCCAAGAAAAAATCAATCTTGCAGCAAAAATGCGTGATGAAGCCATTGCCCGCAGAGAGCAAGCTTTTGCACTCGATGAGTATTTAGAGCGACAAGTTGAAGTGAATAAGCAGCATGGTATATCAGTCAGCTATGCTGAGGATCATGCTAAAAACGCACGCATTATCAGTGAGGCAAATATTGCCGAAGCCGATGCCAAGAAGCGAATGCAGAGTGCGTCTAATGCCATTATTTTGGCTGATAAAAGCGAGCTTGATGGTAAGAAAAATCTAGCAGCTGCGACAGTTCAATTATCCGATGCCAGCAAAGAACTAACCTTCTCACAGCGGGCAGCGGCGAATAGTGCCAGTTTGTTTAAAAGTGCATGGGGCATGATGGGGGGCGCTGTTGGTATTAGCATTATGGCGTCAGCGGGTGCCTTTACTTATTTATACTCTCAATATCAGCAAGCCGAAGAGCGCCAAAAAGCCTTCAATGCAGCCTTGCAAAAAGGCGGGTTAGGGCTTGTAACAACCGCCTATGATCTACGAAATCTAGCGAATGAGCTAGGTGGAACTGCAGAAGCTTATAAATCTGTGACTGCCGCAGCTAGTGCGGGTTTTTCTGGTGATTTGCTTCACCAAGTTTCAGAGCTTGGTGTTCAGATGGAAAAGTCTGGTGGTAGCGTTGATTTGCTTATTAGTAAATTGGTTTCTATAGGTGAACAGCCATTAACTGGAATAAAAAAACTAATTGATGAAGGCGTTGTTGTCGAATCAGATATTGTTCAGCGCATCGCGCTACTTGAAAGAGAAGGAAAAACAAGAGATGCTTCCGAATTAGCTCAAATATCGACACTGCAAGCTAAGGTAAAAGCGGAAAATACGCAAAGTGAAGTGCTAAAAGCACAAAAAAATGAGGTTGAATCTCTTAGGCGTAGCTATCAAGGACTATATGAGGTAACTAACGGTAGTAATTATGTAAAAATAAATACACAAGTGAATAATGCATTCTTAGAGGAAACAATAAAACTAAAAAAAGAACAGGCGCAAATACAAGAAAAGCAATTATTAGAGCAAAAAGAAGCTGCATATAAACAACTTGAGATAACTACAAATTTTAATGCAGCATTTAAAGCAGGAACAGATCAGCAAAAGGAACGCTCTGAAAGGCAAAAGCAATTCAAAGAGATGTTGGATAAGGGCACTATTTCCGCAAATGAATATCAACAAGCCATAAAAGGGCTGGATAAGTTATTTACTGCCCCAAAGAAAACAGGTAGCAACCCTGTTGTTGATGAAGGAAAGCAGCGTATAGAACAGCTTTTGCAACAAGGTGCCGCACTACGAGCTCAATTGGAAGAAACTGAAGGTCTTACTGCATCAGAGCGTAAGCTTGCTTCCTTTGAACAAGAATTAATTGGATTGCAAGGGCAGCATTTAAATGCTCGACAAAAAAGCATCCAATCACACCATGTTGAGATCCGCACACAGTTACTAAAAAACGCTGAGTTAGAAAAAGAAATTAAATTTAAGGAGTTGCGAAAGAAATTTGATGACCAAAATTTTGAGGTTATGCAAAAAACGTCAAAAATTAGTCAAGATGCAACAAATCAAATCTTGCAAATGACGATGAGTCAAAATGCTTATGATTTAATGCTTGAAGAGCAGCGTATTCAAGATGATTTCAGGCAAAGACGCTATCAATTGGACAAGGAAGTTTCAGATAAAAAATCTCAACTCTATGCTGACCAAACGGCATTTTTACTTCAAGAAGAGCAAAAGCAGTTAGAAATTGTTCGTCAATCGTCGAAAGATAAATCTAGAGATCAGAAGGATGCTTACAAAGGAATGGCTAGAGGTGTGCAAGATTTTGGCAATACAGCTGAAAATGTTTATGACCAAATGCGATCTATTAGTAATTCAGCCCTCAGTGACATGTCAGGTATGCTGGCTAACTTCGTTGCGACAGGGAAATTAAACTTTGCCGATTTTGCCCAATCAGTAGTGACTGAAATTACTAAAATGATCTTCCAGATGATGATCTTCAATGCTCTAAAAGCAGGTTTTACTGGTACCGCTTTTGGTGATGCAATGGGACTAAAAGCCACACCAAATGCCAAAGGTAATACTTATGAGTCTCCTGGATTAAGCGCCCATCGTAATAGTATTGTGAAATCTCCAACGTTATTTCCTTTTGCTAAGGGTGGCGTTCCTGGGATGGGGTTAATGGGTGAGGCTGGACCAGAGGCGATTATGCCATTAACTCGCGGAAGGGATGGTTCGCTAGGCGTTAGGGTTCTAGGGTTGGAGCAAGCACAATCAGCCGCGCCAAGTATTATTATTCATCAAACATTCCACGTTACTGGCAATGGTGATCAGGCTCTTTATGATGCAATGCAAGAAGCTGCAAAGATGGGGGCAAAGCAAGGTTCAGATGACGCTTTAGCTAAAATACAGCGTGATTTTATGACGAGAGGAAAAATCCGAGGATCCCTTGAGAGGTAATCATGGTATTAGAGTGGCCAGAAGCCGTTGTGCCAGCAACAATGAACTGGCAATTAATCAGCAATAGTAAATCATTTGCGTCTGTTTTTACCGGAAGCGTGCAAACAGTGCGCTTTCCTGGTAGCCGTTGGCGCTGCACATTAACCTTTAATAATCTTACCGAGCAATTATCACGCGATCTAGAGGTTCTTATGGCGGCGCTTGATGGTGAAAGTGGCCGAGTAAAAATTAGTAATTGGTTGCGTCAAGGATTGATTGGAAAAGGTGAAGCAAGAATAAGTACCGCCAATCAAACAGGTAAAATATTACAAACTAAAGGATGGATAGCTAGTTCAATTATATTGCGTAAAGGCGATTATTTGACGGTTGGTAATGAGTTGAAAATGGTCACTGATAATGTCATTAGTGACAAAGAAGGGAATGCAGTTATCCCTATTTCACCTATGTTAAGGGTTTCTCCAGCAGCCAATGATAAATTAGAAACTGTGCGTCCATTTGGAGTTTTTAAATTAACCAGCAATGATCAGGGTAATTTTCAATACAGACCGGGCGTCTTTTCTAATGTAACAATTACGTTTGAGGAGGCGTTATTCTAATGCTTTATCATCCATTTTCTAACAGCATGGTCAAAGCAATTAATGATGGGGCTGAATTAGTCATTGCTGCAAAACTTGATTTGAAGTCAGGGGTAACAAGAGCCCATACCGGGATTGGCAATTTGATTATTGCGGGGGAAGTCTATTTAGGCGTGGGTTCTTTGGGGAGCATAGAAACAGTTTCGGAAAGTAACACCACAAGCCCACAACAACTTATCTTGTCACTTTCTGGTTTTGACTCACTTTTAATTGCCGATGTTATGAATGAGCGAAGTCGTGGTAGAAATGTCAGTTTAATGCTGGTGGCTTTAGGTGGTGATGGGAAACCCGCTGTAGCTGAAATTGTGTTCGCTGGTCAAATATCAAATATTGGTGTGACTACGGGTAATAATAACGAAGTTGCCGTGACGGTATCAAACCGCTTTGAGCGATGGTCACAAGGTTTGCCTGATAGATTCACCGATGAATCATGGACAAAGAGGCACACGGGTGATCGTATTTTTCGTTATGTTGCACAAATGGCGGAGCGTGCTATCTATTGGGGTAGCAAAAAAGATGCGCCAGCATTTATTTATAAGTGATTTGTCGTTACTCTTGAAAAAAAACTGTATAGGATATTCGAGTGAACAAACAATTAATGATTAGCTCTGCAGTTGTAGTTGGCGTGGTTGTCGCTGTTTTTATTTATCGAGAGGCTTCTGTATCTCAGTCATCCATATATGAAGCTGTAGAGAAAAAAGTTTCTAGTAAAATGACGGATCCTTCATCAGCAATTTTTAGAGATTTTGAATCTCACTCAAATGAGTCTAATGGTAAATCAAAAAATGTTACTGTGTGTGGGTATGTGAATTCCAAAAACATATATGGTGGGTATGCTGGCAGTAGAATGTTTATATCCACAGTGGCAATAGATGGGTATAACATTGATGTTGGATCTGTAATTATTTCTAATAGTGCTGAACAAGATAAAGCCATATTAGAAATGTGCAAAAAATAATTATTCGAATTCCATAAACCCGCTTCGGCGGGTTTTTTTATGCCCGGAGATCAGCAATGCGACATCCTAACTGGACAACCAGACTCCCTGAAACCTTACAAAAAGCAACACAAACGCCATTTTCATGGGGTGAGCACGATTGCTGCTTATTTGCTGCGGATTGTGTGATTGCGCTCTGTGATTTTGATCCCTGTGAAAAAGTGCGTGGAAGATATAAAACTCGCACCGGCGCAATGCGTGTTTTAAAAACGGAGTTCGGTGATATTGAGTCTGCGCTTTTAAATCACTTTCTTGAAATTCCAGTTAATCAAGCAATGCGTGGCGATATCGTCATGTTTAACGGCGATGATGGGAAGACGCTTGGCGTTATATGGGCAAATAAAGTTTGGGCGGTTACCGAGTCAGGAGCAATGCCAGTTAATCATCAACCAGTCAAAGCATGGAGAGTAGAGTAAATGGGAAAGACGGTCACTAACATTGTCTCTGCTGGGTTGATGATTGCAGGGGTCATTGCCACAGGTGGATTGGGTACAGCATTAATCGTAGCGGGTATTGCTGTGCAAGCGGCTGGTACTATGATCTTCAAAGATAAAATGCCATCGATGAGCTATCGGGACCAATCTGAACGAAAACAAATTCTACGCTCTGCGGTTGCATCAGAAACTATTATTGTGGGGAAAACGGTGTGTTCTGGTTTATTGTTTTTCGCAGAAGAAGAGCGCGGCGAACAAGATGAAAATGAACGTCTATTTATGGCATTAGCCATTGCTGCACACAAAGTTGATCACATCGGCAAGATTTGGCTGAATGATGATTTGATAGGAGTTTTCGGCGATAAAGCGGGTTATGAGTTTCATAACTCCCGGACTGATTGTGACCCATACATGCTAAAGAATGCACCATCATGGAAAGAGGACATGATCGGGGATGGTTTGGCATGGTTACGATTAACACTGAGATACGATGCTGAAAAATTCCCGTACGGTGTGCCAAACGTCAAAGTAGAGGTTTGGGGTAAGCAGCTATTCGATCCTCGCACGAATAAAACAATCTGGAGCAACAATGGGGCGCTGGTCGTTCTCGATTTTTATCGTAGTTATCTTGGTGTGCCTGATGCTGATATTGATTTTGAGTCATTTAAGGTCGCTGCAGATCTGTGTGACGAACAAGTCGTTAGCCCAGAAGGTGTTGCCGAACCACGCTACACAATTAATGGGGCCTATGAACTTTCTGAATCTCCAGCATCGATACTCGATCACATGCACAAATGCATTGCAGCGGAGCCGACCTATGTAGCTGGAAAGCACGGGATTTTAATGCAGGCTTACAATGGTCCTGCAGTATTACGCATTGAACCGAATCAAATCATTGATACCGTTAACATCACGCCGGAACTGGCTTTACGTGATGCCACTAATGCGATTTATGGGACGTTTGTTGATGCTGAACAGTTGTACATCAAAACTGACTTTGAGCCTGTCATTATCGAAGAATGGATTGATGAAGATGGGTTAGAAATCAAAGAGAACATGGATTACCGGTTTGTCACTAGCCCATACCAAGCAGCTAGGCTTTCTAATTTATATCTACGGAAAAAGCGTGCAGGTCGCCGTGTTCAATTGCGCATGAACATGGATGGTTACGCTTACCGACCAGGAGAGGTTGTTTTATTAAATCTTCCCCATATTGGCATTCAAAACCTTGAGTTTCGTGTCGCTGAATGGAAATTTCACCCACAGGAGGGTGTTGATATTCTCCTCGAGGAGGACGGTGCTTATATCTATGAAGACGTGATCGGCAAGCCATTTGTTAGACCACCGTTTACCGTGCTGCCTACTGGCGGTGTTGCACCACCATTAAATCTTGCTTTCGTACCGGTTAGCATCGGTGAGATTGTGCAAGGGTATTTGAGTTGGAAATCAGCTGCTGCAGATGTTCGCTACAATACAGTGAACATTATACAAGATGGAAAAGTGGTTCAATCAATTCAGGTGCCGCAAGATAGAGTCGATTTGTCAGGGCTTGTTCGTGGATCGTATCGCGCTGAAGTTCGTTCAATTAATGCCGCTGGCGCCATGTCTGCACCCGCCATTATTGATTTTGATATTCAAGCCCCACCCAAGCCAGTCAGTGCCGAAGTCACCGGCGGAATGTTCTCATTAACGTGCGTTCCGCGCGCGGGTGAATCAGCACAACATGGCTATACGTTTGAGTTCTGGTTCAGCGACAAGAAGCTGGCCAACACTAACGATTTGGAAGTTACAACAAAATCAAATCGATTAGGGCAAGGGCAGTTCTGGACGAAAGAGAATTTAAAAGCGGGTACCGATTATTGGTTTTATGTTCGAACGGTCAATAGTTACGGAAAGTCACCCTTTGTCGAAGCGGCTGGGCAAGCCAATGCATTGCCTTCGGATATCATCGAAGAAATGGGCGGGCAGTTTATGACGACCGAAGCTGGTAAGAGGCTGGAAGATCAGCTTTATTGGCTTTCTGAGTCCAACCTAATCAACGGCGCTGCAACGTTTGAAGTCCAGCAGGATTTATTCACTAAGCATGGCCAGTCGATGGCGCAAATTAAGCGCTTAGACCGTGTGTTTGCTGATGCAAATTTGGCATGGGCGCAATCTATTGTTGAAGTTAATGCGTCAATAAATGGCGTTAAAGCAGGGGTTATCAAAAATGACCAAGCCATTGCTGATCTAGATAAAGCATTTTCTAAATCAGTCACTGAATTAGAAAGCTCAATTGGTGAAGTGAAGTCCGGTGTTGTTAAAAACGATCAGGCTATAGCGTCATTAAACAAGTCGTTTGCGGAATCACAAACGCAGGTTCAGTCAAAGCTTGATGAACAGATGGCGATTGTTAATACCAAAGCGACAACCGAATTTACTGCAAAAGGTGAAGGCTACGCAACGTGGGATGTGAATGCAGGAGTTTGGTACAACAAGCAATTTTACAAAGCAGGTATGGTGATTAGCGCGGAAGTGAAAGCAGGAAAAGTCGATACATACATTGGCTTTATGGCGAATAATTTTGCGTTTATCAACCCTGCTAATGGTAGCTTTGAGACATTTATGTACATGAAGAACGGTCAGATGTTCGTGAAAGATGCATTCATTGAGAAAGCGTATATTCAAGAAATCATTGTTGGTACCGATATGCGCTCTAAGAACTATGTACCGGGCAAATCAGGTACGCGTATCGACATGAACACGGGTGTTTTTGAAACGAACAGCAACGAAGGGGATTACTCAGTTATTCGAAACAGTAAGGGTGATTACTTCAAGTACAAGGACACATACATCATTGAGTTAGGATGGTTCTTATGATTGATAAATTGTATGGACTAAAAATAAGAAATCTTGATGGTAGCGAATTTATTTTCAATGAGAAAACAGCGCCAGCCACAAATCTATGGACTCGCTATGTGACTCGGCGTGATGGCATAACTCCCGATGGAGGTTGGTTAACCTACAAATGGACATGTCCAAATGAGGTGCCAGATGGTTACGGGTTTCAGGTTGTATCATTTAGATCCGCCGAGGTAACTTTCAGGCAAGTGGGGGATAGGAGATATGTGTCAGGGACGAGAGATAAAATGATATACAGTACCAGCAATCGAAAAATTACGGTTATGGGGCTGCATGACTATGACCTTAATTATGTAAAAATCATCGCCTTTCCTACCGCTGAATCTCAAAAAGTGACCAGTGGCTTCGGTTTAAAAGTATCGGGAAGTTCTATTTTTCTTGAAAAGACACCACCATTGGGTTATGCCTACGCAACTCATAAAGCAAAAGTGTATATCGATAAGTTTTTTGATATAGGCAAAGTATTTCCGGGATTGACGATAGAGAATGCTATTTTCTTTTTTTACACCGATGATAATAAATCATTCATTCGGCTTGAGGCTTCTAACGTAACCAGTTGGGAGGAGCTTAAGTGGTGGAGATATGTGAGCCGTAATAGGAACAGTACCGGTATTACTGATTATTCTTCAGCGTGGTATTGGGTGATTGCGTTTACCAACGTACCTAGTGAGCAACTCGATACTCCGGGGTTTGGGCTTAAAATTCGCAACATCAACGAGAAAAAGGTGACTTTTAACTCACAAATGGGCGTAATGACCCGACCGATTACGCTCCCTTCAAATCAGATCCCAATCAATAGTGGCATAAGTATTGATGATATACGTCGTCCTATGTATACGCCGACAGTGGTGGGAGAAGTTTTTTCAAGCAATGGAGGTTTGGGATGGTGGCGGGACCTCAATATAGGGAATATTGGTGAGTCTGAGGTTGGCTTATTACTGACGAGCACATTACAAGATCGTGGTCATCACGGTGATTATACAGTAGCGAGAACGGCACTCCCGGCTATTTTTCTAGACGCAGCAGACTACTTCCCATTCCCATAAGGTAATCCAATGAAAAAAATCAACTATGCGATTCTCGTAGGGATCGTTGCGCTTATTGTTGCCTGCAAATCGCCAGTAACGGTGAGTCATAACCCATGTGATGGCATGTTTACGGCCACAAAAAATAACGGAAATTTTGAATTTAAACAGCAAGATTGCTTAAAGAAATAGGGATAACCATGATTTATCAAACAGGCACAATCGCAACCACGGCAGGACAAACAAAAATAAAAGGTACCGGAACGCGCTGGAAAGATAACTTAGCCGGTATCTCCGAAGGCTGTCCTATTTCTTATCTCATCAATAATGTTGTGTACATGAACACCGTGCTATCCGTGAATTCAGATACAGAGATTAACCTCACTTATCCGGTACCGATTGCAGCCACTGCTGCGAAGTATCAGATTGCGACATTCGTTCTGGACAGCATGAGCGATGGTGTCCGCAAGATGCTAGCGAATCAGCAGTATATCCAGTATTTCTTGCGCAACATGGATGCATGGTTAACGCAAGACGGCATTGTTGAAGTCAAAACACCGACTGGGGAAACAGTAAGGCTTGAGAGTCTTGTTGAGCTGAAAAAACAAATGGATAACAAGCTCGATAAAACTGGCGGCACCATAACGAAAAATAGTGACGCACTAAATTTAAGAAATATCTCGGAAAATCAGGCGCTATTTTTGAGCTTTCAGAAGATGGACGGGAAACGCCGGGGGTATATCGGCGCCCCTAACGATAAGGATAGACTTGCGTTCGTTAATGACATCGCTGGAACAGCTTTAGTATTGACAGAGGACGGAAAGCTAACTTGGCAAGGTAGAGACTTAGCAGCCCTTAATCGTGTTACTGGCGAAGCTAGGGCGGCGGCAAGCTGGTTTGCTGGTCAATCTGGTGGTGGAGCTACTTTTATTAAAATATGTACAATAGGGGTTGGGGATGCTTCCTCCCAAGCTCAGCGTTATCAAATTTTTGTTACAAACACATCTTCTTCTGGGTACTCATCATCTGGCGCAGGGAGTGAGAATGAACAACACTTTGGTATTATCAATTTAACTATTGGGAATGGACAAAAACCTGAAAAGAATATCCTCGGTTCTTACTTCTGTACTGGTCATTTTGACATCGGTAGTACGACCATTGCTCCAGTGCTGATAAAACAAGTTAATGCGTATAAAGCTGAGATATGGTTGAGAGCTGGTAACTATACCAACTACACATGCTTAGCCAATACACAAGGGGATATTGAAATATCCCAGCATGTAACGGATGCAACTCTTGTTCCTGTAAATAACGGGGTGCAATCTGCCTATTATATTGCAAATGTAAAAATGCTTGCGACAGCTGACAACCGTGGTTGGGTTGAAAGTAGGGATACAATTAAAGTTACTGGTTCTGGTGACTACCCTAGAATGAACCTGATTAGAGCAGACGGGTCTTATATATCTTTAGAAACAGCTCCGAAAACTTTTCCAAATACTTTTAACATAATTCATAGAGAAGCGAACAACACCAACATCGCGGTGATAGGGGTTCCAAACAAGAGTGGTACTTTGATGCAAGTTGGAGATTTTGGCTGGGGCGGCAAGGGGGAGGGCGTCGCATGGAACTGGACTACAGCCAGTGTCACTGAACATTTCAGAGCAAATGCGTCTACGATATGGAGAACAGAAGCTGCTAACGATTGGACATTTAGATACTGCCCAAATCTTATGTTTAAAACGGGTGACACTTTCGCTAACATCGGGGTTGATATATATACTGGCATTGTTAAGGCTAGTGCTGGCATTACAGCTAATACAACAACGTACAAAACGAATCTTCTATATGGCACGGCAAACACCACTAAAGATGCAAACGGAAACTTAAAAGCAGCCTCGCCAATCATTAAAGTTTATTCAGACCATGTCGAACTAAACGATGAATCAGAAGGTGTAGAGCTAGAAAAACTCGGTACCGGGCGCTATAAGCTCAAAGGCACTCTCGGTATGAACTCTGACGCATCATGGGGCGGTATTCATGGTGGCTTAGTGGTACCGAATGGGATTAACAATTTACCTCTAGTGTGGGCTGACTTTGACGTGCTACCCGATGGTGACATCATCATTGAAACCCGCTATAGAAAGCACACTCTTCATCCTCGACTCGAAGCTCAGCGCTTAATGACTTATCCAGAGTTTCTCGATGAGAATGATGTTGAGCGTGAAGACTATGACTATTGCGACATCCCAAATGGTCACTGGATTGATGTTCGTGTGAATATGCCAAGTGATTCTATCTACAATCAGAAGCTAGCTGAAGCAGAGCGATTAGCGAAAATTGAAGCGGAACGGGTAGCGAAAGAAGAGGCTGAAAAAGCTGCGCGTGAGGAAGCTGAGAGATTAGAGGAAGAATCTAAACAAGAACAAGCAAGTAAACTAGAAGGGGAATAACTAAGGTGCGCCAGCTCGAGTGGTTGGCGCATCTAGATCACTTATCAAAATATTCCACTTCGGCTTCTTGGGTTTCAGGCATCCAATCTCCATCATTCCAAATTTCTTCCAGCGTTTCTTCAATGTAGGTTTTCTTTTCGTTCTTACCAAGGCCATCAATAGAAACATTAGCTTGAGATCCCCAACTAATATCGATATTTAAATCAGGGTATTTTGGGGTCAATCTTTTTGTGATCTCATTTCTCAATGCGTCGAAAGTCCCCACAGGTAATTTACCTTTCATGCTTGCAGCGAAGCGAACTTTAATAGTAACCATCGTACATTCTCCTTGCATAAAGCGCTGTATATAAAAACAGTTAAATTATAACTGTGATTATATACAGTAAAATATTAATGGAGATCAAGAAATAAGGTAAAATTTATCTTATGGCTAAGAAAATGACTTCCCCAAAACCATTTAAAGAATATCGTTAAATCAAGAGGTTAAATGATAGTTGAAAATGACATAAAACCAAGGGTTAATGCCATTTAAATAGCTATGAATCAATAAGTTAAGTTATTATTAAACGCATGAATAAAATATAAATATAGAATTTATTTTCTAAAAATAAGATTAGCTAAAAGTAAAAAGATAATAAAAAATTGTTATCAATTGTATGTATAGTGAGTAAGCATTTTAATTATTAAAGTTTTTAAATGAAATGCTTCCTAACTTAATGTTTTTATTTATAAAATTATTAATTAAGTTAATGTATAGATAGTGTGTTATAGTACATTAAATAATCATACCTCATTGCTATAAAGCAAATCTTGCTTTCGCAAGCTTTTATCTAACAAATAGATGCGGTATCCAAGGGAAGTAATTCCTAAGGGACTACCTATGAATTTATCTACATTGTACCGAAACATTTTATCACTTACAGGAAATGCTTTAATAATAGTTGTATTACTGTTAGCTGCATTTTCACTTGTATACTGGATGTAAGACTATTCTGCAGATCACGGAAATAAAAGGTATTTAGCCTCTGAAAACTAAGTGTAGAGGTTTAAAACCATCGATTATGGGGATTGTTAGTGTGCTTCCTCTCGTATAGCTTAATGGAGAAAAAATGAACTATTACATTCAGACAATGATGGAACCACAGGGTAGTTATAAAATGCATAAGATTGGATGTAAGAATATGCCTATAGCTGTAAATAGATTTTATCTGGGTAACTTTTTAAATGCTATGCAAGCAATTAAAATGGCTAAAAAATCAGGTTATGAAGTTGTAAAAATATGCTCTAGCTGTATAAATAGTGGTATAACGAATTCAAATAAATCGCTAAATATGGCTTTTTAATTTGCATTTATACTATCAATAGTAAGCTTTTCTGAAAAAGGAGTGAAATATAAAATTTGCTATTATTGTGTTTGTGTGGCCTAATGGTTTAACTGGTTTGGAAGTACAGGCCTATTTATGCTAGTCAGTTTAAAGTCGTTCACCATTTAGCGTTATCTAAGATACCCTTCATTGCGAATTCCTTCTAATTAATTCCCATAAGTAAAAATAAAAAACAAACCTAATATGCCTTGTGGCAAACTTAAAAAATTAAAGGAAATTCTATGTCTAATACAATGACTGGTTCAGTAAAATGGTTTAACGACGATAAAGGTTTTGGTTTCATTACTCCAGCTGATGGCTCTAAAGATGTATTTGTTCATTTCTCTGCAATTCAGAGTGATAACTTCAAATCTTTAATTGAAGGTCAGCAAGTTTCATTCATCATTGAAAATGGTGCAAAAGGTCCTGCTGCAGGACAAGTGGTGGCGCTTTAAAGACACTATAAAAATCTATCTGTACTTTAAATGTCCTTGCTGTAGTGGATCTCAATATAGAACCTCACAGTTTGATATTTCAGTAAATAATCCACATGGGGCTAAATGCATTTTTTGCAAAAGCTCAATGAAAGCAAAAGTTTGCTGATTAAAATTTCAATAGCACTTAAAACCTCGTTACAACGAGGTTTTTTTATTTAAATCGTATTTATTTAAATGGATGTGTTAAGGTTAAGGAATAATTATACCTCATTGCTATGAATAGCAAATCTTGCATCCGCAAGCTTTTATCTAAAAATAAATGTGGTATCCAAGGGATATTTACCCAAGGTATACTAATGAAAAAGCAAACAGTTCAGTGTTTAGTTGTAACTATTTATAAGAACATACTCATTTTGGCTGTGTTAACTATAGCGATCCTTGGTGCAATTTATTTCTTTGATACGCCATCATTAAATAAGCTTGGTAATGGGTATGTGTTTTCTAACAATTAACTCATAAGGTGTATTCTGTGAACTGGTTTCCTCTTTATCGACGTATTGTTATATATTCAGGAAATATATTTGTAGTAATTATATTAGTAGGGATATTAATTTTGATTACTTCATATGTAGTTAATTTATTTAAATGATTTTTTCCCACCATTAACTCAACTGGAAGAGTATTTAGCCTTATTAAGTCTAAGAGTCGAGGTTCGATGCCTCGATGGTGGTCCATTTCCTTAATTAATGATATTACTATTTAATATCAAAGGATTAATATCCTGTGGGTGTATCATGTCAGGACTAAGTCAATCCAAATTGATTTGTAGAATATTGCAGTGGATTAGTAGTGCCGCATTACTTTTACTTGCTGTTATATTAATAGCCTTTTTAATAAAAGAAACTGTTGTATTAGCAGGGTTATTATTTACAGCTAATGATTCCATATCAATTTATTTATTAGTAGATGGCCTTATTGTTTATTTTTTATACTTTGAGTTCATTGCATTGATTATTAAATATTTTCAATCTAACTATCATTTTCCATTACAGTATTTTATCTATATTGCAATTACTGCAGTAATTAGGTTAATAGTGGTTGAGCATAAAGATCCACAACTCTTTATTATTTACTCCGTATCAATATTAGTACTTATTTTTGCTCTATATGTTTCCAATGCTGATAGGTTAAAGCCCAAAGAATGATTTTATTATAAAATAAATAATTAGCTTAATGATAAGCTATGGTAGGAAAGTTGATCTAAACAAGTAAAATAATTAATGAACTAAAAATCAGAAAATGTTTGAATATGAAAAATATTAAATGAATTCATTAAATTTTTTACAGAAAAATTAATTATAGTAAAACTATACAAATCTTATCTGGGAATTACGTTAACTAAGTGATACTGTTGAGAGAATACTCAGAGGTGATTATGGATACGGATAAAGATGTAATTTATATGCGAATATGCCAAGTAGTTGGTCGGGCTGTTATGTTGCTAAATGAGTCAAAGCATAACATTACTGGAGAGCGCATATCTGCGATCTTAAAAGAGCAAAAAGAAAGTGAGCAAGAGAAACAAATGATTACCATATATGCCATTGCAATTGATTTAATGGATTCTAGATGAACGAATTAATTTCTAATATTATCAATAACTTAAAAACCTCTATTTTTGCTATGTAAAAGATAGAATATTAATGATAATGTCATAAATATCAGATGATTAATATAGCTATATACTGCTGCGTCATGGAAAATGATGCGAAGCGATATCTGATCCCCTTAACACAAGATAATGTTGTTCTAAAAAAGTTATAATAAGGTACTTATTCAGTGTAAACCTTTAAGTTTTGGTCTCCATCAGCTTTGTGCCATGAGCGGAAATTCAAACGGACGCTGTAAATAATTAAAAAAGTCCGATGTAATGGAGCGCAGCAGTGAATATGATTTATTTCTTAGAAGAAATATCATCAGAAGTGTTCTAATAGCTTATCTTGATAGATGTGATAAGTTCTACTATCCCAATTCTTTGCTGAATAGGTCATGAAAGTATCATTAGAACCATAACGTTATGATAATGTCAGTAGAATTATTTTATTCATGCATTTTTTCATAAGGGATCCGTATTTGATTTTAGAATTTAAAAGACTAACAGAGGTCAATGTTAGCAATATTATTACGCTCAATAACCATCCTGATGTATTACGGCACATGCCATTGGGAAGCCCCGATTTTAACTACCAAAAGTGTATAGAATGGGTGGCACAAAAAGATGCTCAATGGAAAGAACATGGTTATGGCCCGTGGGCAATTATGATTAATGAGCATTTTGCTGGGTGGGGGGGATTACAATATGAAGACGGTGATGCAGACCTTGCCCTGGTGCTTCACCCAGATTATTGGGGGGCTGGTAAAATAATCTATGACGAAATTATCAGACGTGCTTTCTGTGAGATGAAACTAGAAAGCATCACTATTTTACTGCCCTTGAGTAGGGTAAAAATTAAAACTATTTTACGGTTGGGTTTTCAACCTGATGGTGAAGTGATGTTTGATAGCATATGTTTTCGTCGGTTCCGCTTATTAGCAACGCAAGAGCCTATATAAAGTAGGTTGTTACCTAAAAATGCATTAGCGGTCGCGCTAACCATGCATTCCTGAACAGGGATAATTATGAACGTCCGCTTATTGTTCAAACCAGACACTCGAGTTTAGCTGTCTAATTAAAGCAAAGATAATTTAAGCGATTAGAAAAGACGATTATTGTGATGGGTTAATTGTGTTAAAATCGATTAATTTCCACTCAATGTTTGAGAAATAGCAGTTATCAAAACTAAATTAATCATTTATGTTATCAATGACTTAAAACTCTCTGTTTTTATCATGAAAAAGATAAAATATTTATAGTAATATGATAAATATCAGATGGTTATGATTAATGTATCTATATACTGCTGCGCCACATGGGTTGGGTTGAAGCGGCAGACTTAATCGTTAAAGGTATGGAAGGCGCAATCGCGGCTAAGACTGTAACTTACGATTTCGAACGTCAATTAGAAGGCGCTAAATTACTGAAATGTAGCGAATTCGGCGACGCAATCATTAAACACATGTAATTTATTACGTAGTGTGATTAATAACGGGAGCCTAAAAACTCCCGTTTTTTTCGGGTTTTTCTCTCAAAAATGCATAAATTAATTTCATTAGACTATAGGTCGCATAACCAAAATTTGGAAAACTTAAAAGGGTTAAAATATATATTAATTAATAGTATTTAGCCTTGTATTTACAGCTGCCTAGTGCAGTCTTTTATTAATTCTAAACAATCAAATAGGTATGAATCCTATTATCTAAAGATTATCTTAATGCAATGTGAAGACATTTAATGAATAAGTGTTTGTACTTACTTTTGCATAAGGAAATGGCGCTGGAAGTTAGTTTGATAAATGTTAATATGATAAGAATTATTTGTAGTGAAATTAATGAAGTAAATAAAAATTAGAAAAGAATCGTTATAAAGTTTAGAACACAGCAAATTAGCAATTCTGAGGTATAGAATTATATGAATAACAAATACTTAGCTTCAATTGTTCAATTGGCATTATTTACCGTCTCTTTTCAATCTGCAGCATTTCAAAAAAATGAGTATAACCCGATCGTTTTTAATTTTGCTCAACTCTATGATTTTAATCCAGTTAAAGGCAATATCAAAGAACTGAATACCTTTGTTTATAATGAGGATGAAACCATTAATTATCAGTCTGCATTAAGGGTTGGTCGTGATGGTTGTGTTGATAGCTTCACGATGAAACAAAAAAAAGATGAGTATTTAAATAGCATTGATAACTGGCTTTCAATCAAACGAGACAAAAATAAATTAGTGGGTTCAGATGCAAATGGACCTGTTGAAATGGAAGTGGCAGAGAATTGTTTGATTATTTCAAGAACTGATAGTAATGGAAAGTTAATATATCAGTACAATAATGATGGGATAATTATAGGCTCAATGAGTGCAGAGCCTAAAGTTCAATACAGCGAAAACACGTATAACAAGAATAACCTTCCTGAGACGATAAAATATTATAAAGATAATATTGTGTTCTCGGAAAGTATCATTAGCTACGGCAAAGACGTAACAAAGCCATTTGATCTTCAAATGGAAATTAAGGCACTTGAACTGCCTATCTTAGTTGTTGATTCTAAATGTGATTATGACAAGCAAAATATTGCACACAAATGCAATTTTATACTCACAATCGTATCAAATGGAAAAACAATAAAGTTACCTAAAAGAAGTGTTACGGAAACTGTATTTTACTAGCAGCTAATGGATTGAAGTAAATAGATTAAAGATGCTATGAAGAGAGTTTTAAAAGACGGTTAAATAAGCCCCTTACATAATAAGGGGCACTATTTTTATGCTTTTGGATCTGCGCCAAAACGGTTGTCGCCTTTAGTACCCTCTAAGCACATGAAGACGAGTAAAACGATCGCACCAAATGGGATAAATGAGATTAAATACCACCAGCCTGATTTTTCAGTATCATGTAAGCGACGTACAGATACAGCAATGGAAGGGACGATAGTGGCTAACGCATAGATCCCTAATAAAATTCCAGCGATCATTCCTAATCCACCCATTTCGCCTGTTGTGTAATCAACAGATGAAATGATCAATGCATATAGAACCATAATGATGATCATGTTAATAAGAGTAAACATCCAATACTCTTTACGTCTAGCACGACCTTCGAAATTAGCATAGTTATTTTTGATGACTTCTAAATACCAATTCATGTTTATTCCTTGACGAAAAATTGAGTGGTGAGTATAGGTAGAACTTAAATTTGTGTAAATCAGCATTATCTGTATATTTCAAGATAACAGTAAGATAACTCTCAATAAATTAATCCATCTCCCATGAGATAATCTGTTAAAAACAGGCATGCTTGCGAAACTTTACATTAATTCTAGCAGCTTATTTCACTTTGCTAAAAGATTGTGCTGGTTTTTTCCTATTTTAAAAATGTATGACTTAAATGGAAATAGTTTTATGTTAGAGATAAAGATAGTATGACCGAGAGTATTTGTATGGTAGTGCATCTAAGCTCTAAATTTCTTGAGCTCAGTGAGGTAATCTAACCTTTAACTTTAAAGGTAAGCACAGTAAAATTAGGCGCATCCTTCTGGTGGTGTTTTTACGTATAAAATTTCAAGTTCATTAAAATAAATAGTAATTTAACTATCAGAATAAATATAAAAATTAGAGGACAGCATGAATATTAAGTTCTTATCACTGGCTTCCAGCATAACAACATTTTTTTTACCATTTCAGGCCGGTGCAGTCCCTATGGATAAATATAACCCGGTTGTTTTTAATATGGCTCAACTGTATGATTTTAATCCAGTAAAAGGCAATGTTAAGCATGTTAAATCTGTCGTTTATAATAAAGATGGTTCTATAAACTATGAGTCAGATTTGAAAATAGCAAAGGATGGCTGTATTGAAAGCTTTAGCATGACTCGTACAAAAGATGAGTATATTAATAGTGTACATAATGAGCTTTCTGTTAAACGTGAGAAGAATAAATTGATTGGTCAAGATTCTAATGGACCAGTAGAAATGGAAATTGGAAATAATTGTTTAATTCTATCTAAAAAAGACTCCGATGGGAAATTAACCTACCAGTATAATGCCGATGGTTTCATTAATAGCTCATGGGTCGCGGAACCTAAAACCAAGCTCAGTGCGTTCCACTATGATGAAAATAATCGCTCATACAATGTTTCCTATTATAATGATAATAAATTGTTTTCAGAGATTTCCGTAAGGTATACGAGTGATGAAACTAAGCCGTATGATCTTATTCTAGAAGTTAAAGTGCTCGATCAGTCTGTGCTAACTGTTGATACTCAATGTGAGTATAACCAGCAGGGCGTGTCGCATAAGTGCCAATTTGTATTGACACTTATTTCGGATGGAAAGCAAATTACATTGAAGAAACATAGTACGACGGATGCTTCATTCTATTAGTTGTAGGTTAATGGGGTGTTTTTCTCCATAGGATAAAATGCAATAAGCCCATAAGACCATGTCCCACAATATAAACTTCGATTAGTCCTGTGAGTGTTTTATGAATATTTCTTGCTTCAGGGGCTAATGATGAGTTTTGCCACCATAAAATAAACCAAGTTACACCAGAAAGGATAACTAGCGCCAATGCACCCAGTCCAAGCCCTTGGACACTTGTTGCTAACCCTTTAGGTGAGCTGTCAGGAAGCTTTAAATTAAATAAGCTTCTGATATCGTTTTTTATCTGAGTGAGATCCCCCCATAAATAAGGATAGAAATATCGAAATCCTCGATTTGAGAGACAGACAAAAATGAGAATAACCGCTAAAAATAATAAACAAAACCCAATGATAATGTGTAGCCAAGTAAAATAATACGTAAGCCCACTTGTTGGGATTACGCCACTTTTACTGACAGACATCCAATTGCTGATGATAATTTGCCCAATGACCAATAAAAATATCATGCAATGAGTTAAGCGAACCGCGGGCGTTTGATAAACACCAAAAAACTGCCAAATAGATTTAAACAGTTTCATGTTATTCCTTAAAAGAATTCTTTTTCTATTACTCTATGTTGTAGTCTTTTTACTTATGAAATTCAATAAGTTTATTTTGATGATAAGAATTAGATGAATAGATTTACGTAATGTAAATAAGAATTATTTTTATCCAATAAAAGACAGAGTGATTGAAAGTCATGTGATTTGACCGAATATAACATTAAGAAATGCAAAATTAATATTATATTGGGAAATAGTCATGAATAAGATGGTATTTGTGGAGCAGGCATTAAAAGCGGTTCTTGGTAAACAAATTGGAGAGTTAGCTATAATTAAGCAATTTTTCTCATCGGATTATGTGCAAGTAGTTGACGGAAAACAGATTAATTTTTCTGAGTTCTACGCGCATATGCAGGTTTTAAAAGAAGCCACCGAGAGCATTACGATAGAAATTAAGTCAATTGCAGAAGGTGAAAATTGTGTTCATACGCAACATATTGCGAAAGCAATAAAAAAAGAGGGCACGGTGAGTGAATTTGAAGTATTTGCTTGCTTTCATTTGATGGATGGAAAAATTATTCGATGTGAAGAGCTGACGAGAATGTTATCTGGCTCAAAACACGATAATGATTTGGGCTCTAGAACATAAATATATTTATAAAGGCAATCAACATGAAGCCATGTAGCTAATATAGGGGTTATTGTAATTAGCTACATGATTAAGTGCTATTTTATGCAGGATAAGTGAGTTGCATACCGGTTCCAACTTCTTGTACAGGGGCGTGTTTTGCCAAATGAATTTTAGCAGCCAAGTCCGTGCAATGGCATGGGTGGATCTGCAATAAATTCTGTTTTTTAAAATACTCACTGGTTTGGTTTAACAGCTCATCGGATGCTTTTTGTAAATGAAATCCACCGATGACAGTCACAATTTTGTCTATTTTAGTGACTCGCTTAGCATGCTCGACAATGTTACAGATCCCTGAGTGTGAGCATCCCGTAATAACAATCAGCCCCTCAGAGGTTTTAATCGCAAGGGCGCTGTCATCCAGTACATAATCATCAACACTGTTATTATGTTCATCGATAGTTTTACCTACCGGCTCTTTTCCTTCAAACGTGTTATTTCTTGGGATCTCACCTAAGAAAATGACATTCTCAGAAACAGAGTAAGAACCTTTAGTTTCAACTGTATCAAAGTAGGCGGTTAAAACATTCTTAGGGGTATTCGCGCCAATAACTTTTGAGTGATAACTTTTAGGTTGCAAAGCGTCCGGATGATAAATCAATTTTTTGGATTGCTGGGATTCAACATTTCGGCGATCTAAATATTGAATAAGGTGATTAATTCCCCATGTGTGGTCATTATGACCATGGGATAAAACGAGGTCAGTAATTTGAGCAAGGTCGATATTGAGGATATTGGCATTGTTAATGAAAACATCGGAATAGCCAGTATCAAATAGGATTTTTTTACCGTCAGCTTCAATGTGATAGCAAACTGCGGGTTCGCCACAAAAATAACTGTCAATCAGGGTGTTGTTATCAACGAGTACAGAAATTTTTATTGTCATTTTTATCTCTTTAGTTGTTTCATTATACAAAGAGGTTATATCAGAATAATGGCAAAAAATATTCAACCATCGATAAACATATAGGGTGTAAAAAATCACATGTTTAAATATGTGATCGGGAAAGGGTTGTTTATGAAAGCGAACTAGTCAATGCGGGTGCTTTAGAGTGATAATCAATACAAATACTCTTAACCCTATTGAGTTTGCTATGATTTCGTTATTGGTAAAATGCTTGTTTGGTGCACTCGCTGTTTTAGTTATCGCGATCCTCTCGCGTAGCAAAATTTATTATATTGCGGGATTGGTTCCTTTGTTTCCTACTTTTGCATTAATTGCCCATGTGATCGTGGTTCAGGAGCAAGGTGCGGAGGCATTAAGAAAAACAGCATTATTTGGTTTATGGTCACTAATCCCTTATGCAATGTATTTAATCACTGTTTATGTCTTTGCAACCAAATTAACACCGTGGATTTGTTTAAGTTTAGCGACGTTGATTTGGATAATTACCGCAGCTGTTTTAGTGTATTTCTGGCAACTTGCACAGTGAAATCTATTGTTTTAACTTCTTTGTTGAGTAAATTGAATGAAATATGCGTTTTTCAACACTTAAATTTTTATACAACATTTCTGTGTTAGATTTGCACTCGAATTATTTTTTAGACGATTTATAATAATACTTAGTGTGTTCTAATTCGCCATTCTATAGAGAAAAATGTTACTAAGAGTCCTTGTAGTATTATTAGTCGCGGGCTGTTCCTACATAGCAGGTGTGATGACAGAAGTTTCTTCAGATACAGAGATGGACGCAGAGAGTAAAGTCAAAAGCGCCGTTGAAGATTTTCTGGTATATCCATCAGCCGCAACATACAAAAATGTGAAATATCATGTTCTGAATCAGAATGAAGAGGGCGATGAGACTGGCTACTATTGTGGTGAAGTTTTTGGGTTTGAAGATGGTTTACCTTACGGATATAAACGATTTATTGTTCGTTTACATAAAAACAAAGAAGGTAAAACAGTGGTTTCTATTCCACTGGTGGAAAAAGTTGATGACATTGTTCCTGTTGAACAATTTGGCCCTATCTGGGAACGTTATTGCAATCGAGAGTCATAAATCATAATAATTAAAAGGCAGATTGATCTTTGTATTATCAACTCTGCCTTATGATTTCATGGTTTTATTGCCAATGTAGCTAGGAATGTTGGCAAGAAATTATCGATAACAAAACGAGGATTTGGCTGCCAATCTTCTTGAAAACCTGCAATGTTAAAGCCCGCCTGTATTTGCCCACCAATTAAGTCCGTCAGTGAATGACCAAAGACAAACGCTTCTTGCTTTGCTTGTTTCGATGCCACCTGTTCCTGCGATAAGTTATCTAATTCTGAAAACGGCATGGTATATCGTGGTCGAATAATTGTATTTTCAGTAGGACTTTTATCTCTATCATCAACAAATACGACAGGGTTAAAAAAGCTTGAGAGCAATCGACCTTGCGGTTTAAGTACCCGAAAGCATTCTTGCCATACAGGATTAACATCGGGAATGTATAAGTTTGAAATTGGGTGAAAAATAATATCAAATGAATTGTCTTCAAACATAGGGAGATAACGCATATCACCTTGAACTGTTGTCAGTGCTAGATTATCCCTCTTAGCCACCATACTATCTTGCGCTAACTGTTTTTCTGACAAATCAAATACTGTCACGATAGCGCCCACAGCAGCCAATATTGGCGCTTGCTGCCCACCAGCAGAAGCTAAACAGAGAATTTTTTTCCCTTTTACGTCACCAAGCCAAGCTTTATTTAATGGGGTTGGCGTTAGATGAATTTCCCAATTTCCTTTTTTTGCTTCTTCAATTGTTTGGCTATCAACCGGAGTAGACCAAGGTTGTTGAGATGCCGCTTGTTTATCCCATGCCTTTTGGTTTGCAGTAATAAAATCCGTCATAAAGTGTACCTATGCATACATTAATTGAGGTCATTGTAGTCACTGTAAGATTAAAGTAAATAAAAATGTACCAATAAGTACAATTAATTTCCATGTTGGGAAATAATGCAAGCTATTTGGTTGGTTATATGTGAAAGCAATAATGAACAAGTATGGGAAGATGATTGAAATTAAGGGGTGTTATTCGCATAATATATGCATATTTGAACTCGCCATTGGCTTATCATGCTAGCAAAATTCTATCCTGTTATCTTATTGGTTATTTCCAATGTATTTATGATGTTCGCTTGGTATGGACATTTAAAATTTACGAATAAGCCATTATATATAGTCATATTCTTTAGTTGGTTGATTGCATTTGTAGAATACTGTTTCGCGGTACCTGCAAATCGCTTAGGGCACCAATATTACAGCGCCGCTGAATTGAAGACGATGCAAGAAGTGATTACGTTATGCGTATTCGCTGGGTTTTCTGTGCTTTATCTAGGTGAGAGTTTTACAATAAACCATATCATTGGCTTTATTCTTATTTTTGCAGGCGCATTTTTTATTTTTAAAGGTCCTTTTTAGTGAACAGCATCTTCTACTTTATAGAAAGTAGAAGATGCTTAATAAATAATGGGATTTTTACTTACACCCAACCTTTTTGACGAAACTCTTTAAGTACCGCAACGAACTGCTCCATTTCTTGTGGGGTACCTAAGGTTAAGCGGTTCCAACCCATAACAGGTGGAAATTCTCTGCCAACCATAATATTGGCCTCTTTCATACGCTGTTTATAAGTTTTCACATCACCTTTTACTTTGTGGAAAATAAAGTTAGCTTGTGATGGCGCATACTCTAAGCCTAATTCATTAAGCGCAGTTTCAACGATTTTACGTGAAAGATTGTTAGATTTAAGGCTATATTCCAGGAATTTCTTATCTTTCAATGATGCAATGGCAGCGACAGCACCGGCAGTATTGGTGTTATCAATCGAGATAAACTCATCAACCGCTTCAATGATTTCAGGGGTTGCAATGCCGTATCCCACTCGTAGGCCAGCTAATGCGTAAATTTTCGAGAAAGTCCGTGTCACTATTAGGTTTTTTTGTCCTGCTTTGACTAATTCAATTGCGCTTACAAACTGTGGATCTTCAACAAATTCCGCGTAGGCTTCATCAACAATAAAAAACTGTTTATCTGAAGCTTTTTTCATCCAGTTATCGAGTGGGCTATGCGGAGTTATCATCGCCGTTGGGTTGTTTGGATTACAGATATATATAATGGATAAACCATCGTAATCATTGGCGATTTGCTCCATTTTTTTCAGGTCAAAACTCAAGTCCGATTTTAATGGAACTTTAGTAATTTCTACACCGAGTGGGAGAGCATAAAGTTCAGCATAGTTAAATGTTGGATCTGGGGTGACAAGTTGAATTTTTATGCCATCTTTTCTTGCTTTATTTGCGAGCATGGCGACAGCCGCCTGAATGGTTTCTGACGAACCATTTCCGAGGGTCACATTCTTGCTGTCTAGGCTATGCAGTGTGCCAATATTGCCAATAAGCTCAGAGCGTGCGTCATCAGGGTAGCGGAATGAACCGGGTAAAGCTTCAATAACCGCTTTTTGTGCACTGGGTGACATTCCCAATGAGTTCTCATTGAAATTGAGTAATAAAGGATGTTGGGCATTTGGTTTAACAAGTGCGCTAGTATTTGCACTTGCTTGATTTAAAACTGAATTTAGTGCTAATCCACCTGCAACAAGTGAGCTTGATTTTAGAAAAGAACGACGATCCATAATGAGTCCCTGAAATATATTTATCTTGTGTGATTAGATTACTCGAAATAATTCAGTTGTAAATAAATATATAGTTAAAGTGATTTTTTATTCATTTTGTTATGTTTCAAAAGGCTGATTTGAAACGGAGATAATTTTCAAATCTCTCTAATTGATTGATTATAAATAGTAATTTTGATTATTTTTAATTTTAGGGAACGGTGTTAATTATTGCAAATTGAATTGATATGGTTGTATATTGTTATGTATAACGATAACTAATCACAGAGAGACAATAATGAAGCTATTTATGTTTTATGTTGGTGGTAATGCCGGAAAATCCAATATTGAGGTGCACGATGTTCAGTTTGCGGCAGTCAACACACCAAAAGAAGCTTGGCCACTATTGCGAGATGCATGGTTTGGGGATAAAGATAAAATTCATGTGGATGGGTATGCAGATATCAATTGGGCAGATGGGTTCGACATCAGTTTGAGCAAAGAACCATCAGAAAGTGAATACAGACTCTATTTTATTAATGTAGGTGGATATATTTCATCAACACTTGCGGAGCTGCATGAGTTTGATCTCTTTGTGGCAAAAAATGCCCAAGAAGCTAAACAAAAAGCAATTAGCCAACTCTTAGTGAATAGCCAGCAACAGCATAAAGATAATTTAAAAGATGTTGATGATTGTTTATTACTACAAAAAATTGGTGAATATTATATTCACCTAAATAAAAATGAGAATGGAAATAGATATCAACCATTATGGCAAGGATATTTACCAATAGGTATAAATAGCTAAATTTTAGTTAATATGTAATAGCCAGCATTATTAAAGATATTACTGGCTATTATTATTCAGAGTGAAATTTATTGAGCTTCTTGTGTCGCTAAGCTAGGTGAAATTTCAATCACTGCCACTTTCACCATATATTTTTTATTATTCTCACCCTTTGGTACTTCCGCTGTGATTTTCTTTAACGCCTCTTCTGGTTGAGTGGTTTGTACAGCTGTGGAGTATTGCATCATTCCTTGATGGCGTCCCATATATTGCCCACGGTAAGTACCATCACAGGGCCTGTCATACTGAGATTGACTGGATCCGTTACACCAAGTTCCATTGCCATTTCGGTGATAACCATTACCGTGATAAGCAAATGTAGAGAAACTCACTGCTAATAAGCTGCCGACTAAAATAAGTGATTTTAAATTTTTCATTTTGATTCTCCTCTTTATTTATTATCAGGTTGCCACTGTGGTTTTTTATTTCAATCTTATTTACTTAAATATAGGGGAGTTTCATATTTAAAACACAGTTATTCATTATTTCTTCACACTGATAAAAATTTGTTAAATAAATATTGGTATTATTCTAATGTTTGAAAGACAATATTATATAAGCTATAGAATTTTAAATGTAAAATAAATTTATTTTTATTCTGTCAATTAAATAGAACTTTTTGTGCGGCATGAATATCGAGATACTTATTATTGATGGGGTAAAGGTGTTAACATAATCGATAAGCCCATAAGTGTAGTATGAGAAGGATTTGAGATTGAAACGTATAAAAAGTAAGCTACTGATAGTGATTTTACTGGCGTTAGGCGCATTTGCTTATCAGTTTTATACAACGATCGGTGACAGTGATGTCACTAAGCAAGCTGAAAAGCTTATCGAGAATAAGTTAAGTTCAGGTAGTCCTCTGACTTTTGAGGATGTCAAAATTGTCCTGAAAAGCGAATTTAAAGAAGGTGAAAGCTACCGAGTCTGTGGTTTTTATCAAATCAGTGAGAAAGGTGATAAGTTACCGTTTGTTGCTAGCGTCAGTGTTCAAGGTGGAAAATTCTCTGAACATCATCAATTGATCACCAGTGATACACCAGAACTACGCACTGCCATTGTGTCATTGTGTGAGAAATCACAGTAATTCTATCTAGAGTATTTACGGTATAGCTACGTACTCAATTCAGGCGTTCGCCTACATTTTCCCCATAAAAAAAGCCAGTAATGAATACTGGCTGCTATAAATTAGCAAAAGCAATGTAAATGAAAATTCGTTATATACATTATCATATAACGCTTAAAAGAAAAGGACTTTTATACAAAGTTGACTAACATCATCATTAACTATGATCTTGATCAGGGTTTGAAATAGGGGAAGGGCGAGAGGGATGAGTTCCAGCCTAGCGGTTATCGCTGGAGGCTGGAAAATAGAGCTAGAGTATTATGCTTTTAACCAGTGACCATGATGGAATACATCTTCAACCAGTTCATGGAGAACGATATGGGCTTCTTTATCATCATGGAAGCCTTTGGTATTGAAGGTGGTTGCACCACTGTCATGTGTAATAAAAAGGTTACTACCTGGGTATACTTCTAAAACTCTGGCATGTAATTCAGCAGTGAACGCGTCGTAGGATTTTTCAGAGAGCGTTGAGACTAAATCGTCAGAAACTTTGATGTGGATTTCCATATATTACCCTTTGATGTAGAAAGCAAATTAGCGATAAGTGTATTGGTATCATAAAACATTAGCAATAATCTTATTATGATGATTGCAAAACGATTATTCTACTCTGAAATAGGTTTGAGCGGTAGATTTAAAATATAATTCAATGAAGACGTATCAAACTATATTTAATATTTATCATCAATGATTATTCAAAGGAGTAATCATTAAAATTCACCAATTAGTTATTCAATTTAAAAAATAATCAAATATCATTTAACCAAATACGCTTTCACTTAATTAAATTTAATGATTTTTTACTTATAACAGTAAATTCTGGTTAAAAAATATCATATTTTTAATCAATTGATTGAGATTGTTCTTAAATTAACCGTTCTGGTTGTATCACTTTGTTTTAATAATTATTTTATTTCGATTTTTTACTCTTGCTTGCATGGTTGTTCTCTGTCCTCAGTATTAAATAGGCTGATGGTCAGAAAAAAATTTACAGAGAAAGTAAAAAAAATATAATTCATGGGTCTTGTTTAATAACATTGATTATTCATGATAAACCATCATGGTTTATATTTTTATTTGTTTAATTACTTAAATAATATGGAGCTAAATAACTCACCAACTAATACCTCTATTAGTGGATATAATAAAAGGAGCATAATTTGATAGAATTTATAAACTCAATCAGCAATCTTATTTGGGGCTCGTTATTAATTTATTTATTATTGGGAGCCGGTTTATATTTTACAATACGATCTAAATTTATTCAGTTTAGGCATTTTGGTCACATGTTCGGAGTACTGAAAAATAGCACTCAATCGGACAGTTCAGGTATTTCTTCATTCCAAGCACTATGTACCAGCCTAGCGGCACGAGTCGGTACTGGAAATCTAACGGGTGTTGCTATCGCGATTACGGCAGGCGGCCCTGGCGCTATATTCTGGATGTGGGTCGTTGCATTATTAGGAATGGCAACATCATTTGTTGAATGTACATTAGCGCAGCTTTATAAAACCAAAGATGACCAAGGTAACTATCGCGGCGGACCTTCTTATTACATGGAGAAAGGCTTAAAACAGCGCTGGATGGGTGTATTGTTCTCCATCTTCTTAATTATTGCATTTGGTTTGGTTTTTAATGCAGTTCAAGCGAACTCCATTGCACAAGCAACTGCTGTGGCATTTGATTTTAACCCACTCTATGTTGGAATTACCTTAGTGATCCTCAGTGGCATCATTATTTTTGGTGGATTAAGATCAATTGCTAAAGTTGCCGAATTGGTTGTGCCAATCATGGCTATTGCTTATTTAGTACTGGCTTTCTGGGTCGTCGGTCAAAATATTGAGCGCTTACCTGATGTCTTTATGCTGATTTTCCGTAGCGCCTTTGGTTTACAGGAAGCCGCAGGCGGTGCAATTGGTTATGGTATCGCTCAAGCGATGACGCAAGGCATTCAGCGGGGATTATTCTCGAATGAAGCCGGAATGGGGTCTGCACCAAATGCGGCGGCATCTGCGTCACCTTATCCACCACATCCTGCCTCCCAAGGCTATGTCCAAATGTTGGGTGTATTCATGGATACCATTGTGATCTGTAGCGCTACAGCCATTATTATTTTGGCTTCTGGCGTGTTAGATGGTCCGGTGGGTAAAATCAATGGCATTGAGCTGACTCAGCTAGCTTTATCTTCTGCGGTGGGCAGCTGGGGAAGTATCTTCGTTGCGATTGCAATTTTCTTTTTTGCCTTCACATCCATCATTGCCAACTATGCTTATGCAGAAAGCAATATGATTTTCTTGGAAAATAATCATACCGCAGGGCTATTTATTTTCCGCTTAGCGACATTGGGCATGGTGATGTTCGGGGCGCTCGGTGAAATGCCACTGATTTGGAAACTTGCGGATATTTCGATGGGCTTAATGGCAGTTACAAACTTGATTGCCATCCTCTTGTTGTCCGGTGTGGCATTTAAACTCGCGAAAGATTACAACCAACAGTTAGGTGCGGGCAAAATTCCAACATTTGATATTAATGATCATCCAGAGCTGAAAAAGCAGCTCAATGAAGGAATTTGGGAAAAAGAGTCGGTTGAGCAGTGGGTTAAGAACGAGGCACACTAATTTTGCGATAGCTGGATGCAGTTGACCGCAGTTGAAAATTAATAGAAATGTAAGGCGCTTGGATTTATTTCTAAGCGCCTTTTTTATTCTTCATTCTCTGGTCAATAAATATAAAAAACTTGCTTTATTGCCTTTAGAGCGTAAGGTTTTGGAGGAAAATAATAACCAAGATAAATATGAAATAAGGTGTTGATCAGGAAGATGAAACTCGGACGATACGCAGCAACATTTTACGGGGTCGTATCCATATTATTGTGGAGCACGATGGTAGGGCTTGTTCGCAGTACGAGCGAAAACTTTGGCCCTATTGGTGGTGCGGCACTTATCTATTCGATAGGGAGCCTAGTTTTGGTTGTTGTAATGGGATTGCCGAAAATTCATCTTTTCCCTAGACGTTATTTGTTCTGGGGGGCATTTTTATTTGTTAGCTATGAAATCTGCTTTATTTTAGCTCTAGGGCTTGCCAACACTCGTCAGCAAGCCATTGAGCTGGGTATGGTGAATTATTTATGGCCGAGCTTCACAATTGCGTTAGCGGTTTTATTTAATCGGCAGCGTTTTAGCCTATTACTGATTATTGGGCTTATTTTAGCGTTTGCAGGCTTATTGTGGGTTATCTCAGGGGATCAACCTTTGTCTCTGAATGCGATTCTTTCAAATATTCAAAGTAACCCACTGAGCTACGGCTTAGCCTTTGTTGGCGCATTATTGTGGGCTTTCTATAGCAATGTTACAAAACGAATGTCGAATGGCTGCAATGGTATGGTGCTGTTTTTTATCATGACATCGGTCGGATTGTGGATCTTATTTATCTTTTCGACGCCAGCGCCATTTAATATCAATGTGAATAGTATCAGTTTGTTATTTGTCACTGCTATTGCAACCGGCGGAGCGAATGCACTTTGGACAGTGGCAATCATCAAAGGCAATGTGGCTTTTCTCGGGACATTGTCCTATTTCACTCCAGTGATCTCTACAGCGTTTTCTTCAATGTTATTGAGCACTGCATTAACACTGGGGTTCTGGCAAGGCGTCTTGATGGTAACCATAGGGTCAATCACCTGTTTTATTGCGACAAGGCGCTGAGTTATGTTTGGGCGTGTATCGAACACTAATAGCGCCGAAGATAAAAATCACACCGAGTAGCTGCACTACCCAATGTTCTGGTAAGCCATGTTGAACAGCTTTACTTTTCCAACCTGAAAAAGCCCATCAAGCAAATAAAAAGCCGAATGTCAGCAATATGCCAACATTCGGCTTTTAAATATCAAGATTAAGCTAAGTTTTGCTCAGCAACAGGCTCGCTTTTCGCGGTCAATTTGCCGATAAACATCGAGATAATAAACGCGATAATCCCTGGAATTAACCAACCCATACCTTGCTCAAACAGCGGTAAGTAGGTGATCAGGTTTGCTTTTACTGTCGTGCTTAATAATTCCATATTATTTAGCGTATCGAATAGGCTCATCAGTACAACGACGCCAATGGTGATCCCATAAGTGACCCTAGGAGCAGCCATAAATTTGCGTGCAAATTGCAGGAAGACGATAGTGACCGATGAAGGATAAATCATCAGCAGAGCCGGAATAGTGACGCGCAATAAAGTATCGAGACCAAACGTGGACACGACAGTGGTTAGCATCGTGAAGAAAACCACCCAGAAGCGATAACCTAAACGGTGATGGAAAGTGGCAAAGTAATCTGCACAGGCGCTGGTCACACCCACTAACGTGGTCATGCTTGCCAGTAATACAATTCCGCACATGATCCACGTACCTACCGCACCAAACAGGACATCGACGTAACGAGAGAAGATCTGTCCGCCGTTGGTGGCTGTATTCGCCACTTGTTCACTGGTCGCGCCTAAATAGAACAGGCAGATATACAGTGCCGCGAGTAAGCTCACTGAAATTAAACCCGCTTTAATCGTGATGGTCGCGACTTGGCGTGGTTCAGTGATCTGTTTTGAAGCTAATGCACGCGCCACAATCCCGCCAAACGCCATCGCAGATAGTACATCCATGGTTTGGTAACCATCAATTACACCGCCAAAAAAGGCAAATTCTGCATACTGTTTAACAGGGGGATTCATATCAGAAAGCGGGTCAATGACCACGGCAATTCCCACTACTACTAATAAAACAAGTAACGCTGGAGTCATAAACTTACCAATCGCGCTGATCATGGTGCCTTGCTTCAACATGAAGAACATCGAGGTAAAGTTAAAAATGAGCGCGAAAGTGAGATGAGAAAATGTATTTTTTTCAACGAAGCCTAATGGTAAGAAGCCCATTTCAAACGCGGTATTCGTCACCCTTGGCATCGCAAATGTGGAGCCGACAATTAGGTAGAGTGCAACCCAGAAAATGACCGCAACCCATTTAGGTAAATCAACAGAAAGCTTTTCACCACGTCCTTTTACTGCAACTGTTACTAAGGTTAAGAAGGGTAATAGAACACCGGTGATCAGAAAACCTAATGAGGTATCAAACCAGTCTGTCCCTGATTGATAGCCTGCCATCGGTGGAAAGATGATATTTCCCGCGCCTAGAAATAAGGCGAATACCATCATCCCCAGAATTAACATATCTTTAGTCGAAAACATTTTACTACCTGTTTGTGATGTGGGTTTTATTGTACTTATAGATGAATGACAATTTTTTAAAAGAGGCAGATAGTATCAAATTTGGAAGAGTAAGTAAGGTAAAGGATAAAATAGCCCTAAGAGAAACACAGGAGATGGATATGCCAGAATGGGGATGTCTAGGCATATCCAGTTAAATTGTATTTTGGTCTAGAGATTTGAACTTTAAATTAACTGCTCACTAGATAATAAATTTGTTTATTGCGACAGCAACGCCATCACAATCGTTGGTGTCGGTGACAAATTTCACTATTTCACGAATATGTGGTGCAGCATTTCCCATTGCAACCGAAACACTCGAATACTGTAGCATGGCAACATCATTATTTTGGTCACCGATGCTCATGACTTTATCCGGCGTGAGAGATAATTTCTCACATAACACTTTTAGTGCAGAGCCTTTGCTTGCATCCTTATTCGAAACTTCGAGGAAATAAGGACTAGTTTTGATCAGCGAGTAGTTTTCAAAGGTATTTTCAGGAATATAGCTGATACCTACATCCAGTTTCTCGGGATGGTCAATAATCATGATTTTGGTAAAACTGAGCGAGCTATCCATTTCGTTAACCGGGCAATACACCAGAGGGGTATTGGTGAAATAGGCATCATGAATGGTATAGCGGCTAATATGACGATTCGCAGTGAACATGGTGTTGTCTGCAAGGGCGTGCATATGAACTCCCACGTTGTTAGCTAGTTCAGCAAAATATTGATAATCTTCAAAATCTAACAAGTTTTCATACAGGTGACTGCCATCATTGGCTTGATGGATAACGCTGCCATTGTTACTGATGCAGTAGTTACTGGCGGTGTCTAATCCAAGTTCTTGAAGATAGGGCAAAATGCCAGAATAGGGGCGACCTGAGGCAAGGACAATTCGCACACCTTGTTTGTGCGCGCGGGTAATGGCTTCTTTCACTGCGGGAGAAATTTGGTGCTGCGAATTGAGTAACGTGCCATCTAAATCAATGGCGACCAGTTTGATTGACATCAATGCCTCCTAAAATAGAACTTTTACACGTACCTTACTCTGATTATCGAGAATGTAAATTATCTAAGAGGGCAACGGATAAGTTGCTCAGTAAAAAGGATGAGAATACCCATGTTTTATCGCATTAAAACTGAAAAAATGCAGGTTAATGCGCGTAAAACAAATTCACTCATCATCCGGGATTAGGTGTAATGGCTCTTTTACATCCAAATGAATTTGGTCATTTTGACGAAAATCAAACGGCGTAATGCCATATTCTTTGCGGAACATATAGGTAAAGTGAGATTGCGAGCCGAAGCCAAAATCTAACGCAATATCAAAAATACTTTGGCTGCTGTTTCTTAATAAATTTACGGCGCCAGCCAGTCGGCGCTGACGGATATACTTTCCTAAGGAGATCCCGGTGACCTCCTTAAAGATTTTTTGCATATGCCAAAGGGAATACCCAGAATAGGCAGCGAGTTCTTCCAAGTGGATGACTCGACCTAAATGCTCTTCGATCCATTTACTTAGAGCATTAACAAGTGCTACGTGGTTATCTTGTGCCATCTCAAATTCATTCTTATTTTACGGTAACCGAAGTATACACAACTTCATTTCACCATGACAAAGGTTGGTTGTGCGGTATTACAGATTTATGTATAAAAATCACACAATAATAGCCAGTTATTTATCAAGAGCTGCAAAAATAAACAATTGTTTTCTTGAAAACGATGAATAGCCCATTTTACGAAACTAAAGACGATAATATCGATTAATATTGCCAGATGATGTGACTATTAAGAACCCCATTATCTATGCGAAATATGCTATTAATCATCAGCATTGTAATTATTTGTGCTTTTTTATACCTCTTGGCGATGAATAATCTCTGCGATCAGGGCGGGGATGACTTTCAACTCGGTGTTTGCCGCGTGACGGGTTTGTTACCATTTTGAGTTTGCATTTTGCAACGTCTTACAGGATATTAGTTTGTCATTATTTGGAAACATTAGAAGACAGGCAGAAAGCCAGCTTTACAGTTGTATAATTGCGAGTGGAGTTCATGTAAAAATTCAAATAAACTTGCGTGATTATCACAACTGTGGACGATAACAAAAAGCTAGAGGATGAAGGGTAAAGATATGGCGCAACAGACGCTAAAGCGCGGATTGAAAAACAGGCATATTCAGTTAATTGCCTTGGGGGGCGCTGTCGGTACAGGGCTATTTTTAGGGATAGCAACCACCATCCAAATGGCAGGTCCGTCGGTACTACTTGGGTATGCATTGTGTGGATTTATCGCTTTTCTGATCATGCGTCAGTTAGGTGAAATGATTGTTCAAGAGCCTGTTGCAGGGTCATTTAGCCATTTCGCATTCAAATATTGGGGCGGTTTTGCCGGGTTCCTCTCGGGTTGGAACTACTGGGTGATGTTTATCCTCGTGGGGATGACTGAACTGACCGCTGCGGGTAAATATATGCAACACTGGTGGCCTGAGTTACCTATTTGGGTTTCGGCACTGGTGTTTTTTATTGCGGTTAATGCAATTAACCTGATTAATGTTCGCTCCTATGGAGAAACGGAATTCTGGTTTGCGCTGATCAAAGTTGTTGCGGTTATCGCGATGATTTTATTTGGCTGTTACTTACTGTTTAGTGGCCATGGCGGCCCTCAAGCCAAAGTGAGTAACTTATGGGAATACGGCGGCTTTTTTGCCAAAGGCTATAATGGGCTATTAGTCGCGCTGGCGATTATTATGTTCTCATTTGGTGGATTGGAATTAGTGGGGATCACTGCGGCAGAAGCTGAAGATCCAGATAAAAGCATTCCAAAAGCCATCAATCAAGTGGTTTACCGTATCTTAATTTTCTATATCGGCTCACTGGCGGTATTACTGGCGCTGTATCCGTGGGTGCAACTGGATGGTAAAACGAGCCCATTCGTACTGATTTTCCATGAGCTGGGTGATTTACTCGTTGCCAATGCATTGAACGTGGTGATTTTGATTGCGGCTCTGTCGGTTTATAACAGTGGTGCTTACTGTACTAGCCGCATGCTGTATGGTTTAGCACAACAAGGTAACGCACCGCGCTTTATGGCAAAAGTGAATAAAGGCGGAGTGCCTGTAATGGCGCTGATTGTTTCAGGTATCGCGACTTCTGGCGGGATCTTGATTAACTTCGTGATGGAAGGCAAGGCATTTGAATTACTGATGTCCTTAGTGGTAACGACGCTGGTACTAAACTGGATTATGATTTGTGTTTCTAACTTGAAGTTTAGGGCTGCAATGAATAAACAGGGTATTGAAACGAAGTTTAAGAGTATTTGGTATCCGTTTGGTAACTATCTGTGTTTAGCATTCTTGTCGCTGATCTTGATTATTATTCTGACAATGGATGGGTTACGCGTTTCTGTGCTGATTATGCCTCTTTGGATCGCGGTTCTGTGGGTTGGTTATCAATTCTCAGGTGCTAAAAAACAAGGTGTAGAGAGCAAAGCGTTATAGCCTTATCAATCAGTAAAAGACCAGATAAATAAAAAACAAAAAAACCGGTAAGATTTTTAATCTACCGGTTTTTTTATACTTACTTTTTGGTAAATCAATCTAGCGAGATGAACTTAAGCTATTACCACTGCCAACGTAACCAAGCGAACAGGACGTTACCGTTATTGTATGTTCCTGGAATATAGGTCGCTTGAACAGAAAGCTTATCATATTCAATAGAAACTAAAGGCAGAGGCGCAGGGAGTGGAATATAGCTATATTCTTCACGCGCGGTAATACCTAATGTGAATCCCGCACCCATACGGAAGCCATCAAGATCGCCCGGGATCCACATTTTTTGGAAACCATAACCCACGATTGGCTCGACTTTATTATGGGAATCCATAAATGCCATTGCGTAGAGTGCATGCCAGTCATTATCTTCATCATAACGATATTTACCGATACCAAAGCCCCATGGCTCTTCATTATAGGTATCTGTTTTTTCTTTATCGTACATAAGACGGTTATGCCAAGTGAAGAACGGGATATACAGCTCATATTTGTCAGAATCCCAAGTGGTGCTGACATTATTAGTGAATTTATCCCATAAACCGACTGACTGCTCTTCAGCAAATGCAGGCGATGACATGCAGATTGAAGCGCTCAGAATTGCCGATGCGCCTACAACCAACTGTATGTTTTTATTAACTCTCATTGTGGATCCAATCTAGTTTTATCTGATAGATGAGTCATGATAGACATTGACAATGATGACATCATTATCGCAATTGTAATAATTGTAGTGGAAATTATTTTAATAAAGATAAGCTAAATAGGACAGCAATAAATGGTTAAATTAGGATAATGACGTATTGGGGGCGTAATTTGCTGTAAGGAATCAACTCTATATTGATATCAATTTTTTGATATTAGAATGAGTCTATTAACTATAACTATTTGATTATTAATTATAAAAATCCAATTTATTTTTGATGGAAATCAATCGCATTTAATTATTGAAGACAATGGATAATCTGCTAGTAATTAGCATTGTGTATGAGACAATTCATTTAAGGACGTTATTTAATTAACTTAATGATTTTTATTAAGTTAAAAAGACGTAATAAGCGCAATATGACTAAGGTCAATTATCTTTCTAAAGGTAATTGTTTTACTGAAGACAATTATTTTACTGAAGACAATGGAGAGAGCATTAATGAGAGTGAATGCATTAACGATTGCGGGAACGGATCCATCAGGTGGAGCCGGTATTCAAGCAGACCTGAAAACATTTTCTGCACTCGGTGCGTATGGAACCAGTGTGATGACTGCGCTGGTGGCACAAAATACGCAAGGTGTTCAAGCCATCCATAATATCCCTTCAGACTTTGTTGCGGCCCAATTGAACTCTGTTTTAAGTGATGTCCGTATTGATGCCGCGAAAATCGGTATGTTATCTAATCGCGACAATGTTCAAGTTGTCGCCAATGCGTTGAAAAAAACACCCGTGCCTTATGTGGTGCTCGATACGGTGATGGTAGCCAAAAGCGGAGATCCGCTATTATTGCCAGATGCGGTGGAGACGCTAAGGCGGGAGCTTTTACCCATGGTTTCGCTGATCACGCCAAATTTGCCCGAAGCGGCAGTATTACTTGATGAGCCGATGGCGCAAACCGAAGAACAAATGCGCGAGCAAGGGCAACGCTTACTGCAATTGGGTTGCCAGAGTGTCTTGATGAAAGGCGGGCACTTAATCGATTCTCAAAGCCCTGATTGGTTGATCACCCCAGAAGGTGAGTGGCGCTTTACATCGGTACGTATCGATACCAAAAATACCCATGGTACAGGATGCACATTATCAGCTGCGTTAGCTGCACTGAGGCCGCGTTTTGAGGATTGGCAACAAACAGTTGTGGAAGCAAAAGCCTATTTGCAAGGGGCGCTGGAGCAAGCGGATAGTTTAGAAGTTGGTAGTGGTTTTGGGCCTGTACACCATTTTCATCGCTGGTGGTGAGAATTTTGAGGGGCTAGAAAAAAGAAATGGCTAGCTCAAGGGAGATTGAGCCAGCCAAGGAGGTGGTTCCTAGTCTTAATTTATGACTTTCTAGTTCTTCGTTTTCGACAGTGACTATACGATATAGAATAACCAATTGATGTGATCTGTTGCATAAATTTGGATATTGAGTGCACTTTTTAACGAAACTGTCAATAACGAGAATGATTCTCAACTAAAATAAAGCATAAAATGACCATTTTTTACACGAATGCCTAAGAAAAAACCCATAGTCATCGACCATGGGCTTCTATTTAGTAAAACGTGTTTAGTAATAAGCGATGGAATGCTTAGTCAGTTTACGCTTTTTCTTCTTGGGCTTGGTGCGGATCTCGAGTAGTCGTTCCTGCAAGATTGCGGATCAACAAACCAAAATTCACATCCACATCTTCAGGGATTGGCAGATAAACCACATGTCCATTACCTGGAGCAACTTCAATAGATTCACCTTTGCGGTTAGTTAATGCATCTAGAGTGAAGACGATATTACCTGACGGTGTCATTAACTCTAAGCTGTCACCGACGCTAAATTTGTTTTTCACATCAACTTCCGCTAAGCCATTCACTCGGTTGCCTGTAAATTCACCGACAAATTGCTGGGTATCCGAAACGGAATAGCCATATTCATAGGTTTGGTAGGCATCATGGGTGTGACGACGTAAGAAACCTTCGGTATAACCACGGTGTGCTAACCCTTCAAGGGTAGAAAGCAGGGTTGGGTCAAATGGCTTACCCGCTACCGCATCATCAATGGCGCGGCGATATACTTGGGCAGTACGAGCACAATAATAGAATGATTTAGTACGACCTTCGATTTTCAGTGAATGAACGCCCATTTTGGTCAGTGTTTCAACGTGTTCGATGGCGCGTAAATCCTTTGAGTTCATGATGTAAGTGCCATGTTCGTCTTCAAAGGCGGTCATGTATTCGCCCGGACGCATCGCTTCTTCAATCATGTAGACTTTATCGGTTGGAGCACCTTCACCGAGTGTTGGCGCCACGTTTTTAACGGGGATTGGCTCATGAACATGCACGATGTTACCCACATCGTCTTCTTTGCCTTCTTGAACTTTATATTCCCAGCGACACGCGTTAGTGCAGGTGCCTTGGTTTGGGTCACGCTTATTGATATAACCAGACAGCAGGCAGCGACCAGAATAGGCCATACACAGAGCGCCGTGTACAAACACTTCCAGCTCAATTTCAGGCACTTGCTGGCGGATTTCAGCGATTTCTTCCAACGATAATTCGCGGGATAAAATCACGCGAGTTAATCCCATTTGTTTCCAGAATTTCACGGAAGCCCAGTTGACGGCGTTAGCCTGAACCGATAAGTGAATATCCATCTCAGGGAAGGCTTCACGCACCATCATAATCAGACCGGGGTCGGACATAATCAGGGCATCGGGACCCATTTCAATCACGGGAGTCAGGTCACGAATAAAGGTTTTTAACTTGGCATTATGTGGCGCGATATTGACGACCACATAGAATTTTTTACCCAGCTCGTGGGCTTCGTTGATCCCTTTTGCGAGATTCTCATGGTTAAATTCGTTATTACGCACGCGTAAGCTATAACGTGGTTGGCCAGCGTAAACCGCATCGGCACCGTAAGCAAAAGCATAGCGCATGTTCTTCAAGGAACCTGCTGGGGATAATAATTCTGGTGTAAACATGTTAGTTCTCAGTCTGATGTCAGGTCAGCACCAAGCCGGATGGCTTGGTGTAAAAATTCGAGGGTGGGGATTTTAACGCTAAATGACGGGAATGCCAAATTTCCCATGTAAAAAACAGGGTTATAATTTTGTTACAGAAAAGCTGGCAGCAATTAGATGTCGTCCCAACGATAGCCTAAACCATAGATAGAGCGGATAAAGGTTTTTTCGTCATCCAGCGATTCGAGCTTACGGCGTAAGTTTTTGACGTGGCTATCAATGGTTCTGTCGGTGACCACACGATGGTCATCGTACAAAATATCCAGCAATTGATCCCGAGAAAACACCGTACCTGCGTTATCTGACAAAAACTTTAGCAGGCGAAATTCTGCAGGGGTCAATTCCAGTAATTTATCGCCATAACGGACTTGGAACGCATTTTCATCGATAATCAGTTGAGTTTCTTGGCTATCTGTAGATGAAGGGGCTTTTTGGCAACGGCGTAAAATCGTTTTCACTCGGGCTACCACTTCTCGCGGACTAAAGGGCTTACAAACATAGTCATCGGCGCCAATTTCCAACCCTAATAAACGGTCAATTTCTTCCGTTTTGGCTGTCACCATAATCACAGGAACGTCGCTGAATTTACGCAGTTCACGGCAGACTGAAATGCCATCGAGTCCCGGCAACATCAAATCTAATAAAATCAGGTCAGGAAAGTGTTTTTTCACATAGGGGATTACTTCATCCCCGCGCATCAGCAGAGCAGGAACATAGCCAGCGGCTTGCAGATAATCAAACAGTAATTGTCCAAGTTTAGGTTCGTCTTCAACAATCAGAACATGGGCGCTATTGGCTCCCAATAAAGGGGATTCAGGCAAAGACACTATTGCTCCTCCTGCGTCGCAATGGGAATTTGAATGGTTATCTTCACGCCACCGAGTGGAGAGGGTGCCGCAGAAATAGTCCCGTTATGGGCTTCGACAATATTATAGCAAATCGCCAGCCCCAAACCTGAGCCTCCACTCGCACGGTTACGAGAAACTTCCACACGGTAAAATCGCTCAAATAGACGCTGGCACTGTTCAATACTTAATCCCGGTGCGCTATCTTCCCACGTGATCACTAATTGTTGGTCATGTTGGCTCACGTTGACGGCAATTTTACCGTGAGGATCCGTATAGCGCAGGCTGTTTTCCATCAAATTATAAAACAGTTGGTTAATGCGGTCAGGGTCAGCGAATAGATGGAAATGGGTAGAAAATTGAGTTTCTAACGTCAGTTGTCTATCTTCCAATCGCCATTTGGCTTGTCCTAAATTCATCTCGATAATCGGGATAATATCGATAAATTCCATACGGTAAACCAAGGAGCCTCTATCGGATAACGAAAGCTGATGTAGGTCATTGACCAGTTTTATCAGTGTTTGAGTCTCATTGAGTAGGGAATTGATGGTTTCAGGAGTAGCTTGGCGCACACCATCTTGCACGGCTTCAAGTTCGCCGCGTAAAACGGAGAGCGGGGTGCGTAATTCATGGGAAATATCCGCCATATAATCGCGACGCATTTGCTCATTTTTTTCCAAAGTCGAGGCGAGATGGTTAAAGTCTTTCGCCAATTGCCCCAACTCATCTTGACCAACCTCAGATACCCGTGCGCTGAAATTGCCTTTAGCGAGCTGTTGAGTACCTTCCAATAATCGGGTGATGGGCTTTAAAAAGCCGCGAGCTAGAAATAGGGTCACTAACAGCGCCACGAACAGGGATAGTCCTGCAATTACCCAGCTAATGTGCATCTGCTGGGTATCGAAACGTTGGTCTAATTGGTTGCTGATACCACTTTCATAACTGGCAACTAGCCAGCCGACGGTTGCTCCTCGGCTCGTTTTTACTGGCACGCGGATGACTTGATCCGGAGGGGGGAGATCACGCCCCCAAATCAGGTTGTCATTGGTGTCATAAACCCAAAACATACCGCGCATTCGCTTATGACCGCCGCCATGACCTTGCCCTTGGTGCTGATTATCGACATTGCGTAGAATACGGAAAAACATCCGCTCATCCACCGCTAAGAAACGCCAACTTCCTTCTTCCTCGTATTGCTCGGCAAGCGCCAAAGCGAGTAACTCAGCGCGTTGCTGGTCATTCTCTTTAATGTAGTCGATAAAACCATGCTGGAAGCCCATTCTGACCCCTTGATGCATGATAGCAACCAGCAGCAAACAGGTGGCAAAGATAGCGATAAATAACCGAGTACTGAGGCTCGAGAGTTTAAGCTTCATGGGATTTCTCCTGCATTGAAGGCGCTTTACGCGAAAAACGCTGTCTCAGGCTATCAAAACTGAGATACACCACTGGGGTGGTAAATAGCGTCAGCAACTGGCTCATGACCAAACCACCAACAATTGCGATCCCCAGTGGTTGGCGTAATTCTGCGCCATCACCTGTACCTAGCATCAAAGGGAGCGCCCCAAAAATCGCGGCAAGGGTCGTCATTAAAATCGGCCTAAAGCGCAGCAGGCTCGCGCGTAAAATAGCTTCTTTCGCTGATAAGTTCGCATTGCGTTGGGCTTGAAGGGCAAAATCTACCATGATAATGGCGTTTTTCATCACAATCCCGATAAGCAACATAATGCCGATTAAGGCAATTAGGCTAAATGGCGTATCAAATAATTCCAAGGCTAATAACGCGCCGACACCTGCGGATGGCAGTGTCGATAAAATGGTGAGCGGGTGAATATAACTTTCATACAAAATACCCAGTACCAAATAGACCGTGACAATCGCTGCTAAGATTAAAAATAACTGAGATTTTAAGGTGTCTTGGAAAACTTGCGCTGTTCCTGCGAAAGTACCGCGTACCGTCGATGGAACGCCTAAAGCGGTCATGGTTTTTTCCACCGCCACAATCGCATCGTTTAAGGTATAACCGTCTGCCACGTTAAAGGAAATGGTAGATGCGGCTGATAACCCTTGGTGGTTAACACTTAAAGGTGCATTGGCGGGTTGCCAGCGGGCAAAATAGGAGAGGGGAATAGCTTCTCCCTGTTTATTCACCACAAACATTTTATCCAGCGAACTGACGTCTTGGGTATATTCCGGCGCCACTTCCATCACCACTTTATATTGGTTCATGGCTTCATAAATGGTGGAAATTTGACGTTGACCAAAGGCGTTGTTGAGCAGGTTGTTCGCATCACGCACATCGATACCCAGTTGCGCCATCAAATCGCGGTCATAGGTTAATGCCATCTCCGCGCCTTTATCTTCTTTATCAGAGTTCACATCGGTTAATTGAGGCAAATCCCCCAGCGCTCGGCGAATAGCGGGCTCCCATGAACGTAATGCATCCAGCTCGTCGGCTAACAGGGTGAATTGATAGCTGGCTTCGGATTGGCGTCCGCCCACGCGAATATCTTGCACGGGCATCATAAATAAGTTGGCACCGGGTTCGTTCGCCAGTTTCATGCGCAAGCGATTAATCACGCTGTTGGCACTCTCTTTGCGCTCATCCAGTGGTTTTAAGGAGATAAACATAGAACCGCTGTTGACGCGGCTGCCGCCCGTAAATCCAGTGACGCTATCCACGGCAGGATCCGCTTTCACTTGCTGCATAAAGCTGGTCATTTTTTGCTTCATTGACTGGAATGAGATGCTTTGGTCTGCTCGAACGAATCCCAGTAAACGCCCTGTATCTTGCTCAGGGAAAAAGGCTTTAGGGATCGAAATATACAGATAAACATTCAAGCCAATTGCCGCAATCAGCACCGCCAGTACACTGCGACGATGAGATAGTACCCAATTTAACGTGACAGCGTAACTTTCTTGTAACCGAATAAGAACACGTCCAAATCCTCGTTGCTTGGTATTAGCAGAGCCACGTTTTTTCAGTAAATGCGCGCACATCATCGGGGTTAACGTCAGCGAGATAATCAATGATATTCCGATGGCAGTAGAGAGCGTAATAGCAAATTCGCGGAATAATCGCCCAACTAATCCATCCATCAATAACAGTGGGATAAACACTGCCACTAAAGAAATACTCATAGAAACGACAGTAAAGCCAACCTCAGAAACCCCTTTAACCGCCGCGATAAACGGTTTTCGACCATTTTCAATGTGCCGAGAAATGTTCTCTAACACTACAATGGCATCATCCACCACGAATCCGGTGGCGACAGTTAAGGCCATCAATGACAAGTTATTGAGGCTAAACCCGCATAAATACATGGCGGTAAAGGTACCAATTAACGAGACAGGTACCGCAATAGCGGGAATTAAAGTGGCACGCCCTGAACGTAAAAATAGCAATACGACGAGGATCACCAGCGCAATCGCAATCATTAACGCCCGTTCGACCTCTGCCAGCGACGCTTTGATTGTGGGTGTTCTGTCTTGAGCAACCTGTAAATCAATAGCGGCGGGGATCATATCTTTAAATTCAGGAAGTTCTTCGCGAATGCGTTTGACAGTTTCAATGATATTGGCACCCGCTTCGCGGCGAATAATGATCAAAACCGCCGGTTCACCACTGGACATCCCTGCGGCTCGCACATCTTGGACGGAATCTTTTACGACGGCCACATCACTGAGTTTAACGGCATTGCCATTGCTGTAATGCACAATAATCGGACGGTAATCGGCGGCTTTTTTCAGTTCGTCATTAGTCTGGACTTGGTAGCGATTATCGTCATTATTAATATAACCTTGGGGCTGGCGCACGTTGGCACTACTGATGGCAGAGCGCACAGCATCAAGGGAAACCCCTTGATTAAATAGGGCGGTTGGGTTGAGTTCCACACGGACAGCAGGAAGAGAACCACCCCCTACGGTAACTTCACTGACCCCATCGATTTGCGCGATACGCTGAGCTAAGCGTGTGGATGCCACATCATACATTTCCCCGGTACTTAAGGTTTTTGATGTGAGGGTTAAAATCATAATCGGCGCGTCAGACGGGTTTGATTTATAGTAACGTGGTCGACTTGGCATGCCGCTAGGTAATAAATTTTGTGCGGCATTCAACGCCGCTTGTACTTCCCGCGCGGCATTATTGATATCTTTGGTTAAATCAAACTCTAAGGTAATGGAGGTTCGCCCTAACGAACTGCTCGAGGTCATCTCATTTAACCCAGCAATACTACCTAATGAGCGCTCAAGCGGTGTCGCGATAGAGGATGCCATGGTTTCAGGGGAGGCGCCAGGAAGTGACGCTGTCACTCTTATCACAGGGTAGTCTACCTGTGGCAATGGCGCCACAGGTAAAAACAGAAAGCTCAATGCACCGCACAGGGTAATGGCGACACTGATTAACGTGGTCGCAACCGGACGGCTAATAAACAAAGCAAAGAAGCGTTTCATTAAGACTCCTGTACCTTGTGCTCACGGCGATTGAAGCGATGGGCTAAACGGTCAAACATCAGGTAAATCACAGGCGTGGTGAACAGCGTTAAAATCTGGCTCATGATCAGCCCGCCCACCATACAGACCCCCAGCGGTTGACGCAGTTCTGCGCCGACACCGGTACTGAGCATCAGTGGCAGCGCACCAAGCAACGCGGCCATGGTGGTCATCAGGATTGGGCGAAAACGCAGTAAACAGGCCTGATAAATCGCATCATACGGGGACAAACCTTGCTCACGCTCTGCGGCGAGTGCAAAGTCAATCATCATAATGGCATTCTTTTTCACAATCCCGATCAGCAAAATAATCCCGATAATGGCGATAACATCGAGCTCATTGCCCGCCATCATGAGTGCGAGCAAAGCCCCCACACCAGCGGTTGGTAAAGTGGATAAAATAGTGATTGGATGAATAAAACTTTCATACAGAATACCCAGCACGATATACATTGCGATAATAGCAGCAAAAATCAGCCAAACGGTGCTACTCAGCGCCGCTTCAAAGGCGAGGGTAGCGCCTTGGAATTGTGTCGTTATCGATTTTGGCATCGCAATCTGTTTTTCAGCCAGTTTCACCGCATTGACGGCTTCTTCTAATGAAGAATCTCCCGCTACATCAAAAGAGAACGTGACTGACGGGAATTGATCAAGGTGATTAATCGCCAAAGGTCCATAGCCTTCTTGAATATTCACAAGGGTATTAAGCGGAACAATGGCGCCATCAGTACCTTTCAAGCGAATATCATTGAGCGCATCCATTCCATCACGGGTTTGGGTATTGTGCTCTAAAATCACGCGATACTGGTTAGCTTGGGTGTAGATGGTGGAGATCATTCGTTGACCAAATGCGTTATACAGCGCGTTATCGATATTCGACATACTAATACCAAAACGGCTCGCGGTATCCCGATCCACATTCACATACGCCACTAAGCCTTTGTCTTGCCAATCACTGCTGACATCAATCAATTCAGGTTGCTGATTTAAGGCTTCTTGCAATTTTGGTACCCAAGTGCTGAGTTCATCCAGTGAGCCAGCTTGTAGCGTGAATTGATACGGGGTACGGGAAACCTGCGTATCAATGGTTAAATCCTGTGACGGTTGCAAGTAAAGATTAACCCCTGTAATACCGCTGGTGGCTTGTTGTAAGCGAGGAATAATCGTAGGAACACGATCGTCGCGTTCATCAAGGGGCTTCAATGTGATTTGAATACGGGCGTTATTCAGTGTGGCATTGTTACCGTCGATACCCACATAGGTGGTAACGTTCTCAACCGCCGGATCTGCCAGAATAATGCCTGCCACTTCTTGCTGTTTCTTCGACATCGCGGCAAACGAAATGGATTGGCGACTTTCAATCGTGCCTTGAATAATGCCGCTATCTTGCAGTGGGAAGAACCCTTTCGGGATCCACATATACAGCAGCACAGTAAGTACCAAGGTTCCCAGCGCGACACACAGAGTTAACCATTGGTGGTTAAGAATGCGTTTTAGCCAAACACCATAACCCGCAATCATCCACTCAAAAAAACGCTCACAGGCGATTTCAAAGCGGTTATGTTTATGCTGAGATTCTGGTTTAAGTAAGCGGGCGCACATCATTGGGGTGAGGGTGAGGGATACCACCGCAGAGATCAGAATTGCCACCGCCAACGTAATCGCAAACTCACGGAATAGGCGCCCGACAATATCCCCCATAAACAGCAGCGGGATCAGTACGGCAACCAAAGAGAAGGTCAGGGAGATAATGGTAAAACCGATTTCTCCTGCGCCTTTTAAGGCGGCAACAACCGGCTTATCCCCTTGTTCGAGATAGCGAGAAATGTTTTCAATCACCACGATGGCGTCATCCACCACGAATCCCGTGGCGATGGTGAGTGCCATCAAGGTGAGGTTATTGACGGAAAAACCGCAAAAATACATGACGGCAAAGGTGCCAACTAACGATAAAGGTACGGCGATGCCGGGGATCAGCGTCGCAATACCATTACGTAGAAATAGGTAAATCACCATCACCACGAGGGCGATAGCGAGCATTAATTCGAATTGAACATCATTGACAGAGGCGCGAATGGTGCTGGTACGGTCGGTCAAAATATCCACGTTAACGGATGCTGGTAAGCTTTCAATCAATTCAGGCAACAACGCGCGGATAGTATCCGTGGTGCTAATCACGTTAGCGCCAGGTTGGCGCTGAACGTTAATGACAATCGCTTGTTGGCTATTGGCCCATGCACCGAGATAGGCGTTCTCAGCGCCTTGTTCAATGGTGGCAATATCTCCCAAACGAACAGGGGCACCATTTTGGAAAGCCACAATCAGCTTGCGGTAATCCTCAAGGGATTTCATCTGGTCATTGGCAGATAACGTTACAGAGCGGGTTGGACCATCAAAACTCCCTTTTGCAGAGTTGACGTTGGCATTATTGATAGCGGTGCGAATGGTTTCGCTGTCTAGCCCTTTTGCCGCCATGGCTTGCGGATTAAGGTTAACGCGTACGGCAGGGCGTTGCCCCCCCGCTAAGGTGACTAAACCGACCCCAGTCACTTGGGAAATTTTCTGCGCCACGCGGGTTTCAATAATATCTTGTACCTGCGTTAACGGCATCGCATCGGAGGTGACGGCGAGCGTTAAAACGGGCGGATCCGCAGGGTTTACTTTGTTGTAAATCGGTGGATACGGTAAATCTGAGGGCAGCAAGCTGGTGGCGGAGTTAATCGCTGCTTGAACCTCTTGCTCTGCTACATCGAGAGGCAAAGAGAGCTGGAACATTAAGGTGATCACCGATGCGCCGCCGGAGCTGCGTGATGACATCTGTTGCAAACCGGACATTTGACCAAATTGAGTTTCTAGCGGTGCAGTGATAGCCGACGTCATTACATCAGGGCTAGCACCGGGGTATAAGGTCACCACCTGAATAGTTGGGTAATCCACTTCCGGTAATGCTGACACAGGTAAAAACCGATAACCGATGATCCCCGCGAGCAAAATCGCCACCATAAATAAGGTGGTTGCAACAGGGCGCAGAATGAAGAGGCGGGATGGGCCACCGCCTTTATGTGTTTCCGGCTGCATTAGGCTTTCTCCGCGCTATTGCGAGGTTTTCTCTCAGCGGAAGCGGGTTTCTTTTCGATGCTTGAAGCGTTGACTACTTCAACTTTCGCGCCGTCTGTTAGCTTATCGACGCCATCGGTAATGACTTTGGTATTGGCGGATAAACCGCTTTCAATCACCACTTGTTGGCTGTCTTGAATGCCCACCGTCACAAGGTGTTTCGTCACGGTATCATCGTCGCTCAATACCCAAACATAGTGACCTTCATTCCCCATTTGCAGGGCAGCAGTTGGGATCACGACGGCATTTTGTAAGGTCTCTACCTGCATTTTGACGTTCACAAACTGGTTCGGGAACAGTTTTTGCTCTTCGTTAGTAAAGCGTGCTTTGATTTTCAGTGTACCGGTTGCTGGATCAATTTGGTTATCGGTACTCAGTAATTCACCGCGCGCAATCATAGCAATGTTATTACGATCCCACGCTTCAATCAGGACTTTATTTCCTGCTGCTTGTGCTTGCTGGATTGCAGGAATGTCGCCTTCAGGTAAAGCAAATAGCACGTCAGCAGGTTGTGTTTGGGTGATCACCACAATCGGCGTGGAAGTCCCTGAAGAGATAAAGTTACCCACATCCACTTGTTTTAAACCGATGCGTCCAGAAATAGGGGCGGTAATTTTACTGTAGGTGAGTTGCAGCTTGGCGTTATCAACCGCGGCTTGGTCAACTTTGATGCTACCCTCGGCTTGTAACACAGTAGCCCGCTGGTTATCCAGCTCTTGTTGGGAGATGACTTTGGTTCCCGCCAGTTTTTGGTAGCGGGTCAGGTCTAATCGAGCATTGGCTAAAGTCGCTTTATCTTTAGCTAATTGACCTTCCGCTTGAGCAAGTTGCACTTCAAAAGGACGTGGGTCAATTTGCGCGAGTAAATCACCCGCTTTAACAGATTGCCCTTCGGTGAAGTAGATATTCATTAATTGACCTTCAACTCGGCTAGTGACCGTCACCATGTTAGCGGCCTGCACGGTACCTAAACCGGATAGGAAGCGCGGAACGACTTTTTCTTGGGCAGTGGCAAATTGAACGGGTGCAAGTGGGCGCATTGGTCTTCCGCCTGCTTTTTTCCCTTGTCCATCTTGAGTTGCACTGGCTGTGGTTGGTACTTCATTTTGGTTATTTTTATGGTAGACATACCAGGTTGCGCCAGCCGCAGCTAACAGAGCAACAAACAGGGCAGAGCGAGTCAAAATTGTACGGCGTTTCTGTGTCGTCATGGTGGGTAATTCGCTTAACTCAAGGTTGAGTAAAATCAGTTAGGAGCCATTCCAATAAATTTAACTGAATATAATAAGGTATATATTAAAAATTAATCAGTTGCGTATTTTAATAGTTTAGCCTGAGGGGAACAAAAGAAAATGGAGGAAATATGAAAAAATGGAAAAGAACTATGGATAAAAGCACGGTTTTTCGTAAGAAAATAAAAAAGCCTGTGACTTTACAGCCACAGGCGAGTAATTGTTCTCATTCGTTTTATTGAGTTACGCTGGTTTTTAATGCTGCCGCAGGGTTACGTTCCTCTGTTGCGGTACGAGTCCAACCTTTGTATGACAGAGGGATAAACGCTACAGCAACGGCTAACAAGGAAACCCCCGCCACATAGTAGGCTGGCGCCATATGGGATTGCTGTAACCATGCCCCTGTTAAGATTGGGGTCAACCCGCCAAATACGGCATATGCCAAGTTGTATGCAAAGGATAATCCAGAGAAACGAATTTCGGGTGGGAACGCACGAGTACTGATAATTGGCGTTGTCGCAATCGCGCCCACGAAGAAGCCCATTAATGCGTAATTAAATGTTAAGGTATTCGCAGAAATATCGGATGACAATGATGAATAGAAGTAGATAGCCGTGACAGCTAATCCTCCCCAAGACAAGGTCATCGACGTACGAGTTCCCGTTTTATCCCCTAACCAGCCCCAGAAAATACAGCCTAAGGTTAAGGTCAAGGTTGCCGCGCAGTTGGCTTGCAAAGCAATATTACGATCGATGCCATAAATGCCTTTTAATACCACGTCAGGGGTCATCAAAATGGTGACAACGATAGCAGTAGACAGCGACCACGTCAGTGCCGCGGTGATCATGCAAGCTTGTTTATGGGATTTAACCACGGTTTTTACTGGTAACTCTTTGGTCAATGCCTTTTTAGCAGCCATCTCTTTGAAAATCGGGGTTTCTTGCAAGAAGCGACGCAGATAGACAGAGATAAAACCAAAGATACCCCCTAAGATAAACGGAATACGCCACGCAAAATCATGCACTTCTTGGGTGGTATAAGAACGCTCAATGATAATAGCGACGATAGATCCTAATAAAATCCCGCCAGTGATCCCTGAGGTTAATGTTCCCACGCCTAAACCATAACGCTGTTTCGGTGTATGTTCGGCAATAAACACCCATGCACCTGGCATTTCACCACCGATAGCAGCGCCTTGCATGATGCGCATTAATAACAGTAACAGTGGTGCAGCAGCGCCAATGGTCTCAAATGTCGGCAAGAAACCAATAATAAAAGTTGGGAATGCCATCAAGAAAATACTTAAGGTAAACATTTTCTTACGACCGATTTTATCGCCAAAGTGGGCCATGATAATGCCGCCCAATGGGCGAGCAAGATAACCCGCAGCAAACAGACCCAGCGTCGCCATTAATGCGAGAAATTCATTATCGCCCGGGAAAAATAGCTGGGAGATAATTTTCGCGTAAAAAACGAAAATAACGAAATCATAAAATTCTAAAGTGCCACCTAAAGAGGATAAGCCCAATGTTTTATAATCTTCTTTGCCCAACGGTCTGGCCGCAGGCTGGCTGGTTGTTTGCGATGTCATAATTCTGTCCTTCTAAATACACAACATTTCAATATTAGCGCGATGAGGTTATTTGTAATAATAGGTACGTTAAATAGCGAAGTAATTAATATTATTTGGCAAAGGATATGAGAGATAAAACGAGGGAAAATAAACCAAGGTAATACTCTGTATCTCTAACGTGCCTTCATTTATAGCAGAAAGTTTCATATTCTGTAAACTGCCACCTTGAAAACAAGCATAAGATTCTATTTAGTTAAAAAAGGTCAAATTACTACTCTAAATGATAATTGAATGCCACGATATGATATTAATAAACTAGCAATTACAGACGATTGTATATTTTGAGATGTAAAATAATGGCGAAAAAGGTAATAAATATAATGGTACTCATTTATTAAGTGTGAAATTAAATAGAATTAATAGCGGGTATAGATAAAACAATATAATTAATTTGCAGGGGATAAGGCTATTTAAATAAATAATACTCGCTGATATGATCTGTCAGTGATTTCTATTTTAGTAGGATTAGGAGGTTTTGCAGGAAATGGCAGGTTTTTATAAACCCGCGCACCTAGCTTAAGGCAAAGTACGCGGGTTGGCTGTTAAACTAAGAACAGGGTAGCTAACCCTAAGAAGATAAAGAAACCACCAGTATCAGTTATTGCGGTGATCATCACGCTAGAGCCGATAGCAGGATCTTTACCCATCTTAATCATAATTAATGGGATCAGAACACCCATGATGGCAGCCATCAAGAGGTTGAGTACCATCGCAAGGGTCATCACGGCGCCCATGGCGAGATCCCCATAGAGAAGGTAGGTGACGACGCCCATAATACCACCCCAAACCACCCCGTTAATAAAGGCGACTCCGAGCTCTCTGACCATCAGGAAGGAGAAGCTACCGTTCTGGATTTGGTGTAATGCGATGGCGCGGACAATCATGGTAATAGTCTGGTTACCGGTATTACCACCGATACCCGCCACGATTGGCATTAATGTTGCGAGGGCAACTAACTGTGAAATGGTATCTTCGAACACACCGATAACGCGGGAAGCCACAAACGCGGTACACAGGTTAATGGCAAGCCATGTCCAACGGGTTTTAACAGCTTGACCAACAGGGGCGAATACGTCCTCTTCAGGGCTTAACCCCCCCATACGGCGGATGCTGTTGTCGTTTTCTTCGCTGATATTATCAACGATGTCCTCAACGGTTAGACGCCCCATCAGTAAACCGTTACTGTCTACAACGGCGGCAGAAATTAAGTCGTAACGTTCGAACGCGCTTGCCGCATCTTCCCCTTTTTCATCGGGTAAGAAAGTGACGGTATCGGTTTTCATCACGTCGGCAACAATACGTTCTGGCGCTTGGATCAAAATGGTGGTTAGGGGTAATTCACCTTGCAGATAATTATCTTTATCGACAACGAAAATTTTATCCGTTGCTTCAGGAATTTTTCCCCGTTGGCGTAGATAGCGTTGCACTGTTTTTAAGGTGACATTGGAACGTACGGTGACGAATTCGAAATCCATCATTTGCCCAACGCTGTCTTTGGCGTATTGGAGAACTTCACGAATACGGCTGCGTAAGCTTGGGTCTAAGTAGGTAAGGAGACGGCGCATCGTATCGCGAGGCAAGTGCTCGGCGATATACGCTTGTTCGTCCACATGTAAGCCAGCAACCGCTCGCAGCAGTTCTCGGTCTGACATATCTTTAATCAGGCTGTCCCAAACAGAGACGGAGGCCTCGACCAATACTTCACCGCGTTCGTTGTTGTCGACTAAGCGCCAAAGTGCGAGGCGCTCGTCGTACGGGAGCATTTCAAGGATATCGGCGATATCCGCGGTGTGGAGGTCAACAAGCAGTTCTTTAACAGTGCTAATTTTTTCACTAAATGCTTTATCATCCATACTGACGTGTTGGTCTTTTTCGACAAGAGCGTGAACAAACTCTTCGTCTTCCATGAATAACGTCAGTATTTGCTGGCGGATATACGCCAGTCTTTGTGAATGCGGATTGATTATTGGTGCCGCATCAGTTGAAAAAGCAGTTTGTGACATGTTAATCCTTAAACCATTCGGCGCCGAAGCGCTTTAAATTAATTCGCCTGCGAGGTGACGAAACTTCTACCCAAGTATTGTCGCTGATCCCAAAAAAATATCAAATCTGTTCATATTTCGAATAAGAAGAACAAAACAACACTGACCGCAACTCATTATTTTTTATTTCTATTTTCTAAATCATATTCATTTTTGAGTCATATAAGCCTATGGCTCATTTTCTGCGCAAATGGTGAGTTTCCAGCCTGGAACCTCTTCCCAGTAGGCACTCTCTTTTTCAAGGTCTAGCAGCATTAACGCATTGTGGGCGAGATATTGCTCAGGTAAGAAAAGTGTCCAATGACCTTCATCGGTTTCAATGCGCATAGTCGAAGGTGTCGTTGTCGATTGGCGCTGATTATTCAATAAGATAGATAAGCGCAAAATCTGAATCAACGGCATAAATTGCTTGCGTTTAAATAAGTTAAATTTAGGTATTTCATCGTATTTAATGGCACGACGATGATTACGAACCAATGTCGCTAATAGTAATTGTTGCTCTTGGCTAAATCCTGGTAAGTTGGTGTTTTGTAAGATATAAGCGGAGTGGCGATGCATGCCACTATGGTTAATGCTCAATCCCACTTCGTGCAGCATAACCGCCCAAATTAAAATGGATTCTAATTGCGGGTTGGCCTGTTTAGGGTTCTGCTGGCGCCACTGATAATACAGCTCTTCCATGGTTTTCAAAACCCGTTTGGCTTGTTCTCGGTCGATATTATAGTGCTCGGCAAGGCTTAATGCGGTGCGTTGCCGAATATCTTGGTGGCGAAAGCGGCCTTCCATTTCATAGAGAACACCTTCACGCAGAGCGCCATCTGAGAGCCGTAATTCTTTGATGTCGAGGGAATCAAACACCGCAATTAAGATAGCTAAACCCGGCACAAAAACTTGTTTACGATCAGAAGAAAGTCCTGGAATTTCTAGTGATTTAAACGTTTTGTACTTCAATGCTATTTGTTTTATTTTTTCAAGGCGTTCGCGGGTAATAATCCCATCACGGTCGCCCATCTCTACAATCACCGCATGTGCGGCTTTAATGGTGCCGGAGGCCCCCATCGCGACGTCCCAAACTTGCTTCTTAAACAGGGTAGCGGTGCTTTCCAGTTTTAAGCAGGCGGCTAAATAAGCGCGATTAAAATTATCTGGGGAAATCGATTCATTAGGGAAATAGTGACGCGCGAAGCTAACGCAGCCCATACGGCGGCTTTCAATTAAAATCGGTTCAAATTTTTCACCGATCACCAGCTCCGTGGAACCGCCGCCAATATCGATAACCAGTTTGCGTCCTTTTTCCGGCTGCGTGTGCTCAACGCCCATAAAAATCAAACGCGCTTCCTCTTGTCCTGAAATAATCTCAATCGGGTAGGGGATAATGGCTTTGGCTCGGCGTAGAAATTCTTCAACGTTGGTGGCGACTCGTAATGAATGGGTACCGACGATACAGACGTTATCAGGCGTGAAACCTTGTAGACGCTCAGCAAATAGCGATAAACACGCTAAGCCGCGCTCCATGGCTTCTTCACTGAGTTCGTTGGTATCGCTCAGCCCATCAGCAAGATGAACACGTTTTTTTAAACGGGTTAGAACTTGTAGTGCTCCATTGACAATACGCGCAATAACCATATGAAAACTGTTTGAACCCAAGTCAATTGCCGCAATTTCTTGTGGTCTTGGGGTAGATGAACTGGCAATTGGCATAGTATCAAGCTCTTGTTTCAGGCATTTCGAGTGCTTTTAAAAATTCATAAACAGCTAATTGAGCGCGAATTTTGCGCTTATTGCCGCGGGGAACATAATGATTACTGAGTTCTTTGTCAACAAAGCGGGCTTTGACAGTATCACTGAACTGTAATTCGAGGATATCTAAAACCAACTGTTTAAGTCGCGGATCCAGCAAACGAACAGCCACCTCGATACGGTAGTCGATGTTGCGGGTCATCCAATCGGCCGAGGAGATAAAGACTTTTTCGTCACCGCCGTTGGTAAAGACATAAACTCGGTCATGCTCTAAGAATCGGTCCACCACACTGGTGACCTGGATATTTTCGCTATAACCTTGTTGCCCTGAGACAAGTGAACACATACCACGCACTAACAAGCGAATTTTAACGCCCGCATTGGAAGCATCGTAAAGTTTATCGGTCAGTTCTTTATCAACTAAATTATTAATTTTCAGCGTGATGCCGCTAGGTAACCCAGCTTCAGCATTCGCAATTTCTTGGTCAATTAATTCAGTGATTTTGGTGCGTGTATTTTGTGGAGACACCATCAAGTTATCGAAAGTTACAGGGCGATACGGGTTTTCAATAAAGCTAAATACTCGGCGCACTTCATTGGTGATTTGCTCATTACAGGTGAGTAATGAGTAATCGGTGTAGAGACGAGCGGTTTTTTCGTTAAAGTTACCCGTACCGATATGGGCATAGCGAACAATTTGTCCTTCTTCCATTCGGGAGATAATAAATAACTTGGCGTGAATTTTAAGCCCCGGCGCGGAGAAGATAACGTGAACACCCGCTTCAGTCAGGCGTTTTGCCCAGTGAATATTGGCGGCTTCATCAAAACGCGCTTGCAGCTCCACCACCACAGTGACTTTTTTACCGTTGTGGGCAGCATGGATCACCGAGTCGATAATGCGTGAGTCTTTTGCCACACGGTAAATATTGATTTTGATGGATAACACATTTGGGTCAAACGACGCTTGGCGCAGCAATTCTAATGTGTGCTCGAAGGTATAATAAGGGTAGTAGAGCAACACATCGCGTTCGCGAATGGCATCAAATCCGTTACGGAAATTATCAAACCAACGGTGACGTAAGCGCGGTAGCGGTTTGTTGAGTAAGTTTTTATTTCCTTCATTTGGGAAGTTAATAAAATCTTTAAAGTTATGGTAACGCCCCCCCGCAATCACCGAGTCATCACTTGATAACCCCAGTTTTTCTCGTAGCAGCGCGACCATTTCATCGGGCATATCACGTTGATAAACAAAGCGAACAGGCTCAGCCGTTAAGCGCTGTTTTAACGTGGATGACATAATTTCCAGCAGGCTAGATTCCATCTCCGTGGCGATATCATATTCCGCATCACGGGTCATTTTCATGGAGTAGGCGTTGAGCTTGTCGTAATCAAAGAAGCCTTTGAAAATTTCATCGAGAGTATAGCGTAGGATATTATCAATCAAAATCATTGATTTGCGGCGTTTTGGCATCTCTGGCGGGAGATTAACAAAACGCGGAACTTTATCCGATGGGATTTCTAATAAAGCGTATTGCACTTCAGCACCATTAATAATTTCTACGGCGAGGTAGGTGTAATCGTCTTTCAGAAATTCCACTAAATTAGTATCACGATTAATTAAAATTGGCGTGATATGTTGGCGTAAATTTTGACGAAAATATTGGCGTAACCAAATTTGCTGACGAGGTGAAATTTGACGCTCGTTAATTAAGAATATTTGGTTACGTGCCATTTCAAGGAGCAGGTCGTTGTAGAGAACGTCGAACTCTTGCTCTTGTTTGGCCACTTTAGATTGAATGCGTTTGAGTAGATGACGAGCACCGCTGGCGGAACCGCGCTCTTCATTGATTAAGATGCGACGTTTTACATCCGCAAAACGGACTTTATAGAACTCATCTAAGTTATTGGAGTAAATGCCCAAAAAACGCATTCGTTCTATAAGAGGGTTCCGCTTATCCGCGGCTTCTTGGAGAACTCGTTCGTTAAAAGAGAGCCAGCTGAGCTCTTTTTCATGATAGAGGCGTTCTTGGGACATTGTTGCTCCGTATTCGACTGGTTAATGCTGATAAAAACCGATTATCACCTTTGACTTCTTTTGCGCTATTCGTGGAAATGTTACGCGTTTTCAGACTGCTGTTTCATTGCAAAATATTGGTGCTGGAACACACACATACGGATTGCGGTGTGGTAGCGACCATTAACAAAAAATTCATCAATCAGCTCGCCTTCTGTGTGGAAACCGAGTTTATTATAAATATGGATAGCTTTGACATTTTCTTTATCGACTATCAGATAAAGTTTGTACAAATTGAGCACTGAAAAGGCGTAGTCCATGGCCAGTTTTGCAGCGCGGCTTGCATACCCTTTGCCTTGATAGCGGGGTGCAATAATAATCTGGAATTCAGAACGACGGTGAACATAATCAATTTCAACCAGCTCAACTAAACCGACTTTTTCACTGTCAGATTCGACAATAAAGCGGCGTTCGGATTGGTCATGAATATGCTTATCGTAAAGATCACTGAGCTCAACGAATGCCTCATAAGGCTCTTCGAACCAATAACGCATAATGTTGGCGTTATTGTCCAGCTGGTGGATAAAAGCTAAATCTTCACGCTCAAGTGGGCGCAACTTAAACAGATGAGCTTGCCCGGTCGTCATAAAACACCTCGATTGTTGTTAATTATAAAACTATTTAAGGCGAAAGTATCAACTAGAAAATTAATTACTTAGCGCTGTAATAAGGATACCACTTATTTGCAATAAAATAATGACAGAAAGCAGGGTGAGGGAGAGTTTGTCGAAGATTAGTTTGTTTAAGTGGGAATGATTAGCATGTAGTTAGCGGTACACTGAGATGATTGTGATATTAATCTAGTCAGGCTGGTCGCTTTGTACCATGAGTGGGCGTTGATGAATCGCTCTCAGAGGATAGGCTTTGGTGTTATTTATAAAAATATAGCCATTTCGAATTAGGTGTAGAATACGATAGTATGATGAATATCAAATTGAGAGTTTATTCATGTCCATAGGTATATAAATGATAGATGATATCCGTTACCTGATTGTTTTTGCAAAAATTGTGGAGTCAGGCTCAATTTCAGGAGGGGCAGACGCTTTAGGGCTCACTACTGCAACGGCAAGTACTCATTTATCTAAACTTGAGAAAAACCTTGGAAGTGCATTGTTATATCGAAATACCCGAAAACTCTCTCTAACTTATGATGGCGCCAAATTACTTGAGACAGCAAATTCCATGCTTGAGTTGTATGAAAAGGGATTTATTGAGTTTAAGCAACGTGCCATTTCAACAACAAATAAGTTGAATATTTCTATCCCCGCTGTTTTTCTAAATAGTGATTTCACTCATCATCTTGCTGATTTTATAAAAGAATATTCAGATGTTTGCCTGAATATTTCTTATAGTGATACACGCAGAGACATCATTGCGGACAGTATTGATGTTGCATTTCGGATTGGGGAACTTCCGGACAGTTCACTCAAATCTCGACATCTTTTTGTATTGCCCAGACAAGTTGTAGCATCTAAGCGATTTCTCAGAAATTACGAGCCAGTAAACCATCCTAAGGACTTAGAAAAAATGCCTTGGATTGGTTTAACTATGCGGCAGAGTATTCGAGAATTTAAGCACAAAAATGGGGAGGTAGCTTTAATTAAGTACACACCAACTGTTAATGTTGATAATGTTGAGGCTGCCTACACCCTTGCAAAACAGCAAGTGGGTCTAACTGCTCCTCCCCTCTATCTCTGCCGAGAAGACATTAAACGTGAAGAGATGCAAGAGGTACTCCCTGAGTGGTCATTAGAGCCGCTTAAAGTTTATGCAATTTGGCCTCCCAATATATCGACTAGCAGTATTGCTTACACATTGATTAATAAGCTTTATAATGCGTTTGAGTCTCATCAATTGGATTGTTGAGTGATTAGGGTATTAATGGCAACTGACAATTTGAGTTATTGGGAATAAAGCAGATAGCATGCTGTAATAATTAATGTTCCCCCCATCAAAAAATTAAAAATGCGAATTCTCTGGGTGCTATTCAGTAATATTGAAACTTTGTCCCCAAGAATAGCCCATGCAGTCAACGAGAAATAACACACGAGAAAGTAGATCATGATAAAGGTTATTAGTGTAGTTTGCGTTGATGGTTCAGAGAACAAGGCAATCCCTGAAGCGCAAGCTATCCAAGCTTTTGGATTGAGCCATTGAAGCAAAAAACCGTGGGTAAAACTTGGGATATCAACTTTATTCAAAGTTAACTCAGGCTGGGATGAGGCAATTTTATAACCGATATATATTATAAACGCTGATCCAGTAATATTGAGGTATTTAAGGAACAGTGGATGCTTATCGATGACTGTGTAGAAACCAAATCCGATAAATATAAGTAATAACGTAAATCCGATTGTGGCGCCTGAAACAAATGGGAGAGTTCTTCTAACGCCATGGCTTGCGGCTGAAGAGACAATGACCATATTGACAGGACCTGGTGAAATTGACATCGTTAAGGAAAACATAAACATAGTAAAGATTAGAATCATTTTCTCTCCGCGTTCTTATTAACGCACAATAAAAAATATACCGAATTTTTATTACCCGGTTGAGTTTCTGTAGTCTTTATAGGTTATAGAAATAAAAACGCTAGATTAAGTCGGTTTTCTTTAAAGGTGTATTTGATTTTTCCACACTATCGTTTCATGTATCGATCAGACAATACCATCGTATTTTCAGGGGGTTGAAAAGCAAGGTCTTGTCATTCGCTTTACGTGCTCACTTTATGCGCAGAACCAAGCCATAATTACGTTTGCTCCTACGAGATGTTTTGATGATTTCAAAATAAACACATATGGTATACCATATGTGTTTGGCATGCTAAACGGAGTAAACAATGCTACAACCTGTTCAGCTTTTTAAAATCTTATCGGATGAAACTCGTCTCACTATTGTTATGCTTCTCCGGGAATCGGGTGAATTGTGCGTATGCGATATATGTGCGGTTACTACTGAATCACAGCCTAAAATTTCTCGTCATATGGCTATTCTGCGTGAGGCTGGGCTGGTACTAGATCGTCGAGAAGGTAAATGGATTCACTATCGTCTCTCACCCCACATTCCCGCATGGGCGAGTGAAACAATAACGACGGGATGGCACTGCTTGCGCGATGATATACGTGAACGCTTGAAAAAGTCCGTATGTGCGTCTTGCTGATAAGTTTAATTATATGCGCGTAAACATATATGAAGGAGTCTGGAAATGTTTCTTGCTGGAAGCATCTTTATACTGACGTTGGTTCTAGTCATCTGGCAACCAAGAGGACTCAGTATTGGCTGGAGTGCAAGTATTGGAGCCGTGCTTGCTCTGGGAACGGGGGTGATCCAATTTGATGATATTCCCGTCGTCTGGCATATCGTCTGGAATGCTACAGCAGCATTCATTGCGATCATCATCATCAGCTTGCTGCTAGATGAATCTGGTTTCTTTGAATGGGCTGCATTGCATGTTTCCCGCTGGGGAAACGGCCGCGGTCGTCTGCTGTTTACCTGGATTGTCCTGCTTGGCGCTGCGGTTGCTGCACTGTTTGCAAACGATGGTGCTGCATTGATATTAACACCGATTGTGATTGCAATGTTACTCGCTCTGGGGTTCAGTCAGGGAACAACACTGGCATTTGTCATGGCGGCAGGATTCATCGCTGATACCGCTAGCTTACCTCTGATTGTCTCTAACCTAGTCAATATTGTTTCAGCAGATTTCTTCGGTCTGGGCTTTACGCAGTATGCTTCCGTGATGGTTCCTGTGAATTTGGTGGCTATTGCTGCCACGCTGGTTATGCTGCATCTCTTCTTTCGTCGTGATATCCCTGCCAGATATGACGTTTCTTTGCTGAGAATCCCTAGTAGTGCGATTAAGGATCCTGCAACGTTTAGGGCTGGCTGGGTTGTTCTGCTGTTCCTGCTAGTTGGTTTTTTTGTTCTGGAGCCGCTGGGGATCCCTGTCAGCGCGATAGCAGCTATTGGCGCAGTGGTATTGCTAGTGGTAGCCAAGAGGGGAGATGCCATTAATACTGGGAAAGTGCTTCGCGGAGCGCCTTGGCAGATCGTGATTTTCTCTCTGGGTATGTATTTGGTTGTCTATGGTCTCCGTAATGCTGGACTCACTGACTATCTTTCTTCCGTACTCAATATACTGGCGGATAAAGGCTTATGGGCTGCGACATTCGGTACTGGCTTCCTGACCGCCTTCTTATCGTCGATGATGAATAATATGCCGACGGTGCTGATTGGAGCGCTGTCGATAGACGGGAGTGCTGCAACTGGTGTCATCAAGGAGGCAATGATTTACGCCAATGTGATTGGTTGCGACTTAGGCCCCAAAATTACCCCGATAGGCAGTCTTGCTACACTGTTATGGCTTCATGTATTGGCTCAGAAAAATATGACAATCACGTGGGGGTATTATTTCCGTATCGGCATTATCATGACCTTACCAGTGTTATTTTTTACTCTGGTCGCGCTAGCGTGGCGGCTATCTATCACTTTGTAATGAGATATTGATATGAGCAACATTACTATTTATCACAATCCAGCCTGCGGCACTTCACGTAATACACTAGAGATGATACGTAACAGCGGTAATGAACCAACGATTATTTACTATCTTGATGCGCCGCCAACCCGCGATGAACTTATTAAACTAATTTCAGATATGGGAATTTCTGTGCGTGCATTGCTGCGTAAAAACGTTGAACCTTATGAGAAATTGGGTCTTGATGAAGACAAATTCTCTGATGAGCAGTTGATTGATTTTATGCTTCAGCATCCTATTCTGATTAATCGAGCAATTGTAATTACGTCGCTTGGTACACGTCTTTGTCGTCCCTCAGAAGTTGTGCTGGATATTCTACCTGAAGCTCAGAAAGGTTCTTTTACTAAAGAGGATGGTGAAAGGGTTATAGATGAAACAGGGAAACGAGTGAAATAATTTTTCGGAATTAATATTATCGGGTGTCTGTTTATTTCACACTGACGCCCGCTTTCCGCTCAAAACTACTTCTCGGGTTGCCTGACAAAACATTTATTACAAAGGGCAAATGGCTGGGCTTGTATTATTCGCTCAGACCTGTCAACCAAATCTGAGCGAATGTATTTAAAGCTATCGAACTGCGTATTAATTTACTTGATAGCCCGTTGCCGATAGCGGCAGGCCATCGAGCAGGGCTTTACCCTCTTGCATTACGAGGCGACCGGAAACAAACCACGCAATAACTTGAGGATAAATCAGGTGCTCTTGCAGTTTAACGCGTTCAACCAAATCGTCTTCAGTATCTTGCGGTAAAACCGGCACATGTCCCTGTAAAATAATCGGACCGCCATCGAGCTCTTCAGTGACAAAATGCACGGAAGTACCGTGTTCTTTATCACCGTTCTCAAGTGCGCGTCGATGAGTATGTAACCCCGGATATTTAGGCAGTAAAGAAGGGTGGATATTCAGCATTTTTCCTGTGAAATGTTTCACAAACTCAGGGGTTAAAATACGCATGAACCCCGCCAAGACCACTAAATCCGGTTGGTATTGCTCGATAGTGTCTAACAGTGCAGCATCGTAAGCTTGGCGGTCGGTGAATGCTTTTGAGCTAACACAAAGGGCTGGAATACCAGCCTCTTGTGCGCGAACCAAACCGTAAGCATCACTTTTATTACTGACCACTGCGACGATTTGCCCATCGATTTCATGGCGTTGGCAGGCATCAATCATTGATTGCAAATTACTGCCACTGCCTGAAATCAAAACAACGATGTTTTTCATTAGCGGATAACAACCTGCTCTTCACCCGCAGGTAATTCGCCAATTGTCCCGATCTGCCAAGCATTTTCACCTAATGTGGTCAGCAGTTTTAATGCGGACTCAACTTCGGTTTGAGGCAGAGCGATGATGATGCCGACGCCGCAGTTAAATGTACGATACATTTCGTGAGTGGTGACATCACCTGCTTGTTGCAACCATTCGAATACAGCAGGCCATTCCCAGCTGTTGCCATCAATGATGGCTTGGGTGTTGTCAGGTAAAACGCGAGGAATATTTTCCCAGAAGCCGCCGCCAGTAATGTGTGCAATGGCATGAATGTCGTTTTTCGCGATCAATTCTAAGACATTTTTAACATAGATACGCGTTGGTTCTAACAGGTGGTCAGCAAGCGGTTTGCCCGCTAATTGCGTGGTTTCTGGATTGGTTTTGCTGACTTCCAGAATTTTACGCACCAATGAGTAACCGTTAGAGTGAGGACCGCTTGAGGCTAACGCGATCAGCGCGTCGCTCGCACTGACTTTTGTGCCATCAATAATTTCAGAACGCTCAACGACACCCACACAGAAGCCAGCAACATCATAATCTTCGCCGTGGTACATGCCTGGCATTTCAGCGGTTTCACCACCGACTAATGCACAGCCAGACTGCTTACAGCCTTCAGCGATACCGGTGATAACGCTTGCAGCGGTATCCACATCCAGCTTACCGGTTGCATAATAGTCTAAGAAGAACAGTGGCTCAGCACCTTGGACAATCAGGTCGTTGACGCACATAGCGACTAAATCGATACCGATGGATTCATGACGTTTTAAGTCCATCGCGAGGCGTAGTTTAGTTCCCACACCGTCAGTGCCTGAGACTAAAACAGGCTCACGGTATTTTTGTGGTAGGGCACACAGTGCGCCGAACCCTCCCAATCCTCCCATCACTTCTGGACGGCGAGTCTCTTTCACCACACCTTTGATTCGTTCAACCAATGCGTTACCTGCATCAATATCAACACCGGCATCTTTATAGCTGAGAGAGGTTTTATCAGTCACTACGGCCCCCAAGGCAATTGCATTTTGGAAAAGATAACTTCATTTGCCGATATTCTATCAGGCTCCGCAAACGTTTGCGATAGCTTTCTGACTGAAATATTTGATGCAATAAATCGTGATGTCGTGACGCAAAGCGCATGATTTTATTCGCTGCCTACACCATAAAAAATATTATGTGTATACTAATTCAGCAAATAACGCCTGATTGATGATTGTTTGACCTTAATCAAGATGATACTAGTGGCATTGAGGGAAAAAAGCGGTATAATCCCGCGATTTTTTTGTCCGGTGACGTTTTAAAAAAGTAGGAGAAACCCATGAAGATCGTTGAGGTAAAACACCCTCTCGTTAAACATAAACTCGGCCTGATGCGAGATCATGACATAAGCACTAAGCGCTTTCGTGAACTGGCCTCAGAGGTTGGTAGCCTACTGACTTATGAAGCGACCGCTGACCTAGAAACTGAAAAAGTAACAATTGATGGTTGGTGTGGTCCTGTAGAAATTGAACAAATTAAAGGTAAAAAAATCACTGTAGTCCCTATCCTGCGTGCGGGTATTGGTATGATGAACGGCGTATTGGAAAGCATCCCAAGTGCACGTATCAGCGTAGTGGGTATTTACCGTGATGAAGAAACGTTACAACCTGTCCCTTATTTCCAAAAATTAGTTTCTAACATTGATGAGCGCATGGCGCTGATTGTAGACCCAATGTTAGCAACTGGTGGTTCTATGATTGCAACCATCGATCTTCTGAAAAAATCCGGCTGTAATTCAATTAAAGTCTTAGTTTTAGTTGCTGCACCGGAAGGTATTGCTGCATTAGAAGCAGCGCACCCAGACGTTGAACTGTACACGGCTTCAATTGACCAACACTTAAATGAAGAAGGTTACATTGTTCCGGGTCTAGGAGACGCGGGCGATAAGATATTTGGTACTAAATAATAATGAAGCCGACTTAAGAGTCGGCTTTTTTTTGATAAAAAAAAGAATATTCACGACGCATAAGAGGATGACGAGCATGACACGCCGCACGATAAGTGTTGAAGAAAGACCACCACTACTACAAACCATTCCATTAAGCTTTCAACATTTGTTTGCCATGTTTGGGGCAACGGTTATTGTTCCTATTTTGTTTGGCGTGAACCCGGCAACGATTTTATTATTCAACGGGATCGGTACGCTGCTGTATTTATTTATCTGCAAGGGCAAAATTCCGGCTTATTTAGGCTCGAGCTTCGCCTTTATTTCTCCGGTATTAATTTTACTGCCTCTTGGGTATGAGTTAGCGCTTGGCGGATTTATTATCTGCGGGGTGCTGTTCTGTATCGTGGCATTGATTGTCAAAGTGGCAGGGCGAGGCTGGATCAACGTGATGTTCCCACCCGCAGCGATGGGGGCGATTGTCGCGGTTATCGGTCTGGAACTAGCGCAAACGGCAGCGGGTATGGCGGGCTTATTACCTAAAGAAGGCGCCGCGGTTGATTCAAACACCTTAATTATCTCGATCACCACATTGTCGGTCACTATCTTGTGTGCCGTGGTTTTCCGTGGATTTTTATCGATTATCCCAATCTTAATTGGCTTCCTCTCAGGTTACGCACTTTCCTACTTTATGGGGATTGTTGACTTTACACCGGTTATCGAAGCGCCATGGTTTGCCATTCCGACTTTCTATACTCCGCGTTTTGAGTGGTTTGCGATTCTAACCATCCTGCCTGCGGCGTTAGTGGTCATTGCGGAACACGTTGGGCACTTAGTGGTGACCGCGAATATTGTTGAGCGCGACTTAATGAAAAACCCTGGCTTACATCGTTCTATGTTCGCAAACGGTTTCTCTACTGTGTTATCGGGTTTCTTTGGCTCGACACCAAATACGACATACGGTGAAAACATTGGCGTAATGGCGATTACTAAGGTCTACAGTACGTGGGTCATCGGTGGTGCGGCAATTATCGCTATCTTACTCTCTTGCGTGGGCAAATTAGCGGCTGCGATTCAATTAGTGCCAGTACCCGTCATGGGCGGTGTTTCACTGTTACTGTACGGCGTAATCGGTGCTTCGGGTATTCGCGTTCTGATTGATTCGAAAGTGGATTATAACAAACCACAAAATCTGATTTTAACTTCAGTAATTTTAATCATCGGTGTGAGTGGCGCAGTGATCCACATTGGTCAAGCTGAACTGAAAGGAATGGCGTTGGCGACTATCGTTGGTATTCTGATGGCACTGTTATTCCGCTTTATTACCTTTGTTCGTCCAGAAAAACAGTTTGTGACTTCTGAAGTGAAAGTCTTAGACGAAAATAAAAAATAAGTCACGATTAACTAAAATAGATTGCCGGAGTGGCTAAAGCTCCGGCAATTAACCGCCAGGCTGTTCATCTCTTCTTGTTATTTATGATAAACTCAATGGCGTTAATTGAACTGCACAATCAGAGGCGCTTCTGAATACACCATCTCAACTCTCATTACCACTTTCTCTTCCTGATGATGAAACCTTTGCGAGTTTCTATGCTGGGGAAAATGAGGGATTACTCTCTGCGCTCAAAACGGCGATTAATCAGCCTCATGGTAGTTATATTTATTACTGGTCAAGAGAAGGGGGCGGTAAGAGTCATTTACTGCATGCGGCATGTGCTGAGTTGTCTGAGCAAGGTGTTGCTGTGGGGTATGTGCCGCTGGATAAACGCGCTTACTTTGTACCTGATGTGCTTGAAGGTATGGAACATCTTTCTCTGGTCTGTATTGATAATATTCAATGTATCGCAGGAGATGAAGAGTGGGAAATGGCCATGTTTAATTTGTATAACCGCATTTTAGAAATTGGTCGAACGTGCTTACTGATCACCGGGGATCGCCCACCGCGCCAGATTGACTTGAAGTTACCGGATTTAGCCTCTCGCCTCGATTGGGGGCAAATTTATAAACTGCACCCTTTAAGTGATGAAGACAAAATTTGTGCGCTGCAATTACGTGCCAGTATTCGTGGATTTGAATTGCCTGAAGATGTTTGTCGGTTTGTATTAAAACGGTTAGACAGAAAGATGGGCACTTTATTCGATATCTTAAATAAGCTTGATCACGCCTCGATTGTCGCTCAGCGTAAAATGACTATTCCTTTCGTTAAAGACATTCTCAAATTATAAAAGATTGGCAGCCCATCGACTGCCAATTTATTGTCTGCCAAATAGCCGGCTTATAAAATTTCCAGCACTTGCTCTGGTGGTCGACCCAACTTGGCTTTTTTACCTTTTACCACAATCGGGCGCTCAATTAACTTTGGATTATCATGCATGGCTTGAATAAGCTGCGCTTGAGTTACGGCGTTATCCGCTAATTTCAATTCTTTATAGATATCTTCTTTGGTGCGCATTAATTGGCGCGCATCGGCAAATCCAAGCATCTTCAGCAATTTTTCAATCTCAGGTACTGAAGGTGGCGTCGTTAAATATTCAACCACCGTCGGCGTGATGCCTTTTTCTTGCAATAAAGCCAGTGTTTCACGGCTCTTGGAGCAGCGAGGGTTGTGATAAATTTTAATTGAATCCGTCATTATCTTTATTCCTTACGGTTTTGCGTTGCTATCGCGCTCTTTTAATCGAGTGAGTTCATCGATTCGCGCATCAAAACGTTGTTGTTCATAACTGCCTAAACGGCTTTTACGGCTCGCTTCGCTTAAATAATTGATGGCAGTGTCATAGTTGCCGCGCAGTGCCATACCTTCGGCATACGCCGCCAGTTCCGCATTACGATCCCCAAGTTTTGCGGAGGCTTCGGCAAGCAGATCCCAGCCAATTGGGTCGTCTGGGTAATCAAACGTGTATTTATTCAATAAATTAGTGGCATCTTTATACTGTCCATTGCTGACATACGCATTCGCAAGGTTGACAATAAATACCGTATTTTTTGGTGATTTTTTCAAGGCATCTTGCAAACGTGCGACCGCTTTACCGACTTGTTTTTGCTCAATATCGATATCGGTCATGGAGTCGATAAACCATGGGTTATCCGGCTGTTTGGCTAACAATTCAGAAATAATAACGCCCGCTTCGCTGTATTTTTTATCTTGAGATAACAATAATGCTTTACCGTACTTCGCTGCCATTTGCTCTTGAGCATTACCTTTACTGTAGTTTTCGATGATTTGGTCCAGCGCATTGCGTTGATCCGCAGGGCTGTACATAGACAAAATACGAACGCGTGCCAACATAAAGTCTAATGAAGATGGGGCATGGACTTTCGGATATTGGTTTGAACGGTTACGGGCATCGGCTAAACGGCTGTCTGGTAAGGGGTGAGTCAGCAAAATTTCTGGTGGTTTAGACATATAGCGGGTCTGGTCAGACATGATTTGCATAAAGTCAGCCATGGCATGAGGGTCAAACCCAGAACGGCGCAATGTTTGCAGACCAATGCGGTCGGCTTCTTGCTCATTGGCTTGTGTAAAGCTGATCATTCCTTGCTGCATTCCCGCGAATGTTCCCGTTAATGCGGCAAAACCGGCTTGCGGGTTCGCCATCACCAGTAATAGAGAACCGATAGTCCCCGCGATAGCTAACGGTGTTGTGGCTTTCTGGTCTTCCATCATTCGCGCCAGATGGCGCTGAGTCACGTGAGAGATTTCGTGCGCCATAACGGAAGCAAGCTGGCTCTCATTTTGGCTATAACGAAATAGTGCAGAGTGAAGAACCACGTTGCCGCCAAAATAGGCGTAAGCGTTAATATTCGGGTTATTGACTAGGTAAAATTTAAATGGCGTTTTGACAGAATCTGCATTCGTCACTAAACGTTGCCCCAGCTTATTCACGTACTGGGTTAGTAATGGGTCATAAATGAGGGGTGTACTTCCTCGAATTTGACGAGTGATGGCATCACCCATAATGATTTCTTGGTTAATACTGAGAGTTCCTCCCGCGGTTGTACCGATATCGGGTAGGGTATCTTCAACAGCACTATAGGCAGGTAATACAGCACCATGGATAAGTGCGGACATCAGGATAGCGAGCAGTGGATATTTCAATTTTTTAGTCATAGTGCATATCTTCACTTATTACCTACAGAAAATACGAATTAATTGGGAGATATGATAGCAAAAGCTATCGTAAAATCTGTTATTCGGTATAATTTTCTTTAATTTAGGAACTGTCTTTGTTTTACATTCCCAGGAGCCAATGAATGTTAGAAATGTTTTTGCAATGGTACCGTCGGCGCTTTGCTGACCCGCAAGCAGTTGCCTTGTTTAGTTTGCTGGTTATTGGCTTTCTGGTCATCTTTTTCTTCAGCAGTATACTGGCTCCATTATTAGTCGCAATTGTCTTAGCATATTTACTTGAATGGCCAACACATTTACTCCAACGACTTGGTTTATCCCGCGTTTTAGCGGTTAGCATCATTTTGACCTTGTTTGCTGGAATAAGTGCCATGGTGATCTTAATTATTGCTCCAACAGCGTGGCAACAAGGGATCAACCTCGTGGCGGATTTACCTAACATGGTCAATCGCTTTAGCGAGTTTGCTCGTCGATTACCGGAGCAATATCCTGCACTGGTTGATGCTGGTATCATTGATATGATGGCAGATAATGTGCGCAGTAGGTTGTCAGTTGTTGCGGAGTCTGTGGTGAAAGCGTCAGTCGCTTCATTAATTGGTATTTTTACGTTAGCCGTCTATCTGGTTTTAGTGCCGTTAATGATGTTTTTCTTACTAAAAGATAAAGAAAAGATCACCAAAAGCTTTGTTAAACTTCTCCCGAAAAATCGCCAGTTAGTGAGTAAAGTCTGGTTGGAAATGAATCAACAAATTACCAACTATTTACGTGGTAAAGTCACGGAAATGGTGATTGTTGGCGTCTGTACCTATATTGGTTTTGCCTATTTTGATTTGCGTTACTCAGTGCTGTTATCGGTATTGGTTGGCGTTTCTGTTTTGATCCCGTACATCGGTGCAGTGGCAGCCACCATTCCGGTGGTTTTAGTCGCACTATTCCAATGGGGCATTGGCACGGAGTTCTGGTCACTGTTTATTGTTTATCTGGTGATCCAAGGGCTAGACAGTAACATCGTTGTGCCACTGTTGTATTCTGAGGCGGTGAATTTACATCCATTAGTGATTATTTTGTCAGTGGTTATTTTTGGTGGTTTATGGGGATTCTGGGGCGTATTTTTTGCTATCCCGCTCGCAACTTTAATCAAAGCGGTGATTAACGCGTGGCCACAAGATTTGAGTGATAGTGAAACAATAGAAAAAACAGAAGGCTAAAAGAGCCAATAAGAAAAAAGGGTTGCTAAATAAGCAACCCTTTTTAGTGATTAGGTTTTAGTCACTATGTATCAGTATTAGGCGTTAGCATTGATGTACGCTAATACGATTTCATGGTGGTTACTGGTTTTAAAATCGTCAAATACATGCTCGATGGTACCATTTGCATCGACAAGGAAACTGATGCGGTGGATACCGTCATAAGTTTTACCCATAAATTGTTTTTCACCCCACACACCAAATTGTTCACAAATTTGATGATCTTCATCGGATAACAGTGTGAAGTTTAATAACTCTTTTTCAGCGAAACGAGCCAATTTTTCTGGTTTGTCTGTACTAATACCTAAAACTTCGACACCTTTTGCTTTTAGTGTATCCATCTCATCACGCAGTCCACATGCTTGAACTGTACAGCCTGGTGTCATCGCTTTAGGATAAAAGTAAACTAATACGCGTTGACCCTGGAAATCAGAAAGATTGATGATTTCACCATCTTGGTCAGGAAGGCTAAATTGAGGTGCCTTATCACCGGCTTTCAATGGGTTCATTACATATATCTCCGTTAACTCTGCATTTTGGGGTTGTTAACAATACTGATGTTGCCTTTGGCATTTAGCATTGTACATAGTTGTTGAAATTTATTCTTTATAATTATGCCATTATCATCCAGTGGGTCATGGGCTGTAATTTGAATTTCCAATTGAGCCGGTTGTGTATCATTTGCAGGCTGTGTTTTAGAAATTAATTCTGCGATGTTGCACTGTTGAGTGGTAAACAAATTGGTAAACTGTTCAATAATACGCGGCGCATCGTCCACCATCACATTCACAGTTACAGTAGACGGATAGTAGGTTTTTTGTACGCTATGCGTGCGTTTCATAACAATCAGCAAATCTAACTCTGCCCCTTTAGTCGGTAAAATCGCCTCTAGAAGCGTGATAGCATTCCAACTGCCGGATAACATCATTATAAAAGTAAATTCCTCGCCAAACATGGCGAGTCGACTATCCTCAATATTACAATCACATTCACTGACAAGGCGTGTAATTGTATTCACAATGCCCGGACGATCTGTTCCCAGCGCAGTAATAACAAGAAATTGCGGTTCAGTCTTAGGCAAAGTATCTTCCTTATTTTGACTAAATTTAGGTCAATGATATTGACTCAGGATGCTGGTAAGGAAACCATAAAATTGTGAATCTGCCAAGTGGGGCGATTCACTCTTGCGACAAATATGGCTGAATTATTACTTCTATTTAAGTTAATGTCATCGGCATTAACAAAATTCATTAAAATCTTGCGTTTGGGTGGTTTTCTTCTGTGAAATGAAAACGTAACATGGGAACTCACTATTTAGGGGGCAATTGCGATGGCTAATCAAAACGTAAACTACAAAGACTTTTTACAAGGCAGTATTGTTGCTGTGATCACACCAATGGATTCGGCGGGTAACGTTGATAGAAAAAGCTTGAAACAGCTGGTGGATTACCATGTCGCAAATAAAACCTCTGCGATTGTGTCAGTGGGAACAACGGGGGAATCAGCAACATTAAACCATAAAGAGCATGTTGATGTAGTGAAAGCGACGCTTGAGTTAGCTGATGGACGTATCCCAATTATTGCGGGAACAGGCGCAAATGCAACCGCAGAAGCAATTTCACTAACAAATGAGTTTGAAAACAGTGGTGTAGTTGCGTGCCTAACAGTAACACCTTATTATAATAGACCGTCACAAGAAGGTTTATATCAGCATTTTAAAGCTATTTCAGAAAACACCAGCTTGCCACAAGTTCTCTATAATGTACCATCGCGCACTGGATGTGATTTATTACCTGAAACTGTGGGCCGCTTGGCGAAATTGGCGAATATTGTGGCAATTAAAGAAGCCACAGGGAACTTAGCACGGGTTCATCAAATCAAAGAGTTGGTTGATGACCATTTTGTTCTACTTTCTGGCGATGATGCGACCGCACTTGATTTTATGCAACTCGGTGGAAAGGGCGTCATTTCGGTCACGTCCAACGTCGCGGCTGCGCAGATGGTAAAAATGTGTGACTTAGCGCTTGCGGGCAAATATACTGAGGCCCGTGAATTGAATAAACAGCTGATGGGACTTCATCATCAGTTATTTGTTGAGCCGAATCCAATCCCTGCGAAATGGGCTTGTCATCGTTTAGGTCTTATTGCGGATGATACTTTACGGTTACCAATGACACCGTTAACTGTATCTGGACAGCAAAAGGTTGAAGATGCCTTGAAACTCGCGGGTTTACTGTAAAATTTAGGGAATTTTAATGGCAACATTATTGCAAAAATCGAAGGTTATGAAGGTTGCTGGCCTGTCACTTGTCGTGTTACTGGCAGCCTGCTCCAGCGATCAGCGCTATAAACGTCAGGTTAGTGGTGATGAGGAATATCTTAATGCTACGCCATTGAAAGTGCTGAATGCGCCACAGGGGATCACTTTACCAGCACCTAATGGTGAATATGACATTCCTAAAACCACCTCAACAGGGGCGGTTGGGAAAGCGTTAGATATTCGCCCACCAGTACTGACGATTTCACAATTAGCCGGTTCACGCACTGAAAACAGCGCAGAAGCCAGCCGTTTGTTGCTAGATAATACTCCTGAAAATAATGCGTTATGGTCACAAGTGACCATGATTTTAGAACAGCGTGGCATCCCAGTCTCTACGAAGAACGATGGTTCTCGCTCTATCGAAACTGACTGGATTAAATGGGATCGTGCAGACGAAAACGTCCCATTAGAGAGCCGTCATAAAGTCACTGTTCAGCCAGAAAATGGCATGATTGCATTAACCGTGACTAACCTAGGATTACGCCAAGGTGATGAAACGGTAACAGATGCAGCGGAAATTCAACGCTTTAACAAACTGTTATTAAACGATTTAACCGACGCTCTGTACACCCTGCGTGATACCTCAAGCAAAAATAGCCTGCAAAGCGCCTATGGCATCATTGATGTTCAAACCGGTAGCAATGACACTGGCTTACCTGTGGTCATCGTTCGTGCGCCGTACGATGCAGTTTGGGAGCGTTTACCTCACGCATTAGAAAGCGTTGGTATGAAAGTGGGTGACCGTAGCCGTTCAGCAGGTTCCGTCATGGTGACTTACAAAGGCTTGAGCAGCTCTGAGTGGCAAGCGCTGGGTATTGATGACCCATCGGTACCGGAAGATGACTATAAAGTCCAAGTGGGTGACTTGAATAACCGTAGTAGCCTACAGTTTATCAACACTAAAGGCGTGCCATTAACTCAGAAACAGAATGATGAAATGGTCGCCGCACTGAAAGCCGCTTTCAGTAAAGCACCGACTAAAAAATAAGTTTACATATCTAGCTTATTTGTTCTATCAAGTGAAAACGCCGTCCTATGGGATGGCGTTTTTTTTCGGATAAACTTCAGGCTCTAATGGCTAACAGTGAAAGAAAAGTTATGGATAATAGCGCATCGAAACCAATGGATAGTAGGAATAATATAACGATGCCAAGAAGAATTGCTGGGACAAGCTTTAATGATAATTTACTAAATTCATTAAATAATATTGCTCATACAAGAAGTTTTCTAGAGGAGGGGGCCACTGTTTTTGATTTACCAAATTATGTGGTACCTCAAGGATACCGATTAATGAAATCATGTAAGAAAAACCAATATCGGATGGTGACTACTGGAGAAGAGCCAGAAACGATATATTTGCTAAGAATTGAAACTGCGTACCGATATTGTCTTTGGTGAAACCACATGCACGCAAATTAAAGTTTGGCGCACTATATCCCATCTACATCGGAATAATATTGGCGATTTACCTCGAATATTTTTCATTCATTTACTCGACAATCATAGCATCATGGTAACGGATGAAGAGCATACTCGTGATGGGCAACGCTTCTGGGAAATCATGATTTCTTGGGCATTTTATCAACGCTATTATATTTATGCTTCCGATGGCACGCTCGAAGACAGGCCACTAACGCAAATCCATACTGAATCTGAATTTTTTGAGCAATGGATTAATCAACTTTGGGGTAGAGATATCGACGTATATACCCACAAACTGATTGTGATCAGCAAACATCCATTACTTTAACTACCCATCTGCACATCTATCCTTCATAAAATTCTCAGTGAAACAAATGGACAAAAAATCAGTATTTGCAGCTAAGTAATCGTTTGCGTATGCAAGAGAATTTTATTATCATAATTAGCAGTTAATCATAAAATATTGAATATCAGTTAGTTAGCGCTGTATCAGTGTTTTTGGGATAACTGACTGAATCAGAGCAGAAAATTAACAATGAACCCGCTATTTTTAGCGATCTATTCTACTGTTACTTATCTGAATCTGCTGTGCAGGTTGATTTCTATTGAGTGTAATCACATCCCTGGAGTGTTTAAGATGCAAAAGAAAGCTGAGTTGTATCGTGGCAAGGCAAAAACGGTCTATACCACAGAGGATCCAGATTTATTAGTTCTGGAGTTCCGTAATGATACATCAGCACTCGATGGCGAGCGTATCGAACAGTTTGACCGTAAGGGAATGGTTAATAACAAATTTAACCATTTCATCATGACTAAGTTGCAAGAAGCAGGCATTCCTACACAGATGGAAGCCTTATTATCTGACACTGAAGCATTGGTTAAAAAACTGGATATGGTGCCGGTTGAATGCGTTATCCGTAACCGTGCGGCAGGCTCTCTGGTTAAGCGCCTTGGGGTTGAAGAAGGGATGATTTTAAACCCGCCTCTGTTCGACTTATTCCTGAAAGATGACGCTAAGCATGACCCAATGGTGAACGAGTCTTACTGCGAAACGTTTGGTTGGGTGAGCAAAGAAAACTTAGCGAAAATGCGCGAACTGAGCTACAAAGCGAACGATGTTTTAAGCAAGATTTTTGCGGACGCAGGTCTTATCTTAGTCGATTTCAAACTTGAGTTTGGTCTATTTAAAGGTGAAGTTGTGCTGGGTGATGAATTCTCTCCAGACGGTAGCCGTTTGTGGGATAAAGAAACCCTGAACAAAATGGACAAAGACCGTTTCCGTCAAAGCCTTGGTGGCTTGATTGAAGCTTATGAAGAAGTCGCTCGTCGTATCGGCGTTAAACTCGATTAAGCCTCTAAAACTTCACTAATATGAAGAATGATAGCCTGCCAACCGCAGGCTATTTTTTGCCTTCAAATCATGACTGTACCACAAATTGCTGAACCCAACGCTCAGCTTGGTTTTCGATAGGTAGATTTAGCTGATGGCTGAGAGAATGCAAAGTAGGGGAAGGTAAAACAGAATCAGGCTGTAATTCAGGGTGGCGTAATACTGTTTCAATATTACCATCTGCCACTAAGCGACCTTGGGATAAATGCAGTGCTCGAGGAAAATGGCGAGCCACAAAATCCAAATCATGACTGATCGTGACAACCGTAGCACCCAATTGTTTTTGATAATCGAGCCATTGCTCAAAATACCCTAACCACTGTGTATCGAAATCACGGCTTGGCTCATCTAACAGCAGTAATTTAGGCTGAACAGCGGTTAAACAGGCCACTGCGACCATGCGCCGCTGAGCGGAATGTAAATCAAGCGGGTGTTTATTCGCAACATCTGTTAAATGGCAGAGTGTTAAAGCTCGCTCTAATTTTTCAGCGATATCCGATGAGGATAATTTTTGGCGGCGTAATCCAAACATAATCTCATCTTTCACCGTGCTGTGAAAAATCTGTTTTTCAGCTTCTTGGAATAAAATCCCAATCTGCTGAGCGCGTTTTGCTGCTTTCAATCTACTGAGAGGTTGTTGATTAAAATCGACTTCCCCTTGTGAAGGCAGCAATAAACCGGCCATTAAACGCAATAAGGTGGATTTGCCTGCGCCATTATCTCCCACCAATGCCACCCATTCCCCAGAGTGAATTGTCAGTGTGAGAGCCTCAATGGCATATGCGATTTTCGGGGTGTATTGAAAGCTTAATTGATTAATTTGCAGCATAACACGCCTCAATACCTTGAATCAGTTGGTGTTCATTGCGAGGCACTGGGGAATGCCAACTACCACGTTCCATTAATTTCCCGATAACACGCCATGCATCGGGCATATTGATTGTCTGCTGTGCGGGGAAAAATATGGCGTCAATATCCCCTTGAGCAGTAATACTGCCTTGTTCCAGCAACGAAAAATCTTCGCAAAAATGCAGAGCTGGCAGTAAATGCCGTTCGAACAAAATTACACAACAGCCGGTTTGTTCACTGTAATTTTTTAACTGAGTGAGTAATCGATGTGTGGCTGCGGGAGTTAAGCGGCTAAAGGCTTCATCCAAGAGTAATAATCGTGGTTGCATAGCAAGAGCACTCGCCAATACAACACGCTGAGCTTCTCCGCCAGAGAGTGTTGCTGGGTGACGAGTGCGTAAGTTTTGGCTGAACGTTAACTCAAGAGCCTGTTCAACCCGTTGAACGATTTCTTCAGGCGGAAGCCCTAAATTTTCGGGGCCAAAAGCCACTTCTTGCTCAACGGTAAACGTACAGCCAGAGAGTTGTAATTGCGGAGATTGTTGCACGAGTTGACGCTCAATAGAGAGTTCAACTAAAGATTGCTCCCCTAATGGTTGAGCAAGGATCATGCCATTACCCGTGATATTTCCGGTTAGCTGATCAGGCAACCAACCCGCTAATAGTTGGGCTAATGTGGTTTTTCCGCTGCCATTTCCGCCTAACACACAATGCCAATTTCCGTGTGATAGGGCTAGGTTAATCTCTGACAGAATAGGTTTCTCGCTGTCTTGAGGCGTAAATGTTAGTTGCTGTAGACTTACCACCCTATTTTCCATCATGTTTACCAACATAGCGCCACCCCTGCTTCAATCACGATCAGTGCTAATAAGCCAAGACGCAATGCATATTGAAAGCGACTATCCGCAGGTTTATTCAATGTGGTGCGATGGCGAGTGTAGCGAAAACCTCGCATATCAAGGGCTGCACTGCGGACAGTCAGCTCACTGAGTGCTTGGCTCGCCAGGGGAAGCAATAGGGCGGGTAACGTCGTTAATCGTTGCCAAAAATGGCCATCTAAGGGAACGCCTCGGGCAAGCTGAGCTTCACGAATCGTGGCAAGCTGCTGACGAAGTTGTTCAACAAGTAAAAGTGGACCCGCAAGCACATAGGCAAAGCTGGCCGGGAGGCGACTGGCAAATAGCGCTCGGATAAACCGTTCAGTGGGAACATACTGTAGCCATAACTGAGAGGCACTAATGATGGCGAGCAGACGCAACCATAAAGCCATGGCTTTTTGCTGCTGAAGGGCTTGTGGCGGTGAGCCTGTTAATAATTCACTTAGCCACCCTCCGTGGATTAGCCAAAGTCCTACCGCCATTGGTAACATTATTCCCGCGATAAATTTCCAGCGATGGAATGACGCTGAGCGCAAGATGACTGCGGCAAGGGTAGCGAAAGCAACGATAACTAACCCCCAGCCTAGCGGTAGCATCAATGTGCTAGCGCTAAACCAGAACCATAAGGTCAATGAAGTAAAAGGGTGCATTCTAACCCCTAGCGAACTTTAGCCATATTTGGGAAAGTACGCTGAACGCGCTCAGGTAAACGGCGGACAAGCAACCAAGCTACAATGGCTGAAATTATCTTATCCGCAATATTGGCGCCTAAAACAGTGATAGCCACAGACTCTAATAAGTTTTCACCGACAGCATGGAAATAAGCCACAAAAAAGTCTGCTCCGCTACCAGTGGTTCCTGCAAATAAGTAGGTGCGAATAGGTACCGCGACAATCATCAGTGCGATAGTGATCACCACTCCCGATAAAATAACGCGTGGTAGGGTACGAAAACCGCCAGCACGCGCTAGCAAACCAGCACTTAAGCCGATCATCATTGCGACTGGGGCAAATGCTGCTGCGATAGGCCCAGTTAAAAGACCCCAAAGCAAGTTAGTCGCTAAACCACTAAAGATAGCTGCCCACGGACCTGCGAGCAGCGCACAGATAATCGTGCCAATAGAATCAAGGAAGATAGGCAGTTTTAGCATGGAACTTAATTGCCCAACTACCATGTTGATTGCAATCGAAAAAACAATTAAAGCCAATGTTCGGCTGGAAATGATTGACGAGTTTGCCATGAATTAAATATCCCTAATAAGTTGTAAATTAAAGCTAGAATGAAATCAAAATAGAACAAAAACTAACGAGAAGTGACGACCAATTCTTCATATCCTGAGAGCGCGCAAGGCTCACGGGTAAAGGTTTTATTTTCCAGTTCGCCAATAATCAATTCGAGGGTAGTTCTGACGGTGCAACCCGGCATCATATGTCCACCGCTCATTTGCCCGTTTTCATCGGAAACCGCCAAATGCAGGTGTTCACCCTGAGCATCAAGGGTGCCTATCAGTGACACAATTTCAAATTTACCTGAGGTAAGATGGGTTTTTTCCTGCCCAGCAAAACGCAAGGCGACATCGGTCAAGCTACCCACACAGCCAGCAATAAATGCGGCTTGCAACTGATGATGTTTGACCTGTTCACGTAAGGTAAGAATGACATCTTCCCCTGGACGTAGACGCAGTGCGATAAAGCGAGCGTTTGAATAAGTGGTTAAATCGTGAGACATAGCCGAGATCCTAGTGAATCGTGTTTATAGATTACGGCAATCTATTATACGAATAGATAAATTGTTGTCTGTTAAAGGCATTTTTTTTGGTTTTTTTTAGTGAAACACTCTGTATCTTAAAAAATATTGATCAAGAAGGTCGGAATAGTGGATGAAAAAACAATGGGGAGTATCGAATATTCTGATTATTTAACTTAAGTTTTATTAGGGTTCCATGAATGAAGGGAAACCTATTTTCTAAGATAAACTTTTTTCAGATAGACTACAGAAAATAGCGTTTGAAGGTGAAGGATGATTTGCCTCTTCAACTCGAGATCAATAACATACTCACTCAATTGACGCGGTGGAACTGTGTTGTCGCAATGCATTTATTTTACAGGGGAAAAATTATGAGCCAAGTGGATCCTACACTGATCATTTTGCTGGTATTGGCAGGATTAGGCATTATCAGCCACAACATGACAGTGACGTTAGCCATGCTATTTTTGCTGGTGGTGCGGATCACGCCACTGAATAATTTCTTCCCTTGGGTCGAAAAATATGGGTTAACCATCGGGATTTTAATCTTGACGATAGGCGTCATGGCGCCCATTGCAAGCGGAAAAATCTCAGCAAATGATGTATTAAGTTCCTTTTTGAATTGGAAATCATTACTGGCAATAGTGATTGGTATATTGGTTTCTTGGCTAGGCAGTCGGGGTGTAGCGCTGATGGGGAGCCAGCCTTCGACGGTGGCAGGGCTATTGGTGGGTACGGTGATTGGTGTTGCCTTATTCCGAGGCGTTCCTGTTGGACCATTGATCGCCGCAGGGATTCTGTCATTACTTATTGGTAAATCATAATCTTGGCGATGAAAAATTCATTACAAGCGATTGTTGAGCAGCTACATCATACCGGTTTCCGCCGCCTGCTGGTTTTATCTGGGACGCATGAGTGGATCACATCTCAGCTTGAGGAATTTCAAGATTTCTTAGCAGGGGATTGGCTCTGTCTTTCACCTGAATTACCCAATAGCATTCCACCAGAAAAAGCCCAACTATTGCTTGGTCGTGAATTTGTTCATGGTATTTTTGATGCGCGTAAAGGGTTACACAGCGAAGCGCTGGCTATCTTAGCGGGAACCCTAAAAGCAGGAAGTTTATTGGTGCTTTGCACTCCACCCCAATCTCTGTGGGCGCAGCAAAATGATGAGGATAGTGTGAGATGGAATGAGCAATTTGGTGAAATTCCCACACCGAATTTTGTTCATCATTTACAACGCACTTTCCGGAATCGCCCTGATGTGCTGTTTATTGATCAACAATTTGAAGAACAAAACCAAACGCGTGTACTGAATTTGCTACCTGATCACCCCAAATGGATAGCACCCAGTGGTCAGCCGACCCAACAGCAACAAGATGCGCTTGGACAATTGCTGTCAGCAGAAAACGGAGTATGGGGGTTAATAGCCCCTCGCGGACGAGGCAAATCCACCGTTGCGGGTATGCTGATAAAGGCTTGGAAAGGTGCATGTTGGTGTTGTGCGCCAGCGAAAGTGACCACCGGTGTGATTGCTGAATATGCAGAGCATGAACTCAAATTTTGGGCGCCTGATGCGCTTTTGCACTATTGCCAATCAGAGCAAAAGATTGATGCTGATTGGTTAATTATTGATGAAGCGGCCGCCATTCCATCCCATATTTTGCGGCAGATTATCGCCTTTTTCCCACGGGTACTTATGACCACGACGGTGGAAGGTTATGAAGGTACGGGGCGTGGGTTTATGATGAAATTTTGTGATAGCCTCGAAAATTTCACCTCGCTGTCGCTCACTCAGCCGATTCGCTTTGCAGAACATGACCCGCTCGAAAGGGTGATTAACCAAAGTTTATTATTGGAAAGCTCTATATCGGCGAATGTTGTGTCAGAACCGATTATTCTTAAATCACTTAGCCAGCAGCAACTGGCTCATGATCCCAAACAACTCCACGCATTTTATGGTTTATTGACCGCAGCGCATTATCGGACTTCGCCGTTAGATTTACGCCGATTATTGGATGCGCAACACCAGCACTTTGCTGTCGCAAGCCATCATAATCAGGATGTTATTGGCGCAGTATGGATGGTGGATGAAGGGGGTTTAGATGAAAACCTAAGCTGGCAAATTTGGGCAGGACAGCGGCGCCCACGGGGAAATCTGGTTGCTCAATCCCTTGCTGCGCATTGCTATTTCCCTCAAGCCCCGACATTACGTTCTCGACGAGTGATGCGTATCGCTGTAAATGCTGGATATCGTCGCCAAAAAATTGGCTACCGGTTATTAGAATCGCAAATCGAGCAAGGCATTCAGGACGGTTTAGACTTTCTATCGGTCAGCTTTGGTTTAACCCCAGAATTATTGGCTTTTTGGCAATCATCAGGGTTCCAGATCGTGCGAATTGGGCGGCATGTTGAGGCAAGTAGCGGCTGTTTTACGGCAATGGCGATATTGCCATTATCCGCAGAAGCTCAGTCAATTTGCTATTTAGGGCAACAGAGATTAGAACGAGACCTATTCTGGCGTCATGATCTTAATGAATTTAGTCTGAAAAGCACATTTGAACAGCATCTTGACGCTGGAGATTGGCTAGAATTGGTCGGCTTTAGCGACTACCACCGTTCGTTAGCCGCAAGTGAGCCGTCACTACAGCGTTTTTTAGCGGTTTTACAGCAACAACATTCGGCTGAAATAACAGGTTCTACCCTTGCGAAGTATTATCATCAAGGATTATCTGTGGAGTGTATTGCTATGCACTTAGGGTTAGTAGGGCAAAAACAGTGGTTAAAACACGCAAGAGCCGAAGTCGCGCAGTGGCTGAATGACTATTACCCTGAAGTGGTGAAAAGTTTAAGGCAACAAATTAGCGCTTTTTGTCTTTAGGCCAGTCGTCGTCTTCATCATCCCAGAGGTGATTATTATCTTTGTGAGGCGGAATTTCAGGTTTGTCATCCAAATATTTTTTGGGGTCGAGTCGCATCATCTCTTTTACTGAGTTCCAAATGACCCCGACTAATAACAGTAGGATGATCCACCAGTAATCGGCTAACCAATGCATATTTGCCTTCTTATTTTAATCATAATAATGTGTAGCCCTGCCCACATGACGCAGTTGGTAGGTTTTAGTGGGGTCATTTAACCATGTTTTTTGTTGTAACGGGAGAGCCTGAGTGAATATAAAGAAAATCATATTCATTACAGTAGGATGGATTGCTGTTGGCTTAGCTTTTCTTGGCGCTATTTTACCCGTCATGCCAACGACCTGTTTTTTATTATTAGCGGCATGGTGTTTTTCGCGTTCTTCACCACGCTTTCATAACTGGTTGCTATATCGTTCATGGTTCGGCGGGTATTTACGTCACTGGCAAACGCATCGCGCGCTACCAAAAGGTGTAAAACCGAAAGCCATGACATTAATTGTTATTACGTTTGCTTTTTCGATTTGGGTGGTCAGCTATGACTGGCTAAAAATTGGGTTATTTTTAGGGATGTGTTGGTTACTGATTTTTATGTACCGCTTGCCTGTCGTGGATGTGTCAAATTCGGATCAGAATAACGAAGGTTCGTAATAAGGAAAGTTGTCACTCAGCGAGAGACTGAGTGACAGATAAATCATTCAGGCACTTTAATATAGCGGTTGAAAACATACTCAAGGTTATCTAATAACCAGGTTTTTCCACTGATATCTTCTTCGGTTAGTACCTGCCTAACAATTCCTGACGTTAATAGCTGCTCAGCTTCATGGGACAACGGCCAATAACTAATGTGCCAAGGTTCTTCCGCTACACCTGCATTGGTTGCGGTGAAAGGGCGGTAAAAATCAAAGGTCGCCATATTGTCGGTTAACCAGTGATTAAGCTCAGCAAAATACCCCCCTTCTTGATATTCCCAAGGTTCTAGTTGCAGGGTTTGCCCAGCAGGAATGCGTAGGGGGTCGTAAACATCAATCTCTGTACCCCAGTGGTGGCGGCTAGCCCCTGGTAGCGCAGACCAATGCAAGATTGCCTCACATAATTCCCCTTCAGATAATGTTGAAATATCTAATGGTTGGCTGTGGGTATCAAGAACAGGGCGTTTACCTGCAAATTTTTCATTCCAAATGATCTGCTGACGAGCAAAATCACGAAAAGCACTGGCGGATTGTAGTTTAAACCCGGCGCGTGCCGCCGCTTGCTGCATGGCAAGGAATGCTTTAGTGGTATTAAACTGTAGGCGGTGATTACCGCCCAAAGTCACTAAATGGTCGGTAGAGCGCCCGGTTAACATCTCGATGGAGAGAGTCATAGTAATAGTAGCTCCATGATACGTTCGTAGATCACGGCGAGCTGTTGTAAATCATCGACGCTAACGCACTCATCCACTTTATGGATCGTCGCATTCAATGGACCTAGCTCGATAACATGGGTACCCATTTGGGCGATAAAACGCCCGTCAGAGGTGCCGCCGCTGGTAGATAAGGTGGTTGCGCGCCCTGTGACTTCTAGGATTGCTTGCACCGTTGCACTCACTAATTCGCTGTCGCCGGTCAAGAATGGCTGACCCGATAAGAACCAATCTAAATGATAATTCAGCCCATGGCGCTCTAACATGTCAACCACACGTTCGCGGATCACGGTATCTGTCAGTTCGGTGCTAAAACGGAAATTAAATTGTACTTTTAGTTCACCGGGAATGACGTTATCGGCGCCTGTACCTGCATTGATATTGGCGATTTGCATGCTGGTAGCTGGGAAATATTGGTTGCCATCGTCCCATTTAGTGGAGACTAACTCTTGAAGGAAGCCCGTTGCACGATGTACAGGGTTATCCGCCAGATGTGGATAGGCAACATGCCCTTGGGTACCCAAAATAGTTAAGTGAGCGGTGATAGAGCCGCGACGACCATTCTTAATGATGTCACCAAGCGCAGACTGGCTGGACGGTTCCCCTACTAAGCAGTAATCGACTGACTCATGACGTGCTTGTAATGTCTCTACCACTTTTACGGTGCCGTGAGTGGCTTTGGCTTCTTCATCGGAGGTAATTAAAAACGCGAGGCGACCAGTATGGGTTGGGTGTTTTTCTACAAAGCGCTCAGCGGCAACGACCATGGCGGCAATAGAGCCTTTCATGTCGGCAGCACCACGACCGTATAAATGCTGGTTGATAATTGTTGGTGTAAATGGCGGAGTCTGCCATTTACTGTGGTCGCCAGCAGGGACGACATCGGTATGACCCGCAAAGGCGAGAGTTTTGCCATTATCACCACGGTGAGCCCAAAAATTGAGAGTATCCCCAAATGGCATTTTTTCTACCGTAAAGCCGATTTTATTCAAACGTTCGATGAGTAAATCTTGGCAACCTTGGTCATCTGGGCTGATAGAGGGGCGGGCGATAAGTTGTTTTGCAAGTTCAATGACAGGGCAATTCATTGAGTCACCTTTATTTTGTGAATTTTTTGTAGTCGTCGGCGTTAAACCCGACAAGATAATGACCATTAGCGGAAACAAGAACAGGGCGCTTGATCATCGCAGGTTCAGCCAGTAAGACTTTTTTCGCGCTATCAGCATCAACAACTGCATTTTTCTCTTCATCACTGAGCTTACGCCAAGTTGTACCTCGTTTATTCACCAAGGTTTCCCAATCGATGTGTTGCAAAAATGTAGAGAGGAGTTCATCAGTGATGCCATCAACGCGATAATCATGGAATTGGTAGCTGACTGCGTTATCGTCTAAGTAACGGCGAGCTTTCTTAATGGTATCGCAGTTTTTAATTCCGTACATGATATAAGGGGATGCAGGGGTGTTGGACATATGATTTTCCTCTGATGGCGAACAATGTATGCCATACATAATGCGGGAAAATACAATTATGGTCTACCCCTTTGAATCGAAAAGATTTATTAATCTAACAAGCGATTTAATAATAACTAAGGCAGAGTTAATATTCATAATTTTATATATAAATAATAAAATAATTAATTTAGACAACTTACGTTAATTAAATTAAATCAGATTAAATTATTTTGAACGCATGTATATTAGGCTGGCTTCTAAACGAGATCGGACTCGTAATTTTTTTAAAACATTTCGAATGTGAACTTTAACGGTTTCTTCAGAAATAAATAATAGTTGAGAGATTTCTCTGTTCTTTAACCCTGCTGCCATTTCGTGCAATATTTCGCATTCACGGCGAGTTAATGTGGAGAGTGGATCTTTAGATTGATGCCGAGTAATCAGATGCTGATAAACTTTTTCGCTAAATACATGGTGCCCCTCCATCGCTTTTTTCATACTATTAAGCAACATATCGAGTTCGCTATTTTTTAATAAATAACCTTGAGCACCGGCATCGATAGCGGCGTAGATATCGGTCTTCATCGTTGAGAGCGAAAGAACCAGCAAATAACTATTAGCGCAATGCTTACGTAGTAATCGAATCGTTTCGAATGTTTTATTACCATGAAGAATAGTATCTATCAGTATCATATTGGGTTGTTTGCTGGTGGCGATATTCAGCGCTTCTTTACTATTTGAAACTTCTGCCGTTACGTCAAAGTCAGCTTTTGATTTTAATAAATGGGATAATCCAAAACGAAAAATAGGGTGTTCATCGATAATCATAACCGTGTGATTAGACATAGTGGGTTCCTTTTTTATGTCTGACAACTTATTAGATTAACTAGAATTGATATAGTTAAAATATAATATATTTAAGATTACATGAAATCATTATTCTTAATTGATGAATTAATTAGCTGCATAAAAGCATGAATAATGGGAGCGAATATTATGGAGCTGGATATATTAAGGCTAAAAAGAAACGAGCTTTAGAATAATACATTAATTTCAAAAAAATAATAACTAAGATTGAAAAAAATTAAAGTGATTTAAAAAATGATATGAATAAAAATAATAACAATATTGTGTATGTCTATAAATTCGCCATTGTATTTTTGTGGCAAATCTGTGTAAATTTCTTGTAACTGAAAGATTTTTCTGGAAATCATAGGCGTGATCATGATTTGCTAACAAGATGTGTTTATACTGTGATGGCTCTTACCTTACCAAATTTTGAAAGGACTTGATGATGGATGATAAATTAAAACAAAGTGCTCTCGATTTTCATGAGTTTCCTCATCCTGGGAAAATTACTGTAACACCAACCAAACCGTTAACCACTCAACGTGACCTAGCCTTAGCTTATTCCCCGGGCGTTGCGGTACCTTGCCTAGAAATCGCAGAAGAACCACTAAAAGCGTATCGTTATACAGCGAAAGGTAACCTTGTGGGAGTTATCTCTAACGGTACTGCGGTACTAGGATTAGGGAATATCGGTGCATTGGCAGGTAAGCCTGTCATGGAAGGGAAAGGGGTGCTATTTAAGAAATTCTCGGGTATTGATGTTTTCGATATTGAAGTCGATGAAACCGATCCTGATAAGCTGATTGATATCATCGCGTCGCTGGAACCAACATTCGGCGGTATCAACCTCGAAGATATTAAAGCGCCAGAGTGCTTCTATATTGAACAAAAATTACGTGAACGCATGAATATTCCTGTGTTCCATGATGACCAACACGGAACCGCCATTATTTGTACTGCGGCGGTGATTAACGGTCTACGTATCGTTAAAAAAGACATTGGCGATGTGCGTTTAGTGGTATCCGGTGCGGGTGCCGCATCGATTGCCTGTATGAACTTATTAGTGGCGTTAGGATTAAAGCGCGAAAATATCACCGTTTGCGATTCAAAAGGGGTGATTTATAAAGGTCGCGATGAACGAATGGATGCGACTAAAGCCGCGTATGCGATTGACGATAATGGTCAGCGCACATTAGCGGATGCTATTCCTGATGCTGACATTTTCTTAGGTTGCTCAGGTCCTCGCGTATTAACACCTGAAATGGTGAAAACCATGGCAAAAGACCCGCTGATCTTAGCATTAGCCAACCCTGAGCCGGAAATTCTGCCACCATTAGCAAAAGAAGTTCGCCCAGATGCCATTATCTGTACAGGGCGCTCTGACTATCCGAACCAAGTTAACAACGTTCTGTGTTTCCCATTCATCTTCCGTGGCGCACTGGATGTCGGCGCAACGACAATCAACGAAGAGATGAAACTGGCCTGCGTTTACGCTATCGCTGACTTAGCGCTGGCGGAACAAAGTGAAGAAGTCGCTTCAGCGTACGGGAACCAAGATTTATTCTTTGGCCCTGAATATATCATTCCAAAACCATTCGACCCGCGCCTTATCGTGAAAATTGCGCCAGCAGTAGCAAAAGCAGCAATGGAATCAGGCGTCGCGACACGTCCAATCACGGATATGGATGCGTATGTTGAAAAGCTGAATCAGTTTGTTCATAAAACAAACTTATTTATGAAGCCAATTTTCTCCCAAGCGAAAAAAGAGCTAAAACGCATCGTATTAGCGGAAGGGGAAGAAGAGCGCGTATTACATGCAACTCAAGAGCTGGTTTCTCTTGGTTTAGCATTCCCTATTCTGGTCGGTCGCCCTAGCGTGATTGAAATGCGTATCCAAAAACTGGGTCTGCATATTGAGCTAGGTAAAGATTTTGAAGTGGTCAACAATGAAAATGACCCACGCTTTAAAGAGTACTGGCAAGAATATTATCAAATTATGAAACGCCGTGGTGTTTCTCAAGAAATGGCGCGCCGTGCATTAGTTGCAAACCCAACTATTATCGGCGGTATCATGGTTCTACGTGGTGAAGCTGATGGGATGATCTGTGGCTCAATCGGTAGCTACAGTGAACACTACCAGGTCGTCAAAGACCTGTTCGGCTTCCGTGAAGGTGCACATACTGCAGGGGCAATGAATGCCTTGTTATTACCAACCGGTAATACCTTTATTGCAGATACTTATGTGAACGAAGATCCAACACCAGAAGAGTTAGCGGAAATCACCTTAATGGCAGCGGATACCGTTCGTCGATTTGGTATTGAGCCTAAAGTGGCGCTGTTATCACGTTCGAGCTTCGGTTCTTCAGATTGTGGTTCAGCACAAAAAATGCGCGATACACTGGCATTAGTGAAAGCGCGTGAACCAAACTTGGAAATTGACGGGGAAATGCATGCGGATGCGGCATTGATTGAATCAATCCGTAAAGATGTGATGCCAGATAGCCCACTGAAAGGCTCAGCAAACTTACTGATTATGCCAAATATGGAAGCGGCGCGTATTAGCTATAACTTGCTGCGCGTCACCAGTTCTGATGGTGTTACTGTGGGTCCTGTACTGATGGGGGTTGCGAAACCTGTCCACGTCTTAACGCCAATCGCATCTGTTCGTCGTATTGTCAACATGGTGGCGTTAGCCGCAGTGGAAGCTCAAACGAATCCACTGTAATTAGCTTCATTATAATAGTTTCTCGAATGATTGATTAATCATCGAGTTCCGCATAAAGACTTCCATTGTGGTTAATGGGAGTCTTTTTTATTTGAAAATGATTATCATTATCTGTATTTTGAATGGCTTCAAAGTCACTATATGGAAAAGATAATGATATCAGCACGTTCTTTGAATTATTTAACGAAAAAACCCTCATTGTTGAGTTTAGGGATGCTTTTCGTTTTGAGTTTCACACAGTTAGGATGTACCTCACAAACACCAAAACCCGCTCAGCAATTGGATCCCCAACTCACACAAGCTGGCAAAATCATTGATTTAGATTCGGGCAAATCCATCACTCCTCAGCAGTTAATTCAAGAGCTTGCAGCCTCTCCTCGTGTGATTGTTGGGGAGAAACACGACAATATTTACCATCATCAAATTGAGCAATGGGTCGCCCAGGAAATGCAGCAAATACGTCCTCAAGGTGCGGTGCTGTTGGAAATGCTCACCCCAGATCAACAGAGTCGAGTTAACAATGTCCAAAAACAGATGCAAGGGAACCCGTATATTCGAGATGAAAAACTGCAAGAAATTTTACATTGGAATAGTGGTTGGCCGTGGGCGCAATATGGGGAACTCGTGAAGTATTTACTGGCTCAGCCATCCCCAGTTTTAGCCGCGAATATTAATCGAGATGCTGTGCTGAAGGCTTATGACAATCCGCCTACGATCACAGGAACACATTCAACTCAGCCTGTTATTCAGGAACTGATCAGTGAAACCATTAAACGCTCACACAATGGTGAGTTGGATGATAAACAAGCGAAAAAGATGCTGGTGATCCAGCAACTAAGAGATAGGGCGATGGCTCAAGGATTATTAGATGCTCCGGCTCCCGCATTGTTATTTGCAGGTGGTTATCATGCAACGCGAGCGATTGGTGTGCCGTTACATATGCTCGATTTAGCACCAGATGAGCCATTGAAAGTATTGATTATTTCGGAGCAAGGCGAGGAAATCGATAACTTGCATGCGGATTATGTTTGGTACACGCCTAAATAATCAACAAAGACAAGCAATATGATGATTTAAAATCGTTAATTTTGTGAAGTAATCGTCACATTTATTTACAAATAATTTCCATTTGCATTCGTTATTAATTATCATTTGCAACTCTGTAAAAGCACGTAAGATGAATATGAGCACAATAACGTTTGAAAGTGGGTATGTGAGTAGAACTTCCAAAATGGGCGGCTGGCTGGTTTTAGCCGTGGCACTGCATATTGTCATTGTGGGTTTTTTTATCTGGGTAACACACAATGCGCGATGGGAAGAATCCCTGCCGCCGCCCTCGGTGGTGATGGAGTTATCTATCGAAGCACAAGCCAAACAATTAACGGAAGTGAACATTGGTCAAACTCAAGAGCTAGCAGTGGCGAGTGAATCCCATAAAGCACAAGCAGAGGACGCCATTATTCCCACACTGCCTGTTAATGAGCAAGCGGAAGTGCAACTCACGAAAACAACGGCGAAAAAACCAAAGCCTGAGTTGAAAAAGCAGAAACAAGAACAGCAGCAAGTGAAGAAGGTGCAAACCACAGATTCGAAAGCCAGCGATGCGCCAGTGACCAGCGATGCGGCGGCACTTGTCCAAAGCCAGCAAATTGCAGCGGAACTTAATAGCCAGTCAGAAGCCCTCGATAGCCTTCAAAAAGAGTGGGAAGCGATGGTGCTTGGAAAATTGAATAAATATAAACGTTACCCTGAAGATGCAGGAAGGCGTAATCGCGTAGGTAAACCCGTGGTGATGTTTACGGTAGATAGCCAAGGCTTTTTACTTGATAGCAGTCTAGCGAATTCATCAGGCACACGTTCTTTAGACAAAGAAGCGCAGCAGGTGTTATCTCGCGCGGCACCGTTACCCGTACCGCCAGCAGAAATACTTAAGAATGGACGGATAACAGTCAGGTTACCTATTGATTTTACTCTTAATGATAAATAGATTGGACTCACCATGCGTCATAAAACCATACATAATAAAACCATGCGTAATAGAATCACCACTTATTGCGTGGTCACACTACTTGGGTTATATGCAGCCAGCAGTGCTGCGGAGGACAAAATGCTAGCACCAATAGCGAAAAAACAGCCCCACACTATGTCTATTCATGGGGATCAGCGCGTTGATAACTATTATTGGTTAAGAGACGATAACCGTGAAGCTCCTGAGATCCTTGAATATCTGAATCAAGAAAATGCCTACACCACGCAACAGCTTGAATTGGGTGAGCCATTAAAACAGGAAATTTACGACGAATTATTATCTCGCGTAAAGCAAGATGATGAGTCTGTGCCATACAACTACAATGGCTATACATACCGTTCTCGCGTTGTCGCCGGTAAAAACTATTCCATTTATGAAAGACGCCCAATTAATAGTGATGGCGAATGGACAGTTTTGGTTGATGGTAACCAACGTGCGGAAGGCACTGAATATTACCGAATGGGGGCGCTAGCCATTTCTCCCGATAACACCACGATAGCGATCGCTGAAGACCGCCAAGGTCGTAATGATTATGCGGTTTCGTTCCGCAAAGTTGATGATGCAAAGTGGCAAGAAAATGTCCTAACTAACACCTCCGGCAATATTGTGTGGGCAAATGACAACCGCACACTGTTTTATGTTAACAAAGACAAACAAACACTATTGCCTTATCAAGTGGTTAAGCACCAATATGGAACAGCGCAATCCGCTGATAAATTGGTGTATGAAGAAAAAGATGATACTTACTTCGTCAGTTTAGCGAAATCCACCTCCAAAGATTATATTCTGATTGGGATCACCAGCACCGAAACCTCAGAATATCGTCTTTTGGATGCGAACCAACCTGAACGTGATGCGATAGTGCTACAACCTCGCAAAACAGGTATCGAATATTACCCTGATCATTTTAACGGCAAATTCTATATTCGCTCTAATCATCAGCATCCATTATTCGGGCTGTATATTGCGGATAATGCCACGGCACCATGGGTAAGCTTTATCGCACCTCGTGATGATGTCGACCTTGAAGATTTTGCGCTATTTAATAACTGGTTGGTGATTGAAGAGCGCCAAAACGGCTTAGTGAATATTCGACAAATTAGTTGGTTAACTCACAAAGAACATTCTGTCAGCTTTGATGATCCGGCTTATATGGCGTGGATTGGCAACAACCCAGAGCCAGATACTGATAAATTACGCTACGGCTACTCCTCCATGACAACACCATCCTCGGTGTATGAAATTAATATGCTGACTCAAGAGAAACAGCTATTAAAACAAGAGGAAGTGAAGGATTTCAATAAAGCGAATTATCAAAGTGAACGTATTTGGATCACTGCCCAAGATGGAGTGAAAGTACCGGTTTCGTTAGTTTATCGCAAAGATAGTTTCAAACAAGGTAAAAACCCACTTCTGGTTTACGGTTACGGTGCATATGGATATGGTATCGACCCGTCATTTAGTTCTTCTCGCTTATCACTGCTTGATCGCGGATTTGTATATGCTATTGCCCATATCCGTGGTGGTGGAGACTTAGGAAAGAATTGGTACATTCAGGGTAAAACCGTCCATAAAATGAATACCTTTACGGACTTCATTGATGCGACTAATGCCTTGCTGGCGCAAGGTTATGGGGAAAAAGGCCATGTCTACGCCATGGGTGGTAGCGCAGGTGGCTTACTGATGGGCGCTGTTGTCAATATGGCTCCTGATCTGTATGAAGGCGTGGTTTCTGCAGTGCCATTTGTTGATGTTGTCACGACCATGCTTGACCCTTCAATTCCACTGACTACAGGGGAATATGATGAGTGGGGTAATCCAGAGAATGAGGAAGATTACTGGCGCATTAAAGCCTATAGCCCATATGACAATATCAAAGCTCAACATTACCCGCATATTTTGGTCACTACGGGGCTACATGATTCCCAAGTACAATATTGGGAGCCTGCAAAATGGGTGGCAAAACTGCGTGATCTGAAACAAGGCAATTCTTTATTGTTATTAGAAACCAATATGAATGCCGGACACGGTGGAAAATCCGGCCGTTTTAATGCCTTAGATGATATTGCCAGAGAATATAGTTTTATTCTGATGTTAGAAAATAAAGCAAAATATTTTCCAGATTTAAAATAGCGTTACCCATAATAATTAGCCAAAAATAAGGCTATTAAGGATCAGTTGTATGGTTTATTAACACTGCAGCTGATCCTATTCGCAGACATTATTTTTATTCTGCGTTTGCAATGTGAGCGACTGTTTTATCAGTACGTTTACGGGAATGGTTTAATGAATAATAAAATAATAATCATGGTGGCTGGGACTATTTCCGCTGGCTTCCACGGCTTCGCTTTGTCTGAAAACACACAGCAGACAAATAAACAGAAAGATGATGTGGTTAATTTTAGCCAATTAAAAGTGTCGGGCGCGCAAAAACAAACGCCGTTAGTCAAAGCATTGGAAAAACCAGGCGCCTATAGCGCAGTCGGCACCGAAAATAAATTGCAATCCATGGATAAAATTATCCGTTCGATGCCCGGAACCTATACCCAAATGGATGCGAGCCAAGGCACCATCAATGTGAATATTCGCGGGCTGAGTGGTTTTGGGCGCGTGAATATGATGGTCGATGGCGTCACGCAAAGCTATTACGGTATATCGCCGAGTAAGTTCACCCACGGCATGCAGCCGAGTAATGACTTTGGCTCACTTATTGACCCTAACTTTATTGTGGAGGTTGAGGTAGAAAAGGGGCAATTGAATGGCAGCAACAGTGTTAACGCCTTAGCGGGAAGCGCAAACTTTCGAACCTTATCTATCGATGATGTAATTTTCAAAGATAATTTGTGGGGAGTACGTAGCAAAGGGAGCTGGGGTGATAATGGACTTGGCTATAACGGTATGGTTTCAGTTGCGGGAAAAACGTTATTAAATGAGGGTGATGGTTATTTTGGCGGCTTAATTGCGGTGAGTGGGCACAATATCCCAGGCAGTTATAAAAATGGTGATGGGTTTGATACCGATGAATTTGCAACGGATCCGACATTCAAACAAAAACCGCAATCTCAATTAACTAAATTAAAATATAAACCGAATGATAGCCATGAAGTCGAATTCAGCGGCCGATTTTTACAAAATAAATTAACCAGCCGTAAGATTAATAGCGAAGATTATTATCTTAAATATAAATACACGCCAATCAACGAATTGATTGATGTGGAAGTGCTGGCGAGCCATGGATTTAATACCCAAAAATTCCAAGGTGAGCCTATTGGCGGTGCATTAAAAGACGCCGAGTCAGAGAACAAATCTGACAGTATTAATATTTCCAATACCAGCCGTTTTTCTTATGGTGACACTGATTTTAAGTGGCAGGTTGGTTCGAAATTAATGAAGACCAAATACCAAAAAATCACAAAGCCAGTAGAAGATCCAAACACGATTACTTACAACCCATTCTCGCCGAGTGGTACACAAGATATTGCGAGCTTGTATACGCAATTTGAGGCGCAGTACGATATTTATACTGCTACATTCGACCTCAATTATTTAAATTATCGCGTTCAAGGGTATAAACCCGCTTGTGATGAAACCGAGAAATGCTTCCCTCAAGAAGCCAGTACGTTAAATTTACGAGAAAGTGGTATTAACCCAGGAGTGTTAGTATCGGCACAAATTATTCCTGAATTTCAGCCATTTGTGAGTTACGCGCATTCGATGCGTGCGCCAAATTCTCAAGAAGCCTTTTTCTCATCAAATGGCGGTCAGAGTATGAATCCGTTCCTAAAGGGGGAAAAATCAAAAACTTGGCAAATTGGTTTTAATAGCTTTAAGCCAGATTTAGTGGTGGAAGGAGACCAATTTAACCTAAAAGCGTTGTGGTTCCATACTCATATTAAAGACTACATTACCAGTAAATCCTTCATGTTATGCCGTGCAACCTCTCAAGAAGAATTTGATTGGTGCTTAATTAACGATGATGTGTGGGATAAAGAAAATCCAGATATTTTTCAACGTGCTGATATGTATGTGAACGACCCTCGAGATGTTAATTTGCGCGGTTATGAGTTGCAAGCTAACTACGATGCTGGCGTGTTTTACTCCATGGTTTCTTACACCAAAGAGTCTGGCAAACAACCAGTATCAATCAACAGTACATCGGTATTTAGTGCAGGGGACTTTACCCAATTACCTGAATATTATGTGACTTTAGATTCGGGTGTTCGCCTGTTTGATGAAAAACTGACCGTAGGCTCGACAGTAACATGGACGGGACCATCTAAACGTATCAGCCCAATTCCTGACGGTGACATGAACGGGGATGCAATGACGGAAAAGTATGAAAAACAGCCAACTATCGTTGATCTGTACGCAGACTATGAAATCAATAAACATTTCAAATTAATGATGGCGATTAATAACCTCACTAATGAAAACTACACCGACGTGCTAAACCGTGCGAACTCTGGCGCAGTGATGGAAGAACGTGGCAGAAACAATGAAACGGGAAGAGGGCGCAGTTACATGATTGGCGGTCAAGTGCGTTTCTAATCAAGGGATAATTAACGGAAAGCGTTTAGTATTATTTTTAGCTTTACTGACTAAGGAAGATTGATAGGCTTATTATCTAAACGCTTTTCAATATTGGATACTCGACTCTCAGTTTATCCCTTTGGATTCATTACAATCAACCAATAAAAGTATGGAGATTGCAATGAAAACTACCAATAAAATCAATGTGCTTGATTTAATTTCGCCAGAGATGCAAAAAGTTATTCAATATTATGAACAACAGAGACCAGCTGAGCCAACTGATGGAAGCTATGAAGCTCAGCGTATTGCTTATAATGAAGATCGCCGTTATTGGAACGCCAACGCACCTGAACTTTTTCGTGTTGAAAACATGACGGTTAAAACCGTTAAAGGTGACGTTGTCACGAGAATTTATCACCCTATTGAACATACACCTGCCACACTGTTTTATCTACACGGTGGCGGGTTTATCCTCGGCAATCTTGATACTCATGACCGAATTATGCGTTTATTAGCGTTGTATTCTGGCTGTACGGTCATCGGTATTGATTATTCACTTTCCCCTGAAGCACGTTATCCTCAAGCGATTGAAGAAGCGGCAGCGGTATGCCAGTTTTATTATCAACATGCTGAAAAATATGCGCTAAATATGCATCACATTGGATTTGCGGGGGATTCTGCTGGCGCGATGTTATCCCTTGCTACCGTGTTATGGTTGCGAGATAAACGAATCTACTGCGGTGATATCTGCGCAGTTTTACTGTGGTATGGGTTATATGGTTTACAAGATTCCGGCAGCCGCCGTTTATATGGTGGTGAATGGGATGGGCTAAGACGAGAAGAACTCCAAGAGTATGACAATGCTTACTTAGGCGAACAAGGAAGTCGTGAAGAACCTTACTATTGCTTGTTCAATAACGATCTTACGCGAGATGTTCCACCTTGTTTTATTGCAAGTGCGGAATATGACCCGTTACTTGATGATAGCGCAACATTATTTCAAACACTCCAATCACATAAAATACCTTGTGAATATAAAATGTATCCAGGAGTACTGCATGCCTTTTTGCATTATTCGCGCCTTATGCCAACGGCAGATAGCGCCATTCGAGATGGCGCGGAATATTTTAAAAAAAGGTTATTTGGGTGATTTTTTTGCTCGAACCTTCTGAATATTGGTAACTTGGCTTTCAACCCATCCATCATTTAAGCGAGTTTTGAGCTGTTGACCTAATTTCACTTGGCTGGTTTTTTTCAATACCGCGCCATCCGAGGTTTCACTGATACTGAAACCTCGGGCGAGGGTAGCAAGAGGGCTGACAGCCTCCATTTTTGAGCAGGCAACAGCAAAACGCTGGCGGTAGTTATTCACTAACTGGGTCAGCATATTCTGCAAATGATACTGAGTTTGCTGCAATTGGCGCTGTTGGCGTTGCAATTGAGGGCGCAGATCATTTTGCATCAAACGGCGTTGGTTTTTATCGAAGGTAAAGGTAGCGGATTGTAGCTGACGGCTGATGGAATTGGTCAGTTTTTGGCGTAAGACTGAAAGCTGATTTTGTTGCCGAGCAAGGCGTAATTGTGGGTGTTGCTGCTGTAAACGGTGCTGAAGACGTGCGAAACGTTGCTGCTGAGCCGCCAAATAATAATCCATCGCCATTTCTAGGTGCTGTTGCCCTGATTTCAATTGGCGAAGCATTTCGGTTTGATTGCGACTGACAAGCTCTGCGGCTGCAGATGGCGTAGGTGCGCGTACGTCGGCAACATAATCGGCGATGGTCACATCCGTTTCATGCCCAACAGCGCTTATGATTGGTAATCGGCTAGCAAAAATAGCGCGTGCTACGACCTCTTCGTTGAATGCCCATAAATCTTCCAGTGACCCGCCTCCACGTCCCACAATGAGCACGTCGCATTCATTGCGCAGGTTTGCCAGCTCGATGGCTCTGGCGATTTGTGCTGGTGCTAAATCCCCTTGAACTGCCGTCGGGTAGATCACTACGGGTAGGGATGGATCACGGCGATGCAGGATATTTAAAATGTCATGCAGGGCAGCACCGGTTGCAGAGGTAATAATCCCCACACGTTTTGCTGGAGATGGTAAGGCCTGCTTGTGAATAACATCAAATAGCCCTTGGGCATTGAGGGTTTGTTTGAGTAGCTCAAAGCGCTGTTGCAATAAACCTTCACCTGCGGGCTGCATGCTTTCGATGATTAGCTGATAGTCTCCACGCGGCTCATACAGTGTGACAGTGGCACGGACTAACACCTGTTGCCCATTTTGCGGACGGAAAGTGACGCGAGTATTTTGTCCACGGAACATCGCCGCGCGAACTTGGGCACGATCATCTTTGAGTGTCAGGTACCAATGCCCCGAACTTGGTTGCGAAAAATTGGAAATTTCGGCTGTTAACCAAATTCGTCCCATTTGGCTATCAAGAAGTTCTCTTACCGTTTGGTTGAGCTTGCTGACTGAGTAAATTGCGCTATTTTGTTGAGTCGACATGTGAGCTAGATCAAATTTTAAAACAATGACTTAATTGACTGATACTAACGTAGCCGACGGACTTATCAAGTTTTTTTTGAAAAAAGTGCTGGAAGCAACCGATTACGGTGTGTATAATGCCGCGGCAATATTTTATACCTTTCATAACGCTGCCTGGTGGGATATTGCCTATGTTACGCATTAAAAAAGAAGCACTAACTTTCGACGATGTTTTACTCGTCCCTGCACACTCAACTGTACTGCCAAACACGGCAGATCTGTCCACTCAACTGACCGCAAAAATCCGCCTGAACATTCCTATGCTCTCCGCAGCGATGGATACTGTCACCGAATCTGATCTGGCTATCGCACTGGCTCAAGAAGGTGGTATTGGATTTATCCATAAAAACATGTCCATTGAGCGCCAAGCTGAAGAAGTCCGTCGTGTGAAAAAACATGAAAGCGGCGTCGTGACTGATCCTGTCACTGTTACCCCAGAAACCACAATTCGTGAAGTACAAGAAATGGCTGAGCGTAATGGTTTCGCGGGTTATCCTGTGGTTTCTAAAGATAATTCTTTAGTGGGTATTATTACAGGTCGTGACGTACGTTTCGTGACGGATTTAGACCAACCAGTAACTGCGGTGATGACGCCAAAAGAGCGTTTAGTCACCGTGAAAGAAGGCGAAGCACGCGAAGTCGTTTTACAAAAAATGCATGAGCAACGTGTTGAAAAAGCCTTAGTTATCGATGATAACTTCCATCTGTTAGGTATGATCACCGTTAAAGATTTCCAAAAAGCAGAACGTAAACCAAACGCATGTAAAGACGAGCAAGGTCGTCTGCGTGTGGGTGCGGCTGTTGGTGCCGGCGCAGGTAACGAAGAACGTGTTGATGCACTGGTTGCAGCAGGCGTTGACGTTCTGCTCATTGACTCATCACACGGTCATTCTGAAGGGGTTTTACAGCGTATTCGTGAAACTCGCCAAAAATACCCTGATTTGCAAATCATTGGTGGTAACGTTGCAACAGCGGAAGGCGCGAAAGCGTTAGCAGACGCTGGCGTTAGCGCAGTGAAAGTGGGGATCGGCCCAGGTTCAATTTGTACGACTCGTATCGTCACTGGTGTGGGTGTACCTCAAATCACGGCAATTGCTGAAGCCGCGGGTGCATTAGAAGGCACTGGCATTCCTGTTATTGCAGATGGTGGTATCCGCTTCTCTGGCGATATATCTAAAGCTATCGCGGCAGGTGCAGCGTGTGTGATGGTTGGCTCCATGTTTGCAGGTACCGAAGAATCTCCGGGTGAAACTATCCTGTTCCAAGGTCGTACCTATAAAGCATACCGCGGCATGGGTTCTCTGGGGGCAATGTCTAAAGGTTCTTCAGACCGTTATTTCCAATCTGATAACGCAGCAGATAAACTGGTGCCTGAAGGTATCGAAGGTCGCGTGGCTTACAAAGGTCGCTTAAAAGAGATCATTCACCAACAAATGGGTGGCTTACGCTCATGTATGGGTCTGACAGGCTGCGGTACTATCGATATGCTGAGAACGAAAGCTGAATTCGTGCGTATCAGTGGAGCAGGTATTCAAGAAAGCCACGTTCATGATGTGACTATCACTAAAGAGTCTCCTAACTATCGCTTAGGGCAGTAATTATTGTTTAGGATAATAACGCCATTTCGGGGTGCTATTATCTTTTAAAACAGTAATCAAAAAGTTTCAGGGTGGCGCCCATATTGATGGCGTCACCACCTTTTATTTTGACTTGAATTGCTGGAATTCTCCTCAAATGACTACAAATATCCATAAGCATCGCATTCTTATTCTTGATTTCGGCTCTCAGTATACTCAGCTGATTGCGCGTCGTATCCGTGAAATTGGCGTCTACTGTGAACTGTGGGCGTGGGATGTAACCGAAGAGCAAATCAGAGAATTTAATCCTAACGGGATTATCTTGTCTGGTGGCCCAGAAAGCACAACAGAAGCTGATAGTCCACGTGCACCAGAGTATGTATTTAATGCGGGCGTCCCTGTTTTAGGTATCTGCTACGGCATGCAAACTATGTCCATGCAATTAGGTGGCGCGGTTGAAGTGTCTGGCGAACGTGAGTTTGGTTATGCGAACGTTGAAATTCTGGAAGATTGCGACCTGTTCCGCGGCATCCAAGATGCGCTGAACGAAGATGGCAAGCCAGTTTTAGATGTATGGATGAGCCATGGCGACAAAGTGACCTCTATCCCGTCTAGCTTCAAAACGATTGCAAGCACGCCAAGCTGCCCATATGCCATCATGGCTGACGTTGAGAAACGTTTCTACGGTGTTCAGTTCCACCCAGAAGTGACTCACACTCATCAAGGTTTAAATATTTTAAAACGTTTCGTATTGGATCTGTGCCAATGTGAAGCGCTGTGGACATCAGCCGCAATTATCGAAGATACCGTTGCTCGCCTGAAAGAACAAATCGGTGATGACCATGTTCTGCTAGCACTGTCTGGCGGTGTGGATTCTTCTGTCACTGCGCTATTATTAAACCGTGCGATTGGTAAGCGCCTGACCTGCGTATTCGTAGATAACGGTTTATTGCGTTTAAATGAAGCTGACCAAGTCATGGAAATGTTCCAAGGTAAATTTGACCTGAACATCATCCACGCGAAAGCAGAAGACCGCTTTATGAACGCACTGGCAGGTATTTCAGATCCAGAAGCTAAGCGTAAGAAAATTGGTCACGTATTTATCGAAGTGTTCGATGAAGAGTCGTCTAAGCTGCCAAATATCAAATGGTTGGCTCAAGGAACGATTTACCCAGATATTATCGAGTCTGCGGCATCAGCAACAGGTAAAGCGCACGTTATTAAATCTCACCATAACGTCGGTGGCTTACCGGAAGATATGAAGCTGGGTCTGGTTGAACCTCTGAAAGAGCTGTTCAAAGATGAAGTGCGTAAGATTGGTCTGGAGTTAGGCCTGCCATACGATATGCTGTATCGTCATCCATTCCCAGGCCCAGGTTTAGGTGTTCGTGTTCTGGGCGAAGTGAAGAAAGAGTATTGTGATCTGCTACGTCGCGCAGATGCTATCTTTATCGAAGAGCTGCACAAAGCGGATCTGTACAATAAAGTTAGCCAAGCATTCACCGTATTCTTACCAGTGCGCTCTGTTGGCGTAATGGGTGATGGTCGTAAGTATGACTGGGTTGTTTCTCTGCGTGCAGTTGAAACCATCGACTTTATGACTGCTCACTGGGCTCACTTGCCATATGACTTCTTAGGTCGCGTGTCTAATCGCATTATCAATGAAGTAAATGGCATTTCCCGCGTAGTTTATGACATCAGCGGCAAGCCACCAGCGACCATTGAGTGGGAATGATTTAGCTATAATCGATAGCGATTTTTAGAAATCATTAATACTAAAGGCATCAGTTACTTACTGGTGCCTTTTTGTTTTTAGTGATCGATAGCGATTGACAATTGCAGGTAATTTTGACGGTATATATGACGGTATCAGAAATTAAAACGACTAAATCTATAACTTAATACCGTCACAAAAAATACAGAATAGACGGTATCGTGCAAAGGAATACCGACGTGTTAACCGACAAAAAATTAAAGAGCTTAAAGCCAGAAGATAAGCTGTATAAGGTGACTGATCGTGATGGTCTATATGTTGCCGTATCAAAAACAGGAACAATTTCATTTAGATATGATTACCGCTTTAACGGGCGTAGAGAAACTATAACGTTTGGACGCTACAGTGATGACGGTATTACTCTTGCAGAGGCAAGGGAAATGCTGATTGAAGCCAAAAAGATGCTAAATGCTGGTATATCACCGGCTTCACAAAAGCGAGACGGTATTGATAGTCGAAAATCAGGAACGGTATTGCAAGACTATACCGTCAAATATTTAGAAGATACCCGATTTGCTAACAGCACCAGGGCGATGAAAGAAGCCATTGTACGCAAGGAAATATACCCAACGCTGGGGAAATTACAGCTAGAAGAGATAACCACTCAAAAGGTTAGGGCGCTGTGTGAAAAGATAAAGGATCGCGGTGCAAGGGCGACTGCTTTACAGGTCCGCGAAATTATTGGTTCTGTTTTTAATTATGTTATTGATCGTGGGTATGAAATAAAAAACCCGGTCGATAGTATTAAAGCCTCATCCATCGCCACGTTTGAAGCTCGTGAACGTTCGTTATCACCAAAAGAAATCGGGATATTTTTTAATGAACTAGAAAATTACAGTTGTTACCCGACTCTAAAATTAGGGGTTAAGTTTGTTCTCTTTACTCTTGTAAGAAAGAGTGAGTTCATTAAAGCAAAATGGGATGAGATTAACTTTGAAACAAAAGAATGGACAATTCCCAAAGAGAGGATGAAAAAAAGGAGGGCGCACGTCATTTATTTATCCGATCAGGCAATGGATATTTTAATAGGGTTAAAAACATGTGCGATGGGTAGTGAATATTTAATACCTGGGAGACATGACATTAATAAGCATTTATCAAATGCTGCATTGAATAATGTCATTACAGGCGTAGTAAAAAAAATAAACAAAAAAGGTATTGAATTTGAGCACGTCACAGTACATGACATGCGAAGAACAGCCAGCACATTGTTACATGAAGCTGGCTTTAATTCTGATTGGATAGAGAAGTGTTTAGCCCATGAGCAAAAGGGCGTCCGTGCTGTTTATAACAAAGCGGAATACGCAGAACAGAGGCGTGATTTATTGCAGCAATGGGCTAATATGATTGATGAATGGACAGGAAAAGAGAAGGGTAAAATTTAAGAGGTTTATTTTTCTGGTCCTAAAATTTTTGTGGCCAGTAGTGTTGATAGCATAGATGCACCAACCACCAGCCAAAATACGGAATAAAAAAGCCGCTCTATAATTACTGGGCGGCTATCATTTTCGGCACCAATCGCAGAGAAGATATATCCTGCAATCCATGCGTACGCTATCAAAATGAATTCAATCAATGATGGTCTCCTTAGGTTTAAATTGTGGGCAGGTAAGTTCAATGCTGTTATTCGGGCATTCATTGCCCCAAGCATCCCAACCTTGTGACATGTCACGCGCAAATAACTCTATGCGATTAACATCACCGTATAACTGCTCAAGCCTATTTTTGACCTCCCACGGCTTTTGACTATGCTCACCTAAACAGCTAAATACGATTTGCTTAACGCTGGCGCTCATACGCTCTAAGCCATTGCCACGAGTTGCGATTAACACGTCCTCGCTATTGGCTCTGGTGTAGTTGCCGCCATTCATTTTGGTTTCAGTATTGAGCAGATCTAGCATGTCATGAAAATCAAACAGAGTGCCATTTTGTAGGGCTTTATCGAAACGCTCATGAGCTAGTGAATTGAACTTAACCCACGTGAATGCTTTTGATGTGCGTACGGTGAAGCCCCACGCTTTGGCCAGCTCAAATGCTTCTTTCACAAAGTTTCCTGTATACCACATGGCAAGGACTGAATTTTCGGAGGCGATAGTGTGAACGGGGAGGTGTTTTAAATCGAATAGGCTGGTGGTTTGGTAGTGATTGTTTGCGGCACCGTTGGAAACTTTATTGCTGTATTGCCAAGGGGGATCGCAATAAATAAGGTCATATTTTTTCATAATCACCTACACTAAGTTGATTATCTTTCTAAAATAGAATGCAACTTTCAAAGCAAAAATATCAAACTTATTTTTGTTGTTTAATGCAACTCTATAATATTCGCATTTCTCACAAGAGCATTCATAATAAAATAACTCTTCTTTGTTGAGTTTCTTATTACACCATACACAACGAGTTTTATTCATTTGTATAATCCAGTTTCTTTAGCTGCTTTTTCAACATCACTGTGAAATACAGCTAATCGGTTAATTAAATCCTCAGTTTCTTCAGTGGCGTTAATTACCTCCTTCCATAATGCGGTACATCTTATTTGAAGTAACCCTCCTATTTCAGCGTTACGCAATCTAATCATTCCAGTATCTTGCGCATCCCAATTCAAGCGAGTAAATAATGAATTAAGTATTTTCTGCTTATCTTCCATTACTCCACCCTATTTATGATAAGTATTTAATTAAAGCTTCTCGAATAGTATCTAATCGAGAATCAAATCGTTTGTAAGCAATACTTTTTGCACCTAACGGCTTTGTCGATAAATTACTAATTAAATACCCATTGTTATTTCTTATAATGAAGTCAATTAATGAACCTGACATGGATGACCAGTAACAAGTCCAAGCCTCACCCCATTCAGTTATAGTTAATCGACCACGGCCTTGGTTATCATCTTCCAAATAAACTCTAATCGGGTCGTGTTTCTCCACATCAGTTATTTCAAGTTTAGTGACTTGAGATTGTTCTATTTTCATAATCACACTCGCTTAAATTCAATAACCCATACCCACGGGTTTTTATAAAAACTATCTACGCCATATATTGATTGCCATAAGGCGCAGAATGCTGCTTTTGCGGTTTGATATGGCTGATTACTATCGGGCAGGTAAAACCCTTTCTGCCAATTATCTTCATTTCCATAACGACCAGCGGTAATCCCCTCAGTTAATGCATCTTCCTCGCTTATATCTTGTAGATGTTCCACTCGAACATCAGTAATTTCTAGTGTGATACGTGAAGCCCAGCGCGGCATGTGAATAGATGGAGTCCACGCCCCCTCAAATTTGTGATTGTCGGTATGAGGTTTCCAATCAGCAGCATCAGGGATTGACCATAAACCATAATCCCCGTCTTTTTGCTCACAAGAGGCTCTATAAATTCTGGCTGCTTGCTCTTCGTTAGCTTTCAGAATATTGCCATCCCAATCGACACAAACACCGTCTTCATTACCGAGTAATGCAAAAGTTTCACGAACCCAAAGGCGATCGCCAACTCGCCCGTACTCATAATTAATTGCACTTAGCGGCTTTTCAGCACCAATCATTGACCAGTGAAAGAAACCATCATCACAAAGCTTTATTTCTTGGCTAGGGTGTCTCTGGTGTTTAACTATTCTACGAGTTTGAGTTTTACGGCCATCAAGGATGGCGCGTATCATTTCTGAGTTAAAAATAATTCCGCGCTCTTTCATGTTTAATCCTTTGATTTGGTGTATGCTGATTTCATTTCTTGATAAAGCTTGCCGCTATTACGAGCCTTATAGAGTTCTTTCCATTTATCCCAGTTATCCACTACAGCAGCCCATTGTGGTGAACATGCTTTCATTTTATGTAATTCACTTTCTAGTTCAGGCACCGCTTCCAGTAATCGAATACAGCGACCAAAATCAGACGGATCCCAAGGATAGTTATGAGAAACACTAAACTGACCTGAAAGAATAGAAGCCATGTATTTTGAACTAGCCCCAGTATCATCACTGGCCAACCAAGCAGTAAGGCCCATGCCACTGGATGCTTTAACAATAGGTCTTCTGAATTCATCACAAATCAAATTAGCAGCATCAATAATGGCATTCATATAACGAGGTTCGGCAGGGATGCCGGGTATTTGTTTTTCTATTTCAGTAGATATAGCGGAAACTAATCCAATTTGGTTAAGTTGCATAATTAACACCCTCGTTATTAATAATCATTGCAGTAGCAAATATCTTCTGGTGACTCATCCCAAACTAATAAGCTGCCGCCGTAATAGAGGTTTAAAATTAACTTATCGAAAGTGGAGTATGGGGTTAATATGCTTTTGCCTAGGATCTTACCTCCAACCTTGCCACCAAATAATTCATATACCTGATGATCGTCATGTATAAGTAATTCGCTTTTATAATCACCCGCCCGAACACTACTTAGAAAGAATCTATAATCACATTCACTTTCTCTTATAGAACTATATGAGGAGCTATTTTCCGCTGGATGTAAGCTAACGAAAATGGAACTATCATGCTCATCATCAACGAACACTGTTGGGGTATCCCAGCCATTTTCCATAGCATCGTTAGCGTTGTCTTTGATAAACGCCTCCCATAAATCAGAAGCCTTAATGTATTTAGGGCATTCTTCCTCACTAACAAAATCTTTTACTAAAGCGGCAACCTTTTCCTGTAAATCGGTTTCGATTCCTGAGTTTTCCCAAGAGTTGCGCATTTTTTCAGTAACCAACGTGTTGTATTTTTTCAAATCAACTATATCTTCTATGCTGGTGGGTAGGGCGTTTTCCATTGCTTCTTTAAATGCTTTACCAAAATCGCTATAGGAACGAAAGGCATCATCAACAACACTGGTAAATAATTTAGTAATGCCTTTATCAATAATTTCTACAGCCTGTTCGCTATTTGCAAATTCAACACAACGCTGAGTTAATAATTCACTTAATGTTAGTTCTTTCGACATAATTAATACTCCACACAAAATTTGGATAATTGGTTAAATCGCATATGGAAGGGTTAGTAATTCATCCACAGGCATTCTGTTCTGGTTCCAGTGCCACGACCTGCAGAAATACGGGATTCTTTTGTTACCTTTCGCCAACTTAATAATTCATCGTTATACAACTCTGATTCATAGCCACTGATAGCCACCATGCCAGATACTGATTTAAGTACTTGCAGTAATTCATGGTGTTGGTCGGTGGTAAGTTCAAAATTGTAATAACGATTTCGCATTACTCTGGTGGATGGAACGTAGGGGGGATCTACATAAAACAAGGTATCAGAGCTATCATGCTGTTTGATTAGTTCAGTTGCCGGTTTGTTCTCTATGATCACACCTTGCAACCGACTGCATACAGCAGCTAGATTTTGAGGGTATTTAGCCCAAAGATGTGAAGCGGTAGCGTACTTGCGCTTACTATCAGAGCGGAAACCTGATGTGCCACCTGATGAAGCTGCGGAACCAAAACCCATACATGCACGAACAACCATTCGCCTAGCTCGTTCAATAGGATCATTGATATTAATTCTGGCCAGTTCGAATTCATCACGTGAATATGGCGTTAGGTAACATGCATGTTGTAGCTGCTCATTCATTTCTTTATCACGCAACACCTGAAATAAATTAACTACCTCACTATCTAAATCGTTATACACCTCAGCGTAGCTAGGTTCTTTTTGCATTAGAACACCAGCAGCTCCCCCAAATGGTTCAACATAGCAACGGTGATCAGGAAAGTTACTAATCACCCATTTAGCTAAGCGAAACTTGCTACCGTGATAGCGTATAACTGGATGTTTAATTACTGACATAATTAATCCGGTTAATTAGAAGCATGATCAGATGCTTTGGAGTGATTGGGGTTGTTTTTGTTAACGAAAGCCATATCAATATCTTCTTTCGCTGCTTCGGGGTTATTCCAGCAGCTAGTGATATAGGCGTTAACTTCATCACGACGATAAACATATGAGCGTTCAGATAGATAAACTTTCACAAGAATTTTTTCTTTGTGCAGTTTATTCAAGATTGAGTTACCGACGCCCGTTTTAGCTTTAACTTCTTCCGGGGTGCAAATATCGTCTAATGTTTTTAATGCTTCTAAATTCATAGTAACTCCAATGGCGGGATAAACCCGCCGTCAGCCATTATTGATATTCGTCTTTCATGTCATTCAGCGTGATACTGAACGCATTGAATAACTCATCGCCAAGCTTACGTTTATTGGCGTTAAGGAATTGAAAAACCTTTTCGAAAGCTGCTTTAGCTTCCGGTGATCCACCTGCAGGCAGGCTATTAATTTGTGCTTCAAGGTTGTTGTTTGCATCGATGCGGTGATAAGCCTGAACAGCCTTATTCTTCAACTCAGTGAACAACGCGGTGCCAAGTGATGATTTAAGCTCGTCGATTTGTAGACGAATTTCTTTAACTTCATCCAGGGTTGAAGCATCGGTGATCGATTGGCGCAGTAATTCATGGTTAAAGCCATCATCAACAATTTCACCTGTGACTACATTGTTGTCGTCGCTGGTGGCTTCGTGATGTTGCTCAGGCTCATTTTGCTGAGTAATTTCATTGAGGCTTACGCGCTCTTTTTGTGGTGTAACATCTTTGATGGTTCGCTCTTCAAGTTCATCTGGCGTATAAACCCCCATGATCACTTCTGGGCAATACAGGCGGGACCAGTATTTAACAGCTAGGTAAGCAATTTGTTGCTTAGGCATGGTTTTCCATAGCGGTGAGTTACGTGTTTGCACATCGGCTAAGTAAACCGGTTCACCGTATGTAATTTCTGTTTCACCTCGGAGAACTGCACCAACACGAATGAATAAGCCAGATTCATCACGATTTTCTTTTACGCCGACAATCTTTTCCCAATCCCCGCCGTATTCGTAATGGAAACGACCTGTAACAACGTTTGAACTGGTGATCACCGCGTTGACCAGCTGAGCTTCATAACCTAGCGTGCCGTTAATTAAATGCGTTTTTTGGCCTACTACAAATGGATCCATTCCCCAGCGAGACGCTTGCATTGTGATAGCCAAGCAATCAGCTGGCTTACCCTGTAAATGTTTAGGCACTGTCGCGGTACCAGATGCCATTAAATCAGCAATACGGATAACACAATTCATTGCTTCAGCATTAAAAAGAAGTGACATGTTATTCATGACACCAGTTTGTTGTTGGTTGCTTAAAGCGACTTCTGACATGATGATTTCCTTTAAATTGATAAGCGCCACGCAGTAAGCAGGGCGCTAGCATTGATTAAGCTTCTAATTGAAGTTCTTCTAACTTGCGTGTTTCAAAGTCAGTAAGATTAATGGTGAGTGTTTCGGTGACTGGTGCAGGCCATACGCCAGTATTCATTGAGTTATTGATATCGCGCAGCGTCTTTTTGTACTCTAAGCGACCAAGTTCAAGTAATTCTGGTGAAGCTTCGACGATTGCAACCCAGTGGTAATGAGGATCAGAGTTAACGAATATCCAATAAAACTGGTCAAGTTGCGCGATATCGGAATACATACCTGCACTGATGTGATAATCGCGATTAAGTATTTCTCTGCGGATCATCGATGTGATTGCTTCTTGCTTAAATCGACCAAGAGAGACGGATTTCAAATCAAAGCCAATTCTATGGTTGTCATTCAGTTGAATTTCAATATCTGGTCTAACTCTTGTTTCAAGCCCTGTATCATCGTCAACACCGTAATAACTGACTTCTGATACCCGGTTTGGATGATTGATTAATGCGCTAGCCTCTGGATGATTCATTACTGCATCGCGCATGTTTTTAGCTGTTTGAAAATCAATTGTTTCAACTTGAATTTTCGTTTCGTCACTTCGCCATGCGCCAATTAAATCATCTTCAAATACTGCATCAGGTTTAATCGCTTTAATTGATGCTGCAATTTCTTCTTTCTTGCCTGATTTTTTAAGAGGTTCAGGTTTGCTAGTTTCCTCGGCCCATAAATCAGGGTTAATTGTGTAAACTTGATTTAGTAAAAAATCACGGCTACCAGATGTTTTTAATGGCTCTGGTAGTGTTGCATTAAACTCTTTAATGCAGGCTTTCATTGCCGCGGCTGTATGTTTATCTGACTCAGATATCTTTCTGAATTCATCAGGTAAATCAGCATACAGCCCGCCAATTTCTTCTACTGAACCAGATAGCGGCAATGGTGCTGGTAGTGTTGCGTTGTGGGCTTCGATTATTGCTTTTAGCTCGTCAGTGCTACGTGGTTGAGGTAAGCCAGCATTGTATTCATCAATCCATTTCGTCATGGAGTCTGTGTTTGTAAAAGCTCCCTCTGGAATTTCAGGACGAACACTAAATTCAGTGCCGAACTTTTCAGGCTCCATCGTCAATGTATGAAACGCGCTACCTAAATCAAAACAGCGTTTATTTTCACGAAGAATGATTTTTCTTACGTGTCTGAGGTTGTAATACATCAGGCTTATACGAGCATCTTTCAGCATTGAACTACTGATACCGTTTGAGCTGTGATAAACATCATTAGGGATATCAGGGTAACGCCCTGGTTCAAAGTAAGGTGGTTCATTTATGGGGCATTCATTAATAATTACTCTTGAATCATCACCAATTTGTTTATCTTCATTGGCGTGAGCAACTACATCAGGCTTATCCTGTTCTGGTACATCTACAGGCTCAGATGATAACAGTGATTTAAAATACTGCTTGCGGTCAGCGTTTGAGCGAAACTTTTCAGGGTTTTTAATGACATGAACAAATGCATTGATGATGTCATTATTATGTAATTGCATGAAGTTTGGTGTTGCCATTGAACTTAGCGATAAATCAAAAGCAATCTTTTCAAATTGCTGCATTTCTTCGCTGATGCGCTCTTTGCTTAAGTGGTCAGTAAGCGCGTGCAGGTTATCTGCGGTGTTAATATCGTTAGCCATTAGGATCGCGCTAACAATATTTGCGAGGTTACGTTTTTCAAATTGTTCTTGATTGTTCATTAGAAAATTCCTTGTCGGTTTGAATTGCTAGGCTGGTGGTAAAAGCCCACTTAACGCCGTCTTTAAAACTACTAAATACTTTCTTGTTTCCACGCACGATAAACACATGAAAACCATTTTCGATAAAAAACATCATTTCAATCACCTTTTGATAAACAAAATGTTTATGTTTGTGGCGTGAAAAAAATCCAGCTAAAACAGCTAGATTGATTAATATTGTCACTATCCAAATCTTGCATTCCGAATCTACGGGTTAGCTAAGACATTCTGTGGCTCACAGAATTTAGGAGTGTGATAGCCATTCTGTATTGTTAAAGAGCGTTAACCTTGTGGGTTAATGTTAGATAAATAATAACCCTTAAATGATGGTTGTCAATCGCTAAAATGAAATAAATTAAACAAATTGTTTATCTTTGTGCGTATAAAAAAGCCAGCTCGAGGCTGGCTATAATCATAATGCTTTGTTTTAATTTTCATTTTTACTAATGATGAACTCAATAAAGTCTTGGATTTTTTCTTTCTCGTTATCGGGTAGGGCTGCAAACTTTTTATGATCGTAGTGTAGAACGTCTTCATCGTCTTTTGACATTAAAAGCTCATAGGGCTTTCTGCCGAGTGCATTAGCTATTGCTGCAACACTATCAATAGTAGCGCTAGATTCATTCTTGATTATCCGGTTAACTGTTGCTTGACCTAATCCTGAGCTAACCGATAACTGTGCTTGCGATTTGATGCCATCAACCAACATAAATGTAGTGATGTTATCGCCAAGTATGCGACCAATATCTGTAGGCTGTCTGGCTAGTTCATCCGCAATTTGTTCAGCCGGAGAATTTAAGTGGTCCTTATCCATGTAATACTTTGGAAGTTTGGTAAGGAACTCAATTTTTCTAGCGACAGGATCGCTTAGTGAGCGATGACTTTTCATATCTGATGACATTAAATAACGAGAAATAACGTTCGGAGCGCAACCCAAAGCAGTAGCCAAGCGTTTTTGTTTCCCTTCGTAATGCTTTTCTATCACAAAGACAAGATTGTCTCTTCTGATATCCTGGATGCTTTTCACGGTACGTTCTTCCTTTGTGTGTAATTTGCTCGATATTGTTTATTCTGTTTATCTATTAAATATCAAATTAACCTTTGAGGTAAATTCCCAATTTGTTTATCATGATTTCAATTTCCGTGATTTGTTTATCTTTTTGGGTGGTTAATATGGTATTTACAGACTTTAAAACATTCTGGAATAGTCTATCTAAACGTGAGCGTCAGCAATTTGCAGACAGCGCAAATCTGACCGTCCAGTATATTTCTATTCATCTTCGCTATTGCAGCCGTAGCGTGTCATTACAGACAGCTAAGCGGTTGCAGAAGGCTTTAAACACATTCGGAATAGAGCTAACGCTAGACCAAATAGCAGATAAATTTATGAAGTAAATCACACTAGGCCGCGAAAGCGGTCTTTTTTTGATTATGGTGATAAACAATAACTCATTTAAGGTTGATTTATTTTTTGTTGCTGTGTAATCTTACTGCACACATAACTGTAATAGAGGTTTTCAATGAAAGTTATTAGTAGAAAAGAGGCGGCAGTTAAAGGGCTATCTCGTTTTTATACGGGTAAACCATGTGTACATGGTCATGTTGCTGAGCGCTTTGTAAGTAATGGTGTTTGTGTTGAATGTGCTGCTAAGCACGCTGCAAATTACCGTGAAAGCGTTAATAGCATTCTCAAGCAGGCAAGAGAAATGGGAGTTCAAGCATGATGATTGCAGGGAATCTTATTTATGAAAATAGTTCAGGGGGTTGATATGGCTCGCATAAGAACCATTAAGCCGACTTTTTGGACTGATGAGGACATGGCTGATATTTCAGAGGCGGCATGTTTACTGGCGATTGGTTTATTAAATTATGCAGATGATGAGGGATATTTCAATGCTAATCCAAAGCTCATTAAAGCCGCTGTTTTTCCTATACGGGAAACCTCCGGTAGTATTCCGGTACTGCTACAGGAGCTTTCCAATTGTGGTTATATTAGCTTATTTTCTGCTCAAGATGGTAAGCGTTATGGGCTGATAAATAATTTCACAAAACATCAGGTCGTTAATAAGAAAACTCCAAGTAAAATCAAAGAACTAAACCTACTACCGGAAAACTACGGTAGTGATACTGAAGGACTACCTTTAGGAAAGGAAGGGAAAGGAAATATAAAACCTCTCTCTAATACGCGCGAGGATAATTTTCAATCTGATCCGAATGCTAATAATTCTATCTTGAACGGTCGTGTTCCAGCTGGTGGTTTTGGTGTGAATGATAAATTTGTGATGTATCACGGTTGGGAGCCTGATCAGGACTTCACCCAAAAGGCTGCATACTGGGGAACGACACTCAAAGAGCCGTTACAGCCTCATGAGTTAGCCGAGTTTATAACCTACTGGGGGGCAGAGGGAAAAGCCAAAACACATGAGCAATGGGAACTAGCTCTTGCTAAAGGTCTGAAACACAGTCGATTGAAAAACGAAAAGGTGGTGAAAAATGGGGCAGGTCAGAGAGCTAAGATCGATAGCCAGTTCGCAGGAAAGCCAAAAGCGATGCAGGAATTCTTACAACACGTCCTCGATAAATACGGGCAAGACGCTGTTGACGCTCTGGCTGAAGATGATCGAAATCTACGGCGACAAATGGAAAAACAAGAATGGCACGGAACCGTCATTGATGTGGAAGCAAGCGCTAAGCGCATTGAGTGACCAGCAGCTGGACGGATTGTTTAAATTCTGTATCGATCGCTGCATGAATGGTAATCCATGGCCACCGGAGCTATCAGACGTGATTGTCGCGTTATCTGGTGAAGCTGCTAAGCAGAATCCATTTGGGCTTGATCCTGACGAACAGCTTAGAGACTTTCTAACCTACTGCGCTAAGCGCAATAACTACCGGAGCGCAGAAATGTACCCATTCAAACACCCGGTTCAGTACTGGATGTTTACAGACCTTAGAGATCAAATGCTTGAGCATCGATTGACTGATATCGAATGTGAGAGACGACTGGCTAAAATGCTTGCCAAATGGACTGAACGAGTTCACAAGGGGGAAGTTGTACCAAAGCCAACACTAAAAGTTGAAGACAAAACTAGACCACCGCCAGCATGGATGGAATTACTAGGAAAAAGTAAACAACGGAGACAATGAGATTCAAAGGTTATCAAAATCGTTAGCAGGATTAACATACTGGCATTTTTGGTATGCAGGATGATAATCACATAGGTTTAATTTGAAAATCAAATGTAGAGCGTTACAGAGCGTTTTAAAGGGTGGTAAGAAAATCAATTCTTACTGATTTTTTATGGTTGAAAAGATAAACAAATTGTTTATATTAACCGCGTGGGTTAATCGAATTCGAGGTAATGGTTATGTTATTTCAGGATCGAGTCATAGAAGCACTTAAATGCGGCAAAAGCATGACGATTAAAGGGCTTCGCAATCACATTGAAAGTACTGGCGTTAAAGCAGCGTATGGCGCTGTAAAGCACGCTGTTATTCAACTTGAAAAGTTTAATGTTATTTCCCCTGCAGTTGTCGAGGGTTCGCCTTGGTTGGGTTACAAGCTGAATGATAACTACAAAGACGGCTTGAAGCTTCAAGCAAGCAGCAGCAAAAGATACATGGTGAGAAAACAGGTTCATAAGCCTGTAGAGAAGCCAGTCAAGGTTATTGAGCCTACGTATGGTCCATGGCGCCAAACAGGTGAACCGGCACGCTTACAAATCATGTTTAACGAGCTACTGGCGAAACCAAGGGCGAAGCGTATCAAGCGAGGACTGGCGCAATGAGAACCCTTGATTATCCAGTTGTGCCAGTACCTAAGCCGCGTATGACTCAGCGTGATAAGTGGCAGAAGCGACCTGCGGTAATGCGTTACCGGGCGTTCTGTGACGAGGTGAGAGCAAGGGGTATTAACTTGCCTGAGAGCGATTACCACGTGATTTTTGTTATGCCTATGCCGAAGTCATGGAGCAAGAAAAAACAGGCTGAAATGGACGGTAAGCCCCACCAGCAAAAACCAGACAAGGACAACTTAGAGAAAGCCTTACTAGACGCCATCTTTGACGATGATTCGCGCATATGGGATGGGCGAGTTTCTAAGGTGTGGGGAACCACAGGAATGATAACGGTAAGGTTACCGGAATAATCGACAAATCATGAACTTGTTACCAATAGGTAAATAAGTGATTGAAATTACTAAATTAGAAATGAATAAGGTAATTAATTATGAAACTGAAAGTTAATCGTGGAACGTTGCTTGCCGTCATGGAATGTATGGCTGTTCGTGATGTGCGTTACTACATCAATGGTGTTTGTTTTCTACCCGATGGGAAGGTAGTGGGAACTAACGGGCATATGCTTGCTTATGGTCATCATGACAATGAAATTACAGACCAAGTGATTTTGTCTGTTGGGAAGTTGCCTACCAAGACATTTGAATACGCTGTTTTCGATACAGAGGAAGAGATTGTAAAACTTCACTCAGAGTCTGGTTTTGTTGTTGGTGTTGGACTGTGTAGTGTTATCGATGGTCGCTACCCAAATATTAATCCTCTTATCGAATCTACCGCAAAAGCAGATGAAAAATTACCGTCTGTGTTGTGCCTAAACTCTGGCTATTTATCCAAGCTGGAAAAGGTAGCCAAGTTTGTTAATCCACGTATGCCAGCGTATGAAATAAGAGTGAAGTCAGCCACTGATGCTGTGGTGTGTGAAGTTAAGAACCCACACGATGAGCGCGTTACTGTGATGATCATGCCGATGAGATTGTAATCATGGCAACTATCTCAATAAAGCACCCCAAAATTGATGATTTCCATAATGGCATTAAGCCAATGCCTAAGCTTTTCCGTGTGGTAAACGTAGAGCTTGATGTTTTGCGTAGCGGCCTTGGTAGTGGCTATGGTGTCATATTTGATTGTGATGCCGCCGTAATCAGATTGGTAAGGCGAGTTAAGCATTGTGACGGATGGTGATGGCAACTGGTTAGAGAGCATAAAGACCAGGAGGAATGGGATTATTGCTTTGAGCCTGACCGTGAGTGTCTGAACAATCTGAATTGGGAATTAGGGCTGTTTTACTAAACAAACAATCGTGACATGTCACGCGAGGTAAATATGAATAAACAAAAAAAAGAGTGGAAAGCAAAAGTTAAATACTGGACTGATACCCAATTGATTGAGTTAACTGGCGATACTGTTGCTTGCGTGCTTAAGATGATAGCAAGCTTACCGGAAAATCAAATTAAAGATTTAAATGAAGAAATGAAAAAGCTAGGTGTTCATTACAGCTAACAATCAGTCAATGGAGGCTTTGTATGCTAAAAACTTACTTAATATTCGTTGCGCTCTGGTGCGTGTTCGCTTTAGCTGTGGGGATGTTATTCAATGGCTAAATCACCAGCAGAGCGCAAAGCAGCGCAACGTAAACGCCAGCGCGATGCTGGCCTTGTTACTCCGCAGTGGCAGGTGGAAGCCGAAGAGCACGAAATGATTAAGCGTAATTGCGCGTTGCGTAGACCAGGGCGCGAACCGTACGACGAGTCAGAATACATTCAAATGCTCATTCGTAACGATGATGCACGGCTGAAGAGTGAGATTTCTGAGCTATCAAAGCGTTGCTGTGGTAAGTGTGGGGAGCAGCTACCGGTTTCTGGTTGCTGCCTTGACGGTGATTCAGAGTGCTGGGTAACCAGAGGGTGGCATGAGATTAAATTAGAAGTAGAATAGTGAAAAATTATTTAGCTAAGGAATTAGTTATGACTGTGGTTGAAGGTTTCTCTATTTTTGGAAGTTTGGCATCGGCCGTAGCTATAATCGTGAGTTTAATTGTGTTTTGGGTTCAAAGAACAAATGAGAAATCAGTAATTGAAAAGCATACTCAAAACGAATTAAAGGCATTGAAAATACTTATCTATGATGAGGTTAGGAATAATTATATTTATTTCAAGCAGATAATGCAGTTTTTTGATGATGTGAAAAATAATAAAGTCGCATCTTGCAGAAGAGCTGATGGGCTTGATGAATTTTACTTTAATTACACCAAGGAAGATGGTAGCAATGTTTTTATTTTAGCTAGGGATCATTCATCTGTGGTTATTGATAGGTATTTGTTGGATATATCTAGAATAGATGACAATCTTATAGGATTGCTCATTGACTTAAAGTTTTTATTAGATGGTTTTAATAAAGTTACATTGAAAGGGCTTCGCTTATATTTTGATACAAAACCTACCAAATCAGAGTTAATTGATTTTGTTTCAGATGTTGGTAACTTGCCATATAGATATAGAAGTTTGTGTAATCAAATTTTAAGTATTTGCAATGTTAAGGATGGATTTAAACCATATCAGATTTGAAGTTTAACTTTTCAGTGGTCATAATAACCGTAGAGGTGATGATTATGACCACAAAGAAAACACGTAAGCCACCAGCACGGAAACCTACACCACTTAACGCTCAAATGGAGCGCTTCTGTCAGGAATATATCAAAGCTCCTGACAATCAAACCAACGCGGCGCTAGCAGCAGGTTATGCCGAAGTTAGCGCCTGTAAGCGTGCATCACAACTCATGAAAGACCAGCGCGTCATTGACCGTATAGCACAGCTTATGCAGCAGCGTAATAAGCGCAAGAAGCTAGACGCCGATAGTGTGTTAGAGCGATTGGTTAATATGCTGGATGCCGATATCGCAGATATTCTCACTAATACTGGTGATATCAAGCCAATCAGCGAATGGTCACCTATTTGGCGTAAGAGTGTTGCAGCGTTTGATATCATCGATATTGACGGCAACACTCGAATCAAGAAAGTTAAGTTACTCGACAAAGTTAAGATATTAGAGCTTGTCGGTAAGCACGTTGACGTTAACGCATTCCGTGAGCGCTATCAGGTCGATGTGACTATTTCCCTTGCTGATAAGTTGGCAGCAGCCCGTAAGCGTGCCGCTGGTGGTGATTCATGATTGAAACTATGTCGCCAGAAGAGCAACTAATTAACGATATCGGCATGTTTACGCATGACCCGTTAAGCTATGCGCTATACGCATTTCCATGGGGTGAATCTGGTACCGAACTTGAAAATGCTAGTGGGCCTCGTCAGTGGCAAGCGGAAGCACTAAACGAAATAGGTGAGCACCTGCGCAACCCTGATACTCGCCACCAGCCGCTACAGCTTGCTAGGGCATCAGGTCATGGTATTGGTAAATCTGCTTTCATATCGATGATTATCAAGTGGGGAATGGACACCTGCGAAGATTGCAAGGTAGTTGTTACTGCCAACACCGAAAACCAGCTACGCACTAAAACATGGCCAGAAATTGCGAAGTGGCAGCGCTTATCTATCACTAAGGATTGGTTTACCTGTACCAAAACCGCTATCTATTCCAATGACCCTAATCACGCTAATGCTTGGCGTGCTGATGCTGTGCCGTGGTCAGAGAACAACACAGAAGCATTCGCAGGGCTGCATAACCAAGGCAAGCGCATCATTCTAATTTTCGATGAAGCCTCAAACATTGCGGATCTGGTATGGGAAGTAGCTGAAGGTGCTTTGACGGATGAGAACACAGAAATTATCTGGATAGCATTTGGTAACCCGACACGTAATACAGGGCGTTTCCGTGAGTGTTTCCGTAAGTTTAAGCACCGCTGGAAAACCAAACAGATTGATAGCCGTACAGTTGAAGGAACCAACAAAGAGCAGATTGATAAATGGATTGAAGACCGGGGCGAGGATAGCGACTTTGTTAAGGTTCGTGTGCGCGGCATCTTCCCATCAACATCTGAAACCCAATTTATACCCACTGGTCTAACTGATGCAGCAATGAAGCGCACAGTAACACAAGCAGAGGTATCACACGCACCAATTATCATAGGCGTTGACCCTGCATACTCCGGTGATGATGATGCTGTTATTTATATGCGCCAAGGGTTACACAGTAAATGCCTGTGGACGGGTAACAAAACTACTGATGATATGGTTATGGCTAAGCGCATTGCTGACTTTGAGGATCAGTTTGGTGCTGATGCTGTTCATATTGACTATGGCTACGGCACAGGGATTTATTCTATCGGCACGGGATGGGGGCGTGATTGGCAGCTTGTGCAATTCGGTAGCGCGTCTACAGACCCACAAATGCTAAATAAGCGTGGTGAGATGTATAGCAGCGCTAAAACATGGTTAAAAATAGGCGGTGCGCTTGATGACCAAGAAACAGCTGATGATTTATCCGTGGCTGAATATAAGGTTAGAGTTGACGGTAAAATCGTACTAGAACCAAAGGAAGAGATTAAAAAACGTATCGGACGTTCCCCTGGTAAAGGTGATGCGTTTGTCTTAACGTTTGCTTACCCAGTCACCAAAAAAGAACGTAATAACATTTCTACATCTAGTCATGGCGGTCACGTTGTTAGTGATGCTGATTACGATCCATATGCCTAAATAACAGGCAAAAAAAATGCCCTCACGAAGAGGGCAAATGTAAGCAAGGGAACGGCACTTGATAACGAGCAAAGGAACATCCGACTAACTACCTGTGACCAAAATGTATCTCGTGGTTTTATATTTGTCAAATAAGATATACAATAAATACCAAGTGATATTATTGTTTATCTTATGAGGTGATATATGTGTGGAGGTCTTTTTGGTGGTACGCCTAAGATTAAAACCCCGCCACCAGTGCAAGCAGCGCCGCAAGAACAGGACGAAGCTGTAGTGGGTTCTCGTGATGAAGAACAACGCCGCCGCCGTGCTGCCGCTGGTCGTAAGTCAACATTGTTAACCGGTGCGCAGGGTGCGACTAGTTCAGCATCAACCAGCGGTAAAACGCTACTTGGTCAGTAACCAAACGGGGGCGGTATGAGTTTAAAGCAGGATTTATTAAAACAACTCTCACAGCTTAAGAATGAGCGACAATCATTTGAGCCGCACTGGAAAGAGCTTGCAGAGTATACGCGCCCTCGTAGCACTCGTTTTAACACATCAGAAGTTAATCGCGGTGATAGACGTAATACGAAAATCATCGACCAAGAAGCGGCTAAATCAGAGCGTACTTTATCAAGTGGCATGATGTCAGGGATTACTAGCCCTGCCCGTAAGTGGTTCCGTTTGGCTACGCCAGACCCTGACATGATGAACTACAGCCCTGTGAAAATGTGGCTTGAAGTAGTTGAGCAACGCATGAACGAAGTGTTCAACCGTTCAAATATCTATCAGTCACTACCGCAAACTTATTCTGATATCGGCACATTTGCCACCAGCGCATTAGCTGTGCTTGAAGATAACGAGCGCGTTATTCGTACTGTGCCTTTTCCAGTTGGTAGTTATTACATTGCAAATGGCCCCGACTTAACCGTAGACACTTGTTTCCGTGAATTCAGCATGACAGTGCGTCAACTGGTTATGGAGTTCGGGCTAGACAAAGTGAGTGAGCAGGTTAAAAGCCTATGGGATTCTGGCAACTATAGCCAATGGATTACTGTTATTCATTCGGTCTACCCAAATTTAAACCGCATCAGCGGCAAGTTGGACGCCAAGAACAAGCTATTTAAGTCCGTTTACTTTGAAATGGGTGGAGATAGTGAACGTGTTCTACGTGAATCTGGCTTTGATGAATTCCCTATTATGGCGCCACGTTGGGAAGTGAATGGTGAGGACGTATACGGTTCATCGTGCCCTGGAATGATTGCGTTAGGTAGCGTTAAAGCATTGCAGCTATTGCAACGCCGCAAAGCACAGCAGATTGATAAAGTGACCAACCCGCCAATGCAAGCGCCTGCCTCAATTAAGAATCAGCGAATTTCACTTGTACCTGGAGGAATAACTTATCTTCCAATGGCTGGCGCTGACCAAATGATTAAGCCGATATTTCAAGTACAAGCCGACATTAACGGCTTGATTGCTGATATTGGCGATACTCGCAATCAAATCAAAGAAGCCTATTTCTCTGACCTTTTCATGATGATGCAGTCTGTAAATACACGTTCAATGCCCGTTGAGGCAGTAATTGAAATGCGTGAAGAAAAGCTACTCATGTTAGGGCCTGTCTTACAGCGTTTAGATTCTGAACTGCTTGATAAGTTAATTAACCGTACGTTCGCAATTATGGCGCGTAAAAACCTCTTACCTGTTCCACCAGAAGAAATGCAGGGCATGCAGCTTAAGGTTGAATACATTTCCGTAATGGCTCAAGCGCAAAAATCCATTGGAGCAAGCAGCATTGAGCGCTTTGTAGGCTTCGTTGGTGGTTTGGCGAATATGAAACCAGAGGCACTCGACAAGCTGAACACCGACGAAATGATTGATAACTACGCTGAATCAATCGGTGTTTCTCCAACTATCGTTTCATCCAATGACCAAGTGGCAGCCATTCGCCAGCAGCGTGCAGAGCAACAACAGCAGATGCAACAAATGCAAATGGCACAAGAGGCAATCGCTGGTGCTCAGGCGCTTGGCAATACACCAATGGATGATAACAGCGCCTTAGCTGCGCTTGCGGGTGGTGGTCAATGACACAGTTTGATGATTACTCGGAAGAGGAAAAGGCAGCGATTAAGGCTCATTTAGAGCTTAAAGAAAAACTCAAAAGAGAGCGTGAGATAGAGGATATCAAGCAAATAATGAGCACAGAAGCTGGTCGCCGTTTTGTTTGGAGGATCACTAGCTCATGTGGTGTTTTCGATATTTCATTTACTAATGACCCGTATGTTACCGCTTTTAACGAAGGCGCTCGTAATCAGGGGTTGATGCTATTAAGTGATGTTATGGAGTTCTGCGCTGAGCAATATCTACTCATGGCAGAAGAAGCCAAAGAACAGGAGAACAATCAATGAATTTATTTCAACGCTTACTGTTTCGTCGCCTTTGTAATGAGGTTTCAGTTGATGGCGGCGAGGGTGGTGGCGGTGCGCCAGCGCAAGAGCCAGCACCAGCAAAACAAGATGCGCCAGCAAGTAGAGATAATCCAGCGCCTGCAGGTGCAGAGCCTAGTAAGACTGATGATAAGGCCAATCCTGAGCCAAAAGGTGATGACAAGAAGCCTGTAAGCGCTGCGCCTGAAAAGTATGAGTTTACGGCTGGCGAAGGTCAGGAACTGGACAAAGAAGCGATAGCAGCGTTTGAACCTATCGCGCGTGAAATTGGTTTAAGCAACGAGCAGGCGCAAAAGATTGTTGATGTCTACGGCTCTACAATCATTCCGCAAATTGCCAAGCAGCAAGAGGCCGCATGGCAAAAGCAAGTAACCGAATGGGCAGAAACGGTAAAAGAAGATAAAGAACTGGGTTCTGTTGAGTCAATCGGTAATGCACAAAAAGCTATGGATCAGTTCGGTACGCCAGAGCTTAAGCAATATTTAAATGATTCAGGACTTGGTAATCATCCTGAGTTATTCCGTATTTTTTCAAGAATTGGCAAGGCCATGTCTGAGGACGGTTTTGTTAGTGGCAGCAGTGAAAACGCTCGCAGTGCTGCGGATGTTCTTTTTGGTGATAGCAAATAAGGTATAGGAGAAAATTATGCCTCAAGCTCTAACATTGGCTGACTGGGCTAAGCGTCAAGACCCAAACAGTAAGCAAGCGAAGATCGTTGAACTGCTCAACCAGTCTAACGAAATTCTTGATGATATGGTGTTTGTCGAAGGTAACTTACCTACAGGCCATCGTACAACTGTCCGCACAGGTTTACCTTCTGCAACTTGGCGTTTGTTGAACTATGGTGTGCCGCCAAGCAAATCAACTACTGCACAAGTTACAGATGCTACAGGCATGCTGGAAACTTACTCAGAAGTTGATAAAGAACTTGCTGATATTAATGGTAATACAAGTGAGTTTTTATTGTCAGAAGCACAGGCCTTCATTGAATCCATGAACCAGCAAATGGCTGAAACATTGTTTTATGGTGACACTACTGTACATGCACAGCGCTTCACTGGTTTATCTGCGCGCTTCAATGATTTAAGCGCTAAGAATGGTGTAAACATCATTGATGCTGGTGGCACTGGCAGCAATTTAACCTCTATTTGGTTAGTAGTGTGGGGGCAGAATACCGTTCATGGCATCTATCCTAAAGGTTCTAAGGCTGGCCTTGAACAGAAACACTTAGGCGAAGTTACATTGGAAGATAAAGACGGTGGCAAGTATCAAGGTTACCGCACTCATTTTCAATGGAAAAATGGTCTAACTATGCGCGATTGGCGTTATGTGGTTCGTATAGCTAACGTTGACCTGTCTAAGTTAACCAAAGACCCAGAAGCTGCAGGCGCTATCGACTTGCCTGATTTACTGATTCAGGCGATTGAGAAAATCCCTAATTTGTCTATGGGTAAACCTGTTTTCTATTGCAATCAGCAGGTTCGTAGCTGGATGCGCCGCCAGATTAAAAACTCAAAGAACGTCAATATTTCTATGCAAGAAGTTGCAGGGAAGAAGGTTGTTTCTTTTGATGAAATCCCTGTGCGCCGTACCGATGCAATTCTCACAACTGAGGATCAGGTGGTCGCTAAGTAAGGCAGGCCTATTGTGCGGTGCCTGAATAGGTACCGCTAACTTAATTTTGTTGGGAGTTCGCAACATGATTTTAGATAAAGAAACTTTATTTTCTCTCGACCAAGCAGTAACCGCATCAGCGACTGCGACCAGTATCATTGACTTAACACCAGTTAAAGGTGATTTCCGTGATATCGGTATCGGTGAGCCGCTGCAACTGTTTGCACAGGTTACTGAGCAGGCAACGGCTGCAGGTGACGCAAAAGTACAAATCGTACTGGAAACATCAGCAGATAAAGCGTTTACAACGCCTGTTGCTATCTTCCAGTCATTTGCTATGCCAATTGCAGACCTGAACGCAGGTAAGCGCATTGTCGGTACCGTTCCGCATGGTGTTATTAAGTATCTGCGCCTACGTTACGTTGTCACAGATGGTCCATTAACTGCAGGTAAATTTACCGCGGGTATCGTGCTTAACGTTGATGCTCATCCTATCTACAACGCTGTAACTAATTAAGGTGTGACATGTCACGATATAAAGTTTTGAAAAAATCATTTATCGCTGGTCGTCTGCTTGAAGTTGGTGAAGAGGTTGAATACAGCGGTGTTGCTGGCAGCAACTTAAAGTTGATTGGTGGTGATGATGCTAAATCTGATGCTGGCACTGTGGTTGATGGTGCTGGTGGTGATAATGGTGAGATTGTAACAAATGCCGCCATTAGTGGCTCAGGCGATACAGTTGATTCAAGCCTTGAAGCTTTGCGCGAACAGTACACACAGCTATTTGGTAAAGCACCTCATCACAACATGGGCGCAGATAAAATGCGCACAGCGATAGATGAAAGACGTAAAGAATTAGCGATTTAATTTTCGCGTTAAAGGGGGCGAAAGCCCCTTTTTCTTTTGGAGATACAGACAATGAAAATGGTCAACCTGAAAACCAGCACAGAAACGTTTGAGAATGCGAATGGCGTCAAGGAAACTCGGGATGAATACCCGTATGGACTAACGCTATACCTTGATAATGAGACATTAGAAAAGCTTGGTGTAAGCATTCCTGATGTTGGTGAGTCTATTGAGTTGTCTGGTATCGCTAAAGTTAAATCAAAATCAACCAATGAGCGTGAAGGTAAAAAATCAATGTCGGTTGATTTGCAGATAACGGATCTGGCCTTGGGCTCAGGTGATAACAAATCGGCGGCAGATGTTTTGTTTGATGGGGGTGAGTAATGGCCTCAGAAATCGAAATCTGTAACTTGGCGCTTAGCCGCATTGGTAATAGCCGATTCATTAACAGCCTTAGCGAAAAGAGCAAAGAAGCGGAGCAATGCAACCTACATTTTAATCATTGCCGCGATACTACGCTCTCTGATTTTCCATGGAACTTTGCCAGTAAGCGTGTTGCTTTGGCTAATACCAATAACCCGCCGCCAGATTGGAAGTTTGCCTATAGCTATCCAACCGACTGTTTAAAGGCAATAGCTATTATTCAATCTGGCCAGAAATATCCTCAACCGCACAATGCGATTAATTTTCTGGTGGGTTCGGATGCTGACGGCACTGGAAAACTGATTTACTGCGACCAACAGCAAGCGTGGCTTCAATACACTGCGTCAGTCACCGATGTGAATATGTTTGATTCATTATTCATTGATGCGCTGGCATGGCGTTTGGCTGGTGAATTGGCACGCCCATTGGCTTCTAACACTGGTATTGGCAATGAAGCATTTCAGATGTACACAATGTCGATTGCTAACGCTGGCGCTCACTCCCTTGATGAATCATCAGAGCCTAACGACTATATGGACCCATTCACCGAAGCGAGGTTATCGTAATGGCCTATAGCATTATTCAACCGAGTTTTTCTGGTGGCGAAATAGCTCCCAGTTTATATGGTCGCATTGACTTAGCGAAGTATTCAACCGCTTTGCGTAAGTGCTCTAATTTCATCGTGCGTCAATATGGCGGCATTGAAAATAGGCCAGGTACTAAGTTTATTGCGGCTGCAAAATACCCTAATAAGAAATGCCGCTTGATCCCGTTCCAGTTCAGCACAGTGCAAACGTACGCCCTTGAAATGGGTGATAAGTACATGCGCGTAATTAAAGATGGTGGGCAGGTTCTATATGCCGAAGGTGAGCATAAAGGTGAAATCTTCGAACTAGCTACGCCATACAAAGAAGCAGACTTGTTCAATTTAAAGTTCACGCAGTCAGCAGACGTAATGACCATCGTACATGCTGATTATCCACCAATGGAATTGCAGCGTTATGATCATGATGATTGGAAGCTGGTACCCGTTGAAACTCGCAATGGTCCGTTTGAAGATATCAATGTTGATAAAGATAGAAAGGTTTACGTTAGCGCTAGCACTGGAGAAGTGACACTAACTGCAACTCATAATATTTTTGGCACTGAGTTAGTTGGTAAGCAAATCTATATAGAGCAGCAGGCAGTTGATGCTGTTCCTGTGTGGGAAACGGATAAAACAACCAATAAGAATGATCAGCGCCGTGCCGGTTCTAATTATTACAGAGCAAACACATCAGGTAAAAGCGGAACATTGAGACCATCACATACAGAAGGTATGAGTTGGGATGGGTGGGGCGGTGATACTGGGATCCAGTGGGAATACCTGCATAGTGGTTTCGGCATCGTTAAAATCAATTCTGTCAGCGCTGATGGCTTAACAGCAACGGGGAAAGTTATTTCTTACATTCCATCAAACGCAGTTGGCGAAAGCAATGCCACATACAAGTGGGCGCGTTCGGTTTGGAATGATGTAGACGGATACCCAAGCACTGTTATGTATTATCAGCAGCGCTTATTTTTTGCTGGCTCTCGTGCATATCCTCAAACCATTTGGGCTAGCCGTAGTGGGGACTATAAAGACTTTGGCAAGAATAACCCTATACAAGATGATGACCGTATCATCTACACCTATGCAGGACGCCAAGTTAATGAAATTCGTCACTTAATTGATGTGGGTTCGCTGGTGGCCTTAACGTCTGGCGGTGAGTATCAAATTACTGGGGATCAGAACAAAGTATTAACGCCGAGTAGTTTCTCTTTTTCTTCGCAAGGCGCCAATGGTTGTAGTGACGTTCCGCCTATTGCCGTTGCCAATATTGCCCTGTACATCCAAGAAAAAGGTAGCGCAGTGCGTGACCTCGCGTATTCGTTCGACGTTGATGGGTACCAAGGCACTGACCTTACCATCATGGCTAATCACCTCTTTCAACGTCACCAGATTATTGATTGGGCGTTTTCTATTGTTCCTTACTCAATCGCCTGGTGTATTCGTGACGACGGAAAATTACTTTCATTGACATACCTAAGAGAACAGCAAGTCTTTGCTTGGGCGCCACAAGAAACAGACGGGCAATTTGAATCAACCTGCAGTGTCAGTGAAGGTAATGAAGATGCGGTTTACTTCATTGTGTGCCGTAAAGTTGGTGGCGGTACGGTGCGTTATATCGAGCGTTTGAGCAGTCGCCTATTTACTAATACAGAGGACGCTTTCTTTGTTGATTCTGGTCTAAGTTATGACGGCAGAAATAAAGATGAATCTAGCGCTGTTCGCCTAACTACAGCCGATAACTGGACGTACGAAGGTGATATTACCTTAACAGCCAGCAATGCCATTTTTAAGGATAGTGATATTGGTAACGCTATTCAATTACCTTACTTTGAAGATGAAGAGAATAAAACGTTACGTTGTGAAATTACTGAGTTTATTAACACTCATGCGGTGCGAGTAACACCCAATCGTGATGTGCCTGAATTGCTACAGGAAAAGCCATTAAGCGAATGGGGCTTTGCACGTTTCAGATTTGAAGGGTTACAGCATATCGAAGGTAAAACCACCAGCATTCTGGCTGATGCAAATGTATTGCCTCAGCAAAAAGTATCTGGCGGCGCTGTGTCATTAGAAGAGCCAGCCGTAGTGGTTCACATTGGCTTACCATATGTGAGTGATATGGAAACTTTAGATATTCATATCAATGGGCAAGAAACGCTACTCGACAAAAAGAAACTGGTTAAGACCGCTAGCCTTATTGTTAATTCGAGTCGAGGGATATTTGCTGGTACCGAAAAAGACCGACTATATGAATATCCACAGCGTGAATTCGAGTTCTATGATAACCCGGTTGATGATGCTACTGGCGTAGTAGAAATTAATCTTGATGCGCAATGGAGCAAAAATGGACGAGTGTATGTCAGACAGTCAGATCCATTACCTCTATCTATCTTAGCTGTTATACCTCGTTTAGATGTGGGGGGCTTCTAATATGGCAAAAAGTATTGTTCAAATCGTACCTGCAACATTAGAGCACGCCAAAGCATTGGTACCGCATGTTAGACAGGCTGATATCGATGAATTCTATGCCATGAACCTATCAACACCTGAGGAGGTTTTAGCCTCAGGTATCAAGCTATCTACAAAATCATGGGCAGCTATTTTCAATGGTGAAGTAGCCGCTATCTTTGGTGTGTCTCCAGCGTCCATTATCGGTGGCGTCGGGATCCCCTGGTTGGTTGGCTCAGATATTTTAGAGAAGCATCAGAAAGCTTTTCTACGTCGCTGTAAGCCATTCGTTGGTTTAATGCTGCATATCTATCCTGAACTACTTAATTACGTTGATGAGCGCAATTACGTTGCTAAGAGCTGGCTGCATTGGTTAGGGTTTAAGTTAGAAGACGCAAAGCCAATTGGTGCGCTTAATTATCCATTCCACAAATTCACGATGAGGGCTAAATAATGTGTGATCCTATTTATGCCGGTGTTGCAATGCTTGCTTCATCAGGAATGCAAGCTTATAGCCAATATCAATCCGGTAAGTTTAACGCTGATGTAGCCAACCAGAATGCACGACAAAACGAACAAGCAGCGAATGATTCAATCAATCGTGGTAATGCAGAAGCAGAGAAACAGCGCTCACGCACACGGCAATTAGCTGGCTCACAGGCTGCGGCAATGTCAGCGAGTGGGCTTGATTTAAGTTCATCAGGTGCGCTTGATATGTTTGGTGATACCGCGGCAATGGGGGAGTTGGACGCTTTAACACTGGTTAATAATGCGAGTCGTGAAGCGTACGGCCTACGTATGCAAGCAGCTAACGATAGGTTACAGGCAAAAATGTCACGCCGTGAAGGTAACTTTGGTGCAGCTACAACATTATTAACTGCACCAATTAAAGCATACGGTGCATATCAATTAGCTGGTGGTGCATGGGACCCATTCTCTGGAACATCTAGTGCAGCAGCTAGTAGTAGCTCAAGTGACAACCTATTCGATATTGCAAAGAAAAACGGCACTAACCGTTTTGTATTCTAAGGGGGGATGCATGCCAATTGTACCAACGTATAAAGAACAACAGGTTAGTTCATCACCTCTACCTAATAATGGTTTTAGTGTCCAATCTAGCCCTGAGCATTTCGGAGCGGGCTTTGGTCATGCTGCAGAGCAGTACACAGTATTATTCGCAGAAGCTAAGCAGCGGGCTAATGTGGCACTGGCACAAGATGCGTCATTACAGCTTAGACAAAAAGCCAATGAACTGATGAACGATCCGCGCAATGGATTACTTGCTATGCAGGGTAAGAATGCTATTGGTAAAGGTTATGAGTTTGAGCAAGCATTTGATAATGCCGCTGGTGAAATAGCTGGGACGTTGCAGGATGATGCGATTAAAAGCATGTTCGCACAGCAAGCAAAAGAAATGCGCTTGCAGTTTAGTTCGCAGGCTAATAAGCATGAAATGGGGCAAATTAAAGCTTACGAACAAGATCAATTCCAAGCAACGTTATCTGTTAATGCGGAGTCAGCTGCTAGCTTGTATGGTGATAACAATGCTTACCTATCAGCAAACAAACAAGTATTCCAACAAATAGAGGAGTTTGGCTTTTCGCACGGTTGGAGTGATGAGCAGATTCTAGCCAAGAAACAAGAATTTAAAACAGCCACAGCCAAGAGAGCTATTGAAAATCAGATAGGCTCTGATTATATGCAGTTTATGCAGCAGAACGGAGAGCCGTCAGATAACGGTGGTATCAGTCGTTCATCAACGTATTACGGCGGTTCGGTTGGCTCAACGCAAGGAATGATTGAGCAGGGTAACATCAATTTACTTAACAGACCAGCTGTTAAAAATAAAGACGGTTCGATTAGTACGGTAAGGACTATTTCAATTGGTACCGACCAGGGCGAAGTATTAATTCCAACTGTCAGTGATGATGGTCGATTGCTTTCTGATGATGAAGCTATCGCACTCTTTGAAGAAACTGGAAATCATTTAGGTGTTTTTGATAACCCTGATGATGCAACGGCATACGCAGAAAGCTTACATAATCAGCAAGAGAAAACTTATGCCAAAAATGGAAGTGGGGCGCGCGGCGTTCGTAATAACAATCCGGGTAACATTCGAAAATCAAAAGATGTTTGGGTAGGTCAAACCGGTAATGATGGTTCTTTCGTTACGTTCGCTACGCCAGCACACGGCATTAGGGCTACAGGAAAAAACCTATTATCGTATGCAAGGCAGGGGTATGTAACACCTGAGCAAATCATTACTCGCTGGGCTCCACCTGAGGATGATAACGATACTGAAGGTTATATTAAATTCGTATCTGATTATCTCAATGTTCCTCGTGATACTGTTCTTGACCTAACAGACTTAGATACATTAACACGCCTATCAATGGCGATAATGATTCAAGAGAATGGACAAGGTGAAGTTAGCAAACTATCTAATGATGATATTTCCAGTGGGATTCAATCAGCGCTTGGATTAGTAAGTTTACCTAGCTCACCTAATACACCAAAACGCTTAACTGGTTCAGTGGCTTTCGATGCACTTGACGAGTCAGACCAGGCAAAATACTTGAAGCAAGCTGAGCAAATGGACAAGCAACGCCAGCAACAATTACAAACTGAACTTGGAACTACTATTTCTGATTCCTACGCCGCATGGGAAAACGGTCTTGATGCACCTAATGCGCCATCTGAAAAAACTATTATTTCTGCTTTTGGTTATGACAAAGGCACTGCAATGATAGCGGATATGCGAGAAGCTAAGCGATATGCTGGATTGATATCAGCAGCTAAAGATATGACGCCACAAGCTCAACGCTCATTATTAAATGGCATCATGCCAAATCCATCTGAAAGCAATTACGCAAGTAAAATGCAGCGCTGGGAAAAATTCGGTAAGTTTGTTGATAGCAACATCAAAGCGCAAGACAAGGTGTTTTCTGCAAATCGTCTGCAGTTATCTATACAGAATAACTTCCCGCTAGATCCTAACGATAAAAGCAATCAGGATGCAGCAGACAACTACTTTGCAAACAATATCGAATCATCATTCAATATTCGTGATGAGAATAGTTTAAATGCAGTAGCTGAAATATCTAGCCGTACTGGAATTATTCCATCGCAAATTAAATCAAAACTGGTGACTGGTTCAACATCAAGAAACCCTGAATTAGTCATTCCAATGGCTAAAATGTACGGACAGATATTTGATAATAATCCATCTGCTATTAATGGGTTATCTACTGATGCCATGGCTTACTATGGAAAAATATACGATTTAACGCGTTCAGGTATGGATAGTGAAAAAGCCATAGATATTGCATACAACCTAACTTATGAGCAGAACGATAGAACCAAGGCGATTATCGCTGAACAGATGCGCGATAAGAAATATAGCAAAGAAAGGGAGAAAGCAGCGCAAGGTAATATTAATAGTTTCTTTGCATTAGGTGGTTTCTCATCGCCAAATATCACCAAGCCAAGTGTTAGTAACCGTGAATATATGCGAGATTACCAAACGCTTTATGATGCAAACTTTGCTAGTACTGGTGGGGATCCGGATTTAGCTAAAAAAATGACGGATGCACAAGTTAAGAAAACATGGGGTGTCACATCAATAAACGGTAAAGATGAAGTTATGCGTTATGCGCCTGAGGCAGTTTACGGTACCAGCGAAAGTGGCGCTGGTAACTGGATCATTGGTCAATGGCAAGAAGAGCAAAAACAGCTTAAATCTAAAGTGTTTGGTGGCATGCCTAGCGATGCTGAATTTGTTTTAGTTCCTGATGCGGTGACTGCTCGTGATTACAGTTATGCAATCATGCTAAAACAAACCGGCAGCGATAACATCCCTGTATTTACACCTTTCCTTGGTGATAACGGAATGCCGTCACGCTTTAAGCCTGAACAATCATTATCACCAATGTATCGTGAGGTTATGGATAAACGCCATAAAACATATCAAGAGGCTAAGAAAGAGCGCGAGATATTAGAAGGTAATGCCAAACCTGAGCCTATTGATTATGGTTTCAGCAACACACTTAACACCATGTTCGGGAGAGAATAACCATGCCTATTTATGAAATGAACCCAAGTGATGTAATGGGCGCTGATATTGGTTTAATTAAACAACCTGAACCTCAATATGGTGAATCAAATGATGTTGGTATTCTTGATGCTGCAAACCCTTTCAGTGATAAAAATGAGGTTTCTAGGCTTCGCGATGCAGCATTTAGGATTGATAACTCAGTAGGTAGTTTAATCGCCACCATGCCTTTTAATCAGTTCGAAGAACAAGACGGTTATAATCCATTCGATGATGAACGTACATTAATCGGCTATGAGGATTTTGCAGATGCATTTATTCACTCTAAATCACCAGAGGAAACATCAGCAATAAAACAACGTATTAATAGGCAAATACAAGATAGGCAATTACTGCAAGATGCTGGTGGAGCTGGATTAATTTCAAGCATAGCCATGGGGGTTATTGATCCTATCAATGTAGCAGCAATGATGGTACCTGCAGGCACTATTGCGCGTGGCGGTGATGTATTAGCAACAGCAAGTAAATTTGCCGTATCTAACGCGCTTGGTGGCGTTGCTTCTGAATTGGCTTTATCTGCTACACAAGAAACGAGAACACTTGAAGAAAGCGCGTTGAACGTAACGTTTGATGCTATGTTAGGTGGCATGCTTGGTTCGGCGGCTCAGTTGGTTAAAAACAGAGGGCAGATAGTCAGTAAGTTTAAAAACGATGTGTTAGGCGAACAACAGACAGTGCAACAAAATATTCCTGATAACACCAGTGTAGGTGCAATGGAAGTTCCTGATACCACGTTAGAACAGGAAGCATTGAAAGGTCCATCATTTATTAATAGAACAATGAATGTTAGCCCTGTCGGGCGCGTGGCTCAATCACCATCAAAAACAGCGCGGCAAATTAACCAACAACTTGCAGAGAACAATTTTACCTTTGCAAAAAATGAAGATGGTATTGCATCGTTTACAGCGGTAGAAACCAAGGTAAGAGGATATGAAGCACTTGTTTATAAGCAAGTTGAATCAACCAAGGACTTTTATAAAACCTATCGTAAAATGGCTAAAGAGCGTGATGGAAGTCGATTAAGCTTATATGAATTTAGTGAGCAAGTCGGTGATGCTATGCGTAATGGTGATCGCCATGCAATACCAGAAGTCGCAGAAGCAGCAAGAGCCGTGCGTCCTATTGTTGAGAAAACTAAGGATCGCATGGTTGAGCTTGGTATCTTGCGTGAGGGGGTAACTGTATCAACAGCAGAAAGCTATTTTCCTCGTATTTATAAGTTCGACAAAATACTGAATGACCGAGCAGAATTCCGCACCATCATTGCCGATTGGTTACAGGAAATGAATCAGCGCACAGTGTACAAAGCTGAATCTAGCCTAGCTAAAGCCGATTCAGGAATAGAACAGGCTAGAGCATCCGCACCACAAGCAGAAAAGTTGAACGCTGAAATAAAAGAGGCTGAACGCTGGTCTGGTAAAAAACAGCTTTTAATGGATGAAATAGAAAAGAGCCGAAAATTAGTTGCAGAAAAAGAAGCTGTTTCAGCTGAAATTGAAATACGCAAAACAAAAAAAACAACTAAAAAACTTGAGCAATTAGAACGTAAACTTATGCGTATTGAAGAGGCTGAAAATAAACTGGCTTCCTATCAACGTTCTTTAGACATTTTAGACAACCCGCGCCAGTTTAGAAATGAATATCGCCAATTAACCCGTAAAGCAAATTCATTGACTCGCTATGATAATCGCCGTCATGCAGCATTGCGTAGAATGGAACCATTAGCGCGTGAAGAGGTTGAAGCTGCCGCGGATGATATCATTAATAAAATTATAGGCGCACCATCTGGCATTGTGCCAAGTGAACTGATCCCTGATGGATTAACTAAGCGCGCAGGTTTCACTAAATCACGTACGTTAAATATTCCTGATGAGCGTATTAAAGACTTTTTAGAGTCAGATGTTAACTACGTAATGGAAAATTATATTCGCCAAGTTGCACCAGAAATAGAGTTAACCGCACAGTTCGGGCGTGTTGATATGGATGCACAAATTAAAGCCATTACCAATGATTACAATACGTTAATTTCAGAGGCTAAAACTGCAAAAGAACGTGGCAAATTAGAAGCCAGAAGGGATGCTGATTTACGCGATATTCGCGCCATGCGTGATAGGTTATTAGGTACCTATGGCGCACCTAAAGATCCATCAAGTTTCTTTGTTAGGGCTGGCCGCATTGCTCGTCACGTTAATTTTTTGCGCTTGCTTGGTGGTATGACAATTTCATCATTGCCAGATATGGCCAGACCGATCATGCAGCATGGTTTGCGTAGCGCATTAAAACCATTAGGCAAAATGTTAACCGACATTAGCGCAATGAAGATTGCCAAAGCTGATTTGCGTGAAATGGGGATAGGGCTTGAATATGCATTATCTAGCCGCTCTAAAGTTATTGCTGACCTTAACGATCCATACGCTCGCAGAACTTTTCTTGAACGTGGTTTGGAGTGGTCATCACAAAAGTTTGGTAATTTTACACTGATGAATCAATACACCGACACAATGAAGATGTGGACTGGTGTTGTTACGCAATCAAAGATACTCAGAGCTGCGCAAGAGGTTGCAGCTGGTAATGCATTAAGCAGCAAAGAAATTAAAAAGCTGGCGCATCTTGGCGTTGATAAAAACATGTTGGAGCGCATAGCTCAGCAATATTCAAAATACGGTGAAGATTTAGACGGCATGTTAACCGGTCATAGTCATTTGTGGGATGATCGTGTAGTACGTGAAACTTTCCAAGCGGCGGTATTGAAAGACGTTAGAACGACTGTAATTACACCCGGCATTGGTGATACACCATTAATGATGAGTAGTGAATTAGGTAAGATTGTAATGCAGTTTAAAACTTTCTTCTTTGGTACCCACAATAGAGCGTTAGTCTCTGGTATTCAGTCTGGAGATGCATCATTCTACTACGGTGCATTGTTACAAATTTCATTAGGCTCATTGGTTTATGTATTAAAATCAATGATGGCAGGGCGTGAAATAAATGCTGAACCTGCTAACCTTGTGAAAGAAGGGTTAGACTGGTCTGGAATGATGGGCTGGCTAGGTGAGCCTAATAACCTATTAGAAAACCTCAGTGGTGGCTCGTACGGGATGAGTGCCATGTTTGGTGGCCCACCAGCATCACGCTATCAAAGTCGTAACGGTATCGGGGCGTTATTAGGCCCTACATTTGATCTTGGCGGTGACATTCAAAATATTACTGCAGGCGTAATGAATGGTGAGTTTGATGATAGAGAAGTCAGATCGGTAAGGAAACTGTTACCATTTCAGAACCTTTTCTATTTATCACCGTTGCTGAATCAAGTAGAGGAACAATTAAAATAATGGCAAAAAAAGAGGAGTTAAAGAAGTTAGTAAGCGATCGTGACTCTAATCATGTAAGCCACAATGTTTCAAAGTTATTTTTAGTAGCTTCAATTATTGGAACAATTATGGGGTTCATTTTTCATCATGATGAAACAGTTTTATTCGTGTTTGTCGTAATAGGTTTTATTTTTTATTTTTTTCACACACGAGAGAAGCTAAAGAAATCAGAAAGAGAATTGGATTATTCATGTCAATTATTGTTTGGAAAGAATTATAAAGAATCATCCTCTGAGTTTTATAATTACTTGCACAAATAAACAAAAAAGCACCTATGCGGAGGTGCTTTGATTTACTCTTAAGCGATTACTTGTTTAACTCGTTGGCGATGTATTCAATATGCGTCTTGATGTTCTCTTTAACCTTCAAACTCAGATTTATGTAATTCATCATTGCTGTAATTTCAATGAGCGCCGCGCTCACGTCACATCCTTTACTATCCAGTTTTCTTAGTAGTTCTTCTACGTTCGACTTGCTAATCAACTCCTTCATTCCAGTTTCGGTATTAACTTTTTCTGCATAGTTATCGGGTGCTGGGAAATTAATTACATCTTTCATATTAACTACCTATGTGATTTAAGGAGCTTATACAGTAACTGAAAAAACATCACTATTGTTTATCTTTATATATTTAATATTAAACAATATTCCGTTAATGAATTTTAGTGGCTATCATACACTAACGCAACCAAGTGGAGAATAGCCATGACTGTTTCAACTGAAATCAGCAGCAATGAATATACAGGAAACGGTGTAACAACCGACTTTGATTATAAGTTCAGGATTTTTAAGGCAAGTGATTTGAGTGTCACTACATCAGACGCAGATGGTGATAACGTTGTCACGCTACGTTTAGGTACAGATTATACAGTAACAGGCGCTAACAAGTCGGCTGGTGGAAAGGTAATTCTACCTAGACCACTGGCAGACAAGCACAAAATTAGCATTGCCCGTGACATACCTATCACGCAAGAAACCTCATTCCGTAATCAAGGTAAGTTTCTTGCTGAAACGCACGAGGATGCATTTGATTACCTGACAATGATTATCCAACGCATATGGGGAGGCCTTGGATCGCTATTCCTAAAGCGACCAAATATTTTAGCTAACTGGTTCGACGCTAAAGGCTATCGCATTGCTAACCTTGGCAAGCCAAAGCGTGACAGTGATGCAGTTGATTTGTGGACGTTGAAAGATGAGATTGAAGGTATTAACAGCACGATATTAAAACGCCAAAAGCGTTTATTGCGTGTTGATGATATGGATATTGTGGCGTTACCAAAAGCTAGTGATCGTGCTGGTAATGTGCTTACGTTTGATAAAGATGGTAAGCCCATTGTTGTTGCTCCTACCACTGGTAGTGCCGTGGATGTGTTAAATAAACTCGCTGGTTCTGATGGTGCCAATTTTATTGGATTTAATAATAGTACGGTTTATAAGTTTTTATCTTCTATGTCTAATAATGTCATTTACAGTATAGAATACGGGTTAGATGCTTCCATAACCGCCGATAATACTGAAAAACTGCGTGCATTATTTGATGACATCAATGACGGTGCAACGGTTGATTTTTGTGGGGAAGCCTATCGTGTTTACGCCAATGTCGACGGTGTTCAAGCGTCTTCAGCAAACCCAGCAACAACAGACGCATTGGACTATTCAAACATCGTTGCACTGATTAATAAGAAAAATATCACTCTGAGAAACGGCACTATCTACGCAGCTAATCAAGAGGTTTCTCAAACTAAAAAATATTACCCGTCAACCATAAGTTTTATTAATTGTGTTGACCTTCATTTTGATAATTTCACTGCGGAAGGACGAGGTGAGAACTATGGATCTGCGGATTCTGCGCTTGCACAAACCAAGGATAGGCGCTTAGTGCACAGTGCAACTAATGGGGGGCATGCCGCTTATTTCGGACGCTGTCACGGGATAACTGGGAATATAACAACGCTATTATGCGGGTCAACTTCCCCTTGTTACATCTCATCATGCACAGGCGTTGCATTGGACACGGTTAAATCAAATTCGGCCTCCTACGGCTATGCCGCTTTTAATGCAGATAACTGGGTGGGATTGAAAGAAGACTTGGGTGTTGATTATTTCGATGTGTTGGTCGGATACTTGGAAGCGGTTGCGTTCCCCATTTACCGTCGTGAAGATGGTGCTAATGTAGGTCTTTCTGACGTGTGCGGTAAAGGTGGGGGGTTAGCTGAAGGTGATGGTGTTGTGATTCATATTACCTCATCCAAAATCCGTGATATGTATGATAGCACGGTGAATGGCGCTGGGCTTGGGTATGCGTTTGGTGCTGGCTCAGGTTCTAAATTGTACAGTGCATCATCACATATCCGTAAATGTGCTTACATATCAAGATTGTCTTGGGGCGAGAATCTACATGCTGAATGTATTGTTGAGAATACTGATGCTGTGGTTGGGTTAACAGGTGTTCAGATTTTAAAAATGTCTTTCGGTACGGGTTATGCCAAACTATCCGGCCGTGTGAAAGTTGATAAAAGTCTGGTTAAGCAAAATAGCAATATTGCCCATTATAATATTTCGTCGCTTGTCGCAAACAGAAAAATAACATCAACAGTTACTGTAGATCTAAATGTTGATATAGACCCTTTGTCAACTATCGACTGTCTTATATATAACGATAGTTATGCATGTTATGGTGGGGTTAGATTCATTGGTGGGACATATTATACTGACGGTTATTTAATGAAGTCACAGGGATGGGGTGGAAGTTCTAGGGGATCAGGGCTGGGTCTGCAAGCAGTTGGTGGGTGTTGTTTTATTGATAGGTCAATATCAGCTACAGATTCATATATTAAATACACAAATAAAGATGAAAATGGTGTATTCACTTATATTTATCATGATATGTCTAGAGCAATATTCAAGAGTGTAAAATCTAGGCAACTAGCAAATTATATTATTGAGCAACCATTGATACTAATTGAAAATTTGGTTATTAACAACCCTCAGAGTTTATTTTATAATAATTATTCTAGATCAATTGTTCTTAGGATGTGCAGGGCTTTGGTTATGGAGATAACAGGTCTATCAGGAGAAAATACAATTATAAAAGCTAATGTTAATGATAACTCAATGATAAGGGCTGGTGCCATAGGTTATACTTCAAATAATAACTTTACTGTCATTGAAGACTCTATCGCTGAAAGAGGTGATTACGCAGGAGCGATATTCAATATTAAATTAAGTGGGGATGTTCGTGGTAAATTGAAAGTAAATGACACGGTAAACTTTATATTGTCATAAATTTAATTAATGTGTTTTTTATAAAGCCGAGTCAATAAACACTCGGCTTTATCATTTTTTTAATTAAATAGCTCTGGGTGTGATTCCTTTAACTTTGATCCAAAGTTTATTGATCCATTTAATGTGAAGTGACCAGCATCAAAATAGTTAAATGATTTGTCTCTTGCACTTATTAATTCGCATTTTAATTTCTTACCGCATTGAATGTCCAATGCTGATATATAAAAGATATCATTATTGATATAATCTTCATTTTTCATCAAACTCTCTAAATCTGAATTTGTTTTTATTTTATTTGCGGAATAATATCTTGATGAAAAATCATTAATCATTGATGCTGTAGTTGATTTATTTTTCATGGCTCTTGATACCACATCCAGCGCGTTTATTGTATATGTCATCTTTGGGCCAACTATATATATTTTTGCATTAGTCTTTGAGCGATAGTTATTTATTGATTTTTTAAAGCCAGATATATCCTCAATAGCCCAGTCATCATGTAAAAATACCACATCTGCATCTTTCAATGAATTATTTTTTATTGCATTGTCGTAAGCCTTATTGCACTGTTCTTTATATTCACCACGATTTGGTGTATACCCAAAATTAGAACAGTATGATGTTGTTCTAATGTATGTTATATCACCTTTCATTCCATTATTTGTTAAAGCATATGTTAAATCTATTCCGTGAGAATTACCAATGATTACTATTTTTTTATCACCGGTCTTTGGTACAGGGTTTTCTTTATCTCCGTCAACCCAGTATCTTGCTCGCTCATTGGATATTTCTTTTGAGGTAAGCAGCGCATACGGAAACCTAGATGGAAAACCGCCATTTTTGTTCGCATAAACAGATAGCGATAACGGAATTGAAATTATTAAAATAATAATTGTAATTTCTTTATACCAGGTTTTTGCTGTAGATCTTATAAATTTTCGTGTTGGATTTTCTATCATATAAAATGATATTGTTCCAATAAAAAAAGATAATGCTATACCAAGAACAACGTATGAATAACCATTTAAACCAAAGTATCCTAGCGCGACAACTATTGGCCAATGACATAGATAAACTGAATATGAAATTTTACCTATAAACTGAGATATATAATTTCTAAAAATAAATGAATCATGCGATGAGCTAATTAACAAAGCTGCGGATAAGACGGGTATTGCCGCCAAATAACCAGGCCATAAATCAAATTTGTTTAGAGTAAATATGCAAATTAACATCACGATCATAGAAGTATAGTGAAGCGATATCTTCCACTTATTTTTATAATCAATAGGAGTTAGATAAACTATCCCACCAAGTAGCATTTCCCATGCTCTAGATGGTAAAAGGTAGAATGCTTCAGATCTTAATCCATTGATTGTTAGGTATACAGACCATAAAAAGCTTACTATAAATAGTGCTATTATTACTGGTTTTGCTAAACAGCGGTTTATCTTAAATATTAAAGATAGAAGCAATGGGAATATTATATAAAATTGCCACTCTACTGATAATGACCATGTATGTAGTAACCATTTTTGTGTTGCATCGATGTCGAAATAATTAACTTCTTTAAAATAAATTACATTAGAGAAAAATAATAAGCTAGAGTATATATGCTTGCCCAATGTTTCAAAATCAGTTGGTGTGAGAAAAAACCAACAAAACACGAACACAGTTAAGCATGTAAATGATAATGCAGGTATTATCCTTCTTGCACGGTCTAGATAGAATCCGAGCAGTGAAAATTCATTAGAGTTTAATCTCGAAAAGATTATTCCGGTCATTAAATACCCAGATATCACAAAAAATATATCAACACCTGCAAATCCACCTGAAAATAGTGGAATATTGAAATGATATAAAACAACAGATATGACAGCTAGCGCTCTTAGTCCATTAATATCTTTTCTAAATTTAAGCATTTATGAAATCTTACCATTAAATTTTAAATATATTATTTCTAGTAATGTATGTATTTCAGTGAATTGCTGTATATACATACAATACAAGCGTGCGATTTTATATAATTATACCACTCAATTTCTAATATATATAAATAGTTAACGTAATTGTCTTCATAAGACTATTGTTGTTACAACCTTTTGATTATCAAAAAAACCATACAGGTGTGTTTGTTTATCTTTTCGTGTAATATGTGGTTATTTCTCAACCATGGTGCTACACATGCATGAAAACACTACAGCGGTTACAGGATTAAGCCTTGCATCATTTGTTAGTTACTTTTCAGGATTGCCACCAGAGGTTGTTATGGGGGCTATTCTTGGTGCTATTTACTTCACTACAGCTGCAACAGAATTTCCCTTAGCAATCCGTTCAATATTTGCCATGCTCAGCTTTGCTGCAGGTCTTCTACTGTTCAGTCCATTCGCTACTATCTTTGTTTCCATGACAGGGTTAATTGGCGTTAAGCCTGATGCTTATAACGTTGATAGCCTTGATGCTATGGGGGCGTTCGTTGCTTCTCTTCTCTCTGTAAAACTCAGTATTAAATTGTATAAGAAAGCTGATATTCCGAAAGGAGGTAACAGCCATGACATACGATAAATCACTACTTATTATCAATGCGCTAATCTGCTTAATCATGTTCTTTAGAGGTCTTTATTTCGTCCGAGGAGATAAAGGCTATAGCCGATTAGGTGGCTGGCTAGCATGGGTATTTTTAGGCTACTCAATTTCGGTACCGGTATTTTCCTATCTAGATCCAACCTATCAGGTTGGTATTCAAAACCTTATTCCAAACTCTTTCCTTTGTGCTGCGTTATTTGCTAAGCGTGGCAATGTTATGCAATTACTTAAAAAAGTGGGGTGATCCTAATGTCTATGGTGGATAAACAAAATAGATTTACTGGAATGGTGGCTAAGTTGATTATTTTTGCTCAGGATAAAGGCTATCAATTGACGTTTGGAGAGGCATTTAGAACGGAAACTCAGGCAAAACTAAATGCAGCTAATGGATCTGGCATTTCAAACAGCTTGCATACTCAGCGCCTAGCAATTGATTTCAACCTATTTAAAGATGGTAAATATTTAACTGCCACCAGCGATTACAAAGAGCTTGGCGAATATTGGGAGTCGTTAGGTGGAAGCTGGGGAGGCCGATTTAAAACCCGCCCTGACGGTAATCACTTTAGCTTGGAACATAACGGAGTTCGCTAATGAAAAGAATAGCCATTGCATTAATTGCGCTGGCTATCTCATTTGCCGCTGGTTTTATGACTAGCGGCATTTTTTCTGATAACCAGCAAATGACAAAACAGATTGCAGGGAAACAGGAAGATGAGAAAGACCTAGCGTTTAACCTCGACCAGCGCAAGCAGGCTGATGAAGAACAACAAAATAGGGTGGTGATATACAATGAACAAAAAGAACGTGCTACGATGCGCACAGACGCTCTGCTTGAGCGTGTTCTTAATCACTTTGATGGGATGCAGTACGAAGCCAGTGCCACGGAAACAAAAACTGATAGTGCCGATAACTCCGATACCTGCCGAACTGAGAGAGCAAAGGCCAGTGAACTTTCTAGACAATTACGAAGCACACTTGAAGTCTATGGGCGTGAGTCTAATCGTGCCGATGAAAACACAAGGGTCCTTAATTTATGTATTACCGACCTAGCAGCAAAAGAAAAATTACTCGAATCGTATCGATAGATTATTGTACAAATATTGTTCACTTTTTACTTTGACGGTATCGGTGACGGTATCATAACCCACTAGGTTAATTCTGTTTTATATAAATCAATTGGTTATGGGTCATGTAAACAATTGAGTGGGAATAATAGAGTTATTGTTGATAACAATGTTTAGTTGTCGATAAATTCAAAGGCATCAGTTAGTTACTGGTGCCTTTTTGTTTTTTCATTAATTGAATTACCATTCTAGCTCTTCACCTTTGTTGCTAATGTATTGCATTGAGATTAGTTGCTGCTTTTTACCTTGTCATTTCCTTAATTTTTCCAACGTAGACTCATTGAACTCCATTCTTATTCATAGCGTCCTTAATTAGGGACACAGCCAGTATAAAGATGATTTAAAGTCCATATTAGTGAACTTTAAATATGATTTGTTTTCTTCCTCGGAACAATAGCCCCTAACGAATAGCATAGGCCAGTTAGCCCTGCAAGGCTTAACGGCAAAATCATGACGCTATCATTTTTGAGTGGGTTATCTAGGTTAAACATAATCACGATTAAAAATAAATTACTCGCAAAGGTGGCGGCGGTATAGATAACTGCCACCTTTTGAGGTAAACGAATTAACGAAAAATCTTCGGCAAACTTATCAAAATGCTCCCAAATAAGGTGAATAACTAAGTAAGCAAGAATAAGCGTAAAGTAAAATATGCTGAGTGCTTGTGTTGTTTGTGGATGGAAAAACTCAATCATATTTTATCGAGATATAGATGAAAATAGCGCTGAGTATAGCCGCTAGAATATAAATATTAGTGGTTGTTAAGATCAGTGATGGAACGATAAGCGATATAGCACCATTGAGTGCTAGGGCTGAGCCAACTCCTCCTGTAAGAGGATTCATTATCTTTTGAATTATCCAATTCATAGTTTCCCTTATTAGTTAAAATAACGTGCGTTAAAAACGAGGTAACGGAACAGCCAACAAGGCTAAAATACAAGCCCCCAAACACAAACGCACCCAGAATAATATTATCTAAAAAGAAAAACATACCCCGAACAAGGTAATTTAAAGCAGAAAAAATGATTATGAGAGCAGCCTCGTAAAAAACATTATTGAGGTAGTTTAGAGGTACTTGTATTGCGGTAAACAAGATGAGAGAAAAGGAATTTTAGGGTGAACGTTCTGCTTTAAATTCACTTAAAGTGATTTTTTATTCAAATTTCAGCAATTGTTGCTTGTTCAATTAATTCATATTGTTATTATCAGTAGCCTATATACATCGAAAGTATATGTTCACTCCCCGTAATCATAATAATAAAGGTGAGGGGAAACTCACTGTTCCATGGCTAAGGATAATAACGTGGCATTTCGTCTGAAATATCTTGCTCTTCTTCCTCTGCTGGTGGCGACTGCATGTCAGCAACCTGCGAAAACCAACATCATAGAAACTCCATCTGCACAAATTCAACCTGTGCTAGTTAACAATGCGTGGATAGAAATTTCTCACAGTGCATTGGATTACAATATCAAGAAAGTACAAGCATTATTGGGTGATAAAGCGGGAATGTGTGCTGTTTTAAAAGGGGATGCATATGGGCATGACCTGACGTTAGTTACCCCAGTAATGATTGAAAATAATGTTCAGTGCATTGGGCTAACTAGCAATACAGAATTGAAGCAAGTTCGTGATTTAGGTTTCAAAGGACGTTTAATGCGTGTGCGTAACGCCACGGAAAAAGAGATGGCTCAAGCTACTGAATTTAATGTAGAAGAGTTGATTGGTAACTTGGAAATGGCGCAGCGCTTAAATGCGGTAGCGGCGAAACAGGGTAAAGTTATTCCGATTCATCTTGCATTGAACTCGGCAGGAATGTCACGAAATGGCTTGGAAGTCAGTAATGCTGAAGGATTGCAACAAGCTAAGCTAATCTCGCAGTTACCTAATTTAAAAATCGTCGGGATTATGTCTCACTATCCTGAAGAGGATGAAGCACAAATCCGAAAAGATCTGGCTAAATTCAAAAAAGAGTCTCAAGAAGTTCTGAATGTGACAGGATTGAAACGCGAAGATGTTACTCTGCATGTTGCGAATACTTATGCAACATTGACCGTGCCAGAATCGTGGTTGGATATGGTGCGTGTTGGTGGTATTTTTTATGGTGATACGGTTGCCACTAAAGACTACAAACGCGTGATGACGTTTAAATCGAATATTGCGGCGGTGAATCACTATCCGAAAGGAAATACCGTCGGTTATGACAGAACTTATACGCTGAAGCGTGATTCTGTATTAGCAAATATTCCTGTCGGTTATGCGGATGGCTACCGTCGGGTATTCAGTAATGCTGGGCATGTTTTAATCAACGGGCAACGCGCACCTGTTCTTGGAAAAACATCCATGAATACTGTGATGGTCGATGTTACTGATATTAAAAATGTACAACCAGGAGATGAGGTTGTCTTTTTTGGTAAACAAGGAAAAGGGGAAATAACCGCTGAAGAGGTTGAAGATATTAGCGGCGCGCTGTTTACTGAAATGTCCATATTATGGGGTGCAACCAATAAGCGTATTTTGGTTAACTAAACCATATTTAGTGAATAAAAGCCCGCACGAATGAAGCGGGCTTTTTTATTGGCTAAATAGGAGTCAGATAAACTGCAATTTACAATAGAGATCCGATTAGTGCGGTTTAACAGAATTGTTATCGAATCCTTGGTGGCGATATGTTAGCTTGGGATAACCTTTTCAATCTGAATAATGTCAGAAGGCAAATAGAAGAATTAGAAGGATATTTTATGTATCAAGTTGATTTACATGCGCACACCATTGCCAGCACCCATGCATTTAGCACTGTTAATGAATACTTTGCGGAAGCTGCCGCTCGAGGAATGAAACTATTTGCCATTACCGATCATGGCCCTGAAATGCAAGATGCCCCACATGAATGGCATTTTGGCAATATGCCAATATTGCCGCGCATTGTTAATGGTGTTGGTTTGTTATATGGAATTGAAGCAAACATTAAAAATAAGCAGGGTGAGACAGACTGCAATGAAAAGATTGCTCGTCATCTAGATATTATTCTAGCAGGATTCCATGAGCCAGTTTTAGAACCACAAAGTCTAGAAGACAATACAGAAGCGATGATTGCTACTATTCGTAGCGGAAAAGTGCAAATTATTACTCACCCTGGCAACCCTAAGAGTCAATACCCATCAATATCCAAATGGCACAAATAGCTAAAACGGTTATCAGTCGCCCATAAAAAAGCCCCGCACTAGGCGAGGCAAAGAAAGGAATAACGAGGATAATTAATTATTGTTTAGACATTCAGCGATATCGTCGGCAATATCATCATTGATTAATGAATATTGTAATTAGTTGATTTTATCCTTAAGGTACTGTGGAAATTTTTAGAACAGGGCGGTGTTTCGAAGCCCGCATTCTTTTAATCACGCGTGAATTTTTTAAAACGGGTTAGTTCACCGCCAGACCGCCACCCTAAAACGCTCTACAATCGATTATCAGCCATTGGTACGACTGATTCCACTGCTTATAAATATCCCTCCCAAAACGCTTTATATTTGCGAAATTTTTATAAATACCATTACGCATATTTTTTTAATTTGGGGGATATATGACCGAAGAAATAACACTCACAGAATTATCGAAAATGTATGGCTATTCATATCAAGCGGTGAAGAAATGGCAAGAGCGAGGAATGCCCTTTAACTATAACACGCGCAGAGCACCGAAACAAAAAGCCATTACATGGGTCCTAGAGAATATTCTAAACCCTTTAAGAGAAGTCGACGTTCAGCAACAAATCCAACAAGAGAAGCTGAAAAAGGTGAGGGCAGAAGTAGCTGGAATCGAAATGAAGAATAGAATTGAAATGGGTGGTCTGATTCCAGTGTCTTATGCCGAAACTGCATTATCTGGATTTTGCGCTTCTGTAAAGCAAACAATGCTTCAAATTGCCACTATCGATAGTCTCGAAATATTAGAGGCAGCAACCGACCAAAAAGCGATTAAAGAAAAACTCTTTGAGATTATCGAAAAACGTTTAAACGAAATAGGCGATATTATGCTTTCAAGTAAATTCGAAGAATATGATGAATATTCAGAAGATGAAGAGGGGAAAACAGAAAAGAAAGTAATATGAATTAGAGGAAGAGATTGACCTCTTATAAATAAGAAAGTTAATACTTGAAGTGAAGGACGCTATGGGATCATAAAAATCTAAAATTAAGTAAGGTTAACCATAGCGACCTAGGTCATTAGCGAGCTAGACGGGAATATTAAAAAAATCACAAAGTGCATTAGTAAGAATGACAGGTGCAGCCGCTCCTGTAATATTAAGCGCACCACTAAAAGCTTTTCCTGTAATTTTACCGATCCATTCTCCGAATCCTTTCTCTACTTCTACTTTTGACGATATTGTGGGCGATTTCATCAAAAGTTGCTTGAGTTCATCAATATCATCATCGTTAATACCATGTTTTTTGAGATCTTCAGCTAAAGAGGACATGTCCCCAGTAGTTATATTATTTTTTTGATAAATGTCGCCGGTATTGCCAGCACCTATAGCTCCTGCATTATTTACCGCGGCATTAAAAATATTGGTATTATTTACTGTCATTGGCGCTGCATCTTTTTCATTTTGTGTGAAGAGTAAACCTTCTCCTAAAATTCCTTTAGATTCAAGCTCTAAAGACCAATTGATTATTTTATTTCTGACGGTGGTCACGATTTGTTTGAGTTTATTAACACTAAAAAACCAGCTCATTTCTGATGGTGCTTGTTGACCTCCAAATAAGATTTCAATTAAGTGTGGAGGTATAGGTAATCTCAACATTCCATCTTCTTGATACTGACCTTGCATAGATGAAATTGATTCTGTTATGGAGTATTCTTGTATAGTTTGAATGAATTCTGCGGACGCATTAGCAAATTTCAAGTTTTGCCAGCCGTGATAGGGGTCGTGATAACGGATTATTCCTTGACCAGCTCGATATTCGGGAACATCAATACCATCAGTGTATCCATCGATTTCGTATTCCATCCATTTGCTAAGTTCCTTCAAACCTAGTTTAACCGCTATCATTTTAGCTGTTAAAAGTACCTCAACAATATCGCTATTACGATTTTTTGCTAAAGCTTGAAGCTCAAGTACTGGAGAATTAACCATTTTGTTCCTTTTTGTAACAACTTTATTTGCTCACCAAGAATACTAGCTGTAAGTGGCATTTTCACAGTGGTTTATTCAATTATACTCATAATTACGCAAAAAATTCTTGGGTTTTTGTTGTAATTATTTCACATACAGCATAGTACCAAGTTTTTTCAAATCTGATAGTCAATACCAATCTTGTGTATATAAATACTAGTGAATTAGAGAGCTTAATAATTAGCTCTTACGGGGGAGAACATCCTCCGCTTCATTTTTAATTTTTAAATGAGGAAATACCTATGGAACTAACATCTATTTTTATCGGTTATATTCTTTTCATTGCTTTAGCGTCTTTAGTTAGTACGTTATTCCTGATGAAAAAAGATAATGAAACGAAATTTAGTCAGTGCTTTATTGGTGCGGTTACATTCTTTTTAATTATTTGTGTATTAGCCGAATTAGTTAGTTTCGTTGTGTGTCTACTTGGCTTAGTTTTATTTGATTGCTTGCCATTTATCGGTAACTCTATAGTTGCGGTATTTATCATCGCATTAATGACTTGTTTATATGACTGTCTAAAATCTAAATCTAAATAATAGTATGGAGTTTGTCAGGGAGTCTTTCTTAGAGGATTCCCGAACAAACGCCATGTTTGATTCAACTTTTTCATAGTCAATGGGAGTGAGATTTAAATAATAAAAATAACTTGCTCTTAGAAATTGTCCTCTCCCGCCCGCAACTGGGCGGTATTTTTTCAAACTGGTTAGGCTTTCGTTATCGTTATCATTATTAAGTTCTCCTTGTTTATATAATCTGTGTTGTTTAACCTTAAAACCAATTGGGACTCTCTTAATCGGGAGTCCCTTTTTTATTTTCGGCATTCATGATTATCACACCTTAAATTAAGCTGCTTTTAATACTAACCATGAGTCCATATCATTAGAATGGATCTTGAAGATATCTTGCATTGTGATTGGTGCTAATGTGTATTTGTGGCAAACGTGTTTATTCCATACTTCAACTGATGGGTTATCAAGTAAGATTTCTTTGATGTATTGTGGAATAGCATTTACTGGTTTCACTTCTTCTTTTTCTTCTTCAAATGAAACAAGCTTGAGGTTTGCTTTAGCTAATTCTAATTTTTCAACTTTTGACATTTCTTTGACAGAAACGATTTCTTCTTTAACTACTTCAACTTTAGCATTAGCTTTTAACGCTTTGTTCTCTTCAACTAAACGAGCATTTTCAGCTTTCAACGCTTCGATTTCTGCTTTCAGTGCATCGATTTCACTTACTGCTTCAACTTCTTTAACTTCTTCTACGAACTCAATTACCGGAGCAACTTCTTTAACTTCTTTTTTGCAGAAGAAAGAAGCAGTGATTTGAGTCGCTTCATTGTGGAAGCTACCGCCATTTTTAGTGGGAACTTGACCAGAGATAGCTTTCACAGAGCATTCGGTTTCAGTAGTGCGGAAGCGTTTAGCAACATCAGCAATCGCAACACCATATTCATTGCGTTTGCTTTTATGGTGCATCACAGCACGTAAACCAGAAAAACTTTTAATTACACAGAGATAGTAAACTTCTGATTCTTTAACTGCGCGAATGTAGCAATAAACAGATTCGCCAGAAACAAGTGTAGGTTTAACGTGACGCTTTTCGAAACGGCTAGTGATCTGCCATTCAGAACCATCTTTAATAGAAGCGTTTTTGCGTAAGTCTGTCATAGTCTCACCAACGGTGATATCAAAAGACTTATCGTGTTTGTTTGCTTTACCTTCCATTACAGATACGTTTAATTTGCCGTTAGCTTTTTCGACGTTAACTTTTTCGAAAATGTTGAAAGTGATGCGTTTAGTTTTCATATAAATACTCCTGTAAGTTATCTTCATATTCTGTTATGTCATAAAGCCTCCTTGTTGCCGCAAGGGGGCTTTTTTATTTTTAAAGTCATAATAAAATTCTCATTCATCGGTTATTACCAAACTCGCGCTGTTAATTCGACTTTGATGTCATACCGTTTTAAAAGTTTTCTAAAGTCGGAAGGGTCAATTCCTTCTTCCTTTAAAACATTCAATTTATCGCCTTGCATGGCTTCAAAATATTTTTTCGCGATTGGTAGTAAAACTTCTCTAGTAAAGCGAACTGGTTTAGCCATTTTAATCCTCCTTTTTAAGGTTTAAGAATTAATAAAAAAGAGCGAATCGCTCTAATATCCATATTTATAAAATTCTGTGATTTGTGGTTTCAGGTGGGAATTACAAGAATTTTATCTGGTTATTATTCAATCACATGGACCCCTGCACCCCTATTTGAAAAATTAAAAATCGAATTTTTTAGAATTTTATACTGTTTGAGTTTTTCTCTTTTATCGAGTCCCAACTCAAATTACACTAGTATTTATGGTTTCGATTTTTGAAAGTGAAATTATTTTAATAATAATTCTTGCTTTTCGTTAAGGTGTGTGGTATTTGGGTTTTGCTCTTATTATAAAGCAATAACCGCGCCAACTTTTTTGCCTTTAAAAAATGATAACATTTTCAATGGGTTAAGAGGGAAGTGGCTGGTTTTTACCACCCAAAAATGTTGGTGAATTTTACCAATTGTTGGCATGAACCACTAAATGTTGGTTGTATTTACCATTTATGCGATTGGCAGGAAATCCCAAGATTCAACCTACACTACAAACCTACACTATACCCGAAAAACCTACACAATACCCTAAAAACCTACACTACGGATGGGGTCAAACCTACACTAGACCTACACTATGATTCACTGAGACCTACACTAACCCTACACTGCGTTCATGTAAGGCAATGATTTACAAATGAATTCCCCTTCACAGAATATAGAATATGAAAACTCGACTAACGTCTCGTTTTAGTTCGTTTTCTTCTCACTTCGTTCAAAGAAAAACTCACAAAAGAATACGGCGAAGCCGCGCGCGAAGCGCTCATCTCCGCCTTCTAAGACCCGCGAGAGAAAGCGGTTGTTGTGCTCACTTCGTTCGCAGTCTTCGACGATCACTTTAAAGGAATTTGTCTCGAAAGGGATTTACTAACTGGTTTCTAGTAATTATCAAAGTCCTTTCAAGATCATGATTAAATCCTCCACAGAATCAATTCTAAGACGTTTTCTAATAATAAATTACAAATCTATTACCTTTAATTAAAAGTATCTTAGAATCCTTTCTAGAAAGGTGGTGATTAAAATAGCATCAAACGTGGATTTTTTCCTATATATATAATAATAGTAATTTTATTATTTTTGCTCATTTAATGTTCAATCACTTTAAAGGTAATTGTTAGCGCTACGCGCATTCGCTTCGCGAATATTCACTTTCTAGATCATGAGTAATCACCTTTGTCAAGCGATATTTTACTTTTAATAAATATTTTCATAAAATACTTGACATTCTTGATTGTTATTGATTTAAGGGGGTTGCTAATATGACTGAAAATGCTTTTCCTGTTTTTGCTAGTGAATTGAGTGACAAAATTGTTTCAAAGAAAGGGCGTCGTTTATGTCCTTCCACAATCGAGAAAAGAATCTTAGACCGTATCGCTTCTGAAAACTTAACCCTGAAATACTTGGGTTTCATCGAACCATATAAAGGGATGATGACTAAAATCGCTTTTGAGTGTCTTGAATGCGGTGAGATTTGGAGTAAATCGACTGCTAATAACTTCCTTGCGGTTAAAACTAAATGCCCTTGCCATCGTAAAAAGGCTTGTGCTGATGGAATGAGACGTAGAGGTGAGGAGAATGCTAAGAAACGTCTTCCTAAAGTTCCTACGTTCTACATCATGAAGTTCCGCGAACCTATCAACGGTCAGGAAGTTGGTAAAATCGGCTATTCCAAAGACCCAGCTAGTCGCAGAATTAAATTGAACTACATTAATAAGCGTAAATTGGACATCGTTCATACTTTCCGATTTGAACAAGGTTATGGCGCGAATAGCCTAGAGAACTACATTAAAAGAGAAATGAAGACTGGCGTTGTGAGTTCAGATGATGTTCCAGAGGGTTTTAGTGAGACTTTCATCTATAACCATGAAAACGTTAGTCGTATTAAAAGTCTAATTAACATGTATCAATGCTAAGAATTTTAAGCCTCGCCTAGTGCGGGGGTTTTATAAGACCAAAAATGATAAATTTTTATCACTATAAATAATAGTGTCAGTAATGACTGATGACGGGAGTATCAAATATTGATTAAATTTTAAGAGGATTAAAACTATGAATACTACTGCTTTACAAACTCAAACTACTTCAAACTTAACTTTAGCTGTCGATAACACTAAACCTTTAACAATGTCTTCACGCGAAATCGCTGAATACACTGGAAAAGAACACAAGAATGTTCGCCGAGATATTAGAAACATGCTTATAGCCTTACAATTAGATGCGCTCAGTCTTGAACACATCTATAAAGACCAGTACGGACGCGAACAAGCCGAGTATCACTTAGACGAAGAATTAACTTTGACACTGGTTACTGGCTATGATGTTAAAATGCGCATGACCATCGTTAAGGAGTGGAAACGATTAAAAGAAGAAAGAGCGATCCAAATGCACAATCCTTTCTATGGTTACAAAGAAAAAGATTGGATTCAATTTGCTCTTAATAAAGTAGAAGAAAACAAACAATTAATTGATTTGCATGTTCGTAAAAGTGTTGATTGTCATTCAATGACACGCTTACTAGGCGAGAAGAAAGGATCGTTTAAAGTAAGAAAAGCATTAATGGCTTTATGTGATGCTGGTTACATCATTAAACGTTTAGACGAGCAAGGCAAGTCATGTGGTTATGACTTATGCGAATCTGGTTACATGTTCTGTCGTATGACTCACACAGGACAACTCGAATTTACTGTCGACATTATTCCTTTACTGGTGGAATTAGGCGTATTAGAACAAGAAGAAAAAGAGTCTTTACGTTTACCATCACCGTGCAATTTAAAAGCCATTGTTAATACATCTACTAACAAAATTCGTCAAAACACCGAATCATTATCTTTAATCGGTTATGACATCTAATTTTTAAGCCTCGCCTAGTGCGGGGCTTTTTTGTTTACTCTTCAAATCTAGTGAATTGGTTAGGGATGCCTACAGCACCCATATTTAACACATCAAGATCTACATGCATGTCTTCCAAATCAGGCAAGCATTTCAATTCAACAAGACTATTATCATCAGAGTTTAATTGAACTGTATCAATTTTATTAAACTTTTCCATATTCTTATACCCTCTATTTGCTAAATGAGGTTATAAGATACCATGAATTTATAAAACTTCAACAAATAACTTTTTATAATATCATTCATATATAATCTGTCAATCGATATTTTAAAGAATTAATTTTTTCAAAACAAAAAAAAGGCTAACCCAAAAAGGATTAGCCTAATAATTACATGCTGGTAGCTTTAATCAAATCTCCACCATTTACTCTCACATAAAACTGAATATCTAACTTTTCAATCGCTTTATAGAATTGAGCAATTGAAATCCCATGTTCATTCAATACTCGGATCTTGTTCTCTTTACCTTTCGGAGCAGAATAATAAGCCTCTGTAATACTCGCTAATTGTTCAGTAGTGAAACGAGATGGGCGACCGCGTTTTGTCATAATCAATCCTCCAATAAAGTTAATAACACTATTATTTAGTGGTCTTATTATTTGAAAAATTTCTCAAAACACTAAGTCATATCATTTGGTGGCTTTACTAAAAGTCATCAAAAACAACCCCTTGTAATAAATACATCTATGGATTTGTTATGAGGATGAAACATGAAAATAACTAACAAAATCAAATTAAGACAAATTTTTAAGAAGTGTTCCGATGCAATTCGACCGCCAAAAAGAATGAAGCCATCGGAATGGGTTGAAAACAACATCGTAGCAACTGACGGCGTGAAAGCTGGTTCGTTAATTAAATTGCATCAGTTTCAAAAGGGGATGATGGACGCAGTAGTCGAGGACAAGAGAAAGATTGTGATGATGTGCTCAGCGCAATTAGGGAAAACTATGATTCTCAACGGGATCATTTTCCATCGAATCGCTACAAACCCGACTAATCTTGGCGTGCTACAATCGAACGTCAGAGAGCTAAACCAATGGATCGCTGGTAAGGTAAAACCAGTTCTAGAAGCTACTCCAGCTCTGAAGGAAATGATTTGCGATAAGAACGACCGCAATGCTGTCTTCAATACATCTCAAATTCAAATGAAGAATGGATCATTCCTTTACTTCATGTCATTAAACAGTCCATCTCATCTACGCGGTAAAACTGTTCCTATGCTGCTTCTCGATGAGGTTGACGCAGCCGATGAATCAGACGAGGGTAGTCCCATACAACTAGCCGAGCAACGTGCTACAACGTTCGGTGATGAGGCTAGGATTGTCATTGCTTCAACGCCTACCACTAAAGATGGTGCGATCAGCCAACAATGGGAACTAAGTGATAAACGTCGCTTTTTCGTACCTTGTCAACATTGTGGTCATAGGCATGTGATGCGATGGGAAAGCGTTCACTTTGAGTGGCATCAAATTAACGGTAAATCTTTACCAAATCCAGATACAGCCGTTTATAAGTGTCCAGAATGCAAAACCCCATGGACTGAGGGCGATCGCTTACGTGCGGTTGCTCAGGGCGAATGGGTGGCTACTGAACCAAGATCTGATGTTATTGGGTTCCATGCTAACCGTTTAATGTCTCCATTCAGTTCGATTCGTGCGTGTGTTTCTGACTTTGCTGATAGTTACGCTAACCACTCACTAGCTACCTTTTTCAATACTGTCCTAGGCGAGACCTACGACGATTTGAACGAAGATCGCCAATCTGATGAGCTAGAAGTCTTAAAAGAGAATATCAGCCTAGAAAACATTCCTGATGATGTCGTGGCTTTGGTTGCTGGTGTCGACCAACAAAAAGACCGCTTGGAATGCACTGTAATGGGAATGTCTCGTAAGGGCTTATATGTCCTGTCACATCGTATCTTCTATGATGTGGACTGTGAACGATATAACTCCCCAGCCTATGACAAACTCCTCAATTTCTTGAGGGCTAAATTTTATAATGTCTCTGGTGAGCGTGTTCCTATGATGGCTGCTTTCGTGGACTCATCAAACGGTCGTGCAACCAATATCATTTACCGCTTCTGTACTCGCTGGCAAAACCTACACGCAATCAAGGGATCTAGTAATGTCAATGCTCCGATCTTGCCACCAAAAGAAACAAAAACAGGTGGTTATGTTCTGAAAATGTTGGGAGTAAACAATCTTAAAGGAATGGTTAGAGAGTTAATCAACCGCAACTTAAAGGATGGTGAACCTCATACTCTTCTAAGAATTTCTCACGATGTACCAGATGACTATCTGGAACAACTGCTTTCAGAACAATTAAAACGGCAAGGGAATACCACTAGATGGGTGAAAGTCGGATCGACCCGTAACGAAGCCTTAGACTGTCTAGCTTATAGTCTTGGTGCTTCTCGTTGGGTTCTAACCAAAATGTCATGGGATAAACTTTTTGCTCTCAAAGCTCAGTTAAATCGTGCTGGTGGAGAGGAACAAAAAGAAGCCGTGAAAGCCACTGAATCACATCAGGAGACGATAAAACCTGAAAGGGCATCCAAACCCATTACCCAAAGACAACAACGCCCAGTAAGGCGAAATGGAAGCTGGTTAAGCTCATTCTGATCAATAGCCGTCCTTAGGGGCGGCTTTTCTTTTCATATCCCTAAATAGAGTTATTAGTCAATTAAATAAGGGGTAATTATGAGCAAAACGCTAAAACCCATAGTCATTCGAGTTGGGGAGAAATTGCCCCTAGCGAATGCAGAGGGAGATTCTATTCAAATAGGTAATTCAAAAACCACAATCTATCAAGTGGTCGATGCACCAGCCAATCATGAAGTTAAAACAATGGACTTTAAAGAGGGTAAATATTCCATCGTTATTAGTCGTGATGACGAACTGGTTTCAGTCCAAGAAATTACGGTTCTTTCAGTATTCGTTAAGCAAACCAAAAAAGAATTCTTGCGCAATACCATTGCTCTTATCGACGAGGTTATTACAGCTCGATTGGAGAATGACGAAGCCGCACTGTCACAAATGACTATAAAGGGCAATACATTCGCTTATGAATCCCTTTCAGTCTTATCAGCCCTGAAAGAGTCCTATAGCAAAGAACTTGCGCAGCTAATCAAACAAGAGCGTCGGAAACAAGGCATCAGCCCAATCAAAACTATAAAACTCCGACTGACACGCTAAGAGGTGAGAAATGTTTAATTTTCTAAAAAGAAATAAAACTGCTGCTCTCCCTAAAGTAAGAAAACGCCAACCAAAAGTTTTCATTGATAATAAAGTTGAGCAGTATACAAGATCGTTACAATCTAAAGGAATGGGGCTAATCGGTGATCGCCTAGACGATTCATTATCTAAAGACCTCATCCACGGTTCAATCAACCGCGCTATCAAATCAAGTGCTAGCCGACTTTATGATCAAGGTCGAACACTAGCTTTAAACAGTTCAATCGGTGCTCGTTATTGCCAACATGTCACTGATAGTGTTGTCGGAACTGGACTAGACCCAAAACCAATGATTACCGACAAAAACGGTAAACTCGATGAAAAATTAAACAAAACTATCGAGGGTGTTTTCTGGGCTTGGGCTGGTAGTCAAAAACGCTTCTCTCGCAACGGTCGCTTTAATTTCCGTGAACTGTTAGCGATTTGTGAACGTGAACGGATTATGGGCGGTGAGTGTTTCGTCGTCCTCCATGAGGATAAAAATGAAATCAATGTCTCTGTCCTTTCTGCTGATAAATGCGATTGGTCACTTAACCAAAAAGCAACCGATGAGACGACTATCGTTAATGGTATCGAGTATGACAACGAGACATTACGTCCTGTTGCGTACTACTTCCGAAAATATGACCTATTAACACAATCGTTTACTGGAAAAAATTACCGCGTTGAAGCTAGCAAGGTCTTGCATTATTTCAATCCTACTACCGCAGAGCAAATGCGTGGGATTACTGATTTCTTACCAGTAATAAAAGATATAGCTCATCAAGAGGCGTTTCGTGAAACTGTGATAATTCATAAAAGAATTGCTGCCTCATCAATGGCTTTCATTGAAAAACCAAAAGAAACAGGTGACGGGTTTGATATGGGTGACGATGATTTCAATTATCAGCCACCAGCAATCGTTCATGATTTTGAACCCGGAACGATCCAAGAGTTAGAAGCTGGGTCAACTATCAAGAGCATTCAAAGCAATCAATCAGGTGACGATTTCGACAAGTTTAATGATGCGATGCTCACTAGCATTTCTATGGGTCTAGGCTGCTTCAAACAGGGACTCAGTGGAGATACTAGTCAAATCAATTATAGCGCTGCGAGATTTGGTTCATTGATGGAGGGAAACCGCTTCAAAGGGCTACAAAATCGATTAATTGAGGTCGTGATAATGCCTCTCTATGAAGCATTCTTACGCCATGCCGTGATTCATTCAAAAATCAATATCCGCATGACTCAAATCGATAATATCGTTCTGAATACTACGGTAATTCGTCCAAAAGTCGAGAGCGTAGACCCATTGAAAGATATTAATGCTCAAGTGACCTTAATCAATAACGGTCTGAAATCTCGTTCTGCGGTAATTCTGGAACGTGGTGATGATCCGGAACAAGTCTTCAGCGAAATTTCCGCTGAAAAAACGAATATAAATATTCCTGTAACGAGTGATGAGAGCGAAAACTCTCAACCTCAACCGGAATAACCAAACGGGGGCTAAACGCCCCCTAAGATTTTAAGGTGGATTATGAAGCAATTACGCCGTGATATCAGTGTGAACGCTCCACAGTTCATCGAATCGGAACAAGAAACAGTTTTCGAACTGGCTTTCTCAAGCGAACAACCTTACGAACGCGAGTATTACACCGAAGACGGAATGGTGACGCTAAAAGAAGTTCTGGTTCATGATGAAAATTCAGTGGATCTGTCACTTCTCAATGACAAAGCAGCCGTCCTTTTCAACCACGATTTTGACAATCACATCGGGTGTGTGATCCGTGATTCTGCTCGTATTGATGCGGATCGTGTCGGTCGCTGCCTAATCCAGTTCTCAAAAATTGGACATTTGGCTAATGAAGTCTCTGGCAAAGTCCGTGAAGGGACAATGGAAAAAGTCAGTGTTGGTTATAACGTCCTTGAATATAAAGCTGATTTTGACGCTGGAATTATGTACGTCACCCGCTGGCAACCCTACGAAGTCTCAATCTGTAGCTGTCCATGTGACTCTTCTGTCGGTGTAGGTCGCTCACTAAATAAAGGTGTAATCGATTTAACCGAGGGGCAAACAGTGAACGAAGAAGACAAAAAAGAACAAGAAATTCCGGAAGAGCAAGAGCAACAAACTGAGGAAATCGAAAATCCTCAAGAAACTCCGGAGGAAGTTCCGCAAGAACAAGAAACTGGTTCTAACGAGGAACTAAATAAAGAACAAGAGGGTGAAGAAAGACAGATCCCAGAACCGATGGAAGAAGAAAACATCGAGGAAGAGGAAAAACCTTTCGAACGCCCTCAAGAAGACATCGAAGAGATGCGAGCTATTGGTGAACATCTAAATATTTCCAAAGAAGAAATTCAAGAAGCCATTGAAGACAAGACTTTGACAGTCGAATCCTTCAAACAGCGCGCACTAAATACTAATACCGAATCAAAAACTCATCGTAAAGGAAAGAATACTATGACCGACACTATGCAAAACTTAGAAACTAAATTCAACCTGTCTGCTGCTCTGCGTTCACTAGCTGAGGATAAACCATTAGTTGGTGCGGAAGCTGAATATAGCCAAGAAATGGCACGTAAAGCAGCTCAGCGTGGTCGCGCACAACGCACTAACTCTGTTTTCGTTCCAACTGGTGCAATGCGTTCTAACCCAGTTAAAACTTCTACTATCCAGCCTCTGGTTGGTACTGAAATTCGCAACGATAGCTTTATCGATCTGATGCTCGAAAAATCTGTTTTAGGTGAATTAGGCGTTAAAACTCTGACTGGTTTAACTGCTCCAATTTCTTTACCTAGAATGACTAAAAACGCTGCCGATGCGTTCGGCTTTGTTAATGAGAATGGCGAAGGTGCTTTAGCTGATGTTGCTTTCAACGGCGTTCCAATGAGCATGAAAACTTTCACTGGTGCGGTTGCGATTTCTCGTCAATCAATGTTGTCTATGCCAGATATCGGTGCTTTAGTTGCTGAACATTTACTGAAAGCTAGCCGCATCAAGTTAGAAAAACTGATTCTGGGTGATCAAGAAAATCCTAATGCAAGCAATGGCTTAGTTAAACAACTGGTTGATGCTGGTAAAGTTGTTAAGTGTGGTCTGACTCATAAAGACTTCTTGACTGAAATCGCTAAGTTAACTGATGCTGGTGTTGACGAAGCTGCTATCAAACTGGCGATGCGTGGTGCTTTAGCTGCTGATTTAGCAAGCACTCTGCGTGATCAGGCTGTAGCTGGTTACATCATGGAAAACGGTAAAATTGCTAACCGTCCAGTTCATACTTCTGGTGTTCTGGCTGAAGGTTCAATTATCCTTGGTGATTTCTCTTCTGCATTAACAATCGGTGAGTGGTCTGGCTTAGAAATCGACGTTGATACTACTTCTCTGCGTAGCAAAGGTGGTGTAGCGGTTCGTGTTTGGGCTGATCTTGATTGGGCTGTAAGCAACCCAGATGCAATTCGTGTGATTCAAAAAAATAGCTTGCCGGCGTGAACTAACGAAGAGTTGCCGGAAGAAGAACCGCTTCCGGTAGCTACGGAGAAATCCACAAAACGACGCAAGTCGAAATAGTTTTTAAGCCACTCCATATGGGGTGGCTTTTTTGTTTGTAAATACTTTCAAAATAGGAGGGTATTTTAAATGAGATTATCTAATTCACAAATTAAACAAGCCCTACGCATGGGAGATTTATTCACAAAATCGGATGGAACCACTTTCAAAGCATTTCATGAATTTGAGCATGTAGAAACAGATGGGAACGTCACTGAGTCCGAATATCTTTTATGTGAAAGAGGGGTATTGAAACAAAACGATATCGTGGTGATAGACGGTATCAGAAACAAAGTTATGTATATCAAGGATGACCGCTCAGGTCTGGTTTCAGCTTACATTTCAGAGACAGGAGGTACACATGGTCGTTACGTCTAATATGCCACGTTTAGCTCTAAAACGTGCTTTTCAAAACATCATTATCGAAGATCTTGGACTCCTTTTAAACGAGGAACAGCATAAAGCGGGTGTCTCTGAGAGTGTAGTTTGTTGGCTTACTGGTATGGAAGAGTCATTCGAACCAGTTCGGGGTGGCAATGCCTTTAAAGCAGAATTAATTATTAATTTTCAGGTTTTCAGCCAATTAAATGAAACGGGTGTCCATAAGGCTATTTGTGATTTGATTAATATCGATCCGACAAATCAGCGCTTACAAGAAACAGGAATTCAAATCGCCGATATCTCACCAGTTTCATCAGAAACACTCTATGAGGATGATTCTAGTGATGGGATGGTTGTTGGCACTTTGGCATTGAAAATAACGTATCTAGCGAGGTTCTAATGGATATTACAAAACAATTTGATATTTTTAGCGGTAGTCGAGTTGTCGTTAGTATTAGCGACCAAGTTGATTCTGAGGCTTCATTCTTTGACCCGTCGTTTACTGAGGTAGCGAACCTAGCCAAGTTCCCGTCATTAAAGTTATCTAATAATGTCGAGACTCTAGAAGTCTTTGATGATGAATATTCCGCTAAATTGTCTGGGATTAAAAAGCTAGAAGACACGACCTTAGTTTTACACCGAGTTATCGATGATCCGCATCAAAACATGTTGATGAAAGCCGTTGAGAATAAAACTCTTCTGCGATTCCGTTTGTTCTATGTGATTGATAGCGCAAACGCATTAACATCAACTGGTTACTACCAAATCTTTGATGCTTATGTTACTGCCCATAATACCCGTTCCGGTGACAATCAAGTCGCGAATATCGAATATAAAATTTCCCCAGATGACGGTATTCTCGCACAGGGTGTCGCTCAAGAGGGCGAAATTCTGCGTCGTGGTGATTGGGGCATCGGTTGTGGTGCAGATGGCTTTAATGGAAGTTTCGATAGTGAAATTCTGTCAGGAAACCGCTTTGTTACTTATAAAGGGAGTGCTTCATCAAACCCATTTAGCACCGATACCGCATTACTTCATTTACAACCTAATGAAAATGGTGGTTGGCAAATGACATGCAATACATCAGGTGATCCACATTTAAGAGTTAGGACAGTGCAAAAAGATGGTTCTAGCTCATGGGTTAAAGTTTACTCTACAGTAGAGAAGCCAACGCCAGCGGAAATTGAAGCGGTTTCTATTCATGACCGTATTGATTTTGGTGAATTCTAGTCTTTCAGCCGTCCTTTGGGCGGCTTTTTTATTTCCATAAATACCTCATACATAAACAATATGAGGTGAAAGCATGAAATCGATTCAGTTCAAAAGAACTAACAAGGCTGGTGCTAAACCTGCCCCAGAAAAACTAGAAGTTGGTGAAATTGCTTTAAACTTGCAGGATCACACTATCTTCACTAAAGACAAAGAACATAAGGTTGTTCAAATTTCAGTTAGTCCAGAAGCTCATGCGGCATTGGATTCTAAAGTCACGGCACACAAAAAAGAGTTGGATGAAATTATCGCTTTCAACGACCAAGCTATTAATACTAAGGTCGATGAAATCAAGACTGTAACCGATGCGACTATCGCCGAAAATGACCTAGCAATTAACGAGAAAGTCGACACAATCAAGCGTGAAACTGACGCGAAAATCAATGCAAACAAAAATACCGCTGCTTCTGAATTGGCTACGGCTAAAGATGAGTTAAATGCAACTATCACGGCTAATCGCGCTGAGGCATTAAATGCTATCGCAACCAATGACCAAGCCATTAATACTAAGGTCGACGGAATCAAAGAACGTACTGATGCGACTATTAAAGCTAATGACACAGCAATTAACGAGAAAGTCGATAGTATTAAAACTGTCACCGATAGAACTATCACGGCTAACCGTGAGCATTGCGATAGTGAATTAGCTCGCTTAGAAGCCCGTGTTGATACTCTTTCCGGTGATAGCGACGGTAAATTCATCAAGATTCATGAAAATGTTAAGACTGATGGATATCTGTTAAGCAAGACTGCTGATTATACCCATAGCGAAGAATTGCAAGATGGTAGCTATCTAGACTATTTCGGGGCTTATCGCATCAATGGTCAAGATAACTGGGGAGCTAATTCCGGATTGCTTCTGAATGTCCCTAATGCAAGCGGTAAAGCACACGGTCGCGGATTCTCTTTCCAATATGGATCTGCTGGTTCTAAAGTCTATACATATGGCTTTGATGCCGAGGGAGTCAAATCATTCTCATATCGTGTATATAACGAGGGAGATAAACCGACACCAGCCGAGATAGGTGCATATTCTAAAACAGAGGTTTACTCAAAAGAAGAAACCGACGCGAAATTTAAGGGAAGCATCAATAGTGATTCATATGTTTTAAGCAAAACTGCAAACTACTATGATAATGATGGCGATGCCAGCGCAAGGGATTTGAGTAAATTTGGTGCATTTAGAACTAATAACATGGATGGTTTCGAAAGTTTGACACTGAACGTACCACACTCCCTAGCAACCAAAGAAAACCTAGCACACAACCGAGGATTTACGTTCACTTATGGTAGTGCGGGTTCTACAGTAAAGACCTATGGTTATAATGCATCCGGACAGAAAGCATACAGCTATCGTATGTACCACGAGGGTGATAAACCTAGCCCATCAGAACTAAATGTTTATTCTAAACAGGATTCAGATGCGAAATATGCATTAAAACAAATTGTTACTACGAATGACTCGGCTACTGAGTCTCGTTTCAAGAGTCCAAATGGTACTCACCAATTCGTATTGGCTAATGATGGTACGATTAATATTTGGAATTCCTCTACTGACAAAACCCATTTTGCTGTTGAAGCTAACGGTCGAGACATAAAAGTAATAGGTGATGGTGACTATACAGGACTCAGTCTTGTTAAGGGTGATGGTAGATTTCTTAGATTAGAAACTAATACACATAGTGCAACGACTTGGGGAAATTTCATCTATCGTGAAGCCAACGGTACTAACATCTCGGTTCTTAGTTTACCTAAAGAGAATAGCACCCTAGCAACTCACGCATGGTCTACTGGCAAGTTTGCGGATAAGAATCTGTTTCAGCAAGTTAACACTGAATCTAAAATGAGAAGCCCTGATACTAATTATTACATTTATGTTAGGAACGATGGTGTTTCCGGTATGTATAAAAGTTCTGGAACTAGCGTATGGGCTTTCAACGCATCAGGAACAATGACTAACGGCTTGATTCCCGTAAGTAACGGTGGGACTGGTGCTAAGGACGTCACAGCCGCACGTAATAACTTGCAAGTCTACTCTAAGTCAGAAGTCGATTCTAAATTGGGTTCTGCTGGTGGTTCATTTGCGACTATCTACATCCCAAGATGGGGTTTAGAAAACGAATCGAACGGTAAGGATTGGGTTTATACCGCCAAGAAAACTATCAATTTCGTATCAAACTCGCACCCATCTAAAGCAATCCTGCGCATTTATTGGGATATGAGATGGCAACATAGCTTTGCTGGTGGAAACCGCGGTCAATATATAACACCTACCGGATGCACATTGACAATGATTCGTGATGATAGATCAACTCCTGGAACCAGCGGCTATGTAACTCAAGCTGGTTGGACTACTTACATCGTAGACATCCCTGCAAATACTGCCGCGAATGTCGTGATTTATTGTGGTGTTAAGTATTCAACGAACAACGTCTCTAAACGCATGTATATGACCGTTTACGGCTATCGTTCAACTGACACTAGCAACTACGTCACTATCTCATAATCAAAGGTGGGGAGTTCTCCCCGCTTTCAAAATATCTTCAATAAATAATAAAAGTAACCGGACATAAGATCCGGTAATTGTTCAATTTTCTTTTTAAAGGGTGAATTGTATGTCAAATAAATTTGATATTTTTGCGGGTTCTCTCGTTTCTGTATTCATGCATGAAGACGTTAAAAATACAGACTTAGACAGCGAATCTTATGTCGAACTGCCAGAAGTTGCTGCATTTCCTACCACTGGTGTAGAGCGTAACGTAATAGATGTTCCTAACTTCAGCTCTCAGTACAACCGTAAACTGGTTGGTCGCATGAGTGTTCCATCAATCGAACTGTCTGTTAACTATATGGCTGGTTCTTCTCATGACAAACTGGTTAAAGCTGCTGAGGATGGTACTCGTGTTCAGTTGAAAATCGTTTACTACGTTGATGCTGCTAAAACTTCCGGTATCCAAATCGCCTACAATGGTTTTGTTTCTAAAACAGAACTGAGCGGTGGTGAAGATTCAGTGGTTGCACGTTCATTCACTTTTGAAGTGGATGGGGCACCAGTCGAGCAAGGTGTCTTTGCTCCTTTTGCTGCTAGCGCTCGCAAATAATTAACTTGATTTAAGCCGTCCTTCGGGGCGGCTTTTTTATTGCACTAAATACATCGTAATCATTTCAAAAAGAGGAGTTCAATCATGAATTTAAACGATTTATTAGCTGCATTATCCCCAAAACGCCAAGCAATGGAAATCCAAGGTTTTAAATTTTACGCTCGTCCTATGTCGGTTCGTGAATTTAACGAGCATATTCAAAACAACAATAAAGAAGACCGCGACGAGAAAACCATTTTGCGTTGTGTCGAAGATGAAAGCGGCAAGCCAGTGTTCAAGAATATCGAGCAAGTGCGTGGTCTATACACCACAGTTAAAGCCCAATTAATCGGTTTGGTTGCTTTGGCTTCAATGATGCCAGAACCAAGCAAAGTTGAGCAAGAAGTAAAGTAAATCCGCTCTTAACGTTCTATTACCGCCAGATGTTGCGGAGAGGATTATCAAAAGATGAAATGGATAATATGCCAGTTCCGATGTTCTGGTCATTACACATTTTCGATACTTTTTTGGAACCTCAATCCCCGCAATTTAAAGACATGCAAAACGCAATGCTTCAATACTCCATGTATATGACATGCCAAGGTATGACTCGCGATACTGCAAAGGAAATCAAGCCTAGCCAATTCCAGTTAATCAAAGATGAAACAGTCTTCAAAACTCAAGAAGAGCTAGAGGAAATTGCGCGTCAAAAAGAAGAAGAACGGAAAGCCGCGATGATGAGCATGTTTGATCCGGCGTTGCTTCAACAGTTGAGGGCGACCGTCGAATAAGAAGATAAGCCCGCCATTGAGCGGGCTTTTTTATAACAAAAATAAAGAGGTGGCTATGTCCGAATTTCAAGTAAAAATAGTTGGTAGCGCTGAGGGGTTAGAAAGTGCTGCCAATACTGCCGCTGGCATTTTAGACGGATTTTCGTCTGGGAGTGTTTCATCGGCATCAGATGCCATTAGTGGACTCATGGGCAAGATGGGAACTATGGGGATCGCTGCTGGTGCTGCTCTAGCCGCATTATCTGCTTTGGTCGCTGGTGGTGCTTCACTGGCTATCGAATACAACAAACTTTCAAAAGAGTTTGGCGTCAATATCGAACAGATCCAGAAGATGGAGAAAGCCTATTCATCTGCTAGCCTAGAAGCTGAAAAATTATTAGATATCAATAAAGATGCTAGCGAAAAGCTGGGTGAAGCATGGAATGAGGGAACAGGTGAATTTATATCTGCTTTGAACTTAATCAAAGCTGACATTAAAGACTATGCCGCATTCACTAATGATCCAGAGGGTGGTCGTAAAGCTGCCGAAATGTGGTACTACCAAGCCCAAGCTGCCGGGCTTGCTCGCTCTGAAATCATTGCTGGAATGGAGATGATCGCTTCCGATGCATCCAAAATGATTGGGGTGTTGGAACAATCAAGCGACTACTGGGAACATCAGAACAGAATTGCTTCTCAATCGGTCTATATATCGGAAGAAGTAGCACAATCATGGGGTGATGCTAGCAACAAATTGATTAATGCTGGTAAAGAAACAATGGGTTGGTTTGCTGAATTCTTTGATTTTATCCCAAAAGGATTCAATACAATCTATGACTATTTTGATAAAGATTTCACTAACACTGATTTTTATCTGACTTTTAAAGCCGTCAGTAGCTTTATCATCGACCAACTACCGCCATTATTCGATAAGGCGAAAGTATCATTTTCAAATGCTATCACGCCTATCATTAATATGTTCTCTTCGGTGCAAGATACCTTAGTTAGCGCTTATAACAAGTTTGCTGAAATTCTTGCAGCTATCCAAAATGCAATCAGAAAAGCGGGTAAATCGACAATTGAATTCTTTGGTTTTGATGCCGGATTCTTAGATTTTGAAATCCCAGCAATCACGACCGATTACATTAAATCAAGTGCTAAGTCTCTAGGTAATGCTATTGAGACTAGTATCTCAGAAGCTATTACTGGTCAAGCGGGAAGTAGTTTTGACGCAATGATAGAGATTGAGCGCAAGAAACTGGACGCTGAAAGAGCTGCGTTGGCTGCTGAAAATAAAGCCAACACAGAAAAAATGAAGCAAGAGCATGAGAAACAATCTCAAGCTGCTTTAGCTAAGGCTTGTAAGATTTGCGGTAAAGGAAATCATAGTGTTGATGATTGCCCTGAAACCAAAAAATCACAGGATGCTGCGAAGAAAGCCGCAGATAATGCCAAGAAATTACGCGACCAAGCCTATAAAGACTTAGAAGCAATTAATATTGCCCTTTATAGTCAATCTGAGGCTGCTGTAGCGTCTTCTAACAAACAGATAGTAGATAACCTTGCCAAACTAGATAATGCGCTCAAACAAGGGCTTATCACCCAAGAACAGTATGAAGAAAAGCGCAGATCACTGATCGATGCCAACGCCGAAAACTTCCGTAAATCTGTTCTAGGGGCAAGTCCAGTAGATGCGCTTCAAATGTTAGATGCATCACGAGAAATCTATGAGAAATCTGTCTCAGACCTCGAAACGATGTTCAATAACAAGCTTATTACTGAAAGTGATTATCTACAGCGCAAACAAGCACTAGAAGATGCTTACAATGCACGAAACGGGGCATCTAATGGTCTGGCAGATAGAAAATTTAATGAATTGAGTTCTGCTATAGGCGGTTTTGCATTTGGTGAAGATTTCGATAACCAAAAAGCTCAAGCAGATGCACAGTATCAGACAGACATTGATAACATCAATAAAGCAGGTTTACCAGAAGAACAGCGAATGAAGCTGTTAGAACAAGCCGAACGTAAACACAAGAACACATTAATTGATATTGAGCGAGATGCAGCAAACGCAAGAATGTCAATTGTTTCTGATATGTTTGGCGGTATGACCTCAGCTTTACAGATGTTTGGTCTCGAAAATACTCGTATTGGCACTGCTTTATTTGCCGCTCAAAAAGGGGCAGCAATTGCACAAGCGACTATCGATACATACGCGGCAGCAAACAAGGCATTAAACTCTGCTCCACCGCCATTAAGCTATGCGCTTGCGGCTGGTGCTGTAGCGAAAGGTCTCGCGAACGTTGCTCAGATTAAATCAATGAATTTAACTGGTATGGCACATGATGGTATCGATAATGTTCCTAGAGAGGGAACATGGTTGCTTCAAAAAGGGGAACGAGTTGTTGATGACCGCACGAACGGAGACCTTAAAGATTTCCTTTCTGCTCAAAAATCAAACAATTCTTCCGGTAATAAGATTGAAGTTCATGCACCACTACAAATCACTGGTAACGTCAATTCCTCTGATAAGATGGTCATGGATGCAATCAAACGACATCCTCAATTTGTAGCTCAAGCAGTTCAAGACGCACAACGTCGTAAAATGTAATGGTAACAAATACCCCCTAGTTGAATAAATACATCTAAAACTAGGGGGTATTTTTATGTTTAAATCCAAGAATATTAAGATTTCAGATTTTGTTTTGAAGTCAAAACAACCTTTCTTTTCAGCCCAATCAATTTCTGGCAAGTTTCAGCGTCGATTCACCGGAATTCAATTCTTTGAGGGTGAATTTACCGCAAACTATATGGCTGAACATATCAACGAAGTTAAAGAATTTATCGCTAAGCACATCTTTGGACGTCCTTTCAATATTTCGCTGTCGTATTACACAAAATATACGGGCGATGTTAAGGACATGGTTACAGTATCAGTAAATTCATCTAAGGGTGGACGTAAGGTTACTTTGTCAAATTTTGCTGGGACATTAAAGGCGGGTACTGTCATTCAATTTGAGAATCACAAAAAGCTATACACTATCACAGAAGACGTAAAGGGTAATGGAGAAATGAAACTCTTCCCTAACTTACGTCAAAATGTTTTAGCGGGTGAGGTTGTCAAGTATCAAAACCCAGAGGGTGAATTTGTTCTCAAAACTGATGATATCAATTTCTCAATTGCCCAGATCGGCAAAATGAAATTTGAATTTGTGGAGAATGTCTAATGGCTACTATCCAAGAATCCTTTAATAAACTATGCACAAACCAAGATTTTATCGAGGTATATAACGATTTTACGGGGCAAGAGGTTAAACGATTAACTCTCCCACAGTTATTCTCAACTGGGTCTATGTTCCATATCGTCGAGGTTGTTACGGCATCAGGTGACGTACTGAGATTAACAGACGGTTATTTCGATTTGGACTATAACGGATTCACTTACTTAGCAACTGGTGATTTCTTGAACATCTCTAGTAATGCCGAGGAGAAAGAGATTAACAATAACGGGATTAACGTCACTATCTCGAATGTCCGCGATGAATATATCACTCTGATTCGCAACAAACAGTTTGATAAGTCAGATGTAAAAATTGAAATGGTTTTCCTAAACCCTAACACTGGACGAGTTGAAACCACTTTCCCTGTTTTCCGTGGTGTTGTCGATTCCATTAGTGTGAATATCGAATATGACGATGCTGAGTGTACAAACGAGAGTGAAATTCAATTGAATAGTATCTGGGAAGTCTTAGAGAAAAACGCTCGTAGTCATGCCTCAGATGGTATTCATCGAGCATATGCAGGGAATGAAAACGACCTATTCTTTAGTAGGGCGGGCAAATGGAATTCCGAGGCAAAATGGTTTAGCTCTAACAAATAATCCTTTCAAATTAAGCCTAGTAAATAAAATCATGGAGGTGCTTATGATTAAAACTAGGCTTATCACTGATTTTATTAATTCTCTAATCGGTCAACCCCGTGTTTACGGTGAAAATGATTGCAATATCGTGGCTTGCAAAATCATAGATATTCTCACGGGGTCAGACCTCTTTTCAAAACTCTATCAACACTATAACTCGCTTGAAGACGGGCTTAAAAAATCAAAAGACCTATGCGGTTATTCGCACGTTCTTCAACCAATTAAAGAAAATTTTAATCTCGTAAACGATGAGCTGGAAGACGGGGATCTCTTAGTCACAGAACACAAATTAGGCAGACGAAAATATTATTCAGTCAGTATCTACTTTTCTGGCTACTGCTTAACCACTAACGAAAATGACGTTTGGGTGACTTGTCCAGTTTATGAAATTGAATACGAGAATGTTTATCGTTTTGGAGGTGAAAAATGGCAGTAACGGCTATCCTCGGGGCGGTAATTGCTGGTGCGTCGGCTGGTATGGCAGCCGCAGCTACTTTCTCAGTAATGACAGCCGTCGCAATTGGTTTGGCTGCTGGTGCAATGACTTTAATCGCTAGTGTTGCAGCAACACCAAAAACCCCGAAAGTGCAAAGCCCTGATAATTCTACAACGTTAGGGACATCAAATGACCCTAAGACCGTATTACCAGTTATTTTTGGTACTACACGAGTGGGGGCGATATGTGTTTACAAGGCTATTTCAAAACAAGCAAATAATAAATTAGTTCAGATTTTCGCTATCTCTGAGGGTGAAATCGACCATTTCAAAGCCTTACACATTGACAATAAAAATGTTTTTACTAGTAAAGAATTGATTTTACGTGATGGACAAGTGCCAAATGCAACAATCAAAGGTGAATATCGTAAAGTCTTAGAGGTTGAATTTCGTACTGGTAAAAACCCTAATACTGTTTTGAATCTTGCTAAGCATCACTTAGGTTCAGATTGGGATGACCGCTACACCGGAAACGGCATCGCGACAATGTGCGTAGTCTTGCGCAAAGATGATAAATCCCTTGCGGCTGGTGTTGATATCTTACAACCAAATAGCCAAATCGCGGTTGATGTATGTGGCTTAAAAATTCGCAACCTTGAAACGAATGAAATCGAACCTAGCACCAATGGCGTAGACCAGATTTTTCATTATCTGACTAACACAAAATATGGGCTTTCAGTACCGATTGAGAATATCAACATTGATTCATTCTTGAAAGTTCGTAAACAAGTCAAGGATCTAGGCTTTGTGTCTAACGGGGCGTGTGATCCTAACGCTAGTTTCAAAGAGAATTTAACCGGATTAATGCAGACGTTTGGCGGGGTTATGTTTGAATCCTTTGGACGCATCACACTAAAACTTGATGCTCCGGACATCGTGAAACATACCTTTGACGAAGACAATATAATGATGGGTAAAGTGACACTGAAAACTGGTGGTACTAATGGCTATTTCAACACCATCAACGCAGTGTATCAAGATCCTGAAATTGACTATTCCGAGCAAATGTTACGCTATCCATCAGTTGCCGATACCGACGAAACTATCATTCAAGATGGGCGTATTATCTCTAAGGATATCGAGTATCGCTTTGTTAAGGATAAAGACCAGATTGATAAGCTGGCGAGTGTCGAAAGAAACAAATCTCGTATCACTCAAGTGATCAGCTTTGCAACTACAGACGCATTTACAGCCGAAGTCTGGGATGTTATTAGCGTAACTCACGATGAATTAAAATTGAAAAATTCCCTTTGGCGTATCACTGCCATAGAAAGAACAATCGATAGTGGTATTGCTGGATTAATGACTATCACTGCCACTGAGTATAATTCTAAAGTCTATACTGATTTGGATTATGCGACTAAGCCAGATAATCGCCCGAGTGGTTTACCGGATTCTATGACAGTTCAGACCCCGACTGATTTAAAAATCAAGGCTACTGGTCAAACAATCTACGGTAAAAACATCACTTTGACATGGGATGCCCCAGAAGATTTTAACCGCTATGGCTTCCAAGTTGATTATCGTGTGAGTGGTTCTGAAAACTGGATCAAGTTAGGTCAAACCTCGCAGAAAATCTTTTCTGTCACAGCCTTAAATCCAGACCAAAATTATGATTATCGGGTATGTGCTTTCGGTATCATCGCGCGTTCTGAATGGGTTGAGTTAATCAATCAAAATCCTACAGTGACTTATGAGTTACCGACTCCGGTTATCAGAATTCGTAATCAGGGTTCGCAGCCACATCATTTTGATGGTAATGACCTAGTTATCGAGTGGGATAATCAGCAAGGCTTAGACGTTGAAATTAATGGCGAAACAACCAAATTCAGCGACCTTTTCGATGCCTATATCATCAAGTTAACTCATAAAGACGGGCATTCAATCCAATATCGGACTAGAGACCCTGAAACATGGACTTATACACTCGACCAGAACCAATTTAACGGGCTTTCTCGTGAGATTATAGTCGAGGTGTCAGCTAAAGGTTTCAACGGTTCAGAGAGTGCTGTAGCTCGTTTGGTGGCATTAAACCCACAACACAAACCAGTTCAGAGTTTTAGTGCGAGAGGTGGATTCAATACCGCATTTGTTAGTTGGACGGATGCACATGAGGCAGACTATGCCGGAACAGTTATCCAGTATGCAACGAATGCAGAATTTACCGACGCGAGAAGTGTTTCTACTAACTCAATGACTCATACCTCTTTCGATATCGCTGACGGTGATTATTATCTTCGTGCTGGTCATTACGATATTTTCGGGGTGGATGATGTTGTTTGGTCTGAACCAGTATTCATGAAAATGAAATCAGTCATTTCATGGGAAGACCAAGACAAAGAAGCACTTGATGAACTATTAGGAATGCAAGATCGCTTAGACGAAACAATCCAAGATGCATTACAGCAAGCGGGTGCAGATGCAGATATCAAACTCGATAGACTTCATAAGCAAATCACTACCGAGACAGGTGCGACCGTTGATGCTGCTGTCACTGAAATGGAGAAAGTAGTCGCCGATTCCGAGAAAGTCACCGCAACCAAGATTGATCAGGTTCGAGTGGAAATGGACGGTAAAATTGCGGGCGTTAACCAAGAAATGGATGTGAAAATCGACTCTTTGAAAGGAACTATTAACAGCAAGTATAACTTAGCGGTTAATGCAGATGGTCGTGTGGCTGGTATGCATATGTCGGCAAGCAACGAGCCGGCAATTCCTACTAAGGTAATTTTCACGGCTGATAAATTTGCAGTTGCACCACAGGATGGAAGTGACATCGTTCCTTTTGTCGTTGAAGGGAACAAAGTCTATATGGATGGGGCAGTTATTAAAAACGGTTCTATCGGTACAGCCCAAATCGGTGATGCTTCAATTACTAACGCCAAAATTGGTAATGCGGCAATTAATAGCGCTCATATTGGTAATGCAGCAATCCAGACAGCCCACATCACAGACGGTGCGATTGATAATGCCAAAATTGGTAACGTCATTCAATCCAATAACTGGAATGGTAAAGATGGTTGGTATATTGATAAGGCTGGTAATGCGTCTTTCATGGATGCGACCGTAAGAGGTACTTTATACGGTAACGCTGGTGAATTGAACAACATGATAATTAATGAAGATTGCACTATCTTGGGTCAATTGTCCGCTAATCAGGTGAAAGGTGATTTCGTTAAGACCGTCGGTAAGAAATTCCCGACTAAAGGGGAGAATGATAGATACCCAGAGGGTTCGGTAGTTGTTCGAATAGAAGACGATCACCCATTCGACCGCCAGATTGTAGTTCCTGCGATTATCTTCCGTGGGAATAACGTAAAAATGGAAGATGGGCGAGAGTGGGCGGAGACAGTTACTTTAAATGTATATAAGAATGGTTCTCACGTCTACGGAAAAACTACTGCATCAGCAACTCAAATCTATTCTGGTGTCTATGATATGCCAGCGGGACAAGGTGCTATGACTCTTGAATTTCGCGTTTCTGCTGATTCACTAGGTAGCTACACCCCGCGCGGTTATATTTCCGACTGTATTGTTATGGTCTTTAAGAAAGCTACAACCGGAATAACTATTAGTTAATTATTATTTTATTTTTAATTAACTTTCTTAAAATTTAAATTAATTAAACCCGTCTATTTCTTCGGAGATAGGCGGGTTTTTTATAAATAACTTTGCCACATTTTAAATAATAGAAAGGGGTCTAATATGGTAATAGACACAATTTACGGCGGAATAACAATTCTTTGTATTTTCGCTGGTGGTTTATGGCGGTTACACCGAAATCAATTAGCTACCGAGTCGAGAATGGTTAAGCTTGAGGCTACAGATGAGCTTTTAAAACAAAAGCTTAATAGTATTCATGAAAACCATACTCAGACTGTAGATAGAGTTAAGCATGTAGAGGAAGTATTACATTCAGTTAATGTGAAACTAGGTTCTTTGGATGCTAAATTCGATCAGGTGCTTGATTTATTAAAAACTCAAAAATAAAAATAATAAGGGGTTATTATGGATAAACTCAAAAAATATGTTGGTTATCTATTCATTTTCTCCCTCACTTATAACGTTGTAATTCAACCCCTGCTCAATTCTTCTTTCGGATTGAATCTACCCAAATTAAATGTAGACGATCAGCTATTGAAGACTATGGCGGGGGTTTTTTCGTTAGTGGGGTTATAAAATGGCTAAGATAAAAACTAATAAGAAAAAAGTTAAGGCGGACTTGGATAAATGGAAAATTAAGGAAACGGACGACTACGGTCGAAAGTTCGTTAAGGTGTGTAAGTCTGCAAGCGTCAATTTGCAAGAGAAAATCAATCGCAAGATTGATAATCCAACCGCTTTCACCAAACGCTCAGTTGGTTTCAAATTCAATAGGACACGTCGAGCGATAGTTAGCACGATTTACATTTACGACAATCAAGCCGTTTATCTCAGTCCTTACTTTAAAGGCGAGGATGTTACTAAGTTCCAGCCAGTCGCTAAGAATAGGACTAACGCTTACGGTAACATTCGACAACTAAATTCCAAGAAATATCTCAAGGTTAAGACTAAGAAAGGTAGAACTATCCTTATCGATCCTACCAAGAAAAACCCTAGATTGAAAAAGAACGGTAAGGGGAAAACGGTAGGGCGTCGCTTAGTCGCAATCAAAGAGACTACCAGCCGTCAAGCTGTACTTGGTTCATGGAAGCAGAACAAAAAAGAAATCCTACGAATGATAAATAATCGCATGAAGTTAATTTAAGCGAGGATTTTTCTATGGATTTATTCGAACGATTTCCCACATATACAGTGCAACAATTGTCCGGAATTTTTGTGAATGGCATCAGCCCTGAATCAATGACTCATGATTTTCCGGCTAGCATGGTCAAACACAAAAAATTCAAATCATTTCTGCGCAACCCAGAATCGTCAGACGTATTTTGCGTTTCAACTCAAACTAAGCGACCTAAATTCCGTTACCGAGTAGGTCAAGAAGTCGACGTGATTAACCCATATAACTTTGACCCAGCGGGTGAAAAGGTTAGGGCGATTGTCGTCGGTGAACAAAGATTTTATCTAAGGGGAATGTCCTTTAACGGGTATATTTTAGAGTACATTAGTTAGGAGGTGTTACATGCATAAATATTTTAAAAAACAAGAATTTGCATGTAGGTGTGGGTGTGGTCAATCCGATGTTGCTGATGAATTATTGACTGTCCTAGTTGATGTTCGTGAGCATTTCGGCAAGCCAGTAATTATCAATAGTGCTAATCGCTGTCCTACTCATAATAAAAATGTTGGCGGGGCTAAAAATAGCATGCATCTCAAGGGTATTGCGGCAGATATCAGGGTGTCCGGTGTTTCCCCTGTAGAGGTTCACAAGTACCTCACAGAGAAATATCCTCATTCATACGGTATCGGCAAATATAACACTTTCACTCATATTGATGTTCGTGATTATAAAGCCCGGTGGTAGCAAATCGAACTAAAAAAGCGCTTTTAATGGGCGCTTTTTCTGATTCTGAATTTAAAATAAATTTTAATATGTCAAGAAGTCTTAAATTTTCTTGAATAATTATTGACGATATCAGATGCTCTTAATTTATATGATATCAATCTCTCATGAATGAAATCATGATCATGTCTTTTATCTTCAGAACAAACAGCCTTAATAAAATTAAGAACTGCACTTTTAAAATTATCAAGGTCATTAGATGTCATGATTCTAGAACTACTACCCAAAGTTGCTGCATATTCTGGGTGGTTTGAGCAGTGTATCATTATGGGATAAAATTTGGCAGTTTGGTCATATGTACTTTTAAACCATTCAGCAGACCCATTTAACTGATTGCAGTCATGTTTGCTTATTTTACTTGTTGTAGTTCCATTTTTACATTCAATGACTAGATAGCAATTATTACCTAACGACCATAAGTTATCTGGACCTTTTCCTGTATCATTTTCAGGTCGATGACTTTTAAATCCAATTAATTTAGCTACTTGATCAATTGCATTTTCAAATGAATTAGATGTTTCTTCCATAAAAATAAGATTTTCAATAATTAAATTTGTATGGATAATTATTTCATTTGCATCGTTGAAATTCGATTTAAAATAAGAGCTGCATTCTTTCGCTTGTTCTAATGATATATTATTTAACCTGTTATATCTAACTCCGGATAGAGGTTTTAAAACTCGATAATTATCGTTAGATGCTGATTGTAATAAAATCTGGGACTCTTTGTTGTCATATAAATTAATATATTCAGCAGCATGTTCTTTCAAAAAGCCTCTATGAATTTTATCCGTAATATTACTCCCATTTATTAAAATTCCCGCAGCTTTCTGTGCCATATTTCTTGAAGCAAGATCATAAGCTTTTCTTTTATTAATAGTGTGGATATCAACTTTTTTTTGCTCTAAGGATAAACCAGCTAATGCTCCTTTACTCATTGATTTCCACTCTGGCTCGCATAATAAACAATAATCAAGAGCACTCCTAATTGCAGAGATCGTAGTATCGGGCAAAATTTTAACTAATTCTTGTGATAATTTTATTTGAGCTTTAGTGGCAGGAGAAAATTTTTCTAGAGATGATCCAAGGAACACTGCACCATTTAAAGCTTTGCCTAATAGTATGACACCGCAAAAATCATCACTTGAGCGGACACCTCGTCCCATTCCTTGTTCTATTTTTTGGATGATATCATCTTTGGTTTTCTCGCTTCCAAGTAAAACACTTTGAGTAGTTTTGTCTACTAAGCGGCGAACGTCAGGAAGACCATCAATAACTAAAAGGCGACAAGCCGTATTTGGTAAATCAATACCATCATATCTATTTGTCAGTACAACAAGCCCTACGTGACGATTTCTAAGTTCTTTGACACCATCATGTATAGTGTCTTTATCTAGTATTTTGTTTGCAACATCAGCCCAAAATTTTGCTCTATGATCTGAGGGAACGAGAACGACGACATTGTGTGCTTTAGAAATATCTTTGCACATTTCTTTTATTTCTAGATCAGTTAAATCGGGATTTATTACTTGAGGCATTAAAATCATTCTATCTCCAATATCTCCTATTGTTTTAGGTGTTATTGGGTTAGCTAATGATTCATCTGTTATTCCAAAATGGCTAGCTAATATGGATTCATCAACAAGGGTTGCGGTCATGAATATTTTTCGCCTAGCATTTGACAAACTTGGAATCATATGAATGGGAATGCAATGGGGAGATATTTCAATTTTTGTTGCATTAACTATACATTTTGATAGCAAGAGATTTTCTTTTATTAGTGCCCATTTAAAAGATATATCTGTGCTATTTTTATTTTCTAAAATTATTTTTGTTATTTCGTTGATGCTTTCTTGCCATTTCCAAAATGGAACTCTAATGTATGGGTTTTTATCACCTGATTTTATCTCTAATGTTTTAGCTGAACATTGATTCATTAAGGAGCTTTCAAACATTTTGAATAGTTTGGCATATGCTGGATTACTTTTACTAATATCTAACGTAAATTGCTCTTCAATGGTAGATAGACATGCATGGGCATCATCAATGATGATAGAACCAATTTGTATTTTTTCGCCATCATCCCCAACACCAAAAACAGATTTGCCATTAACGATTTTATATATATTCGTAACGAGAATTTCATGACCAGCAATAAATTTTGGAGATTTTTCATCTAAAGTTACAGGAATACCGAGTTGCATGGCTTCTTCCATAACTTGCTTGACCAAGTAATTATCAGGTACAAGGTACACTGCTGGACCAACACCTTCGTTAATACAGCTTTTTAATATAATTAATCCAACAGAAGTTTTTCCACTTCCAGTGTTCATTTTTATAATTGAAGTGGGGTTGTTTCTAACATTAAACCATCTTTCCCAAACTTCTGATTGCACATCTCGCGGATATTGAAATTTTGCATTTTTATTTGGAAGGGTGGTGAATATATCTCGCGGAGGAATAGCTGTGTTACTATCAATACCTTTAGACATTTTGGATAAATCAAGTCGAAATCCAGACATTTTAATGTTCCTTTTTATAACTCTTATTTAATGTTAATAGATTGCTTAGTGATTATTGCTATACTCTAAGCGATTTCACCTAGGAAATCACATACAATAGGTATTGATTTATTGAAATAATGGATTTTATTTTCCACTTTATGATTGTAAATTGCTTTTTATAAAAAACTGTAAGGCTGAATCGAGATCTTTGATGAGATTTAATTTTGGTTGAATACTATAACAATCTAAAAATATATATAGAGTTAAGCCGTAGGGAGTTCCTACGGCTTAACTCTATATACCAAATTCCTCAGACAATAGACCGGATACTTCTTGCTCTGGTTTCCAATCCTTATCAGTCAGCATTTCTATACATGGATGTAATACCAATCCCGCACTTTGTAATATCTGTTTATCGTTAATAGTCTTCAAATCGACATAAGTTTGACCCTTACGGACACCCCTAGCATTTTCTATCACTATCCTTTGCCTTAATCCGTCTAGATAGACCAAAACAAATAGGTTTTTACTTTTATCGATTCTGTAGCATTCGATAGTCCTCAGTGCTCCTTTAATCTTCAATTTTATCTTTTGGCGTTCAATATTTTTAACATCACTTAAATCAAATTCTGCGAGCTTATCCCATCCTTGAGAGTCTACAGAATACATTTCCCTTTCAAAGACTCTAATCTCTTCGTGTAGGCGTTCTCGTTGAGAATTTAGCTCTGTGATTTGATTAGCCAGTTCCTTAGTTGCTCCCGTCATTGCACTAAGAGCAATTAGATTATCAATCTTTCTTGATATCTCATCGATTTGGGCGGTTATTTCGGGGATAGGATTAGTTTTATCCTCAGCGACCCATATCTTATCAGCCAATAATTGTAAAACGGCATGTTCAAGGGGAGTCGCTCTAAAACTCCAATTAGAATAGAGACACTCATTTCTAAACTTCGAAACTCCATCACAACCATAGCGATATTGTTCAATTTTCCCATTAGTCGCTTTACGTTTAACCATCGATGATCCGCAATGACCACATCTAAGCAACCCGATACCAGTTAACAAAGGGTATATCTTTTCGCTTTCTATTCCATATCCCTTAGCACTTCTAACAATGTTCTTTTTCAAGAAATAATATTCACTGTCTGATAATACCCTAGGGTAATAATCCTTTAACTCATACTCAACACCATCAACTTTTACGGTCTTGATGCCAATAAGAGATTTATTGTGGAATAGACGCGAGACCATGACATGAGACCATTTTTTATGAGTCTTATTGCTGGTTGCTTGTGGGGGAGTGTAATTCTCATCTAGATAATCCAGTATGCTCTTTGAGGAATAGCCATCTCTGCGCATTTGGATTATTTTTTGTAGGATAGGGAAATACACCGGATGAGGTAAAACGAATCCCGAGGTAGTATCAACCCACCACATATTCTTACCAATTTCTTCTATTGCGACTGCTGGGTTTTGGGGATGTTCCTGATGTGCTTTGATTTTGATTAATGCACTTGAGTTAGTCCGATTCCTTTTTGTCTGGCTTTCCTCGTTAGCCCTAGCGAATAGCATCACACTTAATAGTAAGTCTATAGGGTTGGCGTTGACGGACTCTTTAGAATAGACTTTTCCGTCCATGCCAGTAACGATAGTAATTCCTCTCCTTATAATAGAAAGGAATAATTCTTGTGCTTCAATGATGGATTGCCTAGAGATCCTATCTAGGTTTTCCACGCATAACCAAGACCCGACAGGAACAGATTTCCCGATTTCATCTAAGAAGCGAGATAATGCCCCAGTTTTAGAGTTAGCACCTTTGAAAGCAGACACTCCAAAGTCTTCATAACTCGTTACTAATTCAAGCCCATACTTTTCAGCAATTTCTTTTGCTGTTCTCTTTTGTCGCTCAAATGAACTACCATCGGCTTGTTTGATACTAGAGAATCGAATATAGGAATATAACTTAGTCATATTAACCTCAATGAAAAGCCCCACACACGGCGGGGCTAGGGTGACGTAGATTAGAAGCGATAACCTATACTGATAGTTGCGATTAGAGGATTAATTTTGAGTCTTTTTGATTCTGGGCGTTCTTCACTTCTATATGAATCTTTATATACATAGGTATAGTTATAATCCGCATAGGAAGTGATATAAGTCGCTGATGCGCCCACCATCAAATTATCGGTTAGATAATAATCAAATCCAGCCTTAGCAGATAATCCAAGAGATGGTGTCACCTCATGCTTAAGAAGAGTATCTTGTTTCCACTCATCATAATAAGAAGAGGATGAACTACTATTCGCTGAATTAAAGTGAGTATAAGCCACGCCCGCACCGATAAATGGTCTAAACTTGCTTTGACTATTACCGAAATAATAATTAGCAGTTAATGTAATCGGTGCTCCCTCAACACTAAAATCCCCTGATAAATGTCGAGTATTATAATCTTTTACTGTGACATTATAGTGAGAATCAATCTTAAGCCCGTGGTTATACGTCAAATCTAACCCTACATTATCTGAAACCATATTAGTGACAGACAATGAAAACCCATTACTTTCATTACTCATATTTTCGTTAAAGTAATCTTGGCGATTTTCCGCTGTGAATTCTGTATTACCATCAAAGCGAGAGTATCCACCTTTGACTAGGATATCGCCAGCTGAGTGAGCTAATACAGAACCAGAGAAAGTCATAGCGATAACAATAACGGAAAGTTTCATAATCACTCCAATCTACTATTACATATAAAAATTATTACAAATAAAAACCAAATAATTTTATTAAACGTTGATGCTCAGAAGCAATACGATCCCGATAGCTAATAACACATCCTTTACCCTCAATTTAATGCTGGTGGAGTTGCCAAAAGTCTTAGATGAAATCCCATCATGATATCGTTTCATAATTACTCCCAAACCATGAAATCAATTACTTTTACATTTATCAACTTTGAGAGATTCAAGCTGATTTAAGCGGTTAGTAACCTTGGTTTGTGCGTCACTACTAGCCATTGCATTTCCGATACCAAAATCACCTAAAAAAGCCAGAACAGAACGCCCGTCAAACTGATTAATCGAGTTAATTTCATTCTGAATAGCTCGTGCTTTTGCGATTTCTTGATTCACGGTATTACAATCAAATACTCTCGACTCTTCTCCTGTTAATACTGCTGCTTGTGGATATTGTTTAGTAGCGCAACCAGTAATAACCAGAACCAGCGCGGAAATAGTCATTTTATTAAACATGGATTGATCCTCCTTAGATATTACGTGGTTTAATTGTTACGGTGTCTAATAGACCCTTATCAGCCAACTCTAGGGACATGTTTAAATCTTCTATCTCAAAGCCGAGTGAGTAGATTTCTTTGATTAATTCGATGGCGGTATCTTTATTGATGAAAGCGCATTGCTTACCAATTACATATAATTCGCGCTTTAATTTCAGCTTACGAAAACCTTTAATATCTAATGATTTAAGTCGTGCTTTAATTGCCTCGATATTCATTTTTGTTCCCTATCGTGTTGATGTGGGAATAATACTTTCGGCAACCCTAAATACCCAATTGATATTAAAGCTGTTGCCCAAGCTGCTAAAGAGAGCAACGTAGCACTAGAGATGAATAACTCCTCTTTCTTGCATTCTAGAGCGGGTAGTAAGAAGAACTGTATAGAAATAGCGAAAGCGGTGAAAGAAGCAGGCGGTTGGGTTGCTTTAGGCTCAGATTCACATCATGTCAGTTATTTAGGGCGTTTTGATGAAGTGGTTGAGATGTTGAAATCCATTGATTTTCCAGAGTCCCGGATTTTGAATACCACACCACGCCGTGTTTTAGACTTTTTAGAGGCTCATGGACGTAAACCGATTCCTGAGTTTGCTCATTTTTAATTTTTAAATTGAATATAGTGAATTTAAAGCCATTCAAAGTTGAATGGCTTTTTTGTTTGAAGTAAACAGAAATAGTTATTTTTAGATAAAAATAAAAGTTAGCCTATCTTCAAAAAAAGAAACTTTATTAAATTGGCAAGATGAAAAGTGAATTTTTTAAAAAAATGAAGAAAAAATAGATATCAAATAAATTGGAATGAAGATGATTTTCAAAATCAAAAAATTAACATCAAGATTTATTTTGATTTATCTGTTTGATATGTATTGAAAAATAAAATTATTGGCAAGTTAAAAAACGATTAAAAATTAATCTTTAAAAGTAAATGGAGTATCAACAAAATTAAAATATTTATTCATTAAAATAACCTATAAAAAACTTAAGAATCTTTAATATTCTCCTATTGCGAAATGATCTGTAGATATGATTTATTAATGTGGCAAGAACATCCTTGCTTAATAAATTAATCTTAAGGTACTTAGTATGAAAAAGTTATTAGCAATCGCAACTGTATTGTCATTAGCTGTTTCTGGTGCTGCATTAGCAAATACAACAACCAAAACTGAGCCAGTAGCGCCAATTGCTGCCGCTCATCACTCAGCGAAAGCTCATCACGCAAAAGTGAAAACTGAGAAAAAAGTGAGTGCAACTAAAGATAAAAGTGCCGAAAAAGCCATTTAAATTTTTAGCTACACCAAAATATAAGTTTTATATCAATTACTCGTTAGTTTGAATTTAAATAAGGCGTTCAAAATGAAAAAATTATTAGCAATCGCGACTGTTCTGTAATTAGCTGTTTCTGGTGCTGCATTAGCAAATACCACTGCGAAAACTGAACATGTAAACCATGGTGTGAAAACGCACGAAGTTGCCAAAGCAGAGCATGGTAAAAAAGAAGTTAAAAAGAGTGAAGTGAAACAGTCAGGTGAAGTCAAAGCACCTGAAGCGGCTAAAGCAGGTAAATAAGTTCGCTATACTCCTCTCGATTACGTCACGGTGCCATGGGGTATAATTCCATGGCGCTGCTTGACAGCTTATATGGTATACTGCGCATTATTTTTAAATCAGTGTAACCATATGAATTATCAATGCCCCTTGTGTTTTAAACCCCTCAATTTAATTAACAGTAGCTATCGTTGTGAAGCAAATCACCAGTTTGATTGCGCCAAAGAGGGTTATGTTAATTTGCTCCCTGTACAACATAAGCGTTCTAAAGATCCAGGTGATAGCCTAGAAATGATGGTTTCTCGTCGTCAGTTTTTAGATGCGGGTCATTATCAGCCAATGCGCGATAAGGTTGCTGACAAGCTCGCTCAATATCTACCTGAGAGCAGTGAAAATATACTCGATATCGGGTGTGGGGAAGGGTATTACACTGATCATTTTGCTCAGTCATTAAAGGCGGCATCTAAATCTGTTAGTGTGTATGGGCTGGATGTATCAAAAGTGGCAATCCGTTTTGCTGCTAAGCGCTATAAATCAGTTAATTTCTGTGTTGCTTCAAGTCATCGTTTACCGTTTGCTGATTCGAGTTTGAGTGCCATTATTCGTATTTATGCACCCTGTAAGGCGCAAGAATTAAGCCGAGTATTAACACCAATGGGAGTTTTAATTACGGTAACGCCGGCAGCAGAACATCTGCAAGAATTAAAAGCCTTGATTTATGATGAAGTGAAATTACACCCTGCAAAAGACGAAGACCTTCCAGACTTTAAATTGATTGATGAGACTCGCTTAAATTATATGATGGATCTTGAAGGGGAAGAGGCATTTGCATTGTTAGAGATGACGCCGTTTGCGTGGCGAGCTTCTGAAGAGGTGAAACAGCAATTAAAGCAGGAAAGCGTGAAAGGTTATACCGCTGATTTTCTGATCCGAGTTTATCAATATAAAGTCTAAAACCCGTATTAAATCTCAAACTGTTCCCCCTGAATGGCTCAGGGGGAACAGGAAGATCATGACGCGTACATAAATAATTCGAGATGCTCAAAGAGGATATTAAATCCAATCGCAATAAGCACCAGCCCACCTAAAATCTCTGCTTTTTTTCCTAATAATGGACCTACGTAACGGCCAATCATCATGCCAATTGTGGCCATTATCATCGTGGTTAAGCCGATAGTCATCGCAGTATGGACGATATCTACTTGCAGGAAAGCCAGACCTAGACCAATTGCCATAGCATCAAGGCTGGTGGCGATGGCAGATAACACTAAATTTCCTGCACTGTGACTTGATGGTTTAGCGCAGCAATCTTCATCTTTGGTGGTTAGACTTTGCCAGATCATACGCCCGCCAAGAATGAACAGCAGGGCGAACGCAATCCAGTGATCCCAACGGATAACATACTGGCTGGCTAAAATACCAATGCCCCAGCCAATGATCGGTGTGATAGCTTCAATAAAACCAAAGATAAAACCAGTACGGAGAATTTCACGAAAACGAGGTTTATGGAGCACTGCGCCCTTACAAATAGCGACAGCGAAAGCATCCATAGAGAGCGCGAAGGCGAGGATGAGAGTTGCGTAAAAGCTCATAACAATAATCTCGGTTGGGTGTTTCCATATACACATAAATTACCCCCAACCAAAAGGCGTATTTATGTGTCTATGGTCTTGCCAACCAATAAATGGCATCCGCACCACGTTTAAAAACAAACGAGTATGTTGACACGGATTTTCTGGAAAGAATACATTCCAGAACAGGCTACTCCCCAATGACGTGGGACGAAAGATATCATAGATTTTAATAAAGGCAAAATATTAATTATTAATAAATATATTTTTTAAATGAGAATAATTTTCATTTTCGATATTAACAAAGTTAAGGTTAATTAAACATTTAATTAACCTTAATATTTATACCAATATATAAAGTAGTTATTTATGATTAATAAAAAAATCATAAATCTTTTGTAAATCATCAAGATGGTTGACTTGAATATGGACTTTCTTTTGCTCTAATCCAATCATTAAAATACCATCTTCAGATAAATTCATTGTTTTAATTCGCTCATATAAAATAAACGCATTGGCGAAATAAAAGCCGGTTTGTTTAAAAAATACTTTTGGTCGACGAATAAACGCTAAATAAATAGCCATAAAAATAGTAATCATTAATAAATAAGTGGTTAATAAATTACCATGTCGAACAATATTTGTATAAATGACGATACAAATGAGAACAATAAAAATGATGGCATCCACTCGATGTTTACGTTTTAAGTTAACTTTTAATAGAGTTTTGCCTTTCAGTGTTCCTTGAATAAATTCATCATAGATTGCATAGACAAGCATGATCAAAATGATAATGGCTAAAACGACATCATTTAAGGTCATTTGAGTACCCATGACTAAGTGGACGAGTTACCAAGCTTAAAAGTAAAAAAGGGAGGCTGCAACCTCCCTTTTTATTATTTAACAGGAATTATGGTGCTAAGAAGTTTAACCAAGCACCCAGAATACCTAAACCGAAGAAGCCGATAATGATCCATAAAGCATTCACTTTACGGCGTAACAGCCACATACAGGCGAAGGTCAGCAATAGAGGAACTAATCCAGGCATTAATTGGTCGAGGATCATCTGAACAGTTGTGATATCTTCCACACCTGTGGTTTGGTTTTTGATCCGCGAAACTTCGAGTGGAATGTTGACGTGAGTCCATTTATTGACCAGCGCCCCCATAACAAACAGACCCAGAATTGAAGCCCCTTCTGTCAGTTTTTGCAGGAATCCACCGCCAATATCTTGAACAATATCAATCCCTTTTTTATAGCCATAAGAAACGCCATAGTAAAGTGTTAGCAAACGAACTAAGTTAAAAAGAACGAAAAATAGCAGCGGACCTAGTAAGCTACCTGTCATTGCAATACCCGCACCTAGTGCAGCAAAGACAGGACGTACGGTACCCCAGAAGATAGGGTCACCAACGCCAGCCAATGGTCCCATCAGACCAACTTTGATACCGTTGATTGCACCATCGTCGATGTCCGCGCCATTAGCACGTTCTTCTTCCATTGCCATCGTTACACCCAAAATAGGCGCTGCAACGTAAGGGTGTGTGTTAAAGAATTCAAGGTGACGCTTGATGGCCTGTTTGCGGTCATCATTGTTATCTGGGTACAGACGACGAATAACAGGAACCATTGAATAGCAAAAGCCTAAGGCTTGCATACGTTCAAAGTTCCATGAACCTTGTAATAAGTTAGAGCGAAGAAATACGCCGCGAATATCGCTTTGAGTTAATCGCTTCTCGGTTGGTTTTGTAATATCGACCATTATTGCATTCCTCCTAGTCCAGCTCGTTATCGAGGTTATTATTACTGTTTTGTGTAACAACAACTTGTGATTTGTTGTATTTAGGGCTGAGTTGGATATAGAGGATAGCCATCACAGTACCAATCACACCAAGAGCAACAAGGTTAAAGTTGGTGAAGGCCGCAGTGACGAAACCTAAATAGAAGAAAGGCATCAGGTAGCCAGCACGCATCATATTAATAACCATTGCATAACCAACTACAACAATCATTCCGCCAGCGATATTCAGGCCATCAGTAACAACTTGAGGGATGGAATCCAGCATTTGTTGTACTTCTGATGTACCGACAGAGACTGCCACAATGAGTGCTGGAATAGCGATACGCATTGCTTGAAGTAATAACGCAGAAATATGGATAAAGCCAATAGCGGATAAGTTGCCATTGAGTGCGGCGCGGTCTGCTGCATGTTGGAATGCAACGGTAACCGTACGTACAATAATGGTGAGGACTTGGCCCGCAGCAGCTAATGGAATCGCGATTGCAATACCGGCACCGATACTTTGACCACCTGCAATAACCAGAATGGTTGAAATGATGGAGGCTAATGCAGCATCTGGTGCAACGGCCGCACCGATGTTCATCCAACCTAACGCGATCATTTCCAGTGTACCACCGATAATAATACCGGTTTTCATATCACCCAGAACAATACCAATAAGCGTACAGGCAATGAGAGGGCGGTGGAACTGGAATTCATCGAGGATCGATCCCATACCGGCGATACAAGCCACGACGAAGACCATTACTATTTGAACAACGGTAAGTTCCATTGTTTAATCTCCTGTAACCAACAAGTTTCTAAGTCTGTTTTTGAGTAACGGTTCAATAAGAACTAATTTCTAAAACATTATTTTTTGAGTTTATTAATTAAATCCATCATGTGGACTTTACTGTCTGAAGCGACTTTACGAACTTCTAACTCAATATTTTTGTCATTCAGATAATTGAATGCATCGATATCTTTTTGGTTAATTGATACGGCATTGGTGACCATGGTTTTACCTTCGGTATAGGCCATCCCACCAATATTGACCGAGTCAATCTCAACGCCTTGCTCAACAATACGCTGTACATCTGTTGGGTTAGTGAATAACAGCATCACGCGCTCGCCGGAATATTTCGGGTTGTTGTAAACACGGACACATTTGTCTACGTCAACAACGTGGGCGGTAACACCTGGAGGAGCAACTTGTTTCAGTAAGGTAGAGCGAACGGTATCTTTGGCTACTTCATCACTGACAACGATAATGCGTTTAACACGCATCTCTTTTGTCCAGCGAGTCGCCACCTGACCGTGAATTAATCGGTCATCAACACGCGCCAAAGCAATAATCATGTGTTCGCCCGGACCTGCAATAACAGGTTGTGGAGCAGATGCACTGACCGCTGCGGGCGCAGGAGTTTCTGAAACAGCTTCTTTAAACTTGAATGGACGGATGCCACCGCGACCTGTTTCTAGCGCGACGGTGATCAGCTCATCCATGGATGGGTTGTCATCGCGGCACATAAAGGTCTCGACGAGCATTGGGACATTTACGCCTGTAATGATTTCGTAATTGTCATGCTCATTGGCAATGCGTGTAGCAGCATTAAATGGACTACCTCCCCATGTATCAACAAGAAATAGCACACCCGCTGAGGTATCAAGAGTAGTCAGCTTTTGTGTGTATTTTTCAAATAGGGTGTCAGCATTTTCCCCAGGGACAAAGTCAATAAACGAGACGTTTTCTTGCTCGCCTATTAACATCTCGGTGGTTCGGAGTAGCTGTTCAGCAGCAACTCCGTGGGTACCAATCATAATAGCTATACTCACTATTTTTCCCTCTTAACAGATAAATCGAAACATCATTGACGATAGAATAGAAGTTAGAAACTGGACTCCTTCTCTATGTGTTTCCCCTGCACCTTAAATAGTAGCTGAATAAATTCAAACTAAGTGGCTAGCTAATAATTAGTTAAGTGCAATTATTAGCTGAATGGTCAGCCTGATCATATCACTAGGATTAATCTAAAAAACTTGTTTCGCGTCAGAAAAATAAAAACAGATCCAAATATTACTGATAAATAAACCTATAACTCTAAATATATAAATATTTACAGAGTATAATTTTAGTTTATTTAAATAGGAAAGAATTACACTCTGTTATCGGTAACAAAAAATCGGTTTATTTGATAAGAAATTCGTCATGGAGAGTAAAAAGTGAGCAAAAACAGGACTGATCAATAGAATTTAAAGGAATAACAGAATGGAAATAGCGATTCAAAAAATAGAAACCCGCGTGAGAGAACTGAAGAAATAAAACGATCATAGACGATAAAAATCGAAAGCTGAAACGAGAAAAGTAAAAAGAGGGGAGATGTTATTTTGATGAAGGTGTTGGAGTTCAATAGACTTAATTAAAAAAATTAAATAAGCGCAGAAAGAGTGAGGATAAAACACCCTCTTCACCATTTAAATGAGTAATGAAGAGGGAGGCTTAATCTTACTGATTAATCACACTGGACTTTGATAGCTAAGCCACCACGAGATGTTTCGCGGTATTTGGCATTCATATCTTTACCCGTTTCGTACATGGTTTCGATAACTTTATCGAGAGAAACGCGAGGCTCGCTGGTTCTACGTAAAGCCATGCGTGCGGCATTGATAGCTTTAACAGAGGCGATTGCGTTACGTTCAATACAAGGTACTTGAACTTGTCCGGCAACAGGGTCACAGGTTAAACCTAAGTTGTGTTCCATACCAATTTCAGCTGCAATGCAGACTTGCTCTGGGCTTGCGCCAAATAATTCTGCTAAACCTGCCGCCGCCATTGAGCAGGCAACACCAACTTCGCCTTGGCAACCCACTTCTGCGCCAGAGATAGACGCATTCATTTTATACAGAATACCAACGGCGCCAGACGCTAAGAAATAGCGCAAGTAAAGTTCTGGTGTAACGGGTTCAACGCAATGGTTGTAGTAGGCCAAAACAGCCGGAACGATACCACAAGCACCGTTAGTTGGTGCTGTAACAACACGACCACCTGCTGCGTTTTCTTCGTTAACGGCCAATGCATACATGTTGATTAAATCAACCACGTTCATCGGGTCATTAGACAGTTTACTCGCAGAGGTCACTAAGCGGTTCAGTGCCGGTGCACGACGAGGAACGCGCAATGGACCTGGAAGGACCCCTTCAGTGTTCAGACCGCGTTCAATACAGGCTTGCATGGTTTTCCATACATCCGCAAAGTAAGCGTCAATTTCTTCACGAGGGTGCAAATCCAGCTCATTTTTCATCATCAGGCTAGAAATCGATAAGCCGGATTCTTTACATTTTAGGAGTAATTCACTCGCGGAATTAAACGGATAAGAGACAGGTTTACTGTCTGAAGAGGTTTGACCAAAATGTTCTTCATCGACAATGAAACCACCGCCGATGGAATAATAAGTTTTAGTGTAAATTTCCTTATCGCCAGCGAAGGCGTGGATAGTCATACCGTTTTCATGTAACGGTAAGTTATCTTGACGGAAATTCATGCCACCCTCACGTGGGAAATCAACAGTATGAGTGCCATTGGCTAATAGCAGCTTTTCTGTTTCTTCCACATTCTTGATAAAGGATGGGATTGATTCAATGTCAACGGTAGCAGGGAGGTTACCTGCTAAACCCATAATAATGGCGATATCGGTATGGTGACCTTTACCTGTTAGGGATAAAGAGCCATAAACGTCTACTGCGACACGGGTGACGGATGGCAATAATTGCTTATTGACCAAATCATCGACAAATTCTTTCCCAGCTTTCATCGGACCAACGGTATGAGAGCTTGAAGGGCCAATGCCCACTTTAAACATGTCGAAAACGCTTATCACGCAGGACTCCTTAAACAAAAGATGAAGATATAGTGATTTATTTTAAAGGGCGCTACTTTACTGTTATTTCGTAGTGTTAACCAGTAAGTTTAAAGTATTTTTTGAAATAAGGTAGTTACATAAGGTGGATTGGTTATAAATAGCACTAATTGTATTTTGGATAGTGAAAAAATGATTGAATAAAAGGATTGTTGACTATGAAGGCTAATCCAGTTGTAGAGCAAGCTGGTGCAGGATGGATGCAGTGAGTCCCCAGACTAAGTGATTGTTATACCAATAGAAAAAGACCCGTTTTTCGCGGCCAGAGCGATTGATATCCACATATTTATGTTTTTGCAGGGATAACGCATCAAACAGGGGAATTTCAAAAATAGAGGAAACTTCGCTAGGATTCGCCTGATAGCGAATATTATCGGGTACAAGACCCACAATTGGGGTGACTTGATAACCCCCAATACTGGAGATAGGTGCAAGCCGCCCTAAGACCTGCACTTTCTCTGGTGGAATGGCGACTTCTTCGTAGGCTTCTCGTAATGCGGTCGCAATTAAGTTTGAATCTTCAGGATCGCGTGAACCGCCTGGAAATGCCACTTGACCGGCATGAGAACGTAATAGTGGTGACCGTTGCGTGAGCAATAATGTCGGATTGGATTTATTAATAATTGGCAATAGCACTGCGGCCGCTTTACCCGCCGATGTGGCGGGTTGGCGAGAAAGCGGGAGTGTAAATTGAAAACGGTTAATAAAGCTATTTAGCTCAGTCATCGCTATCGAGTTTTCCTAGTTTTGGCAAAATCAGGCGTAATTTGTCAAAGGTTTCTTGGTACTCTTTATCTGCTTGGCTATCAGCAACAATACCGCCACCTGCCCAGCAATAAATCTGTTTTTTATCAGTTATCAGCGTACGGATTGTGATATTCGTATCCATATTGCCACAGAAACTAATATAGCCGATTGCGCCACAATATCCATGTCGACGATTGGGCTCTAATTCTTCAATAATCTGCATTGCGCGAATTTTAGGTGCGCCCGTAATGGAACCGCCGGGGAAGCAGGCGCGCAGTAAATCGGTGGCTTGGTATTGGCTGTCTAATGTGGCGGTGATGGTGCTAACGAGGTGATGAACAGCGGGAAAAGGCTCCACTTTGAAAAGCTCAGGAACGCGTACGGTACCCGGCTTGGCAACACGTCCAATGTCATTACGCAGCAAATCTACAATCATCAAGTTTTCAGCGCGATCTTTTGGCGAATTGGCTAATTTTTCTGCTTGGAGTTGGTCTTCCTCTGGTGAGTCTAAGCGAGGCAAGGTTCCTTTAATCGGGCGAGTTTGAATTTCACCTTTCTCTAATAAAATAAAGCGTTCAGGAGAAACACTGATAACCGCATTATCGGGTAAGCGAATAAACGAGGAGAATGGGGCACGGTTGCTTTCATTCAGCGTTAAAAATGCATCCCACTCATTGCCCTTATATTTGGCTTTAAAGCGCTGAGCCAGGTTGATTTGGTAGCAATCCCCCTCACGTAAATATTGATGGATACGGGCAATATTTTCATGGTATTGCGCTTCGGTCATGTTGGCATGCCATGGGGATGTTAGTGCGAAGGCACTTTTACGAGAGGCTTTTTGAGCCTGTAACCAAGTGAGTCGTTGCTCGACATCTTGATGGCTGAATAAGGTCACACGCTGTTCATGATGGTCAACAATAAGAGCCCATAAATAGATACCCACCGCCATATCGGGAAATTGCAGTTCTGTCGTGGCAAGTTCAGGAAGTTTTTCGATACGGCGACCTAAGTCATAGCTCCAAATTCCCATTGCACCACCTTGGAACGGCAGAGTTTCATCAGTAAATTTGGCGGCTTGATATTGATCCATATATTGCTGTAAAAGGGCAAAGGGATCTTTTTCTGAAAACTGAGCAGGCTGATTTTGCGCTTGAATCTCCGTTTGCAAACCGCGAGTTAATAGGGTGACAGCTGGGTCAGCGACAATCATATCGTAACGGTTATGAGAGTGTTCAGCTTGACCAGAATGAAGCAGCATGGCCCATGGTTGGTGCGATAACGGTGCAAAATAATCTAATGCCACATTGGGGCTGTAAGGGAGTTGTATTTTATTAATAGCCATATCAATCAATTAAAATCAGGTTCCACAAGTGAATAATGCCAGATTACCATATAATCTTACCTTATTAAGGCAAGAGCTGTTAAAATTTGCTGAAAATCTTAACGTATTAAATAAGTCTGCAATTTAAAGAGGTTGATTATGTTTTCAGGTATGCCAGCACTTTCCCACGCAGAGCAACAAGAAGCGGTTGAACGCATTCACCAATTGATGGCAGAAGGCATGAGCAGCGGAGAGGCGATTGCGCTTGTCGCTCAAGAAATCAGGGAAAACCATCAAGGTAAAGAGCAGATTGTTGCTCGATTCGATGACGAAAATTAATAATTAATAAACATCCTATTAACATTTAAAAATATTTCTGATAAATTCATATCAGTTAAGTCATTTTGCTCATAGGTTTTATTTTTACAACTACACTAAATAGACAACGTCTGCCTATACGCGCGTTGTTAATGATGCTGCAGTTTTGGTGAGTACAATGGATCTCAATTTCATCTACATTTCGTAGATGCCGGAGGACGGTATGAATGTTAATAAAAAAATAGCAATGGTTTTAGGCAGTTGTGCGCTTGCATTAAGTTCGTTTGCATTCAGTGCTAACAAGGAAGAAGGTAAAGCAGCGGCATTTGTGAGCTGTGGCAATCTTACTGAGCCACAAATTGCGGCGCAGGTTAAAAATGATTTTATGAATAACCGGTTACCACGTTGGGCGGATGAAAAAGCGGCCGTGGGTAAAAAAGCGGTTGCATGGATCAACGACAGTGAAGTGACGAAAACTGAAGATGGCTACTCGCTGCCTTTAGTGGTCAGAGGGTCGAAATCCGATCTGCATTACCGTGTCGCTGTGGATTGTAAAAACAATACCATCACCTATAACACCAGTAAATAATCTGTGGGTTTATAGAATGAAAAAGGAGAGTATAACTCTCCTGAGGTTGATGACAAAGAGGGATAAAACGTGGTTGTTCCCTCTTTGTTAATTTTACAACCCAAAAGAGCCATTTCCAAAACTATAGGTTTGAAAATGGTCAAAGGAGAATTACATTCTCCTTTTTTTGTGTCTAAAATTCCATTCTTAGCGATTTCTTGGCTCGTAGGGCATGCGAGCGAAATTCATCGATAACTGGCGATAGTGGACCAGTCTTTCACGAAAATAATCTCGCAAATGTTCTGGTTGCTCACGTTCGATGGCATCAGGAATAATGGGAATATTATAACGTTCCTTAAAAGCAACACCGGAAGCCAGCAGGTCAACGTTAATTTTGTCCATCTCTTCTTTTGGGAGGGTGGCAAGATTGTGGCTCATTTCAAATCCTAACGGTTAACAACATCAGCATGAATTGTAGCAATTGAAGTTCAAAAAATCTTGATGAAATAGTGAGATGGTTAGCGAATAAAATTAAATTCAAACATGATAATAGTAAGCAATTAGGATTATTATGATGAATAAAAGCTAATGCGACTGATTCGTGTTATTTTTACAAAAAGTTATTGTTAATCAATAAATTAATATTTATGGGAAGAATGTTTTCTGAATGCATTTATTATGTTACTGTGGGATATAACTTCATAAAATCATCATCATTAAGGTAAAGATATGTTAAAAGCTGACATGATTGAAGCGTTAAATAAACAACTGAATCTTGAGTTTTTCTCCGCTAATCTGTATTTGCAAATGAGTGCTTGGTGTAGTGATAAAGGTTTTGAAGGTGCAGCTGCATTTTTGAAAGCTCACTCACAAGAAGAAATGGAGCATATGCAGCGTTTATTTAATTACCTTAGCGATACAGGTGCATTACCACGTTTAGGCGCGATTGCTGCACCACCAGAAAATTTTGATTCTATCGCTGATGTGTTCAATAAAACGTATGAGCATGAGCAATTAATTACTTCAGAAATCAATAAACTTGCGCATTTAGCCATGACCACCCAAGATTACTCAACATTCAACTTCCTGCAATGGTATGTTGCAGAGCAGCATGAAGAAGAGAAACTGTTCAAATCTGTACTGGATAAACTGGGCATGGTGGGTGAGTCTGGTAAATCATTATTCCTGTTGGATAAAGATCTGAAAGGTTTAGCGGCAGCGGCACACGTTTAATCATTCTTTTCAATAACTCGATTTTCGGGTTATTTATCAAGCGCCAATTCAGAGATGAATGGCGCTTGTTCTATTTTGGCGAGTGAGTTTTATTCGCATTTTTGTGCCAAGCCTCACAAGCTGAATGATAAAATCTGATTTTATCGCTGCGTATCGTATTATTTTCCGTATAATGATTGGCAATATATCTAAATTCACCTGCAAATTAAGAGGTTACTATGCCAATCAACCAAATAAAATCTTCTTGGCGTAAATTAAGTGCGGTCGCTGTACTGTTCTTAGGTATGTCATTCCAGCAAGCATTTGCTCATGCGCATCTTAAAGATCAATTACCTGCTGAGGGCGCGGCATTAGAACAGGCTCCAGAAGCTATCACATTAAACTTTTCTGAAGGCATTGAAGTTAACTTTACTAAGGTCAATGTAACGGATGAGAACAAACAAGTAGTCAAAACGGGTAAAGCCGCGTTAGATCCTAGCAATAACACCAAAGTTATTATTCCTGTTGAAAGCAAATTAGCAGCAGGTAAGTACGATGTTCAATGGAGCGTTGTCTCTGTTGATGGGCACAAAACCAAAGGGAACTATAGCTTCACTGTGAAATAATATGTCACTGGAAGCATTTTATACCTTAACGCGATTTGCTCATTTTATCGCCGCAATGTTGATGTGTGGAATGTCAATGTTTGCGGTGATAGTGTCCCATGGGCAATTTCGCGTACTACTCCAAGATGCACTGAAAAAAAGCATTATATTTAGCGCAGTTATTACTATCATCACCACATTTTGCTGGATGATTGCACAATCTGGTTTGATGGGCGATGGCTGGGAAGATGCGTTGAATATGGATATTTGGCAAGGCGTACTTGGCACTACCTTTGGTCAAATCTGGCGTTGGGAAATCCTCAGTGCTGTCGGCTTGTTTGCCGTTTTATTTATACGCCCGATCACCTTAAAACTTTATCTCATTCTTGGTTTCTCCGTCATTATTCTGGGTCTGCATGCCTTTATTGGTCATGCGGCGATGCATGAAGGGTGGCTGGGAATTGCTCATCAAACTAATCAATTCATTCATTTAATTAGTTGTGCGTATTGGTTTGGGGGCTTGTGGCCTTTCCTTATTTGTATTCAATTTTTACGTAGTAAAGAACAGTTAAAAGCAGGGCTAGAAACGCAAATTGTTGTATCAATGAAGCGTTACTCGCAATTAGGGCATATTGCCGTGATTTGTGTGCTAATAACGGGAATTATTAATAGCCTGATTTTATTGCCGAGCTGGCCATTTACCTCAACACTTTCCGAATACCAATCTTGGCTATGGCTAAAAATTGCGTTAGTTGGGTTGATGGTGCTATTGGCATTAACGAATCGTTATTGGGTGGTACCACGTCTTCAACAGCAAGGGCAGATTAATTATTTGATTATAAATAGTTGGGCTGAATTGCTGCTTGGTACTATTGCCATCCTTGCAGTGGCTATTTTTGCTACCTATCAACCTGTATAATGGCGCATATCTTTGCATAACCCCCTTTGACAAGGTCATTTTAAATGAAATTCAAATTCATAATTTGTGCGTTAGTACTGGGAGGAACATTCAGTACGGCGATAGCTGCGCCATTGGCGAGTGTCAGTAAAAAACAGTTTGGCGACGATTGGCCGCTAAAGCGTGAAGAAGTGATGTTAGAGTGTCGAGCTAATGGCGCATTGGTGGTCATCAACCCATCTACGTTAATGCAGCATCCATTGAATGATATTGCAACGGCGCAAATGGAAAAGAAAGAGATCCAAGCACAACCGATTGATGTGCTATTAGCGCCTATCGAAACCACTAAATCAGTTGAAGAGCGAGTATTACCGCTGAAGCAAGCCGCCGAGAAACTGTGTGAGAGTAAATAGGATTTAGTTAGCCTTTAGCTAGAAATATCAAGGAGATGGCAATTGAAAGATTTTGCTGATTGCTTAGATAGGTTTAACTTATCATGCAAATAGCTCAATCTTAGAAAATTAAGCAATAAATTGTGTTAAAAATATGTAAATTAATTGCTAATTTAAGTGGTAAGAACGTAAGCTGAACGCTAGTATTAGGGAGTACTTTGTTACGTCTCAATGGCAATTTTAGCGCACGGCTCTGCCAGAGCCATTTCCCAAGGCCCGGTAATCGGAATCTACCAGGCCTCTTTTTTTGTGTTATTTCCCATCTAACTGTTCTATTGAATACCACCATCTTCATCAAGCAATTCTCATTAGCCAATGATGATTTTCTTTATCATAACGCTGGCGATAGAGCAGAACCGGTTTTTCATCCAGTGTCGCAGGGATACTCGTGTGTTCATCCCAACCATCCAATTGCATACAAAACTCAGAATCGGAATCGCAAGGAATACTCACAGTATCACTACGCTTATCAGCCATGACTGCATCATTGATTTCATAGGAAGAGATTTTCAATTTAACTATGCTCATAACGTTTCCTCTTTACTATTTATTTTTACAATAAAAAATCAGTCCAACGAAGTTAAGCATAGTATAAATGGAATTCATTTCCAAAATATATTTTTAGCGGTGGGAAATAAAAAAGGCGTCATGCTGTGAAACATGACGCCTTGTGAGGGATTATTTTTTGGGGATAGGGGTTCCCCAGTCTAACCAGTCCGCAGGTGGCTCTAATTTCAGAATGAAATGCTGATCAGGCTTGGCTTTAGGTGCCAGAGGCACTGTTGGCGGGGTTGCCAGTGAGATTCCACCACGAACAAACTGCTTGAATGTACCGCTTTTCACTACGCCGCCTGTTAAACCAAAGGCGAGATTGTAACCGGAAGATAACCAGAACTGGGTATTATCGCGGATCAGATATTGGTATTCTTTACCTATGCGTGTTGCAACATAAACGCGATCGGAAAGCTCTCCCAAATAAAGCCCCGTTACGGTTCCGATTTCTAATCCTCTAAACAGAATTGGCGTTCCCACCTGGATAGAACCCGCTTCACTGGCATCAAGAATAACGGTTAAACCATCGAGATAACGGGAGTCTGTAATGTTGGCAGTTTGCAATTCAAATTGGAAACGGCTCTTATTACTGCGCCCTGGCTCTGCACTGATATAAGGTTGGATCAGCGTATCGAGGTTGTTAACCCCCGATGGCGAAAGTTCAGGGGTCACAATGGCGAAACGGCTGCCAATTTTGGTGAAGTTTTCCACATATTCAGGATACAGAATCGCTTTCGCTTTCACTTCGCGGTTATCCGCAGACAGCTTCAGAGATTCGATTTGTCCGATGTTAATACCTAAATAACGAATAGGCATGCCTTCCGATAGCTTAGACGCATCAAAGGTTGTCAGCGTCACCGCACTACCAATCGCTTTTGCCGCCGTTTCTGATGGATAAAGTGTATGTTGACGTGAAGTATCTAATGAGCCAGTTTGAATATTGTCAAAGCTAATTGCACCACTAAAAGCACGGCTGAGCGGGGAAGCTTGAACCGTTAAACCTCCAGCATTTAACTGAACTTTAGCGCCACCTTCAGCCCAGAATACGCTTTGTGGGGTCAATAAGTTACGGTATTGACCTGAGATATACACATTCACTGCAAAGCCGTCATTGTTTGGTTTAATTGACACAATTTTACCGACTTCAAATTGACGATATAACACCACTGAGCCTTGTTGGATGTCGGGAAGGGTATTGGTGTTTAGCGTAATGGTGGTCGGTAGCGCGGAGCCTAAAATACCCGCTTTGGCATTTTCATCGGTACGATATAACGGGAATGACTCTGGTAATGTATCTTTCCCTTTTCCTGGAATGATATGTAAGCCACCTTCCAGCCATTCTTGAGGTGTTGCGCCTTGGAATTGCAATCCACTCATACCTAACTGTACATCGACACGACTATTGGCGACAAATTTACTGTCCTGTTTAACCAAATGTTTAAATTCATTAAACACAGCAATTTGGAACTGAACATTGTCATCCGTTAAGTGACGTTGTAACACTTCACCGATTTTTATTCCGCGGTAGATAACAGGTTGTCCTACATTCACTCCAAAGGTATCCAATGCGGTGAGGGTAAGTTGCAAGTCTATATTACCTTGCTGATCAAGTGGTTTGACATCTTCTTTACTCGGCTGCAATTCATATTGTTGCCCTGTTTGCGCTGGCAGGCTGTTTTCTGGGGAATCAAATGCGACTGCGCCATTGATCACCGCCGAAAGGCTTTCCATTTTGATACTGGCGCCAGTATTTAGGTCAAATCCACCCTCAATACCAGAGATATTCCAAAATTGGCTATCCGAGCGTACGAGATTTACGTAGCGTTTTTTAATAATAACCGCGATGGATACACCTTTATTTTCAGGTAATAAGGAATAATCAGAAATATAACCGACCGGAACTTTACGGTAATAAACAGGAGAGTTTTCGTTTAATGCGCCTAAATCTTTCGCGGTAAGGTAAATGAGTAATTCACCTTCGTTTAAGTTTCTTTGAGGTGGTGTATCAAGCGCCACAAATTGTGATTTTGGCGAGCCAGTGCTTGGCTGCATACCAATATAGTTCCCACCTACCAGAGCATCTAAGCCTGATACACCGGCTAAAGAGGCCTTAGGTGTTACCAGCCAAAAACGCGTTCCTGAAGTGAGAGCAGAGCGCATGTCTTTATTCACATTGGCAGTGACAATTACGCTTTTCATATCGCTACTAATAGAAACGGTTTGCACCATACCAACATCCACACCTTGGTAGCGAATTGGCGTTCGACCAGCAACAACGCCAGAGGCAGATGAAAATTGAATGGTAATTTGAGTGCCACGTTCCACCCATTGTTGGAATAGCAGCCAGCCTGCGATCATGATCGCGATGATGGGAAGCAGCCAAAAGGGCGAAATTGTCGTCCTTTTACGGCTGATAGCCTCCGAAACTTCATCCGAAGCTTCACTTTGATGGTTTTGATTTTCCATAAGAATCCCATATTAATCGACTGTCTAACCACTCAACAGCAAGGATAGTTAAAATAACAGCGGTACCAAAATATAAAGCCGCAGGCCCCATAGTAAATGACATTAGCATATCGCGATTAACTAAGGTCATCATCAAGGAGATGACGAATAAATCTAACATCGACCAGCGCCCAATCCATGAAACGAATTTCAGTAATTTCATCCGTAACACGGGGTCTGTATGGCTTTTAAATTGAATTGAAAATAGTAACAGTATCATGATGACAATCTTCACGAAGGGCACCAAAATACTGGCAATAAAAACAATAATGGCAATCGGCCAGTTTCCTGAGTCAATTAAGGAAACGACCCCAGAATAAATTGTGTCTTCTAGACGTCGACCATTTAAATAAAACGTCGAAATGGGCAGTAGGTTAGCAGGGATTAGCAGCACCATGGCGGCAATCAGTGCGGCCCATGTTTTTTGTAAGCTCAAGGGTTCACGATGGTGAAGTGGGCGGTGGCAGCGCTGACATTTGCCTTTCTTATTGGGTTCGCCAGTAAAATGGCAAGCTAGGCAGGTTTCTGCATGAGGAGTATCTGTATTTTCTTCTAAAGGATAAAGCCGTCGCCACAGTTCATCGAGATTAATGTGGATTAAAATAATAATACTAATCACAGACATAGTACTAAACGCAATCAACCCATGCCCGACATAAACCGTCGCGTAATCTTGCATTTTAATCGCGGCGATACCCAAACCGACAAGATAGACATCCAGCATAACCCACTCTTTGAGATGCTTCATCATCAGTAAAATGGGGCGCATGTTAATGGCCAGATAACGTGCTAATACCAAAGATAAAATAGAAATAGGCAAAAGTAGCGGCGCAGCTATCGCACAAAAAGCCACAATACTGGCGGTAAAAGGGTCACCTTGCTCGCTAATTAAGCGGACGCCATCAAGCACGTTAGCATTGATTTGGGTGCCAAACAGATGAATAGAAATCAATGGCTGCCAAAAAGCGATGGGCGCAAGAAGCAATAAAGTGATAGATAATAGTGCAAGACGACGAAGTGACCATGAACGCCCATCATTTAATTGACTAGAACATCTTGGGCAAACAATGACTTGCCGCGGTTGAAAGGGCGGAGTCACTATTTTTTGGTTACAATGGCAACAACGTTGCAAATTCATGGCAGTATGATTAATGTGGGTCATATATATTGATTGTATGAATTAATTTGCTTGTAATCTAGTGTAAAAAAATTTACGTAAAAGTGACAACTTGCTAACCTACGGTCTACGCTTACTAATATTTTTTTACTTGTTTACGTATAACTGAAAATAAATATGGATAAAAAGAAGTATTATCACGAACTTTCAGATAGTTTATCTGCACTTATCGCTGGAGAGTATGATTTAATTGCCAGTTTGGCAAATAGCAGTGCGTTATTATTTGAACATTTATCCGGTATTAACTGGGTTGGTTTTTACTTGAGTGATGGAAATGAACTGGTTCTTGGTCCATTCCAAGGTAAAGTCGCTTGTGTACGGATCCCGTTCGATAAAGGCGTCTGTGGTGCTGCATTTTCCGAAGTGCAAGTTCAGCGTGTGGAAGATGTGCATGCTTTTCCAGGTCACATCGCGTGTGATGCGGCAAGTAACTCGGAAATCGTCTTCCCTCTGTGTGTAAATGGCAAGATAATTGGGGTTTTAGACATCGATAGCCCAAATATCGGCCAATTCGATGAAGAAGATGAAAAAGGGCTTCAATACCTTACAGACCAGTTATGCCAGCACTTGGCGATGTGTTCTATACCAAAATATTATTAATTATTGGTATGTAAAATCAATAGGAACGTGGCAATTGTCAGCAACACGATTATAATGTCCGCTTGTTCATGCCCGTGAGGTTGGCAAAATCGTTGTTATCAGGAAATTTCATGGAAAATCAACCTAAGTTGAATAGTAGTAAAGAAGTTATCGCATTTTTGGCAGAGCGTTTTCCACGCTGTTTTATCGCTGAAGGCGAAGCACGTCCGCTTAAAGTCGGAATTTTTCAAGATATCGTAGGGAACTTGACCGAAGAAGATGGTATCAGCAAAACGCAATTACGTTCTGCGTTACGCATGTATACCTCTAGCTGGCGTTACCTTTACGGTGTTAAAGAAGGCGCAAAACGTGTTGACTTAAATGGAGATGACTGCGGTGAATTAGATGCAGAGCACATTGCCCATGCGCGTCAACAATTAGCTGAAGCGAAAGCGAGAGTCCAAGCCCAACGCGCAGAGCAACAAAAAACGCAAAAGCGTCCTGCTGCGAAAAAGCCTAGTGACAAAGCACCTCGTCAAAATGATGCGAACAAAGAGAACTCATCTCGTCGCCGTCCATCAGACAAAAAAGAACGCCCACAAAATACAGCTCCGAAAAAACCTCGTAGCAATCCAGCTGAAGAGAATTTGAAATCAGTTACTGATATCAACACACTGAAAGTCGGTCAGACTCTGAAAGTGAAAGTGGGTAGCAGTATGATGGACGCCTCTGTGCTGGAAATTGCCAAAGATGGTGTTAGGGTTCAATTGCCATCTGGTCTGGCAATGATTGTGCGCGCGGAACATTTAAAGTTCTGATACGGAGGTCACTCAGGTCATGAACAAATTACTCAAAGTTGCATTTGTTGTGAGTCTCGCGACTTTCGGCACTGCAATAGCTAATACTCAGGCAGTGACTCCGGTCACTGCTGCTCAGTTACCTCTTTTAAAGCAGAATACACAGCACGGAACCGTGAGTGAGCGTGTGACATCGCGTTTTACGCGCTCTCACTATCGTCAATTCGATTTAGACAAAGAGTTTTCTGGGAAAATATTTGACCGTTATCTCAATATGATTGATTACGGACATAATGTTTTACTTCAATCCGATGTTGACCAGTATGCAAAAGATAAAGCAAAAACGGGTGAATGGCTTGAAGATGGCAAGTTAGATAAGTTCTATGACCTGTATAACCTTTCTCAGCAACGTCGTTTTGAACGTTTCAAATATGCACTCGCGCGTTTAGATCAACCGATTGATTTAAACGCGACGGATTCTATTGAGGTTGATCGAACTAAAGCACCTTGGCCGAAGGATAAAGAAGAACTAGACCGTTTATGGGACCAAAAAGTCCGCTATGATTGGTTAAGTTTGAAATTAACGGGCAAAGATGACAAAGAGATCAAAGACAAACTGACTAAGCGTTACAATTTTGCATTGAAACGCTTATCTCAGGCACAAAGCGAAGACGTATTCCAATTAATCATGAATGCGTTTGCTCGTGAAATTGACCCTCATACCAGTTATTTATCACCTCGTAGCACAGAGCAATTTAACTCAGAAATGAGTTTATCCCTTGAAGGGATTGGTGCTGTATTACAACAAGATGATGATAATACGACAATTAATTCTTTAGTTGCGGGTGGTCCTGCGGCTAAAAGCAAAGAATTAAAAGTCGGCGACAAAATCATTGGTGTTGGTCAAGTTGGTAAACCTATTGTTGATGTCGTGGGTTGGCGTTTAGATGACGTCGTCGCGTTAATCAAAGGGCCAAAAGGTAGCCAAGTTCGTTTAGAAGTTGTTTCAGATACGAAGGGTGCTAAGCCACGTATCGTGACAATTGTTCGCGAACAGATCCGATTGGAAGATAGAGCAGTAAAACTGTCTATCAAACAGCAAGGTAAAGAGAAAGTTGGCGTATTAGATATTCCAGGTTTCTATGTCGGTTTGACTAATGATGTCAAAACTGAACTGCAAAAAATGGCGAAAGAGAATGTTTCGGCTCTGATTATTGACCTACGCGGTAATGGCGGTGGGGCATTAACAGAAGCGGTCGCATTATCTGGGCTGTTTATTAACAAAGGACCAGTTGTTCAAGTTCGTGATAACAATGGCCAAGTTCGCCAAGATGCGGATGACGATGATGTTATCTATTATAAAGGCCCATTAGTTGTTCTGGTTGATCGTTTTAGTGCTTCTGCATCAGAAATTTTTGCCGCAGCAATGCAAGATTATGGTCGCGCTTTAATTGTGGGTGAACCGACTTTTGGTAAAGGAACGGTACAGCAGCACAGAAGTTTAAGCCGCGTTTATGACCAAATGCTTAAACCAGAATGGCCAGCATTAGGTTCAGTGCAATATACTATTCAGAAGTTCTATCGTGTAAATGGTGGAAGTACTCAGCGTGAAGGTGTGACTCCAGATGTGGTTATGCCAACAGGGCAAGACCCAGCAGAAACAGGTGAAAGCTTTGAAGATAACGCATTGCCTTGGGATAGCATCCCGGCTGCGAATTACACTAAATCTGGGGACATTAACGCTGATTTATCTCCGATTAAAACCAAGCATTTAGCCCGTATCAGTGTTGACCCTGAGTTCAAATATATCGATGAAGATATTGCGCGTTACAAGTCATTGAAAGCGACTAAGAATCTGATTTCTCTGAACTATGCTCAGCGTCAGAAAGAAGATGATGAAATTGATGCGACCAAACTGAAACGCATTAATGAACGCAATGCAAAACTGGGCAAACCGCTATTGAAGTCGATTGATGATTTACCGAAAGATTACGAAGCGCCAGATCCGTATTTAGATGAAACTGTGAAAATGGCAATAGACCTTTCGAATCAAAACACTAAGATGCTTTCTGGTACCAAGCAGTAAAAATAAAAAGTATTTTCTAGAGCCAGCGTAAGCTGGCTTTTTTATATCTATTGATTTTGTAATTTATTGATTTGGAAATGATTTAATGTATTTAGTATTTTATTTATAGCCTCAGTCTCAACTAAACCTAAATTTTTGTTTAAAAAAATAGTAGGTTTTCTTTCGCTTTTTCAAAAATATCCTACACTTCAGTTAGTAATATCCCTTATTAATGAGGCAAAGCAATGCGTAAATTATCTGTAGGTTTATTAACTGTCATGGCGGTCATGATGTCGTCAATGGGTTCTGCGAATGCAAGTAACTACCCTTGTTCAGGCGCTAAAGGCGGAATTGCTCGTTGTGATGGTGGGCAATTTATCTGTAATGACGGAACAACCAGTCGTTCAGAGCAAGTCTGTACAAATGAGCTAAAAAACTCAATCAATAAAAGTGCAGGTATTGGTGCAGGTATTGGGGCGGGTGTGGCAAAGCAGTCCAGCAAACCATCTGCGGTAGATTCTATCAAAGAGACAGGTGACAACATGAGTAAAACTGCAAAAGATAAAGCATCAAAAGCAACTGATAAGGCAAAAGCTGCTGAGAAAGAAACATCGAAAGCGGTGAAAGATAAGGCAAAAGCAACAGAGAAAGAGACCTCTAAAGCTGTAAAAGAGAAAGCGGATAAAGCCAAAGCTGCTGACAAAGAAACCTCTAAAGCCGTAAAAGAGAAAGCAGACAAAGCGAAAGCTGCCGACAAAGAATCTGCAAAAGCAGTGAAAGAAAAAGCAGATAAAGCCAAGGCTAAAGAGAAGGAAACCTCTAAAGCGGTGAAGGAAAAAACCGACAAAGCTAAAGCGGCAGAGAAAGACAAAACCAAAGCAGCAAAAGAGAAAGCAGACAAAGCAAAAGCGGATAAAGCAAAAGCCGACAAAGCTAAAGCTGCAGCAAAAACAACCGCAAAAGTTTCTAAAGGCAAACCAACTAAAGGTAAAGTGAGCTGATCATTTTCTCGTAGTGCCTTATCGTTATCATTTAAATGCCGTTTATTAAAACGGCATTTTTTATTGCTATGTGTAAAGATATGTTATTTTATGACTTTTTCCTGTTAATGGGCTTGAAATGGTGTGAAAAAACCTTATTTATGAAGTAAATTTGTCGTGATGTTTGTTTTGACCAAGGAACCTATAAAAAATGATGAGAATTGCTTTATTCTTGCTCACAAACTTAGCCGTTATGTTTGTGTTCGGGATTATTTTAAGTTTAACCGGGATACGTGGAAGTAGTGCTCAAGGTCTGCTGATCATGGCGGCATTATTTGGTTTCGGTGGCGCATTTGTGTCGCTGCTCATGTCCAAATGGATGGCGCTGAAGTCTGTTGGTGGTGAAGTTATCGAACATCCACGTAATGAGATGGAACAGTGGTTAGTTAACACTGTTAGCCGTCAGTCCCAGCAAGTCGGTATCAAAATGCCACAAGTGGCAATTTACCATGCACCGGATATCAACGCATTTGCAACGGGGGCACGCCGTGATGCTTCTTTGGTTGCGGTAAGTACGGGTTTATTGGAAAACATGAGCCGTGATGAAGCTGAAGCAGTTATTGCCCATGAAATCAGCCATGTTGCTAACGGTGATATGGTTACCATGACCTTATTGCAAGGTGTTGTGAATACCTTCGTTATCTTTATTTCACGTATTTTGGCGCAAGTTGCGGCTGGCTTTATGTCAAACAACAATGACAATGAAAGTGAAAGCAGCAATGGTAACCCAATGGTTTATTTTGCCGTTTCGATGGTATTAGAAATCGTGTTTGGTATTTTAGCGAGCATCATTACGATGTGGTTCTCTCGTTACCGTGAGTTCCACGCGGATGCAGGCTCTGCCAAATTAGTCGGTAGAGAGAAAATGATCGCTGCACTGCAACGCCTGAAAACAAGCTATGAGCCGCAAGAAGAAGGGCGTTTGATGGCATTTTGTATCAATGGTCGTGGTAAAGCATTTAGCGAACTGTTTTTATCTCACCCACCATTAGATAAACGTATTGAAGCATTACGTTCAGGCCAGTATCTGAAATAGCCTATGATGTTAATGTGATAAAATGAAAGGGAAACATCATGTTTCCCTTTTTTATTTGCTCATCCTACCTATATCCCCGCGGTATTCGATTTATCATTTTATCTAACTATTTCAGCAAATAGTGCCAGTAAAGTAGTGTGCTAGTAAATGAAAGGTGCCTAGTATTTTATGCTAGAGAGAGTTAAATAAATATATTGAAAGAAAATGGCACTCAGATTGAATGGCATTAAACCCTCAGTTTAAAAATTACGACTATTTTATAGGTATTGATCCTTATTCATTGAGGAAATGTTGAGTAAATAGGCTAAATACTCCTTTGGGGTTATTTAAATCTAAATAAAGTTAGAAAGATATATACACGTTATTGGCGTTAAATCATGTGAATAAAAAAATAAATACCACGTGTAATATTGCATATTTACGGTTAGCTAAAATTAATAGCCTGCCATTAATTTCTGAAGATTATTTACCATAATTAATATATTTATTTTATATATTTTTATAATTGCTTTCTGTAACTATTACTTTTTGAAAAAATCAAAAAATAGAGCATATTTATGCATTAATAATTATTTGTAATTTATTAATCTGTTATGTTATGGTGCGAAAGTATCCTTTTCAATCAAAGTAAGTGTCGAATTATCATAGGGTTTCTTCTCCTTGGGTTAAATCTGGCTTTACTCGCCGTTGTTGTATATGCATAAAATGTGCATAGATAGCGCTATGTTTTACGCATCAAATGGAATATATCGATAATATTATTGCCTATGAGTATAAACATTTCATTTTGTTTGGAATAAAAATCTTATCGTGCGGGAGCCAATTTCCTCATTGAAATATCTCGCCATAAAATAATAAATAATAGGAACTCAACATGCACAATGAATTTTTAGTACACGAAGCAGAGATGCTGGATTTATTAAAACAAGTGGTTAATACCGAATCCGGTTCATATGATAAAGAGGGTGTTGATAATCACGCTGCATTCTGGTGTGAACGCTACCAATCAATGGGCTTTGAAGTTGAGATAATCCCAAATGAAAAATTGGGAAATAACTATCGTATTTATCACCCATCTATCACACCTGAAATTTTGATTTTGCTGCATCTTGATACTGTATTTCCAAAAGGCACGGTAGCGGAAAGACCATTTAGTATTGAGGGTGACAGAGCCTATGGTCCTGGTGTTATCGATATGAAAGGCAGCCATGTCATGGTGTATCAGGTGATCAAACAGCTTTATGCCACCAACGATGAGCGCTACAAAAAAATTGAAGTGCTGCTGAACTGCGACGAAGAGATTGGTTCTATTTCGTCACGTCCGGTCATCGAAGAATGTGCAAAAGGTAAACGCTATGCCTTAGTGATGGAGCCTGCGCGTGCGAATGGCGCCATTGTCAGCGCCCGTCGCGGTGTGGGAACCTATGTTCTGACCATTCAAGGGAAAGCGTCTCACTCCGGTATTGCTCCCGAGGCAGGGATCAGTGCTATCCAAGAACTTGCTTTCAAAATCCAAAGCTTGCATGCACTTTCTCAGCACGATCAAGGGCTGTCAGTGAACGTGGGTCTGATTACTGGTGGAACATCCGTCAATACTGTTGCGCCAAATGCTCGCGCAGAAATTGATGTGCGGATCTCTTCTGAGCAGCAAGGTATTGAAATCGACAAGAAAGTGCGTGAAGTGTGTAGCCAGCCTGTTTTAGACGGTATTCAGCTTTCATTGACCGGCGGGATCAACCGTCCACCAATGGCAAAAACGGCGCAAAGCGCTGAACTTATCGACATCATCAAACAAGAAGCCGACAAACTGGCAATCACTCTGGAAGACGTCTCTACAGGCGGTGGTTCTGATGCCTCATTTACCGCAGGTGTGGGGACACCAACGGTAGACGGTTTAGGTCCAATTGGCGGCTATCAACATAGTGACAAAGAGTACCTCGAAATTCCCTCTTTAACTGAGCGCGCTCAGCAATTTTTCAATGTGTTAAAACGCATTACGCAGTAATTATGACTAACAAAACAAATAATAATCCAACAGGATAAATCTATGGCAATAACATCAACAACACCACCACCACAAAAAAAGCGTTCTGATGGGATAAACCCGTATGTATTGCTTTTTTTCATCCTTGTCGCGGCAGCGGTTGCGACTTGGATCGTTCCTGCGGGGCAGTATGCCTCTGAAACGAAAGTTATCACAACTATCAAAGATGGTGTGGAAACCCAAGTTAAGAGCTCCTATACCATTCCGGGGAGTTATGAGCGTTTACCTGAACAGCATGGCGTTTTACCAGGGCAGGTTTTCACATCGATTGCTGACGGGCTAGTTAAAGCGGCTCCGATCATTTTCTTGATTATCTTTACTGGCGGCGCGTTACATCTGCTTGAAACGACTGGCGCAATCAATAAAGTCCTGAGTAATATTTCACGCAGTAAAAAGCTTAATGACTTTTTGTTGATCACTATCTTCTTTGTGGTGTTCTCCATTTTGGGTACCACTGGGATTGTGGTGAACTCGATAATTGCATTCGTGCCAATAGGTTTATTGGTGGCGAAGTCCGTTGGAATGGATGACAAGTTTGGCGCAGCAATTGTCTATGTTGCGGCTTATTCCGGTTTTAACGCCTCGGTAATGGCACCGATGACCGTCGGGTTATCTCAAGGTTTAGCCGATGTTCCGCTGCTATCAGCATTTGGCTTCCGCACGGTGGTTTATATTAGCTTTGTGATCGCAGGGATTATCTTTTTAACTTTGTACGCGAAGAAAAGCCGTCGCCAAGGGATGGTGCGTCCAGAAGTACAGATTGATGACAGCCAATTTGAGACCTCAAAAATCTCTTTACGTCACGTCATTACATTATCCTATGCCGCATTCTGTTTAATTGGCTTTATTTTCGGTGCCATTGAGTGGAGCTGGGGCGAGAAAGAGATGATGGCTATGTTTATCATCTTAGGCGTGGGGGTGGGCGTACTGAATAGGATGTCACCGAATGATATTGCAACTGGCTTCCTGAAAGGCTGTGCAGGTATGGTCGGCGGGGCATTTATTGTTGGCATGGCGCGTGCCATCGCAATTGTATTAGCGGATGGCATGATCTTAGACACCATCGTGAATTCGATTATTTCTCTGATGGATGGATTACCAAAAACATTATCTGCGCTTTCTATGTTCGGTACCGCTGCTATCATGCACTTCTTTATTTCGTCAGGTTCCGGTGAAGCGGCAGTTTTAGTGCCTATTTTCACCCCGATGGGCGATCTGTTAGAAATCACCCGTCAAACTACCGTTCAAACGGTATTAATGGGCGAGGGTGTCGTGAACTGTATTAACCCAACATCAGGTATTTTGATGGCTGTGTTAGCGACATCGAAAATCCCATACACCAAGTGGCTGAAGTTTATCTGGCCGTTGGTATTAACCTGGGTCATTATTTCGATTATCTCGATTGTTTACGCAGTCATGACGAATTTAGGTCCAATTTAAGTTCGCCTATCACGTTATGTAGACAGACAGGGTATTTGTCAAAGCGCTACTCGAAAGAGTGGCGTTTTTTGTTTTTGGGGTAATGAGTAGGCAGGATTTTAGACAAAAAAAAGCCCCCTTCATAGGGATCTGAAGGGGGAGCTAAATGAATAAAGAATGGTTTAATTCGAGATCAAAGATAAAGGATCCTAGTGAACGAAACTTAGGTTTTTGTGCACTTTAGTTCGCTGTTTTGAGTTAGCGCTTAGAATCGCATTTATCGCTAAAGCTCTTATTGGCGATAACCAGTCTTGATTTGTTCTAAAATGTTTTTGTAAGTCTCAGCTTGCTTCTCATCTTCCATCGAAGCGACTTCGCGTTGCATTTTGATCAAAATTTTACCCGCATCAGCCTGACCGATAGCTTTAAGCATATGAGTAACAAGATTTTTTAAACAAGTTACTTCGTCTGCTAATGCGTTTACGTCTGGCTCAGTTGGAAAATGGGTTTTCATTTAGGAATTCCTGTAAGAATAAAAAGTAATTTGCAGATTGTAGCATAGAAGAAATGATTCTGTCGCTTTTCAAACTGACATGAAAATTAAAGGGGAGTGATTGTTTCTCTATGAAAAAATAGCGTGAACATGATAATTTTCAATCCTTTAAAGATGAATGGAGAATGTGATATTATTCACAAAAATGTACTAAAGGTTGTTCTTTACCTTAATTATCATCAACAGGATGTCGTAAACCATGTCCCAGGTTTCTCGAAGCACTGCATGGATCCGTGTATTGGCGCTTTCCGTTGCGGCTTTTGTCTTTAATACCACCGAATTTGTTCCCGTCGCATTACTGAGTGATATTGCTGAAAGTTTTGATATGACCGTTGCCCATACGGGGCTGATGATCACCATTTATGCGTGGGTTGTCGCGGTGATGTCTCTGCCATTAATGCTGATGACGGGGAAATTTGAGCGGCGAAAATTACTGGGAATTTTGTTTGTTGTCTTTATTCTCAGCCATATTCTATGTGGGATTGCGTGGAATTTTGAAGTGCTGATTATCGCGCGTATCGGTATCGCGTTATCTCACGCAGTTTTTTGGTCGATTACCGCATCATTGGCTATCCGCGTCGCGCCTGCGGGTAAAAAAGCGCAAGCCTTGGGCTTGCTCGCAACGGGGACGGCACTGGCAACTGTGTTGGGATTACCGTTAGGGCGAGTGATTGGGCAATGGATGGGCTGGCGAGTGACATTTTTGTGTATCGGCGTGCTTGCGTTATTAACCCTGATTGCGTTATTACGCTTTTTACCACGTTTACCGAGCGAACATTCCGGTTCATTAAAAAGCCTACCAGTTCTGTTTAAACGTCCCGCATTGATGGGTGTCTTTGTGTTAATCACCGTCGTCATTACGGCTCATTTTACTGCTTATAGCTATATTGAACCGTTTGTGCGTGATATTGCCTTACAGAGCCAAAACTTTGCCACACTCTTATTATTAATTTTTGGTGGGGCTGGTATTTTTGGTAGCGTCTTGTTTAGCCGCTACAGTAGCCGCTTTACGCTCTCATTCTTACCTGTATCGATGACCTTACTGACGCTTTGTTTAGTGTTATTTATGCCACTAAGTGGTGATGTTTGGACGTTGATTGGTACCTGTATATTCTGGGGTATAGCGATCATGTGTATTAGCCTTGGGATCCAAGTAAAAGTATTGGATTTGGCGCCAGATGCGACCGATGTCGCGATGTCGATTTTCTCTGGGTTATTTAATATTGGGATTGGTGCTGGGGCATTATTAGGGAACCAAGTGATTACCCATATGGGAATGACCAATATTGGGTATGTGGGGGCGATTATCAGCCTTTTAGCACTTGCTTGGTGTGTGTTTATCTATACCCGCTATCGCTCAGCTTTTGTAGAAAAACAGTCAACTGCTGCTAATTATTAAGGTAGATTTATTCATTTGGCACTGTACTAATTAAAGGTTAGTGCGGTGCTTTTTTGTGTGTTAAATTTCAGCCAAATTTTAGGCTAAAAAATAGAGAAAGGTGAACGATGAAAGGATTGAGCTTCTTATTAATGTCCATTATTGCGGAAGTGATTGCGACTACAACATTAAAAGCATCGGATGGTTTTAGCCGTTTTTGGCCCTCTTTAGTGGTTATCATTGGCTATGCAGTCTCTTTCTGGGGGCTTTCCCAAGTCGTGAAGGTGATGCCACTGGGGATTGCGTATGCTATTTGGTCAGGATTGGGAATTGTGTTGGTTTCTGTGGCGGCTATCTATATTTATAACCAAAAACTCGATTTACCCGCAATTATTGGTATGCTATTAATTATCATTGGTGTATTAGTCATCAACCTGTTTTCTAAAAGTGGTACCCATTAATGAGATTCAAAACATAGTGGGACTCAAAACAGCGCTGATACTATCGGAGAAAGAGAATGAAAAGGAAAGGTCAGGCGCTGTTAAAAACAGTCGTGGCAATGGGTTCAGCTACCGTATTATCCATTTTACTTTCAGCGTGCAGTAGCCCTGATAACAGTAAAATGACAAGAGCAGAAACGTCCGGTTCTCAATATGCTCAGCAAGTGGTGAATTTAGGTCCTGGTGCTCAAGAGGCATGTACTTCTGCTGGTGGGCTGCCTTCACTGAATTTAGAACTCAATGGTGAAAAGACCCCAGTTTGCCAATTTGCAAATGGGCGCCGTTGTGCCGTTTCGGCAATCCGTAGCGGGGCGTGTATCTAAGTATTTTTGTGAGCTAATGATTTGAATCGCCCATCAAGCACAGTTGATGGGCGAAAAAGAAAGGCTATTTTTTGCTTGGGAAGAAGAGGCTGATCGCAACGATGATGCCAACTAAGATGTAAGCTGCAAAAATACCGACTAACCACTGCGGCATATCTAACCCTAAAAATGCCCACTGTCTAACCGCACAATCACCTGTCGCTTCAAACACAGAAGGTACCCATTCTTGAAGTGGTAACCAGTCTGGGAAATTAACAAAGAAATCACACGATGCAAACGGAGATGGGTATAGTTGCAGCATGGTATGTTCCCATGAAAGGTCTAATCCACGCCAACCCGCATACAGCCAAACCACAATCGCAATCACTTTAACGACGGTGCTTTTCGGTGCAATCGCTCCGATTAAACCGGCTGCAATAATTCCCATCAATGCAACGCGTTCATAGATACACATTACACAAGGTTGCAGTTTCATAATATGTTGGAAATACAGAGCGGCACATTCAAGCATAAAAGCAGTGAATGCCATAAGTAGCCAGGCTGACCGTCCTTGAGAACAGTAATTAAAAAATCTGAACATAATAAATTCCCTTCATCAATAATCGGCTTATTTTGCCTCTATCTGGGTGATAAAAAAAGCAGCAAAATCAGATTAGAATAAGATTAGCTTAGTTTTTACGTTTTATTACAAAAAAGCCGCATAAATATGCGGCTTTAGTACGTAACGTTAAATCAAAAATGTGATTAATCAATATTGATCAACGTGGAATAGAAATTAACCCTAAGCTTTCCATCCAATCAGTTAATGGGATAAGCCATAGCTCAACACCTAACAGACCGACGATTGTCATCACAACCGTAAATGGTAATGCCATCCACACCATTCGACCATAAGACAGACGAATCAGCGGAGACAGTGCTGAGGTTAACAGGAACAAGAAGGCAGCTTGTCCATTTGGCGTTGCAACCGACGGTAAGTTTGTTCCGGTGTTAATGGCGACCGCTAAGTGCTGATATTGCTCGGCTGAAATTAAGCCCGCATTAGCGGCTTTCAATGCTTCAGTAATATACACGGTGCCGACAAACACGTTATCTGATACCGCAGAGAGCAACCCGTTAAACAGATAGAATAGGGACAGCTGCGATGATTCAGAGGATTGCAGTACATACTGAATAAATGGCGTAAATAGTTGCTGATCAATGATCACGGCGACAACGCTGAAAAAGACCGTCAGTAGGGCAGTAAACGGCAAGGCTTCTTCAAAGGCTTTCCCGAGTGCGTGTTCCTCAGTGATCCCACAGAATGTCGTGGCAAGAATGATCACGGACAGGCCAATCAGACCCACTTCGGCAAGGTGAAATGCCAGTGCGAGAATTAGCCAAATACCGATGAGACCTTGAACGATAAGCTGTGCTTGCTCTTTTTTACTGCGTTTAGCACTCATTTTTTTATCGTGTTCGGTTAATACTTGGCGCACGGTATCGGGCAATTCAGCCCCGTACCCAAATACTTTGAACTTCTCAACGAGGAAACAGACCACCAGCCCACATAAGAAAACGGGGATAGTGACAGGCGCCATCCGCAGATAGAAGGTAATAAAATCCCACTCAACATGTTTTGCGATGATCAGGTTTTGTGGTTCACCCACCATGGTCATTACACCGCCAAGAGCAGTACCGATCCCCGCATGCATCATTAAGCTACGTAAGAACGCACGGAACTGTTCCAACGTTTGCTTTTTTTCAACCGTATCAATGAAGGAATCATTTTGTAGATCCGTATTGCTCGGTTGGCTAGAGGCATATTGATGGTAAATCGAGTAGAAACCAATAGAAACGCTAATAACCACAGCAATGACGGTTAAAGCATCTAAAAAAGCAGATAAAAACGCACTTGCTAAGCAAAATGACAACGCTAAAATTCGTTTAGAACGGACGTTTATTAACAGCTTCGTAAACACAAATAACAGAAGTTGCTTCATAAAGTAGATGCCAGCTACCATAAAGATCAGTAACAGAACTACTTCAAGGTTATTACTGATTTCATGAGAAATCTGTGCAGGAGAAGTCATACCAATTAGCACAGCTTCAATGGCTAATAGACCGCCAGGTTGTAATGGGTAGCATTTTAGTGCCATCGCCAAGGTGAAAATAAATTCAATGACGAGTAACCAACCGGCGATAAACGGGTTAACAAAGTAGAAAACAATTGGGTTTATTATTAAGAACAAAATGATAGCAAGTTTGTACCAATCTGGAGAATTTCCCAAAAAATTCTTCAAGAATGCTCTTCTTAAACTAAAATCCATTATGATTTTTAATCCTCTTTAACTGGTGTTGTGTGACAGCGCGTTACATACTACTCTTATCTTTTATAGAATTTAAGCTTATTTGCTAATAGATAATCCATTAATTATATGGGGTTTTTACGATTCACCTGCGGTTTATTGGAAAGCTAACTATCTCAGATTGTGACAATCTGGTATGCTTTTGCGTAGTCCGTCTAAAAATGTTTGGAATAATAAAAATATGGTTATTAAAGCTCAAAGTCCGGCAGGTTTTGCGGAAGAGTATATTATTGAGAGTATTTGGAACAATCGTTTTCCTCCAGGATCTATCTTACCCGCGGAGCGTGAGCTATCTGAATTAATCGGCGTAACCCGTACGACATTACGTGAAGTTTTACAGCGTTTAGCCCGTGACGGGTGGTTAACTATTCAACATGGTAAGCCAACCAAGGTCAATAACTACTGGGAAACGTCAGGATTAAATATTCTGGAAACGCTGGCAAAGCTTGATCACGACCGCGTGCCTCAGCTAATTGATAACTTATTGGCAGTACGTACTAATATCGCTGCTATTTTTATTCGTACAGCATTTCGTAATGATCCGGAAGCCTCATTAGAAGTGTTATCGGGTAAAGATAAGGTTGAAGACAATTCGGATGCATTTAGCGATTTGGATTACAATATTTTCCGTGGTCTGGCATTTGCATCAGGCAACCCAATCTACGGCTTAATTATTAATGGATTACGAGGGTTATACACCCGTGTTGGGCGTTATTATTTCTCTAACCCTGAAGCGCGTCGTTTAGCGTTAAGCTTTTATCAACAGCTAAGCAATTTATGTCGTGAGCAAGCTTATGACCGTATTATGGATTGCGTCAGAAACTATGGTAAAGATAGCGGGGTAATCTGGCATAATATGCAAAGCAATATGCCATCTGATCTCGCAAATAATATTTAATTCATTACTTCTTTTCCGATAAGAGCCAGTGCTTAGCGCTGGCTTTTTTATTGCTATTAGTCATATTCCAAATATTAATTTAGTAAGCAAGAGCAGGAGTCATCCATCGTAACGATGTTGTAGTAATCGATTTCTTTGTTTGATAATTCTTTAACCACCTTATCTATAAAATTATCATCTGACAAATTTATAGAGTCATCATTTATTAGACAGTGGAAACCTACTTTTAATTTACTTGTGGTTGCTGGTAATGCATAAATTGGACATTCAGGTATGGGGGTTGTGCTAAAACAGACATTGTCTCCATCTATCTCAATGCGTATTTTTCCTACAGGGTCACAAAGCACTGCAGCAAAACTCATATGAGCGAATAAAAACAAAATAGCACCTATCCCCATTAATCGTCCTACAGAAAAGATCTTTCTCATCATGTTGCTACCCCTTTTAATTAACTTTTTGAATTTATGTTGGATAGGAATATCAATCACTACAGATATTTCAGTCGAATAATCTAGAGAATTATAACTTTTCAGTGTTAAGTGAAGTGACCATGAAGTTAATTAAATTGGCACATAATATATTGCACTCAAATTAAAGCACAAAATATTGAATTTTATTTTTATTGGGAAATGGCTTTTAAATTAATTGTATAAAATTCAATTATGTATATTTTTTCGAGGGTTTTTAACCTGAAATAATACGCTGCATTGCAAATTTAAAAGGCGCTTAATCAGCTTTATTGTCTTTTTTGTTAAAAATGTTAATCAACTGTATTGGAAAATAAAAACTAGAATATTATGCTAGCAGTAATTCCATTTTGTTCTCTTGAGGGGTTCTATGAAAGTTCTCGTTTTAGGTGCTGGCGTTATTGGTGTTACCACTGCGTGGTATCTAGCACAAGAAGGGCATGAAGTTTGCGTCATTGATAGACAGCTTGATGTGGCTGAAGAAACCAGTGCAGGAAATGCTGGACAAATTTCTCCAGGATATGCAACCCCTTGGGGTGCGCCGGGGATCCCTCTTAAAGCCGTAAAATGGATGTTTGAAAAACATGCTCCTTTAGCGATCAAACCCGACGGTAGCCTGTTCCAATTGCGTTGGATGTGGCAAATGCTGAAAAACTGCGACATGCAGCACTACACCATGAACAAAAGCCGTATGGTACGAATCGCAGAATATAGTCGTGATTGTATACGCCAACTTAGAGCAGATACTGGCATTGGCTATGAAGGTCGCCAAGGCGGTACGTTACAGTTGTTTAGAACCGCAAAACAGTTTGATAATGCTGCCAATGATATTGCGGTTTTACAGCAAGAAGGTGTGCCATACGAATTACTGACCTCAGAACAGCTCATTACGGCTGAGCCTGCATTGGCTTTTGTAAAACATAAGCTGACAGGGGGACTACGCTTACCAAACGATGAAACAGGTGATTGTCAGCAATTTACTAAAAAACTGGCAAAAATGGCGGAGCAAGCCGGGGTAACATTCCGTTTTGGTTGTCATGTGGAGCAAATTTTAACGGATGGTAAGCGCATTAGCGGCATTAAGGTCGACGACGAGATTTTGCTGGCGGATCAATATGTCGTTGCCATGGGGTCATATTCCACACAGATATTGCAGCAATTGGTGAAAATTCCGGTTTACCCTCTGAAAGGTTACTCATTGACGATGCCAATCATCGATGAATCACGCGCCCCCGTTTCTACAGTGTTGGATGAAACTTACAAAATTGCAGTGACACGCTTTGATCAGCGTATTCGCGTCGGGGGAATGGCGGAAGTGGTTGGTTTTAATCTTGATGTACTGAAAAAACGCTGTGAAACCCTGAAAATGGTGGTGCAAGACCTTTACCAAGGTGGTGGCGATATTAGCCAAGCGCAGTTTTGGACAGGATTACGTCCAATGACACCAGACGGAACTCCGATTGTCGGACCGACAGAATTTAGCAATTTATATTTGAATACGGGACATGGAACCTTAGGTTGGACAATGGCTTGTGGCTCTGGCAAATTGTTGGCTGACTTAATTTCAGGGAATACGCCAGATATCGCGGCGGATGATTTATCGGTATTTAGGTATACCGATGGTTTTAATACGAAATTAGTCAGTACTGGTCATTTATCGCCTGCGCGTTAATTGAGCGACGCAAAATATCAATAATAATAAGGAATCGCAATGCCACGCCCAATTCGTGCTGTCATTCATCAACATAATTTAGAACATAATTTAGCAGTGATCCGCCAGAAAATTGGTCAAGCGAAGATCTGGTCAGTCATGAAAGCAGATGGTTATGGTCATGGTATTAAACGAATTTGGCGTGGACTAAAAGATTCTGATGGTTTTGCCGTTTTAGATCTCCATGAAGCCATTTTATTGCGAAATGAAGGGTGGAAGGGGCCAATTTTATTATTGGAAGGGTTCTTCCAATCCGATGATTTGGCCGTTATTGACCAGTATCAGTTAACAACCAGCGTACACAGTAGCTGGCAGTTAGCTGCCATTGAGCAAGCTCCACTAAGCAAACCTATTTCTGTGTATATTAAGCTCAATAGTGGAATGAATCGCCTAGGTTTTTCGGTAGATGAGTATGCGGATATTGTGTCTCAACTGAACCAAATGGAAAATGTCGCTGATGTGACACTAATGAGCCATTTTGCAAATTCAGATTTGGTAGAAGGAACACAAGTGCCGTTAGCGAAAATCCAGCAATTTTCACAGTTATCACTGCCGACTTGCATTGCAAATTCGGGGGCAGTTTTATGGCATAAAAATACTCATTATGATTGGGTTCGTGCTGGGATTGTGCTGTATGGTGCGTCTCCGAGTGGCAAATGGGGCGATATTGCTGAATATGGTTTAAAAGCGGTGATGACGTTACAATCTGAAATTATTGCAGTCCATGATATTGAAGCAGGTCAATCCATTGGTTACGGTAGCAAGTTTACGTCAGGAAAACCGATGCGTATCGCGACGGTCGCTTGTGGTTATGCTGATGGCTATCCTCGTCATGCGCCAACTGGAACGCCAGTTTGGTGTCATGGACAGCGTTGTGCGTTGTTAGGTACTGTTTCTATGGATATGCTAACGATCGATATTAGTGACTGTTCTGAAGCGGCTATTGGCTCTCAAGTAGAGTTGTGGGGCGAGAACTTACCTGTTGATGATGTGGCACAGTCGGCGGGCACAATCGGTTACGAATTATTATGTGCACTAGCACGTCGAGTACCTATTGATTTTTAATAAAAAAGCATCTCGATTCATTCACTTGGCATATTTTCTTTATTGAGAAAGATAGACAATTAAGGGAATTTAGCTTTAAATGTGAACCATCTCATTAACGTGGGTGAAATTTCCCACGTTATTCATTGTCTATTGTTAACTTCATCTGAATAATTTGGGTTTAATTTAAAATGTCTAAAACAATCAAAATGACCACACTTGCCATTGCGTTAAGTGTGGCTTCAAGTGCTGCGTTTGCTGGAACTTGGTCTGTTGGAGGCTCTGTATTAGCGCAAGCAACACCGTATAAAGGCATCAAAACGAGCGACTATATTTCGCCTGTTCCCGTTGTAAATTATGAAAGTGAAAATTTTTACTTCCGTACTTTAGCTGTAGGTTATTACCTCTGGAATGATAAAGTTGACCAGTTGTCTTTAGATGCATACTACTACCCACATTTCTTTAAACCAAAAGATAATGATGATGCTGACATGCGTAAGCTGGATCGTCGTCGCGATACTGTGATGGGTGGCTTTACTTACCGTCATAATGCTGACTGGGGTACATTGCGTTTCAATGGCTCTCTCGACATGTTATGGGAAAGCGAAGGGATGCGTGCGGAAGCGGCTTACCTGTATGCATTTAAAGGCGATAGCTGGTCTTTAACGCCAGGTGTAGGTATCAAGTGGGATAGCGCGAAACTGAACCGTTATGAGTTCGGTGTGACATCCAAAGAATCTGCCAACAGCGGATTAAAGCGTTATGAGCCAAATTCAAGCTGGACACCTTATGTGGAGCTGTCAGCTAATTATAAAATGACAGACAGCTGGTCTCTGTTTGCGCTGGGTCGTGTTGATAAACTGTCTAGCGAAGTAAAAGACAGCCCAATGGTCAATAAATCTTATTCGGCGATTATGTGGAGCGGTGTGACTTACACCTTCTAATTCATACACTGGAATAGAATAAAAAACCCCAAAATGGCTAGGCTGTTTTGGGGTTTTATTTTTGCATTTATTCTTACACTTATTTTACGTTTGGTTTTATGTTTATTGTTCTTGCTGTGGCTGCGGTTTATTTTCGCGGCATACCATCACGAGAGAAAGGCGAGAAGGGTTTTGCGCTTCGGATTTCATTGGCATATGAATGCGAGCTGTTTCTACACAAACCATCTGTTTGTAACCATTATTAGGCATATCTTGCATGCTGCACGATAATTCTGCCCAAGGGTTCCAGCACACCACATCGCTGTGATGATAATGATGTAACTCAATGGTACGATTCCAGCCATCATCACGCAATAAGCTGTATTCTTCCGGCTCGGTGTATATGCGGTCAGTGTGCTTATTAAATTTCAGCGGCTCTGAAATATAGGCTTCTCTGTCAGCCACTTTATCAATGTAATGTCCACCAAGACCATAAACGGTGGCTTTCTGGATATCACTGATATTGAAATAGCTGTGTAATGCGGCAGTAGCCTCGAAGTCACCGTAACTTTCTAATTCAAGCTCGCAGGTTTCCCCGAGCTTCATACGTAAAATCAGCGTGAACTCATGCGGCCATAATTTGCGTGTGTATTCGTTGTCCGTCAGGGTAAAGGTGAGGATCACACCACAGTCATGCTCATTATGAGCCGTAAATTGCCAAGGTAAAATACGGGCGAATCCGTGACTAGGGCTGTTTACAGGACCAAACCATGGCCAGCAAATAGGAATACCACCACGAATGGCAACCCCTTCTTTAAATGCACTTTCAGGGCTTAACCAAAGACAGGGTTTTTGACCTGCGGGTTGCCAGTCAATTAAGTGGGCACCTTGTAAGCTCACAGCACCACGCACTTTTGGGTGCGAAATGACGATCAGTGGTAAATCCCCAAGTTGACGTTGGGTAATGTAAGGGGAAATTTGTTTGATAACAGGTAAAGCAAAAATTTTATCATGCATTGTCTTGCGCCTGTGGTTGTTGGTCCATCATCACGACCTAAATCAGCGACTATAAATAGAACAGCGACTATAAATAGAACAGCGCCTATAAATAGGGCAGTAACTAGAAATAACAATATAACAAACTCACGATACTGCAAGTGGCATTGAATGAAGCGGGGGACGCAGCTTGGAGTATATTGAGCTGGGCTTTAATTTTGAATGTATGAAAGATACAAAAGAGCCGCCAAAAGGCGGCTCAGTCACACTGATTACTTAACAACTCTTATTTAGAGATGTGAGCGATCAGGTCTAGAACTTTGTTAGAGTAGCCAGTTTCGTTGTCATACCAAGAAACCAGTTTCACAAAGTTGTCGTTCAGAGCGATACCTGCTTTAGCATCGAATACTGAAGTCAGTTTTTCGCCGTTGAAATCGGTAGATACAACGTCGTCTTCAGTGTAACCCAGAACGCCTTTCAGTTCGCCTTCTGCTGCTTCTTTGATAGCGTCACAGATTTGTGCGTAAGTTGCTGGTTTTGCCAGACGTGCAGTCAGGTCAACAACAGAAACGTTAGGAGTTGGAACACGGAAAGACATACCAGTCAGTTTACCGTTCAGCTCAGGAATAACTTTACCTACAGCTTTAGCAGCACCAGTTGAAGATGGGATGATGTTCTGAGAAGCACCACGACCACCACGCCAGTCTTTGTGAGATGGACCATCAACAGTTTTTTGAGTTGCTGTGGTTGCGTGAACAGTGGTCATCAGACCTTCAACGATACCAAATTTGTCGTTGATAACTTTAGCCAGTGGAGCTAAGCAGTTAGTTGTGCAAGATGCGTTAGAAACGATTTCTTGACCTGCGTAAGCTTTGTGGTTAACGCCCATAACGAACATTGGAGTGTCATCTTTAGAAGGACCAGTTAACACAACTTTCTTCGCGCCTGCTTGGATGTGTTTACGAGCAGTCTCGTCAGTCAGGAAGATACCTGTTGCTTCAGCAACAACATCAACACCGACTTCGTTCCATTTCAGGTTTGCAGGATCTTTCTCTGCTGTAACACGGATTTTTTTACCGTTAACAACTAAGTGACCATCTTTAACTTCAACAGTACCGTTGAAACGACCGTGAGTTGAGTCGTATTTCAACATGTATGCCATGTACTCTGCATCGAGCAGGTCGTTGATAGCAACGATTTCGATGTCAGAACGCTCTTGTGCAGCACGGAAAACGATACGGCCGATACGACCAAAACCATTAATACCTACTTTGATAGTCATAGTATTTCCACCAGCTATTTTATTTCGTGAATTAAGATGTACTTAAAGTTACCAAAACCTTGCCAGCCGTCAAGCGGAATCGTGTCAATTATTGAAAAAAATCAATTCTGATACCACTATCTGCATATTTGTCAGTCACTTCAGCAGCAAATACAGCCGCACGTATTATCGGGATTGTTCAGCATAATGAAACCATCCATCAGTGATATATGTGAGGCTCATCACAAATCAAACCGTAAAGTTCTAACCTTAATAGTCTAGAATAGTTTTCCACTGAGCGTTGTTAAGTTTTTGTTGCTTGAAATGGATGCAAAATCGTTTTAATGCGCATCTTTTTGAAAAAAAGTAGGTAATCAATGTCGAATAAAGATAAGCAAGCTATTGATTTATCAAGGCTTAATCAAGTCCAGCTGCATGTTACACAACACGCTGGCACAGAGCCCCCGTTTAGCGGTCAATTATTGCATAACCGTAAAGATGGCGTGTATGAATGCCTCTGTTGTGGAACTCCTTTATTCCTTTCTGAGGCCAAATTTGATGCAGGCTGCGGATGGCCGAGTTTCTTTCAGCCAATTGATGAAAGTTTGATAAAATTTATCGAAGATTTTTCTCACGGTATGCATCGAATTGAAGTGCGTTGTGGTAATTGCAATGCGCATCTTGGGCATGTATTTCCTGATGGCCCACAACCAACAGGACAGCGTTACTGCATAAATTCAGCATCGCTAAGTTTTACGGATGACCAAACGGGTGAAAAGACCCTAGGATAACGTGCTGAAGCTTGCTGAAGTGTCAAAATATATTTGGCAATAACGATTCAGCTAGTTATGCAAAATACACGATAGACATAACACCGCAAGAATAATTACCTAGATTGCCACCAGATTGATGTGATGAGGCGTAACGTGAGCGTAGAAATGGATGCACAACAAATAGATCAATTACTGTCTGTCATGACCCCTGAAATTTACCAGCGTTTAGTGACTGCAGTGGAGTTAGGTAAATGGCCAGATGGTGTGGCATTAACGCCAGAGCAGAAAGAAAATACGTTGCAGATGGTGATGCTATGGCAGTCACGCCATAACCATGATGCGGAACACATGACGGTCGGTACTGACGGTCAAATTACCATGAAGAGCAAGCAAGAGTTAAAAGCGCTTTTCCAAGGGGATAGGCTTGCGACATTGAAACCGCAGGATAACGACTAAGTCAGTATCTCGCCCCGACAGCTAACGGGGCGAATTTCAAACCTATATCATGGCTAGTCACTACAGCATTCTAGCGGGATAATGTGATTAAACTAGCCCCTGCACTCTGCATTTCCGCTAAAGCCTTCTGGCTATCTTCAGGGGCTAAATTAACGCCACGGCACCCATCCGTTAGCACATCAACACGGTAGCCCAGCCTCAGTGCATCCAGTACAGTAAACTTCACACAATAGTCAGTCGCAATGCCCATAATCATTAAATGGCTGATTTGTTGTTGCTGAAGCCATGTATGCAGCTCTGTTTGACTGACTCTGTCATTATCAAAAAAGGCACTGTAGCTATCGACTTGCGGATTTTCACCTTTAGTAAATACCTTTTGAATAGCTTGGTGATTAAGCTCTGAATGGAAATCAGCTCCATGGGAGCCTTGCACGCAGTGAACTGGCCACCAAACCTGTGGCAATCCATTAAGTTCACCAAGGGCACCAACAGGCTGGCCAGAGTTCACGGCAAAACTGAGATGGTTTTCTGGATGCCAATCTTGGCTGGCGATCACCGTGATACCCTGTTTTTGGCATTGCTCAATAACTTGGTTAGCGGTTTTAATAACCTGTTCGCTTTGTTTTACAGCGAGAGCACCACCAGTACAAAAATCATTTTGTAAGTCTACTAACAGTAATGCTGATTTCATCTTTCTTCTCAGTAGGTTATAGCTTATTCATCGGCGTAGCTTAATTCACCACGCAGGTTATTTTGCATTAATTCTCGAATAAGCTCAGAGGTATAATCTTGGCTTAGTAAGTAATGTAATTTACTCAATGCGGCTTCAAAAGTCATATCAAAACCACTGATCACTCCAGATTCTGCTAATGCATGTCCTGTGGCGTAACCTTCCATGTTTACACGCCCAGAAATACATTGGGTGAGGTTGACGACAATAATGCCGCGAGAAGTTGCTTCACGAAGGATGCGTAAAAGCTCGGGTTGCTGAGGGGCATTACCGACACCGTAAGAGCGCAAGATTAGCGCTTTAACCGGTTGTTGAAGAATATTTCTTACGATTTCAATGGATAATCCAGGGTAGAGCGTGACAACCCCAATGGGCTGAGGGGTAATGCGATGGGTTTTTAATTCCCCAATGCCAATCGGTGCAGGGCAGGCATTGAATGTACGGATATGAATACCGGCTTCCATCAGTGGAGAGCAGTTTGGCGAAGTGAACGCTTCGAAACCATCAGCATGCGCTTTTACTGTGCGGTTACCGCGATACAGTTTGTTATTGAAGAATAAACCCACTTCGTTGATCGGGTAGTTTGCCGCTAAATAAAGCGCATTAAGCAGGTTGGTTTGCCCATCGGAGCGTAGGGCTTCCAGTGGGATTTGTGACCCTGTCACAATAATAGGCTTCTTCAAGTTTTCAAACATAAAGGAGAGCGCAGAAGCGGTAAATGCCATGGTATCAGTGCCATGTAGGATCACAAAACCATCATATTTATCGTAATTTTCACTGATGTCATCGGCGATATTTTGCCAATCTTCCGGTGTAATGTCCGAAGAGTCGATTAATGGCTGGTGTTCACGAATCGTAAATGTTGGCATTTCAGGGCGATGAAACTCAGGCATTTGGGCTAATTGTGCCTGTAGGTGACCAGAAACAGGAATATAGCCTTGAGGAGAATGGCGCATGCCGATGGTGCCACCCGTATAAACGACATAAATCGATTTCTTCTGCATTTTGTTACCTAACGATGACAGACGAAGTTCTGTATGAATAAGAAATTCTGTGTGTGAATAATTTGGATTATAAGGATTTTGGCTTATTTGCTGGAGATAATCTATGGATAAAACAAGATATTGCAGATTGTTGTGATGGAAACTTCAGTTTACGCCAGCGTCATTCACCGCGAATGGCAGCCCCTCTAAGATTAACTTGAGAGGGGAGCCATGGGTGGAAATGAATAATTAGTTAATTTCAGCGCAGTTTAAGCAAAATGCGTAACGGTTTTGTGGGTCGTTCATTTTTAAGAAAAACTGAGCTTGGCGGCGAATATCAGTAGCGACCGCTGGTGGTAGGAATGTTTGCAATGCATCAGGCATCATGACTTGAACGTTGCTTGTCAGTTCAAGGATCAACTGATCCATAAAGGAAAGTTCAGGTTGCATCCAATCCAGCTCGACAGATTTTACTTTCGCTAATTCAGCGGCTTTTGCAACGGCATCATCGAAATCACCGAGTTCATCAACTAGACCAATCTTCAGCGCATCCTTACCAATCCAAACGCGACCTTGGGCAATTTTATCGATTTCTTCTGGTGTTTTATGGCGAGATTGAGCGACTAAGCCAATAAAGGTTTGGTAGCCATTTTCGATGGTGATTTGCATCATATCGGAAAATTGAGGACTGATCCCCTTAGTGACAGAAACGCCCGCTAATGGTGAAGTCGAAACACCGTCAGTATAAACGCCAATGGATTCTAATGAGTTTTCAAAGGTATTGATCACACCGAAGATACCGATAGAACCTGTTAAGGTGCTTGGGCTTGCAATGATGTAGTCAGCTGGTGTTGAGATCCAGTAACCGCCTGATGCGGCCATGCCACCCATTGATACGACGACAGGTTTCTTCGCTGTGCGGGCTGCGGCTAATTCACTGCGGATCAGGTCAGAAGCACTGACACTTCCACCAGGGCTATTAACACGTAATACGATGGCTTTAATGTTTTCATTTAAACGGGCATCACGGATTTGAGCTGCGAGAGTTTCTCCACCAGCAATACCAGGAGTTTGCGGACCATCCATGATGGCACCTTGTACTACGATGACTGCAATATTGCCGTCGCTGTTGCTGGTATCGGCAATTTTAGTGGAGTAATCATAGATGCTAATGCCATTGAATGTTTTATCTTCTTTATTCCAACCAAACTGATTAGAGAACACATTTTCGGCTTGTTCGCGGGTGTAGATCTTATCCACTAATTTTTGCTGTAAAGCATATTGCGCAGTATCACCTTTGGCGGCGCGAAGTTGTGCAATGAGCTTATCTGCGCCCGGGAAGATTTGCTCTGCTTTAGATTGGCGATTCTCTGCGATAGAGCCTAAATAGTTATCCCACAAGGTATTTAACCAAAGCAGGTTAGCTTCACGGGCTTCAGGTGACATATTATCACGCATCATCGGTTCAACCGCAGATTTGTAGGTACCAACGCGGAAAATATGGGTGCTTACCTTGAGTTTTTCTAATAACGATTTGTAATACAGGGTATCCGTTGAGAAACCGTAAATACCCACGGCGCCATGGGGTGCAAGATAAATTTCATCTGCGAAGCTCGCTAAATAATATTGAGCTTGTGTATAGCTATCGCCCATGGCATAGACTGATTTCCCAGAGGCTTTAAACTCTTCAATCGCTTTACCGATGTATGCCATGGAGGGTTGATCCGCGCCAACCAGATTATCTAAACGTAGTATTAGACCTGTAATGCGGTCATCGTCAGCGGCGGTACGAATGGTATCGACGATATCGAATAGCGAGTTTTCCTGCATTAAGTTATTGGAGGTACCCAGTAATTCGCGGCTCATACGTCCGAAAGGATCTGGGGAAGAGACTTGGTCAACAACAATCCCTTGTAGATCAACAACCAGTGCACCAAAATAGTTCTTTTCTGGCTCGTTGTCGGATTGCAAGAGAAAATAACCGCCGATCACTAAAAATAACAACACGAAGAAAATTGCGTTGAAAACAAATTGTCGAATGAAATTAATGACTCGCCAGCTAAACTTAAAAACAGTGGCGAAAATATCCCAGAGTTGTCGCATTTTTTCTCCAGTGTGAGGATATCAATCAAGATGGCGGCATAAGATGACGCGCGAATGATTTAGAATATCATCTATTTGACAGATGATTAATAGATAGATTAATCAATAGATTTAATCCTATACAGTATCAAACGATGACAGATACCAAATAATGTAATACAGGATTATTCATAACAAAACCATTGTGGGCGTTGTACAATAGCCCGATAGTATTTCTATTTTGCTGAGCACTACATCAGCTTACTCTTAATCGGAGATCAATATGGATGCATTAACCCTTTTGTTGAACCGTCGTTCAGCTTCACGCTTAACCACTCCAGCGCCACAAGGCGAACAACTCGATAATATTCTTACCGCAGGAATGAGAGCGCCAGACCACGGAGCATTAAAGCCATGGCACTTTGTTATCATGCAAGGAGATGGTATCGCTCGCTTCAGCCAACTGCTTGAAAAAGCAGCTATAGAAGGTAAGTTAGGCGCAGAAGTTGAAGAAAAAGCGCGTAATGCACCATTTCGTGCGCCGCTCATCATTACTGTGATTGCGAAAGTGAAAGATCATCCCAAAGTGCCTCAGTGGGAACAAATTGTTGCCGCAAGCTGTACCGTGCAAGCGATGCAAATGGCCGCTTTAGCACAAGGTTTTGGCGGTATTTGGCGTTCAGGTTCATGGACGGAAGACGCTATTGTACGTGAAGGTTTAGGTTGTGAAGAAAATGACCATATCGTCGGTTTCCTTTATTTAGGCACACCAGAATTAAAAGCGCCTGCAAAAGCTCAACAACCTGATATGACAGGTTTTGTGTCCTATTTCTAAATAGAAAGAGCATTTCTAAAGAGACAGATAATGACAGAAAAAATTAGATTGACCCAATATAGCCATGGTGCTGGCTGCGGATGCAAAATCGCACCAAAAGTGTTAGAGCAAATTTTACATACTGAGCAGGCTAAATTTCATGATCCTCATTTATTAGTGGGAAATGAAACCAAGGATGATGCCGCAGTTTATGATTTAGGCAATGGCATCGGCATTATCAGTACCACTGACTTCTTTATGCCTATCGTGGATAACCCATTTGAATTCGGGCGTATTGCTGCAACGAACGCCATCAGCGATATTTTTGCGATGGGCGGTAAGCCGATTATGGCAATTGCGATCCTAGGCTGGCCGATTGCAAAATTACCACCAGAAGTGGCTCGCGAAGTGATTGAAGGTGGGCGTGCTGCTTGTGCGGATGCAGGAATTTCACTGGCAGGCGGCCACTCCATTGATTCACCAGAGCCTATCTTTGGTTTAGCGGTGACAGGGGTCGTAAACACAGATTACGTGAAGAAAAATAGCGCAGCGAGCGCAGATTGCGAACTATACTTAACCAAACCGCTGGGTATTGGTGTGCTGACCACGGCTGAGAAAAAAGGCGTGTTAGCAGCAGAACATGCGCACCTTGCTGCTGAAACCATGTGTCAAATGAACAAGTTCGGTGCGGTTGTTGCTCCTTTAGAAGGCGTAACGGCAATGACGGACGTAACGGGCTTTGGTCTGTTAGGGCATTTAAGTGAGATCTGCGAAGGCTCTGGTGTTCGTGCTCAGATCTCCTTTAGCAAAGTACCAAAACTTGCTGATGTGGAAAAATACATTGAAGCAGGCTGCGTACCGGGTGGAACTCAACGCAACTTTGATAGCTACGGTCACTTAATTGGACCAATGAGCGACCTACAACGCAAATTATTGTGTGATCCACAAACGTCAGGCGGGCTTCTAATCGCGATTAAACCATCGGAAGTGGCTAAAATTAAAGAGATTGCACAGCAGCAAGGTGTTTTGTTACAGTCTGTCGGTACCTTATTACCAGCACAAAGCGGTGTGCCTTTAATTGAAGTGATCGATTAATCTATGCGTTTGTTTATTGCGGAAAAGCCTAGTCTTGCACGGGCCATTGCGGATGTACTGCCAAAACCTCACCGTAAAGGGGATGGTTTTATTCAATGTGGCGATGACCAGATGGTCACGTGGTGCATTGGGCATCTTTTAGAACAGGCTGAACCGGATGCTTATGATCCGCGTTATGCCCGTTGGAACTTGCAAGATTTACCAATCATTCCTGAGAAATGGCAATTGAAGCCCCGTTCCGCAGTAACCAAACAATTAAACACTATCGACACGCTCCTTAAACAAGCCAGCGTCGTTGTCCACGCAGGAGACCCCGATAGAGAGGGGCAACTTCTGGTGGATGAGGTGCTGGATTACTTCAAGCTTGATCCCGAAAAACGTAAAAGCGTGAAGCGCTGCTTAATTAACGACTTGAACCCTCAAGCTGTTGAGCGAGCGATTGATCGTTTACGTGAAAACCGTGAATTTATTCCGTTATGTGTTTCTGCATTAGCCCGCGCTCGTGCAGATTGGCTATATGGAATCAACATGACCCGCGCCTATACCTTATTAGGGCAGCGGGGCGGTTACCAAGGGGTTCTCTCTGTTGGGCGCGTACAAACTCCCGTATTGGGGTTGGTGGTTAGGCGCGACGAAGAGATAGAACACTTTGTACCAAAAGACTTTTTTGAAGTTAAAGCGCATATTGTCACACCAAAGGATGAGCGCTTTGTGGCAATTTGGCAGCCAAGTGAATCTTGCATTGATTTTCAAGATGAAGAAGGGCGTTTAATTCATCGTCCATTGGCGGAACATGTGGTTTCTCGCATCGAAGGCAAACCGGCGATTGTCACGCAATACCAAGATAAGCAGGAAACTGAGATTGCACCACTGCCATTTTCATTATCCGCTTTGCAGATTGAAGCCGCCAAAAAATACGGTTTAAGTGCCCAAGAGGTGCTGGATATTTGCCAGAAACTGTATGAAACCCATAAGCTTATCACTTATCCGCGTTCGGATAGCCGGTATTTGCCGGACGAGCATTTTGCCGGGCGTCATGCGGTATTAAATGCGATTGCGGTACACCAACCCGCATTAACTGAATTTGAATTACCCGAACTGGATAAGAAAAATCGGTGTTGGGATGATAAAAAAGTGGATGCTCACCATGCCATCATTCCGACCGCTAAAACAGCCTCCGTGCGTTTAACTGAAAATGAAAGCAATGTTTACCAGTTGATTGCTCGTCAGTACATTATCCAATTTATGGCGGATGCGGTTTACCGCAAATGCACTATCGATTTAGACATTGAAAACGGCAAGTTTAATGCCAAAGCGCGTTTTCTTGCGGAAGCAGGATGGCGAGTCGTGTTAGGAGGGAAAGAACGTGACGCGGAAAACGACGGCATGCCATTGCCTATCGTGAAAAAAGGCGATGAGCTTTTATGTGAAAGAGGGGAAGTGGTCGAACGGCAAACTCAGCCACCTCGCCCATTCACCGATGCAACGCTGCTGTCTGCGATGACGGGGATCGCCCGTTTTGTGCAGGATAAAGCATTAAAAAAAGTATTGCGTGAAACGGATGGTTTAGGGACTGAAGCGACGCGAGCGGGGATTATTGATTTACTGTTTAAGCGTCAATTTCTGTTTAAAAAAGGGCGCTATATTCACGCTTCCCCCGCAGGGCGCGCGCTGATCCACGTTTTACCCGATATGGCGACTTTGCCCGATATGACGGCTCACTGGGAATCAAGGCTGACGCAGATCAGCGAAAAACAGACACGTTACGATGATTTTATGGAGCCGTTGAGCCAGACGTTAATCAACTTAATTCAGCAAGCTCGTCAATACACAAACTTGCGCGCATTTCGTGAATTGCCACCTGTTGCCAATAATAAAGGGGCAAAGAAGGGCACGAAAAAAGCGAGTGCGAGTAAAGGGAAAAAATCATCACCGTCAAATTAGGTGCAGTGGATTTCTAAACTTGAGCGCGCTAAGCAGTAATTTGGGTAGGAAGGATATCTAGGGGAAAGCATAGGGCATATGATTATGCCCTATAAAGAGAGACTCAGGATTACTTAGTTAGGTCGAACTCAGCCCAAACAGGTGCGTGGTCAGACGGTTTTTCCATACCACGGATGTCATAATCAATACCCGTTGCGCTACAACGGCTGGCGAGTTTCTTAGAGGCCAGCAGAAGGTCAATGCGCAGACCGCGATTATCGTCAAAGCCTTTGGAGCGGTAATCGAACCATGAATAGCAATCGGTGGTATCTGGATGCTGCTCACGGTAAGTATCAACAAGCCCCCAGCTCAGTAGCTTATCCAGCCATTCACGTTCTTCAGGTAAGAATGAGCATTTTCCGGTTTTCAACCAACGCTTACGGTTAACTTCACCAATACCGATGTCTAAATCGGTATGGCTGATGTTCATATCACCCATAATCAGCAATTGGGAATCCGCGGTTTGCGTTGATGTTACGTAATCTTGCAGATCACGATAGAATTTTTCTTTTGCTGGGAATTTGGTTGGGTGGTCACGGCTTTCCCCTTGAGGGAAGTAACCATTGACGACTGTCAGAATCCCTTCGCTGGTTTGAATATCAGCCATGATGATGCGGCGCTGAGCTTCATCATCATCAGTTGGAAAGCCTTTTCTAACGGCTAGTGGTTCATTTTTCAGGAGTAATGCTACGCCATAGTGGGCTTTTTGACCGTGAAAATAAACATGGTAGCCTAATTTACTGACTTCCTCGTAAGGGAACATATCATCGTGGACTTTTGTTTCTTGTAGCCCAATGACTTCAGGTTGGTGCTTATCAATAATCGCTTCCAGTTGATGAGGACGTGCTCTTAGGCCATTAATGTTGAACGAAATAAATTTCATGGTTACTTATCACCCATTGCTTTGAATATGACTGAGGGGATTCTATCAGATGCTAACAATAGTGTAACTATTAAATATTTTTTGTTTATATAATTGCGGATAATTTATTAGGGAACTTTAATTTTTAATAATAATATATCTATGACTGTTAATTAAAAAATGTTTGTTAGTTTTATAATCAACTACTGAAAAGTTCATTTAAAGTCAGTTGGTTATTTATATTTTAATGTGATTTAATGGTGGGGCAATAAAAAATAATCAAATGAAACAATATAATATATTGCTTTGCTATGTTGGAAATTATAAAAATACTTTTATGAAATATTGTTAATCATCAAATCAAAAAATTTATTTAAATTTTTATTTGATGTGGAAGATTATGGGTTAATCAACATGCTGTTATTTAAAATAATCATGTTGGTTTACATTTCAATAAATAGAATGGGGTCATAGATATGTTCTTTTCAAGAAAATTAGAGGCGTTTATGGCAGTTGTTGAGAATGGCTCGCTAAGCAAGGCTGCAAGGGTGATGAATCGCACGACACCCCCCATCGCAAAATCCATAAAAGACTTTGAAACGAGTTTGGGTAAACGGCTTTTTAAACGAGAAAAATTTGGAATGACATTAACTAAGGATGGCCAAGAACTTTATAACGATCTTAGAGATCTCTACTTGCAGGAGAAAGAAATAACGAAAAAACATTTTTCTGGTTATATTGTCAATGAGGCTAATATTTATTATGACTGGGGGAAGGAAAATCATCTAATTAATTTATATCAAGCAGCACATAAGAATAATGTACAGGTTAATATATTAAGATTTAACTATGATGAGGTAGATGAAATTGTCGATTATGATGGAAATACTTTAATTTTAAGTTCTGAATTAGTCATCAGTGAAAGGTTTTCATTACAAAAAAAAATAGAGAATGCGCCTTTAGGTATTTATTGCAGAAAAGAATTATACGAGAAATTTAATCATGATGTTGTCGTCTTACTACAACAAAGTACTTGGCTATGCGATCCCTCATTTTATAAAAGCTCACTGATGAGTGACTTGCTGGCTAAAGTTGAAACCGTAGAGAATAAATCCAGCATACGACAGATGGATAATATTGGGTGTTGTCAGAGTTTCATTCAAGACGGTGATTTTATCGGGATTATTGACCACTTTCCTGAGGATGAGTTGATTGATAAGTCGCTGATTTATATATCATTAAATGGAATTTTGGATAAAAGTGACTGTTACATTTATAAATCAAAATCACATTCAAGTGTGTTAAATCGATTTATTGGGGTAGTTGATAAACTTGGAAAAGAGGTTGCTTAGATGGTGGTGGGAGAAGGATTCGAACCTTCGAAGTCTGTGACGGCAGATTTACAGTCTGCTCCCTTTGGCCGCTTGGGTATCCCACCAGATTTTGAATTGCTGTAATCGTTCACAGCGGGCGGCATCATATCAAATGACGCGCCCCTGTAAAGTATTAATTGAAAAAAAATGTCTGAATGCTGATTTTTTAATCTCAATGCGTGATAAATCAACAAATTACTACAATGAATAACCGATACGCTCTATTATAAAATAATGGTTCGATTGCCATAAACAAAGACGCGCTGTGCCAATACCCAATATAAAGCGTGGCTCAGTACGTTCTTTTCAACGTCGCGGCCTGCGCGCATCATATCATCTGCAGTAAATGTATGGTCCACATTGATAACGTTTTGCGTGATGATTGGACCTTCATCCAAATTATCATTCACAAAGTGAGCGGTTGCTCCAATGATCTTAACGCCACGCTCATAAGCTTGGTGATAAGGACGTGCGCCTATGAATGCCGGTAAGAATGAGTGGTGAATATTAATAATTTGATTAGGGTAGTGCTGAACAAAAGCGGGGGTCAACACTCGCATATATTTAGCAAGGACAACATAGTCAGGCTGATATTGATCAATCTGAGCCGTGAGTTTCTCATCGTGCTGTTCGCGCGTTAAGCCTTCATGGCTAATATGATGGAATGGAATACCAAACTGCTCGACAAGGTTTTTCAAGGTGTCGTGGTTACCGATAACGGCAGCAATATCGACATCTAATCCATCGTAAGCGCTCTTCATCAGAAGATCACCAAGGCAGTGCGCCTCTTTTGTGACCATAATAACAATGCGGCGACGTCCTGCAGAGTTTAATTCACGCTTAGAGCCTTCTGGTAATGCATCATCTAAATCTGCCAGTAAGGTTTCATCGTTAAAAATCCCTTCCAGTTCCGTTCTCATGAAGAAACGGCCAGTACGGTGATCAACAAACTCATTATTTTGGATAATGTTCAGCTGGTGTTTGTAGCAAATATTGGTGATTTTAGCGATCAATCCTTTTGCATCAGGACAAATGGTTCTGAGAATTTTTTTCTGTACATTTTTGTGTTGCATGGAACTGTCTAATCCTTAACTGACTAAAGCCTAATAATTTAGGCTAATCGTAATTTATGCAATGAATATACGAATTGATAAACAGAGAATTAATAACTATCGCAGCACTTCTTAAATTTTTTTCCTGAGCCGCATGGGCAATCATCGTTGCGCCCAACTTTTGGTGTTATTCCGTCAATGTAATACCACTGTGCATCAATGCGAAGAAAACGGGAACGTTCGTGAATAAGCTGTTTATGATCAGCTTTTTCATCAATAAAGCAAGCCGAAAATTCGACATAAGCCTCGTCAGGATTTTTAGCATGAGAAGAACTAATGACTCGCAGTCCCAGCCATTCAGTTTGTTCAAAACTATCTAAGATAGCTTCTCGCCACTCTTGTGCTTGGCAATCTGGATGCCATGTTTTGATGAGGTAATCTACATTGTGATGGACATAAGCGCTGTATCGTGAGCGCATTAGTTGCTCTGGCGTTTCAGCAATAACCAGCCCAAGCAATAGCGGAGAGCAGCATTGGTCAAACGGCAAAGGATGACCGCAACTACAATTATTTTTTAAAGATTGGCTCATTCTTTTCTCGATAAAATAACTATACTTAAAAAATATAGTCGTTAATGATTTTACAATATGACTATTGGCGTCAGAATATATTACTTATGAAACCAGGGTTGTCGTGGTAGGTATGATATGAAAAATAGAAAAATACTCATAGTTGAAGATGAAAAAATTTTTTGTACTATTCTTCGTGAATACCTCGAAAGTTTAGAAACAGAAGTCTACATCGCTGACAACGGCGCGCTTGCACTTGAGCTGATCACGCAACAAAAGGTGATTCCCGATGTCATTCTTTGTGATCTCAACATGCCCATCATGAATGGTGAATCATTTATGGCGGAGCTGGTGGATCGTAATATTAATGTACCTGTGATTGTTATTTCAGCAACCACGGATTTCACGCAATTAGATAGAATGTTTCGTCTTGGTGCGAAAGATGCTTTATTAAAGCCAATAAAAAACCTTGATGAAGTGAAAGTGACGATTCATGCGGCACTGTATCCAGAGCAATATGACTCTGAAACACTCATTGAAAATGAAATCCAGAATATTTCGAACATTTTAAATAATGACAAGTTGGATATGTTAGCCATCTTGAAACAATTACAGCCTCCAGTCGCGCAGGTTATAAATGGCTATAAGATAAACTATAGACAATTAAATGAAGCGAATCGTTTTGGGTTGCTGTTGGATATCGCGGCAATATCTGAGGAGCAAATCGGATTTTATTGCATTGATATAGAACGCTCTCCACAAGAAGGGGTGATGGCGGCGTTTTTAATTCGTGTTGTGTTTAATGACCTGTTAAAGAGTGCGGTGAACAACCGAGATAAAAAATTACCTCAAATTGATAACATTATTAATCAAATAAATCACTTACTGGAAGATTCTGGCTTTTCAGGTCAGTTTCCATTGTTACTTGGTTACTTTAATACCAAATCTAAAAATGTGATTTTGGCGAGTGCAGGACTGGAAGCCAATATTACGACGGAGCAGCATCATTACCATCTCGCGCGAAATGTCCCGCTAGGTACGCTAAAAACATACCATTCAAATCGATTAGACTTTCAAGGTGAGAGTTGGAAGTGTCTTATTCATAATTCGAATCAAAAAATCAAGCTAATGTTTAATCCCTATGCTCAGAAATAATGCACTTATTTAATGGATCTAGGTTCTATTTATCCTAAACGAGCCCATCTCTATTTATTCAATAATGAATCCTGATATACTGGCGCGCACTAAAAACGCGCCAGTATAGTTTATTGAAAATATAAACGGTGCTTATTAAATTTTTGGAGTTCTCGAGATGATCAAACGCAAGGTGCGTAAAGCGGTAATCCCTGTAGCAGGTTTAGGAACACGTATGCTTCCAGCGACGAAAGCCATTCCTAAAGAGATGCTACCGGTTGTTGATAAGCCTTTAATCCAATATGTGGTTAATGAGTGTATTGCTGCAGGAATTAATGAAATTGTGCTAGTGACACATTCATCTAAAAATTCTATTGAAAACCACTTTGATACCAGCTTTGAACTTGAAGCCATCTTAGAGGCGCGAGTTAAGCGCCAATTATTGGATGAAGTGAAATCCATTTGCCCAAGTCATGTGACTATCATGCAAACACGCCAAGGCATTGCTAAAGGTTTAGGTCATGCTATTTTATGTGCAAAACCATTGGTGGGTGATGAGCCTTTTGCCGTAATCCTTCCGGATGTTATTTTAGATCGCTACAGCACCGATTTAACGAAATTTAACCTCAAAGAGATGTTAGAACACTACGAAACTACTGGGGCTAGCCAAATTTTAGTTGAGCCAGTACTAGAAGACGATGTTTCTAACTACGGAATTGTGGATTGCAACGGTGTGACTTTGCACCCAGGCGATAGTAAACCGATTTCCCGTATGGTTGAGAAACCGAAGCGTGATGAAGCTCCATCCAATTTATCTATTGTAGGGCGCTATGTATTATCCGAAAAGATTTGGGATGCATTAGCGAAAACAGCACCGGGTGCTGGCGATGAAATCCAATTAACGGATGCTATCGCATTAATGATGGAAAATAAGGAACCTGTTGAAGCATACCACTTATGTGGTAAAAGTCATGACTGCGGAAATAAATTAGGTTACATGAAAGCCTTTGTAGAATATGGTATGCAACACGATACACTAGGAAATGATTTTTCCGCGTGGATTAAAGAGTTAGCCGCTAATTTAGATTCATCATCGAAATCTAATTAAAATACGAATCTTTGTTGTACAGATAAAAGCTAGCCTTTATGGTTAGCTTTTTTTATGGGCATTTTATAGAAATATGTAAAAAGGAGTACTCAGATTTTAAGTGTCATTAAATGTCAGTTATATAATATAAATCGATATAACCCGTGTGGCGTGTAAATTAATTAGTGTAGTGGACTAGGAGGAGATTAAAGAATATCACTTGATTAGATTACGTAACTTTACTTTAACGTATATTTTGTATCACTATTTTTGATTAGAAATAGATGAGGGGGATTGAAACAGAGGAGATGATAAATGGATAATAATAAGGCTACTATAAATAAAAACACCCTTATAAAAAGGGTGTTTAGAATTTGGAAGGTTATCAATATTAGATTAAGAAATCGTCTAAAGATTTGCCTTGTTCTTCGATTGCAACTTTAATTACTGCTGGAGTACGACCTTGGCCTGTCCAAGTTTTAGTTTCGCCGTTCTCATCAACATATTTATATTTTGCTGGGCGAGCAGCACGTTTAGCGCGAGTGCTGGTGCTTTTACCAGAATCCATAGTTTGCAGAAGGTCATTTAAATCTACGCCTTGTTCTAAAATCATTTCGCGAACTTTTTCCAGTTTGCGATTACGTTCTTCAACTTCAGCGCGAGCTTGGCTTTCTTCTTCACGACGTTCGTCAACAACGACAGTTAATTTTTCCAGCATTTCTTCTAAAGATTCTAAAGTGACTTCTCGTGCTTGAGCACGAAGCGTACGGATGTTATTTAATGCTTTTAATGATTCGCTCATTTTCCTGGTCTCAATTTTATATGTTGGCATGTGTACAGTAATAATAGAGTGCTATTTTAAATTCTGCAATAGCTAAATTACTTTGGTAGTTTAAAAGTTATCTTTAACGAATGCAATTTTTTTACAAAAGAATTATAAAAATTTTCGTTGCTATAAATTGCTCTATTATCAATAACGGTACTAATGAAAAAAGGTAATTAGAAAATGCCACTAAAATTTATATTAATAGCCTAGTGATGACCATTACCTTTTGTTTGTCGATGTATCAATGATGTCTTTAACGGAAATTTTCTTTTTTTGACAGAATAAACTTAGCAATATGTGCCAATGTCTATACCAGATAAAGTTAATATCAGTTTGAGATTAATTGTCTGCAACACAGATGATGTGTGATCTAAAGGAACTAATTTAACATAGTGATGGATGGAAATTCATACACTTACTTATCTACATAGGTTTAAGTTAATCTTAAAAAACCTTTATGCTAAAGTATTCGCGAATATTATTTTTTAGGGAACCGCCCAATGGCACAGCTATATTTCTATTATTCTGCGATGAATGCGGGTAAATCGACTTCATTATTACAATCTTCCTATAACTATCACGAACGTGGAATGCGTACGCTGATTTTTACCGCTGAAATCGATAACCGCTTCAGTCAAGGTAAGGTATCTTCGCGGATCGGTTTATCTGCGGATGCGTTATTATTTTCGCCTATAACGAATATGGCAAAAATTATCAAAAACGAGAATAATGCTCAAAAAGTACATTGCGTACTTATTGATGAATGCCAATTTTTGACAAAACAGCAAGTAGAGCAATTATGTGATGTCGTCGATAATTTAGACATTCCGGTACTCTGTTATGGTTTACGAACGGATTTTTCCGGAGAGCTGTTTGCAGGAAGCCAATATTTATTAGCATGGGCAGATAAACTCGTTGAGTTAAAAACCGTCTGCTACTGTGGACGTAAGGCAAATAAAGTTTTACGGATTGGTGGTGATGGCATCCCAGTATATGAGGGGGATCAAGTGGATATCGGCGGGAATGAAAAGTATATTTCAGTTTGTCGAAAGCATTACTCAGACGCTATCAAGCAAGCTCAATTAATGAATAGTGGTGCAATTGAAAAAATACCGTTTAACTTCAAATAATCATTAATTAAGATTAATGAGTTATATAGTTTACAAATAGGAATATCAGATTATTAAGATATTTTTGTCAAATAAAGTAAATGAATTAATAGAACACTCAGCTCGCTAGTTCTTAAAAGGGATGTATGGCAGATAAAATTTCAGCGTTCATTGAATAAAACCGGATTGAGTGAGATTTGATAAGCCTCATGTTTTTAACATGGGGCTTTCTTTTTATGCCAGTTTAATTTCACACTTTGGCACATATCATATAATCAAAAAATGCAAATTTACTCGAAACTGTAGGGTGTAATGAAATTTAGCATTTCAGCATTTAAAAACGGCCGTTGTAATGAAAACTTCAAACTATCATCAATGGCGAGTGTGATTGCAGGAAACCCCAACATCGTCAATAAAAATAAAAATAGAGAAAAGCGCACCAGTCAAATGGGGGTTTACTGACTTATTTATTCTTAACTGGTGGGTAAATAATAATGTCAGAGAGACCACCAAAATCATTAATCATCTGCCAACTAGCTTGGGAAATATGACCTTGTAGACCAGTGATTTCAGTATCACTAAATGGCTTGAGGATCAGGCTTTTCCTATAGTTTTGCTGGTTATATTTGAGGTTTACCACCGTGAGATAATAGGGGGTAGGGTTATTAAACACCCATTTTTTTCCCTGTTTTTCTAGAGTTACTTGCTGAAATACCGCATTATTAGGCACTGCCAGTTGATTAGGGCGGTAAAAGACTTTAATCACGATATTCGTCACAAACGAGCGTTTGGCGTCATTTTTCTGTTCATTAGGATGCTTTTGGGCGGGAATAGCTCGTGTATTTAAAAAGAACAGAGATTCTCTATCTACGGGTAATTCCCTTTCATTTTTTAATAATACATGGGCACTAAACTTACTATTTGCATCTAATTTGAACAGTGGTGGTGTCACAGCAAAATAAAGGGATTTGGCACCTTCAAGTTGTTCAGTTACAGAGGTCTGAATTAGATAGGGGTTCAAATCATCATTCACAATGGTAAATGTTGCATTGGATTTAGTGCTATTTAGGATTAATCGAGTTTGTTCCAAACGCAAGCCAGCACTGTAAGCGAAAAAGCTTACTATGAATAAAAGTATGTAGGTAACGCCAGCCAGTTTTTTCATATCAGCTTATTAATCCACAATAAAGGAAAAAGTCATTGTCGATTGGAAAGCATCAATTTGCGGATCGCATATTTTTCCAGATGGACACCTAAGATAAGTATAAAGTATGATGACGAAATAACGAGAAAGGCTCCAAAAGCGTTAGGAAAATCCTAAATCTTTTGAAGCCTTTTTTATGTATTAATGGCTAAGCCATCAATGGATTAACTATTTTTTACTGCTTTTCTTTTCAGCTTTTGGTGCCGCTGGCTCTGCACTTTTTTCAGTAAATTCACGGCCGTAGTAAGAATCCAGTAACAGCTGTTTAATTTCAGAAATCAGCGGATAACGTGGGTTAGCACCAGTACATTGGTCATCAAATGCATCTTCAGACAGTTTATCTAAGTGAGCTAAGAAGTCCGCTTCGGCAACACCCGCTTCACGGATAGACTTAGGAATGCCTAAATCCGCTTTCATCTCTTCTAACCAAGCCAGTAAGCGTTCAATCTTCGCACCAGTACGGTCGCCTGCTTTGGTTAATCCTAAGTGGTCTGCAATCTCAGCATATTGGCGACGTGCTTGAGGGCGGTCATATTGGCTGAATGCGGTCTGCTTAGTTGGGTTGTCATTTGCGTTGAAACGGATAACGTTACAAATCAATAGGGCGTTCGCTAAACCGTGCGGAATATGGAATTCAGATCCCAGTTTGTGCGCCATTGAGTGACAAACCCCTAAGAAGGCGTTAGCAAAAGCGATACCCGCCAAGGTTGCTGCATTATGAACACGCTCTCTTGCTACTGGGTTTTTCGCCCCTTCATGGTAGCTGGCTGGCAGATAATCTTTTAACAAGGTCAGTGCTTTGAGTGCTTGACCATCAGAGAACTCATTCGCCAGAACAGACACATAAGATTCTAATGCGTGAGTCACAGCATCCAAACCACCAAACGCGGTTAAGGATTTAGGCATATTCATCACGAGGTTAGCATCTACAATCGCCATGTTTGGTGTTAATGCGTAGTCCGCTAATGGGTATTTTTGGCCAGTTTTATCATCCGTCACAACAGCAAATGGCGTCACTTCTGAACCTGTACCTGAAGTGGTAGTGATAGCGACCAGTTTTGCTTTCACACCCATTTTCGGGAATTTGTGAATACGTTTACGGATATCCATAAAACGCAACGCTAATTCTTCAAAGTGTGTTTCTGGATGTTCGTACATCACCCACATGATTTTCGCAGCATCCATTGGGGAACCACCACCTAAGGCAATGATTACATCCGGTTGGAAGGCTTGCATTTGCGCAGCACCTTTACGCACAACGGATAATGTTGGATCAGCTTCGACTTCAAAGAAAACATCGGTTTCAATATGGTGTTTTTTCAGAACATCGACAATTTCATCAACATAGCCATTATTAAATAAGTAGCTATCAGTCACTATAAAGACGCGTTTCGCACCATCAGTGGCTATCTCTTCTAAAGCGATTGGAAGACATCCACGGCGGAAATAGATTGAACTAGGAAGTTTATGCCACAACATATTTTCAGCTCTTTTTGCCACGGTTTTCTTATTGATTAAATGTTTTGGTCCCACGTTTTCAGAGATGGAGTTACCCCCCCAAGAACCACAACCCAAGGTTAAAGATGGTGCCAGTTTAAAGTTATACAGGTCACCGATACCGCCTTGAGACGCAGGGGTATTAATCAAAATACGCGCCGTTTTCATTTTTTCGCCAAAATAGCTGACACGGTCATGTTGGTTATCTTGGTCAGTATAGAGACAAGAGGTGTGACCGATACCGCCCATTTCCACTAACTGTTCAGCTTTCTCTACCGCATCTTCAAAGTTTTTAGCGCGATACATTGCTAAGAGTGGGGACAATTTTTCATGAGCGAATGGCTCTGACTCATCAACAAGTTTGACTTCACCAATTAAGATCTTAGTGGTTTCAGGAACGATAACGCCCGCCATTTCTGCAATTTTAAATGCAGGTTGACCCACGATAGCCGCGTTTAAGTTGCCATCTTTTAAAATGATATTTTGTACCGCTTTGAGCTCTTTACCTTGTAACAGGTAGCCGCCGTGGGTAGCGAAACGCTCACGGACTTGATCATAAACTGCATCAACCACCACTACAGATTGTTCAGATGCGCAAATTACGCCGTTATCAAATGTTTTTGACATTAAGATAGAGGCAACGGCACGTTTGATGTCTGCGGTTTCATCGATAACAACTGGCGTGTTACCCGCACCCACACCAATCGCAGGTTTACCGGAACTGTAAGCCGCTTTCACCATGCCTGGACCACCTGTCGCTAAGATCAGGTTAATGTCAGGGTGGTGCATCAGCGCATTGGATAGCTCAACAGAAGGGGAGTCAATCCAGCCAATAATATCTTTTGGTGCGCCAGCTTCAATGGCCGCGTTCAATACAATCTCAGCAGCACGGTTAGTCGCAATTTTAGCACGTGGATGCGGAGAGAAAATAATTGCGTTACGGGTTTTTAAACTAATTAATGATTTAAAAATTGCAGTAGAGGTTGGGTTAGTGGTTGGAACGATACCGCAGATAATACCAATCGGCTCAGCAATGGTGATGGTACCAAAAGTTGGGTCTTCAGATAGAACACCACAGGTTTTCTCGTCTTTATATGCGTTGTAGATATACTCAGAAGCGAAGTGGTTTTTAATCACTTTATCTTCAACAATCCCCATGCCTGACTCTTCAACTGCGAGTTTTGCTAATGGAATTCGTGCATCAGCAGCAGCAAGAGCAGCGGCGCGGAAAATACGATCCACTTTCTCTTGAGAGAAGCTGGCGAATTCACGTTGAGCTTTTTTGACACGAGCAACAAGTTCATTGAGTTCAGTAACGTTTGTTACGGACATATAGATTACTCCTGATAAAGTTAAAATTTTTAAGCCAATGAGCAAAGCATCTAAAAAAAGCTGTTGTGACTAGAACATCTAAAACGACCACCCAAAACAACAGTATAGATAAACTTAATAATAATGCTTTCTGCCCATGCTAATTGGCTTATAAATCTCAGATAAATAGCTCAAAAAGTAAAAATTAACTGATTGATTACCGCGTTTATCAGTTGAGACTAGATTAACAAAAAGGGAATTTAATAAAGTGATCTAAATCACAAAATATGCAAGCTGACTCCATTCAGCATGCCGTTTTTATGGGATTCATTGATTTGCAAAAAAATGATTAATTTATCGCTAAAAAGAGGTGAATAAATCATTCTTTTTTGGTCATTAAGATAAGTTGCAATAAATAATTCTACTAAGATGCACAAAATTGTTCTTTAACTAAGGATTTTAGCGATTTCAGTGATAAAATTAGTTCAGGTAAGCGTTTCTTGTTTAAGAATTTTATGAGGGTATTAATGGGTGAGCGCAACATTACTTGATTTATCAGGCTATATTAAATTTTTTATTGGTCTATTTGCGTTGGTAAACCCGGTTGGTATCCTGCCTGTGTTTATTAGTATGACAAACTATCAAACCGTTGCGAGCCGCAATAGAACTAATACGATAGCCAACTCATCAGTCGCAATTATTCTTTGTACATCGTTGCTGGTGGGGGACTCGATATTACAGCTGTTTGGTATTTCAATTGACTCATTCCGCATCGCGGGGGGAATTCTGATTGTCACCATCGCGCTATCGATGATCAGCGGTAAAATTGGTGAGGACAAACAGAACAAACAAGAAAAAACAGAAACCGCAGTGCGCGATAGCATTGGGGTGGTACCGTTAGCGCTTCCGTTAATGGCGGGGCCCGGTGCAATCAGTTCGTGCATTGTCTGGTCATCGCGATGGACTGGCTGGCAGAACTTTATTGGTTTAGCGTTAACCAGTATTTTGTTCGCTTTTTGCTGTTGGCTGTTGTTCCGCTCTGCGTCTTTACTGGTTCGTTACTTAGGGCAAACGGGCATCAACGTTGTCACCCGTATCATGGGGCTACTACTTATGTCATTAGGTATCGAAATCGCTGTAACGGGTGTTAAAGCCATATTTCCAGGACTTTTATAGTGAGTGTTATTTAGCCGTCTTACGAGACGGCTATTCTCATCTGCCTTTCCCGTCATTCCATTATTCCTTTCGAATTCAAAATATTCACCCAAATATTTTGGCTTGTTATGTGCAATCAAACCGTCCTTTACAATCAAAATAATTCCTCTACGCGATAAATTTGAAATGTGATTATGTGTCGCACTTTTTGCAAAATCAGGCATAAAAAGTAAGGAAATGTGAGCTGCGTAAATTTATTCACTATTCTCATTAGAGATTGTTAATGATATGTTTGGATTAATGTTGATGAAAATTTTAAGAGTAACTTAAGGTTTTTTATTATCTAATTGTTTTTATTTGAGTATTTAAAGATTGAGAAAGTGTGTTACCCCTTTTAAATAGGCTCTCTAACTTTAAATGTTAAATAAATGTGATTTTTATAACTTTTTTTTATAAGCTTTCTGAACAAAATTGCACCGTTAAGGAAAGCTTTTGGTGATTAAATTAGAAAAAAGCTTAGGAAACAGTGATTAGAGCAGTAGTAAATCAACAATGTGTAGGCGAACCAAATGTCGTTCAACATACGTTGAAACATTAACTGTAAAACCGTAACTATGAAATGGAGAAGGCGCAACGATGAAACTTACTACCAAGCACAGTTTACTTTCCTGTCTCATTTTTTCATTAGCGATTTCTGCTCAAGCCTCATCAATCCCCGATAAATCCCCATTAAATAAAACATCCATAAATAAAATAGTGGTCAATAACGGTTCAGAAGTGACTTCACTCGATCCTCATAAAGTCGAAGGGGTACCTGAAGGCAATATTATTTTAAATTTATTGGAAGGGCTGGTTTACGACGATATTAATGGTGTGGCGGTTCCTGGTATGGCAACCCATTGGCAAAATGAAAATTACACCGTATGGACATTTACCCTACGCGATGATGCCAAGTGGAGTGATGGCACTCCCGTTGTTGCAGAGGATTTTGTATATAGTTGGCAGCGTTTAGCGGATCCTAAAACCGGCTCGCCTTATTCCAGTTATTTACAAAATGCTTATATCGAAAATGCAGACGCTATTTTAAAAGGTCAAAAACCTAAAGAGTCGTTGGGCGTCAAAGCCCTTGATGACAAACATTTGCAAGTCACCCTAAGTCATCCCGTTCCGTATTTTATCGATATGCTCTCCCACACCTCAATGAAACCCGTTAACCGTAAAGCTATTGAAAAGTACGGCGATAAATGGACTCAACCGGGTTCCTTTGTGGGTAATGGCGCCTATGTTTTGGATGAGTGGACGGTCAACGAGCGGATTATCATCAAACGTAATCCGTTATATTGGAATGACGAAAAAACGCAGATCGATCAAGCGACATTCTTAGCGATTACCTCTGAAGTCAGTGATAACAATCGCTATCGCAGTGGGGAAATTGATATTAGTAATTCGGCTATTCCCCCAACACTGTTCAAAAAGATGAAAGCAGAGAAGCCGAACGAACTGTATGTTCGTCCGTTTCTGTGTACGTTTTATTATGAAATTAATAATCAAAAAGCCCCATTCACGGATCCTCGAGTACGAGAAGCCATTAAGTTAGGTTTAGACAGAGAAACCATCACTAATAAAATTATCGATCAAGGACAGACGGTGGCTTACGGTTTTACGCCAACGTTTATCCATAATGGTAATTTTGCAGTACCAGAATGGGCAAAGCTCACGCCAGAACAGCGTTATCAGCGTGCGAAAGAGTTGCTCGCGGAGGCTGGATATAGCGCCAAAAATCCTCTCAAGTTTACCTTGCTATATAACACCTCAGATCAAAATAAACAGCAGGCGATTGTAGCGGCATCCATGTGGCAGAAAAATATTGGCGCAGAGGTAACACTGCAAAACCAAGAGTGGAAAACCACACTGCAAAATCGCCATGAAGGAAATTATCAGGTTGCAAGAGCAACATGGTGTGCCGATTACAATGAACCCTCTGCATTCTTGAATTCATTACTATCAGAAAACAGCAACAATACGGCGGCCTATAAAAATAAAGCCTATGACCAACTGCTATTAGAGGCTTTAACGGCTCCGAATGACCAAGCTCGTCAACAGATTTACCAACAGGCAGAAACCCTGTTGGATAAGGAATCTGCGCTAGTTCCCGTGTATTACCGTGTGAGTGCAAGGATGATCAAGCCCACAATCGGAGGATTTAAAGGTGAAGACCCTCTTGATCACATGGATATTAAGCGGTTATATATTAATTCTACTAATTAATAATTTTGTAATAAACAAAATAATTGCTTACTGACTCAGTAAGCAGATGCATCAACAACACAACCAAAACAATAGTATGGGAGTAACCAAAATAATGAGCAAATTACTGAATAAGACATTTGTTGCTTTAAGCGTTGCTGCTGGGTTAATGGCAGGGACGATGGCGACAAGTTATGGTGCAGTGGTACCAGCGGGTGTCGAACTGGCTGAAAAACAAAATATGGTTCGCAACAATGGTTCTGAACCTCAATCCCTTGATCCGCATAAAATTGAAGGTGTTCCAGAGTCGGCTTTAGCAAGAGATCTTTTTGAAGGGATTACGATTGTTGGCCCTGATGGTGAAATCTTACCTGGCTCTGCTACGAGCTGGGAAAATAAAGATTTCACCGAGTGGACGTTTAAAATTCGCGATGGCGCGAAATGGTCAAATGGTGACCCTGTCACGGCCGAAGACTTTGTTTATAGCTGGCGCAGACTCGCTGATCCTGATACCGCATCCCCATACGCGAGTTATTTGCAGTATGCACATATCAAAAATATTGATGACGTCATTGCCGGTAAGAAAAAGCCAGAAGAGCTGGGCATTAAAGCGCTGGATGATAAAACTTTAGTTATTAGCTTGAGTGAAGCCGTCCCTTATATTCCAAAATTATTGGCACACTCCTCGATGTCGCCAGTGAATAAAAAAACAATCGAAAAATATGGTGCTAAGTGGACTCAACCAGCTAATTTTGTGGGTAATGGCGCCTATAAATTAAAAGACTGGACAGTTAACGAACGTATTGTTTTAGAGCGTAGCCCAACTTATTGGGATAACGCAAACACCGTGATTGACCAAGTGACTTTCCTGCCTATCTCCTCTGAAGTCACGGATGTTAACCGTTACCGCAGTGGTGAAATTGATATGACCTATAGCAATTTACCCATCGAACAATTTAAGTCACTACAAGAAAATATGCCAAAAGAGCTGCGTGTAAACCCGTATCTCTGTATCTATTATTACGAAATTAATAACGAAAAACCGCCGTTTAATGACCCGCGTGTTCGTGAAGCATTAAAACTTTCAATGGACAGAGATGTCATCACTTACAAAGTGAAAGCGCAAGGTGATATTCCGGCTTATGGCTTCACACCACCGTTTACCAGCGGCATGAAGACAGAAAAACCAGATTGGTATGCCAATATGACCCAAGAGCAGCGTAATGAAAAAGCCAAACAGTTGCTGGAAGAAGCGGGTTACAACAAATCAAATCCACTGAAATTCAATTTACTGTATAACACGTCAGATTTACATAAACGTATCGCGATCGCTGCATCATCTATGTGGAAGAAAAACATTGGCGCTGACGTGAAACTGGAAAACCAAGAGTGGAAAACCTTCTTAGATAGTCGTCACCAAGGTAACTATGATGTGGCGCGTGCGGGCTGGTGTGCGGATTATAACGAACCGTCATCCTTCTTAAACATGCTGCTTTCTTATAGCAGTAACAATACCGTGCATTATAAAAACAAAGATTTCGATGCCATCATGAAGAAAACACTTCAGGTGAAAACGGACGAAGAGCGTGCTGAGTTGTACCAACAAGCTGAAAAGCTCTTAGATAAAGACTCTGGTATCGTGCCTCTCTACTACTATGTGAACACCCGCTTAGTGAAGCCATACGTGGGTGGATATACGGGTAAAGATCCATTAGATAACTTACATACTAAAGATCTGTATATCATCAAGCACTAATCACAACAGGCTGGCTCCTTGAGGGCCAGCCATTAGCCTTAATGGCAATAGAAGTAGGAAAGGGCAATGTTTAAATTTATTTTGCGTCGTTTGCTTGAAGCAATTCCGACTTTATTTATTCTTATTACCATCTCATTTTTCATGATGAGACTCGCGCCGGGCAGCCCGTTTACTGGTGAACGTAAGCTTCCATCCGAAGTCATGGCTAACATTGAGGCGAAATATCACCTTAATGACCCAATGTATAAGCAGTATTTCAGCTACTTATTCCAACTTTCTCAAGGGGATTTCGGTCCTTCTTTCAAATATAAAGACTATAGCGTCAACGATTTAGTTGCGAAAGCCTTTCCCGTGTCTGCAAAATTAGGCGCCACAGCCTTTGTGGTTGCCGTGTTATTTGGTGTTACTGCGGGGGTGATTGCCGCATTAAATCAAAATACCAAATGGGACTTTACAGTCATGGGATTTGCCATGACGGGGGTTGTCATCCCAAGCTTTGTTGTGGCACCACTTTTGGTGCTGATTTTTGCCATTCACTTGAAATGGCTCCCCGGTGGAGGTTGGGATGGTGGTAACGTCACGCACATGATTTTACCGATGGTGGCACTCTCTTTGGCGTATATCGCCAGTATTTCGCGTATTACCCGTGGTTCGATGATTGAGATCATGCACTCAAACTTTATTCGTACTGCGCGCGCAAAAGGATTACCGCTGCGTACCATTATTTTCCGCCATGCGTTAAAACCTGCATTACTGCCAGTGCTCTCATATATGGGACCTGCATTCGTGGGGATCATCACGGGTTCCATGGTGATTGAAACCATTTTCGGCTTACCGGGAATTGGACAGTTGTTCGTCAATGGCGCATTAAACCGTGACTACTCGTTAGTGCTTAGCTTAACGATTTTAGTTGGGGTATTGACCATTGCCTTTAATGCTATCGTCGATGTGCTGTATGCCGTCATCGACCCGAAAATTCGTTACTAAGACCGGAGAAACACTATGTTATTAAACAACAAAAATAGTGAAGCTCTGGAAAATTTTTCTGAGCAATTAGATATTGAAGGGCGCAGCCTTTGGCAAGATGCAAGACGACGCTTTATGCATAACCGTGCGGCGATTGTCAGCCTGTGTGTGCTGTTTTGTATTACGATGTTTGTGATTTTTGCCCCGATGTTATCGCCGTTTTTATATGACGATACCGACTGGGAAATGATGTCTACGCCACCTGATTGGGCAACCGGGCACTATTTCGGGACTGATGCCTCAGGGCGTGATTTGCTTGTGCGCGTAGCGATTGGGGGGCGAATTTCGTTGATGGTTGGCGTTGCGGCAGCATTAGTCGCGGTGGTGGTCGGAACCTTATATGGCTCACTGGCAGGTTATGTGGGCGGTAAAGTCGACTCTATCATGATGCGCTTACTGGAAATTTTAAACTCCTTCCCATTCATGTTCTTCGTTATTTTGTTAGTGACGTTATTCGGTACCAACATCCTGCTGATTTTCGTCGCCATTGGGATGGTGTCATGGCTAGATATGGCGCGTATTGTCCGTGGGCAAACGCTGGGGCTAAAACGCAAAGAGTTTATTGAGGCAGCATTAGTTTGCGGTGTCAGCACGCGCCACATTATCTTGCGTCATATCGTCCCTAACGTACTGGGTGTGGTTGTAGTTTACGCATCATTATTAGTTCCAAGTATGATTCTGTTTGAGTCATTTTTAAGCTTCCTTGGCTTAGGAACTCAAGAGCCGCTCAGTAGCTGGGGGGCTTTACTCAGTGATGGCGCTAACTCTATGGAAGTCACACCGTGGTTACTGCTGATCCCTGCCGGGTTCTTGGTTATCACGTTGTTCTGTTTCAACTTTATCGGCGATGGCTTACGTGATGCCCTCGACCCGAAAGATCGCTAAGGGGCTAATTTATGGAACATTCAACACGCAAAAGCCCTTTATTATCAGTGCAGGATTTAAACGTCACATTTGCTACCCAAGATGGGGATGTGACCGCGGTAAATAAACTCAATTTTGAATTGAGTGCAGGGGAAACACTGGGAATTGTGGGGGAATCCGGTTCGGGTAAATCCCAAACTGCTTTTGCTTTGATGGGGTTACTGGCAAAAAATGGTCGTGTAGGTGGCTCCGCTATGTTTAATGGACGTGAGATTTTAAACCTCAAGGAGAAAGAGCTTAACCGCATGCGTGCGGAAGAGATCTCCATGATTTTCCAAGACCCTATGACCTCCCTCAATCCATACCTGAAAATCGGTACGCAGTTATCTGAAGTGTTGATGCTGCACAAAGGGATGAGCAAGAAAGAGGCTTTTGAAGAATCTGTGCGCATGCTGGATGCGGTAAAAATGCCGGAAGCTCGTAAACGCATGAATATGTATCCCCATGAGTTTTCAGGGGGGATGCGCCAGCGTGTGATGATTGCGATGGCGCTATTGTGCCAACCAAAATTGCTGATCGCTGATGAACCGACAACCGCATTGGACGTTACGGTACAAGCGCAGATCATGACCTTGCTGAATGAACTGAAGCAGGAATTTGATACCGCGATCATCTTAATTACCCACGACTTAGGGGTTGTCGCCGGTGTGTGTGACAAGGTACTCGTGATGTATGCGGGGCGCACGATGGAGTATGGTAGCGCGCGAGATATTTTCTATCAGCCATCTCATCCATATTCGCTGGGTTTATTAGCAGCAGTGCCACGCTTAGATGGTGATGATGATAACTTAGCCACGATTCCAGGCAATCCGCCAAACTTATTACGCTTACCAAAAGGGTGTCCGTTCTCGCCGCGTTGCCAATATGCAAACCAGCACTGTGTAGAGCAAGAGCCTCAATTATCCAGTTTTGCACAATCACGTTTACGTGCCTGCTTTAAGCCTGTGGAGGAATTAGTATGAGCCAAGAAAATAGGCAGGTGCTGCTGGAAGTCAATGACTTAAAAGTGCATTTTTCCATTAGAGATAAACAACAATGGTTCTGGCAGCCGGATAAAAGTTTAAAAGCCGTCGATGGGGTGACACTGCGTTTATACGAAGGGGAAACCTTGGGCGTGGTAGGGGAATCTGGCTGCGGTAAATCCACATTTGCGCGTGCATTAATTGGTTTGGTTAAATCCACTAGCGGCACGGTGACATGGTTAGGGCAAAACTTGCTCACCATGAACGACAAACAGTGGCGTACTGTGCGTAGTGATATCCAAATGATTTTCCAAGATCCACTGGCATCCTTAAACCCACGGATGACGATTGGAGATATTATTGCGGAGCCACTAAAAACCTATCATCCGAAGATGCCACAAAAAGAAGTTACTGAAAAAGTAAAGAAAATGATGATGCGAGTTGGCTTATTGCCGAACCTGATCAACCGCTATCCTCATGAATTCTCTGGTGGCCAATGTCAGCGTATTGGGATTGCACGGGCGCTGATTTTAGAGCCGAAATTGGTGATTTGTGATGAGCCTGTGTCTGCGCTGGATGTTTCCATTCAAGCGCAAGTGGTGAACTTACTGCAAGAACTTCAGCGGGAAATGAAGCTTTCCTTGATCTTTATTGCTCACGATCTTGCGGTGGTAAAACACATTTCTGACCGCGTATTAGTGATGTATTTAGGGCACGCCGTAGAGCTGGGGACTTATGATGAAGTGTATAACAACCCGCTGCACCCTTATACCCGCGCATTGATGTCTGCGGTGCCAGTACCGGATCCAGATAAGGAAAAAAATAAGCAAATTGAGCTGCTTGAAGGGGAGTTGCCATCGCCCATTAATCCGCCTTCAGGCTGTGTATTCAGAACACGCTGCCCAAGCGCTGATGCAGAATGCGCCAAAACCCGCCCATTACTCGAAGGAAGTTTCAAGCACGCAGTGTCTTGTTTGAAAATTGATCCACTGTAATCGGTAAGATTTGTGTTTTATTGTTGTATTAGGCTCCCTTTATCATTTATAAAGCGGAGCCTTTTTTATACGAAACAATTTTCAGAGAATTCAAACCTAATTGCTACTTAAAATAATCAGTTAGCTATGATATTAAAGGCAGCGAAATTAAAAGCGATGATATTAAAAATAAATAATTAAAACTTGATAGGACAGTAACCATTAATGAGTGACCACTTGCAGCAGATCCACCAAATACATCAAACATGGCAAGCCATCAACCAGCGTTATGCGGATGACCAAATTCAACGTATTCAGCAAAAACTCCCCCTTGCTAAGCAAATGGACAGCGATGAAGAGCTGTTCGGAGCGGACAGCCACCATTATCAGTTCAATCCACCTTTGGATATGGCACAGGTAGAACAATGGCAACGACGTACTGGCGTGCAATTACCCCAAGGATATGTGCAGTTTATGACGCAATTGGGTAATGGCGGTGCAGGCCCTTATTACGGTATAGAACGCTTTGAAGACAGTGAAAATCGCTATGATTCGGTGGCATTACCTTGCGTACTTAGCCCAACCATGAGCGATGAAGAGTGGCAAACACTCAGCTACTTAGCGGAAGATTGCAGTGATGAAGAGTACGATTCACGGGAAAATTTGCTTCACCAAGGGCTGTTTTACCTTGGCACTTGCGGCTGTACATATGACATCCTGCTGGTGGTGACGGGCAAATATGCTGGGCGACTGGTTTATACCCATGAATGGTGTGACTCACCAACACCGTATCAGTTTGCTTATGAAAGCCACTTTTTGGATTGGTATGAGCGCTGGCTGGATGAAATTATTCAGCAATATGATACAGGCTGGTTTGGGCATCGAATGGGCGGCAATGAAGCCACGTTATTCAACCTATTTCATCATGAGGATAATGAAAAGACGAAGCTGGTAGCACTAGAAGGACTGAAAAAGTTACCGTCATTATCGGAAAAGGGTATTGAGCAACTCACTCGTATATTAGATAACGAAACACTCAACGTTTACCATGTGAAGGCACTGGAAGTCTTAGCAAAATATTCCGTTGCTGCATCATCGGATTATTTAGCCCAAGCGCTTGAGAGCCAAGATCCTGCGCAAGTCACTCGTGGATTACAGCTGATTTATTGGTATCAAAAAGCGGATTTAGCGAAGTTTCAATCGGCTATTTTAGCCAAATTAGCACAGTGCGAACATGCAGATACGGTGAGCTTTGCGGGGTATATCCTCAAGGAGTTGCAAGCGGTCAAAGTGGAAGATTTCCAACACTTATTTAATCATGCGGATGGTCAGATTGCCGTCAGTGCGTTGTATGCGGCTTCCCATGATGTCAATTTTAGCCAAAAGGTTGCTAATTACTTTGAATATATGATTGCGGATAAGAGTGAAGTTGCATTAACCGCGATCCAAGCTGTCGCGCGTTCCCCTGAGTTTGTCGACGGGGTGGAACCGTATATTGTGGCGGCGTGGGAAAAATACCCATTAGATAAGAGTGACTATATTCGCAATAATCTGCGTCTCTATATTAAGAAGCATCACTTGCAGTTGGATTTAGCAGAATAAAGCTTAATAAAAGATGGGGAAATAAAAGGTGGGGGAATATTTCCCCCATTTTTATTTCTGCTTACTGTTTCCATTCGATATGTTGGAAAGGGTGCTTAGGGTTTCGGCTGATAAGAATTCGTGCAAAGATATCGTCAATCTCATCCTCTGAGCTTTTAGCAAGCCCGATCACCACTTCACTCATTTGCGCTAAAGGTAATCCTTGGGTGGCGAGAATATGCCAATCTTGACTAAATGGCACAATTTCAGCTGCGCCACACTCTTCAAACTGTAACGCGAAAATCACTTGGTCGGCAGGCTCTAAGTTATCCATCGCACCTTCAAGGAAAAGGTCATAGGCAATTTCAATGATTTCATCTTCATCGATTAAGTTAATACTTGGGTTCTGGCTCATGACGTTTTCCTAACGGTTAAGCAATGGTGATAATAGCTATCATAATAATGGGCTAAAGAAATAGCACAGACGCTCAATTACACGATTCCAGAACGGGCGTTGTTCCCATTCTTCAATATCTAAACGTGTAGAGCGAGCCATATAATCATACTGAACCAGCGTCAGATCGCTACCAAAACTTTTATCGTCTATCACGACCGTGATTTCAAAGTTCAGCCATAAACTGCGCATATCTAAGTTCACTGAACCGACTAAGCTTAATTCCCCATCAACACAGACACTCTTGGTGTGCAGTAATCCATCTTCAAACTGATAGATTTTTACGCCAGCTTCCAGTAATTCCGTGTAAAAAGAGCGGCTTGCCCAGCGAACCAAGAAAGAGTCATTATGGCGTGGCATGATGATACTGACATCAACGCCGCGCATAGCTGCGGTACAAATGGCATGCAGTAAATCATCACTTGGGACAAAGTATGGGGTCGTCATGATCAGCTGCTTACGAGCTGAGAACATCGCCGTCATTAATGATTGCTGAATAAGTTCTTCAGGGAACCCAGGGCCTGATGCAATCATTTGGGTGGTATGTCCGTTATCTTGCTCGAACGGCATGATATTACTATCTGGTGGTGGCGGTAAAATGCGTTGTCCGGTTTCCATCTCCCAGTCAAAGGCGTAGACAATCCCTAATGTGGTGCTTACCGGACCTTCCATACGGACTAAAATATCTACCCACTCACCGACCCCCGCATCTTGTTTAAAGTAGCGAGGATCCACCATGTTCATACTGCCGGTGTAAGAAATATAGTTATCAATCACAACGATTTTGCGATGCTGACGTAAATCCATGCGGCGCAGGAAAAAACGCATAAGGTTTACTTTTAGAGATTCGACAAACTCAATCCCTGCGGCACGCATTTTATCGGGATAATCACTGCGGAAAAAATGCCAACTTCCTGCGGAGTCCACCATAATGCGACATTTAACACCACGTTTTGCCGCATTGAGAAGGGCTTCGGTGACTTCATCGACAAGCCCACCTGGCTGCCAAATATAGAACACCATTTCGATAGAGTTCTTGGCATTATTAATATCATTGGCAATGGCTTTTAGTGAGTCTTCGCTGGTGGTCAGTAATTGAATGCGATTGCCTTTGACGCCTGCAATACCTTGGCGTTTCTCACACAGTTGGAATAATGGCTCCGCAACGGGGCTGTTATCATTAGCAAAAATGTGTTTGGAGAGACGTAGATTTTCCAGCCAAGTGGCAACCGATGGCCACATTTGATGGGCTTTATCGATACGACGTCGACCTAAATGGAGCTCACCAAATGCCGCATACGCGATGATCCCCACCAGAGGCAGGATATAAATGATCAGTAACCATGTCATCGCCGAAGTGACGGGGCGACGTGTGACGAGGATACGAACAGTAACCCCAGCAACAATTAACCAATACAGGAAAAACAGTAACCAACTCATTAAGGTGTAGACGGTTGCCATAATGGATAACAAGCCTCACTGACAGAGAGAAAAAGAGTCGAAAAAAGAAAATATGTCTTATTAAATATAGACTAAGAATAAACATACCAGAATTTAGTAAAAGTTCTGAATAAAAACTGAGTTAAATAGATAAAAGTGCAATTAATGACAAATTCAATGAATCTACCTCTCTTTTACGGGGTAAATTTCATCAACACTTTGATAACTTCCACTTGGTTCTCGTGAGCAAAGGCATATAATATTTCGCTGTTACGAACATACACCTGATAAGGATTAAAAAGATGAGACGCAGTAGGCAAGAAGTGGGTCGCTGGAGAATGCTAAGACAAGTCGTTCGCCGCCGTCGCCGTTGGTTAGAAAGACACTCTCGCCGCAATATGCACATTTATTCGCTCCGCAAAATGGACATCTATAAACGCCGTCATTCCCTGTTATTTACACAGTGGATTGAGTAAGGGTATTCACGTTTATACTCACATTTTTAACTTTGTTCGCTAAACCTTATTGAATATGATTGCTATTTGCATTTAAACTATTAGCCATATTCAATAAGTAAAACGGTGTAGGGTAAAAATTGCATATGCGTGGTATCAGACTGTTAGTGATCATTGCTGTTTCATTATCAATTCATGCGGGCTTGGCAATGGCATGGATTTTTAATCAACCGAAATTTCCTCAACCTGAGGAGCCAATCTCGATAGCAATGCTTTCTTTTGCTGAACCAGCCGCCACTCCACCAGCTGAAACACAGGCAGAGCCAGAGCCTGTGGTTGAACCTGAACCTATCATTGAACCCGAGCCTATTGTTGAACCAGCGATAGTCTTACCGCAGAAAAAACCAGAAGTAAAAAAGAAACCTGAACCGAAAAAAGAACCTAAAAAAGAGCCGAAAAAAGTTCAGGAGCCAGTTAAACCTGTTGAAAAACAACTGGCGATGAACAAAACGCCATCCACAAATACAGATACTACGCCAAAAGAAGTCACCAACACGCGCGGAACTGATACTAACGTCAAAAATAATGCAACAGCATCTAACCAATCCACAGGTCAGCGTGGTCCAAAAGCATTAAGTAAACAAGCACCTGAATACCCTGATCGCGCTCGTCGCTTAGGAAAAAATGGTTATGTGAAAGTACGCTATGACATCGATGAAGATGGGCGAGTGCAAAATATTGAGTTTGTTGAAGCTTCACCTAAAGGGATGTTTGAGCGTGATGTGAAGCGTGCAATGAACCGTTGGAAATATGAAAAGCTGCCAGCGAAAGGTTATACCACTGAAATTTATTTCAAAGTGGATGGCACAGTGAGCCAAGCTTAAATGCTAGGAAATATCGGGATCAAAAAAGGGCGCTTATGAAGCGCCCTTACTGTATATGAACGATTAAGCTTGAGGCTGCGAACTTTCTAATTCGAAGTGTTGCTTATCTTCAGGTAATGCACGAGGCGTATTGTCATCATTGACCGCCACATAAGTAAATACCGCGTCAGTAGCTTGATAACGCTGACCTACAGGATGGGTTGCCACTTTTTTCACCCACACTTCAATATTGATAGTGACGGAGCTTTTTCCTGTTTTTAAGCAGCGAGCATAACAACAAACAACATCACCAACAGCAACTGGTTTTTGAAATTTTATGCCATTGACTGCCACTGTTACTACGCGACCCAGAGCAATTTCTTTTGCTAAAATCGCGCCGCCAATATCCATTTGAGACATTAGCCAGCCACCAAAAATATCGCCATTCGCATTGGTATCTGAAGGCATTGCCAAAGTACGTAAAACGAGTTCACCGTTAGGTAATTGCATATCAAACTCTTTATTAAAAGGAATTAAACACTATGATTTTGTTGCTCATTTATAGCAAACAAACATAAGTATAGTAAACCGCTAGAGTACATCCAGTCACAGATAATTGTAACAAATCACTGTGATAGGCATAAAAAAGCTGCGAAAGTGCGCAGCTTAATTATCATCATAATAATCCGAAGAAATAAATTACTCTTCTGGCTTTTCCGCCTGAGGTTCTTTAGTCATGTGTTTGAAAATATATACCACGCTAAGGATCGTGAAAATTAAGGTACCAGCCGTCAATCCAAACACTTTAAAGTTGACCCAAACATTCTCAGCCATCCAATATGCCACGTAAATATTAATAACAGCGCAAGCAATAAAGAAAATACCCCAAGCGGTATTTAATTTTAACCAATAACTATCCGCTAATTTAATTTCTTGATTGCTGCCCAGCATTCTTTGGATGAGCGGTTTTTCTGTAAACCATTGGCTCGCAAATAGAGCAATACCAAAAAGAGCATAAATGATGGTGACTTTCCATTTGATAAAGTCGGCGCTGTGAAATAACACCGTTAACCCTGCAAATACCATCACAATCGCACAGGTGATTTTTGCCACTCTTTCCACTTTTTTATAAATGAAGTAAGTGACTAATAAGGAAATTGGGGTGGTTATCAGTAATGACTGACTAGCAACATAAATGTCGTATTGCTTATAGAAGAGAAAAAAGATAACCAAAGGAATAAAATCAATAAGTTGTTTCATAACAGTGGATTCAGATCCTTAATGTGAACATAGTCAGCTTAAATATAGTTAATTCAAACAGAGTCAACTTAAACATAGTGGCGTAGTTTAACTGATTTTGCGCAGATTGTTAAAAGTTTGCTCTCTTTTACCAAGAATTAAGCCTGCAAACCAATCAAATTTGCACTATTTTACCCTTATTTGACTTAGTCCTAGATAAACTTTAATAGTTCGGATATAAATAGTCTACACAAGAAATTAACTGATTAATTTTTAGAGATTTTTTCCCATGATAAAGGCGCGATTATTTAATCTGATGCCCGGTTTACAAACCTTTAGCCAATATCAGTTGGCGAACTTGGGACCGGATGTGAAAGCGGGGTTGTCGGTCGCCGCCGTGGCGCTGCCTGTGGCAATTGCTTATGCTGAACTCATGGGGATCAATGCCATTGTCGGACTATATGCTTGTATTTTACCGATGCTGATGTATGCATTGTTTGGAACCTCGAAACAATTAATCATTGGACCAGATGCGGCAACTTGTGCGGTGATCGCCGCTGCCGTTGCGCCCTTGGCGATGGGGGATGAGAATACCCGTTGGCAATTAATTATTGTAATGAGTTTAATGACGGGAATATGGTGCTTGATTGCGGCACGTTTTCGTCTGGGAATGTTTGCGGATTTTTTATCGGGGCCGATTTTACAAGGATTATTAAATGGGGTCGCGCTAACTATTATTGTCAGTCAACTAGGTAAAATTTTCGGTATTGATTCCCTTCCTTCCGGGTTTATTGAGCGTTTAGTGGCATTGCCGCTTGCGTTACCTGAAACTCATATTCCGACATTAACGGTGGCGGTGTTAACACTTACTGTGACGATGGTTATCAAACGGATACGCAGCAAGTGGCCATCACTGTTAATTGCGATGGTCTTGGCAACGAGCGCCAGCATTGTTTTCAATCTTGAGCAATATGGCATTAGCACCGTCGGTAATCTTGGTAATGGATTACCCTCGATAGCGGCACCGGATTTTAACCCTGGCTTATTGCGGGATTTGGTAACGCCATCCTTAAACTTGGCAGTTATCAGCTTTGTGAGCTTTATGATGACGGCGCGAAGCTTTGCCAGTAAAAATGGTTATACCGTGGATGCTGACCAAGAGCTCCGCGCCTTAGGCATGGCGAATATCGCTTCGGCATTATCTCAAGGTTTTGCTGTGAGTGCGGCCAGTAGCCGAACTGCTGTGAACGATATGATGGGCGGTAAAACGCAGATGGTATCGGTCATTGCTGCGCTCACTATTTTGGTGGTATTGCTGTTTTCAATGGATCTGCTGGGTTATATTCCGATGCCCGCATTAGGTATGGTGCTGGTGGTCTCGACATTTTCACTGATCAGCTTTCGCAGCATTTATGCAATGCGTAAACGTAACCGACAAGCCTTTTTCTTATGCGTTTTTACTTTATGCGCGGTGTTAGTGGTCGGCTTGATCAGCGGAGTGGGCTTTGCCGTGTTGTTAGGTTTGCTGCAATTTTTGCGGGTGATATTCCGCCCGACAGATCAGTTATTGGGTGTTGACGAGCAGGGTATGTTGCACTCAATGAACCCGGATAATGATATTCAGGCGGTTGAAGGCGTGCTGATTTATCGTTTTAACTCACCGCTGACCTATTTCAATGTGAACTATTTTAAAGATCGTTTAAATAAGCATATAGATAGCGAACGTAAACGTCCGGCGTGGGTCATTGTCGATGCAGCGGTCAGCTTTACCCATAACGATGTGAGTGTATTTTCGGCACTTAACGAGCTCGTGACGTCATTAAAAGCGAAAGGGGTCACGCTGGTGCTAGCAGGGCGACGGACATCCCTAAACCGTTGGTTATCACAAAATAAAATTAGTCGTTCTGATGATGATTTACTGGTGGTGCCAGATATCTATTTCGCTATCCGCTTGATCCAGAGTAAGCAGCATATTCAGCAAAAAAGTGTTGAAGAACGCAAGGAGAGCGAGGAAGGAACCGTCAATAGTAAGTTGTCAGAGTAATGGTATCGATAGGATGAAAAACAAAAGGGCGTCACTTTGAAGAGACGCCCTTTTTGATCATTAAATCTGTTTCTATTTATGAGTTTTTGCTGCTCAGCATATATAAACGGAAAAAGTAAATTAAGGCAAAAGCGGCAATCATGTTGTTGATCAGGAATGAAATACCATTGACCACAATGTGATTTAGTTGCAGGCTGCTTAACAGCATGCTGACTAACATTTGCGTTGCCATCCAAATTAAAATCATTGGGGCGGCGATACGCCAATTGGCAAATGCCAACTTCCAGCTTCTGCCCATGGCATTAAACGGATTCACTTTTTCATTCATTAAAATGGCAGGGGCAAGAGAAAAGCCAATCGCCAAAATCAGACCAGGAAGTACCATCAAGGTGATACCCAGCTGAATTAATAAGGAACAGATAATCAGCAGCAGGAACATCGCAGGGGCTTTAGGTAATGATGAAACTAATGCTTGAGTCCCGTTCACGGCTTCACCGCGAGATAAATTGGCGATATAAGAGAGCACGCCGCACATCAGGACCAAGCTTCCCAATGCTACGGATAAAATCAAGCCCATAGACACACGTAGAATGCTGTTTTTCTCATCTTCAGGTAAGTTCAGTACCCAATTCTGTAACCCAGCATTGCCCGCATCAAGTAGCTGGTTCTGCGCTTCAAGTAACACGCCAATCATCCGTTCATTAGGAATTAACATTGCGTAGACAATCACGCTGATTGCGGTGGCGATTAACACAATGGTGAAGAGGCCATTCAACTGGTTTTTAAAAAAGTTGATGCTGTCACGAAAGAGTGAGTTGGCCGAAATGGACATGTAACTGCTCCTATCTACAAACGGAATAAAAATTTGACGGTGATTGTAACTGAGTATCGGACGTATAGGTAGAGAAAGATAAGAAAAGTCTGGGAGTTAGCCTAAATAAGTGTGCTACACCATAAATGAGTGTATCACTATTAATAAAGAATAATCTTAAAGGTGTATTTTAAATATATATTTAAATCGTGATTTAATTAGCCATTAATATAAAATCATTTTTTATTTTAATAGTTATTTCATGAAAATTGATTCAAATCAAAATAGAAAAAACCAGTAATGGAATAATAAACTCAGCTTTATTAAGAAATATATAAATTAGCAAAAGATGTGATCTTGATTTGAATATTAAATTTAAGAATAGGCTATATTTTTGCTAAATAATAAACATAGGAATGGGATTGACAATGAAAAAACTCACTGCGCTTGTATTGGCTGCTGCAACTTTAGCTCCAGCGGCTTCATTTGCTCATGAAGCTGGCGACTTTTTATTCCGTGCAGGTACAGCTACTGTAAGACCAAATGTTGGCGGGGACGATGTTAAACTGGGCAATGCGAATTTAGGTCATTTTGATGCAAATAATAATACCCAATTAGGTTTAACTTTCGGTTATATGATCACCGATAATATTGGTGTGGAATTATTGGCAGCGACTCCTTTTGAGCATAAAGTTGGTACTGGCCCAACAGGAAATATAGCAACAGTTAAACACTTACCACCAACTCTGATGGCTCAATATTACTTCGGTGGCAAAGAAGATAAACTGCGTCCTTATTTAGGTGCAGGTCTGAACTATACGTTCTTCTTTGATGAGAAATTTAATAGTACTGGTAAAGAAGCCGGTCTGTCTGACCTAGACCTGTCAAGCTCTTGGGGCTTTGCAGCGCAAGCAGGTATGGACTACATGCTTGATGAAAACTGGATGTTAAACGCCTCTGTTTGGTGGATGAATATTGACACTGACGTTAAATTCAAAGCAGGTGAAGACCGCGTTAAAGTTGATACTCGTTTAGACCCATTTGTATTTATGTTTGGTGTGGGTTACCGCTTCTAATTTCTTAAGGACTTCGGCAAGTTTATTCTTGCTCGCTAATGGATTAGAAAGCAGTAAAGAAATCCGGGAATTTATTCCCGGATTTTTCGTTTTTAGAGAATAGAGAATATAATAAGCAGAAAACTCAATGTTAAATTAATTAAATTTTATTTAACATTAAGTTTACAATATCAAAAAAGACCAATAATCAGAGTGCAAAATTAATTTTATAATTAAATATCAAGATGGATATTTAAACTAAATTAGCCTGAGTAACTTTACCTAATATATTTTAAATATTATCCGCAAAGTGGAAATTTGACAGAAACCATTGAATGCATTAACGGCTATTTGAAATAAAAAAGCCATCAAAATATGGATGGCTTTCTGACACAATGAAGAAAATAAATTAAGGTAACTATTTTTGTGTGGCAGCTTTCATATTTGCCACAAATGCCGTTAATTTACTGAGCATTTCTAGTGGGTGCTGTAGGTTATTTTCAATGATTTTTACCACAGCAGAACCCGATATTGCTCCCGCAGCGCCATTACGAATCGCTTCAGTCACTTGAGCAGGCTCTGAAATACCAAATCCTTGAAGTGCAGGCGCTGCACCATATTGGGTTAATTTGCTCACTAAATGGGTTAATGGCATTTGCGCTCGCTGCTCTGTACCAGTGACGCCTGCGCGAGAGAGCAAATACGTATAACCTTGGCTATGTTCTCCAATCTCTTTTAGCAGTGCGTCATCCCCATTTGGTGGACAAATAAAGATTGGGGCGATGCCGTGGGCGATGGCTGATTCACGAAATGGCTTTGATTCACGCATTGGTACATCGGCAACTAAAACGGAATCTACGCCAGCTTGTTGGCAACGTTGATAAAAATAGTCGATCCCATTGGTGAAAACTAAATTAGCATAAACCAATAATCCTATCGGCATATCGGGGTGTTTGGCTCGAATACGCGCTAATAACTCGAAGCATAACGTCGGTGTGATCTCGCTTTTAAAGGCACGTAAATTGGCATTTTGAATTGTGGGACCATCCGCTAAAGGGTCAGAGAAGGGGATGCCAATCTCTAAGGCATCGGCACCTCCTGCAATTAATGCATCGACAATTTTTAAAGAAAGCTCGGCATCAGGGTCACCTAACGTGACAAAGGGAACAAAAGCGCCTTGGTTTTGTTGGTTTAAACGCTGAAAAAGTTGAGTATAACGCGTCATTAGATTTCCCCTTTGCTGGTCAAAATATCATGTACCGTAAAAATGTCTTTATCACCACGACCGGATAAATTGACAATTAACAACTGCTCTTTATTTGGATTTTGCTCTGCCATTTTGAGGGCATACGCTAATGCATGAGATGACTCTAATGCAGGAATAATCCCTTCTTTGCGTGACAGCAATTTAAAGGCGTTTAGCGCTTCATCATCGGTAATCGAAACATATTCAGCACGACCAATACTGTTTAAGTGTGCATGTTGAGGCCCCACAGAAGGGAAGTCTAACCCTGCTGAAATGGAGTAAGATTCTTCAATCTGCCCCTCAGAGGTCTGCATCATTGGGGATTTCATACCGAAATAAATTCCAACACGACCATGTTTTAACGGTGCACCATGTTGCCCCGATTCAATACCGTGACCGGCAGGCTCAACACCAATTAACCCGACGTTTTCTTCAGGAATAAACGAAGCGAACATACCGATAGCGTTGGAACCACCACCGATACAGGCGATCACCGCATCCGGTAGGCGACCTTCCTTATCTAAAATTTGCTGTTTTGCTTCATCACCGATCATGCGTTGAAATTCACGCACAATAGTCGGATATGGGTGAGGACCTGCCGCAGTGCCTAATAAATAGTGTGCGGTTTCATAACTGCCAGACCAGTCTCTTAGCGCTTCATTACAAGCATCTTTTAAGGTTGCAGAGCCGCTATGTACAGGGATCACTTCGGCGCCCATTAGCTTCATACGAAACACGTTTGGAGATTGACGCTCAACGTCTTTTGCACCCATGTAGATGCGGCACTTCATATTTAATAAGGCGCAAGCAAGGGCGGTAGCAACACCATGCTGACCCGCGCCAGTTTCAGCGATAATTTCATTTTTACCCATACGTTTGGCGAGCAATGCTTGACCCAACACCTGGTTGGTTTTGTGTGCGCCACCGTGGAGTAAATCTTCGCGCTTTAAATAAAGCTTCGTTTTGGTACCCGCCGTCAGGTTGCGGCACAGGGTTAATGCGGTTGGACGACCTGCATAATTTTTAAGTAGATCATGGAATTCCGTTAAGAACGCAGGATCATTTTGTGCGTCAATAAAGGCATCTTCTAGCTGGTTCAATGCTGGGATTAAAATCTCTGGGACATATTGCCCACCAAACTCACCGAAATAGGGATCTAATTTGCTCATTATTTATTATCCATTTTAAGTTTATATGTTCAGTATGATTAATATGGCTTTGCGCTAAATCGCCATGTGGGCTGATTTCAATGCATCAAAGACTTGGTTTAATTTTTGTTCGGATTTAATACCCGGTTCGATTTCAATGCCAGAGTTAAAATCAAGCCCATTGCAGATGAGTTGCGCGGCTTGTTGGCAGTTTTCAGGGGTAAGCCCGCCAGCCACCATTAGCTTGTGACCGCTATTTGTTGGTATTGATGACCAATCAAAGGTTTTTCCTGTACCGCCACCGCCGTTATCTAATAGCAGCAAATCAATTAATGCAGGGTCATAATCGGCGATTTGGCTATCAGCCATATTCAGCGCTTTCCAAATATGGCAATGTGCTGGCAGCATTTCACGTAATTGTGCCATGTAGGTATTATCTTCATCACCATGGAGCTGAACCGCATGTAACGCCAATTGTTGGGCAATATGCGCCACAAAATCCGCGGATTGATTACGGAAAACCCCCACAAATTTAAGTGGTGCAGCATGAATAATCTGCTTTGCTTGTGACAGCGTCACTTTACGAGGGGATTTTTCAGCAAAAATCAGTCCACCAAAGTTGGCGCCAGCGGCAAATGCGGCTTTAGCATCTTGTTCACGGGTTAAGCCACACACTTTATGCTCACCAATGAGAAGGTTACGCAGTGCTTGAGGTAAGTCCGCTTGCTCCATCAGGGCGCTACCAATTAAAAAGCCGTTAGCGACATCCGCAAGGCTTTGAATATGTTGATGTTGAAGAATACCTGACTCGCTGATCACCACAGTTCCTGCCGGTAAACGCGGCGCGAGTTGACGCGTACGATTTAAATCGATAGACATATCGCGTAGGTCTCGGTTGTTGATCCCAACCACTTTAGCTTTCAATGTTATCGCACGTTCCAGTTCTTCATCGTTGCTTACCTCAGTGAGAACGCCCATGTTCAGTTGGTGTGCTACATCGGCAAGGGCAAGATATTGTTCATCATTCAATACGGACAGCATGAGTAAAATAGCATCCGCTTGGTAATAGCGAGCAAGGTAAATCTGATAAGGGTCAACGATAAAATCTTTGCACAGAACAGGTTGTTTCACTGTGTTGCTAACAATCGTCAGGTAATCCATTTTACCTTGGAAATATTTTTCGTCAGTCAAGACTGAAATTGCAGAAGCATAAGGGGCATACATGCCCGCAATCACCGCGGGGTCGAAATCTTCACGGATAAGCCCCTTCGATGGAGAGGCTTTTTTACACTCTAAAATAAACACTGGGCGCTTCGCTTGCAGAGCTGAGTAAAAATTTCGTTGCGCAGGTTGCACTTCAGATTGAAAACTTGCCAGCGGTTGGCGTTGTTTGCGCTCAGCTAAATAGGCAAATTTATCATCCACAATCTTTTGTAATACAGTGCCTTTCATCTTAGTGCTCCCTTGCAGCTAGTGCCAGAACGCGGTCAAATGCTTTACCGCTACGAATAATATTGAGTGCATGCTCGCTGTTTTCTTTTAAATCTTCGTAACCATTAATACGTAACAACATGGCGACGTTTGCGGCGACAGCCGCCTCATGAGCTGCTTGACCATGACCTTGTAATAATTGCGTTAGCAGAAAACGGTTTTCATCTGGGGTGCCGCCTTCCAAATCTTTCAGTTGATAAGGCGCTAGGCCAAAATCTTCAGCTGTCAGAGTATATTGCTGAATTTCACCATTTTTTAATTCGGAAACATGGGTTGGTGCATGAAGTGAAACTTCATCCATCCCTCCACTATGTACCACAGCTGCACGGGTAAACCCAAGCATTTGCATGGTTTTTGCTACTGGCTCAACCAATGAATCCTGATAGACGCCCACTAAGGCTAACGGTGGGCGAGCTGGGTTAATTAATGGGCCCAGTACATTAAATAAAGTACGGGTTTTTAATTGGCTACGTACCGGTGCGGCATGGCGGAATCCACTGTGATATTGCGGCGCAAATAAGAAACATAAGCCTAACTCGTCTAACGCATCACGGGCGCTTTGAGCGCTTAGATCTAAGGCAATGCCAAAGGCAGCGAGTAGATCCGATGAACCTGAGCGACTGGAAACGCTGCGGTTGCCGTGTTTCGCGACTTTGATCCCGCATTCTGCCGCTACAAACGCGCTGGCAGTGGAGATATTAATACTGTTTGCGCCGTCCCCTCCTGTGCCGACAATATCACTAAATTGATAGTCAGGGCGTGGGAAAGGTTGGGCATTTTCTAAGCATGCCAATGCAGCACCGGCAATTTCTTGTGGCTGTTCGCCACGCATTTTCATGCTGATCAAGACGGCAGCAAGTTGGGGCTCAGTGAGTTCACCTTGAATAATCGCGTTAAATAAATATTGGCTCTCTTGTTGAGTTAACGCTTGCGCCTTAAATAATTTATCGTAAATGTTTTGCATGATTGGCTCTCTGTGTCCCATTAGTGCGAATGTGATGTTGTTTTGTTGGGGGAAGAAAGCGCCCATGCCACCGTGTTTTCTAACAACAATTTTCCTTGGGTGGTTAAGATGGATTCGGGGTGAAACTGGAATCCACACACTCGCTGTTCATCATTGCGTACCGCCATGACCATGCCATTGGATTGTGCACAAATCGTTAATGATTCAGGAATTTGGCTACCCACTAAAGAGTGATAACGTGCCACTGAAATAGGGTTTTCTAAGCCTGCAAACATAGCTTGTTCATCGTGGGTTGCCATTGATGCTTTGCCATGTAAAATTTCACCCGCAGGGGAAACCGTTCCACCATAAGCTTCAACGATAGCTTGATGCCCTAAGCAGATGCCAATCACTGGAATGGTGCCTATTACTGATTTAAGTACTTCCGGCATACAGCCCGCGTCACTTGGCTTTCCTGGACCCGGTGAAAGGACTAAAATCGCATCATCGAGCTGATTCAGTACAGATAAAACATGCGCTGCATTAACGGTGTTGCGGTAGATCACTACGTGATGACCGCTGGCGCGTAATTGGTCGACCAAGTTGTAGGTGAAGGAGTCGACGTTATCGAGTAGTAAGATATTAGCCATTAAAATAACTCCTCAACTTGGTGGGCTTGGGCAATAGCGCGGATCACTGCGCGGGCTTTATTACGAGTTTCGTCGGCTTCACCTTGTGGAGATGAGTCGAGGACAACGCCGCCGCCAGCTTGAACGGTAGCAATGCCGTTTTCGACATATGCGGAACGAATAACGATGCAGGTGTCAAAGTCACCTTTCCCATTAAAGTAACCCACTGCGCCGCCGTAGGAGCCTCTGCGCTCTTTTTCACATTCCGCGATCAGTTGCATCGCTTTGACTTTCGGCGCGCCTGTTAATGTCCCCATATTCATACACGCTTGATACGCATGGAAAACATCTAAATCGCTTCGTAAAGTCCCCACAACATGGGAAACTAAGTGCATGACAAAAGAGTAGCGGTCAACTTTTGTCAGGTTGGCAACATAGCGGCTGCCTGCTTCACAAATTCGCGCTAAATCATTACGTGCTAAGTCTACTAACATAATGTGTTCTGCCAGCTCTTTTTCATCGGTACGCATGGCCAATTCAATGCGGCTATCTAAATCTAAGTCGATATTTCCTTGCGCATTGCGTCCACGAGGGCGGGTACCTGCAATTGGGTAGATTTCCACCACGCGAGTTTGTTTGCTGTATTTCAAGGCGCTCTCTGGTGAAGCGCCAAACAGGGTAAAATCGTTGTCTTGCATATAGAACATGTACGGGCTTGGGTTTTGCGCCTTAAGTTTTTGATAGGCAATCAGCGGTTGAGCACATGGCATACTGAATTTGCGTGATGGGACGACTTGGAAAATATCACCGCGGTAGATAGCTTCTTTTAAGGTATTGACGACACGTCCATATTCTTCATCATTTTTATTGATAGTAACGCTGAAGTTGTTTTGTTCACCCAAAGGTAATGCTGGTAAGTAAGGGCGGCACGCAACGATAATTTCGCTGTGACGCTGCTGTACTTGCGCAACAATATGGGTGTCTGCGGTAAATAACAGGCTTTTTAAACGCGCTGCTTGGTTTTGATGGTCTATCACTAAATAGTGTTCTGCAACGAAAAAGCAGAAATCTGGGCATTGGTTTGTGGCAGTCACTTCCGGTAATGCTTCAAAATTTGCCACTAAGTCATAGGCGAATAATCCGCCCATAAACAGGATTTCTGGTCTTGGGAAATGGGCTTGTGCAATTGCTGGCAATGCGCGTAATACATCCAAGCATGAAGCACTTTTTAAACGGCTATCTTCATCTAATTGGCTTTCTGGTTGAGCAAAGATGACGGTCAGATGATTTGTGGTTAAATCGCGAGAAATCGCTTTCTCGGCTAATTGTAGATTAATTAAAGGTAATAGGGCTTGACCATTTTCAGTTAACGCTTCAATTTCAACTCGTTGACCAAATGCACGGATGCGTAATGCGCTGTCGATGATTAATAAGCTTTGTAAATTGGCTTTGTTGTTGACTTCAGCCGACTCTAACAGCATGGTAGCGGCTTTATTCTGGCACAGGTGATTAAATAACAACGTAGGATCCGGTTGATAGTTAATTGGGCTATCCAGATGATTAAAATGTGCTAATGTGGTGTTTTGTTTGTTCATTTTGCTGCCTTAAGCTAATTTTAGACGTAAAAAAACCCGCTGGTTGAGGGCGGGTTCGGCACTGAGGCATTAACAATTTATGCGCGTGCGGCTTCCGCCCAATTTGGGAAGTCGCGCCACCAACGATTTGATAAATTGAAAACAGTCATACATGCCTCACTGGATAAACAAATTAAGTTTTAAATGCTTTTGCATACTAATTCTTTTGAATACAACAAATCTTGCGTACTAGTAAACTGGATCGCGCGATTGATGTCAATAGCTGTTTGTATTTATTTTTAATTTTCGTTAAGTCGAAAAGGGAGAAGGTAACAATATGTCGCAAGATTCGACGCCAATAGTGACTCGCTATGACTTACATAGCCATACGAATGCATCAGATGGAGAATTGCCTCCCGCTGAGTTAGTCGAACGTGCGATAGCAATGGGTGTGAATATTTTATCAATTACGGATCATGATACTTGTGATGGCTTAATTGCTGCCAAAGCGTATCTTGCTGACAATCCACGTCCATTAACATTAGTTAACGGGGTTGAAATATCCACCCTGTGGGAAAATATTGAAATTCATATTGTTGGGCTGAATTTTTCACCGAGCCATCCTGCGATGGAAACGTTACTCTCGCAGCAATCACAACGCCGCCTAGACCGCGGGATTGAGATAGGTCGTCGCTTGCAAAAGGCAGGGATTGAGGATGCGTGGGAAAATGCCCAAGCGATTTCAGGTGGCGGCCAGGTCACTCGCGCGCATTTTGCACAGTACATTGTCAAAATTGGCAAAGAGAAAACCATCAATAATGTGTTTAAGCGCTATCTTGCGAAAGGGAAAACTGGCTATGTGCCTGCGCAGTGGTGCAGCATTCAGGAAGCTGTGAATGCTATTCATCTATCTGGCGGTGTCGCGGTACTGGCGCATCCATCAAAATATCAATTATCGAATAAATGGCTTAGACGCCTGATCGAACACTTTAAAGCCTGCCAAGGGGATGCGATGGAAATATCTCATTGCCAGCAGCCGGCGAATGAGAAGCGATTTTTAGGAGAGTTGGCACAAGAGGCTAACTTGAAAACTTCTGTTGGGTCAGATTTCCATCGCCCTTGTTCGTGGATTGAGTTAGGGCGGAATTTATGGCTTCCTGATGATGAGCAAGCGGTTTGGACCCTCTGGGATAAAGTGAATTAATGGAAAGCTAAAACCTCTTAGTTTGTAAGAATATTACCTAATTCGTTGATGGATCACGGTTTGGGTGTAAAATAGTCTGTATATGAATTATTTTGTTGAGTCACAATATTATTTGATGAAAATATTATTGTGACCGTTGTGTTTTCTAAGCGCCGTTTTGTTTTGTAAGAATAGATAGATAGTGCCATTTTTAGGTCGTTCACCGGATGATGCTGTCGATACTCAACTATAGAGGTCACTATGAGCCAGTTTTTTTATATCCATCCGGACAACCCTCAGGCAAGGCTAATTAGCCAAAGTGTTGAGATCCTGAATAAAGGCGGTGTTGTCGTCTACCCGACAGATTCAGGTTATGCCATTGGTTGTCGTTTAGAAGATAAAAATGCCCTAGAGCGTATTTGTCGTATCCGGAAATTGGATGCGAACCATAACTTTACCTTGATGTGCCGTGATCTATCCGAAATCTCAAATTATGCCCATGTGGATAACACCGTATTTCGTTTAATCAAAAACAATACGCCGGGTAATTACACCTTTATTTTAAAAGCCACCAAAGAAGTGCCTCGCCGTTTGATGAACGAAAAGCGTAAAACTATTGGGTTACGTGTACCATCAAACCCAATTGCCCGTGATTTATTGGAAGCAGTGGGGGAGCCACTTATGTCCACCAGTTTGATTTTACCGGGCGATGATTTTACTCAATCTGATCCAGAAGAAATCCGCGATTTACTGGATAAACAAGTGGATTTAGTGATCCACGGTGGTTACATCGGGCAAAAACCAACCACGGTAATTGATTTTACTGATGACACTCCGGTTGTCGCTCGTGTCGGAACTGGCGACCCAACCCCATTTGAATAAGCCAATCTTCCTTGAAAATTCATTCTTTCAGGGAAGACGATTAGTCATAGGGGATCACAATAAACCTGTGTATAATGCGCAGGTTTTCAAATTCATCACTTTTTGCCGATGACACAAGACTTGTTAATTGAGCGAGGCTTGTTTTAATAGCGCAAGAAGCTATTTGACGCCTGTGAAGGCGACAGCTGAGGATCTCATGAGTTCTAAACCGCAACAAACTGAAAAGCTACAAAAAATTCTTGCCCGTTCAGGGCATGGTTCCCGCCGAGAAATCGAAGGCCTATTGAAAGAAGGCCGCATTAGTGTTGATGGCAAAATGGCAACATTGGGTGATCGTGTTGAAGTCAAAGCCTCCACAAAAATTCGTCTTGATGGTCGTGTCTTAGCGATAAAAGAGCCAGAAAAAGAAATTTGCCGCGTGATGGCATACTACAAACCGGAAGGGGAATTGTGCACACGCCATGATCCTGAAGGTCGTCCAACGGTATTTAACCGTTTACCAAAACTGACCGGGGCTCGTTGGATTGCTGTAGGGCGTCTAGATGTGAACACCAGTGGTTTATTGTTATTTACAACCGATGGTGAATTAGCTAACCGCTTAATGCACCCAAGCCGTGAAGTGGAACGCGAATACGCAGTACGTGTATTTGGTGAAATCACGGATGCAAAAATTCGTCAGTTAACCACTGGCGTGCAATTAGAAGATGGTCCGGCATCCTTTAAAACTGTGTCGTATCGCGGTGGTGAAGGGATGAACCAATGGTATAACGTCACTTTAACCGAAGGTCGTAACCGTGAAGTTCGTCGTTTATGGGAATCTGTTGGTGTGCAAGTGAGCCGCCTGATCCGTGTTCGCTACGGAGATATTGATTTACCAAAAGGTTTACCACGTGGTGGTTGGACTGAATTAGGTTTAGAGCAAACTAACTATTTAAGAGAGTTAGTTGAACTGGATGTTGAAACAGAAAGTAAAGTGTCTGTTGAGCGCGATCAGCGCCGCATCAAAGCTAACCAAATTCGCCGTGCGGTGAAACGTCACACTCAAGTGGCATCTCGCCCAGCAGCGAAACGCCAAACTTCACGCCCAACTGCTAAGCGCCGCACTCGAATCTAATTATTTTAACGTTATTCGAATGCTTTAAAATGAAGGTTATGGTATTTACCATAGCCTTTTTTTATTTCAATTTAATAGAATAGCGAAATGTTCTGTCATTCTGTTTGGTCATTTCAATAATTCATTCAACTTTGATTTTCCTAAAAATCGATTCATTCGGAATTTTATTTTCGAATAATATAAATAAGCCATCCCAATCTTAAATTATTATTTACTAGGCGTCTTTTTTTGACTAGAAAATGATAAAGTTAAAAAAGGTTGTGTTATTCCACTTATTACTTTTATTTCTTTGTTATTTAGATATTTAAAACTTAAAATACGCCAATATGGAGTTTATAAGGCATCTGTCACATTATGAGGCTTTTATATTGTACAACTCTTCTATCTAAACTATTTTTATCATAATGAAAAAATAAAAGGTTTTAATGTTTATGTTATGTGCAAAGTCGATGAAATATATAGCACTATTGAGTTTCGGCATAACAAGTTGTGATGTTTATCAACCACATACATCTGAAAGTGGGCGGTTCTTTTTTAGTAATGACTCATCGGAAAATTATTCTTTCTTTATTGATAATAAACTGATGGTGATCCCGAAAGCATCAGTGGGTAGTCTGTATTTAAAGCAGGGATTACATTCCATGACAACCGAAGAAGGTCAGCACATTTATTTTATGATTTACCCAGGTAATAAAGGAGGGATATTAAATCCCCAAAAGCATCTTTATTATTCTTACAGCTTTGTATACGGCAATAATGGAATTCCTTCTGTTCATAATCAAACTATACAGGAATTAACTGTTGGTGAATACCAAGTGAAAGGAAGAGTTGAGAGTAGTGATGATATCATTATTGATAATAACGTATTCAACTGTGATTACCCGGTCGGAACGCGGATCCCTGATGAATTAAATTCGCTAACAACAGTCAGCAAAATAAAAACAAAATGTTTTTCTTATTCAGAACTCATTACGGCGATTTCGTCGGATGATAAACAAATGACGCAACTGGTTGTGCGTCAAAATGAGCCAGTGCAAAACAATACGGTAAGTTTAACATTTGACTATCCAGTCACACTCCCTGCTTTTGAAGATCAGCAAATTCAGCAGTATGCGGTGAAGGTGAATACGCTGATTCAAGCGTATCGAGGATCCGCTGACCCAGAAAAAAAACAGAACTTTTATAATCAATACCATGTAGCCGTATCGAATATGGCGGAGCGCTATAGCCAATGGGAGACAGGGGATAATTGCCTTGAGGAGCGACAAAAATATTTGCAATTCTTATCACAAACTGCCGCCATTTTTAGTGCTGGGGTTTTAAAACTGGATGTAACACCGAAGTAGCTGGTGGCAGCTAACTAGCATGTTACCAAAGGCTACCAGTCAATTCCTTTTTGCGCTTTGATCCCTGCATCAAAAGCATGTTTAACAGGGCGCATTTCTGTCACCGTATCGGCAAACTCTAATAGATCACGGTGGCACCCACGGCCTGTAATAATGACGGATTGATTTTCAGGACGGCAACTTAATGCATTCATTACTTCAGCAAGAGGAAGATAATGGTAACTGATCATGTAGGTCAGCTCGTCGAGGATCACCAAGTCATATTGAGGGTCTTGCAATAATTCCACTGCATGTTGCCAAGTTTCAAGGCAAGCTTGTGTGTCAGTCTGCTTGTTTTGCGTTTCCCAAGTAAACCCGGTGGACATCACATAAAAGGGGACGCCGTGAGGCTCTAAAAGATTGCGTTCGCCATTATCCCAGCCACCTTTAATAAACTGGACAACGGCTACTTTTTTGCCATGACCGACAGCACGACAAGCGGTACCAAATGCTGCCGTCGTTTTTCCTTTTCCATTGCCAGTGAAGACAATCAGGATCCCGCGCTCCAGCTGGGCTGCTTCAATTCGCTCATCCACTTTTTGCTTTAAACGTTGTTGGCGTTCTTCGTGTCGGTCTTGGCTCATAGCTTGCTCCGTTTCGGTCGAGTTTAAGCTTTAATCGGTTTTAAATTAGGCTGAGCGTCTACGCTGGTTCCTGTTTGCTCGGCGCTATCATCACCCATTAAGTATAGATAAGTCGGCATGATATCGGCAGGTGTTTTTAGGGTCATTGGATCTTCACCGGGTGCTGCGCCTGCACGCATAGCGGTACGAGTGCGCCCAGGGTTAATACAGTTAATACGTAATCCAGTGCCTTGATACTCATCGGCTAAGACTTGCATTAAACCTTCAGTCGCAAATTTTGAAACGGCATAAACACCCCAATTCGCGCGTCCTTGTTTACCGACACTTGAACTGGTGAAAATCAGCGATGCGTGAGGGGCTTTTTCTAATAAAGGAAGTAATGCTTGTGTGAGCATGAAGCCCGCATTGACGTTAACTTGCATGACGTCATGCCAGAGCTGAGTGGGTTGTTCACTGATTGGTGCGATATTTCCTAGCAAACCTGCGCTATGTAATACGCCATCTAAGTAAGGGTGTTGTTTGGCAATATCGTCAGCGATAGCTTGGCAAGTTGCCTCTGTTGCAGTCAGTAAATCAATCACATAGGTTTCTACGGATGCACCGGTAGAATTAATAATTTGCTGTTTAACCGCCCCTAATTTTTGTGGGTTACGGCCTAATAAAATGACGGAGGCGCCAAAGCGTGCATACGTTAATGCTGCTTCTTGACCAATCCCGTCGGTAGCACCGGTAATTAAGATAGTTTTACCATTTAAAAGATCTTGTCTAGGCTGATAATGAAGCATAATTTTTCCTATCGTCTTGAGTCGCGTTGAAGGTTATCATCGCGTAGATTGCACGGGAGGGCAATTTACCACATTTGTTTCATGTCTGTGGTTATTGATAACAGTTTTTTTACTGGTTGTTTGTGAACAATCATGCGATCATTTTTTTATTAGCGTTAAATATTAGAAGGATCAACTTGTGGAGTATTTCTCTTTGTACGGACTGTTTTTAGCAAAAGTGGTTACCATTGTGGTCGCGATTGCTGTGATTGCAGTATTTGTATTTGGCGTAGGTATGAGACGTCAAGGAAGTAAAGGTGCATTAAAAATTACTGACCTAGGCGAAAGTTACCGTGAACGCCAACGTCAAATGCAGCAGATCAAAATGAATGATTCTGAGCAAAAAGCGTGGTCAAAGGCATTTAAAAAGCAGGAAAAAGCCAAGTCTAAAAATGAAAAAGCCGGGGCGAAAATGGGGCAAACTGCCGTCAAAAAGCCTTGCTTATATGTCTTAGACTTTAAAGGCAGTATGGATGCGCGTGAAGTCAGCTCTTTACGTGAGGAAATCAGTGCAATTCTTGCAGTTGCAGATCAGCAAGATGAAGTTTTATTACGTTTAGAAAGCCCTGGTGGTTTAGTCCATGGCTATGGCTTAGCTGCTTCTCAGTTGATGCGATTGAAAGAGAAAAATATTCCGCTGACAATTGCAGTTGATAAGGTAGCGGCAAGCGGCGGCTATATGATGGCGTGTATTGCGAATAAAATCGTTGCGGCACCGTTTTCTATTATAGGCTCTATTGGTGTTGTCGCTCAGGTTCCAAATATTCACCGATTATTGAAAAAGCACGATGTGGATGTGGAGCTGCACACCGCAGGGGAATATAAACGTACACTGACGATGCTCGGTGAAAATACAGAGCAGGGACGTAAGAAATTTGTTGAAGATCTGAATTCAACTCACGAACTGTTTAAAGATTTTGTTCATCAAAATCGCCCATCCCTTGATATTGCAGCGGTGGCAACAGGCGAGTATTGGTATGGAACACAAGCGCTAGAGAAAGGGCTCGTTGACCAAATTGGTGTTAGCGATGATTTGATCATTAACGCAATCGAAACCAAAGAAATTATCAGCATCCGTTTTGTGATGAGCAAGAAAATGGTCGAGCGTTTTACCAGTAGCGCGGCAGAGAGTGCGGATAAGCTATTATTACGCTGGTGGCAGCGTGGACAAAAGCCGCTTTTATAAAAAAAAACATAATGTTCATTGAATATTCATGACACAATATTTATGTTGGACTACCCTTAAAAATACCGGCGATAAAAGCCGGTATTTTTTTATGGCTATTCTGATTCTTGCAGTCGGTACTTATCAGAAAAGAGGTGCGCCAAATGCTTATACATATTAAAAGCAGCTGGACTTTTTAAGGATGGTATTCCGTTTTCATCAAGGAAGAACTCGCCTTTAAAAACTAAAACACCACGATGTTGCTCGACATTATCCACGAACATGCCATCAAGGTACTCATCGTGGTTTTTGATGATTTCGTTGGCTTTTTCAAGCAGTTCTTGCTTTGAAATAGTTTGAATCTCATTGTTCATAGAATGCCTCTCTTGAAAAAATAATTGGTTGCTTCTAGCATTTTATCAGGTACAGTGTGTGTTTTTCAATGCGGCTAAACTGCATTATGTGGTTAAAATCAGTCAACTAGAGCAATTTGTATGCTTTACAAAATAATGTGGCTGATGGATAAAATTCGTTTCGTTACAAATTATTGTGCGAAAAAATATTGATATATTGTGATTCTGTCGCAATATAAAAAAGAGATTCTCATTTTGCGCATTTGAATAGAAAAATGCGCCTTCGTTGATAGTAGGTAAAGGTAAATATGGGTAAAGCTCTTGTTATAGTGGAGTCCCCGGCAAAAGCCAAAACGATCAATAAATATCTTGGCAGTGGCTACGTTGTAAAAAGCAGCGTTGGCCACATTCGTGATCTGCCGAAAAGCGGCTCTGGTTCACAATCCGGCTCACCAAAGAGTACAGGCTCATCTACCGATAAAGCAAAGACCGACAAAACAAAGAAAGTTAAAAAAGATCCGCAAGAAGCGTTAGTTAAGCGCATGGGGATCGACCCTTATCATGGTTGGAAAGCGAATTATCAAATTCTGCCGGGTAAGGAAAAAGTGGTTTCTGAATTAAAAGCGTTAGCCGAAGATGCTGACCACGTCTACCTCGCGACGGACCTTGACCGTGAAGGGGAAGCTATTGCGTGGCATTTACGCGAAGTGATCGGTGGTGATGATTCTCGTTTTAGCCGAGTGGTGTTTAACGAAATCACTAAAAATGCAATTACTCAAGCATTTGAAAGCCCTGGCGAATTGAATATCGACCGTGTTAATGCCCAACAAGCTCGTCGCTTTATGGACCGTGTCGTTGGTTATATGGTCTCCCCATTATTATGGAAAAAAGTGGCGCGCGGATTATCTGCTGGACGCGTACAGTCCGTCGCAGTAAGACTTATCGTTGAGCGTGAACGTGAAATTAAGGCGTTTGTTCCTGAAGAATATTGGGAACTCCATGCGGATTTAGCGGATAAAAACGCCGTTAATTTGCGTTTAGAAGTGACTTCCCAAGCGGGAAAAGCTTTTAAACCTGTCAATAAAGTCCAAACGGAAGCTGCGGTTAAATTACTGGAAAATGCACGCTATCAAGTGATTGATCGTGAAGATAAGCCAACATCCAGTAAACCAAGCGCGCCGTTTATCACGTCGACACTCCAACAAGCGGCGAGCACTCGCTTAAGTTTTGGTGTGAAGAAAACCATGATGATGGCTCAGCGTTTATATGAAGCGGGTTACATCACTTATATGCGTACGGACTCAACGAACTTGAGCCAAGATGCAGTGAACATGGTACGTGGTTATATTTCAGATAACTTTGGCGCACAGTATTTACCAAAAGATGCCAACGTTTACACCAGTAAAGATAACTCCCAAGAAGCGCACGAAGCTATTCGCCCATCCAGTGTTGATGTATTACCTGATTCACTGAAAGACATGGAAAACGACGCTAAGCGCCTCTACCAGTTAATTTGGAATCAATTTGTTGCGTGTCAAATGACCCCAGCGAAATACGACTCCACCACATTAACGGTGAAAGCGGGAGATTTCGAATTAAAAGCCAAAGGTCGTACGTTACGTTTTGATGGTTGGACAAGAGTCATGCCAGCATTGCGTAAAAATGACGAAGATAAAACATTACCTGCGATTCAAGTGGGTGCTGAATTATCGCTGCTGGAATTACTGCCAAGTCAGCACTTTACTAAGCCACCAGCGCGCTTTAGTGAAGCTTCTTTAGTTAAAGAATTAGAAAAACGTGGCATTGGTCGCCCATCAACGTATGCGGCAATCATTTCAACGATCCAAGATCGTGGCTACGTTAAAGTGGAAAACCGCCGTTTCTATGCAGAAAAAATGGGTGAAATCGTTACAGACCGTTTAGAAGAAAACTTCAATGACCTGATGAACTACGACTTCACCGCTCGCATGGAAAACCAGCTGGATCACGTTGCGAATCATGAAGCAGAGTGGAAAGCGGTATTGGATGAATTTTTCTCTGACTTCAGCAAACAGCTTGATGTCGCAGAAAAAGATCCGGAAGAAGGCGGCATGCGTACCAACCCAATGGTGATCACCTCGATTATCTGTCCTGACTGTGAACGTCATATGGGAATTCGTACCGCATCCACTGGGGTATTCTTAGGCTGCTCCGGCTATGCACTGCCACCAAAAGAGCGATGCAAGAAAACCATCAATCTGATCCCTGAAGATGAAGTATTAAACATCCTCGAAGGTGACGATGCAGAAACTAACGCCTTAAGAGCAAAACGTCGTTGTCCAACATGTGGCACGGCGATGGACAGCTACCTGATTGATAATGGTCGTAAATTACATGTGTGTGGTAACAACCCAGCATGTGAAGGCTATGAAATCGAAGAAGGCGAGTTCCGCATCAAAGGTTACGATGGTCCGGTGATTGAGTGTGATAAATGTGGTTCTGAAATGCACCTGAAGATGGGACGTTTTGGGAAATACATGGGTTGCACCAATGAAGAGTGTAAAAATACCCGCAAGATATTAAAAAGCGGTGAAATTGCACCACCGAAAGAAGACCCTGTACCACTACCAGAATTACCGTGTGAAAAATCGGATGCTTATTTTGTGTTACGTGATGGTGCAGCTGGCGTATTCCTTGCCGCAAACACCTTCCCGAAATCAAGGGAAACACGTGCGCCATTAGTGGCAGAACTGCAACGATTTAAAGACAGATTACCGGCAAAACTGGCGTACTTAGCGGAAGCACCAGCACAAGACGAAGAGGGCAACCCAACAGTGGTTCGTTTTAGCCGCAAGACAAAACAGCAATATGTTTCGTCTGAGAAAGATGGCAAGGCGACGGGGTGGAGTGCTTTTTATGTTGATGGTGTCTGGAAAGCCAAAGAATAATCTTTTTATTCTTCATACTTTGCACTGTAGCGGCGTTGGCTGCACTCGCTAACCCTAGTCACATACTTGTGTATGCTCCTAGGGATTAGCTCGATTGCCGCCTTACTACAGCACAAATTATTTTGAATAAATAATTGATTATATTCAGGATAGCTCTGGCGCTAGCCACTTTGTTCTAACGCGAACTATTTAGAATAAATCTATTGATTATATTCAGGATAGCTCTGGTGCTAGCCGCCTTGTTCTAACGCAAACTATTTAGAATAATAGTTTGGAATTCTGTTTAGATCTTCAACGCTAAAGCCGCAATCATTATAAAAGAGCCCTTAGGGCTCTTTTTTTGTTCATAATTAGATAGCTCTCACATAACAAAAGCAGTAATCGCCCATTTTCATTCATTTATTATGCTAACGTTTAGCTAAAGGATAATAATCACAGTGAATGACAGGAGGCAGTATGAAGTTCAAATTATGTTTGTTAGCGGCACTATTCACAACTGGCGCAGCGTATGCGGCACAAACCACTGTAGAGCTGAAAGAAGCGACAGCCAACGGTGAGGGTAAGGCCATTGGAGAAGTAGTGATTTCTGAAACTGAATACGGATTACTCTTCACGCCAAAACTATCTGGTTTGCAAGCGGGTGGCGTGCATGGTTTCCATGTGCATGAAAACCCAAGTTGCGAAGCGGGTGAAAAAGACGGCAAAACTGTACCAGCATTAAAAGCGGGTGGACATCTAGATCCAGCTAAAACAGGGGTTCACAAAGGCCCTTATGACAAAACAGGCCACCTCGGAGATTTACCAGGCTTAGTGGTTGATAGCCAAGGTAATGCCACCTACAGCGTGCTAGCGCCAAAATTAAAATCCCTGAAAGATGTCCAAAGCCTCGCACTGATGGTACATGCGGGTGGGGATAATTATTCCGATCATCCAGAGGCGTTAGGCGGTGGTGGGGCAAGGATGGCTTGCGGCATCATTCCTTCGTCATAATTCGCACCGTAGCTGTGTTGGCTACACTCGCTAACCCTAGTCACATACTTGTGTATGTTCCTAGGGATTAGCTCATTTGCCGCCTTGCTACAGCACGAATTATTTAGAAGAAATGGCAATGTAATAGGACATAAAAAGGCGCATTTGGTGCCTTCATCAAATATTTACTGCTAAAACCTATCTAACCTTCTTCATCGATAAAAAAGCCTCTTACACAAGAGGCTTTTCAACATTATCTTACCGACTTAACCTAATCACCAAATCTTAATCCGTTTCTCCGGTGCGAGGTAAAGCACATTATCCTTATCAACACCGAAGGTGGTGTACCAATCATCGATATTACGGACAACACCATTGGCGCGGAACTGATTTGGACTGTGTGGATCGGTGAGTATCTTATTGCGCTCGGATTCCTTATTCGACAACTCTTGCCAGGTTCTGGCCCATGAAATAAAGAAACGCTGCAAGCCAGTCATGCCATCAATAATCGGTGGCTCGCCATTTGGGTAGTTTTCTTTAGCAAATTGCTTATAAGCGCTGAGTGCGATATTTAAGCCGCCTAAATCACCAATATTCTCACCGAGGGTTAATTCGCCATTCACTTTCTGGCCATCGACATCAAAGCCATTATATTGATCCACTAACTTGGCTGTTTTCTCTTTAAAATGGGCTTTGGCACTGTCGCTCCACCAATTGCGTAGCTGGCCTGTACCATCATATAAGCTGCCTTGGTCATCAAAACCGTGGCCCATTTCATGACCAATTACTGCACCAATCGCACCGTAGTTATAAGCAGGATCCACATTTGGGTCGAAGAATGGGGCTTGCAAAATAGCCGCAGGGAACACAATTTCATTTTGTACGGGATTGAAATACGCATTGATGGTTTGTGGTGTCATGCCCCATTCCCATTTGCGAACAGGTTGGCCAATTTTGCTCATGGCATCATTATATGACCAGGCTTCCACTTGCTTAAAGTTATCCATCAATGTGTTCGGTTTCAAATTAATGGTACTAAAATCATTCCATTTATCAGGGTAGCCAACTTTGACCGTAAACTGCTCTAGCTTTTTCAGTGCTTCTTGGCGAGTTTGCTCATCCATCCAATCATTATCTTTCAGACGCGCATTAAAGGTACCGCGCACATAACTGACCAAATCTTGAATTTTCTCTTTAGATTGTGGATTGAAATATTTCTCCACATAAATCTGTCCGAGAGGCTCACCTTGCAATGAATTGACCGTTTGAAGAGCACGCTCTTGACGAGTCCGCTGTTTTTCAACGCCATTGAGTTTTTTCGAGTAAAAATCAAAGCGTGCATCAGATAAGGTTTTGTTTAAATAACTTGCATGATCGTTCACGTACTGGAACGTTAGGTAATCTTTCAGGACTGAAACCGGGGTCTTGGCAAAAATCTGTGCCGTTTTTTCTACCGCCGTATCGTTCTCAACCACCACTTTCGCCAGTTGCTGATCGGTTAACTTCCAGTGCTGAATAAAACTATCCCACGCAAAGCCATCGGTAAATTTCTTCATTTCAGCGAGGGTCATAGGATGATAGTTTTTGATGGTGTCACGGCGAGCTTCTGGGCTCCAATGCACTTCAGCAATGGATTTTTCAAGGTCGAAGATCTGTTGTGCCTTTTTCTTAACGTCTTTTTCGCCTGCTAATTTCAAGATTGTCGCAATATACGCGATATAGTTTTTGCGGATCTCTTTCATTTGCGGGGTATCGTCAAGGTAGTAATTACGATTAGGTAATCCAAGCCCACCTTGGCCAAGATACAGAATATATGTATCTGGCGCCTTGGCGTCTAAATCCACCCAATAAGAGAGCACGGAAGTATAGCCCGGCAGGGTCATCAGACGGCTAATATCATTATGATCTTTGGCTTTTGCAATAGCCGCTAAGTCGGATTTGATTGGCGTTAAACCCGCTTTTTCAATGCTGGCTTCATCTAAATAACTCAAATATAAGTTACGAATATTTTTCTGATTATGATCCAAGCTGCTCTCAGGGGCTTGCTTTAATTCATCGATAATAGCTTGAGTCTGCTTCTCGGTACTTAAATACAAATCCACAAAAGAGTTAATTCGTGGCATACCCGTTGGGATTTTCGCTTTATTAATCCAATCATGGTTAACGTACTGGTAAAAATCATTGCCGGGTACGATGGTGTCAGACAACACGATTTTTTGCTGACCGTAAGATAGCTCTTTCGCTAATAAGTGAGGCGCAAAGGATAGGGTTGATAAACCGACCATCATGGCTAAAACTTTTATACGCATCTAGATAACCTCTCTGTAGTCTAAATAGGATGCTCACCGCAAAAATGGAAATAAAATTCGCATGCTAATTATTCAAGCATAGTCGAAGAAAAAAATAATCTGACTTTGCAATACCTTACTTGGGTGCCGCCTTTTTTTCACAACAAGATGAAATAATATCATCATACTGTTTATTCTCATTAGTTTGATGTTATATTGGTTATATATAAATTAAACAATATTACTTTTTGTTATATGTAATGTTTTTTAGCTATAGCAGAAATGATTTCCTGTAAGAGGTGGAGCGAGTATGAAGTTACAGCAACTGCGATATATTGTTGAAGTGGTTAATCACGACCTGAATGTTTCATCGACAGCAGAAGGGTTATTTACTTCCCAACCGGGGATCAGTAAGCAAGTCAGAATGCTGGAAGATGAACTCGGCATTCAAATTTTTGCGCGTAGTGGTAAGCATTTGACTCACGTGACCCCAGCTGGTGAGGAAGTTGTGCGCATTTCCCGTGAAGTGCTCTCCAAAATTGAGGCTATCCGTTCTGTTGCCGGTGAGCATACCATTCCTGATCGCGGTAGCTTAAAAATTGCCACGACGCATACCCAAGCTCGCTATGCCTTACCGCCTGTAATTAAAACTTTTATTGAGCGTTATCCTCATGTTTCCTTGCATATGCAGCAAGGCTCGCCAACCCAAATCGCTGAAGAAGTTTGCAAAGGGAATAGTGATTTTGCTATCGCGACAGAAGCGCTCCATCTGTACAGCGACCTTATCATGTTGCCGTGCTATCACTGGAACCGTTGTGTGGTGGTACCGAAAGGGCACCCACTGACCGAGAAAAAGAACGTTACGATTGAAGATATTGCAGAATACCAAATTGTGACTTACACCCACGGGTTTACTGGGCGTTCAGAGTTGGATGTAGCATTCCAAAAAGTAGGCTTAGAGCCCAAAATTATTTTCACTGCCACGGATGCGGATGTGATCAAGACCTATGTGAAGCTCGGTTTAGGGATTGGCATTATAGCCAGCATGGCGGTGGATCCTGAGGTGGATAAAGACCTCGTGGTTATCGATATGCGCGATAAATTTAGCTACAGCACCACGAAAATCGGTTTTAAACGTACCAGTTTCCTGCGCAGCTATATGTATGATTTTATTTGGCGTTTTGCCCCGCATCTCACACGTGATGTGGTGGATAAAGCCATTGCCTTGCGTAACAACGAAGATATCGAAGAATTTTTCAAAGAAATTGAGCTTCCTATTCTTTAATTGGCACAAAATCTATAGAGGAAATGATTATGAGGACTATGATTAATAATACTGCGTAAAAAAATAAGGTGATAAAAACGCCAAGGAGGAGTTATGTCGTTGAGTTTAAAAACAAACAGTGCAGCAACACTGAATGTCGGTAACAAACAGTATAATTACTTCAGTCTTGCCCTTGCAGAGAAACAATTAGGCAGCGGGACGAGACTTCCTAAATCCCTCAAAGTTCTACTCGAAAACCTACTGCGTCATATCGACGGTAAATCCGTCGTAGACGCCGATCTCCAAGCCATCATAGATTGGCAAAAAAACGCTCATGCGGACAAAGAAATTGCTTATCGCCCCGCGCGGGTGCTGATGCAAGACTTTACTGGTGTTCCTGCGGTTGTCGACCTCGCCGCTATGCGTGAAGCGGTTAAATCCCTTGGTGGTAACGTCAACCAAGTTAACCCGTTATCTCCCGTTGACTTAGTCATTGACCACTCAGTGATGGTCGATGAGTTTGGTAATTCCCAAGCGTTTGATGATAACGTCGAAATCGAAATGAAGCGTAACCACGAACGCTACCTATTTTTACGTTGGGGACAAAAAGCATTTAACCGTTTTAGGGTAGTACCGCCGGGAACGGGAATTTGCCACCAAGTTAACCTTGAATACCTCGGCAAAGCGATTTGGCATGAAGAGGTCGACGGAAAATTAGTTGCTTACCCCGATACTTTGGTTGGAACTGATTCCCACACCACGATGATCAACGGTCTTGGGGTATTAGGCTGGGGTGTTGGCGGAATTGAAGCGGAAGCCGCGATGCTGGGGCAACCTGTTTCCATGCTGATCCCCGATGTGGTGGGCTTCAAGCTAACCGGTAAATTAGCAGAAGGGATCACCGCGACAGACTTGGTGTTAACCGTTACTCAAATGCTACGTAAGCATGGTGTGGTGGGTAAATTTGTTGAATTCTATGGGGATGGGTTAGCTGACCTGCCATTAGCCGACCGCGCGACCATTGCCAATATGTCACCAGAATATGGGGCAACCTGCGGCTTCTTCCCGATAGACGAAATTACCCTTGCGTATATGAAACTGACAGGGCGTGAAGATGATGAAATTGCGCTGGTGGAAGCCTATAGCAAACAACAAGGTTTATGGCGCCATCCAGGGGATGAACCGATTTTCACCAGTACCTTAGCGCTGGATATGGGCACGGTAGAATCGAGCCTTGCGGGACCTAAACGCCCACAAGACCGCGTTGAACTGAGCCAAGTTCCGAAAGCATTCCAAGGCGCAGTGGATTTAGAGCTGAATAAGCAAGATAAACATGCGCATCCTCGCGTGAACTTTCAAGGGCAGGAATTCGACCTTACCAATGGCGCGGTAGTGATCGCCGCTATCACATCCTGTACCAACACCTCTAACCCTAGCGTATTAATGGCAGCAGGGTTACTGGCGAAAAAAGCGATAGAAAAAGGGCTTTCTCGTCAACCATGGGTTAAATCTTCTCTCGCACCGGGTTCGAAGGTCGTGACTGATTACCTCGCGTTAGCAGGATTAACCCCTTATCTGGACAAACTGGGCTTTAACCTTGTGGGGTATGGTTGTACTACCTGTATTGGTAACTCGGGTCCGTTACCTGCACCGATTGAAGAGGCAATTAAACAACATGATCTGACGGTTGGGGCGGTGCTTTCAGGTAACCGTAACTTTGAAGGACGCATTCATCCTTTGGTAAAAACCAACTGGTTGGCATCACCACCACTCGTCGTTGCCTATGCACTGGCGGGCAATATGCACGTTAATTTAAAAACCGACCCATTAGGTGTGGATCAACAGGGTCAGCCTGTCTACTTGAAAGATATCTGGCCATCCAGTGCGGAAATTGCCAGTGCGGTGGAGAAAGTCAAAACTGATATGTTCCATAAAGAATATAACGCGGTCTTTGAAGGGGATGAAGCTTGGCGTGCGCTGGATGTTGAAAGCTCCTCAACCTACCATTGGCAAGGGGATTCAACCTATATTCGCCATCCACCATTCTTTGAAAACATGCCTGAGCAACCTAAGCCTGTCGCCGATATTCACGAGGCAAACATTCTCGCTATTCTCGGGGATTCGGTGACGACTGACCATATTTCTCCGGCGGGAAATATTAAGAAGGAAAGTCCAGCGGGGCGTTACCTTCAAGAACATGGTGTGGCGGTTGCGGATTTTAACTCTTACGGTTCTCGTCGTGGTAACCATGAAGTCATGATGCGCGGTACGTTTGCCAATATTCGTATTCGTAATGAAATGGTACCGGGCGTGGAAGGCGGCTATACCTTACATATTCCAACAGGCAAACAGATGGCTATCTTTGATGCGGCGATGTTGTATCAGCAACAAAAACGTCCGTTAGCCATTATTGCGGGTAAAGAATATGGTTCAGGCTCTAGCCGTGACTGGGCGGCAAAAGGCACCAATTTACTGGGTGTTCGTGTGGTGATCGCCGAATCTTATGAACGTATTCACCGCTCTAACTTAATTGGGATGGGGGTTATTCCATTGGAATTTACAGGTGGTGAAACCCGTAAAACCCTTGGTTTAAAAGGTGATGAGCGTATTGATGTTACCGGTTTACAGTCTCTGACTCCAAGCCAGAATATCATCGTAAAAATTACGTATGGTGATGGCAAAGTGAAAGAGGTGAATACTCGTTGCCGCATCGATACTGCGACGGAAATGGAATATTACCGACACGGTGGGATCTTGCATTATGTGATCCGTCAAATGCTCAATTAATATCCGTTTATGGCGCCTACAAGATTTCTTGTGGGCGTTTTTTCTTTATTAACGCTTAATCTTGTTATTTCTCAAGTTTTTCAGCCAGTTTCTCAGTTATTGTGATAGTCAGTATTCAGAAAAAGCTCAGTAGTTTGATGGAATGAAGTGACCGCATTTATCGAAAATAGCGTAAAGGAAATCAATATGGCAAATATCAATGAAACTGATTTTTTCAAGGGTGCATTATGGGCGGCAGACATTCTATTAAGCACTTCACATTGTGCGGGTGCGAATGACGAAGTTCGTGACATTTTAGAACATATTCCGAATCTCTATTCAGTTGTCATGAGAACCCCAGAAACCGAAGTCCATGATTTAAGATTATATGCAGATAAAGAGTTCCCATTAGGCTTGAATGCCGAGTACACCGCAATTTCTATTGCACCACTAAAAGACTTCTTTGATATTTTGCCTGTCACCGATCACGAACTTGATTGTGAAGCCATGGATATCGAAACATGGGGCGTCGTTGCTGACCTTGCAAATGGTAAAAAAGATCTTCTGATTGCAGGGCTACTGACCCCAGAAACAGCACAAATGTATGCAGACCGTCTATCCGAGCAGCTAGAATTCCAACAGAAAAAGGCGAGTTAATCTTCATATCGTTGAATAAATGAGCGGAAATGAACAAAAACGCCGGTACTGTATTTATATCCAGTATCGGCGTTTTGTTATCTTAAAGGGAGACTACAGGATCTTATTTTCAGCTAATTGCAGTGCGAAATAAGTAAAGATTAAATCAGCTCCAGCACGTTTAATGGCCCCTAAGCTTTCTAACGTGACGCGAGTTTCATCAATGGCACCTGCTTGCGCGGCAAATTTGATCATGGCGTATTCACCACTGACTTGATACGCACCAATAGGCAATTGGGTGCACTCACGCAGGTCACGGATAATATCTAAATAAGCTCCCGCGGGTTTTACCATCAGCGCATCGGCACCTTCTTGCATATCAATCAGCGATTCGTGCAATGCTTCACGGCGGTTCATTGGGTTCATTTGGTAAGTTTTACGGTCACCTTTTAAACATGAACCTGCTGCATCACGGAATGGGCCATATAGAGCTGATGCGAATTTCGTGGAGTAAGACATAATCGCTGTATCGGTAAATCCTGCTTCATCAAGTGCATGGCGGATTGCGGCAACTTGCCCATCCATTGCAGCAGAAGGAGCTATAAAGTCAGCACCGGCACGCGCAGCAGCAACGGCTTGCAGACCTAAATTATGGATAGTTTGGTCGTTATCAACCACATCACCGTGCATCACACCGCAGTGGCCGTGAGACGTGTATTCGCAAAAACAAGTATCCGACATCACAATCATTTCTGGGACGGTCTCTTTACAGATACGAGACATACGAGCCACCAGCCCATTGTCTTGCCATGCATCGCTACCATTTTCATCTAAGTGATGAGACACACCGAAGGTCATAACAGATTTAATGCCGGCTTTTGCAATACGCTCAATTTCATAGGCTAAGCGTTTTTCTGGAATACGCACAACGCCAGGCATACTCGCAATCGGTGCGTAATCGTCTAAGCCTTCTTCAACGAAAATAGGCAAGCATAAGTCATTGATGGAGAGGTGGGTTTCTTGGAATAGGTCGCGGAATTGTTCACTTTTACGCAGTCTTCTCATGCGCTGGATGGAATGCAGGTTATTCACATTATCTCCTTGGTAGACGAAAAATAGACATTTCCCATTCGGATTATTATGTGGGAATGTTCCACTCTTATTTTTCGATGTATTTAATTATGAATGGTATTAAGTTGCGAACAGTATAAACCTTATAAAAAGAATGTGAATATAGCACTCGTCAAATGTTATGGATTCGACTGTTATGATGAAAATGGGAATTAAGGCAAGAATAATAGGAAGAGCAAGGGACACTCTTCCTGATTGAGAAGGATAATTATTGGTGCTTAAATAACATATGACCCATTTTTTGTGCTTTCACATCTAAATAATGTTCATTGCTAGGATTTCGTCCAACAATTAATGGCACACGTTCAACGACGTTGATACCCGCTTCACGCATAATATCAATTTTTTTCGGGTTATTAGTCAGTAAGCGAACTTCATTAATGCCTAATAATTTATACATATCAGAACACAGGGTAAAATCACGTTCGTCGGCTTTAAATCCTAATTTTAGGTTAGCTTCAACGGTATCTAATCCTTGGTCTTGTAATGCATAAGCACGGATTTTGTTCAGTAACCCAATATTACGACCTTCTTGGCGGTGATACAGCAGTACCCCTCGACCTTCTTCACTAATTTGCTTGAGCGCAGCTTCTAATTGAAAACCACAGTCACAACGTAAACTAAATAATGCATCGCCAGTTAAGCATTCAGAATGAATTCGACTGAGTACTGGCGTTGCGCCTGTAATATCACCAAAAATCAGCGCTACGTGGTCACGACCTGTTGCGATTTCTTCAAACCCTACCATTAGGAATTCACCGAAAGGGGTAGGTAGTTTGGCTTCGGCAATACGTTTTAGCTGCATATTTTCTTTCATTAGTTAAAGTAACTCTTGCTGAATTAAACACGTAAATCGATATGGTACTAAAGCAATATGGTCACTAAAGTTAAATATATCGATGCTATATGACGTTTGCATATAGAGTCCGGCATTCTTTGCACACAGCCGACGCTATACTACTATAACAGAGATATTTGCAGGCTATGTAAAATTTGTTAATTAGGAAATAATTAAAACGTAAGGAATATTCTAGATGAGAAAGAGTGCCTACCTTATCGCAATAAGTGTCATTTTTTTGCTGTTACCGCCGATAGTTATGATAGTCACAGGCTGGCAGTGGACTCCTGAGCATCAGCCATCGATAAAATGGCTACTTTGGTTGACGGATAGCGCGGGATTGCCTTATAGCTATGTGACGTTTGTATTTTTAACTCTTTTAACGTTAATCGTCTTTCGTCATAAGCGGAATCAATGGCTAAAGCTGCTGGTGGTTATCGCGTTATGTATTCTCGGTGCTCAAGGGGTGAAATCCTTAATGAAAAGTGCCTTCCAAGAACCGCGTCCCTATGTGGTGTGGCTGGAGAAAACCTATCAAATTCCCCATCAGGAATTTTATGATTTAAAACGTGGGGCGCGAGCGGATTTAATTAAAAATACCGTGAAGTCGAATACGCTTATTCCTAAATGGCAGCGTAAACATTGGCAGGCAGAAACGGGCTACTCATTTCCTTCAGGTCATATGTTCTTTGCAGCGGGATGGGCATTGCTGTTAATTGCGCTGTTTTGGCAACAACGTCAATATGCATTGGGAATCATCATATTATGCTGGGCGCAGGGCATCGGATTAAGCCGTATGCTGCTGGGAATGCATTGGCCCATTGATATTATTGCCTCCACGTTGATGAGTGCGCTTTTCGCACTGTTAGGTTACTGGATATATCAATCTCGATTCTTAGAGAAATGAATTTATCGCTAATCGGATTATCATGATGAAAAAGGGCGGTTTTTATAGCGAATACACTTGGCAGGCGAATAATTTACTTTGTCTGAATGCGCTGAAAATGCTACCTTATCAGAGATATGTTTTGGAACGATAAGAACTGATAACGGGAAAAAATGTGAAATATTTTCTGATTTTATTACTAGCGGTCGCCGTTTTTATTGTGTCGATTACGCTAGGTTCAAGCAATGATCAGGTTATTACATTTAACTACCTGATTGCAAAAGGGGATTTTTCTTTATCTTCCTTACTTGCAACCTTGTTTGGTGTCGGTTTTGTGCTGGGGTGGCTGGTGTGTGCGGTGTTCTATTTGCGTACCATTGTTAGCCTTAAGAATGCACGTCGTAAAATTAGACGTTTAGAATCACAATTAGGTGCTGGAGAGAAAACTATTTCTGACTCAACCGAATTAGTGACAGCTCAGAACAAGGAATAATCCTCAATGTTCGAGTTGCTTTTTCTGTTGCTACCTGTTGCCGCTGCATACGGCTGGTATATGGGGCGCAGAAGTGCTCAGCAAGATAAGCAGCAGCATGCAAATCGCTTGTCCCGTGACTACGTGACAGGCGTGAACTTCCTATTATCTAATCAACAAGATAAAGCCGTTGATTTATTCCTCGAAATGCTCAAAACGGAAGATAGCTCCGCCTTTGAAGCTCACCTCACTCTAGGTAACTTATTCCGTTCTCGTGGCGAAGTTGAACGCGCGATTCGTATTCACCAGTCGCTGGTGGAAAGTGCCGCGCTTTCTTTTGAACAACGTTTATTAGCCACTCAACAGCTTGGCCGTGATTATATGGCCGCGGGTGTGTATGACCGTGCCGAAAACATGTTCCAGCAATTAACCGATGAAGTGGATTTTAAACAGAGTGCGCTGCAATCTTTGTTATCGATTTATCAGTTAACCAGTGACTGGGGTAAAGCGATTGAAACGGCAACCAAGCTGGTGAAATTAGGCTCTGAAGAGTTACGGGAACAAATCGCCCATTTTTACTGTGAGTTAGCGACTCAAGAATTGGCGAGTGATGATATCGACGAAGCCTTAAGCCTATTAAATAAAGGCGAGCAAGCGGATAAAAACTGCGCACGCGTTTCGATTATGAAAGGGCGTATTTTTATCGAGCAAGGCAATTATGATAAAGCGATTTCTGCCTTAGTGCAGGTTTATCATCAAGATAGAGAACTGGTGTCTGAAACGCTACCAATGCTGTACGAATGCTATCGACACACTGGGCTGGCGGAAGGCTGGGAAGCCTATTTGCGTCAATGTGTTGATGGAAATACAGGGGCAATTGCCGAGCTTTATCTCGCCGATATTATTGTTGAAAAGCAGAATCATGAAGCGGCTGCTAGCTATATCAATGACCAAATTCAACGTCATCCAACCATGCGCTTATTCTACCGTTTGATGGATTACCATCTGGCGGAAGCGGAAGAAGGTCGAGCGAAAGAGAGCTTGATTTTGCTGCGTAAAATGGTGGGTGAGCAAATTCGTACTAAACCGGATTACCGTTGCCACAAATGTGGTTTTACCTCCCGTTCGCTCTATTGGCACTGTCCATCTTGTCGCTCTTGGGACACCATCAAGCCAATTCGCGGGCTGGATGGTCAGTGACAGCGTCACTTTTAATTTCTGACAATACTCAATAAAGGCTATGAAATGATCTCCTCAACTGAGAACCTCGTTCGCGTAAACACAGACTCGCCTATCATTGTGGCTCTAGACTATGAAACTGCAGATGCCGCACTCGCATTTGTGGATAGGATTGACCCGCGCGACTGTCGCTTGAAAGTGGGCAAAGAAATGTTCACATTTAATGGTCCTCAATTTGTTAAGTCACTCCATGACCGTGGTTTTGATGTTTTTTTGGATCTTAAATTCCATGATATTCCGAATACGGTTGCTCGTGCGGTTTCCGCAGCGGCAGAAATGGGCGTTTGGATGGTGAATGTTCACGCTAGCGGCGGCGCACGAATGATGGAAGCGGCACGCCAAGCTCTTGAAAGCTACGGTAAAGACGCCCCTTTATTAACGGCTGTCACCGTATTAACCAGTATGGATGCATCAGATTTAGCGGGAGTTGGTATTAATTTAACGCCGGCAGAGCATGCTGAGCGTTTAGCGCTGTTAACTAAGCAGTGTGGTCTTGATGGTGTTGTGTGCTCAGCACACGAAGCAAAAGCGCTAAAAGCAGTATGCGGGCAAGAATTCAAGTTAGTCACGCCAGGTATTCGTCCTGTAGGCAGCGAAGTGGGTGACCAGCGTCGTATTATGACCCCACAACAAGCGATTGAAGCAGGTGTCGATTATATGGTAATTGGGCGCCCGATCACCCGTAGTGAAGACCCAGCGCTGACCCTACAACAAATTAACCAATCCATTAAGGATATCGCATGAGTGACGCTAACAGCCGTCTCGTCTATAGCACAGATATAGGACGCATTGAGGAAGAAAAACCGAAAGCCGAGCGTCCAAAAGGCGATGGTATCGTGCGTATTCGCCGTGAAACATCCGGTCGTAAAGGCAAGGGGGTTTGCGTTGTGACGGGCTTAGATCTGGATGATGCGGAATTGACAAAGCTGGCCGCTGAATTGAAGAAAAAATGCGGTTGCGGCGGTGCAGTAAAAGATGGTGATATCGAAATCCAAGGTGATAAGCGTGACTTGCTGAAACAATTACTTGAAGCTAAAGGCTACCAAGTTAAATTGGCTGGTGGTTGATTAGCAATATTTAAAAAATAACCATTCTAATAAAAGTGGGGGAAATTATTCCCCCACTTATCATTAAAGTGTGTGTTAAATTTACTTCTTCACTTGATGTCCAATAATCCCGCCGATAGCCGCGCCGCCTACTGTGCCCAGTGCGCTTCCATCCGTTAATATTGCGCCTCCAACAGCACCGACAGTCGCTCCAATCGCTGTGTTTTTATTCTGTTTTGACATATTTGAACAAGCACTGAGACCCAGTGCCACCGTTGCGATAATGACAAAAGAGAGGATGCGTTTCATGATGTTTACTCCAACTTATTTTTATAATGATAATTACGTATCAGCATATAGCCAAAATAAAATATCATGAAAAAAGAATAGGCGGATCGGAATAATCAGAAAAAAATGTCAAGAAACGTTAGATGTTTAACATTAAATGCTAACCCATTCATATTGAATGTATTTTGACCATACAAAAAAAGACCATCACTTAAGGTGATGGTCTTTTTGATACGAAATGGAGAATGACTACGCAGCTGGGCGAGCCACGATATTACGGGTTTCCATACGCACTTCGGCGATATTGACATCAATAATATCGTTTAATTGATAGGCTTTTTCGCCTTTGATCAACACACTGCCGGTCTCTTGGCTGCACTGAATTTCATCACGAACACTGTGCAGGAATGGCGCAGGAATAAAGGCTACGGCGCCGTTATCCACTAAACGCACACGCACACCACCGCGAGTAATATCGATAATTTCCGCAGGGAACTTAGTATCAGTGCCTTCAAACGGTTTCAGATAGCGGGAATATAACCAATCACCCACATCACGCTCAGCCATACGGTTAGCACGGCGGCGTTCTGCCAGCTTAAGGGATAACTCTTCAGTTGGTTTTTCTGGTGTTGGTGCGCCTGCAATAATCGATTTCAGCAAACGGTGGTTGACGATATCGGTGTATTTACGAATTGGCGATGTCCATGTGGCATACGCATCAAAACCTAAACCAAAGTGAGGACCCGGATCCGCTTTCACCTCCGCAAAGGTTTGGAAGCGACGAATACGGCTGTCTAAGAATTGAGTCGGCTGTGAATCCAAGAGGCGGCGTAATTGACGGAAGCCTTCAAGGGTTAATAGTTCTTCACCTTTTGCTTCGATGCCATTATCTTTCAAGGTCTGAACCACTTGCTCGATTTGCAGAGGCTCAAAGCCCATATGGACGTTAAACACACCGAAACCTAATTTGTTTTTCAGCACGTTAGCCGCACATAAGTTAGCGGTGATCATCGCTTCTTCAACAATGCGGTTTGCAGTACGACGGCTTTCTGAGACGATATCCACCACGTTGCCATTTTCGTCTAAAACAAAACGGTAATCCGGTCTATCTTTGAAGACTAAGGCGTTATCATGGCGCCACTGTAAGCGCTTATCAGCCATCTCTTTTAATAGCAGGATTTGCTGAGTATCAGCGTCAGATTGTGGTTTCCAAGAACCCGTTTCTTCTAACCAATCCGAAACTTCGTCATAAACTAACTTAGTTTTCGATTCAACCCACGCACTGAAGAACTCAATATTGCTATCAATGGCACCGTCTTGCAGGATCTGCGTAACGCAAACCAGAGCAGGGCGACGAGCATTAGGACGCAGTGAACATAAATCATCAGACAGTTGGCGAGGTAACATTGGAATGTTGAAGCCTGGCAGGTAGTTAGTGAATGAACGGGCTAATGCCAGTTTATCCAACTCACTGCCTTCTTTGATATAACTGGTTGGGTCGGCAATCGCGATATACAGTTTCAGGTTGCCTTCAGCTGTTTTTTCGATATACAGCGCATCATCCATATCTTCAGTGCTTGCACTGTCGATGGTGACAAAGTGAAGGTCAGTTAAATCAAGACGTTCTAAGCCTTCATCATCACGCTCACTCTCCACCATTGCAGGCTCAGCGCGGTCTAATTGGTGACGGCGTAACGTTACCCACCACGGTGCGAAATGGTCATCACCGAAGGTAATATATTCTGTAATTTCTGCGTAGAAACCTTTGTCGCCTTTTAATGGATGGCGACGCATTTCTGCGACAACCCAGTCACCTTGCTTAAATTCATGAGTGATACCATTGATTGGGCGACAGGAGATAGCATCTTTTAGCAGTGGGTGATCAGGAATAACGAACAGGCGATTGTCGTTATCTTTCTTCTGAATTTTACCAACAAAACGGTTAAGGAATGGCTCGATAAGCTCTTCAGGCTCGGCAAATTCACGGTCTTTATCCGTATGAACAGCGGCAGAAATTCTATCCCCGTGCATCACTTTTTTCATTTGCGGCGGTGGAATGAAATAGCTTTTTTGTCCATCGACTTCTAAAAAGCCAAAACCTTTTTCAGTGCTTTTTACCAGACCTTCGACGCGAGGTGTTTTGGCATGCAACGTTTGTTTGAGTTGCGCTAATAATGGGTTGTCTTGAAACATACTTACCGTTTATTTGATGTTGAGTTTGGCTCTATTGTTGCGTAAGACAAAGTCTTAGAGCAAGAAAAAAATGCGAATGACTTTATAACTGTGTAAAAACTCGCATCTTGGGCTAAGTTGATTAATTTTCAGGGTAAATTTTATCTTTAAACTCGCAAAGATCTTCAATGATGCAAGATCCGCAGCGAGGTTTACGGGCGATACATGTATAACGACCATGGAGAATAAACCAGTGGTGGCAGTCAACTTTAAATTCAGCAGGAACCACTTTTAATAGTTTTTCCTCGACTTCCACAACATCTTTGCCGGGAGCAAACTTGGTGCGATTACACACGCGGAAGATATGGGTATCAACGGCAATGGTTGGCCAGCCAAAGGCGGTATTGAGGACAACGTTTGCCGTTTTACGTCCAACACCTGGCAAAGCTTCTAATGCCTCGCGGTTTTCAGGGACTTGGCTATGATGTTTTTCAATCAGGATCTGGCAGGTTTTATAGACGCTTTCGGCTTTGGTATTAAATAACCCAATGGTTTTAATATACTCTTTGATGCCATCAACGCCGAGAGCGACCATTTGCTCTGGCGTATTGGCGACTGGATAAAGTTTTGCCGTCGCTTTGTTGACGCTGACATCAGTGGCTTGCGCAGACAGCAGCACCGAAATCAGTAATTCAAAAGGGGAGCTAAATTCTAGCTCCGTTGTTGGATGAGGATTGTTATCGCGCAGGCGAGTGAGAATTTCGATTCGTTTAGTTTTATTCATTGCTCACAAAGCTTCAATTTTAAGAAATATGAGTGCCACAACCTTGTTCTTTTTGGTATTCACGAGCAGGTTGTTGACCTGATTTTAGCGCCGTGCGCTTTTTCATTTTTTCATCAATAAGGTATTTACCGGCTAGCATCAAGGCTAAGCCAATAAACGCGCCCGGTGGCAGCATAGCGAGTAAAAAGGGTGAGTCAAGGTGTAAGACTTCCACACGTAACGATTTTGCCCATGAACCTAGCAGTAGGTCAGCGCCATCGAACAAGGTGCCGTTACCAAGAATTTCACGCATAGCACCCAGTACAAACAGCGCGGCTGTTGCTCCCAATCCCATCGCCAAACCATCGACGGCAGATAAAGGCACCGTGTTGCGAGAAGCATAAGCCTCAGCGCGTCCAATGACGATACAGTTTGTGACAATCAGCGGAATAAAGATCCCCAGCGATTCATACAAACCAAACGCATAGGCGTTGATCAGCATTTGTACGGCGCTCACCACGGAGGCGATAATCATCACATAAATAGGAATACGGATTTCAGCAGGAACCCAGCGACGAAATGCGGATACTGCTACGTTAGTGCAGACGAGAACGAGGGTTGTTGCTAGCCCCAAACCTAATGCGTTAGTCGCCGTTGATGATACCGCTAATAATGGGCATAACCCCAGTAGTTGTACTAATGCAGAGTTATTCTTCCATAACCCTTGTGCAAATAATTCTTTAGTTTCGCTACTCATTATTCATCCCCACAAATTGGGTAATTCGCTAATTCTTCAGGTACCGTTTGGATAAATGCCGCGGTACGTTTTGAGGCATTGACAACCGCACGAGGCGTGATTGTGGCGCCTGTAAATTGATCAAAATCACCACCATCTTTTTTCACTGCCCAATGAGGGTCTTGCGCAGACTCTAACTTTTTGCCCGTAAAATGGGTGATCCAATCAGAAATGCGGGTTTCAATTTTATCTCCAAGCCCTGGTGTTTCATGGTGTTCTGTGACGCGTACACCCAAAACATTGCCTTTAAAATCTGCACCAACTAACAAGTGGATCGCACCGGAATATCCATCGGGAGCCGTGCTTTCTAAAGCCGCAGCAACAGGCTGACCATCCTTACGGGCAATATACAGATGTCGAGGGAGTTTATTTCCCAGTATAGCTTCATTGGTGACTAGATAGCACTCTTTGGCGAGCTCATTGTCATATAAGGATTCAGGCACCACTTGGTCGAGCAATTTTTTCTGCACAATGGCAGCTTGTTCCGCGATGATGTCTTTCGTTAGCGTATATACAGCGGCGCTCAGTGCAGTTGTACCCGCCGCGAACAGAGCCAAGATTGTGCCATGACGGCGCATTGTATTTAACATGCTGGCTCCTTACTTATGCCCATACGCGCGAGGCTGCGTATAGTGGTCGATTAATGGTACGGTGATATTGGCAAGTAAGACAGCAAAGGCGATGGCATCAGGATACCCACCGTAAACGCGGATCACCCACACTAAAAAGCCAATTAATACACCAAAAATAATCCGTCCTTTTGGTGTGGTTGAGGCTGTAACTGGGTCGGTGGCAATAAAGAATGCACCTAACATAGTCGCCCCTGACAATAATTGGATTAATGGCGGGGAATAGCGGCTATCGTCAATTAACCAGCTAACCACAGCAAGCAGGGCGAGTGTTCCAATAAATGCCACGGGAATATGCCAGCTAATAATGCGACGGCTTAGCATAATTAATCCGCCTGCCAGATAGGCAAGGTTCACCCACTGCCAACCGATACCGGCTAAAGAGCCTTGCAGGATTGGTTGCTGTAGTACATCGGAAATAGAATGGGTGAGTAAGCCCGTTTTAAAGCTATCTAACGGAGTCGCTTGGCTCATACCATCAATACCGGTACGTAATTGATCCAGTGTTATTCCCGTCGAGGTATGCCCGCTAAAGATCACCATCAAGCTATCAAAACCTGAAATATGTAGCTGTTGCAATTCTTGAGGAGGCAACCAGTTGGTCATTTGCACTGGGAATGAAATCAGCAGCACCACATAACCGACCATCGCAGGGTTAAATGGATTTTGCCCCAAGCCGCCGTAGCATTGCTTAGCAATAATAATGGCAAATACAGTGCCCAATACAATCAGCCACCAAGGTGATAATGGCGGTAAGCTCACACCCAGTAATAACGCGGTAACAATCGCGGAATTATCTTTCAAAACAGGCAGCACAGGCTGCTGGCGTAAGCGGATGGAGATGGCTTCCGTTACTGAGGCAGTGACCATCGCAATGGCGATTTGGTATAAGGTTCCAACACCAAAAAAATAGGTTTGCACTGCAATGCCAGGGATAGCGGCAAGCAGAACCCAAAACATGACCTGGCTGGTGCTTTGGTTATCATGAGTAAATGGGGCGCTAGCAATTTTTAAACGGCGTGCTTTGCTATCAAGCGGTCTAAATTTCATCTGTTTATCACTTACTCTGTGGTGGTTTGTTCGTTTGATTGAGGTTCTGTAGCTCGCTGAGCAGCGGCTTTCTTTGCCTTAACTCGGGCAATCGCAGCAGCAACGGCAGCTTTGCGTGGGTCGACTTCCTCAGCGGCTTCAACAGGCGCTTCAACAACAGGCTCTGAAGCTTGTTGTGCAACGGCTTTTTTGGCTTTCGCTCGAGCAATGGCTGCGGCAACGGCAGCTTTACGCGGTTCGACTTCCTCAGCGGCTTCAGCTGAAGCTTCAACAACAGGCTCTGAAGTTTGTTGTGCAGCGGCTTTTTTGGCTTTCGCACGAGCAATGGCTGCGGCAACGGCAGCTTTACGCGGATCAACTTCTTCAGCGGCTTCAACCGGAGCTTCAACAACAGGCTCTGAAGTCTGTTGCGTAGCCGCTTTCTTCGCTTTCGCACGAGCAATGGCTGCGGCAACGGCAGCTTTACGCGGATCAACTTCTTCAGCGGCTTCAACCGGAGCTTCAACAACAGGCTCTGAAGTCTGTTGCGTAGCCGCTTTCTTCGCTTTCGCACGAGCAATGGCTGCGGCAACGGCAGCTTTACGCGGATCGACTTCTTCAGCGGTTTCAACCGGAGCTTCAACAACGGGCTCTGGAGTCTGTTGCGCAGCTGCTTTCTTCGCTTTCGCTCGAGCAATGGCTGCGGCAACGGCAGCTTTACGCGGATCAACTTCTTCAGCGGCTTCAACAACAGGCTCTGAAGTTTGTTGCGCGGCGGCTTTTTTGGCTTTTGCACGAGCGATGGCTGCGGCAACGGCAGCTTTGCGTGGATCATCTCCCTCTGCGCCGTCTGCAATAACTAAGTCATCAGATTGAGTTTGTTCCGCGACTTTTTGCGCTTGCTTAGCTCGAGCTTGGGCTTTACGCGCTTCTCTTGCTGCAATAACGGCACTATTATCCGGCAATTCGCCCGAAATAATTTTTATTGGTTCAGAGGTTGAGGCTTTCTTCGCTTTAACACGAGCCAGCGCCGCATTAACCGCATCTTTATCCGCGGTATCCACTTGAACAGCTGCTTTTTTATGGCGCTCTTCACGGGCAAGTTTTTCGCGTTCCATTCGCTGCTGTTTGGCTTCAAAGCGCAGTTTTGCTTCCGCGGAACGGCGTTCCTCTTGGTCTATCTCGCGAATTTCGGCTTTTTCTTGGCGATAATATTGCACCAACGGAATATTACTTGGGCAAACATAAGCACAAGCGCCGCACTCAATGCAGTCAAACAGATTATGTTTTTGCGCTTTTTCGTGTTCGTTGCCTTTACTGAACCAATATAATTGCTGGGGCAGTAATCCCGCAGGGCAGGCATCAACACATAAACCGCAACGAATGCAGGCTTCTTCGACTGGCTTCTCACCCATTTCTTCTTGGGTAGGAACCAATAAACAGTTACAGATTTTCACCACCGGCACATTCAGATCCGGCAGTGTAAAGCCCATTAATGGGCCGCCCATAATCACCATTTGCTCACTTTCCGGTTCAAAACCAGATTGTTGAAGCAGGTGCTTAACTGGGGTGCCTAAACGCGCCCAGAAGTTACCAGGCTGTTTAATCGCTTCTCCTGTCACTGTCACAACACGTTCAATCAGTGGTTGACCATCAATTACCGCACGTTTAATGGCAACAGCGGTACCGACGTTCTGCATCAACACGCCAATTTGGGAAGAACGTGCGCCAGAAGGGACTTCCTTTCCGGTTAAGATTTTTGTGAGCTGTTTCGCGCCACCTGATGGGTATTTGGTTGGGATCACGCGTACAAAAATCTGTGAATCTATAGGCGTCAGCGCACGTTTTAATGCCTTGATAGCTTCGGGTTTATTATCTTCAATACCAATAAGTACTTGGTCTGGATTGAGTAAATGTTGTAAAACGCGGCAACCTTCAATGACTTCTTGGGCATGTTCTTGCATTAAGCGGTCATCTGCGGTGATGTATGGCTCGCACTCAGCAGCATTGATAATCAATGTTTTAATGGCATCTTTACCGCCCGCTAGCTTGGATGCTGTCGGGAAGCCTGCACCACCAAGACCGGCGATACCCGCTTGTTCAATCTTATTGAGTAAATCGGCACGTGAAAGTTGTTGGAAATTAGGCTCGGGCTGCAAAGGTGCCCAAGTATCTAAACCATCCGATTTAATTTTGACACACAGCTCTTTTAACCCTGAAGGGTGCGCAGTCACCATTGGCTCAATGGCAACAATGGTTCCTGATGTTGATGCGTGGACAGGTACGGTACGACCGGAGCCTTTGGTAAGCGGCTGCCCTTTAAGGACTGTGTCACCAACCTTAACAATCAGTTCACCCTCAGGACCTAAATGCTGTTGCAGCGGAATAATCAATTCGTCAGGGACAGAAGCCACTCGCATAGGCGTTTGGCTGGATTGCAGTTTCATCTCTGGCGGGTGAATGCCACCATCGAAGTCCCAAACATTATCTTTTTTCAACCACTTAAATAAATTAAGCATGGGAACCCTCTTTAACTGAAGAAAGAGGTACATCCGTAATGTTTTTAACAGGAATGGTGTTTAAATCCCATTTCCAGTTAGCGGTTGTGGTTTTAACCGGTACCATTTCAATACAATCCGTAGGGCAAGGGGCTACACACAGGTCACAGCCTGTACACAAATCTTCAATCACGGTATGCATAGCGCGAGTGGCGCCCACAATGGCATCCACAGGGCAAGCTTGAATACATTTGGTGCAACCAATACAGTTTTCTTCATCGATGACCGCCACTTTACGAACGGGATTTTGTGCCTCTTCATCGCCATCAATCGGCTGAGGATCTACGTTCATTAACTCGGCTATTTTGAGCATCACTTGCTCGCCACCAGGGGCGCATTTGTTAATCATCTCACCGTTATTGGCGACGGCTTCTGCATAGGGGCGGCACCCCGGATAACTGCATTGACCACACTGGCTTTGCGGTAAAATCGCATCCAGTTTTTCAACAATAGGGTCTTCTTCAACTTTAAAACGTAATGAGGCATAACCTAAGATCAGACCAAAGATCAGCCCGAAAACGGCTAATATGCCAATCGCAATCCACAAAGACATCATTAGAATTTCACCAAACCACTAAAGCCCATAAATGCGAGGGACATTAACCCTGCCGTGATCAGGCCAATTGACGAACCTTTAAAAGGTGCTGGGACATTTGCGACAGCTAAACGCTCGCGAATAGCCGCGAAAAGTACCATCACAAAAGAGAATCCGACGGCGGCGCTAAAGCCATAGACCGCAGATTGCAAGAAATTATGGGATTGGTTGATGTTTAATAAAGCCACCCCAAGAACCGCACAGTTAGTGGTGATCAGCGGTAAAAAGATCCCCAACAAGCGGTATAATGTTGGGCTGGTTTTTCTCACAACCATTTCGGTAAATTGCACCACGACAGCAATCACAAGGATAAAGCTCAGTGTGCGCAGATAGACTAGATCCAGTGGGATTAAGATTAACGTATCGATTAGCCACGAAGAAATAGAGGCGAGAGTCATAACGAACGTTGTCGCAAACCCCATCCCAATGGCAGTTTCTAGTTTTTTTGATACACCCATAAATGGGCATAATCCCAAGAATTTAACGAGGACAAAGTTGTTGACTAACACTGTCCCAATAAAAAGTAGAAGATAGTCGGTCATGTCATAGCCTGAAGAGAGAAAAAAGCCCAAAAACTGACCGCAGTCAGTTTAACGGAGGCTATGATATCAAAGCTATTTTTGTGATGCTTATCGATCTTGTGTGAAAGTCATTTTCACGCGTTTAGAAACTTTCATATACGGGACGAAAAAAGCAGCCCCTAAGAGTGGCCACGCGAGGATTTGTAAGGCTGCCTGGTCATCAATCGGGGAAAAAGCGAAGGTTTTTAGCCCGATTAACATTAATGCTAATAACCAGATAGTAAAACGACGGGGAAAGTGGCGAGAACGTTTAAACATCAATTGTGCCATATGCACGCTAAACAGTGACATAGCGAGGCTAATAGCAAATGATAAATACCACTGAGGAGTAATGAAACTACTCCAGCTTTCAACGGTGGTCACAATCTCATAAAACTTAATGCAGTACATCACGGTCATGCTGCAAGCAGCAAATAATGTCAGCAGTAAATAGCTTGCAGGGACTAATAGCCAGCCAGTAATGCGGTCTGCGTTATAAACAGAAGTCATAAATAAGGGATCCGTTATCACTAAATAGTACAGATAAACAATAATCCTATCATAGATTTATTTGCTAATTGATTCATTCTGATGGTACTTTTTTAAAATAGCAAAATATGCCACTAATGTGAGGTCAACATGTCCAAACCAATTAAAGTTGGGATTGTCGGGTACGGTTATGCCAGCAAAACTTTCCATGCCCCATTTTTAGCCATGTTAGAGGAGTTTGAACTAACCACAATCTCCAGTAGCGATGCGAGCAAAGTTCATGCCGACCATCCTAATGTTAAGGTGGTGGGGACACCCGAAGAGCTGTTCGCGGATGATGAAATTGAACTGGTGGTGATCCCAACCCCGAATGACACTCATTACCCATTAGCCTGTAAAGCGCTAGCGGCGGGTAAGCATGTGGTGGTTGATAAACCATTTACGCTCGACGTTAAAGAAGCCGAAGATTTACAACAACGGGCTGAAAAAGCAGGTAAATTGTTGTCGGTATATCATAATCGTCGCTGGGATTCTGGTTATCGCACCGTGAAAAAAATCCTACAAGATGGTTGTTTAGGTGAGATTAAATATTATGAATCTCATTTTGACCGTTTTCGTCCTGTGGTTAGACAACGCTGGCGTGAAGCCAATATTCCGGGAGCAGGTATTTGGTACGATTTAGGACCGCATGTTATTGACCAAGTCCTGCAATATTTTGGCAAACCAAAAGCGATTACGGTGGATCTTGGTATTATTCGACCAGGCGCGGAAGCGGTGGATTATTTCCATGCAATGCTGGATTACGCAGATAAAAAAGTGGTTCTTCATTCAACGACGCTTGCCGCTGCGCCAATGCCAATCTATACCATTCACGGAATGAAGGGCAGTTACGTGAAATATGGTCTGGATACTCAAGAAGATGCGTTAAAAAGCGGCGCGATTCCGCAAGGAGAGCATTGGGGGGAAGATCCGAATCATGGTGTTGTGACCCTGTCACAAGGTGATGAAATGGTGACGAAGCCGTGGAACAATGAAAAAGGCAACTATGGCGGCTATTATGAAGCCATTTATGATGCTATCCGCCTCGGTAAGCCAAATCCAGTAACGCCAAGTGAAGCCATCGAGATTATGAAACTGATTGAAGCCGGTATCCAATCAGCGAAAGAAAAACGTACCATCGAAATATTTTCTAAGGTTCAACGTTGAAGATAAAGCCAGAGTGAAACCTGGCTTTTTATTTGTGGAAAATCGAATGAATTTATTAGCAAAACTTAAAATAGACTCTTTTCTGTTGATCATGATTGGCGTAGTTGTTATCGCCAGTATTTTTCCTTGTGAAGGGGAAGTCAAAACCGTTTTTCAGCACTTAACTACAGCGGCAATCGCGCTACTGTTCTTTATGCATGGTGCTAAGTTATCCAGAGAATCTATCGTTGCAGGGATGGGGCACTGGCGGCTTCATTTACTGGTATTTGCTAGCACTTTTATTCTCTTTCCCATTATTGGTATTGCATTACGTTTCATGGTGCCTCATTGGATGTCACCGACGGTATATATGGGTTTTCTCTATTTATGTGCATTGCCGGCAACCGTGCAGTCAGCGATTGCATTTACCTCGGTAGCGGGGGGCAACGTTGCTGCTGCGATTTGTAGCGCTTCAGCATCCAGTATTTTAGGGGTTTTCCTCTCACCTGTTTTGGTGGGGGTACTAATGGATACCGACGGCAGCCAAGCCATGGACACTCTGAACGCGATTGGCTCAATTATGTTGCAATTAATGGTGCCGTTTATTGTTGGGCATTTGTGCCGCCCGTTAATTGCTAACTGGATTAATCGCCATAAAAGATTGGTTAATACCACTGACCGCTCATCGATTCTCCTGGTAGTTTACGTGGCGTTCAGTGAAGCGGTAGTGGAGGGCATCTGGCAAACTATCGATGCTTATTCATTGTTTATCATTACATTAGTTTCTTGCGTCGTGTTAGTGGTGGTGATGGTGATTAACGTGATGTCAGCGCGCCTTCTTGGATTTAGCAAGGAAGATGAAATTACCATTTTGTTCTGTGGCTCGAAAAAGAGTTTAGCGAACGGCGTGCCGATGGCGAACGTTTTATTCCCAGCGGCAACAGTGGGGATTATTTTGCTGCCATTAATGATTTTCCATCAAATTCAATTAATGGTGTGTGCAGTGATAGCTCAGAAATATGCCAAACGATTAGAAAAACATTAATTAACACGATAAGGCAGCGATGGCTGCCTTTATCAATGAGTTAATTTAGTTACAACATACTAGAGGGTTTGATACTATAAAATAGATTAGCAGCAGAGATTACTTGAAATATCGAAGGGTCAAATAGGGCAGAAAGGGGATCTGCCCTGTTGGTAGTTATAACGGGGATTATCGGCTGGCTGCTTTACGTGTTAACGCGGCTTTTTCGCTGTCAGAAAGAAATGCCATGGTTAAACCATTACGTTGTGCTTGCTCAATTTCAGTCTGTGTTAGGCCCGCTTGCGGTGCAGCAATATTATATTCATAAGGTAGCTCGATACCTTGAACAGCAGGGTCATCGGTATTAATGGATGCTAATACACCGTGGGATAAAAACGTTTTCAATGGGTGATGAGCCAGTGAAGGGACGGTGCTGGTTTGAATGTTTGAAGTTAAACAGCTTTCAATACCAATGTTATTTTTTGCTAAAAATTCAATCAGTTCAGGATCTTCAATGGCTTTTACGCCATGGCCAATACGCTGAGCACCTAAATGCTTGATCGCATGCCAAATACTAGCTGCGCCTGCGGCCTCACCCGCATGAACAGTGATATTGAGCCCAGTATTACGCGCCTTGGTAAAATGTTCTTCAAATAGGGAGCCAGGGAATCCTAGCTCATCGCCAGCTAAATCGAGAGCACATAGTTTATCTCGATGAGTAAGAAGACCGTCTAATTCTATGGTACAAGCTTGTTGCCCAAATGTACGGCTTAAAATACCAATCAGGTTCACTTGAATATCATATTGGCGACAACCAGCGGCAATACCATCAATAACTGCGCCCACAACACCTTCAACAGGAAGCTGGTGCTTCATGGCCATATAGTAAGGGGAGAAACGCAACTCTGCATAGTCGATGCCTGCGTTGAATGCATCTTCCACGTTTTCAAATGCGACGCGCTTACAAGCATCTAAATCTGCGAGGACAGCAACCCCCCAATCCAGTTTAGTCAAAAAGCCCACTAAATCGGCTTCTTGTCCCATAATTTGAACGTGAGGGCGTAATGCTTCAATTTCATCGGCGGGAAGCTGAATATGATGTTGTTGTGCAAGAGAAAGAATGGTTTCTGGGCGAATATTACCGTCAAGGTGACGATGTAAATCCGTGAGTGGGAGTTGTTTGTTTATCACAATAAATGATCCTTATAGATATATTGCCTCCATTTTGTCTGTAATTGAGTAAAAATCAATGAAAAAGAGGGGGGTAAAAAGAAAAACGCCAGTCTGTGTGACTGGCGTTTACTTGATTTATCTTAAGGAAAAATTATCTTAAGAATCAATTACTGTGCAGCTGGCGCTTCTGCTGGTTGTTCTGCTTCAATTGCAGGTTCTGCAACTTCTGCTCCATCAGCTGGTTGAGCTTCTTCTTCGTAACCCATTTCATCTTCTGCGCCCGGCATCATTTTCATCTTAGTTAAGAATTCAGCTAAGGTATATTTGTCGTCGTTGAAGGTCAGATCGTTACCAGAGAATTTAACAGTCATGGTTAAATCGTTTTCGCTGTCGATCATCCAAGGGTGTTTTTTCTCTTTCGCTTTTTCTGCACGTTGTTCATCTGTCATGAACATTTCTTCGAACGGGTTAGAGAACATATCCGCAGTCAGCATTTGTTGAACGCCTGCGAACTCTTCAGAAACTTGTTCTTGAACCGCTTTCTTGTCTTCTGCTGATACTGCTACGCCACCATCTAAGATCATCGCTTGAGTCATTGACTCAATGATCATTGGCTTGTTCAGTTTCATGCTGAAGTCGAAAGAAGTGATCAGTTGTTTGAACGCTTCATCCACTTTGTTTTGCATTGCTAACGCAGTGATTTCGTCTTGATTCCACTTGTTGAATGTGATGCTCAGGTCGATAGAACTTTGGCCAGCGTCGTTTTTCCAGTAGAACGGGCTCATTGTGAATACAGGCTTGCTTTTCATCAGCTCTGGCAGAGTCGTGGTCATCATCTGCATTGCGATTTTTTCGCTAACTTCACCAGGGTTGCCTGTTGCTAAGCCATCAGCCAGTGCTTGGTTGTATTGCTCAACAAACTTGCCTAATGCTTTCGCATCTAATTTTTCGATAGCAACAGTCAGTTCACCAGAGCCTAAGTTTTGCTCTAACGCTTTTACATCGCTGATTTTGTAAGAAATGTTACCTTTAACATCATCACCGTTGATAGACGTATCACTTGAAACGTCTAAGTTTTTGAACGAGAACTTAGTTTCAGGGATGCTAACATCGGTATCTGCGATCACGAAAGATTGAGTACCAGTATAGAAGCCGTGCTGAGATTTCGTGACGTTAGAAACCAGCTTCAGGCCTTTCATGGTGATAGAGCCTTCTTCCTTGGTGCTGCTAATGACTAAGCTATCAGTCACTAAAGATGCATCAACGGTGCTTAAGTCAGAACCGGTTGCGATATCAAATTTAGCGCCACTGAAAGAGAACTTACCATCATCTTTAGTGTACTCAAGTGGGATCAGCTCAATGCTAGAATCCACATTTTTGCTGTAGCCGATAACCGCAGAACCATGCATGAATGGCTTGCCTTTAGTCGCTTCAAACAGCTCTTTAGTCGCTTTAGTGTTCGCTAATTCAACATTCACTGCGCCCAATTTTGGCATCAGGTTGAATTTAGCCACTTGAGATAATGGCAGTGGACCGTGCGAGATATCCGCTTTAAAGACGATGTTTTCGTCAGCAGAAGTGGTTGAAGTAATGACGATGTCAGCTTGAGAAGAGAAAACACCACGTTTGTAGTTCTCTAATTTGAAGACAACATCAGCACTTGGATTGTTAGCGGTGATAAACGCATTGGAATTCGTAATCACTTTATTCAGTTCAGCTTCAACTTTTGAACCTGTGTACCATGATGCGCCAGTCCATACTGCGCCCAGAGCAACGATAACACCTACCGCAACTAATGACTTTTTCATTATCAACATCCATCCTTTCAGTACGTACAAAACGTACTTATGTAAAAATAATATAAGTTTTATTACCCGTTTGGCTGTGTGTACCAACGGCTAAATACAGAATACGACCTAAAAATTAAATACTCGGGCTAATTGACCATTTCCTTTAATAGAAATGTTATCCTCATAAGCAGGTAAGAAAACAGATTCACCAGAATTCATGTTTATTTCTTGATTACCTGATCGCAATACTAACTTACCTTCAATACAAAACAAAATTGAAGCAACATGGTTAGTTATGGATAACCCAGAGCAGTCAATAGAATATATATTAAATGAAAAATCTTCTACTGGGATCTTATATTTCCAGACATTTCCAGATTTTTCGGGAATGTTGAACAAATCTTCAGCTTTAATTGATTTAAAATCAATATTATCAACCAGTTCTTTAACATCGATATGTTTACTGGTCAATCCAGCCCGCAAAACGTTATCTGAATTAGCCATCACTTCTAACCCGACACCTTCTAAATAGGCGTGAGGGGTTCTAGCGGCTAAGAACATGGCGTCACCTGGTTGTAATTCAACGATATTTAGCATTAAAGGTGTAAATAAACCATTATCTTCTGGATATAAGTTCACCATTTGTTTAATTGAATTCCAAGGCTCACCTTGTTTGCTATTTAATGCAGCTTTTAATACCCCTATAGCAAGATCTTTTTGTTCGCCTGTCAGATTAAGAATCTGTGCAAATAATTTTTTAAGTCGTTCTTCACTTGGTGTTTGAACGAAAAGTTGAATTTCAGGGTGAGCGGCTGCAATAAAGCTAAATAATTCGACAATTTCATCTATAGGACGAAATGCATTCATTGCTTTAAAAGGCGTTAATGCATAAATCAGCTCTGGTTTATGATTATCATCTTTATAATTACGTATAGGAGAATCTAAAGGGATTCCTTGCACATTTTCTTTAGCAAATCCTATCTCTGCATCATGCTTATTTGGATGAACTTGAACAGAGAGAGGCTGAGCAGCACACAATACTTTAAATAAATAAGGCAATCGACCAAAGCGCTCGACGATATGTTTGCTCAGTATTTTCTCTGGATTTTCTTTAATGAAGGTATTTAACGAGATTTTCTGATGTGTTAAGGGGGATATGACCTCAGAACTGGCTTTGGGGTGAGCGCCCATCCAAAGTTCAGCCATAGGTAAATTATCCGGATTAGGATAGCCATACAGCTCATTGAGGGCAGTTTTACTTCCCCAATCATAGTGTTGGATTTGGTTTATCATTTTTAGCATATCAAAACTCTCTTTTTGCAAAAATCAACTAATTTCCTTTTTACTACAGCACAATAAGCTCGACCAAGTCTCATAATTGAAATTCAATTTGTGGCATTATACTGCTCGGTTATTTGCTTACCTGCAAGCAGATGATTCTAAAATTAATTATTCTGAATATGTACCTAAGGAGCTAGTAATGGCAGCCACTCGCATTGAAAAAGACTCAATGGGACCAATTGAAGTACCTGCTGACCACTTGTGGGGCGCGCAAACGCAGCGTTCTTTAGAACATTTCCGTATCTCTGTAGAGAAAATGCCTGTTGCTCTGATCCACGCATTAGCTGTCACTAAAAAAGCGGCCGCAAGCGTGAACATGGATTTAGGTTTACTGCCAAAAGATCGCGGTGATGCGATTATCGCTGCGGCAGACGAAGTCCTTGCTGGCAAGCATCCAACAGAATTCCCTCTCGCTATCTGGCAAACCGGTTCTGGTACTCAAAGTAACATGAACATGAATGAGGTACTTGCTAACCGCGGTAGCGAAATCCTCGGCGGACAGCGCGGTAACGACCGTCTGATCCACCCAAATGACGATGTTAACAAGAGCCAAAGCTCTAACGACGTCTTCCCAACAGCAATGCACGTGGCGGCCGTTGTCGCGATGCGTGAACATTTGCTGCCAGAACTGAAAGTTCTGCATAAAACCCTCGATGCGAAAGCAAAAGAATTCAAAGACATTGTTAAAATCGGTCGTACGCATTTACAAGATGCAACACCATTAACATTGGGTCAGGAAATTTCAGGTTGGGCCGCTATGTTAGCCCATAATGAAAAACATATTGAAAACGCAGTGCCACATGTTTGCGAGCTTGCATTAGGTGGTACTGCGGTCGGTACAGGTTTAAATACTCACCCTGAATATGCGGTTCGTGTAGCGAAGAAAATTGCAGAATTAACGGGTCAACCGTTTGTGACTTCACCGAACAAATTTGAAGCATTAGCAACATGTGATGCATTAGTTCACGCACATGGCGCATTAAAAGGCTTAGCGGCTTCTTTAATGAAGATTGCTAACGATGTTAGATGGTTAGCATCAGGCCCTCGTTGTGGTATCGGCGAAATCTCGATTCCTGAAAACGAACCAGGCAGCTCAATCATGCCAGGTAAAGTGAACCCAACTCAGTGCGAAGCATTAACTATGCTATGCGCTCAAGTGATGGGTAACGATGTTGCAGTGAACATTGGTGGGGCTTCTGGTAACTTTGAATTGAACGTATTCCGTCCAATGGTTATCGATAATTTCTTACAATCTATCCGCTTATTAGCTGATGGTATGCGTAGCTTCAACGAACACTGCGCGGAAGGTATCGAACCAAACCGTGAGCGTATCGAGAAATTACTGCACGAATCTCTGATGCTAGTGACTGCGCTAAATACCCATATCGGCTACGACAAAGCAGCTGAAATTGCGAAAAAAGCGCACAAAGAAGGCCTGACTTTGAAAGAATCAGCTCTGAAATTGAACTACTTAACTGAAGCGCAATTTGATGAGTGGGTTCGTCCAGAAGATATGGTTGGTAGCATGAAGTCGTAATTATCTTTATCTAAGATAAGGTTTTCAGCCCCTGAACTAGAAATAGAGCAGGGGCTTTTTTATCGCTCTATATACAGATTTAAGCGTGGTATCAGTAATTCAACAGGCTTTGCTTTTGGGCGATTACGCAATGCGATACTGTCTTGATGATAATCCGCCAGCTCACCCAACTTTATGTCACTCAATGTTTTATCGACAGCAAAAACCAATATCGGCGTCGCACAAGGATATTGCGTCTGTTTCTGAGTTTCTTTGTCCCAAACTCGGGCGATCGGTTGAACTTTTACCGGACGCTGTGTTTTTAGAATGCAATCATGGGGAAGGGAGCGAATTAACTGGATCTCAGTTTCTAACTGCAACTGCCAATGTTCGCGCTGTAAATGAGCCGGTGTTCTTCCGCTTTCTAGACTGGCTTGTAAACGGTTGAGCATCTCTTCTTGAGTCACTTTGTTGATCACTTTCTTATTTGCCCACCCAAAACGAATAGTATCAGGATCGACAACAGCGGTGAATGTTCGATAGGTATTCAGCGTAAGTAGCCCATGCAAGCTTTCTCTTATAAATTCAAACCGATGAGCCTCATCGACATTGGTCACTATTTGCTTAATGTCTATTTTTAACTGGTTGATATCGGAAATTAACTGCTGAAATTGTTTATATTCAGAGTAAGAGGGTGCTAAACAAATGGCTCCTGGTAAACGCATTGCCGTTTTATTGCTAACCAATTCTGATTTTTTATGAATAAACAAAAGCTTAAATAACTCTATTGTTTGGGCTATTGCATCGTTTCCCGTATGTTTATCTACAAAGATAGAATTGACTTCATTGTTTTCGTCCCCTTTAAGGGTTTCCGGTAAACTAAATACGGCCGCATTGACGTCTTTTTGCGCCTGAAGCAATTGGCATAGCAGATTAATATTTGACTCTAATAGATTGAATGAGCTAATTAACTGTTGTTTGGACATTTGATGTATTCAACCTTATATTTAGTTACAACATTCTTTTGTTTAATAAACAAAACTAACATTAACAACTGTGTATATCAACAAGCTTAATTAGGAAATTAAGGGATAGCGCAGTAATGTATTATACTATCCCGTCATGGATTTTTCTTGCTGTTATTGCTTATAATCTATCTCTATATCAATCACTTGATAAAATGCATTGCCCGTATCATGAATGGTCCAAACCCCCAAAACAATATGGTAGCCTTGGTAATTTTGGGGGAGCCTGCAATTGTGTTGCACTAAACTCGGCGGCGTCTCTACTTTTTCGTATTTACAGAATGGCGTTAATTCAAACTGGGATCGGGTTAATGGTTCACTTGGGTTCCAATCTTTTCGTGTAATAAAATATTCCCATTTCGTCGTTTTGTGGATCGCCGTTAATCGCCAGAAAAAATCAAAATCAGGTGTTTCTATTAACATGCGCGCCCAGCGAAAAGGATTCTGAACATCGATAGATGAAAAAGCCGCAACACCCGCACTGGCAATTTTACCATCAACCGGTCCTTTTTGAGGGAATCCTTTCAATCCTTCAACAGATTGAGGTTCGTACTGAATAGCGCCACAGTTTTTATTGGTTTGTAATTTACACAGGTAGGCTCGACTTGCGGGATACTCGATATAGCCATGAGGCAGGGCAAAGTAGCTATAGCAGAGTAATAAAGGAAATAATAATAATTTTTTCATTGAAGCTCCTCATCATTGATTAATTTATATATTTTCTATTAACTATGATGAGGATGTGAATTCTAACCTTTAGCAGCAGTTAACTTATTGGATTATTCGGTAATTTATAAGTCACTAACATTTTGTTTTTAACTTATAAGCGATACCTACACCGACCAGTAGAAGAACCGCAATAAATAATGCGACACCATTCCAACCATATGCCGACCAGAAAAAGCCGCCCAATGTGCCGGCAATACTGGAGCCCGCATAGTAGCTAAATAAATAGAGTGAAGATGCTTGTCCTCTTGCCCGTTTAGCGCGGCGTCCCACCCAGCTACTTGCAACGGAATGCCCAGCAAAAAAACCGGTGGTCAATACTGTCATGCCTAATAAAATGACCCAGATATTACTGTGTAACGTCAAAATTACGCCAATTAACATCATCGCAATGGCAGCAATTAAAATTCGCCCAAAACCATGCTTCTGGGTCAAACTTCCTGTTTTAGTCGCGCTATAAGTTCCTGTTAAATAAATAATAGATAAGAATCCTACGACAGACTGACTAAAATTATAAGGCGATTCAAGTAAGCGGTATCCAATGTAGTTATACATGGTGACGAAACCACCCATCAAGATAAAGCCCTCAATAAATAACCAAGGTAATCCCGTATCGCGTAGATGTAAGTGTAAGTTAACCCAAAGGTTTCTAGGTTTCAGAGAACTCGCGCGAAAGTGTTGGGATGGTGGTAATAAGCGCCAGAATCCAATCGCGGCCAACAACGCCAATGAGCCTAAAATAACCACCGCAACGCGCCATGAATAATAGTCGGCTATAACCCCAGTCATTAAACGCCCACTCATTCCCCCAATTGAGTTACCACTGATATATAAGCCCATCGAAAGTGCAACATAGCTCGGGTGAATTTCTTCGCTCAAATAGGTCATGGCGACGGCTGCGACACCGCTAAGTGATAATCCCACTAATGCACGAGCGATCAAAATCCCTTGCCAACTCTCCATTATCGAGCTCATTAATGTAAAAAGTGCCGCACAAGTCAGGGAAATGACCATCACATTTTTACGACCAATTGCATCGGAAATAGGACCAGTGATCAGCAATCCCAATGCCATTAATCCTGTACTTAAAGAGAGTGATAAACTGGCCGTCGCTGGGGAAATATTAAAATCCGCTGACAGCATTGGCAAAATAGGTTGTACAAAGTACAGCAACGCAAATGTTGCAAAACCTACAGTAAAAAATGACAGAGTGACACGCAGGTACAGAGCATCGTCCCGTTGAATATAATGTTTTTTCGGCTCTGTATTGGTCAAGGTTTTGGTTTGTTTTCCTTGGAGAGATTGGCTCGTTGAGAGGCTATTTGACTGCTGTTCCATGTAAATTCCTTGACGACTAAACGGACTTGATTTCGATCAAAGAATAGAAACTTTCTATTTTTTTGTCTAATATATTAATAATACACAATGATACATTTAAAATATCAATCTAATGAACATAGAATTACGCCACCTACGTTATTTTATTGCTGTTGCCGAAGAGCTACATTTTGGACGTGCAGCTGAGCGCTTGCACATGTCTCAACCGCCACTAAGCCAACAAATACAGGCGCTTGAAGAAATGGTGAATGCCAAATTATTAGAGCGCAATAACCGTAATGTCGCCTTAACCCCAGCTGGCGCCATGTTTCTCAAAGAAGCACACCAAATTTTAGGGCAGGTCGATGCCGCTGCAACCAAAGCGGCTCGGATGGAAAAAGGGGAACTTGGCGAACTATCTATTGGTTTTACCTCAACAACGCCATTCATGCACAAAGTCACCATGAGCCTACGCCAATACCGAGAAGCATATCCTGATGTTTCTATTCATATGCATCAAATGAATACGAAGCAGCAAATCCCGCCTTTAGTGACCGGGCGCATAGACATTGGCATCATGCGCAATACAATATTGCCTGAACAATTGGACTATCAATTATTGTTTAGAGAGCCTTTTATGGTTGCGGTTTATGAAGGGCATCCTTTACTGGCTTTTGAAGAAAGTGGTGTCGACATTAAGCAACTAGCCGCTTATCCGTTAGTTTTCTTTGAGCGGGAAGTAGGGACGGCACTGTATGATGAGATTAACCAATTATTAGCTTCCGAAGGAGTGGTTCCTACGATTTCCCAAGAAGCGGGGGAAGCCATGACCATTCTAGGTTTGGTATCTGCTGGAATGGGAATTTCCATCATCACTGAATCCTTTACACGAATGAAAATTGACGGCGTTAGGTATCTAAAACTCGCGAATATTCAAGCCACTTCAGAAGTCTGGTTGGTCTACAATACTCGACGAACGCCACTTGCTGCGGCTAAAAAACTGACTGAATTACTGCTGCACAATATTGTGGGTATATAAGTATTGTGAGCATATAAAGCGTAAGATTTGAAATGATTAACGAGATTTGCATCACGTTTTATATGTAAATGTAGCCGAGTTTTCATTTATATCAGGCATAATCTATCATAATTTATAACGATTTCTGAGTGTTAAGATGATAAACCAAACGGGGAATACCGACCAAATAAAGCAATTAAATACAGGGCTTGTGTACCGAATTATTGCACAGCATGGTCCTATTTCCCGTATTGCGTTATCAAAACAGTCTCAATTGGCTCCGGCGAGTATCACCAAAATTACCCGTGAATTGATGGATGCTCACTTGATACAAGAACGTGAATTTCCAGTATTAGGGTTAAGAGGGCGCCCAGCCGTTGGGTTAGTCATTGAAAGTGAAGGTTGGCAATTTTTAGCCATTCGAATTGAACAGCAACACGCTATTATTTCGTTAAAAGAAATTAATGCTAAAACCCTCACGGAGCAATGCTATCCTTTTGATGTAAAAGGTAATCAACAATTTAGTGATCGGTTATCGGAACTGATTAGTCTGTTTTTCGAAGAAAACGCATCTCACTTAGAAAGAGTCACGGCGATCAGCATCTTACTAGATGGTCTATTAGACTCTTATTCTGGGGTTATTTATGGGTTGCCTGACTACCATGTTCACCAACTGGCTATCGGCGAAATGCTGACCGAAAAAACAGGGCTGCCCGTCTATCTTCATCCGCCAGTTAATGCTCTGGCTATCGGTGACCACCTCAAGCATTCAGAATCTCGAGCACAAAAAAATATTATTTATCTACAGATTCAAGAAGTGGTTAATATCGCGGTACTGAACCATGGTTATTCGCTGGATTCAATAACACGTCAGCCTATATTATTTGCACATACTCCAACTGATTCAGAAAGACCACAATCTTGCTATTGTGGAGGAAAGAGCTGCTTAGAAACTAAGGTATCCATTCCTGCCATTGTTCACCAAGCAAGGGATTTACTTGCAGATTATCCTGAATCTATTTTGCATAAAGAGAGCGTCGATATTGATACAATTAGTCGAGGTGCAATAGAAAATGATCCATTATGTATTTTATTACTCGATATAACAGCCAAACGACTCGCTTATCCATTAGCTATGATGATTAATTTATTTGGAACCGAATTAATTTTAATTAATTCGCCTTTAACTGATGAGCAAAATTATTGGTTTGCTCGCCTACAATATTTTATCTCATTATATGGGAATCCACTTTACAGTAATAAATTAATGTTTGAGAAATCAACAATTTCAATTAACGAAAGTGAAACGGCATTAATTCAAAATGCACTTTATGATGGCTCACTGTTGTTGCAATTACTGCAAGGCTAATACAATTTGATAAACTTCTCATTATCTTACACAAAATTGAGCTAACGCAAACTTATCATTTCCCCATTCCCATAAACTGAATTCATATCATTTTTATAGCATTTTGCTGACTTTAGTCTGTCACTTCAGGATAGAACAACCATGAACAATCTATTTATTACCGGGACAGATACAGATGTCGGGAAGACGGTATCGACACTAGCAATATTACAAGCACTTAATAATCAAGGTATTAAAGCAGTAGGGTACAAACCTATTGCAGATCAATGTATCGATACACCTGAAGGGAAGCGCAATAAGGATGCACTTCTTATTCATCGTGTTTCGCAAGATCTAGTCTCGTATGATGAAGTTAACCCTGTCCGACTTGGTGATAATTACAGCCATGAAAACAGCATTGATTTTAATAAAATCAATAAAGGTTTAGATCATCTTCACGAGCAAAGTGACATAGTTGTTATCGAAGGTAATGGCGGGTGGCGTTATCTTCTTGATGATAATACTTTTTATGCTGATTGGTTGAAAAAACAATCTGTTGGCGTGATCTTAGTCGTCGGCATTCAGCATGGGTGTGTCAATCATGCATTATTAACAGCTGAAGCTATTCGAGCGGATGGTTTACCGTTAGTCGGTTGGTTAGCCAATAGAATCAACCCAGGCTTGGCGCATTACGCTCAAATTATCCAGCGTATGCAGCAACATATTAATGCGCCATTATTGGGTGAAATTCCTTATTTATTACGTCCTGAAGAAAAAGAGTTAGGACATTATTTAGATGGTGAAAAACTGCAAGAGTTTGTTTCGGTTCCTGCATTTTAATCTTTATAGAGATTTTAATTTATTATCTAAGCAAAAGGGCGCAAATAGCGCCCTTTGTTTTATCGATATAATCTATTTTCAGCTATGGATTGATAATTGGACGACCTGAGTTAACATCAAGACAACGTTGAGTATTTGGCTCCCAATAAGCATTAAGATTCAAACTTTTCTCACATTTATCTTTAGCATCAAATGCGGCATCAATCTTATCAAACTCTTTTTCGGTGCGACGGTTAACTTTAGAACGTAGCATTTTAGTCTCATCCCACTGTTCTTTATCTTGTCGCGCTTGTTCTTTATTCAACGGGTCATTGCTACCATTACCGACAGAAACACAAGTGCTACCTGCAGCGCATGATGTATTAGCTGCTTGCGCCGCATTAACCCACATCAAAGGGAGGCAGAAGCAGATTGCAGCCAGACCATTTTTGATAAATTTTTGTGACGTGCTCATGTAATTTCCTTTCGTTTCAATACTCGCTCTATAACCAGAGTATAGCTAATAAACAATAATGCCGTCTTTATAGAATAGTACGAAAATTTATTATTGTTTATGTACGGTTAAACCAGCAAATGTTTGGCATACCGGCATTAATTCCAGTGTATTAACGTTCATATGAGCCGGAAGTGTTGCGACCCAGAAAACGGTTTCCGCAATATCTTCAGCAGTAAGGGCATCCGCGCCTTTATAGGTGTTCGTGACTTTTTCATCATCACCTTTAAAACGCACATTTGAAAACTCAGTTCCACCGACTAACCCTGGCTCAATATCGGTCACACGGATTTTTTTGCCCACTAAATCTGCACGTAATCCTAAGGAAAATTGTTTTACAAATGCCTTGGTTGCACCGTAAACGTTGCCACCTTTATATGGCCAAGATGCCGCGGTAGAGCCAATATTGATAATGTGTCCGTGATTTTTTTCCACCATACCTTGTAGCACTTCATAAGTCATATTGACTAAGCCTTTGGTGTTTGTGTTGATCATGGTTTCCCAGTCATCTGGATTAGCATTAAATGCAGGCTCTAAACCTAAAGCAAGCCCCGCATTATTCACTAAAAGGTCGATATTTTTTAAGTGGGAGGGCAAATTAGCTACAGCGTGTTGAATGGCTTTTCGGTCTTGTACATCCAGAGTTAATGGATAAAATTTATCACCCAATTCTTGATGTAATGCATTTAATCTTTCAGTTCTGCGTCCAGTCCCAATCACAGTAAAGTTATGCTGAATAAATTTGCGAGCAATAGCTTCACCAAATCCTGATGTTGCGCCGGTTACTAGAATAATCATTAGGTACCTCAGGTTGTTATCGTTGTTTGTTTTGAATCATTCTAACCTTATTATTAAGGGGCTTCCAAGCCTCTTATTTAGTTCTTTTACACCAGTAAAATAATTAACTTATTTAGTGAGTTATAATCCATTAATCTGCTTATTTTTAGGGTATTTCAGCGTATAACTTAGCGGTAACTCGATGGTCTCTTGAGGTTTAAGCGTTAAATCCCATTCAATTTTATTCTCTGTTTCATCCAATTTTCCGCCTTTAAATTCAGGGTTGAGCACTTTAATATCGGCATCTCGGCTCGTCGGGAGTTGGTCATAAACAGACAGTTTAATGTCATTTTTCCGCGTATTACGTACTTTAATTAAGAAGCTTTCTTTTTGCTCAACCGAGGAGCCCATAAAGGTCGGTTTTTTACGCATACCTGCATTATTCACACGAGAAATTTGAATGTTATCATCCACCCCGAATGGAATATCGAGAGTATCAGTCAATTGCCCTGAATTCACATAAAAATCACCCACATAGCTGTTCATAAAGTAAATATTTGCCGGGCCATTCAGTAAGTTCAGTGTATCCCAATCATCAATTTGTGCTTGTAAATAGACTTCTTCAGCCATTTTTGGTGTTGATGTATAACGATATTTAGCATCAACATCCGCTTGCTTAATGGTAATGGATTTTGCTTTAGGGGTAGAGGCTAAGCTAAAAGGCAAGTCGATGTTGTAACTGAGATTCACGCCATTGGTGTTGGTCGACACATAGTTTGCCATACCAGGGCTGCGTTTTTTTACGGCTGAGAATTCCGCTACTGGCGCAGGTGCAGCCACCTCCATATCCATCGTCGCAGACATTTTTCCACTCATATAGCTTTGATTATATTGATCGTAAACTGACAATAGCCATGGCGTTAAAAATGGCGGGGTGATATTGCGTGTTGGATTGGCAGAGGAAAGGGTGAGTTTAACTTTGTCCCAGTCCATGCCAGTATTTTGAATAACATCAGCTTTATAGGTAATACTGACTGGTTTATCAATATCTTTAGCGCGAATATCATAACTTGGAGACCAACCGGCATCGGGAGTGACATACGATATTTGCATGTTAGTACTCAAATTTTTGGGAGCATCAACCGTCAACACAATTTGCGTCTGTTCACCAATATTATCGGGAAGAATGCCTTCAAATTTTGCCTGCAATAATGCTTGTTTCTCTGTCAATTCATCAATCTGCTGCTGATACGCTAAGTTTTCACTCAATATCGCAGACATTTGCTTGCGAATAAATTCCAATTTGGATGCGGACTGCTCAAGGGATAATGTCGTCGTTTCACCAAAAAAGCGCTGGTCTTTCAGTAAAGCAAGTTGGTCATCACCCACTTTTATTTTGATATTAAGTTCTGAAATTTGCTTAGTTATCGCGTCTATTTGCGTTTTTAAATTTGCCACTACACCTGTGTAGACAGGTTCCACTGCGATGGTTTGCACGTCAATTGAGCGAATCAAAACATCTTCATTATCTAAGCTAATAGAAAGGCTTTTTTGATCAAGGTGGTCAGCAACATTGGTAAAAACCAGTTTACTTTCGCCTTGCGATAAATTAACAGTGGCGCTATTCGTTAACTCGGCACCGCGTAAAAAAATCGTGGCTTGATTGAGTTTAAGAGGGTGCAAAAGCGGCGCTGATTCAGCAAATGCTTGCCATGACGCTAACGCCGATACAAATAAAATTCCTTTGGTGAATTTGCGAGTGACAAACATATTGATACTCCATTAGCTGGATAAATTAGTTTTGTTGATAGTTTTTAATCATATTGGAATTTAATCCGTTGAGATAACAGAATAAGCTTAAAGTAAGATTCTATTTATAAAGAGCAATCAGAGTGGTTGGCTGATGTTTTTATTATCTTTTAAAAAAAGAGGTTTTGATTTCTGAGGATAGATAAGAATTAAACCACCGACTTTTTTATAGCGGTCGGTGGCTGAGAGTGAATAATATCAAGGGATAAGTATAATTGCGCCACGTGCCTGGTTGTTTGCAATTCGCTCATGAGCATAAGCTGCCCGAGATAACGGCAACGTACTGTCAATCAATGGTCTGATTAGCCCTTTTTTTGACGAGTAATGAATCGTAATGAAAGATGAGATAAAACACCCGTCAGCAGGTGTTTTATCTTGTTGGCTGAAATGGCTTACTCTTCGAAATACCAATATCCCTGATTGATAAACTCGGTCAACTCAGAGACAAAAACTGGGTTCCCCAGTGCTTCACCAAGTTCATTTATTCCGATTTCCGTAAGCTGGCACAATGCGTCTGCACCCTTTATTTCTGTGGCATTCCAACCATCTGAATTCACGAAGAAATAATCGCCGATGCGCATGACTCTCAGCCCGCTTAGTCGTATCAATTTTTCACCGGCATTCAAAGCGCTCAGTATTTCTTCCGGCTGATACGGCGGTTCTGCAGGTGCAATATCCAGCTCATGGCGAGGGGTGGTTGCAAAACGACCTAACCATTGTTCAAAATCACCAGGCTTACTGATCATTTCAATCATCATAGCGCGTAGACGTTCAACCTCATGAGGTTCCATGGTTCCCGCATTTTTACTGACTTTCAGGTCAGGATCGTCATAATTTATTCCGCCCAAATCCTGTTCCAGTGCATAGTCTGCAAAACTACTCAGCAGGTCACGTCCGGTCGGACCACGGAAGCCGACAGAATAGTTCATGGTATCTTCGAAGGTGAAACCATCGTGAGGGAATCCCGGCGGAATATACAGAATATCGCCCGGTACCATTTCTACATCAATAATCGGCTCAAATGGGTCAACATGTAATAATGCCGGATGTGCGCAAAACTGACGCATGGGAAGGGCGTCACCTACTCGCCAGCGGCGGCGTCCCATTCCTTGGATGATAAAAACATCATAATTATCAATATGTGGTCCAACGCCACCGCCAGGCACTGAATAGGAGATCATCAAGTCATCAAGACGCCATTCCGGCAGCACGCGGAACGGTTTCACCAATTCAGCGGCAGGCATATGCCAATGGTTGACGGCTTGTACTAGCAGCGACCATCCTTTTTCGCCTAATTCGCTGTAGTCTTCAAACGGACCGTGGCTCGCTTCCCATTTATTATCAATGAAGCTGACTAGGCGACTGTCAACTTCCGGTTCCATCGCCAATCCGGCCAGTTCATCCGGAGTGATAGGGTCGACAAAATCAGGAAATGCATTTTTCAATACAACGGGTTTTTTCTGCCAGTATTTTTCTAAAAATTCAGGCCAGTTAAGATTCAGTTTGTTAACCATGTGACCACATCTATATAAGTAAATAAACCAGTCATTATAGAAGTAATGTGCCTCTATATTTTTGTTTGGCGTCAAACGTAGGTCGATAACTTTTGGGGGAATCAGAATTCAAGAACCAAACAATCGTCAAAGTTAACAACGTCTGAATGATCCCTGAGCTCACATTAAATCTCACTTAACGGGCGGACATGAAGCAACGACTAAAAGCTTAATTGGTCATAGAAAAGGCAGTTTCAGCGATAAATAAACCAACACGATTAACCAGTCAAAATGCTGGATTTCTTTATTTCATACTTAAGTTCGCATAATGCATATTATGTTAAATAGAATATATGGACAGATAATAGCCTTATACCTATCTCTCTACTACTTATCGGGGTTCTTCCATAGAACCCCAACCTTTTACTACTTTTTAGTGACTAAGGTATTCGTCAAATATATGAGAACCTAAAACACGAATCACTTCTGAGCGTTCATCCAAAGAAGTATCCGCTTTTCTTACATAGATGCTGATGAAAACAGGATCATGATTATTTGACCAGACCATCGACGTTATCCCTCTGACACCATAGTCACTTGCACCTGATCTATCTGCGATTTTCCATCCTTTAGGAAGCGAAGCTCTAAGCATATTATCAGCGACTTTATTATTGACCATCCATTCTTTCAATTGTTCTTTTGATGAATTACTGAGAACTTCGCCAGTCAAAATTTTCTTGATACTCTTGCTCATTGCATCAGGAGTTGTTGTGTCTCGCAAATCACCCTCAGGATTGACTGTCAATTCTGGCTCATATCTGTCAGAACGAGTAACCGTATCTCCGATAGCCCGCATAAATGCCGTCAGAGCTTCTGGTCCCCCACCCGAAAAAATAGCAAAATTAGCGGCAGTATTATCACTGTATTCATTGGCCGCTTTGCAAGCTTGTTCAAGCGTAAATGGCTTATTCATATAATCTTTAGCAACTGGTGAATATGTCACAATATTTTTTTCAGTCACTATCATCGAATGATTTAATGAAATTTTCTTTGCATCAACCTTTGCCAGAACATTGGCGCAAGCAATTGATTTAACCGTACTATCTAAAGGAAAACGTTGATTTCCATTTATAGAAATCGTTTTATCATCTGGGAATATAATTGACAAACCAACCTTCCAACCCTCTTTTTCGTATTGCTTAACTTGATCCTGTAAAGTCAAAGCAAATGCAGAGGATACAAGAGGCATGCTTAAAATTAATGCGGCAAATGTTTTAAATCGTAAAGTCATAGTAAACCTTTGATGGTCAATATTTATATAATGAGTTTATTTCAGCATAAGTTGAAATTTAATTTATGTAGGGCTTTATTTTTACTCATGATTATATTTTCTTTTGTATGGTTCACAAATGATGATAATTTTTAGTAGCCTATAGAAAAACTTATAGCTTGATTTAAATGGTGTATTGATGGCTATAATAGCTATAACTTGCTGAAAACCCCTACTCTGTATTTTCCTAAGCCCCCCTAAAAATAATCCATATAGGTTGTTTTTATTTAATTGATTACCCTTTAAGCAATGCTTATCAATTTAAAGGTAAATCCAATATGGCGTTAATTTTATTGATCTTCTTTTTAGCTGGATTTGTTAAAGGAGTCATTGGGCTAGGCTTGCCAACATTATCTATGGGTTTGTTAACAACGGTCATGGAGCCTGCTGTTGCAGCAAGCATTCTAATTATTCCATCTTTCGTCACCAATATATGGCAACTTATGATCGGTGGTAAGTTTTTAAATTTAATTCGACGATTTTACTTATTTATTATCACTATTTTTATTGGCACTGTTTATAGCCCATTACCAAAATTGAGCTCAGCATCAGAGTGGGTATTTCCTGCATTAGGTCTGATATTAATCATTTATGGATTAGTGGCAATGTTCCTCCCTAAATCGTCAACATCAGGTAAAAATGAACGATGGTTATCCCCACTAATTGGTTATATTACTGGAGTTATTACCGCAGCCACTGGAGTTTTTGTGATCCCTGCAGTTCCTTATTTACAATCGCTGAATCTTAATAAAAATGAATTAATACAAACACTAGGACTCGCGTTTACCGCGTCAACAATTGCGTTGGCCATATTATTAATCAGAGAGAATAATAGTGAAACTATAGATTATTACACATCGTCAATTGCACTTATTCCGGCGATTATTGGCATGTATGTGGGGCAATATTGTAGAAATTTGATCAGTGAAAAAATATTCAGGCGTTGTTTCTTCTTAGGGTTGATCGCTTTAGGTGTGTACATGTTGTTCAAATAAAAATTTAACAAACTCATCCATATAACTTGGTAACTCATCAAACCTTCGAGCGCAAATGTACAATTTGCGCTTTGCCCATTCATCAGATAAAAGAATGATATTTCCTGGATATATTCCGATAAAGCGTGATATGACTTGTCTCGGTAAAATGGCATAGCCAAGCCCTTCACTCACCAATTGCATCACCGCATCCATCGTTGCTAAACGCATTCGGTAATTAAATGAAACTCCTTCGCTTAGTGCATGATGGTCAATATAATCCTGTAATGCATTACCTTGAGAGAGTCCAATAAAATCATGGTTTCCAATTTGTTTTAATGAAGAAATGCCGTGGTCATTCAAATCATTGGATGGTGGCGTGAAAATAACTAAATGGTCATCACATAAAAATTTAAATTCTAAGTCATATAATGACGATGGATTTGCAACGATTCCTAAGTTTGCCATTTGATTATTAAGGCTATTGATGATTTTCTCACTCGACATTTCACGGATCCCAACGCTAATATTTGGGTGTTTCTGTAGATAGTCAGCTAATTTTTTGGGAAGAAAACCGGCTTGTGCCGAAGAGTTGCATAACAGGTCAATATACCCCCGTAAACCTTGGCTGTATTGACGTAATTCACTGCGCATATGGTCGATCTGCAATAGCACCTGATTCGCGTGATTCAATAATGCCAATCCTGCATTTGTCAGCTTTATTCCCGACGAAGAGCGCGTCAATAATAAAACACCAAGTTCACTTTCCATGCCCCGAATACGTTCACTGGCTGATTGCAAACTTAAATTAGATAAATTGGCCCCTGCTGTAATACTCCCGGCCTTGTGGGTATTTACAAATAAACGTAAATCAACCATATCAAAACGCATAATCGCTCCGAAAATGTTTATGCCCCATGCTTAGACTACGTTTTAGCATCAAAACTCATCAGCAAGGCGCGATATCCGGGAACTGGCCTCATCGATGTGACCGCGTAACGTTTGTAAGCATAAAGCAAAGTTTTCAGAAAAACATTGGCAATCATTGGCTAAAGTAAAAAACGTCTCAGCTAATTCCAACGCTTCCCGCCAAGTTTCTCCACGGATCCCTTCAAGTAATGTAACTGGCCTAAGAGTATTAACGATTTCACCACCCGACTTAGGCGCAAACCCCATCGGTAAGATATCGTAAGCTGGTGCAAGATGGTATGGGCGGCCATGACTACTAATAAACGATAAATTACCATGATGCATATCGGTATTGCCGATGAGCATACCAAATGCCCAAAGCCGTGCTGTACTGGTGATCGCATCGGGATGTACATGTTTTTGCTTCACTAATTCATTGACCAATACAGGCCAAGGCTCTCTTGCCCGCCCTACAAATTCTGCATCCAGAGCTTGTAAAGAAAAAAGCCCTCGACGACCGAGTAAACCAACACGATCGAATCGAGGAATTTCAAGGAAGCGTTGTCCTTCAAAATCAAATACCTCTGTTTCTACTCCTAGTACCTTTAAAGCAAGGTGCTCCGCTTGTAACAAATCACGCCAACGTTCACTGATTGGGTTATCATCTTGCGCCGTAAATTTTACGATGACATGACCCCGTTCAGTGTAGGTACAAAACTTAGGTTGCTCACCGCCTGCGGATGATCCTGGAGCCTCTCCCGAGCTAACTGCTCGCGCTAATGTCGGATACACAGTGGCTCGATCAACGGGAGTCGGTGCCTGCATGTTCAGAAATTGGTTTCTTGCCTGCTCCCCAATTAATAAGTTTCCTACTGCATCATGCCCGTGAGCGAGCAAGGCTCTTATAATATCGGAGTCTGACCAGCGATCTGGATTTGGTGATATTCCAAGTTGCGCTGAATAGGCGGATGCATAAGCTCGACCAAGGTATCCTTGTGGGCGCATATCAAATAGCCACCATGGTAAACCATCACTATGAAGGCATACTCCGTCAACTTGCTCCATAACAAATCCATCTGGATAAACCGGAATTAACTGACCTAGAGATCGTAACGTACCCTCTTCTGTGATGCGATAAATAGGAGCAGAATTAAACCCTCGAAACGTATCACGCAATGCATATTGAATAGAGGATGCAGCGCCAATCCGGATAATATCGTCACCTAATACTTTTAGCGCTCGAGACAAAGTTGGCTGACTAACATTAATAATATCAGCTAGTTGCCTTGCTGTTCTTGGCCCATCACGGAGCAATTGATGTATCATCTCAGATCGATTAGTCATGGTATTAACCACTTAATGAATAGATAAATGAATAGATGTATGAATAGATAATTTAGCAGCTATTTCTAGTATTGTCATCTTTCTGAGCTATCTAACCACTGCACTACTTGGAGTGAGAAAATACAGAAACCCCTGATTTAGATAATAATGTAGTTGCAACCCCCATTTCTTGAATAGTTTTTCCACTAAATGTACCTTTTCTGTTCCATTGTAACGAACGTTATGTCCCATTAAACAAGCGCTAACAAGAATTTTTTATTCATATTATTGGTTCACATAAGAAAGAATGAAATTAACTCGGTCATCAACAGGTAAACAAGGGATCTCGATTAATTCATAATTATATTTTTTATATGTCGTCACCATCGCATGGTAGGTCATCACTGCTTCATCAAATGTTTGTTTTCTTTCCGCATCTTGCACATATATTTCTTGCCATGGTGGTGTGATAAATACGCTTTTTTTATACTGAAACGTATTGATTGCTCGTTCTATATGCTTAGGAACTGGAATTGAACATAAATTCAAATAGCCCTCAATATCAGGCAGCCCCCGGTCAAAAAAACAGATTTCATTATGATGATCAGCCAAATGCCATGATCGTAATTCCCAGCAAAGCATCATCTCAGCAAATGCTTGTCTATCAAGCCATGGCAATGCGTTACCACCAATACAGACTTGATCTTGAATAATGGCCCTACCCGATTCCGGTAAACAGGTGTATTTTTTAGCCATTAAATTTTCAATAATTGCACTTTTACCTGCGCCGGGACCGCCAGTGATAATAATCTTTAGCCCATCATTAATCATATATTTCCTTCATTTTTACTATTTCTTATGACTAAAAAACACCATTTTTCTTCAAATGAACTGAGTTAACCATTCTTAATGTAAATAAGTCATCAACCATAATTCAATTCAGAATAGTTAGGTGATAAGTTAGCGGATAAACGTTATTTATATAGAGCGCAAAATTATTATGAAAACACTCTCTATCAGCCAAGTATCCGAACTTACGGGTCTTACCTCTGCAACTATTCGTTTCTATGAAAGCAAAGGGTTAATCCAACCTATTGGCCGAAAAGGTTTAACTCGATTATATGCCCCTGAAGTTCTCACTCATCTTTCACTCATTATTCTTGCTAAACAAGCTCAGTTTTCACTGGATGAAATAGCAAACATGCTAAATCGTATGCCAGAAAAAGGAATTGAACGCCCTATTTTGCGAGAAAAAATAGATGAAATTGACCAAAAAATCCAAGAGTTGCAGAAACTTAAGCAAGGGTTACAACATATTGAACAATGTCCGTCAGAAAACCACTTGCAGTGTCCTAAATTTCAGAAAATTTTATCTGTAAGCTTAAAACAAAACATTGCTAAACTGAGTAAAAAACTCGCTTGACTTAAAGTTAACTTTAAGTTGTATCATCCGGCATATTCGTTTTCTCCCTCTACTATTGTTGATTTTTATGAACAATAAGGAATGATTATGCCTCGTTCAGTTTTTTGGCTTGCCGCCGCATTAGCCCTATTTACAACCGGTAATGCACTTGTATTGTCGGTTGCCGTTTTAGTCGGATCTCAGCTTTCTGCCGATCCTGCCTATTCGACAATCCCTCTTCTTGCTCAATATATTGGATTAATTCTGACCTCTGTTCCGATGGCGCATTTTATGATGCGGTTTGGCCGTCGTGCTGGGTTCATTCTTGGAAACGTTGGCGGATTAGCTGGCGCACTATTTGCCATAATCGGTATTTATAGCCAGAATTTATTACTTTTCTCTATTGGCACTTTCTTTACGGGTATTGCTATTGGTACGGCACAACAGTACCGATTTGCTGCATTAGAAGAAACGCCGGTTGCATTACGTTCAAAAGCCATTGGATTAACCATGAGTGGCGGTATTATTGCCGTATTGATTGGTCCAACACTTGCTGTTTCAACTCGAACCTTAATTGAAAACTATCCATTTATTGGAACCTTTGGTGCTCTGACGATTATCTATATTCTTGCATTTATTCTGTTACTCTTTTTGCCATTAAAACCGCATCAAATTCAAGCCAAAACCGCTAATTCATTGGTAAGTCGCTCTTATTTACGGCTCTATTCTCAGCCATTATTAATGCTGATTGCCATTGTCAGTGCTATCGGTTATGCCCTTGTCGTTTATATGGTGGGTACATTCCCATTAGCGATGAAAACTCAAGGATTTGATTTTGCAGCCATCACTTTTGTCTTTCAATGTCACATATTAGGCATGTTCGCCCCTTCATTCTTTACTGGGCATCTGATTAGCCGTTTTGGGGTGAAAATATTCGTTTGGATGGGGGCAATATGTTTAGCTATAGCCAACATTATTGGTTTCACTGGCTCGAGCTACACACACTTTTTAGTCACCATGACATTAGTCGGATTAGCGTGGAACTTTATTTTAATTAGCACCACACAGCTACTTCCAAGAACTTACCATGAACATGAAAGAGCCAAAATTCAAGGCGCTACAGATTTTCTCATTTTCAGTTTTGGTGCCTTAGGAAGCTTAATTGCAGGCTTCGCTTTTTACTTTATGGGTTGGGATTCAGTTAATATTATGGGATTAGCGGTAGGAATTGGCATTATTATCGCGATGATATTACTGCGAAATAGCCTCAATAACCAAACTGCCAACTAACCACATGAATTACTGGCAGTAATACGCGTTTTATTACTGCCATCTCCTTTAGCACCCATCAAAAACGTTAACCTTGAAGCTGTACTCTAACCTCCCACACAAGACTTATATTTTACTATTACGGTGTAACAATCTTAATAATTTTGTTTTTTTTCCATCCGTTTATTATCACTCGTAATATTAGATTGCCGTTGCAATCTAGACTTTTTTAGCACCTTTTTCTTATTTAATTACTCCTTGGGCTAAAGGAATATCTCATGATATCTGTCCCTACTGTCGATGAATTATGCAAACTAAATCAACCTTATCATTGTACGGAGGCAAGCGAATTATTATTCCATCACGCTATGCAGGAACTCGTTTTTTTCCATATAAAAAACACCCCCAAATATGCCCAATGGCTGATTAAACATCATATTTCCCCGGAAAACCCGCAAATCAATTCATGGGGTGACTTACCGCCAATCTTTGCCAACTATTTCAAACATAATCTGTTGGTTAGCCACACTGGCAATGATGCGTTAGAGCTAACATCGTCGGGTACTATGGGGCAAAAAAGCCGGATGCGTTTTGATGAACGTAGTATTAACGCCTTGCTGAACATGGTTGATCATATATTCCAATATTATGACTGGGTTACACCGAAAACACCGTGTAACTACCTATTACTCAGTTATGAGCCCGTCGATTCAATTACCCTAGGCACAACGTATACTGACCAATATTTATGTAAATATGCGCCAATTAAACAGGTTGTTTATGCCTTACGACATACGGGAAAAGGTCATCAATTTGACCCGCTAGGCGTGATCCAAGCATTACAGCGTTTTTCCCTTGATGAAGCCCCTGTACGTATACTTGGTTTCCCTGCTTTTATCTGGTTTGTACTTGAAATGATGCAAGATATGCAATTGCCTCCGCTAACATTACCTCCCGATTCATTAACACTTTTTGGCGGCGGTTGGAAAACATATGCAGAACAAGAAATTCCTAAAACTACGCTCTACCAAAGACTGACCAAACAATTAGGGATCATCAACGAACGTTGCCGAGATGGTTATGGTGCCATTGAGCATGGTGTTCCCTATATCGAATGTATTCATCACCATTTTCACCTTCCTGTCTATGCTAAAGCGTGGGTGCGAGATACCTACTCTTTTGAAATAAAAGGGTATGGCGAAAGCGGTTTCTTACAATTGGTTTCCCCCTATATAACCTCCTGCCCAGCCCATAGCATTTTGATGAGCGATTTAGCGATCCTACATCGAGGGGCTGAATGTGGATGTGGTCTAGGAACTGACTGGTTTCAACTGCTTGGTCGAGCAACTCAACATAAAACACGGAGTTGCGCATTAGCCGCCTCAGAACTACATCAAGGAAAATAATATGTTCCTCATCTATGGAAAACATTACCCCGATTTCAATCCTAATCAGTCCTTGAGTTTACTCACTGAAATGCTGCCAAGCACGTTGGGGAAACCTATACCTCTCGAAGCCCTATTGACCTGTGCGGAACGTTTTATTACCCGATTAAAAGACCCTAATTTTTTACCTAAAATTGATGAGGTACTAAGAAACGAAATCAAACAATTTTGTCATCCCACCGCATTACGTTTTAAACTCGAACATGAATTAGGGCGTTCACCATTCTCTTTACGCCGTCCCCATTTATCTCAACCTCATTTTGAAAGTTGGCGACCGTTGGGGGTCGTATTGCATATCACACCCGCAAATGCCACATCTCTTCCTTTTTTAGCCATAATCGAAAGTTTGTTAGTGGGTAATATTAACTGGTTGCGAACAAGCTCCCGTCAACAAGGGATAACTTTCGAATTATTACACGCATTTCTGGCGTGTGACGAAACCCATGTATTGAAGAACTATGTCGCCATCTTACCTGTGGCAATAGAAAACCTTCCCCAATTAATAAAGCAGGTTGATGGCGTTTCTGCATGGGGGGCGGATAAAACACTAACAAGTATAAGAGAACAACTTTCGCCGAATTGCCGTTGGCTCCCTTGGGGTCATAAAATCAGTTTTTCTTGGTTAATCCCAAATGGCATTACTGACAAAAATTTGGATCAACTTGCGGATGAAGTTTGTCGATTTAATCAGCTATCATGTTCGAGTCCACAGAGTATCTTCATCGATACTGAATCCTTACCAACACTCATCGAAGTGGGAAATCATCTAGCACAGGCAATGCATCGACGTTGTCATTACTGGCCATTTCAACAACCAGACACCACATCCGCGGCGGATATTACCACTGCAAACGCCTTTAACGAATTAGACAACGTATTTGCAGATGCACAAAACCTCTGCTGGAGTGGGGATAATTGGCGTATTTGGTTAAAAAATACCATTGAATTTGAGCCATCACCACTATATAGAACGCTCTTATTACGCCCCTTGCCTCGCCATAAACTGATTGAAACCTTACGCCCATGGCGTACTTACTTGCAAACCTGTGCTCTGATTTCAACGACAAATGATACAGCGAACCTGAGTCAGCAATTGCTGGCTGCTGGGGTTAATCGCATCACCACACCTGGGTGCATTCATTCAGGTTATAACGGGGAGCCCCATGATGGCGTGTTTGCATTAAATCGACTCACTCGGCGAGTTAGTGTAACCCTCGATGATAATAGTTTATCCGGTTTAGCCACCCTTGACCTCCCACTCGAGGAACCTAATTTACTTACAGAACAACCCATTATGGGCAAATTATCATTCACTGAAAACACGATACAGCCTAGCGCTAAATTATTTTTCCGCAGTGGTGGCAGCACTGGCACTCCTAAGTTATCCGGCTTTACTTATCGTGACTATCATCTTCAAATGCAAGCCGCCGCAGATGGTATCTTCGCCGCAGGTCTTGACCCCGACAACGATAACGTACTGAATTTATTCTACTCAGGAAATTTATACGGTAGTTTACTCAGTTTTTTCACCATCCTCGATAAAGCTGACGTGACCCATCTTCCTATGGGCGGACCCCAAAATGATGATTATGGCGAAATTGCCGAAATGATCGTGAGCCAGCAAGTTAATACACTTATCGGCATGCCAAGCACGCTTTCTCAGCTATTTACGCAACAAGCAGTACCATTACGCCGCTATGGCGGCATTCGAAAAATATTGACCGGTGGTGAGCCAATAAGTCCTGCCCAACGTGATTTTTGGCATAGCTTCGGTATCCAAACTATTCGCTCTGCGCTCTATGGTTCCACCGATGCTGGTACATTAGGCCACACCTGTAAAGCAAGCAAAGACGGTGTATTTCATTTAATGGCTGATATTCAGTGGTTAGAGATAGTCGAAATAACCAGTGATATTCCCGTTAAATCCGGAGAAGTCGGTCGTTTACTTTTTACTTCTCGCAACCGAGATGGACATCGGGTCACTCGCTACGACATTGGTGATCTTGGGCGTTGGGTGAAAGGAGCCTGCCCTTGTGGCGCACTCACGCCTCGCTTTGAACTTCTAGACCGTCATGACAACCTGACCCGCATAGGCAGTGCATTTATCCCAATGCAGCAGCTAGCTCGACGGGTAGACGTTCCAATACAGTTCATCTTAGATCATAACCCCCTTAGCCAATTAGACCGGATGCGTGTTTTCGCTGATGGTGACACAATAGAAGTACAAAATCGCCTTAAGAGTGACCCAGTGTTACTCATGATACTTGATGCAGCGTTACTTGAATTTGAAGTCATCCGTTGCCCATCAACCACATTTGAGTGCAATCCTCAAAGTGGTAAAACGCTGTTAGTCATTGATAAACGATAAATGTTAAGCGTTCAGAAACATAGCACTCATGAATATAGTTCTCATAAATACAGGGTTGGGGTCGACAAATGAAAACATACATCAATGACGCCACTATCTTATCGCTTGAACAGCTAATTGAATTTGCTCGTCAGCACTCACCTTACTATGCGAAGCATTACCGGAAGATCCCCAAACATGGCTGGCAACTTTGTGATTTACCCCTCGTCAATTCTGCTGGATATTGGGCTGGGAACCATGACCTGGCCAGTTGGCCTGTCTTAACGGCTCCATTTACTCATGGTTTGGTATTTAAAACAGGCGGCACCACTGGAGCCTGTAAATTATCGCTTTATACCCATAACGAATGGTATGCCTTTGTGACCCGCTTTAGCCGTAGCCTGTCAAACCAATTACAATCTGGCGATCGGGTTGGAAATCTATTTTTCGCTGGGGATCTTTATTCGAGTTTCTTATTTATCCATCAAGCCCTATTCCATGCAGATATTCCCCTATGTGAATATCCATTTAGCGGCACAATCGATCCTCAAGGCTTATTTACTCAAATTCGCCAACATAAAATCAATGTTCTCGCGGGAGTTCCTGCAACGTTATTACAACTAGCAGCAAAAGCTACCCAACAACACCAACCCTTATTGGAGATTTCCCTGCTTCTATTTGGAGGAGAAAGCCTATTTGCCGAACAATCATTGTTACTTCAACGCGCATTTCCTTGTGCCCGTATTGCCTCTATCGGCTGTGCGGGGGTTGATTCGGGACTAATAGGTCAGAGTGACGCTCAATGTCAAATTGGAGAGCATCGAGTTTTTGAACCTGAAACTATCGTTGAAATTATTGATGAGGTCACTGGCGAACAAATTGAGGATGAAGGTCGCACTGGCATGCTGGTTATCACAAACTTAACCCGTCAGCTTATGCCGTTGATCCGCTATCCAACCGGCGATACTGCTGCTTGGTCTGAACCAAAGGGACAGCCAGCTCGTCGGTTCTTTTTACATGGGCGAAGTAGCTTTGGGCATCGTATTCGTGTTGGCCACTCCACGATTTACCCTGATGAGATTGACGCTTTAATTAGCGAACTACTTGGCGAGCAACAGTGGCAAATGCTAGTAGAACATCATGGTTATTATGACCAATTAACACTACGTATTGCTTTTTTGGGCGATGATAATCACGCCAAAACTCTTGGTCATACAATCCAAAAAAAATATAGCCATGCCGTAAAGCAACTCGAAAGTGACCAACTACATTGGGTTATTGAATGGTGTCAACAGGATGAGCTTATTTGCAATATTCGAACAGGTAAATTACAGCGAATTATCGATAACCGAGCATACGTTTAGAAGAAAAATAAATAATGAATATCCGAAATTTTTACGCAACAGATGCTAATGATATCAGCGCGCTTTTTCGTGATGTATACGCAGACCGCTACGTTTATCCCGAGCTTTATATCCCCGCGATGATCACTCAGCGCAATAAACAACGCATTTGGTGCAGTGCAGTGGCGATAAAAAATAACAAAATCATCGGTCACGCAGCCTTAAAACGAGACGCTAGCGTTACCACTAATGCAGAATTGGCGATGATTGTCACCCATCCTGCTGCCCGGCATCGTGGCGTGGCATTCCAGCTCGGTATGCACCTTTATAAAGAGGCTCGCCGGCAGCAATTAACAACACTGACCATTAAAATGGTATGCAGCCATTTAGGTTCACAGCTATTGGCAAAAAATTTAGGGTTTCATACCACCGCATTATTACGGGATTATGTCGGCTCCCCCTTTGAATCGGGCTCATTTGAAAGTGTTGTTGTGGGCGTACAAACTTTGCAGCCAAAACCCGTACCAACACTCAGTTCGATGAAAACACAGCCAAATACACTGGCATTACTGAGCGCGCCATTCGGTAATAAACCGCCATTTGCTATGCCAAATCTTCACATTTTTCCCATTGAGGTGTTTGATAGCGGTGAGCGCATCAACGTGACACTGCATCAAATAACAGGTGGGGTCGTCAATGAACTCGCGCATCTACCCTATGGGCGGCGTATTTATATTCAGACCCCTATCAATGTCATGCTAGCCAAATATCTGCCCTTTTTTTACCAAGTCGGTTATCGAGATGCCGGTTTAATTCTCGACAGTCATGGCGAATGGGTCTGGTTATTTCAGCGTGGTTTTAAACCCCAACATCTCCACTTAAGCTGTCCAATTGCACAAAAGTTACAAGAGGCTGCAATGTGCTGAAATGCTGAAATCGCAAAAATCTTGAATATTTTAACGTAAGCGGCATTGACGGTAAAATGTCCAAATCCCATAAGTAACTAAACCACCAAAGAAAAATGGCACCGTCATGGTAAGTTCTAAATAAACGAAGCGGTTAAAGTGAAAATTGGGTAATTTCGGTGTGAGATAATAGGCAATAGGTAGCGCGAATAGCGCGGAAACAACACCTATCCCCATTATTTTTTTGAGTTTTTGGTTATCAATGTGCTGCTGTATTTTTGGTTGTTTTCGATGATATCGCCAATATTGATAACTTAAATAGAGCAAACCTAATAATGATCCGGAATGCTGCAAAATTTTATAAATAGCAATTTCTTGTTTATCCGTCATGGTGAGGTTGAACTGTAAAAATGACCATGACCGCACCATCGTGCCTGTATCATGCGTAAAAGAATCCCAAACAATGTGCGTTAATGCGCCAATAAAGAAAGATATAGCGAGAATACAAATAGTTCGGATAGACCAACCCTGCGTTTTTTTAATCGCAAAAGGTATAACGGTTGATAATGGCGAAGCCAGCTTCAGAATAATGACATAAATAATAAAGCAAAGAGGTAATCCAATAGATAGCCATCCCACAATATGATGGGCTTCTGATGCTAATCGATACAATCCAAACGAATATAATAAGTCTGGGCTCAAACTCCCAAGGATCATCGCAGGCAAACTTAGCCATTTTCCCAAGAAAGAATGCTTAATAGGAAACACAACCGCAGGATGAGAAAACGTCCATGGCATCAATTATTATCCTTCTATGATCATTTGGTATGCATCACATTCTAAATGTTGCCGTTCCAGTTCACTATACGATTATCCTGAAACCCCCGCCTTCCATTCGCACTTCCCAAATAGCGATTTTACGAAATAATTTGCGAGTAATTATATTTAGTTCAGTGCAATCCACTCATTGAATGATTCTCATTTAATTATATATTGCCTGAATTGATACCTTACGTTGATAATATACGCGGTTTATTTCCCATCCATGCACAAAATCAACTGTTTTATACGTGATTTAAAGGATTTTTATATGAAATACAATAAATTAGCAATACTTATCACAACTCTGGCATTCGCAGGCGCAGCTAACGCGGCAGAAGTTTATAACAAAGATGGCAACAAATTTGATGTCTATGGACAAATTGATGTTCGCCACTATATTGCCGATTCAAAAAGTGGTGAAGATGGTGATGATTCACGCGTTCGTTTAGGATTCCGTGGTGATACGCAAATCAACGATCAACTCACAGGCTATGGTCGTTTTGAATGGGAAACTCCAACCAATAAATCTGAAAGTGATCATGAAAACCAAAACCGTTTAGCTTATGCCGGTTTAAAATTCGCTGATTTTGGTTCTTTGGATTACGGTCGTAATTATGGTGTGAACTACGATATCAATGCATGGACTGATGTTCTCCCACTTTGGGGCGCCGACACCATGGATCAAGAAGATAATTTCATGATGGGACGTAACCGTAACTTATTAACTTATCGCAATAATAATATGTTCGGCTATGTTGATGGCTTAAGCTTCGCCCTGCAATACCAAGGCAAGAATGGCGATCAAAATAAATCCTCTGGTGAAGATGCACTAAAAAATAACGGTGATGGTTATGGTTTATCCACCGCTTATGAATTAGGTTACGGCGTCACCTTAGGGGGCAGCTATGCAAACTCAAGTCGTACACCAAGCCAGCGTGACGGCGCTATTGGAGCAAAAGGTGAACGCGCGCAAGTGTGGAACGTCGGGGGTAAATTTGAGTGGGAAGACCTTTACATCGCAGCGATGTATGGCCAAGCACTGAATGCAACTCGCTATGGCGAAGATGATGCTGAAGCTGTTGCCAATAAAACAGAAAACTTAGAAGTTGTTGCTACTTATACCTTAGATTTCGGCTTAACCCCTTCAATTGGTTATAACCAATCTAAAGGGAAAGATCTTGGTGAATATGGCAGCAAAGATTTAGTGAAATATGTGGCTGTTGGCGCAGCTTATGAGTTCAACAACAACATGTCCGCTGTCGTTGATTACAAAATTAACTTATTGAATAAAAATGAGTTTACTCGTGAGCACAACATCAATACGGATAATGTCTTAGGTCTGGGCTTAGTGTACCAGTTCTAATCTAGATCTCGAAAGTGGCGCTATCTTCAGTATTAAAGATAGCGCCATTTCTTTTGCTTTTATTCTTATTTTTACTGACGTTGCTTCAGGTGGTCATCGTCGTCAAGCACCCAAAGTGGTTCTATATCGCTATCTTTCTTAATGACTAAAGAAGGATCAGAACGTAAACATGCACCACCATAATGTCCACCCACCGTAAATGTACAGACTTGAATATAACGTTCTGCCACTTTCGGTAAACACCATAATTGCTGATAAACATTCTCTTGATGGGCAAATTGCCCACAAGTTTCATCCAGAATATCGTCTTGATGATCAACCAGCCCAATATTATTACCACAACGCCCTGCGATAGGCTTCACGGCATACCCCGTTTGGCGTAGCTCATCGTTAATCTCAAAATCTGTATCCAATAAATATGGATGATGCGGGAACAGTGACCATAGAATCGGCAGGATTGATTTATTCCCAGGGATCACTGTCCATAACGGTTCAAAAACACGAATTTCTGGACGCAACAGCACATCAATCAGCCGGACATCATTATGATGTGGATGACCGGTTCGGATAGGTAAACCAGAAAGGTCACTTTCACTCTCTTGGCGTAACTGCTCCAGAGCAGTTTCCCATGCCCATGTTTTCCATACACATTGAAGCACCTGCCCTTCACCATCCACCACTTGACCCGTTTCATTCCAGACTAACTCATCCAAACCATGGATAATTTTACATTCAAATCCCGCCGCTTTAATGGATTGAGCCATAAACAGAGCGTGATAATCCTCTTCACTATCCTTATCTTGCATGATGTGAATAAACGGTTTTGCAGTGGTGTGTTTCCATGTATCCGTAAGTAACTCTTGCAGTCGTTCACCAGGATTCCAGCCCGCGTTGATGCCGCCTACTTTTGACCATTTATCAATAATTAACCCTGTTTCAGTATGACAAGAAGCTGAATCCGCATTGTATTCATAAACTTTCAATCCTCGATGATCCATACAGAAATCAAGGCGACCCGTCACCATATCATGACGGCGGTTTTGCCATGATAAACGCAAACGCGGCCAGAGAATTTCGGGAATATTGAAAAGTTTCAGTAAGTTGTCATCTTTGAGGACTTTTTCAGTCGCATGCAAATACATCAAATGAACTTCATTTGTTGCCTGCATTAGCTGATTTTCGGCAGTGCTGGAAATCGTGAAATATTCGTGAGGGTTGGCATTCAATTTATACCCATGGTTAGCCTTCACATAGGCTAATTCAATCGGGTTAGATTCATCTAACCAGCATTGCTTGAAGTTGACTTGGCTATCTAACTGAGCCGCGTGCAGTTCCATCAATTGCGGATTAATTTCAGGTTCTTTATAGGCATACTGGTTATTATCCGTTTGTATCATCCAACCGAGGATCGTGGTATCGGTGAATGTATCAGACAACGTATAACTTCCATTATCAGTGTTTAGCGGTAGCTCTCGAGTCCACTGCTGACCCGCAGGGAGTTTATGGTGTAGAACATTTTGCTCAACAATTCGAACTTTGTTATCAAAAACTTGGGTAATAATCGCAACATGCCCAGTATGCTCAAATTCCCCCCCCTCCGCCCAAATCAGTAAGCTTCCTGCGGTGGGTTTCATTTGGCTGCCATTTTGATACGCGCGCAATGGCAAAATGCCGTCATCCACTACATGGCGCAAAAAACGTAATGCGAAAATTTCATACGCCATGCTGACATCGGTAAACACCACGCCATAATTGAGATAAAGAAAGCGCCGAGCAAATTCAACGCATTGCCATTTATATCCCATGTATTCATTATTGATATAACTGCGAAAAGAGATATCATCCCGTTCACCTAAATCGGGAATGGAACTGTAATTGGAAGAGTAAATTGCAACACCACCGGGGGCGTAGCCAAGTAAAGTGCCAAACGGTTCATGTTCTTCTGTCATGATCAGACTCCTATTACAGCTCACTGATATTATTTAAATTGCAATTATATGAATGCTAATAATCAGTATACGCTTGTAATAGTCAAAACACTGCGTTTTTTCATGGCATAAAAAAAGCACCTATTAATAGGTGCTTTTTGGTGTTGATATTGAATTTAATGAGAAAATTTTGTTAGCGATAACCGCGAGTATGGTTGTTAGATGACCAGTTGTAGGTCGCATTGCTTCCTGTTACGCGCTCTTTTTTCTTTTGGGTTCTTAAGGCTTTGGCTTCTTTTTCAACTTCAGCCGAGATTTCGGTAATGATCAGTTTTTTGACTTTGCTTTCTTCTGAATTGGTCAACTCGCGCCCTAAACTTTTACGTTCTTGAGCCAGCCGTTGCCTCACCCGCATTCTTTGCGTTTCAGTCATCTCTTGCAGTGTTAGGGTTTTCATGTCATTACTCCTTCGAAAGTTGAAAGACGACTTCCAATATAGCACTCCGTTCTCTTTTCGTCCCAGATAAGGTGCCATCATCCCTATTTAGGAGTATAGTAGCCCTTATCGAAATCCGAATTGATATGAATCATTTTATTTATTATGGAATTAGCGCTCTCCACACCTGAAATTCGCCAGATCCTCGCTTCTGACACCCCAATCATTGATGTTCGTGCCCCCGTTGAATTTCAACAAGGCGCTATGCCATCAGCACTCAATTTACCCTTAATGAATGACGATGAACGTACCGCCGTCGGGATCTGTTATAAACAAAAAGGCTCCGACAAAGCCGTCGAGTTAGGGCATCAATTAGTCTCGGGTGAATTACGTGAAAATCGAATTAATGCGTGGAAAACTGCCTGTCAACAAAACCCAGAAGGCTATCTTTGCTGCGCTCGCGGCGGAATGCGCTCCCATATTGCTCAACAATGGTTAAAAGAAGCGGGCATTGAATATCCGCTTATTAATGGGGGTTATAAAAATTTACGCCAAACTGCCATCGATGCAATTAACGAACTCGCTCAACGCCCAGTAATATTGATTGGCGGTTGCACTGGAAATGGCAAAACACTATTAGTTCAAAGCCTTGAAGATAGTATTGATCTAGAAGGTATTGCCCATCATCGAGGCTCTTCCTTTGGGCGTACTTTAGAAGCCCAATTTTCACAGGCGACGTTTGAAAACCATTTAGCGGTTTCTATGTTAAAAAAAGCGCCTAATCACAACCGGTGGGTGCTTGAAGATGAAGGTCGAGCCATTGGCGTGAACAGCCTTCCCGATTCACTACGCCAAGCAATGGAAACAGCAACAATTGCGGTGGTTGAAGACCCCATTGAGCGCCGTATGGAAAGGTTAAAAGAGGAGTATTTTGACCGAATGACCCACGATTTTCTTGCCGCATTTGGTGAAGAACAAGGTTGGAATGCCTACAGCGAATACCTACATCATGGTCTACATGCTATTCGTAAACGTTTAGGTTCCCAGAGAGCGATTGAACTAACTAAACTCCTTGATGATGCGCTGATTGCTCAACGTAAAACGGAAAAAACAGACGTTCATTTCTCATGGCTTACACCACTTCTTCATGAATATTATGATCCGATGTACCGCTATCAGTTAAGCAAGAAACAGGATCGAATTGTTTTCAAAGGAACATTTGAGGAAGTCACTGAGTGGGTAAAATCCACCGCTCAATAATGTTACACGTATCCTTCAATATTAAAATAAGGTGACGCTGTCACCTTATTGACCATTTCCAAGCCTGTTTAACGTACTTCCTGTTTAGCGTAACAGTGCACCCACTAAAAATAGTGCCCCCAATATCAAGCAGCACCCGGAACTGACATACCAAAATAGGTCGCTATTGCCTTTAAAGCGGCTTTTGATCAGTGGAAATATCGCCGCTCTAATTAAAAATACAGCAGCAATGGCAATTAGAATGGATTGAGTAAAGGGTAAAGAAAAAGAACCTTGAGCTGCACTGAATGCGTACAATCCCCAAATGGTTAATACCGTGCCGACAAGAATCGCCGTAAATGGTGGATACCAATGCCCTTCTTGAGCCTGTTTAACGATCCGTTCCCCTGCTCCGAGCCACTTAAATCCAGCTGCCCCCCAAACCAGACACGCAAAATGCAATAGTGCAACAATCCATGTCAGCACAGCCGCTAAATACAATGCAGTTATTCCCATTTATGGTCCTTTCAGCGAGGCTTATTTTTTAAAGGCAATCTCAGTAATACCTTGGTAAATTAATTTAGAAGCTAACCCGCCTAAAATCAATCCTACCACTTTGCCTATCACTTTATGGATACGGGAATATGTTCGTCTTACAGAAGAGAGTGAAAATGTCTGGCATAAGATAATACGCCAAATTAGAGAAGCCACCACAATTCCTAGCCAAATCACAAGCTTAGTCCACAGCGGTGTTGAGGGTGAAATCGTAGTAGAGAAAATACTCATGAAAAATAGAACAGTTTGAGGGTTAGATAAGTCAGCAATTAACCCTCGACGAAAATAAACGCCTGTTGGAAAATTTTCTGTATTTTTTTCGGTGGCAAGAGACAGTTGCGTTTTATTTCGAAAGACACTGATCGCGTAATAAAATAAATATAATCCACCCAAAATCTTAATCAGGGAAAATAACGACTCAAACTGTGTCATTAATGCCACCAGCCCAAATAGCCCTAATCCTGAATAAATCGCATCCCCCAGAACAACCCCATAACCGCAAGTTAATCCGGCTTTTTTACCTGAACTTAACGTTGTCTGAACCACCGTAAATAAGTTGGCTCCGGGGTTAAAAAATGTCAGAACAAACAAAAACAACGTAATCAGAATGCTGTGTAGTGGATCCATCATGGTGTCTCACATTAGCGGAGGATTTTTTATTATAGACAGGGATAACCCTTCGTGGTGCAACTTACGTCAGGTTATTGAAAATCCACCGTATGCGAATGAACTAAAAACACTATCCCAACGATTTTCGACGTTGCAGCAGCCACTTATCTAACTCATTTGCAAATTGTTGGCGATCACGTTGGTTTAAGCTAGCAGGCCCCCCAGTTTGCACGCCGCTAGCTCGCATCGTGTCCATAAAGTCTCTAATTGTCAGTCTTTCACGAATGGTGGCTTCACTGTAACGTTCACCTCGAGGGTTCAATGCCACAGCGCCCTTTTCCATTACTTCCGCCGCCAACGGAATATCGGCAGTAATGACTAAATCGCCTGCTTGAGCGCGTAAAACAATCTCATTATCTGCAACATCAAACCCTGCGGGAACTTGCAGCGTTTTTAAAAACATCGAAGGCGGAACCGATAAACGCTGGTTCGCTACAAATGTAATTTGCACTTTTTCTCTATCAGCCGCGCGATATAACACTTCTTTAATCACTTTAGGGCATGCATCCGCATCCACCCAAATCACCATCATTGACATATAACCTATCTATTTCATCTTTAAAAAATTAATGGTGAGCATAATAGCATGACGCGGTCTTTTAAGAGGAACAAACTGCCGTTTCTTGTCGCATCAATAGCCCGTAACTCATGAGTGAGCACACCACCACCAAAATACCGCCAGCAATAGCAACCCAATATCCTGCATAAATTCCAAGCTCATCCACCATTTTACCTGAGAGCATCGCCCCAAATGCCACGCCAATATTGAGTCCCGCAAGTAGCCATGTCATCCCTTCCGTTAAACGGTGATCGGGAACAATATTCTCCACCAGCGACATACCGATAATCATCGTTGGTGCAAAAAATAGCCCAGATATAAACATCACCATCGACAGTGACCAAATTCCCCCAACCCACAGCAACGGAATAATCGACAGCAATGTCAGAACCCCGCTGATTAGCAACATACGCGGCAAAGGCATTGATAAACGCATCCCTCCAAATACCACCCCCATCACACAAGAACCTATGGCATACAGCGATAACACTAAACTCGCCATCGCCGGCTGCCCTTGTATCTGTGCCAGCGTCACACTCAAAATATCGACCGTCCCCACAATCACGCCCAGCGAAATCATGAGAATAATCAACAGTTGTAAACTTGGCAGGCGCAAAATAGACGCCTTCGTGCTCATTATCTGGTGCTTATCGACTAAGGCAGGTTCTGTTTTACGTTGAGAAACTAAGAGCAAGACTCCCACCAGCAATAAAATACCCGCAATCATAATTCCCGCTTGTGGGAACAAAACCACTGTCAGCCCGACGGATAAGGGAGGTCCCGCAATAAATGTCAAATCATCGAATACAGTTTCCAACGAGTACGCCGTTTGCAACAGTGGATCCCCTTTGTAGATCTGCGACCATCTCGCACGGATCATCGCCGACATACTCGGCATAAAGCCCGACAGAAATGCTCCTAAAAATAACCAAATATAAGAGAGCCCTAACCACGTAGACGCCACGATTAGCCCCATACCCAGAACACTAATAAAAGTCACTAACGGCAATACGCGAAACTGACCATGGCTATCCACTTGGCGAGAAATTTGCGGCGATAATAAGGCATAAGTCAGCACAAAAGTGGCTGAAACGCCACCTGCCAGCGCATAACTTCCTTGCAACATTGACAGCATGGTAATAATCCCAATCCCCATCATGGGTAACGCTAAGCGAGCCAAAAGCCCTGCTAAGGCGAATTGGATGCTTCCTGAAGCGTGAAAAAGTTGTTGGTATCGACTCAGCATGCAGTATCTCCATAATAAAAATTCAATATATATACGGTGTGTATGTATAAAAATGATATATTGATACGATATGAATGTAAACAATCATACGCAATGTATGTAAGAGGTTTTATGGCAAGACGAACACAAGCCCAAATGGAACAAACTCGCGCCCTATTACTGGCGACGGCACGGGATTTCTTCTGCCGTTTAGGCTATGCAGACACATCAATGGATGATTTAACTGCCAGTGTTGAATTGACTCGCGGCGCGCTATATCACCATTTTGGAGACAAACAGGGATTATTCTTGGCGGTTGTCGAACAAATAGATGCTGAAATGAACCAACGTTTACAGACAATTACGGACAACAGCGATGACCTGTGGTCAAGCTTTCAACAACGCTGTCATGCCTATTTAGAAATGGCGCTAGAGCCTGAATATCAGCAAATTATTTTGCGAGATGCTAAAGCGGTATTAGGAGAAGCCATCGCAAAATCTAACTTACAGTGTGCGGATGCCATTGAAAAGATCATCGCCAAGCTGGTAGAAGATAATGTTATTGCCAACGTAGAGCCTCGCGCCCTCGCCGCGTTACTGAATGGAGGCTTATCCGAAGCGGCCTACTGGATAGCGCAAGATAAGAGTAAAACACGGCTAAAACAGAGTATTGCTAGTATTGATGTGCTATTGAATGGACTAAAAACCCCTGCTAAATAATCGCTAATAACAGTAAGCCCATATAGTGGGCTTACTCATGACGCAATTAACGCAGTGACTTAAATACGCTTATAAATTTTTCGACATCTTGTTCGCTTGTGGACCATGAAGTACACAGACGCACACAGGTTTTACCCGCTTCAGGCGCTGGCATACTGCTTAAAACGTAATGTTCCAACAATTTTTTCGCTAAATAATCCGGTAGCACCACAAACACTTGGTTTGATTCAACTGGCGCTAAGAACTCAAAACCTTGTTGCGTAAAGAATGCCGCTAAATGCATCGCCATATCATTGAGATGCTTACCCAGTGTGAAATAAAGGTCATCTTTAAACAGTGCGTTAAATTGTGCCGCTAATAACCAACCTTTCGCCTGCAATCCCCCTTTTTGCTTGATGCTAAAGCGGAAATCAGATTTTAAGCTTGGGTTTAAAATCACCAGGATTTCACCGGTCAATGCACCAATCTTAGTGCCACCGATATAAAAAATATCCGTCAACTGAGCGATATCTTCAATCGTTACGTCACTCGCATGGGACATTAAGCCGGAGGCTAAGCGCGCGCCATCCATAAACAACCATAAACCATGCTCATCACACACTTTACGCAGTGCAACCAGCTCATCTTTACGGTATACCGTACCAATCTCTGTCGAGTTACTGATATACACCAATTTTGGCTGCACACAGTGTTCATCGGTATGATGTGCCAAAACTTGCTCAATCAGCGCTGGCGTTAATTTACCCGATGCTGAAGGAACAGTGAAAACTTTATGCCCTGTGGCTTCAATCGCCCCTGTTTCATGCACCGCGATATGCCCTGAATCTACCGCGATAGCCGCCTGATGAGGTCTTAATACATGAGAGATGGTCGTTAAATTGGTGATCGTACCACCATTGAAGAAATGGATATCTGCATCTGGGCGTCCAATGCGCTGTTTCACTTGCTCAGCTACATTGGCACATAACGTGTCGGTACCATACCCTTCAAAACGCTTACCCGCTAAGCTATTGAGTTCTTCCATCACTGCTGGGTGCGCTATTTCATTATAATCATTAATAAAGCTGTACATTGGCAACCTACCGTTAAGTTAAAAACAAGCCAACAGTTATATGCGGATATTATTCAATATTCAATGATATTTTTTGGCTTGCAGAAACGAGTCACTTCATAAGCTGTGAGCGACGAAATGTCAGATTAAAACGATAAGCCCCAAGTTGAGGATGAATGCCTGATTTGATTTGTCGTACACCGTGATAATTGAGCCGCGAACGCCCACCCCATACCAAAACGTCCCCATGCTCTAATGGGATAGCTTGACGAGGTGACCCTCGCCTTTCGCCACCGAAATCAAAGATAGTGGGCAGCCCTAATGAAAAGGAGACTATCGGCTGGCCGAAATCCGCTTCATCTTTATCTTGATGCAACGACATTTTAGCCCCCACACCATAGCGGTTAATTAGGCAGGCATCAGGATCAAAATGAGAAAAGCCAGCTTTTTCGGCGGCATGAATCGCCAACTGTTTAAATAATGCGGGCATCATGGGCCATGGCTGCTGAGTCAGCGGGTCGACAGAAGAATATCGGTAGCCTTTATTATCCGTAACCCAGCCCCAATCACCGCAATTGGTCATTGCCACAGACATGGCGTACCCGCTAGGGGTTTCCATATGACGCAAAGGCGCTTGCGCAATCACTTCATGCAATGCAGCTAATAACGGTTCCCCTTGCCCAAGCAAAAAACCTTTAAGGAGATAAGCATCTGGCGCAATCTCAATCGTATTCTCTTCATCAGGAAATAACATAGTCACCACAACACATATTGTCACCACTCAGTAAAATGGGTGTCTACCTATATAAGACACCCTGACCATTTAAGCGGCTTGTTGCTGCCTTTTCAATGCTAATTTACGCTCTGCTTTTTGGCTTCCCCAGACGCTGAGTAAAATCACCAACATGCCGAGTAACTGTAATGGGCTGAGTTGCTGGTCGAGCCACAGCCACCCAAGGATAACGGCGCTCATCGGGCTTAAGAAGCCTAGCGATGCTACTGAACTGGGTCCTAAGATAGCGAGGCCACGAAACCATAATGCATAAGTCAGTGCGCCACCGATCAAAGTTAAATAACTCAGTCCTGCGATATTTAACAAACTCAGTGACGGTAACGCAGGTTCAAGTAACAGCGCGAAAGGTAGTAAGACTAACCCGCCTGCGGTTAATTGCCACGAGGTAAAGGTCAATGCTGAAACAGGTGGCTGCCAGCGACGGCTTAATACCGTTCCTGCCGCCATAGAGAATGCCCCGGCTAAACCTGCAATAATCCCGGTTAAATCTAACGCGGCACTTGGCGTCAATAATAAAATAGCTACCCCGAAAATACCGCTCAGTGCGGCAAATATCGAAATACTCGATAGCGGGCTGCTTAATAGCCAACGGCTAAGGAATAACACAATCAGCGGTTGAATCGCCCCCACCGTTGCCGCCACGCCTCCCGGTAAACGGTATGCGGAGATAAACAACAGCCACCAAAATAGCGAAAAATTCAAAATGCCGAGAATAAGTACTCGTCCCCACCAAATCCCCTGAGGCAATTTGCGTAAAAAGAGTAAAAGTAGCAATCCTGCGGGTAAGGCGCGGATCATGGCTAACGTCAGTGGCATGCCCGCAGGCAACATTTCCGTGGTCACCAAATAGGTGCTTCCCCAGACTATCGGTGCTAATGCCGTTAAAAACAGAACCCAATATCTATTCATGAATACGCTCACGTTGATTTATCTTGAGGTCAAGATAAATTCAAACTACCTTGACGTCAAGATAGATTATTGTATGATTTGCCTATGGATAGAATAGATAAAATCACTCAACAATGGGAACGTGAACGCCCCGATCTTGATATCAGCGCCATGGGGCTGATTGGTCGCTTAGGTAACGTTGCCCATCACCTGACCCGTGAAATGGAAAAGGTATTTGCCAAATTTGGTCTAAACCGATCAAGTTTTGACGTACTCGCCACTTTGCGCCGTGCAGGTTCCCCTTATACACTGTCACCCAGCGATATGCTTGCTACCTTGATGGTGACATCCGGTACCATGACCAACCGCATCGATCAGCTAGAAAAAGCCGGTTATGTGGCGCGTCATGTCAATCCTGATGATGGGCGCGGTTTTTTGGTGAGTTTAACAACGGAAGGGTTGGATTTGATCAATCGCGTAGTGACAGCCCATACCGAAAACCAATCTCGTTTAGTGGCATCACTGTCAAATGAAGAGCAACAAGCGCTGAGTCAGCTACTACGGACGTTTCTAAACCATTTAGAATCATAAAATGTAGCGAGGGGAATCCTTTCCCCTCTCTATTTTTACGAGCTAAATTAGCTATTCAACTCAAAAGGCATCAATTTTTGCGAACGCTCAAATTGGTCGCAAAGATACACCAAACGCAGTAAATTTTCGGCGGTTTGATTTTCCTTTTTTAGGTAATGCACCAGTTGCTTGGCAAACCACAACATCCCCAAATCCTGCAATGTCCTGACCACAAAGTTTAACTCGTCAATTTGACTCGCTGATAACTGTGCGCGCCCTGTGCAACTTTGTGTTTCCAACACCGACAAGATTGGACGCGTGATCTGCTGTGCCAGTGTTGGCACTGGCGCAAATGCCGTACGGTCTTGCTGCTTTTTCGCCATATATTCAGCAATCGACGTCATAAACTTGGAAGACTGTTTTTTACGAGGTACCGATTCAAAATCGAGGTAAAACAGCTCAATACCCTGCTCTTTTTTCAACCAGAGGGTTTTCGGAGTTAGTTGTAATTGTTGCTGAGAGACGCTTACTTGAACAGATACCGCACTAATTTCCCAACCTTTCTGAGTGATAAAACGCAGTTCTTCAATTTTGTGATTTTCCGTACCTTGCCAATTTAATCGCAAAAATGCCCGATTCTGATGACTGTCCAGCACAGCCCAACTGACGCACTGCTCGATTTCATTCCAATGTAGCGGTTCATAGCTGTCGATATGCAGCACAACAGGTTCAAACTGGGTATCATCGGTAAGCGTATTGAAATAGGTCGTTGCCGCTTTCCAATCCTCAAATCCCAGCTCACTTCTCAATGTTTGATAGTCATCGAATGAAATACATGGAACGTGGCTAACCGCACTGCTACTGACGGCATAACTATCGCCGCTAGCCGCAAATTTGCCCTCATCGGATAAGCGTGGATTATGTAATTCAAAGCCACTGCGCATCAGGTTATCTGCCGTTTGTTTCCAAATGGCTAACGTTTGCCAGACAGTGTGACGGGTGAAATTCGGGTCGAGGGTATTCGCGCGTGCTTGGCTACACTGCACCACTTTTTTCTCTTGGTTATCCCAAAAACTAAATGTTCCTCCAATGGCGCCACTTTGGGTTTGCCACCACTCGGCACTAATCGGGATCAAAGAGAGAATGTCCATTTTACTATCATATTGGCGACGACCAAAAGCGCGCAATTGCGCAATTTTATCGTCGCTGGCGTGAGTTAATTGGTAAAGATAGCCACTAATTTGCGCGATAAACCGCAAAACTTGCCCTTCATCCATCGTGAAATGGCGCTGGGCTAATAATTTCACTTGATAGCTTAAACGCTTTAAATAGTTCGCCAAGCGAGGTAAACCTTCCGCACGCGCTGACATATTCAATAAATGTAATTGCGCAGCGCTGCTTTGACTTATATGAGAAAGCCCCTGACGCAGCATATCGTGAATAAAACGCTGGATAGTCGCAATCACCGCTTGCTCATCGTCACTTAATGCTAACGTAACCTCGCGGTTAGGCATGAGATCGTCAGGCCAATTCCATGGCTGGTTATGCAGAAGAAATACCTTAGCAATCGCCGCCAAATGGAGGGCTTTTTGCTGCTTCTCCGGTAATGACGACAGCATCCCTTGAAAACCATTCCCCCGAATATAGATAATTGGCTCATCATAATGAGGGATAGTTATTTTCAGCTGATTCGATTGGTCGTCCAAGATCACTGCATGATCTTGCCAATCCTGTAAGATCTTCACTGCCAAGCGGCAATCTGGTTTACTGTTTTGCTTGATTAATGCGGGAACATCGAATGCCAACAGCTCAATTAGTAGCGGTTCAATATCAACAGATTCTGAATTATCTTCTGTAGAATCAATCAATTGTTCATCGCTGTTTGTTTGTACCCAAAGCACCGCGGCCAGAATATGTTTGCAGCAACCCGAGGCCGAGCAATCGCAGCTGGCTTTTTGCACCCCTTGAGGATCTAACGTGACTTGCTGACCGTCGCTGGCAAAAGTTCCATCTGCTAAACAAACCGGAGAAACTTTACCACTTTCCAGATCCTTACGGGCGCGTCGCAGCAATCCAACATTGGCAAATACGGCTAATGCGTCGTCATCATAATGTAAATAAACGGTTTTCCAACTCATTGCATCACCTCAGCCAGCCAGTGAGCAAAATGCTCTGGGGTTAACGCCGCCACACTCATACCGCGATCCGCCAGCTTTTGGGCAATCTCCGTATCATAAACCGGCAATGCATCATCATCTAAAGCGGCTAATCCCAACAATTTCACTTGCTGGCTATTCAAACGCTCCGTGCAATTGAGCAGGTTATTCAATGCCCCGCCTTCTTCAAAGTCGCTGATCAACGAAATCACCGTGCGTTTCGGATTGCGGATCAAGCTCTCGCAATAATGCATCGCTTTCGCGATATCGGTTCCCCCACCGAGCTGCACGGTCATTAACACTTCCACAGGATCGTGGGCTAAATGGCTGAGATCCACCACTTGGGTATCAAACACCACCAAAGAGACACGTACAGTCGGTAATGCGGCTAAAATGCTGGCGCACACCGCCGCATACATAATCGAACTCGCCATCGAGCCACTTTGGTCGACGCACAAAATCACATCCCACGGCAAATGCTGTTGCTGGCGGGAGTTAAAATACGGAGTTTTAATCACTAAGCGCTGATTTTGTTGATCATAATTCTTTAAATTCGCAGCAATAGTAGCTCGCCAATCGAAATTACGGCTATTGGGGAGTAGCGATCGCTTAAAGCGGTTACGACGCCCTGTTAACGCTTGGCGAAATTGGTTTCGCATCTGGCTTAAAATATCATCCACCACTTTGCGAATAATATTCTTCACCGCATCCCGCGTCTCTTCGCTCATTTTACCGCGTAAACTTAATAACGATTTAGCTAAGGCTTTGGTGGGCTCCATTGCATTCAAGGCTTGCGGGCTTTTTAATAAACTACTAATTTCATAACGCTCTAATGCCTGCGACTGCATTCGCTCAAAGGTGCTGTTCGGGAACAATTTACGGGCTTGGTTCAGCCAGTTAACCGCCGTCAATTGGGACGCATCTAGCGAGCCATGACGTCCGCCTTCTTGGCGTAAACCGCGACGTTGATATTCACGGCGATATAAAAAATCCAATGACCGCTCGATTTTGAGCTCATCACCATTTAGTGCCGCTTGTCCCAGAGCGCCATCCGCATATTGACCTAAAATAAGGCGCCAGCGTTTTGCTAATTGAAGTTGCTCTTCGGTTAATTGCGCATCTTCTGGCTGCTTATCCATGAGATAGCCCCTCATTTTGCAGCGAAAACCATTCAGTTAACCCTTGGTTTTCAAGCTGAAGCTGAATTTTTTGTTCGAGTTCCATGGCTTGGAGTAATTGTTGCTGATTGAATTGTGTCTGATGGAGAGTTAAATCTTGGGTATCCATCGATAATTTTTGCGCGACCACCCGCGCCATTTGCGCATTTTGTTTCGGGGTTAATTGGCTAAAAGCAAAGCGTAGATCCGGCAATACTTGCAAGAAACGTCCATCATCCCACTCACTCAACAGTTCATTGAGTAACTCAATTAATAGGGGTAAACGCACAACCAATTCCGGTGCGGTACGCATAATGCCAATGAAATAACCGATAGCCAGTTCCGGATCGCTACCTAGACTAAACGTTCGCTGAATTTCCTGGGTCAGTACTGATTCATCAATTTGACCACCAAGATAACGAATAGCATCCACCGCCCCTTTAATTAGCGGCACGTGATTAAGGCGCCCATCCAACCGGCTCAATTGCGCATAAAATTCTGCGGAATGATCCGTATCGCGGCTAATTTCAGGCATAAAAGTGATTAATTCACGGCAAGACAGTAGCGCATTAAAATAGTGTTCTTGCTGCTGTTCATCTCCTTGAGCCACCTGATCTAAGCAGAAAAAAGCCTGGGAGAGTACTTTATCAATCCTCTGTTTGATCCCCGTTTCTTCTTCAAGATCAAAGAAGCTACGTCCGCGCCATAGGTGTACCAGTTTATGACCACAGGCCACCAATGATTCAAACTGGCTATCTTGCTGAATATAGCTATCTAATAACGTAAATAACGTTGGAATGCGCTGATGAAGCCCAATCAACGCCGCCTGCATCAGTAATGTCACCGCGCTTTGGCTTGAACGGCTGACGCCTTGCTCTTCAAGTTGCGTTTCCATCGCCAAAATTTTATTCAGTGCAATGGCTTTTAATTGCGTGCCTTTTTCAGAAAGCGCGATCAGCTCCCCTTCCACATTTGGCGTCCACGCGTATTGCCACTCTTCAAACAGTAAATCCAGCTGGTTGCCCGAAAGAAAATTGGGACCAGAAAGCGGTTTAGCGAAGTGGATTTCTAAAAAACTCAAAAGATGCAGAAAACGGCTGCGTAAACGATGCTGCTTATTACGGTATACATCTAAGCGGCTGACTTTAGCTAAAGTATCGTCCAATTTGAAGCGAAAGCCTTTCGCCAATGAATAGGTTTCAGAAACCAATGGCGGTGTGATGGTTCCTTTAGGAATCTGCCCCAAGGTAAAACCAGAAAAACAGGTTTTGATTTGCTGCCACAGCTCATCTTGGCTTTCATCTAAGCTACCTTTGATGAACGCACTTTGCAGCCCATCCAATAAATCATAGCGACCCACGCCCGTGTGCCCACGAAATGCGGCAAGTCTCAGACTTTGCTCTGCGGCGAGCTTAACAGATAAAAACCCCGGCGCCGCATCAAATTGCTTTTCTCGTAAGACTTCAGCCACGTAAGCCAAAAACTGAATACCGAGCTGATTGCGATACGCGGCCGTCGCAGCCACTTTTTGCGCTGCCTGATCCGCTCGCTGCGCCAACAATCCTTCCCATACTTTTTGATAAAATGCGGGAGATGGCATGCCGGAGGCGTAACCATTTAATGCATCGAGCCGGTCAAAGCTATAGCGGATAAGCCAAGCGCTGTCGCGGTCTGCCAACTTTTGCTGAGATGCAAATTGCTTTTGTTGCTCGGAAGAGAGTTTAAATTGCTGTGCCACAGTATCCCCAAGCCCTTCAAGCAGTGCCAAGGTATGAAACCCGCCCGTCACGACCACAATCTTCGCGTTTGGCTCTGCCGCTTTAATGGTTTGAATGTGCGCCTGCATATGGGATTCACGCTGGGTTGAGCCCTCCGAAGCCAGTACTTCCGGCTCGTAATCTAAACGCGCCAAGGCACACCAAATAAAGGTATCGCGGAAGAAATCAGCCCAATTGGCAACCGACGTTAATGGGCGCAACTCAAACAAATGTTCCCACAGTTCATCATGATCACGGCACCCACACTTTTTCGCTAACTGAGCAATAAATAAGCTATGGGCAAGGTAGCGTTCCCGTTGCAGACTTTGATGCTGGCTTTCGCCTTCCAGATCAAGTTCCACCTGTGCTGTCCACGGCAAATCAATAAAACGCAGTTGAGCTTGATGCTGCTGCCCTACGCGTAACGCTTGCCACTCAGGGGAATATTCACAAAATGGGAAATACGCCGATCTCGTGACAGCGTCACTTTCATCTGATTCAGTAGGCGCACTTTTCAGGGTAGTCTGCCCCATAATTGCCACGGGCGGACGTGTATCGCCATCCAATAAACCCGCGATTAATGGGTTAAAACTGTCAGGACCTTCTATCAGCACATAGTCAGGCTTAACCTGTTCAATTAAGCTCAATACGCTATAAGCACAGGCGGGACTATGGTGACGAACGGGCGCAAAATAGAGCTGTTGCTCATCCAGTATTTTCCACTGTTCAAGCGCCTGCTGTAGCCGTTCTGGCAATGTGATGTTTGATAAACTCACCGATGATGTCTCTCATAGGGACAGTGTGGTGATGTATTTACCACCACACTGCGACGACGGATATTATTGCCAGAATTCACGAGATGCATCGAAAAAGGCTTTCCATGCTTCGCTCTGTTTCGCACGTTCGCGGGCAACATTATCAATGTAATAACGCATCCGTTTGATATCATCCGCATTATCTTTGAGTACCACACCAATCAACTGGCGCGCCACAGCACCTGCGTTCAGTGTGCCATTCCCCAAATAGTGGGCTTCCAATGCACAGGCATAGGCGATGTTAACCGCTTCCGCCGTAGACATCACCGCATCTGGAGTTTTGATACTCCCGCCATCTTTGGTATTACCTGAACGTAGTTCTTGGAACGTCGTGACTAATAATTCGATCACATCCGTTGGGACGGTCACTTTGCCATCCAGCTCACCCAGTTCAACGGTCAATTGCTTGTTGAGCAGTTCAATTTCAAATGTCGGATCTTGGATGGGTTTGACTGTTTCGAAATTAAATCGACGCTTAAGTGCCGATGACATTTCATGCACACCGCGGTCACGTAAGTTGGCAGTACCAATCAAGTTAAAGCCTGATTTGGCGCTGATCCGCGCATTATCTTTCATCTCAGGGATCATCATTTGCTTTTCTGACATCATGCTGACCAGCACGTCCTGAATTTCAGGTGGGCAGCGAGTGATCTCTTCAAAACGCACAATTTTGCCTTGCTGCATTCCTTGGTAGAGCGGTGAGCTCACTAAAGCTTTTTCTGTTGGACCTTCCGCCAGTAGCAGCGCGTAGTTCCACGAATATTTAATATGATCTTCCGTGGTACCCGCCGTGCCTTGAATGGTTAAACCCGAGTCACCACTAATCGCCGCCGCTAATAACTCGGACAGCATGGATTTCGCCGTACCAGGCTCCCCCACCAGCATTAACCCTTGTTTACCCAGTAAGGTCACAATGGCGCGATCAACCAGCGCATCGTCACCAAAAAATTTAGGGGTAATTTGCAGTGCTTCATCCCCAAGAATAAATTGACGTACCGCTCGCGGGGAACGTAGCCAACCTTGTGGTTTAGGGTTGCATTTATCCGCTTGGGTTAATCGTTCTAATTCATCCGCAAAGCGCACTTCTGCGCTTTCACGCAGAACGCCTTCCGTCATTTTTTTCGCCTTAGCCATGTTGGTTTCCTAAATTTATGCGTCGATTAATCAATGATTACCACGGGGTTTTCTTTTCCCATTCAGGGTCAAAACCGCTACAGGCATCCGCGACTTTCAGGTAGTCAGCATAGCTTTCGGCTAACAGGATCGGCGGGACGTTTTTCAGTTCCACATAGCCTCTATCCCACGAGCTTTTTTGTGCTTGGTCAAAACTCAAGGAGTACAACACCGCAGGGATATTTTCTTCTGGGACATAGCTACCACTGAATTCCATATACACATAGCAATCTAGGCTGGAGAAATATTTGAAGTAATGACAGAAACTTCCGCCGTCTTCCGCTTGGCCGCGCTGATAACCCATTTTGGTTAACACGCCACGTAGGGTGAAGGTATCCGTTAGCCAGCCTTTTCTATCTTCGATTTCCGTGAGCGTTAACGCCAGATCTGGAATGGTGTGATCCATCTGCGAGAATAGGAATTTGACTTTGTAATCTTTAAAATGAGTAATCCACGCTTTACGATCAGCGTCTGATAATAACGCCGCATGAGCGAGCTTGATGCTGGAATCTGCGCTCAATTCGACTTCATCGTCATCAAGGTTCAACAAGCAACCATCATCGGATGGACGGAATTGGTTGATCACTTGGTCATCTTTCACTTCTAACCAAACCAGTCGTTCAATCAATCCGCGCATCACTGGGTGATTTTGAATATATTCCTGCCAATCCGCCGTGCTCCACAGACGCTCTGCACACATCGCTTCATACAGACGCGCAGTTTGTAATTCAATAACTTGCTTAAGCTCTTTTTTGCTGGATGTCAGGAGTTTTTTCGACTCTTTAATCAGCTCTTCGTTGTCGGTTTTACGTGCCGCCGGCAGCGCTTTGATCTCTTTACCTTCAGGGTTAAATAGCACCAGTTTTTGCTGAGCATCGAGCTTGGCAGTAAACGTGCGATCCCCATATTCCAGTACTAAAGTCCCCGTTTCATCCATACCCGCAGTTGGAATGGTTCTGTCTGCCAATTCATCCGCGCTCCAACCGTTACGTTGTGCGATATCAGCCACCAATCCGCGGGCTTTTTCTTGGACTGATGCGGTGCGATAACGGCGCGATAATGATAATAAAAGCTGAATGATCAGCGGATCGTTACTGACGGCAATCGCGTCAATCATCGCTTCAATTTGGGCACGGCGCTGGTAATGGTCACGCATATAGTTACGCAGCATGGTTACGGCAACATGTCCCTCCACACCACAAATCAGCGCAAGCATCCCTTTTTCACTGATAGCCGAGCCTAAATAACGGCCTAATACTTCGTTTTTGATCTCGTTGATGGTCTGCTCAAGGGTGAAGTTTTCATACTTGGCATAGTATTCAGGCCAGCGTTTTAGCCAATCTTGGTAGTTTTTCAAGCGTGATGGAGCGTCTCTTTGTGCTTCAGCCATCGCTGCTTCCAGTGACGGTCCCGCCACATCTTGGCTAATAAAACTATTAAGAATAAAACTGCCTAACTTACGCTGGCTGTCTAATGATAATAAGCTGATATAGCGCTGTAATAGCCCATTACCCGCAGGCATTTTTAATTTCACCGCCAGAATGATCCACCAGCGGATGATGTCCGCATCCACCTTTTTATTATCTTGCCAGGTCATGGCTGGAATGGCGTCCAGATCAAACCATGCCATGCTCGCGGGTGCTTTGGCTTTTAAGCCTTTTTGCGCTTCAGCCAATAGGACTTTCGGTGCTAAGTAACCGGAAATATCTTCGCCAAATTGCTCTAATGCCGTTAATAATGCGGCTCTTACCACTTCACGTTTCTCTTTTTTCAGCAACGCATACAGCGGTTTTAGTGAATCAGGGTGTTTTAAGCGAGCTAACCATTCAATGGCAGTAACGCGGATCTCTTGTTTACCAGAATCAAGGCCTTCTGCCGCATTAACGTGAATGCTTGGTAAAGTTTCTAGGAGTTTTTGAGCGCTTAAACGGTGGGTTTTATTTTCACCTAATGCCAGTTCCATAATGCGAGGAATAAATCGCGCTGGGATGGTCGGGTATTTACCTAAAATGGTTACCGCATTAGATGCATCATACTCCTGGTAATAACGATGCCCTTGGTGCTGCGGGATAAGCCCCAGCGCTTCACTTAAGAAATCAGGGTACTGCATAAAGAACGGCCAAATTTGTTCCGGCGCTCTAAATAGCCCTAATCCATCACTGTATGAACGCAGGCATAAGTCAGCAATTAAGCGACTCGCATTTTTAAAATGGCACTGCTCAAGCCCTTTTTCTAATTGGCGTAAATCGAGCTGCGATAGGATACGAACGGGGACTTCGCGAGTGAGTTGATAGTGAGAAAAATGCTCAACATCAGAGCGGTTATGACTCAGCAAACGCAACGCGTGGAATAGCGTGAATTCCGGTAAATTATTAATGCGCTCTTTGTGCTTGATAACATTGTATTCATGATCGGTGATCACCCCGACACCCGAGTTTAATTTAGCTAATAAGCCAGCACATTCGTCTTCACTGTGTTGACTGAACTCTTTGTAATAGCGTTGTGACCACGTGTATTTATGCTTTTCTTGTTTATTCTCTTCCAGTTCGCGCTCAGCATTTTCTTTCGCTTTTTGCAGCATTTCACGGAAGTTAGAGACCAAAATATCGACTGCGCTTGCTGGTAGTGGCGTATCTTCCATCGAGATAATCTCTGGAATTTCGACCTCTTCCACTTCACTCGCACAATCCATCACATCAAAGCGAGAAATCGCACTTTCAATGCTCTTGAGGACGGTTTTGTTGGTCTCCACTTTCAACGCTGCTTCAAGAATATCTCGATCTTTACCAATACGGGCGAATAGATCTGCCGCTTGCGTACGCTGCTTTGGCGTTCCTTCAAGCAGTACTTTGGTTAAGTGGGTTTTAACCGCCTCTTCCGGCAGAATAGACATCACTGGCTCAGCCGCTGAACGCACGGTTTTCAGTGAACTGGTTGCCAATAGCACTAAAATATCGGCAAACACGCTATACAGCGCTTCGTCTTTTCTCAGCGTATCGATCAATTGGATCTGACCACTGGCGGATAAATTGCTCAGTAGGCTTTGGCGAATAAAATCTTGCTCAGCAATTAAGTATTCTTTTAAACCTGGAATAGCAAACAATAACACCATATTTTCGTAGTGATAATCCGACAGATTTTGTCTATCAAAAATACCGTATAGCACGGTGTTACCCGGTTGTTCCGCTTCATTTTCCACTAACTGGCTTAGCAGCTCGTAATTCCAATGTTTACGATGTTCATATTTAGCATGGCGTGAATTTTCAAAGGTGGTTACAAATGCATCACACAGTAAATACAGCATCCAAGAAGGCAATTCTGGCGTCAAAATTTTGATATTCACCTCTTGGCAAGCCGCTGCGACCACTTTAGCAAAACGCGCTATTTGCGCTGGTGTAATATCATCACCCACTTTGGAATACAGTTTATGGCGGGCATTCTTACCTTGGCGGATCACTTTGCTATACGAGCCGGCATCAAAACTGTGGCTTCCCCACCACCAATCCACCGTTCCCGGTTTGTCTAATAAGATTGTGGCTTTTTCTTTGTCCAACTGCCCCAGCTTCATGAGAATTTCAGGGGATTTACCCTCAATGACATAATCAAAGAGCGATTTGGGTAAGCTTTCTTCAAATGCGGCAAAAGGAAGCAGGGATTCTTGTAAATATTGTAATCCTGCGGTTTCCCCTTTTTCGCCATAAATAGCCAGAAGGTCAAAGGTAATTTTAGCCATGTTAATTTCCTAAATGTAGTTATATAACAACTTCTTATCATTTTTAGTTATTCATCTCAATTTGATTATTCTTATTCCTGATTATTTAACTTTATTGCTTAATTATTCATCTGGAATTAAATACCAATAATTTAATTATTCCCCCGCTATTTTCCCAACACTTGCTTCAAATACCGCCTGTTTATGGAAGATTGATCAGTAATGTATGACGTTGTGAGCAAAATGCCATCTATAACAATCTTTCTCATTTTTAGCTTGATCTGCCCAGATATCATCGGCAAGTTGACGAAAATTTTTAGTTCATTTAAACAGCAAAAAGCCATTGACTAAACATATAGTCCAATATTAGACTTATTGTATAAATTAAATTTCCGAATGAGGAAAATCAATGAGCCAAAATACCGCTTACACAGATATTGTATACACTAATGCTTCCCAGCTGGTTCCACCAAGAGGGCACTATTCACACACCGTCACGGCGAATGGTTTCGTGTTTGTATCGGGGCAATTACCCACAGATAGCCAAGGAAATGTCCATGCGGACACACCCTTTACTCAGCAAGCAGAACAGGTATTAGCAAATTTAGAGGCTTGCTTATCTGCCAATGGTATCGGTCGGCAACAATTGGTTCAGGTTCGGGTTTATATCGCGGATATGGACAATTGGCCGGTTTTTAATCAAATTTATGCCAATTGGATTGGCGAGTTTCGTCCTGCTCGCGCCGTTGCGGGTGTTAGTGAACTGCATTTTGGTGCAGGGATCGAAATTGAAGCAACCGCTGTCGCAGCGAACGCGTTGTTATAAAAATCAAGTTATTACCAATTAGCCATTTAATAATGGGGTATATCATGTCTGAATTAACATTACCGACCTATCAAGATGTCGAAGCCGCAGCACAGCGCATTGCAGGTATTGCTCACAAAACCCCAGTGATGACGTCCACGACAGTCAACAATGAGTTTGGAGCTGAGTTATTCTTTAAATGTGAAAATTTCCAACGTATGGGGGCATTTAAATTTCGCGGCGCGTTAAACGCCCTTTCACAACTCACTCCTGCACAAAAGAAAGCGGGTGTGATCGCATTTTCGTCAGGAAACCATGCGCAAGGTATCGCGCTGGCGGCACAAATTTTGAAGATCCCCACCACCATTTTGATGCCAATTGACTCTCCAGAAGTCAAAGTTGCCGCCACCCAAGGCTACGGCGCTAAAGTGATTAGATTTGACCGCTATACCCAAGATAGAGAGCAACTTTGTCGCGAGTTGGCTGAAAAAGAGGGATTGACCATCATCCCACCTTACGACCATGTGGATATTATTGCGGGTCAAGGTACTGCGGCCAAAGAGCTGTTTGAGGAAGTTGGCGAGCTGGATGCCCTATTTGTTTGCTTAGGCGGTGGTGGGCTACTCTCTGGATGCGCACTCGCCGCACGGGCATTATCGCCAAATTGCAAAGTGTATGGCGTTGAACCTGAAGCCGGTAATGATGCGCAGCAATCTTTCCGTAGTGGAAAAATTGTGCACATTGATACGCCAAAAACTATTGCGGATGGTGCACAAACTCAACATGTGGGGAACTACACTTTTGAGCTAATCAAACAAAATGTGGATGACATTTTAACTGTGACCGATGCGCAATTAGTTGATCGCATGAAGTTCTATGCTGAGCGTATGAAAATAATTGTGGAGCCGACAGGTTGCCTCTCTTTCGCTGCCGCCTTAAAAATGAAAGAACAGCTGCGCGGTAAACGAATTGGGATTATTATCAGCGGCGGAAATGTGGACATTAAGCGCTTCGCAGAATTAATGTTAGCTTAAGCAATTTATGCCCCTTCTCTATTAGAATTGAAAAAAATAGTTTAATATTTAAAGAGATATCCAAAATAGATGAAGGGGTAGAGTTATGGCGAAGCCACAAGAAAACAGTTTATTGGCACAAATTGAAGCCATAGCACAAGGGTTAAGTGAGACCTTCGCCCCTTTCTGTGAAGTAGTGGTTCATGATCTGAAAAACCCCGAACATTCGATTATTTCGATTCATAACAACCTCTCTGGGCGCAAAGAAGGTCAACCAACAACTGAATTGGGTCTCGCCCGTATTGAATCCGCCGATTTCCCCAATATCATCGCCAATTATGCCAATCAATTTCCAGATGGACGCCCAGCCAAGAGCACATCAATCGGTATCAAAGATGAAACTGGGCAATACGTTGCCGCATTGTGCCTCAATTTAGATATGACCCAGTTTCGCAGTATGCAAAGTATGCTGTCACAATTTACAGAGGTAGGATGCAGCCCCGTCAAAGAGCATCTAGAACCTAATGGCAGCGAAGCTATTCGTACTCGCATCGATCAATACGCCGCTTCTATCGCCGCCACTCCCCGAACCTTGAAGGCTGATGACCGAGTTGCCTTAATCGAGATTTTACGCAAAGAAGGTCTTCTTGATATTAAAAAATCCATGGATACCATCGCGCAACACCTTGGGGTTTCCCGAGCTTCGGTCTATTTATATGCCAAAAAAGACAGTTAAAAATCCCAAATTGCTTTTCCTTGCCAGCATTCATCGATCAACGTTAGGAAGTAGCTCACTTTGAGCGGCAAATAACGTTTTGTCGGATATAAAGCGCAAATCGATGATTCTTGGCGAGAAAATTCACTCAATATCGGTAGTAGTTGCCCTTGCTGAATAGCAGTTCCCACTAAGAAAGCCCCTAACTGGCAAATTCCTTCGCCTTCAATGCTGGCATCTAGAATTGCCTGAGTGTCATTCAACGTCAGGCGCCCTGATACGGGTAACAGTTGCTTTCCTTGAAGGGTATGAAATTGCCACGGAACCACACTACCCCGATGTTTAAACGCCAGTTTTTGGTGCTTTACTAACTCTGAAATACTCTGCGGAGTGCCATATCGTTGTAAATAGGTAGGAGATGCACAAGTGACCATTCTATGTGGTGCTAAGACTTTGCGGATCAGCCGGTTATCATCATTTCCTCCAATACGAATGGCAAGGTCAAACCCTTCCCCGACAATATCGCTATAGTCATCCGAGAAATGAACATCCACCTCCACATTAGGCCATCGCCGTGCATATTCTTTGACAATAGGCATGATGTACAAACGTCCAAATATAACCGGAACCGTAATACGCAATAATCCTTTTGGTTGCTGTTGTCCCTGACTCAGTTCGTTTTCGATATTGGCGACTTCGTGTAAAATTTTGAGCGCACCTTCATATACCGTTTGCCCTTCATCACTTAAGCGAAGGCTTCGCGTTGTGCGATGCAATAAGCGAATTTGTAATCGGTTTTCTAACCGCGCGACACATTTCCCCACGGCTGAACGCGAAATACCAAGCCTTTGTGCTGAATGCGTAAAGCTTCCTGTTTCAACCACATCCACAAAAACTTTCAGGTCGAACAAGTTATCCATCAGTAATGATGCCGGATTAGACACGATTAGTCCCCAATGAAGCCACGATAGTGATATTTATTATCAATAATGTCCCAGATAAGATCAATTCACGCTTGAAACTATTTACTGACCGCAATTATTTGGAACTTTATATGACGAACACAATAACGATTGAAGCCAATGCAACTTTTCAACAGCGATGGGGAGCCATCCTGACACTCATGCTGGCGACCTTCAGTGTGGTGACAACCGAGATGATCCCCATTGGGCTACTAACACCAATTGTGGAGGATTTTTCTGTTTCCTTAGCAACCACCGGTTTCTTAATGACACTTCCTGCTATCACTGCCGCCATCAGCTCACCGCTGATTGTGTTATTTACGCGTTCTGTTGACCGCAAAACACTGTTATTGATTGGGGCACTTTTACTGACCCTTTGTAACTTAGTGGCGGCTTTAACACCGTATTATTGGCTACTCTTGATCAGTCGTCTTTTTGTTGGCGTTTGTATTGGCATTATTTGGGCATTAGCAGGCGGGTTAGTGCCTCGCTTAGTGGCTGCCCCCGCTGTCGCGCTAGCAACTTCGCTAGTTTTTGGTGGCGTGGCAGCAGCGTCTGTATTGGGCGTACCTTTCGGCGTTTTAATGGGCGAATGGTTAGGCTGGCGTGCAGCATTTGCCTCAATGTCCTTTATTTCATTGTTACTTTTCCTCTCTTTACTCATGCAATTACCCGCACTTCCCGCGATGGTATCTCCCACCTTCAAAACGTTTATCACTGAAATCAAGCGTCCCATCATTATGAATGGGCTGCTGATAACGCTGCTTATTGTATCCGGGCATTTTATGGCGTTTACCTATATTCGTGCGCTGCTATCCAATAATGATTTGATTTCAGTCGACCTTTTAGGAGGCTTATTACTGATTTACGGGTTGGCAGGTATCGTAGGTAACTTCCTATTTGGGCTCACCGCCAACAAACACCTAAATTTTGCGGTCGTGATGATAGCCAGCGGTCTTATCTTAAGTTTAGGAGCGTATATATTCTTTCCGCTGAGTGTATGGATGGCATTATCCATTATGGTACTTTGGGGAATTGCTTATGGTGGCGTATCAGTCACTTTAATGACCTGGATGATGCGTTACAGCGCCCATAATATTGAAGCCACAAGCTCCCTGTATATTGCCTTTTTTAATAGCGGAATCGCCTTAGGCTCTGCGCTTGGTGGTATTTTCGTCTCACTGTATGGATTAGTTGGCAATTTACATGTCGCGGTATTGTCATTTGTGGCTGCGCTTGCGCTGTTAGGGATCAATTATTACCAGAAAAAAGCTCGCTAAATTCTCTAACAAAGTCGATTTATTATTAATAACTAAAGTAAATGGCGTTTAAATTGGTAACGATTGTTTTTTTTAGCGCTAGCCTTTCTTGCTGAGTTATTGCATAAATAGCTATCACCAAAAATAGGGAAATAAAATGACAAAAACAGCACCATTAACACTGTATTACGATACCTTTGGTCAGCCAGAACACCCTGCTGTCGTACTTATTGCAGGGTTAGGTGGACATAACATTAGTTGGACATCAGAATTTTGCCAACAAATTGCAGATGCAGGCTTTTATATTATCCGTCCCGATAACCGTGATGCGGGCTTATCGCCACATTTAGATAATTACCCGCCACTGAATATCGGAGAAATGGCTGAGCGATTACAAAACGGCGAGCATGTCGATGTTCCCTACACCTTATTTGAAATGGCCAATGATATTATCGCCTTGTTAGATGGCTTATCCATCGAAAAAGCCCATATTGTAGGACGTTCAATGGGGGGAATGATAGCGCAAGTAGTAGCATCAAAAGTTCCGAACCGCACTCTTTCACTTTGTCCAATTATGTCATCAACGGGCAATCCGCAATTGCCGCAAAGCGAGCCGGATGTCATGAAAATGCTAATGTCTCCTGGCGTAGATCCTAAACAGGATTTTGAAGGCTACATTGCTGGGCAACTCGCATTTTACCGCCGCATTAGTTCAACGTGCGTGCCGTTCGATGAAGAAAATTGCCGTGACTATATTGCACAAGCATTCCAGCGTAACTACTCTCCTGAAGGCACTAAACGTCAGTTAGCCGCCGTTGCAGTAACGGGTGATTTAAGGCCACTCCTCAGTGCCATCACCGCCCCAACGCTGGTGATACACGGCTCTGTTGACCCATTATTCCCCGTCACTTCAGGTCAGGATATTTTTGATAATATTGAAACGGCAAAATTAGAAGTGATTGAAGGTATGGGGCACGATACGCCAGCCGCATTAAACCCTCAAATTGCTGAAATGATTATTGAGAATATGCGAGAGAGCGAAGTTAATTAATAAAGTTAAGTTTGTAAATAAGCGCCTGAAACGAGGCGTTTATTTATAGCCAGCCTTGCTGTTTATGTTGTGCGCAAATTGGGCACAGAGTTTCTTCCGCAGTCCATGCCGAAAAAGGTAATTGGCATTTTTGGCATGTCCCATCGAAATAATGGAAATGCTGTGATTCGCTATTTTTCGCAACATGGGGATGAACTTGAATTGATTTTGGGAAACAAACCACTTGGCAACTCATACAACCGGTACAACGCTTATCGTCCAAACTAAATTGATGATCTTCAAGCTCTATCGCCTGCTCATCACACACTTTCGCGCATGCGCCACATAAAATGCAACTCGCCGTATCTAATGCAATATGGAACCAGCTATCTTCAGGATAAAACTGTTTTCTGGCATTTAATCCCGTTTTAACCTTGCCACTATCTAATGGCTGACTATCTAATTTTTGACGAAAAAGCATTCTACGCCGCCCACTATCCACTTCCGCAGGTTTGGTGATGGTCAAACTCCAAATAGGCTCTTGTAATGCTTCCAGTTTTAAATTTAATGCGGCTAAAGCTGGCAACCATTTGTCCACCAACGGTTCAGGAATTTGCATACCTCGAATGGCATATTGACGATGCCAAACAATCAGTTCTTCAGGGCTAGCAAGTGGCTCATCATGGCTGATAACCAAAAAGCCATTTTGGTAGGTTCGTTCATGAGGTTGAATGTTTTCAATGGCATCGACTGGACAAGTAAACAGACAGTTACCGCATTGATAACACAGTTCATTATCAATTTTTGCATCCATAAAACCAAAAGAAATCGCACCCACAGGACAGCTGCTCGCACAGTTGTCACAAACACTATTTTTCAAGCGCTTATGGACACACTTTTCATTAATAACAGGTTCTGGAGGAAGATCTAACTGAATGAACCGCCGCATAATCTATTCGTTTACCTTTGATGATTAAGCTTAATAACTTTCTATCATCTTAATGCAACGGCTTAAAATTAACATGACATAAATTAAAAATTAACGAGATATGATGGCATTACACGCAAAGACACTCACTTGCTCTAGGATTTTGTCCAATAAATCTTTATCAAGATTTTTTTGATTCAAGCGTTTTAATAGTGATTTTTTCGCAATCACAAATCCCAAAACTTGCCCAATTAAAGCATGTGCTGAAATAATCGCCGTCGCTTGATCTTCATCCGTAATAAATTGGACAAGTGAAGTTAAGCGAGAATGAAAAGGCTCGATAAACTCTTTAAAGATAATATCTGCATTTTCTGTAGGTTCTAACTGCTCTCTTAGGATTAATATGGAATAATACTCATGCCCCGGCGACAACAACGCTAATCCCAGCCCTTTTATTAATAACCGTAGTAATGATTCAACCTCTACTACCTCATGGCTTGCCCGTGATTTTAATTGCTCAAACTGCACATCAAATACGCTTACATTGCTCATTTGGGCAAGATCTGCCGCAATTTTATGGATAACAGCTGCATAGACCCCCATCTTTCCTCCCATATGATAAGGGATGGCAGATTGGTTAACTCCAGCACTTTCAGCCAGTTGACGAGTTCTCACGCCATTAATACCATAAAGAGCAAACTGTTTGATGCCTTCATTGATTAATTTTTCTTTCGTCAGCTCCGAAGAGAGTGTGTTTTTGTTTATTTCTGTCATATGCAGCTGAAACCCTAATTACATTAAATAAGTAACATTATACGTCGGCACGCATTAAATGCGTCGAATTATTATTTAATTCTATCCCCTTATCTTTTCCCACAATAACGGTACCGCCTAAATTACATAAATGATAATCAAAGGCACAATTGGGTTCAAACGCAAATGTCATTCCTGCTTTTAAGACTAATTCACGCCCAGGATTAGGCAGTCGGCTTATATGTCCATATTTTTGAGCTAACGGTAATATTTCGATTCCGGGAGCCGTACCAAAGCCAATTGGACCATAAGGATTAATGCTATGAATAAGCGGATGAACATGCCAACCTTTTGCCGTTAATAATGGTTGTTCCATTTTGTCCACCAACTCCCCAAAGGTAATGCCTTCTTTGAGATTCTCTACACCTATCTCATAACATTCTCGCGAAACTTGCGCAGCTCGCTCAATATTCGGATGTATTTTCCCCACCGCTACCGCAGCTTGATGCTGAGTTTCATACATCCCATACAGTGCAAAAATTTCAGTTAATACAATATCTCCATATTGTATTTCCCTCGGTTTTTGCGAACGGTACTGCCATGCTGGTTGTCCCCAACCAATATATTCAGGACCTGACCCCATCAAAATTTCTGCGGTAAACCCACCCATCGATAAACACGTTGAAGTCACTGCCGCAGCAATATCCGCTTCGGTATTTCCGGGAATAGCTGTTTTACGCATCGCCTCACTCATGGCTTCACCAATCATGGCTGCATGTTTGATGTGCGCGATTTCCTCATCACTTTTGACCGAGGCTAATTGGAAAAAGGCTTTATAAACAGGCACAAAATTTACATTCGGTAATTGCTCTTTAATACCTGACAACGTATTAAACGGCATCGCACCATCAAAATAGAACGGCGGATATGGTTCAAGCCCAATGACGCCTATCTGAGCATTCGGCGATACCCCTAACTGAATCAAAATATTGCCGATATTGCGCCCTGTTTTTCCCACCATAATCTGCTCAGGTGAAATCCATTGCATATCATTGCGTAAAGATGCCTGCATATGGTCAGCCACCATCATCGGCGCAAATGTCACCACTATTGGTGCTTTATCTTGATGGAACAGCACCACCGAGCCCAGTCTGTCATTGGTAAAATAATGATCGATACAAAATGGTGCCGGTGCGGCGGACTCTCTATCGCCATACACCATCAAAACTTCCAGACCATGCTCCTTCATGATTTTACGAGCCAAATCCCATCGTCTATCACGCTCTTTAAGGGTAAATGGAACAGGTATCATTGAATTCATCATAATTTCCTCATTTGCATTATATTTAATTCATTTGAATGAATTAAATATTGATCGTAGTGATATCGAAGTCAAATTAATCATAAGCATTAAGTGCTATCGCTAGGAAATTACTTGCCCAAAAACGGATAGTGAATTGAAAATTCAGCGATAAATAAACAAAGTTCCAACCAAACATTTTGATCATCCTTTGAATAGTTTCGAGTGTATACTAGAGTAATCTCAACATTTTTAACCCTAACCGATGCCAAATGACATCCCCTACCATTCCCAACCAAAGGTTTGTATATGAATAATTTTGAGTTTTACAACCCAACGCGCATTGTTTTTGGTGAAGGTAAAATAAGTGAATTGGACCGATTGGTTCCCGCGAATGCAAAAGTCCTTGTGCTATTTGGTGGTGAAAGTGCTCGCAAGAATGGCACCCTCGATGAAGTTACGAGTGCATTGAAAAATCGCCAAATTGGCTATTTTGGTGGGATTGAAGCCAACCCTCGCTATGAAACCTTAATCAAAGCTGTCGCGCAAATTGAACGCGAAGGTTATGATTTTTTACTGGCTGTTGGCGGCGGCTCCGTCATTGATGGTACTAAATTTATCGCGGCGGCAGTCAATTACGCAGGAGATAAATGGGAAGTGGTGACCAGCGGCGGTGCCACTATTGAGCACGCATTACCTTTTGGCACAGTGTTAACCCTCCCTGCTACTGGCTCTGAAATGAATAAAGGCTCTGTGATCACGCGTGAAGAATTACACGCCAAATTAGCCTTTATGAGTGACAAAGTTTTCCCTCAATTTTCTATTTTAGACCCGGTTAAAACCTACTCATTGCCACCTCGCCAAATCAGTAATGGGGTTGTGGATGCGTTCGTACACGTTATCGAGCAGTACCTCACCTACCCTGTAAATGCTAATGTTCAAGACGCATTTGCTGAAGGTCTACTGAGAACTTTGATCGATATTGGTCCGAAAGCCTTAGCAAATCCGACCAATTACGATGTGCGCGCCAATTTAATGTGGACCGCAACGTTAGCGTTAAATGGTTTAATTGGTGTTGGCGTACCTCAAGACTGGGCAACCCACATGTTAGGTCATGAAATCACCGTTCTCTACGGTTTAGATCATGCTCAAACCTTAGCCATTATCCTGCCTTCCTTAATGGAAGAAAAACTGCCTCAGAAACAAGCGAAAATGGCGCAGTATGCAGAACGCGTCTGGGATATTCGTGAAGGTAGCGAAAAAGAGAAAGCACTCAAAGCCATTGAATTAACAAGAGACTTTTTCGAAGCAATGCAAGTGAAAACACGCTTTAAAGATTACCAGCTCAACCAAGATATTGTGGAGCCTTTAGTTGAGAGCCTCGTGGCGCATAGCATGGTGACACTCGGGGAACACCGTGATATTACCCCTGAAGTGAGCCGCCGAATTTATCTTGCCTCATTATAACGCCCGTGTATTATCAAAAGAGCGCATTCCCTTGCGCTCTTTTTTAATGACTCGAACAGGGTTTGAAGTTCACTTCCGCGACCAACCATTTCAACAATAACGCCGCGCACCAAAAACGATGACTTTTGATATTGAGAAAGGCAACCGGCTCTTAGTTTATATGCCGATTAAATAGGATGATGAATCAATAATTAATTGATTTTTTATGCAGTTAAGCTGATAGCAGATAACTCTACTATCTGCGTCGCCGCTATCTTTAGCCAGATAATTGGTTGGCAATGGCACAATAGCATGATCAAAATATTGTTTTGATTTCCCGCCCTAATAACCCGTTTCTTGGTGCCGTAATTTTATGTATTTTATATAACAAAACTACATAAAACATTTTTGTAACAATCGTTTTTATAGCTATCGTTTTTATAACAACAATGTACTCCTAGGTCGTGAGCCATGTTTTCTAAATCCAATATCTCGAATACTGCCCTGCTCGCGTCTTCGCTGCTATTAACCATCGGGCGCGGCGCCACATTACCATTTATGGCGATTTATCTGACACGCCAATACCATATGGCGATCGATATCGTCGGTGTTGCTATGACTATTGCCTTAACGGTCGGCGTGCTATTCAGTATGGGATTTGGCATGCTGGCGGATAAAGTCGATAAAAAACGCTGCATGCTTATTGCTGTGATAGCGTTTATTTGTGGATTTATTGCAATTCCGCTGATGAACAATGCGCTATTGGTGATTATATTTTTCTCACTGATTAACTGCTCTTATTCTGTTTTTTCGACTGTTTTAAAAGGCTATTTCGCAGATACTTTGTCATTATCCTTAAAGACTAAAGTATTTTCGCTCAACTACACCTTTATCAATATCGGTTGGACGGTCGGACCCCCAATGGGCACATGGTTATTAATGTACAGCATTAATTTGCCATTTTGGCTAGCGGCAGTCTCCGCAGCCGCCCCTATCTTTTTTATTCAGCGATTTGTTCAAAGCACCAAACCTGCTAGCCATGTTGATGGTCAACCGCGAGTGTGGAACCCTAAAGCAATGCTCCACGACCGTGCATTGGCTTGGTTTATTCTCTCCACTTTTCTCGGCTCACTCGTTTTCGGCTCTTTTACCACGTGGATCTCCCAATATGTCATCACCGTTGCTAACAGTGATTTTGCACAAGCGGTAATTGGTGTGATTTTACCTGTCAACGCCGTCGTCGTTGTCACTTTGCAATACACGGTAGGTAAACGCATTACGCCGGATAACTTAAGACGCTTAATGACCATTGGTAGCGTATTCTTTTTAGGGGGATTAGCGGTATTTATGGGATCTGGAGATAATCTCTATTTATGGGCGTTAGGCTCATTTATCTTCACATTGGGCGAACTTATTTACGCACCGGGGGAATATATGCTAATTGATAGCATTGCCCCAGAAGGTATGAAATCCAGTTACTTTTCTGCTCAGGCGCTGGGGTTACTTGGTGGGGCATTTAACCCTATGATGACGGGTTTCGTTCTGACTGAACTTCCTCCGTATTTTATCTTTATTATCTTAATGGTAGTGACAGTGCTGGCATGGTTAAGTATGCTTAATGGCATGCGAATTAAAAATAAACAAACCCTCGCATTATAAATAGTAATTGTGGTAAATGTAGTCTGCTGTATAGATAATAATCCTTATGTATATTGCCCGCTAATGGCCATCATTAGCGGGTTTCTTTTTCTATTTCATCGCCCTATTTCAACAGACTCATTTTTAAGGTTTCTCCGAGAATTTTTATCGCGTTACGCCGTCTTGGGATCAACTCTAAAGCATAATTAATACGTAGGTGGTTTGGGTAGCAATCGCCTGTAGCAAAGTGGGCTCCCGTCAATACCGTCACTTTATTGCGATGTAAAATCTCCATCAATTTCACAGTATCTGCTGCCGGATGCTCGACCCATAATGAAAATCCACCTTGAGGCCTTGAAATTCGAGTATTAGCAGGGAAATGCGTTTCAACTAATTCCCGATATTGACACTGTAATTCACGATATTGCTGACGCATTCGGCGTAAATGCAAAAAATAGTGTCCTTCTTTTAAGAAATTACTCATCACTTGCTGCATAAAAACTTCGCCAGAACAATGTGATAAGTATTTTAAATGCATAACTTTCTCTTTGTATTTACCGGGGATTATCCACCCCGTCCGTGTTCCCGGTGCAACGGTTTTAGAAAATGAACTGCACAGAATCACATGACCTTCGGTATCCAGAGATTGGATCGTTGACGGACGCGGATAAGCATATGCAAGAGGCGCTAAACAATCATTCTCGATAACCGTACCTTGATATCGATTAGTCATCTCAAGCAACCTTTGCTTATTCTTTTCCGGCATAATACTGCCCATCGGGTTATTGCATGTCGGCGTCACCACCACCGCTTTAACTTGCCAACATTGAAAAGCTTCTTCCAACCTATCCAAGTTAATTCCTGTTTGCGGATCAACAGGAATTTCGATGATTTTACGACCCAGCCCATAAAGCGTCTGCAATAATCCAGGAAACGTCGGCGATTCAACAGCAACTACATCATTGGCTTGGGTACATGCTTGAATTGCAATAGAAATCGACTGATGGGCGCTGGTGGTCGTCACAATATCATCAGGGGTAAATGACTGACGATAATCAGATACATAATAGATTTGCTCTCTGAGCGCAGCTAACCCTTGCAAGCTATCATACTCAAGTGTTAACAGATTACGGCGCCGCGCCACCATATTCATTTCTTGCCATAATGGCTCTAAGGTTTTATCTGCAATATTAGGTACCGCACACGATAACGATGTAACCCCTGCACGCTCTTCAACACGCAAAAAGTCCATCGTCGGGTTCCACTTATCAATATGAACAGGCTTTTGAATATAATTAGCCACTTTTGGCAATTGTGCTGTGACCTTTTCAGGGATCACGAAATAACCCGATTTTGGTACTGCATAAATGAGCTGACACCGTTCCAATTCACGATAAGCTAGTTGAGCCGTGGTAATGCTCACATCATGGCAACGGCTAATATCACGTACCGACGGCATTTTCTCACCCCCCAGAAACTCCCCTCGATGGATTTTGCTCTGTAGCATTTGGGCTATTTGTTTGTAGAGCATCTCACTCATTTCCTTAAAATCGAATCCCCGTATCTGTAATGTAATACAAATTTCGCTGAGATGATCTGTATTTTACAAAAAAGCCAATCTGTCACTTTTTTAAGTTAATTTCTCATGCGAAGCTAAATAAACAAAATACGGCAATAGGATTTTATTTATGGAATATGAAAAAAACATAAAGGGCAAATCATACCCAAAATTTATATTAACACAACCAATCACATTTATATTTCGGTGGTTAATATCATTATTTATAAGGAAAAAACATGAAAAATACAAAAACCAAAAAATCTAAACGTTTATTTAAAAAAATTAAATCGACCTTAATTAAATTAATTTTCGAAGGATATAAAACAGAAACCGCACACTATAATAAATAACATTAAATAATTTTAATTTTGAAACTAACTATCTAATTAGAGAATATATATGGCTTTCATATTAAGAATTGCTGCGACAATAGCGATATTGGCGCAGCTTTATTCTTTTTCAAAATAAACCTTATTATTTTTTTGCAGATTCTTTTAGTAATAATGCCCGCTTTCGGTCGATCCCCCAGCGATATCCCGATAATTCACCATCCGTTCTCACCACTCGGTGGCATGGAATCGCCACCGCTAGCATGTTCGCACCACATGCATTCGCCACTGCTCTAAACGATTTAGGTGCTCCCATCTTTTCTGCAATTTCACGATAGCTCACCGTTTTTCCAACAGGAATGTTTCTTAATATTTGCCACACTCGTTGCTGAAATGCAGTTCCTCGAATATCCAAAGGAAGATCAAAACCTATTTCTGGGGCTTCAATAAACCCAATAACTTTAGAAACTACTTGATCGAATGCTTTATTTCCACCAATCAACTGAGCATGGGGAAATTTATCTTGTAAGTGATTTAGCAATTGCTCAGGGTCATCTCCGAATAAAATCGCACAAATGCCTATCGGACTTTGTGCAATAAGTACATTTCCTAGCGAACAAACGGCCAGAGCAAAATAGATTTGGCTCCCTTCACCACCAGATTTCCACGCTGTCGGCGTCATCCCCAATCGCGAATTAGCTGTTTCATAGAAACGGCTATTCGAATGGAAACCCGCATCATAAATAGCGTCAGTGATCCGCTCATTTTCCTGTAATTGTGCTTGTACTTTTTGATGAAGATAAGCATCGCGATAGGCTTTAGGCGTTAACCCAGTTTGTAATTTAAATAATCGATGAAAATGAAACGGACTTATTCCGATATAATCAGCTAACTCAGCTAATGTATATTTCTGGGTATTTTGCTCAATATACCGACAAGCAAGTTCAATTTTTTCTTGATAAAACTGAGCTTGCTGTGACATTTCATGACGACGACGTTTTCCAGAATGAAATCCATGCGCTATCGCTTGCTGCTCATTATCAAAAAACAGCACGTTATCTCTCTTCGGTAGTCGTCCCGCTGCGGATGGATGGTTATAAAGTTTCGATGTTTTCACACCATACACAAAATAACCATCTGCAGCTTTATCGCGTAGTTTCAGTGCATTCCAGCGCTGCTCATCTGTGGCCCATTGATTTTTCGTCGACATATATTTAACCCTTTACTGATTTCACCGTGATCAGTATCTCTGGTTATTATATGTCGAACACTCCAAACCTTGCTTTTTAATTCGCGCTACACATTACGTCCTGCGTTTGTGTTTCGCTATTTTTCCGGCGTACAATCAGCAAAATCACTATAAACCCGACTATCGCCAATAATGCGCCCATAAAACTCATCGTCGTGTAGCTGTAGCCATGGGATAAAATCGCTGCACCAACAGCCGCTCCAATGGCATTTCCCAAATTAAATGCACCAATATTCACGGAGGATGCTAGCGCTTGCGCGCCAACAGCCGCATTCATCACTAAAATTTGAATGGGTGGGACGAGTGCAAAGCTAACAATACTCCAGAATAATAAACCAACGGTAGCACCAGCGATATTTGTCGCAATTATTGGGAACATCACCATGCTTATTGCAGATAATACAAACAAGGTTAATAAAGTTGGATATAAGTTTTTATCCGCAAAATAACCACCAAGATAATTACCGATACTAAAACCAACGCCAATGACCATTAACATCATTGTAATTGTCTGATCTGAAGCCTGAATAAAACTCATCAACATTGGTGTTATAAACGTATACAAGGTAAACATTGCACTTGCTCCGAGTACCGTCGATAACATACCTAACATCACTAATGGGCGCTTTAAAATACGCAATTCATTTTTAACGTTAACCTGGCTACCTTGTAAACGCGCAGGAATCGCAAAAATTAAACTGGCGATCGTGAGTAATCCAATACCCGAAATTAAATAGAATGCCTCACGCCAGCCGATTAATTGCGTTATTTTAGTAACCAATGGAACACCACCAATACCCGCGATGGTCAGCCCCATAAACATTGCCGCAATCGCACTTGCTTGTTTACCAGCAGGAACCACACTGGCCGCAACAATGGCACCTAAACCAAAAAATGCCCCATGATTTAGGCTAGTAATTAACCTTGAAAGTGACAGTGTCACCAAGTTAGGCGCTAAACCCGATAATAAATTCCCCACCGTGAAAATAGCCATTAAAAAAACCAACGCAACTTTTGGGCGCTTACTCACTAATAATAGCGTCATGATCGGCGCTCCAATCATCACTCCCAGCGCATAAATCACCACAATCGCACCGACAGAAGGAATGCTTTCATTAAGATTTTCAGCGATATAGGGAAGCATTCCCATCGGAGAAAACTCGGTAATACCAATGGCGAATGCTCCAACGGATAACGCGAGCAATGCTGTGTTTATTCTCATTTTTATGCCTTATAAACCAATCTCAATTGACCGGCGGCAATTCTTCCATATTGAAAGCGGTTGAAAAACCCATTATGGTGAGAATAACTTTTGCGGGAAATGCAATAATGAAAATCACATTAGAAGAGCTCCAAACATTTATCAGCGTAGTCGATTACGGCTCTATTACAGCGGCAGCCGACCAGCAATGCATGACGATATCCACCGTGAGTCGTGCATTATTGCGTTTAGAAGAGAAAGTCAAAACCACGCTACTTTACCGAACCACTCGCGCCATCAAACTCAGTGATGAAGGTGCTGCATTTTTGCAAAAAGCGCGAGAAATAGTCCGACTAGCTCAAGAAGCCGAAGATTTGCTATCCGCTCGCCAATCGATTCCATCAGGTAAGCTACGCATTGATGCTTCAACTCCATTTTTAACCCATGTAATCGCTCCGCTGATCCCTCTATTTTATGAGCGATATCCCCAAGTTGAGTTAGAAATAAATAACTATGAAGGTGTGACAAACCTATTAGAGAAAAAAACAGATGTCGCGTTTAGAATTGGCACGTTAAAGGATTCTTCACTCAGTGCAACCCTATTGGGTTATTCCCAAAAAAGGCTAGTTGCTAGCCCCGCGTACTTAGAAAAATATGGAATACCGGAAACGATAGAAGATCTCCATAAGCATTGTTTGCTCGGTTTCACAACGCCAGAGTCATTAAATTATTGGCCACTCGAAAACGCCGATGGCAGCTTACTCAAAATTACCCCCCATATCGCCTGCGCCAGTGGTGAAGTACTCCATCATTTAGCGCTGCAAGGAACAGGCATTCTCTCTTCTTCCGACTTTGTAAGCTTAGATGCCTTTGCCAATGGCGGACTAGTGAAAGTGCTCGAACAAAAAACGATAACAATGAAACAGCCGATTAATGCTGTCTATTATCGCAACCAAGCTGTTTCTCCAAGGCTACGCTGCTTTATTGATTTTATTAAAAAACATTCGACAAAAATCGACCCGAGTTAATGCTTATTCACTCTTTTTCTAAACTCACTTAATGTTGCACCAGTATGCCGCTTAAAATAGCGGCATAAATACGAGGTGTCTTCAAAATTTAACTCATCAGCAATACCCTGAATGGAGAACGTTCCTCTCTCTAACAGAGCTTTAATTTCTAAAATCACTTGTCTATCAATCAGTGCCTTGGGCGGATCGTTGAAAAAGTCTTTCACAATTTGCGATAAATAAAACGGTGTAATCGAAAGTTGATTCGCATAGAACTTAACCTCTCTTTGCTGTTTACAATGCTGGGTTATTAATGCCCAAAATTGCCAACACAATTGTGATTTACGGCTACGTTCATCTGAAAAATGGGATTGAGCATGATTGACCTGATTGGCAATTTCTAAAAATAGATTTTGTAAATGTTGGCGTAATTGTAATTTCCCATACTCTGCGCGTTCTTGGTGGTAATATAAAAATAGCTGATACCAATGTGAAAATAGTGTGGATTGTGCCGATGACATTGATAAACGTGGTTGAAAATTAAAATAGGCAAACAATGAATTAGGTAAAACAAATGCAATATCTGTGGCAAACGTCTTATCAATATGGATGTAATCTACAATAAAATTCCGAGAACGCTTCTGTAACATAACAAAAGTGTCGTCATACAAAACAAAAATCTCATTTTTGCGTAAGGCATAGCGCTTAAAATTAATATTGAAAATCCCAACCCCTTGCCTACAAATACATAGCGTCACATAGTCTGGAGACAGCACTGTATTTTGTAATCCTTCCAGTGTCGTCGAACCCATGCTGACTACCCCTTCCCACACAGATTGATGCAGCTGTCGCTCCTTCATGCTTAACACACTCACATTTCATTCATGCCATTAGCTTTATTGACCTATTTTACCCAGTTTCTTCAAAATGTCAGTTTTCATAAGTACCTAAAATACCGAGGTTAAACTATTAAAAAAAACAAATAAATACCTAAAATAGGTGGCGTACTATCAATGCAATGAAGAGAAAATAACATGATTTTATATACACAAAGGCTGATTTTACGCCCTTGGCATATTACTGATGCGGCAGACCTTTATCATTATGCAAAAGACGAACGTATCGGCCCTATTGCAGGCTGGCCACCTCACCAGAGCGTCGAAGAAAGTGAGAAAATTATTCAATCCATTTTTATGCGCGATGGTGTATTTGCCGTTGCACTAAAAGAAGATAACAAAGCCATTGGCTTGATTGGTTTATCTATCGGAAAAGAGAGTAATTTTCCAATTGGGGATAACGATGCGGAAGTAAGTTATTGGATAGGCGTACCATTTTGGGGAAAAGGGCTCATTCCTGAAGCTATCCGAGAAATCATGCGACATGGATTTAAAAATCTCAAACTGGATAATCTATGGTGCGGTTATTTCCAAGGCAATCAACAATCTAAAATTGCTCAAGAAAAATGTGGTTTCCAATATTACACAACATTAGCCCCACAATTTATTGAGCTTATTGGCGAGACAAAGACAGAAGAAATTAGTCGTATCACTTATCAACAGTGGCAATCACAAGCTTAATCCCCTTACTACGCTATCTCAAAAAGATAGCGTACCCTTCAATACCATAATCTTGCAGTTTATCTGACTTTCAGCATGGATTTTGTAACAATCTACGGCAATATAATGAAAATATCCGACAGCCTACTTCCATCAATGCTATGATTTCCTGATATTTATAAACTACACGTCATACAATAAAAATATCCAAGGTAAACACATGCACGACTATGGTATTTGGACAATTATCACGCCAATTGTCACTATCCTTTTAGCTATTCTCACTCGACAGGTGATGCTTTCATTAATGCTCGGTATTTTAGTCGGTTTTACCGTCATTAATGACCACAATGTATTACTCGGCATTCGCGGAACTGTGGATGGCATCATCGATACATTTTCTTCCGCCGGCAACACTCGTACCATCGTCTTTATGGTCATGATTGGTGGGATTATGCGCCTAGTAGTCGTCACAGGCGGTGTTCGTGCATTAGTTCAGCTACTGACAAATAAAACAAAATTAATTAAGAATAGAACGGCAACACAATTACTCGCCATAGTCATTACTGCCTTAATTTTTATTGAGAGTTCCATCAACCAGTTAGTCGCGGGGGCATCCACTAAGAATTTAGCCAGACAATATGGCGTTGCCCCAGAAAAGATGTCCTATCTTATTCAAACCGCCTGCGTTTCTGTCTGTTCATCAGCTATTATAAATGGTTGGGGTGCAGTGATTATGGGACTCATTGGTGTACAAATTTCCCAAGGTCTTATTTCAGGTGAACCCTTCGATATTTTAATTAAATCTATCGGCTACAACTTAATGGCATGGCTATCATTGGCCACCATTTTATTCTATGTGTTCACCAATGTTTCGTGGGGACCAATGAAAAAAGCCGAAATGAAGTATCAAGAAAATTTCATGGCAGGAAAATTAGCCGAATCTTCACTTAAAAATGAAGAGGAAGAGATTATTGAACATCCGAATGCCCATTCAGCCTTGAACTTTTTCATCCCTATTCTTTCGACTGTATTAATGGTTCCAGTGGCCTTATATATCACAGGTGATGGGGATTTCAGTAAAGGGAGCGGCTCAACGTCCGTTTATTGGGGCGTAATGTTCGGTACCGCAGTTTCTTTTTGTTGGTTTATCGGAAGAAGGCTATTAAATATTGATAGCTTCTTTAAAGAGCTATTTATTGGCTATGCCAGCATGTTAAAAATCAGCTCCATCATGATTTTAGCTTTCTTGATGGGAAATGTATCTTCTGAACTGAATACGGGTGCTTATATTGCTGAAGTTACTCAAGGCATTATGGCACCTGGATTCTCTATCGGCTTTATCTTTATCATTAGCGCTATTATGTCGCTGGCTACGGGTACCTCATGGGGAACCTTTGCCATTATGATCCCAATTGGTGTTCAATTAGGGTTATCCGTCGGTATGCCAATTGAATATATGATTGGCGCAGCCATATCAGGGTCTATTTTCGGCGACATGACCTCACCTATTTCTGCGGATGCCATTGTTGCCTCTATGGCTACTGATTGTGATCATATTGAACATATTCGTACTCAAATGCCTTATGCATTAGTAACAGCAAGCTTCGTACTTGCCATTTATCTCTATTTAGGATTTACCAATTAATACAGGGGAATTTAGATGTCTCTTCAACAAAAATTAACTCAGTTCGCAAAAGTTGACTTGCTTAAAGCATCGACCCCATTGAATCGACTCGATAATTTATCGCGTTTATATGGTCGAGAAATCTACATTAAACGCGATGATATGACGCCGTTAGCAATGGGCGGAAATAAGCTGCGTAAACTTGAGTTTTTAATGGCGGATGCCTTAGCTCAAAATGCAAAGATTATCGTGACAGCGGGTGCGATTCAATCTAACCATGTTCGTCAAACTGCTGCGGTAGCGGCAATGTATGGACTAAAATGTGTCGCTCTATTAGAAAATCCTATTCAAAGTGAAGACAGCAATTTCCTGCATAATGGCAATAAGCTCCTCACCGATTTATTTGGTACTCAATGCGTCATGTGTGACGAATTAACCGATCCACAAGCACAAATGGTGGAGTTAATTAAATCGTTAGACTTGCAAGATGCTTATATCGTCCCTGTCGGCGGTTCTAACGGTCTGGGCGCATTAGGTTATGTTCAATGTGCGATTGAAATTGCTCAACAAAAACCGACCAATATTGAATTTGATAAAGTGATTGTGGCTTCTGGTAGTGCCGGAACTCACGCAGGCTTAGCAATTGGCTTGCAAGAATTACTCCCTACTTCACAACTCATTGGTGTCACCGTTTCTCGTAAACAGCAAGATCAGGCACCAAAAGTTGAAAAACTGCAAAATGAATTAGCAGAATTACTGCAAATTAAAAAAACACCTGACATTACACTTTGGGATGATTTTTTCGCACCAATGTATGGCATGCCAAACCGCGGTGGTTTAGATGCAATAGCGCTATTAGCTCAAAAAGAAGGGATCCTTCTTGACCCAGTTTATACAGGAAAAGCCATGGCGGGTTTGATTGATTATTTAGACAATTCATCTGAAAAAACACCTGTATTATTTGTCCATACTGGCGGCGCTCAAGCCCTTTTCGCCTATTCAGAAATCAACAAAACCATTAAATAATAAATATCGCTCTATGGAGTCAGTTATTTCCATAGAGCGCCTATTTTATACTCGCGATTTATTCGTTACCCATAACCCGAAGATAATCACTATTCCACCCAATAATGCAGAAAATGTAATTTCCTCATTTAAAAACAGCGTTCCGATTATTACCGCCGTCAACGGATTAAGTGCAATGAATGACCCGGCTCCCGCGGCACCTAACTGATCAACACCTTGGTAATACCAAATATAAGCCAGTGCTGAGCCTAATACGCCAAGGTATAACAGGCTCATAACATCGATATTTGTTAAGTGTGTAATCGCGCTAAGCGTTAATTGCCCCATGATACTTGATGCGATAACCAATAATGCAGTTCCTAATAGCACGGCATAAGCGACTGTATGTATAGCGCCAATTTCACGGATGACTTTTTTACCTGCAACGGTATAAATCCCCCAACTCACGACACAACCTAATATGGCAAGATCACCTTGGTTTGTTAAAAATCCACTCACATTTGACATTTTTGCTGATAACAATATTGTTGCCCCTAATACACAACAACCAATACCCACGCCTTTAATTTTCGTGATTTTTTCTCGCCATAATAAATAGGAAATTAAGGCAATCATCGCAGGATTAATTGCTACTAACAGTGCCGCTCGAGATGCAGGAATAAGCTGTAGCCCGTAGAAAAAAAAGAGTTGGTAGATAAATACACCGCTACATCCCAACAAGAGAATTTGAAAAAACTGACGCAAATTCACTTTTATCCAACCAATACGAGTGCAACTCAGCAAAATAACCAATGCAACACTCGCAAAAATAAAGCGAAGCGTCGCTGAAAATAACGGTGATATATCGGTTTGTAACACCCTACCAGCAATGAATGTTCCTCCCCATAATATCGAGACACAGATCATTTTTAGAACAACAATATTGACTGACTTTTGTTGAACCTGTCTTTTTGTTATTTTTAATTCCATCGCGATGTTTCCCCATCCTGATCAGATATTGTGTACTTTATTGACTCAATCATTCGATACAGATAAGGTATTTGTTATCCAAGATCATAATCAAATAAGTATTTACTCATGACACTAAGCCAACTGGAAATATTTACCCGTGTTGCTGAACTAAAAAGTTTTACCTTGGCGGCAATGTCTTTGAATATTTCCCAATCAGCGGTTTCACATGCCATTAAATCCCTTGAAAAAGATTTCAATGTCAGTCTATTTACGCGGGAACAAAATCAAGTCACTCTGACCGAAATTGGCAATACGCTGTTAAATCGCGCCCAGCATATACTGAGCCTTCAAGAAGCAATGAGGCAAGAAGCACTAGCGTCTAATGGATTAAAGAAAGGTGTTTTACGGATAGGATCTTTCGGCCCCGGCTCTTCAACGGGTATTTTGCCCCCATTATTAAAGGCCTTTCGTCAGCAATACCCAAGTATTGAAATTATTGTTGATGAGGGAGACGACGAGAGCGTGGCTCAATGGTTGCAAGAAAAACGTATAGATATTGGTGTGGTCGTCTTGCCAGATGAACGCTTTGATACTTTTCCCATAAAACACGACCAATATGTGGCAATTTTACCGCTAAACCACCCTTTGACTCAGTACGACGGAGTGACACTGAAGCAATTGTGTGAGTACCCCTTCAACTTAACTCAAGCCGGTTCAGGCAAAATAGTGATGGGACTATTTTCTGCACAAAAGCTGACACCTAAAATTCAATTTAGAACTCGCCAGCTTCTTAGCACCTTTTCATTAGTTGCACGAAATGAAGCTGTATCGATTGTGGCTCAACTCGCCATCCCTGAAAATATTAACAACATCGTCGTAAAGCCATTAATTCCCCGCGTGACTCGGGATATTGCCTTTGCTGTTAATAATTACAGTGATGCGTCTCCAGCCACAAAAGCGTTTATTAAACTAGTAAACAGCCGTTATCATGATTAAGCGTTTTTCGTTGTTAATCGGTAATGAATAACATACAGGCAATTTTCTGTTGGATATATTTCACGAATTAAAGCTTTCAAGGTTTCTAATGTCATCGCTTCTTGAGTCGCGTGGTACTCTGAAATATCATCGTAGTTTAGTGGCTCAACAGACAGTATTTCAATGTCGGTATAGTACTCGCCAGTTTCTAAAGCGTGGACTTTGACAACGGAGCCTGGTACATAATGACTCTCACTTTCATCACGAATGGTGATCACTTTTTCACCGGAAACAACCAGTGGTAATAAACGCTCAAAGAACGTAATGGTATCGGGGATACTATTCATAGATATTCCTTAATCTTCTCTTAATTCAACAAATGCTATCCCATGTACCATAGTGGCAGCAATCTCAATTTGCTCAATAGACTAGGAACGCTCAGTTAATTTATTAGGACACAATGAAATGACTCACAACGAAGCGTGTTTTTACTCATTAGAAAATATTTTTTGGTCTGCTATTTGCCTAAAGACGCATCATGTAGAGCCAAATACGTTTGCCTATTTTACTGAGCTAAAAACTCCCGCTTTTAATTATATTTACTTGCATTCAGGAGCAACTATTGCTGGCTTTGAAGCGGCAAATACATTGTTTCAACAACAGTCAAAACCCTATATTTTAGTTGTTCATACCGATGAATTATCCAAGTTCTCAAATTGCATACAACAACATGATCTTATTGATGATGGTGAATCAACAGCTATGGTATTTGAACTTACGGAATATGAATTCAAAACGGAAAATCAGTTACCAGACGGCTATCATATAAAGCTTAGTAATCATAATCTCTCAGACTGGTCAAAACCGCTTATTACTGCGTTTCCTGTAGTCAATGAACTAGATTACGATAATGATGAATCCATCATTGATGAATATATTCGCTATCATCAGCGTGCGTTGGACAAGCAAACTAATATCATGCATTTTGTCTTATTTAATCAGCAGATCCCAGTATCATCACTAACACTCACGCTACACAATGACATTGCGCGCTTAGATGATATTGGTACAGATATTGAATTCCAAAGACAAGGATTTGCCACGGCATTGATTAAACATGCCTTACAGGTTTGTCTTCAACATAAAATCAAGCAGTGTTATTTGGAAGCGTCTAGCGATGGTTTGTCTGTTTATCAAAAACTAGGTTTTAAACCGATTTTTAAATATCACAGCTACATTTCAGAATAGAATCCCTAAATACCCAACTAAGAATTCTTTAGCTGGGTATCTACCCAACCTATTTTTTGATATTTAATTTTGTATACCAATCCTGAATATCAGCGATAACGACCGCAGTCTGATTATTGTCCTGACGGTCTTTAAAATAGTGGTCTAATGTGGAATAAGTTTTATAGGTAATATTCGGGTTATTAATCTCATTCATCATTTTTTGTGAACCTTCCACATCCACATTAATATCGGTGAGCGTTTGGATCACTAAATGGGGTTTACGAACACCTTGAAGCAGTTTTTTATTATCTATCGTTAAGGCTTCATACCACCAATTTTGTCCGTGATTACTGGGAAATTGGTCATCGTCTAAATGATCATGCAAAACCGCATCTGCAAACTGGTTAAATCCGTCTATTGCACCTTGCGCTTCTTCAGCGGGTAAACTTTTATTAATGCTGTAAATCACATCATTAATAAAAAACTGTCCGCCACCATTTAGTGAAATAGCCGCATCAATAAAATTAACTCTAGACGCAATAATATTCGTGACTATCGCTCCTTCACTACCACCTAATACAACAATATGCTGATACTGATTTTTCAACTGGTTAAGCACAGCAATATAGTTATCCACTCTCTCAAAATAAGAGTCATTTCTCATATATTCTACAGGACAGTTCTCTTCTAAGTTATTTGGGTCATGTAACCCTACATCCGGTGTTAAGCCTGTTTTTTCCACTAAAAGCACATCACTATTAGGTAATACTCCCCTAAAATTCTTAATCATGTTTTGGTTATTAAGGACACTTTTACAGTCGGAACCTTGGATTAATACCAATAATTCTTTAGAGGGATTAGAGTCACTTTTAAGTAGGTAATAATGGATTTCTTTATCATCGTGTTTCAGTATTTGCCTATCAAAAGGATTTTCAGCTGATTCTACAAACACTGAATAACCCACTAAATACAGGGCAACCAATATAAATTTTTGCATTACCTTAACGTAACCTCAGTCATCTTTTATTTTTCAAAAACAATACATTGAAGCATATAACATTTACAACTCTATTTATCTTATTTACGTCACTCTATTTAGCATATTTATGCAGGTACGATCTCTTTATTTCTACTATCATAATGGAAGAATTAGTAAGATAATCTCATTGAGTTACAAAGCTTTTTATAAATTTACATGACATTTTATAGAGTAAGTGAGCAATGTAAGATAGCATTAAATAACAATCTATCTGCATATCGCACGAAACGCCTTAATTTATCTTCAAATTTACTTTATAGATATTGATTAATGACACTGAAAACGTTGCACAAGAGTGAGATCTAAAGCTAAAGATAAGATGACAACTGCCGCAACGGTTGCTGATTTTAAAGGTTTAGTTATTATCAATAGATAGATCACAAAGGCTTTACTGCCAATAAGTTAACAAAATTTTACATGGAGTCAGATTTGTTATTTGCTCCATTTTGACTAACACATTTTGTATCAGGTAACTGACTAATGAACATACCGCTCTACTATTTACGACATTACCAATCGATCGAAAAGACGTTTTGGACTTCGATTTGTGAGCACAGTATCCAGATTGCACAACATACAATTTGTTATTTAACGCCATTAAACTCCCCAGCGTTCAATTTTATTTATCTGCAACCCGACTCTACTCATCATGCTTTTATGCAAGCATACAACCTGTTCGTATCGCAGAAAAAGAATCACACTTTAGTGATCCCTGAAGAGATGTTGCCAAAAGTCGTCAAAGATATTGAAGCACTTAACTATAAACGTGACAGCGTCACAACAGCAATGGCGCTAACATTGTCACAGCAAAAAGAAGTTGATTTGCCTGATAATCAGGTAGATATCGTGCTCGCAAACCATGATTTATCCCTTTGGGCTAAACCATTGGTTTCTGCGTTCTATCTTTCAGAAGAGCACGATACGGTGATCCAAGAGTATGTTCGCTACCACGAAGATGCCCTGCAACAAGGTGCACCACAATTCCATTTCGTCTTATTGGTCAATGGAGAGCCCGCAACATCCATGACGGTCACCATTGAAGGCGAATTAGCACGTTTCGACGATATCGGTACTGAACCTAAGTTTCAGGGTAAAGGCTATGCTTCTCAGCTTATTGATTATGCTCTCGCATTTTGTCGTCAACAACGAGTCGAACATTGCTTCTTAGATGCTTCAGAAGCAGGATTTGATTTATATAAAAAATTTGGATTTGAGCCGTTATTCCGTTACATCAATTATGTTTGGTGCAACAAAAACACAGTGAATTAATGAGATAACTTTATAGTGATATTGCCGATAGCAGGCTGCTATCGGCAAAAATTGCGGAAAATATCAGAGATTAAATTTCATCGCAGGCTGTTTTTAATGCGGCTGTTTGCTGGAATTTTTCAATCCCAAGTTCAATTAAACGACTGATCAATTCTTGATAAGTCATACCGCCTTGTTGCCACAGTTTCGGATACATACTGATATTAGTGAAACCCGGTAATGTATTGATTTCATTAATCACAACATCATTCGTTTCAGTTAAAAATACATCAACGCGGGACATACCGCTACAGTTTAAGGCTTGATAAGCTTCAAGTGCAATTGCACGGATCTTTTCACTCACATCTTGCTCTAAATCCGCCGGAGCAACAACAGACGCACCATTTTCATCAATATATTTAGTATGATAAGCATAGAAGCTGTCATGCAGCACAATTTCGCCACATGGGCTAGCTAGTGGATGTTCATTTCCAAGCACCGCACACTCGATTTCACGCCCTTTTACAGCGCTTTCAATCAGCACTTTTACATCGAATAAGAATGCAAAATCTAATGCCGTGTTAAACTCGCTTTCATTATTAACTTTACTGATCCCAACCGATGAACCTTGGTTAGCTGGTTTAATAAATAATGGTAAGCCCAGTTTCTCAACCGTTGCAGCATAGCTAATTTCACCACGACCGCTTTTCAATAGCGTAATAAACGGTGCAATGTGCAACCCTGCATCCCTTAAAAGGCGTTTGGTGACATCTTTATCCATGCAAGCTGATGAGCCTAGAACACCCGGTCCAACAAATGGCAGATTCGCCATACGCAGTAAACCTTGCAAAGAACCATCTTCACCTAAGTTACCGTGGACAATTGGGAAAATCACATCAATTTGTGGGAGAGGTTTAGCATCTTCTAGAGAAATGAATTGTTCACTTTGTTTGCCTGGAACGATTGCAATGCTACGCTTTGGAGTATTTAACGCGATATGAGCAGGATCATCGCCATGTAACAGGAAGTTCGCTTCATCATACTCATGCCATTGCCCTTCTTTATTAATACCGATAAGGCAAACATCAAACTTACTACGATCTAATCCATTAATAATATTTTTAGCTGATTGCAACGAAACTTCATGCTCAGTGGATTTACCACCAAAAATGACACCAACCCGAATTTTGCTCATTATTTACTCCAACATAAAGACATCAAAAACGATTCTGGGAAATATAGCACGCAGCGAAATAGTTAGGGCATAAAAACTTCACTACGCAAGTAGGTTCGGTGATTAAATGACCAAACCCTTAAAAGTATACAAATTTTATGCCGATTGCTGAGTTAACAACAGGCTTTGATTCACGTTTGTTTCCAACCATTCCATAAAAATGGCCGCTGGGGTACCTGCTTTTATTTCTTTGGGTGAAAGTAAATAATATGCCGAACCATCTTCAATGAAACCTTCTGGGGCCATTAATTGTTGTGTATTAATTTCATCAGCAACCATTAGGAACGATGCAATAGCAACGCCCTGTCCTGCTAATGCAGCCTGCAAACACAAGTAGAAATGTTCGAAATTAACTTGTTTATTATGTTGTAAATTGGCGCCACTACGGGCTTGCCATGTACGCCAAACATTTGGCCGAGAGGCTGGCACAAGCAAGTTCATCTCATGATAGGGTTGGCTATCATTTTTCTTGATAATGCCCATCCATTCTGCACATATTTTCTTCGCATAAATATTATCATCCCAAGTGAAATCATTACGACGAAGAGCAAGATCGACTCCCGCCTTATTAAAATCAATAGGACCACCTGCGGCAATCAAATGCACCGTCATTTCAGGGTGTTCCTGATAAAAATTGGTTAAACGAGGGATCAGCCATTTCATTGCGATGGTCGGTTCACATGACAAGCTAACAACTTGGTTATGAGAGCGCTGCGTAATTTTTTCGACGGTATCAGAAAGTTGCTGGAATAAGTGAGTTGTTGTTTGAAATAACAATTTACCTTCTTCTGTCAAAAAGATAGCTCGATTACGCCGTTCAAACAGTAAAACACCGAGATGCTCTTCAAGTAATTTTATCTGGCGGCTAATTGCACTGTGCGTAACATGCAGCTCTTGCGCGGCTTTAATAATACTTTCATAGCGCGCAACAACATCAAAAAACCGTAACGATGTTAATGGTGGCAGTTTCATAGAATTAATGTCTTCATAAAATTAAGGGGCTTATAAAATCAAGGAACTTATAAAATGAGTAGTTTCACAATTAAATAGGTAACGAAAACTGACAGATTTCATTGAGAATAAATCGCTTTTCCTCTATCTGCAATCTATTGATAATCAATATCTCTAATTAATCAAATCTATTTTTTACCCAGAAATTAAGTCAGTTTTTATTACCATTAGGATCTTACTATGAATGAAATTATCGCTGTTGCCACCATCACTATTTTGGCGGTTATTAGCCCTGGCCCCGATTTCGCTATGGTCACCAGAAATAGCTACTCCTATGGCACCAAAACGGGTTTACTCAGTGCTCTTGGCATTGCTGCTGGAGTGCAAGTTCATGTACTGTATACCATTTTTGGCGTTACTCTAATCATTATGAGTTCCCCTACATTATTTATGGCAGTCAAACTCCTTGGCGTCGCTTACTTGGTGTATATCGGCTTTAAATCCTTAACAAACAAAACAGCAATTAACGCCAGCGATAGCCTTAATCCCGCATCAGCACCCTCTTCATTTTCCGCATTTAAAATGGGTTTTTTAACCAATGCACTCAACCCTAAAACGATGTTTTTCGTTGTTTCGGTCTACACCCAAGTGATCCAAGCTGGTAATTCTCAATGGCTAAACTTCAGCTACGGGTTATTTATTTCTTTTGCACATTGGGTTTGGTTTAGTTTAATTGCTTTATTTTTTGCAGCACCGTTAATTAGAAATAAAATCTTAAAATATCAATTCATGATGGATAGAGTTATCGGTGCCTTATTAATTATTCTGGGTATCTCTTTGCTCTTTTTTAATATTTCATCATGACTGAATTCATTTCGAATGAGCCGAACCATTTTGAAAATATTCATTCACCATAATGGCAAGTTCCAATACATCTTTAGGAAGGTTTAACTCATTCATTTTATTCAGAGAAACCCAATGAAAATCCGCATTGCATTGGGTTTCTTCGTCTATGAGCTCACAGAGATAAACCATATCGATATGCCAATGATCTCCTTGGCGCTTATCTGCAATGAATTCTTTTAAAATAGCTAAAGGGATAGGTAAAGAGAGAGTATTTTTTGAATCATTTACCTTCGAGTGTAACGGATAGCGGCAATCAATCACTCGGCACCGTAAGCCTGTTTCTTCAAACACTTCACGAACAACGGTATCTTGTGGTTCTTCATTTGGATCAACGTGACCTCCAGGAGGTAGCCAGATACCTAGCTTAGGGTGCTCATGTAATAGAAATTCCCCTCGGGAATTACAGATCATCGCCGTCGCCGTAAAATGTTTGATATGTTCCACTATTTTTCTTCCTTTATACCTATCATCTTTATAAATCAATTAAGTACAATACAACGCCCCTAATCGCCGCTATTGCCACCGCCAGTTCTTCATGGGATAAGGTACTAATTGCTATTCTTAACGCCTGCGGTACTGAGTTTGATGTGCTGTAAGACTCCGCGCTGCTAATTGCTATATTTTGCTTTTTTAATTCACTGACGACTGCATCTGCACGTACGCCGTCAGGTAATGGTAACCAAACAAAGTAGCTGGCAGGATGCGCAATATAGGGTATATCCGTAAAAATTTTCTGAACTATTGCTTGCCGCATTTTTGCATCCCGTCGCTTATCTCTTTCAATAATATCGACCTCACCTTTTTCAATCCAATCACAAAGGATAGCCGTGGTTATTGCCGGTGTATTCCATGTTGTAATTCGGATAATACGCTCGATGTTTTCAATATATTGTTGCGGTGCCAGTACCGCGCCGACACGCAATCCCGTTGCAATATTCTTCGAAAAACCTGTTGTATAAAATGTAATTTCAGGTGCCAGCGTTGCTAATGGCACAGCTGCTGGTCGCTGTAAAAAGGCATAAGATCCATCTTCAATTAAGAAAAGTTTGTGCCGTTTGGCTATGTCCACCAGCTTTTTACGTTCCGATAAACTCATCACCCAGCCTAGTGGATTATGCAGGGTCGGCATCGCATAGTAAGCTCGAATTTTTCTCTGTTGGCATAGCTTATCCAACACTTGTAAGTTTGGACCATTTTCTGCCGTAGGCACAGATATCAGTTCTAAATGGTAAATTTTTGCAAGAGCCTTAAACCCCGGGTAAGTTAAGGCATCGACGGCAATAATATCCCCAGGACTGAACATACCTAAAATGATGGTAGCTAAACCATGTTGCCCACCACTCACTAAAGCTACTGTATCTGCCGTTGCATGAGTTAACCCACGCTGTTTTAAGTATTTAGCGACCGTTTTTCTTTCATGTTCCCGCCCTGTATGTTGTTGATAATAAAGAATCCCTTCTAGGTCACCACCAACCGCTATTTCCCGTAACGATTCCCGTAATAGTTTGGTTTGTTCTTTCGCAATCGGATAACTGAAATTCAGGTCTAACGCGTTTTTAGCGACATCTTGCTCAATACTTAACTTGGGCAATAGATTGATATCACGGACAAAGGTGCCTCGCCCGGTTTCCCCGATGATCAAGCCCCGTTCAATCAGTTCTCGATATACCCGAGAAGCTGTCACTAAGGAAATACCCGATTTTTCCGCAAAATAGCGATGCGTAGGCAAACGCTCCCCCGCTTTCAATTCGCCACTCATGATTTGCGCTGAAAGCAAGTCAACATGCTGCTTATAACGATTCTGAGTCATGAAATTGTACCTATGACAATTTTTTGATTGTCATGATTATGTCGATTAGCTTAGTAAAACTCAATTACTAATAATAACGGTCAATTATGAATCAAAGTAAATTATTAACATCAAGCAGCGTTTCCATAACGGATTCCTCTCATACTACTCGCGGTTGGATCAGTGGCTTTATTGGCGTTGCTATTTTTAGTGGCTCACTTCCCGCAACCAAACTGGCTATCAGTGGGTTTTCGCCCGATTATTTGACCATTCTACGGGCTACCATCGCTGGAATTTTGGCTCTGATTGTTTTGATAGCTTTACGCCAAAAAATCCCAGCAAGACAAAAGTTGATTCCTCTTCTTATCGTGACATTTGGTGTGGTACTTGGCTTTCCATTCTTAACTGCTGTTGCATTACAGTACATTAGCTCATCTCACTCCATTGTATATTTAGGGCTGCTTCCTTTGTCTACTGCTTTATTCGGCGTTTTACGAGCAGGCGAGCGCCCTCGCAAATTGTTTTGGTTGTTTTCAGTCATGGGAAGTTTATTTGTAATCGGCTTCGCAATTCTTCAAGGAGCCACTCACGCATGGCAAGGTGACTTATATATGGTCATTGCTGTGATTGTCTGTGGATTGGGCTACGCAGAAGGTGCTGTACTTTCAAAATCATTAGGGAGTTGGCAGGTGATTTGCTGGGCGTTGGTTTTAGCGTTACCCATCATGGTGATATTCAGTATTTTGCGCTTACCACCCACGTTTTCTACTGTACCATTTGAAGCATGGATGGGCCTAGGTTATGTCTCTCTATTTAGTATGCTAATTGGTTTCTTTTTTTGGTACCGAGGGCTGGCTGAAGGCGGAATTTCGGGCGTCAGTCAATTGCAACTATTACAACCGTTTATTGGATTAGTACTTTCCGCTTGGCTGCTTAATGAAACAGTTAATAGCGTCATGATCATGTCTACACTTGGAGTCATTTTGTGTGTCGCAGGTTCAAAACGTTTTTCACGTTAAATATTGAAATAACTAACCTTAACGGAAAATTAAGGTTTAACTTTGGTTTATGGTAATGCTGAGGCGATTTCATTAATTTACCCTCAATATCACGATTAGGATTTATGGGTTTATGAAACGTTTTAGTATTACCTCCCTACTGTTTTGTATGCTGTTTATATCGCCGGTCTCATTTTCTGAAACCATGCGATTAAGTGTGACTTCGCCTAAGCAAATACCCTATACGGAAACCTTGGTCTTACCAGGGACATTTGTTGCAAAAAATGAAATTGCGATTGGCTCACCTTTGCAACAACAAATGGTGATTGATGTGCTGGTTGAAGAAGGTCAATGGGTTGAAAAAAACCAACTACTCGCCATATTAGAATCTCCACTCCAAAATGCATCTGTAAGCCAGTTACAAGCTGAAACTGAAAAAGCCACAGCCTATATTAAGCAGCAAAAAGCTGTGGCAGAACAAGCGCAAAAAGAACTTTCTCGCCTAGCTCCGCTGGCTAAAACTGGGGTTATTTCTGCCAACGACTTTGAAAAAGCAAAATCAGAATCTTTAGCGGCTAATGCACTATTAGATGCTAATAAAGCAGAACTGCGTCAATTACAAGCTCAGCTCGCGAAAGAAAAAAGCCAACAAGATAAGTCACGGATCATTGCGCCTATTTCTGGTGTGATCAGTGAGCGTCATGCTATTCGCGGAATGTTAACGGATAATCAGTTACTGTTTAAAATCATTGAAGATGGTGAAATTGAATTTGATGCGTTAGCGCATATTTCAGAATTAAAACGTTTATCAAATCTGACGTTTATTCAATTAAAAGCGCCTAACAACCATCAAATAGCAGGAAAATTACGTTACTTAGCACCGAAAGTCGATCCTATTTCACAACAAGGAAAGATTCGTATTTCTCTCGCCGAAAGTGGAGATAATCTACAAGCTGGAGAATCAGGTACCGCGATTATTTCCAATCCAGAAAAACTGCAAACTACGCTCCCATACAGTGCCATTCGAACATTAGATAATGGTGAACGAGTTATTTTCACTGTTGTTGATAATAAAGTGAAGCAGCAAAAAATAGCGACCGGAAAAATTCATGATGGTCGTATCGAGATTTTATCCCCTATTTCGAGTGATACCGTTGTTGTCACCAATGCCCAAGCCTTTTTAACTGAAAATGATACTGTGACCCCAGTCAAGGATAGTCAATGAAACTCCAACTATCTTCATGGGCAATCACACGCCCTATTCCTACTATCGTTATGTTCTTAGCGCTCACGATTGCGGGTATATTTTCTTTTAATCAATTGCCTGTTACTGCAAACCCGGTAGTTAATTTTCCAATAGTCACAGTGACCATTACGCAAGATGGCTCATCCCCGACCGAAATGGAAAACGCTATCACGAAACCAGTTGAACGGGCAGTTTCTGGTATTCCAGGGATCCGTCATATCACATCAACCATCACTGAAGGCATTTCCACCACCACGGTTGAATTTGATTTAACCGTGGATGCCTATATTGCAACCAATGATATTCGGGAACAAATCGCACAAATCCGCAGTGATTTACCGCAAACAATTGATGAACCATTAATTAACCGTATTGATATCGAAGGCGGTGCAATATTACGTTACGCCGTTTCATCAGATAGCCAATCCCTTGCCGATTTATCTTGGTTTATTGATGATACAGTCAGTAAGCAGTTAATTACGGCTCACGGAGTACAAAAAGTTAGCCGCCTTGGTGGTGCTGATAGCGTTATTCGTATTGAGCCTGATACCGATAAACTTGCAGCATTACAATTGTCTATTCTGAGCATTAATGAATTACTCAGAAGCGTGCATCAAAATTCCGCTGGTGGCTCGTCTAAATATAATGACCTACAACATACTATTCGGATTTTAGGTGAAAAAAAGAACGTTGATGAAATTAACGATATTCAGTTACCTATTGGTAATCAACAGTGGATTAAACTAGGGGATATTGCTGCAATTTATCAGGGTCAAAAAACAGCCAAAACTATTTCGCAATTAAATGGTAAAGATGTAGTTGGTTTCGCCGTATTTCGTGCAAAAGGTTCCAGTGATACCGAGGTAGCAAATAATGTTGAACATGAACTTGCACAATTAAAACTGAAACATCCTGATATTTCTATTCAGCTTGTTTCATCAACCGTGAAATATACAGAATCAAGTTACCATTTAACGATCCAAACTTTATTAGAAGGTGCATTTTTAACCGTTATTATTGTCTTCTTCTTTTTAAAAAGTTGGCGAGCCACCTTGGTCGCGGCTGTTGCATTGCCTTTATCTATCCTTCCCACCTTTTTGGTATTGGCAATATTTGGCTATTCACTTAATAGTATGACACTGCTTGCTTTGACATTAGTCATCGGTATTTTGGTCGATGATGCAATTGTCGAAATTGAGAATATTCAAAAATACATAGAGCGAGGCGAACGCCCTTATTTAGCTGCGTTAAAAGCCTCGGACGCGATAGGTTTTGCCATTGTAGCCATCACGCTCACTATTGTAGCGGTATTCTTGCCCGTCAGTTTTATTGGCGGTTTTGTTGGTAAATACTTTGTGCCTTTTGGTATTACCGTTTCCGCGGCTGTTTTATCTTCGTTACTAGTAGCCCGATTAGTTACGCCATTAATGGCGGCCTATGTTTTATTACCTGCAAAAAAGAAAGTGACCGAACATTCTGTACCTAACTGGATCAATCGATATTCTCAATTGTTAGTAATGACATTGAAACATCGCAAACTCGCCCTTTCATTCGCATTTATATTTTTGATTGGTTCAATCTCCAGTATTACTTATCTGCCTATTGGCTTTATGCCTGAAGGCGATATTAGTGTTAGCCAGATTGAAGTGGAATTACCGCCGGGAACCCCTGTCGAAGAAACGCAAAAAGCGGTTAGGAATATGACTGAACAATTGAAGTCACGTACTGAAATAAAGTCAATTTATACCATTGCGGGGATCAGTGATGACGCCGATGGAATAGCTCAGCATAAAGGCCAAATAATTCTGACATTAACAGAACCAAATGAACGTGAAATGTCACAAAAACAGTTTGAAAACTCAATTTCTCACCTATTACAACAAACTCCAGATGCACGCTATACCTTCAGTAATAGCGAAGGAAATAAAGAATTTTCATTGACCTTTACAGGAGCTGATCCCAAAGAGCTAGAAATTCAAATACATAAGCTTCGCGATGCAGTTGCCAACGTAAATGGCATTAATAATGTGCGTGTTATTAAACCACTTTTACGTAAAGAGCTGATTATTTCCCCTGACCTGCAAGATTTAGGAAGAACTGCAGTTAATGTAGAAGAAATCGCCAATACATTAAGAGTGGCAACAATGGGAGAATCGAACTCTCGCAGCGCTAAGTTTAATTTACCGGATAGACAATTAACGTTACAGGTTGTTTTACCTGACAATCAAAAAAATGACGTAAGCGCGTTGCGTAATCTCTATATTCGTAGCGGTAACGATTTAACTGTGCCACTTAAATCCGTTGCTAACATTAATTTTAGCGATGGACCATCACAGATTGACCGCATAAATCGAGCTAGGAAAATGTCTATTGAAGGTAATTTAGATGGGTTATCACTTGGCGAAGCATTGGAACGCGTTGTCGAACTTCCTGAATATCAATCACTACCAAAAAGTATTGAGCCATTAGAGTATGGTGATATGGAGTTCATGCTCGATATGTTTGAACGTTTTAGTACAACAATGCTTTTCAGTGTACTACTGGTATTCGCCATACTCATTATTTTGTTTAAAGATTTTATGCAACCTATAACGATTTTAGTGGCACTACCATTCTCTATCGGGGGAGCCATTATCGCCTTAGTGTTATATGGTGCAATGATAGATCTTCCTGTCATTATTGGTATTTTAATGTTAATGGGAATAGTCACCAAAAACTCGATACTTTTGGTGGAGTTTATTCTTGAAAAAGAACGAGCTGGTTTAAATCGACAACAAGCTATTATCGAAGCGGGTCAGGAACGAATCCGTCCTATTATTATGACTACCTTTGCCATGATTGCAGGGATGATCCCCCTCGTACTCACAACTGGAGCTGATGCGGGATTTAGAGCACCAATGGCAGTTGCTGTTATCGGCGGCTTGATGAGTTCAACCGTTCTCAGCTTACTATTTGTTCCCGTTATTTATAGCTTGATGGATGATTTGAAAAAGAAAACATTGCCGTTATTAGCGAAATGTACATCTGTCACTCAATCTGATAGAGATATAAAACGCTGGTAGGGATAATTGCAATAATTTGGCTCTCCATACCAACGATGGAGAGCCAATAACGAGATGTTTTTAATGATTGTATTTGAAAGCTAACTTACTCTATTAACTTACTATTTTTTAATTTCACAGCCGTTTGATACCAGTGCTTATTATAATTTTGTGCCGCTTTGGGTAAAAGTGAATAGGTTTTAATCACTTCATCAATTAATGGCATCGCTTCAATCACACGTTTTTGTTCAAATAAAAACTCAGCGTAAGCAACCTTGTATTCAATATGGTCACGATGACTTAATAAGGCACGAAACTCATTATCAGCGTCTGTAACCAAACCTAAGCGCACTAAAGAACGAGCATATAAAAAATGTCCTGCATTCGAGTTAAACGTTGGATTTTTTTCACACAATAGGTCTAACGTCTCTTTACAATGCGCATATTCTCCGGCTTCATACAGTGCATCCGCATATTTCAACATAATATCCGGTGAATACTGATTAATTCCTTGCAGTGATTCCTGATAGTATTTAATCGCATTTTGATAGTCACCTTTATCGGTATATGCGTCTGCTAGTGTTACACAACTATTCGTGGTCGGATTTAATTCATACTCTTTTAGAGCTTGATTGATGCTTTTATTTGGGGCTAATTGTTTTTTAATCGCTCTTTCTAACTTATACCCATGGCGGGAATAACGCATAGCCGGCATCCAAATGACCAGCGCATAAACAACCGAGCCCAAAATTGGGAAAACAAATAAAATGAATAACCAATAAGAGTTTTGGTTACTCTTTATTGAATGGACAGCAAAATAAATCGCAGGAATAAAATAGATTAATAATCCCAGAATGTGCATAACAACCTCAATTAATATCAATTCGATGGTTTTGTATATGGCCGTACTCATACTTCCTTGTACAGCGGCTTACTTAGTCGTGACTAAATTAGCGTCATAATGACAGGCATCACTCTGAAGGCAAACAGGAAAAAACCTGAAAAGATAAATTAAAAACAAAAAAATAGCTGGCACATTCGCCAGCTATCCTTTGATAAAAATCTATAAATCAATAAATTAGGCTGTTAATGCTAATTTTGCACCGAACATTAAAAAGACAGCACCAATACAGCTATTTGAAAATTTAGATAATTTTTTATTGTGTTTTACCATATTGGTCACTGCAACAGCACCAAATATCAGCATTGATAGATAAAACATGCTGCATACTTCTAATATCACGCCGAGCACAAAAAATGGCACCCCTGCACTTGGGTACGCTGGGTCAATAAATTGAATAAAGAATGAAACATAAAAAATGATCATTTTTGGATTTAGTAAACTTAAAAAGACGGCTTTCTTATAAGTCCCTTTTGTTTCTAATATGATCCCATCGACATCTGTTGCAGATTCTTTTTTATGTAATACTGAATATAACGTTTTAATACCTAAGTAAAATAAGTAGGCAGCACCCGCATATTTGATCACGCTAAAAAATATAGGAGACGTTTTGACTAAAGACGCGACACCTAAGAATGATAAAAAAATGAGCAATGCATCACCAGTAAATACACCAAGTGCTGCTTTGTAACCATTTTTTACACCATATTTTGCACTACTCGTTAAAACAAATAGAGAATTAGGGCCTGGTACCAATGTAATAAAAATCACACCGATAAGATAAGTCCATAAGTTTGTAATACCGAAGTTTTCAAGCATGATAAACCCGCTAACTCAATAAAAGTTATAACAATTAATTCACATTCTTGCTTAATGGGTACTATAATACACATCTTTTATTTTTAATAAAAGATATCACCACCAAAATGTTAATATACAGTATATAAATCCAGTTATTTACTCATAATCCAGCCATTGATATAGATTTTAACATTTAAAGTTGAAATTAAATTCCAATCAAAATCACTTAATCAGCATCAAGCCAAAAAATTTTTTTAATCGATACAAAACTTCATAAACCAATAAAAAGTTAGTTTTTAATACCATTTAAAGTCTGTAGGTAGAGATAGTGATTTGTTCCACATTTCACGATATAACAATGGATACCTACAGCGTATCGAATAATAATTTTTACTCTAAATACCTGTAGTTAAATCAACATTGTCTTTGTTTAGACTTTTATTCAATGAATGACATTTCAACATACAGGTGCACATCGATGTCGTCTCAACAACCAAAGCCATGGCAACGCGCAATGATGGATGGAGCTGTCCATACATTACCCTTAAATCTTGCAGTTATTCCGTGGGGGGTTCTTGCGGGTTCCATGGCCATTGAAACAGGGCTTTCTTTTTGGCAAAGCATCGCAATGTCTGCAATGGTTTTTGCAGGCGCAGCTCAGTTAGTCACTCTAGGTTTACTCAATTCTGGAGCTGGCTACATTACAATTGTGATTTCTGTTTTCTTTATTACATCACAACATCTTTTATATGGGCTAACCATGCGTCCTCACGTAAAAGATTTCACGACACCACAACGGTTAAGCATTGGCTTTCTATTAACTGATGAGCTATTCGCCATTAGTGCAGCCAAGCGTCAAGCCCTCAGTTTTTCCTATTTATTTGGTGCCGGATTTAGTTTTTATCTTGTGTGGTTAGTCACCAGCCTATGCGGCATTGTGATGGCAAATTTGGTGGGTGATTTAAGTAAATTACATTTAGATTTCTCAGTCGTCGCGACACTATTGGCCATTGTCGTTCCACTCACTAAAAAAATAAGTACCGCCTGTGGTGTTTTATTTTCATTAATTACTGCAATTACCTTATCAATGTATTCGATCAGTAGTGCAATTGTGATTGCCGGCGTTGGTGGAATGTTTGTTTCTGTTGGTATCTCTCGCTTATTAAGGGAAGAAAAATGATCTGGATTTTAATTATCAGTTTAACGGCTGTCGTTTTCTCTCTACGTTATATTTTTCTGATCCCTCAATTACCCATACGATTACCATTAATTGTACGCCAAGCGCTCAGTTATTCTGCACCCTGTTTGCTTACCGCAATTTGCGCTCCTGTAATCTTATTAGAAAATCATGAATTACGTAGTTTCCCCGATAACCCTTATCTCTGGGGAGCTCTATTTTGCGTTGTGGCAGCATCTTTACTGAAAAATATGTTGATAACTGTCGGATTAACTTTAGTTTTTTTCTATGGACTTATTTACTTTATGGGCTAACCAAGAATTTATAAAGCATCGGTAGCCGCCTTTGCTTTATAATAACGTTTCATGGCTAATATAAGCCTGTTTTTTAATCGATCCGTTGGATAATTAACCCCATGCTAAATAATTACGTTTTACGAAGTGTTCGTTATATGTTGGATTTGAGCGATGCTCAGATGGTTGAAATCGTAAAACTTGCAGACTTTTCAGTCACAAAAGAAGAAATGAGCCTTTGGCTAAAAAAAGATACCGATCCAGACTACGTTGAATGTAGCGACCTTGTGCTCGGTCACTTTCTTAACGGATTGATTTATCATCGTCGTGGTAAAGATGAAAGTCGTCCAGCACCAGAAGTTGAAGATAGAATCAATAACAATATTATTTTCAAAAAGTTGCGTGTTGCCTTTGAACTGAAAGACGTGGATTTACTGGATATCTACCAATCTGTTGATTTCCGAGTTTCAAAACCAGAATTAAGTGCTATTTTCCGTAACCCAGAACATAAAAACTATCGTGAATGTGGCGACCAACTATTACGTTACTTATTAAAAGGCTTAACACTACGCCTACGCGGAAATAAATAACTCGGATCACCATAATGTTTATTGGCATTATGGCAATAGGCTGATAGTAATATCGGCCTAGATATTTTTCAGCAAGTAACTCAAAAAGGTATCAACTTTCGGCGAAAGTGAACGTTTTGAGGCATAAACAGCACGTAGCTCAATCGGCGCTGGATACATCTCATCAAAACTAACTTCCACCAATGTTCCTGTTTGAATTGCGCTTTGGCACCCCTCTTTTGATAAAATAGCAAATCCCAACCCATTAAGTGCCGCCGCACTAGCAAGAATACCGCTATTCACACGGTACTGACTGTTTATACTGACTTTTTTTAATTGACCATCATGCGTGCTAAAAACCCATGGCTGTCCCTGTAACGCACTAAAACTCGTGATACAGGGCATCATGCTGAGTTCATCCACGGTGCTGGGTATCCCTTGTTTTTCAATTAATTTAGGAGCAGCAACGACAACACTTTCCCATGACTTAACCAGTTTTGAGTGATAACTACTATCAATCAATGCTCCACGATGAAAAGTCAGTAATAAATCCACGTCATCACCAATAACATCCAGAGGGGCTAGCTGCGTGTCACAGTGGATGGCAAGGTCAGGATGAGTAAGCGCAAATTGAGCCAGTAAATCTGCAAATAATACACTGCCAAATTCACTTGGAATAGTTAACCGCAAAGTGCCACTTAATATTTTTGAGGTGCTAATTTGTTGCAAGATTTCATCTAATTCTAAATACAATTTTTGGCTTTTATTTAATAATAAAGTACCTTGTTCAGTTAAACGCATTTGCCGTGTAGTTCGTTCAATCAATCGGCAATTAAGTTGAGTTTCAAGCTGCTTAATTTGCCGACTCACATTTGATGTTGGCATTGAGAGATGTTTTGCTGCATTAGCAAAACTTCCCTGAGTGGCCACTGCAACAAATACCTTTAGTAAATTAAGATCAACAGACATAATACAACCTAATTTTAGTGTTCATTAATGCCCCACTAATAACATTAGCAATAGCCAATTTCCATTATTTTTTGGTAGCGTAGATCCAATAACGTATCCTTATCTAATGCACTAAGTTGGTTTAAATCGTAGATAAGTTGCTGCTTCAGATATTGTGCAGCTAATGCGTAATTTCGATGCGCTCCGCCTAACGGTTCAGGAATAATCGTGTCGATAATTCCCAGCGCTTTTAGTCTAGGCGCGGTCATTCCCATCACCTCAGCCGCAACTTGCGCTTTTTGGGAATCTTTCCATAAAATAGAAGCGCAGCCTTCCGGAGAGATTGCTGCGTATGTACTGTATTCCAAAATATTAATTCTGTCCCCCACACCAATCCCGAGCGCGCCTCCGGAACAACCTTCTCCGGTGATCACACAAATAATCGGCGTTGTTAGGCAAGACATTTCCTGAATATTGCGCGCAATTGCTTCAGCTTGCCCACGTTCTTCAGCACCAACACCAGGATAAGCCCCTGCTGAATCAATGAAGGTAATAACTGGCAGTTTAAATCGCTCCGCCATTTTCATTAATCTAAGCGCTTTTCGATAACCTTCAGGGGATGGCATTCCAAAATTACGTTTTACTTTTTCCTTCGTATCCCGCCCTTTCTGTTGCCCCATTACCATAACTGGGCGACCGTCTAAACGTGCTAATCCACCAACTAAAGCTTTGTCGTCAGCAAATGCTCTATCCCCCGCTAATTCCTGAAACTCAGTAAATATAAGAGAAATATAATCAAGCGTGTAGGGACGCATTGGATGACGTGCTAATTGCACTATTTCCCATGCACCTAAAGAAGAGAAAATATTCTCAGTGAGTGATTGGCATTTTTTTTCTAATAATTGGATCTCTTCATCAAGTTTTAGTTCTGATGGATGACCCTTTTGCTTAAAGGCATTTAATGCTTCAATTTTTTCATGAAGCTCAATAATAGGTTTTTCAAATGCAAGAAAGTGGCTAGACATAGTGACCTTAAAATCAACCAAGTAATTTTAAGAGTCTACTGAGAGGATCAATCCTATTCTATAAATAAGAATAGGATTGATAGTTATCAAAAATGGGATAATTAAGGCTAGATAAGATTTTTACGCAACAATACCGAGATACTGCCGTTCATGAACACTTCTTTATCTTGTATATACCCTAACTTTTCAGCAACACGCAGTGACGGTATATTTTGTGGTCCTATAAAGCAGATACTTTCTTGGTGTTTCTGCTCCGCGATTAACCAAGATAATGCAGCTTGCATCGCCTCCGTCGCGTAACCTTTGCCTTGATATTCAGGCGCAATCACCCATCCCGCTTCTGGAATACCTTTAACGTGGGGTTCAACAATGCGATGAAAATCGGCAAACCCAAGATCTCCCACATAATTACCTGTCGCTTTTTCTCTCACCGCCCAATAACCAAACCCGAGTAAAGGCCAAAGTCCACCATACGCGAGCATACGCATCCATGATTCGCGCTCCGTTGAGGGAACACCGCCAATATGCTGAACCATTGAACGTTGTCCCCATAACTGCGAAAGTGCTGAAAAATCACTAACCTCATGTTTTGCTAAAACTAACCTATCTGTTTCAAGTTTAGGGATCACGAATTTCCCTCCTCTAGATTATCTAAATGGCGGCTCGTCGAATGTTCTTAATTTTCGGGAGTGTAGCTTATCACCTTCTTGTCGTAGCAGATCGATGGCACGGATCCCAATTTGTAGATGCTCCGATATTGCGCCTTCATAAAAACTATTTGCTTGTCCCGGCAGTTTGATTTCCCCGTGAATCGGCTTGTCCGAAACGCAAAGTAATGTGCCATATGGGACACGGAAACGGTAACCTTGTGCGGCAATGGTGGCACTTTCCATATCCACAGCAACGGCTCGACTAAGGCTGAATCTGCGTGCGGTTGCAAAAAATCTTAATTCCCAGTTACGGTCATCGGTTGTAACCACAGTTCCCGTACGTAAACGCTGTTTAACTAGTTCACCAGGCATATTACTTACCTGTTTAGTGGCGTCATAAAGCGCCCGCTGAACTTCAGCAATACTTGGAATAGGAATATCTGGTGGTAATACATCATCTAAAATATGGTCATCACGTAAATAGGCGTGAGCTAGAACATAGTCACCTATTTTTTGGCTTTCACGCAGCCCACCACAGTGACCTATCATTAGCCACGTGTGAGGACGCAATACTGCTAAATGGTCGCAAATGTTTTTCGCGTTTGCTGGACCAACGCCAATATTCACTAATGTAATTCCTCCGCCATCACGTGCAATCAGATGATATGCAGGCATTTGGAATTTTTTCCATGTTAAATCGGATGTAGCAAATTGAGGGTCGGCATTTTCAGCGGTTAAATAATTATGCCCTACACAAGATAACGCGATATAGCGGCTTTCTGGATCACGAATTTGCTCACAGGCCCAATTCACAAACTCATCAACATAGCGGTTATAGTTGGTAAACAAAATATAAGGCTGAACATGCTCAGGTGGTGTTCCCGTATAATGTTTTAGTCGCGCTAAAGAGAAATCTACGCGGAGTGCATCAAAGTGGGATAATGGCATATCGTCCGTCACATGATATAAGCCATCCGTAATATCATCACTGATATGAGAGAGATCTGTAATAGGAAAATGAGCAGCTAAACTGCTACTCATACTTCTATCAAGAATTAAATCTGAACCATCAATCACAAATGGATATGGAATTTCAGTCTTAGACGGACGAACTGCAAAAGATACGTCATAATCTTGTTGAAAAATGGTCAATTGCTCAACGAGGTAAGCTCGAAACAAGTCAGGTTGGGTCACAGTAATACTGTAATCTCCCCGTTTCACAAAACGGGCATAAGCTCGCGTTTTTTCACAATGATCAACCTTTCCTTCCCAAGTTACACACAACTCAGGGTAGGCAAACAACCCATTTTCTCGTGCGTTAACATCCGGTAATGTCCCTTTATCAACATAGGTTGCAATGGCATTTCTCAAGGCTTCAATGGCATTTGAATAGAGTAATGAGAGTGTTTCGATTGTCTCTTCTATAGAAAGATTTTCATATTTTCGGCATTGTTCCAAAGACACGCTTAACTCCTTATCAAATGACGTAAAATTTACGCCTTCAGTGTATGTTATTCATCGAACACTCACAAGAAATTGCATTTAATCCTTGGAAATTTAATAAGTTAAAATTTTCGTTTATCCTATTTGTTATTTAGCTATTTTTACCTATCACCAAGTTCAAGATTAATTAAAATTAGAAAAAAAGTATTTAAATCAACTTTAAGATAGCGCTTATAGATTATTTGAAACCTTAAATGAATTATTAATCTTCAGAAAAAACATCCTCTACGATATTTATAATTTTATTTAATAAAGGAATAAATCCGAAATTAAGAATATTATTAAATTTCATCAAATAGTGAATAAATGTTTATACAATATATATTTAAAAGTAATACTATGTAGCTGTAGCTTATGGTTTCAATGTTTATGAACGCTGGTATAAATACTTAAAAGGTATTAAGGAAATCCAATGAAAAAAACGCTTTTAGTTTCTTCTATCGCTGCATTATCAATTTTGGCTGCTTCTTCATCTGCATTTGCAGCGAAAACACAAACTTATAACTGTGATGGACAAAAAATTAAAGTTTCTTTCCCTAATCAAGATACAGCAGTGATGCTTTACAGCGATGAACTAATTTTACTGAAAAGCAAAGAAGCCGCGAGTGGCGCTCGCTATGTTGGTGAAAACTTCCAACTATGGAGCAGCAAAGCAGGGTTAAACTTAGCCACTATTTCTGAAGATGATGCTGTTAATAACCGTATTTCTGACGACAAAGGTCGTGATTGTAAACTGGTTAAATAATTGCATATCTAACTACACGTAATCGTAAAAAGCAGCATCGCAATAATTATGATGCTGCTTTTTTATATAAAAATAATCTTATTGGGTAATTAAAGTTAAAACTAGCGGTAATGTAATAACGGCAAAAATAGTTTGGAAAGTAATGATCCCCGCCATTAATTGACTATCTCCATTAAGTTGCTTAGTTAAAATATAGGATGTTGGTGCAGTAGGTATGGAGAAAAAGATAACTAAAAGCACACTTTCTAATGTAGGTAATTCAAATAAATAAGCCGTAAATGAGGCTAGAATAGGCATAGCAAGCAAGCGAAACAATGTTGAAACCATAATAGGCTTAAACTCTTTTCTGAGTGTTGCTGTTTGTAATGCCCCACCAATGCAAATTAGCCCCAAAGGTAAACTGGCTGCTGCCAATAATTTTAAAAATTGATCAGACCCAAATGGTAAACCTATCGGTAATAAATTTAATAATATTCCGACGACACAAGAAATAATCAATGGATTTTTCACAATAGGCATGGCTAACTGCTTTAATGAAACTTTTTTTCCTGCACTTAACGACAGTACCGCAATAACATTACAGCTGGGAACTAAAATCGCCATAATCACCGCTGAAATCGCAATCCCTTCTGATCCAAAAAGATCCGCAACAATCGCCAATCCTAAATAAGTATTAAAACGAATAATTCCTTGAAAGTGAGCTCCAAATCGTGGGATTGGTATTCTAAATAAATATTTATTTATCACGACAAGCAGTGAACTTACAGCAAGGATGAAAAAAATGGCGCAGGCAAGATAGGGTAATTTGGGATTATTGAGTGGCGCACTCGCCAAACTGTTTATTAATAATGCAGGAAATAAAATAAAGTAATTGAGTTTTTCTGCGCTAGGCCAAAAATCGGCAGAAAATAGTGCTGTTCTACGTAAAACAAAACCCATTGCGATGAGAGCAAACAACGGCCACAACACGAGTAAGATCTTTTCCATGATTAAGAAATTCTTTTTTTTCAAACCATTATGAATTGATAAATGTAACTATATCGTTAAAATCAATGATACGTTAGTTAAAAAAAGCGATGCATATAGATACCTTTCCAGAGTGTGAGCTTTATTCAAAAATACAGTGCAGGTTTTTCCGATAGCCAACACATTTATTTATCGTTACTCTCACTAAATCTAATTATTATTTTTCAAGTTAGTCCTATGGATATAAAAAACCTTTGTAAGCTCTACCAAACTGGTAAGAAATTTAAGTATGTCTTTTTCTGGGGGCATCAATCCAAGCAACAGCAAATTACAAAAAGCTGTTTTAGCCAATGGTATCCCGCCCCTTTTATCGTTGATGGTAACCGTTTCGCCAGTGCTGAACATTTTATGATGGCAGAAAAAGCGCGTTTATTTGGTGATAGTGAAATTCTGCAAAAAATTATCCATGCTCCGAATCCTGGAGCAGCCAAAGCCTTTGGACGAGAAGTTCGTGGCTTTAAACAAGATATTTGGGATGCAAACCGATTTGATATTGTTGTAAAAGCTAATTTAGCCAAGTTTTCTCAAAATGACGCGCTAAAGCAGTTCTTATTGGCAACCAATGAGCGTGTTCTTGTGGAAGCGAGCCCTGTCGATAAAATATGGGGAATTGGTTTAGCGGAAGATGCGGAGAATATTGAAAATCCGCTTACATGGAAAGGCTTAAATTTATTGGGCTTTGCATTAATGGAAGTACGGACACAATTAGCCAATTAAGATTTTTAGCACAAATATCCCGCTGTTATCAAACAGCGGGTCTTCATTTTATTGAATACTCATTTATAGTGGCATTCTATATTCAATAACGCCCGGCTTTTCTGCCACCCAATTGTATAACTTTTGTCCACGTAAATTGGTTTCCTGGGTATGCCAATATAAACGTCCACACTGTTTCTGCTGCGCTTGTTGCTGAACAAACTCAATTAATTGCTTCCCTACATGGCGACCACGAACTTCAGGGGTCACATAAAGATCTTCTAAATAACAAAAATCATTTTCTGCCCAAGTGGAACGGTGGTAAAGATAGTTCACAAAACCAACCACTTTGTTCCCTTCCAACGCAACAGCACAGTGCATTGGCTCTTTTTCATCGAAGAAACGCGCCCATGCTTTTAATGTAATTTCTTCGCTTAAATTCACTTGATAAAATTTTTGATACTCCAACCAATAAACTAACCATTCTGGGTAGTGCTCAGGGGAAACAAACTCAATAGATACCGGTAGCTCTGCATTATTCATATAACCCTTCCATTTGTAGACATATAACTGAATGACGTTATAGTACAGAGCTATCTGGTACTGTATAAGATACACTTTTGTTATTTATTTAGGATCCACTTATGAGGCGAAAGCAGCAAGCTCAGTTCCCATTGTTATTAATTGAACAAGGTCGAATTAATGAAGGGGTTTACCATACGATCCGTAATGCAATATTGGATGGACGAATTGCTGCTGGCCTAAAATTACCTTCGACTCGGGCGTTGGCTGAGATGATGTCAATTTCGCGCAACTCAGTCATTGCTGGATTTGAACGCCTAATCGATGAAGGTTATTTATATTCAAAGCAAGGCTCTGGAACGTATGTTTCTGCACAAATTCCTGACGAGTTAGTTCGTACAATAACCACCAATCAAGCCGCTTTCCAACGAGAGAATCCTGCACTTTATCTGAACCCCATATTGAATAACCTTCAGCCACTTTGGGCACAGTCTCGTCCAAATACCAATAAGCGCTCAATATTTAATATTGGCGTTGGTTGTGTTGATCAGTTTCCCCATGACCTTTGGGGGCGGTTATTAGGAAGAGTTTGGCGAAAATCCAAGCATGATATCACGCACTATAATCATCCTGATGGCTATATACCACTCAAAAAATTATTAGCTGATTATGTGCGTTCAACCCGAGGTGTTCATTGCAATGACAAGCAAATTATTATCGTCAACGGAACCCAGCAGGCAATAAATTTAGTAGCTAAAGTCTTATTAAAACAAAGTGATACTGTTTGGCTCGATGACCCTGGTTATGATAGTGCTCGTGCAATTTTAACCGCCGCTGGCGCCAATATTTCACCGATCCCTTCCAATAATGAAGGAATGAATATTGAATACGCGGCTGCACATCATGGTGATGCCAAACTGATTTACACTACACCATCACATCAATTTCCACTTGGAACAACTTTAAGTTTACCCCGCCGTCTTGCACTATTAGATTGGGCGCAACAGAACAATGCTTGGATATTTGAGGACGATTACAACAGCGAATTTCGTTTTCTATCCAAACCGATTCAAGCCTTACAAGGGCTTGATAATCATCAACGTGTTATATATGCCGGTACATTTTCTAAAATGATGTATCCCGGTTTTCGCCTTGGATTTTTAATTGTGCCAGAAAGTCTGAGTGAAACTTTTACGATGATGAAATATTACAGTGACAGTCATTGTAGTTATTTAGAACAAGCCGCTTTAGCGCAGTTTATTCAAGAAGGTCATTACGCGAGACATATTCGCAAGATCCGCAAAATTTGTTATGAACGCCAAACTGCTTTTTGCCAATCCATCAATCAATATCTCCCGCATATTTTTGATGCCCAAATGAATGATTCAGGAATTCATACCGTCTGTTGGGTAAGAAAAGGCTATAACTTAGAGATTATCCTAGAACAGTGTCGTAACCTTGGTTTTGGTGCACAGCCATTATCTCGTTATTGTATTAACAGCCAAAATAATGATGCCATTCTATTTGGATATGCCGCCCACACTGAACAAGAGATCATCCAGAACATTCAGTTATTAAGTGAGGCATTGTTGAAAATATACCCAAGTTAAACAGAAATGATATTCGCCGCAATTCCGATTGCCGCTAGTATTGGACGGCTTATAAGATGACCTCAATGTAACTTTTCACTCTATTGAGGTGTCTATGACAAAAATAAGCTACCCATATGAACTGGAAATCGGTGACATTGTTTTCACCAGTATCGGCACTGAAGTTTTTCGCCAAATCGCTTCTGCATCAAAGTGTTGGAGTAACCATGTGGGCATGATCGTCGGTCATGATGGAGAAGACTATTTAGTAGCAGAAAGCCGCATTCCTTTATCGACTACCACCACATTATCCCGTTTTATTGCCCGCTCATCTGAGCATCGTTACAGTGTGCGCCGCTTATCCACACATTTAACCGAGGCACAAAAACAAGCGTTAGTGACACAAGTTTTTCCACGATTAAATAAGTTTTACCATACAGGGTTTAAATACGATTCATCACGCCAGTTTTGCTCCAAATTTGTATTCGACATTTACCAATCTGCCCTATCTATTCGTATTGGTGAAATCGAAACTTTCCAAGAATTATTAACAAAAAATCCGAATGCCAAATTAAAATTCTGGAAGCTGTGGTTTATTGGTTCCATTCCTTGGGAGCGCACGACCGTCACCCCTGCTAGCTTATGGCATCATCCAGAGCTTTCTTTGGTGTACCGTAGTCACGAAGATATTCATTAATCCCTGCATTTAACAACTGATTGATTGACTCTGACTACACAGATAAAGAACCCTGAACCACAGGGCTTTAGCTAGCAACTCAACGTTTTTAGGAGTAACTTCAGCACTATCTTCACGCTATTTTTTGACTCTATTTCCTCATCAAAATACCCTCCTACCCCATACACCGATTTTTATGCCCGTTCGTTTGTTCAAAACGCAATTAATGGATGAGCACGTTCAGTAAAAGGATTGAGGAGAAACGCAATGGCGAATCAATTCCGAGAAAAACAAGTCCCTTTAATGTTATTTGTTTCTTACAGCGATAATTCATTTAAACAGCATCATCCAAGAGCATCTCATGGGGGAAATAATATGGATTCAAAGTTAAATAGCTTAGAAAAAGAGATCGATAAAATGAAAAATGATCTGCATGAAATCAAAACCAATATCGCCGTAATTAAATCCAACTATTCCACCAAAGAAGCTTTAGCCGCCAGCGCCAATAAAATTATTTTATGGTTTGTGGGTAGTGTGATATTGACTCAATTACTACCAGTGGTGGTTAGAGTTGTGGATGTGTGGGTAAAGTGATTAGCAATTATATTAATGAAATTGCCTTACTTATCTTGATTATTAGAACCACAAAAAAAGGCACTCGCCCCCGAGTGCCTTTTGGCTACAACCCGCTAAACTATGAGCTATTCAGCGGTTCTGGTACTTGTGCGGATTAGGTAATCAAATGCGCTCAATGCGGCTTTGGCACCCTCTCCGGCGGAAATGATAATCTGTTTATAAGGTACTGTTGTACAGTCACCTGCGGCGAATACGCCCTTCACGCTGGTTTCGTTACGAGCATCAACTTCGATTTCGCCCATACGGTTGCGAGCAACGGTATCACCCAACCAATTGGTATTTGGTAATAAACCGATTTGAACAAACGCACCTGCTACTTCCAAAGAGTGCACGCTTTCATCCGTGCGGTCTTTGTACTCTAAGCTAGTCATCTTGCTGCCATCGCCTTTAACTTCAAGCGTTTGAGCATTCAAAATAATATCGATATTGCTCAGGCTACGGGCTTTATCTTGCAGCACGGAGTCCGCTTTCAATTCTGACGCGAATTCCAATACTGTCACATGCTCAACGATACCCGCTAAATCGATAGCTGCTTCGATACCGGAGTTACCGCCACCGATCACCGCGACGCGTTTGCCTTTAAACAGTGGACCATCACAGTGAGGACAGAACGTCACCCCTTTTGTGCGGTACTCTTGTTCGCCCGGAACACCCATATTTCTCCAGCGTGCGCCAGTGGCGATAATAATACTGCGCGCCTTCATCACACCGCCTGATGCGGTTTCGATTTGGTGATATCCGCCAGTTTGTTCAGCAGGAATAAGCTTAGTGACGGATTGACCATCAATCACATCTACATTGTAGCTATCCACATGATTTTTCAGGGCGCCAGCTAAAATCGCGCCTTCAGTTTTTAATACCGAAATATAGTTTTCGATATCAACAGTATCCATAACCTGTCCACCGAAACGCTCACCGATAACACCGGTACGAATGCCTTTACGCGCAGTATAAACCGCAGCGGATGCACCCGCAGGGCCACTACCGATGATCAGAACTTCAAATGGGTCACGTTCGCTAATCGCTTTTGCCGCACGCGCGTCAGCATTGGTATCCACCTTGCTCACGATTTCGCTTAATGTCATGCGACCTTGACCAAATTCTTTGCCGTTTAAGAAAACAGCGGGAACACCCATGATGTTGCGTTCGTCAATTTCGTTTTGGAACAGCGCACCATCAATCGCCGTATGGCTGATGTTCGGATTCAATACCGCCATTAAGTTCAGCGCCTGCACGACGTCTGGGCAGTTATGGCAAGATAATGAATAGTAAGTTTCGAAGTTAAAGTCGCCTTCCAGCCCTTTCACTTGATCCAACAATTCTTGTGCTTCTTTGGATGGATGACCACCCACTTGTAGGAGAGCCAGCACTAAAGAGGTAAATTCATGACCTAATGGTGAGCCTGCAAAACGCACGCCAATATTAGTCCCTGGGTTGGTGATTAAAAATGAAGGTGTTCTTTGTGCAGCATCGTGATCTTCACGCACAGTCACCTTGTCAGACAGCGACGCAATTTGTTCAAGTAATTGTTTTATTTCAATTGATTTTGCGCTGTCATCTAAATTCGAAACTAACTCTACGGGTTTAGTTAATCTTTCCAGATAGGCTTTTAATTGAGCCTGTAAATTATTATCGAGCATGTAATCCCCTTGGTCATAAAATCGGGTACATATACCCGTCGAATAGCCCGTTGCAGGCTTTTACTTAATTGTGTTTAGTGCCTGCAACGTGGCTTATTTTGCAATATTCTTATCGAGGGTTATCGATTAGATTTTGCCGACTAAATCTAAAGATGGAGACAGTGTTGCTTCACCTTCTTTCCATTTAGCTGGGCAAACTTCACCTGGGTGGCTTGCAACGTATTGAGCAGCTTTAACTTTACGCAGTAAGTCAGTAGCGTCACGACCAATGCCTTCCGCAGTGATTTCGATAGCTTGGATGATACCTTGTGGGTCAACAACGAATGTACCACGGTCAGCCAGACCTTCGTTTTCACGCATGTTTTCGAAGTTACGAGTCAGAGCACCTGTTGGGTCGCCGATCATCGCGTATTTGATTTTACCGATGGTTTCAGAGCTTTCGTGCCATGCTTTGTGAGTAAAGTGGGTGTCAGTCGATACAGAGTAGATATCTACGCCCATTTTTTGGAATTCAGCGTAATGGTCAGCAATGTCGCCTAATTCAGTTGGGCAAACGAAAGTGAAATCCGCTGGATAGAAGAAGAAAACGCTCCATTTACCCGCAACATCTTTCTCTGTTACTTCGATAAATTTACCGTCTTTAAAAGCTTGATTAGAAAAAGGTTTAATTTGAGTATTAATTAATGACATTTGATGTCCTCCTGTTTGGTTGACTATTAAGTTACTGTTTCGCAGAGACTTAATCCAATCAGTCGTTGCTATCGATTTGATAGGCAAAACCTAATCATTAATTAAAAATTGATAGGCATAGTATTTTATAGGTGCAGCATTAGAGCGCTTGCAGATAAAATCTGCAAGCGTTTTGTGTGAAATAATTCGAGGTAATTTAATGGGAGCTGGTGCAATAGAAACTATGCCATCGTGGCGATAGTTTTGCGAAAGCGCATTAATGCAAAGCTGAAGAATACGCTACCAATGACCACTAAAATAACAAACTGCGGCCATACAATTTCGAATCCTGCACCACGATATAAAATGGCTTGCGCTAGGCTAACAAAGTGGGTTGTCGGCATGGTTAGCATGATGTCTTGCACCAGTTGCGGCATACTCTCACGGGCAGTCATCCCCCCAGAAAGCATGTTTAATGGTAATAACACTAAGATCATCAATAGACCAAATTGTGGCATTGAGCGTGCAATCGTCCCCATAAAAATTCCAATCGATGTGGTGGCAAACAGGCTGAGCGCAACCCCACACATAAACAGCAATATCGACCCTTCAATCGGTACTTGCAGCAAGGTTTTCACCACCAGCAACAGCGAGACTGCCGAGGCAATCAGTACCACTAATCCCATCGACCAAATCTTTGACATCATGATTTCGAAAGGCGTTAACGGCATCACCATTAAGTGCTCGACGGTACCATGTTCACGCTCGCGGATCAGCGCTGCACCGGTTAAAACAATCGATAACATTGTAATATTGTTAATGATAGCCATCACCGAACCAAACCAAGACTGCGTTAAGTTTGGGTTGAACCTCATACGCACTTCAAGATCAACAGGTAAACGCCCTTGGCTGCGGTATTTCGCCAAAAATTCGTTCACTTCTCCTAAGGTAATATTTTGGATATAGCTATTACCCAAAAAGGCCTGACTCATGCGTGTTGCATCGATATTAACTTGCAATTGAGGATGGCGCCCTGCAAGTACATCCCGTTGAAAGTTAGGGGGAATATCAATTGCAAACGTATAGGCCCCTCTATCCAGTAAGCCATCAATTTCATTCGGCACAATATCTGCTGGCGGCAAGAAATAGGGTTCATAGAAGCTATTAATGATACGGTTTGAAAGTTGGGACTTATCCTGATCAGCAATGGCTATCGGAGCATTATGCAGCGAACCCGGCGTTACCGTTGCAGAGGAATAAATCGAGACAGTAAACGCAAACACAATCAGCGCCAGCATCGCTTTATCGCGCCCTAAGCTTCGTAATTCTTTCACACCCAAGTTGAAAATATTCTGTATTTTACGAAACATCCCTATGCCTCCTGCTTTTTCAGGAAATAAACACTCAAGCCAATCACAATCGGGATCGTGATGGCTAGCGGGATAAATGAAGCTTGTAAATCAAAGAAATTAAGCCCTTTAGAGAAGGTTCCCCGTGTGATCGTCAAAAAATGGGATGTTGGGTAAATCTGTCCTACCCAGCGACCAATGCCTTCCAAGGAAGAAACTGGGTCTATCATGCCGGAAAATTGTGTCGCGGGGATCAAGGTAATAATTGAGGTCCCAAAAATGGCAGCAATTTGGCTTTTCATAAAACAGGAAATCAACAGCCCCATTCCGGTTGCAATGGTGATGTACAAAAACGCCGCCAAGCTCAACGACAAGAAACTACCTTTAAATTCCACACCAAAAACATAGACAGATAAAATGCAAAGTAAAACAAAGTTGAACATCCCTAAAACAATATAAGGAAGTTGTTTACCGAGCAGGAATTCTAATTTGGTGATCGGGGTGACATAAAGGTTAATAATTGAACCCAGCTCTTTTTCACGCACCACACTGAGCGCACTGAGCATCGCAGGGATCATCATCAATAACAGAGGAATAACGGCGGGAACAATCGCCGGTAAGCTACGAACATCCGGGTTATAGCGATAGCGTGTTTCGATATCAATAGCGGGAATTCCTGCAACACCTGCCGGCTGACGTGCCGCCATCGAGCTTAGCCACGCTAAATGCATCGCTTGCACATAGCCACGCACCGTTTCCGCTCGGTTTGGCATCGCACCGTCTATCCATACGCCCAGTTTAACATTATTTCCTTTGGCAATATCACGAGCAAAATTAGGTGGAATTTCAATCGCCACTGTGATTTTTCCGCTGCGCATACCTGATTCGAGCTGCTCATAATCTTGCAATGGAGGCTGCTCAATAAAGTAGCGAGAGCCTGCTAAGTTCAGCGTATAGCCTTGGCTTAAGCCTGTTTGGTCTCGGTCGAGCACAGCAAAACGTAGGTTTTCCACGTCCATGCTGATCCCATATCCCATGATAAACATCAGGATCACCGTCCCTAATAACGCTAATGTGGAACGTACAGGATCGCGCCGTAACTCCATACCTTCACGAATGCTATAGCTAAATAAGCGTCGTAAACTGAAGCGTTTTTTGAGCGCTTCCGCCGCTTGCTCTTTCAGTTTTGCATCTACATGAAATTCAGAGGCAGTCTCTTTACCCGTATCTTTATCGCCCACCGCATCCTGCAAATAGGCAATAAACGTGGCTTCTAAGGTATCTAACCCGCGCTTTTTGATCAGGTTTTCTGGGGTATCACAATCCAGAACTTTGCCCGCATGCATCAATGAAATGCGGTCGCAGCGTTCCGCTTCGTTCATAAAGTGAGTGGAGATAAAAATAGTGACACCGTCACGTCTTGAAAGATCGACCATTAAGTTCCAGAACATATCCCGAGCGACGGGGTCAACCCCGGAAGTCGGTTCATCGAGGATCAGCATTTCTGGCTGGTGGATAACCGCGACAGCCAAAGAGAGGCGTTGGCGTATCCCTAGCGGTAGGTCATCAGGGAGTGTTTCTCGCACATCCTCCAAGTCAAAACGCTGACACATTTCATCAATGCGCTGGTTAATTTTATCTTCGGGAATGTGGAATAGTTTGGCATGTAATTCAAGGTTTTGCTGAACACTTAATTCGCTGTACAAGGAGAAAGCTTGGGACATGTATCCCACGCGTTTGCGGGTTTCAATATCTTTTGGATCAATCTCTTGCCCGAAGAGCCATGCTTGCCCTTCACTGGCTTGCAATAAGCCTGTTAACATTTTCATGGTGGTGGATTTACCACACCCGTTGGAACCTAAAAAGCCGAATATCTCCCCTTTCGGAATTTTAAAATTCACATGATCCACCGCCACAAAGTTACCGAAACGCATGGTTAAGTCCTGAGCTTCGATAGCGATAACGTCATTACCTCGTGTATCTCGAGGAGGGATAACCACTTTTTGGTGACCAGCACGTTTTTCTTCGGGTAATAACGCGATAAAGGCCGCTTCGAGATCATCACAACCCGTTTGGGCTTTTAATTCAGAAGCATGCCCAGTTGCCATCACCTTGCCATCATCCATCGCCACCAGCCAATCAAAGCGCTCCGCTTCTTCCATATAAGCCGTGGCTACCAGCACGCTCATATTGGTTTGGCGTTCTCGAATACGGTCAATAAGATCCCAAAACTGCGCTCGAGATAAGGGATCAACCCCCGTTGTCGGTTCATCAAGAATTAATAAATCTGGGTCATGAATTAGCGCGCAGCATAATCCTAGTTTTTGTTTCATCCCACCCGATAACTTTCCTGCGGGTCGGTCTTTAAAGGGAGCTAGCCCAGTACTTTCAAGAAGATCCTGAATGCGATAGGCTCGCTCTTCGTTGGATTGCCCAAATAATCGACCGAAAAAATCCACGTTCTCGTACACGGAAAGCGTATGGTAAAGGTTTTTTCCTAACCCTTGAGGCATATAGGCAATTTTGGGGCAAACATTGCGACGATGGTCACTGTTATGCATGTCCCCATTGAGCACATTGACTTGTCCCTGCTGGATCACACGGGCGCCTGCAATCAGTGACATTAAGCTTGATTTACCCACGCCATCAGGGCCAATCAGCCCCACCATTTTTCGAGCAGGAATTGCGAGAGTGATGTCATCCAACGCACAGTTATCACCGTAATATTGGCTGACATGCTGTAAATCAACAATCACATCATCCATCAATTTATCGGTCATTGTGGTAATCTCACCTCAAGATCAGTTGGCCATGCGGCTTGTGCATCTAAGCGAACGTATGCTTTTCCCGGTAAGCCTGTTTTGACATATTCAAGGTGTTTTTCCAGCAATTCAGGAGAAATACGCGCACGAACGCGGAACATCAGTTTCAAACGTTCATTTTGGGTTTCCACTGTTTTCGGCGTAAATTGTGCAACACTGGCAACGAATGAGGTTTTGGCTGGGATCACAATATTCGGGGCGGCATCGAGAATAATATGAACTTCACTCCCAAGAGCAACCTTGCCAGCTTGTTCGGTTGGCAAGAAAAAGGTCATATACACATCACTTAAATCCACCATGTTCAGCACGCGACCACCCGCACCAAGGACTTCACCTGGCTCCGCCACTCGATATTGAATACGACCGTTGCGTGGTGCTTTTAGAATACTGTCTTCTAAATCAGCCGTGATACGTCTTTCTGTCGCCGTTGCGGCTTCTACGCGGTTTTTCGCTTGGACGATACCCGCTTGTGCAGAGTCAATGGCGGCGGTAGATGCAGCAACTTGAGCCTTTGAAGCTTCAAGCGCAGCCTTTGCGCCTTGCATTTGTGCAGTATCATCATCCACTTGTTGTTGAGAGACCGCTTTAGTTTTCACTAGGACGCGAGAACGATTTAATCGTTTTTGCGCAGCATCTAGCTCCGCTTCACGCTGACGAACCACGGCTTGAGCCGCAAGTTTCTCACTTTTGCGCTGTACTAGCCCTGATTCTGCCGTGGCAACCGCACTAATGGCTTGGCGTAACTGAGCTTGTACTTCATGGAGTTGTTCCTGTAAAGCACGGGTATCCATACGAGCAAGCTCTTGCCCTTGTTGGACAAAATCCCCTTCTTTGACCAGGATGGTATCGATTCGCCCCGCTGTTTTAGTCGCAATATCTATCTCGGTGGCTTCAATTCTGCCATTACTTTGTGCGAAACCCTCTGGAAGACTACTCGAATTTTGGCTCCAGTAATAATATCCGGCCACCATAATTGCCAGAACTAAAATAAGATAAAACGATAATTTGCGCTTATTTATTTTCATACCATCCCTTCTCTATTCATTGAATAAATTAGTGAACCACAGTTGTTTTTGGTCGTTAATTAAATTAATTAGTCACATCACAAAACTGTTTTCTCTTGAAATAAATATCATCTACATTTTATTGTTATATTATTTTTATAATGGATAAAGCCTATATAACAGCCATTTTACGAGGCTATCTTATTATTTATTATAACTTTATCAGAATTTAGCTTAGGTTAAGTCGCTATATATCACAAAAAAGTCACCCACTCGAAAAAAGGGATTGTTTCAAGTGTAGATAGGAATATAAAAAAGTAACAATAAAGCCAGCAACGTTATTTGCTGGCTTTGGTTTGGTGATAAAAATATTATTTAAACGTTAATGTTTTTTAGCAGTTAATATCGCTTTGCTAGCAAATTAATTGGCAAACTTCGCAATTGTTTCAGCATCCATACGATATCGCACCCATTCGTCTTGTGGTTGTGCACCGATACTTTGGTAAAAATCAATGGCTGGCTGATTCCAATCTAATACGCTCCACTCTAAACGCTGACACTGACGTTCAAAAGCCAATTTCGCAATGTGTTTGAGAAGCTTTTTCCCGGCCCCCGCGCCACGGCACTCGGGTGAAACGTACAAATCTTCTAAATAAATCCCATTATTGCCTAACCATGTTGAATAACTGGTAAAAAATACGGCATAACCAGCAGGTTTACCGTCAACGTAACACAGTAATGCTTCGGTTTTGGAATCTGGTGCGAACAATGAGTTCTCAATATCAGCAACACTGGCTTTTACTTCATGACGCGCTTTTTCATAGACGGCTAACTCAATAATCATCTCTAAAATCAACGGGGCATCTTCACGGGTTGCCGTTCTAATTTGTATATCCATTATTATCTCTCTTGTTGTTTGAGGCTCAATTTTAACCATCGATGGCGCTAAACCCTAACGCTCAGCAGTTTTATTCATCACAACATAAGCATTATAAGAATGATTTATAACGACAGATAAACAGAATGAATTATTGCTATTGCTCTAAAATCCCCCTCTTTGCTATCATCCGCCCATTGTTCAACCGAAATATTGAAAATAAAAAAGGAGGCTAATCTTATGCTGTTGTGTGATCTTATTGAATACTCACACTTCTTTGGTAATCGCCAGAGCTCAGGCTTTCACAGTGTTACACTGCGATAACCCTGCCTGAGCAAAGCAGCTAAAGAGTCTTTTCTCAGCTTACTGGGTTGTCGTATCGACAATACCCGGCGTTTTTACGCCTAGAATTTGAGTAAGCTATGAGCACATTATTATCTGTAAAATCATTAAACTACGATACATCCACCACCTCATTACTGTCTGATATCAGCTTCACTTTATTGCAAGGTGACCGTATTGGTCTGATTGGTCACAATGGTAGCGGTAAAAGTACCTTATTGAAGCTTTTAACCTCCCAGTTATCGCCAAATAGTGGGCAAATTACCTATGCCAATCATTGTGTTACTGCATATATCGAGCAGCATCTTCCTGCGGAAGTCGCGCCATTAACTTTGATAGATGCGCTACTGCAAAAACTGCCTATACAAGAACATGTTTCTGAACGTTGGCGAGCGGAAGTGTTATTAACGGAATTAGGGTTTGCACCTCATCAGTGGGAGCAATCGGCAAATGCCATTAGTGGCGGTCAACATACGCGTTTACTGTTAGGACGCGCGTTAATCAGCCAGCCTGATTTATTGCTGTTAGATGAACCGAGTAACCATCTGGATTTACCTACCCTTATTTGGTTAGGGAATTTTCTTCAAAGTTGGAAAGGTAGCTTTGTTTTGGTTTCTCATGACCAATCTTTGTTGGATAAGGTGACAAACAGTACGTGGATTTTGCGAGATAAAACTCTACATTTTTATCGGCTTCCATGCAGCCAAGCACGCCAAGCATTAGCAGAAACCGACCGCGCCGATGAGCATCGTTTTAACGCCGAGCAAAAGGAAATTGACCGTATTTCTTCAAGTGCCAAGCGGTTAGCGATTTGGGGCAAAGTTTATGACAATGAAGGGCTTGCTCGAAAAGCGAAGCAAATGGAAAAACAGATAGATCGTTTAAAAGAGGATCAAACAGACCTCACTGAAGGCTATCAATGGCAATTGTTACTGAATGGGAAAGCGATTCCTGCGGATCGAGTGCTTGAATTGGATAATACGCAAGTCACCACGCCGGATGGGCAATTTCTATTTTCAGTCCCTTTTTCGCAAGTGAAAAGCGGTGACCGCATTGCCATTATGGGCGCCAATGGTTGCGGAAAATCCACGCTATTGCGTTTGATTTGGCAGCAATACCTCGCTGACCTGCGTTATGAAATTCAGCTAAAGTTCCATCCAACGATTTCAGTGGGTTATTATGATCAGCAATTAGCACAGTTAGATGACCATGATAGTTTAATCGATGCATTGCGGAATTTTGCCCCTCTCACCGATGAACAGCGAAAAATGGCGCTGATCAGTGCCGGATTTGTCTATTCTCGCCATCAGCAAAAAGTGGCAACGCTAAGCGGTGGTGAACGAGCACGTTTGTTATTTATTGGGCTAAGTTTGGCGCAATATGCGCTAATTTTGCTGGATGAACCAACAAACCACCTTGATCTTGAAGGTAAGGAAGCGCTGAGCGAGCAAATTTCCCAATTCGAAGGGGCGCTGTTAGTCGTTAGTCATGATAAATGGTTAATTGAAAATAGTTGCCAGCGTTATTGGTATATTCATAATAATCGCTTGGAAGAGTATCTGGATCTGGAAGAAATTTACCAGAAGATAGAGAAACAATCCGCCTTCTCAGAGAACGAGTTGGAAGAGAGCCAAACCCGTTTAATTTCTGAAAATACACAAGGGGTCATGCCTCATTCTCATGAAGATGACCTCCTTGAGCAGCTGTTGGAGCTGGAGGAAAAGTTGGCTGCGGATAAACAGCGTAAAGTTGCGCATCAGAAGCCCCTTCTTCAACAACAGTGGATTGAGGAAATGAAGCGAATTCAAACTTTGCTAGAGATCTAAAATAATAAAGCCCCTAGATGCCAACATGTACTAGGGGCTTTTCATTACTTCAATAACAAAACAATACCGTGACAAAATAATTATTAATAAAGTAACGCAAATCCTTATCGGTGAAATGGGGTCAATCACCCTATTTACTCTCATTTTATGAATAACTGTTTTGCCACACTGTGTTACATCTAACTCAACTTAATATTTCTGTTTTTTTGCTCGCTTAAAGTATGACATTGGCACACTAGGACAAACCACCTCTTTAAATTTAACCTTACTCTTCGGCGCGGAATCTGCCTGTTCTTCTTTTGGCTCAATTTGCTTATTTTCTTCCGGCTGCATCACTTGTTCTGGCTGCATGGTCTCTTTCATATGAATTTGCTCTTTAACTTGGATAATATGACGGGTTTTTGCCATGTTATTTTCCTTCTACTGCGTTCTCTTCTAAAACGGCATTATTTTCCGAGACTACGTTATTTTCAGAAACTAATAGTGCCTCATTCATTTGCTCAATTCGTTTTACGGCTTGGTTGATAATATCCACCACTTGAGCCGATTCTTGCTTTGATAACTGCTGTAACACAATTTTATGCCGGAGTAATGATTTGAATTTATCTACCGCTAACTCAATTTCATTGGCAAATTGGTTACCCGCTTTCAGCTCTTGTGCATAATTTAGCTTCATTTTAACTTCAGCCAGAATGTCCGCTTTTAAAAGTAAAAAGCAGCGGCCTTCCGGCGTGATAGCAAAGCATTTACGCCCTTTACCCGTTTCTTTACTGGTTGAAATAAAATTCAGTTCTTCCAGTAATGTCAGTGTCGGATAAATCACGCCAGGGCTTGGGCAATAAAATCCAGCTGTTTCCTCACTGATTTTTTTTATCAGTTCATAACCATAATTCGCGCCATCTACGAGTAAATGCAAAATATAAATACGCAGCTGTTTTGGATTAAACATGCGCCGAACACTTTTACCCTCACATAGACATGTATCGAGGTTTTTTGGATTGTCCATTTGGTCTCTCAGTAAATGTGCAAAAAATTAAAAACCGATATATCTAATATCATAATTGATTTTCTGAATAATGCCAGAATTAGATATATCTGTTTTTATCAATACGTGCTAATGATAACCATTATCATTATGATAGCGAGAAAATTAGCGTCTTAGAGTACAAAAAGTGTTTTTAGTGATCCAAGTAAATGAAAAAAGCCAGTTCTGCGAGAGAACTGGCTTTCTAAATCAAAACAATAACTCGTTAGTGTTAGCCAATATCCGGCAGAACTTTGAAGACAATACCGAGCTGGATGCCGATAACTGCGATACCACACAGGAACACAATCACTAATGCTGGCTTACCACCAAGTACTTGATATTTGCGAGGGTTAACATGGCGAGATTTCAGAGCCATCGCACTTGGCAGTAATAACGCTAAGATAGACAGCGCGATTGCCGCATAACCCAACGCCATCACGAAACCTTTCGGGTAAAACAATGCGAAAACAAGCGGAGGTAAAAAGGTAATCAGCCCGGTTTGAATACGCCCAGATGCATTATCTTGGCGCTTAAACAGGTCGGCTAAGAAGTCAAACAAACCTAACGCAACCCCAAGGAATGATGTGGCTAATGCAAGGCTCATAAACATTTGCGCGACGAATTCAGTTTTACCTGACTGCGCAACTGCTTTAATGGCTTCCAATAGTCCATTTAACCCAGAGTTCTCAGCTAAAATTCCCACAAAGGTATTCGTGCTAATACTACCCAGCGTAGCGATTTGCCATAAAATGTAAGCAACTAGCGGAATCGCACTTCCTAACACAAAGATAATTCGCAGTTTTTTGACATCACCGCCCATATATTTCACGACACTTGGCACACTTCCGTGGAAACCAAATGAGGTAAAGAAGACTGGGATAGCCGCGAGGATCAAAATTTTATCGGTTGGTGCTGACAATAAATTTAACTGTTCCACATGCGGGAACATCATTGCCAGAATGATCACTAAAAAGACGATTTTCGCGGTAAACAATATGCGGTTAATAAAATCGACGGATGAAGTACCAAAACAAACAACACCACCTCCAATAATGGTAAAGACGACAATGCCCATCCAGTCTGCCATTTCAATGGCAAAACTGCCTTTCAGATTGGAGGTAATGATTTGCCCTGCTCCCGTCACATAGGCGGCGGTTAAGGCATACATTAAAAACATCATACTAAAACCCGTGATGAACTTCCCACTCGAGCCTAAATAGCGCTGAGCAACGCTACCTATCCCTGTTTCATGGGATTCATGCTGGTAAACTTCCACCAGCAATAATGCGGTGTAGCACATTAGCGCCCACAGACCAAACAACATCACCAAACTGACTGAAAACCCATTACTTCCCGCTGCAATTGGCATTGCCAACATTCCAGCGCCGATCGTAGTACCTGCAACAATAAAAACACTACCAAGTGTGCGATTTTTCATATTGAGATCCTAACAAAATTAATTAAACACTAACTTTTTGGATGGAATGATTACGTTTATTTTCTTCATCAATGAGCTGTTGTAGTTTGTCTTCAAAGATATTTCTTAATTCATTCCAGTAGTTATCGAAGTGCTGTTTATCACGCAGGCAATGGGTCATAATTGCGGCCCTTAATACATAAATTGAATGGACTTTATGCCATTCCTCTTCCTTGAAATTCGCCTCTAGACACAGATTCTGAGGATTATCACCATACTCTTCATGGGTTAGTGATGTTGACGACGTTAAAAAATCATTTGCATAAGTACGTCCTGCTGCATAAGAGCAGAGTTCATACAAACGTTTATTTAACTGGTTTTGTTTCTCTAATGAGGTATTTCCCGTTTCCCTGAACATAAAATTGATCATGTGGAAATCCGGTGCAGGCATCGCTGCCAATGTAAACTCACGCCCATCAATCACAAACGGCTCGCTGGCATTGATTTTTTCAATCATCCAATTGGCGGTTGTTACCCCAGCCGCAATGACTTTGCCATACCCCAATAAGTTCAGCGGAACTAACCGATGTGCAGCCCATACCGCCGCTGCCGTCGCACCAGCTTTTGAGCCTTCCATAATCGATGAACCCAGTAATACATTCTGTTGTTTATCGGTTTTACGACTACTTTCTTTCACTTCTTCAAACACATAGGCAGCATGATAGGAAATCAAATCGACAATGCGTTTATCCTTCATACAAATCGCCCCAGCAGCATAAGGGATAAAACCGACTTTATGCGGATCGACTGTGATGGAGTCAGCTTGGTTTAAAGCTCGGAAACTCTGATAAACATCAGGCTTTGGCCAAACGATATCTGGCGGGAAAACACCTTCGTCATGGTAACGTGCAATAAGCGCATCATATTCAAGGAATTGGTTGTTTTCATCACGGAACATTGCACAGGCATAACCTGCATACGCCGCATCAATATGCACATAGAATGAAACGCCAAAGCGTTGCTCACATTCTTCGCGTAATTTAATGACTTCAGCGACGTTATCAATAGCACCTGTTTCAGTGGTACCTACAACAGCGACCACTGCAAGAATAGGCTCGCCTTTTTCAATCAATGAGAAAACAATGTCACGCATTTGCGAAACATCCGTGCGATAACGTTTATCAACGGGAAGTTGAACAATGTTTTGTTGCCCTAACCCTAAGATATCCATCGCTTTCATCCACGAATAATGCTTGGATTGCGGCACTAATAATTTACCGAGTTTACCTTGTTCAACGCCGGTGCCTCGGCAAGTCAGATTACGGATCTCTTCAAACAGCCCTTGCTTTTTCAACTCATCAATCAGATCCAATACATCACTGGTACGCATATTCAGTAACGCGTTTTCTGAAACATCCGTTAAGAGTTGTTTGGCTTGAGGGTGGGATGCCATGGCTAAAGGTAAGGTTTTGATATTTCTCGCGACCCATAACCCTTCGTAGTTAGCTACTGTGCCACCCGAGGTAATGTGCCCCCAAGATTTTTGCACGTCATACCCAAACATACCGCATAAATCTAACCCCGCTTCGATTTCTAATACCGTCGTTGTCGGTGAAGATTCTTGTGCGCAGTTATTTGGGTTGTACATCATAGCCATGACATACGCGAGATTGGAGATCATCAAAGTATCCGCGTTCATATGCCCCATGTAACGCGGTGAAAACCAAGGCACTGACGTAGTTTTCAACTTTGAGGAAAGCTGATTAAGGATACCTTCAGTGCGATATAACGTATCCCGATATTCCGGTGCATATCTATCGACGGTAGTAATTAAATCGGGATCTTCAGGATGATAACCAGAACGCCAATGCATATGCTCAGTCACTGCATATTCCATCATTTCTCTGAAAAATACCGCATTTTCAGATTTAGGTCCGAGGAACAACGCATCTACGTTCATGTTCTTATTTTTAAAATTATTCATTATCACTACACCTTCAACTACAGCTGGCTGGCACCAGCTGCATTAAGTTACTCAACTTATTATCATTGGAAAGTGCAATAACGGGGGGATGTCTGTGTCGAATGACAACTTGTTAATGATATGACTAGACTTATATCCTTAACCTATATTCAGTAGTAGACAAGCCGTTAATGAGCCAACTTGTCTATAGATATAATCCATCTTCATTAAAACATTAACAAACTCATCTTAATTTTGTTCGGATTTGTGGACAGGCACAAAAATTCAAAAATTAATCATCTGTAAAGAGATATTTACGCTCAAAAGACTTGATAATGTAAATTATTTGTTATAAATAACAAATAATACCCTACGTGATTATTATCTAATTATATAAAGATTAAAAAATAGTTAAGTCGTAGCTACCTGTTTACTAAAATAATTTTACCAATCAAATCCCCTGACTCCATATGGTGATGTGCACGATCCACCTGACACAATGTATATATTTTGTTAATTATTGGTTTTATCTTACCATTCTGTAACATTCCCCAAACTTGCTGATGCAGCTCTTTTGCGATTTGCGCTTTCTCTTCATTACTTCGAGAGCGCATTGTCGATCCAGTGTGGGTTAAACGTTTTACCATCATTGGCATCATGTTCAGCTGAGTTGGGTTTCCTTTCATCATGCCAATTTGGATAATCCGTCCAAATTTTGCGGCTACTACGTAATTTTTACTGACATAGTCGCCACCAATAATATCGACGACCATATTCACACCATGATGATTTGTATACTCCTGAGTCACTTTAACAAAATCGTCTGTTCGGTAATTAATCACACAATCCGCACCAAGTGATTTCGCCGCTATCGCTTTATCTTCTGAGCCAACCGTCGTTATCACCGTGGCACCAAAGGCTTTTGCTAACATGATGACGACACTACCAATACCCGAGGTACCACCATGAATAAGTACTGTTTCCCCTTGTTTCAACTGCCCAATCTGGAACATATTCGCCCAAACAGTAAAAAAGTTTTCTGGGATAGCAGCCCCTTCTTCAAAGGATAAATTTCCTAATGGCAAAGCAATATCCTGATGCACTAAGCAGTACTCTGCGTAACCACCACCTGCTACAAGTGCACAAATTCGGTCGCCTATCGCCCACGTTGTTACATCATCAGCTTTAGCCACAACTGTACCTGATACCTCAAGTCCCATGATTGGTGAAGCATCTGGCGGTGGTGGGTATGAGCCTTTGCGTTGGAAAATGTCAGGACGGTTAACACCTGAGGCTTCCACTTTAACGATTAAATGACCAGGAAGGAGTTTAGGGAGCGGAATTTCTATTAGCTGCAGTTCATCTGAAACGCTTGGATCAATAATGTCGACAGCTGTCATTAATGGTGGCAACGACATCAAATTGTTATTCATTATGACCTCTTTTTATAAGTTAATAGGAAAAAATGATATTTTTCTGTTTATTCTTGTGTTAATTTAATGCTAATAAATGACGTAAAATAAAACGTGTTTTTATTAAGTTTTTTGTCCCTCTTTTTATATATTAAATTTATGTATTTAATATATGTCAAATCATGAAATTGCGAATATCCCGTAAATTAGCATGATCTGCTGAATCTATTAGATTGGTAAATTTAGCATTCTTTGCTTTTTTATTTAATAACTCGTTTCTGTCTTATATAGCCCTTACCTGATCAATTATCTTATGCTAAAATTGACTCATATCAATAATTTTAACCTGATTGAGCATTTAATATGATCCCAGAAAAAAGAGTTGTTCGTCGCATCCAGTCTGGTGGTTGTGCTATTCATTGCCAGGATTGCAGTATTAGTCAGCTGTGTATTCCTTTTACTCTGAATGAACACGAACTGGATCAACTCGATAATATTATCGAACGTAAAAAACCTATTCAAAAAGGCCAAGCTTTATTTAAAGCCGGCGATGAATTACGTTCTTTATACGCTATTCGCTCTGGCACAATTAAAAGCTACACCATTACTGAAGAAGGCGATGAGCAAATTACCGGTTTCCACTTAGCGGGCGACCTCGTTGGTTTTGATGCCATTATTCATACACAGCACCCAAGTTTTGCTCAAGCGCTAGAAACTTCAATGGTTTGTGAAATTCCATTTGAAACGCTGGACGATTTATCTGGCAAAATGCCTAACCTGCGCCAGCAAATTATGCGCCTGATGAGCGGTGAAATTAAAGGGGACCAAGAAATGATCCTCTTATTATCTAAGAAAAATGCGGAAGAGCGTTTAGCTGCATTTATTCTTAACCTATCTCATCGTTTTGCTGAGCGTGGTTTCTCACCAAGAGAATTCAGACTCACCATGACTCGTGGCGATATTGGTAATTACCTTGGCTTAACCGTTGAGACAATTAGCCGTCTGTTAGGCCGCTTCCAAAAAAGCGGTATGCTCAGCGTTAAAGGTAAATATATTACCATCGACGATATGGCGAAACTGACTGATATCGCTGGTAAAGTATCCCCTGTTTCTTGCTAATATTCCTATAAACGGGTCACAAACTTTGTGATCCGTTGTTACTTTTTAATCACATTTCTTGCGTATTTATCCCCAATAACATAGTTTAGAGAGATGGAACTATCCGTTTATTGAGAGGATGTCAGCATGGCTAACTATAAAAATCTTTTAGTAGCAATCGACCCAAATCAGGATGATCAACCGGCATTAAGGCGTGCAGTTTATATCGTGCAGCGTAATGGCGGACGGATAAAAGCCTTCCTGCCTATCTATGACCTATCTTATGACATGACCACCCTGCTTTCTCCTGAAGAACGCAATGCGATGCGCAAAGGGGTTATCAGCCAAAAAGCTGCTTGGATCAAACAGCAAGCCCATTTTTATTTAGAAGCGGGTATTGAGATAGAAATTAAAGTCATTTGGCACAACAAGCCTTATGAAGCCATCATTCAGGAAGTGATCAGCGGTCAACATGACCTTCTACTGAAAATGGCGCATCAAACTGACAACTTAGAATCCATCATTTTTACCCCGCTAGACTGGCATTTATTAAGAAAATGCCCGTGTCCTGTTTGGATGGTAAAAGATAAAGTTTGGCCAGATCACGGTTCTGTTGTGGTTGCAGTGAATCTTTCTAATGAAGAATCTTACCATGATGACCTAAATATCAAATTGGTTGAGAAAACCCAAGATCTCGCGCGACGGGTTATTAAAGAGCAGGAAATTCATTTAGTTAGCGCTTACCCGATTGCGCCAATGAACATTGCCATTGAGCTGCCTGATTTTGACCCAAGCTTGTATAACAATGCCCTACGCGGTCAGCATCTGATAGCCATGAAAAGCCTGCGGCAGAAATTTGCGATTGATGAGAAATACACCTATGTTCGTGAAGGGTTACCTGAAAAAATCATTCCTGACATGTGTGAAGAGTTACACGCAGGTGTCGTGGTACTTGGTATATTAGGTCGTACTGGGCTTTCAGCTGCATTCTTAGGTAATACTGCTGAACATGTTATTGATAAGCTAAAATGCGATTTATTAGCGATTAAACCTGACGGTTTTGTTTGCCCTATTAGTGCCGCAGATGATTAGTTAAGCTGGCAGTAACAATCAAATTTAGAAGCTCATAAATAGAAATATTTATGAGCTTTTTTCTATTGTCTTTTTAATGACCATTCTTAATTACTCATGATTCGATTAATAATAAAAAACAAAATACTCAGATATAAAAACGCCCTGAATTCAGGGCGTTTTATTTTACATTGTCAATGATAAGCAATTACAGCGCTTTTAAAATTGCATCCACGCTTGCTTTCGCATCACCAAATAACATTTGAGTATTTTCTTTAAAGAACAGTGGGTTTTGTACCCCTGCATACCCTGTATTCATTGAGCGCTTAAACACAACGACATTATTTGCTTTCCAAACTTCTAACACAGGCATACCCGCAATTGGGCTGTTTGGATCCTCTTGTGCCGCTGGGTTCACGGTATCATTCGCACCGATAACCAGCACCGTATCTGTTTCGGCGAAATCATCATTGATTTCATCCATTTCTAATACGATGTCATAAGGAACTTTCGCTTCCGCTAACAGTACGTTCATGTGTCCCGGTAAGCGCCCTGCAACTGGGTGAATACCGAAACGAACATTGATACCACGTTCACGCAGTTTTGCCGTAATATCATGCACCGGATACTGCGCCTGAGCTACCGCCAGACCATAGCCCGGAGTGATGATCACTGACGTTGAGTTTTTCAACATTTCAGCCACTTCTTCTGCTGTCGTTTCGCGGTATTCGCCCATCTCTTCTTCAGAGCCTGTTGATGAACCATCAGTACCAAACCCGCCAGCAATAACACTGATAAACGAACGGTTCATTGCTTTACACATGATATAAGAAAGGATAGCACCCGATGAACCAACTAAGGCCCCTGTCACGATAAGTAAGTCATTACTGAGCATGAAACCTGCTGCTGCCGCTGCCCATCCTGAATATGAGTTCAGCATGGAAACAACCACTGGCATATCTGCACCACCGATAGAGGCAACTAAATGCCAACCGAAGGCTAATGCAATCGCGGTCATGATCAACATGACAAACACTTGTAAGCCAACGCTGTCAGTTTTAACGAAAATAACCAGCAAAATAAATGAAACGACTAAGGCTGCAAGGTTAAGCTTATGGCGATTTGGTAGCATCATCGGCTTCGATGACATTTTTCCTGACAGTTTGCCATAAGCCACAATTGAGCCTGTAAACGTGACTGCACCGATGAAAATGCCCAAGAAAACTTCCGTTAAATGAATATTTTCCATCACGCTACTGGCGTGACCTTCACTTGCAATAAAGCTGTTGAAGCCCACAAGTACCGCTGCCAAACCCACAAAGCTGTGCAAAATAGCAACCAGCTCAGGCATTTCGGTCATTTCAACTTTTTTGGCTAAACGAATACCAATTACGGCACCGATCACCATTGCCACAATCATCCAACCCACATTCGCGCTATGAGGTCCTAAGATGGTTGCAATCAGGGCAATCCCCATACCGATAATGCCGTATGTGTTCCCTCGTTGAGAACTTTCATGGCGAGATAGCCCCGCAAGGCTGAAAATAAATAGGATAGCAGCAACGATGTAGGCTGCTGTCACAACTCCACTTGACAACATAAGTTACTCCTTATCCCTTACGAAACATTTTTAACATACGTTGAGTTACTGTGAACCCACCGAAAATATTGATGCTAGCGATCAAGATCGCAATAAAGGATAAGAAACTTACCCAGCCACCGCTGCCAATTTGCAGCAATGCACCAACAACAATAATCCCTGAGATGGCGTTAGTGACCGACATCAACGGGGTATGCAGCGCATGGGTGACGTTCCACACCACGTAGTATCCCACCACACAAGCCAGCGCAAAGACGGTAAAGTGCGATAAAAACTCGGCTGGAGCTGAGTTGGCGAACCATCCAAACAAGATGATAGCCAGTGCCATCAGCGCCATTTTGGTTACCGGTGACATCTTTTTCTCTGGCGCTTTCACCTTTTCAACGGCTTTCGGCTTCGCTTGTGGCTGAGCTGAAACTTGAATTGGCGGTGCTGGCCAGGTGATTTCGCCTTGCTTGATAACCGTAACGCCGCGAATGACTAAATCATCAAAATCAATTGCGATTTCGCCATTTTTTTCTTTGCATAACAACTTCATCAAGTTAACAAGGTTAGTACCATAGAGCTGAGACGATTGCGTTGGTAAACGGCTTGGTAAATCGGTGTAACCGATGATTTTGACACCATTATCGGTGACAACCAATTTATCCGCTTGAGTCAGTTCACAGTTACCGCCCGTTTGTGCAGCAAGATCAACCACCACACTGCCTGGCTTCATTGATTCAACCATCTCTTTGGTGATCAATTTTGGCGCAGGTCTACCCGGAATAAGCGCTGTCGTTACAATGATATCCACATCTTTTGCTTGTGCAGCAAATAGCGCCATTTCTGCCTTAATAAAGGCTTCAGACATCACTTTCGCGTAACCATCTCCACTACCCGCATCCTCTTTAAAATCTAATTCGAGGAACTCGGCACCCATACTTTGAACTTGCTCTTTCACTTCAGGGCGAGTATCAAATGCGCGAACAATTGCGCCTAAGCTACCTGCTGCACCAATCGCAGCCAGGCCCGCCACACCCGCACCGATGATCATCACTTTTGCTGGCGGTACTTTACCAGCTGCAGTAATTTGACCGGTGAAGAAGCGTCCAAACTCATGAGCAGCTTCAACAATCGCGCGGTAACCGGCGATATTTGCCATTGAGCTCAATGCATCAAGCGATTGCGCCCTAGAGATACGCGGCACTGCATCCATTGCCATTACATTGATATTACGGGCTTTTAATGCCTCCATTAACTCAGGGTTCTGCGCCGGCCAAATAAAGCTGACTAAAGTCGCCCCTTCTTTTAATAAAGGAATTTCGTCCGACAATGGTGCATTCACTTTAAACACAATATCCGCAGAAAATGCGCTCTCACGAGAGACAATTTCTGCACCAGCTTGCTCATAAGCTACATCATCAAAACTTGCTAAATGTCCCGCATTTTGCTCAACACACACCGAAAAACCCAATTTTAACAATTGGGTGACTGTTGATGGTGTAGCGGCAACACGCGCTTCATTGGCAAGTCGTTCTCTTGGTATACCAATTCGCATAATATTCCCTTTTTAAAGCTCGAAGTAATCTATGTTGTAGGTTATTCGCCAAAAAAATGACTGCCTTATCAAAAGGAAAAGTCCTATTTTGTCGTTGAACAGATGTAAAATGTTCTAATAACCTACTGAAATTAGCCTTATTGATCCATAATTGATCACGATTCTAAGACAGTAAATGGAATTCACCGTGGAAATCTTAGTTTTAGGTCAATAAAATACTGGATACTTTAAAAAAACTGGTAAATTTGACTAGTCAATCATTATTTGTGTCTTATAAAAATAAAATAGTGCGACAACATGGGCAGTTACGTGTAATAATCACCGCCATGTGTTACAACTATTATTCAGCATGTTTATAATAAATTGCGCAAGGCGGAAGGATTTTGTATGAAGCTGAAAACTACGGTCATCGCAGCCGCGGTGCTATCATTAACTAGTATAACCGCTACACAGGCGGCTGTTGAATTAACGCCAAAACAGGCTACCGAATTACAACCTTATGAGCGTATAACCGTCACTGGGCGTTTTAATGCTATCTATGAAGCATCCGATGCAGTTTCCCGTAGGGCTGATAAGATGGGGGCTTATGCCTTTTACATTCAAAGCCTTGATGATATAGGTGACAGTGGCAACATGCGTGTTGTTGCTGATGTGTACGCAAAAGATGCATCAAAACGTGAAGAATCTGCTCGCCGAGTTTTCGGTGGTGTTGAAGAAATGTCTAAAGCGGACGCAAAAGTGTATCAGCCTTTTGATGCCGTCACTGTAAGTGGTTTCTACCCATCTGAACCTGACTTATACGAAGCAATCGCGAAAAAAGCCAAAGAAAAAGATGCAGCCTCATTTTATGTGGTTCGCAACGTAGCCATGAATGACGGTGGTAACACTTTAGCAACCGCATATATCTATAAGAAAGATGCACCTAAGCGCCAAATTCAAAAAGAAGAAGCAGTTGTTCCTGCTGATTCAGAGGCGGGTCGTGCGTTGTTAGCGCAGGGTGGTGAAGCTGCCGATAAAGTTCTGATCCCAGGCGTTGCAAGCTCAGAAGAACCAACCGAAGCTGTTGGTCGTTTCTTCGAAACGTCCTCAAGCCAGCCGGGTCGTACTAGCGTGACATTACCAAGTGGTTATGTCATTGAAGAAGTGAACAAAACAGCAGCAGCCATGATGGTCCCATTTGATTCCATTACCTTCTCCGGTTATTACACTAATACCCCAGAAGTTCGTTATCAAATCGCCAAACGTGCAGAAGCTAAAGGTGCAAAATACTACCATATCACTCGTGAATGGCAGTCGAATGGTGGCAGCGTCACAATCAGTGCAGACCTATTCAAATAGTCGATAGCTCTACTTTATTATGAAAGCCAGCTTAAATATTAAGCTGGCTTTTTTTGTTTGCATTGCCCTACTTCCTGATACCTATTCCTGAACAGCTCAAATTAGCACTTTATAAAATGTGAGCCTATTTACCATAAATAGCGAAAGTGAATAAAACATCTTGTTCTGTGCATATTTTCCCATTGCATCTGGCGCATTTCATTCGTAGAATCCACACTCTAATTTAGCAGGTGATCCAACTGGATTTAAAAGCTGTGACAGTGAATCCATTTATAGCATTGCTATCTTAACGTGATTTTAACTTTTGATTGCACAACAACCAGGATATACATTGAAAAATACATTAAGCCTTACTGCACTCACCGCGCTAGTTCTTAGCTCAATGGTTGGTGCTGGTGTATTTAGCCTTCCTCAGAATATGGCTGAAGTGGCAAGCCCATTAGCATTAATTATCGGCTGGTCCATCACGGGCGTAGGGATCTTATTTCTTGCATTCTCTCTTTTACTCCTTTCCAGAATTCGTCCTGACCTGGATGGCGGAATATTTACTTATGCAAAGGTAGGATTTGGTGAGTTTATTGGCTTTTGTTCTGCTTGGGGATATTGGTTGTGTGCTGTTGTCGCCAACGTTTCCTATTTAGTAATTGTCTTTGCCGCGATCAGCTTCTTCACCGATACACCGGATAACATTGTGTTTGGCGATGGTAATACTTGGCAAGCTCTAATCGGTGAATCTATCTTACTGTGGGTTGTGCATTACTTAGTTCTTCGCGGTGTGCAAACTGCGGCGGGGATCAACAAACTCGCTACGATGGCGAAATTAGTCCCTCTTGGGTTATTTATCGTACTCGCATTCTTTGCCTTCAAGCTCGATATTTTTGATGCCGATTTTAGCGGTATTGACCTTGGCATTCCCGTTTGGGAACAAGTAAAAGACACCATGCTAATCACTCTGTGGGTCTTTATTGGTATTGAAGGGGCGGTCGTCGTCTCCGCTCGGGCGAAAAACCGCCGTGATGTCGGTCTAGCTACCATTTTTGCGGTAAGCTCCGCATTAATTATCTATATTCTTGTCACGCTTTTATCTCTTGGGATCATGCCTCGTGCCGATCTGGCTGAGATTAAAAACCCGTCGATGGCGACTTTAATGGTCTCTTTAATTGGCTCTAGCGGTGACATCATTATTGCCGCAGGTTTGATTATCTCTGTTTGTGGTGCCTATTTGAGCTGGACAATTATGGCGGCTGAAGTTCCGTATATTGCCGCACAATACCAATCATTCCCTAAAATTTTCAATAAATTAAATAAGAATGATGCACCATCTTCCTCGTTATGGTTCACCAACGGTGCTGTTCAACTATCATTAGTGCTAATTTGGTTAAGTGGCAGTAACTACAATACTCTGCTGACTATCGCTTCAGAGATGATTTTGGTTCCTTACTTTTTAGTCGGTGCCTTCTTAGTCAAAGTTGCTTATCAACGTCATAGCAAAGCCCTGCTCGCAGTTGGTTTTGTTGCTGCTGTCTATGGATTATGGCTGTTGTACGCATCTGGATTGATTAACTTAATGCTCTCTGTGGTGCTCTATGCGCCGGGGATCATTATTTTTCTGTATGCCCGTTCACAGCAAACAGCAAAAGCCCCACTGAAGTTAATAGAGAAAATCTTAGCATTTGGAATTGCGATAGCCTCAGTGCCAGCGTTATATTCCCTATTAGCTTAATCCACTTTTTAGTCGCGAGCTAAATTTAACGTATTGAATTTAGCTCGCTTTGTATTATCTTCTTTCCCCCTGACCAACCTCCTCGCTTTTTACAATTATCATCCTTTTGGTGATGTAGTTTTTGAATGACTATTCACCAATACAGAAATTCAAAAAACGATAAGTCCCAAACCACACTAGCAAGGCAAATATATTGCAGACAACTCAGTTGTTAATGTAGGAATGGTAAAAACCATTAGTATGTTGTAACTAAAATGGGGTTGGGTAGTAAAGCTTATCCGTAATTAATAATTTCACAATAAAAAATGCGCGAGCGGTACCGTTACCACATCGCGAATTTTTATCTTATTAAACAATAAATTACAACCAGCCTAACGCTATCATTGACCCCTAGCTATAGTTGCTGCGTTAAACTTTCCATGGTTTGAATGATCCGTTTATCCGATATCGGGTATGGCGTTCCAAGCTGTTGAGCGAATAAACTCACTCGTAACTCTTCAATCATCCAGCGAACTTCCTGTACTTCCGGTAACTGCTTTTGTAGTGGCGTTAGTTTACTCATCCACTGCTGCCACATGGTTTGTACGTGTTCAACTTTGCTCATCTGAGCACGGTCACGATTTGGATCGATGGCTAACTTTTCCAATCGGCGTTCAATTCCGTTTAAGTAACGCAAAATATCCGGTAATCGCTTCCAGCCCTGCTCTGTCACAAACCCTTTAAATACCAATCCTGACATTTGAGCTTTGAGATCAGACAATGCGAGCGCCATCGAAAAATCAACGCGGCCTTTCAACCGTTTATTGATAGCAAATACCGCCGTTAAGATTTGCTCAACTTGCTTGGCGATATTCACAACCACATCGTTCAATTCCGCTCTCGCGTACTCTTTTAATGATTCGAACTGCTCTTCAGTCCATACCGCGCCGCCATAAGTTGCAATCAGCTGATCAATACCACACGCGATACAGTCATCAATTAACTCAAGCACTTTACCGTAAGGGTTAAAATAGAGCCCCAATTTGGATTTATTCGGCAGCTTTTCATGCAAATATTTGATTGGCGATGGAATATTCAAGAGTAATAATCGCCGAATTCCGCCCCACATTGCTTGCTGTTGTTCAAATTCGGTTTCAAAAACACGGATCCCCACACTGTTCTTTTCATCCACTAACGCTGGATAGGCTTTAACTGAATACCCTCCACGTTTTTGTTCATAACGTTGTGGTAACTCGCCAAAACTCCAAATATGCAAGCCGCTTTGTTCAATACCATCATCCACAACCTCGGACAATGTCTCTTGCACTTTTTCTTTGAGGCTGTCTTTTAAAGCATCCAGATCTTGCCCTTCCGCGACGGTTTTATTTTTGTCATTCACCACTCGGTAGGTCATTTTTAAATGCACTGGGAGTTGATCTAATTGCCAAGCCTCACGCTCGACCGTTACCCCCGTCATTCGACGCAGTTCGCGCTCTAGCTTATCTAACACGCTACCTTCTGGGGTCGGAACTCGTTCCAAAAATGCAGATGCATAGTTTGGTGCAGGCACAAAATTACGACGGATAGGTTTAGGCAATGATTTGATTAACGCAACGATTAATTCATGGCGCAGACCCGGTACTTGCCAATCAAAGCCCACATTTTGTACCTGATTCAAAATGGCTAATGGGATATGAACAGTGACTCCATCGGCGTCAGTGCCTGGTTCAAACTGGTAGCTTAAACGGAATTTAAGATCATCTTGATGCCAATAATTCGGGTAATCAAGCGCCGATACATTCCCTGCATCTTCTTTGATCAGCATATTTTTTTCAAAACTGAGCAAATCCGGTTGCTGTTTTGATGCAGTTTTCCACCATTTATCAAAATGGCGAGAGGAAATCACATCATTCGGGATACGCTGGTCATAAAACGCAAATAGCGTTTCGTCATCCACTAAAATGTCACGGCGACGTGATTTGTGTTCCAGATCTTCCACTTCTGATAACAGTTTTAGGTTAGCTCTAAAGAACGCGTGACGGGTATTCCAATCACCTTCCACCAGCGCATGACGAATAAATAGTTCGCGGCATAATAATGGATCAATCGAGCCATAATTGACTTGGCGTGAAGCAACAATCGGTAACCCGTATAAAGTCACTTTTTCCGATGCTGTGACAGCACCTTCTGATTTTGACCAATGGGGTTCGCTATAGTGGTGTTTTACTAAATGCTCGGCTAGAGGTTCAATCCATTCAGGATCAATCGAAGCCGCAATCCGTCCCCAAAGCTTTGATGTTTCAACCAGTTCAGCAACCATCGTCCACTTCGGTGGTTTTTTGAATAAACCTGAACCTGGGAAGATAGTAAATCTCGCATTTCTCGCTCCCGTAAACTCGTGTTTTTCAGCGTCTTTCTGACCAATATGCGAGAGTAACCCTGCCAATAGCGAGACATGAATACTGCGAAAATCTGCTGGTGCGCTGTTGATAGCAAACCCTTGTTCTTTCACGACTTGGCGCAACTGCGTGTAGAGATCTTGCCACTCGCGAATTCGCAAATAATTAAGGAAATCCTGACGGCACATTTTTCTAAATTGTGCGTTAGATAATTCTTCTTGCTGCTGTTTTAAATAATCCCACAGATTTAAAAATGCCAGAAAATCCGATTGCTTATCATGGAAACGTCGATGTTTTTCATCAGAAGCTTGCTGTTTATCAAGCGGTCTTTCGCGGGGATCTTGAATCGATAATGCCGAAACGATCACCATTGTTTCGCGTACCGCGCCATACTTTCTGGCTTCAATCACCATTCGCGCTAAACGCGGGTCAACGGGGAGCTGTGCTAGCTGGCGTCCGATATCGGTTAATCGATAACCTTTATCTGCATCTTTGTGAGGTTGGATCCCACCAAGCTCTTCCAGTAATTTGACTCCATCTTGAATATTACGCTTATCCGGTGCTTCAACGAATGGAAATGCCGCGATATCCCCAAGTCCGATTGAGGTCATCTGTAAAATGACCGACGCCAGGTTGGTTCTTAGGATTTCAGGATCGGTAAACTCCGGTCGAGATAAGAAATCCTCTTCAGAATACAAGCGGATACAGATACCGTCCGAAACACGACCACATCGCCCTTTACGCTGATTGGCAGAGGCTTGTGAAATCGCTTCGACCGGTAAGCGTTGTACCTTGGTGCGATAACTATAACGGCTGATACGTGCATAACCCGTATCAATCACATACTTGATCCCCGGAACCGTCAGTGAGGTTTCTGCCACGTTCGTTGCGAGAATAATTCGGCGACCACCATGAGGATGGAAAATTCGGTTTTGCTCACTGTTAGATAACCGTGCAAATAGCGGTAAGACTTCCGTATGGCGCAGCTGTAGCTTGGATAGTGCATCAGCGGTGTCACGAATTTCTCGCTCACCACTCATGAAAATCAGAATATCGCCGGCACTTTCACGTCCTAATTCATTAACGGCATCGATAATACCGTCAATTTGGTCACGTTCACTGTCATTATCATCCCCCATAATTGGACGATAACGCACTTCAACTGGGTATGTTCGTCCTGAAACTTCAACAATTGGCGCATGACCGAAGTGTCGAGAGAACCGTTCTGGATCAATCGTCGCTGATGTAATAATGACTTTTAAATCAGGACGTTTAGGCAATAATTGACGTAAATAACCTAAAATAAAATCAATATTTAAACTGCGCTCATGGGCTTCATCGATAATGATTGTGTCGTATTGCAGCAGCAATTTATCATTCTGCAATTCCGCCAGTAAAATACCATCCGTCATTAATTTAACTTGGGTGGTATCACTCACTTGGTCACTAAAGCGGACTTTATAACCGACATTTGTGCCTAGTTCACACTCTAACTCTTGTGCAAGGCGCGAAGCCACCGAGCGAGCCGCTAATCTTCTTGGCTGAGTATGACCAATAAAGCCCTTCACGCCGCGACCCAGCTCTAAGCAAATTTTAGGGATCTGCGTGGTTTTACCTGACCCCGTTTCACCGGCAATGATCACCACTTGATGCTGATTAATCGCATCAAAAATAGCTTGTTTTCTTTGGCTAACTGGTAAGTTTTCAGGGTAAACAATTTTCGGCATATTCAGACGTTTTTTCTCAACCTTCTGTTTTGCCTTTTCAATATCCCCTTTGATGACTTCGATAACTGCCATACGAGATTTTTGATCTTGTATTTTTGCAATGCCGTGAAGGCGTTTCTTCAGTTGCCATTGATCACGCAGTGATGTTTGTTCAATGTCAGCATGTAATGCTGATAGAATGGGGTCCATTCTTAAATCCTTATTTTTCAATTCATTATAACGCCACTCATCAACCTATAATCATGTGGTGGCTAAAGATAATATTTAGGTTTATTTTATGATTTTAGTTATTTCATACAAATACCATCAGTTTTTTTGAAGTATGACTTCTAAATTTCTTCCTATTAATCTGCCACATACCGAGTATCATCATTATCCGATGAGATAGACACATGAATTTCGAGGAAAATAATGAGTAAAGTACTACTATTGAAATCAAGCATTTTGGCAGATTATTCACACAGCAATAAAATGGCTGATTATTTTGTACAACAGTGGCAAGAAAAAAATCCCGATGATGAATTTGTAGTTCGAGATTTAGTTAACCAGCCGATCCCTGCGATTGATGGCGAAATTTTAGCAGCTTTTGCACCTACTGACACTAAAACTGAGCAGCAACAAGCACATTTAAACCTATCAAATCAACTCATTGATGAGATTAAACAAAGCGATGTTTTAGTGATCACCGCACCGATGTACAATTTTTCAGTGCCTTCTCAGCTGAAACATTACTTTGATTTCATCGCCCGCTCTGGTCACACCTTTAAATATACCGAACAAGGTGCTGTGGGTTTATTAACCAATAAGCGTGCATATGTTCTGACTAGCCGAGGCGGGATTTATAAAGATACACCAACGGATATCATGGTGCCTTACATCACCCTATTTTTGAATTTCATTGGGATTAAAGACATTGAATTTGTTTTCGCGGAAGGCACCTCGTTAGGCGCTGAATCAGCAGAGAAAGCGCAATCACATGCGAAAAACCATATTGATTCACTGATTGCTTAACAGTATGCCTCGTTAAATAACGCTTTATTGCTGGTTCTTAATTTAGCATCGAAAATAATGCGCACTTATTTCATCTAAAATTAAAAATAGTGCGCATTTTTATTTTTTCAGCATCCATTGCCCATTAATACCGCGTACATATTCTCCCGCGGGTGCACGTTCAACCAATTTTTGCCCTGCCATTCTTGCGACATCGTTGGTTTTAAGCCCATTTTTATCTGCAATTTCTGTATATCGGTTTTTTCTTTCAGTATTGATATGTTCAACCAATTGCTTTGCATCTGCACTACTTTGGTCAATTACCGCCAAATATCCCGATAAGGTTTCCCCTACCAGACCGTGAGTTTTACCTTCTTCCACCGTCAGAGCAAATGCAGAAAATATGCTTAATGTGGAACATAACGTGACGACTTTAAACCAGTTCATCATTTTGCAGGTACCTCACCGAATAGATCGCTGTTTTCTTTCAATAACTCTTCGACTTGTCGGTCAGCTTTAATTTGGATTTCATGTTCAATCTTAACATTCATATTGATGTTAATTGGCTTATCTGGCGTAGCGACTTCTACGCGTAAACATGCCGTTAATAGCGATGCCATTGCCATCATCATGATCAATTTTAATGTTTTCACGTTAGTCCTTTTCTCTTCTATATATTCTTTTCAAGCCATTCTTCTAAGCCAGTGCCAAAACGTAAGCTACGCCATAACTGAAAAATATTCTCTTCATGGTGATAATTTAAGTGAACTTCACGTTTCTTGGCTTCTTTGGTGTTATATCCTTCAAGAATAGTCGACATGGTGAGTAATCCCAAGTTGGTAACATTCACATCCGTACGACTGCGTTGAATTTCAAGATATTGTAGCCAACCAATTGCCGATCCCGCTGAAATATTATCTTTGGCGATAGACTCCACAAAATTGGTATCTAAGCGTAATGTCAAAGGCCCGCTATTTTCCATCCATCCCCCTTTAATAATCCAATCAGGGTTATTCAGGTAAAATGGCAACTCGCCATTTACTCGACCAGAAACAGCAAATTGTGAGACTTTTAGTTTTGTGAATAACTCGCTAAGTTCCACTTGGTGGACACTTATCGTCGCGGGTTTATTTTGTGGCCAACGAAGTAAATCGAGATTAATTTCACCACCTAACATTTTAAATCCAACATTACTCAGTTGGATCGGATGCGTTTCCGTTGGAGGATATGTTCCCGATAAATCCGCTTTGATATCGGTGAATTCGAATAAGTTCGAGACATGTTTTATTCGTAATTCAACGGGCGATTTTTCACCTAATGTCCACGTACTATTATGTAATTTCCACGGTAAGACAAAATCCAAACCATTAAGCTCACCATCCTTCATCCATAAGCTCGTATTTTGCACTCGCCAATGCCCACCAGCAATAAAACCATTTTCTGGAGTCATGGAAAAAGCGGCTTGAGAAAATAGTTTACCCTCTCGTAATTCAATATTTAGGTCTTTCGGAATTAATGTTTGAAATGCTTTCACTGACTGCTCTGGCCAACGTGCTTCACCACGCAGACGTTCACCGTCCCAGCGTCCAAATATAACGATAGGTCCTACTTGCCTAGTACTTAAATCCCCTTTTAACTGAAAACTAGCAGGGGATGTACCTTTAAGTTCTGCATTAGCCGTAATTTTAGGCAAATAGCTGCCGGCACCAAATAGCATTCGATTACTGGTTAATTGCAACGCGCCATAAAAATCAGCTTTTGCTGGGTCTCTCTGCCAAACCAACGGCGATGTCAATTTAAGGCGTGGAGCAGACATGGAGAGTAAACCATATTTAATTTGGTCAAATCCCGTATTTAAACTATTGAGCGTTAATTGCGTATCTTGCCAATTACCGTTACCTTTCATATCCCAACGAGCGGCTAAAGCAGGCAACTTAGCATTTCCCCAGTAATTCCAGAACCATTTACCTTTATCAATATTAAACTTATTTGCGCTACCATCGAGATGAATATCAAAGTCACCCCAATATTGTTCTTTTACTTTTAAAATTGCTTGTAAGCGCCCCGAAATTCCGTCGGCATTTAAACGCGTACCCGCCAAAGGTAAGCGTATTTCCCGTAACAGAATTGTCGGTGAAACCTGCCCATAGGCTCTCATTAATGAGCCGGGCATAAATGCAACGGTGGGTGAAACCAACTGACCTGCAATTTTTGCTGGCAAATTGATATCCAGCACCATGTCATCGTATTTCACTTGACCGTTGAGTCTAAAATCAATATCTGCATCGAGGAGATTGATACGGCTAGGTTCAAGCGTAAGGACTAAGTTAGCTTTTCCTTTTTTTGCATCAGTCAACATGTTCAAACGTCCTGAAACCACAAACTCACTCAGGGCTTGATTCCAGTTATCAATTTGAAATGCAATTCCACCATGAAGTGGAACTTGTGCATCATCCCAGCGCCATTGGCCATCCGTTACGACCACTTGTGATGATGAAACCTGCCATGGAAGATGGAATAATTCTTGTTGCTGCTCAAGATCCGTAACAGTCAGCAATCCTTGGTCGCGCTGCCAATGCAGTTTTGTATTTAAGCGTTTATTTAACTCAATAAGCTTAAATTGAGCTTCGATATCTCCCGTTTCGGGCAGTTGAGCCGTCGTCAAAGGTAAAGCCAATTGCGCGGTTAATTCAATATGTTGAGGTTCTTCTTGTGGCTTACGTTGATCCAGTGTTTGCAACTCTTCTAACGCCAATGAGCTCTGAGGTAATGTTGCCGAAAATTGCTGCACAATCAGTTGATTTTGCGAATTAACAAAAGAAGAAACCCGTACATTATCCCCTTGATAATCCAACATAAGTGGCGAGTCAGCGGTACTGCGTAACCATAGACTCCCTTGATATTGTTCCCAAGAATGCAGTGTGATTTTATCAATGATGAGTGAAAATTGAGGGAGTGCATCCAGTATCTCGGTGATATTGATAGGAGAACTTGGTGACTCCTCACTCGTTTTGATGCTATCCAAACATTCCGCATTCACATCAAGTCCATCAATTTTGGCTCTAATCGGAAAAAAAGAGATTCTGGCATCCGTTACTGTGACAAGGGAGCAATTATTTGCACTTAATCCCACACTCGGAAATTTAATTTGATGATTAACAAGTTGCGGTTCAGAAAGTGACAGCGTCACTGATGGTGGTAAAAAGTGACTCGCAACAACGGGCGCCCAACGGGTTAATGTTGACCATAATATGATTAGGAGCACAACACTCACTCCTAATAAGAAAAACAGTATTTTTATTGCCCGTTTCATGAATATTCTCTGAGCATCATCTTCATGAAGCAGCGATAAATATCATTGATGATATGGATGAAAATAAAGCGAAAGGATGCATTGGAACGAGCAGTTCAACGACTTGCATTGCGATGTAGGTCATTTCCATAATAACTTTCTCTATTCAGATAAATATATTCTAATCTTTTAAAGCAGAAATGAACAACTTAACCCTATGCGTTCACTCCGTTACTTCATTATTTTCAGTCAGTTCTTAGTGAATATGTGATGCTGCATAGTTAGCAATTTCACGAAAACATGATGGTGTATCATGCGCAAACTTCACTTTCTCGGCAAATATCGGATTAGCTGCAAAAAACTCATCCAATCGCTGATCAAAGTGTTTAGCAAAACGCAGCAGTTCTAACGTATTCATCAAGGTTTCTTTTGGTCGCATGCCCTTTAATTGCGATATTAAAAAGCGTTTAATGATCCGAAAAGCGCAAACTCGATAAGGAATGTTGAGCCGAATAATTAATGAGCAATCGACAAAAAAAGGCGCTAAACGCTTGTCATAAGAGCCTTCCATTATCCAGCTTTCTTTAGATTTTACCTCCGAAATCAGTGATTTCATGGTTTCCGGCGTATTTTTAACGTACTCCATTTGGGTTTTATTCCAATAAATGTCATCGTAGCCATATGCAGGGAGATTAAATTCTTCCGATAACTTTTGAGCGAGCGTTGTTTTCCCTGCTCCTGATATACCAATAATGCAAATTTTCACGCTGCTCCTTAACGTTCTTTATTCTTAAAACCAATCTATTCTGTAAAAGAAGAAAAATAAAACTTAACAATGGCATTATTTTAACACTAAAAATGGCCGTCTTTGTTAAAGATAGTGAGCAAACGAAAATCAAACGTAAACAGTAAGATATTTTCTTAATTTAGAGGTGATTTACATCACTAATTGTCTTATTCTGAACGCATATTTTTGTAGGTTTGTTTATTTTACCTACACTTTGTCATTTATTGGTTCCTATAAATTATGGAGTTCCTCTGATGAAAATTGTTTCCTATAGCACCAAACAGTATGATCGCAAACATATGGAACAGGTCAACCAACAATCAGAGTTTAATTTTAATATTGAATACTTTGATTTTCCATTAACGGTTCAGACAGCTAAAAATGCCGTCGGTGCTGACGCAGTTTGCATTTTCGTTAATGATGAAGCAAACCGTGCTGTGCTGGAAGAGCTCGCCGCTCTCGATGTGCATATTCTCGCGTTACGCTGCGCTGGCTTTAATAATGTTGATTTAGATGCAGCCCATGAGTTGGGAATTCAAGTCGTTCGCGTTCCTGCTTATTCTCCTGAAGCTGTTGCAGAACATGCTGTTGGCATGATGCTATGCTTGAATCGCCGTATTCATCGCGCGTATCAACGTACTCGAGATGCTAACTTTTCTCTCGAAGGCCTAACTGGCTTTAACATGCATAACCGCACTGCGGGCATTATTGGTACAGGTAAAATTGGTCAAGCCACGTTACGAATTTTAAAAGGGTTTGGAATGCGCCTACTGGCTCATGACCCATACCCAAACCAAGCCGTCCTTGATCTGGGTGCCGAATATGTCGATTTAGACACCTTGTATCGAGAATCCGATGTTATCTCTCTGCACTGCCCTTTAACACCGGAAAACCACCATTTGCTGGATGAAAACGCGTTTAATCGCATGAAGTCAGGCGTGATGATCATCAATACCAGCCGTGGAGCTTTAGTCGATTCGGCTGCCGCGATTAATGCGCTCAAATCCCAAAAAATTGGCGCATTAGGTATGGATGTGTATGAGAATGAAAGAGATCTATTCTTTGAAGATAAATCTAATGATGTAATTCAAGATGATATCTTCCGCCGATTATCTTCTTGTCATAACGTATTATTTACCGGTCATCAGGCGTTTTTAACCGAAGAAGCCTTAACAAGTATCAGCTTAACAACACTGAGTAATATTCAACAGATCAGTCGTGGCGAAAATTGCCCGAATGTTGTGAAGCCTTAGCAGGATCTCGCATCATGAAAAGATTGATCCCTCTAACGCTCTTTGGGTTGTTACTTGCAGCTTGCCAAACCCATCAGGTAAAGGCAGGTAGTAGTCAGCAATCCCTTGAGCAGCAGCTGATGCATCATAATTTTGTCTTAACTGAAGTGGATGGTCAGCGCATTGCCAAAAAACAGACCGCACCGTCCATTTCATTCGGTGAAAAAATGTTTGTCTCTGCCTCTATGTGTAATGACTTTAACGGAATGGGTGCAATTAATAATGCAACACTAAAAGTTAAAACATTAAGTAAAACAGAATTAGAGTGCGTAGATGAAGATCTTTCACGATGGGATACCTTAATTAACCGTATGCTGACAACTGGTGCAACAGTAACATTAACCAAAGATCATTTAACGTTGACACAAGGCCATTATAAACTTGTTTATATCTTGAGTGATTATATGCAGTAATTCTGCTTTTATTGCAAAATAAAAAACCGCCATTCTTAATCTGGCGGTTTTTTTATCTTCCTATATTAGTATTGCTTAAATATTATTTGGCTTGGCTGAATAACAAATTAATTCCTGTCGCTTTAGATGTGCGGTCCATATAGTCATGAATTGTGGTGCTAAAACCTATTTCTTTCACAATACTTAAGCTACGTAACACAGGGAAGATAATAAAATCATTAATATCCACAAGTGCTTTGTTACGCTTTTCTAGCCATACATCTAATAGATCCATATGGGGCTCTAACTCAATCAACAGCGTGTGCGTTTCTTTACGCAGTACAGATAAGTCATCTCCATGAAACTTGCTAACACGCTGGATATATGCGGTTTTAGCCGCCTCCGTCGCTATTTCAGGAAACTCAGATTCAGTAAAACGTGGTGTCACTAATTTAGATACTGTCGACGAAACTGCTTTATACCAACTATCAATTTCAGGGCTAATTTCCCCTGCGGCTAAACGAGGCTCACTTAATTGGTCAATATAGCGCACAATATCTAAACTCTCAGGTAAATAGCTACCATCTTCTTTCTCTAGAATAGGTACCATTTTACGCCCTATCATACGTGTTGGGGTTTCGATATCGTTATCCAACAAAATAACCTCTTCTACCGCGACCTTTTTTAAGCCAAAAATCATTCTGGCACGAACACAAAATGGACAATGATCATAGATATACAGTTTCATATTACCCTCACACACTCAGTGATAAAGCGAATTAAGTTAACTTAAGTATACTTGATATTTATACTTAGGGTAGCGCTAAAGAAATTTCTTTTTTATTATTTAATATAATGAATCTAGTTATATTTAATTATAAAAATTAAAACAAATAAAAATTAATTAAATTTTAAATCATAAAAAAGTAATGCGTTGTATTTTAAATTCATGATTTTATATTTTAATTTAGATTTAAAATGGATAAATTATAGGGTAACAAAAAAATGAAAACTATCCCAAACCAACTACAACGTTCCACAATGAAACAGCTTAACCAATCTAATCAACATATTAAACAATTAGATAACAAATAAGATAAATGTTGATTTTATTAAATAGACAGGTTTAACCGCATAATTCTAGCGGGATATTCTTATTGTTATTTTAATTCAGAATATTCAAAATGGCATTACAGCAACAAGCGTCAAACTTTTGAATATGACTATCACTAAATGAAAGACTATCATTGAAAGTTAAATACTTTAATTTGACGTTAATTTTAATTATTAGCTTTTAAACCAGCTTGTAATTTAATATAATATATAGTGAAAACGACTGATAATAACCTTAATAATAAGTTGAGTATGTCATATGGACATTCATAGTGTCATTGGTCTTAGAATAAAAAACCGGAGAAAAGAGCTAGGCTTGTCAGGTGCAAATCTAGCAAATAAGTTACATTTAAGTCAGCAGCAAATATCGCGGTATGAAAATGGTGTTAACAAGATCCCAATTGACCATCTGCTTGATATTGCTGAAATTTTAATGTGTCCTATTGAATGGTTCTTTAACGGTTATAAAAGTGAAATTAATAATAACGATGACCATTCATTCGACATTCCGAATAGAGAATTACAATACGCAGCAGAAAGTGTAATTATTCCATCTAAACATCACGCATAACAATCTTTTTTCGATTATCTAAAAATACCCAGTTAACGCTAATATAGACCATTAATCTTCATCGATTAAAATTAGCTTTCTGGGTATTTTTTTATTTCTTTTGAAGAATTAAAGCTGCATATTATATATATAATAAAACATCCGACCTCACACCACTGACCAGTATTAATTTAAAAACAAAAAAATCGCATATATTTTATTAAAAATATGCGATTTCCTATTGAAGTTGAATATGATTTTTAATCGTAAGTGACATTGAAAACTAAGTGTGACCGAACATCACCTGCCGAAATGGCTCTCTCATAAGGAAAATATCGAGCGGTTAAAGGAAAAATCAATAAGTCATCCTGATTATTCACTACCGTACCGACTTTATAACTACGAGTAAAACTTAATGGTGCTTTACTACTTCTCTCTATTACTTGAATACCAACACCCTTTGCACCATTAGTTCCAGCTTCTTCATTTCTTAATACACCATTAACATCACTCACCGATGCATTTCCACGAAAATCAATATTAAATGTAGTTAATCCTGAAGAGGTAATTCCGCCGTTACACTCCATGGTAATATCAAAATCAATCTCTCCTACAGGCGCTTGATAAGCGGTCAATTGATTACGCTTTATCGGCGCGAGTGTCACATTCTGTTCTCGTCCACCATTGATTAAGCAAGATGGCGATACAATCGTGATCGCATTTCCTTGTAGATACGTTCGAATTAATGGATCCGTATTATGTTTATAACCATATTCGGTGTACTGCCCATTGGCAATTGTGCCAGAACCTGTTTTTCTTGCGGTTTTTATCAACGTTAATGTGAACGTTGAGTTTTCAAGGTATACGCTTACGCCATTTCGTCCGCCATAAATCGTATGAGTACCGGGATAGAGAATATTGACTTGGTTTCCACCTCGTTCAAATTTCATACCTATTCCTGGAATACTGGATTGATAAACACCATCACCTAAATGACGCAGACCACCCATCACCACTTCAGCTTGAAGCGTATTCGTTCCATAGCATGTTAAATACGATTGATAGCCATTAGTACGCATAGGCCATTGTTTTCTCATAATAACCCCTCCAACAGGAAGGTTTGGATCAACAACAACATTGCCTAAGGTCATATTGAGATCTATGGGTCTTACATTCTTGCGATAACAAACATCTGCATACCCGAAAGCTAATGCATACTGAGTAGTAAGGAGAACACCAGCACCAATTAGCCAGCGCCATTTTTTGATCATTGACATAGACTCTCCTGACTATTTTCCGTCGTTAATGGGAACGAACACTCGCCGCCTTCCCACTTCACTGTCGCAAGTTTAGATTCATTATTACTGATAAAGACTGTCCCACCTTGCCCTACAACACCAATGTAATTCCCTTGAGGATCCAACACATTGGCACCGAATGGCAGCGTTTTACTGTTCGGTCGAACGACGCTATACACTGCGTTTTTCTCAACTTTCGTATCAAAAACAACTTTTACAACGCTACCTTCATACGGTACAACTTGCGCTGTGGTACTGTTAAACACGATATCTTCAGGGCTACCTTTCGGGTCAATATCGACATTATTAATACGATAAGGGCGAACATAAGGCGCTAACGCATACCCATGGCTATCAATTTTGGTGTTCTGTGACCCCATGACAGAAGCCCCTTCAGCGCCTTTCGCTTCTATTAATGCAATCGTTGAAGATGTATTCGGCGAGAATGTGACTCCACCCGCATGCACCACCATTGATCCATTGGCAGAAGCACCATATTGACGATAACCATTACCTTGGCTGTAGTTAGCATTCGTATTCACAACCGAAGTTTGATATCCCGTATTCAGTGCAAAGTTACTATTACCATGTTCTTCAAACGACGTATTTAAACCATAAGTCCAATTATTATCTGTATCAATTGACCCATTAACTCCCACTTGTGAAGAACCAAATTTATCATTATTAAAGATGGTGTTTGAGGTAATGGCAGCGTAATTGCGATCCCCGAAATAGAGAGGGAAGTTCACATTTAAACTCACACGGTCATCTTGCGTTCTTTGCGTATTATCTGAATAGACTCGCATAAATGAGATGCCATACGAAAAGCGTTCAAATTGGTTGTTGTAATTTAATTGGTACTGTTTTTCGATACCGCTACGGTTCCAATAACTTGAAATACGTCCAGTGAAATAGAAACTTCCTAAGTCGTACGGTAAATTTTGGTTAATTGTGTAGCTAAAACCGTTTTTCTCACGCCCTAATGAACTATCTATTCCTTTCTTATCCGCATCAATCGTGTAAATCGCATTAGAAAGACTGTAATAATCTTCTGTTGAATAACGGTATGCCGCTAATACAAGGTTTGTGTCAGTATCAGAAAATAACTTATTAAAAGTAAACCGATAACTCTGCCCCATATCCGTTTTTTGATTGAATACGGTTCTTGATTGGGTAACATCGACGGCAACCGCACCAATAACCGTATTCACACCCGCACCTAGCAAATAAGCCTGATAGTCATCAAATGCCGTGACTCCACCATACAGTGTGAACGTGTTATTTAAACCGTGCTGCAAAGTACCTTGCATAATGAATGGTTGGTTACTGATGCCTTTAGCATCTGATTTACCACCTGACAGTTGATAACGGGTATAACCGGGACGTAGTAACTGTGCCATAGACGTGTAAGGCACACTAAAAGAAGATTCACTTCCATCTGCCTCTTTGATAGTCACAACAAGGTCATTACCATAACCAGATGGGTACACATCATTGAGGTTAAATGGCCCAGGGGAAACCGAGGTTTGATAAATAACGACGTCATTTTGTTTGACGGTAACAAGGGCATTACTTTGTGCAACACCTCGAATTTCAGGTACAAAAGAACTCATGCTATCAGGATACATTGTATCGTCAGTGGCAATTTTAGCCCCTAATAAACTGATACTGTCGAACATATCCCCGTCAGTATAAAACTGACCTGCGGTTGCTTTAGATTTCAATCCAACAATAGGACGTTGTAAATAGGTTTGGTTACTATGCCAATTAGCACCCTCTTTACGTTGCCAATTTAAATTTCCAATATGCTTTAATAACCAACCGTCATAGCTTAATCCTGCATTTAATCCGAGATAAGCACTCGCATTATTGTTACCGTTTGAGCGACTATCATAATAGTTACTCATATACCCCAGATTCAACGCAGGGACTCCAGTTTCCCAAAATTGTTCAGAGACGTAGCCACGAGATGATTTCTGCTCATAAATTTGAGGAACAGAAATATCAACTCGTAATGTTGATGAGTGAAATGTGTCACTAACATCAGGATCACTATTCCACTGAGTTAAAAAAAGACACTCTTTGCTATCGGGTTTCGCCGTTGGGGCAAACTTTTCGACATTAATACCTAAGTCAGATAACAGGGCTGGGGTATAGCAGGTTCCTAACTGTCCATTTTCTTTTGCCACGAAATCAAGGTCGTATCGCCCTTTCCAACTCCCATTGGTATATACATCAACGGAATATTTTCCTGGGCCAATCCCTGTTGTATTAAATCTGTCAAAATCAACGTTTTCTTGGCTACCTATAATGAAACCGCTGTTAAATTCATACGTGGTATCTTCTTCACTCCAAGCATAAAACGACGGTAAAGCACAGACTGTGACTAAACCTGTCACTGAGAGTAAGTTTGTATATTTATTTTTTAACTCTCTCTGCTTCATTCTAAATCCTATTTAACGGTAGTTTTTACCGCTACATCTGAGCCGTAATCGTTGATATTGTTAATAATAATTTTAGTTCCTGACGTCAGTGCTCGCTTGAGTGTCACTGTCGACTGGCTTTTCGGCTCTAAAAAAATTGTTTCATTATTCAATCCGTTAGAACCATCAGTAGAAATTTTTGTAATAGTAATAAAGTATGGCGACGGGTTGCCGATATTAAGTTTGCTGCCATCTGCTTTAACAACGAGTTGCTCAGGAGCAAGCTCTCGACTACCTAGGCCTGATGGGCGATAGAAAAATTTAAAACGAGAACGGATAGCCAATTGCAGCACATTTTGATTTTCTTCTGCTTTATTTTTGACCATTGGTGGAATGTCTAACAAATTCAGCCACCATAAGGATTCTCTATCTTGTGGTAAGGCGGATTTATCCATCAGCTTAATGCGGATAGTTTGTCCACCTTTTGCTTCAATTCGGGAAATCGGTGGCGTAAGTTGAAATGGCGTTTTAATCGTATCAGGTGTTTCAGATGCATCACCTGTATCAAGCCATGTCTGGGCCATAGCTGGGCGGTCAGCCGTATTATTTAATTGGATAGTGATTTCTTTCTCATCGCTAGGATAAACAAAACGAGTACCGTTAACGATGATGTTATTTGCAAATGCTGTCACACTCGACAGTAAGCAAAGGCTAAATAGAATGGCTTTCATGTAGGCCTCAAAGCAAAAAGCGGCAGTTAGCCCACCGCTTACTAACTCATGCTTTTATCGAAAATGCCGATAAAAACTGACTGAAAAATTAGTTATAAGTAATTTCGTAAGTCGCGTAGCTTTGGATTTCACCCGCGCTTACAGTGTCAGGAGTTGCTGTTGAGTAACCAACATAGTAAGTGAAACGGGTATTGCTACCGTTTTTCTCACCAACTGCTTTTGGTTGGCTTGCTTGACCTGGGAAAATTTTAGTAGTTTTTTCGCCGTCAGTAGACAGTGCTAATTGGATGTTTTTAGCGCCATTAACAACAGTGTTAGCTAAGCTACCGTTAGTGTTAGCTGCTAAGTTACCACCAGTCCAACGTACGCCTAAGGCTGCAGTATCAGTAACAGGTTTGCCGCTTTGTGCACAATCGCTGATTTCGATAGCGAAAGTTTTTGGTTTTAAAATAGTGTTAGCGCCGCCGTTTTTAACTTCTTGTAAAGAAACAGGTGCTAAATACACAGTTGCATCGCTGCCTTGACCATCAACAGAAACGTTACAAGAAACATCCATAACTTTACCGTTAAAGTTAACTTGGCCACCGCCAACTGAAGTTGCTGCATTTGCTGTTGTGAAACCAAGAACTGTTGCTGCGATAGCAGTCAGTAAAACTTTTTTCATTTTCAATTCCTAAGATGAGTTTTTTATTTATTGCTTATACAAATTATTAAGAGGTCTTTTATTCAGTCTTGGGTAACAGCAAAAACAGAGCTCGACCGTATTAAAATACAGCCAGAAGTCAGCATATTTAAAGCTTCTAACAGATCCCTGTGATGCACAAATCAAAAGTAGCTCAGTGCATTCTGTTTTTGACCAACAACTTGTATGACCATCTAATTCGAAGCAAAGAATACATAAAAACTTATGTGTCATTAAATCGTTTTTACCTTAGCTTATTAACATTTTGATAGGTATAAACTATTACAAATGATCTATTAATCGAAATGGTCAATATATTAATTACACTTAATAAGTCATATTTAGAGGGTGAATTAGATGATTGAAAAATAATTATTTAAATTTATAAAATTTAATTTTGTTTTTATATGATATAAGAGATTTTTGTGAATATTTTAAATTTGAGATATAAGTTAAATTTTGTATTTTTATTTACATTTAGACACTTTTTCTAGTCTTTTGATTACAAAATAGAGTCACGCTATACGTGTTAAAAATACGTAATTGATAAATTTTTCTTATTAAAATAACCCATGTTCATATTGAAACATTTGCCAATAAATAAAATTAAATATCGAATTATTATTCCAACCCACAAATTAACTCTCATTGAGAGTAAAAGAATTATCTATAACTTTATTGCGCATTAGGGCAAAGTAAAAAGTTATATAACAACAATTTTTTAGTGACTACCACTATCGTAGAGGGAATAGAAAAAACACAGTAAAGAAGCAGGGAGAATATTTATGATAAAAAATCATAAATACCGCAAGATAATGCTCCTGTCATATAATAAGACTTTGACAATTTAATCTTATTAAGAGTATCAGGGTGTGAGGCTATGTAAGCGGAAATAATCATTTCTGATCTAACAATACTAAATAAGTGGTACTTTTTAACCAAAAATTTGATCTGTATCAAAATTTGGCGAATTTGCGTAATTCAGTGATATATAAGGTTATTTGCCAATAATAACAGTTCGACCAAATTTATAAAAATTGCCTAAAAAATGCATATTAGGAATATTCCTAAAAACGCATTTTGTGAGTTTTTGATTTGTCTTATGTCTTCATTTTGAACAAAAAAGCATTTAAAGCTAAGTGCTAATCGATTTTAACACTACCTATTCTACCCATCTTTTCAGTGAACTAACGTGACAATAACGTTAATAATAGTTCTATTTAGATAACATTGACTCATTAAATTAGCTCTTGAATGACAATATGATATTTGAGTGAAATAAGACAGAAAAAGTATATTATTTCAATATGCTATGAAATATCACTTAAAATCACCATATGTGTGAATTAGGCTAACTGAATATTATTTAAATATCACTCTACTTTTTATTAAAGAATATTTAACATTTGAACATTGCTAAATATAAACCAAGTTTGTTCTCATTTATAAGTAATCTATTTCAATAGGTTCCACAAAGTACAAATATCTTCTTTGTAATAAAAAATCTTGACAGGTGATTAATAGCGGTTATTTTTTGTTCGATTTGTCATTTTTAATCGAATTGATGGCGTTGGATCTAATGAGGGCGTAAGGATAAAAAACCCGCTCAGTGTAAATGAAGCGGGTTTTTAGAAGAGTCGATTAGTGATGCATTATCTGTCGTTTGGTCGGTTCATAATATGATCTTCCCACTCTACCACATCAATTTCTCGTACTGCGATATGGCGAACTGAAATACCTTCATTATGCATTGCAGCTTTTGAACCAGTTTTCAATGGATGCCACGCAGGAAGCGGCTTTTCTTCCATTAACAAACGGTATGCACAGGTACTTGGTAACCAAGCGAATGTTTCCAGATTATCCCGAGTCAGTTTTATGCAATCCGCTTCATATTTGAAACGATCTGCATAATGTCTGCACTGACAGGTTTTAATATTTAACTGGTTGCAAGCCACATTAGTGAAATAGATCTCATCGGTGTCTTCATCCATTAATTTATGCAAGCAGCATTGCCCACATCCATCACAGAGAGATTCCCACTCTTCATCGGTCATTTCATCTAAGGTTTTAACCTGCCAGAAAAACTGAGACATAATACTGCAAAATCCTATACTTAAATGACTCTAGTGGTCAGTGAATTATCATTAATCGTTAGCTTTAACATATCCCCAGAAGCCAATGCCCCCACACCTTCCGGTGTGCCGGTTAAGATAACGTCCCCAGGACGTAGGGTAAAGAAACGGGACATATAGCTAATGAGCGGTAAAACTGGCGTGATCATATCACGGGTCGAGCCAGACTGACGAATCTCACCGTTGATTTCTAAACTCAGTGACATATTTTGCAGGTCACTGGTACCACTAACGGGAATAAAACCTGAAATTGGACATGAACCATCAAAAGCTTTGCTTTTTTCCCATGGCTGCCCTGCTTTCTTAAATTTTGCCTGTAAATCCCTTAGGGTTAAATCAAGTGCGACTGCATAACCGGCGATTGCGCGAGCGACTCTATCTTCATCCGCATTTTTAAGAGGCATACCGATCAAAATCGCCATCTCAACTTCGTGGTGAACCGAGCCTAACTCTTTAGGAATAACAATTGGCTGGTTCACATCACATAGTGCAGTTTCCGGTTTAATAAATAAGACAGGCTCCTCAGGTAGTGCTGAACCCATTTCTTTAATATGTTTGGCATAGTTACTGCCCACACAAACTACTTTATTGGCAGGGAAATCTAATAAAGCACCTTGCCAGTCGCGATGTTGATACATATCGGTAACTCCTATTATCGTTATTGTATTTTTGCAGCGATACCATCCGCCATCATACAAACACTTAATGCGAAATAATATGAACGATTCCAATGCATAATCGTGCGGAAGTTTTGGGTCACTAAGAACGTTCGACCTTCAGGGTCATCAGGAATAACCACCCATGTTTTTAAATCTGGCGATAGTCGAGAAAATGCAGGTAATTTAACCCCTAATTTTTCCCACTCCTGAACGGTTTTTCCTTGTTCCGTTTTAACCCCTTCTAAGCTACGGTTAAAATCAGCAGGTAGTGAAACTTGATAGCCCCATGGTAATGCAGATTGCCACCCTTCCGTGGATAAATAGTTAGCAACTGAAGCGAAGACATCGGCTTTGTTATTCCAAATGTCCATTTTACCGTCACCATCGCCATCTGCGGCATAGGATAAATAAGACGTTGGCATAAATTGGCTCTGCCCCATCGCCCCAGCCCATGAACCTTTCAGTTGCTGATCTTCTGGGATATAGCCTTTATCCATGATTTCCAAGGCTGCTAATAATTGCTTACTAAACAGTGCTTCACGACGCCCTTCAAAAGAGAGTGTGGCAAGCGCTGAAATTACATCTTCTTTACCCTGTGAACGACCAAAACCACTTTCGAGTCCCCATAAAGAGACAATGTATTGTGACGGTACACCATATTTCTGGCTAATCGCGTTCAATACCGCTTGGTTTTCATAGTACTTTTCAACACCCGCATTAATGCGAGATTGTGGTAAGACATTTTTTAAATAGCTGGCTAACGTCACTGTTGCGCGTTTTTCAGGTTGCCCTTTATCCGCTTTTACAACACGTTCTAGGAAATAAATGTTAGCAAAGCCACGATCAATCGTAGATTGTTTGATACCTTGAGCCGCAGCATGTTGCTTCAGCAATTCCACATAAGCTGGAAATTGTGAGGGTTCACGTTGTTCAATTGGAAAAGCTTTATCTAGCGCGATAACTTCTTTCTCAATCGCAGCTTCTTGTGCCGTTGTCAGAATTCGAGTTTCGTTTGCTTGAGTTGCAGCTTTTTGGGTTTGCGGAGCACTGCAACTTGCTAAAAGTACACCAGCGACTAAGGTATATAATAACGTTGGCTTCATTTTTATCCTCCTGACGATAATGGCTTTTTAAGGATCATCCTAAATTGTCTTAGTCGTTTAATTCGCGATATTCAGAAAGTAAATTTTCAACCGGAGGTGGGAATTGCAAGTAGTAACCAACGTCTTGAAGGTCAGCTCGAACTCGCTCAATGTCCGCATTTGCTAGCTTTTCACGTTTATCCAATGAAATTAACATTGAAAACTGTGGTTTGCCAAATTGCTTCAGGAGTTCTTCTGGTACGCGTGAAAAGTCATCTTTCTTTTCGACATATAAATAAGTTTGATCACGGTTCGGGCTTCTATAAATTGCACAAATCATTATATTTAACTCTTTTTCTTGGTTCGTAAGCTTGCTTGAAGTATGCAGTAACTATAACATGCTATTGTTTTACTGAGTATCTTCACCCGAGGATTGTTTCGGAAATTTTAATTTGCTGAGTCTAGATAGATGCCACAATCGCCAATAGAACTTAAAGGCAGCAGTTTTACTCTTTCAGTCATTCACTTACACAGTGAAGAGCCTAAACTCATCAAAAAAGCGCTGCAAGACAAGGTCAATCAGGCTCCTGATTTTCTTAAAAATGCCCCAGTTGTTATTAATGTTGCAGAATTAACTCACCATGCGGATATGTACAGTATCCACAAAGCGATTGTTTCTGCAGGTCTTCGAATTGTGGGCGTCAGCGGTTGTACTGACCCACTGTTAAGACAAAAAATCAATGAAGCGGGCTTGCCAGTGCTTATTGAAGGTAAAAGCAAAAAAGCGCCAGAACCATCAACGGATGACGTTACTTTTGCAAAATCTGATATTGCCCCACAACCTGCTCCTATCGAATCTGCTTATCGCAAAACCCGTATTATCAATACTCCTGTTCGTTCAGGTCAGCGTATTTATGCGCCAAATAGTGATCTCATCGTCACAAGTAATGTTAGTGCAGGTGCAGAATTATTAGCAGATGGTAATATTCATATCTATGGCGTTATGAGAGGTCGTGCCCTTGCTGGTGCCTCTGGTGATATGGAAAGCCAGATTTATTGTACTCATTTGCAAGCAGAGCTAGTGTCCATTGCAGGCGAGTATTGGTTGAGTGATCAGATACCTACTGAATTTCTCGCCAAAGCAGCTAAACTTTGTTTAGTTGATAACAAACTTAATATTGAATACTTAAATTAGACCTTATTTACAAGGAATTATTCATGGCACGCATAATTGTTGTTACTTCTGGTAAAGGTGGCGTTGGTAAAACCACTTCAAGCGCGGCCATAGCTACCGGCCTAGCTCAAAAAGGGAAGAAAACCGTAGTTATCGATTTCGATATCGGTCTGCGTAACCTTGACCTAATCATGGGGTGTGAACGTCGAGTAGTCTATGACTTCGTTAACGTTATCCAAGGTGATGCAACTCTTAATCAGGCGTTAATCAAAGATAAACGTACTGAAAACCTTTATATTCTTCCTGCATCACAAACTCGTGATAAAGACGCGCTGACTCGTGAAGGTGTTGAAAAAATTCTTGATGAACTCAGCAACGAAATGGCGTTTGACTTTATTATCTGTGACTCTCCTGCCGGTATTGAAAGTGGCGCATTAATGGCGCTTTATTTTGCTGATGAAGCCATTATCACAACTAACCCAGAAGTCTCTTCTGTTCGTGACTCAGACCGTATTTTAGGGATCTTATCCTCTAAATCTCGTCGCGCAGAACAAGGTCAAGATCCAATTAAAGAACGTTTATTGCTAACTCGCTACAACCCAGGCCGAGTGACTCGTGGTGATATGCTGAGTATGGAAGACGTTTTGGAAATTCTGTGCATTCCATTAGTGGGTGTGATCCCAGAAGATCAGTCTGTTTTACGTTCATCTAACCAAGGTGAACCTGTCATTCTGGACTCTGACTCTGAAGCAGGACAAGCATATAGCGACTGTGTAGAACGTATTTTAGGTGAAGATCGCCCTATGCGTTTCATTGAAGAAGAGAAAAAAGGCTTCTTAAAGCGTCTATTTGGGGGATAAATAATGGCTTTATTGGATTTCTTTCTGTCGAGAAAAAAGACGACAGCAAATATCGCAAAAGAGCGACTGCAGATCATCGTTGCTGAACGTCGCCGCGGTGATAGTGAGCCAGCTTATCTTGCTGATATGAAGCGAGATATTTTGCAAGTTATTTGCAAGTATGTTCAAGTTGACCCAGAAATGTTATCCGTACAATTTGAACAAAAAGATGATGATATTTCTGTTCTCGAATTAAACGTCACCCTTCCTGAAGCGGAAGAAGGTAAAGACGTTAAAGAAGCAAAACCAGCAGAACAGTAATATTGTACAATGCCGCTATATCGCTATATTTATATAACGCCATAGCGGCTTGATTTTGTTAGCGATTTCAGTATTAGTCTAACTTGAAGTTAATTTTTAATATCATTTTTCTGTTCATATTTTCAGGTGGCTTACCGAGTGGCTTGCAACGCTTAATCGCATCCAATATTGCCTGCTCGAAAAATTGGCTCTTTTCTGAATCCACCACTTTCGCATTGACCAACTCACCTTTCTCTGTGACATCAAACTGAACTTGAATATCCCCTTGCATACGCATTTTGCGGGCTCGTCGCGGGTACTGTTTATGTCTATCAATTTCCCGTTTGATCTGGTCTAAATAGCGCTGTTTGGCATTGATGCTATTTTCACCATCAGAAAAATGAGCGAGATCACCTTGCTGCCCTGCTGCTAAAGAATTTGCTGTGTTTTCTCCTTCTTTAGCTCTTTGAGTTTGCAAATCATCTCGAAGGCTTTCTTTCTTGGTTTTTTCTTCCGGCTTAGCCTTATTTTTTACAGAACTACGTTTTTCAGATTTCACTTCTTTGGGTGTTCTTTCAGCGACGGTATTTGAGGTATTATCTTGCTGGTTACGCTGCTTACTGACCTTGATGTTCGCGTACTCAAATTCCTCAATGGCATTGAGTTCACCACCAGTTACCGATTGGCTTTCTTGGGGGATACTCACTTGTTGCTCAACTAAAAACTGGGTTAACGCGACGGTCACCACTGGTGAAATTAACGGTGCTGTCATTTTGAATGACAATGAATTGAATGCAAAAAAACAGAAATAAATAATGGCGCCGTGTAATAAGCCAGAAAGCGGTAATCCATAATAAATTCGAAAATAATTCATGGTGATATTCCTAATCAGCCCCAGCAAAATTGCTTTGCTGGGGCTGAGCCTTAGAAGTGACTGGTCACACTTAAACGAAGGGATCTCCCCGGTGCTGGCATCATGCTACGTGTCAGCGGGTCAATGTAATATTCGTTTAATACGTTAGAGGCTAACAATTCCACTAACAGATTCTTATTCACTTGATAAGTGACATAGGCATCGGTGACAAATACCGCATTCCAACTCATAGGGTTATTGTTTAAAGGTGCATAAGAAGGACCAAACTTGCTCGCCATCTGTGCTTCATCTTTATTCTCTGTTTTGGCGTGATACCTTACGCGCCCACCAACTTCCAAGCTTTCATTAAAGAAACGCATTCCTAAATTAGTGTGAATGCTGTACTTAGGTTGTAACTGGGTTCGAAGATAACCATTCGGAAAACCGCCTTCAGTACAAATTGATCCTTTGTACTTGTTCAACGGGTCTAAATGAACCATCGAAGCATCATCACAGACTTCATTTTTCAGCCGGAAATCTACCCCTAAATCCCCAAAGAAACGCCCATTATCATAGCGGGCTAACACTTCTAATCCGGCGGTTCGGTGCTGATCCATTTGCGCAAAAACTAACTTGCCATCACGATCAAACGCATTATCGATAATATTATGGTAATAATTGATTCTAAAATCGGCAGCATTTTCTGCTTTCAACCAACTTTGCAAATTACGTACATAACCGATTTCAAAAGTATGGCTGCGCTCTGGCTTAAAGGGGCGCGTTCTTATGGCGCTATCACCTGCACCAGAAAACCCAATGGTATCTTCAAAAATACTTGGCATTCTAACGGTTTCAGCATAACGAGCAAAAACACGATCATTTTCTGAAAGGTAAATTGATCCTCCCAGTGATGGGCTCCACGCGGAATTAATACGTTTACCTGGGTTTTTATACTTTTCGTTCTCACTGACTGAAATATAGTCCCATTCTTTATTTGGAGCGCGATAGGCTATGATTGCTTTCACTTTTTTCTGGCTAATCGGGTCAATTACTTCTTCTGTGAGGTCAATTTCCCCATTATAGAATGGGTTATTCTCCACTGTCAGCTTGCCGTCTTCATCCACTCGCCATTTGATATAGTCGAATCCGGTAATACGGAATCCCTCATACTCTTCATGGATTGTAGAATAGTGTTCGGCTTTTTTTAGGGAATACTTAGGAAGTGATAATGCTTCTGCGACAAACCACTCAATTCTAGAAGTACCAATGCTATAGTCATGCCAATTGCCAACCTTATCGTAGCCATCAAAAGTACGCCCTTTGTTATCCACATACTCTCTCACTTTACGCGCTTCCTCTTCAGTAAATGGTCTCGAATACTCGAAATTCATAGCTTGCTGAATTCGATGCACAGCAAATCGTGAGTCTTTGACTTTTAATCGACGTTCTCTTAATAAATCTCGTGACCAATAGTTTTGGTACTGTAGACCCGCATTTACATTTAACCAATCCGTGGGGCGCCAATCCAGTTTAATTGCTCCGCTGTATTCTTGACGCTTACCTTCTCGTGGAATAGCTCTAAAAACATTACGTTTAGGAATTTCTGCATTTGGCGCATATAAATCCTCATGACTATTAATTCTTTCATGGATAAAATTGCCAATAAACGTAATATCAAAATTAGGAGTTAACTGTGATTTATTCGATAAAGAAATACCTTGTCGGTCATTAAGTTGATTTAATTTAATGGCATCCACCAATTTTCCGTTCATATAAGGATTTTTGCCATTAATTTCAATTGTCCAATCTTCCTCTAATGGTTGCCTAGGAGCACCACCCGCCGTATTGGAATTTAAATCTGTTTTTGTTAGCCAATAACTCAATTTAAAATCCAATAATGACTGGTCGTTGGGCTTAAACCCATAATTTGCATAGAAAGAACTTAAGCTAATATTGGCTAAAGGCCATTGAGGAATTTCACCAGCCAAATCATGAAAACGAATTTGTGAAGGCATAATTTCCCCGTAATGGCTTTTTGTGTGTACATAACCAAGGGATATTTTTTGTGATTCAGAGAGCTGCAAATTTATTTTTTGAAGAAAGGTTTCGATATTACTGGAGGTATTACCCACTTCTTTGGTTGGCAAGTAAACATTGGCAACAAAAGGGATATTAGGATCTAACGTTTTTTCTGAGTATTTATTGTCTCGAGGAATAATTGGTTCTCGGAAATAGTTTGCGCCATGACGCCCCGCAAAATAATTACCTTGGTTTCGGTGGCTATATGCAAATAACAAGTCGAATTTATCTTGCCGTAACCCCAGAGCTACTCGCATAGCACTATCTTTTAAATTAAAAAAATTTGAACTTCCCGGTTGATCCGGCTCAACTGAAACTTCCGGATCTCGAAACATCATCAATGACATTCTTTCATCATATTTTTTAAAACTGTCCATTAACTGAAAATCATCACGGTAATCCGTACCTAAATGCAGTTGGTTAATTCTTGGTTTGGTTGAGTTAGTCCGTGTTTCTAATTTAATATCTATTGCGAAGCGTTCATCGAATGGTACAACATCATCAATACTAAGAGTTTTAACTGCAACACCTCCACCAACTGAAGTGCGAATATCACGATCTAGCATCGGGCTTTTTACTACCGTAATACTGCTGATCATATTAGGGTCTATATAGTTTCGGTTATTAGCCCCGTTGTAGCCACGCCACACAGTGATGGCTTGTTCTGAACCATCTATCGTGACGGGTACACGCCCTTGACCTTGAATACCTCGCACATTTGGGTCTAACGCCCCACTATTACGTGCATCTCCGCTATATACACCGACACCATGATTCAATATATCGGCGGGGTTGGTGCCTTTATAGCGCTCGGCCGCTTCTTTACTGATATAGATATTTGATTCGTCTTTATCATATTGGTCATCCGCACCTTTTTGATCCCGCATTTTAATCGTATCAGTCAGGTCTTTTACCTGTATATTGCCCACTTGTTCCCTTGAGCTGGCATAAGACGAAAGTGAAATGACACCCATAGTTAACCCTGTGGCAATTTGCATTGCCACCACTGCTGTTACTTTCATATTAAATCTCAATACGAACTAAAACGTTTTACTTAAATTTAAACCCACTTCGCTTTTATTATAGGAATAGCTTATTTTTGCACTGCTATCATTGAATTTACAATTAATATAGAGTGTTGGTGTTAATGATAAAAACTTGTGTCCTAATAGGGTTATTTGGCTATTTAACTCCCAAGATTCATCACTACGCTTTGTATTAAGCGCACTGTCGAAATCAAAAAAATCATAATTGCTGCTTGTTAATTTATTGACTAATTTATTCGAACCAAAGACGTTAACTGAGCCCACTGTTAACCCTGATACTTGATAGCTATCACTTTTATATTTTTCAATATTTTTACCACCATATAAATTTGAGAACAGACTCCATTGTGGATTAACCGAATAAATTGCCGTTATACTATAATTAATATCATAACCTGATCGCGATACTCGTCTCCCAAAGAAAGCTTGATTTTTATACGTTAGATTGGATAAAAAATAAAGCTTATTGCTGGGAGAATATGTCCCCGTAATGCTCGCGCCGACACTGTAATAATCAAAAAGATGCCCCCGCCAATTAATATCTACAATAGGTGAAAACGTGATTTTTTTATTCCCATAAAGATACTGATAGCTTACCGATAAGTAACTTGAAAAACGCCTTTTTACTGAGCGATGTGGATATTCCCATACATGGCCACCTATACCGGCTAACAGCGAATGCCCTCGATATTGCCAAAGGATTTTATTAGCATTTCCTGAAAAACTGTACACCAAACCGGATTTGATTTCGCTACCTTGCATGCACCACGTCGAATTACATTGCTGTTCACTGTTACCATGAGCCTCAGTATAGTTTGTGTCATATTTTACATCCGCATTGAAATTTCCCTGCCAATTAGCTCGATTTTCTAATGCTGTAATTTCACTGTCTATCTGTTTTATTCGTTCTTCAGGTAAACCTACTCGATATTTGTTTTTTATTTTCTTGTATAACGTTAATGCTTCATGATGATAGCTATTTTTTATATACACATGTGCTAATTTCATTTCAGCAAATACTGAATCAGAGCTTCCATTAACCATTTTTAAATAAAATTTAAGCGCCAATGGGTAATCACCATTAAAATAGGCTCTCTCCGCTGAAATATAATCCACCATACCTTTGTCATGATTTTTATCATTTAGATATTTAGGTAATAGTTCATCGATTTCTTGAAATTGCTGCCGATTGACCAAATCATAAAGAATAAAACCAAGGTCGTCGACAGTTTTATTAATTTTAAGTGGGATTATATTTAAGGATTTACTTCTTGTGTTATTTATTTCAGTTAAAAACCCAATTATTTGTTCATATTGTTGTTGCCCATAATTTTGCTTAGAAAATGAATTCACAGAGAACAATAATAGAATTAATACCTCAATCTTGCTGATTATTTTTTTCATCCGTCTTCCTTTTTCTTCTTCCATAACAATACAGGTAGGCAAAATAACTTTTGCCTACCTGATAACAACGATATTGCTAAACAAAGAGTGTTAAATAAAGAAATTACTCTTCGGTTTGGCTACCACCAAAGGCAGTGTCATATTCATGATTACTGTTAAACACCGCGATACCCGCCACATGCTCTGCATTCTCACCAAAGAAGCGACCATAGTTCATACCCGTTACGGTATCATTGGCAACTGCCGAACCAGAGAATGAACCCGCATCTTGAATTTTACCTTCAAGTGCAATTTTTAGATTTTGACCCTGTAATGAACCTGTATAGCCCTTATCACCAAAGTCGGCTTCAAATGTACCAGAGAGTTGTTTCTCTCCATCATATTGGTTGATACCAGCAATGGTGTAAGTGGCTTTACCTTCAGTTGGTACAGCTGTTGTCGCATCTTTTCCAGAAAAGAAAGCGGTATGTTTGGCATCGTCCTCCTCTCCAGTTTGTGACCAATCTCCATAATAAATTTCAGCATCCGCGATTTTGGAGAACTGGAATTTCCCCCCGTGCGGAGTTCTAGGAAGAACATAGACGTTGCCCTCTTTTGGGAACATAATCATTCTGGTTAGTCCTGAAAATGAAATTCTTTTCCCGTTCGCCTTATCACGATAGCCAATACCTGGTGAACCAACTTCACCACCATGTAGATCTATAACTGATTGCGTTACTCCTACCGTTACATTCGATCTTTCCGTCTCATACGTTTGGCTCTGCGCGGATTCCGTTACCGCACTCGCATACGTAGATACCCCCGCCAAAATAGCAATTAACGTAACTTTAGTACTTTTATTCATATTCAATTTCCTTATATATAAATAAGAAATTAAAAGGAGATGATACTTTTTGCTTTGTACTCTTGGACGTATTTGTGGGCCCACAAACTGAAAATGATTTTATGAGAATGAGTTTTATTTACAAATAGAGAATTTATAATTCAATTAAGAATCATTATATTAGAATGATATTTTTTCTTTTTATTTTTCAAATAACTGTAAAATAACCCTCCCCATACAAATGTTAATCATCGCTGTAATGGGTTATTTTAAGTTTGGTTTTTATTTATATTTCCAATTTTTTAAGAGTAATTACAGAATTGAAATGCATTAAATAGTGTCATTAATGCCAAAGTGCAGTGTTATTTTCAGATTAGTGCAAAATAATAATCTTTATTATTTAAAGAAGAATAAGTATTTAATATTGGCAGAATGAGAATAAAACTTATTGATATGAGTAACAAATTACCGAAGAAAAAAAGTACTTTAAAAATGGGATAAAGGCACAAAATCATCGCTATTTTGTGCCTTTATCATAATTATGCTTGGCTAAGTAATTGGGTTAATGGCGCTTCCAGTAACCGACCTCGCCAACCAGCAAGCAGTTCAGGCTGACATGATTTCTCTTTTAGCCCCCAATGTACCGCTAAAAACTGGTTAATTTGTCGACGAGATGCTAATAACTCTGGGTTGAATTTTTCATTCTCGGCGATCTCTTTCACCACCCCTTTGATCTCTTTAAAAATGCTTTTGTATTGGCTCTGCTCAGTAATATTAGCAACGGGTGCTGGATACTGGCTGGCATCCAGTTTCTTCGCGTCTTCGACAATACTTAACAAGCGGCGACCATGGCAGCGAATTTCTTGCCCAGATAAACCAAGGGCATCCAACTCACCTAAAGAGCTCGGTAAATAACGCGCAATTTTCCACAGATTTTCTTCTTTAACCACGAAATTTATCGCCATATCCCGCGCTTTGGCTTGATCCAAACGCCATGCCGCCAGCAACTGTAAGCAAGCAAGTTGCTCATCGCGTAATTGCCATGCATTCGTGATATTTAAGTAGGCTTTTTCAGGTTTAACTGTTTTTTGACGGCGAGCAACCACACGCTGACACTCGTCTTGGGCATCGGCCAAATAGCCAGCTTCCGTCACTTTTTCCATCAAAATTTTAGCCAGCGGCAGTAAATAAAGTACATCCGCCATTGCATAATCACACTGCTTCGAACTTAAAGGGCGCGCGAGCCAGTCTGTTCGAGATTCACTTTTATCTAACTCAACTCCCAAATGTTCCGCCACTAACGTAGCGAAGCCGCAAGAAATGGGATAACCCAAAAATGCCGCTACGATTTGGGTATCTATCATCGGCTCTGGCACACAACCAAAATCATGCATAAACACTTCTAAGTCTTCACTGCCTGCATGTAAAAATTTCAATTGGTTTGGATTGGTTAACAGCGCCTTAAATGGGCTAAAATCCGTCATTAATAGCGGATCAATCAGTGAAACCTGTTTTCCATCATACAACTGCAATAAGCCCAGCTGTGGGTAATAGGTTCTAGTGCGAACAAACTCAGTATCTAATGCTAACCACGGCGCATCACTGGCCTCTTGGCAGACTTGGGCTAATTCGCTATCTGTTGTGACTAAACGGTAATTCAAAACAAGTTTCTCTTTATTATAATTTGGTTAAGTGTATCTGACTGACACAGTAACGCCGGTAAAAACCGGCGTTACACACATTGCTTTTGTTAATTCACCAGCTAGTTGGCTATGACGGTGATTTTTCTCGTGTTTGCTGCTCTTCGGCTCGTAATTCTTTTCGTAGAATTTTTCCTACGTTAGATTTCGGCAACTCATCACGAAACTCAAAAATTTTCGGGACTTTATACGCCGTTAGCGAACGGCGGCAGAATGTTTTTAGATCTGCTGCGGTCAGCGCTGAATTTTTGGTAACCACAAAAACCTTCACCGCTTCCCCAGTACTTTCGCTTGGCACCCCAATTGCAGCACATTCGATAACATCAGGATGCATGGAAATAACATCTTCGATTTCATTTGGATAGACATTAAAACCAGAGACAATAATCATATCTTTTTTGCGATCAACAATACGAATATAGCCTTCGTCATCTATTTCTGCGATATCGCCAGTCGCTAACCAACCATCGATAAGCACTTCACTGGTCGAATCGGGACGATTCCAATATCCTTTCATCACCTGCGGGCCTTTTACCCACATTTCCCCAGGAGTACCATGAGGAACTTCATGCCCATCATCATCTAAAAACTTCACATCGGTTGATGGAACAGGTATCCCGATACTACCACTATAAGCGGTTAAATTATATGGGTTACCAGAAACTAATGGCGAACATTCCGTTAAGCCATAACCTTCGAGTAAATGCCGCCCCGTCAGCGCTTGCCACTTCTGAGCAACCGCTTTATGGACAGGCATTCCGCCTCCAACAGACAGCCTTAAACGGGAAAAATCAAGCTTCTGAAACTCAGGGTTTTGCAACCATGCATTAAAGAGCGTGTTAACACCCGTGATCGAGGTAAAGGGATAGCGGGATAATTGTTTCACCGTATCTGGCACATCTCGCGGGTTGGTGATAAGCAGATTCACGCCGCCCACACTGATAAACAATAAGCAGTTTACGGTCAGCGCAAAGACGTGATAAAGCGGCAGTGCCGTTACCACATATTCATGACCAAAATGTAAAACAGGACCATACGCAGCTTTAGCTTGGGCGATATTCGCAAGCATATTACGATGCGTTAACATCGCACCTTTGGCTACCCCAGTCGTACCACCGGTATATTGTAAGAATGCTAAATCTTCGCCAATAATATTCGGCTTGATATATTGCATTCGATAGCCTTGATGCATAGCGCGACGAAACGAAATGGCATCCGGCAAATTGTATTTTGGAACCAACCGTTTTACATATTTCACCACAAAATCCACAATTGTGGCTTTCGGGCGCGGTAGCTGATCCCCTAAGCGGGTTAAAATAACGTGTTTAACTTTGGTATTAAAAACGATTTTTTCTAATGTATGTGCAAAGTTAGAAACGATGACAATCGCTGTCGTCCCGCTATCATTTAACTGATGCTCTAACTCTCGCGGGGTATACAGTGGGTTAACATTAACCGCTACCATACCCGCACGTAGGATCCCAAACAGTGCAATAGGATACTGCAACAAGTTTGGCATCATTAAAGCAACTCGGTCACCTTTTTTAAGACCCAATCCATTTTGTAGGTATGCGGCAAATGCGCGGCTTCTCTCTTCAAGTTTACGGTAGGTCATCACTGCGCCCATATTAATGAACGCGGGCTGATCCGCATATTGAGAAACGGCGTTTTCAAGTAACTCTGCTAATGACGCGAAGTCATCAGGACTTATTTCTTCAGGTACATCAGCAGGATAGTTTTTTAGCCAGATTTTTTCCAAAATGTTACTCCTGAATTTAGTGAGTTATTATTTTACACAACCCTTTAACAAATTATTAACTCATTGTACCAGTTTGAAAATTAGACAATGTTAAGGTTGAGAGCTATATCACTAAATAAATTTCATTCCTTCGAGATAAAAATAAGGCGGTCAATGCCGCCCTATCAACTTATGATTAATTCACCAGAACTTTAGTCTGCTTATAACCTGTAATTATACACTGTTGGCAGGAATTTTTGGAGAATTAAGCGATTAATAGTCCACTCATGCTCAGTATTTTTATAAAAAAAATCCTAGCTTAACTAGGATTTTTAGCAGAATAATACTATTGCTTAATCTTCCGTTAAATACGTCTGTACTTGAGCCGGCCCCACTGGATACCCATAGCCCCATCCCCAAGGATGATTATAGTAATATGGGGAGCCATAATACCCGTACCCCCATGGACCCGCAGGCGGTGGCATCATCACGCTTTGTGCAATGCTCCAACGTTGGAAGCCTGTGACATTCATTGTCACATATTGATAAGGTACCTCTCCGATTTTCCCTGCTTGTTCTCCAGTTATGTTACCCACAACAGTGACATAGCGGTTTTTAAAATCGTTTGGCTCAACAAACCCGTTAATATAAGCGTAGATTCGACCAAGCGATGCGGAGTTTAATTCAGGCGCAGCGTCATATTTATTTAACGTCATGACGGCTATCTCAATCCGCGTTCTTTTAGGCTCATTAAAGACAGATAACACTTTACCGCCAAAACGCGCTTCTTGACCAATATACATCTCCGGCGCATTTTGCACCGACTTAAGATTATCTGCAGGATTAGGTACTGATCCCTTAATAGACTGAGGGATAGATACACAACCTGCCAGCGCTAATATGCCCGCAAGTAATAGAGTTTTCATTGCCGAGCGGTAGCTAAATTGAATTTTCATTTACCACCTCCAATTAGCAGTCATTATAAAGTGAGATAGTACGTATTAAAACTGCTGGTATTCCTTATCACATTATATGTGCAATCCAATTTTTATTAACGCTTATTTATTCAATAATAGCTCAATTAAACACCGATTCTATATCTTAAATTAAAAAAATAGCTATCGGTTTTACCCTGATAGCTATTTTTTCATTCGAAAAAAATCATGCTGATTCTATTTATTCGCGACCCGGTAATTTTTTCCAAGTCACTTCATTACGCAAATAAGTCGGTTCGACATTCTCAACCGCAGTCACTTTACCTGCTAGCCACAGCTGCTCAGCAATTGGCAGCATATCTTGCGCTGCAGGTAACGTGATTAGGCTGTCACTTAAGGACAAGCCTTCTAATAATTCAGGATAAGCAGCCCAGCCCGTTCCTGCATGACTCCATTGCCCTTCTAATTCAGTGAATTTTAATTTGAAATCAGCAGGAAGCATCACAGCTTCAGTTTCTTCACCTAACCAAAAACCCTGCTCATCGCGTTGATATTGCGCACAATATATTTCAGACATTCGAGCATCAATCGCCACCAACACACGGGAACTATTCGTTGTTCGATATACACCTTGTGCCAGCGTCATCAGCGAGGAAACACCAATCATGGGTAAATCGGCGCCCAGCGCTAAGCCTTGAGCAATGCCCACACCAATTCGAACCCCAGTAAAACTACCCGGTCCACGCCCAAATGCTAATGCATCTAATTGATTAAGTTTAATGCCTGCTTGCGCTAACACTTCTTCTACCATCGGTAATACTTTTTGAGTATGTTCGCGAGGAGAGATCGCAAAACGCGAAATAATTTCACAGTCGCACAGTAATGCAACAGAACAAGCTTCAGTGGCTGTATCAACAGCTAGAATACGACTCGACATGCCTAAACTCCGGCAAATATTAGGTTTTTTGTTGTCGCCTTATGACGGCAACCTGAAAGATGGGCGGTATCTTAGCATAAACCGCCCACAGGATTGCATAAAATTAGTGTTTCTCAATCGCTTCCGCACGCTTTGTTGCCAAAAATTCAATCGCTTTATTCAGATCTCGCGTACGTGGCGAAGGAGGTAAGCTTCGCAAAAACACCTCCCCATAAGGGCGAGTCACTAGCCGATTGTCACAAATCACAATCACGCCGTAATCTTTTGTATCACGGATCAAGCGTCCCACCCCTTGCTTTAAAGTGATGACGGCATCGGGCAGTTGAACATCGGCAAATGGGTCTCCCCCTCGAAGTTCACAGTCTTCAATCCGAGCGCGTAATAACGGGTCATCCGGCGCGGTAAACGGGAGTTTATCGATGATCACGCAGGTCAGTTCATCGCCCCGAACATCAACCCCTTCCCAGAAACTGCTCGTAGCGACCAAAACGGCATTTCCTGCCGCAATAAACTGTGCCAGCAATTTATTTTTACTGCTTTCCCCCTGCATAAGTACAGGCAATGTCAACGACGCTTTAAACTCTTCGGCTAATTCCCTCATCATTAAATGAGAGGTACATAAAAAGAAGCATCGACCTCGGTTTTTTTCAATTAACGGGCGCAACATATTGGCAAGCTTTTGAGCGCTACCCCGTTGATTAGGTTCCGGTAAAAAGCGAGGCACACACAGCAAGGTTTGGCTTTCATAATCAAACGGGCTCGCGAGCAATAATGTTTTCGCAGAACTAAGCCCTAAGCGGTCAGTAAAGTGGCTCAGTTTTTCGTTAACAGAAAGGGTTGCTGACGTGAACACCCAACTAGCCGGCGTACTGGCAATCATTTCACTGAATTTATCAGCGACAGTGAGTGGCGTTAAGGCTAATAAGAAGTGACGTCCGTAGCTCTCAAACCAGTAACTATAGCCCGGTATGGTGACATCCTTTAAGCGGTTAAGACGGTTGCGGTAAATCGTCACGCGCTCAAAAATAGAATCCAAACTTTGGGAACGCCCTAATGACGTTTTGATAACTTCATAGCAGAGTTCCAGCGCATCATCCAGTAGCGTTAAAGCTCTCTGAACTTCGGATAACTTCAATAATTCCCGTAAATTACCTCGGAAACTGTTTTCCCCTAAGTTAAGGCGAAAATCCAGTGTACTTTGAGTCAGTCTATCGGCACTTTTTTGCAGTTGGGCTTGGTCTTTTAGCTCTGTACGGTATGTCATTATCATATCGCGAGCTAAATCTAACAGTTGTCGGCTACTGAGTTGCTGACCAAAATATTGGCTTGCAATATCAGGGATTTGATGGGCTTCATCGAAGATCATCACATCCGCTTGGGGGATCAACTCCCCAAAACCTGTATCTTTCACCACTCTGTCAGCCATAAAAAGATGGTGGTTAACGACCACCACATCTGCATCAAGGGCTTTACGACGCGCTTTGAGTACAAAGCACTCTTGGTAGCGGGGGCAATCACTGCCTAAACAGTTATCGTTGGTACTAGTAACTAACGGCCAAACGGGGCTATCTTCAGCAATATCATGGCAAGTACTGGTATCCCCCAGTTCTGATTCGATGGACCAACTGCGTAATCTGACAACCGCTGCGAGGATCTCCGGTTCAAGGCTACCTCCACCGAGGGATTGCTGATCTAACCTTTCAAGACACAGATAATTTGAACGCCCTTTTAGAAGCGCCGTTTTACCCGTGTAGTTCATCGCATCGATAATCGTAGGTAGGTCGCGGTGATAAAGTTGGTCTTGTAGTGCTTTCGACCCTGTAGAGACAATCACTTTTTTGCCACTTCGTAATGCAGGGACGAGATAAGCGTAGGTTTTCCCTGTTCCTGTACCCGCTTCAGCCACCAGCACATGCTGCTGCTCAATAGATTGAGTAACCGCGTCAGACATGGTGACCTGCGCAGCTCGAGGTTGGAAACCGGGAATTGTTTTTGCTAGAAAGCCATCTGCTGAAAAGTCGTTAGACACTACGAACCTATATTGCTTACTGTTGATGAGCACACTTTACCATGAGTTCAAGATGGCTGCTGAGCTAATTATCGTTTCATCAATGAACTGATTTTCATCATAGTAGCAAACTGATATCCTTTGTTAGCATTGATAATAAGGAACAATTATGACTATTGAACGCATTGACCCAGATACCCGTTGGTCTGAAGCTGTTATCCACAACAACGTGGTCTATTACACTAGCGTCCCAGAAAAACTGGATGGCGACATTATTATTCAAACCGCAGATACCTTAGCCGCTATTGATGTCATGTTAGGCCGAGTGGGTTCAGATAAAAGCAAAATTTTAGATGCGACTATCTTCCTTGCAGATAAAGCGGATTTTGCTGGCATGAACCAAGCGTGGGATTCATGGGTTGTTGCGGGTAGCGCACCTGTTCGTTGCACTGTTCAAGCGGCTCTGATGAAGCCTGAATATAAAGTTGAGATCAAAATCGTTGCGGCGATTGATTAGTCTTGATTGATACTTGAAAAAGAACCATCAGCTTAATGCCGTCACTTGAATTGAGCGGCATTATTTTTTAACGTGATGTTTTGACCTTTTATTTTCTCACTTCTCTTACTTCTTTTCTGTCTCACTACATACCATAGCATGACGATAGTAGCTAATTTTTGGCTCCTATTTTACAGATCTATTTGATTTATTTATTGAAAGTAAAAAAATGTATTATTTAGTGCCTTACTGTTTGCCCATCTTCTTTTTTCATCTCAAATGAAATTTGTATTCCTCTACACAGTAGGAAATAATAAATCTTTACATGACAATAGGAATGAATATTATTATCACACCATGTGAAGTAGGAATTCTAAAATGTCTTTTAAGATCAATTCAAGTTTAGTTTTTATTATTACCATATTACTGGGAGCTGTTCCTCTCTCTGCTATATGGTTACACATGATACCTAACATAGTAATAATCAGTATTAGCAATTGGATAGATGAGATACCTGTGATTTATTCAGATTATTATCGAAATGAAAGCTATCTATCCGCTTTATACTGTAAAATCGCACCTGTATTTTCGATTCCATACTATTTGGTTATATGGAATTCTATAAAAATAAAAAAAGAACACTTTAAATTATATAACAAAGGGATAATTACAACTATATTTGGTTATTTTAGTATAATTTTAATCATTTCTATGATCACCTATATTAATTACTTCTTAAACTATAACATATCAAATGGAAACAGAAATTTGCGAACAATTTCCGCTTTTGAATTTACTTCATTTCTCTATTATTACGCCATCTTTATATCAATCTTTACCATTACTTGCGCTGCAGTAAATGCATTTATATTTCTACCTATTAAGTATAAAAAATAAAATATAAACCAATCTCATGCAATATATAAAATATAACAACCTTCATTATAAAAATGTAAACATTATCTTTATTGCTGACTTTTAAAAATAAATATACCTTTTCAGTCATTCCATCTAAAATATGATGGATATAAATAAATTTTCTACTCTGAAGGATTTTATGCTTTTTTTTATAAAAATGAATTAATACAATAAAGAGAGTCTAATTTTTCTCAAGAACTAGTGAATACTGTAGTAAATTCATTTTTGGAAATGACGTCGTGATTGAATTGTAAAATAGCCACTACAGCTAGTGTCTTTATAATTAATAGATATATCAGAAAGTTGAGTAGACTGAGCTATTGAGATGCTATAATCCACACTTAAACGCCCTTGGTAACCTTTAATTGTTGCGTTACCTTGCCCATAGGCTGCCTAATGGCGGCCATTCAAAAAATAAATAGAAATAAAATTATTTTCATTAACGAATGAATAACCATATATTATTCTATGAAAATTAGTTCAATATTTTAAATATATTACTTCACTGAAAGTATTAATTTTAGATGTAATTATATATTGAAAAGCTATTAGTACTATATTGTAGAATAAACACTAATAGCTTTAAGAATTGTATTGTCCGTTACGACATTTTAATCAGCACCATACCGATAAGTAAGAGGACTAACCCACCCCAACCTTTATAGTTTAGGCGTTGATTAAACAGGATCCAGCCAGCAGCAACTGTGGCGATTAAACCGAATGCTCCCCATAATGCATAAGCGACTGACAGTTCAATTCCCTTCACTGCCTGCGCCAGTGCACTAAATGCCCCTAATACGGCGATGAGAGACAAAATTCCTAACCAATAACGTCTAAAACCGTCCGACATTTTTAAAAATACGTTGGCAAGAATTTCCAGTACCACTGCGAGGATCAAAAATGCCGCATGCCACCATTCAAATTGACTGGCCATACTACACCTCCGATTTAGCGGTCTTTGTCACTAAAGCTCGGGCTTTGGCGGAATCAACCGCGTTTTTTGCAGCTTGTTTTACTTTCTGAGCTGATTGGCTAACAGCCGCTTTTTTGGTACCTGATTTGATCAATGCAATACCTGTGATCAGGAAAACTAGGCCACCGACTTTCATTGGTGACAGCGATTCACCAAACCACAATACGCTAAACGTCGTAATTAGCAGAACACCAACACCTTCCCACATCGCATAAGCAACACCCAGTGCCACTTTTTTTACCGCAACCGCCAGTAAAATATAGGAAGTCGCAATCATCACATACATCACAGCCATACCAGTGAAATCACCGCTTACACTGGCATGTTTCATTGATAACGTACCAATGACCTCAGTCACGATAGCTAATGCTAAAAATATCCAATAAATCATTATAGTATCCCTCTAGATACAGCTTCGCCATAGCCTGTTTTTTGAACAAGATAGAAAGGCAATGAGCTTAATGATTAAGCTTTAAGCTGTTTAAAATTCAAATAAAAGAGTGCTGATTTTATTCAGCGAATTGAATAATCTAGAAGGACGCTATAATGCGCCACACCAGTGATACTCACTGGAAAGAATAGCGGAAAGGAAAAGCTTGTGTGTTGATCTTCTTTGGGACTTACTGATCTTTATGCTAGTCACGCTAAGCATGATATCTCATTCATTTCATCGGATGGACATCCATCCAAGTTACTCCGAACCCTCATATAATTGTTAGTTTCAAGCTATTTCTACCATGCCAAAATTATTAAGTCAATGAATACAAACACTTTTTGAATTTGTCATATTTATGCATAAATATTCATTAATATGCTAAGCAATACAGTGGCAGCGTCTATTTTGCGAATAATTCCGTTATTTCCCTCGCATTTATTTTTAGAGGATCTAAGCAAAAAAATTTTTTTTCGCCCTTTTTTATGCTGTTAACATCCCATTCAATATGAATTTTTCCGGTTACCATTGACAATCAACGCCAACACGCTTCTTATCGTGTTATCCGTTAGAAAATAGCAATAATGAACACCAATAAGAGAGAGTCATGGACACCTTTACGCTAACGTCAAATAGTTTTCAAAACGCCGCCGATGCCACCCCGCTTCCTTATGATGTAGTCTCCATTCAATCACAAGTTGTGTATGGCAGTGTGGGTAATAGCATCGCTGTCCCCGCATTGACCAAACAAGGATTACGCGTTGCTGCAGTTCCCACCGTTATTCTAAGCAACACGCCCCACTATGCCACTTGTTATGGTGGAGAATTACCCGGTGAATGGTTTCGTGGCTATTTACAAGGCTTTGTTGAACGTGGCAGCTTAAACAGCGTTAAAGCCATTTTGACGGGTTATTTAGGTTCCCCAGATAAAGCTCACGATCTTGCAAATTGGCTTGCCTCCGTGCGCGAGCAACACCCTAAAATGCCTGTCATTGTCGACCCTGTAATGGGAGATGAAGATAGCGGCTTTTATATTCCCCCAGCGATTGCCGATGTTTATCGTCATGAAGTCATTCCACTCGCGACGGGGATTATCCCGAACAAGTTTGAACTTTCCACACTCAGCGGGCAAGAGATCAACAATCTAGACGATGCCACCCGTGCAGCTCGCTCGTTGCTCAAAGGGCACACCCAGTGGGTCATTATTACGAGTGCTTTCCAACCTGATGAGGAAAGTATTGAAGTGGTTTGTGTGACTAAACAGGATGTCGCCGTTATTCGCCATAAACGTTACCCTGTCACACCAAAGGGCACTGGAGACCTATTCGGCGCTGAGCTTACCGCTCAATTATTAGCCGGATTATCGGTTCCTGATGCAGCCAAAATGGCGTGTTTGCGTATCGAGCAAGGCATCATTCATATGGCGGCTACGGGGCGTAGTGAGTTAGTGCTATAGCCTTTCTAGCTATGTATTTATGACATACAATAAAGCCCAGTCAGATGACTGGGCTTTCATTACAACGCAAGAAAAATCACTCAAACTCATTCCACGAACGACCATCGCGAGCAATCATTGCTACTGAAGCGATAGGCCCCCATGTTCCCGCTTGATACGGCTTAGGCGCGTCGTTATCCATGGCCCACGCTTCCATAATGGAATCGACCCACTTCCACGCTTCTTCCACTTCATCACGACGTACAAACAATGCCTGAATACCACGCATAGCTTCTAATAATAAACGCTCGTAAGCATCCGCAAGATGCGTTTGGTTGAAGGTTTCGGAGAAACTCAAGTCCAGTTTAGTGGTCTGTAAACGGTGTTTATGATCCAAGCCCGGTGCCTTATTCATAATTTCAATATCGATCCCTTCATCTGGCTGTAAACGAATGGTCAATTTGTTTTGCGGTAAATCTTGGTAGCTTTCAGAGAAAATATTCAGTGCTGGCTTTTTAAAATAGACCACAACTTCTGAACATTTTGCGGGTAAACGCTTACCAGTGCGCAGGTAGAATGGAACCCCTGCCCAGCGCCAATCATCAATATCTACACGTAAAGCCACAAAAGACTCGGTCTGGCTCTGCTTATTCGCGCCTTCTTCTTCTAAGTAACCCGGTACTTTCTTACCTTGTACAAAGCCCGCAGTATATTGACCGCGTACGGCTTTCTCACGCACGTTTGTGTGGTCAATGCGGCGTAAAGAACGCAGCACTTTCACTTTTTCATCACGAATACGGTCAGTGGTTAAGTCTGCCGGCGGTGACATGGCGATCATCGTTAAGATCTGCAACAAATGGTTTTGCACCATATCACGCATCTGACCTGCTTGGTCAAAGTAACCCCAACGACCTTCGATACCGACTTCTTCCGCAACGGTGATCTGCACATGGTCAATGGTGCGATTATCCCAGTTATTAATAAACAATGAGTTCGCAAAACGCAGTGCCAGTAGGTTTAAAACCGTTTCTTTACCTAAATAGTGGTCAATTCGGTAAACTTGGCTTTCATCGAAATATTTAGCCACTTCATTGTTGATCTGCTGAGATGAAGCTAAATCTGTACCTAATGGTTTTTCCATCACCACGCGGTTAGGTTGCTTGTTCAACCCTGCGTGACCCAGCCCATGACACATTTCACCAAATGTGCTTGGTGGCATTGCAAAATAGTGGATAGCGGGTTGTGTATCTTGCTTAAGCATATCGGCTAAACGAACGAAGTTATCCGTTTCACTGACATCTAAATTGCAGAAATCTAAGCGTGCGCTTAAACGCTCCCACAACGCCGAATCTAGCTCTTCTTTCAAAAAATCATTTAATGCTTTATGCACAAATTCTACATAATCGTTCCGTTCCCATTGGGCACGACCAACGCCGATAATACGAGTATCTGGATGGATATAACCTGCTTTTTCCAATTGATACAGTGATGGAAGTAACTTGCGACGTGCTAGGTCACCTTTAGTGCCGAAAATAATCAGGTCACAAGCTTGAGCAGCATTATGTACCGCCATGTTGGTTCTCCTCAATCTGCGGAATTTAGAAACTATCTGATTAGAGCCCAAAGAAAATAAGGGAATACTTCACTCTAATGAGATAGGTTCTGAATGTCGTTTTTATAAAAATACAATCGGTTGCCTGCTAATGTACCCGTTTGCTACTGCCCAGTAAATATTGATGACGCTGGTCACAGTTTTTATGCTGAAAAATACAGCATACCCAGACATCAATAAAATTTTTTATCACTGAATGCTTCCAGCTTTGTTGGAAAATCACGGTTTATGTAGTGAGTTTACTAAGTTGAAAATTAGATACGGGTCATATTTTCGTAAAAAAAGCCATTGGTTACGCTCAGTGTATAGATAGCTTACAATCAACACGTAGTATATTTTCAGTCATATCCGGATGTTAATGCCACCATACTCTGATGGCAGAAATATTTCTCCTTTTGCTGAAATAGGCACTTTTGCTATATGAATATTTTAGAACAAATGAAAACTAGCCTCGATTTTTTGAGTAAATCAGAAAAAAAAGTGGCGGAAGTCATTTTAGGGATGCCCCAAAGTGCTATTCATCTCAGTATAGCGGCGTTAGCCCAACTGGCTGACGTCAGCGAGCCTACCGTCAACCGATTTTGCCGAAAAATGGAAACCAAAGGGTTTCCTGACTTTAAATTAAAACTGGCTCAAAATCTTGCCAATGGCACGCCATACGTTAATCGCCATATCGAAGAAACTGACACCGTTAATACTTATACTCACAAGATTTTCGAGTCGGCGATGGCAGGGTTAGACAATGTCAAACATACCCTCGATACGCATGCCATTAATCGCGCTGTTGATTTACTCACTCAAGCGCGAAAAATCAGCTTTTTTGGGTTTGGTGCTTCTGCGGCGGTTGCCCACGATGCGATGAATAAATTTTTCCGTTTTAATATTCCAGTCATATACTTTGATGATATTGTCATGCAACGCATGAGCTGCATCAATAGTAGCGAGGGAGATGTGATTGTGTTGATTTCTCACACAGGACGCACAAAGGCCTTAGTCGATATGGCGCAACTCGCTCGCCAGAATGATGCGACAGTCATCGCAATTACCTCTGAAGGTTCCCCTCTCGCCAAAGAAGCCAGCTTATCAATTATTATTGATGTCCCTGAAGATACGGATATGTACATGCCAATGGTCTCTAGGATGGCTCAGCTTGCCGTCATTGATGTATTAACCACTGGATTTACTTTGCGTAGAGGCGAAAAATTTAGAGATAACTTGAAACGGGTCAAAGAAGCGTTACGCGATTCGCGGTTTGATAATGTCTGAAAGATGGAAATGACAATGTTAAAAGAGGTTTCTTAATTCTACCGGGCCCAAAGAGTTTTTATTCTCCCGATGGCTTTAAGAAATTTGCTGTATATAATAGCTGTGCTCGTGTCAGCACCCCTATTTGCAGTAAATAGGTTTCGAAATGGAGTGAAATGGTTTCACTTTTATTTGTACCATTACAGGTCACGGAGTAATACATGTCTAGACGGCTTAGAAGAACTAAAATTGTTACAACCCTTGGTCCAGCAACCGATCGTGATAATAATCTAGAAAAAATTATCAATGCTGGGGCTAACGTTGTTCGCCTTAACTTCTCTCACGGAACTCCTGAAGACCACATGGCTCGCGCAAATAAAGTGCGTGAGATTGCGGCTCGATTAGGGCGTCACGTCGCTATCCTTGGGGATCTACAAGGTCCGAAAATTCGTGTTTCTACTTTTAAAGACGGTAAAGTTTTCCTCAATGTTGGTGATAAATTCACACTGGATGCCTCATTAGGTAAAGGTGAAGGCGACCAACATAAAGTGGGTATCGACTATAAAGGTCTGCCTGCTGACGTGGTACCTGGCGATATTCTCCTACTGGATGATGGTCGCGTGCAGTTAAAAGTTCGTGAAGTTCAAGGTTTGCAAGTCTTCACCGAAGTGACTGTCGGTGGACAGCTTTCCAACAACAAAGGCATCAATAAACTCGGTGGTGGCTTGTCCGCAGAAGCGCTGACAGAAAAAGACAAAGCCGACATTATTACTGCCGCTAAAATTAATGTGGATTTCTTGGCTGTCTCTTTCCCTCGTTCAGGTGAAGATCTGGATTATGCTCGCCGTTTAGCGCGTGATGCAGGCTGCGAATGCCAAATCGTCGCCAAGGTTGAACGTGCTGAAGCAGTCGCAACTGACGATATCATGGACGAAGTGATCCTTGCCTCTGATGTGGTGATGGTTGCCCGTGGTGACTTAGGGGTTGAAATTGGTGATCCTGAACTGGTTGCGGTACAAAAGAAATTAATTCGTCGTTCCCGTCAATTGAACCGCGTGGTTATCACGGCAACTCAAATGATGGAATCCATGATCACCAACCCAATGCCAACCCGTGCAGAAGTGATGGACGTAGCAAACGCTGTCTTAGACGGAACCGATGCGGTGATGCTATCCGCAGAAACCGCCGCAGGACAGTATCCAGCAGAAACGGTCGCCGCCATGGCGCAAGTCTGTTTTGGTGCGGAAAAAATGCCGGGCCTGAATATTTCGAAACACCGTTTAGATGCTGAATTCGAAAGTTCCGAAGATGCGATTGCGATGTCAACCATGTACGCCGCCAACCACCTAAAAGGTGTTAAAGCAATCATCGCAATGACTGAATCAGGTCGTACCGCACGTATTATGTCGCGCATTAGCTCTGGCTTACCAATTTTCGCGATGTCTCGCCATGAAAAAACATTGAATCAATGTTCACTATATCGTGGTGTCACCCCTGTGTTTTGCAGCACGCATACTGATGGTATTGCGGCAGCAAGTGAAGCCATCGCACGTTTACGTGATAATGGCTACTTGATGGTTGGTGATACGGTTATCGTAACTCAAGGCGACCAAATGGGCACCATCGGCAGCACCAATACCTGCCGTATTTTAGTGGTTGAATAATAATTTTATCGTTAATGATAATGTAAGCGTTCAATTCATTGAGGGAGCTAAGGCTCCCTTTTATTTTTTCATCTCAATGATATTGTAAATTAAATTGCAGCGTTCCATCCGCCTTTCCTCCGCGTGTTTTCTCTGCCGTTTGAATATAGGCCGCTTCTAACGGAATAACATAGTGTTGCGCTTGATTTAAACGGGAAATTTGTACCATTTGATTGAGTTTAATCGGCTTCCCTTTGTGCTTAATTTGAATACCAAATCCTTTCGCCGTTTCTTGATGATTCGGATTGTTGAGTGCAATCGTTCCACCTATCCCACTTTCGTCAGCCGTTCCCATAAAACGGATCTTTATGGGGGAAGATTCATCGCATTCAAGCTCAATTTTGAATCGTTTACGGCTATTTGCAACCGTCACACCTACCCCATTTGCACCTGACTTTTCCACCTGACCAAACGCAACATTGATCACTCGATTTTTGATTTCACATCCATTGGCAATCACATTAATCGGTGACAGCCAAATTTTAGGCTCAACATTTCCAAACGAATCTTGAATAATAAACTTATTATTAAACACAATAAGCATTGCAGCGCTGGTCGATTGTAATAATTGAGTATTGACTCGAGGGCGAATTTTATAAAATTCGGCTCTCAAGGTAACATTGTAATTACCTCTTGATTCGCTACTCGGGCACAATAAACGATTCGCCGGATTTCCATCGCGATTATTTTTACCATTCACATATCCTCTCGCTGAACACGGGCTATTAACTGAACCGTGTAATGCAAAGCCGATACCTGATAGGCCAATTTCCTTGATGGCGCCAACCCCTGCTATCTGATAGTGATCATCAAATATACCAGGTAAATTAATTCCCACTCGCGTTGTCCCTGATTCATTCCACCACACCCATGGCGTATAGGTTCCCAGCTCTATCGTTGCAATATGTGAGTTGATGGGTGCACTTTTAGGGACATACAGCGTTTGAGATATCGGTACCGTGTAAGATGCAAATTCTGCTCGGTAGTCTGCGAAAAGTCTTGGTGAGAACAACAACATGATGGCGTAGATAACGCTGGAGATAGCAAACTGTTTCATAACCCCCCTTATTGGCAAACCCCGTCAATAAATTGAATATTTTGATTGCTCACATCAATCTTAAGAGGTAATTGACACTGCTGTGTATCCGCTTCTCCCCATTTAATTTGAACAATACTCTGTGCAGGAACCCCACTCAAATAGACTTCTCCATCATTCGCTACAATGCCCGATGAGACGATATGCTGCTGTGCGAGAATATTAACTTGGGTACCAAACCCGAGTAACCGATTATTTTTCTTGAGTTTTAATACCACTCGCCCACCACGCTTCGCTTTAAGATCCACCAAAATAATCGCACCGCTTGTGGGAACAACGGTCGCGGAGCTCAATTCCACATCATCATTACCCTTTAACGTCGAGGTATCTACACTCACTTTATTACGTTCATAGCGCGTTAACATAGGCACCACTGCATACCCTTGTCCATTGGTATGCAGTGAAGGTGCATTATTCACTTTCAAATTATTAATATCTTGAGTTTTAACCAGTCCAATAGCATCAGAAAACGCGCGTGAAGCGGTCATTCCATCTTGATGAAATAATAGCGCACCTGTCGCCTCTGCATAGGTAGCTTGATATTCAGAAGCATAATCCCAGCCAGCACCAAATTCGCCGTAAGAGGTTAAGTAATTGCCACGAATACCATGGCTGAATTGTTGGTTTTTATGATGATATTGCTGAGTAATGTCATATTGTAATTGATTGGAATTGAAAGCTGAGCCATTCAAGCTAAATGTACTGATCCCCCCGGCATTGCCGCTCGTGTTGTAGTTATAAACACTCCAATAAGCCTTTTCTTTCCAACGAAATGGCATACTGCAATTAAAGGAAAATAATCTATCGACCCGACGAGGATTATTTTGCTCAGAATGGGAATAGGAAAAACTGTAATTAATAGATTGATACTGAGAACTAAAACCGACTGTAAGGTTATTATCTGAGCCTGACTGTCCCCAATATTTTTGTTGATACCCATTAATGTTTAAAGATCCCCATTTCCCTAGCGCTTGACTCAAAGCAATCTGTAACCGTTGCTTTTTTGATATTCGGTCGATGTTTATGGCTTGAAAAAAAGTATGGTTTATATCTGGCTCTAACGCGTATTGAGCTGATAAATTCAGTCCCGTCGCTGTATTTTGAATATATTTGGTATATTGAAGACGGTAAGTTTGATCCGTCATCTTTGCATATTGCCGCCATTGTGCTTGTGAGTATGTCATATCCAGCGAAATACCCCCTAAATAACCTAAACTCACCCCAGACCCTAAAACATAAACTTGTTTATCTTCTGAGATAAACACGCCACCTAATAACGACACGTTGCCATAATTCGCTAAATTGATTGGCAGACCATAGATCCCAGAGAATTGAATAAAATATGGCTGCTGCCCCTCTTTCTCTTCCCGATATTTTCCAAGTTCGATGCTGTATTTTAATGAACCTTCTCTTTGCATGATGGGCGCATTGGAAAAAGGTTGGGTAAATGTTCTTGTTGAACCATTTGCTTCAGTGACCATAACCTGTAAATCCCCATTGAACGACGTAGGATAAAGATCATTCAATATAAATTCCCCAGCAGGTACCGATGTTTGATAAATAATCTGACCATTTTGACGAACAGTGACTACCGCATTGCTATTTGCAACACCATTAACGACAGGAGCAAATCCACGACGGCTTTGCGGTAACATACTTTCTTCCGACATAAGCTTTATACCGCGATATTGAAAAGCGTCCATAATCCCGTTATCAGATGCTGTTTCTCCAATAATTAAATGGCTTTTCAAATCACGAATATCCCGCTCTAAGAAGGTTTGCAAACTATATAAAATAGTCTTTTCATTCGTGTCATTGTAATAACTGTGATTACGTAACCTCCAAGCTCCCCAATTAATTCCATTTCGTAAACCGACATAAATATTTTGTTGGTTGTTTGGATTTCCCCACGATCGGTTAAAGCGTGCTGAATAGTTAATAAACATCCCGTTGATTCCATCGTCCCATTCAGTGACGTCAATATAGCCTCGGCTTGCCATTTCCATTGCAATTTGAGGAATACTAATATCTAATCGATTTGAAAAGAAATCATGGTGAATGTCACTACCATCAATTGAGTGCTTAATATCTAAGAATTTATCGGTTGAAGAGACTTCATTTTTTTGTAATAACATTGAGGGCTTAACACCCCAACTCATTAACTGTTCTTTTGTTATCTTAGGTTTCAGTTTTTTTTCTTCATTATCGTAAATAAATTCAATCAACTCATCTGCAACTTTGTTTCCATTCACATAAATATTGACCTGATAACGACCAGGGAGTTGCCCTTCGGTTTTAGAAAGATAATTTAATAATGAAGTGTCAGATAGCTTATTTTCAATTCCCGTATTAATTGCATTGATGTCAAACATCTCACTTGCATTGGAGATTGATGCAAATCCAACTGATGAAAAAAACGTAATATTAATGAATTTGATTTTTTTACTGTAAAACCAATTTTTGATTAAGTGGTGTGTTTCCATACACTAGCTCTTGGTTATTTTCTTTTCCACAATAGCACCATAGTCATTAATAAATTCGACAGTAACTACATGCCCCTTATCTATCTTTCCTTTAAAAATATAATCATCTACCCAAGGGTAAACCATTTTTATTCCTTTTATGGACTTCCCATTAATTAAAATACTTTTAATTGATAAATGATATGGTGTTTTATTATTGATTTTTATTCCATCATACTCTTTTGTTAATGTTATATTATCAAAACTTAATGGCTCAATATCGTTTGAGCGTAGGAAAAGTTTAAACTGTGAATTAATAATAATCTGTAATTCATTTTCAATACTCTCATCTTTAGGCGGTATTGATTTTATATTTAATAAAAATATTTTTTCTTGGTTAGATGAAAGTGGCTGACCTAAATACGCAATTCTTGCAGCCCCGTAACTATTCGGCTCAACACGGAATAAAGCTGGAGTTGCAATAAATGGCGCTTTAATATCCTCATTAAACCCGGTCACCCAACTTTGGATTAAGAAAGGTTTTTTTTCATTACTATTAAAAATTGGAATTGAAATTTCTCGTTTATTATCCATATAAACAAAACGAGTTCCACCTACGCTAATCCCACTAGCTGATGCTAAAGAAGCAAAACAGAGAAAAAATAAAATAACTGAATAAATTATCTTCATAGACATGCCAACATAACGTAAATATGGGTGACAAGCGTCACCCAGCATATTATTGATATTGAATACTGTAAATTGCGCTACTATTTGCTTGCCCTGCTGTTGCAGCACCGGTTGCTTTAAACGCTGCAACATACTCCAACTCTGCCGAATTTCCTGCTAAAACAACCTCTTTAGTATCTTCGTATAATTTTATCTGAGAAACTGCATTTTTTTCATACAATGCAATACCTACGTTTTTTGCTGCGCCATTGCCATGATGTAAAGCGAGAATATCTTGGTCCACCGCATCGCGATTTCCTGCGAAATTAACCGTCACTTTAGTATCAAGAGGACAATCTACAAGTTTAATTGTGAAATTCGTTAACCCTGCCATTTCTCCAGCAGAAGATAAACTTTTGGTTGATATTCGGCCAAGATCAACATTTAAGTTACGTGATTGGCTATCTACGGTACAAGCTTGCTCCGTTATTTCTCCCGTAAAATTAATCACACCAGAAGCAAACACTGCCGGTGCGATCGTGATAGCCAAGCTCACTCCCAATAAATTTAGAGTTTTATTTAGAATATGCATAATTTTCCTATAAATAGAATGTATGTTTTAAAATTTACCTTTCGAAAACGAAATATAATATATATTTTCTGTTCGCCGAGAATATAGCATCACGTTTCAATTAAGTTAATGAATGGTTATATTGAATTTTTTAAATCTAAATCAAAAATACTTATACACTTTACAGAATAAATTTAAAACTGAAATTAATTAGCTTGGATATTATTAAATAGGTAATTTATAATCATATCATTTATTATAGGATTCTTATTTTTATACATATAAAATTGGTATTTAGGATTACAAATATCATTTTCAACTTCTTTTAGAATGTTTTCCTCAATCAATTCATGAATAATATTTCTTGGAAACCAAGAGTAACCAACTGAATTCCTAATTAATTTAATCGCTGTTTCAGTATTTGCAACTTTAACAGTCTGGTGACTTCGCATCTTATCTTGAAAAGTCGTAGACAAAACAATATGCGGCGTTTTTTCGAGTTTATATCTAATCCTATCTTTGGTACATTGCTGCAAATAATGATTAGGCGCTGTAACAAGCACCGCGTCAATCTCTCCCAAAAAAATGGGATTTAATGAACCGACATAATGATGCGATATCAATAAGTCAAATTCCTTATATGATAAAACATCTTCCCGATTAAGTAGTGTTTTGGTTAATTCAATATCATAATCCTTTCTACTTTTGATTAGACTTCCAATTTTATTTAATAGCTCATCGCTATTATATAATGAATCTATTACTATCTTTATTTTATTATTTATCTTTTTATTTATTAATTTCGCGGCTATTTCTAATGCAATCGCTTTATTGGTTACTTCTCGTGATAATGCTAATAGTGCTTCACCTTGTTCTGTTAATACGGCTCGGCGTTTTTCTACGGCAAAAATTTCAATATCTAATGTTTGTTCTAGTTTACTAATAGTATAACTAATCGAAGATTGTGTTTTATGTAATACTTCAGCCGCTTGCGCGAACCCACCATAATCGACAACAGCTTGCAAAGTTATCCATTGATCTAATGTTGTTTTCGTTTTATCCATAATGTCTCCAGCCCATCATCTTCCCTCACCTTCATCTCGGGAAGAATATAACAATGTATTTAGAATATCACTCCTACAATTTAGATTTTTAGCATTATTTTAAAGCCGTCTTTTAATTTAAATTTATTCCATAATTATATATAATAAATATCTACTGCCCTTAAAAACAAAAGCCACGGATAATGATTACCGTGGCTTTTACTATACTGAGAAAATATCTAGCGATATAAATCCTTTCGCTGATAGGGCTCTATTTCCCCTTCTTTACGTGTTTTCAATAGTTTGAGGATCCACGTATATTGCTCTGGATTAGGTTCAACTAAAAACTCTAACTCCTCATTCATTCGACGTGCAATATAGTTATCATCTTGCCCATCAATATCATCCATTGGTTCACGAACATAGATATGTAATTGATGATTAACGTGATCGTACACCGGAAATAACGGAACAATTTTCGCTTTGCACACTTTCATCAATCGACCAATAGCGGGTAAGGTCGCTTTGTATGTGCCAAAGAAATCAACAAATTCACTGTGCTCTTCCCCATGATCTTGATCGGGTAGATAAAAACCCCAGTAACCTTGTCTGACCGATGCAATAAAAGGTTTAATTCCTGCTTCGCGGGAATGAAGGCGTCCACCAAAATGGTAACGCGCTTTGTTCCACAAATAATCTGCAACAGGGTTTTTCTGGTGATGGAACATAGCCGCCATATTCTGCCCCATCGCAGCTAATAGCATCGCGGGAGCATCGACAGCCCAACCGTGAGGAACCATAAAAATCACATTGCTTTGCTGTTCCTGCAATCGGTCGATAATCTGTTTGTTATGCCAATGGGTACGCGCTAATGTTCGCTCAGCCCCACGGACACACAATTCAGCCAACATGACAAAAGACTGCGGTGCAGTTTCAAACATCCGGTCAACCAATTCTTCTCTTTGTTGCTCTTCCATATCAGGAAAGCAATAGAGTAAGTTAATTTTAGCTCGGCGACGGGCGCTCTTCGCTAATCGTCCAACCCATTTACCTACTTTTGCCAGCATAGGATCACGAACTTTAACAGGGATATAGGCAAGCGCAACAAACAGCCCTGCGCCTAACCATACGCCCCAATATTTAGGTAATAAATAGGATTTATGAAACGTTGGCACATAGCCTTTTTTGCTGTCGGTATCTTGTTCTTTATTCATGTTATACCCAAGAAATCACGGCTATTTTGATAACCAAAAATGAATGTGTAAGAGCATTACAAAAAAAACTGGCAGACACAAGTATCTGCCAGTTATTGGATGAAGAAGCTGAAATGGTTATTTCAGTTTAAGCTGAGGTTTAGTCTCTTTGACCAGCTCTAAATATTCTTTACGTTCTTTACCTGTTAAACCACCTGAGCTTGGTAATTTCGCAGTTAGCGGGTTGACGGCTTGTTGGTTAACCCACATTTCAAAATGGAGATGTGGCCCTGTAGAACGTCCAGTATTACCTGATAACGCAATGCGATCACCACGCTTCACTTTTTGTCCTGGTTTCACCAGCAATTGACGTAAATGCATATAACGCGTCGTATATTGGCGACCATGGCGAATAGCAATAAAGTTTCCTGCTGCACCACTGTATTTCGCTACAATCACTTCACCATCACCAACCGCTAATACAGGAGTACCCACTGGCATTGAGAAGTCGACCCCTTTATGTGGTGCAACTCGCCCCGTCACCGGGTTAACACGACGCGGGTTAAAGTGTGATGAAACTCTGAACTGCTTAACCGTTGGAAAACGCAAGAAACCGCGTTCTAAACCATTACCTTCACTATCATAGTAGCGACCGTCTTCAGCACGGAAAGCGTAGTAATTTTTACCGCCAGACTGTAGACGTACGCCAACTAGTTGGCTCTGTTCATGAGTCCCATTGAGCATCTCTCGCCCCATTAAAACAGTAAACTTATCGCCTTTTTTCAGCTTGTTAAAGTCCACCTGCCACTGTAAGGCTTTGGTAACTTCACGACCTTCTGTACGAGTCAAACCAGCTTTCTTGGTACTTTGAGCAAACGTGCCTTCTATAGAACCGGTCATCACGCTGTTTGTCCAATCGCCTTTACGGATCTCTTTCACTTCTTCAAATTTGTTGGTTGCCCCAACGCGTTTGAATATGCGCGTTTCACGGCGAGAAACATCCCACGTTAAGGACTCTAATTCGCCATCCGCATTCAATGTCCAGCTAAGGGTTTGACCGATTTTTAAGTTACGTAATGATTTATGTTGGTTTGAAAGTGTCGCAACATCACCAGCTTCGATACCAAACTGGGTCAAAATAGACGATAAATTATCGCCACTTGAGACAACATATTCATGTGCGAGAGGTGTACCATCTGCATCTGATGCGTCAGTGTCGCTGTCTGCAACGCCTTCATCGGGTAACTGCTCACTACTATCTTGAATTAAATCATCGCCTTCTGCTTCAATCGCTGATTGAGCAAAAGGAATGACCGTATCAGGAGAACTGTCACTTTCATGCGTGGTTGGGATATGTACAGGCCGCCAAATCGCGACGGCCATGGTGGCGACAGTGAGCGTGCTCAACACAATTTTATGGGTCTTGGACAAGCCGTTAAATGCCTGCACAATACCACTTGCCATTTGCTGCACTTTAAACTATTCCTCTATGCTTAATTCAGGCAGCTTGCGTATTGTTCTGATAGTTGAGTCAGAAACTTCATGTAGCTATCTGGTCCAATTGCCAGCCCACTACCGAGTGGGTCGAGAGTACCCATTTTGACTCCCGTATTTTTCGCTACGCTTTCAATAACCGCAGGTCTGAATTGTGGCTCAGCAAAAACGCACTGCGCTTTATGCTCAACCAGTTGTGTTCGTATTTGATGCAATTTTTGGGCACCGGGCTGAATCTCAGGGTTTATCGTAAAATGCCCTAACGGAGCGAGCTGATAGTGTTTTTCAAAGTAGCCATAAGCATCGTGAAAAACAAAATACCCTTTATTTTGAGCCGGTTTTAAAATACTAGCAATTTTCTTATCGTTTTGCGCCATGTTTTCTTTGAATTTACGAAGGTTTACGTCCAGCTTATCTTTCTGAGCAGGATAAAGCTCTACTAAACGCGCGTAAATGTCATCGGCAGCCAAATTTGCAATATCTGGAGACAACCAGATGTGCATATTATACTCACCATGGTGATGATGTTCGTGATCCGCATCATGGTTAGGTTCATCGGCATGTTGATGGCTATCGTCCTCCTCATGGTTTTCAGCCATTAATAAGTTATGAATATTTTTCTGCTCAGCCAATGCCAGACGTTTATTCTGGTCTAATACATTGATTGGCTTCTCTAAAAACATTTCTAATTCAGGTCCAACCCAAACAAATAAATCAGCCTGTTTTATCTTTTTTAAATCCGAAGGTTTCAGTGCATAATCATGTGGCGAAGCACCATCAGGAAGTAAAACTTGTGTATCAGTGACACCATCAGCGATCCCCGCAGCAATGAAGGCTAAAGGTCGAATCGATGTAACAACATCGGCGTTGGCTAGTGGCAACATCGATGCGGTTAAAACTGAAGCTAACGTAGCTTTGCAGATGAATTTACGGGTAATAAGTTTCGATTTGTGTATCATGAACATTTTTCCGTGATCTTAAAATTGAAATGTTATAATATAACACAACTTGATTTCTGCAAGATGTTTTCATATGCAACCACTATTATCTTTAAATAAAATCTCTGTCTCATTTGGCGATAAACCCGTATTAAAGGATGTTACTTTTGCGCTTAACAAAGGGGATATCGTGACGTTATTGGGGCCTAATGGTGCCGGTAAATCCACGATTGTTCGCGTGGTATTGGGGCTATTAGCGCCCACATCAGGCACTATCAATCGAGCCTCGTCACTCTCTATTGGTTATGTCCCACAAAAACTGCATTTAGATACCACCCTACCGCTAACCGTGAAGCGGTTTATGATGTTAAAGCAAGGTGTCCGCACGGCTCATTTATTACCCGCTCTCGAGCGAGTTAAAGCCACGCATCTCATTGATCAGCCAATGCAGAAACTCTCCGGTGGTGAAACCCAGCGCGTTCTGCTTGCGCGTGCATTGCTCAATAAACCTGATTTGTTGGTTCTCGATGAACCCGCCCAAGGCGTCGATATTAATGGTCAAGTTGCGTTGTATGACCTAATCAATCAATTAAGAACTGAACTCGGTTGCGCAGTTCTCATGGTCTCTCACGACCTGCATTTAGTCATGGCAAAAACAGACCAAGTTTTATGTATCAACGGGCATATTTGTTGCTCTGGTACCCCTGATGTTGTCTCTAATCACCCTGAATTCGTCGCTATGTTTGGCTATCGGGGCGCACAGCAACTGGGGGTTTACCGTCATCAGCATAATCACCAACATGATTTAGAAGGTAATGTGATTACATCCCACCAACACAGCAAGGATTGCCATCATGATTGAGTTACTGCTACCTGGTTGGATTGCAGGTATGTTACTCGCGATTGCTGCCGGTCCCTTAGGTTCCTTTGTGGTTTGGCGCCGTATGTCTTATTTTGGGGACACCCTCGCCCACGCATCTTTGCTAGGTGTTGCCTTCGGTTTGCTACTAAACATTAATCCTTTTTACGCCGTGATCGCAGTGACTTTATTATTGGCACTGATCCTTGTTTGGCTGGAAAAGCGGCCTCAACTCGCCGTCGATACATTACTCGGCATTATGGCTCACAGCTCTCTCTCTTTAGGTCTTGTTGTCGTCAGCCTAATGGCGAATGTCCGCGTCGATCTGATGGCTTATCTATTTGGTGATTTGTTATCCGTAACATATGAAGACATTATAACGATTCTAATCGGTGTAGTTGTCGTTTGCGGGTTGCTTTTTTATCGATGGCGGGCGCTTTTATCGATGACAGTTAGCTCAGAGCTGGCTTTTGTGGATGGAATTAATCTCCAACGCTCTCGCTTATTGTTGATGATGGTCACAGCGTTAACCATCGGGATCGCAATGAAATTTGTTGGTGCGCTAATCATTACCTCTTTACTGATCATCCCCGCTGCTACCGCTCGACGTTTTGCAAAAACGCCAGAACAAATGGCGCTCACCGCCATTGGTATTGGCATGGTTTCCGTGACTGGCGGATTAACCCTATCCGCATTTTACGACACTCCTGCGGGCCCATCCGTGGTACTAACTTCTGCCATTTTATTTATTCTAAGTTTGTGCGTAAAAACGAAAAACTAGTTGTATAAAAAATGCCTGAATAAAACCGTATCTGGATAAAAACAAATAGAAAACCCGCTTTATGCGGGTTCTAATAAAATTCAATAATACGAATTATTCTGCATTCTTTTTATCGTTATTCACGGGGGTTTCTACATCACCGACACTATCGTTTATAAATCCACCAACACAATCCATAAATTGATTAACTTTTAGTTTAAACCCTTCATCTGAATATTTTGGATCATTTAATTTATCTTTTGGGACATTCACGTTTAAATCCCCGTGAAATTTCTTGTTTAAGTCAATTTCACCCTCGATACTCACCCAATATGTTGATCCTTCAGGTAGATATCGAGAACAACTTTCAATGGTTTCCTTATTGGTGAGAGCTTTGGTGTTTTTTGTGCAACCAGAAACAACAGTCGCAAATAAAAGTACTGTGAGCGCAAATGTGCAAGAAGCTTTATTCATGTGGGACTATCCTAATATACGAAAAAACACCATATGATAATAAAAATCATTATCAATGTCTGTGTTTTTAAAACTCACTGCATATATTCTCAATACCATTTCGCGGACTAAATAATGATAATTTCTCAATTTAGTAAAATATAGATACAAAAAAACCCAGTAATTGTGGCTAAATTGCTGGGTTCATTTCATTTGAAATGCATATGATAATATTTAAATCATACCCATCTATATATCAATCAAGCGTTTAAAAGCTAGACTTCTTTCGGTGTTAACCCGAAATGAGAATAAGCATGGGCTGTTGCCATACGCCCTCTTGGTGTTCGCTGAATAAACCCTTGCTGGATAAGATAAGGTTCGAGCACATCTTCGATGGTCTCGCGCTCCTCGCCAATAGCAGCGGCAAGGTTATCAACACCCACCGGCCCTCCCATAAACTTATCAATGATGGCCACCAGCAGTTTACGGTCAAGATAGTCAAAACCCGCCGCATCCACATTCAACATATCCAGCGCTTGGCTCGCAATCAACTCATCAATACTGCCATTGCCTTTCACTTGGGCAAAGTCACGCACACGGCGTAATAAACGGTTGGTAATCCGTGGAGTTCCGCGAGAGCGCATCGCGACCTGTAATGCCCCTTCTTCGGTAATATCCAGTCCCATATACTGAGCGCTACGCTTCACGATATGTTGCAAATCATCAACTTGGTAAAACTCTAATCGTTGCACAATCCCAAAGCGGTCACGCAGTGGCGAAGTCAAGGAACCGGCGCGTGTAGTGGCGCCGATTAACGTGAATGGCGGTAAATCGATTTTAATGGAACGTGCCGCAGGACCTTCACCAATCATAATGTCTAATTGGTAGTCTTCCATGGCAGGATATAAAATCTCTTCAACTACGGGGGAAAGGCGATGGATTTCATCAATAAACAGGACATCATGGGGTTCAAGGTTAGTCAGCATCGCAGCCAAATCCCCTGCCTTTTCTAGCACAGGTCCTGATGTTGTCCGCAAATTAACGCCAAGTTCGTTGGCGACAATACCCGCTAAGGTGGTTTTTCCTAACCCTGGTGGTCCAAAAATTAACAGATGATCAAGCGCATCACCCCGCATTTTGGCTGCCTGAATAAATATTTCCATTTGATGCTTAACTTGCGGTTGCCCAATATACTCATCCAGTAATTTAGGGCGGATCGCGCGATCAATGGCTTCTTCTTCAGAATGCAGCACTTCAGCAGTAATTAGGCGATCAGCTTCAATCATCGTAATAATCTCTCAATTAAAGTGCTGCGCGTAAGGCATCACGGATCAGTGTTTCAGAATCGCTATCAGGTTTTGCGACTTTACTCACCATACGGCTGGCTTCTTGCGGCTTATATCCCAAAGCAATCAAGGCAGCAGCAGCTTCGGCTTCGATATCTGCTTGGCTTGGTCCTTGGCTCTTCACGCTTGGTAAATCAATATCGCTCACTGGGTTGAAAAGATCCCCATTCAAGCCTTTGAAACGGTCTTTCATTTCGACCACTAAACGCTCGGCAGTTTTCTTACCAATACCTGGCAATTTCACCAGAGAAGAAATCGCCTCTTGCTCAATGGCAGACACGAATTGTTGAGCCGACATGCCAGATAAAATTGCGAGTGCCAGTTTAGGTCCCACGCCATTGACTTTAATCAGCTCTTTAAATAGTGCGCGCTCTTGTTTGTCATTGAAACCATACAGTAATTGAGCGTCTTCTCGCACAACAAAGTGGGTGAAAACAATAGCTTCTTGACCAATTTCAGGTAATTCATAGAAACAAGTCATTGGCATATGAACTTCATAGCCAACACCTTGTAGCTCAAGTAACACAATGGGTGGTTGCTTTTCTAATACGATGCCACGTAAACGACCTATCACACTGAACCCCTTAAATTTGATTAGCGTCTTAAATTTTGACTCTGCTGTTTATACCACAAAAAATGCTGGATGCATATCCAGTCTTCATCTTAATCTTCCACGGGTCAACACTAAACGCGGATCGCCGACTTTCAGCAGGTTTTGATTAAAATGGCAATGCGTGATGGCAATTGCCAGCGCATCCGCGGCATCCGCTTGGGGGCTAGCCGATAATTTTAGGATAGATTTCACCATATGTTGAACTTGGCTTTTTTCTGCTGCTCCCGTTCCCACAACAGTTTGCTTGACTTGACGAGCGGCATATTCAAAAACGGGAATATTTTGGTTTGCTGCCGCGACAATCGCCACCCCACGCGCTTGCCCCAGCTTTAACGCCGAGTCCGCATTCTTCGCCATAAACACTTGTTCGATGGATAAAACATCAGGTTGGTACTGGGTGATAATTTCCGAGACTCCCGCATAAATACGCTGCAGACGGCTTGGTAAATCATCAACTTGAGTGCGAATACACCCACTTCCGAGATAGAGTAATTGCCTACCTTGTTGGCGAATAACACCGTATCCTGTGATCCGTGAACCAGGGTCGATACCCAGAATAATCGCCATATAAAACCTATAGTTGCCCTTTATTAATTTTCATATCATCTTATCCCCATCTAATGATTGCCACAATGGCAACGAGGGAATATCACCGAGTCCACCGCAATTTCAGTGTAAATAGCATTCCTGCCATCATAAATATAGCAAATAAAAGAGAAGGTGAAGATGGGAGAGGCGTTAGAGAAAACAGGCTGGACACAGCCCGCTTTCTCTACGCAGACATCGTCTTAATTACAGTTGCTCAGCAACTTCATCAGAGATATCACCGTTATGATAAACTTCCTGTACGTCGTCTGAATCTTCTAACATATCAATCAGACGCAGTAATTTAGGGGCAGTTTCAACATCAAGTTCGGCTTTAGTGGATGGAACCATAGAAACTTCAGCGTTCTCGCTAGTAAAACCAGCGGCATCCAGCGCATCTTTCACTTCACCAAACGTTTCTGGTGTAGTGTAAACGTCAATCGCGCCATCATCGTAAGTTTCAACGTCGTCGGCACCCGCTTCCAATGCAGCTTCCATCAGAGCATCTTCGTCCACGCCCGGTGCGTAAGTGATCACGCCACGTTTGGTGAACAGATAAGATACAGAACCATCAGTCCCTAAGTTACCGCCCGTTTTCGTAAACGCGTGGCGAACTTCAGAGACGGTACGGTTACGGTTGTCACTTAGACATTCAACCATAACCGCTGTGCCGCCAGGACCGTAACCTTCATAAATGATGGTTTCCATATTATCGTTATCATCATTACCCACACCACGCGCAATCGCACGGTTTAATGTGTCGCGAGTCATGTTGTTTGATAATGCTTTATCCACAGCAGCACGCAAACGTGGGTTAGTTGCGACATCGCCGCCGCCTAAACGCGCTGCAGTGACCAGCTCACGAATAATTTTAGTGAAAATCTTACCGCGTTTTGCGTCTTGCGCCGCTTTACGGTGTTTGGTGTTGGCCCATTTACTATGACCTGCCATGAAATATCTCCAAAAACGTCAATAAAATAATTAAACAGCAAATTCTAAAATAGCCTGGCTGTTGCTCCACGATTTTGTCAGCTTTGCCGCCTGTTGCGGTTCAAGCCAACAAAATTCTGTGTGTTCAGTCAGTAATGGCGTTTGTTCATCACTTAGCACCAATTTAAACCAATGTTCTTTACAGTGGGTTACATCCGGTGCATAACGATGCCTGAAATGCGGGAAAATTTCAAAGATGATACTTTTCGACAAATCATGTAACTGACTTGGTTGCGGGTTAAACCCCGTCTCTTCTTTGATTTCGCGAAGCGCTGCATCCGCAGCACTGGTTTCATGAAGCTCCAAACTTCCGGTTACTGATTGCCAGAAGTCTGGATCATCTTTACGCCGCATCATAAGCACCCGCCCCGAGTTTTCAGCCACCATAATGACTAATACCGATTCTGGGCGCTTATAACTTTTCATTACTCTTCTTCTTTCGCCACAACTGCAATCGCTAACTCAGTCAGCGAATCAGGGTTTGCATGACTTGGCGCATTGGTCATTAAACATGCCGCTGCGGTTGTTTTCGGGAAGGCAATAACATCACGGATGTTATCAGTTCCAGTTAACAGCATCACTAAGCGGTCTAAACCAAATGCCAAACCTGCATGTGGTGGCGTACCGTATTTCAGTGCATCTAACAGGAAGCCGAACTTCTCACGTTGTTCTTCTTCATTGATACCTAAAATACCGAACACGGTTTGTTGCATTTCGCTGCGGTGAATACGGACAGAACCGCCACCCACTTCGTAACCATTGATAACCATATCGTAGGCATTCGCAACGGCATCTTCAGGGTTCTTCGCCAGATCTTCCGGTGTGAAATCTTTTGGTGAAGTGAATGGGTGGTGCATTGCGGTTAAGCCGCCTTCGCCATTTTCTTCAAACATTGGAAAATCGATAACCCACAGTGGCTGCCAGCTATTTAAGTTGGTCAGCTCGAAGTCGCGACCCACTTTCAGGCGTAATGCACCCATGGAGTCAGTCACTACATTTTTCGCACCCGCACCAAATAGGATGATATCGCCATCGGCTGCGCCAGTACGTTCAATAATTTGCTCGATAATTTCTAAGCTTAGGAATTTCGCAACTGGGCTTTGAATACCTTCCAAGCCTTTAGCGCGTTCGTTGATTTTCATCCACGCTAAGCCTTTCGCACCATAGATGCCCACGAAATTGCCGTATTCGTCAATTTGTTTACGGGTCATTGCTGCGCCACCTGGCACTTTCAGGGCTGCAACACGGCCTTTTCGATCATTTGCTGGACCTGCAAATACTGCGAATTCAACATCTTTAACGATATCAGCAACATCAACCAGTTCCATTGGGTTACGTAGATCTGGTTTATCTGAACCGTAACGACGCATCGCTTCTGCGAAGGTCATGATTGGGAAATCGCCTAAATCAACACCTTTCACATCAAGCCACAAGTTGCGGATCATACGCTCCATCACTTCGCGAACTTGCTCTGCGCTCATGAACGAGGTTTCCACATCGATTTGGGTAAATTCAGGTTGACGGTCAGCACGTAAATCTTCGTCACGGAAGCATTTTACGATTTGATAGTAACGGTCAAAGCCAGACATCATCAGCAGCTGTTTGAACAGCTGAGGGGATTGTGGCAATGCGTAGAATTTGCCTTTATGAACACGGCTTGGTACTAAGTAGTCACGCGCCCCTTCTGGCGTCGCTTTGGTTAGCATTGGCGTTTCAACGTCCATAAAGCCTTCTTTGTCCATAAAGTTACGAACAAAGCTGGTGATTTTCGCGCGAGTACGCAGACGATCTGACATCTCCGGACGGCGTAAATCTAAATAGCGGTATTTTAAACGACGCTCTTCTGTGTTGGTTTGGTTGCTGTCTAATGGCAGAGGTTCAGATTTGTTGAAGACTTCCAAGCCTTCAGCAAAGATTTCAATTTCACCCGTAGCCATGTCTTTGTTTTTCTGGCTATCTGGGCGCGCACGTACTGTACCTGTGATTTGGATGCAGAACTCGTTACGCAGTTCTGACGCTTTTTCAAATATGTCTTTACGCTCTGGATCGAAGAAAACTTGAACGATACCTTCACGATCACGCATATCGATAAAAATCAAACCACCTAAGTCACGACGGCGGTTTACCCATCCACAAAGAGTGACCTTCTGGCCTTCATGAGCGATATTTAATTGCCCACAATAATTAGTACGCATACTCTATCCTTTTACTCAGCTTGTTGTGCTTTTGCTTGCTGCGGGAATTTGGCATTTAGCTGAAAATTCAGAATGTCAAAAAAGGCAGACATTATATAGGAAATTCTGTTAGACAAACAGTTTGCTATACAGCTTAACTGCGAAATTGATACAAAAAAACCATCTCTAATCAATAAAAATGGTTCTTATCTATTAAAACGATCCCAACGAATCTAAAAAAATCACACACCCAATTGAGAATTAAAATTTGATTGTTTGTTAGATCATAATTTTTTTGGGAATAATTACCCGTCTCATTTTGCTATAATTACTCATATTCAGACACTTTTGCCTGAAACTAGAGGAACCTTTATGAAAAAAATTCTACTCGCATCATCCCTTCTTGTTCTGCTTGCAGGATGCCAAAACGGAAATAATACCAATACGATGAAGCCCACCAATAGCAACAATAAAATCTTTTATATCGACTCCTCTCTGGCTGACTGTGTCGGCGTTGCACCTATGAAATGCATGAAAATTAAAGAAAAACCAACGGATGATTGGCAATATTTTTACTCATCCATTCAAGGATTCAGCTATGAGCCGGGCTATAACTACGTGCTAGAGGTTCAACAATTTGATGTGCCTAACCCTCCCGCCGATGCCCCAAGCATCCGTTATGAGTTAGTCAAAGTTATCGAGAAAAAATAATGTCGACGCAGGTGTAAAACCACCTGCTCTTTTCTATGATTGACCACAAGCTACAACAGGTTAAGGCAAAAGATGAGCACTAAAATCATTGATAAATTAGGTTTAATTACCATTCAAAATGGCAAAGTTGCCATGGTTCGTTCCCATAATAAAACCCTATTTTATATTCCTGGCGGGAAACGTGAGCACGGTGAAACTGACCAACAGGCGCTTGCTCGCGAAATCGATGAGGAACTCACATTAACCTTGCACCCTGAATCCATCCGATTCTACGCTGAATTCACAGGGCTAGCTGATGGCAAACAGGATGGCACACAGGTTTGTATTCGTTGCTACCACGCCGATTACGACGGCATCCCTCAACCCGCGGCTGAAATTGCTGAACTAGTGTGGCTAGATTCCAATGATACTGACCGCTGCTCTATCACCGCGATAGCTGTCTTGGCGCAACTTAAAGCGGATAACCTTATTCAATAATTCAAAAATGAATTATCAAAATCGATATATTTCTATTTGTAGATTTACCTATTAGGTTTTAAAATTTAGAAAATTTAATTTATCTCCATAGAGGTAGAGTAAAAAATGGTCAGTTCTTTATACGCTGTACTAGGGGCTTTATTGATACTGAGACTATCACTCAATGTCGTAAAGCTAAGAAATCAGTACCGTGTGTCTGTTGGCGATGGTGGGTTTTCTGAATTGCAAACCGCTATCCGTGTGCATGGCAATGCCATCGAATACATTCCAATTTCATTAATTTTATTACTGTTAATGGAGATGAATGGCGCCAAAGTATGGATGATCCATGTTTGCGGCATTCTGCTAATTGCAAGCCGCATGCTCCACTCTTACGGTTTAAAAAACCATGACTATTCACAGCGTCGAATGGGAATGATGGGAACTTATTTGGCTCTCGCCTTGATGGTCATCGCCAATGCCTATTATCTACCTTGGGTACAAATGGTGTCGTTCTCTTTTTAGTTTTTCTTACTTTTATGCGGATTGGTTTTCAGGTTATATGGCTTTCTGCTACAATCCGCCACTACTTTTGTTCTGCTAATTAATACAAGTCTATGTCAAGTCAGGATCCAAACCATAAAGACAGCCTTTTCTCCGCGCCGATCGCCAATTTAGGTGACTGGAAGTTCGATGAAAAAGTAGCTGAAGTTTTCCCCGATATGATCCAACGTTCCGTACCGGGTTACTCCAATATCATCACCATGATTGGGATGCTAGCGGGTCGCTTTGTGACACCAAATAGCCAAGTCTATGATCTGGGTTGTTCCCTTGGTGCCGCCACCCTGTCTGTACGTCGAAATATTTCAGTGGAAAACTGCAAAATCATTTCTGTCGATAATTCACCCGCTATGGTCGAACGCTGCCGCCGTCATATTGATGCGTACAAAGCCCAAACCCCTGTCGAGGTTATCGAAGGAGATATTCGCGACATTCATATTGAAAATGCGTCCATGGTTATCCTTAACTTCACATTGCAGTTTTTAAATCCCGATGACCGCGAAAAATTACTCACTAAAATTTATCAAGGGTTATTGCCTGGTGGCATTTTAGTGTTATCTGAGAAATTCAATTTTGAAGATAAGCAAATTGGTGAATTGCTTTTCAACATGCACCATGATTTCAAACGCGCCAACGGGTATAGCGAACTCGAAATCAGCCAAAAACGCAGCATGCTCGAAAATGTCATGCTCACCGACTCTGTTGAAGCGCATAAAGCCCGCTTAAAACGCGTCGGATTCACCCATTGTGAAGTCTGGTTCCAATGTTTTAACTTCGGTTCATTATTAGCATTAAAAGAGGGGCAGTAATGATCGATTTCGGTCGTTTTTATCAACAAATTGCCGTTGGCCCTCTTAGCCATTGGTTAGAAACCCTGCCTGCTCAACTGGCGGCATGGAAGAAAGAAGGCCTACACGGTGGGTTCTCTTCATGGGAGAAAATGTTAGATAACCTGCCTGTCATGACACCAACCCATTTGGATATTAAAAATAGTGTCACTGCAACGCGCGATCCGGAATTAACTGAAGGAGAAACTCGCCGTTTAAACAATATTTTGGGGCAGTTGAAACCATGGCGTAAAGGTCCATTTTCTCTCTATGGCGTCAATATCGATACCGAATGGCGTTCAGATTGGAAATGGGATCGCGTTCTGCCCCATATTTCCCCATTAAAAGGTCGCCATGTGTTAGATGTGGGCTGCGGAAGTGGTTATCACATGTGGCGTATGCTGGGCGAAGAAGCGGAGTTTGTTGTCGGCATCGATCCTACTGAACTGTTTTTATGCCAATTTGAAGCGGTTAGAAAACTGTTAGGTGATGACCAACGCGCACATTTATTACCATTAGGTATTGAACAACTGCCTGCATTAAAAGCCTTTGATACCGTATTTTCGATGGGCGTTCTGTATCATCGTCGCTCCCCACTCGACCATTTATGGCAGTTAAAAGATCAACTCGTCAGTGAAGGTGAACTGGTGTTGGAAAGCTTGGTGATTGAAGGTGATGAATTCCAATGCCTGATCCCTGGCGACCGCTATGCACAAATGCGCAACGTTTACTTTATTCCTTCCGCCAAAATGCTCAAAGTGTGGTTAGAGAAATGCGGTTTTGTCGATGTACGCATTGTTGACCAAGCGGTGACTTCGTTAGACGAACAGCGCCGTACTGAGTGGATGCAAACGGATTCGTTAGCGGAATTTTTAGACCCTAATGATCAATCCAAAACCATCGAAGGGTATCCTGCCCCTCTACGTGCGATTTTAGTGGCGAAAAAACCGTAATATTGTAAGACGGCAATTCTCACCGGCCCTACATGACAAAACCCCCAAAAGTTCATCGAAAACTCACGGGGGTTTTTATTATGCGCCACAAAAAATAACGGCTATAAGTTATTCATTAAATACTCTTCAACTGCTTTTGCGTCATTCGCCGAATCAAAATCCATTCCTAACGATAGCGTGCCATCTTTTAATTCAATCGCCCTAGGCTTGGTATAGGAATAGTTAATGTTTTTGATTTTCTCACTGACTGACTGTTTTGCCAGTTCAGAGTGTTCACAGACATTGGCTATTCCCTTGAGCATCTCTTTGCTATAACCATCGATACCAATGGTTTCGAGCTGCTCTTTTGAAAACGTTGCCCAGTCAAAGTTCGCTTTAATGTCTGACCCACAGGTTTTATTTAATGCCGTAACTTGAGAGGAAATTCCCGTTTCATACTTTTGGTGCTTCTCTTTTTCAGCTAATGAAAAAGCAAACGAGGAGGTTGTGATAAACAAAAGTGATGATGTTAATACAATTTTTTTCAGCATGATTTTTTCCTTAAAATTCATTCAGCGGTTTTTAGTTTTTACTCAGTTCAAAAATCTAAAAACAAAGGGAGGTATTTAACCTCCCTATCTTAACTCTCCCTATCACAAATTCAGTCAGTCCTATTCCGAATTTATGATTTATGCAGGCACTTTTTCCGTTATAGAAATAAAGTCCTTCATCGCTTCCACCGTTGGTCCATCCACACAGTAGTGTGTGAACTCATCGGTTTCACTGTTCGATGCCATAGTTACACCAGCTTTGCGGTAATTCATACTGGAAGGAACGGTTTTCCCTGCGGAGCTGTGCACTTCCGTTAGACCAATTTCCATAAATTTGGTCATATTTGCCAACCGAACCCCCGCACCAGCCATAATGATTGGACCATTAATTTCACGGCTTTTTTCGTGCAACTCTTTCAGTAGTGGCAAACCTAACTCAGCACTTTGTTGCTGACCGGATGTTAAAATACGTGCCACCCCAAGGTTTTTAAGTTGCTCTAATGCCAGTAACGGATTGATACACATATCAAAAGCACGATGGAAAGTAATCTCCATTCCATTCGCAATTTCCATTAAGGTCTGCATCCGTTCGATATCAATGCGCCCTTCTGTATCTAAGATCCCCACCACTGCGCCGGGAAACCCCATCTCCTTGATCATCTGTAAATCTTCACGGATCACATCAAATTCACTCACGTTATAGCAGAAATCGCCACCACGAGGACGAATAATGGGATGAACAGGTATATGAAGTTTCTCTCTCGCCAGTTTTAAATAGCCGTAGCTTGGTGTTAGCCCCCCATCTGCTGCCCCCGAACAGAGCTCAATGCGATTTGCACCATATTCTTGCGCGACTTCGGCGCATTCTATACCAAAACAGCAAATTTCCAGTTTCGCCATGAAGATCTCCAAAATGGTCATAAGCTCAGTAGAATATGAGCTGAAAATTGAGGGCCAAAACGTGCTTTTTATTAGGCATTCAACTAACTATGCCACTTTTTGTTAAATGTTATCTGCGTGATATCACACCATTTAGAGTTGGCTCTAAATAATGATCAATAACGTTAATTGCATCACTTATTTTTCGCTTTCAACGATGTTTCTAAGGGAAAACGGGTGATATTTGAGGGTAATTAAGCCGTTTGTCACGGCCAAAGTCGGATTTGGCAGTCTTTCTTGCTGACCTTTAGGTTGGCTCACTTTATAGGAGTAGCCCTCCGGTAGCGTGTCCGGTAATAAACGACGCGCTGTCTCTTCCAATAATTCTGGCGCGACATCAATGACCATTTCAATATGTTCCCAGCTCTCTTGAGGATAGATTTTATCTTTTGGAAAAGGCAGCTCGATAATATAAACATCCTGCCCAGCAACTTGAATGGGCTTTTTCAGGTCATAAAGACGAATTGGGCGACCGTTAATCAGGTTATCAGAAAGTAACTCGGCGCATTGCAATAGCCCATCATGCCAACGCTCTGCGGTTTCCTGATGATGGCAACGTACAGAAATGTGGTCAATCACATAATCTGTCAAAGACAAGCCGAGTACGTGCGCCATTGCCGTCACTTTTTTTTCAAAATAAGGTAGGTCACACCACAAATCATTTAACTGAGGGATTTTATCGAAATCTAACATTCACATAACTCTATAGATAAAAACAAAGATAATAAAAAGTGAAACAAGTGCCAGACTGTAGCACGACTCCCCCAAAATATGGTATAAAACCTGCCGTTTTTTCTCTTCCACCTTTTAGTTACGCCCATGAAATGGCACAATGCGGTAACTATGTTCGTTATTTAAGGTAATCCGGTGAATATTCAGGCTATTCTTTCAGATAAAATCAGTGCTGCAATGCTAGCAGCGGGAGCTCCAGAAGGCTGTGACGCCCTTGTTCGTCAATCAGCTAAAGCGCAATTTGGTGACTATCAGGCTAACGGCGTGATGGGAGCTGCGAAAAAAATGGGTCTGCCTCCCCGACAACTGGCCGAGCAAATTGTCAGCCAATTAGATCTCGAAGGTATCGCATCTAAAATTGAAATCGCCGGTCCCGGTTTCATCAACATTTTTATCGACCCAACATGGATTGCCACTCACGCAGAAAACGCGCTGACCAGCGACCGTTTAGGCCTAGCACCAGTTAAAGCCGAAACCATCGTGATTGACTACTCCGCGCCTAACGTTGCAAAACAGATGCACGTTGGTCATTTGCGCTCCACTATTATTGGTGATGCTGCAGCACGTACCCAAGAGTTTATCGGTCACAAAGTAATCCGCGCTAACCACGTGGGTGACTGGGGCACACAATTTGGGATGCTGATTGCTTACTTAGAAAAAGTGCAAAATGAAGATGCCAGCGATATGGCGCTTTCAGACCTCGAAGAATTCTATCGCGAAGCGAAAAAACATTACGACGAAGATGAAGATTTTGCCGTTCGTGCCCGTGGTTACGTGGTGAAACTACAATCTGGTGATGAATACTGCCGTAAAATGTGGCGTAAACTGGTTGATATCACCATGCAACAGAACCAAGAAACTTATCGCCGTTTAAACGTCACGTTAACGGAAGACGATGTGATGGGTGAAAGCCTGTATAACAGCATGCTACCAGGCATCGTTGCTGACTTAAAAGCCAAAGGTTTAGCCGTAGAAAGCGAAGGCGCAACCGTCGTTTTCCTTGATGAATTCAAAAACAAGGAAGGCGAACCGATGGGCGTTATCGTCCAGAAGAAAGATGGCGGTTTCCTGTACACCACCACCGACATCGCCTGTGCAAAATACCGTTATGAAACCTTGCATGCGGATCGCTCTTTGTATTACATCGACTCCCGCCAGCATCAACATTTAATGCAAGCTTGGACTATCGTCCGTAAAGCAGGCTATATCCCAGAATCCATGGCGCTTGAGCACCATATGTTCGGAATGATGTTAGGAAAAGACGGTAAGCCATTCAAAACCCGTTCAGGCGGTACTGTTCGTCTGTCCGACCTGTTAGATGAAGCCGTTGAACGCGCCCAAACGCTGATCCGGGAGAAAAACCCGGATATGGCAGAAGAGGAATTGCTGAATCTTGCTAATGTCGTAGGTATCGGCGCGGTTAAATATGCTGACCTGTCTAAAAACCGTACCACTGACTACATTTTCGATTGGGACAATATGTTAGCCTTTGAAGGTAACACCGCGCCATATATGCAATATGCCTATACCCGCGTTGCCTCTATCTTCAAAAAAGCAGACATTACCGAAGCAGATTTAACTTTACCAATCGTATTAGAAGCACCACACGAAATAGCATTAGCAACGCGTTTAATGCAGTTTGAAGAGACAATCTTAACAGTTGCACGTGAAGGTACGCCACACGTTATGTGTGCTTATCTGTATGACTTAGCGGGTCTGTTCTCTAGTTTCTATGAACATTGCCCTATTTTGTCCGCAGACACCGATGCACAGCGTCAAAGCCGTTTAAAACTGGCTTTATTAACGCAAAAAACCTTAAAAGCAGGTCTGGATACATTAGGTATCGAAACCGTCGAAAGAATGTAAGTTTTATTCTTTTGTTTAAAGCCCACTTCGGTGGGCTTTTCACTTCTCACGCCCTCCTTTCCCCTCTCTTTTCTGCACTATTTTTGAGCAATTTTTTGTAACTAATAGACAGCTTGCACTTAATTGGTGAGCAACCTCTCATTATTTCTCCCCATTTCAATCCATTACACCCTAAAAACAGAAATTTAACATTTGGCACGATGCTTGCTTTATCTCTTTTGCCTTTTCAAAAAGACAGGGGGATTTATGAAGTACATCATCGCAATTATTAAACCGTTCAAATTAGAAGATGTTCGTGAAGCACTCACTGAATTAGGAATACAAGGGATGACCATCTGTGAAGTCAAAGGTTATGGCAGACAGAAAGGTCACGCGGAACTTTACCGTGGTGCGGAATATGAAGTGAGTTTTCTACCCAAAACCAAAATGGAAATTGCTATCAGCGATGACCTACTGGAACCCGCTCTCGATGCAATTATTCGTACCGCAGATACGGGGAAAGTGGGGGATGGAAAGCTGTTTGTTTTTGAACTTCTACAGGCCGTTCGCATTCGTACCAGCGAATCCGGCGATGACGCACTCTAAGGGAGATAAATAATGAGACGATTATGGTTACCTGCCGCACTCTTCGCCTTAAGTTATTTCGCACTTCCCGCCTATGCGTCGGAAGTGAATGCCGTTGATAAAGCGGATAATGCTTTTATGTTAATCTGTACGGCGTTGGTATTTTTTATGACCATCCCCGGCATTGCACTGTTTTATGGCGGATTATTACGCAGCAAAAACGTGTTATCGCTGATCACTCAAGTAATGCTGATTTTTAGTGTGGTGATTATTCTTTGGTTTGTATTCGGTTATAGCCTCGCTTTCACTGCAGGAAATAAAATCTTTGGGGATGGCTCTTTAACGTTTCTAAGCGCGATGTCCATCGACGATTTATCGGGTTCCATTAATCGATATATCCATGTTGCCTTCCAAGGCTCATTTGCGGTTATTACCCTCGCATTAATTGTCGGAGCACTGGGAGAACGCGTGCGTTTCTCTGCACTTCTTATTTTTACCGTGATTTGGTTTACGTTCTCTTATGTACCTATCGCGCATATGGTGTGGGCTGAAGGTGGATGGCTGGCGGATGATGGCGCTCTCGATTTTGCAGGCGGAACCGTGGTGCATATTAATGCCGCTGTCGCTGCATTGGTTGGAGCCTATTTGCTGGGTAAACGTAGTGACTATAGCCAAGTGGCACTAAAGCCCCATAACTTACCGATGGTCTTTATGGGTACCGCTGTACTGTATATTGGATGGTTTGGCTTTAACGCAGGCTCCGCAGGCAGTGCCAATAATATTGCCGCACTGGCGTTTATTAACACGGTGATTGCCACGGCTGGCGCTATCCTTTCATGGACATTTACTGAGTGGTTATTGAGAGGAAAACCCTCCATGCTTGGAAGCTGCTCCGGTTGTATCTCTGGATTAGTCGCTATCACACCTGCGGCCGGTACTGTTGGTCCTATTGGTGCACTTGTTATTGGTGTTGTCGGGGGAATTATTGGGCTTTGGGGCGTTGTCGTCTTAAAACGTTGGTTAAAAGCCGATGATGTGTGCGATGTTTTTGGTATCCATGGCACCTGCGGTATTGTTGGTTGCATACTCACAGGCGTATTTACCTCGACACTGTTTGGGGGACTTGGTTATCGTGACAACGTCACGTTATCCCATCAAGTCTTTGTTCAGATTGAAAGTATTGTGGTTACCATTATATGGTCGGGTGTTGTCGCATTTATCGCCTTTAAACTGGCAGATAAGCTAGTTGGTCTGCGGGTTTCCCCAGAGGAAGAGTGCGATGGGTTGGATCTTACCACTCATGGCGAGCGCGCTTATCATCCGTAATTGTCTACTCCCCCTCGATTGAGGGGGGAGTTTGTTCGATGTAAAGCTAATACATATGCGAATTAAGAACTACGCAATACTGCGCTTCATAAAGTCACGCGGGCGGAAGCCTAATAGATACAGCGCCACAAAGTAGCTCCCTGCTCCAATAATCACTACCCCCATCAAACGTAACATGCGCATCAGCATATTGCCGTCTTGCCACGGCGGCATAAAGTGTAGTACGCCAAATAGCACCACGACCATCACCGCCAAGGCAACAAATAATTTAACTAAGAAACCACGCCAGCCTGCTAGCGGTTGGAAAATATCTTGCTTGCGTAACTGCCAATACAAAACACCGGCGTTAAAACACGCCGCCAGCCCAATAGACAGAGCTAGACCTGCATGTTGCAGAGGCCCAATAAAGGCTAAGTTCATTAACTGAGTCAGAATCAAAGTGACTATCGCAATTCTTACCGGAGTACGAATATTTTGGCGTGAATAGAAACCTGGCGCCAAGATTTTCACTAAGATCATCCCCGTTAAGCCCACACAATACGCCATTAATGCATACTGGGTCATCAAGGAGTCATGAGCGGTAAATTTGTCATATTGGAAAAGTGAAACCGTTAACGCTTCAGACAGTATCGCTAGCCCTACCGCACATGGCAGTGCCAGTAACAAACATAAACGTAATCCCCAATCCATTAAATGGCGATATTCTTGGTGGTTTCCACTAGTAAAACTTTTAGAGAGTGATGGTAGCAGGATAGTACCCAGCGCGACGCCAAGTACCCCTGAAGGTAACTCCATTAAGCGGTCGGCATAATACATCCATGATACCGAACCTGATTGCAGGAATGAGGCGAAGATCGTGTTGATAATTAATGAAATTTGCGCGACAGAAACCCCGATAATCGCCGGTCCCATCATCTTCATGACTCGCCAAACGCCACTATCGTGGAACGATAAACGTGGCAATACCAACATACCGATTTTCTTTAAATGCGGTAATTGGTAACCCAATTGCAGCACACCACCCACAAGAACAGCCCAAGCCAGAGACATAATCGGCGGGTCAAAATACGGCGCAGCGAACGCCGCAAAGAAAATCATGCTGACGTTTAATAGCGTCGGTGCAAACGCGGGTACCGAAAAGCGGTTCCACGTATTAAGGATCGCACCCGCTAAAGATGCCAATGAGATCAAGAAAATATAAGGGAACGTCACACGCAATAAATCTGTCGTTAGCGCAAATTTATCGGCATTCGTGGTAAAACCCGGCGCCGTCACATAAATGACCCACGGCGCAGCAAACATGCCGACAACCGTCACAATCGCTAATGCTAACGTGAGCATCCCCGAAATATAGGCCACAAACGTTCGCGTGGCTTCTTCGCCTTGCTGGTTTTTATATTCGGCAAGAATGGGAACAAACGCTTGAGAAAATGCCCCTTCCGCGAAAATTCGACGTAATAAGTTAGGGAGTTTAAAGGCGACAAAGAAGGCATCAGAAGCCGCCCCCGCACCAAATACACGGGCAATAATGGCGTCACGAATGAAGCCTAAAACCCGTGACATCATCGTCATCGAGCTGACTGCCGCTAAAGATTTTAATAAATTCATGATTGCTAGACTAAAAGAAGACAATCGCAGCAGTTTAACAGCGGATGGCAAGACTGACTACGATTGTAGAGTAAATGTTTAGGCTTTAGTCGACTTCCATTCATTGTCGGTTAATGCCGTTAAGACGTGGTCGCGCCATTCTCCATTAATTTCGAGATACTGCTTTGCATAACCTTCACGTTCAAAACCAAGACGAGTGAGCAAACTGCCGCTACGCATATTATGAGGCATATAGTTTGCCATGATGCGATGCATGCCCTGGTGTTTTTGCATGTAACGAATGATTTGGGTTAAAGCTTCGTACATCAGCCCCTGCCCCTGCCATTTTTCACCCAGCGAGTAGCCCAGATAACAGGCGTGGAAGGAGCCGCGTAAAATATTGCTAAAATTCGCGACGCCAATCACTTCGTTTTCATCTTTATCCAGTAAAAGGAAATGAAACGCGCTGCCTTGGCGATGCATTTCGCTCATGGCATGTAGGCGATTGTTCCAGCCTGAAGGGTTAAAATGGGAATTGTCACGGGTGGGTTCCCATGGGGTTAGGAACTCTTTGTTTAAGCTGTAATAGTCTGCAAGTCGGTAATTATCTCGTTCGTAGGCTAAACGGATAATCATTCTGTCAGTCATTAGACGCACTTTGGGTTCATTTGAACGATAACCAAACATCGTTAGCCCTTAATTAGTAGTGTTACCAGTCTTACTTTCGATGTTTGAATTATAACTTAAATTTATCACTTAACTAATTCAATTCTCTCTATAATTAAGTCATTTTTTGAGCAGTTGGTTTTGTTTTATTTCATGCATACGTAAAAACACATGATTGATGTTTACAGATAAACCCTAGGCATTCCTATTTCATGCTTTACTCGTCCAATTAGATTAACACAAAATCAATATAAATCAATTCACTATGGAGATTCAAAGAATTCTATATTACCTTAGGCTAATATAAACCTAAGGTAATAATCACGATGTTAACTAAAATTTTGCTTCCAAACCAAGCCTAAACGTTCTTCCAGGGATAGGCATATAAATCACAGTTCCTGGGTCAAATGCATAGCGGTTAGTTAGGTTATCAATATTAAAATTCACATGAATATTTTTCGAAACATGGTATTGGCCTAACAAATCAAATGTCGTGGTTGAGTACAGCTTAGTTACTGGGGCAGCAGCGGTTCCCGCTAGCCACTCATGAGGGTAGTCTTTGCCTGAGTTATAACGAACTCGCAAACCTGTTTGTAGTTTTTGATCAAACATTTTCACCCCAACAATTCCGGTCACAACCTTTTTCGGTGGGATCCGTGAAGGTGATAACCCCCAAGCAAACCCAACAGAATTACATGCGGTTGGGAGACGACCTAACTCCATTTCATCTCTTGAACATAACTCAGAATTGTTATAAAAAGTCGCATCGAATGAACCAAATGCGTAATTAGAATCGTATTTCAGTTCAATTTCATAACCTGAGAGTTTAAAGCTGTCATAGTTTTTCATCACCACATATGGAGAATAAACTCCTGTTGGGTTTACACCTTGAGAAAGATACCCTTTAATATCATTATTAAAATAAGCCACACGTAATTCAGTATTATCTTCATCAAATATAAGATTTTCTTTTTCTACATTCATCCCAACTTCAAATGATTTAGCATGCTCTGGTTTTAATGGAACATCTGGAGAATACGAATAAGTTTGTCCTGATACAGTGCTCTCGAATAAACTCGGTTCTCTATAGCTATCAGAATATTTTGTATAAATATCAAATTCGTCAGTTACATGAAAACGCAGTTCACCCATTAAATCATTTTTCGGGCCGTAGCTAATACTTTTACCTAAAACATGGTCATCAACATCGAAAGCGTGAATACGCCACCCGACTAAAGTACTCACCCATTCCCCTTGATATGCCATATTGGTAAAGACGGATTTATTCGTTCCTTTAGCATTGCGCGTTACAGGGTCTAATTCTTCACCAGGTATTGTGCCTTCTGGTGTCCAAATCGGTTGGTAGGTTTTAGTCAATGGCTTTGATTTTTGTTGCATATATTCCACACCGTAAGTGATATCGATAGGATAATCTGCAAACTCAGACGTATTTTCTAAATTAAAGCCCACTCGCTCATCAGTGTAACGGTGCTGATATTGATTACCATAGTGAGCGGTAACATCATCCGTTGTGCCATTACGTTGTTTAAATTTCCCTTTTGTCCACCATAGACCTAAATTCATATCTACCCATAATGAATCGGGTTTATAAGAATAATTTAAAGAGGCAGTATCAATATCTGCGGTACCTAAAGACCACTGTGGCATTTTTCCATCGTATTGATACCAATACGCCGCTAAAACCTCACCCGCTTTTTGTTCATGATGGCGGTAATTTAATTCAATACTTGAGTATGGGTTAAGATAAATATTGGTTTTTAATAATGTTGACTGGCTTTCATAACTAGTATTAACCACTTCTTGTCCTGGTTTAATAGGAGCATCTGTATTTTCGTATTTATGATAACCATTTTTACCGGCGAAGAAGTTCCCTTGTTTTCTATCACTATGTGCCAGTAATATATCAAATTGATCATTTCGATATGCAACCCCAGTCGTGATAGAGCCATTATTAAAATGTGAATTTTTAACGCCATTTGAAACACGATACCCAGATTCTCCTTTTTCATCTGAAGCGATAGTTGGGCGTCGGTTATTATTGTAAATATTCCCCTTAAATAAGAAACCAAATTGGTCACCTTGAGGAATAATGCTGTTTGCTGATAATGTTTTTAATTTAACCGTACCTCCGATGGCTCCTCCTGAGAATTTACTCATAGAAGCCCCTTTTTCGATTTCAATTGTATCGATTAAATCCATATCCACATAAGTTCTATCTGTACTTCCTTGATAACCACGCCATGTGTTGGTTGATTGCAAACTGCCATCAATAATAATTGGCACTCGTCCATTTCCTTGCAATCCTCTAATACCAATATCTAATGCACCCGCTTCATTTCGTGCATTATTCACTTGCAATGAAGTTTTATTAGCAAATATATCTGAATTGGTTGTTCCTCTTACGGTAGAAATATCATTGGCGTCTATTTGCTTGCTATTTGGCTTTATTTTGCTGGCTGTGACGAGAAGTTTATCTTTTTGAGTCGAAGTATTGGTTTGATTTGCTAAGGCTGTGTTTGTAGAACATATAATAATTAAACTAATTATGTTTTTATTTTGAAATATCATTTAAGTAATGCCTTCATTAATTAATGATGATTAAATAGACGTGACGAAATAGCGTATAAAAAATATGAGGATATATTTTTTATACTTTTCAATTTATGCATTTAAAGTAAATTTAAGTGCAATGCCATAGATGTAACTCGTTCGAAAAACCTTATTTATTGAATGGTTACGTATTCATTTCCCTTACAAATATTAACAAGCCTTGAAATATACATTAGTGATAATAATTATCAAGATCATAATGAGTATCATTATCATGCAGTGATCATCTAGCGAGCGTAGCCAACACCCCTATAATGGGAAATATCCCCACCTTAAATCCTAAATAGTTCACATTAGAGGTAGGCGGCAAGTGAATGAGTCCCTTGGAGCATACACAAGTATGTGACGAGGGCGAACGAACGTAGCCAACACCCCTATAATGGGAAATATGACGGATTTATCGATAAAAAAATATCATGGTGCATATACCATCATTCCCGCCAAACTCCTGATACTATTAATAAGAATCATTCCTTCCGTTACTATTTTTTTATGGTGTTTCATGGCGCAGGTATCACGGGCAAGAAGCCTCGGCAAATATTTCCTTTTACTCGATAATATGCTGGTTGTTCTTGGCTTTTTCGTGGTTTTCCCTTTAATTTCAATTCGCTTTGTTGAGCAGCTTGGCTGGGCAGCTGTGGTGGTTGGGTTTGCCCTTGGGCTTCGCCAGTTTGTGCAGCAAGGATTTGGGATTTTTGGGGGAGCTATTGCCGACCGATTTGGTGCAAAACCGTTAATTATTATCGGGATGCTGTTGCGTGCCGCAGGCTTTGTGTTGATGGCTTTGGCATATGACCCTTGGGTGTTATGGCTTTCTTGTATATTATCTGCCCTTGGCGGCACCTTGTTTGACCCCCCTCGTACCGCTTTAGTGATTAAATTGACCCGCCCTTATGAGCGTGGCCGTTTTTATTCATTATTGTTTATGCAGGACAGCGCTGGCGCGGTGATTGGGGCATTAATTGGTAGCTGGCTTTTACAGTATGACTTCCACTATGTTTGCTGGGCTGGCGCGGCAGTGTTTGTGATTGCGGCTCTACTTAATGCTTGGCTACTTCCTGCTTATCGCATTTCCACCATCAAAGCCCCTATTCGTGATGGGATGCGTCGAGTCTTGAAAGACACCCGCTTTGTGACTTATGTGATCACGCTTTCTGGCTACTTTATGCTGTCAGTACAAGTAATGCTGATGTTTCCTATCGCCGTTAACGAATTGGCTGGCACACCAACGGCGGTGAAATGGATGTATGCTATTGAAGCGGCAATTTCCCTGACACTGCTTTATCCGATTGCCCGTTGGAGCGAAAAACATTTCCGCTTAGAGCAACGTTTGATGGCAGGGTTATTTTTAATGAGCCTGAGCATGTTCCCTATCGGTATGACCACATCGGTCAATATTCTGTTTGTGTTGATTGGTATTTTCTATTTGGGGACTATCACCGCCGACCCTGCTCGTGAGACCCTGAGCGCATCCCTTGCCGACCCTCGCGCTCGTGGTAGTTATATGGGCTTTAGTCGACTCGGTCTTGCGCTAGGCGGTGCCGTTGGCTATACCGGTGGCGGTTGGATGTACGATATTGGGCACCAATGGAATATCCCTCAGCTTCCTTGGTTCTTGCTCGGCACTATTGGTTTTATCACTTTGTGGGCGCTTCATCGCCAATTTAACCGTAAAAAAATTGAAACAGTCATGTTGAGCGGGCAGTAATACGTTACACTTGGGTTATTACTGTATAAAGGAGTGATTATGAAAAACATTTTCTTGGCATCTATCTTTGGATTGCTATTTATTCTCACGGGTTGTGACAAATTAACCGAATTTACTATCAGTGAATCACAAATTAACAGTTACCTTGCGACCAAGGTTAAGTACGAAAATAATATTGGCATTACTGGATTTGCAGATGCGGATATCACCTTACATAACTTGCAATCAGAAATTGGTCGTAGCGAATCAGGCATTATTGCATTAAAAGGCGAAGCCACTGTCACAATGAATTCACTACTTGGTGCTGCGGCAGCCGATATTGCACTGACCTTAACCGCGCGCCCTATTTTTGATGCGCAAACAGGCTCTATCTATTTGAAAGAGCTGAAAATTACCCAATATAAAATCACACCGGAAAATATGGAGACCGCCATTTCCGTGGTGATCCCGTATTTAAATAGCTCCCTTGAGACCTTCTTTGCGACTCAGCCAGTTTATGTGCTCAACCCTGATAACAGCGCCGCAGAAGCGACCGCGAAAAAACTGGCCAAAGGTTTGGAAATCAAACCGGGTAAATTAGTTATTCCAATGGTTGATTAATTGACCATAAATATTTTTGATTGATAAATTGATAATCGAAAAATGAAAAAAAGCAACCTTTCTAGTAGGTTGCTTTTTTATTGGAATACCATTTATCTTTAATACTAAAAAGTCACTCGTAATAACTCGTTTTGTATTCAAAATCGAATTTTTCTACCCGTCCATCACTGTATGTCACCACACTGGTACATACTGTTGGGTTTTTATGATCATCATAATGGGTGCATTTTTGAGTGGTTTCGACAAACGGTTGCTGATTTTTCGTCGTATGAAACAGAATTTTAGTGACTAAGCCATTAGTGAAAAAGTATTCGTTTTTTATATTAATGACTTCGTTTTCATTGAAATACGTCGTTTCTATCGGTAACGAATTTTCACCATAAACAAATGTCGCTATCTCTTTCTTGCCTTGAGTGATCTTATTAACAAGACCATCACGGTAATAATATTTCCAACCTTGCAGTTCTCCGGTTTGTAAATTACACATCTTATCGATGCCATAACCTTTGAATTTTTGTTTATCGACTAAGTAATAAAGTTGCTTAAATTTTCTGACAATCACAAACGCTGTTTCACTGTCTCTATTGTAATAACTTAAATTATTGAGACAGCCATGGAGATTAAAAGACACAGTCACCCTTTTGTTGAGCCCTTTTTCATCGTTCATGATTTGTGTTAATTCTTTTACTTTTCCGTAAAGCGGGTCAAATTGAAATTCCGTGCTGTAATTAACCATTCGTTTATTATAGCTAGGCAGATCATTATCCACTTGTGCCAGTGCTAACGGTGAAATAAAGAGCAACATTAAGCCGTGAAGTTTTGTCGAGGTCATCGTGTCTATCCCTTTAACCTATGATGAGAGAAGACAGTTCAGCGCCTATCTTCTCTCAATCATCAGCCTTTAAGTGACGCTGTCACTTATTCATCATCACTCTCTGAGTCAGATTCTAACTCATCACGCAGTGCAATTACGGCATCGCGGGTAATTTGCGCTAATGTACGGTAAAACGGCGTTGTCGCATGAGCCTCAACCTTCCCCAGAAATGCGCCATACCAGCTCAAGATATAGCTGTCGAATAGCTCTTCCTGCGCGGCGGTTTCGTCTTCAGCAGCTTGGTCTTCTAGCCATGATGCGGCTAACAGTAGCGCACCAAATGCATCTGTAGGGGCATCAGTTAAGGTCATTCCACGAGTCACAAGAAATTCGCGAATTTCCGCTTCAGTGATTTCTTCATCATAGCGGTGAGCAAAAGGTGGAACCGTTGGCTCACTACCAAACATTGATTGATAATCCGCCGTGATAGCCTTGTGATCCACTGCCTTCGCCATTCTTGCCCACAGCTCATCTTGCTCCAAGGGCCATGAGGCTTTGAGCTTATCTTGAGCAATCATATCGATAAGAGGCTTCACAAGCGCATCGTCTGGAGAGCGTTGAAATAAGGTACCTAAAATACGGCAGACGATTGAGAATTCATTCATGGGTTTCTTCCTGTTGGCGATTTTCCTGCAATCACTTTTTCGTGATCATGATGCGATGCAGTATACCTGAAAAAACAGAAAACCCACGCTTTGAGCAATACCATATATGACATAGTCCTATATGGCGCTGATAGTGCTAATGATGATTTCTTAAAGAAACAGATAACAGATAACAGATAACAGATAACAGATAACAGATAACCAAAGCATCCTCAAAATAATTCGCGCTGTGCATAAATATAGCGAACATTTCCCTAACGAGTTTTTGTTGTCACTAGGCGGCAAGAAAGCACATCCCTAGGAGCATACACAAGTATGTGACTAGGGTGTGCTGACGCAGCCAACAACGTGACGGCGAAAACTAGGACGGGAAATTAGTATCCGCGGGCAGTATTAACTATCCCCTCTGGCTGCTCGCCCTTTTCAATCCGCTGAATATTACTCACAATCATATCCATCGCCTCATTAGGCAACGTAAACGCCGCAACGTGTGGCGTAATGGCGATACGTGGATGAGTCCAGAATGGGTGCATGTGTGGCAGTGGCTCTGTAGCAAAAACATCGAGTGACGCCCCTGCAACTTGTCCTTTTTCTAATGCTTCCAGCAAGTCTTGCTCAATTAAGTGCGCACCTCGGGCGAGGTTAATAATATAGGCGTTTTGCTCAAGCTGGCTGAATAATTGATGATTTAAAATACCCACCGTTTCTGGGGTGCTTGGTAGCAGGTTCACAATCACGCGGGTGCCTGATAAGAAATCCGCTAATTGGTCTTGCCCATAGTAACTTTTCACATTTGGGATTTGCTTTTCTGAGCGACTCCACGTTCTGACTTTAAGACCAAAACTGGCTAAGCGTTTTGCCACGGCTTGACCTAACGCCCCTGCACCCATCACGCCCACCACAAACTGGTCATGGGTGTAGGCTGGCAGTTGTTTCCATTGACGTTGGGATTGCAACTGACGGTACTCATCCATACGACGGAAGTAATACAAGACTTTTGCAGCGGCATATTCTTCCATTTGAATGGCCATACCCGTGTCTTCTAAGCGCATCAGTGGAACGCCTGCCGGTAATGTTCCCGGGTTATCTTGCTCTTGCTTTAGAATCGCATCCACCCCCGCGCCTAATGCGAAAATTCCTTTTAAGTCTTGGCGACCCGCAAGGCACTCATAAGGAGGAAGCCATACCATGGCATAATCTGCCTGTTGGGTATCTCCCGGCTTCCATTGGCGAATATTGGCTTGAGGCAATCGAGCACGCATGCCATCAATCCACTGATTGGCATCAAAAAATGGATGGTAAAATAAAATATTCATGGCAACTCCTTATAGGTTTCCACCAGAGTGTGCGTAATGGTGTTTATTTTCAAGTCAATACCCCATATTTATATCCATAAGATGAGGATTTTGTTAAGGAGTTAACGGATTCTGGATTAATTGCTTGAAGTTTAAATAAACAATTTATTATCAATTTCTAATCAATAATAATTTATTAAGATTAGAGAGTAACCAAATTGGTTTTTATTTAGCTAAACGATAGAAAAAAGTGGATTTTTATTTAATTGGGAGTTGACGGAAGGCGCTCTTTTCCCTATAGTAGCGCCCCGTTGAAGGACAAGTTATTTATAACAAATTCTGCAACCACAATTTAGAAAAACGGTGAGGTGTCCGAGAGGCTGAAGGAGCACGCCTGGAAAGTGTGTATACGGCAACGTATCGAGGGTTCGAATCCCTCCCTCACCGCCATTTCTAATCTAAGTTATTCTTCCTTTAGTAATTTCTCGTTTATCTTCCCAGAACCATCGATTCTATCAATCCCAACGCCTTTCGCATGATATTCACGACTGATTTCTTCCCATAATTCTGCGTTTTCTACACCTGCGGCTCTTGGATCAAACACCGGATCAACGCCTAATTTGGTTTGTCTTTCAAAGTCACGTAATGCTCTTAAAGCGGGTTTCGATAAAAACACAATCGCAATCAAGTTTAAGTAGCTCATGCTGCCGAAACCGATATCACCCAGCCCCCACATAATACTGACCGACTGCACGCTGCCCATAAAGACAATCACCAAGAAGACGAATTTCAAAATCAGCTTGAGCACAGGATATTTCAGCTTACGATCAAGGTAAACAATGGTGGTTTCTGCAATATAGTAGTAAGCCATAAGCGTTGTGAAGGCGAACAAGAATACCGCGATAGAGACAAACCCTGCACCCGCCGATGTAAATACCGTAGAAACTGCCATTTGAGTCCATGCAGTTCCTGCTGCCACACCTGGCACATACTCCACAAGGGCAGTCGCTGAACCATCAGGGAAAACGTTGTACATATTGGTGACTAAAATCATCAGTCCCGATGCTGTACACACAACCACGGTGTCGATATAGATAGAGAACGCTTGAATAAGCCCTTGTTTTACTGGATGGCTCACTTCTGCCGCTGCGGAACTGAATGTCGCTTCACCAGCTCCTGCCACGTTTGAGAACACAGCACGACGCACGCCCCAAGACACCGCAGTTCCCACGATCCCACCAAATACCGCATCCATTCCCATCGCACTGCGGAAAATTAAGCTGAACATACCCGGAACGCTATCCCAATGGCTGCCCAGAATAATCACCATCATCACGATATAAGCTAATGCCATGATAGGAACAATTTTATCAGCTGCGCTCGCAATACGTTTCACGCCACCAAAAATTAACCACGCCATTAATACCGTCACTAATGCACCTGTTGCCATTGGTGGAATATTAAATGCCGTTTGGAATGAATCCGCGATGGTATTGGCTTGAATACCCGGTACCAACACACCGTAAGATAAACAGATCACTGCCGCAACAAAGATAGCAAAAGGCTTTAATTTCAATCCTTTTTCAATATAGTACGGCGAACCACCACGATATTGATCATCTGAGCGCTGCTTATAAATCTGCGCCAGTGTAGACTCAATAAAGGCGCTCGCACCTCCAAGTAAGCCCATGACCACCATCCAGAAAATTGCGCCGGGACCACCTGCCGCAATCGCTGTTGCTACCCCTGCAATGTTACCGACCCCAACACGCCCCGATAATGCTAAACAGAAGGCTTGGAATGAGGAAATCCCATCTTTTGATGCTTTATTTTCTTTTAATAAACAGACCATTTTGACGATGTAACGAAACTGAACACCGCGTGTTGCTAATGTGAAATAGAGACCGACACCCAGAGATAAGAATACGAGAGCATTACCCCAGATGTAACCAACGATGGTATTAACGATGGCTTCCATATGTACTCCTCGACTATTGTAATTGTATTTGTGTATTTGCAAGGGTCGAAACCTGAACCCCGCAAGGTTCAGGTCAATGTCATTTTACTGATTGATAAACCAGATAACTTTCGTTTGGGTGTATTGCTCAAAGGCTTCTAAGCCGTTGTCTTTTCCACCAAAACCTGACTGACGGAAACCACCAAATGGCGTGGTGATATTACCTTCGCTAAATCCGTTGACGGACACCGTCCCCGCATTGATACGACGTGCAATATTCATCACTCGATGGACATTTTGGCTATAAAACGATGCAGCCAATCCGTAGTGAGTGTCATTGGCTAAATTGACCGCCTCGTCATCGGTTTTAAACGATGTGACAGCTAAAATGGGACCAAAAACTTCATGTCGAAAGAGAGACATTTCTGGCGTAACGGCATCAAAGATAGTCGGTTCGATATACCATCCTGAGCCGAGATCACTGCGTATTTTTCCTCCTGTTACCAATTTGCCACCTTCTTTAACGGTGGTATCCAAAAACGATTTTACTTTCTCAAAATGCGCCTGCTCAATCATTGGGCCAATAGAAACCCCTGCCTCGCGAGGGTCTCCCACTTGCCATGTTGATGCCGCAGTGGTTAACTTTTCGAGTAAGGTTTTTTTGACATTTTCATGCACAATTAAGCGAGAGCCACAGCTACAGTTTTCGCTCATATTCCAGAACGCGGCCGCCATAATATGCGGAATAGCCGCATCTAAGTCCGCATCCTCAAACACCACTTGCGGGCTTTTCCCGCCACATTCCAAGACAATCTCTTTTAGGTTACTTTCCGCGGAGTATTTCAGGAATAAACGCCCCACTTCGGTTGAACCGGTAAACGACACCACATCCACATCAGGATGGCGTCCTAAGGCTTCCCCGACTTTCTCACCTAGTCCACACACTAAACTTAACGCGCCTTTAGGGACGCCCGCTTCATAAGCCAGTTCCACCATGCGGTAGGCACTCAAGGAAGTTAATTCTGCGGGTTTAACAATCACCGAGTTCCCGACCGCCAACGCCGGTGCCACTTTCCATGCAAACATTTGAGCAGGGAAGTTCCAAGGTAGAACTGTGCCCACAACCCCAATCGGCTCATGAATAATCAGCCCCATTTCTTGGCGACCCGTTGGCGCAATTTTTCCGAACAGTTTATCGATGGCTTCCGCATACCAATAGAAGGTTTCCACCGTTGCGGGTAAGTCCGTGTTCAAACATTCCGTGATGGGTTTCCCCGCATCCACGCAGTCTAAGGCCGCCAGCTCTTCACTGTGCTTTTCAATTAACTGCGCCCAGCGCAGCATCACTTGCTTACGTTCTTGAGGAGATAACCCGCTCCAGCTACCGTCTTCAAAGGTTTCTCGAGCAATATTCACGGCTGCATGAACATCTTGCGCGCTGCCATCCGCAATATAACCAATCGCGCTATTATCGATAGGCGTATAATTTTTGAGTTTGGCGCTACCACTTTGGTAGCCCGCAATTAAATTCCCCGCCCACAGTTGGCTCTGTTTTGCTCGCTCAAATATCTGCTCTTTGGTGATCAACATATGCAACCTCGCTATGGTTTGATCAGCGCAAGGAACTCATGACGTTCTTGCTGGCTAATATTTGACAGAGGCAAACGAACTGGCCCCACGTTAAAGGTGCCTTTTAAGCAACCCGCTTTGGCTTTTTGGTTATAATTACCTGACTCCATGGAATAAATGGCTGGGTAAATCTCTTGCATGATCTGCTTAGCCTTTGCCCAATCCCCTTTTTGCGCGGCATTAAAAATCGCCACTTGCTCCGCAGGGAAAACGTTACCCGCACCGGCGATCCAGCTTTTCGAGCCCCAGAAGAAAAAGTCCACAGGTTGGTCATCACAACCGCAAATCACTTCAAAGTTCTTAAATGGCGTTTGTAGCAGATGCAGAGCGCGGCTAAAGCTGCCACTGCTCTCTTTGATAGCCACAATATTGTCGATTTCAGCCAATTTCACCACGGTATCTAACTCAATTTCGATACCAATACGGGCTGGGAAGTTGTACATAATGATTGGTAACGAGGTGGATTTCGCCACTTTTTCGTAATGAGCATAAACGCCGTTTTGATCCGGCAGGCTGTACGGAGGTGGCGACAGCATCAACCCTTCGTAGCCTAATTCTTTCGCTTGTGCTGCGCGTTTAATTGCGCCCTCGGTAGATAAGTCATTAATCCCTGCGATCAGCGTCACACGCCCTTTGGCAATTTTGCTGACCGTAGTTAATACGGTTTTACGTTCATCTTCATTTAACGTGTAATACTCACCCGTGGTGCCGCAGACAACTAACCCAGTCACACCACTGACGATCAGTTTTTCGGTTAACTCTGCTAACGCCGTGATATTCAATGAAAGATCATCATGAAACGGAGTGACTAACGGAACAAGGATGCCATGAAAATTCATTATAATTCTCCTGAATTAAAGAAAGCGCTTAATCGAAAAAGGTGAGCAATCGAGCGGTGTCGGTTGCCCGTGGATCATGTTATTAACGATATCTGCGGTAATTGCCGCTTGTGTTAGCCCTAAGTGTTGATGCCCAAAAGCAAAAACATACGGGCCTTTTTGGTCTATGACCGGTAAGGAATCTGAGATAGTGGGACGAAAACCCATCCATTCACTGGTATTCTGGCTATCCAATGGCGTTTTTAGCATTGGGTTAGCTAACGGTAAAAAGTGACGAGCGCGCTGCATATTCGGTGGGCGTTTTAGTCCTGCATATTCCACCGTACCCGCAAGACGTAACCCACCGTTCATCGGCGTCATAATAAAGCGGCGGTCCATACTGGAAATGGGAATTGATAAACGCCCTTTTTCATTTGGTAGCATCAAGTGATAACCGCGCTCCGTTTCTAACGGCACATTAATGCGGCTCACCATCTTCACTAACGATTTCGAAAATGCACCACCCGCAATCACCACTTTATCAGCGATAAATGTGTTTTGTGATGTGGTTAAACGAGCTTGACTCGCTGATGACGAATCAATCGCCGTGACTTCACACTCAGTCAGAACTTTTCCCCCCAACTGTATGAATGCTTGGGTTAAGCGCTCATGCATTAAGGCGAGATCCACCACATGCCCAGTCTCGGGGTAGAACAATCCACCGATTTGGTTATTGGCAAGTTCAGGTTGCTGTGCCAACAGTTGGGATTGATCCCATAATTGGTTATGCACCCCCATGCTATTTAAATACTCACCGTGGCGACGCAGTTTTTCGAGGGTCGGCGGTTTCTCAGCCACCAGCAAAGAACCTTGGATTTTGACTAAATCCTCTAACTGCCACTGCTTAGAAAATGCCTGCCATGAAGCCAATGACGCCCCATTGAGCATGGAGAGAACGTGGTGAATATGCATAAACGGTTTGTGGCGCATATTGCCCAACAATTTCAGTAACCATGGTGTGAGCGGCAATATATAACGCCAATCAATACGCAGTGCGCCTAACGGGTCGAGCAACATGCTAGGAATTGATTTCAAAACGGAGGGGTCTGCCACAGGAAAAACCTGCTCCGTGGCGATATGCCCTGCATTGCCAAATGAAGCACCGGATCCAATTTGGTTTTTGTCGACCAATAAAACATCCGTGCCTTGATTCTGGACAGATAACGCAATACTGAGTCCGACAATGCCACCACCCACCACAATCACAGAATATTTGTTATCCATTGGCTTACCTCACTCCACCGTGATCCCAAAGCGGAACGGGTCGTTTTTATCGATCAACAAGGTATTTTCGCCGCTGATATAGGCATTTCCGCGAATAGTCGGGATGATGCCATTAGCATCTGCAATCTGATAGCTAGCTTGGAATTGGCTACCGATGACACTTGCCTGACGCCAAATTTTGCCTTCCGCGAGTTTGTTGTCTGCCGCAAGACACGCCAGCTTGGCACTTGTTCCCGTACCACAAGGAGAACGGTCATAGGCACCGCCCGGGCATAAAACAAAACTTTGGCTATCCGCATCTTCGCAATGACCAAATAGTTCGATGTGGTCGATTTCTTGGTTATCTTTACCAAAAATACCTTGGTCAACGAGGGCTTGTTTGATTTTCAAACAGATTTCAGTCAGCGCCTTCGCGTTCCCATACTGGATAGCGAGTGGTGAATTTTCGACGAGGAAAAACCAGTTTCCTCCCCATGCAATATCCCCAGTCACTAGCCCAACCTCCGGCACGTTGACTTGGACGGCTTTGCGATAGCGGTATGCGTAGACGTTTTGAATGCTCACGCTACCATCTTCATGTAATTTAGCGGTCACATCCCCGACAGGGGTTTCAATTAAATGCTCCCCGTAACCTATGCGCCCTAAGTAATGCAATGATGCGACCAAACCAATGGTGCCGTGACCACACATACCTAAGTAGCCTTCGTTATTAAAGAAAATCACCCCGGCGGCAGCTTTCGGATTCACTGGTTTGCAAAGTAATGCACCCACTAAAATGTCATTTCCACGCGGTTCTAAAATTGTCGAGCAGCGCCAATGATCATATTCCGTACGTAATTTTTGCAGGCGCGACGCCATGTCTGCATTCCCTAAATCAGGAAAACCCTCAATCACTAAACGTGTCGGTTCTCCTGCGGTATGAGAGTCAATGACTTCAATTTTCTTATATTTACTCTGCATCAGTTCATCCTTATTAATATCATTTGTTAATAGAATGCTTGATTTATGTAAACAACTCTTGATATCTTTCGAATCAACCCATGCGTATTTCTGCACAATTTAAAAACATTTCAGATAACTATTAAAATTAGTTGAATGCATTGGAGCGCAATATGATTGATTTAAATAAACTGTTGTTGATTAGTCAGGAAAACATGCTTTTCCCCGTAGATAATATTAATAATTTGTTAAATCATCTTGGGCTGGTGATGCCACTGATTAATACGCTTCCGAATGTGACTTTCTTCGTCAAAGACCGTAATGCCAAATACTTACTTGCCAATGAAAACTTGGCTAAACGATGTAAAGTTGATCAACCAAATGGCGTAATAGGAAAAACTGCAGAAGATATCTTCCATGCAGATTTAGGCCAAAGTTATAGCTCTCAAGATTATTTGGTTATGCAGAAAAAAATCAGTGTTATCAATAAACTGGAATTACATCTCTATAAGGCTGGATTATTAGGCTGGTGTTTAACAACCAAAGTGCCGATTTTTGATACTAAAAATCAGGTTATCGGTGTTGCTGGAATTTCAGTGGATTTGCAGGATGAAAAATCAGTGAGTCCAAAATTAAATGGTCAATTGGGACGCGTTGAACACTATATTAGTCAGAATTTTGATACTGCCATTAAAATAACGACTCTGGCTAAGATTTCAGGGTTGTCATTATCACAACTCAATCGTCAATTTAAAACGGTATTTCATATTACTCCCCAACAATATATTCAAAAGAAACGCCTTGAACACGCGATTGAATTATTAGAAGAGGACTATTCGATTACGGATATTTCCATTAAATGTGCCTACGCCGACCACAGCGCATTCTGCCGTAAATTTAAAGAACTCACTAATATGACCCCAAGCCAATTTAAACGCATGCGTTCTACTATTAATCATAAGTGCAATGATAATAAAGCCTCTCATGAATTAGATATGGCTTATTCTATTTAACCCTCAGTAAACGCGCATTTTCTTTAAAGGCTGCGCGTCTTTTCTTTTTTGAAACACGCGAACTTTTTTCTATCCATTCCCTCTAAATTCTCAGTTGTTCTTTTAGAAAGAAACCGTTGAGTCTCTTTTTGTTGCCACTATGAATCACTGTAACGATAAATTGCTGCCACGATGCATAGTTGTCACGATAAATAGTTGTAACAGTGAACTTAGGACAGCTCTTATTGCAGCTAAAACATAATCGCGTATTGATATAGCACTAAACTGCACACTATGCGGCATATTTTAAGGATGAGTGAATGACCATTTATGATCTGAAACCGAAGTTTCAGAATCTGTTACGCCCTATCGTTCGTCAGCTCTTTGAGGCGGGAATTACAGCCAACCAAGTCACCCTCGCAGCATTAGGGTTATCCATTATCGTTGGCGCTCTATTAGCCATTTTCCCTAGCCCTTATTTGTTTATCCTGCTGCCGTTTGTCCTTTTTATTCGTATGGCGCTCAATGCTATTGATGGCATGCTGGCACGTGAACATAACCAAAAAAGTCACCTTGGCGCAATGCTAAATGAGTTAGGCGACGTCATTTCTGATGTTGCCTTATACCTGCCTTTCGTGCTGATTTTCCCGCATGCATTTTGGTGGATTTTACTGATCCTATTCCTCAGCGTTTTGACTGAATTTATCGGCGTCATTGCTCAAGCGATTGGCGCATCTCGGCGTTATGATGGTCCCGTAGGCAAAAGCGATCGTGCTTTTGTTTTTGGCGCGCTCGGGTTGTTTGTCTGTATTTTTCCGCAACTGATGACTGCAAGTTGGATCAATATCCTGTTTGTCATCTTTGCCTTGCTGTTGTCCTATACCTGCTATAACCGTATTCGCCGCGCACTGACTGAATTAAGTGCAGTATCGGAAAATAATTAAGGAATAATTATGAACGCTCAAACTGACTATTCGACTCAGCGTCCTGTTGTCGAATCTCAATTTACCACCAGTGATCATACCAATTTGTTTTATCGTTATTGGCCAACTGAACAAATCACCGATAAAGCCATTATTCTATTTCACCGTGGTCATGAGCACTCTGGTCGTGTTGCGCATTTAGTGGATGAGTTGAACCTCCCTGATTTTGCTATGTTTGCGTGGGATGCTCGTGGACACGGTCGCAATGAGGGTCCGCGTGGCTACAGCCCATCGCTAGGCACTTCCATCCGTGATGTGGATGAATTTGTCCATTACGTATCAGAGCAATATCAGATCCCTCTCGAAAACATTATTGTTATTGGTCAAAGTGTCGGAGCCGTTTTGGTCTCTACGTGGGTACATGACTATGCACCTAAAATCCGTGGTATGGTGCTAGCCTCCCCCGCATTTAAGGTCAAACTGTACGTCCCATTTGCCCGTACAGGCTTAGGATTAATGCAAAAAATTCGCGGTTTGTTCTACGTGAATTCTTATGTAAAAGCCAAGTTTTTAACCCACGATGAGCAGCGTATTCACTCGTTTAACAATGACCCACTGATCACGCGCCCAATTGCCGTGAATATTCTACTGGAACTGTATACCACCGCAGACCGTGTGGTAGCGGATGCCGCGGCCATCACTTTGCCAACTCAGTTGTTTATTTCTGGTAGTGACCATGTGGTACACCATAAACCACAGCATCAATTTTATGAGCGTCTAAATACCTCAATTAAAGAGAAGCATATTCTTCCTGGTTTTTATCACGACACATTAGGTGAAAAAGAACGCCATATTCCTATCGAAATGATCCGTCAATTTGTTGATAAATTATTTGCACTTCCTCTGTATCAACATGATTATCAGTTCGAAGATACCTGGAGCACCAGTGCCGACGCATTCCGCTCATTGAGTGTACCGCTGCCTAAATACAGCCCGAAAAACCTTGCTTATAAAATCATGAGCAAATCGATGAGCACATTAGGCAAAGCATCTGAAGGTGTACGTATCGGCTACGATAAGGGTTTTGATTCCGGCTCTACCCTCGATTATGTCTATCGCAACGAGGCGCAAGGTTCCGGTCTATTTGGCCGTATTATCGATAGGCAGTACCTCAACAGTATTGGCTGGCAAGGGATCCGCCAGCGTAAAGTCAATATTGAAAACATTATTCGCCAAGCTATTCGTGAACTGACTAATAACGGGAAGCCTGTTCACATTATGGATATTGCCGCGGGTCAAGGTCGCTACATTTTTGATGCCATTAATGACTACGGAAAAGTCGATTCCGTTCTACTGCGCGACTACAGCCCAATTAACGTTGAGCAAGGGCGTTTACATATCAAAGAGCGTTACTTGGAAGATAAAGTTCGCTTTGAAGAAGGTAACGCATTTGATGCAGACGATATCGCGGCAGTTTCTCCTGCGCCGACGTTGGGAATTGTCAGCGGTCTATATGAGCTTTTCCCAAGCAATGAGCTGATCCGCACTTCCCTTGATGGGCTTTCGCGTGCCATTCCATCCGGTGGACTACTCGTCTATACCTGCCAGCCGTGGCACCCACAGGTAGAGATGATCGCACGAGTGCTGCCAAGTCACCAAGGTGGGCAAGCGTGGGTAATGCGCTGCCGTAGCCAAGGCGAAATGGATGCTTTAGTCGAAGAAGCTGGCTTCGAAAAAATCACGCAATCCATCGATAACTGGGGCATTTTTAGCGTTTCCCTTGCAAGGCGCCGTTAATAATTTATCTTTTTAACCAACAGGTTATTGGTATCATCACCAATAACCTGTATTTTTATCTGCTCAGCTCTCATTTAGCCTGCAAATAGCTCACTTGGCTTGCAGATGACTGATTGATGTACCTTCAGTGCATCGAGAGGCTATTAATAAGGATAGGAACCGAACCCATGCTCCATTTAGCCCAAGATACGCGCCCGACATCACGACGCCAGATTTGGCTCTATGGGTTAGTTTGGTTGCTATTTTTAGCCCCTTTTTTCTTTTTAACCTATGGGCAAGTCAATAATTACACCGCGACACTGCCTAATGTGCCTTCTTATGTATACGGATGGGAAACACACATTCCATTTTTGCCATGGACCATCATCCCCTATTGGAGCATCGACCTGTTCTATGGGCTTTCCTTGTTTGTCTGTGTTACCCGCCGTGAGCAATGCATCCATGGTTTGCGTTTAGTTGCAGCCTCCCTCATCGCCTGTGCCGGCTTTTTACTTTTTCCACTTAAGTTCAGCTTTCCTCGCCCTGAAACCAATGGGGCATTCGGCTGGATGTTCGATAGCTTAGAGCTGTTTGACTTACCTTATAACCAAGCCCCTTCACTGCATATTATTTTACTGTGGTTACTATGGTTACGCTTCCGAGCACATACTCCAACTCAATGGCGCTGGTTACTGCACAGTTGGTCAATCCTTATTTTGTTCTCCGTTCTCACCACATGGCAGCATCATTTTATCGATGTGATCACCGGCTTCGCCGTTGGTGTCATCATCAGCTACTTGTTACCCATTAACACTCGCTGGCAATGGCACTACACCGGCAGCCCTCGTAGCCTGAAAATAGCAACAAACTATGGAGTGGGCGCTATCACCTGCTATGCTCTCGCCTTTTTCGTGCAAGGTGCAACATGGTGGCTCCTATGGCCTGCAATCGCCTTAACTTTCGTCACACTAGGCTATTTAGGTGCTGGTGCTTCGGTATTCCAGAAAACAGCCTCTGGACAGGTTTCTCCTTCTGCCACATTAGTTTTACTTCCTTATCGCCTGATCGCTTGGGGTACCTATCATTACTATGCCAAGCGCTGCCAGCAACCTAGTATTGTGAACGAAAAAATAGTTTTGGGAGGACGCCCGTTATATCCACTGCAAACTCAAGCCGTTCTCGATATGACTTGCGAGTGGCCTCGCAATAACTACAGCCAAGGTAAAAATTATTGTAGTCAGCCACAGATTGATTTGTTACCTCTAAGCCCCGAGGATATTGAGAAAGCCGTTATGACCATGGATAGACTCGCCCAAAGTGGTTCGGTGTATGTTCACTGTAAGTTAGGCTATTCCCGTAGTGCGACGGTTGTAGTGGCTTGGATGGTGCATCAAAATATGGCGGAAAATATCGATGAGGCAATCGCTCATGTGGAACAAGTTCGCCCTCAGGTGATTTTAAATTCAGCGACTGTTGAACAGTTACATCACTGGTATCAGCAATTTCATGTACGGAGAACACACCAATGAGTTCACTGATGGATAAAAACCGTGGAGATGTGATTGTGGTATTCACCGCAAGTTGGCGCTATTTTGCCGTCGGTGCCATCCTCGCGTTGTTAGGGCAATTCGCTTTACTGCTTCATGATTCGATATCACATTTTAGCCTCGCGGTGAGTGTCGGGCTATTTTTTGCCAGCCAATACTTTATTTTCCGCCTATGGCTCGACCACCATTTCTTCACGCTGATTTATCGTCAGGGAGATACCCAAGCCTTCGATGAAGCCCTTGGGCTGCTAGTTCCTCAATCCTCAGCGAATCCAAATAGGGAAAACCGAAGCATGGAAAGTCGCTGGGAAGGCACTCGCAAATTATTTCAGCGTGCCAGTTATTGCGTGGTTCTCTTGTGGGGATGGTTATTATTTTCGCTTATTTTTTAGTTTGTTTTGGGTGGTATTTAAATAAACGGTAAATTGACTATTAATTAATTATCACACCTTTTAACTTGCTGTTTAAAATAGCAAATCGATAGTTAATAATTATTTTAAATACGTTTAATGATATTTAACGGAGTAAATAACGCTTTTTTACTTTTGATACTGAAAACGTTATGATAATTGTAGTTTCATTGATAAATAACACATTTTTTTGATTCAGTTAGGCGTATCCTCATATCTTCATTTCGTTTATTTTTCACCCTGTTATTTTGGTAGGGTTTTTAATGAGTACAAAAAATATTAATAGATTGCGCCCTTTTAGCGCATTGATTGATTCCTGTTGGAAAGAGAAATACACCGCAGCCCGCTTTATGAAGGATTTAATTGCGGGTATTACCGTTGGGATTATTGCAATTCCACTGGCTATGGCACTCGCTATAGCCAGTGGTGTTCCGCCTCAATATGGTCTTTACACCGCGGCCATTGCGGGGATTGTCATTGCAATTTCGGGTGGTTCCCGTTACAGCGTTTCTGGTCCAACTGCGGCCTTTGTGGTTATCTTATACCCCGTATCCCAACAATACGGGCTTAGTGGCTTATTAGTCGCGACATTAATGTCAGGGATTATTTTGCTGGCGATGGGTTTTGCTCGCTTCGGTAAATTTATCGAATATATTCCTGTGTCTGTCACACTTGGTTTCACGTCGGGGATTGCGATTACGATTGCGACCATGCAAATCAAAGATTTTTTTGGTCTGCATATGGAGCATGTTCCTGAAAACTATGTCGATAAAGTGATTGCGCTGTCTAAAGCATTTCCAACCTTACAATACAGTGACACCTTGATTGGGCTTGCAACTTTATTAGTGCTGATTTTCTGGCCTAAACTCAAAGTTCGCCTACCGGGACACTTGCCTGCAATTATTGTCGGCACCCTGATCATGTGGGTGCTAACCCTATTTGATATTCAGGTGGAAACTATCGGTTCTAAATTTAGCTATTTATTACCGGATGGAACTCAAGGTAACGGTATTCCACCTATTCTGCCGCAGTTTATGTTGCCTTGGGAGTTACCGGGTAGTGCGCCCATCAGTTGGTCGATGATCACTGCATTGATGCCTGCCGCTTTGTCGATGGCTGTTCTTGGTGCAATTGAATCCCTATTGTGTGCCGTCGTGCTCGACAACATGACGGGGAAAAAACACCATTCCAATAGTGAGCTTATTGGTCAGGGATTAGGGAATATTGCTGCTCCATTCTTTGGAGGGATCACCGCAACTGCGGCGATTGCCCGTTCGGCTGCAAACGTCCGCGCAGGTGCAACATCCCCTATTTCTGCCATTGTGCACTCTATTTTAGTATTGCTAACCCTGCTTATTTTAGCACCGTTGCTCTCCTATTTACCGCTCGCAGCTATGTCCTCACTGCTACTGATTGTGGCGTGGAATATGAGTGCCGCTGGCAAAGTATTTACGTTGATCCGCCGAGCGCCAAAAGATGACATTATTGTTTTACTGCTGTGTATGTCATTGACTGTCCTATTCGACATGGTTATTGCTATCACTGTCGGGATTGTTATCGCATCACTGCTGTTTATGCGCCGAATTGCCAATATGACACGAGTAACCCAACTACCAGAGACTCAAGAAGATAAAAGCCTGCTAGTTGTACGAGTGAATGGTCCCCTGTTCTTTGCTGCCGCAGAGCGTATTTTTGATGAGCTGCGGGTAAAAAGTCACGGTTATGAAACGATTGTGATGCAGTGGGATGCCGTACCCGTATTTGATGCAGGGGGGCTAGAAGCCTTCCATAAATTTATTGATATCGTTCGTAAAGACACCCACATTATTGTGTGTGACATTCCATTCCAACCACTGAAAACATTAGCGCGTGCCAATGTTCGTCCGATTGATGGCGTGCTCAGCTTCCAAAATTCACTGAAAAGTGCATTAGAAGAAGTTCATCAGATTCAGGAAAATAAAAAGCAGCTTCAGTCATAACAGTGCTACCGTGTTATTAACTTAACGCTGACAATAAAAATGCCGCACTGACTTAACAAGGGCGGCATTTTTAATTCCATCATGTACGCTAAAAATCAGTAGCAGTACATTTCATTACCTTCGGTTTTACCTAATTCACAAGCCATCGCACGGAGTTTTGTCGCTTTCTGCTCGTCATCTCTGACGGCACCATTGTTACCATCATTAAATTGAAATGAAGCCATACCTTCTGCAAAGCCAGCGAAGGTTAATGCATCGGCTTTCGCAAACCATTCCAAGGCTTTTTTCTCATCTTGCGGCACCCCATTACCATCATAATAAATGATTCCTAACCATAAAGGCGCATTAAAATAATCTTTGTCATTTAACGCACTGACTTCCTCAAGTAGCGTAATGGCGCGCGGGTAATCAACGTCACCTGACTCAGGTGTAATCAACGTTTCTGCTAAACTTATCTTCCCTCGAATACTCCCACCAGCAACGGCTTTAGTCGCATATTCACGAGCTTTGACAAATTCCTCAGTAAACGTTCTGTCTCCACTAATTAACGTAATATCCGCCAATAATGAATACGCATCTGCATTGCCTGCTTGTGCTGATTTCTCTGCCCATAACTTGGCATTGTTTTGGTTTTGTAATACACCAATTCCCGACAAATACATTCCAGCTAATTCATATTGCGCTTTAGCGTCATTGTTTTGAGCCGCTGTTTTGGTCTGTTCAAATATTTTTTTATCTTCAGGCGTAATATCGTATTGCGCCATTGCATGTAGTGAGAACATTAAACCCACCGCGCCTAAGCAAAATTGGCGGCTGGTATTTTTAATAACAGAGAGGATTGGGTACATAGGTGCCTTATTATTATTTATAAAAGTTAATTCGTATGAATAAATGATATTTTTAAAACGGTTATTGAACCTCTATAACGCAGAGCCTTGCCCACCATTAGCAAGCAAATACTGGTACAAACTGTTCATGCCTACCCAACGGTTTTCACACCACTGTGGTGCTAATAGTGTCGGTTTTCTCGCACTGGCACTGATACGATGGTATAGAATATCCATTGGCGTATGGCGGATCATCTCCCCCGCAGTTGCGGTATATTCTTCTAAAGATAAGGTTTCTAAGCGACCTGCTCGCCAGCTTTTTGCCATAATGCTGCCCTCAACAATATGCAGTGGATGCAGTTTTATACCGTCTGTACCACACGCCAAAACCGCCTCTAACGTCTGCATATTCATTGCCGCATTTTCATTTGGCAGGCCGCAAATCAAATGAGTACAAACCTTGAGTCCCAGCGCACGGGCTTTTTGGGTGGTCGCTTGATAAGCGGCAAAATCATGACCGCGATTAATACGGTGCAATGTTTTGTCATGAGCGGTTTGTAAGCCAAGTTCTAACCAAATCTCATAGCCTTGTTGACGATAATCCGCCAGTAAAGATAACACCGCGTCAGGCACACAATCGGGGCGAGTGCCTACACATAAGCCAACCATATCGGCCTGTTGCAGCGCTTCTTCATACAGCTGTTTTAAACGATGTACTTCGTCATAGGTACTGGTATAAGCTTGGAAATACGCTAAATAGCGATTGGCTCGAGAGATACGGGAAATTTGTTGTTGGATTTGAAGGGTAATGGGTTGTTCAGACTGTTTTTCATCACTGAAGGATGACACATTACAAAACGTGCAGCCACCTCGCCCCAACGTGCCATCACGGTTTGGGCAGCTAAAGCCACCATGTAAGGTGACTTTATGAATTTTTTCACCATATCGGCGCTGGAGGTCAGCGCCGAACATGGAAACAACATCATTTAATTGCATTTGAAACGATAATTAGCTGTTGGTGTCCAATGCAGGGAAGCTTTTTACAACTTCGTCAATGGCTTTAACTTGTTGTAAGAATGGCTCTAATTTATTTAATGGTAATGCAGAAGGACCATCACAACGTGCGTTATCTGGATCTGGGTGAGCTTCAAGGAACAGACCTGCTAACCCTACCGCCATTCCCGCTCTTGCCAGTTCAGCAACTTGTCCACGACGACCACCTGATGCAGCGCCAAATGGGTCACGGCATTGCAGTGAGTGTGTTACGTCAAAAATAACTGGGCAGCCGTTAGAGGCTTGCATCATGACATTAAAACCAAGCATATCAACCACTAGGTTGTCATAGCCAAAGTTTGCACCGCGGTCACACAGGATAATTTTATCGTTACCACCTTCGATAAATTTCTCAACGATGTTGCCGATTTGTCCCGGGCTGATGAACTGAGGTTTTTTGATGTTAATAACCGCATCGGTTTTCGCCATTGCCGCAACTAAGTCAGTTTGACGCGCTAAGAATGCAGGCAGTTGGATAACATCAACCACTTCTGCAGCTGGCTGAGCTTGCTCTGGAGTATGAACATCGGTAATGATTTTCACACCAAAAGTCTGTTTGATTTCTTGGAAGATTTTCAGCCCCTCTTCCAAGCCCGGTCCACGATAAGAGTGAATAGATGATCGGTTAGCTTTATCAAAAGAGGCTTTAAATACATACGGAATGCCTAATTTTTGTGTCACAGTGACATAATGCTCACACACTTTCATCGCCATATCGCGAGATTCAAGTACGTTCATGCCACCAAACAGAACAAATGGCAGATCGTTTGCGGCCTTAATATCACCGATACTGACTACTTTCTGTTGCATACTCTTACCCTTTATAGGAAGACAAAAACTGTCTATACGTTAATCAATGCAGTACAACTGGAAGGTTATCCAGGGAATAAATTTGAATTTTGATCATTTCCGACACGGGGTCTTCTGGGCAATGCTCAACAAAATAGTTAAGGTCACTCAGCGCCACATGATTACAATCTAGATGCGCGAGGATAAGCCCTCGGTCGCGGATTTCATAAGGGTCTTCAGGATCGAGGATCAGCAATGTCTCACAGACTTTTAATGCCATCTCCATTTTTTTCTCTTCCATCAGCGCCGCTTTTAGCGTGTCGAAAATTTTGCGAACAATAACGCTATGTTCAGCCACGTCCAATTCATCAAAGATGAATTCCGAGTATGGATCAACAGTTCCTTTTAGCCACATAGTTAGTGTGTGTTGGGATAAGGTTTCACCGCTAACAGGGTTAATAAACCACTGAGAACCATCGCGTTTTGTCGAAACAAAAAGTAATTGAGTCGGGAAAATTGCAGCTTCAATCTCTAAATCGAGCTGTTCAGCAATAAATAAGAAAATTGAGCCAAGAGAGACTGGGGTACCTTGCTTAGAGGCTAAAACCTTATCCAGCCACAGCATATCAGATAGCGCGTAAACACCGTGCGCCGCACCAAATTTCCACTCACTATAAAACAGTGTAATCAGCTGTTCTATCTTTGACTGGTTATCTGCCGTCAAATCTATCGCTGCACGCGCTTTAATGACTAAATCATCTAATTGCGTTTGTACCTGCATAAAGGGAAAATCGGCGCGAATGATGTTAGAAACCATCATAATGCCTTCACTTAACGGTAGCTGATTAAACTCAATATTTGCTATTGTTTTCATTACAATTCCACTGCAATTGCCCGCTTAACCATTCCATTGGCCAAGGGAAATTCGCTCTTTACCACCATAATCCAGACAGGTCTCGATATTGGTGTACCCATTTTCATTAAACAGCTCTCGCACTGTTAAACCTTGCTGCCAACCATGCTCAAGCAGCAGCCACCCTTGTTGTTTTAGGTATTGTTTTGATGTGGCAATAATGTGTGCTAAATCTGAAAAACCATGCTCATCAGCAATCAACGCCGTTGATGGCTCAAAACGCACATCACCTTGACTCAAGTGAATATCACTCTCATCAATATAAGGCGGATTACTCACAATCATATCAAATAGTTCATTTGGTAGTGAAGTAAACCAATCACTTTGTGAGAACTGAATATTTGTAATGGCTAAACGTTGTTGATTTCGTTGCGCTAACGCCACTGCATCGGGGTTAAAATCCACGCCTGTTACGCGACTATTGGGTAACTCTGACGCCAAGGCTAACCCAATAGCCCCCGTTCCAGTGCCAAGATCCAAAATACGACACGCGTCTTGAGGAAGGCGCGCTAACGCTTGCTCAACAAGACATTCGGTATCTGGACGCGGGATCAAGGTTGCGGGGGATACATACAGCGGCAGTGACCAGAACTCGCGTTCACCCACAATGTAGGCAATCGGCTCTCCTTGTTCACGACGGGCTAATAGCGCTTCTAATTGCTGCTGTTCGTGGGGAGTTAGTTCGGTTTCATCGAAAGCGAGGATGTAAGTACGACTGCGCCCTGTTGTATGCTGCAACAGGATCTGCGCATCTCGTTTAGCGCTATCACTGGCAGACAGTCTGACGACTGCCTGCTGTAACCATTCGCTATAACGCATTAGTCCTGCTCAGATAAAGCAGAAAGCTGATCAGCTTGATATTCGTTGATGATAGGCTGAATTAATGCATCCAGTTTTCCTTCCATCACTTCATCCAAACGGTACAGCGTGAGGTTGATACGGTGATCAGTGACTCGACCTTGTGGAAAATTATAAGTACGAATACGGTCAGAACGGTCACCGGAACCTAATAAGTTACGGCGTTCAGAGGCTTCCGCTGCATGGCGTTTATCCATTTCAGCTTGGCGAATACGCGCCCCCAACACAGACATCGCTTTCGCTTTGTTTTTGTGTTGTGAACGTTCATCCTGACATTCAACCACAATTCCCGTTGGTAAGTGGGTAATACGAATTGCGGAGTCGGTGGTGTTAACGTGCTGACCACCCGCGCCCGATGAACGGAAAGTATCAATACGTAAATCCGCTGGGCTAATTTCCGGTAATTCCGCTTCTGGCAGCTCAGGTAAGATAGCAATAGTACATGCGGAAGTATGAATACGACCTTGTGATTCCGTCTCAGGAACACGCTGTACGCGGTGACCACCGGATTCAAACTTCAAGCGACCATATACGCTATCACCCGAAATTTTTGCGATAACTTCTTTGTATCCACCGTGCTCACCATCACTGGTGCTCATCAGTTCAACGCGCCAGCGGTTACTTTCCGCATAACGGCTGTACATACGGAATAAATCACCCGCAAAAATTGCCGCTTCATCGCCACCCGCGCCCGCGCGGATTTCCACAAAGCAGTTATATTCATCATCAGGATCTTTTGGAAGTAACAACAATTGCAATTGTTGCTCTAGCTCTTCATTGCGCTCTTTGGCTTCTTTTAACTCTTCTTGAGCCATCTCTTTCATTTCAGGGTCATCTAACAGCATTTGTGCTGTTTCGATATCATCCTGAACGGTGCGCCACGCAGTAAAACACTTCGCGACATCCGTTAACTGAGCATATTCTTTTGATAAAGCACGAAAACGGTCTTGATCAGCAATCACACCCGCATCAGCAAGGTGCGCTTCAATTTCTTCGTAGCGTTCTTGTAATGCTTCTAGTTTTGCGACAATAGAAGGCTTCATTCGTTATATCAGACCTATGATTAAAAAGTGGTTATTGATGGTCCAGCCCTAAGCTGTCCCTAAGTAGATTTAGACGCTCAACATCCCCATTTCCCGCAGCTTGCTGCAAAGATTTAGTCGGAGCGTGGATCAGGCGGTTGGTTAACTGTTGTGATAACTGCATAATCACTTGCTCAGGGTTGGCACCTTGGGCAATGGCTGCAAGTGCTTTTTCGGTCATACTTGCCCGAATTGCTTCCGCCTGCTCTCTGTATTCGCGAATTGTAGAGACTCCGGCTTGTGAGCGCAACCAATCCATAAAATGACCGCTTTCTTGCTCAACAATAAATTCCGCTTCAACCGCGGCGGCTTTACGTTGCGCCAAGTTTTGGGCAATGATGGATTCCAGATCATCAACAGTGTAGAGATAAACATCTCTAAGTTTTTCTACATCCTGCTCGATATCACGAGGAACTGCGATATCAATCAATAACATAGGTTTACTACGGCGTGCCTTCATCGCACGCTCGACCATCCCTTTACCAATAATTGGCAGCGGGCTAGCCGTTGAACTAATCACAATATCCGCTTCAGCTAAACGGTTATCGATATCGGCTAATGAGATAACTTGCGCGTTCACTTCTTTGGCTAGAAGTTCTGCACGTTCTAGCGTTCGGTTAGCTATCATCATTTTTTGCACGCCATGCTCACGCAAATGACGAGCGACTAATTCGATGGTTTCCCCTGCACCGACTAACAAAATATTCAAATGTTTGAGTGATTCGAAAATCTGTCTCGCCAGTGTACAAGCCGCAAAAGCGACAGAGACCGCATTCGCACCGATATCAGTTTCAGTTCGTACACGTTTAGCCACGGAAAACGATTTTTGGAATAAGCGCTCTAATTCGCTAGATAGAGAATGATTATCTTGCGAAAGCGCAAACGCCTTTTTCACTTGACCGAGAATTTGAGGCTCACCAAGAACCAACGAATCTAGCCCACTTGCCACACGCATAAGATGGCTAACTGCGCGCGCATCTTGGTGCCAATAAAGGCTAGGTTGTAGATCTTTGGCGGTGATCCCGTGAAAATCACATAACCATTTAGTTAACTGCTCCTGCGCTTTTTCTTGGGATTCAAGGCTAAGATACAGTTCAGTTCGGTTACAGGTAGACAGCACAACGCCGCCACTCACTTGAGGCTGTTTCAGGAGTTCCTCAAGTGCGTGGTCGATTTTTTCAGGACCAAAAGCGACTTGCTCACGCAAAGCCACTGGTGCTGTTTTATGATTAATGCCTAAGGCTAATAGGGTCATTGTGCTTACGACTTACTCACATTGCTCACATTGCTAATTTATTTGTCAGCATGATACTAGTGACCTAGCTCATTACTGCGATTTATATTCGTATATTGTAGATGATTAACGCGTCTGTTTCTACGGGTAGCCTATCATCAACAATCAGAAAGATGATGCACACCAAAATTTACGTTGATTATCGGACTGTCTGATATCAATATCAATAAGATGCATCAAGGATGCCGCTATTTGGCACAGAAAGCAAATTCCCTATTTTTTAGTATGTTTTCATTGATAACCACTACAGATTAGCGCAATATTCCTGAAAATTACCTTTTGAGAACCGATATGCAACTTTCTTCAGCTCTGTCATTTATGCGCCCAGCCAGAAACTTTTGGCGATTAATGCCCCTTTCCTGCCTGCTGCTGACTGCCTGTGTGACCACCTCTCAAGACACTACGAAAGGCACTTCATCTTCAACGGATGCGCAGTGGAAAGCCCACCAATCACAAGTGGTTGAACTGCGTGATTACCAAACTCGCGGCTCCTTTGTGTATATTGGCGGTCAAGGTACCGGAACAGAAACCAAAACTTACGCGAAGTTTTTCTGGCAACAATATACCCCCGAAAAATACCGTTTATTGCTGACTAACCCATTAGGCACCCGTGAACTGGAACTCAGTGTGGAACCTGATTTAACTAAATTAACCACGAAAGATGGGCAAACTCACATGAGTGATGTGCCGAGTGAATTAATTTATCAGTTAACAGGTATGGATATCCCGATTGATGATCTCACCGCTTGGTTAGTCGGTTCTCCAGGGCGTGCCACTGAATATACTCTCGATAGCAACCACCTGCTCAAATCCGTGACGTTTAAAATCAATGGCGAAACATGGAAATTGGATTATCTCTCTTACGATACCAAAACCTCGCCGATGCTGCCGAACCACATGGAGTTGAAGCAAGGGGATAAAATCATCAAGTTAAAAATGGATAGTTGGACACTGAAAAAATGACGTTAACGTGGCCATCACCGGCAAAATTGAATCTTTTTTTATACATTACTGGGCAGCGAGCTGATGGTTATCATGAGCTACAGACTCTGTTTCAATTTTTAGATTATGGTGATGAAATCACCTTTAGCACTCGTTCGGATGATCAGATTAATTTGCTCACCCCGATGCCGGGTGTGGATGCCGAAAAAAACTTAATCATTCGTGCCGCCAAAAGCTTGCAAACCTATTGTCGCGAAACCCTCAATCATCAAGGGGCGTTAGGTGCGGATATTCGCATCAACAAAGTGCTGCCGATGGGCGGTGGAATTGGCGGCGGATCATCAAATGCGGCGACAACGCTGATTGCGCTTAACGAGCATTGGGGAACTCACGTTTCTGATGAGGTTTTAGCCGAATTAGGTAAACACCTTGGTGCTGATGTTCCCGTTTTTGTTCGCGGTCATGCAGCCTTTGCCGAAGGCATTGGCGAAATTTTAACACCCGCAGAACCAAAAGAGCGTTGGTATTTAGTCGCACACCCCGGAATTGAAATCTCAACCCCGATGATCTTCACAGATCCAGAATTAAATAGAAATTCTCCAAAACGCTCTTTAGCCGCATTATTACTGGCTCCGTATGCAAATGACTGTGAACCGATCGCAAGAAAACGTTTTCGTGAGGTTGAACAGCTCGTTTCTTGGCTGTTAGAATATGCTCCGTCTCGCCTAACAGGAACAGGCGCTTGTGTGTTTTCTGAATTTGAAACCCAAGCGGATGCCCTGAAGGTGTTAAATAAATCCCCATCGTGGGTGCAAGGATTCGTCGCTCAAGGAGCGAATGTTTCTCCTGTGCACAAATTCCGCGCTGGGATAACCCGTGTATTGCACCGATAGTGATGACTTATCCATCATTGCTGTTGGTCAACAATATCTCTCTGGACGCAAGCCTGAGGTTTTTCTCGTGCCCGATATGAAGCTTTTTGCTGGTAACGCTACACCGGAACTAGCACAACGTGTTGCTAACCGCCTTTACACTAATCTTGGAGACGCGGCTGTTGGTCGTTTTAGCGACGGCGAAGTCAGTGTTCAAATTAATGAAAATGTTCGCGGTGGTGATATTTTTATCATCCAGTCAACTTGCGCACCAACCAATGACAACCTGATGGAACTCGTTGTTATGGTCGATGCCCTGCGCCGTGCATCTGCTGGTCGTATTACCGCTGTTATCCCTTACTTCGGTTATGCAAGACAGGATCGTCGCGTACGTTCTGCCCGTGTACCAATCACCGCTAAAGTTGTTGCCGATTTTCTGTCAAGTGTGGGTGTTGACCGTGTTCTTACTGTTGACTTACACGCAGAGCAGATCCAGGGCTTCTTTGATGTTCCTGTAGATAACGTATTTGGTAGCCCAATCCTTCTGGAAGATATGTTGCAGAAAGATTTAGAAAACCCAATCGTTGTTTCTCCAGACATCGGCGGCGTCGTTCGTGCTAGAGCAATCGCGAAATTACTGAACGATACTGATATGGCAATCATTGACAAACGTCGCCCACGCGCAAACGTTTCTCAAGTGATGCATATCATCGGTGACGTTTCTGGTCGTGACTGTATCTTAGTTGACGATATGATTGATACTGGTGGCACACTGTGTAAAGCAGCTGAAGCGCTGAAAGAACGTGGTGCTAAGCGTGTATTCGCTTATGCAACTCACCCAATCTTCTCAGGTAATGCTGTAGACAACATCAAAAACTCTGTAATTGATGAAGTCATTGTTTGTGACACAATTCCTCTTTCTCCTGAAATCAAGGCGCTGAACAAAGTTCGCACCCTGACCCTTTCAGGCATGCTGGCCGAAGCTATTCGCCGTATCAGCAATGAAGAGTCAATTTCTGCGATGTTCGAGCACTAATTCTAAAGCGGGGTCTTAATGACCCCGTTTTAACATGCTGGTTTCAGTAGTTTTTCATTAAATTATTGAGGCGAGAAATGTGCTTTATCGCACCACATTCATTGTGGTCACGATACAAAAATTTATAAGTAGCGCCCCTACTGTTGTTCATCAACCGTAGGGGCTTTATTTTTTTGAACGGTTTCATTTATCGTGGTTTTAGACAAAAAATAAGAGTGAAATCATTGATATCGAATTTCACTCTTATTTAGATTTTACCTATTTTCCAATGGCACATTTCTGTTCATTGAGGATATCCATTGATGAGCTTCAGCCCAACTCACTATGGGTAACGGTGGTTATCGTTACGGGAATGAAATTGGCGTTTCAGCAAACAGTAACGGTCTTCCACTTTCTCTTTACCGCCCATTCTTGCGCCCACTAACCAAACCAATGCACCGATAAAGATCCCGAACAGTGAGCCATTGATGATGTCATCGGACAACCCTAAATCAACAATATGAGAAAACAGGTTTAAACCGATGCTTCCCCCCATCACCACCATACCCAACCCCATCAAGCCATTACCAATGAGAGTAACCATTTTCCGTTTCATATCTACCTCCAATATCAGTAAACTGATACGCAAGCATTAAAGAAAAGTTCGATAAAACTTTATATTTATGTAAAGAGTATAGCTCTTTAAGTAAAATTATTTGCGATAAGCTTCACATGTATAGAAGAGTTTAAGGATATCTACTCAAAAAGTGCTTTTAATCAATTTAACAACTGATGATGGTATTGACGAATAATTCACAAACTAATTATCACTAGCACAACCTTATCAATGACAATTTTGTACATCCACCCCGACACGAGGTAAACTAGTCGCCAATTTCTATACATTGACAGTGAAAAAGTCCCCGTGAGTAAAATAAAATTAATTGTTGGATTAGCCAATCCGGGCGCTGAATATGCGCAAACCCGCCATAACGCTGGTGCGTGGTATGTTGATTTACTGGCACAACGCCATAACCAATCGTTAAAGGAAGAGCCTAAATTTTTTGGTTATACAGCTCGTATCAATCTTAATGGCAATGATATTCGCTTGCTGGTTCCAACCACCTTTATGAACTTGAGCGGTAAATCCGTCGCCGCGGTCGCTAATTTTTATCGCATTAATCCGGATGAAATTTTAGTGGCTCATGATGAGCTCGATTTACCACCGGGTGTTGCCAAAATGAAACTCGGTGGCAGTAACGGTGGACATAACGGCTTAAAAGATATTCAAAGTAAATTTGCCAATAACCCTAACTTTTACCGCTTACGCATTGGTATTGGGCATCCAGGCGATAAAAACAAAGTTGTTGGGTTCGTTTTAGGCAAGCCTCCGCTGTCAGAACAGAAGCTTATTGATGATGCGATTGATGAATCTGTGCGCTGCACGGACATCCTGTTATCCGACGGAATGGACAAAGCTATCAATCGCTTACATGGTTTTAAAGCCACAGCCTAAGAGTTGATTTCATCAAACACGAGTTTTTGTGTATAATCAGCGCCAATTTTCTAAACATTAGGGGCAGCACTCGCCTGCCCCCGCTATTAAGGTGAGAAACATATGGGTTTTAAATGCGGTATCGTTGGTCTGCCTAACGTGGGTAAATCCACTCTGTTTAATGCATTGACCAAAGCCGGCATCGAAGCAGCCAACTTCCCTTTCTGTACAATTGAACCAAACACGGGTGTTGTGCCAATGCCAGACCCACGTCTTGATCAATTAGCTGAAATTGTGAAGCCTCAGCGCATCCTACCAACCACGATGGAATTCGTTGATATCGCGGGTCTGGTAAAAGGCGCATCGAAAGGTGAAGGTCTTGGTAACCAATTCCTAACTAACATCCGTGAAACGGAAGCGATTGGTCACGTCGTTCGTTGTTTCGAAAATGACAATATCATCCACGTTGCTGGCCAAGTTGACCCAGCAGCCGATATCGAAGTGATCAACACTGAATTAGCGCTGTCTGACTTAGATACTTGTGAGCGTGCTATTCACCGCGTACAAAAACGCGCAAAAGGCGGCGATAAAGACGCAAAAGCGGAATTAGAAGCTCTAGAAAAATGCCTGCCACACTTAGAACAAGCTGGCATGCTGCGTTCATTAGATTTAACCGCTGAAGATAAAGCCGCAATCCGTTATTTAAGCTTCTTAACCCTGAAGCCAACCATGTACATTGCTAACGTCAATGAAGATGGTTTTGAAAATAACCCATACTTAGACAAAGTCTACAAAATCGCTAAAGCCGAAGGTTCTGTAGTTGTGCCTGTTTGCGCCGCTATCGAATCTGATATCGCCGAGCTAGACGATGAAGAGCGCGATGAGTTTATGGCTGATTTAGGCATTGAAGAGCCAGGTCTGAACCGTGTGATTCGTGCAGGTTACGAATTATTAAACCTGCAAACTTACTTCACCGCTGGCGTGAAAGAAGTGCGTGCATGGACTATCCCTGTTGGCGCAACTGCTCCACAAGCAGCAGGTAAAATCCACACTGACTTCGAAAAAGGCTTTATCCGCGCACAAACTATCGCATTCGAAGATTTCATCAAATTCCGTGGTGAACAAGGCGCGAAAGAAGCAGGTAAAATGCGTGCAGAAGGTAAAGATTACATTGTTAAAGATGGCGATGTGTTGAACTTCTTGTTTAACGTATAAGCCAATACTTTCATAGTAAAAAGTATTATCTAAGATAAACAGCATAAGATCGTTATGCTGTTTATCTAATCTACATTTCATCCCACATCAATTATCTCCCCTATCTTTCAATTCACCACATCATTTTTTATATTCACATTTGTTTCCGGCGCTGATGGTGCAAATAAAGCAATCAATGCCCCAATCAACAAAATAAACATAAATACGACTGAAAGAGTCGATGAGTTAAACATACTTAATGGTGCTAAAAATAATGATGCTGATGTAAAAACAAGCGAAATTATAAATGGATATTTAATACCCATATCCCTAACTCGTTGTGTAAGAAGCAGTGTAAATATATAGATTTGGATAATTGCAAATAGAACTTCCATTAACCCAAACTGGCTAAAAGAGAATTGATGATAAAAATTACTTTGAAAAACTAAACTTGCATCCTCTGGATGAGCGCTCAAATACCATTGATAGACTAATGCCTGAATGATGCCTAAAACTACCGACCAAAGGATCTCTGCGCCTAAGAAAGAGAGCCTGGCTCTCCTTTTGTACTTCCATTGATGAATGAGTTTAGAGTGCATTATGAATCCTTCCATGTTTTAAAATAGCCATACATTTCCCACTATTTATTTTCCCGATTCGAAATGGGCAAAACTAGCCCATAGCAATATTAACCCCGCCCATTCTTATGCGCCACTATGTCGGCCATAATCGCTAACGCAATCTCTGGTGGGGTTTTACTGCCAATGGGAATACCGATAGGCGCATGAATCTGCTCTAACATCTCAAGCGTTAATCCCCCTGAATTTAATAAACGCTCTCGGCGCTTAGCACTCGTTCGGGTTGAGCCCATTGCACCAATATAAAATGCAGATGTATTCACTGCTTCCATTAATGTTAAATCATCAATGCGAGGGTCATGAGTCAAAGACACAATAGCGGTATTAGATGCACTTGGATTCTCTTCTAAAAAGCGGGCAGGGAATATTTTTTTAATCTCAACTTGTTCTGCAATTTGCCCAACAAAGCGTAACAATTCGTCATCACGATGCTCACAAATAATCACTTCAAACCCTAATGTGACCGCAAAATTAGCGCAGTAAACACCGACATTGGAAATACCCGCAACGATTAGCTTGGGTGGCGCCATGATATAAAATTGGATCTCATCGCCATTGCGCTCAATATGCGTGGAATGTTGTGAGTTTGGTACCGTCGTGATTTCACTTCGCAGGGGGAGTGTCAGTTTTTTGATGATGGCGGTATAACCGAGCAGTGCTGTTTGAATCTGTGAAAGGTATTGATGAGAATGCGGGTTACAGGGTAAATATTCGATAAGAACATCTAAACTCCCTTCACAAGGTAAATTGACTTTGGCTTCCACCCCGCCCTGACCATAGCGAACAACTTGGCTATCTTTTAAATAATGACCTTGCTGAATTCGTTGCAGAAAATCCTCTTCAATACAGCCTCCAGAGAGAGAACCTACATACATCCCATCTCCTTTAGCGACCAATAAAGAGCCGGGGCTTCGCGGCGATGAACCATAAGTATTCAGTACAGTGCATAACCAGACTGGTTCATCCATTGCCCACTTAATTGCTTGAGAAATCACGGACACATCTTCACGTAGCATATTCAGTCCCTATTGATTTTTATTCTTAGTTTTTATTTGGAAGATAATCAATATCTTTAATGACATTCTCATCATTTATCTGCATTTCGTAAACCAATTGATGACGTAATATTGATTTTGCGCCATTATCTCCCGATAAATTAAGCAAATTTTGTCGATACTTTTCTGATATTCCGACAGGGTGCCCCGGTATGTTTTTATATACAGGTCGCACTAATGAATAATTTTTTAATTCGTTCGCAACTCGAATAAATATTTCGTGAGAAATATAGGGCATATCACCCAACTGAATTAACCAGCCACTCCAATTAGATGTGTTTTTTACACCTAACGCAATCGATTCCCCTAGTCCATGACTATTTAATACGGAAAATGGAATATTAAAATGTAAACAATTGTTAATGACACCCACATTATCAGCGCGAGTGACTACATGAATAGGTAATTCACTATTCATTGAATTTACAAGCGTTTTTTCGAACACAGTTTGTTGGTCAATTCGATAATTTAATTTACTTCCTTCACCACCAGCACGTTGAAAACGCTCACTTTTTCCTGCCGCTAATATTAATATACCTATATTCATGGTTTACATTATACATAATTAATTTTATTGTTTATATTATAAATAATAAAACATTTAAATCATTTATTTAAAATCAACAAGGTATATGAATTAAATTTCCAATTGAAAATTAAATGTACAACATTATGAGCACATAAAACAATGTATAGAAATGAACAGTTATGACTATAAGTGTCTACTAGGTGCCCATTATATTCCTTCTCTTCGATTCTATCTTTTCTGCTTTAAACATGCACATATTAACTTGCTGATGCATTTTATTCATGCGCTTAATGGTAATCTAACGCATTGATTTAACCATATTACCTAAACGATTTTTTGGGCATTTTCTTAGCTATAAGATAAATTTCACCTTGCTTCTTGACCTCCACTGATATTTTACTGTGTATAATTACAGTTATTATTATCTGTTTTTATATACAGTATTTTATATAAGGAGGATGTACGATGGTTACTATTAAAGTTCGCTTCGCTGCAAGTATGAAAGGCAAGTTACCCATGGGGACTTTCGATGCATTGAGAAATGAGATCACAAAAAGATTGAGCCCCAAATACCCCGATTTAAACATCAATATCAACTGGGGATCTCAAGCGAATGTGTCTATTGATGGTCTTGGAAAGAACGAAAAGAAAACCTACATTGAAGAAACGCTGGAAGAAATCTGGAATGATGGAGACTGGATGCCTGAAATGAAAGAAACTGAGGAGGTGGAGTATTTCGATAAATGATCAGATTGCGCCAACCACTCGAGCTGGCGCAGTACTTTTAGTTACATCTATTCATTCCAAAATATCATGTCACACGCTGAGATTTTCAATGATCCTTTATCTGCGCATCAAATCTAAATATTAAAAATACTTAACAAGATAACCACATAAAATTATACATAATTAACATTGACGTTAAATATTCAATATGTTCTTATAAGTTAAATAAACAACAGATTGAACAATACATATGCGTAAATCAACTTATTTATTGCTGCTAATACTTCCTTTGTATGCTAATTCCACTGAAAGCCTGGATACCATCAACAAATTGACTGATAAAATTTGTGATACTAGGTTTGATAAAGACAAATGTGAAAAAATGATTAATTCTGTCGTATCCTTATCTATATACAACGGTTACGCTGCTGGTATCTGCACACAAAGATCTGAGTATTACAATCAATACAATCCTGATTGTAAGAAAGCACAGGATGAACTGAAAAGCCTTCTAGAAAAGTACAAAGAGAATTAAGTAATAGCCGCAATTTATTCTGCGGCTATTTATTATTACTCTTCTAATTTACTTGCTTATTCTTGTTTAGATTCCTCCTCTAATCTCTCCGCTTCCTCACGCGCGGCTTTTTCAGCCTCTTCTTTCGCTACCCGTTCAGCTTCAATTTTCGCTAATCGCTCTGCTTCAGCTAGTTTCTGATTGTAGATAGAATCACTCGGCATATTCACACGAACATCAATCCAGTGACCATTTGGAATATCGCAATAGTCATAGTCTTCACGCTCAACATCATTCTCATCGAGAAACTCTGGATAAGTCATTAAGCGCTGAGCTTCGAGTCGAGGATGAAGAGTGTGCTTTCTATAGCGGGTTTCAATGATGATGTCACCATCGGGTAGCACGTCAAAGTCAGCCCACACTAGAGGTAAATTGTTAATCCCATTCGGTACCACTAAACCGCCGTGGATACCACCCCATGATGCGTCAGAGTTCATACCGAGGATGCCTTTAAGCTTGTAACGACCAGTACCGAGTTTTTCGAGTTCGACACCTTCGGATTCATCGTTTAGCTCGATATGGTCAGTAAAAACTTTAATTACTGGAGAAGCTTTTTTGATATTGCCTTGACTATCTACTGTTGTATTACTCGTTCCCCATAAAAGGTTTGTTTTGTACGTTGTTGTATTAGCTGTAATACCAGCACTCGTCTTAACAATGCCAGTATATATATCAACCCCGATGTTAGCGAAAGTGTCACCCGTTTTGAACATAAGATTTGGACAGTATCTAAATGTCCAATCGTTAGTAGCTTCTGTTCTCCATATTGTAGATGCATTAGCCCTGAAGTGCTCGGTAACACTAGCTGTAGTCCAGTTGTAAGCAACTCCCTCACCACGTCCTCCCCAACCAAAATCTCCATGCCTAGTTAACTGACTCCACTCTGTCCATTTATTAGTTATTGGGTCGAAAGATCTTCTGTGTGTGTTATCATCTTTATCTGAGTATCTAAGAAGTAATTGTGTACAAAAAGGTTTTCCACTTGCTGAATGGATCCCATATACATCGTGGTATAAAACACCACCATATTTGGCGCTATTTGGTGGAAATGTCCCCAGCGTTGGTGGACCAACTCTATGCCTACCAGACGGTAAATCTGTTCTATCTATATTATTTAAAAATGCCTCGTTTGTAGCAGCCTCCGGTGTTAAACCAATACCCCAATCCCCCTTCATTAACACCGGAACCCACTCGCCAACGAAGTTTGGTGTAATTCCGCGCAACGCCATTTTCGCATCTGTAGTGAAGGCGGCTTGAACGCCGTGTTGGTTATTGCTATATCCGAATATGTTTAAGAAATGATGATTCCCTTTATTAAAGGTGTCTGATTGGTATGCAGCATATGCATAGCCAATTGAGTTAAGTCTATAATCAGACAATTTAGCGATACTCGCTGGTAACCCATAGCCAGTATCTTTCATCCATCCACCAGCACCGATACTCAACTTTCCATCTATCAACTTTCTTAACGCAATGATGCTTTCGAGTTTTACTGTTTCCCCAGTTGGAGTTTTAATTTCAACGATGCCATCCTGTGTTAGCCATGTATCCATGTTGCGGAGGAAATACTGGATGTACTGCTGATTCGCAAGCATCTTGCGAACACCGTCACTCATGCTGTCCAGAACGAATGTGGCAATCTGATACTTGGCCGCTGAAGCTGTTACAGATACCGGATAGGTAAGATTAATCTCTGTATCTGAATTCACGGATAGCACATTGTTAAAGTACACAACGTTATTGATGAGATAAGAGATTGGACAGCCTTCAGAGATACCAGTCAAATTATCTTTCCAGCGCGTTCCGGTACCTTTTATTTTTGTTTGCCCTGCTGTCGTTGTGATTGTGCCTGTTTGATAAATCATATTAACTCCAAAATTTGGACGCAAAAAAAACCGCTTTCGCGGCTTATCGTTGAATTGAGTATTTAGAAGTAGTCGTTGAGGTCTATGGCGTAGCTGCCGCCGTAGATTATTTTTTGGTCATAGATATCCATTGATGACCCTGTGTATATTGGATAACTTCCAATCGTCCACAAACGAGCACCAATGAGCTTATTTCCAGAAACTTTATAACCGCCGGCAAATATGTTGTATGAATCCCTTTCTTCTTCAACCCAAGGCGATGGCGTATCAAACGTGAACATCGGTACCGCAAATGAGCTCGTCGCTGAATTTTTGTTAAGTGTAAGTTGATGGCCATTTTTAACGAATGGGACGTAATCAGAGCTGTACGTCACTTTGCCTGCACTATTCCATATAGTTAGCCCATCTGCTGGTTGCAAATTGAGCCCGTATGAAAAAATAACAATGTATACATCACCTGCCCCATTAGACCATACCTGTTTATTTGCACGGTCATATCTCAATACATGGCTTGACGATGCAGGACGCATAAAAACACAGGCTGAATCACGGTTCGGGATAGTGGCAGGAATTGACCATTTTTGCCGGTCAGTTAAGCGAATTTTTTCTCTAAATACACAGTAAGATAAATCACTTTCTTGCGTTATCCCCCTAAAATTGTCGATTGCACCATCAATGCCATTAATGAATATTCCATATGTATTTTTAGGCACCTCCTTTAGAGTGCCAAATAACATAAAGTGAGACTCCCCATCATTACCTGGTAACCATCCGCCACCCCAGTCTATCTGGCTATACTCACATCTGAACGTATCCCCATCCACCCACCATCTACTAATTAAAACTTTAGATACATAACCATAAGCATTAAACTGACATATTGACATTGGCACAATTACAACGTCGTACTTTGACAGTCCGGGGATATTAAAGCTTTTCACTTTATTGTATTTATCGCCAGACCACGGATCGACGGTGATTTTTTTAATGAATGAAAGGGGAAACGTTTTATTAGTGATTTCAATCGGTTTACCGCCATCCTTGGGATTTACAAATAATCCGTAATCATCACTCATGCTGGACGCCTCCCAACTTTCACAGCCCATCTTCCGTTTTCGTCATAGACTGTCATTCCGGTACCATCGACTAACACCCGACCTGCATCACCAACAATTTTAAAATCCCCGCTGATGAGCAGTTTGTTAAACTCAGCGTCGCCAGTTTTAGCGTCGATATTAAAACCAACTTTACCGGGGACATAGTTTGCTGAAGTCATTTTGTCAGTTACAACCACGCTATTTAGCCACGCTTTATCGATGAACGTTTCTTTCATGAAAATCTGACCATCTTTCATGTACATAAACGTTTCAAATTTACCGTTTGTAGGGTTGATGAAGGCAAAGTTATTGGCCATAAATCCGATGTAAGTACTGACTTTCCCTGCCTTCACTTCGGCGCTAATAACCATACCTGCTTTATAGAATTGCTTGTTGTACCAAACACCTGCGTTCACATCCCACGTTGCGTAGCCCTCACCTTTTGCCGTAAATTCGGTTGTCGCTTTGGTGTTAACAATCGCCATCTGTTCATCAAGCTTTGACTGAACCTGCGTTTGTGATTCTGCAAACGACTTGTTTAATGACGCGATAGCCTGATCGTTTTTAACAACGCCGGATTTCACTTCACCAATTGAGCTTTCTAATTCAGTGACAGATTTAGAAAATGCTTTGTCTAAATCAGCAATGGCTTGGTCATTCTTGATAACACCTGCTTTAACGCCATTTATTGATGCATTAACTTCAACAATAGATTGAGCCCATGCCAAATTTGCATCCGCAAACACCCGGTCCAAGCGCTTAATTTGCGCCATTGACTGACCATGCTTAGTGAATAAATCTTGCTGAACTTCGAATATTGCAGAGCCTTGTATCAAGTTAGATTCATTGACCCAATTAAGCTGGTCTTCCAAGCGCTTGCCAGCTTCAGTTGTCATGAATTGACCACCCATTTCATCGATGATATCCGCAGGCAGTGCATTGGCTTGCCCAACGGCTTCAACGAATGGTGACTTACCGTAACTGTTTACTGTTCGAACATAAAACCAATAATCGGTACCCGCTTTTAAATTCTCTTTCGTCCAGAACTGTCCTTGCCCTAACCGATTGGATTTTGTTGTAACTTCCAAATCGTTAGTATTAGCCAGTTTCTTGTCGCTGAACCAGAATTCAAATGTATAGCCGTGTTGTGCGGATTCACCGGCACGTGGAACGCACGTCAATGAGAACATCCCGCCAGTCACTTCAACACTGACAGGCTTAGGTGGGGCTTGAATATCAAAATCAACAATGGCGGGTGCAGACATGGCGCCAGCGGCATTAATTGAACGAACTTCAGCGCGATAGGATCCGCGAACAAGTCCTGACAAATCGACCCTATCTTGCGGCACCTGAATTGATTGAACCACTTTTCCATCTTGTATAATGTTCACTGTATTGTAGCGAACATCTGCAGCAGCTGATTTCCAACTCAGATATCCCTGAACAATCTCGCCGATACTAACTGGCACAAATGCAAGGTTTAACGGTGGCGCCACGCCGCCCGTCGGCAATACAGTAAACGGTGGTCTAACAAATGGCTTGCCGATCACATCCTCATAAATATAAGCGCCATCCTCCTCGAGGAGGATATCAACTCCTTCCTGCGGGTGAAATTTCCATTCTGCAATACGAAACTCAAGATTTTGAATGCCAATATGGGGAAGATTTAATAAAATCACTTCTCCTGGTCGGTATGCATAGCCGTCCATGTTCATTTTAATTTGAACTCGGCGCCCAGCTCGCTTCTTACGTAAGTAGAGGTTGGCTAATCGGCTGGCTTGGTATGGGCTAGTAACAAACCTGTAATCCATGTTCTCTTTGATTTCTAACCCATCTTCATCAATCCATTCTTCGATAATGACAGGCTCAAAGTCAGTTTTGATGTACAACTGTTCAGCATCAACAAACGTCCCATAAATCGCATTAGTGGCATCGCGTAAAGCCAGTTCCGGCGTGATGTTAACGGTATCAATGATTTGATTCGGTTCAATGCGTAATACTGCAGGACCATTGTAAGCCTGCATTAAAATCCCGTGCTTTCCAGCTACATAGGTCGGCTCCGCTGCAATGCATTTGTGCATGTGATCGAGTATCGATGCTGGAGATTCAGAAAGTTCATAGGCCCCATTAATTGTGTAGCGTGGTTCAGCAACGCCTTCTGGGCTAACGACTTGTTCGTCACACAGATCTGCAGCGACCTTGAATGATTCAAAATCAATATCAGCATCAGGCACACCAAGATAACTACGATAAAAATCGAGAACTACCAGAGCCCCATTGTTGCTCCAGATTATTTTATTCGTGCGAGGATCGAATAGCTGCTTACCCCAAACCTCTACTTTGACGTTTGGCACACCGTACGGGAATTTTTCAGCATCGTATCTCAGTGTTAATCGTAACCATGCCAAACCATCCCCGATCATGTCCTCTTTCCATGATGGTGCATTCTTTAGCATGTATGGGTCACAATCAGTCCGGGAGTTATGAAACTCATAACCCGCCTTATCGCCGAAAGTACCAATCAAGTCATCATTCAGCCAAATCCTACCAATGTGATCAACCTTGTGAGCTGCGAGTGCTAACGCCATGAATAGTCGCTCATTCTCATCTTGGCTACCGCGCTCTTCTTCTGCGAAAAAAAGCAGCCCTGAGCATACAGTTTTACCCACAATTATGGTTTCTGGTGCTGTTGAGGAGCGCAACATTTGCTTGCGCTCGGATTGATCACGGTACTGCATTGAAGGTATTTTATCTTGAAAAATAAATGCACCAGCAGCTTGAACCGCGATCCCTGCAACTATTAATGCGGTTCCTAATCCACCTGTAGCAATAACACCAGCAACCATTAGACCCGCAGAAACAATGTTAGTAACCGTCTTTCCCATTTACTCCACTCTCCACGCCTTAATAGGTTGATGATTGACTGGCATCGCTCCTGACTCAGTAACCGCCCAAACTTTATTTGCCCATAAAACGCCAAGCGTCTTCCCGTCATCGCCATTAAACATGACAATATCGCCACGCATTGCTTTATCAGGTTCAATTTCTGCAAAGAAACCTAATAGCCCTGATTCCAAGTCACCGAACTCAGACTTTAAGACTCGCATTGCTCCAGCTTTGGTTTTATATCTGCCTCGCGCCTTTTCTGCGATATCGATGCCGCATATGGCAACAGCACAATCGGCAGCAAATAAACAACAATCATGCTGCCCCCATGAAAATGGCTTTTGCGTTGCTTTCTGTAAGGTTTCTGGGAGTCTGGTTGTCCAGTTAGGATGTCGCATTTGATGATCTCCTGGCATAAAAAAACCACCCATAAAGGTGGTTAGTTCATTTCAAGTTTAAGATTAGCTTTATTTATTAGCTGATTCGTCCATTTTATTTAATTTTTCAAGTAAATATTTTCGGCGTTCTTTTAAATTCATGAGGTCACATTCGGTCTTATTCGAAAATTCTTCAAGATCTTTTTTACTATGCGCTTGCAGTTCCTCAGTTGACGCTACCTTTGAGCCTCTCAATTGCTCCAACTGTTCATCTGTATATTTAGGGCACCCTTCATACCAAAACTCTTGTTTTTGGCTATTACTCTCACCTGCTACTGAAAAGCCAGAAAATAAAGCTATCAAAAATAGAATGTTTCTCATCAAATTATCCTCATTATAGTTTTATAATAAGGATAACACGCTAACCAGCTTATTTATAAATAAACACTGGCGCATCTTTTTTGCTTCCCCAGTAAATTGCCCTTTCAGCCATTTGAGCGACATAGCGAAATATACGATCGCCTATATGTCGCTTTTGCCATGATTCATCAGTAAACCTATCAGGCAATCCTTGAGACCAACGCTCAAAGCGATTTGATACCGTGACTGCAACCTCACATTTATCACCCACACTCACACCAATATTGCTAATTTGACCAGCAAATAACACCTCAGCAAGGATAGGCTTGCCATCTTCATTAAGCGCCACCATCATTAACCGTACGTCACGCCCCCGGCTTCGCTCATTCATCACATCACCGAGTAATGAGGAATCAAAACCACTGAGCGATAAAATAAGCTGCTGTGGGCCCGTCGTGTTTTCTTCTGATACCGTTTCTATCGCACCAAACTGGCCTACACCTTGATGTACCTCACCAGCAATAACTAAATTACCTGTCGCGGTATGCACTCGTGTTACGCCAGATTTGAGATCAAGCTTAGCAGCAGCGACAACATAACAACCATCATTAATTGCTTGAGTCATTTCATTTGAAAAAGGATGATAGATCATCAATAAAGTGCCTCCTCAAAAGAAAGTGTAGTGGACGTAAATACCCCCGGTGTTCTACGCAATCGCCCTTGATTATTGTCAGTTAACTTAAAAATACCATAGGGATTTTTTACCTCAATTTTATCCCCTATCGCAGGAGAGTAACGTAGCATTGGGGAAAATGAGATAGTTGCATTTCCTTGTGCATCACTCATTACATCAGAAGTAACCTTTTTAAGCTCTTGATTAATCGTGATATTATCAGCCGCTTTTAACACCAGCGAATTTGGTTTCCAGCCATTGGTTAATAAGGTACGCCCCATTTGATTTGGCTGACTGACTATGGGCTCCCCGACTTCATTAGCGCCCATCCTTACCCAATCAAACAATTTAATACGACCTGACTCCCCATCCAGTTGCGCCAGAATAACTTCCAGTAACCGCGATTTTTCATCTATTAAATTATTGAGGGTTAAATCACAGCGCCATCGACTACCGGGATAACGCACTGTTTGTGCGCTCCCAGTAAAAACAGAAACAAACGTCTTAGAGTTGCTAATCAGCTGCCAATCAAGGGATGACGGCTCCAATTCTTTAGGCCATGTTAAAATGTCCATAGTTATTTCCCTAGTGTTTTGCGTAGCTTACCGTTAGTTTGAAAATCTCGCATAATCCTAGCCTCTGCCTTAGCAGCCCCTTCCTCAGCACCTTGCCGAGCAGCCTCCCTTAACGCTGCTTCAAGCGCAGCATCGCCATTACCATGCACATGAATTTCTTGCTGAATTACTGAGCTACCAGCAGGTTTTTCATTAACTGGCATATCAATTTTAGGAAGTTGGGCGCGAACACCTAGTGAGCCGTCCTTGGAGCGAGTTAAAGGCATAATGGCTTCTGGGCCCGCCTCACCCATTAATCCCAACGAAGGCACTCCACCTTTAGCAAATGGGAAAAACGTCGGGGCATCGATAACCTGACCACTATAAGCACTTAGGCCAGGAGTGTTATACATCCCACCTTTAGCATTCGGCACATAACTTTGCCACCCCGTTGACATACCCATAGCGCCAGAACCAGAAGCAGCGGAACTGGCTCCAGACGTACCGCCACCAGCAAGCCCACCAAATAATCCTGTTAAGGCATTAGTGATCATCGCCTGCATAGCAATACGGATTAAATCCTGAATAATGGATTGCGCCAGTGATGCTGAAAGCTCCTGAAGTGTTTCAGAGAAGGATTTGGAACCGGTTAAAATACCTGTTAGTGCATTGCTAGTTCTCTGCTCAACGGTTTCCAATAGGTTCATCTGAATTTTTTGCCAGTTACCCTGAGCACCATACAATTCTTTCGCTGCTTCTAATTGCGCTTCTTTTGAGCGATTAGTTGCTGCAATCATGAGTTCCTGATATCGCTCCTGACTGATTAGATCATTGTTGCGATACGCCTCATACAATGCTTGCTGCTCATTAAGCTGATTCTGCAGCTTAACAACAGGGTCAATTTCACCTGCAAGATCATAACTAGGTAAAGCCTTTTTATTAGCCTCCTCGGTTAATTTTTGCTTGGTATAATCATTGTGCAACTGCAAGCTAGCGGAATAATACTGCTGTTCACTTAATAACTTTGACTGACGAAGCTCATTCAATTCCCCTGCTGCCTCCTTTTCTTTGCGAATAATTGCGGCATAAGGATCATACTTTTCAGCAAGCTCTAGGCGTTTTTGATGGTGATTTTCTGCATTAAGTAAAATCAACCGCTGCATTTCTGATTGACTGACATAGCCTTTTTTGTGAAGGTCAGCTAACTTGTCACTATTTTCCTTCTCACTCGCTTGAATTTTTTGCAAGCTTGAAAAATGTTCGGACTCAATAGACTTTCTGAGCTGCTGATAATCATTAACAGCTTTGGTTTTGTCTTTATCCTTATCAGCACTACCTGTTAATTTTGGCGGAGGAAGCCCTCCAGTCCCTTCTGGTTTTTTATCAAATTTACCACTAGCTAAAGCGTCTCGAGCATTTTTAAGGCTTTCTTCCTTAGCTAGTATATCTTTGTTTATATCCTCCAAATCACCCAGAACCTTTCTTCTGTTTTGAAGGAATTCATCAGGACTATTCCCGAATGAGTTAGCAATCCATTCACCAAAGCCGCCGCTATCTTTTATTGTCTGCATATCAGCAGCTCTAGTTTCAGAATATTTTTGAGCTTCACCGTATAATCGCTTGCGTTCTTTTTCTAGTAGCTGAATATCATCCCCTAAATCATCAAGCTTTATTTCAAGTTTAATTTTTGATAACTGCTGCAGCTGCTCTATTGTTTCCACAACAGAGCCGCGCATACTATCAAGTTTTTCCTTTGCTTCATCTGATTTTTGTGAGAAATAAAATAACGCTCCACCTGCCATCATGGCTGCACCGACAGGTCCGCCTAGTAAGGCTAATGTTCCTCTTGCTGCCCTAGCTGCAAAATTCAAGCGATTTTGTGCTGCAGTTAGTTGATTAACACTTGCTTCTTCTGATTTGTTTAAGGCAATAATTTTCGCGTAGTTAGCCTCTTGCTGCCTTCTTATTGCTGCTCGACGCTCTTCTGTTTTTGCTGCAACAAGCTGAACTCCAAGAGATTGCTGGGTAGAAGCAGCATACGCTTGCTCTGCTCGAATTTTAGCGAGAGTAGTCTCCAGCCCTTTGGCTTGCGCTGCATTCAAAACGTAATTGTTTTTCGCAGTAACGAGCATGTTTTTACCCGCTTCATAAGCACTCAGTGATAAGTTACCCATGTAACGAGATAAACCAATACCACCAATCGCGGCACCTGCTATCGCAAAACTGCTAAAGTTTTCGGTTAAAGTTGCTAACCCTGCCGACATTGACCGAGTGATACCCCAGCTGGCATTTACCTCACCAAAATAAGATTTAGCCGCATTCGTTGCCTTAGTGAAGCCGTCCGCAACTGTATTATCCATGCTATCAGCTAACGCATTATTAGCCTCTTTTGCGTTAATCACTGCGTTAGCAAACAACTGCATTGAGATACCACTTTTAGTGGCCATCAACTTAACATCATTTTCAGTGACTTTTACTCCACCCCGCATGCGTGAAAGCTCTTTAGCAATATCACCCACCACAGAAGGCATAGCATTTAGCACAGAATGCCAGTCGTTACCTTTCAAAGTGCCGGTGACCATGGCGCGATTTAGTGCTGTGAATGCTGATTCCGTTTGTTGTGCGCTCGTGGCGTTTGCCGTGAATGTAGATGATAACGATTCAATATAATCCAGTGTGTGTGCCGTAGAGTAGCCTAACTCTTTCATCGCTGTGGCTGAGCCAACATACAATTCTTGAGTGGTTTCTATTGCCTTACCGTTGCGGTTACTCACCGTTAAAAAACGCTGCTGAAGCTCTTCATAGCGACCAACATCACCTTCAACCGAATTTAACGCCATCTTGATCCGTGCGGACATCTGCCCCCAATCATCTACCGCAGTGATCAGAGTTGATACAGAAAAGAAACCAGCCAGCGCGCCAGACATCATTTTTGCCGTACTGGTGACCGTGGCGAGTTGTTTATTAATATCGGTCAATGCCTGACGCTGAGCACGTAGATCTCGCTCCAGCCGTCGACTATTAGCTCCCATGGTTCGGTAGTATTCATTACCTGTTCGGGAGGCTTTAGCAATTTCAGCTTGATAGCTTGTTGAGTTAGCTGAAATTTTAATAATGAGTTCACGAAGTTTTGACATAAGGATCCCTACAGGTAATGCATTCTACTCAGACAATGAGGTAAAAAAATCTTCTAGCCCTGTCCTGTCGTGCTCTTTCCCCTGCACGCTCTCCGCATCCCACTGTATCAATGTATCGTTCAGGGTAGTTTTTACCCCTTGTGCGTTAAAAATCGCAGCAGTAACCTGCGCAGCATGCACATCTAGGCGTGAATCACCAATGGGATTTATTGAATCAAATGCCCACCAGATCTGTAATTCACTGGCAGGCATGGTACCGATTTCAGAGAGGGTTTTCCCTAGCCGCAATGCTAGGGTGAGCAAGAATTTTAGTGCAGGTTCACGGACTTTTTTTCTGCTTCATTCGTACTGGTAATCAGTTGAAAGGCTTGATTGACCAAACGAGCATGCACAGGACCATAGATTTTCAGCACTTCATCTTTATCTTCTGGCACGAAAACAGGGGCTAAATTTTCTTCAAGTAATACGTTGATTAAGAACTCAACATCCGCTTCAAGGTTGCGCCGCACAACGTCTTCCGTACTGAGTTCTGTTGTATCACCCAGATCGCGATGCTCTTTTAGCCATTTCAACCAAATAGAGACCGATGGTTCACGCAGTACAACATCACAGTCCCACTCAGGAACACGCACTTTTTTAGTCCGGAATGATTGTGAGGCACTAAGAGCTAAATCACGTAAATTAGACTTTTTAGCTTTAGTCATTACTTACCGCCTCCTGTTGATAATGATTGCGTTGCTGGAACCACCACCTTGCCTTTCACTAATGGTGTAGGCTTACCTTTAAGGCGAAGGGTGAAGGATGCACTCACAACACCATTTGTCGATGCTGACCAGCTATTTTGGCGAACTTCAGCAAGGAAGGCGAAACCGGCTCCAGAAGGAAATACAACTTTAAAGGCATGTACCGCGTCACTGTCATAAGCTTGACGTAGCACATCTTGTCCTTCATCAATCGCAAAGTTACCGCCAATAGTGACTTCCGCAGGAGCCGCGAGTCCGTTTATATTTTCCTGCTCCGTTGAGCAAAGCGTAGTGACGTCAATATCCGCTTTTTGCCCCCCAGTGAAACTAACTTCTTTCGTTGTGCAATCAATTGGCAATGAATCTGTTTCGACTGCAGTAATATCTGTTGCCGCCAATTTAGAAACGCTGATTTTTGTACCTTGCGTTTTTTCATGTTTACTTGTCATATCAGTTTCCTATAGACATAAAAAAACCACCCGAAGGTGGTTGATGGAGTTAATGAGGCGTTAATTCCAAACTTGGAATTCTAACGTTTTACGATATAGAGCCGTGTCGGATTCATAATCGGATTTTCGAGAGACATTTGTCGGTGCTAATACCTTTATGGCCATAAATGCCTTATCCCGTAATTCACTGGCCTTATCGGGACTTTTCGCATAAACATCAATTTGAATGTTGGTCATCGTTTCGGCCTGCCCCGCGAACACATCTTCATCAACTTCATAGAATGAAAATATTAACCATGGCGGACTGGTGGCTGGCACATCTTGCGGAACAACGAGCGGAAACACCTTATTAGGCAATACAGGATCTAAGAGTTTGAACAAATCAGCATCAGTCATTTATTGAGCACTCCATCAATAGCTTGATTCAGCTTTTCGATTGCAGCACTGGCAGCTTCATCCGCTTTGCTATCAAACGCAGGTCGAATAAACGGTACCGGTGGCATCTTTGAAGTCCCTTCCTCCAAAAATCGCCAGTAATAGGCATTGCGCGGATCCTTAGCTTTCATCGAATTGTCGCTATTAGTACCCTCCTGATTACTGCCACGAACATAGACGCCAGCTGAGACTTCCCCATCTTTGCGACTACGTTGGCTGCTGGCCATAATATTTCGGGCTAGTTTTCCAGTGCGTTTCGGTGCCTTTGCTCTCACTTCATCACGTAAAACAGCAGCACCCGCATAAGTGGCTTGGCGCAAAACTGTTTTGCTTTCAGCCTTACTAAGTAACTCTAAATCCTTAGAAATATCAAGAAAGCCGCTGAAATCGATATTAAAATTATCCATCAGTCTTAACCCCCTGTTTGCACAGTAATTCAAGCCGGGTATTTTTCACATCAGGAATAACGGACTGAATATCATAGTTGAGCCCGTTAAAAACCATGCGGCACGTTGAATTGATATCACGCCGAAAGCGCATCCAAACACGAACCGTTACCTCTGACATTTCGGCGCCCGATGCAAGAAGCTCGCGCCCTGAGATTGGCTTAACTTCAGCGCGTGTCGTAGCAATATCAACCCACTGATTTTCACGAGCGCCAGAGGGTAATTTAACCAATTCACTACGCTGGAAAGTTACTTTGTGACGCAGTCTCCCCGGATTCATTCTCCCCCCCGCCAATTTCGATGATGAAACAATAAACGCTCCGCCGCTTTGTTTTCATACAACTGGATTTCGCTTTGGCTCGTACGATGCTCAAACATATCACCGAGAACTAATAGTGCCGCCAATTTAACGGGATGAGGGATATCTTCAGGTGCTTTCCATGCGGGTTCATCACACCATTTTAGGCAATAATCCAAAGCACTCTGAGCATAAAATGTAATCTGCTCATCACGATCATTATCATCATATTCAATGTGCTGCTTTAACAGTGAAAGCGGAATAACATCTAAGATATCCATTGAAGTAATACGGGGTAGTTACCCACCCCGACCTTATTATTTAGTTGACTTACCTTCCGCGGCAGCAAAGGAACCTTTGATGATGGCTTGAGGGCGATAATGAGCCAACGCTAAGCGCTCTTCACAAAGAATGGTTAGCATGTTTTTCACAAAGTTATCACGGTCTTCACGGCTCACTTCGATAGTGGCATCCATGCGATCCCATACTTGAGATGCTAAATCGAACGCACCAACCGTAAACTCACCTTGTGCTTGTGCTTTTGTTGGCACAACGGGTAAGCCCCACATCACATTAGAGGTAAATGCCTGAGGACCACCGAAAATATAACGACCTTCCTTGTCTTTCATTAACGCGATGGTGTGCCAGTCGCGAGGGTTTAAAATAATCCCCGATGCACTAAATTCAGACTCTGTTACCTGATAAATAGCATGGGCGATCAAGTCAGCTTGCGTGTCCCCTGTAGCATTTAGCGTAGTATCGTACGCTGTGGCGACTTGGTTAACGCCTGTCAGGTTATCCGCTGAACCATCACCATTAAGCAGTTGATTTTCTTCAACTAGCGCTAAGCCATATAACAAACGAGTATTCAAGTAAGACTGAAGCTGCGCCGCATCGTCCATAACTTGGCGTGACGCCTGAATCCAGTGCGCGATAGTGATCACGTTAGTGGTTTGTTTTTCGAAAGTCAGGTCAGATTCAGGCTTTTGAGCCTTTTCTTTTACGGGTGCTGCGCTATTGGTAAACAGCTTTTCACGCACATATTCCAGAGAATTACTGGAAATGCAACCTTGCGCTAATAAATCACGAACAACTAAACGGCGCATGCCCGGCATAACAATACCCGGCACTTGCATTGGCTGAATTAATGCACCTGCCGAGCCCGCATCACTACCCAGTGACTTATTGAATGTTTTAACTTCATAGGCTCCCGCGCTACCATTCCATGACTTAATGAGCTCTTCTGATGCACGCTCAGAAAAGTCTTTTTTAGCATTTGGATCATCCGCGCCCGCTGCGCCTTTCTGCTCTAAATCAAACAGGCGTTCCCCCGCTTTTTTCAGTTCGTTTTGAACCGTGGTTAAATCGCTCTGTAACTGCTTTGAAATGGTGCCTGTTTCTTCAATTTGCTTCTTCTGCTCATCAAATAACTCTTTGACTTTAGCTTGTGACTCTTCGATGGCTTTTTGAATTTGGGTTAAATCAGACATAATTTATCCTTTCAGATTAAATGAATTAATTTGGTTAATAATGGAATCTACTTGAGATTTTTGAGTGCCATCGGACTCACTCCGAATAGCTGATTTGAAGCGAGAGATAAAACCAAGCGCCTCTGATTTTGATAGACCCACTGACTCTCTCAGCCAATCTTCAACATCACGAATAGTGGACAGGCCATCAACGCTTTTTAGTGACGAGACTTGTGCCTGTTCATTAGCAGGAAAAGTACAAATACTGATTTCCCGTAGCATGGAAATGTTTTTAAAAATACGACCGGAGGAAGTCACATCGAAATCCTCACGAACGCAGCCAAAACCGACTGACATACCTTCTACAGTACCGTGTTTCATAGCGGCTTTTAGATCTTGGGCGCCACTATGACCAGGAGTAAGTTGACCTCGAACAAGTAGACCTTTTGAGTCTTCCTCCATGTGATCCCATTTGCCGACAGGCAGTTCCCATGCGCGATGGTTATAAAACATGGCGACTTTGCGTTTTTGGTTTGCTAGCACACTTTTGAATGCACCAGGCAAAATAATGTCGCCGTCTGAATCAGTATTACTGAACACTGAAGCATACCCTTCAAAAATACCTTGCGTACCATCGCCAGAGAATTTGATCTCCGCTTCATCAAAAGCGAGTGTTTTTCTGATATCGGACATTGCGCCCCCATAAATAATTAAGCCCCACTTTCGTGAGGCTCTTTGCTAAGTTGATTAATTGGTACATATTGCGCTTGTCGGTATGCAACATTGCCCCCTTCAAGAGGTGGGTAGTTATCAAGTCGCCGCATTTCATTGATAGTACGTAGCCCTGATTCACCCATCGCTTTCATAAATGCTGCGCGGGAAGCGGAGTCACCTCGCAGCAATCCATCTAAATTATGTTCAGCATGATATTTACCAACATCACCGGGCTTTAAAAGCCATCGCGCTATACAGTTTTCCCATCGGGAGATATATGGTTGCAATGTATATTGAAGAAAACCTAAGTTTTGTTGTTCAATCCCCGTCCCCCAGCTTGTTGATTTTTCAACATCACCAACCAAATGAGGAGGAACGCCAAAAAATCGAGCAAGTTCACTAACCTGAAACTTACGAGAAGCCATAGTTTCAGCATCTTGAGGGCTCACACCAATATCGTCTGCCTTGAAGCCGCCCTCCAATATCCACAGCCGCTTTTTAACTGGCCCACCAGCTATTTCTTTGAAGTTTTCTTCAACCTGTGCTCGCTGCTCTTTACTTAACACTTTATCGCCAGTAGTGAGTATTTTTGGAGACTTAGCGCCATTCGCATAAAACTCACGCTGCTGATCTTCCATTGCCACGGCAGTTCCTGCCGTTTTACATGCATGTGCAATTGGAGATAATCCCACTAACCCATTGAAACCAAATCCTTTTAAATGGAATATTTCAGAGTGTTTAAACTTCGCAAACTCCTTATCTCTTTGATATTTATAAATAAGGTTTTTTCCTTCCATTCTCACATCCATATTTGCTGAAAGGAGTGGAAGCAAGCTGATCACATCACCGGAGCGATTACGTTCAGCCAAAGCATAAGAATTGCCATAAAAACAAAGTTGCATGGTCATTGCTTCTCTGAATTCTTGAGCTGTCATATATTGGTTTGGTGAATAACGAAGTAAACGCGCTAATGGATTACTTAAATCTACTTTAGCTCTATTGCCTACCTGATCTGTTTCAAAAACATCGAGTGGCAGGCAAGCCGTTAATGTTGATATCAAACTGACACAGCGCCAAACTGTCGATATTTGCAGTATACGTTCATCGGTTATCAATGAGTCACCCAGCGTTCCTTGAGCCGAAACGGGACCCGTTTGCGAACCCTGATCGGGAGTGACAAGTCTCCCTCCAACAAAGAAGGAAGCCAGACGTGCAAACCAACTATTGTTAGTGCGCAAATCGATTGAATATTGTTTATCTGTCATCACATACTCAGTGGATTAGAGAAAAAATCATCAAGGTTGCCATTATCATCAACCTCACCCTCGGAAGCACCAATTGCCATTGCGGAAGCCACAACACCATCGATACGTCCCGTACTCTTCCTTTTCGCAAATATGCGGTTTTCCTTTTGATCTGCTTCCGTTACGGCTGATGCCGCGTTCCACCGCAAACAGGGGTTTGCATGAATAACGATGACCTGGTCATCAATTAACCCTTCAAACAGTTCGATTGAGTGTGGCATCCACAAGCCTGAATCTTTTGCCTTGTAATAACCTTGCCCATGAGGAACCAAAGGAACGGTAACTGCAGCCTCATCTAATTTAGGCTCTAAGTATTTGATTCTGTATTGGTCAAATGCAATGGTGAGCAGATTCACGTGTGTTGTTATTTCAGCAATACGCTCAGCAACAAACTCATATTTAACTGCATTACCAGGAGGGGTATGAATGAAGCCTTTTCTAGCCCACGCATCATAAGGAACGCGGTCAGTTTTAGCCCTATCCATTAAAGTGTCTTTCGGTGTCCAGAATTCGACATACAGATGTTTGAGCCGAGGAAAATAAAGCGCTAACGCGGTTAAATCTCGTGTCCCTGATAAGTCAAGTCCGCCATAGCATTCCTCGCCTTGCAAGTCCTCTAATGTGAATTCTTTCTCACAACTCATCCACGTATCACCATTGATCCACGGATTATCTGCATCCACCCACTGGCAGAAATTAAGACGGCGGACAATGCTTTCTTTAGCTGGCATACCTTGAGCTTGAGTCACTTGCTCCCGTAAATAACGGTCAGTGAAGGTATAGCCTAAAGAGGGATTAGCTTTTCCCCAGCACGATTCATCCTTAAAAGGATCGTCACCCTCATCAAGCGAACAGATATAAGAAAAGAAACTGTCATCTTCAACTGAGCCTTCAGCGACTTTTCGACCGTATTCATGGTAATCGTAGCACACGCTGGTTTTATCATGTCCACTGTTGGTGATCATGAATATCAGTGCTTGTCGTCGCCCTTTAGTGCCGGCTCGCATCATTTCAACGACATTGTTATTTTTGTGCTCATGAATCTCATCAATGAGCGCACAGTGAGGACGAGGTCCCGACTGTCCATCATCAGCACTAATTGGTCTAAAAAACGACCCAGCCTTTAAAAAAGCGAGGTTCCATTCTTTTCCTGCACCGCCAGACTTCATGACCCGCTGGCTGAGTGCCGGTGATTGGTCAACCATTGCAACCGCATCACGAAATAAAATCATTGCCTGATCTTTTTTGGTAGCTGCTGCATAAACTTCAGCGCGAGGCTCTCCGTCTGCAACTAAGCAGTAGAGACCAACGCCTGCTGATAACGGTGACTTGCCAGACCCTTTTCCCGATTCGACATACACCATGCGAAAACGGCGGGTGCCATCTTCCATTTTCCAACCGAAAATTGAGCCAATAACGAAACATTGCCACGGCAATAAAATAAATGGCTTACCCTCATGCTCACCACCATTGAGCTTCAACACTTTGGCAAAAAAGTCTATGGCACGCTGAACAGCCTCAACGTCCCAAACTAAACCTCGCTGCTTAGCTTCATTCAGATCTCTTAAGTGTCTTGCGCATGAGTTTCGGATATCAGGACCAGCAAGAATTTTCCCCTCGTTGACGTCCTGTGCATATTGCGTTGCAGGATCAACCGAAGAACGCGTTGAGCGGGTCTTCCTCTTCTTCTCCACCATCGATTTTCACCTTTGAGCGAGCAGCCGGAGTCAAACCGAACTCGACTAAATAACTTTTGAAGCGACGATCCGCATCCCCCAGCATTGCGACTGCGGGGTGTGCTTTAATCAGAAAATCACCCAATTGGGTTTTCGTTGTGTAAGTGCGACCTTCAATCGCTATCGTGTCGCGCAGCTGAAGAATATCAGCGTAGATATCGCAAAGCCTTTCCAAAGCCAAAGAATCAGCAATGGTTAAAACCCCCATGCCATCAAGTAACAAGGTTAATTTTGCCCACGCTATTTTTCCCCAGTCGGTTAAGTGTTCTGGTGGGCTAGGAATTTCGCGTCGGGGTTTAGGCTCTTTGTCATTGAGTTTTCGTTTACCCGGATTACCAGTAACCACTTTTAGGTGGGTCGGTTTCGGGCGCCTTCCTGCCATCGGAACCTCCCAGAAAAAAACTTTTCATTTCGCGGTTGTGCACGTTAATGACTACGGTCGGTAATTTAAAGGAAAGGTTTTGAACTTTTACCCCACCCCCAACCATACCGCTAAGACTTCAAATGGATGTCTGGTGCATCTGTGACCATTGATTCAAGCCACGCAAACTCGACATCAATTGAATTGTTAGCACCTAATGGAGTGCTGTTAATACTTAACTGACGTTGAGCTGATAGCATCTGACCATCAACTGTTAGACAGTAACCAATCCACTTACCATTCTTGAACAGCTTGGATAACTTCACTTGCTTTGTTTCAGTCATTTTATTTATTCCAATGTGAATTAGGATCAAGTGGTATACCATCCTCACTACAACCAACGACGACACCGCTCTTCTCCATGCGTTGCTTGGTTGAGTTATGATGAGGCTCACATAAGCTTTGAAAGTTCTTTCTATCCCAAAAGAGCTTTTGGGCTTTCGCTATCCATTCGGTATCACCGGATGTGAGCGCATCTCGTAGTCGATGCGGGGTGATGTGGTCAACAACTGTCGCCGCCGTGATGCGCCCTTGCTCTTTGCACATGACACATAGTGGATTCTCGTTGAGAAAGCTAAGCCTAACCTTCGCCCATCTGCCGCCGTAAACATTGGGTCTCTTCATATCAAGCAAAGCCTGAACTGTTACGCATGGCATCAATAGAAACCTGTCGAAACTTATCAGCTATAGCAGCGTTAGCATCATTAAACACTCGTGTTAGCTCTTCCATTTGCTTTTGATTCTTTTGGGTATTATCTGCTAATCGCTTCAATCCCTGATTTAATAACTCCAATTTAAAAGCCATAGCAGCATCAGAGTCTGCTTTACCAATGTATCCTTCTGAACCAAGCAATACCGAGCCATCACGCATATATGTCATATCACCCACTCGACACATAATTTTTGATAACTCGCGACTCGCCGCTTTACAGACAGCGTCATGTACTACTGCTTTATCAATGAAGACGTCATTAACAAACACCTTAGCTTGGGTTATTGCAGTTGTTATGCCTGTGAATTCGGCGTTGCCACTGGCAACATCAATCTTAAACTCTGCCTTATTCTTTAGGCCTACATCAACCATTAACCCTGCAATGCGCTTCAGTTGTGCTTCTAGCTTATCCAACTCAGTAGTATCGACTGATACCTTGATACTTAACTCAGTGACTTCTTTTTTATCTGACATGACTTTCTCCACAAATGAAAAAGCCACCCATGATTAGCTGGTGGCTTTTTCATAAATCTTAAACACTTTTAAATGGAATGCTTATTTTAGATATTTGTTCAAAAACTCTATTTGATGGATAATTACATTATCAAAACATTTCCCTTCATACACATCATAGTGACTTGCATCATCCTCAACATATAATAATTTATCATCACTACCTACGGCATTATATAGTTCTATACCTTGCTCTGGTGGATTCACTATATCTTTGCCCGCAACGACAATCATTACAGGTAAATTAATATTTCTTGCACTTTCATAAGGCTTGTAGAGCATCATTTCTTGTACGGTAAGGAACGGGATCTTGATATCCATTAACGGATACTTATCCTTATTAGCATCAAAAAATGCCTTTGATTCACAGTCACTTAACACCTTAGTAATAGGAACAAACATTTCCTTACCTGTGTTTTCACGCTTTTCAACCATTTTATTTAGTGTTGAGCAAAAAGATCTCTTGTCTTCTTGAGTCATATTGCCCGTCACAACCTTTTCTCCATCGGCAAAGCTTAGCTGGCTAATGATACATTTCAATTCAGGTCGTTTAACTGCCGCTCCAAAAACATGCCCGCCCCCTAAAGAGGTTCCCCATAACGCAATTTTAGTATTATCAATACTCGGCAATGACTTAGCCCAATCAATCACATTAACAATGTTATCAATTTGTAGTGCTGGTACTAAACGACCTCGTTCGCCATCACTAACACCAAAACCAAGATAATCAAATGTTATTACAGAAAATCCAGCCGCTAAAAAAGCATCTGCAAATGCAGGTAGTAATATTTCTTGTATCCCACCAAATCCATGACACAAAATCACAACAGGAGAATTCCCCTGAAGATTTTCAGTCCTAAGTGTCGCAGAAATACCATTCGTAAGTTTATCTACCTTTATTTCCCTCATTTATCTAGCCTTATCAAGTGATAAATAAAAGTGAATAGTAGCACCTCTTGACAAAATAAATAAACACAAGTCTTAATTTAGGTGAAATTTTCAGGGCAAAATATCACACACTGCCGTTTGCGATTAAAAAATAATCTATAATAGTTAAGCTTTTAGCTTACCCCTTCTTGATTATTATTCATTTGTTTGATTTTCCCAGTAGAATGTAAAACATATATAAACCCAACAAATGCAACTCAATAAATAGCATTTGTAGAATTAAATAAAATTATGTCTCTCCATTAGTCACCCAGCTTCTTATCCAATAGCTGACGTTCTACCGCATGAATCTATCCTCATTCGGATTCGTTGTTTTTGATTCTCAACATACACTATCTGCTTAGAGACCGCGGGTCACAGTTAACGTACAAGACTGCGGCAACACAGCGCCTCGCTCACAATTATTCTAGTTGCAGAACGCCATGATCTTCAGAGCCTGAATAAGCAATCAGACCTTCATAAATAATGTCGTCACCATCACAGATAGCTCCTACTTCAATTGTGTAAGACGTCCATCCCTCTTCTTGTGAAAATTCATGTAGTGATTTGATTTGCTCCGGTGTCAATTCAATTTTACTCATTTAATTGACTCTCCGATTTGGATTAAGAAATAAAGAGTGATATTATTTCGCCGCTGGTCAAGGATGACTGGTCCTACAATAATTATGAGTTTCTCTTGAATACTCCCCTTTTAATAGAAGGGGATTTTTTTATCGCTTCAGAATACATTCATCCAACTCTTCACGAAATTTTTCTGGTTTATCGAAGCCCTGTGTTGCTGTGGTATTTCTCCATTGCGTAGATTTATTGAACTAAATTGCTAATTTAAAATTACTTACTATGCTTTATATGGATATCATATTAAGTGTTAACGCTGTTCTTTTTAGCCCAAATCTCTGTGGGCTATTTTTTTGCCTATTAAAAAGCACCGCATTTAACGAGGCTCATATTTGTAATATCTGCTTGAGATTACTACCTTTTTAAGGTTGTGGTCATTTACGATTAACGTATAGTGACGCTCATTCATAAGTAGTTATTCTCATTTAGCCCCGATCTATGGGGCATTTCTTTGTTGTTCAATTTCCCGTATTGCTTTCTTGTCCAAGTTGCACTTTGCTATTGAGTTCATCGCATCTACTAGCAGTTGCGGCATATCACCCCAAACAAAATTCTCAGGAATATCAGGCTGAGAACAATCAGCGGTTAATTGTGCTGGTATCGGTGGAGACTGAACGGGAATCAATACCTCTTTTGTACTTCCGCAACTCACTAACAACATCGCCAGGCACAGCAGTATTAGCGCACTCATTGTCTTTGAGCACTGTTTTGATAACAGTCTTAACTGTGACATGTTCTGAGTCCTCTAATTGCTTTGCTTTGACGTTGGCTTGTGAAATTCGGTCAAATATAGAGAGCGTCCGATACACATTAAATACAATGCGGTTACTCTCTATAATCTTTTGGTCTTTCTGGTCGCTTAACTGCTTCTCATGGGATAGTGCTGATAGAATCCAAATGGAGAAAAACAAAAATGCAGCAAGCCAACCAGTGAGCGGATGCGTGAGTATTTTTAGTTGCTGCCCCATCGTGCTTTATATCCTCTCACATCGATATGCGTGAATGTCTTATAGCGACCAATGCCGTAGCTATCAGGAAACTGAGATTCCAAATAATCAGCAACTTCTTTCGGCGTGACACCATTGACTTTAATGTCTGCCGCTGTTCCTAAAAGATGTTGTGATTTAGGTGCACCGCCAACATTTTTATTATGATTAACACAACGACGACCACTGACAATTATCACTGGCTTATCAAAGTGCAAACGAACGCCTTCAAGAATTTCAACCAACTTGGGTTCTACTTGATTTGCTCCGCACCCGTCTTTACATGCGAATTCTTTACTATCGAAATGTTCACTTAATTTCATTTCTTCACCATAAAAGTAAAAGGCAACTTAACTAGCCGCCAGATTGATTTGATTCGGGTCACTAATTTACTAATGACAACAATGGACATGATGTTGCCACCTGCTGAGAAAATAACGATGAAGAGAGCACCATCAAACACAACGTCAGACGGAGCCGATATCCGCTTACCCATTACCGTCTCATATATCTGGTAAATCCAGCAGATGAATAAAATCGTTCCAACTATTGAATCTCTTCGCTTCTCATAGCGACAAAAGAAAACTATCAACGCTGACGCCATCATTAAGCCAACATCAGCTGCATCCCAAGGATTCAAATACATCCAATCAATTAGCTGATTAATGCGAGCAAGGAAGGTTTCCATTAGTTACCTCCTTTGTTGCGCCAGTCCTTTATGGCTTGAGTAATGCTACTGAAGTTCCTATCAATAGATGCGCCTACACGACCAAATAACTTTTTAAGGTTATCTTTGTTGGCACCTAAAACCAGAATAGGAATTAGTAAAGCAGAAACGATAATCGCCGTTATCTTCGGGCTTATATCCTTCTGCCAGAACTCTTGCACCATCTCAGAGAATGGATGAGCTAATAGCGCCCCAGACCCTAAAGCCAAAAAGAAGTGGATGACCTTTTGAAGGTTATTATCCTTAGATGCAATAACAGAAGCAGATGCCCCAATAATCGCACCAAGTATCACGCCATAATCAGCACCCAATAGGACACCGCCCATAGCGCCACCGCCCGCAGCACTAACGGCTACTCCTGTCAGGGTACTTGGCATATATAACACCTGTGTTTTAGTTAATAGATAGCCGCGCACAATCTCTATGCGTCAATTAAGTGTGTGTGATTAGAATTCTGTGGCGGCGTATACGAAAAAAGCCGCACTAGGCGACTTATTTTTGGTAGGTACTGATGCAGCATGTGCACATCTTCACTTGGCTATAGCCAGAATTTTTAGCACCTTGAATTGCCTGTAAGCCATTCGCAAAATTACCAAGATATAGGCGATTTGAAGACACCGGCATATTTTTACATCCCACTTTATGTATTAGCATCCCCCCTTGCGGCTCAATCATCGTATTAATGTAATAGTTCATAGATCACCCCATTATATTTTACGAGGGAGTGATTATACACAACGATTATAATTAGCACCTAACCAAAATCACATTTTTACACTCAGCTTAAGTTAAATTAGCAATACAACATAATAACCAATGTTCCAGTATTGCTTGCCCATGGTCTTGGTAGTCTTAAGCTATTTTGCTACACCGACTCGTGGTTAACTTTTTTTGCCAATAAAAAAACCGCCATTGCTGACAGGGCTGCACTGCTAAGTTATGGTCTTTACCCGGTATGAACATGTCCAAAAAATACAGTGCATTTATATTATGCGATCAAATATTTTAGTTTCAAGGGCTCGTTAGAACGTAGCTACACCAATGTGAATCTACGCATCTAAAGTGATCCGCCATCGAGGGTTCGAACCCCGACTCTTAGTTTTGCTAATACTAAATACTCTTCCAGTTGAGTTAATGGCGGAATGGAATCACCTAAGCCAATGTAATATTGCAAAAACAGCAATAAGAAGAAGGGCAACGATAATTATATTTTGCGTCACTGTCAGTACACGCTGGTAAATAATCGACCACTTCATAGGTAACTCCCTGGGTGCTTACTCACCCTTTGATACCACATCTATTTTTTAGGTAAAAACTTGCGATTGCAAGGCTTGCTGTTTATAGCAATGAGGTATGTTGTCTTAAGCACCATAACACACATATAAAAAGGGCGTACGATTAATTGCAAATAAAAAACCCCGCATAGCGAGGTCTTGAATTGGTTTAATGTGACTAGGTATAGAATATCCATTATTAGAAGATAATAAGCCAGTTTCGGTCAAAATGCAACTTTTACCACCAGCTTAATTAAACTACTTTATAACTTTATTAAAAGCCATTTCAGCTATCCCTTCCTCTAGAACACATTTGCTAATTAGTTTTTCATAAAATGGCTTCCAGTTTCTACGCCATGTTCTTTCGTTAAGGTCAGGTACCAAGTGCTTTATTGCATTATACGCCATAGATGAAGGTACTCGCCTGAAACCTTTGCCCGCACAGCGGGGGCAATCTTTAAATACGGGAACGCCCTGCTGCTTAGTCTGAATCTCATCTAATACCTTGCCTCTCCCTTTGCAGCGACAACGGTGTGTTAGTTGCCCCTTACCATTACATGACTCACAGATTACTTTTTCAGTTTCCACGACATCGCGTTCTGTGTTGGTATAACGCTTGGGCTGGCTCCTTGAAAATGATGGAAAAATAGCCTCCCTCGTTGAGTACTTTGTTGTGATGACTTTTTTATCAATCATCCCTTTACCACTACACGCTGAACACTGGCAAACCGAACCCGCTGACCGAGCATAATCTTCAAATGCCATCTTGGCCAGAATAATTAAACAGTAACCCAGTTTTTTACCCGCAGCTTTGCGAACTAGTTTAGGTGCTACTTTAAGTGCATATTGAGTTAGCGCCTCTACCGTAGAAAACTTATCTTCTTCGCTGACATCATTTTTAGCCAGAAAAGCCGTCATGCCAAACTTAGCCTGTGATTCAGTCATCCCCATAGCAGCCATGATATCTGTTCCTGTTATTCGATCAGGAGATGTGCAACCTGCTACATTGCCGAATGTAGGTGACTTAGGGTGAAAGTTTTTAAGTGCATTTTCGAGTTTCATTAAGCCGCCTCTCTCTGTTTCCGAATAAAAATACGTTCTCTTGCTTCACAGCCCTGGGTCAATAAATCATTAAAGTCACCAAGATCAGGGTATCTCACGCTCACCTTCTCGATATCATTATTTGATAACAGGTTTTTATTTGCGCAAGTGTAAGCCGCCGCCTCACCCGTTGCGCTCCAATCGTTATCAGCAAAAATAATCAAGTGCTTAACGCCTTTGGGTGCAACAAATTTCTCCATGAATCCAGCGTTCATTGCAGCCCATGTGTTGACGCCATAAATTTGTTTACACGACAAGGCAGTTTCTATTCCCTCTGCAATACCCAAGGTTGAGCTCACAGGAAACATACGAATGGCGACAGATTTTGCATATTGGAGATAGCTTTTTCCCTGCAGTGAATCCATTTTTTTATCGGGTGTCACATTGGCTTTTTTATCACCCTGCAGGTACGTTCGGTGCACATAACACAACTGCCCTCTTGCGTCGGTTGCAAGTGCCCACATAGCCTGAAACTTACCTGAATAGCCGTGTATCGGCTGATTGGCGCAAAATCTGACTTGATCCATGGGGAGAATGAAAATTCCACGATTTTGTAAATACTTTGCAGCAGATGTGTCTTTTAAATTTGGCATTCGAGAATAGGCATTGACAAATCGGGTCCGATTATCCTCAGTGCTATCAACCTTGGCTGGATAATTCACATCTTTTTCACGCACAATGCCTAAGATGCTATCCAGTTCATCAGCTAGCGTTTTAAAGCTCTTGCCTGTGACCCGCTCAAGTAACTGTATGCCGCTACCTGATCCACAGGTACAAATCCATGTCCCTCTTCCATCCCTGTCGTCAATGCGAAATTTCCCCTTTCGACCGCACAATGGGCACTCTCCCGGGTAATGCTTGTTCCCAGTGATCGGCGGTAACTCGTAATAAGAGAGGATCTTTTCCCAATGCCCTTTTGCGGCTTCAATTGTATTCACAATAGTGCTCCTTGCTGTGGTGTGTTACTCAATTGAGTTTTAATGTTGGTAATGTGTTGTTGGGCTCTCTTTCTGCCTTTTGCCCACTTAATCTGCTTGTGTTTAATGTAATTACTGACCTCAGGGGTGATTTCTTGCGGGGCGTCATGTAGCCCATAGGGTTTTTCACCAAACTTTTCAATGAAGGTGTGATAAGCCCAACCGGCATTGATTGGTCTACCTTCGTTTGCTCTGAGCACTTGGTAATATTTAAGTTGGGAATAGAAACTTTGCTTTTCTTGCTGGGTATAAACTTTTTCAGTCTTACCTAATTTTTTGATGTTGCGTGTCGTATCGACTTCTACGTCTTCCCCGGCGAGTGGCTTAAATCCACATTTAGGGCAAACGTAAACACCTGCTGGCTTCATGTAGTGGCAGGAGGTACATTCTTTCGGTTTCTTCTCACGTTTTTCTTGCTCGCGAAAACTATTAACCTCTTTCATACCGTCATTTTTGCTCGGCAATTCGTCATATTCGATATCATCAGGAAAGCCCAAACGATGGACCGTACCGGAATGATCTAGAATGATTGCTTTATCTTTGCCTTTTGCTGGACGCAAGGCGCGCCCAATTGCTTGCAACCAGCGAATTTCTGATTTGGTGGGTCGTGCGTAAATGATGCACCTAACGTCACTATCAAAACCCGCAACAAGTACGCCCACATTAACCAAAATCTTAGTGGCGCCTTGCTCGAATCGATGGATCATCACCTGCCTTTCATCATGTGGCGTATTAGCAGTCATCACCTCAGCATTCACCCCAGCACGGTTAAATTCCATCGTGACGTAATTAGCATGACTGACATTGACGCAAAAACAAATGGTGGGCAGGTTTTCACCCAGTTTTAGCCAGCTGCTTACCACGTCACCCACTAAATCAGCCCCGCACATAATGGCGGCAATTTCTTCCTCTTTGTAATCGCTGCCATATTCCATGCTGCTGACGGACTTCACCCCGGTTAAGTCAGGTTTAGTCGGTGCATAAAACTCATAACTACTGAGGTCGCCACGCTGGATCAACTCTTTGATTGTGGTTGGCTTGATTAGACTCTGATAGTACTTACCGAGAAAGGGAGAAAACGGTGTACCAGAGAGCCCCACAACTTTACAGTTGGTTTCACTGGTCAGGCGTTCTATTTCCACTAAGAGTTTTTTACGTCTTAAATGAGCTTCATCGATAATCAGCAGATCAATATCTTGCGGGAAATCACGACGAATGAGCGTGTCCGCTGAGGCAATTTGTATTTTTTTACTTGCGTCTTGTTTTTCGTGGTCTCTCCAGATGTAGGCTATTTCATTCTCAGGCAAACCATACTCAATAAATTTTTGAGCGGTCTGCTCAATCAATACCGTATAGGGGCATACCATCATTATTTTCTTTCTATGAGAGAGGTAACCGTTTGTCAAAAACGCCGCTAACCCTGTTTTTCCTGCCCCTGTGGGAGCGTAAACCATGAAAGAGTTATGTTGTTTCCACTCACTACGTAGCATGCTGAGCCCGCGCTCTTGAGCAAAATTAGGTGTGATTGTTAACATGATTTCACCTCACTATTTCATTTTTCAGTCTGTTGTGTCAGAATCAGACCTAGACCATTTCTTCTCAGATTTTGTCTACGGCAGGAGTTTGTTCATTTCGTATCCCCAAATACAGCGCTACAAACTCTTGCCACCCTTCCGGCTTAACTCAGCCTTCCATTCACGAATAATTCTCTTGGTATCTTGCTTGTGCTCAGGTGCTGGCATATCCGCGTATGATTTCGAGTAGTCAATGTTTTTGTAGTACGGGTTGCGGATAACAGGCATAACGATCCCCACCGCACGAGCAACATCTTCATCAGTCGGAACGCGGTCTAAGTATTTTTTGAAATCTAACGTTCCTGTTTCAGCAAAATGATCGGTGATTTTTTTCAACTGCTTCACGGCGCGGAAAACCGTTCTAACTTCATCATTGTTCGCTGAGGGCATTGGTTCCCCGTCGAAAGTTTCACCGTCGATGTACAGTGGAATGCTGTCAATGAATGCGCCACGATTGATGAACTTGTTAACTTCAGTGGTGGTGATAACCGGGTAAGCTTTGACGAGGTTGAATAGTGTCACCGAAACATACTCGTCTCTCAGTGAACTTTTACCTTTGCTGTTACGAACGGCGGCAATCAGAGCATCTTGATGTTCACGACTCAATAAATCGTAATCGCCTACCACAATGTAGTGAGTGCTCAAATCGTCAAGGTGTATCGGTTTTGCGTGACTATTGTGCGGTTTGTGTTCTTTGCGCTCTGGTGCATTGGCGCGCATTAACGCCTCTGCTTCATCGTTGCTCATCCCAGTTTTTACTAAATCCGAAATGATGCGAGCAGGTTTCCATTCGCTCTGAGCAAGGTGCTTTTTGATGATCCATTCTGCTTTCTTATCCATGATAACTATTCTCATTTAGTCGAAAAAAATAGGGGGGTACATATTTACTCTGTTTTCCCACTCACCCTGTTTTTGTCTGTTTTTTTCTGAAATTCACTTTTGATAATCATTCGCTATTGTGTTTTTTGATTACCCATCGTGATCACCTCACCCACCGATCCCATTCCAAGGACATGCCCCAATTCGGTGATTCCTGTGAGCACCTACCCTGAAGAAACATCAAATTTGGGCTTGGCTCTTGGCTGGGCGATCCGACACTAACAACGGCGCTGAGGTATAACCTTGCATTGCCTTCGAATAACGTCTCACGTACAGCCTTAGCCTTGAGTTCGCTTCATGTCTCGCTTTGTTAACCTTGCGATATGAAACAGGCTCTAATTCCCAATGCTCCTGATACACTTCTGAATAAGCCACCAGCGCCCTATTTCTCGCACTCGGTGACAGTTGCAATAACATTTCCTGAATCCACTTAGTGTCATCAGGAAAGTAATGCTTAGGCATTGGTATGTTGTGTGTCTGGTGCATAAAAATCACTGTTAGGCTTGTTAGGGAAAGGCTTAACCTCTTCTGCGCCGACGACTTCGCCATCAACTCTAATGACGAAAATTTTTCGATTAGTTTTTATGGCCTTATTAATCGCGCTTTGCTGAATACCAAACAAATCAGCAACTTTTTTTTGCCCCAGCGTTGAAACTAATACTGACAATTCAATTTTTTCCATGAACGTCCCTCCTTAGAGGATTATCACCGCTAATAATAAAATAATCAACACCTGCGGTGATTGTTTTTATCTCCAGAGGTGATATTATTGCCACATGAAAAAGAAACCGTTGACTGATGAACAGAAAGCAGATGCCATTCGCCTAAAATCTATTTTTGAATCTAAGAAAAAAGATCTGGGGCTTTCGCAAGAAATTCTTGGTGAAATGCTTGGAATGGGACAAAGCGGAGTTGCTCAATTGTTAAATGGTGTAAATGCCATTAATCATGAGCATGCAGCTAAGTTTGCTAAAATATTGGACGTCCCCGTTGAGGACATAAGCCCATTTTTAGCTAAAGAAATTCGGGAGGTTTATCAATCCGTCTTATCAAACTCAGAACAGATTATTAATACTTACGAATACCCTTTGCTTTCAAAGGTACAAGCGGGTTCATTCACTGAAAATGAACATTCCTACACCAAAAAAGATGCTGTTGCATGGATTCCTACAGCTAGAAAAGCAAGCGACAGCGCATTCTGGTTAGAGGTTGAAGGTCACTCAATGACAGCGCCACAAGGTGGACGCCCTAGCTTCCCTGAAGGGATGCTGATACTTGTTGATCCTGAAGAGCCTGTTGATGCGGGGGACTTCTGTATCGCTAGAATGAATGGTGATGAGTTCACATTTAAACGATTAATTCGAGATGCGGGGCGACCATATCTTGAACCACTGAACCCTAGATATGAACTAATACCTTGTGGAGTTGACTGCCATATTATTGGCAAAGTAGTTAAGTCTCAGTGGCCTGACGACACGTTTTAACTCCCCAACACATCAAATCCCCAAGCCCGAGCGATAAATACGCCGGGCTTTTTTACTTTTTATCCCTTTCAAAATCAAACATATAACCTTTGGTGATAAAATAATATCACCTGCGGTGTTGACTTATTTATCACTAGTGGTAATACTAAAAGCACGTCATAATTTTAAGGTTTAAAAAATGCCGAATATACATTATTCACCAAATTTAACTTTAGTTAAACCTGATATCCGTACAGGTCTGTTTAAGTTCTGCTTCTTTGCTATAAAGCGTAGTGATCCACAAGCCAAAGGCGAACGCAAAGAGGTTTATGCAACGGATTTGAAATCAGCAAAATTACAACTTGTTCGTGATTATGTTTTATCACTGGCATCACAAATACCAGCAGGAGCCGTGACATGTCACACGAAATTAAATTAAGTGTCGCCGCAAAAAAAAGTGCCCAATTGAATGCGGTCTTGTTCCAACTCAACAGTCAATTTGCAGGTGATCCAATTATGGATAGTTTAATTGAATTAGCTTATGAACTATCAAACCCTGTAGCAGGTTGGTTAATTGAAGAAAATGCACAACGAGATAATGGACATGAATAAATTAATAACGACTGATACCAGTCAGCTTATAGACACAATGCATCGTGTTAAAGCTTTTCTGGTTGCAGCACAATTTCTAAATAGGGATTCAGGAGAACGTCACATTGCTAATGAGTTAATTTGTCAGGCTGAGGATGAAATAGAAAGGTGTTTGGGGGGGGGGGGGCGATGCTTAATATTGATAAGTTTAATGCAGTTCAAGATGAAATTAATTTGCTTATTGAAGGTGTGAGAAAAACGAACTTTAAAACTAAGCGAGAGCGATGATTAATTGAAATAAGCACCTTACTTAATCACATTAAACTAAATATTTTATCCAATAATGAAATTATTGATGTGGAAAACTTACATTACTGGCTTCACGGTGTTCAAGTTATTGTATCTCTCGAAGTCTGTGATATTGAAACAGGAAAGTAAGAAATGACAAGTAACATTGAATTAAGAAACTCTGCAAACACAAAACTAACTTATGCCAGAGCAATTATAAATACTATTTTAAACTCAGCCATCTTAGACAATGAAGATATAGAAAACACTTTAGAAGCAGCTTTGAAGTTAATCGAAAAGGCAAATGACAATGTAGCTCAGATAAATATCGAGGTTCCAAATGCATAATTTAATGTTACCCCCTGTTGAGGGCAATAATTCTAATTTACATAAAACCGCATTATGCGCTCAAAGGTATACCAGAGAATTAAAATTAGAAATGCAGCCGTTGTTAAATAAGCTATTCACAACCTACCCTAAAGAGGCGGGTAGATTTATTGGGTTACTTAATGAAATTGATTTAATGACCAGCGCGACCCTAGCAGGAATAGAGCACGCAATTAAAACGGATTAATTATGAATAATGCAACTTATAACGTTATTGCTTTGTGCAAGATTCAAAACAAGCCACTACCAAAATATATTAACATCCCAGAAGATTACGCTGGTGATTTAAATTGGGAATGTAACATTTATAAACTAGTCGGTGAAAACTATCATTTAGTGGATTCATTTTTTAAATATGAGAAAGCCTCAAGTGAAGCAAAAAAAATTATGGGAATATCCCCAGCAATTAAACAAAGTGTCTTGTCACTTTTAAGGAAATAAAATCATGGTTAAAGCAATTGAATTAGCAACAGGATTTGAGATTCAGGTTGTCGAGCGTCCTGTGTATATTATTAATGGCGCCAAACGTGCATATCTCAGTGAGCGTGCAGCTCTCAATAAATTATCTAGCATCCTAACAGAACGTGAGTTCCGTGAAGAAGGTATTGAAACAAACTATGAAGATGAACATATTACCCTTGAAAACGGTACTATTGCACACAAACGAGGTGAGCCAACAGAACATTTCATGGAGCGTAAAGAATCTAAATATACTGAGTTGAACGAAAAGCTAAAAAAAGAACGTGAAATTAAACGCCTTGAAATGGAATACGAAAAAGCAAAAGATAAATGCAAAGATGCAGATATCGTAGCTAATGAAGTATATAAAAAATTAATGGCTGCTCAATACTTATAATTAAACAACCAAATTAAATTTAAATCAGCGTCAATGCTGAGGGAATCCCCTTATCTAAATTCGAGATTGAGAAAATGGAAAAATTAACTTTATTAGATAAAAGAAGAAAACATTTTATTGATGCAACCTTTGATTACCTAAAAAGAAAAAAGAAAGCTTCAACATTCGAGCGTACTGTTGATGGCATTAAATACCGAGTTGATTTAGATGCTGAAGTATTAAAGCAATCATTAATCACATTGTATGAAAATAACATCTGTCGTAAAGAAGCTGGAGCAACCGACCAGCAAATAATTGAAGTCTACGATAGTTTTTACAATAAACACGGAAAGTTAACTGATGAAGGTAAGGAATTCATTAGTGATATTACTTTGCTCATTGCTGAACATTTACATCAAAAGGAAGTGAATAAATGAAATTAACTTATTTAAATATCGCTAATCAAGCAGCGGAAGCCGAACGTGAAGGTGATTACTCAAAAGCTGCTCAATTATGGGGACAGGCTAAAAACTTAACTAAAAGCGACGCTGTTCGCAAATGGGCTGAATATCGCTTTGAACATAATACATTACGCCATTCTTTATCTGCTCGTGAGACTGAATTAGCAGAACAAGCCAGAAAGGCACGTGAGAAATATAAGCTTAAAAAAGAAGCTGAATTACTGGAAGCAAATATTAATAAAACTTCGGAGGTGGACTGTGAGTAAAAGAAAACGCAGTAGAACTCAACAGGGGATTGCAGGCATGACTATTGCTCAAGGGCTTAGTTTAGAAAGAAATGAAGTTAAAGATTATGCCAATGTTTGCAAACACCTATCCCAATTTGAAAGAAACGGCGATGACATTCGAATGCCATTAAATAGACAGCAACGCCGATTAGCCAAAAAGTTAAAAATTGATATTAAGAAGGTTTAATTATGAGCGAATTAATTGCACAAAATCACTCACCAATGATGAACAGCCGAGAGATTGCTGAGTTAACAGAAAAAGAGCATCGGCATGTGGTCCGGGATATAGAAAAAATGCTTACCGACCTTGGGCTTAATTGTCCAAAAATGGACATTAATGATTTTAAAGGCTTTTTTATAAACCGAGGTATTTATCGTGGTCGTGATGTCATTGAATCCATCGACTTAGACCAGGATCTAACCGTCACCCTAACTATGGGATACAAAGTCCAGTTGCGCCATAAGATAGCAAAACGCTGGCGTGAATTGGAGACAGGCTTGATTAAACCAACAGTCTCACAACCTGTACTCAGTAAAATGGAAATTCTTCAAATGGCTATGGAGTCAGAAGCCGGTCGCATTGCTGAAAAAGAGCGAGCCGACATCGCTGAACGTACTAAATCACAAATCAGTCGCAGCCGTGAAGCTTCCGCACTTGGAAAATTGAGTGCCGCTACTCGCCAGAACCGCGAATTATCCGAACGGCTGGGTGAAAGTGTAAAACACGCAACTATTACCGCAGTACAGAATGCAACTGGCATCAAACATAGCCCTTACCCGATGCGCAAGTGGTGCAAAGAGCGAGGGATTGAGGTTGAGATAGTACCCGACCCTCGGTTCGGTAGTGTTAAGTCATGGCCCGCTGAAGCTTGGCTAGAAATTCATGATGTTGATCTTAAAAAATTATTCGGTTCAAAGTAAGGGGATAAAATGGAAATGACAAGCTACCAAGTGACTTATTTAGGTGATTACCCTTGCGGACACCGTCATACATTATCAATGGAAATTAAAGCGCTCGGGGTTTCTGATGCAATCGAAAAATCAAAAGAAATTCTTAGTGACAGTGATATCAAATCAACTAACCACACCCTTTATTCAGTAGTTCCGGCTGGTTTTGGTATGTGCACTTTAGCAGAGATTAACCTATGCCCACCAAAAGACCAAATTAAGCTACTTCCCTGCCCATTCTGCGGCAATGATGAAGTTGAATTGAATTATTCCGGTTGGGACGGTGAAGATATGTTTGTGATTCATTGTGATTGTTGTGGCACCAAGCAGCCCGAAGATTATCAAGACACCGCCGTTCTCGTTTGGAACCAGCGTGAAGCAACGCCAGTAACGGAGGCTAAATAATGGCTTATTTTACTGATGCAGGTAATGGCGTCATTGCCGACGATGGCACCTTGATTTCTTATTCTGACGCAGTTAAGACGCTCGAGTGCGGTCACTACGACCAAGAGCTGCTAAAGGGCTTGTATTTGGCTGCTGCCGTGGTGGGTAAGTTAGCTGACGAGGCCGACACACTAACACCTGAACAGCGTGTTTCTATATGGCGCTGGGTGGTTGCCACCTGCTTTATTCGTGAGCAACAAGATAAAAACGGAACAATAGAGGTGCCGAACCCGAACGGTGGCACAGACCTAGCAACTATTTATAGCAACGGTAAATCAACGCTAAGTATCTACCCTGAATCATTACGGCTCAGCCTTATGAGCCATTTTGAAAGCATCATGGTTGAACAGTTTGGCAAAGAATATTGGGCTGATTTTACCATTAAAGCATACGTTGGCTTTCTTGATATCTCGCTTGAATATGGCCCACGCCTATCAGCGATGGGACGTGAAGGCCTTTGTATTCTTCATGATGACTATATCCGTGCACTGGAATCCGAAGGTGGTTTCCCTGCTATGCCAACTATGCATTAAGGATGGTAGGAAATGAAAATTGAATATATCGCTAGCGAAACAGGCAACACAGCCAAAGTAGTGATCCTGTCTTTCATTACCGAATGCAGAAAGCTAAACCACTTAATTGATATGGCCCTACTTCGGGCGCCAGTTCACGAATCAACGATAGGTTTCTTTTTCCGAGTGACGACGATTTACGGTAAGGCAAATCACGTTCTACGGGCTTATAAAGGCATTTGCAAGGAGGCTAACAAGTGATTGAACAAGATAACACTGAACACGAAATTAATGAATATGACTCTCCAATCCTCAAAGCCGTACACCATGTTGATGACGGTTGCGATTGGACTGCTCGAATTATTCACGGAATTCGACAGCGCTGTTATATCAGGATGGGTATATGCCCTCCTCTATCACCAGCACCAAAAATCGCTGCACCAAAGTTAATCCCGATCACCAAAAAGAAAAAACGCGCAAGGAAGGTGAAAGATGACAACGCTTGATTTTAACCTCGTCAATATCATTACAAACGCAGGTGGGGATCCGGGTGATGTAACAAATGCTGTTTGGGATGCCGGCTATCAACGAATGAATTTTACCATAGAGGAAATCATTCAAATGACCACCAGCCAGATAGCCGATTGTGTTTATTATGGCGTCCCGCAAAATGTATGGCCGAAAACAGTTGAAAGTCTCAGTATGGGAAATTTAAACACCATTATCGATGATGCTATGTCTTTGGGTGTACCCGCTGAAGTTGCGGCAATGGTGTTAAAGAATGGATACGTGAAAGGAGGTGATAAGTGACGTATGGTGAAAATAATATCAAACCAGTAAAGGTTAATTATTCAGTAAGTTACCACGAACGATCACCACAAACATCAAGTTGTGAGAAAAAAAGTAAAACATTCATTGGTACAAAAGAACTTGCGAACCGTCTAGGCATACAGCCACATACATTACGTGTATGGGTTAGCGATGGGAAGCAAGCAAAAAAAGGCTTCCCAAAGCCTAGCCACAGATTAAGAGAGTTACAGTTTAGGCTGTCCGATATTATCGACTGGGAGCGGGGTAAACGATTTTAGTCAGCTTATCCCACCATCTCTCATACGCCTCTCGCTGTTCATCTAGGTAGGTGTGCTTATCGTACACCTGCCATATTCCTGGTAACTTATGCCCTAAAATGATTTCAGCAATATGTGGCTCCGTTAGTTCGGAGATACCCGTTCTCATCGTTTTACGCAAATCATGAATCGACCAAGTGGTATAGTTATCAAAGTGAGGAGCCATTTTTTCATTGAGAAGCTTAATCATCATATTATGGCCAGAAGCCGTAACTCTATTCCCAGTCGCTACAGAAAAAAGATATTTATCTGAATGACTAATTTCAAACGCCTGCAGAAGAAGAGATTTCACTTGCGGTATGATTGGTCTGGTAATCGGCTTTCCTGACTTAGATCCTGTTTTATGTTTATTAGGCGGTATCGTCCATATATCTTCATTAAAATCAAAATCAGTTATTTCAGCACCAAATAACTCCCCCACCCTTGAGCCTAGCAGCAAAGACAATTTAATAAGCAATGCATTACGCTTGTTAAACTTAGGGGCATCAATAAGACTAAATAACAGAACCAGTTCATCATTAGAGAGGATCCTATCCGCTTGGCTGGTCTTAGTGCTTATGTCTTGGACGTTTATGTTTGATAATGGCTCTAATTCAATAAGGCTTCTTCTAACACCCCATCTATGGGCTGTTTTTGAATAACGCAATATTCTCTCTGAAATAGTTGGCACCTTCTTGGATAGATCTTCTATAACCGAGAGCCAAACATGAATGTTAGCTTCATCGTGTGGAAGATGTCCAATTTTAGGAAATAAATAAAGTTCAAATGATCGTAAAATTTGCTCGGCTTTGACTTGTTTATTTTTTAGGGATTTTTCCCACCAGCATCTAATTAATGACTCGACTGTTTGAGCTTGAATTACATTTTGTTTTTTAACCCTCTTCACCACTTTTGGGTTACGGTTTTGCTCAATCTCGCCACGATAAAATACAGCCAAATCACGAGCCTCTTTCAGGCTTGTTGCAGGATAGCTGCCAATATCAACCCTTTCATTTTTCCCATCCCACCGATATCTTAGTTGAAATACAACCTTTCCCTTCGGGCTTATGCGAATGGATAGGCCATCACGGTCTGCCTTTGTTATAACTCTGTCTTGCTGCTTACCATTAATTGATCTGAGGTATGAATCTGTGATGGCCATAATATATTTTTCTTTTTACTTAAGAGGTCTACACTATAAAACATATTCGTCGATATGTACGTAAATTATGTACACGATTATGTACATAATAAAAATGATGCACCTATAAAACTTAAGGAACACCCATGAACAAATCGGAGGTTAAAAACAATAAAAATACAATAAATACATTCAAGTATATCAAATTGGTGCATAGTTAATGTAAGTTAATGACGCTTTGATAACCTTACTTGCAATTTATATTATAAATAATAATATGCAGATTATGCTAATCGTCATCATTTTTATTATCCATCCAATTCTACTCATATTTCGATATAGAACCATTGGATATATAAATATTTATATCACGAAACTAGCAATGAAATAAAAAATAATAATTGAAGCAATGAAAATAAGTGTAAGGGTATATTATGAGCAATAACCATGTCGGACTATCCCGCAGACACTTTATCAAATGTGCTGTTGTTGCGGGGATCTCTTGTTATATCGCCCCTTTGTATAGCCGAGCTTTTGATGTGCTATTCGAGGAAAAAATTCTTCAGGCTCCCGACTGGAACCCTGTCGATAAAAAAATCAAATTCCGAATTGATGGCTATGCCAAAGTGCAAGGTGAAAAAGTTTTTGCCAGAGATATTCGAGCCCGCGATATCCCTCACTGGCCCAAACAACAAGGACACGCCTTTCTTCTACGCGTCACCCAAGCCGATAAAATCTACGAAGGTTTTAATCTCGAACGACTTAATGATGGCTTAATGCCTGACCGTATTGTTACTGCCAGTGATTTAGAAAAAGATGGCGTCGCCTTCCCTGAGTTCTATGGTGAAGATTTACTATTACCGACAGGAAAAACCCCTGCTTACTTAGGGCAAGCCGTCGCATTACTGATTTATCATGATTTTGCCAAATTTAACTTCGCTAAAGAGACACTCAAATTCCACGATGATGTCATCCAATATGGTGCTTATACGGGACCATTACAGCGAGATCCTTGGGGAACTTATCGTGGGGTTCGTATCGGCGGAGAAACACCATTCTCACCTGATACATATTCCAGCATGAAAGATATGCCTATCTCCCCGATTGGAATGAAAAAGCATCTCCCAATCTGGCCTGAAGGTCGTGAAGGTGGAAAGCTTGATCAAGAAGGCATGTATTATGCGGATGAACTCGCAAAACAGTTAGAAAATCCGCCGGAAGATTGGCTGGTTATCAAGCGTAAATACTTTTCGCAATCTATTGATACCTCAGCGCTCGAACCCGATAACGCCAATGGCTGGTATGATGCAAAAACACAATCATTCCATTTAGTGATCCCAACACAGTCCCCGCAAGAAGTTGCCGCATCACTGCCAGAAATGCTCGCGAAATCTAAATTCCCAATTAAGCAAATATTCTTACACCCTTGCTTTACGGTGGGTTATGGCTCGAAAGATCACACCCCATTCCCTTATTATGGTGCGATGGCAACTCTGTATGGTGATGGCGTTCCGATCCGCCTAGCCAACGACCGTTATGAACAGTTCCAATCTACCATCAAACGCCATGCGTTTGACATGGATTACACCCTCGCCGTCAATAAGAAAACCCATAAAATTGAAGCACTTTCCGCCTCATTTATTGGGGATGGCGGCGGTCGATGTAACTTTACGCCTTCCGTTGTGATGGTTGCAGCCACTGGCGCACAAGCCATCTACTATATTCCTCGCAGTGATTTATCGGCTGTGGGTATCGCTTCTCGCGCGGTCGATGCGGGATCTGCTCGTGGTTATGGTACGTTACAGGCCATGGCTGCCACTGACATGATCATGGAAGAAGCCGCAAAATTACTCAAAGCCGATCCTATTGAGTTTCGCCTGAAAAACATCATCAAATCAGGAATGAAAAATACCCAAGGGGCTATCCCTGGCGGCGCAATTCGTGCGGATGAAGTGCTGAGCCGTTGCGCTGAGCACCCAATGTGGAAAGAAAGAGCAAAACGTAAAGCCGAGTTTGAAGCTAAAAATGCAGGCAAATTATTTGGTACCGGCATTTCTTGCGTTCAAAAAGACTTCGGTACAGGTGCTGAATCCTCTTTTGCGCGCGTTGAACTCACACCTGAAGGGAAAATAGCTATTTATCATAGTGGTGCTGAGATTGGTACCGGGATGTCCACATCCCAAGCCGTGGTCTGTGCCAAATGGTTAGGTAAGCCTGCGGAAGAAGCTCATTTTTCGGTTGTGGATTGGTCAGTTCTGCCGATGATTTCGACAGGAAACCCATTTGCCATGGCTCAAGATGAACAAGAACGCCTCGCCACTAACCCGCTTTGGACCCCGAATTACTGCTCCCCAGCCAGCGCCAGTAACTCCGCTTATTATTTCACCCACAGTACTGAAGAAGCCGCACGATTAGTCTTTGAATATGGTCTGTGGCCTGCGGCAATGTCAATTTGGCAAGAGGGTATTGGTGGTGGGCAAGCAGCGCCGCTCGTGGTTCGTCGTGAGGATGCCCGTTGGGTTGCCAATGGTCTCACCGCTGATGGACTAGAAGTGCTCAGCTTACAACGCTTAATCGACCGCACATTTGAGATGGGTGGTTTAACTGGCGCAGTTTGCCATGTCTTTAACCGCTGGGAATGGGCTGAAGCAGATTTCAAAATTAATGATGAAACCCGCCGCCTTCCTGTTGATGGTCTTTCCCTACGATTTGCAGACAAAGATTATCAAGTATGGCATCGCGAAAAAGCGTATTACCCTGATACTCAACGAAACAATGCTGGCGTTACCTATTACAGCGCCGTCGCTACCTTATCTGAACTTGCCATTGATAAGGCCACCGGTCATGTCGAATTACTCGACCACCATACCGTCGTTGAATGCGGAAACTTAATTGTTCCTCAATTGGTTTCAGGGCAAATCCAAGGTGGATTAGCGATGGGGATTGGTCACGCGCTCCATGAATATTTACCTCTCTACGAAGATGGACCCGGAAATGGAACGTGGAACTTTAACCGTTACCACTTACCCCTCGCAAATGATGTTGCGGTTTGGAAACAAACTAGCGAAATCCTGCCGGGGTTATCCGATACCGACCCACCAAAAGGGGTCGCTGAAGTTGTTATGATCCCTGTCGTTTCTTCCATCGTCAATGCGATTGCTGATGCAACGGGGCACCATTTCTTGAGTCTGCCTGTTCGCCCTAACGATATTCTAGAGGTATTATCATGAGCCTAAATTTTCTGCCACTTACCATCAACATTAACGGTCAACAATATGGACCGATGGATGTACCTGAAGGTCTCATGATGATTGATTTTCTTCATGAGTATGTTGACCTTACGGGTTCACGACTTGGCTGTGGTCAAGGTATTTGCCACGCATGTGTGGTGATTTTGGATAACCCATCAGGCACAAGTGAAGAAGTTCGCACCTGCATTACAGGCGCACACTTTTTCAACAACAAAAGCATTCGTACCATTGAAGGGGCTGCCACCAAAGAAGAAAATGGTGACGTTAAATTATCTCCTGTACAAGAAGCATTTATCGACCATTTTAGTTTCCAATGTGGTTACTGCACCCCAGGCTTTGTCAATGCGGCAACGATTTTCGTTGAGGAATTACAACGCAACCCGATTGCCGAAGAAGAGCTAGAAGAAGCCATCAAAACAGCTTTAAATAATCACATTTGCCGCTGTACGGGTTATGTTCGTTATTATGAAGCAGTACGAGATGTGGTGATGAGTACTCCGGGACTAATCAAGGAGACGATAAAATGATCAAACGTATTATTTTATGGTTGATAGCGATAGCTATTGTCGTCTGGGCGATTCTGTATTGGTATGAGAGTCGCAAACCTGACGGTCCAGTACAAAAAGTCACCGCGAGCGCCGAGGAGATTGAGCGGGGTCGTTACTTAACACTTGCCGGTGACTGTGCGGCATGCCATACCAGCACAAATGGCGCACCTCTAGCGGGTGGTTTTCCTCTCGATACCCCCTTTGGTACTATTTATAGCAGTAACTTAACACCTTCTGCTGATTATGGGATTGGTCGCTGGACAAAAGAAGAGTTCCATAAAGCATTAACTGAAGGTGTTTCGCCACCAAGCAAAAACCTCTACCCTGCGATGCCATATACCTCCTATAAAGGAATAACTCGCAGTGATTCTGATGCTATCTACAGTTATTTAATGAGCCGCCCAGCGGTAGATGTCGCACCACCAGAAAATTCGCTGCCTTTCCCGTTAAACCAGCGTATGGCGATGATTGGCTGGAACCTATTATTTTTCAATGACAAACCATTGCCAAATAGCTCCCAAGGCAGTTCTCCTGAATGGGAGCGAGGAAAATATTTAGTCAATGTGCTTGAACACTGCTCTGAATGTCATACACCAAGAGGAGCGCTCGGCGAAATGGAGTTAGATAAGTATATGAAAGGTGGTGCATTGGGTCGTTTCACTGCCCCTGACATTACCCCTGACGCCCTCGCTGCCCGTGGTTGGACAAAAGAAGATCTCCAGCAGTTCTTTATGACTGGCTTAGCGCCGCAAGGTTCAGCCTACAGTGATATGCATCCGGTTATTTACCTCAGCACGCAACATTTAACCCCGGAAGATAACAAGGCCATTGCTACCTACCTAATGGGTGATAACCCACCAGCCACATTACCGCTCAAGATGGGTGATGGCAACGCAGCAGGTAAACAGGTTTATCTGGAAAGTTGCTCTGGTTGCCACTCCTATGATGGCAGCGGTAAACCTAATGTGGCAGTGGCGATGAAAGGTAATTCGACCTTGCGTGATGTGGACAGTACTAATCTTATTAATGCCGTATTAGATGGTTTGCCGGAGCAAGCGTTCCCAAATAACCAAAACATGCAAAGTATGCCAGGTTTCGCCGACAAGCTTAACGACCAGCAAATTGCCGATTTGGTCAACTTCCTGCGTGTTCAATGGGGTGGACAAGCCGGTGATGTGACCCCTGAGCAAGTTAAAGCCCTGCGTAAATAAGTTATTTTACTCTTAATAAAGGCTTACCGAGATTATTCGGTAAGCCTTATTTTATAAACCCTTTCCGTTTCTAATCTTACTATTCTCTATTATTTTCTCGACTTTAATTCAGGGTTTAAAAACCAATGAATGGTCGAATTTTTGGCTAGAAATAACGCTAACGTAATGGTGAAGAGCGTGAGCAAAATTAAAAGCGGTAAACCCGCTTCAATATGGAATGAACTTAACCCAGTTAATAGTAAGAAACAGATGATCGGATGAATTAAATACACTCCTAATGCGTTATTTGCTGTTTTCACAAATCGCTCAGTCGATAATGCAATACACATCACTGCAATTGAAATTAACACGCCCATTAGAAATGTAAAAACATGCTCAAAGAAACGATAAGCAAGTTGGTTTCCCCCTAAAATCTTTATTAGCTCAGATTCAATGTCTACTGGGGTATAAATATAAATAACAACCAAGGCGATTACTGCGGATACGATAAAAAATACATTTTTTCTGAGCCAAACTATTTTCTTATCATCACAAAAGTAAGCCATAACAAAGAATGGAAAATACTGAATAATCGCCGAAAAACCAGTAACATCCGATAAGTGTATCTTGGAGAAAAACGCAATGATGATGGATAACAGCAAGGTGACAGTCACTCCCCCGACATTATTCTTTATAAATGAAGGCAGTAATAAAAAAACGGCTTGCCATATCGGTACCGCTAAGAAAAACCAAACACCATTTTGAGGGAACAGTAAATATTCTGCGATAGTTAATCGGTTTGTAAAATAAAGCGGGATCGCATCTATCGTTTGAAACGTGAAATAGATAATTAAAGGTGGGATTAAATGGGCACGCCAACCTTGCCATAAAATTCCTTTGCTTAAATATGCAGCGATAAAAACAAACATCGGAATTAATACCCAATCAAATATTTCAATCAATATTGAATAATCGGATTTCACGGTTGGATTAACATTTAAATAAAAATTAAAAACAATTAAAGAACTCAATATTAATTTTAATGTTTGCCAATTCGGTAAATGACGATTTTTCACCTGCATAGCACGAGTTCCATCACGCATATTTCACCTTGTATTATCATTATTCGATTATCACCCTAGTGCTTTGAAACTACCCTCCTAATTTAACAAACGTCATTGCAATAATCTAATCCTTGCCGAAAGTCTGAGAAAATTTTGCCATTTACCTGCTACATTCGTGCACTTTGTCTAATATTGACAACATACCGTGTGGAATAATCTGCTTTTTAGTCATCAATACATTTAGCTTAATTTTAAATGCTAAACTCTCTCTAGAGCATCCGAATACGATGCCGATAATATCAATATTGATAACTCTTTTTTGGTAGGGATCCCATGAAACTTCGCCGTACACTACTAGCACTAGCATTACCTGTACTCATGTCTGCCCCAGCACTGGCTGACGCCTATACTGTTACTGTTTTTCAGTGTGTAAACAAAAATAACAAACAAGTTCGCGTGACATACGTTGATGGTCAGTATCGATATGCTTTTGGAAAAATAGATGATATTCCCGATATTGAAATTGTTCGCTCACCACAACAACTAACTCAAAATTTATTAAAAACGCAAGCCGCCGATACGGATACAGGTCACGCCCAAATTATGGAGCTAGATTTTAAAAATGGGACATACGTATATACCGTTCACTCTGACTATCTAGGAACAAAACGCGCGGGTGGAGTTGATGTTTACAATAAAGGTAAATCGATTGCTTCAATCGACTGTTTACCGAACACCATTGTCGATAATCTCAGTGAACATATTTACGATCTGCCTGAGCGCCCTTATTAATATTCTCGGAGAGATTTTTACGACGATATTACTGCTTTTGTAAGGTAATCAATACAAATCAGCAAGCTGCTCAATAATATTGATGGAGATTATTGAGCAGTATAGCGTGGTAAATAGATGGATTTCGTAAGCTTATAAAGGAAGTGCATACGTGACTTTGACGGTCTCCATAGGCACTTCTGTTTTGATGCTCTGCACACTGCTTATTTGCGTCAAATAGTCAGCGTGAAAACGACGATAAGATGCCATATCTTCTGTCACAATACGGATCAGCGCATCACATTCACCCGCCATTAAATGGCACTCCACCACTTCTGGCATTTGCTGAATATCGGCTACAAATTGATTAATAGTTTGCGCATCTTGGGTTTTAAACCAAATGCGTGCGAATAGGGACAAACCTGCGCCAATCTTTGTACCATCCAACACCGCAACATAACGTTTGATTACGCCAGCATCTTCCAGCAACTTAACGCGCCTTAAGCAAGGTGACGGGGATAAACCAACCTCTTTTGCCAGTTCAACATTTTGGATTTTTCCATCTCGTTGCAACACCTGCAAAATATGTTTATCAATCGCATCTAATTTGATGGCGGATGAGCTGCTATGTTCCAGCTCATGCTTTTCTGCATAATGCGAGCCAGTATTCTTTGGCATTCGAACCTCTTTTGATTTTATTTTTTGATATTAAATGTCAAATAAGCATCCATGACAAGCAACAAAACAACCAAATTTCAACGGGAAATAGCTATAATAACCAAACTTTGTTCTCTTCATAAGAAAATAATAATAAATTAGAGGTGTTTGGATGGATCTACAAACGTTATTGCTGTTTAGTGCAACTGTCATTCCTTTGATTTGTACACCAGGTCCCGATATTTTATTTATCTCATCACAAGGGTTATCAGGCGGAATCTCTGCTGCATGGAAAGCCAATTTGGGTATTATTCTCGGCTATGTAGCCCATGCCATTTTAGCCGCTCTTGGGCTCGCGGCTATTGTTGCAACTTCACCAATTATCTTCCAAACCATCAAATGGGTGGGGGTCGCCTATGTTGCTTACTTAGCTGTCCGTATGCTGTTATCGGCCATGAAATCGAGAAAGATTCAAATTAATACCGTTTCCACACAAGCTGTGATTGGCAAAGCTTTTCTCACTAGCTTCCTTAACCCTAAGGGGTTACTAGTTTATTTCGCTATTCTGCCTAATTTTATCCATGTTTCCGAAAGTGTTGCAATACAATCTTTAATATTATCAGCGACTTTCATCACATCATGCATCATTATTTATGGTGCCATCGGCATGATATTCGCATCAATGCATAATCGCCAACAATATAACGATAAAAAACGTCGCATTACCGAAGGTGTTGCTGGTGGAATGTTAACCTTTGCAGCTATCGGACTTGCAAGTAGCTAAGCAACTCTTAAGGGTAAGCGCGACCTCCACGCTCACCCTATTTTCCCTATTTAAGCCCTGTTAATCGATGGCATAAACGCCCTAAAATTTGCATCGCCTGTTCAAGCCTGTCATTCCATGCAAATGACGCATTTAAGCGAAATGCATGATTGAATTGATCGCTGGTAGAAAACATGCTCCCCGGCGCTATGCTAATTCCTTCCTTCAACGCCAATTGATACAGCTGGATGGCATTAAATGGCGGTTCAAATTCCAACCATAAAAAATAGCCCCCTTTTGGGGTATTCACTTTAACCGTGGACGGCATATATTTCGCGATTGCACTTAGCATTAAATGTTGCCGCTGTTCCATCGTTTGGCGAAGCTTACGCAGATGACTATCATACCCCCCTTGAGATAAGTATTCCGCGATCGCCAGTTGGGTTGGCACACTAGCCGAAACGGTGCTCATCATCTGCAAATGCTGAATTTTGCTCGCGTGATGCCCTGCTGCTACCCACCCAACACGGTACCCCGGCGCTAAACATTTCGAAAATGATGAACAGTGGAAAAAGTTTCCTTGTGAATCAAGTGATTTTGCAGGAATAGGTTGCTGAGTACCAAAATAAAGCTCGCCATACACATCATCTTCGATCAACACAATTTTATGATTGTTCAAAATATTCACTAACCGCTTTTTATTAGCTGGAGGCATCGTGCCGCCTAACGGGTTTTGGTAGTGTGTCATCAACCAGCAAGCTTTGATCGGGTATTTATCCGCGATGTCCTCTAACGCATCAAGATCAATGCCAAATAATGGGTCAGTTTTGATGGCAATCGCTTTAAGTTTTAAGCGCTCTATCGCCTGCAAGGAACCATAAAATGCAGGGGATTCAATGACTACCCAATCACCCGGTTGAGTAACCGCTTGTAAGCTCAGCACCAATGATTCCATCGCGCCTGCCGTGATCACAATTTCATCAGGGGCGACGTGGATCCCTTGCGTTGCATAGCGCTGGGCAATATTGCGGCGTAGCTGTTCATTCCCCGGCGGTAAGTTGGTGGTCGTATTAGTTTTCGATAAACGACGCGCCACCGACGCGAGAGACTTGGCTAGTTTTGGGTCATCCAGTAAAGCGGGCTCTGGGAAAGCAGAGCCAAATGGGATAATATCTGGGTCTTTGCACGCTTGTAGTACACCGAAAATAGAGGCGTTAATCTCCACATTTTCATTTAGATGGAGTCCTTTTCCCCCTTTTGCGGCGGCAAATGCATTATTGCGATTTGCAACATAATAGCCAGATTGCGGGCGCGCAGCGACCCACCCCTGACTTTCCAGTAATTGATAAGCTTGTACCACCGTCATTAAGCTTAAACCCGATTGCTTAACGCTCTCTCTCAGTGAAGGTAGCCTGTCACCTACTTGCCAAATATTATCTTCAATCTGTTGACGAATTTGTGCTGCTAGCTGTTCGTATCTCGTCATTCCCGCCTCACTGTTATAGGTGATTTGCTAAAAATTGTTACTATTATAGTTTATCGTCTCATGTTCTACTTATCCACACATTCACCTGACTTTTTTTAACTATAACCACAAAACATTTTTAGTTGGATTTATGAGTGTTAACAATCCAGCGAAATCAATTATTTATTGCTAAGGAACAGCCCACAATTGCTTCGCAATGGCTGGAAATGTGGCGTGTCGAAATCAATTCCATTCAGGGGTCAATATGTTTGGACTAACTGCGCTGGAGCTTGCCCGTATTCAATTCGCGTTTACGGTATCGTTCCATATTATCTTCCCTGCCATCACCATCGGGCTTGCCAGTTTTTTGGCAGTACTCGAAGGTTTATGGCTCAAAACCCGCGATACTGACTATATAAAGCTGTTCCATTTTTGGTCAAAAGTGTTTGCCGTTAATTTCGGTATGGGGGTCGTTTCTGGATTGGTGATGGCATACCAATTTGGAACTAACTGGAGTTTCTTCTCAGATTTTGCAGGTGGCATCACCGGCCCACTCTTAACCTATGAAGTGCTCACCGCCTTCTTCTTAGAAGCTGGCTTCCTCGGTGTCATGCTATTTGGTATGAATCGCGTGGGCGAAAAGCTTCACTACTTTGCGACTTGCATGGTTGCACTCGGTACCATCATTTCAACCTTCTGGATCCTTGCATCCAATAGCTTTATGCAAACGCCTCAAGGTTTTGAAATTATCGATGGGCGAATTGTCCCTGTCGATTGGTTAGCGGTAATCTTTAACCCATCATTCCCATACCGCTTACTCCATATGACCACTGCGGCATTCTTGGCAGCGGCATTTTTTATTGGTGCATCCGGCGCATGGCATTTACTTAAAGGCAATAAATCCTCCGCCATGAAGAAAATGTTCTCCATGTCCTTGTGGTTGATCCTGATTTTAGCGCCAGTCCAAGCTTTTATCGGCGATGCTCACGGGTTAAATACCCTAAAACATCAGCCTGTTAAAGTCGCGGCAATGGAAGGTCACTGGGAAAATAAACCCGGCGAAGCCACCCCGCTGATCCTTTTCGGCATTCCTAATATGGAAAAAGAAAAAACCGAATATGCCATTGAAATTCCCTACATGGCGAGCCTGATTTTGACACACAGCACCACCAAACAGGTTCCAGCACTAAAAGAGTTTCCACCTGAAGATAGACCGAATGTGTTTATGGTGTTCTGGTCATTCCGCGTAATGGTGGGCTTAGGCATGTTAATGATTGCCGCTGGTATTTGGGGATTATGGCTGCGTTCGCGTAAAAAACTGTATGAATCCAAACTGTTCCTGCGTTTTATGTTCGTCATGGCGCCATCAGGTTTAATCGCCATCTTAGCCGGTTGGTTTACCACCGAAATCGGTCGTCAGCCTTGGGTTGTATACGGGTTACAACGTACCGCAGATGCCGTGAGCGCCCATGGTGAAATGCACATGAGCGTGAGCTTGCTAGCCTTCTTTGTGGTGTACGGCGGCGTATTTGGGATTGGCTACATGTACATGATGAAATTAATTCGTAAAGGTATCTCCGAGGAGGCAACTCATGGGCATTGATTTACCACTAATTTGGTTTGTCATCATCGTCTTCAGTATGTTGATGTATATCGTGATGGACGGTTTTGACTTAGGTATTGGTATTTTGTACCCAGCCTTAAAAGAGAGCCAAGACCGAGATTTGATGATGAACAGTGTGGCGCCTGTTTGGGATGGTAATGAAACGTGGTTAGTGCTTGGTGGTGCGGCGCTATTTGGGGCATTCCCATTAGCCTATGCCATTGTTTTAGATGCGCTATCTATTCCACTAACCTTTATGTTACTGGCATTGATTTTTCGCGGGGTCGCCTTTGAGTTTCGCTTCCGCGCCGATGAATCTCATCGCCGCCGCTGGGATCACGCCTTTATTTGGGGCTCGATTCTTACCACATTCTCCCAAGGGATTGTGATTGGCGCGTTTATTCAAGGCTTCCACGTTGAAAACCGCGTGTATATGGGCGGCTATTTTGACTGGTTCGCACCTTTCCCTCTATTTTGTGGATTCGGTTTAGTCATCGCTTATGCCTTACTGGCATGTGGTTGGCTGATCATGAAAACAGAAGGACACCTACGCAAAACCATGTATCGCGTGTTAACCCCATTAACACTGGTCATGTTAGCAGTGATTGGCGTTATCAGTTTATGGACGCCAATGTTAAATGACGCCGTTTATGAACGCTGGTTTAGCTTGCCAAACCTGTTTTTCTTTTTACCCGTTCCTCTATTAGTGCTTGGCTGTGTATGGCTGATTTTAAAAAGTGCCAAACGCCAACGTTACGATAGCGTGCCATTTCTTGCTGCACTCATGCTGATTTTCTTAGGATTTACAGGATTAGGCATCAGCGTTTGGCCAAGTTTAATTCCGCCAGCAATTACCTTCCGCGATGCGGCCGGTCCTTCAGAAAGCTTAGGCTTTATGCTTGTTGGCGCCCTGTTCATCATCCCTGTTATTTTGGTTTACACCTATTGGAGTTACTATGTCTTCAGAGGAAAAATTACCCCAGACCAAGGCTATCACTGATACAACTCTCCGCTCACCTTGGTGGAAGAAACTCGGCTGGATGGCGGCAATTTGGTTAGGAAGCGTATTGGCACTATTCGCCTTTTCTTCCTTATTTAGATTGTTGATGACTGCCGCCGGCATGAAAGTGAAGTAAACTCGTTGCCGCAGCATTAAAATGCTGCGGCATATTTATAATTAGACGCTCAATAATCCTGCATCTTTTGAATAGTTTTCCTATAAACATTCATGATATGATAATGATAATAATTAACATATAATAATATTATCATTAAGAAAGGAGACGGTTAGTGGCTAGTGAACAGACTGTTGAAAAAAATATTTACCGCCCAGCGCCCCCACAACTCATTCAAGTTAAATCCATTGTCGATATCAGCCCTTCTATTCGCAGCATCACATTTACGGGTGAAAAATTAGCCAATTACCCAACGGCGTGTGAAGGTGGTCATCTCAAAATTTTTATTGCCCCTGACCATCAAAGCCAACCCGCGCTTCCTTTTCTCACTGAAAAAGGACGTAGCTGGCCAGAAGATAAACCGCGTCCTTTTGTACGCACTTACACCGTTCGCGCTATTCGCCCGGAGCTCAACGAAATCGATATTGAGTTTGCCATGCACGAAGGAGTAACAGGTCCGGCTTATCTGTTTGCTCGTGATGCAAAACCGGGTTATTGGCTGGGGATCACCAACCCTGGTGGTCCAGATCCACTACTACCTATCCGCGCACATTACTTTATGGCAGGTGATTCTAGTTCTTTGCCTGCTATTGCGGCGTTATTGGAAAAAATGCCAGCTACCGCGACAGGGCGTGTCGTTTTACGCCTTGACCATCAAACGGATATTCGCGAGTTAATCAAGCCAGCTGGCATCGAAATTGATTGGATTTGTGGAGATATTAGTCAGACTACCAATCTGATTAATACATTCAAATCGTGGGATATTCCAGAATCCGATGTGGGCTTCTGGATTGCTGGTGAAGACCAAATTATCCGTGAATTACGCCGCTTTATTCGACGTGAAAAAGGTTTTGGTCGCGATGATATCTACGCGATTCCTTACTGGCGATATGGCTATGATGAGGAGGGTTATCATCATGAACGTCATGCCGTCATGGATAACCCCGACGACTAATTAAAAAAACTGCCCCTAATCTGAAGTGAACCCCGAAAGTTGGACAATCAACTATTAGGGGTTTTATCTTTAAATGGGAAGAAAAAAATATTCGGTTGAATTTAAAAAGAAAGTTGCTTTGCACTATATAAACAGTGGCGATGGCGCTCAAAGAACAGCCAAATTATTTAACATTGACCGCGGAGCAGTTCGGCTTTGGACTGAACATTGGAAAGTTAGTGGAGAAGAAGGCTTTGCCATTAGGACTAAAACTTACACTGCAGAGTTTAAAAAATCAGTTGTTCTTTGGATGAAAGAACATAATCTATCATCTCGCAAAGCTGCAGCGCATTTTCGTATCTCAGCAGCTAGCACTGTTAGCAAGTGGGAAGGGCTCTACAATGAAGGTGGTATCATCGCACTAAGAGATAAACGCAGAGATAGTTTGATGAAGTTAGATAAATATAACGCTTTAAATAAAGAAACGTCCAATTCTCTTCCTAAATTCAAAGATGTTGAAGAAGAGCTTGAATATCTACGTGCTGAGAATGCTTACCTAAAAAAGCTCCAAGCCTTGATTCGGGAAAAGCAGAAGACAAAGCAGTCATAATCACTGAATTAAGGCACCATCATAAACTGAAAATGCTACTGAATATAGCAGGACTGGCTCGTAGCACATATTACTGGCACACAAAATCAAGTACGAAAGGAGTTCGCTACAAGAGTGAACGACGAAGAATAATTTCATTATTTCATCACCATAAAGGTCGCTATGGTTACAGACGTATAACTCTGGCTTTGAGAAATGAAGGTTACTTTATAAATCATAAAACAGTCCGAAAGCTAATGTGTAACATGGGGTTAGCATCACGCCTAAGAGTCAAGAAATATCAATCATTTAAAGGTGTTTATGGTAAAGTGTTTCCAAACATTTTAGACCGAGATTTTAAGGCAAATGCGCCAAATCAGAAATGGGTCACAGATGTTACAGAGTTTAAGGTTAAAGGGTCGAGATTATATCTTTCGCCAGTGCTAGATCTTTTTAACAGTGAGATAATATCTTGGAAGATGGCAACACGGCCTGGAGACTTAGTGAAAAATATGCTGATAGATGCCTTTCAAAAACTATCTCCTGTCGATAAGCCCATTTTACATTCAGATCAAGGGTGGCAATATCAGATGGCGAGTTATCAAAATACGCTGAAAGCTAAAGGCATAACGCAAAGCATGTCGCGTAAAGGGAACTGTCTGGATAATGCCGTGATAGAGAATTTTTTTGGTCTTTTGAAGACAGAATGTTGGTATCATGAAGAGTATGAAAGCATAGATGAACTTAAAGTGGCAATAGATGAATATATACATTATTACAACAACGAAAGAATCAAAACCAAATTAAATGGTCTGAGCCCTGTGCAATATCGAGCTCAGACCAAATCGACTGCCAATTAAATAAATATATCCAATATATGGGGTTCACTTCAAATCTGGGGCAGTTTCATGCATTAATTAGCCTGTGTAGTGGGTTAAACTAGTTATTAGTCATTGTAAGCCATCAGTGCTTTGTGACACAGCTGAGATCTTACACAGTCATCAATCGTGAAGTTGACCATCGAGACCATTTCATCGCTACTAAAACGCTGTAACGCATCCCCCAAACCTGACTGAACGCCGCTTGGTAAATCACATTGGGTTACGTCACCGTTCACAATTACCGTTACGTTCTCCCCCAAACGGGTTAAAAACATCTTCATTTGAGTGACTGTGACGTTCTGCGCTTCATCGAGAATAACAATGGCATTTTCGAATGTGCGACCGCGCATATAAGCAAATGGTGCTATTTCGACTTTAGCAATCTCAGGGCGTAAACAATATTGCAGGAACGAAGCGCCTAATCGCTTCATTAATACGTCATAAACGGGTCGGAAATAAGGCGCAAACTTTTCAGACATATCTCCCGGCAAGAACCCAAGATCTTCCTCCGCTTGCAATACCGGTCTGGTCACAATGATTTTACTGATTTCCTTGTTAATCAAGGCATCTGCGGCTAACGCAGTACTAATATAGGTTTTACCGCACCCTGCCTCACCATTAGCAAAAATCAGTTGTTTGTGTTTGATGGAATTAATATAGAGCTTTTGGGCTTCATTACGTGGTGTTATCGGAGTTTCATCGCGACGTTCTTTCGCCATACCTATCGGCTCAATGCCCGTAAATTCAGCGAAGGAGGTAACGTTGTTCATATCATACCTCCCTGAACGATCTTTGCGTGATGTACGTTTCATTTCACGACGTGCTTTTGTTGCAGCTTTCTGTCTACTCATAGTATTAACCCTTCCAGGTATCGATGATGTCAATTTCAGATGACGAACTATTCAAAACAGAGAGGAGCTCCCTTCAAGCTCTTGTGTAACTTAGGTTGATAATTTGGGTATAAAAAAACCGGTTAGCAATCTCATCATGTCAGTTTCATGATGGAGTGGTAACCGGCTTCGCACATTGATTAACAAACACCTAGTTCTCATTAGTTTCTCCTATACAGGCGATACTCGTAAACTAAAGAATCTGCATGACAATATTATGACAATATAAAAAATAATTCACTCGCACTATAAATATTACATTGACCCGAATATCATCAACCTACAACGTTTTCTTATATTAAATATAGCGCGTGTTTTTTTTGAATTGCAACATTAAATTAACAGGAAATGTGTAAATTCACCTACCCATCAGATAAAATGTGAGAAATATCATATAAAAGCTGCAATAACTCATCAATACATTGCATTATTACAGCTTAAATTTGATTAGCGCGGTTTACAGTTACCCGCAAGCTGATAGCCTTTTGCTTGAGCGTCCGCTTCATTAGCAAAGAATTCCGCATTTTTATCCGATAAGGTTTTAAAGCCAGAACAGTGGGATAAATGATATTTCTTTGAATTACGGTTACCTTTTACCTGCGTCTCACCTTCCTTGTTTGGGGAAGATTGAGGGGCTGACATAGGGACTACTTCGCTGGGCTTATCACTCATATTTAAACCATCGCCGCTATTTTTGTGTCCTAAACTCCATGTTCTTTCGCCCGTCACAAATGGGTTATGGTGCCCCATCATTTTAGCAATGCGCTGGTCACGTTTTTGTTCCCATTCATCCACTGGGTACTGTTTATCCCACGCCATAAATAACTGCTGCTGTTGGCGTGACATGGATAAGTTATAACGGTCATGCATATAGAAGTAAACCCGTGCAACCTGCCCTTTCACTTCATCGCGTGGCTCAAAGATTTTCTGTTTAAAATCAATGCGGCTGCGGCATGCACCATAAGAATAAGGGGCATTAGCAGGTAACTGACCATAACTCCAATTACTGCGGTCACCGTTCACCTCCCCAATTGAAGGCGCGAGGTTATGCATATCGGCCTCCATTCGAGAAAACACAGGGTCAGTTGAGACGCAATTTTTACGGCCGCCATTCTGCCAGCACTGTCTTTGATGACCAAACACCCAAGCAGGAACGATATGTTCCCACTCAATACGCTCCGCACGGCTCTGCTGCTTGCGCACTTGGTAGCCACAGGAGGCTAAATCAACTTGCCCACCACTTTTACCGGTCCATTCCCACTCACAGCCACAGTATAGCGTTCCTTGTCCTTGATGATTTTGATCACCATAAACGAGACTTTTACTGGACGTTTTCGCTTCAGTGAAGTTGTTCGGTGCAGCATAAACGGAAGAGATAAATAACGAGGAAAAACATACTAACGCAATGATCATGCGCGAAAAATAAAAAATCTGTTTCAAAATAACACCATTGATAGGAAAAAAAGCAATTTATTAAATACAACACGCAAGTTATTCATACAAAAATTGCTGAATACGCTATGTATACTCGCTAGTTGAATGAAATATAAGTCTTTTTGATATCAATTGGTACTCAATTTTATTACATCAAAAGCAATATCGGAATTTGTGCAATAATATACAAAGAATAGATAACAAACTTTATTAACAAAAAGCGTTAATCACTATCAATTAACGCTTTTGCTATGACGTGGTTTACTGCTTAATGACTTCAAACAATGAAATATTCTTGAGCATCAAACACTTGGTTTTTTGCGATATAGCCATAATCCCGGTAATGAAATGCCGATAGAGAGCGCACCGACAATAAAAGATGCCCTTAAAAAGTAAGTAACCAGCGTTTCCATTAACTCTGGGGTATAGCCATATTGAGAAATTTTCACCACAGAAATCATTGCGATATAAGCGCTGATCCCCGGAAACATAGGAATAACCGCTGCAACGGTAAAAACTTTTGGATGAGCCAGCCACCAACGCGACCACTGGATGCCAATCATGCCAATTAAAATCGCAGCAAGAAAACTCGCCCATTCAATTTGCAAACCCAGCGACATTAAAATCATTCGTGAACCATAACCAATCGCGCCTAATAGCCCACAATATTTCAGCGCCCTCACAGGCACATTAAATACCATTGCAAAGCCGACGGCGGGGACAGCCGCTAAGACCATTTTCTCAATTAGCTCAATGAAAAACATTAGGCCCACTCCCTTAGATTCCAAATGATCATTGCCAGTACCACGCCGATACAAGTTGCCAGCGTTAATAAGCTCGCCATCATCCAACGAGCGATCCCTGTATTCACATGGCCTTTAAACATATCCGCCACCGCATTAATTAATGGAAATCCTGGGACTAGCAGCAGCACACTTGCCGCCATTGCAATGGTTTCAGTCACATTTAAATAAGGTACTTTGAGTAATAACCCCGAAACGGATGTCGCGACAAATGCTGTAATACAGAAGTTAATCAATGGGTTAATCTGGCGAGATGTTAACACTTGACGGATATACATCGCACAGCCACTCGCCATAAAGGTGATCAACGCACTTTCCCAACCACCACCGTTAAGGGAACTGAAGCAAGCACAAGAAAGCGCCACCATCACCACCATTAACCAGCGGGGATAACGTAATGGTTTGATACCTGCTAATTTTTTTTGTAGCTGTTTACGGTCAAGTAAATGATGCTCAACGAGGATCACCGCATGCTGAACTTCAGTCACCACATGCATATTAATGCCACGGTCAATAATCCGCCGAGTCGATGTTAAACAGCGCCCATCGATGATTGTGGTTAATACGAGTGAGTTAGATGAAATCGCACTATCTACCTGATTAGCGCCCAAAGCGATACCTAAGCGTGTTGTTAATTGCTCAACCAGCATACTCTCAGCCCCATGCTGTAATAGCAGCAAACCGCATTCAATACACAGCTTCGTAATTTCTCTCTGTGTATCAACAATCTTTTCTTCTCCCTGCGTTTTTTCATCAACGGTGCAATCCTTCATTCTCTCCCCCAAGGATTTGACAAAAATTCAGATATTGATTTAAACATGATAATATTCATATACATCATAGAGGAAAATAACAAACTGAATTATGACCTCTTTCAGATAATTTAGCCTCGTGCCGCCATTTTGTTAGGAAATTGATTTCATGAACCAGACAAGTTCAGCCAAAACACCAAAAGGACAGCGTCGCCACCAAGCACTTATTACGGCTGCGGCGGATATTTTTCTGCAATATGGTTTTGAAGGCACGACATTAGATATGATCATCGAACGTGCGGGCGGTTCCCGTTCAACGTTATATAAAAACTTTGGGGATAAAGAAGGTTTATTTGCCGCAGTTGTGGCATATATGATAGACGATATTTTTACTGAACCAGACCATAAAGAGCCGCCTTTAGACAGTATTGAAGCGGTATTATCGTTTTATGGTTCGCGTTTTTTAGTCAATGTGATTAAACCCCAATCTATCGGGCTATACCGCTTAATACTAGGGGAATACAACCGCTTCCCTGATATTAGCCAACTCTTTTTTGAACAAGGTCCCGTACAAAGCTATCAGCGCCTTGCCGAAAAGCTTGCACAAATTCCGACTGTCAAAGTCGATAAAGACATGCTGTTAAGTATTTCATCCCGTTATTTAGAGATGCTAAAAGCGGATGTTTTTATCAAAACTTTCTGTGTCGAAAACTTTAAACCTAGCGATGAATTTATCCATCAACAAATTGGGCTTTCCGTGGATATCATCGCTAGCTATATTCGTAAAATTAGTGCCAGTAAATCATAATCCATTTAAAATTTCAGTGGCTTGCTGTTGCGCAGCTTGAGAGCTCCCTACTAAAAAGACTTCAGGCCCATACAGAGATGAAATAACCGGTGCTGTACGCTCCATTTCATCTTTGTCTCTCCCATCTGGCTGTAATGTGATCACCATAGCTCGACAATATTCTGCCATCGCCTCTCTTCCTTCTTTCAACCAACGACGTACAAATTTCATACACTCCATGTCTTCTGCTGTCGGTTTTCCTTTCGGTTCCATTGGCGGATAAATTAAAACAAATGGCGTCTTTTTCGCTAATAATTGCTCAAGTTCCGATAACCATGACTGAGTTTCCATCATTGTTGTTGGAAAGGTATTCATCGCACAGACAGGCCAGTTCTGAGAGTATTAATCATAATACAGTTATTCATTAGCATTCCTTACGTTGGGTTATTAGCTCAATAAAGTGTACTGGAATGTACACTTTATTATTGCACCTAGTCAAGAATGATTCTCATTTATAGTTTGCAATTTATGCTATAGCCACTTCCTTTAATATTGGCATGATTAATTTGATAAAAATTAAAACTCACTGAAATATTCATCATTGGTCGATGTCTTTTTAAAAAATGGGATGCTATGCTGACCGAAATATGACTTTTGAAAGTGAAAATATGATGAAAAATATTCTGCCAATTGCATTGGGTCTATTTGTTTCGCTGACTGCATTGAATGCAAATGCAGGACAAGTTTGTGACAAATATTTCAAAGAAATGAATGCGCTAGTTCAACAAGCTGAAGAACAATATAAAAATGAGCCTAATGCGAATGAACAAATCGCATTAATGAAATCACAATTAGAAGACGCGAGAAAAACTCTCGCAAGTTATCCTGAAGATACACAAGAGCAAGCATGTAGCCAAGCATTAACAGCTATTGAGCATGCTAAAGAAACGGTCAATAAATCTTAATTGCCCTAAAGAGAAAGACCTGATAGCTCAGGTCTTTCTCTGAATCCAATCAGTGTATTAAACAATAAAACTATCTTACGACTAAAACAGATATTTTTGCATAAGAGACGATCCCTGAAGCATTCGAACCTAATAAATGTGTTGAAATACTTGGGTTACGCGAGCCAACCACAATAAGGTCGGCGTGAACCTTCTCAGCTTCATCTAACACTTTTTCTCTTGGAGAGCCGAACTCCACTTTATAAGAGATCCTATCTGCTGGGAAATCCATATCTTTCACAATATGATTAACCAGTTCTACAAGCTGTTCTTCCGAACGCTCAATGGCCTTTTTCGTAAATGATGTGAGCAAATCATAATGATAGCTATAACTCATCGAAAATCTTGAAACATCCGGCACTGAGTGAAATAGATGAATGTTAGCGTTATCCATTTTTGCTAAATGAATGGCTTGCTTTAACGCTTTATCAGTCAATGCATCTTCAGAAATATCAACGGGAACCAAAATAGTTTTATTCATATAAGCCCCTCTCAAGGATGTATCTCTCATTCAATTTATTCGTTTTTTGAATAGATGAGATAGCGGTTTAATGGTTATTTTTTGCCAATAAAAGTATAGTCTGAATAAAATCAAAATGTCGTGAACTGGTTTACTAATCTGAAAATCAATTCAGTAAAATAACCACAACATTTGGCAATTTATTCAATCTAATCCTCTTCTAAGTGCCACTTATGTAATATGCGATGAATAAACGGCGTGACGATTAAGCCAATACTAATAATGAATACACTTTGTAAAAATAAACCGTAAATAGCGATAAAGAAACGACCTGTTTGGGTGATTGGTGCCGGCTCAATTGCTTGGCCGCTCAGCATTGATAATGCATTCAGCATAGATTCCATTATCGAATGCCCTTCAATAAAATAAAAACCAATAATCCCAGGCAGTAAGCCAATAAAAAACACTAATAACGCTAAAAAATAAAAACGCAGAACTCGTAAAACAAAATGTTCCATGCGCATTAATTCTTTAGTGAATTTCTCCATAAAAATCCTACTCAGTCCATGCCGATATGCTAATTCAACAATGACCTTGCAAACGACATAAAAAAACCTATGCAACATTACGGGAACTTCATTGCATAGGTTTTAAAAAACAATAAATTAACGAACAACCAGTACGGATGTTTCTGCGTAACGAACAATTCCTGCCGCAGTAGAACCTAACAAGTGAGTCGTAATATTTGGACGGCGAGAGCCAATCACAATAATATCGGCATTAATATCTTTTGCGGTGTTAATCACTTCATCACGAGGTGAACCAAACGTAATCGTGTAACTGACATCATCATGAGGAAGATCAATCGAATCCATCAGCATTTTCATGTCTTCTTCTGCTTTCACTGTCGCGCGGTCTTTAATTTCCATATACCCCAGCGCATACGCATTAATAATTGCCGAAGAGATAGGCAATACGTGGATCAGGTGAATTTTTGCGCCAGATTGTTTCGCTAAATTTACCGCATGACGAACCGCTTTACTGGTCAACTCTTCTTCAGTGAGATCGATAGGGACCAAAATCGTTTTGTACATAAGCCCTCCTGATAAATTATCGAATAAACATTAACAATAAAATTATAATCAACTGTACGTAAATGTCTCTTATCTCAAAAGATAAATGAGATCTCCGGCTACAAATTAACAACATTATTTCTTTATCAGCACTAAAATTCACTTCATCACTCAGAGAAAAAGCAAAAAATGTTAAATATTTTTCGTAGGAATTAATTGAGATTGCAGTAAAACAGGCCAATAAAACTATTAATCAATTTGTTTTTTAAGCACTTTTGGGATTTCTGATGGGATAAAAAATTATAATAGTTATATGAAAAAAGGGGTTGATTTCTTAAATGAGAATAGTTATCTTTTATCTCGTGAATAGTTGAGTAAATTACTCGGTCTTTTCACAACGACATTGCTCACATTGCTTCCAGTTTAGCTGGCCAACTCATTTGAGTTGGCCTTTTTTTTACTTTATGGCAAACAGCATTTCATCAAAACTTCGCCTGCAATACCCCATCACTTATTGAGGATCGCCCCCCCAAAGCTCCAGTTTTTTAAATGTCCAACATAGGTTAAACGTTCTGTCGGCATAAAGGTTGGTACATCCCCCGAACGCATGTGCAAAATATCAGCAGGCGTAATCCATGATGAGTTCCCTTCAAACAGTGGTACACCGGCATATTTATACGCATCTAGGACAAACTGCGAACAAAAGAAACCGTTGGCTTGTTCAATATCATCCCCTAATTGCACTGTAGCCAGTGTTTTAAGGCAAAAATTACGGATAGTCTGTCCAATTAGTGGTAATTCGCACACGCGTTTTGTCAGCATCCACGGCGCAATCATGATGATCCCTTTCATGTTGTATTTACCTCCGTCATTAGCAGTAGAAAACTCACGCAGTTTTTCTGCATGAAATGACGTTAATAAGTTATGCCGTAATACAACCATATTATTAGAATCCGTGATTGCTTGGTCGAGAGGAATAATTCTGACTCCACTCCCAACCGATTCTGCCACCTGACCAAATCCTAAATAAATAGAAGCGTGACTCACTCCACTCACGCTAAATAAGCGGATCCCCCATGAATTCACCCCCGTAGCTGAAGACAAAAGGATATCTCCGGGCAGCATATCCGCCACTGTCAATGTTTCAACGGAATCCTTAATCGGGATCGTGTTAGCGTGCTGAATACTAAACTTCAGCTTATTTGACTCATCGTCAGTTTTAAATTGCGTTGAACAACCATTTATAAATAGAAAACAAAAAAATAGCATCCATTGGCATAATTTCATCTACACATATCCATTTTAGTTGTATTTATCATTATTCTCGTTCTCGATTTTATCGACAGAATATGACCATCACACTATTTTATTTTCTTTAATAGATAGAAACTTAGTCGCGATCACAAAAAATCATTGAATGATCATGAACCATTCCAATGATAAAATGCCATCAGATAATTCAAAAAAAGATATGAGTATATGAAGGGAATTTATTATTTCGGAACATAAACCCTCTAGTCAATCTAGAGGGTCACATCTTACCCTGAAATTAATTTAGATATATTCTGGATAAAATACGCTGACAGAATGATAGGTTTTCTTCTCGGTTGCTTTATTTTTCTGTACCGCAACAAATGGCTTATCCTTCAGATTTTCAGGTAAAGCCGTAGCATTTTCCTTTGCAATCACAGAGACTTGAATATTACGCTTAGAACGACTTAATTTAAACGGCATCCCTAATAAACGACGAGCCTGATTATTACTTACCATCATAAACTCCTTAACTAAAAAATTTAAATTCATAAACTGAACATCAAAAAAATAGTCAGTGTAGGTCACTAGGTTTATTTTACTTACTAGTTATCTAAAAAATAAAATAAGTAACTTTAGTAGTATAGCAGCAATAAAATATTATTTAATGAAGATTTACTGGACAGTCCCTGTGCGTTATCAATTAATCTTTCAAAAAATAAAAATGAAGTTAATCTCTAATATACGATTAATTATAGAAAGATAACTCCAATATTAAAACTAGTAAGATAGTTATCAGTTAAAAATAATCTCAGCTTTATTTATATTATTGATAAAAACTGATATTAACGGATTGACTCCCCATAAATACGCTCAGTATAGTAAGAAAAAAACACATATAAGGTACTTAGCAATGAAGACTATAGGACTTATCGGGGGAATGAGCTGGGAATCAACTCAACTCTATTATCAGCAAATAAATGAAGGCGTTAAGCAAAAACTAGGAGGGTTGCATTCCGCTAAGATTGTTTTATACAGTGTTGATTTTGCTGAAGTGGAGCATTTTCAATCTCACGGTCAATGGGAGCTTGCTGCTGAACATTTAGCAAGAGCAGGGATGAGTTTACAAGCTGCTGGCGCTGATTTTTTAGTTTTGTGTACAAATACGATGCACAAAGTTGCTTCCCAAATCGAAGAAAAATCTAACCTTTCTCTCCTTCACATTGCAGATGCAACAGGCGAAAAAATAATACAATCAGGTATTAAAACTATTGGGTTGTTAGGTACTGCATTTACCATGGAGCAAGCTTTTTATAAAGATCGTCTAATTGATAAATTTAATTTAAGTGTTATCACGCCGAATAAGACAGACAGAAAAATCGTTCACGATATTATCTACAATGAGCTGTGTTTAGGCGTTATCTCTGAAACTTCACGAGCCGAGTATCAACGCATTATGAAATCACTCGTTGAACAAGGTGCTGAGGGTATTATTCTTGGATGTACTGAAATTACATTGCTGGTAAATGGAGATGATACTTCCGTGCCCGTCTTTGATACCACGGCAATTCATGCGCAAAGTGCGGTTCAATACGCACTAAAAAACCAGTAATAGCGAATTACCATACATTAGGATAATTATCATAAAATTATCCTATCATCACCAAAATGCAGATACTTCCCTATTAACGTTTAACATATCTATGTTATTTATTGTCCACCACTAATTTTAGGGCTGTACCGATGAACGAAAGAAAACTTAACAACCTCTCTTTAGGTCAATTCATCAAAGAACAGCGTCTCGCTCGTCAAATAACTGTCACCGAGATAGCCAAAGCCATTTCAGTTTCAGAGCGCACATACTCCCAATATGAAGACGGCTCCTCGTCTATATATGTTGCGCATCTTATTGCACTAAGCTCAGTATTAAATGTTGAACTTCACACACTGCTCGACGCTTATTTAAATCCAGAATCATAATATTTAAACTCTCCTCTTAGCATAAAGCCTTTAGCTTTCACTTTATGCTAAGTCCCGTTTATTGATATATTTGAGAACGCCCTTAGGGTTGAATATAAAATACACTCATCATAAATATTTCTGTTATTTTTCCACTATAAAGTAGGTATTCCACAGGCGTTGCAATCATACTGATAGAGCTCATCATCGCTTCTGCGATCATTTCTATTGGGTTAAATACAGGCATATATATTCTCCTTTTCGGACACACTATCTTAGCTAGGTAATTCCGCCTATAGGATTAAGTGCAAATTACTTCTAATAAACATGTTATGGCAGGTGTATTCTCTTCAAATGATGAAAATAACAATGCCAATCGAATGGCACTAAAGCAGAAGCCCAAAGACGGGCTACCTTAATGACTTTGCAGTCAATTTGTAACTCTCGTCAATCAATGCTTTAAGCTCATCTTCAGGAAATCCACTGTCCAACTTTATAGTAATCCAGTGCTCTTTATTCATGTGATATGCTGGATATACCCCTTCCTTTAACCTCAACGAACCAACTAATTCAGGAGGAGATTTGAGGTTTATAATATTAACCATCTCATCACTCTCGCTTTCGTATAATCTCTTTGATGAAATCGTCAGAATGACAGCAAACCACTTTGCGTTATTTTTATGCCTATAAATAATGTAACTAGGAAACTTAGCCCATGGGTACTCAGCGACAGCGCCATAATTACTCTGGATATACTCCATAAGTTCATTTTTGTTCATCTCACCATCCCACTGATAAGTTTCAGTTATGCTAACTTAGCGAGAATATAAATTGCAACAAACGAAAAAATGCGCGAATTTAGCCTAACTTATGACACTATTGTCAAAATAAAAATTTTAGGTAATCTTACATAAGTTTATTATGTAATTACCTCACTAAATTACTTTTTAGGAAAAATTATGTTTGAATCTAAAAATATGCCATTAATTTCTTTCCGCGCTTTTTTAAAGCGAATGCTATTACATTTTGGTTACGCTTTTGCACTTATCGTTACCACTTTACTCATTGGCATTGTCGGGCATATAGCTTTTGATTCGAGCATAAGTTGGCATGATGCCACATTCAACAGTGCCTTTATAGCTAATGGAATTGGTCCATACATTGTTCCGCAAAACATTTCAGGAAAGATTTTTTTCGCTTTTTATGGTGTATTCACCAGTCTGGTTTTTATGACCACTCTAGGATTGATATTTGCACCTATTGCGCATCGAATGTTACACAAATTCCATTTAGATGATGAGTAAAAAAAACGTCTGGTTAAATTCCATGACCCAAGGCATGATCTTTTCAAGCGCTCGCCACAGGCAACTCATCAAAATTTGTCGTGTACGCTGGTGACGACATTTCGCGCTTCATTTGATATCCACTATCGCTTCCTTTCGCAGCAAACCAGATTTTACCTAGGCCACTATTATTTATTGTGTCTAATGTATTCATAAGCTCATCGCCGTTCTTAAATAGTTTTTGATTGCCCTAACCAGAGTGGTAAGGCGATTGATGATAATATTAAAAGAATACCGACTAACAGCATTGAAAAACATTAAGCATACAGATAAATATCTCTTCTAATTTCATAGAATGTACCCTTCATTGCTAATGTTGATTGATAGTATAATAAGTGTTAACACTTAAGGGATTAACACTAAAAATATGGCAGCTCATTTTCATTTGCCAGATATCACTGACCTTATGCTTCACAATGATAGAAGTTAATATTAATATGACAGCTCTATGCAAGTGAAAATATCAATCAAGTTGTTCTGCTATAATTAAAAATGATCTTTTGTAACTTATAACTTCACACCTAAAAGGAAGAAAATATGTTGAAAAAAATCAGTTTTCTTATTTGCTCATTAGCTGTTGTTTTCACATTAACTGCCTGTAACACCACTAAAGGTGTTGGTGAAGACATAGAGGCTGGAGGTAAGGCAATACAGAGAGTAGCCCAGTAAAAACCTACATTTAACAGATTAATAAAACACTAGCGGGTTAGAGATGAAGATACCTTCTAGTGTTTTACAACTATCAACGGATAGCTTTAAATATTTCATTTAAGTATACTTATTAAGCTTTTTAAAAGAATTTCTATTAAATGACTCCAGCTTATAAGGAATATTGCATATGAAAAGAAGAATAATTATTGCTACATTAATAACATTATTTATTCCAGCGATTGCGAGTGCGTCATGCGAAAGCGTTGTTGAAGAAATTACGCAAAAAATTATTAACAATGGCGTTCCTGAAGAGAGCTTTACCATTACCGTCGTTTCAAATGAAGAAGCAGCCTCACAACAAGGTACTGTTGTAGGTAATTGTTCTAATGAAACACAAAAAATTATTTATACAAAAAAATAATTCTCCCCAAAAGGGCTTGTTACAAAGCCCTTTCATTTCTCATTACCAACTTAATAAGACGCAATCATCTTCCTGCAAATGGTCACCAACCACAAATTGATTTATGTTGGTTGAATTTGTAAAGTTCACTGCCACTATCGCGATTGTAACCAAGCCCCCTTTAAGTTAAATTACTCGATCCGCTATGAAGTGATATCTGTGTATTGGTGAAATTTTTATATTAATTGTTGGCATATTAACAATTTAAGCAATTGGATTTGTTGACCACTCTATTGTTAAATTCGTTGTTGTTCAATTTCCCATATTGCTTTCCTGTTAAAAATATACTTTACTATTGAATAAATTTTTCATTACATAAGGGAGCGGTATCGATATATATGTATACTAACCCCATTATTCTCTTACTCGTATTTATCCCTGCCCTTGCCTGCATCCTATTCATTATTGCTCAAGATAAAAAACAACCAGATATAATGACACTTTTTTTAAAATTCTCTATCTACTTGTTAAGCACTCTGGCTTTCATAAATTTAATTTTTTTCGCAAGAGCGTTCACTGATTGGTATTAACGTTTGCTTGGACTCCGCGATTCGTTGTCTGAGTAACCAATAATTTCGGGTAGCGGAGTCAGTAGGTCGGGCAATGATTACATCATCCAAGCCAGTGGCAGTAACAATTACGATTTTTTACAGCTGGCTTTCATGTTCCCTGCACTAACATGTATTAGGCAAAAAAACCCGCCATTGCTGACGGGTTAAAAAATACAGAAAAATTATTTTGTATCTTTATTTTCAATAGCTATGATCTGAGGTTTCTCTTCTTCCGGAATTTCATATTCAATATTTAATGTTAACAAACCGCTTGATAATTCTGCGCTTTCAATTTTTACATTCTTACCGAGATTAAATTCAAGAGAAAATTTATTGTGTGTTATCCCTTTATGGATCCATTTCTCTGAATCATTAACTAATTCAGTTGATTGCTCACCTTGTACATAGAGTTTCCCACCTTTTAAGGATACGCTTAAGTCATCCTCTTTATAACCAGGAACACTGACAGTTAATTGATAATTTGATTCATTTATTTGTTTTAAATTATATGGATGTTCTGAGGTTAATGGCCGATTACCAGTTAATTGGCTGAATAAACGATCCATTTGGTCAAACCTGCTAGAAAGCAGGTTATCAGATAATGTTGGAAGTAGTGAAAAAGATCTAATGTTAGACATAATTTCTCCTTCAATATCAAACTAACTACCTATTACATAAGCACCATTAGCTATTCGCCCGTATGGATTAACTCTTTATCTTGGTGCATAACTTATATAGTGTCGCTAATGAAAATCTCAATTCAACACTTACAATTCTTTACATTAAATGTAAGCAAGCATAAAAAAACCCCGCCATAGCGAGGTTTTTAAAAATATCCAATCTGGTGACTAACATGCCTGAGCTTTCAATGGTACTTTTGCAAAAGTGCATTTAACACCGGAAGGGTTACTTTTGGTTGCTTCAAAATGATAGAGTCTATATAGAGAGCCTTTATTTCAAGGACATCTCATAAAGAGATCGATCTTAAAGAGCCACTACATTTACAGCAGCTGGACCTTTTGCACCATTTTCTACCGAGAAGCTGACTTTTTGCCCTTCATTAAGAGTTTTAAAGCTATCACTTTGGATTGCAGAAAAGTGAACAAACACATCTTTGCTTCCATCTTCAGGAGAAATAAAGCCAAAGCCTTTAGATTCGTTAAACCATTTTACTAAACCAGTCATTGTATTAGACATATTGAATTCCTTTGAATTTTTAATTGTTGCCACATGGCATATAGGTTTGATTTTTCTTGATACTTATGGAACTAATTAGAAGGAATTCACTACGAATGGGTATCTGTGGGATAACGCTAAACGGGGAACTTTTCAAAACTTGCTTTCATAAATAGGTCTGTACTTCCAAACCAGTGGAAGTATTAAGCCACACAAACACTGGGATAACAAATTTAATTTTCAATTTCATGGCAAAAGGGGAGATTTTGCTTAGTGTGCCATCCATTCATTAGCAATAATTTTTCAAATAAATCACATAGATAGCCAACATGGTCTTTAGATTCAATATTCATATGATTGGAATAACCAATCATATGAGCAACTTTAAAATACTGAAGTAGTATTTTAATATCATAACCCATATCTCAATCTTAATGACTGAGGATAAGGATGAAAGTATTTTTGATTATTCAAATAGTTATCAGGATATTCAGATAAATAGTGCGTAATTAATGTTAATGGAGCCAATAAAGGCTGTGTTCCTTGGCGATATTCGAGGATTAACGTGCTCAATGCTTGTCTTTGGTTTGATGTCAGATAGCGTTTAAAGTAACCTTGGATATGCATAAGCACATTAGTGTGATTGCGCCTAGTTGCTTGGTGTTGTAATAAATTCATAAACTTATTTCGATACTCATCAAAATAAGAATCGATTGAATCCCATTCATTGTTACTAGCAACAAAACGACCAAGTTCTCGATAAAGAGGCTGTGAATGCGCTAATAAAAGGAGCTTATATCGAGTATGAAAGTCGATTAATGAATGACGATTAAATGCGTTTTTCTTTAATTCATTTAGCTCATGAAGAGCAAATATCCGTATAATAAAATTTTCTCGAATATGGGGATCGCTTAACCTGCCATCTTCCTCAACAGGCAACCAAGGCATTGCTTTGAGTAATTGTTCAGTAAAAAGCCCCATTCCAGACTTTTTATTACCATTGCCAACAGAATCATATACTCGAACCCTTTCCAAGCCACAACTAGGTGAGTTTTTACATACAATATAACCACTTAAATTTAAAAGCCCACTCAAATAAGTGGTCGAAAACTGAATCATCTCTTCAGTTAAATCCCCTTCACGACCATCGCTGAATTTGAGCCTAACGCTATTTTCGTCAGATTTAACTAGCCTCAATGCGGGTCTAGGTGTTGGTAAACCAATCGCCATTTCCGGGCATGCTTGTTGGTATTCGAAATAATCTGATAACTCATCTACAGCAAAATGAAAGCGCTTATGACCACCATCAAATCTAACACTATCACCCAATAAGCATGAGCTAATACCTACAGTGATTTTTTTACCTGATGTATTGCTCTTATCACTAGAGGTAAGAATATTAACCATCATTGCCACCTTATATAAAATCACTTATATACAAAATTGATTTATAGTAATAATTGGAATTCATATTAGTAACATTGCACTTTATTTACTAGCTTTATAAACCACGACTCTATACTCTAATAAAATAAACAAACAGAAAAACCCACAAATATTAGGCTTTTAAGCTGTCGACGTTGTAGTCACTCTTATCACGATATCGACATAATCATATGCTTTATATAATAAAATACATATTGATTTAATTATTCATTAATAAGAATTACTATCATTTAAATAAATTACATTCTAATAAAACTCAGTTATTTTATTCAATACTGTCATATTAAGATGACCCCAACAGTATTATTCACTTTCTTGTCTAAATCCCTTTACTCGTTCTTGATATATCAATACAGATACCCATACTATTTATGTAACTTACTGAGCTATCTGATATTAGCCATCAAATTGCGAACAAATTAAATCGAAATAAAACAATCTTATAATGCGTGGCTAAAAAATATTATTGACTTCCATTGCTCATAATAAAAACCCTAAAAATATAATCAGGGAGCACACTATGTCGGGTCATATTTCTAGACGTAACTTCATCAAACTAGGCACTATTGCAGGCATTGCAGTGATGGTGGGTAAACTCCCTTTTGCGATAGCAATGGAGCTCGATTCTGACTCTCCATCAACCGATTGGATAGGTCAAAATGGTAAAGCACGCTTTCGTTGGGATGGTGTTGAAAAGGTCACCGGCCGTAAAAATTTTGCTCGTGATTACCGCGCTAAAGACATTCCCGGCTGGCCTAAAAAACAAAGCTATGCCTTTATGTTAAAAGCAACAGAAGCAGATAAAACCTTTGAAGGCATTGATATTTCAATGTTAGGTCCAAATTTACAGCCTGATAAAGTTGTTTTACAAGAAGACCTTATCCGTGATGGCTTAAATATTCCTCAAGACACCAGTATGGGAAAAGGCTTCTATGGCACCAATATTTTAGTGCCTCTAGGGGACACTCCTCCGATTATTGGCCACCCTGTTGCCATCTTGATTTATCATGATTTCGATAAATACAGCGCAGCACAGCGTATGTTACGTTTTGCGACAAACACCGTAAAATATGGAATGGTGACTGGACCAAAACCGCCCGCTAACTATGGTGCAGCGCGATATGTACGTATCGGTGGTGATACCCCACTTTCACCTTCTATCTTTTCCCCTTATCAAGATTCAGGTATTAAAGGTGGGTTCGATGGCAATACACCTGTTTGGCCTCCATATGACCCCAAACATGCCATTTCTATTCCACCAGTGATCCGTAAAGATCGTGGTGGTGGTTTTATTCAAGCCCTTCATCAGGCAGAAAAAAGCCCTGATAAACAAGAAAAAGCGATGGATTACGCACGGCAAATTGAACAAGAAATCGCTGCAGCTCGCCAGAATCCCGATAAATTTGTGATTGAGCGCCATGGTTTTTCACAATCCATTGACCCTTGCGCAATGGAGCCTGATAACTGTAATACTTGGTATGATGCACAAACTAAAACACTGCATATTTTAACCGCGACACAGTCTCCTGCAGGAGTCGTCAACGCCGCTGCTGAGTTATCGAAGCACAACAAACATTTTTCTGTCGAGAACATTGTGTTATTAACAGGTTCTACCGTCGGTTATGGCTCAAAAGACTATTCGGTTTTTCCTTTCTATTCGATGGTCGCCAGTTTCTATGCTGATGGCTTACCTGTTCGTATGGCAAATGACCGCTATGAACAATTCCAAATGGGAATGAAACGTCACTCTATTGAGATGGATGTCACCATTATCGGTGATAAAAAAACGGGCAAATTTGATGTATTAAAAGGTACTTATAACTGTAATGGTGGAGGTCGTGAAAACCTCTCGGTTGCCGTATCACACGTTGCGGTACGTGGTGCCCAATCTATTTATTATTTCCCAAAATCTGACCTCACCGCTCTCGCCATGGCCACCCCGGCAGTCGAAGCGGGCTCAATGCGTGGCTTTGGTTCCTTACAGTCGATGGCAGTCACTGAATTGATGGTCGATGAAATCGCTCATAACCTCAATATTGACCCAATTGAACTGCGCCGCCGTAATGCCATATTAGAAGGTTATCCGAATACACAAGGTGGTGTAATAGCGGGTGACCCTCGCAATGTCGAAATGTTAAATCTTGCGGAAAAACACCCGATTTGGGTCGATCGTGAAAAAAATAAAGTCGATTATGAAGCAAAAAACCCCGGCAAGTTATACGGCGTTGGCTTTGCGCAAGTGCAGCAAGTTTATGGTTCTAGCGGTGTTCCAACGATTCTTTCTCTTGAATTTGATGCGAATGGCAAGCTAACAATGCGCCATTGTATGCAAGAGATTGGTACCGGTGGTACAACCGCACAACAAGTTATGGTATGGCAAGCACTCAGCAAAGCCCCTGATGTGGTTGAATTTGGGGTAACTGAATTTGCAGAACTACCACTCAAAACCAGTTGGGCAGATCAGAAAAAACAAGATGAACTGTCAAAAACTGATCCCTATTGGACACCTGCGCTGATCCCTGACATGAGCTCATCGAGCGGCGTTTATTACATTGGATTTGGTACACGCCAAGCGGGTCATTTTTTATTAGAAAATACCCTATGGCCTGCGGCCAAAAGCATTTGGAGTGAAGGTCCTGGCGGAGGAGCGTTCAATGGCTTAAATGTTGAATTTGCAGATATTCGTGTCGGACCAGATGGTATTGGCGGTGGTGGGATGAAGCCCATTCCTTTTGACATTTTAGCCAAAAGAGCCCATGAGATGGGGCTAATCATCGGAGTTGCTGTTCACGGCTATTCAAGCTGGCAGTGGGCTCGCGCAGAGTTCGATATTCCAACTGTAGGATTGAAAAATCTCCCTCTCGATGCAATATCCGTTCGTTATGGCGAGGGTGCTCCACAAGAACTGAAAAAGCAGATGACAACTGGCGGTTACCATTTTATTAAACGTAAAATTGCCTATTACCCACCAACACAACGCGCAAAAGCTGACCCAACTACGGTCACACCAGCTTCCTGCCTCGTCGAGCTCAACGTCAATACTATGACGGGTGAGGTCGATATCATGCGCCACCATATGATTATGGATCCCGGTACGATGATTGTCCCTGAATTGGTTTCAGGCCAAATTCAAGGAGGTACCGCGATGGGTATTGGTCACGCATTGATGGAAGAATTGCCACTGTATGAAGATGGGCCAGGTAATGGAACATGGAACTTTAATCGCTATGTTCTGCCACGCGCAAAAGATGTTGCGGTTTGGCAACAAACCATTGATTACTTACCTCCTCTATCAGAAACTTCGCCACCAAAAGGCATGGCAGAACTGGGAATGATCCCTATCTTACCTGCGACGAGTAACGCATTAACCCATGCGACAGGTAAGCGTTTCTATGAATTCCCTATCACGGTAGATAAAATTAAAAAGGCACTCTCATGAAAATCAACCATGCCGTTCCGATTATTGAGCGCAAGCCACTAACACTGACCATTAACGGCCAGAAAATTGGTCCTATTGATGTTCCTGTTGGGATGCCAATGATTGAGTTTTTACATGAATACCTTGACCTCACAGGCACCCACTTTGGTTGCGGGCAAGGGATCTGCCATGCTTGCACCATTATGGAAATTCAGCCCGATGGCTCAACGGTTGAAAGCCGTACTTGTATCTTTGGTGCCCATTATTTCAACAATAAAAATATTGTTACCATCGAAGGGCAAGCCAAACTGGATGAGCAAGGCAAAGTTGTTGAATTAACGCCAATTCAACAAGCTTTTATCGAAAACTTTTCGTTCCAGTGTGGCTATTGTGCCCCCGGTTTCGTCACAGGTGCGACGGTATTTCTTGATAAACTGAAGAAAAACCCAGTGAAACGAGACCAACTCGAACATGCGATTGAAGAAGCCCTCAATGAGCATATTTGCCGTTGTACAGGCTATGTTCGCTATTATGAAGCAGTGAGGAAAGTCGCTCTAGACACTCCTGGCTGCGTGATCGACTAGGGAGAAACCTCATGGCTAAATCCAGCTCTCTACGTAAAAGCATTTATATTATTATCTTATTATTCATCATATTAATGCTTGCGATCCTATTTGGTGCTTTTCGTACCTCCAGTATCGGTCCTGATTTAGATAAACCGCTGACCTCAGAAGAAGTCGCCAAATTGCTGCCAAGAGGGCAAGAGTTGGCAACTGCTGGTGATTGCTTTGGTTGCCACTCATTACCTGAAGGGCCATTGGCTGCGGGTGGGCGTGCTATCGGAACCCCTTTTGGTACCATTTATTCCACAAATATCACGCCTGATAAGCAATTTGGTATCGGTAACTATACCCGTGCTGATTTCCATCGTGCTTTGAAGGACGGAATTGGTAAAGAAAGAGGCAATCTCTACCCTGCCATGCCGTTTGTATTTACCCATATGACGACATCGGATGATATTGATGCCCTGTATGCTTATGTGATGTCACTTCCGCCAATCAATGTACCAAATAAAGAAAATACAGGTGTATTTGTCCTACCCGTTCGCCCATTTATGAACTTCTGGACTTTACTCAATTTCCCTAAACAAAATGCGCCTCATGACCCACAACGTTCTGCCGAGTGGAACCGAGGAGCTTATATTGTTGAAGGTCTGGCACACTGTGGCGCTTGTCACTCACCACGTAATTTAATGATGGGTGTCGAGTTTTCACGGTCACTTCAAGGGGGTGAAGAAGCCGGTTTAGCAATCCCTGATATTACAGCCGAAGCGCTTTCCAAACATGGGTACGATACCGCCTCTTTGCGCCAATTCCTGCTTACAGGGAATGCCCCGCAAGGCTCTGCATTTGCAGATATGAGCACAGTGACTCATTTTTCTACTAGCCAGATGAATAAAAGCGATGTTAATGACATGGCAATTTATTTAATGACGGATAAACAAGGAAAAATACTTGGAGCCGAAGCTCCGCCAGCTCCATTGCCCGAGGCAAACTCACCAGACGTGGGTAATGTCAGTCAAATCATGGAAACGGGTCGGTTAATGTATATGTCTACCTGCGCAGGTTGCCACGGGATCACCGGAGAAGGAGTCCCTAATGGCATTCCAGCGTTAAAAGGTAATGCCATCTTAGCTATGGACAGCCCCGAAACCTTTATCAGTGTAGTGTTAACGGGTATTCCAACCACCACTTTCCCTAATGGGCAGCGTATGTATGCTATGCCAAGCTTTGCCGATGATTTAACGCCACAAGAAATGGCTGATTTAATATCATGGGCGCGCGCCGAATGGGGGGGGCAAGGTAAACCCGTCACTGCCGAACAAGTTGAAAAACTGAAAAAGGCGGCTCAATAATCACTCATCGCTTCTCTTCAAATGACTTATTTATTGAAGAGAAGCGACATTATTATTTTCATTACGATATTTGAATAAAATCTCAATTAATATTTTTGTTATCTAAAAACCGATCTTGAATTAATCCCACAAGCAGGTTTTCAAAATGCGTCCTTTGATAAATACTGAAACCATCGACAATTTTTAACTTCAACATAAAAATCAATGACAGATCTTGGGTAATGACCGATAACTCAAAATTAGATTTTAATCTCAGAGCTAAAATGCGAATAAGTCACTATAATAAAGATGGATATAGTGAACAATCAGGAATGATTTTTATATGAATTTTTATGGGATAGATTACTTGCAAGCGCAGTCTAATATAAATGATTATTTTAAATATATTATTATTTTTGGCACTTTATTTGCTTTAATCGTTTTTTTCATCCTATATATGCGTCACCGCCTACAAACTAAATATCGGGATTTAACGATTATCGCCTTCTTATTTTTACTCTTCATTTCAGGCATTCAGTATCAAGATTATACCGATAGTCAAAATATACACTCAAAATCATCCCAAATGGTTAATTTCGTAAGGTTATTATCAAAAGAAAAAGGCGTAGATATAAATTCTATATTTTCTAACTCGGTACAATTATCCGATGGCATCATCATTAAAATTGATGACCGTTATTACCGTATTCATCTAAGCGTAGATCAACAAACTTACAGCTTAGAAAAAGTTTGGTTAACAAATCCCGAAATTAAAATCATAAAAAAATAAGGCATAAAATGATTATTTATACACCTATTATTATAAAGCTTGGATTAGGGATCCTATGCCTGATTGTTCAAATAAACCTCATGGGCAAAGGAAATTTAGCCCCCTCATCTGCAATGGATCAAGTTCAAAACTATGTTCTAGGCGGTATTATTGGTGGTGTCATTTACAATGAATCAATAACAGTACTGCAATTTATACTCGTGTTAATCATATGGACTTTACTTGTTTTTGCCCTTAAATTTTTAAAAGAGAATAATCCCTTTATTAAACGAATTATTGACGGCAAACCTATAACCTTGGTACATAATGGCAGCGTTAACGTTAAAGAATGTCTAAAAAATGGTGTTTCCGCTAATGATTTGATGTTCAAACTAAGATCAAATGGCATATACGAAATAGAGCAACTAAAACGCGTTGTTCTCGAACAAAATGGGCAATTGACTATTATCCAAAGTGGCGATGAGAATATACGTTATCCAATTATCGTCGATGGCTTAGCTAACCATGACTTACTCGAAATCATCGGCAAAGACATTGAGTGGTTAGAAGACAATATTTCGAAACAAGGTTTCAATAAAATCAGTGAAATATATTTAGGTGAGTATTTGTCTGGCAGGATTAATTTATATGGATATGAAAGAAAGAATAACGCAGATTAAGTTAGATTTACGCCTTATATAGGACTGAAGGAATGCTTACCGCTTTTGGTATTTGGGTCATGCTCTGAAGCCAAAATCGCTCTAAGCTTGTCTTGCGGCTGTTTCAGTGATAAATCAGGATATTGTCCTACTTAACTTACCTTCAAATCGGTAAGAGTATGACGATGAGATAGAACCTTTTTCACTAACCTGTATCAAAAATCCTCATCCATCTGCTATCATGTGCCCCTGAAAACTTCACCTCCATAAATGAGCTTCTGTTTTTTATCTGTTTCGTAAATGCCTTTATGCATCGTGGCTTTTGTCTCTATAGACTTTAGTCTGAAAAGCAATAACAGAAAAAACAAAATTTCTTTTATTTTTTATAAAGTTAAATTATCAGCGACAACACAGAATAGTACAGAATGAATACACAGAAAGAGCAATACAACTTAAACAAACTGCAAAAAAGAATCCGCCGTGATGTTGGGCAAGCCATCGCCGATTTTAATATGATCGAAGAAGGCGACCGTATCATGGTCTGCCTGTCTGGGGGAAAAGATAGCTATACCCTGCTGTCTATTTTGCAAAGCCTGCAAAAAAGTGCCCCAATTTCATTCTCTTTGGTCGCTGTTAACTTAGACCAAAAACAGCCAGGCTTCCCTGAACACATTTTGCCAGCTTACTTAGACGAACTCGGTGTTGAGTATAAAATTGTCGAAGAAAACACCTATGGCATCGTAAAAGAAAAAATTCCTGAAGGAAAAACCACCTGTTCCCTGTGCTCTCGCTTACGTCGCGGTATCTTATATCGCACGGCGACAGAGTTAGGCGCGACCAAAATTGCACTCGGCCATCACCGCGACGATATTTTACAGACCCTGTTTTTAAACATGTTCTACGGCGGTAAATTAAAAGGCATGCCACCAAAATTGATGAGTGACGATGGCAAACACATTGTTATTCGCCCTCTGGCCTATTGCCGCGAAAAAGATATTGAGCGTTTTGCTGAAGCCAAAGGATTCCCTATCATTCCTTGTAATTTGTGTGGTTCCCAACCTAATTTACAGCGCCAAGTCATTAAAGAAATGCTGCGCGATTGGGATAAGCGTTATCCTGGGCGCATTGAAACTATGTTTAGAGCGACTCAGAATGTCGTATCATCCCACTTATGTGATACTGAACTATTTGATTTTAAAAATATTTCACATGGTGATGCCGTGATCAATGGCGGTGATATGGCTTTTGACCGCGAAGAATTGCCCGCTCAGCCAATGATTGATGAAGATGATCAGCCAGACTACAGTGCTGACCGCTTAGATGTGATTGAAGTTAAGTAAGATAATAAAAATTGATCCGCTACCTCTGGAGAAATTCAGGGGTGGCGTCAGAGTTTATGCAAAAAAAAGCCGATGTAAAATACATCGGCATTACAGTGGTCAATTATTCTGTATAAGAACTCAATATGAGAAAAACTACAATTATGGAGCACAACGTTCATCGCTCAACGTTGCATTCACCTGCGGGAGTAATATTGCCTTAAAACCCTATACCCTTTATTGATTTATCTCAAACTAGCGCCCATTATCCAGAACAATTCACCTTTCTTATAGCCATCGACTTCTTTTTAACCACCAAAATACTGTAGCGATTAAGCAGGCGAGTAATAAACAGAACGCACTGAAGGCAAACTTAAATTCATTACCGGGGATACCCCCCAAGTTCACACCAAATAAGCCAGTTAAAAATGTGGTTGGTAAAAATATCATCGCCATTAATGACATGGTATAGATTCGGCGATTCATCATTTCCGTCATCATATTCGTAATTTCATCAGACATAATGGCGGTACGTGCAATAAAACCATCTAAATCTTCAATACAGCGCCCTAATCTGTCTGATATTTCTTGTAAACGACGTCTGTCGTTATCATCTAGCCATAATAATTTTTCAGCGGTTAATCGAGAAAACATATCCCGCTGTGGCGCCATATAACGGCGCACGACAATAATTTGTTTACGCAATAACGCTAATTCCCCACGCTCAGGAATTTCGCCATGTAATATCAAATCTTCCATTTCAATAAGACGTTCGTGAAGAGAATCGGTGAAATCACTAATTTCATCGGTCATTGCATCCGTGACATCGGCAAGCCATTCACCGGTACTCTGCGCACCGACGCCTTGTTTAAGATCATCAATAACAGAATCTAATGAGTGAACACGTCGGTGACGACATGAAACAATCAAACGGCTATTCATAAAGATACGAAATGCCACCAATTGCTCTGGGCGCTGCCCTGCGGTGTTATTCAGAGTTTGTAATGTCAGCAGAACGCCATCACCAATACGCACCATCCGCATACGATTCATTTTACCCGTCAATGATGACTTCACTTGGTCATTAAACAAATCAGTCTGTTGGATCCAGCTAGACGTCTCTTTATTTTTATAATCGTAATGCAGCCAAAATGGAGATTGCTGTGTTGCAGTGGCATTTAAATCGATAGGAAGAACACCGCCATCTCCATCTAACTGAAAGGCATGAACGGGGTTAGAGTGTTGAAATTGCGATCCATAGGTCGACGCCATGCAATTATCTCCTTAAATTGAAAAGTAAGGTATTTTTAGTTGATTAAAGGGAATATTGCAATGATTTCAATAACAAAATCAAAATACAAAGTTTAAGTAGGTGTTAAGCAAAGGAAAATAAAAGCATAAAAATAAGATGTTATGCAAGATTTATAGCCCAATGAAATTTCTCAATTTTTGCTAGAGAGATCCCATTTGATTGACACAAATTAGCAATAAAACCGCAAAGTTTTTTCCTATTATTAGCGCTGTAGTGTTTATTCCTTTTTGGTCCTCCTTCTGACTCTCCAGTGGAAGGAGTTTTTTTTATTTTGGGTCTCCCAAAATTTAGCCAGCACACCTGCACTGGCTAAATTTCATTCTTAATGTTTAATCATATAGAAGCTATGGCTGTATGCCACATCCTCTGGATTTTCAATCGGATAACCTTTTAACCACGGCTTAATCAAGCGCGCATTCGTATATTGATAGATTGGTGCAATTGGCGCTTCTTTTGCAATAATGGCTTCGGCTTGGTTGTAATACACATTACGCTGCGCATCATTCGTTTCAATGCTAGCTGAAGTCATTAGTGCGTCATATTGCGGATTATTAAACTTAGGAATATTGCCACTGTGTTGAGAAGTTAGCAGTGATAAGAATGTAGATGGCTCATTAAAATCACCAATCCAAGAAGCACGGATTACATCAAAATTTCCGGTATTACGGCTATCGATATATGTTTTCCACTCTTGGTTAACTAATTTAACTTGCACCCCGAGTTTTTTCTTCCACATAGAAGCAATAGCGATAGCAATTTTTTGGTGGTTTTCCGAGCTGTTATACAGCAACGTTAATTCCAAAGGATGCGCTTCACTGTACCCTGCTTGCTTCAATAACGTTTTAGCTTGTTGGTCTAACTCTTTTTGTTTATGAGTCTGATACAGCCCTTTTTGTGGCTTAAAACCTGCCGTCACATCAGGCGTAAAATAATTAGCGGGTTTTTCCCCTGTTCCTAAGACTTTGCTAGCAATCAATTGGCGGTCAATTGCCATTGATAATGCCTGTCGGACCCTGACATCATTGGTCGGCGCGCGCTGGGTATTAAATGCGTAGTAATAGGTACCGAGTTGATCCGGCGTAAAAACCTCGTTCGGAATATCTTGTAATAATTTTTGATAGCGCTGCTTTGGAAAGGATTCCGTAATATCTAAATCCCCTGCCAAATAGCGGTTAGTCGCATTAGATTCTTGGTTGATGGGAACAAAAGTCACTTTGGTGATCACCGTATTTTTATGATCCCAATAGTGCGGATTTGGTGTTAATACGATTTTCTCATTAACAACACGGTCATTAAGTTCAAATGCACCGTTTCCAACTAAATTACCGACTTTAATCCAGTCTGCGCCATATTGTTCAACGGTTCCGCGATGAACCGGAAATAAGCTGAAGTTTGCGGTTAATGATGGGAAATAAGGAACTGGCTTATTTAACACAATTTTCAGTGTGTGTTTATCGACAGCTTCCACCCCTAACTGTTCTGGTGGCAACTTACCATCGATAATATCCTGTGCATTATTAATTCCCGCTAATGCTGCAAACCAAGCAAATGGCGAAGTATTGGCTGGCGTGACTAAACGACGCCAACTGTAAACGAAATCGTCAGCGGTAACAGGCTCACCATTCGACCATGCCGCTTCAGGGCGTAACTGAAAAATCCAAGTTCGATTGTCATCGGTGTGCCAATTTAGTGCGACACCCGGTATCGGTTTTCCATGATTATCTTGATTAACTAAGCCTTCAAACAAATCACGCATCACTTGAGCTTCAGTCAACCCAACAGATTTTATCGGATCTAATGATGCCGGCTCATCTTTCAGATGGCGTACAACTTCTTGATTTTCAGCTAAAACAGTACCAGCAGGAACCGTCGCACTGATAACCGGTGTAGAAAGGAAAAGTGATGAAATGAATACAGCTAAAGAGGTCAATGAACGTTTATGCATATTATTATTTCTATCTATTAATCAAAAAGAGGATCGCTCAGCGTTATTCGCTAAGCTTTGATGAATTAACCCATTACAAACTGCTAAATTGATATTTGACATGCCAAGGCATTAGCCGTGATAGGCGAATAACTCATTGACTTGATTGTCAGTTTAAAATTAGCTTTCACTTCATCATATAACAAGTAAAACACGGCACAAAGCGCTCTTTTTATCGTGTTGAATATGGTATTTTAGGATGATACATAATAAAAAACATAAACTCTTAATAGGGCTTATTACTTGTATAATGCAGCGTAACCTTCTTACTTATCATGCCGAGAAGGCAACAATGCAATTTGGTCAATAATAGGATTTAAAAACAGAAATCTCAGAATGTGAAACTGGTAATAATTTGATTTTAAAAATCATTTAATATTTTCATCTTCTGTAACTCAACCTATAAACGGGAGAAAAACAAATGTCACAGACAGTAAAACTCAAAGGTAATAGCATTTCACTTGCAGGTACTTTTTTACAAGCGGGCTCTCAAGCTAAACCTTTCACTTTAGTTGCTAAAGATTTAAGTGAAGCAACCTTAGAAACGTTCCAAGGCAAACGCAAAGTTCTGAATATTTTCCCTAGCGTAGATACCGGTGTTTGCGCCGCTTCTGTGCGTAAATTCAATCAATTAGCCAACGGTTTAGACAACACTGTTGTGTTATGTATCTCTGCTGACTTACCTTTTGCTCAAGCACGTTTTTGTGGTGCAGAAGGCTTAGACAATGTGGTGACATTATCTTCATTCCGTAGTGATTTTGCCCACGATTACGGCGTTGAAATGACCACTGGCCCATTAAAAGGTTTAACGGCTCGTTCTGTCGTTGTATTAGATGAGAATGACAAAGTGATTTACAGCCAATTAGTGCCTGAAATTACTGAAGAACCTGATTATGACAACGCGCTAAATAGCCTGAAATAATCTTATATTATGAAGAACCACAATCGCCGATGCTTTCGGTGATTGTGGCTTCATTTGATAGGGGTTGTGGGGTTATCGATCATGTTTTAGTCAACATAAGCCCAAAATAGTGGTTTGTGATTTTTCGCGTTGACCACATTAGTAAAAATCATATTTCCTTTCATCATACTCACTAACGAATGCGACAACGTACTTAATATCCGTTGAGCCTGCTCTTGGGTCACAGGGCAACAAGACGTGAGAATATCAATAATCAAATCCCGTGGTTTAACGCCATTTTTGACTAACGCATCCCACGTAAAACGATTTTTTTTCGCTAAATAATTGGCAGCAGCCTTATTCATTAAATAAAGTTCTGCGGCGGTATTCGCGGATTCAAACATATCACCTTGATAGTGACATTTAGACATATATTCACGTAGCTTGAAATTGACAATAAAATTAATCGTAAATTGTTCCATTGCAACTCCTTAAAGGTATAAAACCCGCGTTGCTAATATTAATAATCAATGCACGACTTAAGCATTTTTTTATCGTTAATTTAAAAATTAAAGCTTTGCTCACCATTTTTATAGCAGAAAAAACAACCAACCCGCAATGATCAGGACGTCGTTTTACGATGAAAAATATGTAAATTTAGTTTAATCTAGTAAGCTCACTCCATTCTTTTAACTGATTTTGAATGAGTGAGCTTATTTATCTGGCATGTTTCATTGGAACTAACTGAATGGGCGTTAGTCAGGAAAATATCTTATTTCGAGCGAAGTGCCTTTATTATTTTGAATAAATTGGAGGTACGTTTCTCCCCCTGGAAAACTTTGCTCAATTTCTAGTTTTTTGTCCCCGCTCCATCGATAAATAATAGATGGACAGTTATCATTCGAGCAAATCACTTCTTTGTTTTTGTTTGGTTCTAACTTAGCTTCTAAAAACTTTTTATCATCACCAAGCAGATTACGATATTCTTGATAAGCACTTAGTAGCGAGCTATTAGGGAAATGACACTGAGTTAATGCGCCATTTTCATACACATCTTCCATGGATTGCTCTGCATTTTTACAGAGTTTATCAATTAACTTATTATTCGGTTTTTCTTGTGCAACAGTGCTAATACTCACACTCATTAATACGCTAAGTAGACCCAATTTAAACAGCTTTTTCATCATGTTAATCTTGCTCTTTCTTGGTACTGAGCCCGTATTCTCGCAATTTGTTCGCGATAGCGGTATGAGAAATATCTAAACGTTTAGCCAATTTACGCGTACTCGGATAATCACGATATAATCTCGCCAACACCGAGGCTTCATAGCGTTTGGTTATTTCATCCAGTGACCCATTTAATGTATCTAAAGCAATCGCAGGCGCGTTAACTGCATCAGGAAGTTGAATATCATCAACATCCAGAATATTACCATTAAATTGAGATAGCCCCTGATATAACGCATTGCGTAATTGTCTAACATTACCCGGCCAATAATAAGAGCTGAGTGATTCAATTAATGCTGGTGAGATTTTTGGCTCATCAATGTTCAATTCTTTGGCAAAATTAGACACAAAGACTTTCGTGAGCGGTTTAATATCTTCGCTACGCTCTCTTAATGGTGGGATCGTGAGCGTTATAACATTCAAGCGGTAATAGAGATCTTCACGGAATTTTTTCTGTTCCACTAGCTCAGGTAGATTCTTCTGTGTCGCACAAATCACGCGTACATTGACTTTGACTTCATGTTCTTCGCCAACACGTCTGAAAGTTCCATCGTTCAGAAAACGTAATAGTTTAATTTGCATTTGAGGGGACATTTCAGCAATTTCATCCAGCAAGACGGTACCGCCATTAGCTTGCTCAAAAAAGCCTTTTTTCCCTTCAACCGCATTTGGATAAGCCCCTGCTGCATAACCAAATAATTCACTTTCAACGACATCATCAGGCATAGAAGCGCAGTTCAATCCTAAAAATGGCGCATTACCACGAGCACTGTGCAAATGGCAGGCTTTTGCCAGAATGTCTTTACCCGTTCCAGTTTCCCCGACAAGCAGCAACGGCTCATCCAGCATAGCAACACGTTTAGCTCGCTCAACGACTTGGATCATCGCAGGACTGACCGCCACAATCTGGCTAAATCCACGGTTTTCAATATCAACTTCAGCCACTTGCTTACGTTGATTTTCAAGAATTGCCACGGATTTGAGTAAGATCACCGCACCTGTACAGTGAGATTTCCCATCTTCATCGGCGAGAATAATTGGTGTGACCTGCATTAAATAATCGCTGCCTTTGACCGAAATGCGTTCGGTGTAAGGTTCTGGTGACTCACGTTCAAACCAGCGCTGCAAGCCATGGTTAGGGATTAACTGGGAGAAGGATTTCTGTTTGATTTTCGTTTCATCAACCCCAAAAAGTTGCAAGCTCATTGGGTTAACCAGCTCAATATTCAGTTTATTATCAATGGATAAAACTGGCTCAGGGAAAGAATTGAGTAAAGCCCACACCGCTTTATGCTCACGTTCGGATGGCATAAAGTAGATACGACGAACATCAATTACCCCGTTTATGCGGCGGATCTCTGCCATTAGCGTACTGAAAACCTGAAAGTCTACAGGTGCAAAGTTCAGGTAAATTCGACGTTGAGCTGAAATTTCAATGCCTTTTAAGTCAATGTTTTGTAGGACTAAAAGATCAAGTAATTCACGCGTTAAACCGATACGGTCTTGGCAGGTCACTTCGAGGCGCATGATGAAACCTTTTGTAGAGAACATAATTACTCATATTTTAGCGTTAAACAGGGCAGTAATACAGAGCCGTGTCACATATTGTTGACACTCGTCTAGTTTCTAATAAATATCAGCAGCATTTCTTTCTTTAATATGAGGATTGTTGATTAATTCGACAGGGAATTACCCTTTTAGACATGACTAGCAGAATGATTAAAACTGTCAACTCATCCTGCCAGCCAAATTTACAGCTTATGGATTCTCTTTTTTTGAGGGAATGGTATTTTTCAGCTGGCCAATTAATTGACGGCGAAAATCACCCAGTTTCGGTTTGTCTTCTATCCAAGGTAATGGACGGCATAGCTCCATCGCCTTAATGCCTAATCGGGCGGTCAGAAGCCCAGCGCCGATTCCTTGTGCCGCGCGTGTCGACAAGCGTGCGGTAATATCCTGAGATAACCAATCCATCCCGACTTCACGAATAAGCTCAGAAGCGCCAGCAAATGCAATATTAATCAGCACCATACGGAATAAGCGGATCCGACTATAGTAGCCCAGCTCGATACCATAAATGGCTGCAATGCGGTTGATTAAACGAATGTTTCGCCACGCGATAAATGCCATATCGACAATAGCCAATGGGCTGACCGCTATCATCAAGGCAGATTCTGCTGATGAACGGCTGATCTCTTTACGCGCTTGCTCATCCAGGATCGGTTGAACTAATTTGCTATACAGTTCAATAACCTCGCGGTCATTATGCGAATCATGAACCGTGGCTTGCCAGCTTTGAATAGCAGGATGTTGCATCGGTAATGCAGATTGTTTGGCGAGCTTTTCACAGAATGCTTTACCCTGCCCCATGCCGTGGCTATGAAGCAATTCACGTGCAAAATCACGCTCCTCTGCACGTTCTCTGAGCCGATACAAGCGACGCCATTCGCCGATGACTGAACCCACACCAGCGACCACAATTAAGCCCCCCGCCGCCGCGGTGCCTAACGCTGTCCAGTCTTGGGTTATCCATGATTGATGGATCCAAAGGCCTAATTGAGCGACAACGCTCACCCCAAAAATACCTGCCGCCGCACCGACTAGCTTGCGCCAGAAACTACGTTTAGGTTTTAAGGCTTCGTTGATAAGACTTTCAACTTCACCATCTAGGCTATCTTGTTCTTCTTGTATATCGACCGGCACAAATTTTTCAAACGCTTTCTCATCAAAGGTTTGCGCTTGTTTTAATGGCTCCATGGCTGGCTTATCGGCTTTATCGGCAAAGTCTACGCGCTGTTTTAGAGGTTCACTCATTTCAGTTTATCTCCTAACAAAAATTCCAAAGCACTGTCCATGCGAATATGTGGTAGCGGTTGATCTAACGGCGTTGGCCGAGGGCGGAAATTTTCAAATTGAAAGCCTTGCTGCTGCCAAAACTGTTCATTAGGTAAACGCTTAGGGACATCCCCTGGGTAGAACGTTAAGGGTTGCCCATCGCTGAGTCGCTCACCTTTTAAAGCCGGTAATTTTTCACCCTTGTAGTCTACAATACCGCTTTCCGTCGCTTGAATAGACGCCAGCCCTACACAGTCCATGCTGATCCCTTCAAATGCTGCATTTTGCCAAGCATCTTGGACTAACTGCTGCAATAATGAGACTAAGTTTGCATGTTGATCGGGTGTGACGTGATCCGATTTACTGGCGGCAAAAAGTAGCTTATCAATGCATGGAGAAAACATGCGTCTGAGCAATGTGCGTTTTCCATAATGAAAGCTGCGCATTAACTGCGTTAGCGCCATTCGCATATCGTTGAAGGCGTCTGCACCGCTATTTAAAGGCTGCAAACAGTCCACCAGCACAATTTGTCGGTCAAAGCGCTGGAAATGGTCCTTATAAAACCCTTTTACCACATGGTCACAATAGTATTGATAGCGACGCTGTAATGCGCCGATATTAGTGTTTTTATCCGCCTGCGCTAACTGTTTTTCACCATATTTTTCGATATCTGGCCATGGGAAAAATTGTAATGCCGGCGCTCCCGCTAATTCTCCGGGTAAAACAAATCTACCAGGCTGAATAAAATGCTGCCCTTGTTGCTTACATTCATGCAAATATGCGGTGTAAGCATTGGAAATTTCAGCCAATAAATTTTCATCGACAGGAGCTAATGGGTCACATTTTTGGCAAAGCTGTAGCCATTCATTCGCGAGCTCCCCACGCTTACCTTTAAGTAGCACTTTCATTTGGCTAGACCATGTTAAATAGTTCAGATCTAGCATCGGTAAATCCAGTAACCACTCCCCCGGATAATCGACAATTTCTAAGTACAGGGAGGAGTTATCGACAAAATGGCGAACAAACGAATCATTTGAACGGTAATGAATTTTTAAGCGAATTTCGCTCACTCCGCGGGTAGGCGTCGGCCATTGCGGGGGATCGCCATAAAGTGATGCAATTCCTTCATCATAAGCGAAACGCGGAATTGACATATCGCGCTGTGGAATGCGTTTTACCCCTAAAATTCGTTTATCTCTCGCCGCTGAAAATAGCGGAAGGCGCGCCCCCGTGGTGGTGTTAAGAAGTTGGTTAACGAGAGAAGTGATGAATGCGGTTTTTCCACTGCGACTTAATCCAGTGACAGCAAGCCTTACATGGCGGTCAACGCTACGGTTCATTAAGTCAGTTAATTCATTTTGTAGCCGTTTCATAATGCTCCTAGTTCTCGCTCTCCCAATAAAAATATAAAGGGAATACAGTCATTAAACTCTATTCCCATTTATGTGATGGTGCAAATCAGTTGTTATAGATGACGAAACTTGCTGTTCACAGCGTAAGTGTCCGAGGTGACATAGCGCTCCATTTGGCGCAGTTTCATTTCCCCAGCTTGTAGCTGAGCATCAATTTGGTTCAATAGGGTTGTGACTTCTGGCCCAATGTCCTGTTCACTTCGGTAACCGCTTGGCGCAGCTTCCACAAAGAAACACATCACCACATAGACAATCAAGGTCAATCCAAAACTCATAAACAGGGCAAGTACAGCTAATGCTCTGACCAAAGCAACCGGTAACTCTAAATATTCAGCGAGACCGGAACAAACACCACCAAAAACACGTTTATCCGTTAAGCGATATAACTTGCGGTTGCGTAGATTAGTCATTATTTTTGCCTCCAATTTGGGTGCTCTGCATCTAAAATATCTTCCAGCGTTTTGATGCGTTGCTGCATACGCGATGACTGCTCTGCCAATTGCATCAAACGTTGTACTTCATTTTCAGTAAGCTGACTTCCCTGCACATTGTTTTTCTTACCATAATGGAGCCACAACCAAATCGGCAGAACAAAAATGACAAAAATGATTAATACGAGAGACAGTAAAACGTAGCCCATCACATTTCCTTATTTATGGTTATTTAGCCTAGCGCACTGGCGCAATGAAATCACTGCGCCTTGCGTGTTAATATTATTCGTCTTTATTGATTTTAGCTTTAAGCGCGGCTAACTGTGCACTAATTTCATCATCCGCTTTTAACTCAGCAAATTGCTGTTCTAAAGAGCGTTGTTTACCAATACCGTAGCTTTGCGCTTCGCCTTCCATATGGTCAATGCGACGTTCGAACTGTTCAAAACGCGCCATTGCTTCATCCAGTTTACCACTGTCTAACTGGCGACGAACATTACGGCTTGATTGTGCCGCTTCTAAACGTACGGTCATTGATTGCTGTTTTGCACGCGTTTCTTGCAATTTATTTTCTAATTCCGTAATTTCGCCTTTTAAGCGAGTCAGCGTTTCATCAACAATAATCAGTTCATGTTTTAGCGTATCGACCATGGCACTGACTTTTTGTTTTTCAATCAATGCTGCGCGAGCTAAATCTTCTTTATCTTTGATTAATGCCAACTCCGCTTTTTCTTGCCATTCAGCAATCTGTTTTTCGCCCATCTCAACGCGGCGCTCTAAACTTTTTTTCTCAGCTAAGGTACGTGCTGAGGTGGAACGGATTTCCACTAACATGTCTTCCATTTCCTGAATCATCAGGCGGATCATTTTCTGCGGATCTTCAGCTTTATCAAGCAGTGAAGCAATGTTGGCATTAATGATGTCGGCAAAACGTGAAAAAATACCCATAATTTATATCCTCTTGATGGATGTTATCTTTCTGTAGAGCCTCAACCCGATGTTGGCGTCCAACCAATACGTGATGCTCCATGAATATAAAATTGAAATTATTAAACCGATAATTATTTCAATCAAAATCTTTTACAACTCTAAGATAGCAATTGGCGTGCCAACTTTTCCAGAATTACATAACCAGCTAATAAATAACAAAAATATCATTTCGATACCTATCGGCGGTTATTTGTACTATAGTTAACCACAGGTAAAATTAACCAAAATTTGGTAAAAATAACCATGAAAGAGACTAACAATACTATTCTTGGTGTATCGAGTAATTTCCTCGATGTCCTAGAACGAGCTTCTGAGCTTGCCAAGCTAAATAAACCTGTCCTTGTTATTGGCGAACGAGGAACAGGTAAAGAGTTAATCGCGGATCGCCTTCACTATCTATCTCCCCGCTGGCAAGAGCCTTTTATCTCCTTAAACTGCAGCGGACTCAATGAGAACTTGCTGGATTCTGAATTATTTGGACATGAAGCAGGATCGTTTACCGGGGCCCAGAAACGCCATCAAGGTCGCTTTGAACGTGCAGATAAAGGCACATTGTTCCTTGATGAACTGGCAACCGCGCCGATGTCTGTACAAGAAAAACTGTTACGTGTGATTGAATATGGCGAATTAGAGCGTGTAGGCGGAAGTCAGTCATTAAAAGTGGATGTTCGTTTGGTCTGTGCCACTAACGCCAACCTTCCAGAATTGGCTCGCCAAGGGCTTTTTCGCGCTGACCTGCTAGATAGAATTGCCTTTGAAGTGCTCCGCATGCCGCCATTACGTGAACGTATTCCTGACATTCTGTTATTGGCTGAGCACTTTGCCATTGGTATGGTACGTGAGCTAAAGCGTGATTATTTCACTGGATTTTCTGACAACGCCCAGCAGACACTGATGCGCTATTCTTGGCCAGGTAATATTCGCGAACTGAAAAATGTTGTCGAGCGTTCAGTTTATCGGCATGGGGAAAGTGACTTACCGGTGGATACGATTATTTTAGATCCCTTTGGTGAGAAACTAGCAGAGCTTCATGAGATACCCGCAGCATCATCAGAAAACCCAAAATTAGCACCCGTTTTTCCCTTTGACTTACGCCAATGGCAATTAGAATCGGAAAAACAATATGTTGAAGAGGCGCTACGCCAAGCCAATTTTAATCAGCGTAAAGCAGCCCAATGCTTATCACTGAGTTATGACCAATTTCGAGGATTAATTAAAAAACATCACATTAGCTTGGAAAGCTGATTTTTATGCAAAAAAAAAGCCAGCACCCGAGCTGGCTATATAACTAAAACACTGAAAGCAATAAAACACTGGAAGCAATGTGAGCAATGTCATGCCTTGTCTGCTAAAGCTAAGCACTCAAGAGACTGAATTGATGATAATGGTTATTAGTATCATTTGTAAAGCATTTTAATGCGATTATTTCTCATTAAGATTAAATTAAAAATAATAGTAACCATTACAATTAGATATAAACTTGTTGATTCTCATTTACAGTTAAAAATCTTCACTACCCACAGCGCTATGTACAAAATATCACCACAAATTTTGCTTATACCCTGTTACCCTATTTTTACGCTACAATAAGGCAATTCAGGTCAACGATATTAGCTCTATGCGCCTTTTAACTCTTTGGTTTTTATTTACTGTTTCTCTTTCAACATTGGCAGAGCAAACAGACATAAGCTACAAAGACACCATTGCCAATGATGTCCCGGCCGATATTCGCCAAAATGGCTTTATTTACTGCGTCAATGGCATTGTCACCACATTTAACCCACAACTCGCCAGTAGCGGGTTAATTATTGATCCCCTAGGCGCACAACTGTATGACCGCTTACTGGATGTTGACCCCTTTACATATCGCCTGATCCCAGAGTTGGCTTCCCGCTGGGAAGTTTTAGATAATGGTGCGACCTATCGGCTACATCTGAGAAAGGACATTAAGTTTCAAACCACACCTTGGTTTACACCAACGCGTAATATGAATGCAGATGATGTGGTATTCAGTTTTTCCCGCATGTTTGAAACCAGCAATCCTTACCATTTCATTAATGGCGGGCGCTACCCCTATTTTGACAGTTTGCAATTTGCGAGCAGCGTCGAAAGTATTAAAAAACTGAATAACTACACCGTTGAGTTTCGATTAAAATCCCCAGATGCCTCATTTTTATGGCACTTGGCGACTCACTACGCGCCCGTTTTATCTGCGGAATATGCGGATGAGCTTTCGGCTAGCAATCGCCAAGAGATGATTGATTGGCGCCCTGTAGGTACTGGACCATTCTATTTTGATGATTACCAAGCTGGACAGTTTGTCCGTTTATTGCGTAATAAAGATTACTGGAAAGGTGAACCACGCATGGAAGAAGTGGTGGTGGATATGGGAGCGGGTGGTACAGGACGCATTTCTAAGCTGCTCACTGGTGAGTGCGATGTCCTCGCCTACCCAGCCGCAAGTCAGTTAAAAGTGCTACGTGATGACCCTCGCCTACGTATTTCCATGCGTTCGGGAATGAATATTGCGTATCTTGCGTTTAATACAAGCAAGCCGCCTCTCGACCAACTCAAGGTTCGCCAAGCAATTTCTTATGCAATTAATAATGAGCGACTCATGCAGTCCATTTATTATGGTACCGCAGAGACGGCATCATCGATTCTCCCCCGTGCATCTTGGGCATTTGATAATCAAACAAAAATAACCGATTACAATCCTGAACTTGCCAAACAAATGCTGCAGGAAATGGGGTTAGAAAAATTAAAATTGGAATTATGGGTTCCTGTCGCCTCCCAGTCTTATAACCCTAGCCCATTGAAAATGGCGGAATTAATTCAAGCAGACCTTGCCCAAGTGGGGATCGTCATGAGTATCCGCTCAGTGGAAGGTCGCTTCCAAGAAAATCAATTAATGGATCGCTCCCATGACATGACACTAGCGGGTTGGACAACGGACAGTAATGATCCAGATAGTTTCTTCCGCCCACTGCTCAGTTGCGCCGCCATTGGTTCACAAACCAACTTAAGCCATTGGTGTGATTCTAAATTTGATGACGTTTTGCATAAAGCCTTACTGACGCAAGAGCTGGCAGACCGCATTGATTACTATCATCAAGCGCAACAAATTCTCGCGGAAGAACTGCCTATATTGCCATTAGCTTACTCGCTGCGTTTACAAGCTTATCGTTTTGATATGAAAGGATTGGTGATCAGCGCGTTCGGCAATACTTCATTTGCTGGCGTTTATCGCGAAATGCAGGAGCCGAAAAAAGCACCACCTCGGCAGCAGGAGCCGCAACCATGATCATCTACTCACTGAGACGATTTCTGCTATTACTGGTGACGGTCTTCTTTTTGTCGCTGGTCAGTTTCAGCTTAAGTTACTTCACGCCAAATGCGCCTCTTAGCGGCGCATCACTCATTGATGCATATATCTTCTATTTTGATGGTTTATTGCATTTCGATTTCGGCGTCTCTAGCATTAATGGGGAGCCTATCACCGAGCAACTAAAAGACACATTCCCTGCTACTATGGAACTGTGTATTCTCGCCTTTTTATTTGCGTTATTTGTCGGGATCCCACTAGGGATGATTGCCTCATTCTGGCGAAACAAACCCGTTGATATTGCAATCAGCACTTTCGCCCTATTGGGCTTTTCCGTGCCTGTATTCGTTTTAGCGTTAATACTAACCCTATTTTTCTCGCTTCACTTAGGATGGCTGCCCGTTTCTGGGCGAATCGACCTACTTTATAACCTGAAGCCAGTAACAGGCTTTGCCCTTGTGGATGCATGGCTTTCGGATTCGCCATACCGTAAAGATATGATTATCAATGTGTTAGAACATATGATCCTGCCAGTACTCACACTCGCCTTAGCGCCAACCACAGAAGTCATTCGCTTAGTCCGTATTAGTACGGATGAAGTGGCTAGCAGTAACTATGTTAAAGCCGCTGCTACTCGTGGGCTTTCTCGCTTTAAAATTATTCGCCGCCATATTTTTCATAACGCAATACCGCCAATTATCCCGAAATTGGGGCTGCAATTCTCCACGATGCTAACATTAACCATGGTGACAGAATTAGTATTTAACTGGCCGGGATTAGGTCGCTGGTTGGTCACTGCAATCCGTCAAGGAGACTACTCAGCGATTTCTGCTGGCGTGATGTTAATTGGCGCATTGGTGATCACCGTGAACGTGTTATCCGATATTTTAGGCGCAATGATGGACCCGTTAAAACATAAGGATTGGTATGTCCTCAGATAATTTTTATCGTGAACAGAAAATGCCATCCCCGACACGGGTGGTGTGGAATATTTTCTCCTCCGACATACTGGCAATGATCGGCTTTTTTGGGGTGATTTTTTTAATCGTCCTCTGTTTTGCGGGCCCTTATTTAGCACCTTATGCCATCGACCAACAATTTTTAGGTTACCAAATTACGCCACCATCATGGTCACACTATGGTGAAGTGGCTTTCTTCTTTGGTACGGATGATTTAGGACGTGATATTTTAAGCCGTCTCTTAATTGGTACTAAATCCACATTCGGCTCAGCCTTGTTGGTCACTGCGATTGCGACAATAATCGGCTTAGTGTTAGGTTGCCTCGCGGGTATGACCCGTGGACTCAAGTCCGCTGTCTTTAACCACGTTTTGGATACCTTGCTATCGATTCCTTCTCTACTATTGGCGATCATCGTGGTAGCATTTATGGGTGCCAGCTTAACCAATGCGATGCTTGCGATTTGCCTCGCGCTGATCCCCCGTATGGTGCGTACTATCTATGTTGCCGTGCATGATGAGCTAGATAAAGAGTACATCGTGGCGGCACGTTTAGATGGCGCATCAAACATCTTTATTTTGTGGTACACGGTACTGCCAAATATCACCCCTATTTTGGTCACTGAATTAACCCGCGCCCTCTCCATTGCAATTTTGGATATTGCGGCATTAGGCTTTTTAGATTTAGGGGCGCAACTCCCATCATCTGAATGGGGTGCGATGCTAGGCGATACGTTAGAGTTGATTTATGTGGCACCGTGGACAGTCATTTTGCCCGGCGTTGCGATTATGTCGAGTGTCTTATTTGTGAACTTACTGGGTGATGGACTGCACCGAGCGATTAATTCGGGGGTGGAATAATGCCATTACTTGATATTCGTAATTTAACTATTGAGTTTATGACAGCTAATGGTCCCGTCAAAGCCGTTGACCGTGTCTCCATGACCTTATCTGAAGGAGAAGTTCGTGGCTTAGTGGGTGAATCTGGGTCAGGTAAAAGCTTAATTGCTAAAGCCATTTGTGGGATCACCAAAGATAATATCCGCGTGACTGCTGACCGTTTTCGCTTCCAAGACATTGATCTATTAAAGCTCAGCCCACGTAAGCGTCGTCGCCTGATTGGTCATAATATTTCGATGATTTTCCAAGAGCCGCAATCCTGTCTTGACCCTGCTGCCGATATAGGAAAACAGCTGATTCAATCAATCCCCGGCTGGACATACAAAGGGCGTTGGTGGCAGCGCTTTAATTGGCGAAAACGCCGCGCAATTGAATTATTGCACCGTGTCGGTATCAAAGATCACAAAGACATTATGCATAGTTATCCGTACGAGCTGACGGATGGTGAATGCCAAAAAGTGATGATCGCCATTGCGATTGCCAATCAGCCTCGCTTGTTGATTGCGGATGAGCCCACCAACGCGATGGAATCCACCACGCAGGCACAAATTTTCCGTTTATTAGATAAATTAAACCAAAACAATAATATGGGAATTTTGCTGATCAGCCACGATATGGAAATGATGTCTAAATTGGTTGACCGAATTAATGTCCTATATTGCGGTCAGACTGTAGAAAGCGCCACACCGAATGATATTTTACAGCGACCTCGCCACCCTTATACGCAGGCACTGATTCGCTCTATTCCTGATTTTGAAAGCCCGATCCCTCATAAAGGTCGTTTAAATACGCTTCCTGGGGCTATCCCTTCATTGGAACACTTACCGATTGGCTGCCGTTTGGGGCCTCGTTGCCCCTATGCGCAACGAACCTGTATCGATGCACCACCACTACGCAGTATTAAGGGGCATCTGGTTGCCTGCCATTATCCACTGAATACCGAGGAACAACCCTAATGGAAACGTTACTTGAGGTACGTAACCTGACAAAAACGTTCCGTTTTCGTGAGGGGTTATTTCGTCGCCATGAATTACAAGCCGTCAAACCGCTGAGTTTCAACCTACAAGCGGGGCAGACTTTAGCTATCATCGGCGCTAATGGCTCAGGGAAATCCACGCTTGCTCGTATGTTGTCTGGGGTGACAGAGCCTTCTGGCGGAGAGATTTTGATCCGTGGCCAACGGTTAAATTTTGGGGATTATAGCTACCGAAGCCAACGTATTCGCATGATATTTCAGGACCCAAGTACTTCATTAAACCCGCGCCAGCGTATTGGTCAAACCCTGGAATTGCCCTTAAAACTGAATACTAACCTTACTGGTATTGAGCGGGAAAGACGCATTATCCAGACATTACGCCAAGTAGGATTACTGGCTGACCACGCAGAATATTACCCACATATGCTAGCATCGGGTCAAAAACAACGGATCGCCCTCGCCCGCGCGTTAATTCTGCAACCAGAAATTATCGTGGCAGATGAAGCACTTGCCTCGCTAGATATGTCGATGCGTTCGCAGATAATCAACTTAATGCTCGATTTACAAGCTAAGCAAGATATCGCTTATATTTACGTAACCCAACATTTAGGCATGATGAAGCATATTAGTGACAAAATGCTCGTGATGGATAAAGGCGAAGTCGTTGAGCGAGGAAATACAGCTGAAGTATTAGCGGCCCCACTTCATGATGTGACGCGTCGTCTGATTGAAAGCCATTTTGGGGAGCCATTATCCATTGATGCGTGGCGACAAGATTTGTAATGGCTAAAAGACGGGGGAAATTACCTCCGTCTTTAACAAAAGTTCATTGCTAGCGCGCTATGGATACACAACTTTTTATGTGTTTGAGATGCACCACAATCGTGAAAGTCACGATCACCAGTAACGACCATGCCCCCCATTTCCCCGCATGTACCATCGACCATGCTCCGATTTGATTTGGATATTGCCAAACACCAAAGAACGTCCCGAAGTTTTCCGCCAGCCAAATAAAGAACCCTATCAGCATAAATGCAAGCAATAGCGGCATTTTACGTTCTTTATCTAATGGGGTGTAAAACACTACACTGCGGGCATACAAACCAAATATAAACGCCGTTAAGTACCAGCGATAATCATCAATATAGTGATGGCTGAAAAAGTTAATATAAATGGCTAAAGCCACTAATGTCGCCATCCAATAAGGTGGATAATGTTCAATTCTGACATTAAAAAAACGCCATGATTGGATGATATAGCTACCAACTGCCGCATACATAAACCCAGTAAACAGTGGAACTCCCCAAAGTTTGGTATACGCCTCATCAGGATATTGCCATGAACCAATTGTCGCCGAGGTTTTGAATAACTCCATCATAAAGCCCACTAAATGGAATACACAAATAGCTTTTAGCTCATCCCACGTTTCTAACTTTGACCATACTAAAAGTGCTTGAAAAGAGACTGCGAAAATCAGCAAAACATCATATCGAGGAATACCTAGAATCCCTTTCGCTGGCACTAGGAATAAAGCCAAAAAGAAGAATCCAGCAAACAGACAAGAACGAGCATTAATTAAACCAAAAAACCAAAATTCAAGAATAAAGCGTTTTAATCCTTTACTACTATTCGGTTTATGAGCCATTAAGATGGCATCTAGCTTGGTTAAGTAATTAAGATTGTTAAAAATGGATGCCATTTTGACAGCTCATAAAATGTGACTAAGGATTGAGAGAATAGCTCAATGAGAGACAAAATTATAACAGAACCCTCTCAGAGACCTCTCCTGTAACATTCTTAATTTTAATGAATTATCAATTAAATAGACAATTTCCCTAAGAAATACTCGTCTATCGTAAGCTTGCCATATATTAGTGTGATTTTAGATATTGAGAGCCATCCCGCATCCTTTGGCAATTCTCTTTTTAAATCTGGTGTATACTTGGAAGAACAATAATGATGACCATTCTATGACTTAGGAGTTTTATGATGAAATTGTATTACGCTCCCGGTGCCTGCTCACTTTCTCCTCATATCATTCTGCGTGAAGCAGGATTAGATTTCAGTATTGTTCGTGTTAACTTAAAAGAGAAAATCACAGAAACGGGTGAAAACTTCTTAGAGATTAACCCGAAAGGTCAAGTTCCTACTCTTGTTTTAGATGATGATGAGCAATTAACTGAAGGTGCTGTGATTGTTCAATATATTGCAGATCAAAACCCAAATAGAAACTTAATTGCCCTGCCTGGTTCAATGAAGCGCTACCATCAGTTAGAAGCGCTAAACTTCATTTCTACTGAACTGCATAAGAATTTTGGCCCATTATTTGCGCCAAATACCCCTGAAGAATATAAAGATGTTGTTCGCGCAAATTTACTGAAAAAATTCCAGTATGTGAATGATATTCTGAAAAATCAGCCTTATTTTGTCGCTAAAAGTGATTTCTGTGTTGCTGATGCGTATCTGTTTACCGTCACCAACTGGACTCGTTTAGTTGGCGTTGATATCAGCGCATTAAGCCATCTGAATGAATATTGTGAGAAGATTGCGAAGCGTCCAAAAGTACAAGAGGCATTAGAAGCAGAAGGGTTACTGAAAAAGTAATCTATTGTATGAAATACATTTACAAAAACAGCACCATTCGGTGCTGTTTTTTATTACTATATTTAATAAGTTACTACTATGCTCAATCAGTCTAACTGAGTAGCGCAGAATTTATGTTGAGGGCTAACCATCAAATCTTGGGCTGCAACTAACTGAAGTTCATACTCACCCATTTCTTTGGTTTTCAGCATGACTTCATAGACTGCTGCGGCAACATGCTCTAAGCCTTTATCGAGTGGCTCACCTTTTAAGATATTGACCAACATTAAACCACTCGTTAAGTCGCCGACTCCCACAGGCTGTTTTTCACCAAAATCCACTAATGGGCGACTAACATGCCAGCTGTGTTCCGCAGTGACTAAGATCATTTCAAAGCGGTCTGCACGATAGCCAGCACGGCTTAAATGCTTAACTAATACAGTTTTAGGGCCTTGCTGACATAATTGACGTGCCGCTTGAACCGCTTGCTCTACCGTCGTGATTTTTTCATTCGCTAAAGTTTCTAACTCTAATAAGTTAGGTGCAATCACATCACTCGCCGCTAGCGCTTGTTGGCAAAGAAACTCAGCGACACCTGGTGCAACGATGCATCCCTTCTCTGGATGTCCCATCACTGGGTCACAAAAATAGAGTGCCTGCGGATTCGCCGCTTTGACTTTTTGGACAATCGCTAGAATATCATTGCCTTGCTCAGCAGAACCAATATAACCACTTAACACGGCATCACAGATTGCCAGTTTATGGATTTTTGCTAATCCTTCGACAATATCTGTCAAATGCTGAGCTGGAAATACTGAGCCCGTCCATTGTGGATACTGAGTATGGTTGGAGAATTGCACTGTATTAAGTGGCCACACATCTACGCCCATGCGGCACATAGGGAATGCAGCAGCACTGTTTCCTGCATGGCCGAAAACAACATGGGATTGAATTGATAATACGCTTTTCATTGGAAACCCAGAGAATTGTTATGTCGAATGAAGAGAAATCAGTGAGTAGCCATTTGCCAATATGAATAGCCCGGAGATTTCCGGGCTATATATTACAAAGGTTCGTCAGAGCTATTTCCAGTTAACTAAGCAGTCATTTTTCTTACCGCGGCGGATAAGTGTATAACGACCAAATAAACGGTCAGCATCAGTGAATACATACATTGGTTCAGTTTGTTTCTGACCATTCACAGATACTGCATTTGAGCTGATTGCCGTTCTTGCTTGACCACGAGAAGGTGCCAGTTCTGAATCAACTAATGCTTGCTGGAGATCTGCACCATCTTCTAGGGTGATGCACGGCATACCGTCTTGAGCTAACTGTTCAAAGTCAGCTTCAGTTAAATCAGATACTGCGCCAGAGAATAAGCTTTCAGTAATACGTTTTGCAGCCGCGAGGCCCGCTTCACCGTGAACTAATTTAGTCACTTCTTCCGCTAATACATACTGTGCACGTGGTGCTTTACCGCTATTTTTGTCTTCTTCTTCCAACGCATCAATTTCGCTTAATTCCATGAAAGTAAAGAATTTCAGGAAACGATAAACGTCAGCATCCGCTGTGTTAATCCAGAATTGGTAGAATTTATATTGGCTGGTTTTCTTCGGATCTAACCATACTGCACCACCTTCGGTTTTACCAAACTTGGTACCGTCTGTTTTGGTGATCAGTGGAACAGTTAAACCAAACACTTGGTTTTGATGCAGACGACGAGTTAAATCAATACCAGATGTAATGTTACCCCATTGGTCTGAACCACCAATTTGTAACTCAACACCCATTTCTTTATTCATGTTCGCAAAATCGTAACCTTGTAATAGGTTATAGGCGAATTCAGTGAAAGAGATACCTACATCATCGCGGTTTAAACGCTGTTTAACAGACTCACGGTTGATCATTTGGTTAACGGAGAAATGTTTACCAATATCACGTAAGAATGTCAGCACATCCATTTTGCCAAACCAATCATAGTTGTTAGCTAGGCGTGCGCTGTTTTCACCACAATCAAAACTAAGGAATGGTGAAACTTGGTTACGGATTTTTTCTACCCACTCTTGAACGGTTTCTGTGGTGTTTAATTTACGTTCAGTAGCTTTAAAGCTCGGGTCGCCAATAAGGCCCGTTGCGCCACCGACCAACGCCACAGGCTTGTGCCCGGCTAGTTGGAATCGTTTTAAACACAGCAAAGGAACCAGATGTCCCAAGTGCAAGCTATCGGCGGTAGGGTCGAAGCCACAATAGAGAGAGATAGGGCCCTGCGCCAGTCTCTCTGCTAACGCATCCTCATCCGTTACCTGGGCAACGAGGCCCCGCTCTTGCAATTGTTTAATCAGGTTATTGCTAGACATCAATGACTCCATCAGTTGAATTTTGTCTATCTATTTTAATGTAGAAAATTGACAAAATGAGGCTTAGCTCAAAGGCTCGCCAGTATGATTTGTCAATTTTCTTAAACGAGGCTATAGCATAAAGCGCATATCAATTAAGCGCCAGCTAAAAAACCATTTATTACGGGGCTAATCGGTCAATTACCCAGCCATCCCCTTCTCTTTGGTACAGAAAGCGGTCATGCAGGCGGTGAGCGCCACCTTGCCAAAATTCGACACTGTTAAAAACAACGCGATAGCCCCCCCAAAAACTCGGTAATGGAACCTCACCATTTTTGAATTTCTGCTTAAGTTCTAAAAATTTCCCTTCTAAGATTCCACGCGCCGAAATCCGTGAAGATTGAGCTGATGCCCAAGCGGCGATTTGGCTATCTTTTGGGCGGCTATGGAAATATTTCAGTACTTCAATAGGGCTTAAACGCTCAGCAACACCTGTAAAATGAACTTGGCGTTCCAATTGATACCATGGAAAATGCAAACTGATTTTATTGTTATGCTCTAAATGCTGTGCTTTACGGCTTCCCAAATTGGTATAAAAGACTAATCCGTTTTCATCGAAGTGCTTTAATAATACGATCCGTTGATAAGGCTGCCCTGTTTCATCAACTGTTGCCACACACATTGCTGTCGGGTCAGTTAATCGCGCTTCACAGGCTTGCTTTAACCAGCGCTCAAACAATGGAATAGGATCTGGCGTTAAATCTTTGCGTCTCAATCCACCTTTTGTATATTCACGTCGTACCGCAGCAAGATCGATCTCTTCAAGTTCGTTCATTTTACTGTCCTTTCAAGCGGTTATTTTATATCAACATTCGCGGGGTATATCGCACCTAATACACTATCTCTGCTTGCGCCCGTTACTGATGCAAGGCTACCTGATAAGCCTGAAACTGTGCGAGCGGCAAGCCAAGCAAATGCCAGAGCTTCCATATCATCACCACTCAGCCCATATTTATCACTTGGCGCGACTTCAATACCCGGCAGTAATGTTGCTAATCGCAACATTAAGAATTTATTTTGAGCGCCGCCGCCACAAACAATTAATCGCTCGCAGCCACCACATAACTTAACTTGATCCACTATAGATACGGCGGTCAATTCACACAATGTTGCTTGAACGTCTTCAGGAGATAGCAATTGAAAATGCGCCAAATTCTGTTCTAGCCATTGCATATTAAAATATTCACGCCCAGTACTTTTAGGAGCCGAACGTTTAAAATAACTATCATTAAGCATCACATTTAATAATGCTTGGTTCACGGTTCCTGTTTTTGCCCATTCACCATCTTTATCATACGCTTGTTGCTTGTTACGCCAGACCCAAGTGTCCATTAACATATTACCAGGCCCTGTGTCATAGCCTTTTACATATGCATTTGGCAGCAATGCAGTAACATTAGCAATCCCGCCAATGTTAAGCACTATACGTTTTTCTGTCGGATGCCCTAATACGGCTAAATGAAATGCAGGAACTAACGGAGCACCTTGTCCACCATAAGCCATGTCTCTGCGGCGAAAATCCCCCACAGTCGTTATTCCCGTTAATGCCGCTATGCGATTGTTATCACCAATCTGCATAGTAAATGGTGTTTCACTATCAGGTTCATGCCAAACCGTTTGCCCGTGACAACCAATCGCAATAATATCTTCGGGAGATAGACCCGTTTGATGAAGCAGCTGATTAATGGCATCGGCATATATTGTGCCAAGTTCTCTGTCTATTTTTCCCAATTCAGAAAGTGTTGTTTCTTGCCCTTGGCAGATATTGAGAATGCGCTTTTTCAGCTCAATCGGAAATGCGGCGCTCAAGCTAGCTTGCTCTGCAACAAACTTATCATTAATTGCAGCTAATACGACATCAACACCATCTAGGCTGGTTCCTGACATAACACCGATATAGCGACCCGATTTAATCATCATTATTCCCTTTAACGTGTCTATTCACTCGATGAGATAAACTAGGAAAGATTGTGCTTTTAGAGAAAAATTTGTCAACTGATCGATTCAATTTCTCGTAGCGCTTCGCAGGAATAATAAATAATTGATAGAAGAGATTAAAATAGTGAGCAAAATAGCAGCAATGAGTCACTTTGCTATCTCTCATTTATTTAATTTGATTTATAATGGTTCATTCTGTAATTATCTGCTACACCTTAAGGTGAGTAGTTTTTATTACAGGTGAAAATTCCATATTTAGCCTTTGCCATAAATTGATGTTCTAAAATAGTCAACAAATAGATGACTCTTTAGCAAAGGGTGCCTTGAATTGGGATTTTGGGTGGAATTTGAGATATTTTACCTAGTGTTGATGAATTATTTAATTCAAAATTAGTAGTCTAGGCTCTGTTATCTAAAACAAATTTTGATGTTGTTGTGCTTATGGTAAGAACAAATCTTCGATACTACGTTACTACCACGAACAGCAAGTCTCATAGGAGTTATTATGCTTAAGAAAGTTTTTGTAGGTGTTGCTGCGGTTGTTGCGTTATCTGGCTGTGTCAATACAAGTACGCTTTCTGGTGATACTATTTCAGCTCAAGATGCTAAACAAGTCCAAACTGTAACTTATGGTACGGTACTCAATGCACGCCCAGTTACCATTCAAGCGGGCGAAGATGGTAACGTGATTGGAGCAATTGGTGGTGCAGTTATCGGTGGTCTATTGGGTAATACCGTCGGTGGCGGTACTGGTAAAACGCTAGCAACAGCAGCTGGTGCAATCGCGGGTGGTTTAGCGGGTCAACAAGCACAAGGTGCCCTAAATAAAAGCCAAGGTGTGCAGCTTGAAATCCGTTTAGACAGTGGTAAAAACATTGTTGTGGTTCAAAAACAAGATCCTGCCGCTTTCCGTGTAGGTCAGCGTGTTATGATCGCAAACAGCGGAAATACAGTTACTGTGTCACCCCGCTAATTTGATATAAGTTTAAGATAAAATGCGTTCACCGACTAATTAATCGATGAACGCATTTTTTATTTAAATCATAATTATCGTTTTACTTTTTAGCTTATTAATAATATTTTTTATCGAATCTGAGCTCTTTACTATCTTTTTGTCTATGAGTTCCACTGCGGAAATTTATTAAATGTTTGTGATTGATATCATTCAAGTAAAATGTAATTTATACAATTTGAATTCTCTATCTTTCTTGAGCCACATTTTTTATTCATATTTTTACACCTTAATATCCCATATATTTAAAAATCAACTCATAGTAGTGAAATACAAAGCCGCCTCACATAATAAAATCATGTACCTAGATAGAAGCACATATTATGTGAATGGTGGCTATAGTTATTAGATTAATATATGTTTATGCGAATTATATTCATCGAATGAAAAATAAATTATAAAATACAATTATTAATCTATGAATCATTCTGTAAGCGTAGAATATTTTTCTCCAATCTTAGCAGTAATAAAGATAACTGACTTAGTTCATCATGACTAATATTACTTAAAATTTCTGTCCGAGTATTATTAATCACTTGATCAACCGTTTTGATGAAAGGCTCCGATTCCTCTGTGAGTTTGATTCTCTTAGCACGTCGGTCATTCGCACATGTATGACGAGAAATGAGCCTTTTTTCTTCTAATTGATCCAATGTTCTGACCAAGGAAGGTTGCTCAATACCAATTGCCTTTGCCAATTGAATCTGCGACTGCTCGGGCGGTAACTGGCTAATATTATGCAGTGTTACCCAATGTGTTTGCGTGAGTTTAAGTGGTTTGAGGCGATAGTCAATCAATGCTCGCCACATACGGACTACACGAGATAATTCAGTTCCAATTTGAGATTCCAATTTACCCTCCTTTATATAATTATAATGTCTAAAAAATATACCAAATACATATTATTTTTTGAATTATATATTAACTCCCTTTTATCTTTACAACCTTTTATTGAGCCAATACCTCATAAATACCTATATATAGTGAGCATCAATAAATCATTGAGTGATATACATCTTACTTTCCTCCATGATTTTTCATATAAAAACAATATAATCACTTAATAAGACAATCTATCAATTATCTTATTAATAAGAATAGCCTTACTCTTCTTTCGAATCTATCTATTTTAACCCTTATAGTAATTACAACTAACAATAAAAAATGCAATGTCAAATAAACCCTTCAAAAACAAAGTAATATAGTTATTCTTAAAATTATGTCATTTACAGTTGATTTAAATGAACTTCATCATCGTTTTGAATAAATAAAATTTTATTGAAATGTAACTACTTGAATTAATCTAAATGAATTGATTTTTGATTGAATTATCTTATTTTTAATAGTTTTATTATCAATCAAAATAGAGGTTGTTGAGGATCATTCATCTCTTCTTGAGCCACTTTCTTATTATTTACTCTTAAAAATCGCTGGCGACATAAACGGATGACATGACGTTTTTCTGCGTTAGTTAGCTGCAACCAACCAAAACGTTCATCTCGGGTTCGATAACAACCTCGGCAATATCCCTGCTCGTTGGTCTGGCATATCCCACGGCAAGGGCTTGGAATATCAAAAAACTCAAGTTGTTCTGCCATCGTTAACCACCCGTAATATAAACATAAAATTATGATATACTCCCTCGAATTGAGTATAGCCATGATATGACTAAAAAATAAACCTCAATCGCTGTATTTAGTCATATTGTCACGTTATATTAATAGATAAATCGATTCGACTTTAAGTATTATTGCCTGAAGAATTTATAGGGAAACTACTATTATGCGCTTACTACATACCATGCTCCGTGTTACCGACATGCAACGCTCCATTGATTTTTACACCAAAGTATTAGGTATGCGCTTACTGCGCACGAGCGAAAATACAGAATACAAATATTCTTTAGCATTTGTCGGTTACAGTGATGAAAGTGAAGGTGCTGTTATCGAGTTAACTTATAACTGGGGCGTAACAGAATATGACTTAGGTAATGCTTATGGCCATATTGCATTAGGTGTTGATGATGTTGCTAAAACCTGTGAAGACATTCGTCAAGCAGGTGGAAATATCACTCGTGAAGCTGGTCCAGTCAAAGGTGGTACAACCGTTATCGCATTTGTTGAAGATCCAGATGGCTATAAAATTGAGCTTATCGAAAACAAAAGTGCAAGCAAAGGATTAGGAAATTAATCCCTCACATACATTTTATATTTTAGGTGGTGATAACCATCACCTAAAATATCTTCAGTATCTACCTGCAAAAATGCATTCCCTTTGGCATAATGAAAGCCAACCAGAAACTGTAAATTGAAAGCCTAATGTCTGAAAAAAACAACCCTAACTCACTGGTTAACCGCTTCCGGGGTTACTACCCTGTCGTTATAGATGTTGAAACTGGTGGGTTCAACCCTAAAACTGATGGTCTATTAGAGATAGCGGCCATTACACTCAAAATGGACAAAGATGGCTGGCTAGCCATTGATGAAACGCTGCATTTTCATGTAGAACCATTTGAAGGTGCGAATTTGGAGCCCTCTGCGCTGGAGTTCACAGGTATTGACCCCTCGAATCCCCTACGTGGTGCAGTGAGTGAATATGAAGCATTACATGCCATTTTTAAAACAATTCGAAAAGGTATGAAGAATACCGATTGCAATCGCGCGATCATGGTGGCTCATAACGCAAATTTTGATCACAGCTTTGTTATGAATGCGGCAGAACGCTCTGGGTTAAAACGTAACCCATTTCATCCCTTCGCAACCTTTGATACCGCCGCACTGAGTGGATTAGTTTTTGGACAAACCATTCTTGCAAAAGCGTGTGTCACCGCAGGTATTCCATTTGATGGCAAGCAAGCCCACGGTGCCCTATACGATACTAACCGTACCGCGCTATTATTTTGCGAGTTAGTCAATAAATGGAAAAAATTAGGTGGATGGCCACTACCTAGTGAGCCTCAATAACCTCGCCCCCTAAATACAAAAAAACCGTATTAGTTTTAGGCTAATACGGTTTTCATCAATATAAGCATTAAAGCCTATTCAACCATTTAATTACTCAGTGATGGTTTCATCTGCTGGACGGTATTTGTCTGCAGTTTCTTTGATCAGAGCTTGTAATTCGCCGCGTTGGAACATCTCAACGATAATGTCACAACCGCCAACTAACTCACCATCAACCCATAACTGTGGGAATGTTGGCCAATTAGCATATTTTGGTAGCTCTGCACGAATATCTGGGTTTTGTAAAATATCAACGTAAGCAAAACGCTCACCGCAAGAAGACAGAGCTTGAACAGCTTGAGCAGAAAAACCGCAGCTAGGCAGTTTTGGAGAGCCTTTCATGTATAATAAGATTGGATTTTCTTTAACTTGGCGCTCAATTTTTTCGATAGTTGTCATTTTATATCCTAAAACGTGGGTGCTGATTTTGCAGTCACTGAGCCACTTTGAATCATTTGCAAGGCAACTCATTAGACAGAACACATTGACCGGTGTAATCGCCGGCATAGTCAAAACATCGCAAATTGTTCCGTGATTGTTTCATACAATATGCCAGTTTTATAAGGTGAATACTATAGCACTCCTATTTGCTGTACTCAAAAGGTGAAAAGCAAATAGCAACGTTTTCTTTTTACTATAAAAAATTCACTCTGGGTGTTTTTGCCGTGTAATCATGGGAGTTATTTGTTAATATATTAGCAAATTAATAACACTTGATGTATTTCCCTGCTCTCCAATGACAATAACGACACGCAGTGGAATAATTATTATGCAACTTACTAACAATTAAGGCATAAATAGCATCATGGAACAGGTTTTTTCTTACTGTAACCTGTATTCTGTTATGATAAATCATGACTTACAATGCGGCGCAATAGCTCACCACGGTTCGACGTCACTACACTAGAAGTAGATTAATTAATAGAAGTACATTTAATTTCGCTCATTTTACGAGCAAACACCCTAAACACTGAATAAAAGCAATCAAGGAGTACGCAATGTCTTTTGAATTACCAGCTCTACCTTATGCTAAAGATGCTTTAGAACCTCATATCTCTGCTGAAACCTTAGAATACCACTACGGTAAGCACCACAATACTTATGTTGTTAACCTGAATAACCTGATCAAAGGCACCAAATTTGAAGGTCTGTCTTTAGAAGAAATCATTAAAACTTCTGAAGCTGGCGTATTCAATAACGCGGCTCAAGTTTGGAACCACACTTTCTACTGGCACTGCTTGGCTCCAAATGCAGGTGGCGAGCCAACTGGTAAAGTTGCAGAAGCTATCAACAAAGCATTCGGTTCATTTGCTCAGTTCAAAGAGCAATTCACTGATGCCGCAGTTAAAAACTTCGGTGCAGGTTGGACTTGGTTAGTGAAGAAAGCAGATGGCAGCCTGGCTATCGTTAACACGTCTAACGCGGCAACACCAATTTCTGGTGACGATAAGCCAGTTCTGACTGTTGATATCTGGGAACACGCATACTACATCGACTACCGTAACGCACGTCCAAAATACTTAGAAAACTTCTGGGCGTTGGTTAACTGGAAATTTGTTGAAGAAAATCTGGCTTAATTTTAGTTCAGATCTAAAATGACTAAGGGCGAGTATAATACTCGCCCTTAATTATTTCTCATCCTTAGTAGATAGGATGGAAATGAAATCAGAAAATGTGCACAGCAAACAAAATAATTACAGCTAAAGAGCCAAACGCAGCTAGCAATCCATATTTAAAATCTGTATCCATGAGACCCTCTCATATAAAGAAATTGAATTATCAAATAACCATAAAATAAAAAGGTTATTTCAGTATACATGCACAAAAACGTAAAACCAGTGTCTATATCACATGTTATAACATCAATTATTTCTTTCGTTTTTGCGCTAGATCAGACAAAATCGACAACAAATCGCTAAATTATTGCCAGCAAAGGTACTATGCATCAATATGCAGGTAATTATTTAACTAGAATTATTTTAGAGACCAAGTTTTGGTTAGGAGTTTTTTCTTCTCATGGCAACAATTAAAGATGTGGCGAAACGTGCGGGCGTCTCTACCACAACCGTCTCCCATGTTATCAACAAGACGCGTTTTGTCGCTGATGATACAAAAACAGCCGTTTGGGCCGCCATCAAAGAGCTCAATTATTCTCCGAGTGCGGTTGCGCGTAGTTTAAAAGTCAACCACACCAAATCAATTGGTCTGTTGGCAACATCAAGTGAAGCCCCCTATTTCGCAGAAGTGATCGAGTCTGTCGAGAATAGTTGCTATGAGAAAGGCTATACTCTAATTTTATGTAACTCTCACAATAACTTAGGTAAGCAAAAAGCGTACTTGCAAATGTTGGCACAAAAACGTGTCGATGGGCTACTTGTGATGTGTTCAGAATATCCTGACACCTTGATAGGTATGTTGGAAGATTACCGAAATATCCCAATGGTCGTCATGGACTGGGGTACCTCTCGCGGGGATTTCACTGACAGTATTATTGATAACTCTTTCCACGGTGGTTACTTAGCGGGTCGTTACCTTATTGACCGTGGTCACCGTGAAATTGGCGTGATCCCTGGCTCTCTCGAAAGAAATACAGGTATTGGGCGTTTAACCGGCTTCAAAAAAGCCATGGAAGAAGCCAAAGTCACATTAAAAGATGAATGGATTGTTCAAGGGGATTTCGAGCCAGAATCAGGCTATAAAGCGATGATGCAGATCCTCAGTAACAAGCACCGCCCAACGGCAGTCTTCTGTGGTGGAGACATCATGGCGATGGGGGCAATCTGTGCGGCTGACGAGATGGGATTACGTGTCCCTCAAGATATTTCCATTATTGGTTATGATAACGTGCGTAATGCACGCTATTTCACGCCTGCATTAACCACAATCCACCAGCCAAAAGAGCGTTTAGGTCAAATGGCGTTTGCGATGTTGCTCGATCGTATTGTGAATAAACGCGAAGATGCGCAAACGATTGAAGTTCATCCGCGTTTAGTTGAGCGCCGTTCCGTGGCTGACGGTCCATTTATTGATTATCGCCGCTAAGTCTACCTCAGCACATTAGCTCGTAAACCACTCCGCGTTGAGCGTTTCGCTATCACCAAGATAGTCAAGAAGCCATCTCAACGCTGGAGAGGTATCATTCTCAACCCACGTTAAGCAGCAAGGGCTTTCAGGAAACGGCTGTGCTAATTTCAGCTCAACAAGCTTGCCTTCTGCACACAATGGCGCTGCACGGTGCTCAGGAACCATTCCCACACACAGGCCATTTTCCAAGCACGCTAAACCACTTTCCCAGTAAGGCACAACTAAGCGACGTTGGTTATCCAGCGCCCAAGTATCTCTTTTCGGTAAGCTTCTTGAGGTATCTTCTAAACACAAACTTGGATATTCACGCATTTGATCATCCGTCAGTTTGCCTTGAATTTTTGCTAATGGATGATCGGGGCTCGCAACACAACGCCACGACATAAAGCCCATATCACGGAAACTATAGCGCTCTCCAATTGGTGAAGCACGGGTCGCTCCAATCGCAACATCCACACGTCCATCGGCTAAAGCATCCCAAACTCCATTAAACACTTCAGGGTGGATATACAGTTCAATATCAGGGAAATGACGATAAAAATCCAAAATCAGCTGTTCCGTACGCTGCGGTTTTACGATGCAATCAACAGCAATACTGAACTGTCCGCGCCATCCATTGGCGACTTGTTGGCATTGATGTCGAGTATCAATCATTTTTTTGATAACACTTCGACTTTCTTTAATAAAGATAACCCCGGCTTCCGTCAATACCACATCACGGTGACGACGTTCGAATAGCGGAACTGCTAACCATTCTTCGACTTGTTTTACTGTGTAACTGATCGCTGAAGGGACTCGATGCAGCTCATCCGCAGCACCACTAAAGCTTCCCGTTCGAGCAACTGCGTCTATGACTTCAAGTGCATGAGCTGACCACATTTTCTTTCCTTTCAAATTATTTGATAGCAGAGTCCAAATATTACCGTTTCACAACGTAAAAAAATAGCCTATACAATAAGATAACTATCAACATTATTTTAAATATAGATTAAGCAAAAACTATGACAAATACTGCGACAAAAAACTCCTCTGGATTTTTGATTTATCTTGCTGGCCTAAGTATGCTGGGGTTTTTAGCCATCGATATGTATCTGCCTGCCTTTGGTTCAATGCAAACAACCTTAAATACGACTGAAGGCGCTATCAGCGCATCATTAAGTATCTTTCTAGCGGGCTTCGCGTTTGCCCAGCTATTATGGGGACCCCTTTCAGATAAATTAGGACGCAAACCTATCCTCATTGTGGGGCTCTCGCTGTTCATTGTTAGCTGTCTAGCAATGATTTGGGTCACCGATGCCACTCAGTTATTAATTCTTCGATTCTTGCAGGCCGTTGGCGTTTGTTCTGCTGCGGTTTTATGGCAGGCTCTCGTTATCGACCGCTATAACGAAGCTGATACCCAAAAAGTATTTGCCTCTATTATGCCTTTAGTGGCGCTTTCTCCTGCATTAGCGCCACTTTTAGGTGCCTGGGTGCTTGAACACAAAAACTGGGAATTTATCTTCATCGTGCTGATGATGGTGGGCGTTTTACTCCTGCTACCGACTTTGATGCTAAAAAAAGTGGCACCGAAAGTCATCGCAGAAGAAAACCAGCCACAAACCAAAGTTTCCTTTGCTACCTTGCTAAGCTCCCCTGTTTTCAGTGGTAACGTACTTGTGTACGCAGCATGTAGCGCTGGCTTTTTTGCATGGCTAACGGGTTCGCCGTTTATTCTACGTAATATGGGATTTAACCCTGCGGATATCGGCCTGAGTTATATTCCTCAAACACTGGCATTTATTGTCGGGGGATACGGCTGCCGCTTCGTATTAGCTAAAGTTCGCGCTGAAACGTTGTTCCCAATCTTGCTAGCGGGTTATGCCGTTAGTATGATTATTCTCTTTGTGATGGCGATTTATACGCAGCCAACATTAACCATGATTTTGGTTCCATTTTGCTTTATGGCAGCAATGAACGGAGCATCATACCCAATTGCAGTCGCCAAAGCCCTCAATACGTTCCCATCTGCTAGTGGTAAGGCTGCTGCACTACAAAATGCTTTACAGTTAGGGTTATGTTTCTTAGCTAGTTTATTAGTGTCTGCTCTTACATTTGACCCTTTACTCGCTACAACTGGCGTGATGGCATTTACTGTAATCCCAATGATTATAGGCTATTTCATGCAGCGTTGTGCTAGCAAGTCCAATAATGCGATTAAGCACACTGAATATCAGCATGACTAATCGTTAGTTAACGTTATTTTTTGGCATCATAATAATCAGTTCCGTTACTATTATTAATAACGGAACTGATTTTTAATAAATACGTTATTTGGTGAATATATCGTTTATAGAGTTAATTTTTTCCCTATAACACGCTATTATTAGCATATTCAATTATGACGTTTTGAAGAGCCATGCTGAAACAGTATTATCCTCCTGATGAATTAAAAGAATTTGTTAGTTCAGTTTTGATTATCAAGAAATTTACTGATGCTATTAAGATCTTCCCAGGCACAGGTGCTGAAATATGGGTTTCGACTGAAAATATCAGTATGTCGACTCACGAACATACATCCGTCAATCCATTTCAGTTAATCATCCCTAGAGTCAATATATTTACGGCTATCCCGAATAATGCCAGCGTGATGGTTCTACGTATTCGCCACGATGCCTTACGTTTTTTACTTCCCCAACGCACGTTAAATTATACGGATATCCCTACTCCGCTTAGCCAAGTTTGGAGTGATAACTGGTTTAAAGCATTGGCCAATTCTTCTTTTAAAGAGTTGAATTCGTGTTTTTATGTCACTAAAGCAACTAAAAAAAACCATTTTATTGACCAAGTTATCGATTCCCTTTATCGCAATCCAAATAAAAAAATTACCGAAATTGCCGATGATATTGGCTACAGCGCACGCTTAGTTCAAAAAGAGTTTTTAAAAGAATTTGGGATCACGCCAAAACGGTACCAGATCAATTGTCGCTTAGAGCAAGTGATGAAAACCATGGTAAAGGAACAAGATACTTATCGTTGGTTTGAAACGGGTTATTATGACCAATCCCACTTTTATCGCGATTTTAAGCGTTACTTTACCATGACACCGTCGGCGTTTTTAAAGTCAAATTATTCGCTTTTTTACAATACAAAAACAAAGTCTCCATTAAGATAGTTCTGAGTACATAAGGAGAATGGTATGAGTATTGTTGTATATGCCCAAATCACTACCGAAAAAAAGGACGGGTATTTAACGAAGAAAATCGTTAGCGAAATTGCCAAACGCAGCCGGATGGAAAAAGGATGTTTGCAGTATGACCTAATGGCAAAAGAAAATGGCTACATTGTGTTTGAAGAGTGGGAAAATGCACAAGCATTAGAAATGTATCAAAAAAGCGCTCATTTCAAACAACTTGTCGACGCGATTGAACGTGACAATGCCATTTTTTCGGTCAATTTTAGTGAGAAGTAATAGAATATCCCGGTGAATTTATTACCTACCGATTCAACAGGTTATAGCTCTACATAGAGCTATAACCTTATCAAATCAAAACTAGATTGATGATTTCTCGCTGTCTACTGAGTCTTCACTTTCTTGTTTCTGCTTCAATAATATTTCTTGCTCTTTTTGATGCAAAACACGCTCAACAGTATCAACAATAGCCTGAGTCTGTGGGTCAATCTCAATGTTGACTTTATGACCCAGTCGCTTGCTACCCAGTGTTGTTCTCGCCAACGTTTCTGGGATCAAATGCACACAGAAACGGTTATTGATAACATCACCGACCGTTAAGCTAATTCCATCAATCGCCACAAATCCTTTATGTAAGATATATTTCATCAAGGCTTTATCATAAATAGATAGCCAAACTTGATGATTATCTTCGGAAGTGAAAATTTTGCTAATTTCCGCTGTGGTTACAATATGACCCGAAACCACATGTCCGCCAATTTCATCACCATATTTCGCAGCACGTTCAATATTAACCACATCCCCTTCTTTTAACTCACCTAAATTAGTGAGGCGCAATGTCTCTTTGATTAAATCAAAGCTAACGTTCTCCCCCTCAATTTTAGTCACCGTTAAACAGCAACCGTTATGCGCAACGGATGCACCGGTTTCTAAACCCACTAATAATTCCGGTGTGAATTTCATGACATGAGTACGGAAATTAGCTCTTTCCGTGATTGAGATAATTGGAGCGGTTCCTTGAACAATGCCTGTAAACATAATGACTCTCAGTGCAGTGAATTAATGAACTCAGTTTACCTAAGAATTTTCAGAGATCTATCTTATTTGAGTGGTTATATTTATGCTGCCATCACAAAACATTTAAACGGTTTCTATACTAATCTGCTGTTTTATTATTCTTATCTATAACTATGTTGGATTGGTTACATAAAAGAGATAGAATAAGGGGTTAGCATTAACTATCTGATTTTTTAGTAAATCATAGATTTTCATTCCGCTTTTTTCTTTTTCTTAATTCGAAACTTATTGTGAAGGTGTATGCGTGCAGAAATATATTACAGAAGCGCGTAGCTTGTTGGCTCTCGGTATCCCTATCTTCTTCGCCCAATTTTCCCAAACCGCAATGGGGTTTGTGGACACCATCATGGCGGGAAGTGTTAGCGAAATCGAAATGTCAGCTGTGGCTGTTGGTTTTTCTATTTGGTTGCCTGCTATTTTATTAGGGCAAGGTATTCTCATGGCACTCACGCCAATCATCGCTCAAATGAACGGTTCAGGTCGCAGAAACCTGATTGGCGACCAAGTTCAACAAGGCTTGTGGCTAGCCTTTATTTTAGGCGTCAGTATCATGTTACTGTTGTATAACAGTAAATTGATCATTAGTAACATGCCTCATATTGACCAAGAGTTAGCCGATAAATCAGTTCGTTTCCTACACGCGATTATGTGGGGAGCCCCAGGTTACCTATTTTATCAAGTGTACCGTAGCCAGTGTGAAGGGTTATCAAAAACCAAACCTGGCATGGTCATTGGTTTTCTTGGCTTGATGGTCAATATTCCAGTGAACTATATCTTCATTTATGGTCACTTTGGCGCACCTGCCTTAGGTGGTGTTGGTTGCGGCGTGGCGACAGCAACAGTGTATTGGGCAATGTGCCTGATGATGAGATGGTATGTTAAACACGCACCAAATCAGAGAGATATTCGCCCTGCTCAGCCATTAGGCGCACCAAATCCAGATATCCTGAAACGCATTATTGTGCTCGGAACACCGATTGGTCTGGCGTTGTTCTTTGAAGTCACCCTGTTTGCAGTTGTTGCCCTATTGGTCGCTCCTTTAGGGGTTGTTGCGGTCGCAGGTCACCAAGTGGCGCTTAACTTTAGCTCTGTGATGTTTATGTTCCCGTTATCAATGGGTATCGCCGTCACTATTCGAGTTGGCTATAACTTGGGACGTCAGTCTACCGATGCCGCAAAAGTCTCTTCCTATACTGGTTTAGCGGTAGGATTAAGTTTAGCTTGCTTAACGGCTATCTTTACCAGTACGTTCCGCGAACCTATCGCCATGATGTATAACAAGAATCCTGAAGTAGTTGTTTTAGCATCTAGCTTGATGCTCTATGCAGCGCTTTATCAGCTTTCAGATTCTATTCAAGTCATTGGTGCTGGTGTGTTACGTGGGTATAAAGATACTCGCTCAATCTTCTTTATTACCTTTACAGCATATTGGATTCTAGGTTTACCGTCTGGTTATGTTTTAGCGTTAACCGACTTCATTACCGAACCGATGGGACCAAAAGGTTTCTGGTTAGGATTTATTATCGGGCTCACCGCCGCGGCTATTGGTATGGCAACACGAATTTTGTGGATCCATCGCCAACCTGACAGCGTCGTTTTATTACGTTCAACGCGATAATTGGCGTAATTTTCAGCATTTTATGGTAAGGCGGTAAATGTTTTTCTGCGAATAGTTTTAAATACGAGCAAACTCTCGCAAAATTACATTTTCCCCTTGCCAGATTGACAGCAGAACGTTAATATTCGTCCCCGTCGTTAGAGCAGTAATAATTGATATGCGTCCGTAGCTCAGTTGGTTAGAGCACCACCTTGACATGGTGGGGGTCGGTAGTTCGAGTCTACTCGGACGCACCATTTAAATTCATCACTAGCGACAAACAAAGTTTCACCTCAGTGCGTCCGTAGCTCAGTTGGTTAGAGCACCACCTTGACATGGTGGGGGTCGGTAGTTCGAGTCTACTCGGACGCACCATTTGAATTTGTCATCAGTGACAAACCAAAGCTTCATCTCAGTGCGTCCGTAGCTCAGTTGGTTAGAGCACCACCTTGACATGGTGGGGGTCGGTAGTTCGAGTCTACTCGGACGCACCATTCTACTTATTCCGAATCATTATTTATCCTGAGCCCTACTTACCCTGATTAAAGTGCTTTTTTCAAATATCATATTTATCTTGATTGTGATTTTGTTTTCCCTTATTTTGTTGCGCAACCCACTTTCAACTGAAAATCTCGCTGTTGTTTGATCTTAATTACTTCTGCATCAAATTTAGCAAAATTTGATTTGTCTCACAGTTTGATGTTGTTTATAATAATCCCACAAGCTGAAAGGTTTCAACAAAGACAAATCAGCATGTTAGCTTTAATGAAAAATGTCATCTACACTATAATAAGAGTCAAAAAGTGACGTTTTTTAAATAACCAGATTTTGAATACCAGACTGTCGCCTATTCTTATAAATGAGTTGCGCAACATAGACTATCTTGCGCATTAAGCATCGGCGGCAATACCGATTTCCTTTATAACCATTAGATAGACTGCCATGAAAAAAACCAAAATTGTTTGTACCATCGGTCCAAAAACCGAATCAGAAGAGAAATTAACTCAGTTATTGGATGCAGGCATGAACGTCATGCGCCTTAACTTCTCCCACGGTGACTATGAAGAACACGGTCAACGTATCAACAACCTCCGCTCTGTCTGTGCAAAAACCGGTAAACAAGCAGCTATTCTGCTGGACACTAAAGGTCCAGAAATCCGCACCATGAAACTGGAAGGCGGCAATGATGTTTCTCTCGTTGCAGGTCAAACTTTCACTTTCACAACAGATACTTCCGTTATCGGCAACCAAGAACGCGTTGCAGTCACTTACCCTGGCTTAACCAAAGACCTGAAAGTGGGTGACACCGTTTTAGTGGATGATGGTTTAATCGGTATGACCGTAACCAACATCACTGCAACTGAAGTCATTTGCCAAGTATTAAACAATGGCGATCTTGGTGAGAAAAAAGGTGTTAACTTACCGGGCGTTTCTATTGGCTTACCTGCGCTGGCAGAAAAAGATAAAGAAGACCTCGTTTTCGGTTGCCAACAAGGCGTCGACTTTGTTGCCGCTTCATTTATCCGTAAACGTTCAGACGTTGAAGAAATTCGCGCTCACCTGAAAAAACACGGTGGCGAAAATATTCAAATTATCTCTAAAATCGAAAACCAAGAAGGTTTAAATAACTTCGACGAAATTCTTGAAGCCTCTGACGGTATCATGGTTGCTCGTGGTGACTTAGGGGTTGAGATCCCAGTAGAAGAAGTTATCTTCGCCCAAAAAATGATGATTGAAAAATGTGTTAAAGCTCGCAAAGTCGTTATCACTGCGACTCAAATGCTAGATTCAATGATCAAAAATCCACGCCCTACCCGCGCAGAAGCTGGTGACGTTGCAAACGCCATCTTAGACGGTACAGATGCTGTTATGCTGTCTGGGGAAAGTGCGAAAGGTAAGTATCCAGTTGAAGCTGTGACTATCATGGCAACTATCTGTGAACGTACTGACCGCGTTATGCCAACACGTATTGAAAATCAAAAACCAACCCAGCGCTTACGTGTGACTGAAGCTGTCTGCCGTGGTGCCGTTGAAATGTCTGAAAAACTGGACGTGCCATTAATCGTTGTCGCAACTTATGGTGGTAAATCCGCAAAATCAGTACGTAAATACTTCCCTACCGCACCGATTCTGGCTCTGACAACTAACGAAGAAACTGCTCGCCAGTTACTGTTAGTGAAAGGCGTTATTCCGATGATCGTGGGTCCTTTCGAATCCACAGATGATTTCTATCGTGAAGGCAAACGTGCAGCGTTGGAAAGTGGTTTAGCGGTTGAAGGTGATGCCGTCGTGATGGTATCCGGAGCATTAGTACAAAGTGGTACAACAAATACCTCATCAGTACATGTTCTGTAGTTACCTTGCATCACAGTTGTCCTGCATAATCTAGCGTGACATTAACCCTATTGCTTCACGACAGTAGGGTTTTTATTATCTGGAATAACTGAAATTTAGCAATCCGTGCGAAACATAATTTCAATAGGTTACGTTATGATCCGCGAAGATATAATTCACCCAGATTTTGATTACAAGGCATTTACAAAATAAATCATAAAACGATAACCATTCGCTCAAATTTCAAACTAAATCACCCTTAATTGAAATTTTTATTCGTTTTCACCCTGTTAAATATAAAGTATTTCTAGCAAAACTTTGAATTACGTACTAGCATAAGACTTAGTAAGTACCATACCCTAATTTACATTAGGTTGTTTTAAAGGGATAGAGGTAGCTTTAAGATAACGCTCTTAAGTCTATTTTTTGGTTACTTGCTTTTATATTTTCAAGATAAATCAATCTAGAGGGTAAAATAATGATTCGTACTAAAATTGTACTGGGCTCTATCGTATTAGCTTCAGCATTACTGGCGGGTTGTTCTAACAGCACTGAAGTGCAAAAGCTCTCTTCAGACGTGCAAACTCTGAACGGTAAAGTTGACCAACTGAGCAACGACGTTCAGTCTCTGCGTTCTGATGTACAAACTGCACAAGAAGAAGCAGCTCGTGCAAACCAACGTCTGGACAACCAAGTACGTACTTACAAAAAATAAGTCCGGCTTGATGTTATCTAGAAAAGCTTAATAGCTGAATTATTGTTGAGGGCCTATTTTATAGGCCCTTATTTTTTACTTCAAAACTCATTTAAGGTAGGCAGTCATTAGCTTTTAAATGACTGATATTTCGTAGGAATAGAAGATTTCACTTCCCCTTCAAACACAGGTTGTGGTTGAGTAATCGTGAATGGCGCAATTGGTTTTAATTGCTGATAATCGCGTTTCATCGATTCTGAATCATCCCCAATATTCACCCTTACTGGCAATCCTGAACGTCTAGACAACTCTGCTTGAACTTTCGCTTTATCAATGCCTGGGTTACTCGCTAAAAACGCTTGGAAATCTTCAGTCAGCTTGATTGGCATTGTCTGTGGGTCATCACTGTCTTTACGTGACAATGGCTGATGCACTTCAATGTAATAGCTACCATCTGGCTCTTTTGCATATTTAACTGGCTGATCGATAACTTGAACACGCGTTCCTTTTGGTACGTTAGTAAACAGTGCTTTGATATCATCTGGGCGTAGACGAATACAGCCAGAGCTAACACGCATACCAATACCAAAATTGGCGTTAGTACCGTGGATCAAGTATTCCCCACGACCATAAGACAGCCGTAACGCATACAGCCCCATCGGGTTTTCTGGGCCAGCAGGCACCACCGCCGGGAGTGTGATCCCCTGTTGTGCATAATGTTTACGGATATTGGTGGTTGGTGTCCATGTAGGATCTTTAATCAATTGGCTAATGGACGTCACCATTTCAGGTGTATCTCGTCCTAACTGACCAATACCAATCGGATACACAGCCACTTTATGGCTATTTTCAGGGTAATAATAAAGACGCATTTCCGCCAAGTTAATCACGATACCGGTACGCGGTGTCGAAGGTAATAACATTTGAGCAGGAATAATCAGTGGCTTACCCACTTCAGGTAAATAAGGGTCTGTTCCTGGGTTCGCCTCTAACATCGCCAACAAACCAATCTGATAGTCGCTTGCGATGGCTTCCAGTGGGCGCCCATCGTTAGGCACCACATAGGTGATATTTTCCCCGATCAGGCGTGTGTTGTTATTGGGTAATGGATAATCTTTAGCCTGCGCTGGTGCCAGCACCGCACTCATGACAAACAGACTTACCGCCGTCAAAACTCTTTTCATACCTACTCCAAGGAAAATAAGATTCATTACAAAATTCAAACAATATCGCTCATAATAGCAACTATCTCGAATATCTTTAATACTTAATAAATATTTTAGTCTGCTAATAATTTGAATGTGAGCTAACTTTGTCTCGCCATTGTTAGTTTAGCAATAAAATACAGTGAGTTACTTAGGTATATTTTCTAGGATAAGAATAATAGGAAGAAAAGAAAAGTGTGGGAAATTCTGACAATTTCCCACTGAGTACTTAAAGAAGTTGGTGCGCTCGCTCTAAAATCGACTTGATCATGCCATTTAAACCTTGAGTCCGAGAAGGCGTAAGATGCTGCTCAAGCGCCAATTGCTGGAAAAAGTGTTTTACATCCACAGCAAGGATCTGTTCAGGTGTTTTTCCTTGAAAGAGAATAATCACAATCGCCACTAACCCTTTAACAATAGCGGCGTCACTATCTCCGGCAAGAACAACATGACCATCCGGTTGTTTTTGCATATCAATCCACACTTGGCTTTGGCAACCTGCTATCAAGTTATCATCCACCTGTTGAGCTTCAGATAACGCAGGTAACCGCCCACCCAGTTCAATCATATACAAATAGCGTTCTTCCCAATCTTGGCAACGTGCAAAATTGCGTAATAGCTTCGCTTCATCGGGTAACGCCGACATAATATTTCCTTCTCTCTATTTGCTACAATCTCTATTTGCTGAAATACGGTGACTTCGATATATCGTTGGTGTCTAGCCGAGTAATTGTTTAACGCGCAGTAACGCATTATACAAAGCATCGATATCCTGCTTAGTCGTATAAACACCAATAGATGCCCGACACATCGCAGGAACTTGATAATGTTCCATTAATGGCATCGCACAGTGGTGTCCAGTACGAATAGCAATCCCATATCTATCCAGAAATGCCCCAACATCATAAGCATGATGTTTACCTAAATTAAAGGCTATCACGCCTTCACGCTGGTCATTCCCATATAAATGAAGGGAAGGCACTTGCTTAAGCAAGTCCGTCGCATATTGCATCAATTGCTTTTCATACGCAAAAGTTTCGCTTAATCCTAACTCATTGAGATAGTCTAAAGCTGCGCCTAACCCAATGATACCACTGATATTTGGTGTACCAGCTTCAAATCGCCATGGAATGTCCGCAAATGTGACTCCTTTTTTCAGGCTGACTTGGCGGATCATCGCTCCGCCCCCTTCCCAAGGTGGCATTTTCTCAAGCAATGCCTTCTTGCCGTAGAGGATCCCAATACCTGTTGGTCCATATAGCTTATGACCTGAACAAACATAAAAATCGCAGTCTAGCGCTTGTACATCCACCTGTTGATGCATCGCCCCTTGCGCACCATCCACCAGGATAGCCAGCCTATTTTCATACTGCTCTGCAATTTCACGCGCTTGTGAGACCAATTTTTTCACCGGATTAACGGTACCAAGCACATTGGAAATATGAGTGAAACTGAAGAGTTTTGTACGCGCATCGATGAGTTGTGCGAGCTGAGTGGTATCGAGGGTACCGTCCTCAAGGATAGGCAGGATTCTGACTTCAAAACCACGCTCTTGCGCCAACATAAACCAAGGAACAATGTTCGCATGGTGCTCCATTTCAGTGATAATAATATTATCACCTTGCTGGATAAACTGGCGCCCAAAGCTATTAGCAACAAGGTTAATCCCTTCCGTCGTCCCTTTGACAAACACTATCTCTTCAGGGGAAGCCGCATGCAAAAAATCCGCGGCTTTTTGGCGAACATTTTCCACTAGCGTGGTGGCATTCGCGCTTAACGTATGAACCCCACGGTGCACTGCCGCGTATTGATGCAACGTAAATTGACTCTCTGCATCCACAACCTGCTGAGGCTTTTGAGCACTCGCCGCGCTATCTAAATAGACCAATGGATGGTTATTCACGGATTGCGCTAAGGCAGGAAAATCCTGCCTGACCGATTCAACATCAAATGGCATCGGTTTACACCTCCGCTAAGCGTTGATGAATACTCGCCATCACGGCCTGTTTTAACCCATCAATAGTAATAGATTCGGTTAATTCAGCTGCGAATGCATTGATAATCATCTGCTTAGCAGCTTGACTATCAATCCCTCTAGAGCGTAGATAAAAGAGTTGCTCATCATCGATGCGCCCAACCGTTGCCCCATGACCACACTTCACGTCATCAGCATAGATCTCCAGTTGAGGCTTAGTGTCAATCTCCGCTTTTTCACCCAGTAACAGGGTATTGTTTGTCATTTGACCGTCTGTTTTCAGTGCGTTAGGGTCAACTTTGATCATCCCGTTGAATACCGCTTTGCTGCTATCCATGGCGATCACTTTATGCAACTGTCGGCTATTACAATAACCCGCATTGTGTTCAAGATAGCTGCGTGTGTCAGCAATTTCATTACCTTGCGGCAACAACAGGCTGTTTAGCTCAAATTCCGTATTTTCACCGTCAAGACGGCTACTTGTATGATGACGGGTTAGCCCTGCGCCTAATAAAAAGCTGCTACTTTTTACTTGGCTATCACGCCCCACCACAATGTCATTATGAGCAAAGTGCTGCGACTGTGGATTTTCTGTCATCAGCTTGAAATGGGTAAGCTGAGCATTATCACCCACCTCGACCGTTAAACGCCCTCCAGTGAGATGTGCTTGGTCATCTAAACTGACAAAGTGTTCAATCACTTGAGACTGGCTATTATTCCCCAGAGTTAAATGGTAGCGATATTGGCTCATGTTCATCGAGTTTTCATCATGGCTACCACTGGAGATATTCAGTAAATAGAGTGGCTTAGTCGCAACTTTATTGGCAGCTAACTGGATGATAAGCGGTTGAGCCGCTAGGCATTCCGTTAAATGTAAGAAAATCTCGCTGTTCACCGCATCTGGTAGCCAGTCTTGGCTATCGAGCAGAGAAACTTGGAATTCTCCCGTATCGACAGAGCTCAACTCCGCATTGTAACGTCCGTCCACCAGCACGATACGATAAGCATCGATAGCTAATGCGAGCGCATCACTTAGCGGAGCCTGCTGTTCTTGCGAGCTAAAACGGTAGAGGGTATTTAGCACACTATTTAACGGAGTATAGTGCCAATCTTCATGACGAAAAGCGGGCAGCCCTACGTGTTTAGCGAGGCTCCAATGGGTTTGAGCGTGCTGAGATTTTCCACCTAATCCTTGCTCATATAGCGTTTCAAAACGGCGCATTGCCTGCTGATTTAAAGCATCAACCGCAGCGCGTTTTTCCGCTCTTTCACTGTTGGTCAATAAGCCAGCCATAGCCTTGCTCCTCCAGTTTTTTCGCTAAACTGAAATCACCGGATTTGATGATTTTTCCTTGATACAGGACGTGAACAAAATCAGGTTTTACATAGTCCAAAATGCGCTGATAGTGGGTCACGATAATAAATGAACGCTCTGGTGTACGTAGTGAATTCACGCCATTGGAGACGATTTTTAGCGCATCGATATCTAAACCCGAATCGGTTTCATCTAAAATACATAACTTAGGCTCTAACGCTGCCATCTGTAAAATGTCATTCCGTTTTTTCTCTCCACCGGAGAAACCTACGTTAACTGAACGAGTAAGCAGGTCTTGTGGCATATCCAACAATTCGATTTTATCTTCGATAAAATCTTGGAAATCAAAGCGGTCTAACGCCTCTTGCTGGCGATATTCCCGCACCGCATTCACTGACGTTTGCAGGAAAAATTGGTTACTCACACCCGGAATTTCAACCGGATATTGGAATGCAAGAAAAATCCCTTCACCCGCGCGTTCCTCTGGATCTAACTCAAGTAAATCCTTACCATTGAACGTCACTTCACCACTATCAATTTGGTAATCTTCACGGCCTGCTAGGGTTGCGGACAAGGTACTTTTACCCGAACCGTTTGGTCCCATAATGGCATGAACTTCCCCCGGTTTAATTTCCAGAGACAGCCCTTTTAAGATTTCATTACCTTCTACACTTACATGTAAATCTTTAATACTTAACATATCAACATGCCTTTAGCGCTCAAGCGCAACTAAACTCGGTTAGGATCAGCCCACACTGTGTTCTAAGCTGATAGCCAATAATTTTTGTGCCTCAACGGCAAACTCTAGTGGCAATTCTGAGAAAACATCTTTACAGAAGCCGTTAACAATCATTGAGATAGCGTCATCTTCGCTGATCCCACGTTGCAAGCAATAAAACAGCTGGTCTTCACCAATGCGCGATGTTGTCGCTTCATGCTCTAGTTGCGCGGTATTGTTCTTCACTTCCACATACGGGAAGGTATGAGCGCCACATTGGGTACCAATCAGCATGGAGTCACATTGGGTAAAATTACGAGCGTTATGGGCACTAGGAAGTATTTTGACGAGCCCACGATAACTATTTTGGCTTTTACCTGCCGAAATCCCTTTTGAGATAATCGTTGAGCGGGTATTTTTGCCAATGTGGATCATTTTGGTGCCCGTATCCGCTTGTTGGTTACCGTTGGTCAGCGCGACAGAGAAAAATTCCCCAACAGAGTTATCCCCTTTTAAAATCACGCTTGGGTATTTCCACGTAATGGCAGAACCTGTTTCGGATTGTGTCCATGACATTTTAGAGTTTTCCCCTTCGCATAGGGCACGCTTAGTCACGAAATTGAGAATTCCCCCCGTTTCGCTATCACCACCCGAGAACCAGTTTTGAACTGTCGAGTACTTCACTTCGGCATCTTTATGGATAATCACTTCCACAACAGCTGCGTGCAATTGATAGCTATCCCTCACTGGTGCTGAACACCCTTCGATGTAACTCACATAACTGCCTTCATCGGCAATTAATATTGTGCGTTCAAATTGCCCTGTTTTTGCCGCATTAATACGGAAATAAGTCGATAACTCCATAGGGCAACGCACCCCTTTCGGGATGTAAACAAAAGTTCCGTCCGATGCCACGGCTGCATTTAGTGCAGCAAAAAAGTTATCGTGACTCGAGACGACGCTACCTAAATATTTTTGAACCAGCTCAGGGTATTCTTGAATAGCTTCGCTGAACGAGCAGAAAATGATCCCGTGCTTGGCTAAATCACCACGGTAGGTTGTTGATACAGAAACGGAGTCAAAAATCGCATCTACCGCCACTTTACTGCCTTCACGGACAGGAACACCAAGCTGATTGAAGGCATCTTCAACTTCGCTCGTCAGGTAATTCGCTTCTTCCGCAGCGCCTGTTGATTGCGTCGCGCCGGGTTGTGAACCACAGGCATCATCACACGACCCGCAAGATGGCGCGGAATAATAGCTATAATCTTGGTAATCCAAATTTGGATAATGGGCTTTCAGCCAGTGTGGCTCTTCCATGCCTTTCCAGTGATTAAAGGCATCAAGACGAAATTGTAGCATCCACTCAGGTTCATTACGCTTCGCAGAAATAGCACGAACCACATCTTCATTTAGCCCTTTTGCCATCTCATCGGTGGCAACTTGGGTAAAAAAGCCTTCTTTATAACGTTTTTCATCAAGCCAGCTTTGAACATCTTCGCCAACTTCTACATTGCTCTGAGACATAATCTAGCTTCACAAGTTAAACGCCGAAGCTTTCACCACACCCACAGGCATGTTGAGCTTTCGGGTTATTAAATTTAAAAATATGGTTAAGCCCTTCTTGGACATAATCCACTACCGTGCCATCAATGAATGGCATTGCTTTTTTAGGCACATACAGGTGTGCGCCATCGAGTTCAAACACTAAGTGGTCATCGGTTGGGTTTTCAATCATCTCGAAGACGTATCCAAAACCTGCACATCCCGACTGTTTCACGCCGAGGGATAGACCTTTACTATTCGGTGTTTGAAGAACTAACTTATTGATCTGTTTAGCGGCACTTGGGGTTAGGCTGACGCCCTGCCATGAATTTTCATCCAATGAAAATGTTTCTACACCACCAGTCATATTGACCTCACTTTTCTTATGGTTTTTCAGCCTGTTATCAGCGATTTCTTCTCTATATGACATGGTAATGATTACCCATATGACTTCAACCATTTGTTTTAAGAGGTTATAGCGATGAGAACGGTTTACTGACAGGATTTTAGTTTATGGAAATATCTAACCAATTAATAATTAAGAAATAAATCTCATTCATGATAATATTTTTTATGTATTATTGAGTACATAAAAATAACACAAATTAATAAAGTGATATTCGGTTTAGTACCACATTCATTGAATAAGAATGAATAAATTAGATAAGTTATAAAGAATTGATATGAAAGATAAATATAGGATTGATACCCTCAAATAAACTGAGGGTATCAGAAGAAACAAACTGCTGATTATTCAAACAATACGGCAGTTGTTAAACGGGAAGTGCAACACAGTTGGTTTTTTTCGTTAAAAATTTCGATATTCCACACTTGCTGACGGCGCCCTAGATGAATCGGTTTGCATACGCCTCTCACCACACCTTCTCGCGCAGCACGAATATGGTTTGCGTTAATTTCCACACCAACTACACGCTGATCACCTTCACTGCATAAGTAGCCTGCGATTGAGCCTAAGGATTCAGCCAATACAACCGAAGCACCACCGTGTAGCAGACCAAAAGGCTGTTTGGTGCGATGGTCGACTGGCATGGTACCCTCAAGGTAGTCATCACCAAAGCCTGTAATTTCAATCCCTATATGGCCTAACATACAGCTTTCAGCCATCGCCGCCATTTGTTGCAAGTTAAATTGACGCTTCCAAATCATGAAACAATCTCCAGTAAGGCTTGAATTGGGTGTTTGATTGCCGTTTTTTCCATTCGTTTTACTTGGCTACGACAAGAATATCCCGAACTTAAGCAGCGCTCTAGGGGCAGTTTTTCTATCGCAGGTTTCCACGATAGATTGTAAATACCTTTTGAATTCTCAAGGTTAGCGACTTCATGACCATATGTTCCCGCCATTCCACAGCATCCAACACTCACGTTAGTGAGTTTACGCCCGTAACGGGAAAACAGTGCCGCCCATTGGTTGGCGCTATTTGGTAATGCCGTTGATTCGGTACAGTGACCAAAGAGATACCAAGGTTGCTCATCTGTACCGTCATTCTTGGTTTGTTCCGGTAATGAGATTAGCCATTCATGAGCCAGCATTACCGTAAATTGGCATTGCTCCTCACCTAAAATTTCATGGTATTCATCGCGATAACACAGCACCAATGCAGGGTCGACACCCACCATTGGTAATTGCAGTTTAGCAACGCGATTTAAAAAATCCGATGTTTTACGTGCGGTTTTCGCAAAACGGCTTAAGAAACCTTTGATATGTTGTGCTTTGCCATTCGGTGAGAATGGGAGTAACACAGGTTTGTAGCCCAACTTTTCAATCAGACGAACAAAGTCCGCCACCACTTTTGCATCATAGTAGCTAGTGAACGGGTCTTGCACCACGAGCACATGTTTTTCACGCTGGCTGGCAGACATACCTTCAAGCTGTTCCAATGTCATGGAAGTCGCTGTATGCCCTGATAACTCCTGTTTCAGCGTCGGTTGAGAAAATAACGGTAAATCCACCATACCAATGGCGTGCTCGCTAAGTTTCTGAACTACCGTTTGACGTAAGAAGAAGTTAAAAATGCCCGGCGCTTTTGACATTAACGGAGCACTGGCCTCCACATTCGCCACAATATGATCACGAACCGGTCGCAAGTAACGGCTATGATATAGCGCAAGAAATTTTGCGCGAAAAGACGGCACATCAATTTTAATTGGACACTGAGTCGAGCACGCTTTACAGGCTAAACACCCAGACATCGACTCTTTCACTTCATGGGAAAAATCATAATCCCCTTGCTTCGCCCGCCATGAGTTACGTGTTTTTTCAATCAACCCACGTAACGATGGAGACTCACTTTTCACACCCTTTTCAATTTGCTCTGGCGTTACGCCCTGTTCCGCCAATAAACGCAGCCATTCACGAACTAACGTTGCACGACCTTTCGGTGAATGCACACGCTGGCGGCTAATTTTCATTGATGGACACATTTGACTTTTAACATCAAAGTTAAAACAGAGCCCGTTGCCGTTGCAATCCATCGCACCTCGGAACTCTTGGCGTATTTGAACAGGAATTTGCCGATCGTATGTACCGCGTTTAGCTGCATCCACCTGTTTCATTGGGGCATCGATACCCGCTGGTGGGCAAATCTTTCCAGGGTTCAAACGGTTATCAGGGTCAAATGCCGCCTTAATATTACGCAGCTCACCGTAAAGCACTTCACCAAAGAATTCTGGGCTATATTGCGCTCTGAAGCCTTTACCGTGTTCCCCCCACAGTAAGCCGCCATATTTTGCAGTCAAAGTAACAATTTCATCCGAAATTTGCTTCATTAACATTTCTTGCTGAGGGTCGCACATATCTAATGCTGGGCGAACGTGTAAAACACCCGCATCCACATGACCAAACATCCCATAATTTAGTTTATGGCTATCCAGTAGCGCTCTGAATTCCGCGATATAATCCGCAAGATGCTCTGGTGGTACACAGGTATCTTCAACAAATGGGATGGGTTTCGCGGCACCTTTGCTGTTACCCAATAATCCCACCGCTTTTTTGCGCATATTATAGATACGAGTAATATCAGCAAGGTCATGACAAACTTGGTAGCCAATCACGCCCGCTTGCTGACTCGCCATCAATTCATCAAGACGCTGGCATAAGCTATCAGTCAAATGATTGATTTCGTCTTCATCATCGCCACTAAACTCAACAATGTTCAGCCCAAGCATCTCTTTATTTGGTACATCAGTGATCAGCGATTTGACGGAGTGCCAAACAATATCTTCTTTCGCAAGATTCAACACTTTCGAGTCGACGGTTTCTACCGAAAGCGCTTGCGCCTGCACCATAAATGGTGCGTTACGCAATGCGGATTCAAACGAATCATATTTGACGTTCACCAAACGGCGCACTTTCGGTAGCGGCGTGATATCCAACGTGGCTTCCGTAATAAACGCCAGCGACCCTTCAGACCCCGTTAGAATTCGCGTTAAATCAAATTGAGTAAGGTCATCATTAAAAACATGGCGTAGGTCATAGCCCGTTAAAAATCGGTTTAGTTTTGGAAATTTTTCTTCGATTAACGGACGTTGCTCTAAGCAACGCTCAAGTACAGTTTTATAGATACGCCCTTCGACTGAATCCTCTAACGCAATCGTTTGTGCGAGTTCGATAGGCATAGCGCGAGTATCGAGGCAAGATCCTCCCAAAACCATCGCTTTAACACCTAAAACATGGTCTGACGTTTTGCCATACACTAATGATCCCTGCCCAGAAGCATCTGTGTTGATCATCCCGCCCAATGTCGCACGGTTACTTGTGGATAGCTCCGGAGAGAAAAAGTAGCCATACGGTTTTAGAAATTGGTTGAGTTGGTCTTTAATCACGCCAGCTTCAACTTTTACCCATCCCTGTTCTGGGTTGATTTCTAAAATTCGATTCATATAGCGGGACATGTCCACTACAATCCCTTCGGTGAGTGACTGCCCATTAGTGCCCGTTCCCCCGCCGCGTGGCGTGAAACTTAATTCACGGTATTTGTCTTGCCCTGCGACGCGCGTAATGATTTGTACGTCAGCGCTGGAACGCGGGAAGATGACGGCTTGTGGTAATAGTTGGTAAATGCTGTTGTCAGTCGCCATGGATAAGCGCTCAGCGTAACTGGTGCCAGTATCACCAGTAAAACCTTGCTGTTGTAGCTCGTGCAGAAATTGGATAGCTAGCTGACTAAGATGTGGTGCTTCAGATATACGCGGGATCATTATTAATCATGACTCTTGTTGTTGAGTAATCGCATTTGTCGTTATGTACTATCTTTAGTTTAAGTAGCACAATAGGCACAAGGTTTATTGGAGTGCTCCCTCGCAGCCTGTAAAGATAGCGCATCTGCCGGTGACATTGTCAGTAAAACCATATCACAATATCGTTTCTTTTAAGCATGAAAAATAATTACGTTATTTTCACCTGTAAAAGCCCTAACCCCACAGAATTTTCATTTGTTAAGGATTGATCATTAATGGAAAAATCGCAAAAACGTTTGGATTTACCCAAACTCGTCCTTGGACTGCTCTCTATTATCTTTATGATAGCGACCTGTTTTTGGGTCTTAAGCCCATTTATTTTAGGATTCGTATGGGCGGGGATGATGGTGATTGCTACTTGGCCAATTCTCTTACGACTACAAGCACGCCTATGGAATAAGCGCTGGCTTGCTTCGCTGACCATGGTTCTACTGATTTTCCTTCTTTTTGTTATTCCAACCAGTATTTTGATTGGCAGCATTATTCAAAACAGTGCGCCGCTTATCGAATTGGCGAAGTCACCGGCCAGTATCACCTTGCCGGATTTAGAGTGGCTGAATCAAGTGCCTATGGTCGGAGAGAAACTGTATTACGCTTGGCACAGTTTAGTAGCAAGTGGTGGTAATGCGTTATTGGCTAAAGTTCAACCTTATTTCGGTCAAGCCGCAGGATGGTTTGCAACGCAGGCCGTTAGTGCCAGCCGCTTCTTATTCCACCTCATATTAATGCTGCTGTTTAGCGGGCTGCTCTATTATAAAGGTGAGCTGGTGACAATCGGTGTTCGTCACTTTGCTGTACGTCTTGCGGGCATCCGCGGCGATGCAGCTGTGGTACTTGCAGCACAATCTATTCGTGCAGTCGCACTTGGCGTGGTTGTTACTGCGTTAATTCAAGCCATTGTAGGTGGAGTCGGTCTTGCCCTATCGGGTATTAGCTATGCTGCCATTTTAACGGTCTTGATTTTTATCTGCTGTGTTGCACAACTTGGTCCACTATTAGTGATGGTTCCTTCCGTTCTGTGGCTATTTTGGACGGGAGATACTACCTGGGCAATTATTCTCGGGGTTTGGGCGGCAGTGGTTGCCACTATGGATGGAGTGTTACGACCTTGGCTAATTAAAATGGGTGCAGATCTTCCTATGGTGCTTATTTTAGTGGGAGTTATCGGCGGTATCTTATCATTCGGTATGATTGGCTTATTCATTGGTCCTGTGGTACTGGCTGTCTCGTATAGCTTGCTCAAAGCGTGGATGAATGAAGTGGCACCACCAAGTGAAAATTTAGAAGCCACCGAAAAATTCCTTGAAGAAGAATTCTTAATGAAGAAATAAATTTCATTTAATTCGAGAAAACATGTTTCATTTTGGACATGTTTTCTCGACTATCTATTCTCATTAATATTTAGAAACAATATTTAACACACTACTGTTAGTTTTTATCTTTAATTATGTTAATATTATCCACATCGAATGAATAATCATTTGGGAACAACAAGTAATATGGTATTAAGAGTGTTCCGAGTGATTAACTTATTTAAACAGTTTAATATATCCCTGTTAATATCTCTTCGATAACGAATTAATAAGTTATGTTATTTAATTTCTAACGTGACTTACTTAACCAAATTGCTGTGTGTAGTCTTTGCCTGTCAGCCCATGATAGGCTTTTTTTTTATCTCTATCTCCCCCACACTCCGCATCTCTATTGCATAGTTAATATAATATTTTAATTACTCTCCATATACGTAATTACTCATAATTAGAGTAATGGATTTAATGGTTTTAATTATTTAATAACTTTTTATTTAACATTAATAATGAATCCATTTATGAGACTATAGTTTTATTTTGCTGAAAATCTGAATAATATATTATGAATATTTACGTAAATTAAACTTACATTGAGTTTAATTCTATCGCTGTAATAGGTTGTCTCTATATATAAACAAAGGTCGGCAAATAATAATTATTTACCGACCTTCTTATAATGAACAATCTAAAAATGAATAATTAAATTATTGATTTTCAGCGATTGTTAGCCAAGTTTGCACTACTGTGTCTGGGTTCAACGATAGGCTATCAATGCCCTCATCCACCAGCCATTGTGCGAAATCTTGGTGGTCTGATGGGCCTTGCCCACAAATACCGACATATTTGTTCTGACGCTTCGCAGCCTTAATTGCCATTGACAACATTGCCTTAACTGCATCATTACGTTCATCAAACAATTCAGATACAACACCAGAGTCTCTATCAAGACCGAGGGTTAACTGAGTCATGTCGTTAGAACCAATGGAGAAGCCATCGAAATGTTCAAGGAACTGATCAGCTAGCAGTGCGTTAGATGGGATTTCACACATCATAATCACTTTTAAGCCATTCTCACCACGTTTCAGGTCATGTTTTGCCAGCTCAGCAACCACCGACTCGGCTTGTGCTACTGTGCGAACAAACGGGATCATCACTTCAACGTTAGTTAGGCCCATTTTATTACGAACGCGTTTAACGGCTTCACACTCCAGTGCAAAACATGCACGGAAGCTATCTGACACATAACGTCCAGCCCCACGGAAGCCCAACATTGGGTTCTCTTCTTCAGGCTCATAAATATCCCCACCGACTAAGTTGGCATATTCATTGGACTTAAAGTCAGATAAACGCACAATCACGCGTTTTGGCCAGAATGCCGCGGCGAGTGTTGAAATCCCTTCCGTCAGCTTGCTAACGTAGAATTCAACAGGGTCGTCATAGCCGACCATCATATTGCGGATTTCTGCTTGTAATTCTGGCGTCTGAGCATCGAACTCTAGCAGTGCTCTTGGGTGAACACCTATCATGCGGTTGATGATAAATTCGAGTCTCGCTAAGCCGACACCTTCGTTTGGTAAGCAAGCAAAATCAAATGCACGGTCTGGGTTACCCACGTTCATCATGATTTTGACATTCAAATCAGGCATGTTATCCACTTTGGAGCTGTGAATTTCAAAATCTAATTTGCCATCATAAACAAAGCCAGTATCCCCTTCAGCACAAGAAATAGTGACATCTTGGTCTTCTTTCAGGCGTTCAGTTGCATCACCACAACCAACAACGGCTGGGATCCCAAGTTCACGCGCGATGATCGCCGCATGGCAAGTACGACCACCACGGTTTGTTACGATAGCAGCGGCTTTTTTCATGATAGGTTCCCAATCAGGATCCGTCATGTCCGTCACTAATACGTCACCCGGCTGAATTCTATCCATCTCACTTAAGTTATGGATAACTTTAACCGAACCTGCACCGATACGATGACCGATTGCACGACCTTCAACTAAGACCTGCCCTTGATCTTTCAGTTGATAGCGTTCCATAACCTGTTGGTTAGAACGAACGGTTTCCGGACGTGCTTGAACAATATACAGGCGACCATTATGACCATCTTTTGCCCATTCGATATCCATTGGACGACCGTAGTGTTTTTCGATCTGTAAAGCTTGGCGAGCCAGCTCTTCCACTTCGTGATCAGCCAAAGAGAAACGATTGCGTAGCGCTTCTGGCACATCTTCAATCTTCACTTGTTTACCGTGCTCTTTACTGTCGGCATAGACCATCTGCAATTTTTTAGAACCTAATGTACGCCGTACAATCGCAGGCTTATTATTTTGCAGGGTTGGTTTATGGACATAGAACTCATCTGGGTTTACCGCGCCCTGTACAACCATCTCACCGAGACCATATGCGGAGGTAATAAACACGACTTGGTCAAAACCAGACTCAGTATCGATAGTAAACATAACACCGGAAGAAGCGAGGTCAGAACGTACCATTCGTTGTACACCTGCAGATAACGCGACGCCACGATGGTCGTAGCCTTGGTGTACACGGTAAGAAATAGCACGATCATTAAACAGAGACGCAAATACATGTTTAATGGCGACTAATACCGCATCAATCCCTTGAACGTTGAGGAATGTCTCTTGCTGCCCAGCAAATGAGGCATCAGGCATATCTTCAGCGGTTGCTGATGAGCGAACAGCGAATGACGCTTCTGCTTCACCTTCAGATAATTGAAGGAAAGCTTCGCGAATATCCTGCTCTAATGCTTGCGTCAATGGGGTATCAATCACCCATTGGCGGATCTGAGCACCGGCTGCCGCCAGTTGGTTCACATCATCAATATCCGTTTCATCTAGCAGGTTGTAAATACGCTGGTTTACACCGCTCTGCTCCAGAAAATCATTAAACGCCTGTGCGGTTGTCGCAAAACCGTTTGGTACGGATACACCAAGATCGGACAAGTTGGTGATCATTTCACCGAGGGAAGCGTTTTTGCCTCCAACACGGTCAACATCGTTCATCCCTAATTGGTTATACCAAAGTACATTACACGGAGTAAGGCCATTTGTGGACATTGAAAGCGATCCTTTTATAGCAATTTAGTGACAGACAACAAATCGTAAAAAATCTCGTTGGCGAAAATTCGCCTCGCGAATAGACTAGCACAGACGTTATGGGAAGATGGACTGGTGAATCGTTCCATCAATTAATAAAATTTTTTTGTTCTAAAAATTGCTCAAAATTTGTCTATACTTCCCCCCATAAATGATTTTTAAATGTTTATTCACTTACAATATTTTCCAAAACTCAGAAAAAATACGATAAAAAGAAGCCAGTTATGAGCGAATTAAATTCTATGAGTAAAAATGCCAGCCAAGTTCAACGTACCGTTTTTTTCATCTCTGATGGCACCGCAATCACAGCTGAAACGTTAGGGCACGCCGTCTTATCTCAATTTCCATTATCCTTTATTTCTTACACTTTACCGTTTGTTACCACGCAAGCACGAGCGCTTGAAATTAAACAAAAAATTGACACTATTTATGCTGAAACAACCCTTCGTCCGCTGGTGTTTTATTCAATAATTTCCTCAGAAGTGAAAGAAATCATCACTCAAAGTGCAGGATTTTGTCAGGATATTGTGCAAAGTTTGGTCGCCCCAATACAGCGAGAAGTCGGGTTAGAACCGGAGCCAAAACTCAATCGTACTCACGGGTTATCCATGCAAAATATGAATCAATATGATGCCCGTATTGCAGCAATTGAATATACCCTCGCTCATGATGATGGCATTTCATTACGTAACCTTGAACAAGCTCAAGTAATCTTAATTGGTGTCTCTCGCTGCGGTAAAACACCAACAAGCTTATATTTAGCGATGCAATTTGGTATACAAGCCGCCAACTACCCATTCACTGCCGATGATATGGACAATTTACAGTTGCCTGCCGCGTTACGTCCCTATACCCATAAACTTTTTGGTTTAACTATCAGCCCTGAACGCCTTGCCGCAATTCGTGAAGAACGCAGAGAAAATAGCCGTTACGCCTCGCTTCGCCAGTGTCGTATTGAAATTGCTGAAGTAGAAGCCCTATTTAGACAGAATAAAATCAATTACTTAAATACTACCAACTACTCTGTTGAAGAAATTTCAGCCAAAGTGATTGATACGATGGGATTACAGCGTCGTATTTTTTAGCAAAATAAAATATAAAAAATTATTCATTCAACCCACGTTGGTGGTTTGAATTTGAGCCAGTTTCGTTTATTGTGACCTTAGTCACTAATACGGCTGTACAAAAAGGCTCAGCCGAGTAAAAGTTTTGAGAAACAAAATGCATAAAACAGATGAGTTACGAACTCAGCGAGTGGACAGTTTAATTACTCCACAAACGCTCGCTGAGGAATTTCCGATATCCCAAGCAATTGCCGATAACGTGACAGCGTCACGTAAGCGAATTGAAAAGATCCTATCCGGTGAAGACCCGCGTTTGCTGGTGATTGTAGGTCCTTGCTCTATTCATGACATTGATGCCGCAATTGAATACGCTAATAAGCTAAATACGTTACGCCAAAAATATCAAGATCGCTTAGAAATTGTCATGCGCACCTATTTTGAAAAACCGCGTACCGTTGTGGGTTGGAAAGGTTTAATTTCTGACCCGCACCTTGATAACTCATGCCAAGTGAACACCGGCATTCGTTTAGCGCGTAAGCTTTTGATTGAAGTTAATCAATTAGGATTAGCAACTGCCACCGAATTTCTCGACATGGTGACGGGACAATATATTGCGGACTTAATTAGTTGGGGAGCGATTGGCGCTCGTACCACCGAAAGCCAGATCCATCGTGAAATGGCATCAGCGCTCTCCTGCCCTGTTGGTTTTAAAAATGGTACCGATGGTAATATCAATATCGCTATTGATGCTATTCGTGCCGCCAAAGCACAGCATATGTTTTTATCACCAGATAAGAGCGGGCAGATGACAATCTACCAAACCAGTGGTAACCCTTATGGGCATATCATTATGCGTGGTGGCAAGAAGCCTAACTATGAAGCACAGTACATTTCACAAGCTTGTGAAAAATTAAATGAATTTGGTTTAGCTGAGCATTTAGTGGTGGACTTCAGCCATGGTAACTGCCAGAAAATTCATCGTCGCCAATTAGATGTAGCGCAAGATATCGCTCAACAAATTAAGCAAGGCTCAACAGCAATTAGTGGTGTGATGGCAGAAAGCTTCTTAAAAGAAGGCAATCAAAAAATCTGTGCAGACCAGCCTCTAGTTTATGGTCAATCAATTACCGATCCATGTTTGGGTTGGGAAGACACTGAACAATTGATTGAAATACTGGCTGACGCAGTTAACTTCCGCTTTAAATAATCTTTTTCATCCAAAAATGACACCTGCGCTTTAGCTTATTTTCAATCTAAAGCGCTTATTTTCATTTACCCTCTAAATAACTCACCGCAAACACATTCACGTAAAGAAATAATTAACTAGTTATTTTGAAAAACTCAGTATTATTAACCAAAAAATACTTGATGCCGCCATTTTATTATTGATAATGATTCTCGTTTTTAACTATAAGCCACCTCTGATATTTTTTATTATCTCGGTAGCCAGAATCATATTACTCAGGAAAGGATTTCCTAATGGCGTTTACATTGAGATCAGCATCAACTTCAGATGCTTCACACAGCAAAGCATTTTCTTTATCAACATTAACCGTCGCCCTTGCTATGACTGGGTTTAGTACCATTACCTTAGCCGCTAACGACGTGATCCACGTAACCTCTACCCCTCTAAATAACGAAAAATTTGCCGTTGCCGAACAATTTGAGGTCATTGATACAACAGCACCAGAACAACAAACTGCCTCATCGGCTCTCGATTTGTTAAAGGGCCAAGCGGGTATTTTTGTGACTGGAGCAGGTAGTACCTATGGGCAGTCAGTGCAGATGCGAGGCTACGATTCACGTGGCGTAAAAATTATGGTAGATAATGTTCCCCAAGATTTTTATTCAGGCTTATTTGATGCCACCTTCATTGATCCATCATTGATCAGTAAAGCTTACATTCATAAAGGCGCATCTTCTGTACAACATGGAAGCGGCGCACTGGCTGGAACTATTTCTATCAAAACGTTAACGCCATCGGATATTCTTAAGCCCGACCAAAAATTTGGTGGTCGTTTATTCGGTGGAATGAATCGCAATGACCCCAGTTATCATGCGGGAGCCACGCTTTTAGGGCGTTTAGGTCCACTAGATAGCGTCATCAGTTACACCCAACGGAAAAAACAGCTCGCTAGTTCGCCAGTCTCCAATAAGTATGACCATCATGAATCCGTGCATAACTGGTTACTCAAAACAACGTGGTATGCGCTTCCTGCCTATTCTATCGGTTTGCAGTACAAAGAATACCGCAATGATGCCATTGACTTGAAGCAACCCGAGGTCATTGACACCCGTCAACCTAAATTTAAAAACTCCCCTCATCAGAGGGAAACCATACAAAAAGACATTATCATTGATCAAAATTTCACTCCTGATAATCCATTGAATTGGCAGGCAAATTGGTCACTTTATTATACCAACCTTCATCTTTCACAATTGGATTTACAGAAAAAATCAAACATTTTTACGTCATACAGTTATGACACTGAAACGCGTAATCAATACACCTATGGAAGTCAGTTTTCTAATGACTTTTCTATTCATACGCCACGTTTAAGTCATCACGTTCAAAGCGGAGTTGATTATGTTCAGCAACATCAAGTGTCTAATGAATATGCTATAAGCTACCCTCCAGCCGAGATTTCGAATGCTTCTGCGTGGTTAATCGATGATGTAAGCTTAAAAAGTGTCCCTGTGACTTTGTCTGCGGGAACCCGTTTTACCCATTACAAAACTGCGCGTGAAAATGTTGGCAAACAGCAGCACAATAATTGGTCATCGCGTTTTGCCGCTACCGTCACACCAACGAGTTGGGTCAAGTTACATTCATCCTATGCCGAAAGTTATCGTGCCCCACGTCTATCTGAACTCTACAATAACTCTAACCATTTTACTGTTCCCCTACTCGGTCTTGTCTCTGATTTCCGCCCATCACCCGATTTAAAACCGGAGACAAATAAAACGGTTGAGGCTGGATTCACTTTCAGTTTTGATAATTTTGTTTTGCAGGGCGATGAACTGCAAATTGGTTCAACTTATTTCCATACAAAGTCAAAAAATCACATCGTGACCAGTGGTGATTTTAAGAAGGTCAGTGGAAACTGGTTCCCATCGCAAATATTCTTGGAGAATATTCCATCTGCGACGATATCCGGGTTTGATAGCCACATTCGATATTCAAATGAGTGGTTTGACTTCAATATCAACCACAATATCACTGACGGGCGAGAAAATGATACGCATTATTCCCTATCGGCCATTCGCCCTGAAACACTGATAATGCGTTTCAATGCACCAATTGCAAACAGTGGCGTCAACGTGGGTTGGTCCGGTGAATTTACCGCAAAAACTAAATTCATGGGGAACTCACAATATCAATCATCGAACCAAAATACAGAGAACGGGTTAGATCGCAAACACCGTGAAGTGATTCAATATGCAGGTTATGGCGTGCATGACTTTTACGTAAACTACAAAGCCGACCAATTTGTCAAAGGGCTAAATACCACCCTTACCCTGAAGAATGCGTTTGATAGAGACTATGTCTCTTCTATGGGCGTACCGCAGGAAGGTCGTAATTTTTATTGGAATGTGAATTATCAGTGGTAATTAATAAGTAACTACATATTGAAATCAGGTTCATTTACCCCAATCTTAAATTTCATGGGTAAATGAACCTTTCAATACATCGCACTATTGTTAATAAAACAATTTACCTCGGAATTTCCTGTTAATTGTTATATTACCTTGAGTTATTTTGTTCATAATAACATCAAATAAAATTTCAATAATTTACTTGGTTAATAAAATAGAACAGCACCAACAATAAATTTGAATAAGTCTATTAACAGCCTAAATAAAGCTATTTTTATCCAGAAAAACAATCATAATAAATTGAATTAAAAGAGGAATTAACATTCACCTATGTATGTTTAGTTTTTCGCATTTCAATGAAAACTATCGTAACAATAGTTATTCTCATTCAAAAACCGCACGATTAGCCTATCGATATATCGGAAAAAAAGGAAGAATAGACCATAATTTCATGAGTTATTATTAGTTATTAATGAACAATAGCCTACTAGAGTAGGAGGTAGATATGTCAGAAAGTGTAGTCAATGAAATCATTAGATGGCTTGAAAGCCAATTACAACGCAATGAAGGCATCAAAATCGATACTATCGCGGATAAAAGCGGATATTCGAAATGGCATTTGCAGCGTGTATTTAAAGAACTTAAGGGCTGCACGCTAGGCGAATATGTTCGTAAACGTCGCCTGCTAGAAGCCGCTAAATCATTACGTGAAGGCAACTTACCTATTCTAGATATCGCGTTGCAATATGGCTTTAGCTCTCAAGCCACATTTACGCGTATTTTCAAGAAACATTTTGATACTACCCCTGCTAAATTCCGTCAAGCGGGTGAGTTACCAGAATGCAAAACTTTTATGACTTGCAATTGCCATCATTAAACGCGCATTAGATTTTCGTTACACCCTCAAACACCCATTCCAACGAAATCTATATTTTGAGCCGATAATCATCGGCTCTTTTTTTATCTCAGTTCGTTAACGAGCCAGTTTTCTAAATCTGCAAACTGTTCAGCCAATGCGGGCCACAGTGTCTTCATTTGTTTCATTAACTGACGGATGGTTTCCGTTTGGTAAACTTGTCCCACCAATTGCTGACTTAACCATTCTAATGGCGATGGATCGAGACTGTCGGTGAAAAATTGGCAGCGCGTGATCACGCCTTTTTCAATATCAAAGTGGAATTCAATACCGCCCCATGGGAATCGAGTATCCGCCATGTGACTAAAAGCAGGCGCTTGCCCAAAGTTCCATTCCCAGCTACTTTGCTTCGCAAATGTCTCTGCAAAATTAGGTAAATCAGGGAGCTTCTCTGGTGAGATATATTCTGGCTCGACGGTTTCACCATAATAACTAAAGAAGCTACTTATGATCCCTTCGCACACTTTTTCATGGGAAATATCCGGTACCAGTTCATTTAAATTGGCAACGCGAGAACGTACTGACGTAATCCCTTTGGCTTGCAGTTTCTTAGGATCGGGATTGAGGTAATTTGCTAGACGACTTAAATCGGTATTAATCAGTAAAGTACCGTGGTGGAAGCCACGATCTTTAGTTTCACGGTAGGCTGAGCCTGAAATTTTTCGTGGACCATTTTCGGTTTCGAGGACTAAATCATTACGTCCAGAAATTTCTGCCTGGATCCCGACTTTTGCCAGCCCATCTACAATAATTTGCGTTGAAATGGTTTTATCATATTCGGGTTTTCCCGCCATAAAGGTAAAACAGGTATTGCCTAAATCTTGAAATACAGCCCCGCCACCACTGCTGCGACGCGCTAATCGAACATTATCTTGTTCCATTTTACGAGTGTTACACTCTTTCCATGGGTTTTGAGCGCGACCGATGACCACCGTATCGGCATTACGCCATAGGAACATCACGCGTTGATCAGCTGACATTTGACGAAAAATGGTTTCTTCAACCGCTAAATTAAACCAAGGATCGAAGGATTCAGAAATAAATAAACGTAATGTAGACATTCGGCTATCCTAAAAGCAAAACTTGCTCCTAAGATAGCATAATCACTGAAGAATTAATGAGGAATGAAGCGAAATTAGATGCGCCGTGCCTGCCAAAACACTTTTCGCCAATAGCTATTATCCATCGATGAACGTATCACACCTTTACTGGTAGATGCATGGATAAATGTGTTGTCAGTATCGTAAATCCCAACATGCAGACCATTTTCCCCTGATCCCGTTTTAAAGAATACAAGGTCACCCGGCATTAAATCCGATTTATCAATGCGCGTACCTAAACGTGTTTGGTCAACCGTCGTACGCGGAACTTCAATCGCAAAACGATCACTGAATGTTCGATAGACAAAACCCGAACAATCCACACCATTTTGGCTCATACCGCCATAGTGATACGGCGTGCCATACCACTGGCTTAGCTGGTCTTTGAGCTGCGCGATAGTCATGATGGGATCAGACAATTGGGTTTTCATTGGCGGTGCTGACGTCCGTTTTACGGATGAAGAGCAGCCAATCAACATGAGGCAACATAGCAATGGTAGGTATTTGAGATTCACTATCATAGCGTACCTTATAGATAACTCGCGGGTATAGATAACCCCAAAATAATAACCTTAAGTGATATCTTAATACGCGAGACTATAATGTACAACGCATAAAAAATAAACACCTAAGGCTAATTATCTGATGCTATTTAGCTTTTTTCGTTAAAGGCTTAGAAGGTCGACTGATCAGCCATACGCCTAGCAGAATAAATGCAATCCCCGCCGCTTTTAACGCCGTTGCGGGTTCATTGAACCATGGCAACACCACCGCCAATATGTAAACGAAAACATAGCTGAGGCTGATAAGCGGGTAGGCTTTATTGAGCGCGATATATTTTAGCGCAAATAGCCAACACAGCATCGATAACGCATAGCAGACTAACCCGACAAAGATAACCCCTAAACTTGCCGCGTTATCTGCCAGCCATTCTAGCTGCAACCAGTGCCAACCTAGAGAGAACGATGGAAGCTCAACAACTCCCGCTTTCAGGCTGAGCTGTGCGACGGTGACTAATAGCGCACTACCGAGTACCCATAAGTATCCTTTATTCATACACTTATACTCATCAGTAGTATTCCTATCATGATTGAGGCAACTCCGAGCCAGTGGTTTAGCCCCGTTTGCTCATGGTAGACAAATTGCCCTATCAATGTGACCAAAACGAAATTAATACTGAGCATCGGGTAGGCAATACTGAGTGGCATTGTTTCCAATAACTTTAGCCAAAACAGCATTCCCAATCCCAACATTAATACTGCCAGCACCAGCCAACGAATGGCGGATGCGGCTTTATTATGTTTGTCTCCTTGCCAAACGACGACCGCTTGCTTTTGGGCTATTTGCCCAATGCAAGTCAACACGCTGACAAGAAGTAATAGAAGTAATTGCGCTATCATTGTTTATGGTAAACCACTATCGCCATACGGGAATTCTTAATGACTTCATCCGGCTTCGGAATGTCTGGCAACCCTTCTTTTTTACCTAACAAGAATACCACGGTGACCTGCCCTTCTTGGCGAGCTTTTGCCAGCCATGCAGCAAATTCATCCGGTTTAACCAAACGATGCGCACTGTCTGGGTATTCCAAGCCATAGGTTAATTCACCGCTGCTATTATAGAGATAAATATTGGAATTTTTGGTTTCCCATGCCAGCCCCGCAGCTACGCCGACGTTACTTGCCATCAAATATTGACTGTTCATCAAGAGATCATGATTTTGATGAATAAAATTTTGCGGTAACTTCGAATCAATAGTGTTATTTGGTAATGCACTACCAATACATAAGCTGACCGCCAATGAGCAAGATGCCGCCCACAGCCAATATTTCGCATTTAATACGGTACAGAGATAACCGATGATCGCCCAAATGGAAAACGCCACAACCCCCAGCACCATTTTTGACCATTCATCATGCTCATATAGGGGCTTTTTGATCACGCTGCTGACGATAATCACCGCTATCACGGCGGCAATCCCGATAACAATGTTAATAATTCCGTTGGCTTTCAATGCCTTCATGGTGCCATTACGTACACAATCCACACCATATTTCGCCATTAGCAGCGCCAATGGCGCCATAAACGGCAGCATGTAAGTCGGTAGTTTTCCGCGTGAAATACTGAAGAAAATCACCGGAACTACAAACCAACATAGTAAAAAGAACATATCTGGGCTAGATTTACGCTCTTTCCATCCTTTAATTAATGAGCCAGGTACTAAGCCCATCCACGGAATAGCCCCAAGCAAAATAATCGGAATGTAGTACCAGAATGGCGCAACGTGCTGAGCATCATCCGCCGTAAAGCGTTTCACATGCTCAATCCAAAAAAAGTAATTCCAGTAATCTGGTTCTTGTTTGGCTATGGCCAATGCCCACGGCAAGCTGATGATCACCGCAGTAACAATCGCTAATGGACCATATTTAAGCATTTCAAGGAAACGTTTTTGATACAAGGTGATAGGTAGCATCACAATGACAGGAATAGCTAAAGCTAAAAAGCCTTTGGTCATAAACGCCATACCGCAGGCCAGCCCAAGAGCTCCCCATGCGGCGAGTTTGGTCTTAACCTCTCGAGCCTTCATCGCCCATAAGCAACAAAACATACTGGCGGCTATCCATAACGATAGCATCGGGTCAAGAACGCTGTATGTCCCTACTGCAAATACCAAGAACATCGAGATGTAGATGAAGCTTGCCACATAAGCAACATGGCTATTACGCCACATCATTTTTGCCATGCGGTAAACCAACAGAGTGCTCAATAAAATACAGAAGACAGAACCAAAACGAACTGCAAAGTTTGTGTCACCAAAAATCATTTGGCTAATATTGTTGATCCAATACCCCGCCACTGGTTTTTCAAAGTAACGAATATCCAGCATGTACGGCACGATCCAGTCGCCGCGTTGTAGCATTTCGCGACTGATTTCCGCATAACGGGTTTCATCCGGCTGCCAAAGTAAACGGCTGTTTAACGGCAACAAATAGGTCAAGACAAAAAAAAGAGCCAGCAGAGAGGCTCCTACTTTGCTCGCTCGGTTATTCAACATGGGTATTTTATTCCTCTTCTTGGCAGCCCAGCCAACCTTCTCGTCCCGGGAATGGGGCGCGAACCACTCTTCCTTTTGGAAGCGTATTGATGTCTTCAGGCAACAATTCACTCAATGTACAGAATTGGATTTCTTCTTGCTTAATTCGTTCCAATAATTGTGAAAATTGTTGTGACTTTGACATTCCTTCCACTTCCGTATGGATAGTGTAAACCGGAACACCTTGGTCATCTTTTATTGCTTGAAGAATAAAATCATTAAATTCTTCGTCTGTTACCACTGTACCGACGACTTCATCGTAGGTCGGTAACGTCACAGGAATTTGTACTGTCCCCAACGAACCATCACGTAGAATAGGTCTAAATGGGAATTTTCCTCGGCAGTCACTGTTGTAATCGAAATTAAACCCTTGTTTAACTTCGAGTACACGCTCGTCGCCACGCCACCCTGCTACCGCAGAACAAGTGACTCGTTGACCTGTCGCGTGCTGCAATGCATCGACACCCAATTTCACTTGTTCAGTGAGTTGAGCTTCGCTCCATTTAGCCACTTTGGCTTGCCATCCTTGATGATCCCACGCATGTAAGCCGACTTCATGCCCAGCGTCCAAGGTTTGTTTCATCAAATAGCCTAAATCTTTGGCGATTTTTTTACCTGGCCACGCAGTACCCGCCAGTAAAATATCTAAACCATACAAAGATGCCGCATTCGACCGTAGCATTTTCCACAGAAATTTAGGACGCAAAAGGCGCCATAAATGGCGCCCCATATTATCGGGTCCTACACTGAAGAAAAAGCTGGCCTGAATATCATGCTCTTTGAGCACTTTAAGTAATTGAGGAACCCCTTTCAATGTACCTTGATAGGTGTCCACATCGATTCTCAAGCCAACTTTTTTCATTATTTTTTGCTTTCCAGCTCTTCTACAGCACCCTGTAAGAAGAAGTCTAATGTTTCTTCAATGGTATCTTTCATGTCGATAGTCGGAACCCAGTCAAGTAAACGACGTGCGTTTTCAACACTTGGTTTACGATGCTCGACGTCTTGGTAACCTTGACCATAGTAGCTCGCGCTTTCGATTTCACGGAAGCCAGCAAATGGAGGGAACTTGCTACGAGCTGGGTGTTTTTCGAAGCTTTCTAACAGCATTTCCGCTAACTGACGAATACTTGCTTCGTTAGTTGGGTTACCGATGTTGATGATTTGACCATCACATTTGCCGTCTTTGTTTTCAATGATGCGGAACAGTGCTTCGATACCATCTTTGATATCTGTGAAGCAGCGTTTTTGTGCACCACCATCGACTAACTTGATTGGTGAACCTTCAACTAAGTTCAGGATCAACTGAGTAATCGCACGTGAGCTACCAATACGCGCAGAGTTCAGGCTATCTAAACGTGGCCCCATCCAGTTAAATGGACGGAATAAGGTGAATTTCAGACCTTCTTTCGCGCCGTATGCCCAGATTACTCGGTCAAGTAACTGTTTAGATACAGAGTAAATCCAACGTTGTTTGTTGATTGGACCAACGATCAGACGTGATTCATCTTCATCAAACTCTTTATCATCACACATACCATAAACTTCAGAAGTTGATGGGAAGATGATGCGTTTGTTGTATTTCACGCAGTAACGAACAACTTTCAGGTTTTCTTCGAAGTCTAATTCGAATACACGCAGTGGGTTACGGGTATATTCGATTGGCGTCGCGATAGCAACCAATGGCAGAATAACGTCACATTTTTTGATGTGGTACTCAATCCACTCAGTGTGGATGCTTACGTCACCTTCGATGAAGTGGAAGCGTGGGTTACCAATGAAGCGTTCAATTGCAGATGAACCAATATCCATACCATAGATATCGTAGTTGTCATCTTGTAACAGACGCTCAGTTAAATGGTTACCGATAAAGCCGTTCACACCTAAGATCAGAACACGTTTACGACGCTTAACTTGTGCAGTTGGTTTAGCACCAACGCGAACGTCAGTGACGATGCCCATTTCGTTAGCTAGGCGGTTGCCTTGCATATATAAACCGGTTTCGCTTTGACCGCTAACGATTTCCAGTGCGCCTTGACCACAAGCGATACGCAGTGGGTCGCTAGATAATACGGTACCCGCAGCTTTACCTTGGTTATCGTCTAATACACGCGCACGCCATACGATCATTTTACGCGCACCTAAATAGGTGAACGCGCCTGGATATGGTTCAGTCACTGCGCGGATCAGGCAGCTAATTTCTTTCGCACTACGGCTCCAGTCGATTTGACCGTCATCAGCACAACGACGACCGAAGTAGCTTGCTTGGCTCTCATCTTGAGCAACAGTTTTATAGCTGCCCGCTTCGATTAATGGCAGAGTTTTATCTAACAGAACTTCTGCTGCTTCACGAACTTTCGCGTGCAGAGTCAGAGCAGTATCAGTGTCCGTGATAGCCACTTTTTCTTGCGCTACGATGTCGCCAGCATCAGCTTTAGCGACCATTTTGTGCAGCGTCACGCCAGTTTCGCTTTCACCATTTAACAGTGCCCAGTTGATTGGTGCACGACCACGGTATTTAGGCAGTAAAGAACCGTGTAGGTTGAAAGCCCCTTTCGGTGCTAATGCTAACAGTTCTTCGCTTAACATATCGCGATAGTAGAAAGAGAAAATCACATCAGGTTTCATCTCACGAATACGTTCAATCCACAGTGGGTGGTTAACGTTTTCTGGAGCGAAAACAGGAAGTTCCATATCTGCACTGACACGAGCTACAGAAGAGTAAAAGTGGTTTTCATTTGGATCATCAGTGTGAGTAAATACTGCCTGAATATCAAAACCCGCTTTCTCAAGCGCTTTTATCCCTACACAGCCAATATCATGATAGGCAAAAACAATAGCTTTCATTAGTTTTCTTCCTGATTTTTGTCGGTTTTAAGGTCTGCACCGACGACTTTTTGAATAAAATAACGAGGTCTCGCGCGCACATCATTATAAATCCTACCGATGTATTCGCCCAATAATCCCATAGCAACAAACTGCGCGCCGATAAACATAAAGAGTATCGCAAACAGTGTAAATACGCCGTCAGCTGCCCAGCTCGCACCGAACAGTAAACGTAAAACAATTAACAACACTGCCAGCACAAATCCGCCAGCAGCGATAATGCTACCAACTACGCTTAACAGACGCAGAGGCGCAGTCGTTAAACAAGTTAATAAGTCATACATTAAATTAATCAGCTTCATAAAGCTGTATTTTGAATCACCAAACTCGCGTTCAGCATGCGCTACATCAATTTCGATGGTTCTACGCGCAAATGTATTCGCTAAAATAGGAATAAATGTGCTGCGCTCATGGCATTGAAGCATGGCTTCAATGATGTGACGGCGATAGGCACGCAGCATACAACCGTAGTCACCCATTGAACGACCGGTCGCCTTAGTGATCATCGCATTGATCATTTTTGATGCCGTTTTGCGGAACCATGAATCTTGACGGTTAGCGCGACGAGTTCCAACAACATCATAGCCTTGAGCCGCTGTTTGCACTAAACGAGGGATCTCTTCCGGTGGGTTTTGTAAATCCGCATCAAGAGTGATAACTAAGTCGCCATCTGCTTGATTGAAACCCGCCATAATCGCAGAGTGTTGACCATAGTTGCGGTTTAAAATGATCGCAATGACATGGTTATCTGGATTTTCAGCCGCTTCAACCAACATTTTTGCAGAACGGTCGCTACTTCCATCATCAACTAAAATTAACTCATAAGCTTGAGTCAGTTGTTTACAGGACTTAATCGTACGTTCTAACAGCTGAGGCAGACTTTGCTCTTCGTTATAAACAGGGATTACCACTGAGACTTTTTTAATCTCATCAAATTCATCAGCTAATGACACTATTTTGACTCCAAAAGGACTGTATTAATCGCACTCACTACCCGTTCAACATCCGCGTCAGTCATGTCTGGGAACAGAGGCAATGAGCAAAGCGTTGCACTATTCCATGTTGATTCTGGTAATGACAGCTCTGGGTATTTTTCGCGGTAATATTTTTGCGTATGAGCTGCACGGAAATGTAATCCCGTACCAATATTATGCTCTTTCAACTTCTCCATAAATGTATCGCGGTCAATACCACATACAGACTCATCAACACGCACCATAAATAAGTGGTTGGCGTGTAAATGTGGGTATTCTGGCACAGATAACATCTGTAATGGAGAGTCTTTCAGTAACTCACGGTAGCGTGCCGTCAGTTCAGCTCGACGCTGGTTTAAATGCTCAACGCGGGACAATTGTACTACTGCAATCGCCGCATGAATATCAGATAGGTTATATTTGAAACCCGGCTCAACCACTTCTGCTTGTGGTTTACGACCTTGCATTTGGCGATCAAACGCATCCACGCCTAAACCGTGGAATTTTAATGCACGAACACGCTGAGCGAGTGCATCGTCATCAGTGGCAACTAAGCCACCTTCCGCACAGGTTACGTTTTTGATGGCATGGAATGAAAAAATGGCAGTGCCCTTCTCACCAATCCACTCATTTTTATAACGTGTTCCGACTGCATGAGCCGCATCTTCAATGAGGAAAACGCCCGCTTTTTGTGCGATGGCACGTAGGGCATCTAAATCACAAGGGGCACCAGCATAATGAACAGGGATTATTGCCTTCGTTTTGCTCGTTAAGGCTTTTTCTACCGCTTCTGGCTGAATCATAAGGGTATCACGATCAACATCAATCATAACTGGCGTTGCACCTAGCAACTCAATCATATTAATAGTTGAAACCCATGTTTGTGACGGAGTGATAACTTCATCACCTGGACCGATACCCAGCGCCATCAAAACAACATGCATACCTGCAGTTGCCGATGCAAGGGCAATCGCATGCTTGCAACCATAACGTTTGCAAAAATCTTCTTCTAATTGATGATTCTGTGGGCCTGTCGTGATCCAGCCTGAACGCAGAACGTTTTCTACTGCCTTAACCTCTTCATCCCCGATTGCTGGTTTTGAAAACGGAAGGAAATTGCTCATATTGTTTGTAGCCTAGTTTCATTATGAATAGGATATTCTAGTTAAAATTACTTTAACCGAACCTCAACACCAGTCATCATTACTGCAATAATTACCGTGATACGGGCAATAAGAACACGATTAGCTAATTAGTATGATCGTTAATTTGCCATACTTTATTCAATGAGCTCTGATTGAGTTTTATATCAGCCATAAATACATCTGACAAATGACTTTCTGTCATGACATTGTCAGGCTCACCTGCATAGATAATTGTGCCTTTCTTTATCATCCAAATTCGACTTGCATTTTTATAAGAATGACTAAGATTATGTCCACTCATTATAACTGTTCCTGCGCAATGACAAAAACATTTCACCCATTTATCTAGCATTCCTTGCTGAATAATATCTAAATTGTTTATTGGTTCATCAAATAAGATTATTTTCCCGCTCAAACAGTCCCTATCCCATACCTGCAAAAATACAGCAACTATCCTAATTCGCTGCCATTCCCCACCAGATAATTGGTTAATAGGCTTAGATAATAATGGAGAAAGCTGGAAATCTTCACATAATTCGCTAAAAATCGTGGGCGGAACGACATGCTGCTCAATAAACAAGGATAAGTATTGAAACACTTTTAAACTCGGTAAAATTCCTGTTTGCTGTGTGAGATACGAACGATACCTTGCAACATCCTGAACAGCATAATCTTTCAGATTGACACTATTAAAAAAAATCGTTCCTGTGTAAGAAGTGCAGCCACTCAACGCTGAAAGTAACGTACTTTTTCCTGCCCCATTGGCACCTAATAGGTGTATCTGCTCCCCTGCAAAAACGGACTGGTTAATATCCCGTAATCGGTTTTTCACACGCAGACTTTGCGTTTCAATCATCACTGTTTTATTCATATTACTGTCGCCATGTATGATTTTTGACGAGAAGATAAATAAAAATAGGAGCGCCCAAGGTCGCTGTAATCACGCCAATCGGAATTTCAGCATTGTCCATCAGTAATCGGGACAATAAATCTGCAATTAATAAGCATAGGGCCCCAGCAATTGCACAGGCTGGTAATAAAAAACGGTTATCGGTGATCCCACTTAGCCTTAATATATGGGGGATCACTAATCCTATAAAACTAATTGCCCCCGCAATTGCTACACTGAGCCCAATTAATATTCCGGTAATGATAATTAATATTAATCGCCAACGATGCGTAGAAATACCCAATTGATAGGCCTGAATATCACCCAGTAATAAATAATTTAAAATTCTTCCCTGAGCTATGACCCAAAATAAAAATGGGAGGCAGGCAATGACTAATCCTATTTGACGCCAATCAACACCACTGAAACTACCCATCATCCAATACAGTAATTGGCGTAAATCTAAATTACTGCTCATGTAGACCATCCATGTCATGCACGCACCGCTGATCACGCCAAGCGCAACGCCAACTAATAATAAGCTGGCATTATTCAAATGTTGGTGGCGAGCAAAATAGAGTAAAACACCGGTGAGAGCTAACGCACCGAGAATGGCACTCATGCTCACTAGCCAGTAATAGGTCACCCCTGATGAGAGCAACACCGTAAAAACAACTGCAACTCCAGCACCATTACTGATCCCTAGCAATCCAGGCTCCGCTAATGGGTTTTCAAATAACGCTTGCATGATAGCGCCCGTTACTGCCAATGCTGCCCCAATGGTGATAACCGCAAGGAGCCGAGGTAAGCGAATTTGCCAGACAAATAATTGTGCTGATTCGTCCATCCATTGGTTCGGCCAATACCAAATTTCCCCCGCACAGAGCGATAGCATCACAATGATACAAAGACTCAGTGACAACAAAAAAATCAATCCCATATCGGATTGATGCTGTTGTTTTTGTAATTGTTTCAAGGAAATAGTCATTACATTTAAAATAGTTATCTTTTTTTAAAAAAATAAGCGCGTTTTATATAAGAGAGAGCATAAGAAAAAATTTAAACTACTGCCAATTTTAACTACCTATTTACCAAGGAAACTTTATGGTTATCAAATCATTTCCCCCCAACGAGCCAACTGCACTCAATACGGCTGGGTTTGACTCTTCGAATAACCTTAAAAAAAACAGTTTTATTCAATCTATTAAGCAAATTCGAAATTTAGCTACTTTTAAAAGCTTCATTGTTAACCTTTTTAGTATTAACAAGAAAGCCGTGGAGGTACCTAAAATTGAACATATCAAGCCTGATAATACTTCAAGGTTAGCTGCTCATAAAATAGAGCAAGAAAACATAAATGCTATCAATAACTGTAAAGAACTCACTGATGATGAAAAAACCAGTTATCTTCAGCTTAACCAACTGGGTAGCGCAATTTTAAATCACCCAATGTATAGTAAAACAGTTGGCCTTTTCCGCACATCAGGAAACGCGCTTGAGCGAGACAAGTTAGTTTCACATCTTAGCGCAGGTAAATCACTTAAAGAATATTTCTTAAACAAAGATATTGTTGATATTAAAATTCTTACATCAGCCTATAAAAAGATTGCGGCTAATCTAATAGAAAAAAACATTCATTCATTAGAAAAAAAACCTGAATCCATTCATAACTTAGCCGATGCAGTACAACAAAAAACTACACTATTAAAAGAAATTTTCGCTCAAAATTCAATCAACCAAAACGAACGAACACAACTTACAGATGCGGACTCAATGATTCAGCACGCATTTTTATCTCTTGAAAAAACACCGTTAACACTGCAATTAGTCATTCCACTATTTGCTGAAATCACAAAAAACCAACACACAAATAAAATGGATGCTTATAACTTAGCCGCTTGCTTTGCTCCAAATTTAGCCACCGACTCTGACCTTCCTATTGCATCTAAGCTTAAATTGAATAGCGACTTACAAATTTACATAGAAGCACTCATTAATCACGATTTAGAATTACAATCCTATGATACCTAATCAACTCAAAGCTATCATTTGCACTTCAAAAAACAAAGACCGCCTAGGCGGTCTTTTTTATTACTCTGCTATTCAGAGAATAGGATTACTCTTTTGGCGTTGCTTTTTCCACACGGCTTTTTAATTTTTGGCCTGGGCGGAAAGTAACAACACGACGAGCAGTGATTGGAATATCTTCCCCAGTTTTAGGGTTACGACCGGGACGTTGATTTTTATCACGTAAATCAAAGTTACCGAATCCAGATAATTTAACTTGCTCACCGTTTTCTAAGGAAAGGCGAACCTCTTCAAAGAAAGTTTCAACAAGGTCTTTCGCATCACGTTTGCTAACACCTAGTTTTTCAAACAAATTTTCTGACATTTCAGCTTTAGTAAGCGCCATAAGTTTAGTCCCTCAAGGAGGCTTGGAATCGCTGTTTTAACGCAGCAACACACAGATCAACGGTCGCGGTAATCTCTTCTTCTTCCATGGTACGCTGAGTATCTTGGAAGACGAGACTGATAGCGAGACTCTTATAACCCTCTGCTATCCCCTCACCACAATACACATCAAATAAGTTTATGCCAACTATATGATTTATGCCAACTTTTTTACATTCTGCTAAAACTTCGGCAGCTGCTACAGTTTCTGGCACAACCACAGCAATGTCACGACGGTTCGACGGATAACGCGAAATCGCTTTCGCTTCTGGAATAACACGCTGTGCGATTGCATCAGTACGAACTTCAAACACGACTGTACGACCATTTAAATCGAGTTTACGTTCTAGTTCTGGGTGAACAACACCGATAAAGCCAATATGTTCATTTTCCAGATAAATCCCAGCACTTTGCCCAGGATGTAGTGCTGGATGTGCTTCAGATTTAAATGTAATTTGATTTAGTTTTCCAGTCAATTCAAAAACAGCTTCAAGATCACCTTTTAAATCAAAGAAGTCAACAACTTGTTTATCTAATGACCAATGTTCATCGAATTTGTTGCCCGTGATCACACCCGCCAGCATGTTTTCCTGACGAATACCATATTCTGCTTGATTATCAGGCGTAAAGCGTAGACCTGTCTCAAATAAACGAATTCTGTTTTGTTGACGATTTTGATTATAGACCACCGTGCCTAATAAACCAGTTAACAGAGACAAGCGCATTGCGGACATGTCAGCTGAAATTGGATTTGGCAGGGAAAGTACTTCCTCCTGCGGGTGTAATAGGCTCTGAATTTTAGGGTCTACGAAGCTATAAGTAATCGCTTCTTGATAACCACGGTCAACTAACATCGCTTTAATACGTTTCAGCGGTAAATCAGCTTCTTTATGGTCAGTCATAATCAAATCAGCGCGCAGCGGTACGTCTGGGATATTGTTATATCCGTATACGCGAGCGACTTCTTCAACTAAATCTTCTTCGATTTGCATATCAAAACGCCAGCTTGGTGCCACCACATCCCAGCAATCGGCTGAAACTTGTACTTGGCAACCTAAACGCGTCAGAATATCTGTCACAGTTTCGTCTGCAATTACGTGACCGATTAAACGGTCTAACTTTTTACGCGTTAACTTAATGTTTGCTTGTTTCGGTAAATGAGCTTCGCTAGAAACATCAATGATGTCGCCAACTTCACCGCCACAAATTTCAACGATCAATGAAGTTGCACGTTCCATCGCTTTAAATTGCAGCTGCGAGTCAACGCCACGTTCAAAACGATGTGAAGCATCAGTGTGCAGACCATAATTACGAGCACGGCCAGTGATAGCCAGTGGTTCGAAGAATGCGCATTCTAATAAAATGTTCTTGGTTTCAGTGTTAACACCTGAGTGCTCACCACCAAAGATGCCCGCGATGCCCAAAGCTTTAGTTTCATCGGCAATAACCAGCGTATCAGATTTCAAAGTCGCTTCTGTACCGTCTAGCAGTACTAACTTCTCTTCATCTTTCGCCATGCGCACAACGATTGCGCCATTTAAACGATCTAAATCGTAAGCGTGTTGTGGCTGACCTAATTCCAACAGAACATAGTTTGTGATATCAACCACTGCATCAATAGAACGAACACCGCCACGACGCAGTTTTTCTTTCATCCACATTGGCGTTGGTGCGCTAACATCGATATTTTTGATAACACGACCTAAGAAACGTGGGCATGCAGCAGGCGCTTCAACACGAATTGGGAATGTGTCTTTAATTGTGCTTGCTACTGGGCTGATTGCAGGTTCAACTAAATCTAATTTATTGATAACCGCTACATCACGCGCTACACCTAAGATACTTAAGCAATCTGCACGGTTTGGTGTAATGCTGATTTCAATCGCGTGGTCATCTAATTTTAGGTATTCACGGATATCGGTACCGATAATAGCGTCTTGCGGTAACTCAATAATGCCGCTGTGGTCATCAGAAATACCTAGCTCAGAGTATGAGCACAGCATGCCTTCAGACGGTTCGCCGCGTAATTTCGCCGCTTTAATCTTGAAATCACCCGGCAATACAGCGCCGACGGTTGCCACAGCAACACGTAGGCCTTGGCGACAATTGGGTGCGCCACATACGATATCTAATAAGCGATCGCCGCCGACATTCACTTTCGTGACACGCAATTTATCTGCGTTAGGGTGTTGTCCACATTCAACAACTTCACCCACAACAACACCGTGGAATTGACCCGCAACGGTTTCAACGCCATCAACTTCCAAACCCGCCATAGTGATTTGGTCTGATAATTCTTCACTGCTTACCGCCGGGTTCACCCATTCGCGTAACCATAGTTCACTGAATTTCATGAGATAGACCCGCCTTATTTAAACTGTTTGAGGAAACGAAGATCGTTTTCGAAGAATGCACGAAGGTCAGAAACGCCATAACGCAACATGGTTAAGCGCTCCATACCCATACCAAATGCAAATCCAGAGTAGACCTCAGGGTCAATACCGACATTGCGTAATACATTAGGGTGCACCATACCGCAGCCTAATACTTCCAGCCATTTACCGTTTTTCCCCATAACATCAACTTCAGCAGAAGGCTCAGTGAACGGGAAATAGGATGGACGGAAACGAACTTGGACTTCTTCTTCAAAGAAGTTGTTCAGGAAGTCATGAAGTGTGCCTTTTAAGTTGGTAAAGCTAATGTCTTTATCAACAATCAGGCCTTCAGTTTGGTGGAACATTGGGGTATGAGTTTGGTCGTAGTCATTACGATAAACGCGACCTGGCGCAATAATACGGATTGGTGGTTGCTGACCATTCATCGTACGGATCTGCACACCGGATGTTTGAGTACGTAATAAACGTTTTGCATCAAACCAGAAAGTATCGTGATCAGCACGCGCGGGGTGATGAGCAGGAATGTTTAGTGCATCAAAGTTATGGTAGTCATCTTCGATTTCAGGCCCTGTCTCAACAGAGAAACCTAATTCACCAAAAAACTCTTCAATTCGCTGAATGGTGCGAGTTACTGGGTGTAATCCACCATTTTCCATACGGCGACCCGGTAATGAAACGTCGATTTTTTCTGATGCTAAACGTGCATTCAGAATATCGGCTTGCATTGCGTCTTTACGGGCGTTCAGTGCATCTTGAACTTGGACTTTAGCTTCATTAATCACAGCCCCTGCTGCTGGGCGTTCATCCGCAGGCAGATCACGCAACGTTTTCATCTGGAGTGTGAAGTGGCCGCTTTTGCCTAAAAATTCAACACGCACTGACTCTAACGTCGCAACATCTTGGGCCTGTTCAATGGCTGCTTTTGCCTGTGCAACCAATTCAGCGAGATGTGGCATTGTTTCCCCTTTATGACCACTCGGTCTTTTGCTAGTTATTCACTAAATTTATCATCACAAATCATATTAATAAGATGTGAATACTTGACTGATTTTACTGTATTTTCTATCAAACCAAAAACAAAAAAGCCTCCTGACGGAGGCTTTAGCGTAACTTTTCGTTTCTATTCTACTCGCTATACGCAAAAGCCCCCGAGATTCAGGTGCTAAAGTAAAAAAAGAAACGAAAAATAACGTTGTTCATTAAAAGAGTCTCAAAAATACAGGTTTAAAGTGACTAATATTGACTGAAAGTATTAACACAAGCTGATTTTTAATACAAATATTATAAATGAAAAGAGGAAGTTTCCTTCCTCTCTTCAAGCAAACATTAAGCTAAAGCGCCTTTTGCTTTTTCAACTAAAGCAGTGAATGCTGCTTTATCGAAAACTGCGATGTCTGCTAAGATCTTACGGTCGATTTCAATTGAAGCTTTTTTCAAGCCATTGATGAAACGGCTGTAAGACAGACCGTTCTGACGAGCCGCAGCGTTGATACGCGCGATCCACAGTTGACGGAACTGACGTTTACGTTGACGGCGGTCACGGTAAGCATATTGACCAGCTTTGATTACCGCTTGAAACGCTACGCGGTAAACACGTGAACGTGCACCATAGTAACCTTTCGCCTGTTTCATGATTTTTTTGTGACGTGCACGTGCGATTACACCACGTTTTGCGCGAGCCATAGCTATCTCCTATCGTCTTTATTCTTAATTAACTAAATGTTTACTTATGCGTAAGGCAGGCAAGCAACAACCAGACCCAGATCGCCCTTAGATACCATTCCTTTCGGACGTAAATGGCGTTTACGCTTAGTAGACTTTTTAGTCAGAATGTGACGAAGGTTTGCATGCTTACGCTTAAAGCCACCGCCTGCAGTTTTTTTAAAGCGCTTTGCTGCGCCACGTACAGTTTTAATCTTTGGCATTTCTTTTATTTCCAACTTCGCATTGTGATTAACTACGAATTAATTAGGCGAATAATACTCACATTACTGTGAAACTATTACTTGGTTGCCTAATTATTTCTTCTTCGGTGCCAGCACCATAATCATTTGACGCCCTTCAATCTTCGAAGGGAATGATTCAACAGATGCTAACTCTTCCAAATCAGATTTGATGCGGTTAAGCATTTCCATACCGATTTGCTGGTGAGCCATTTCACGACCACGAAAACGCAGGGTTACTTTTGCTTTATCACCATCTTCTAGAAAGCGAATCAGGTTGCGTAGTTTGACCTGATAATCACCTTCATCTGTACCAGGGCGGAATTTAATTTCCTTCACCTGAACAACTTTTTGTTTCTTTTTCTGTTCTTTTTGAGATTTGCTCTTCTCATAAAGGAATTTGCCGTAATCCATAATACGACAAACTGGCGGTTCAGCATTTGGGCTGATTTCTACGAGGTCAACACCTGCTTCTTCAGCTTTTTCAAGCGCTTCACGCGCGCTCATGATGCCTAACTGTTCGCCGTCTAAACCGGTTAAACGGACTTCAGGAACACGAATTTCATCATTAATACGATTTGGTCGTGTTGATGGGATTCTTTTTCCGCCTTTAATACTTCATTCCTCCAACTGGATAAAGAGATTTGCTACATTCTCTAAAGCAAGCGTCTCAGTAATGCCTTTTTAAACAACTTATTACCCAAACGCGATATTCTTTTTTTAGCTTTAACTCGAACAAGGCGAGTTTTACAAAGCGATTCGACCGCGGATTTTACTGCTTATTGTGAGATTACTCAAGCAGATATTCAAATTATTCACTAAGGATCATGTAAATAACTGGGTCTATCAATAAAAAAACGCGAGTGAGGTACAATCCCCACTCGCGTTCTTAATCATGACCTATTATTTTTTCTTAGGTCCCATCACCATGATCATTTGGCGCCCTTCAATACGTGAAGGGAATGATTCAACGACGGCTAGCTCTTCCAAATCAGCCTTGATGCGGTTAAGCATTTCCATACCGATTTGTTGGTGAGCCATTTCACGACCACGGAAACGCAGTGTGATTTTCGCTTTATCACCATCTTCTAAGAAACGAATGAGGCTACGTAATTTAACTTGGTAGTCCCCTTCATCTGTTCCCGGACGGAATTTAATTTCCTTCACTTGAACAACTTTTTGTTTCTTCTTCTGCTCTTTCTGAGATTTACTCTTCTCATAAAGATACTTGCCGTAATCCATGATTCGACAAACTGGTGGCTCTGCGTTTGGGCTGATTTCAACTAAATCAACACCAGCTTCTTCCGCTTTGGCAAGTGCGTCACGCACACTCATTACACCAAGTTGTTCACCGTCAATGCCAGTAACACGAATTTCAGTTGCACGGATCTCTTCGTTAATACGATTCGGACGTGCTGTTGGGAGTTTTTTTCCGCCTTTAATACCTTATTCCTCCATCTGATTGAGCTGACGACTGCGAATTTCTTCCTGTAGTTTAGTCATGAATTCGTTAACATCAAGGCTGCCTAAATCTTTACCACGACGGGTACGAACAGACACTTTACCTGATTCAACTTCTTTCTCACCACAAACCAACATGTAAGGAACACGACGCAGGGTGTGTTCGCGGATCTTAAAGCCGATTTTCTCGTTACGTAAGTCCGCTTTCGCACGAATGCCAACACTTTGCAGCTTGCTAACTAATTCTTGAACATAGTCTGCTTGACTATCTGTAATGTTCATCACAACAACTTGTTGTGGTGCTAACCATGTTGGGAAGAAACCTGCATATTCTTCCGTTAAGATACCGATAAAGCGCTCTAGTGAACCCAGAACCGCACGGTGGATCATAACAGGCGTAATACGCTCATTATTTTCGCCAACATAAGAAGCGTTTAGACGACCCGGTAAGAAGAAGTCTAATTGTACAGTACCGCATTGCCATGCACGGTCAAGGCAGTCATACAGTGTAAATTCAATTTTCGGGCCGTAGAATGCACCTTCGCCCGGCTGGTATTCGAACTCAATACCTTTCGACTTCAGCGCATTGGCTAAGTCTGCTTCTGCTGTATCCCACATATCGTCTGTACCGATACGTTTTTCAGGGCGAGTAGACAGTTTTACAACGATTTTTTCGAAACCGAAAGTGCTGTAAACGTCATAAATCATCTCAATACAGCTAGTCACTTCGCCCAAAATTTGATCTTCAGTACAGAAGATATGGGCGTCGTCTTGGGTAAAGCCACGTACGCGCATTAAACCATGCAGTGCACCTGATGGCTCATTACGGTGGCAGCTACCAAATTCTGCCATACGCAGTGGTAAATCACGATATGATTTTAACCCTTGGTTAAAGATCTGAACGTGACCTGGGCAGTTCATTGGTTTAACACAATATTCACGGTTCTCAGATGAGGTTGTGAACATTGCATCTTTGTAGTTTTCCCAGTGACCTGTTCTTTCCCACAATACGCGGTCCATCATAAATGGGCCTTTAACTTCTTGGTAATTGTAGGATTTTAGTTTGGTACGTACAAAAGTTTCCAGTTCACGGAAAATTGTCCAACCATCGTTATGCCAGAATGCCATACCCGGCGCTTCTTCCTGCATATGATATAAATCTAATTGCTTACCAATTTTACGGTGGTCACGCTTCGCCGCTTCTTCTAAGCGCAGCAGATACGCAGCAAGCTGCTTTTTATCTGCCCACGCAGTACCGTAAATACGTTGCAGCATTTTATTGTCGCTGTTACCGCGCCAGTATGCCCCTGCCACTTTTTGTAATTTAAAGTGGTGACAGAAACGCATATTTGGTACGTGTGGACCGCGACACATATCAATATATTCTTGGTGGTGATATAAACCTGGGCGATCATCTTGACTAATATTTTGATCCAAGATTTCAACTTTATAATCTTCGCCACGGTTTACGAATGTTTCACGAGCTTCTGCCCAAGAAACACGTTTTTTAACCACGTCATAATCTGTTTTGGCAAGCTCAAGCATACGCTTTTCTAGCTTGTCCAAATCTTCCTGGGTCAACGTATAGTCAAGGTCAATATCATAATAGAAACCGTTGTCGATAACCGGACCGATCGCCATTTTGGTATTTGGCCACAATTGTTTAATTGCATGACCTAATAAGTGAGCACAAGAGTGACGAATGATTTCTAGACCATCATCATCTTTACTCGTGATAATTGACAGGTTTGCGTCATGCTCGATCAGTTCACAAGCATCTACCAGCTCACCATTAACACGACCAGCGATACATGCTTTTGCTAGACCGGCGCCGATATCGCGAGCCACATCCATGACAGAAACTGCATGGTCGAATTGACGCTGACTTCCATCAGGAAGAGTAATAACAGGCATTAAAAAATCCTTATCAGCAGTGGTGACCCACACGAAAGATCACTTGCTTGATTATTCCAAAGTTTATAAATCAATACGTTACTGACGATTTCTCACTTCACTATGCGAGATAGGTACACAATTATGTACACATTATATAAGCTAAAGCAGATATAATTGATAACGCAATTATGCACATCGCTAGCAACTCAACTCGTAATCATAACACAGACATATTTTATGGCGATAGCCAGTTGTTGATTATTGTAGCGCTAAAATTACTGATGCTCAGGGCTCATTAACGTTTAATCCGCCATCATAATAAGTATATTATCACCATAGCCATTGCAATCCGTTCTCACTGCATATTCAGGTAACCATTCAATACGTGATTTTGAACGCGATAATGAAATATTCAGGGTTGTGGGATGCTCTAACGCGGTAATTATTACTTTTTTCATCTCTCACCACACTTTTTCACGATAAATCGTTAAGGGGAGAAAAATATCATTCCATCATCCTGTGAAAAAAGACAAAAAGGCTACCCAACATGACTTTGAATAGCCTTATTACAACAAAACGTTACCAACAACCGCGATGATTACCGCGTCCACCCCATCCACCATCACGATATGGGCGGTTATATTGTTTGTCTTCTTCGTTTCGAAGTTGCAGTGATAAATCATCAAGTTCTTTCACCAACGCTTTTACTTTCGCGTCATCATCTTTGGCGCCAGCATCGTACAGCTTATTCAATTCAAAACGCTTATCATCAAACTCTTTCACTAGCTTAGCGATTTCATTGTTTTGGCGATAATTGTTCTGGTGATAATTGTTTTGATAACGGTGATCATAGTTTCCATTGCAGTAAGGGCATGCAGCAGCCGATGCCGAATACAGTAATACTGAAGAAACGATAGCACCTAATAACACTTTTTTGTTCACGGCAATAACCTCACAAGCCTATGGGTTATACCAGTTTATATGTACAAAAAGGAAATCGCCTTGAAAAATATCAAAATTAGCATATAAAGCTAAATTAATAGATAATAATAGCAATAATTAAATATCAAATAGGTTATATCACTTACAGTGAATGAATAAACAACAGATTAAACCAAGATGAATTATAGCCAGCGTCGTGTTTGCTGAGTATAAGTACGCCACTCCTCTTTAAAACGTTCAGATAAGAATTTTTCTTCTTGGGGAATGGTGTATAAGTCAGTAATTAACCAAAAGACCAAACCTGAAACCAAAAAATAAGGTGAATGCGAAAACAAAGCGAAGCTTAAACTCATCGAGGTAAAAGCAAGGTACAGCGGATTACGAGATAACCGATAAGGACCCCTAGTAATAAGAGAAGATGCGGGGCTAATAGGATTTGGTGAGGTTTTTTGCTGAACAAAATAATATAAACTTGCGCCAATCCAGCCGAAAGCCTCTAAGGCAATCAGGATACCGATAATCCCCATCCAACCAGAAAAACTCCAGAAAAAGCCCTCTTTGATATGCAGATAATAAGCAGCAAATCCATTAAGTACTAACCAATTCACAAATGGAAGTTTAAATATGCTCATCACAGATCCTAAATTGATATTCATCTGGTAAGCATATCATGGATAAAACGATAAGAATTGGCACCGATATCAATAATATTCAATAACACAGTGTAAATGAATACTCTATTATTTTATGAACGGTATCCTAAAGAAAAAACGCTTTTTAGACCTTCAAGATTGGCATACTCTTGCTGGCATACGGAATTACGCACATCGCTGGGTAAATTATTTAATCTGGCTTGAATATTAGCAATTTGCTCTTCTAATCCATTCATTCCCTTCACTTCAACAACGTCTGCATTTGCTTGCAGATAATCTGCAAAACTTCTTAAATTATTTTCTAAATTATCACACGCATTATTCGCCAATCCGTTTTGTACCATAAAGGAATTAACTGAATCTGGTAATAATTGAGAGAGCGAAGGAAAAATAGATTGTTTCCACGTTTGTGGGAACAGGATCAGCACAGCGGCAATAGCCAAAACAAGCAGCATTGATGAAGTAACTAATGGTGACAGTAACTTTCTCATTGGCTATCCTAAAATTCTATTTAACATGAAATTTAGAATACACAATAAACCGTAAAGCAGTTTTTAAAATAAAAAAGAGTTTGTAAAGAATATTCCAATTATATTACCAAGAAATAAGATTATCGTCTGACAATAATCTTTTAACGAATTTACATAACCTGTCAGTAAAACAGATAGCACTGTATATACTCACTAACAAATGAACATAAACCCCCTCTAGCAATAATGCCCTTGACCTTTTTATCTCACATAAAAAGGTTTTTTTTTGTTCAAAATATTGAATATTTTTAATCCAGTGACATACCCCTTTGTTATTCAACAAATAATTACACTTATTCACACATGAATCGGAATGTTATCCACAGTTAATGTGAACAACTTTGTCATTCATTAAGTAAAAACATTACGCAATCTCACGTAAAAAAATCTCTTTGTCCTAAATTTGGTGGGAGAATACCCTTCTGATTCCACAAATTAGTAACAATGTTTGTTATAGTTCCAACGAGAAGCCATTCTAGATTAATTTGGAGGGTAATTTTCGACATGCAAGATATTTTACAACTTTTTCAAGCCGTTAGCCTTGGCTTAGTTTTACTCCTTCCACTGGCTAACCCACTGACCGCCATTGCCGTGATGCTCAGTATTTCCGCCAACATGACCAAAGAACAACGTGACCACCAATCACTGCTGGCTGCAATTTATGTCTTTTGTATCATGCTCGTCGCTTTTTATGCTGGTCAATTAGTCATGAATACCTTCGGAATTTCGATTCCTGGGCTACGTATTGCGGGTGGGCTTATTGTTGTTTTTATTGGTTTTGGGATGCTATTTCCTAATTCAGAGAATAGTGAAGATAACAGTAATGTCTCCACTGACGATTTAAGTGTTCCCAAAAAACGTCAAGGTAACCAAAATATTGCATTCGTCCCTCTCGCAATGCCAAGTACTGCAGGGCCTGGTACCATCGCGATCATTATTAGTTCCACCGCTTCTTTACAAGGGGATATTGGTTTTGCGCCATGGGTTATCACTGTCGCACCCATTATTGTTTTTCTGATCGCCAGTGTGATTGTTTGGATTGGGTTACGGGGCGCGACGTCAATTATGAAATGGCTAGGGAACAGTGGGATTGATGCAATTGGGCGGATAATGGGTTTTTTATTAATTTGTATGGGAGTGCAATTTGTCATCAACGGTATCGTTGAAATTATCGCGCAGCTCCCACACTTAATGACGGAATATCAGTAATTCACCGCTAATGCATTATACGCATTCTTAACTTTCCACAAATAACGTGGAGCCTGCGGCGCGGGGTGTTTAGACTGAACATGTTGATAGAACTCTTCTGGCGATAAATTATTTATCATCGCGATAGCTTTAGTTTTATCATTATCAAACGTTCTTAATAATGCCCCAGCCCCATTTACGTAAGCCACAACGGTCGCATAATACATAGTCTGCGGGTGGCTAATACCCGCCAAATGTTGCTCTTTGAGAATACGAATATAGGTTGTACCGATATCAATGTTTTTACGTGGATCTTTTAAATCGTTAGAACTTGGCTCACCAGAACGTCCTTGATAACGATATGCATCACGCCCTGCTGTTGATGCTTTAATTTGCATTAAACCAATGGCATTAGATTTACTCACCACTTCAGGTCGGAAGTTAGATTCTACTTCAATAATGGCTCTGATCAGTGTTTCATCCACACTATAGCGATTCGCGGATTCACGAATAAACTCATCATAAGGGGTTCGCGGATAGCTAGTATTGGCTGTCGTATTTGGCATTTGATTGCGATTATCTAGCATTCTTGTTCTGTTCGCTGTTTTATTGGGGTCACTTGAACAACCTGCCAATAGCAAAAGTACAAGCGCACTGCCGACCATTTTTTTCACTGTTGTATCCTCTGCAAATTAAAACACCAAAAGAATAGCTAATCTTTAGAAAAATAATACATTTTTTACTTAACTTTTACTTCTGGACGTGTTTTAGTCATGTTAAATAATAATGATAGCCAGCAACTCATCGATTACAAAAATACCCCTTTTACCATTTAACGGGATTTTTCATAATTGATATTGATAATCATTATCAATTGGGATATAAATACTATCAGCCTGAAAGACCATACTCATTGTAGAGTCAAATAGGTCAATATAAATGAGAAAATACATTCAAGCCCAATAACACACTTATTTAGATTAACCATTTATTGAGATTAATTTAGTTCATAGAACTCGTGACCCAACGTTAGGATCTATTTTATGACAAACTGTTTATTCCGATTATCAACGCTATTACGTACCACATTCATTGTATTAGCTGCCGTTTTATTTGTCAGCCAACCTGCTTTGGCTAAAAAATTTAAAGTGGTCACCACATTTACTATAATACAAGATATTGCTCAAAATGTAGCCGGTGATGCCGCAATTGTCGAATCCATCACTAAACCGGGTGCAGAAATCCACGGTTATCAACCGACACCAAAAGATATTATGAAAGCCTACGATGCAAACCTTATCTTATGGAACGGAATGAATCTGGAAGTTTGGTTCCAGCGTTTCTTTGAAAACCTTAAAGATGTGCCTGCAGTTGTCGTCACTGAAGGCATTGAACCTATGCCAATCCGTGAAGGGGAATATAAAGATAATCCTAATCCTCACGCTTGGATGTCACCTGCTAACGCACAAATTTATATCGAAAATATCCGTAAGGCGCTGGTGAAATATGACCCAGAAAACGCCGACATTTATAATGCTAACGCGAAAAAATATTCCCAAGAAATTGCGGCGCTTGATGCACCTTTACGTGAACGTTTAAATCGTATTCCTGAAGATAAGCGTTGGTTAGTGACCAGTGAAGGCGCATTTAGCTACCTCACTAAAGATTATGGCTTTAAAGAAGTCTATTTGTGGCCAATCAATGCTGAAGAGCAAGGCTCACCAATGCAAGTTAAAAAAGTGATTGATACGGTTCGTGAACACAACATTCCCGTTGTTTTCAGCGAAAGTACCATTTCAGACAAGCCAGCTCTGCAGGTCAGTAAAGAAACTGGCGCGAAATACGGCGGAGTATTATACGTCGACTCACTATCAACCGCTGAAGGCCCTGTACCAACATACATAGATCTGCTGAACACAACCGTCGATACTATCGCAAAAGGATTTTCACAGTAAATGAGCCATACAAATCAATTTGAACATCCGACTCTGGTTGTTGATGACGCAACTGTCACTTACAACAATGGTCATACCGCGATTTATGATGCAAGTTTCAATATTCACGGTGGCTCCATTTGCGCCCTTGTGGGCGTGAACGGAAGTGGTAAATCAACACTGTTTAAAACCATTATGGGATTAGTCACACCATCGTCTGGTAGTGTGACCCTCAATGATCAGCCGATTAAAGCGGCATTAAAAGAGAATGTGATTGCCTACGTTCCACAAACAGAAGAAGTGGATTGGAATTTTCCAGTGCTAGTTTCTGATGTGGTGATGATGGGGCGTTATGGCAAAATGGGCTTCTTTCGTATTCCTAAAAAGGAAGACAAAGAAGCCGTAAAAATGGCTTTAGAACGCGTAGATTTAGCGGGTTTGGAGCATCGCCAAATTGGTGAACTTTCTGGTGGTCAGAAAAAACGGGTATTTTTGGCTCGCGCCCTCGCCCAGCAAGGTAAAGTTCTGTTACTCGACGAACCCTTTACAGGGGTCGATGTAAAAACAGAAAATGCCATTATTGACCTACTCCGCAGTCTGCGCGATGAAGGGCATTTAATTCTAGTCTCAACCCATAACTTGGGAAGTGTGCCTGAATTTTGTGACCATGTGATTTTAATAAACCGCACAGTGTTGGCGAGTGGTCCAACAGAAACCACCTTTACTCAGCGTAATCTGCAAAAAGCATTTGGTGGCGTACTGCGTCATATTAACCTGTCTGGTCAAGAGCTTCACGACGATGATGACCCACGCTCTGTCACGGTAATTACTGATGATGAACGCGCCGCCGTCTTCTATGGTCACGATCACGATGCACCGGTTAGAAAAAATCAGCCTAAGGAATCTGAATGATTGAGTTGTTACTGCAACCTTTTGAGTACAACTTTATGGTTAAAGCCATATGGGTGAGTGCCATCGTCGGAGCGGTGTGTGCTTTCTTATCAGCTTATTTAATGCTCAAAGGTTGGTCGTTGATGGGAGATGCCCTCTCCCACTCTGTTGTGCCCGGTGTGGCGGGCGCTTATGCGCTTGGATTACCTTACGCTGCGGGGGCTTTTTTTACGGGTATTCTTGCCGCCCTCGCCATGACATTTGTTAAACATCTCACCCGCTTACGGGAAGATGCCGTTATCGGCTTTATCTTTTCCACCTTTTTTGCGGCGGGGTTATTAATTGTTTCGTTGAACCCAACCTCAGTAAACGTGCAAAGTATTATCTTCGGTAATATTTTGGGGATCGCCGATGCTGACGTGCTTCAAGTCGAGATTATCATTGCCGTTTCATTTATTGTCCTGATGTGCCTATGGAAAGACTTACTAGCCGTGTTTTTTGACGAAAGCCATGCGCGTTCCATTGGCTTAAACCCACTACGCCTAAAAATCATTTTCTTCACCTTATTAAGCGCATGTACCGTTGCCGCACTGCAAACCGTTGGAGCGATATTGGTCATTGCGATGGTGGTTACGCCAGGTGCCACTGCCTATTTACTGACAGATAAATTTAAAACATTGCTGATCATTTCCGTCTCTATCGGTACTGCCACCAGCGCAATTGGTGCCTACCTCAGCTACTTTTTAAATGGGGCAACGGGCGGGCTAATTGTTACGTTCCAAACAGTAATTTTCTTACTGGCATTCTTCTTTGCTCCAAAACACGGGCTGTTTGCCTCTCGTCGCAAAGCCCGTAGCGAAGTCGCTGACTTGCATCACCGTAAACAGCAAGGAGCCACCCATGAGTGATTTTATGGACTTACTGATGGATCCTTTCGCATTTCCATTTATGCAAAAAGCCTTGATTACGGCGATTGTTACAGGAACCGTCTGCGCTATTTTATCCTGCTTTTTAGTCTTGAAAGGTTGGTCATTAATGGGAGACGCCATCTCCCATGCAGTATTACCCGGAATTATCATTGCATCACTCATTGGCATTCCGCTTGCTATTGGGGCTTTTGTTTCGGGGCTATTTTGCGCCGTTGCTACCGGCTATTTAAAAGAGAACAGTCGAATAAAAGAAGACACCGTCATGGGCATTGTCTTCTCGGGTATGTTTGCTGTCGGCTTGGTAATGTTCGCAAAAATTGATACTGAACAACATCTTACCCATATTTTATTCGGGGATATTTTGGGGATCACCGACGAAGAATTTAAACAAATTTTACTGTTTGCGGGGATAACCATTGCGATTATCTTACTCAAACGTAAAGACTTTATGCTGTACTGCTTTGACCCAAACCAAGCACGTGTTATCGGCTTGCCGGTTAAATGGCTACATTACGGATTACTTTCGCTATTAGCTTTAACCATCGTGGCATCACTGCAAGCTGTCGGGATCATTCTGGTGATTGCAATGCTGATTTCACCAGGGATCATCGCCTTTGTTCTGTGCCGGAGCTTTGGTTGGATGTTGGTGGTAGCAATTATCGCTTCAGTCACCTCCAGCGTGCTGGGTACGATTGTCAGCTTCCATATTAATGCGACAACAGGCCCAACGATTGTTGTGATCCAAGCGGGCTACTTTGTTATCGCCCTGCTCTATAGCAAATTAATCCTCGCGCGCCGCAAATCCCATAGCACACGCCAAGATTTACATACTGCCTAATGATATAAAGCTGAATACGGCCAAAACCTATTCAGCTCAGGCCATTGGCAAACCCATCAGGTTTGGAAATGGCTCGTTTGGGTTGTAAAATTAACGAGGAAAATCAATTTATTGATTTTCGCCTGATAACACAAAGAGGGAAAAACCACGCTTTTATCCCTCTTTGTCATCAACCTCAGCTGAATACGGTGAAAACCTATTCAGCTTTTTCTTTCTTCTATTCGACTCTCTTTTATCTTGAAGTTTGCTCTATATAAAAGAAGAAACGCGATATCCATCCATTATCGCCAAAATCAATCCTCTCCCAATTCTTGAACAAAATCAGCCATCAATCATTTCGAAATAAGGCGTAATTATTAAACAATGATCACTGTTAATTCCTAAATTGACGCTATAGTATGGTATGAGTGAAGACCAAATCACAGCGAGGTGGATCATGTGGCAAGCGATGAATCGTTTATTAATTGAACACTTTGGTGAGGCAGAGCTGCGAAATAAAGTGATTCTTTCTGGTGGAGATATTCATCACACCTTAAGAATCGATTATGGCGAGCATACGGTGTTCGTAAAACAAAATCGCCGCGAGTTTCTCCCTCTTTTTAAACAAGAGGCAGAGCAGCTCGAAATGCTAGCGAAAAGCCAAACCATCACCGTTCCCAAAGTCTACGGCTTGGGTAGCAACAAGCACCACAGCTTTCTTCTCCTCGAATATTTCCCGTTAAAACATTTTGATAGCACCAATGCCTGGCATTTTGGTCAACAATTGGCACGATTGCATCAATGGGAAGAACAGCCGAGCTATGGGTTCGATTTTGATACTATGCTCAGTACCATTGTTCAGCCTAATGGATGGGAAAAGCGTTGGAATGCATTCTTTGCAGAAAAACGTATTGGTCTTCAATTACAAATTGCATCTGAGAAAGGCATGGTTTTTGGTGATATTCAAAAACTCGTGGATATTGTTAAACACCGCTTATCCGGCCATCAACCTCAACCCTCTTTATTACATGGGGATCTGTGGCCTGCAAACTGTGCGGTCACCAACCAAATGGATGGCGTACTCTATGACCCTGCCTGTTATTGGGGTGATCGGGAATGTGATATCGCCATGTTGCCATTATATAAAGAAATTCCGATTCAAATTATTGATGGGTACCAAAGTGTTTGGCCATTACCAACGGGCTTCTTAGACAGACAACCAATCTATCAACTCTATTTCTTACTCAATCAAGCCAACATGTTTGGTAATGAGCAAAGCTATCTGCACGCTCGAAGCATTATTGATAATTTATTAGACGACGAATAACTGCGAATCAAATAGACGGAAATAAGAGATGCACAGCGGCGGAGTAAATACCGATGCTGTGCATTTTTCATGATGGGAAAACATCAACATGACGGGGAATGACCCACATGATGAAAAACTACCAATTCAGAAGTTTCAATGCAAAATAAATGGCGATCCCTAAAACAATCGGCCAGAAATACATCAAGAAGAACTGTTTGAAAATAGTATGTCGAGGAATAGTGACTTTAGATTCTAATTCTTCTTTGGTCACTTCACTGCCTTTTGCATTTTCAAGAATGACATGATCTTCAATGCTTTCGCGAATGAATTTAATTTGTCGATACATGCGTAAGCCTGATGCACTTAAAGCAAGTCCCACAAAGATAAAAATAAAAATAACAAAAAATCCGACGCAGCTACCTGAAAAACCATGGCTCACTTCAGGAACTGGTGAATTATTCCAAAATACATTGAGAAACGGCGTACTTTGTCGAGTCATCTCCGCCATTAATTTAACAAAATCATTGGCAACTGCGTTAATTCCTTCGCCTTGAATTCCTTTCAGAGCCGCTAATTTAATTAACGATGTCAATGTGGAAATTAACGCCACAAAAAATACGATCCAGCCCAAAATACGTTTGCCAATCGCAAGAGAATTTGCCTTGTGGTAATTCATTACAACTATTCCTTAAAGTTTTTTTCTACGCTAATCATAGCCGATAATATTTGCTGGCTCCAAATTTCTATAAAAAAATGATAGTTAAAAACCGAGTTTCGGATTATTCAAAAATTGAATTGAATTCACATCAATAACTAAACTCAAATTTCTAATAAAATCATGTGATAGCACATATATCTCTATAACCCCAAGTCATAGCTTGTTAGAATCGTTTCAGAAACCAAAATGACTGTGATTAAAGTACAGCGACAATCCCCATACCCTCTTTTTAAGCGGGTATCTAAATGAATGGAGTTTGCTATGTATCATAAATTACCTATCCAATCTGTCATCTTTGACATGGATGGTTTGCTGATTGACTCGGAACCTTTTTGGGAACAAGGGGAAGATGAAGTTTTTGCAGAGTTAGGCGTCGATTTATCCATTAAGCACACTCTTCCTGACACCCTCGGTTTACGTATCGATCACGTTGTTGAACTTTGGTACAACGCATCTCCTTGGCAGGGTTGTAGTTTAGAAGCAACAAAACAGCGTATTATTGACCGCGTTATTGGTTTAGTGGAAGAAAAACGCCCATTACTGCCAGGTGTACAGCATGCACTTGAACTGTGCCGCTCAATGGATCTAAACATCGCTTTAGCATCTGCATCTCCGGATTATATGCTAGAAAAAGTGCTGAACTTATTTGATATTCGCCATTATTTTTCTGCCGTCGTTTCAGCAGCAGACTTACCATTAAGTAAGCCTCATCCCGAAGTTTATTTAAAAGCCGCCGCTGAGTTATCCACTAAGCCTATCCATTGTGCTTCTTTAGAAGACTCCTTTAATGGAATGATTTCTGCAAAAGCGGCAAGAATGCGTTCTATCGTCGTGCCTGATAGTAAGCATTTCAATGACCCACGCTGGGGTTTGGCTGATGTTAAAATCGCCTCATTGAACGATTTACGCCCAGAAAATTTACGTTAATCTTAAATAAATTAACCGAACACAATTTCCCTTACGTTTTTCACGTAGGGGAAATTTTAAAAAGTATAAAAACCTACGGTTATTAACTAATAAATAAGAGTTTTTTTAACTCTCTCCCACTACCATATTTCCTACAAACCCTTTATACTGCCCGCCTACTGTATAGATAAACAGATGGTATTTTATCCACCATGACTGCTGAAGGGCATCTGCTTTTTTCCGTCGCCTCACTTGTAATGGCTCATAAATTGCAAATTACCCCAGAGTTCGCTCAGGGCGATTGGTTGCATATGGTGCCAGGAGTGTTGCTAGGTGCCTTATTGCCTGATATTGACCATCCTTCATCTATCCTCGGGCGGCTTTTTCGTATTATTTCACTACCTATATCAAAACTGTGTGGGCATCGCGGATTCACTCACAGCCTGATCGCTTGGCTAATCTTACTGATCAGCAGCTACCAATGGATACCTCACTACTGGGACTTACCTAGCGATCTTATCCAAGCATTTTTATTAGGTTATATGAGCCATTTAGTGGCTGATATGCTGACTCCATCGGGGGTTCCTTTTTTATGGCCTCTACCAACACGTTTTTGTTTTCCTATCTTACGCGGCAAGTCCAGTAAACGCGGGGAACGCTTTATTGCTGTGCTTTTGACCGTCTGTGCTGTCTTAATTCCAACTGGTCATCCCGCTGATTGGTTCCAGCAAATTGAAAACGCAATAAATTATTTTAATAATCAGATAAATATACACTTACCGACAAAAAGCTCACTTTTGTAATATACTGTAAGCATGAATCAACCTAAATTATAACTTTTGATTATAAGTAATGACTAACTTCAACTGATATCATATAACCAGTTGTTAGAAGAAATGAAATCCTTATACCTATTAAGGATTAACAACAAGAATCATTATGTAAAATAATTACAATTTGGAGTGCGGAATGAATATTCCTCTGATTATCAATGTGCTGGTTTTCGTAGCACTATTAATACTGTTAGCAAAACTCGGATCGAATGGTTGGAGCCTGTCCAAAAAAGTTTTACTGGGTCTCGTATTCGGTGTTGCTTATGGTGTCGGACTTCACCTTGTGTATGGTTCCGGTCACCAAACGGTAAAAGACTCCATTCTTTGGTTTAATATCGTCGGTAATGGTTACGTTCAACTGTTACAAATGGTGATTATGCCTCTGGTGTTCGCCTCTATTCTGAGTGCGGTCGCTCGACTTCATAAGGCATCTTCTTTAGGGAAAATTAGCTTTTTAACCATTGGCACACTGCTGTTTACCACAGCCATTGCGGCTTTAGTGGGTATCTTGATCGCAAACCTGTTCGGTTTAACCGCTGAAGGTCTGGTTCAAGGTCAATCTGAAACTGCACGTCTAGCGGCCATTGAAACAAATTACATTGGTAAAGTTTCGGATTTAACGGTTCCTCAGTTGATCCTGTCCTTTATCCCGAAAAACCCGTTTGCTGATTTAACAGGCGCAAGCCCGACATCTATCATCAGTGTGGTTATTTTTGCTGCCTTCTTAGGGGTAGCTGCGCTGCAACTGTTTAAAGATGATAAAGAGCGCGGTGAAAAAGCCTTAGCCGCTATCGATGTGATGCAAGCATGGGCAATGAAACTCGTTCGCTTAGTCATGCGTTTAACCCCTTACGGTGTGATGGCGCTGATGATCAAAGTGGTCGCAAGCTCTAACTTAGCCGATATCATTAACTTAGGGACTTTCGTCGTCGCGTCCTATGTCGCGCTAGCCATTATGTTTGTGGTTCACGGTATTTTAGTGGCAACAACGGGCTTAAACCCAATCAAGTTCTTTAAGAAAGCGGGTCCAGTACTGACATTTGCATTCACCAGCCGTTCGAGCGCCGCCAGTATTCCACTGAATATTGAAACGCAAACTCGTCGTTTTGGTGTGCCAGAATCCATTGCGAGCTTCTCGGCTTCTTTCGGTGCAACTATCGGTCAAAACGGTTGTGCGGGTATCTACCCTGCAATGTTAGCAGTGATGGTGGCTCCAACGATGGGAATCAACCCATTTGACCCACTGTGGATTGCAACCTTAGTCGGTATCGTGACTATCAGCTCTGCTGGTGTTGCCGGTGTGGGTGGCGGTGCAACCTTCGCCGCACTGATTGTACTGCCAGCAATGGGATTACCAGTCACGTTAGTTGCGCTGTTAATTTCGGTCGAACCTCTGATTGATATGGGTCGTACTGCTCTGAACGTAAGTGGTTCAATGACAGCAGGTACCGTCACTAGCCAGTTGATGGGCGAAACAGACAAGTCAATCTTCAATCAAGATGACGATGGTGATTTAAAACACGTTTAATCACCCTAATCTCCTAACACTCATTGAAACCTGCCCGTCAAACGGCAGGTTTTTTTGTGTCTGCTATTTTCTGTGTTCGACATTTTATCAAACTGCAACAGATTGAATTTTTTACTTTATTTTGACTTGATAGGAAATATCGGGTTTTTACTCTAAAAAATATTGCCAATACGTAAAGCTGCGTAACATAATAGTGTCTGAGCAACATTTTCTTAGGCCTCCTGCCTGTGTTGCGTCTCCCGTTTCCTACGGGAACTATCAACTTCATTGTTAGATTTTTTATATGACCAATATTATTCATATACTAAAAACTGATCCTTCAGATAATCCTTGTGTTAGCTGTGGTGCTTGTTGTGCTTACTTTCGTGTCTCATTTTACTGGGCAGAAGCTGAGGCTGGGGGTGGTTCGGTTCCTCAACATTTAACAGAGCAAATCACTCCCTTTATGAGCTGCATGCAAGGTACAAACCAAAAATCTAATACCCGCTGTACTGCACTTGGTGGCACCGTCGGGGAATGTGTCTCTTGCTCTATTTATGAACAGCGCCCTACGCCATGCCGAGAATTCGAACAGTCGTGGCATAACGGCATTCACAATGAAGCCTGCGACCGTGCTCGCGCAGCCTATGGTTTACCTCCTCTCGAGCCACAGCAACCGCAAATCGCGTGCTAACCGTCAATGACCCAGAGATTTTTCTGGGTTATCTTCTTTACCTTCACATAATCTTCTCTACGTAAAATAATCTCATTATTTTCAATAAAATGTGCAAAGAAAGGATAAAACGTGCAGGAAATATGGAGCTTCAGTCAAAGCAGGTAAAAGCCATTGCGAGGGAAATCTAATTGATGAATTATCCTCTCATCACGTTAATGAGGAGATAAAAGATGAACAAATTAAACCACGGTTTACTTGCTGCCGTTTTACTGTCTGTCGGCTTTGCCGCCGCAGCCGCTAATGTTGATATGAATAAATCGCCACGCCATCACAGCGGAAATCATCATAATATGGTGTATAGCGTGACTGAACAAACCACCAAACCTAATGAAACCTTGAAAAAACTGGCGAACGATACACCTAAAATTGAAGATGGCAAACGCTACATGGTAAAAATGTCTGTCGTGGAAGTGCCTGAATTCAAACCAGCACAACCGATGCCAATGCCGGTTCCTGCTACGGCGCCCGCAGCTAAATAATGAATGAGCCAACCTAAGCCATAGGCTGTGCCTGTTACACTGATAACATCAACCTTTTAGCATTGTTAGTTAAAAATCAGTATCTTAATAGACACAATAACGTTTAGGTATATCCCTATTTTTAGCCCCTAATGCCATAGGGGCTTTTTTTTAACTAAAATAACCCACGCATTACCGCTGTGACTATCGCCGCCGACAAAACAATCACAATAAATGGCCTGCGGTACCAAGTCAGAATACCTGCCACCACTACCCCAATTATTTTCGGTAAATCCGATAATTCATTGCCTGAAAAGAGCGTTGAAGTCATCGCGACTGAAAATAAAATTACAATGGCGGCAGCTGAAAATAGGGCTTTATTTTGTTCTGTTAAATTGACCCGCCCTTTTAGCAATGCGCCGGATGCCCGCATTAAGTACGTCCCAACCGCTAAAATGAAAATCCCACTGACAATTAACCAAGGATGTTCCATCATCATGATTTCCTTATATAGATAACTAAACTCAACAAGGCCAGTAAAACGGGGATCCCCGCCGGTAATACCGGTGTTGTTACCACAGCAACGACAGCCCCGACTATCGCCGCGAGTCTTAAGCGCTTATCTTTCAACGCGGGTAAACTCAGCGCTAAAATAATAGCGGGAAACATGGCATCCATCCCTAGAGCATAGGTAGCTTTAATAAAGCTTCCCAGAATTTCTCCGATGACCACACCAACAGGCCAACAGATTAAAATTCCTAATCCGCATAACCAAAATGCGGCGGTTTTCTCGCGTTCGCTGTCTTGTGCCAAGCCAAAAACCACACTTTCATCATTCATAATGTGATATCCCAGCAACGATTTTGCCCCTTTTCCCGTTAATTCACTAACGGCAAAACTGAATGGAATATGGCGCGAGTTGACTAATAGCCCAGCTAAGGCAGCTGACAGAGGGCTTCCCCCTGAAAATACCACGCCAATAAACAGAAACTCGGATGCGCCCGCTAATACCAAAATGGACAGCATCAACGGCACCCACCAATCAAAACCTTGTGAATGGGCTAATGCACCGTAGGAAATTCCCACAATTAAGTCTGCAATACACACCAGTGCAATATTTTTCACTGTGCTATTATGGAGAATAGAAAACTGAAATTTAGATGTCTGCATAGAACGACCGTTCGATATAAAAAACATTCGTTCATTATGTCGTTACTTTAGGCTAAGTGCAATCAAATAGGATGTTAAAGTTGACCTTATTCACGCCCCCTATCGAATTAATCTCAAAATCATTGGCTTGTGAAAGGCAAAAAAGTGGGCTTTCCCTCTCTGAACTTGCGCGTAAAGCGGGGATCGCCAAATCCACGCTATCCCAATTGGAATCCGGTAGCGGCAATCCCAGCATTGAAACCCTATGGGCATTATGTGTTGCGCTGGATATTCCATTCTCACGTTTAATTGAAGAAAAACGCGCAGCTGTGACTGTGATCCGCCATGGCGAAGGCACCCCAGTGAGCGCAGAGCACGCAAACTATTTGGCCTATTTACTCTCTTCTGCGCCCCCTAATTCTCAACGGGATATTTATACAGTTGTTGCACAGCCCGGCCGAGATCGCGTTTCAGAACCCCATATGCATGATGTCACTGAGCATATTATTTTGATGTCAGGCAAAGCATTAGTTGGACCACTCGACAACCCTGTTGAGCTCAATGTCGGTGACTATATTCACTACCGAGGTGATGAACCCCACATTATGCGCGCACTTGAACCAAACACCATGGCAGTCATGGTGATTGATAAACAGAATTAATTAGCCCAATAAGCTGGAGGATTTGCTGTGAATTACTATCAAGAAATAACAAACAAAGTCGCCTTATTGCTAGATGAAAACTCCGTTCATAATATGAATGAAATGCTAATGCAGCTTTCTCATGATGATAAGCTAACCCAAGAACAACGCTTTGAGCTGCAACAACGCCTTAGAGACGCCATTTTTGTTCACCATAATTCGTAATTAACGTTTAATTAAATGGGATTTGGCGGTTAATATCTCGATTTAAAATACAAAAGAAAAGCCTGAGCAATCTATTTATTACTCAGGCTTGATTTAATAATCTATTATCATGATGTGAAACCCTAACAGCCTATTTTCTGCACTAAGTCCTATTCTTTTATTAGAACTTATCTTGCTGTAAATAAGACCATGCATATTGCGCATACAGTTCTGCACCTGACGCCATCACATCTTCATCAATGTTAAAACAGCCATGGTGATGCGCCCATTGGGTATCTTTTTCTGGGTTACCTGAACCTAATAATGCAAAACAGCCCGGAATGTTTTCCATATAAAAGCTGAAATCTTCCCCACCAGGGGTTGGTCTTTCTGCCATTAATGCATTTTCACCAAATGCTTCGCTGATCACCGACTGCGCCAGTAATGCGCTGCGCTCTTCATTAATCACTGGCAGCGTACCGTAGATATAATCCACTTCAGCAGTGGCGCCGTACATCGCGGCAGTATGTTCGGCATAACGGCGGATCGCCGCTTCAATGCGAGTACGGGTTTCAATATCAAAGCAACGTACCGTTCCATCTAGCACCGCATTCTCTGCAATCACATTGAATCGGGTGCCGACTTCCATTTTGCCAATAGTCACAACGGCTGAGTCTAGCGAGGAAGTTTCACGGGAAACCACCGCTTGCAAATTCATCACAAATGACGAGGCAACGATTGCGGCATCAACGGTTGCTTCCGGCATCGAGCCGTGTCCACCTCGCCCTTTAAATTTCACGACCAACAAGTCCGCAGAAGCGAATGTCCCGCCGACATTACATGATATTTTTCCTGATGGTGTCGTAGACCAGATGTGCATACCAAACACGTTATCCACATTGTCCACAGCGCCTTGTTTCACCATCGCTTTCGCACCCTGCGCTATTTCTTCAGCCGGTTGAAAAATCAGACGAATATTTCCTTTTAACTCATCACGCACTTCATATAACGCTTTGGCTGCGGCTAATAACATCGCGGTATGCGCATCATGCCCACATGCGTGCATCTTCCCTTGATTTGTCGATTTATACTCAAGGGAATCATTCAATTCCTGAACAGGTAATGCATCGATATCCGCACGTAAGGCGACCGTTTTACCAGGTTTTCCGCCTTTAATGTCCGCAATAATTCCGGTAGGTTCTGTGAGGCGATACTCGATACCAATTTTTGCCAATTCTTCAGCAATACGCTTCGTGGTTCTCACTTCCTCAAAAGGTAATTCTGGATGTGAGTGAAGGTCACGACGAAAAGCAATCATCGCTTCTGTGTGTTTTTTAATGGATGCTGTGATGCTGTTATTGACCATTTTTCTGTCCTTTTTCTATTCTTTTCGCTTTCTTAAACTATTATTTTTCAGCGTGTTAAATTCTAATATTCTATTTATCGTTATGCCGCAACAGGCACAATGTAGGCGACCATAATCCCCGCTAATACCACGGAAACCATTGTGACAGAGATAAAACCACCAACTAACATTGGCCCTAACATATGACTAGTTAAAATCTGACGCTCTTTTTCATCTTTGGTCAGTGCGTTAATGGCTTCATTGGTAATGATATAATCCGCGGGGAAACCATACAGCGCCGTCAATGAGACTGCGAAAGCCATCTCTTTTGATACCCCTAGAATTTTTCCAACAATCCAAGACGCGATAAACATGCCGATGACCGCTGCCACAATCAACACCACCATTGGGTAGACTAATCTCAACAACATATCCGGTGTCGCATGATTTAACGTATCAAAGATAAATAGCATTAATGCCATGATAGCAAAGCCAAAGCCGTTCGCTTTCTGCAGAGGCTGCCTTTCTAAAAAGCCCATCGACGAGGCAATAACACCAAATAATAAGCACAAAACAAACGGACTGATGCTCACATAAGGTGCAGCAACGGTAGAGACTAAATAGGCGAGATATCCCACCACCACTAAACGTAAAAATTGGAAATAGCTGGTGTTATAGTGGCTCGGAATTCGCTTGAACATGCGAGGCATTGCACTTTCAGATGCCAGTGTTTTGACTTCGACATCATCCGAACCGTCAACGGCCAATGACTCTTTCCAAGTACCATTGCGATACTGCTCAAGCACTCGGCGACCTTCACGTTTCAACATGATGGCCGTGAGTGGATAACCGGCAAAACCTTGCATCACATAAATTAAGATGGCAAATACCGAGAGATCCACCAGCCCAGCTTCCGCGGCACCTTTTGACATAATTAATGAAGAGACGATGCCACCGACTAATGGCGGGATTGCCACTAATACTGTATTTAAATCAAATAACGCCAGACCTACCCCATAAATAAAGACAATAATCCCCAAAATACCGGATAACGAAATTAAGATAGTCTTCCATTGGTGTAATAGTTCTTTCAATGAGAGCAATGTACCCATATTGGTAATGAGTAAATACATCAACATCACGGCGACAACCTTTGGTATTCCCGCAATGCTCACAATATCTTTAGGAAAGAATGTCCAATAACCTAAAAGGAATAATACAGCGCAAACAAACACCGATGGGATCCATGCTTTTGTTCGTACTGCAATGGCATCCCCGATATACAGTATCCCGACAATTAATAACAGAGCTAACATTTGTGACATAGGTTTTTCCCCGTATTTATTATTTTTATTTATTTCTATTTTAGTTATTTAATCTATTAATTTTGATATATCAGATTTATTCATTCAAAACAAAGAACAGAATAAAACCAAATAGAACATATCCATCCAAGCCATTACATTTAAACAACAATTTCATCATAACATTGAATAAATAGATGTATAGATTAAGTTACAGTGTAAGGCTAAAAATACACTAGTGAAAAACTGTAGATTAAAAAGTCATATATGAGGGAAGATAATGAAAATGCAGAGCGATAATTTCGCATTCAGCTCCGTTTTTAATAGGATATGTTTTATGCTTTATATTCGATGATAATTCATACTTTTTCAGCTTAGGGAAAACGATAAATTTATAATCTATTGCCTTGCAATATATTTTTATACATTCACAATTTTGATGCAGTTATATCATGATAAAAATGGCTTATTATCACCATTAGTAATATATTCTGCTTTATTTTGTCATTCTCTTTTTTTGCTCAAAATAGAAACAAAAATAGCCTATTCACACATGGAAATAGGCTATTAATTGTACAAAAATAATGGGCGGGAAATAAATACTTAATTAAAATCTATTAACCTTGAGAAAGCATGTTATGGCACAGCATACCGAGCAACGTAAATAATAAAGCGCCGAGAACATGAATCGCGATCGTGCTAAATGCTACCGCCAATTTCCCTTCTTGCAGCATCACCAACACCTCCAACGAAAATGTCGAAAACGTCGTAAACGCCCCACAAAAGCCTGTGACAATAAACAGTTTGTAAGCAGGGTTAATATTGGCGCTAGCAAAGTAAGAGACAGCAAAACCGATGATAAAGCCGCCAACTAAATTGACGAAAACAGTACCAAATGGAATGTGAGGGTGCAGATTATTGAGCTTTAAGCCAATCAACCATCTTAGCCAGCCACCTAAAACGGAACCTAAAGCAATAGAAATGAGGGATGCATACATTGCCACTTTCCTTACAAGTTAGATGGGAATAAATGCAAGGAAAATCTCCTGCAGACATTTATGCCCTAAATTCGGGCACATAACCTACGCGCCCATTCAAATGAAAAGGTTTACGTAGGCATCATCAGTCCACATCAAGGACGGTTAAACTAGGAGGAATGCCATCTCCTAACGAGACGTTGATTAAAATAATAAGGCAACTATTTTCTTCATGCAAATCTAATTTGCCAAACCTATTCCAGATAACGCGGTGTCTATTTACCCTAAATTGGCGCATAATATCCGTAATATCGATAATAGAATTAGATGGATTAGGTCAAATATGGAAACAAAACAACCTTTATTACAGCTTAAGAATATCGGTTTTCAGGTTGGTCAGAAGATAATTTTAGATAATGTGCAGATTGACCTATATCCAGGTGAATTTAAATTGATCACGGGTCCTTCTGGTTGTGGCAAAAGTACATTATTAAAAATTGTCTCTTCACTCATCCCACCGAGTTGCGGTGAAATTCTGTTTGCTGGCGAAAATATCAACGCAATTGCACCAGAGAAATATCGTCAACAAGTCTCCTATTGCACTCAAACGCCCACACTCTTTGGTAATACCGTGTATGACAATCTCTTTTTTCCTTATCAAATACGGAATAAACCATTTGATAAACAAAAAATCCTCGGTGATTTAAGCTATTTTTCACTACCTGATACCATCCTAGAAAAAGGCATTAATGAGCTTTCAGGCGGAGAAAAACAGCGGGTCTCATTGATCCGTAATTTACAATTCTTGCCTCAAATTTTATTACTGGATGAAATCACCAGTGCCTTAGATGAACAAAATAAAATCAAAGTGAATGAGCTTATTCATCAATTAGCGGTCAAGAATAATATTGCCGTCCTCTGGGTGACTCATGACCAAGATGAAATTGGTCATGCTGACGATATTATTACCCTTCCCGTACACCATAGCGAAAAATAGGAATTAATCGTGCATCAACCTACTATTTCCAATGAGTCGCTTGCATTTTCTATCATGTTAGTCTTAGTGGCTATTTTTATTAGCCATAAAGAGAAGCTCTCTCTTGAGAAAGATATTATTTGGAGTACGTTCCGTGCCATTGTTCAACTATTAATTGCCGGTTATATCCTCAAATATATTTTCCACGTTGACCATAAGGCACTCACTGTTTTATTGGTATTATTTATCTGCTTTAACGCCGCCTGGAATGCGAAAAAACGCAGTAAATACCTCGATAAACTATTTCCAACCGCGTTAATTGCGATTACTTCAGGCACATTTTTAACCTTGCTAGTATTAATTCTCACTGAAGCTATCGCGTTTACCCCAATGCAAGTGATTCCAATTACAGGGATGATTGCAGGGAATGCCATGATTGCCGTCGGACTCTGCTTCAATAACTTAGGACAGCGCTTTAATAGCCAACAACAGCAAATTCAAGAAATGCTCAGCTTGGGCGCCACACCTAAAATTGCTTCTGCCTCGATTATTCGTGAAAGTATTCGAGCGTCATTAATTCCTACTGTGGATTCTGCCAAGACGGTTGGGATAGTGAGCTTGCCCGGTATGATGTCAGGGCTAATTTTTGCGGGGGTCGATCCTTTGCAGGCTGTTAAATACCAAATTATGGTGACATTTATGCTATTAGCGACGGCAAGTCTCTCCACGATTTTGGCGGGGTATTTAACCTACGTAAAATTTTATAATCAGCGCCATCAATTGCGTTTAGATGCTTTAAATAAAAGCATTAAATAAAAATATTAAGTAGACCAAATCAGGCTTAACATTTCTGCTTTAAGCCTGATTTTATTTTATTCTGTTTTTCCTATCATGACAGGCATCACCTCAATCAGCTGAGGCTGGCTTTCTCCCGATTCTATCAAGGCGAAAATTTGCTCTAGCATAGCGGGAACATCCTGTTTAACCATCTCAATATCATTCCCAAGTAATGCGACAAATGGATCCCAGTCAAAACATCCCATCGGCGGCTGATGTGCACCCGTATGACCCTCTTTCATTAACCACCTCATCACCCCTTCCAATGAAATGGTCGAATTGACAAACAACCCACAAAGTTCAATATCTGGAGGTGTTCCTTTTTGTAAAAACGAATGTTGGGAAGAATATATGGAGAGTGCTCGTTCGGCTTTTTCTGGCGCATAACCACAAGTCAAAATATGGTGTTGAGGAACCTCTATATTCAAAGAATTGTGAGCATCAATAAACCCTCGAATTCGCTCTCGAGTGTTATGCTCCTCTTCCCGTCCCCCCACAAACACCAGCGATTCTGAGGATGCGGCTCGTTGCTGCCTTTTCTGTAAGATATTGAGCGTTAACTGCTTTGCACCGTGATAGTTATCGGAAATCACCGAAGGAGCCAACGTACCGGGTAAGTCCAAATTGAGTGTCGGCACACCTGATGCGTGGCAGATTTGCGTAATTTTATCAGGATCGGTTGCCCCCGTTGAAATCAACCAATCCACTTGATATGAAAGCATTGCCTTTGCGGCTTCCAATTCTAATTGGGGATCACGGCGTGTACAGGTAATGATAGGGAAGAGCCCACGTTCACGCGCCATCTCCTCGAAATGCTCTACAATCGACCCAAAATAACGGTTATCATATTTAGGAACCAACATCCCAATAATTTTGGATTTATTACTGCGTAATAGGCTCGCTTGCTTATTCACCGAATAGTTTTGCTCTTGCGCTATTCGCATGATTTTTTCAGCTAATTGGGCACTAATACGTCTTTTTTGCCAATTTCCATTTAATACAGCGCTAACGGCACTGGCTGAAACCCCTGCCAATTCTGCAAGGTCATAGATCGTGGTTTTCTTGTTTTGTCTGATCTTGCTCACAAATTTATGCCTCCATTTTTTCCTAGCTTGACACCAAAGCGTAAAAGTCGCAATACTGCTCCATCGATTGAGCGACATCGAAATTAACCTAGAATCGAGTTGATATGGCGATTTGCCTGCATTCTCACTCACTGAATACATTCCGCCAAATCCCCTCGTAACTTATTAAAATTAAATTAATTTCTAATACTCAGTTTGACTTCCCTATTGATTAACTAACTTATCCGGAGTGAACATCATGGCTATCTCATTAGAAAACAAAGTTGCCGCCATCACAGGTGCGGCTTCTGGTATTGGACTTGAGTGCGCACGTACCCTACTCAAAGCTGGCGCGAAAGTTGTTTTAATTGACCGTGCCGAAGAGCGATTAAATCAGTTAGTTGCCGAATTAGGCGACAATGCAATTCCTCTGGTTGTTGATTTAATGAAACCAGAACAAGTGGATGGCATGTTAGACGCCATTTTAGCCAAAGCAGGTCGCCTAGATATTTTCCACGCTAACGCAGGTGCTTATATCGGTGGTCCTGTCGCAGAAGGCGACCCAGATGTTTGGGATAAAGTATTAAACCTCAACATCAATGCTGCATTTCGCAGCGTGCGCGCCGTTCTCCCACACTTTATTGAGCAAAAATCTGGGGATGTCCTATTTACTAGCTCAATCGCAGGGATGGTGCCCGTGATTTGGGAGCCTATCTACACCGCGTCTAAATTTGCAGTGCAAGCGTTTGTCCATTCAACTCGCCGCCAAGTGTCCCAACACGGTGTTCGCGTTGGCGCGGTATTACCAGGTCCTGTTGTCACTGCATTACTGGATGACTGGCCAAAAGAAAAAATGGAAGAAGCGCTAGCCAATGGCAGCTTAATGCAACCTATCGAAGTCGCTGAAGCAGTTCTATTTATGCTGACTCGTCCAAGAAATATCACCATCCGTGATCTTGTGATCCTGCCAAACAGCGTTGATCTCTAGTTTTTACCGATAACCATAAAGATTGTGAGAGGACATATGAACAGCCCTACGCAAAGTAAAAATGACGACGTCGTCATTGGTATTGATGTCGGTACAGGCAGTGCCCGTGCAGGTATTTTTGATCTGCATGGCAACATGCTTGCGTCAGCTAAACACGATATTACGCTCTACCGTGATGGAGCCAATTTCGCAGAGCAATCAAGTAACGAAATCTGGAATGCCGTTTGTTATTGTGTGAAACATGCAATGGCAAATGCCAAGATTGATGCGAAACGCGTCGCAGGAATTGGCTTTGATGCGACCTGTTCTCTGGTTGTTTTAGATAAAAACCAGCAACCTATTTCCGTCAGCCCGAGTGAGGATCCTGAACGCAATATTATTGTTTGGATGGACCACCGCGCCACGGAGCAAGCTGAACGCATCAATAGCCTAAAACATCCAGTATTGAATTATGTTGGAGGTAAGATTTCCCCTGAAATGGAAACCCCAAAAATTCTTTGGTTAAAAGAAAACCGTCGCCAAACCTATGATAATGCGTGGCAATTTTTTGATTTGGCAGATTTCCTAACGTGGAAATCAACAGGCTCTTTAGCGCGCTCTACATGCACAGTAACCTGTAAGTGGACTTACTTGGCACATGAAAAACGCTGGGATGCTGACTATTTTCGCCAAATTGGTCTCGCTGAATTAGCGGACGAAAACTTTGCTCGCATTGGTCAAGAAATTGTCGAACCAGGCACACCAAACGAAAACGGCTTAACCGTCCAAGCGGCTGAACAAATGGGACTGTTGGTTGGGACGCCCGTTGCCGCAGGAATGATTGATGCTCATGCTGGTGGAATTGGTACAGTTGGGGTGAATGGTGATGCTACTGCAAATATGGCATATGTTTTCGGTACGTCTTCCTGCACGATGACCACCACCCAAGACCCGGTATTTATCCCTGGTGTTTGGGGACCTTATTATTCTGCAATGGTCCCAGGAATGTGGCTCAACGAAGGGGGACAAAGTGCTGCCGGTGCGGCAATTGACCAACTACTTTCGTTACATCCGATGGCCGCACAAGCCAAAGTGATGGCAAAAGAGCAAGGCAAGTCATTACCCGTTATGCTAGCAGATAAAGTATTAGAAAAATCAGGTACTCCATCTCAAGCAGTTGAATTAGCTAAAGGTATTCATATTGTTCCTGAATTTTTAGGCAATAGAGCTCCTTTCGCCGATCCCCACGCGAAAGCCATCATTGCGGGCTTAACCATGGATAACAGCTTTGATAACTTACTTGCATTCTATACCGCTGGCGTTTGCAGTATCGGCTATGGATTACGACAAATCATTGATGCTCAGGCACAATCAGGCGCTGTTATCCAAAACATCGCTATCAGCGGTGGCGCTGGTCAGCACCCACTTATCCGCCAACTTCTAGCCGATACCTGTGGTGTTCCTGTGATTTCAACTCAAGCGGATGAACCTGTATTACTGGGCTCTGCTATTTTGGGTGCAGTCGCGGGAGGTGTTTGTGAGAATGTTGCACAAGCAATGGCTCAATTTGCAAACATTGATTTAACTTATCAACCTAATGAGCAGTTTAAATCACATCATCAAACTCGGTTCACTTCTTTCCAGCATTTACAACAATGTGCTAGAGAATTGAAAGGTTAATTTGCTAATTTAAACAATCAAATAAAAAGGGATAAATTTTATTTATCCCTTTTTATTAAAGGCAATAAAACAATATTAAAACAACGTACAAATAAATAATTAACATTAAATATTAGAGTTAATAATAATCATTATAATTAAAATAAAACCATAATATAAATAACCATTAGATACATATGAAATAAACGCACTAATGTATGATTCAGGACATCGAAAATCCGCCCATTACATGCGGAAAGTAAGGAAAACCTCAGATTTGTTAGAGAGATCATCTGATGAAATATTCATTTTCATATTTTTTAATATGATAGAATTCCATTAATATTTACAAGGGTTAAATTCTGACTTTCACCCTTCAACATTCTTTCAGAGAAATAAACTGCTAACATAATGATATAATAGAAAATACGATTTTAGGGTTAATTTAAAAACCAAAAACTAAAATTATCCGACTAATTTTGATAAAAGATTTATAGTAACTTGTGTACTATTCAAAAAAACAAAAATAGGACCCATCATGACAAATACACAACTACTGTTGTTGGCAACCAACAACATCAAAAATAATACCGAACTCAGCCATTCTCAAGAGTCCTATGTTTATCAATATTACTATGAAAACGTCGCCAATAAGTTCTCGACAATTAAAGAATTTATGTATGAATTCATTATATTAACTAAACCCGCCTTAGAAAATGAAGCGGATTTTCACGCATTAAGCTCACGCATTTACGCCGCTATTGAAGAGTACTTAGGGATAGCTCAAGTCCGTTATATTCAGCGCCAAAAATTACTGCAAAAGTAAGTGATTCTAATAAAAACAGACCTCAAATAGAGGCCTGTCCACTATCCTAATAACTTACTGTTCTTGTAACTCAAGTTCTGCAATAACCGGCAAATGGTCACTGACTTTTGACCATTGAAAGTCTTTACTGTCTGTTGGAATTGTCATGGTTTTCACATCCCAAACCTGACCTTTATAGGTAAAGATATGGTCGATATCTATGGCAGGGTTAACAGCAGGCCATGTGCGATAATTCACCCCTTTTTTCTCAACTGGATCCCAAAAATAGCTGATTTCCTGAATAGGTTGCTCTTTTGCGGTTGAGTTAAAATCCCCTGCGAGGATTTTGATGGAGGCAGCAATATTATCAAAACCTGTTTCGGTATCACCAATCGTCGCATCGAGAATATGGCGAACTTGACCTATGCGGATGGTAGGATCTTTCTGCCAGTCTAAGTGAGTTCCCATGATAATAATGGGTGAGTCAAAACCAGGTTTTGTAATTTGTGATAATAATACCACTCGCTGCTCTGCTCCGCCTGATGGTAAATTCACGACTTGAGATTTCTCAATTTTATATTTTGATAAAATTCCTACACCATATTCACCACCATCAAAATCGAGTGCCTTACCAAACGCAAAATCCATTTTGTTCGCTTTGGCAATTTCCTCTAGTTGGTTCACTTTCTTACTACGTGCAGTTTTATTGTCAATTTCAGTTAAGACAATAACATCCGCATCAATCTTAGCGATCGCTTTGCTCAATTCATCTAAATTAGCGACATCCGCTGCCAACTCATTTTTACCAATATTATAAGTAGCAACTTTGATCGTTGGTTTATTTGCAGAATACACCTTATTCGGCGTTCCACCATTTTGTACCATTAAAACTTCAGAACCTGTTGTTGCCGCTGTCGCACCACACGAAACTAAAATTGCGGCAGACACGAGTGTTTTTATTGATTTCATAATGTACTTATCCCCAGTGTAATAACTATCTCAAGTTAAACAAAGCATCTATCTCTGCATAAAATCCGAACATGCACGATAGATATAAGGAGAAAATTAGCACAGAAGAATAAATAAACAGTGACCTCTACAGCATTCTTATTTCGAGATTAAAAATAACTTTTAACCTTTACATAATTCTGTGACCGGATACACAATATAGTGCAACAAATACAGTGATTTCTAGCCACTTTGCCTTGCCTCAAATTTATAAGGGAAGACAATTTCATCCTGAATATTGGCAAAGCTTTCTTCCGTATCCCCTAACCATTTTAAGAGTTTTTTCGCGGTCTCTCGCGCCATTTTACTGTAATCAATGCGCACAGATGTAAGCGATGGATGAATATGATCGCAATTTTCCGACCCTTCAACACACACCACTGCCAACATCTTCGGAATTTTAATTAGCCGTCGCTGACATTCAAACATGACCCCTAACGCTATCATTTCATGGCTACAAATCACGGCTTCTAATTCTGGTTGACGGGTCAACATTTCACTAATCGCCTGCCGACCAAAGTCCATGGTGGCCACATACGGCGTCATAATGCTTTGCTCAGCGCTTAAGTTATGCTTTAACAGCGTGTTATTCCAACCACTCAGTTGTTGACCCTGCATTTTGCTGTCCATTTGCGCACCAATGTAGCCAATGCGCTGGTGACCTTTTTGCAGCAAATAGTGTGTGAGGAAACTGACTGCTTCCCCTAAATTATTTTTTATATTGAGTGTAAAACGATGAGCGGGATCCCCCGTCACGTTAATTACGGGAATAGGTAAATTATTCAGAGTCCCCAAGGCACTTTCAGAATTCATTGCACCAAAAATTACCAATGCGGCGGGGCTACTTTGCAACAGTGTGAGTAGCACCTCAGACTCTTTTTTATGCTGATAATCGTGACTACCAATCACCACTTGATAATTATTTTTGTTCAAGACTTCTTGTAAAGCTTGCAGAAAAACTGAGCTTGCATTGTCTCGTAATGATGGGATCAATACTGCAATTGTTCGGCTTTGACCTGACGCTAAAATGCCCGCAGCGGAATTGGGAATGTAGCCGAGCTCCTCAACAGCTTCATTGATTTTCTCCCTCAATTTGTCCGAGACTAACTCCGGTGTCCGCAAAGCACGCGATACCGTCATTGAACCTACCCCCGCATATTTCGCGACGTCTTGTAATGTGACTCTGCCTGTATTCTTTCTTTTTCGGGTTTTCTGCATGAAATTACTTTGTTTCGTCTAAACTTATTATTCAACGACGATAACTTATCACAGCTCCGATTTGTTAATTAACTGCCAAATGCACTAAAAATGATTTTATTAACGATATTTAGCCAAAATGATAGCGCTATCACGAAAATGAATAATTCAGCTAGATAGCGCTACCATAGATCACTACTATTCATTCCATTACTAAAACATCTAATAGAATTTCTTTTTTACCAGGAGCCAAGCCAATGCTAACTACGTTACTAACCCCGAATGTGGTTCAGGTGGTTGACAGCGCCAATGACTGGCGTGATGCAATAAAAATTGCCTGTAATCCCTTAATTAATAATAAGTTCATCGAACCTCGTTATATTGATGCCATCATTCAATCCCACGAAAAAATCGGCCCTTACTATGTATTAGGCCCAGGTATTGCAATGCCACATGCCCGCCCTGAAGACGGAGTTAACCAGTTATCTCTTGGTTTAACCGTCATCAAACAAGGGGTTGAGTTTGGTTCAGAAGGTAACGATCCAATTAAGTTATTGATTGTTCTTGCAGCAACAGACAGCAACAGCCATATCGGTGCGATTGCAAAACTGGCTGAACTTTTTGATAACCAAGAAGATATTGATAGCATCATGCAATCAGAAAACGTAGATGACATCCTTAACATCATCGCTAAATATGAATAATTGAGTCATAGGTAAATATTATGAAAATCACTGTTGTTTGTGGAAATGGTTTAGGTACAAGTCTGATGATGGAAATGAGCATCAAGACAATTTTAAAAGACCTACAAGTTGCGGCTGATGTTGACCACGTTGACTTAGGTTCAGCCAAAGGTACTGTCAGCGATATTTTTGTCGGCACTACAGATATCGCCGAACAATTAGTTGCTCAACAAGTTGGCGGCGAAATTGTTGCTCTGGAAAATATGATTGATAAAGTCGCGATGAAAGAACGTCTGAGCGTGGCTTTACAGAAACTCGGCGCGATGTAACCGGAGGCTTCATGGAATTCTTTCGTTTTCTGATGCAAGATGTGCTTTCTGAACCGGCGGTACTCGTCGGCCTGATCGCACTTATCGGTCTGATTGCTCAAAAGAAACCTGTTACTGAATGTATTAAAGGCACCATCAAAACCATCATGGGTTTTGTAATTTTAGGTGCCGGTGCAGGGTTAGTTGTCAGCTCTTTAGGTGATTTTTCCGCGATTTTCCAACACGCATTTGGTATCAATGGTGTCGTGCCTAACAACGAAGCAATCGTGTCTATTGCACAAAAAAGCTTCGGTCGTGAAATGGCAATGATCATGTTCTTTGCGATGTTAATCAATATCTTGATTGCTCGCCTGACCCCATGGAAATTTATCTTCCTGACAGGTCACCATACTTTATTCATGTCCATGATGATTGCGGTTATCTTAGCGACCGCAGGTATGGAAGGAACCATGCTAGTTGCTGTCGGTTCACTGATTGTCGGTTTCTGTATGGTGTTCTTCCCTGCGATTGCACACCCGTACATGAAAAAAGTCACTGGTTCTGATGATGTGGCAATTGGTCACTTCTCCACTATTTCTTATGTGTTAGCAGGCTTTATCGGTAGCAAATTTGGTAATAAAGAACATTCTACTGAAGATATGAATGTGCCAAAAAGCTTATTGTTCCTGCGTGATACACCAGTCGCTATTTCGTTCACTATGTTCATCATCTTTATCATTACTTGTTTGTTTGCAGGCAGTGATTTTGTTCGTGAAGTGAGCGGTGGTAAAAACTGGTTCATGTTCTCGTTGATGCAATCCATTACTTTTGCAGCGGGTGTTTACATCATTCTGCAAGGTGTGCGTATGGTTATTGCCGAAATCGTTCCTGCATTTAAAGGGATCTCTGATAAATTAGTGCCAAATGCAAAACCTGCATTAGACTGCCCTGTGGTCTTCCCTTACGCGCCGAATGCGGTGTTAGTTGGCTTCTTAAGCAGCTTTGCAGCGGGTGTATTAGGCATGTTTGTTCTGTATGCACTGAACATGACGGTAATTATTCCGGGAGTTGTACCACACTTCTTCGTAGGTGCGGCGGCTGGGGTATTCGGTAACGCTACGGGTGGACGCCGTGGTGCTATCCTTGGTGCCTTTGCTCAAGGTCTGTTAATTACCTTCTTACCTGTATTCTTGCTGCCAGTCCTCGGCGATATCGGTATTGCAAATACGACCTTTAGTGACGCTGACTTCGGCGCTATCGGAATTTTATTAGGTATTATCGTTCGATAATCCTTCAACCCTCTGAGTTTATACTCAGAGGGTTTTCCATCATTCCTGCACTGCCTAACTTACTTTCCCAGCCAAGCACCATCCTTAAATAAGAAGTCCTGCAATAAAAGTAAATCATCCGGCGTAACATGGATCACCCCTTCTCCTGGGATATCAATTTCTGCAATCATAAATAGCGCCAATGTTGTCAAAGATGGCAGAATAACAATAAGCCAGTTTTTACCTTTTGTTCCTCGAATGTTATAACCTATCAAGACATTCGAGCAGACAGCGAAAAATATCAGTAAGAACCAAGCAGCATTCGGGATTTGGTGTCGCCAGCTCGCCATGGTTTTTTGTTGAGAAACATATAAATCACCAAATGCCGATAAAACCGAAGAGACCACAGGGTTCGGCGATTCTTGAGCCTGTTTCACACCGATTTCCCAGAGTTGCCCCTGTTTAGTCAGGGAGGTCATTCGCCATTGGCTGTTTTCATCACTCACTCCCGATTTAAAAAATTCGATGCGCGCTTCAAGATATTGTTGAATAAGCAATGAGGCTTCTGCTCGTTCATCACCGCTGAGTAATTGTGCTCGTTGATAAGCATTTCCAATCGCAATTGCTTCGTTTTCTTCTGTTTGCTGGCGGTTGTTATAACCATTGATGGAAATCGATAATACAAAGCCAATCAACAGACCCAATAACGACAAAATCGCGCCTAAAATAATTTTTGCCTCATCATCCGCTAGCTCTTCATGAGCACTGCGGCGTTTAAAAATATATTTTCCAATATACGCAGAAATAATTAATAAAACGAAGGTGACAATAAATAAAAGAATAGAATCAATGGGCGTATCGTTAATTAACTCAGAGAGGTTAAACATGCGTGGCACCAAAAAAGTTTATTTGCCGATATATAACACGATCAAATGCGGAATATCTATGTAAATTACCTTTTTGGTGGGTATTTTAGTAATAAGCTTCAGATCTGTTACCCAATAACGATAACCCAAGTTGAAATGACATCAATAAATGAATATTTTCAGAATTTAAGTATTAAATTTAATGAAAAAAATCACCATATTCCATTTATGGTGAATATGGTGAATATGGCGATTTGCAAAACTGTATTAGAACTAAATCGAATTAGCGCTCTTCATCACGCAAAGTCAGTACTTCATAACCATCTTTAGTGACCAAGATGGTGTGTTCCGACTGCGCAGAAAGCTTTTTATCTCGCGTCACGACCGTCCAACCATCTTTTTTTGTTTTTATTTTCATGCCGCCTTGGTTGATCATTGGCTCTATGGTGAATGTCATTCCTTCTTTTAGAACCACACCCCGCCCACGGGTTCCATAATGTAATACTTGCGGGTCCTCATGCATTTTTCGACCAATTCCATGCCCACAATATTCACGAACGACGCTATAGCCATTTGATTCCGCATGATGTTGAATAGCTGATCCAATATCACCTAACGTAGCACCTGGTTTTACCTGCTTGATCCCTTCCCACATTGCATTATAGGTATCTTTCACTAATTTTCGGGCAAGCGGGGAAGCTTCTGGCATCACATACATTTTACTTGAATCAGCAATAAAACCATTTTTCTCAAGGGTTATATCCACATTAATAATATCTTTTGGCTTTAAGATTTCATCGACTTTTGGCACACCATGGCACACCACTTCGTTAATTGATGTATTTAGAACATATTGATAACCGTATTGGCCTTTACTGGCAGGACGCGCTTGAAGTTCATTCACAATATAGCTTTCGACTTTGTCGTTAATTGCCATTGTGGATATTCCGGGAACGATAAACTCATCCAACATTTTAAAAACGCTAGCAAGCAATCGACCAGATTCTCGCATTAATTCTATCTCTTCAACATTTTTAATCGTGATATTGTCCATTGAGTTTCCTTTAAACTGCCGTTCACGTATTCAGTTTTTCGTTAAATAACGTGCTAAAAATCTGACTTAACATAACTTGGTTATGGCTATAAATTGGTATGATCATAACGTATCAATTGCTCCCATTAAAGCACTCCACTATTGAAAGGCACAAAACGGCATAAAATAAATACGTGATGATTTCTTAAGCTTCAAGGATTGTCTTAATTACAGCTAGAATTATTGCTGCTAAATTGTTAAGTAGAAAATTTAAATTTCTTATATTATTAATCAGTTATTGAGACTAATTTGAGAGAGCAAATGAAAAAATATTTACTGAGTATTAGTATAGCTGCCAATGCTGTTTTACTCGTTGCGCTAATCGCTGTCGCTGTGATGCTATTTAATTTAAAAGCGAAGGTGGATAACGCAATTCAACAAGTAAAAGATGGTGAATATATTGAGTTGGCCAAAGAGAATATTTTACCTGACTCTTTAAAAAGTTTGTCTAAGATTGATGTCACAGATAAACCTTGCGACTATTTTTATCAGAATGTGGATGTGTTTATCGAATACTTGAAAGATAACCCAGACATTGCAGGCGCAGATATTTATGCCAATCAAATTGCCGCATTAAAACGTAAAATTGAAAAAGCCCCTTCTGTTTTTCAAGATAAAGCCTGTGAAAAAGGGATTTCTGGGCTTAATTTTATGATTGAAACTATCTCGCCCACTGAATAATAGATATGAACCACCCTATTTTCATTGAGGGTGGTTTTGCAAATAATCCTAGCGCCACGTTAATTACTTTAGTTAACTTCCATCACTTGAATTTGCTCTAGCCATTCATAATCCCCAATGATTGGGCGACCATCTAGCCAACGAGATAACATATCCAACATCAACATCACGCTAACCTGCTGTTTTTCCAGTTCTGAGTGATTGCGAGGTAAATAATTTACACACTGAGCATAACTACCTGTTGGGGTGGATAATGCTAAAGATAAAGTTCCATCATAATATTCGCCAATGACTAAACCAATCTCACGCTGATTTAGCGACCGATTATTTTTTGCAGTTTGGACTAAGGCTGCCAAATCTGCATGCGTTGCTGATTTTTCAATATTTCCTTGAGTGACAGGCGCTTTTGCTGCATTCAATGTCCAATAGAGTAAGCCGGCACTGAACTGTTCGTGTGTCACAACTGAAAGCTGTTGTTGTTCAAGTGATTCTCGTACTAACGCGCCAATACCTTCGGTGCCTTCAAATACTTTATTGTCACCGACACCCGCTTTCACGACTTGCCAAACTTGCTCCATCGCATCACGTTGATTTGCAGGTCCGGTCAATTTTAATTCAATGATTGGCATTGAAGAACGGTAGCCCAATACGCACTCTTTTGGTAACTCAAGTGGGTCAAACTGCCTTGCAAGACTACTTTCACTGCGACCAAAACTGGTTAGACGCAAACAAATTGGTGGCTCTGGCAACGTAAGCTTTTGACGTAAACGAGGAATGATCTGTTCATTGACCATGACTTTAAACTCAGAAGGGACGCCTGGTGTAAAAAAGAACCAACAATCATTAAGATGCATTGCAAAACCACAAGCGGTTCCCACTGGATTATCAATAAGTTCGGCATTGACGGGTAACAGGGCCTGCTTACGATTGGTAGCTGGCATTTCACGCCCTCGAGCAGTGAAATAGCTCTCCATTACCGCAATCCATTCTGGATGTTCAACAAGCGGTACACCCGCAGCCGTTGCAGCCGCTAAGGCACTGAGATCATCACTCGTTGGACCTAACCCACCATTAACAATAACCACATTTGCATGATGGCTACGCTCGATAAATGTTTCCACTAAGCTATCAAGAGAATCACCGACCGTTGTACGGCTATGCAGCGGTAATCCTTGCTGAAACAAACAATCCGCTAGCCACGCCGCATTGGTATCAATAATTTGGCCATGCAGCACTTCATCACCGGTACTTAACATTTCTACAATCAACATCCCTGCGCTCCCTTTTTGAGGCTTACCATGAAAAGCCAATTTGATCATTATTATCCTAGAGCGAAAAAAGTAAAACCCCGAGAACTGGTTTACCAGCGCTCGGGGTTTTCAGCGAAATAGATAGCTATCTATTAAACTAATTCTTTCACTTCAAAATTAGCTTCGCCGCTTAAGTCTGCTTCGTAATCAACACCATCTAAGCCAAAGCCAAATAAGCGTAAGAATTCAGCTTTGTAGCCTTGATAGTCAGTCAGCGCATTGATGTTATCGTCGTTAAGCTGTTTCCAGATTTGACGACAAGTTTCTTGCACATCATCACGCAGTTCCCAGTCATCCAGACGCAGACGGTTTTTCTCGTCAGTTTCTGGTGTTTCACCGCTGAATAATTTAGTTGCGAACAGGCGTTGAATTTGCTCGATACAACCTTCATGAATGCCCTGCTCTTTCATGATTTTGAACACGATTGAGATATAAAGAGGCATTACAGGAATTGCTGAAGATGCTTGAGTAACCACAGATTTCAGTACAGCAACATGTGCGGAACCGCCTTTCTTCGCCATTTTTTCATTGATAGCATGGGCTGCGCGATCTAAATCTTCTTTCGCTTTACCTAATGTACCGTGCCAGTAGATTGGCCACGTTAAATCAGTACCGATATAGGAGTAAGCAACGGATTGTGCATTGTCAGCCAGAACACCAGCATCCGCTAATGCGTTCATCCACAATTCCCAATCTTGACCGCCCATCACTTTTACGGTGTCTTCGATTTCTTGCTCGTTGGCAGGTTCAACAACGGCTTCGATCAGCACATCTTTGTTGGTATCCAGCGCAACAGATTTGTACGGTTCGCCAATTGGTTTTAATGCTGAACGTACAACTTCACCCGTTTCAGGCATTTTACGCACTGGAGAAGCCAGTGAATAAACCACTAAATCGATTTGACCTAAATCTTGTTTAATTAAGTCGATTACGGTTTGACGGCACTCATTGGAGAATGCATCACCGTTGATGCTTTTCGCATACAGACCCGCTTCTTTCGCTGCCTTGTCAAAACCAGCGGCGTTGTACCAGCCTGCGGAACCTGTTTTGCTCTCACTGCCCGGTTTTTCAAAGAAAACACCGATGGTCGCTGCACCGCTGCCAAAAGCCGCATTGATGCGTGAAGCCAGACCATAACCAGTGGATGCACCAATTACCAGAACCTTTTTCGGTCCATTTTTCAGTTCACCACGAGATTTCACATAGGCAATTTGCTCACGAACATGGGCTTCGCAGCCTGCTGGGTGAGCTGTAGTGCAGATAAAACCACGAATTTTAGGTTTGATAATCATAGTAATTTTTCTTGGTAGCTTACAATCGAACACTAATATACCTGATATTCATCTTATACTTAAGATGTATAGGCAAGAAACATAGTGAACAGACCAGTTTATTTAGGATTTTGACTCTTTTCGTGCTGTTCCACTTGAGAAAAAGCGAGCGATTTCAACCAATCAGCAAGTAATGGCGTGGTTTTTATCGCATCTAACATCGCGCGCTCATGCTTGGTTAAGCGGACAACCACAATTTCAGTTTTCATATTAGACATCACCCTCTCCTTTTTCTAAAACGCAGATATTGGCACAGTTCAAGGTGGGATGGGTCTGACTTACTTATTTTTACTTAGTCTTTCGGGATCTTGATAAAAATGGGAGAAAAATGACAAAAAATTGGATTCGTAAAATCCATTGAAGAGCCAATAATTATTTTTATATTCAAACGCAAAAAAGCCACCCATTGGGTGGCTTTTTCTAACTTACTGATTAAATTCAGTTAAGTTTTGTATGGTGCCCAGGGCGGGACTTGAACCCGCACAGCCTTACAGCCGAGGGATTTTAAATCCCTTGTGTCTACCGATTTCACCACCTGGGCCAAATTTTTAATACTGCTTTACTGCTTATCTAGTAGCTAAGTTTTATTAACTAACTAGTTTAAATCTTTAAAGTAAAATGGACCTATTGGTCCATTCACTAAATATGGTGCCCAGGGCGGGACTTGAACCCGCACAGCCTTACAGCCGAGGGATTTTAAATCCCTTGTGTCTACCGATTTCACCACCTGGGCTAGAATTTGGAGGCGCGTCCCGGAGTCGAACCGAGCTACACGGATTTGCAATCCGGTGCATAACCGCTTTGCTAACGCGCCTTACACCCTAGTCTTTTTCAAGATTTGGAGCGGGAAACGAGACTCGAACTCGCGACCCCGACCTTGGCAAGGTCGTGCTCTACCAACTGAGCTATTCCCGCTTAAGCTTCACTTTTCAGTTTCTGCTCTCAAACTGGCTGATTTACTTATTTATTTTCGTAAACCACGTTGCCGTTCGATGCGTTGCATTCTACTGATTTCACCTATCGAGTCAATACAATTATTGAAATAATTGGATCGTTCGCTGTTTTTTCAATCATTTCGATCACGCTTCGCTCAAATCGCCCCACGCAGCCTTTAAATATTGGAACATTGACCAGAAAGTCAGAATTGCAGCCACATATAAAAGCGCAATAGACAGATGTTCGATCAGCGGATTTGGACGCCATAATAAGCCCACCAGCGACATCATTTGCGCGGTAGTTTTGAACTTACCAATCCAAGAAACAGCCACACTGCTGCGCTTACCAATTTCTGCCATCCACTCTCTGAGTGAAGAGATAATGATTTCACGGGCAATCATGGTTGCTGCGGGTAACGTTACATACCAAACATCGTAACTTTCAGTCACTAAGACTAATGCTGTCGCAACCATAACTTTGTCTGCAACAGGATCGAGGAAAGCACCAAACTTGGTCGTTTGCTTCCATAGACGCGCTAAAAATCCGTCGAACCAATCCGTCACAGCGGCGATCACAAAAATCAGCGCACAAGCAAAAGGTCCCCAACTAACAGGAAGATAAAATGCTAATACAAAAAACGGTATCAGGATGACACGGAATAAGGTCAACCACGTTGGTATATTTAATTTCATCGCGCTCACTAACTCTTTGTCCAAGACGGATACCTTAGTATGTTGCCCTAAGATATCTACTGTTTCAATGCATTATAAATCTTTTCTGCCAGCGCGTATGAGATCGAGGGCACTTTTGCGATCTCTTCTATGCTCGCATTACGCAAAGGTTGTAATCCTCCCATGTACTTCAATAACATTTGGCGACGTTTTGGCCCTACGCCTTCGATAGATTCAAGCGCACTGGTATTTTTCACTTTCGCGCGACGCTGACGATGCCCCGTAATCGCATGGTTATGCGACTCATCACGAATATGCTGGATCACATGTAATGCTGGCGAATCAGGCGGAAGCGCAAAACCTTCACCTTCGGGTTTTAAAAACAGCGTTTCCAACCCTGCTTTACGGTCGCTACCTTTAGCAACCCCAATTAATAAAGGATGGTTTTTATCCCAATCCACCTCAAGGGAATCAAATACATCCCGCGCTTGACTCAGCTGCCCTTTACCACCATCAATAAAGATAATATCGGGAACTTTGCTCTCATCCAGATGTTTACCATAACGGCGAGTCAGCACTTGGTGCATCGCCGCATAATCATCCCCAGGCGTGATCCCCGTAATATTGTATCGACGATACTCTGATTTCACAGGACCCGTTTTATCAAACACCACGCAGGAAGCCACCGTTTGCTCCCCCATCGTATGGGAAATATCGAAACACTCCATACGCGAAATATTTTCTATATTCACGACTTTTGACAGCGCAGCCATGCGTTGTTGGATCGTCGATTGCTGCGCTAACTTGGTAGATAATGCGATGGATGCATTGGTTCGAGCCAGTTTTAAATAACGAGCACGGGTGCCTCGTGGCTGGCTTTGAATATTAATTTTACGACCAGCAATGCCGGACAACGATTCCGCCAGTAACTCTTTTTCCGTCAATGGGAAATCAATTAATATTTCCCCTGGCAATGTGCGATTTTCACTGCCTTGTAAATAGAACTGCCCTAAGAAGGTTTGCACTACTTCTTCTAATAAAGTCCCCGCCGGAATTTTTGGATAGTAGCTGCGACTCCCCAAAACCTTTCCTTGGCGAATAAATAGAACATGAACACAAGCTAATCCAGAATCGAATGCGACTCCGATAACGTCGAGGTCATCATCACCGCCTGACACATATTGCTCTTCTGTTACCGCGCGCACGGCTTGAATTTGGTCACGAAAACGCGCAGCATCCTCAAAACGTAGCTCTTGGCTAGCTTTTTCCATGCGCTCGACTAACCCAGTTAAGACTTGCTTGTCCTTCCCCGTTAAGAACAGACGGACATAGTTGACTTGCTGGTCATACTCTTCATCCGTCACTAAACCTTTCACGCAAGGTCCTAAACAACGACCAATTTGATACTGCAAACAAGGCCTTGAACGGTTTCTATAAACGCTATCTTCACACTGACGAATGGGAAATAGTTTTTGCATCACGGCTAAGGTTTCACGTACCGCATAAGAACTTGGGAATGGGCCGAAATATTCACCTTTCCCATGTTTCGCACCTCGGTGGCTTGAAATTCTAGGGTGTGTTTCGCTACTTAGAAAAATATAAGGATAAGATTTATCATCTCGTAGCAAGACGTTATAACGAGGCTGATACAGCTTTATATAGTTATGTTCCAGCAGTAGCGCCTCAGTTTCGGTATGGGTTACCGTCACATCAATAGAAGCGATATGCTTGACGAGTTGCTCTGTTTTGCGGCTACCGACATTCTCACGGAAATAGCTCGATAACCTTTTTTTCAGATCTTTCGCTTTCCCAACATAAATCACGGTTCCCCCAGCGTCGTACATACGATAAACGCCGGGTTGGTTTGTGACTGTTTTTAAGAAAACTTTTGGATCAAACTGTTGTTCCACCCTGATGAACCCTGTTTTGCGGTAATTAAACCATAACCGATTGCTATATGTGTTAATTCTACATCACTACTGATATTAAGTTTACCAAACATTCGATATCGATAGGTATTTACCGTTTTAGGGCTTAAAGATAATGACTCCGCAATATGCTTAACCGGAAGCCCTCTTGTGATCATGAGCATAATTTCCAGCTCTCTTGCAGAAAGCAATTCATATATATCTAGCTGTTCACGTTGATTTAATCTTTGTAAAGCCAGCTGTTGAGCAATATCAGGAGAGATAATTCGTTGACGCGCATTCACGATTTGCAAGGCTTCAATTAGCTCTTCTTCTGCAATACTAGCGCTCAGTATGCCAAAAATGCCAATATCCAACGCTTTCACAACAAACATATCATTATGACGCACATTGAAGATAATGAGCCCTACATCAGGTTGAGTACGACGGATTGTCGTGAAGGTTTTCAATGAATCGAAATGGCAATGTTCCCGATTAATCAAAATAATATTTGCTTTATTTTGCCGGTTCCACGTGATCACCGGATCTAAAGAAGGGAACGTTGCGACAACTTTATAGCGAGTATTTCGAGTGAGTATCGCTTCAATACCTCGAATCGAAATATTACTATCATCAATAATTATTATATTAATCAAATACCTCTCCTATTACTTGCAGCCATAATGGGAGGATAATAAATGAAAAAATTAATAAGTCATATCTTCTTTTTAAATCAATATTTAAAACTATTATTCTAGTTATAATTCATTAATTAACATTTAAAACTTGAATGAGTTTCTTTCAAAAAAATAGCCGCTAAATAATTAGCAGCTATCGGTCTTAATACTCTGACTTTTAACGAGCTAAAGCTAAATCCAGTATGAATTACTTTTGCCCAACAAGGCGGCAAATAGTTTCAGATACTAAATAGCTCTTCTCGAATGAAGTTATTGGTAAAAACTCAAAGCGAGAATGGAAGTTATGCGCACCCGTAAAATAGTTTGGGGTCACAATTCCGCGAGCAGACAGCGCTGAACCGTCAGTGCCTCCACGCATTGGAATGATATTTGGCTCGATATTATGAATTTTTAACGCTTCGAGAATAATATCTACCGCTGTACGGTCTTCACCGATTGAGTCACTGATATTGCTATACACATCATCAATTTTGAATTCCACTTTCGCGCGTGGATGACGAGCGCGAATCAGTTCAATACTTTCAGCAATGAAACGCTTACGGGCTTCAAAACTTGGGCGATCAAAATCACGGATCGCCATCTTGATTTTTGCTTCATTCGGGTTTGCTGCTAAATCTGTGATATAGAAGTAACCTTCACGGTGCTCAGTGTGTTCCGGCGTATCGAAACGATCGAAACAACCAATAAAATCATGCGCCACACGAATTGGGTTTAACAATACGTTTTTCGCTGACATTGGATGAGCGGTGATCCCTTTAATTTCCACTTCAATAGAAGCCGCATTAAAGGTTTCAAAAACCACCTCTCCGAGCGCACAGCAATCGATGGTGTAAGCAAAATCCACTTTGAAGCGAGAAAGATCCATGATTTTGGAGCCACGAAGACCAATTTCTTCATCTGGCACAAACGCCACATAGATATCGCCGCAATCAAAATCTGCGTTTTGCAGTTTATCCATCAGCTCCATGACAACGGTAATGGCCGCTTTATCATCCGCGCCCAGAACACTGGTGCCGTCACTGAAAATAATTTCATCGCCCACATAAGCGGCGGCTTCCGGGTGTTCCGCGGTTTTAAACCACACATCTTCCTGCACATTCAGGCATAAATCCGCACCTTCATACTTCAAGGTTTGCGGCTTGATCACCGGAGATAAACCGACATCAACAGTATCTAAGTGAGCCACAAAACCAATTTTAGGGGCATTGGGTTTATTACCTGGGCGCATTCCATATAAAATGGCATGTTCATCAACATACACATCTTTCAAGCCGTAGCTCTCTAATTCTTTCGCCAGAAGATTTGCCAGTTCACGCTGGCCTTCTGTGCTTGGTACAACAGAGCTTGCCGCATCACTTTGACTTTCAATAGCCACATAGCGATAAAAACGTTCTTCTAATTTCTTACCTAATTCTTTCATTTCACATACCTTTTACTTATTGCGCAGGCTGCCATGTATAGCCACTGTCAAAACCAATTGGAATATCAAATGCCCAGAACAGATACAGTGTCGCTGTTAAGGTAATTAATAAACCGATAGTGAATGGGATCATCATGGAACATAAAGTTCCGATACCTGCATTTTTATAATATTTCTGGCAATACATTAAAATCAGCGGATAGAACGGGAACATTGGCGTACTCACGTTCATCGCAGAATCACTCACACGGAAGGCGGCTTGGGTTAATTCTGGCGAAATTCCGACTGCCATTAACATTGGTACTAAAACTGGTGCCATAATCGCCCATTTTGAGGTCGCTGACGTGATCATGATATTTAACACGGCAGTTAATAAAATCACCCCAAATACCGTCATTCCAGATGGCATATCTAAAGTTCGCAGTAATTCCGCCCCCGATAAGGCTAATAATGTACCTAAATTAGAGTGTTGGAACGAATACAGAAATTGCGCTGCAAAGAAAGCAAACACAATAAATGGGATCAGTGACTTGGTAATATTTTCCATCGCCTTAACCACATCTTTGGTCGAGGTGAAAGATTTAGTCATATAGCCATACACTATGCCTGGCAATGCAAAGAAGATGAACAATAATGGTACAACAATTTGCATAATTGGTGCTTTCGGGCTGGTTAAGCTGCCATCTGGGCCTCTTAGTGGTGAATTTTCAGGCCATAACAGCGCAAATAACCCCACGCCTAATGCAATCACCATTAATCCCGCAACACGGAATGCGCGGTGCTCTTGCGGTGTGATTTTACCTAAATCTTGCTCAGCATCAGTATCAACGTCAGATTTGGTGATTGGTGCATTTTTATTTAACCACGGCTCTACGATCTTTTCGGTGATAAACCAGCAAGTAAAAATAACGCCGAAAGTTCCACCCAAGCTAAAGAAGTAGTTACACAACACATTTACACTGTAGCCTGGCGCTAACATTTGCGCGGCATCTTGCGTAAAGCTCTGCATAATCGGGTCAATAATCGATGGCGTATAACTTGCCGTGAATCCCCCTGCTAAACCAGCGAATGCCGCTGCAATTCCCGCTAAAGGATGGCGACCACTGGCATAGAACATCATTGCTGCGACTGGCATCAAAATAACGTAGGCTGAATCAGAAGCAACGTGAGAGACAATCCCGACGAAAACAACTGTTGGAGTCAACATTTTAGGTGAAATAAAAGAAAGCATTTTTTTCAGCGCGGTATTAATAAAGCCGCTGCTTTCTGCAATCCCAATACCTAAGGTGGCAACAATTGTTATTCCGAGAGGAGGGAAATTAATAAAATTTTTAACCGCTGATGTCACAAATAATATGATTTCTTCATACTGAAACATATTAATAACGGAAATTTTTTCTTTAGAAATAGGATGGTGATAACTGAAATCTACAAATGAGAGTAGATAGGATAAAAACCAACATATTACTAGGGCGTAAACAAATAGCATTGTCACATCTGGCATAACGTTACCGATGCGCTCAACACGATTTAAAAAACCCTTTTTCTGAGGTAGTGTTTTAGTTGTCATAGTTGCAAGTTACTTATGTTATTAGAATAGAAACTTTATCACAGTAAATAACCCATTTAGAAAAGTAAAACACTTTCTTACTTTATTTTAACAGAATAAAAATCAAGTAATCCTTCTAGTTAATAATGCTTATATTATTAGTTTTATTCCAAATCCAATTGCCTGAAATTTTATTTTATCTTATGTTTAATCTCGTTTTATATTGTTTAAGTCATTTTTTTATTTATTTAAGCTCACGCTAAAAGAAATGATTATTATTCCCTTTAGCGTGATTGATAAATTAATCTAAAGATTATTCTCGTTTAAGTTTTTCTGTATTAGCAATATAAAGTGCAACAACTAAAACTAAGATAGCGCCAGCATGCAGCAACGTAGTCATCGGATCACTATGGTCGACGATAATTAGGCGGATAATTGCCGTGATACCAATATAGATAAAATAGCGTAATGGAAAATGATAACCTGACATAAAATACTTTATAATCAAAGCAATAAACTCAAAATATAGAAAGTAAATGACAATTCCTTCTAAAAGTTCATACGCTTTAGCCTCTTGGTTACCTCCAAACATTAATGATGCCATCGTAAATGTTTCTTTTGCTAAAAAGAAAACTAACACCGCAGCAAGCACAATTAAACCTGCGTTAAGAACCCATTGTAATACCCAAGCGATATTACTAGCATGGCGCATTCCTTTCATATTATTCATTAATCATCCCTCAAGTTACTCTCTCTACGTTTAAAATAGATGATTTATCCTTTTCTATTTACCTTAGATTAAGCATAACCTTTCAACATTATGTAAAAAAACAAAATAGAATGGCTTAATTATAATTGAAATTTCTGACGCTGACATTACAAATGAATGTTTAGATTACCTTAAGATAAATAGCAGGCAATAATACCTGCTATAAGATTGGAGTTTAGGATTTGTTGGTAAACAGGTTTAATATATCTTGCTCAGTTAGCATTGGCGTCTTTTCAACAAAATTATAATAATTCGGCTTACAGTCAATATAAATCTGTGTTCCCATTTTAGCATTTTTGCTTTCATCAAATAGCGGAGCTGAGAGGTAATACGTTGACGGTGAATGCAAATGATAAAATAGATGCGTACCACACTGCTTACAGAAAGCCCTTTCAGCCCATTCCGATGAAGCAAAACGGGTAATGAACTCGCTGCCTTCAATTTCAGGTTCACCTTCATAGCCAATGGTCATTCCGGGACCGCCATTCCATTTTAGACACATGCCACAATGGCAAACATGAACGGTATCGATAGGCTGATTGATAGTCAGTTTGACTGACCCACATAAACACTGTCCTTTAGGCATGATCCTGTCCTCTATTGATGCAGTTAGATTCAAAAAAGGGAACCTTAGGTTCCCTTTTTAATTAAAGATCGTCTGGATTGGATTTATTTGATGACCCAACCTCTTTGAAAAGATACCAACAGAAATAAAGTAGCGCGAAAATACCGACAACAAGTAACATCCATAGTGCGATAGTCATCCAATGTAAACCTTCTTCCACTGGCTTATCTTGGGTTCTTTTCTCCAAACCACCTAATTCCAATATTTTACCTGTCGTTGTGATTTCAGGGAAATCATCCATCACGCTTTCAACGCTTTCATTTTTACCAATAAGTTGAGTGTAGTTAACATTATCTAAGGTGGCTTGTTTATTTCCCCACACAAGCAAATAAGGCGAAGCACCTTGTATATTCACAATTAGATTTACCGCATCACGCAACCCATAAATCGTAGGTGGCAGCTCATCCCAGCTACCTTTTAATGCAGTTATTCTGAGTCCCTTAATTTGCTTATCGTGGATCATTAAATTCGGATTGCTCGCTTTATCACCATCATTGATTTGGTTGAAAACCATCACATTCGCCAACAATTTCCATTCCTCATCACTATTAGCAATATATTCTACTTTCAGCGGTACCACGCGATTTGATTGTTGTAGTTTAATGCTGATTTCATTCAATGGCTGCGGCGTTGGCAAGCGATAAATCACCTGTTCTCGAGTAATTCCATCGTTTGTCACTTCAAAGAGAAAAGATTCCTGACGATGGAAAGAGTTCATCACATACTGCAATCCCGTCACAGATTGAAGAAGTGGAATTTCATGTTCTTGAGCGCTGACCGTCACTAACATTAGGTATGGTGCAATAGGCCCAGTACTTTCCCCTTTTAATAATTCAATCGTATTACTTGCCACAACGCCTGAGTCTAATCTCAGGCTCATGACAGGCTGATTCGATGCAATATTTACCCAATTTTTCTTATCGGTACTGTAATAAACAAAAACTTTGGCTTGCCAGTCCTGATTATTTTGATCCCAACCTAAATTTAAAGTCGATAAAACACCGTTGTCTTTGAATTGATCACGCGTCAGTAAATAGGCTTGATAGTTGGTTTTATCTTTTCGTTGTAAATTCGGCAATTCAATACGGGTTGTTTTTCCTGGCTCAGCTTCCACCAGTATATATTGGCTATCAAATTGATCATCGTCGTTAGGATTCACATTATCTGCACGAGTGACTAAACGTTGAAAATTAAATTTAACATTGGTCGTCGCAATAGATTTATTGGTATCAAAAAATAACGCTGTTGGAATTTCATTTCCTGTACCATTAAAAACACGAATATCTTGCAGAGTATCTGGATACGCAGATCCCATATAAGCAGCTGCGGGCAACTCTAACCAATAGAACGGACTGTTCCTATCCGGTGTGGTCAGCTCTTTTCCTTGATAAAAATCGTAAGGACTTGCTTGCTTAGAATCATTAGCTTTAGAGTCATTGGCTTTAGAATCGCTAGCATAGCTTCCAAATGATATTAAGCATATTGAGGAAAAGAGAGCGCCCCATGCACATAATGTTGTTATCTTTTTCACGGCTATTTTCATGCAGTTCATCACTATTTATCCTGTACCTCAATGTCCGTTTTATGCTTTGGTGGTAATGGGGAGAAATACCCCACAACCAAGATCAACACCGCCACGGCAATAAAGGAGACCGCACGGGAAATGCCATCCTGCCCATACACATCAATAAGAAATAGTTTTGCAATCACACAAGCGAAAATCGCTGCACCACCAAACCACCATGTTCGACTTTTCTTCACAGCTGCAATCACCATGCAAAATAGCGCGGCTATTGCCCAGCTAATGGAAAGAACCGTTTGAACAAGACGCGAATCAAATAAGATATTCCTATTCCAAGGAATATGTGCAAAATCTGCCGTCGCACGAAGAATGATGCCGTTATACCAGAAGATAGCTAATCCAATGATCACCACCATCAGACCTTTCACTACCCCAATTTCAATAGGCGTTATTTTTCTTAACTTCGTTATAAAACCTTTGCGCATCAATAACAGTGCTGCAATGCTAAACAGCCCCGCTTCATCTAACGGGTTAACTAATGGGACGTAACTCCAAAACGTGAGTTTGCCATCTTCAAAGTTTGACCAACATGAAAGCACCGCCAATACAGCCATAAGTGGTAATAAACTATACCAATACAGCAAGCCTTTACGGCGCATTGGTACAAATTTGTTATGTTGTAACCAGTAAAGGATTAATACCACTAAGGTTATCGACATAATGTAAATGAAGTAACCCAGTTCGTGCATTCCCCATGGAAGGTTGGCCACAAACCAGTTAACTTGCGTCGCACCAAACCCAATAATTAACCATAGATTGGCAACGTGCATTCCACGTCGAATATACAGGTTTTGGGTACGATAAGCGTGCATCACATACAGAACTGAACTGCCCAAGATCACAGGCCAAATCAGCGAACCCTCACCACGCCCCATCGGATTTTCTGCATAAATAAAATCTAATGTTAAATAGTAATAAGCCACTGCCCATAATGAGAACTGGCATAAAACTAATGGTATCCAATTGATTTTCTGACCGCCAAGACGCCAGCACCACGCGGAGATCAGCACTACCGCCAAAATAATTAAGCTTTCCGTTTCGCTGTTCCATGACAGCATACCAGTAAATTCAGGCACCCAGGCTAACCAGACTAATAACCCGAGGATCAAAAAAGCATAACTAAGCGCAGTAAAATAACTCGCCTCTTTCTGGCGCACATGAAATAACCCACCTGCAAAGAAGCAGGCGGCTATCAGGCTTGGTAGCATGTAAATAACATTATCGCTCCAATAATAATATGGATACTCGCTTAATATTATTAAAGCACTAACAGCAATCAGCAATGACGAGGTCAATGCTAATTTTTTATGCCCTTGATTGAGGGCAAACCACAACATAGCAAAGCCTTGCAATGACCAAACAATCGTCGTCCATTCAAATGACAAGGCGAGTGGTACCGACAATGTGACGAAGCTAGCCCCAATAATGATATTGCCTAGAGCCATATTCTTGCCTGCGGCATTAAAGCGTTTATGAAGCTGTAAGCTGGCAATGAGATACAGTAAGCCAATAAGTAGAGAAATAAATGCTGGCAATAATCCGATGCCATCCGAAATAGCAAATTGCAAGGTAATACTCATTAATGGTGGGAAGAATAATAGCGTATTATCGACAACGAGCTGTTTATTATGTTCGAAACGTAAGGCGAATAACTGAGTTAATGCGTTGAATACAATCAAATTAGCAATAATAAATAGCTGGCATGATAGATAATAATCATAATGATAATTGTCCATTCCCCATAATATTGCCACGCCATAGGTCATAAACATGCCGACTAAATTTAACGGACGCCATGCTTGCCAGAAGCTGATAACTAAAATACCTATCGACAACATTAAGTAATAGGAGAATAAAACGATATGGCTACCGCCCCCAGTGGACAGTAATATTGGCGCTAAATAACCACCTAAAGACGCTAAAATTGCTAAGCTAATCGTACGCTGTAATAATGCCAACCCGATACTTGCACAACAGATGATTAGCATCGCCACAAATGCGAACCCATAAGGGATCATGGTGTATAACTTGAAAGCGGCAAAAACGGTAATGTATAAGCAACCGATAGCGCCACCTTGTAATATCAGGCCAAATAATGCTTTTTTCGTGCGTAACCACCAACCTATACCCAATAAAACTAAACAACCTGCTGCACTGAAGACGAGCCTTAGTTCAGGTGAAATAATCTCATTTTGTACGCTGTAATTCAGTAAGTAAGCAACACCTAAAAATAATAATAAAATTCCTATCTTCGCTAGCGGATTACCTGTCACTAACCACGTGAAGAAATGTGCAAAAATGGATTTATCTTCTGCTTTATTCTGAGATGATGCAGGCTGACTTGGCTTTGGTTTATCAAAACGATTTAGATTAATTGCTATCGGGTTAACTGCATTAGCTTGTTTATCGCTGGAAACTGCCATCGGTTGAGGCATAATTTGAGGTGCTTGGGGTAGAGGATCTTGGGCTGCAATTTTGAGTGCATCCACTTGATTCTCATTATGTTGGGTATCAACTTGATGGGATACTGGATTATCTTCATTAATAGCATGTGTAGACTGATGACCATTATCACGAGTCATTTCTGCTTCTAGCGAGGCAACCTTTTGGTTTAACTGGCTAATTTGATATTGCATTCGACCAGTACGATTAATCGCAATGATAGCCAGTACAGGGGCAATTATCACAAACGCAATTAAAATGAGCCCGAGGAGTATCCATGTATCCACAAATAGGTTTCCTTCTTTAATCCAATGCCAGTAACCCAAGATTAGTTAACAGGATCTTAGAATACACAGTATCAATCGACATTATTCAATAATCATCCTAGTTTAGAGACGAATAACTAAATTGCCAACAGTGGGTAACAAACTGTTACAAAATAACTCTTTTTAAGAGTATTCACGGATTAATCTATTCTATCATCTTATTATTTAACTATCATAAAATGATAGTACATTTTTAATATTTTTTAGTCTCTAAGAGCACATTTTCAAATAATTTTTTTCTCGCTACTGAATCCCCTATTACTTTATTAATAACTTATTAATTTCAATAATCCATTTTTGATACTTTCTATTTATTAGAGAAAATATGCAGATAATAGGTGTTTTTTCGTGTGATTATGTTATTAATTTATAGACAAAATCACCAATAAGTTATTTAACAAATAACGACTGTCTTTTATCGATATATTTAAAAAATATGTATTGTCCTAAATAACGCAAAGGAATACCTATGTTATTACATATAATACTTGAAGCCCTAAGCCCCATCGTACTCGGTCTTGCCGTAGGGTGGTTATCGGGTAAATATGGCTTCGTGAAACGGGAATATTCGCAAGCGTTTGCTGACTTTGTTGTCAAAATCGCCTTACCATTCGCATTATTCCTTGCTGCCGTTCAAGCCCCACCTTCAGTTTTACTGAATGTTGATTACTTGATAGCGCTCGCAGTCGGGTTAATTGCATCCTATGTCATTGGTTTTGTAGTCGGTAAAGTATTTTTCCGCCACAATAAAACCGATGCTGCGATGCAAGCATTGTCTGTTTCATTCCCGGATATGGCGTACTGTGGACCACCAGTTTTACTGGCAACTGTCGGTTCATCCGGCTTAATTGCTATGGTTCTCGGTAACTTAATTTATACCGTCATCATAATTCCATTTACCTTATTGATGATCAGTGGATCAGCGAATGGTAACGGTATTCTGAAATCTGTCGGTAAAGCCGTTATTCAACCATTAGTTTTCCTGCCTGTTTTAGGGGCCATTCTGGCAATTTGTGGCGTAAAATTACCTGAAATTCTACAAAACTCAGTCAATGAACTCGGGAAAACGGCAGGTGGTGTGGCTCTCTTCTTCCTCGGTTTATTGCTGTCAGGTATTAAACTCACAATCAATAAAGAAATTATCTTTAACGTTTTTGTGAAAAACTTTGTACAGGCGGCGCTTATTCTTGGAACCGGCCTCGCATTAGGATTACAAAGTGATTTATTAAAAGCGGCATTTATTATTGGTGTGTTACCGACGGCAACAGCTGTACCAGCGTTAGCTATCAGTAATAAAGCCTATACTGAAACCTCTGCGGGAACCGTATTACTCAGTACCATTGCGGCATTGATTTCAATTATTGGCGGGATCACCATCGTCGAAATGCTGTAATGCGTCTTTGAATATCAATTGGCGGAGTTCGCTCCGCCCTTCCATCTGCTTAATTACCCTCTCCGAACTCAATAAAACGCCGTTTTATTCGCCAAAAAATTACCAAGTTGATCACAAAAAACGTATCATAGGCGCGATAATTTTTTAGTCCTAGGAATAACACCAAAATGAAAATTAGCGATGAACTCGCGTCTGCTATCGCGTCAGTGACGGAAGTTGCCGCCATTGCCGCGTTTGAATGGGTAGGGAAACAAGATAAGAATGCAGCGGATAACGCTGCGGTTGAAGCCATGCGAAATCGACTTAATGAGATTGATTTTCATGGAAAAATCGTAATTGGCGAAGGGGAAATTGACGAAGCCCCAATGCTGTATATTGGTGAACAAGTCGGCAAACAATCTAGCGAACATCATTTAGATATCGCAGTCGACCCCATTGATGGCACCCGTATGGTGGCATGTAATGAGCACAATGCGATTGCCGTTTTGGCGGCCGCCCCAACAGGAACATTGCTGCAAGCCCCCGATATGTATATGGAAAAAATGGTCGTCGGCGCAGCAGCGAAAGATGCCGTTCACCTAAAAAACCCATTAGAGAAGAACCTCGAGTTTCTCTCTGCCGCATTGGATAAACCCATTTCCATGCTCAACATTGCCATTCTCGATAAACCTCGCCACCAGCACATTATTAAAACCATCCGTAACTTTGGCGCCAATGTCATCACAATCCCAGATGGCGATGTTCTGGCATCACTGCTGACAATCTTACCTGAGCACCCTATTGATATGATGTATGGTATCGGCGGTGCACCAGAAGGCATTATTAGTGCAGCTATTGCCCGCGCATTAGGTGGCGACATGCAAGCACGTCTTGTTCCACGTAACAAAGCCAAAGAAGACACCGAACAAAATAAACTGTTAGCCGCGCAAGAAGCGATTCGTTGCCAGCAGATGGGTATCGAAATTGGCGAGATTTTAACGTTGGATATGATGGTGAATACGTCCGATGTAATTTTCTCGGCAACTGCTATCACCCCAACAGTGCTGATGAATGGTATCTCGAATGATCTACATAGCCGCAGCGCGAGCACTATTTTAGTCAACGGCAATAACCGTTCGATGAAGTTAATTAGCAATCGCTATTTTAAATAACGGATGCTTTGAATCATCATTCATTAAAAAAGGGCGATATTTCTATCGCCCTTTTCATCTTATAACTTACCGAACAAATTAATGCTGTTCTTGTGTCATACGGTTTAATAACGGCGCGGTGAATACCATCACAATAGCAATTGCACCCGTTACCAGACCAATCTTCATAAAGACATCACTGTAGACAGCCAGTGATTCAACTTTGCTGGTGATCTCACCTTGAGGCGCAGCCGCCATAGAAGCAACATAACCCGCGATAAATGCCGCTGCAGAGTTAGTTAAGAACCATGCGCCCATGATAAAGCCCATCAGACGCTGTGGAACTAACTGTGCCACCATCGCCAGACCCAGACCTGAAATCATCAGCTCACCGATACTTTGGAAACCGTAGCAGATAACTAACCATTGAACAGAAACAATACCCGCTTCGTTCGCGAATTTTGCCCCTAATGGCAGCACTAAGAACGCTGCAGAACACAGTAACATCCCGATAGCGAATTTATGTGGCATCGGTAAGTTATCGCCCATTTTGTTATAGATTGCCGCCAAAATTGGGCTACCAATCATGATCCATAATGGGTTTAAGGCTTGATACTGAGCAGGCTCAATCGCAAAACCGAAAACTTCGTGCTCTACGTTATGCAGTGCGAAGAAGTTCAGTGAGGTTGGCATTTGGCTATACAGTACGAAGAAAACAATCGCTTCGAGCATCAGGATCAACGCGACCACCATACGGCGACGAGCAATACCTTTGAGCGCCATCATCTCTTTGATAAAGATAACTAAAATACCCAGAGAAATCACCGCCAGTGCCGCACGCGCAATGCCTAAGTTGTGCAGTAACCAGTTTGAAATCGCAATCAGTGCAACCACACCGACGATGGTCATCAGCAATTTGGAAATCACAACAGGCGCAAAGTCCGGTTTTGAACCGTGGTCTGCGACCCATTTTTTGCACATGTAGAAGTTAATTAAGGTGATGATCAGACCCACTACGCTGAGGGAGAATGCGACATCCCAGCCGTAATGTTTGGCTAACCATGGCGTTGCCAGCATTGAGAAGAATGAACCAATGTTAACGGACATATAGTACATGGTGAATGCACCGTCCAAACGTGGGTCATTTTTGTCATAACAAGTGGATAATAATGATGATGGGTTCGCTTTAAACAGACCGTTACCTACCGCGATGGTAGCTAGACCGAGGTAAACCATCGACACATCATGCCCAGAGTAGGCAACGAAGGCATAACCGACAATCAGTACTACCGTTCCAAGAACAATCGCACGCTTAGTCCCTAAAACCTTATCCCCTAACCAACCACCAATGGCAACGAAGCCATAAACCAGGGCAGAGAATGCTGCGAACAGCGTAATAGATTCCGCTTCCGACATGCCAAGCACTTGGCTGAGATAGATTGGGAGGATCCCCTGAAGACCGTAGTAACCAAAACGTTCCCAGAGTTCAATAGAAAAGATGAGATAGAATGAACGAGGTTGCTTAAACGCGTTAAGACTGACTTCCTCTTTGTTATTTGTTGTGGACACAAGTTACCTCTAATACAACCTGTACGTATGCAAAAAAACCACGGGACGCTGTCTGCACCCTCGCATTGTTATGGTCTCAAGAATTCAAGCTTTAGAAGATTCACTTTTGGTAGGAGGAGTATCAATCCCTGACCTCAAAACAAACAAAACTGTGTGTAAATATTGTTTATGAATCGCGAACATAAAATTCAATGAGTTAAAGCATATTTGATTATTTATTCAGCATTATGGCGAATATATGCCAATCCAAACAGAATAATCAATTAAGCAATATATGCTATTTATGCACCAAAACTAATAATTTAGCTAGCATTAATTACCATGCTTATAGATTCATATCGTGATTAACTTCAATTTTTTACAAAATCATGAAATTATTATCGCCCATTAAATAATCACTTGTTCACTATATGTTAAGCATATTGTTCTATCTGTAATCATTTTACTCGTAGAGTAACACCCTATATACACCACAAACATACCGCGCGGTACCCTGCGGATATTTCGTCTTGGTGATAATAAAAATTGAATAGAAAATGAATTTAGATAGGTGATTATTTATTGATGTCACTATTACGTGTTTATTTATCGAACGAAATAACGGAGTGAGATAAAAATAAAGCGGTATTTGAAGGAAGAGTCGTATTTTATGCAAAAAAAAGCCCAGCGACTAAAACTGGGCATAATGCATTCTATTAAGGATCGTACTACTAATTCAAACTACACGATATAGATGCATTATTGCATTACTTCATGTAAAGAAATGAATGTTGAGGGTAAATATATGAATGTTTACACAAGCAAACAGTGATATATATGTAATTAAGACCCTCGATAGACTTAAAAGGTTCATCTTTTTTTTAATTATTTTTAATCTTTTTTATAACATCATGATTTATCTTCGTTTAATGCGTAAAAATAATTTTCAGAATAGCAAGAATGGCAATTGCGCCGCTAACAGCAACCCGTTAACCTACCCACTAGGAATAAATGGCTAAAATTCATCCCAAGGAAGCTCAGTGAAACAGTTTACCCTCCCCTTCATTATCTTTTGCTCGCTTTTTATTAACATGAGCCATGCTAAAACTGTCGCCCCTGTTGCACCTTCTTCAATTGTGGATGAAAAAACACTCACGCAATTAGCCGATAGCGGGAAAGCTGAAGCTCAGTTTAATTTAGCGATGTTTTATCAATCTCACGGTCAGTTAGATAAAGCCGCCTATTGGTATAAACTTTCTGCCAGTCAAAATTTTACCAAGGCACAAATCAACCTCGCCCTGATGTACCAACAAGGTGCTGGCATCGGTAAAAATCCCAAAGAGATGTTGCATTGGATGGAAGCGGCAGCCAACGCAGGCGACCCTATTGGTCAAATGAATATGGCGGAATATACTCTAGAAGGCATTCCAAACCTGTTAGAGAAAAATTCACAACAAGCATTAAGTTGGCTAGAAAAAGCCGCGGCACAGCAGTTACCCGCAGCGCAGCTAACTTTAGCTTATTGGTATGAAAAAGGTGTCGTCGGAGATAAAGATCCCCAAAAAGCCAATCAAATCTACCTAGCATTGGCTGAAAAAAATCAGCCACAAGCGCTCTATTTATTAGGTTATCAAGCAGCAACGGGAATGTATGACAAAATCAATTACCCCGCGGCATTTCAGTATTTTACGCGCTCTGCGGAGTTAGGTTTTTCCCCCGCACAAAATAGCTTAGGTATGCTCTACTTGGCAGGGCAAGGCACCAAACGCGATACCGCTTCCGCCATTAAGTGGTTAACCCAAGCCGCTCAGCAAGGGGAAGTGTCCGCCCAGTTTAATTTAGCGTTAATTTATGCTCGAGGTGATGGCATCACCGCCGACCAAGCTAAAGCCTGCCAGTGGTTTATCAAGGCCGCCAACCAACGCAGCCGCGATGCACAGTATGCCAGCGGAGCGTGTTATCAATATGGAATGGGCGTACCGCAAGATGATACGAAAGCCTTATATTGGTATCGGCTCTCCGCGAAACAAGGCGACGAGCGCGCCCAAAAGAAAGTGATGATTATGGAAAATGAGTTACAGAATTCGGGGACAGGGAAATAGCCCTAAGATTATCTGCATGAAATAGCTAGAATGTCCGATCACTCAAATTCCAAGTGCGGCAACTATCGCCGCTTCCATTTTCTCAGGGGTCGTGAACGGAGCGAAACGCTTGAGCGGTTTACCGTCACGTCCAATCAGGAATTTAGTGAAATTCCACATAACTCTACCACCCAGCAGCCCAGGTAACTCACTTTTTAGATAACGAAATACTGGGTGCGCTGCGCTTCCATTGACGTCTATTTTCTCGAACATCGGAAAGCTCACACCGTAATTAATGTAGCAGGTCTGCCCGATTTCCTCTGCGCCGCCTGGTTCCTGTTTTCCGAATTGGTTGCAAGGAAAGCCAAGCACGACCAAACCCTGATCTGCATATTTTTTGTAGAGTGCTTCAAGACCTTCGTATTGCGGCGTAAAACCACAATGGCTAGCTGTATTTACAACTAAAACCACCTTACCCGCGTAGTCCGCCATAGAAATGTGCTGCCCGCCAAGGCTCATTGCTGTCAGTTGATAAAAGTGGGTCATCGTAAAGTCCTCAAAGATCAAATATTATGAAATAAGTGAATATGCGATTGATTCTACTTCTTTAATGTTTCCAAATGACCGCATTCTTAACGCAAGGTTCCACTTACTCAATATATGTGCATTACACACCAACTGCTCTCGAGCCTGAACGCCTTTACTGTCGAGGCGGCCGCTATCATTCAACCATTTAGCAACGTCTGACCAATCCCAAAGTGGTGATTGACCACTAATACGTTGGATAGGACAAGGGAAATCACCTTTACCTCGTGAGCCGTCTTTTAGTAAAGCAATGGCTTGGCGAGTTAAACCGGAAAGTTGGGCAATATCACTCAAACCAACTAGAGCCGAGTCCACCGACTCAACGACAGCCCCAATACCTGCCGTTTCAATGTCATTAATCGCTGATTTGATTGCTAAATCTAAGCTTTTCGCTTCTCTGTCAAATTCTAAATACACTGAACTACCGTAGTAGCAAATTAGCGCATCATCACAGCCGTTGGTATACAGAGCACCCGCAAGCCCCTCTGTCTCCATTTGAACACCTGATAACGTTAGGGTGAAATTGTAGAGTTCCATTCCGCTCTCCTCATCAAAAAGGCGGTTACCCGCCTTGCCTTAAACAACCGGATCAACCCTTAGGTTTCCTCGGGGTACAGCGGTCAACCATTCTACGGATTTGCTTTGCGTGCACTTCCGGATTTTTGGGTGTGCTGTTTACGCTCATCGCGTGAGTTCGTCCATGATCAGCATTTCCACATTTAACAATACAGAAAGGATGCCCCGTCGCGTCTTCAACGATCCAGCCCTTTTCCTCTGCATAACGGAGAGCCTCACGTACTTCTTTGTTAGGGTGCTTTTTGCTCATCAGCCTCCTGGTGCGCTAATAATATACAAATCGTTGACACACGTCAACGCCATGAATAGTGTTGACGTATGAACATTCCCATACCGCGTATTTACTATCACACTGTACTGGTACGAAAATATCATAATGAGACTTATTCTCATTAAAAATTTCTGCAATTATTTCTTTTGAAACCAATGAGTAGTGCTGAGTAATACAATTGAAGGCTTATACTTGAGAAAAATGATGAGATGGGGTTGATGGCACTGAACCTATAAAAAGAGCCTTTTTATAGGCTCCAAATATGTCTGGAAAGCATATACAATATTCCTCGCTGCGACTTAAAGCCGAAAACAGAACTTCCGCTCCTCAAACATCAGCGGCTCACCATCTTCAAGTAATTGGCGAATACTAGGACCTAGTAGATCTTGCTCACCATCGAGCGGTGTCGGTAAGGTTCCTTGAAAACGCAATTTATTGGCGCTGACTTTTTCCAATATTTGGCGGTCTTGACGGAGGATCACGCGGAATAATTTGCTCAATACATAACGTTTGATGACTGCCGGAAGCTTGCCCTGCCGAGTCGCTATTCGTGCAAATAGGCGTAACTGCTCATTTCCACAAGGTACTAACCAAGCGCTAACCAGCAGATTGAGCTCATCACTACGGTCACGGTACTCAATTTCTGCCAGACACGGCAGACGAAAACGCCCCATACTGACACCGCGCTCACGTTCAAACAATCGAGAAATAAATCCTGACTGTTTGTCCTCTTCGCTATACACGGCTTCGACGCCATCAGCCAGAGGGCGAACTCGGACGCTGATTTGTTGCCGTTGCCGGTCGTGACGGATCCAGCCAGAGTGAACAAAATGGGTGTGAAAACCATCGAGAAAATTCTCTGCGGCGTCTTGCAGCGAACACTGCACTTCATCGGTGATCCAAAATGTATCGACTCTCTGCGAGCTATCGGAAGGAGCAACTGGCGGGATCTGCGGACGCTCCATGCTCAGGCTAACCCAAACTAGCCCGTGAGCTTCGCAACAAGGAAAACTCTCAAGCAGCGGCTTACTTCCCGCTGCAAGGTCAGTACCAGGCACTCGCGTACAACGCCCATCGGCAGAGAACTGCCAGCCATGATAAGGACATTCAATCAGCCCATCACAAACTTTTCCCGCGCTCAATGGTGCAAAACGATGCGGGCAACGATCGGGTAGCGCAGCAGCATGCCCGTCATTGTCGCGAAACAGCACCAGCGGAGTGTCATGTAGCTGGCAAGCCACCGGTTGGTTTCGCAATTTGTCGCTGATAGCCACAGGCCACCATTGATGTTCAAACGGCTTCACAGTTTTAGCTTCCTCATCATCGGCACACCGATACCATGTAACAGAGCACTCAGCACCTTCCATACAAGGCGTCGTCCCCAAGATAAATGGGCGACGTAGACTAGGCTGTATTCGATCTGCGGCTCGCCACCCCGCAAGCGTTTGAACTCAGCCGCGCCAGAGCTAAAATTCAGCACCTGACGACGCTCAGCCGCTTCTTGCAGGCACAGGCGGGTCAATTGTCGATACAATCCAAGCCTTTGGGGCAACGCGGTGTCATAACCCACTATTGGCGTGCTAATCACTGTGGAAGATGAGAACCAACCCAATGCGCCGTCAATACGCCCTTCTGCATTACGTAAAGCGCGAATTTCTAGCCAACCCTCACGCTGTCCCTGCTGCATCCATTGCGCACTATAATGGGGATTCAGTGTGCAATATTTATCCAAATAAAGCAGGTTATAAAGATGCTCTATTCTTTTGAAATCGTCATCATTCAATTCGTTACCGGGTACGATGGTATACGGGCTGCGCCGCAATAAAGTGGCATCCAGCCGAGTATTGTGGTGTTTGAGAAACGGCGCTTGCTCCCCTGCTCGCCCATCAAACAAATAGACTTGCCGGCTAGGAATGCTCAAGTATCCGTGACTTTGCAAGCATTGGCGCAACTCTCGGTTACTGAAATCATTGAGCGAACGAAAACCAATTCCATGCTCAGGAAAGTTTTGCTTCAGCAATGTCGTGATAGCTGGCAATTCAGTAACATCCCAATCAGCAGGATAAAGATTGGTCGATAGCAGCCAGTTGTTTACCTGCACCAATTTGTTGACCTTACCCGCATTCAGTAAGCGTTCGACAGCTTGAGTCAGCAGCTTCAACGGCCAAGTCAGATAGGGGCGACCGAGGCGTTTGATTTCCTCGCGGGCATAGCCACTGTAGGCTGTTTGAGGAGACACCACATAGCAGTTGTCATCGGGTTCGTTACCATCTGTGATACTGACCGGAAATTGCTGCGTCCTCGTATCGAGCAACGCCATTTTCGTGCTGACATTACCTATCAAGCACTCGCTGGCACAAGCACGCACATAGCGCCGAGCCAAGCTATCATTCGAGCTAGCGTTCTCACTAACGATTTGATCTTCGAACAATAATCTCATGGTGTACGCTCATCTAGTGGCTGACCGTTCCATTCAATATCTGCCGTAGATGCCGTTAATAATCCACAGCGTCGAGATACCGCCCGAGCAACAATTTCCGTGAGGCTTCCGACTTGTGCTATCAACGGGCACCAATCACCTTTTTGCACGATAACATCGCGGGCGGCGGCATAATCACGCCAGAACGTCGGGCTCAGAGCTCGTCGTGGTGCGGCAAATAGCAGCATCGCCAATGCAATCATTCGAGGCTCTAATGTTGGTTCAAGGATCTGCTCAGATGGGTGACTCAATCTATTCACTAGTAACCGTCGCTGGTTGTCGAACAAATGCACACCACTGGTCGCTCTTGGGTTGCACTCCAGCACATGGAAACAACCATTTTTATCTTGAATAAAATCGAACCCTACTTGTCCGTTATAGCGGGTTTCACGCCCAAAATGCTCAATAAACTGGCGTATAGGTTCCGGCATGCTCGGTTGGAAATAGATCCCTGAGCCACGACCTACTCGGTAGCGCGGCTGATAGCAGCTATGAGCGCGTAGATCACCATCAACCAAGATACTAAAACTGCAAAACTCCCGTCCTTCGATAAATCGCTGCGCTACCCAAGGCTCGGTCTGAGTGGGTCGAACTTTATTTAGCTGATGGGCTAATGGGCGGATCAAGGTTTGTGAGGCAAAGCGCGAATACGCAGGTTTGAATACCCAGCTTGCAGCATCGCCCGCAAAGGCGAGTAATGCTTGGCTGTCTGTCAGTAGATGGGTTTCAGGGGCGGCTAAAGACCAGCCATTCGTCATGGCTGCAAAATCCCCTTTATGATGCAAACGATGCAACAGTGGAAAATCACTGGTTAACACCCGACACAACGGCTGCAAGCGTTCAAGACCGTAGGCCAAATAAAACACTTCTTCGCAAGTGGGTAGCAGTAGGTCGATATGCTGATTTTCGATCGTCGCCGCAAGGGCTTCAACCCAAGCTATCGGGTTCTGTCGAGGTTCAGGCAAGCGGACATAATGTTGCACGGAGCAACTAAAGCGGCTCAGCGGCTGACTGAGCGAATCACCGACGCTGACAGTCCATCCTGCTTCATTAAACGCTCGCGCCCATTCGAGACAGGCCGGCGCACGAGCGCCAAGGATCAGTACGTTCATAACAACCTTTTGGGAAATTGACGCAAACACCTTCACGCAGACTTCAATCGTCTACCTACGGCAACTAATGACTACCCCGATATATCCGCTGGGGACGCCCTACTTTGCCGTATTCAATTTCCGCTTCAATTTTACGTTGAGCTAAACAATACTCTAAATAACGGCGAGCGGTGGTGCGGCTTAATTTTATAGTTTCTGCAATCGACTCTGCCGTATATTCCGCATCGGGTACTGCAAATAACGCAAGCACTTTATCAAGCGTAATAGCATCAATCCCCGTCGGTAGCTCTTCTTTACTCTCACCACGGGCATAGGTATTAAACATATCATCAATCTGGCTTTGATTGGTTTTATTGGCACCCTGCAAAACCGCTTTACGCTGAATATAGCGATCTAACGTTTGCCCTAAACGCTCATAAGCTATCGGCTTAACCAAATAATCAAATACACCGAGGCGAATCGCCTCAGAGACTGTCTCCATATCACTGGCAGCGGTGGTGAATACAATATCCGCACTATTGCGCTCCTGAAGTAGTTCATGAACTAAATCAATTCCTTTCCCGTCAGGTAAATAGTTATCCAACAGAATCAAGTCAGGCTTCATGTACTCAATCATTTTTCTTGCTTCTGCAAGATTGCCCGCAAGCCAGACTTTATCACAAGCAGGATAAGCTTTAATGTACTCCGCGTGCATCTCCGCAAGGAGCAGTTCATCTTCGACAATGAGGATTTTTATCTTAGCCATTTTGCGTCTTCACTTTCGGTATAAAAATAGAGAATACAGTACCATACGGTTGATTATCTTCAATGATCACCGCCCCATTACATCGATTGACATAGGAGGCCACCAAAAATAGCCCTATGCCATGTCCATCGACAGCATCCGTTTTTGTTGTTGTTCCGCGTTCAAACCATTTATCTTGCAGCTCAAGGGGAAAACCACATCCTTGATCAGCAACTTCAATCACAATCTCATTATTTTCATCTGAGATATACAGTTCTACCTGCTTATTACCCGCTTCGTTCTTTAAACTCGCCTCAAAGGCATTATCTAATAAATTTCCTAATACAGCACAGAGTTCCGTGCTATTTAATGAGTTAGGTAATTCACGGAGTTGGCAACCCGGCACAAAAATAAGCTGTAAGCCCAGTTCTCGCGCACGGTGATATTTACCAAATAACAACCCAGCCACTTGTTTATCTGCAAATTGCTCTCGCAGTGAATCTATTAATTGTTGCCGAGATTCGGACTCCCCCTTAATTAACGCCAAGGCTTGGTCGTACTCTTTCATTTGCAGCAAACCACTTAAAGTAGAAATCCAATTTAAATGTTCGTGGCGCAATGTACGCAAATTATCCACATATTGGCGAACTTGAGAAAGCTGCGCATTTAAGGATTCAATATCATTTTGGCTGCGGAAGCTGATCACCGCTCCCGCCAGCAACTCACCATCCATAATGGCAACTCGGCTGGCTATCACATTCAACCCATTGAATTCGCAAACTATATCATGATGGTTTTTCGCGATTTCTTTCGTGAAAAAGCCTGCGGGAGAAACATACTCAGAAATCGGTTTACCGATTAACTGTTTAGCAGACTCACTCAGCGCCAACATTTTTCTGGCGTTATGGTTGATATTGATAATTTTCCCATAACGGTCGACGGCAATAATGCCTTCAAACACCGCATCAAAAATCCCTTTTTGCACCAACACTAATTGGGTTATTTCTTCAGGTTCCATGCCAAGCATTTGCCGCTGAATTAATCGGGCGAATGCCCAGGATAGAAATAGCAAAATCACCAACACCCCTAAAAATGTTGCTGACGTTTGCACAAACACTTCAGCTAATGAGGTATCTATTTTGGTAGTGAGATAACCAATGGAAACAACACCAATGACTTTACCGTTTTCATCAAAGATAGGTGTTTTTGCACGTACTGCATTCCCCATGGAGCCTTCGCCTTTAATAAAATAGCTTTCACCATTTTCTAGCGCTCCCGGCTTATTCCATTGCATTGGGTAGCCAATCTTTTCGCTATTCGGATGATATAAGCGAATCGAATGTTCATCACCAATAACGACATAGTCATAACTCGAATCTTGATTGAGCTTATCGGCAATAACTTTTAGCTTAGGAATATCTTTATCTTTTACAGTACTGACGATGCCATCCAATGAAGCGATCATTTTTGCTTGGCTCATAGCGAGTACGCGAATGTTCGCCATCATGCGGTTTTCTGTGGTATCCGTAAAATATTTGCCCAATCCAAACGTCAATAACACTGAAGCCAGTAACAATAGAAGAAAGACTCTTCCTGAGAATGAAAAAATATTCCCTTTTTTAAATGGGATCTGTGAAAACTCTGTTTTCATCTCGTCTCTCTATAACTCGCTAAAAAGTAAAATTATTGTTACACGCAAAAATACCAATAATGAAGATAAAAGATAACGTAGTCCGCTTAGTAATGCACATAATATTAATTAAACACATTAAAACCACTGAGTAAAGTTCATAACTCGTAATTAAAAACATTAAAACCATTAAACAAATACAAACTCATTTTAGAAACATGAAATAGGTCAAATATATTATATGCAGGGTATTTAATATGAATATTGAAAAGGATAATTAAATAAAAATTGAGAACTTAGGTAATTAACGGCAAGCCAAAAATATTTATTTAATTAACTTTAACATTAGCAACATTTTTAATACATCTCTAAATGAGATGCAGGATACCATTATGTTCGACAGCATAACGTTTAACCAAGTAAAACGTCATGAGAACAGAAAACTCAATGATATCACTCAGTTTTTAAAAGAGAATGATTTAGACATTGATGCCAGCGTTGACGTCTTTATTACGATCACACGTAACGAAAAGTTAATTGCCTGTGGTGGTCTCGCTAAGAATGTCATTAAATGCGTTGCTATTAGCGATGAAGTTCGTGGTGAAGGTTTAGCCTTAAAATTAGCGACTGAATTGGTGAATCTCGCTTACGAGAATAATACTACTCACCTATTTATCTATACTAAATACCAAAATGAAGAGCTATTTCATCAATGCGGGTTTCATACCATTGCTACTGTACCCAATGTAATGGTTTTAATGGAAAATAGCTGCTGTTATTTAAATCGCTATATTAAAAGTTTAAAAGCCCAATATAAAGCAGGAAAAAAAATTGGCGCTATCGTGATGAATGCCAACCCATTCACATTGGGGCATCGTTACTTAATTGAACAAGCCTCAAAGAACTGTGACTGGCTACATTTATTTGTCGTCAAAGAAGATACTTCCCGTTTTCCGTATAAAGTTCGCCTGAGATTAATTGAAGAAGGCACAAAAGGAATTAATAACCTCACCATTCATAAAGGTTCAGAATACATTATTTCACGGGCTACATTCCCTTGTTATTTTATTAAAGACATTACTGTAGCCAACAACTGTTATACAGAAATCGATATTAAGATTTTTCGCCAATATATTGCTCCGGCGCTGGGAATTACCCATCGTTTCGTCGGCTCAGAGCCATTCTGCCAAGTCACTAATCAATATAACCAAGACATGCGCTACTGGCTGGAAACCGATGAAATGCCATTCCCACCCATTGAACTAGTCGAATTTCCGCGAACAGTGATCGACGGTACGGCGGTTTCCGCCTCGCAAGTTCGAAAACTGCTCGCTAAAAAAGATCTTGCGGCGATCAAGCCGATTGTGCCCCCTGCCACGTATCACTATTTACAAGAGATGCTCGCAGCGCAGACACCGTCGCCGACTCCCGCACTACAAGCTTGAATTAGTTATAGGTGAAATATGAAGATACTACACGCAGCGGTTGCCGGCACACTCGAATCCAGTGATGTCATGGTACGAATCGAACCTCTTGAAGACACTCTTGAGGTCTCATTGCAGATCACCAGCAGTGTTGAAAAACAATTTGGTGATGCCATCAATGCCATCGTGCTTGAAATCATTGAAAAATACGATATTCAAGGCGCTGAAATTGTGGTGGATGACAAAGGTGCATTGGAGTGCGTTCTACGCGCTCGCCTCGAAGCCTTACTGGCTCGCGCCTGTGATCTCGATGCTCTGCCATGGGAGGATAAATAATGACACCGGAAAGAAAAAGCCGCACTCGCAGAAGTATGCTGTTCGTCCCAGGTTCCAATGCCGCGATGCTCAGTAACTCCTTTATTTATAAAGCCGATGCCCTGATGTTTGACCTCGAAGACTCCGTCACCATTCGAGAAAAAGACACGGCGCGTCGTTTGGTGTATCACACACTGCAACACCCGTTATATCAAGATATTGAAACCATTGTGCGCGTTAACGCCCTCGACTCCGCTTATGGGGTTGCTGACCTCGAAGCCGTTGTTCGCGGTGGTGCCGATATTGTGCGCTTACCGAAAACCGATACCGCACAAGATATTATTGATATTGAAAACGAAATTTTACGCATTGAAAAAAGCTGTGGGCGTGAAGAAGGTAGCACCGGGTTACTCGCGGCTATCGAATCCCCAATGGGGATCACTCAAGTCGTGAATATTGCCCACGCTTCTCCAAGATTAATAGGCATCGCATTAGGTGCCGAGGACTATGTCCGCAATTTGCGCACCGAGCGGTCTCCAGACGGCATTGAACTCCTCTATGCTCGGTGCGCCATTTTACAAGCTGCGCGTTCGGCCGGTATTCAAGCCTTTGATACCGTTTATTCTGACGCCAACAATGAAGAAGGCTTCCTCAAAGAGGCCGCTCTCATTAAACAGCTTGGTTTTGATGGCAAATCATTAATTAACCCAAGACAAATTGAGTTACTGCATAACTTGTATGCCCCAACCCAAAAAGAAGTCGACCATGCACAGCGTGTTGTAGATGCCGCTGATGCCGCAGAGCGAGAAGGCAAAGGCGTCGTATCCCTCAACGGTAAAATGGTAGACAGCCCTGTAATTGAAAGAGCCCGCTTAGTGTTATCACGCGCGGCATTATCAGGCATTCGGGAAGAGTGAGGCAGAACATTATGACAACCAATACATTGCGTCAGGCTCGCGTATCAGCCTACTTAGCACCTAAAGACGATGAATTACTGCGTGAATTCAAAGATATCGGCAAAGTTCAGCAGCAAGTTCAAAAACCACGCAACCGCAAACTGTGTGATGACCTGCAAGTGGCTATCCGCCGTTCAGGATTAAAAGATGGCATGACCATCTCTTTCCACCACGCTTTCCGTGGCGGTGATTTAACCATCAACATGGTGATGCAAGTGATTGCCGAAATGGGCTTTCGCAACCTCACCTTAGCATCCAGTTCACTCAGCGCATGCCACTCGCCACTGGTTGAACATATTCGCCATGGCGTCGTCACTAAGATTTACACCTCTGGCTTACGTGGCCCATTAGCCGAAGCCATTTCTCGTGGCGAATTAGCGGAACCCGTACAAGTTCACTCCCATGGTGGACGTGCCAACCTTGTTCATAGCGGTGAATTAAAAATCGACGTGGCATTTATCGGCGTTCCGTCTTGCGACGAATACGGCAATGCGAACGGATACACAGGCAACGCGAGCTGCGGCTCACTGGGTTACGCCAAAATCGACGCGGAAAATGCCAAAAAAGTGGTCATGCTGACCGAAGAATTTCTGCCTTACCCACATAACCCATCCAGCATTAAGCAAGATGAAGTGGACTACATTGTCAAAGTCAAACGTGTGGGGGATGCCGACAAAATTGGTGCCGATGCCACTCGCATGACCTCCAACCCGCGTGAGTTATTGATAGCGCGTACCGCCGCTGATGTGATTGAAAAATCAGGCTTCTTCAAAGAAGGATTTTCACTGCAAACCGGTACTGGCGGGGCTTCACTGGCGGTTACTCGCTTCCTCGAAGATAAAATGCGCCGTCATCATATCCATGCAGGCTTTGCGTTAGGTGGGATCACCTCCACCATCGTGGATCTCCATGAAAAAGGTTTAATTAAAAAATTACTCGATGTGCAAAGTTTTGACCGCGCTGCTGCCGAGTCTCTCGCGCGTAACCCAAATCACATTGAAATCAGTGCCAACCAATATGCATGCTTTGATTCTAAAGGCGCCTCAGTGGACATGCTCGATGTGGTAGTACTCAGTGCTTTAGAGATTGATACTCGCTTTAATGTCAATGTGTTAACTGGCTCAGATGGGGTTATTCGCGGTGCATCTGGTGGACACAGCGACACGGCGGTGGCGGCGAAACTGTCTATCATCGTCGCGCCGTTAGTACGCGGTCGTATCCCAACGTTGGTGGATGATGTGCTGACTTGTGTTACACCGGGTTCTAGCGTCGATATTTTGGTGACTGACCATGGTATTGCCGTTAACCCAGCACGCCCTGAGCTGAAGCAACAGCTGGAAAGCCAAGGTATCAAAACCGTTTCTATTCAATGGTTACGTGAACGCGCCCAATTATTAACAGGCACACCAAACCCTATCGAGTTTACCGATAAAGTTGTGGCCGTGGTGCGTTATCGTGACGGTTCTGTGATTGATGTTGTCCATCAAGTGAAGGAGTAGAACATGTTTTACCCACTGCCTGATACCCAAGAGCAATTTGACATTTCCTTACCTGACTTGCTGGCGAGCCGTGATGCCCGTCAGGCTCGTCAGCAAGAGTGGATTGGTCTCCATCAGGTAACCTTGATTTCATTTACTGTCGTTTTTCCGGGACCCGTTAAAGACAATCAACTGGTCAGAGACATTTTTAATCAAGGCTTAAATGCGCTTAAGCAAGTTGCTTCATGCAGGCAGTGGGTACTTTTATCACAACAATCATTCCCTTTCGTTACCGGACCGGAATGTTTAGTCGCCGTCAATGCCGATGCCCTTGAGGTCAAAAAAGCCTTAATGGAAGCGGAAGAATTATCCCCCGTCGGCCGACTTTGGGACTTTGATGTTTTTGATGCAAATGGCGTTTTATATTCTCGCAGCCAATTCAATTTACCGACTAGGCGCTGCTTGATTTGTGACAATGAAGCCAAGGTATGTGCGCGCCAACGCAGCCATTCCCTTGAAGAGATTTTGCGTCGTATCGAGGAGTTAGCCCATGCTCCAGCAAAAAATTAACCGAGAACGTACGTTAAATGATGACGTAGTGAATCACTACAGCCAACTGGCTTGGCAAGCGATGCTGGCTGAAGTGAATTTAACCCCTAAACCGGGCTTGGTGGATAAATGCAACACTGGTGCTCATAAAGATATGGCACTGACCGATTTTCATTTAAGTGCCAATGCGATTGCAAAATTCTTTCCGCTATTTTTGCGGGCAGGTTATGAACATTGTCAATTACCGATTAATCAGCTACTTCGCCAAATTCGCGGTATCGGTATCAATTGTGAAAAAGCGATGTTTTGTGCCACTCAAGGCGTGAACACCCACAAAGGTTCCATTTTTTCATTAGGTTTAGTGCTCACAGCCGTAGGGCGTTTATTAGGGTTACAGCAACGTGTTACGCCTAACGCAATCAGCCAAGTTGTTTCTGACATGTGCCAAGGATTAACCGCTGAGCTACAACAGCCCGCAGAGTACCCAACAGCAGGGCAACGTTTATTCCAAGAGTATGGATTTACCGGCGCTAGAGGGGAAGCTGAGCAAGGTTATCAGTTGGTGATTGCCTATGCACTGCCCCACTACTTGAAACAGCTGGCTGATGGTAAACAAGCCGATATCGCCCTACTCGATACACTGATTTTACTGATGAGTCTCAATGACGATACCAACATCGCCAATCGCGGTGGAATGGCAGGGCTTCAGTGGATAAAACAGCAAGCAACCAACTTGTTACATCAAGGAATTCAAGACGAACAGGATTTAAGCAAAGTCCAACAATTTGACTTGCAGTGTATTGAAAAAAATCTAAGTCCCGGAGGCAGCGCAGATTTATTAATTCTAACGTGGTTTTTTGCGCGATTGCCTACGAATACTTATTTAGCTTCATAAATAAAAACAACTTAAATATTCATTAACAAAGGAACAAACATCACAAAATTGATTAATTAAAACCAGAGAAAATAATTTTTAAATAAAAACTGATTTTGCTTTTCAATCATTAATAACATTTCTGTCAATAAGCGTTAACCAATAGTTTTATTAAGAAATAACACTATTCAAGATACCGCTATATCCAGAAATAGGTTTCCACACATTTTAGATATTCGTTTTATGTGATTTAAGAAATTTAAAGTTTTATATTCTTGAAGGATTAGCCTATGCAAAAAGATAAAATATGGAAGCTATTAGTTTTAATAGCCATTCCAATAATCATTGCCTTAATACCGACGCCCGCAGGGCTACCGAGTATTGCATGGCTGTTATTTGGTTTGTACCTTGCCGCCATTGTGGGGCTGGTCTTAAAACCTTATTCCGAGCCTGTGATCTTGTTAGCCACGATTGCCGCCAGTGCGGTGATCATCGGTGTTACTGGCACTAAAGACGTCAAAGTTGGCGAAGTATTGAGTGGTTACTCATCCGGTACAACGTGGTTAGTTTTCGCCGCGTTCACCTTGAGTGCCGCGTTCGTCATAACAGGCTTAGGTAAACGCCTCTCCTATATTCTTATTGGAAAATTAGGTGGCACCACTCTTGGACTGGGATATGTCACCGCTATTCTTGACTTGATTATCGCCCCAGCAACGCCGTCTAACACCGCGCGTGCCGGTGGGATTGTCTTCCCTATCATCAACAGTGTGGCGGTTGCATTAGGGTCTGATCCTGAAAAAAGCCCCCGTAAAGCAGGTCACTATTTGCTGGTAAACGTGTATATGGTGACCAAAACCACCAGCTATATGTTCTTAACGGCTATGGCACCAAACGCACTGGCATTAGCGATGATGACCGACATTATGGGTATCCATTTAAGTTGGGGTGGCTGGGCATTAGCCGCTGCTGTGCCGGGCTTAATCATGTTGATTCTGACCCCGTTGATTATCTACAAACTGTATCCACCTGAATTGAAAAAGGTGAATAACAAAGAAATCGCAGCGAAAGGTTTAGCGGATTTAGGTCCAATGACCGTGCGTGAAAAACTGCTCAGCATTATCTTTGTGCTGGCGTTATCCGGCTGGATATTTGCAGATAAAATCGGTGTGAGCGCCTCAAGCGTCGCCATTGCCGTGATGGCATTAACGCTGATCCTCGGTGTCGTGACTTGGGATGATGTGTTGAAGAACAAAGGCGGCTGGAACACCCTGATTTGGTACGGTGGTATTATCGGGATGTCCGGCGTGCTCACCAAAGCAGGCTTCTTCAAATGGTTAGCCGATGTGATGAGCGAACACCTCTCCTTCGGTGACCAAGCGATGTTAGCGTTCTTTGTCATCATGTTTATCAGTGTCGCGATTCGTTACCTGTTCGCCTCTGGTGGTGCCTATGTAGCGGCGATGGTTCCTGTTTTCGCCACCGTTGGTATGGTTGCAGGCGCACCGCCGATGCTGTTAGCGCTGGGTCTGCTGTTCTCTAACGCTTACGGCGGTAGCTTAACCCATTACGGAGGCGCGGCAGCTCCAATCGTCTTCGGTGCAGGTTATAACGATATTCGTTCTTGGTGGATCATTGGTGGGATTATCGCGTTCCTCAGCCTATTAGTTCACATGACTATTGGTTTAGGTTGGTGGGAAATTCTTATCAACATGGGCTTAATCTAATCGCCCTTACCCCATAAAAAAGATGGAGTGCAATATAACGCACTCCATTTTTCTTACGGTGAGGCGTTCAAAAAGGACGCGTGATGAAACAAATTCCTTGTACATTAATGCGCGGAGGCACATCAAAAGGTGTTTTTCTCCTCGCCGACTCTCTCCCGACCAACATTCAACAACGTGATGAACTGATTTTAGCCATTATGGGGTCTGGTCATCCTTTACAAATCGATGGTATTGGCGGCGGTAGCCCGCAAACCAGCAAAGTTGCCATCATCAGCACATCGACACACTCAGATGCAGATGTTGATTACCTTTTTGCGCAAGTCGCCATTACTGAGCGTATTGTCGATACTGCCCCTAACTGTGGCAATATTCTGTGTGCGGTCGGGTCATTCTCGTTAGAAAAAGGGTTATTACCTATCACTGGAGATGTGACCACCGTCAGGGTGCGTAACGTCAACACCAATACCTTTATCAACGCCACTATTCAAACCCCCAATGGGCAAGTGGAATATAACGGTAATGCAACGATTGCGGGTGTTCCCGGTCAGGCTGCCCCTGTTGGTTTAACTTTTCTTAATGCCAGTGGAACCAAAACAGGGAAATTGTTCCCTACCGGAAATGTGGTCGATATCATTGATGGTGTTGAAGTCTCTTGCCTCGATATGGCGACGCCTGTGGTGCTTATCGATGCCCCTCAACTTAATAAAACGGGGTATGAAACGGCGGATCAACTTGAAGGCGATAGCGAGTTTATGCAAAAACTGGAGCATCTTCGTCTGCAAGCTGGCGCCATGATGGGGTTAGGGGATGTGAGCAAAAAAGTGATCCCCAAACCGATTTTGGTCTCCCCTGCTATTCACGGCGGCACCATTAATGTGCGCTACTTTATGCCCCATAAATGCCATGGCGCATTAGCGGTAACGGGCGCAATTGCTATTGCCACCGGCTGCGTGATTTCAGGTACCGTTATCGAGCGTTATCTGCAAGGTGATGTGGATATGCAGAAGATTGCCATTGAACATCTCAGTGGCAAATTTGAGGTCGCGCTAACTAACCCGACGGATAAACCGGAAGGCATTCAAGCTTCAATTATTCGTACTGCTAGAAAATTATTTGAAGGAAAGGTTTTTGTGCCATGATGGCGAACTGATTGTCCTGCCTCTTTGACAGAGGCAGGATGATAAAACTTACTTCACCGGCTCACTCAAAAATTCACCATTGATAAAATAGGAAACTTGATGAGCTTCATCAGGGGTCGGTATTTCCAGTTTCCCCGCCATTCTTTCCATCACATTTTCCGGAACCGCATATTTGCGCTGACGATTTTGCTGCTGCCACTGCTTATACGGCACTTCCAGATAAATCAGATGCACTTTGGCTTGGTAGCGAGCAAATAGGCTGATCATGCTTTCGCGCAGTGAGGCACTTAGCGATGTCGCATTCCAGATGAAATCTTGTTTACTACGCAAATAAACTTTCGCCTGTTCTTTCGCTTGCTGCGCGACCCAGCCTTGGGCATTTTTATCCGCTGGGCTGATTTTATGAATTCGGCGAATTTCATCCAAGCATACCATCGGCGTTTGTGGGTAATGTTGTTGAATAAAATGGTCTTTTCCCATTCCTGGCAGACCACACAACATCATCACTTCGCTACAGTCTTCATCAAACGGTTGATAATCCGGCGTGCCGCGCTGGGTATGGAAATAGTGAAAACGCCCCGCCAGTGACGCGAAAGCTTTCGGCTGATCCCAGCAATCATGCTCACGGCAAAACAGTTCAAATAGCTCGATGCGCGCTAATAAGTCCGCTTTGTCTTCACATTCACGACCAATCGCATCCGCTTTCGCTAACATACACAGCAAGGACATTTCGACCCGTAATGAGGCGGAGTACAACGCTCGCTCTGGGTCGGGCTTATCCATCAACCATAATGGCAAACCGTGAAAGCGTACTAATGTGGCAATCTGCTCGCGGATAGCAAATGGCGTTTCCACTTCACGAAACAGGATATGGCGAGCGGATAACTCGCCTTTTTTTGCGTGTCCGGGTGAGCGAATACGCCCCTCTTCTTCTCGAGTGGTGCTGCGCTTTTCCACATCGTGTAAGAGCGCCGCTGTCCAGACAATCTGCTGTTGCGCTTCAGGTAATTGCTGATATTCCGGTAACGCCTCCAACGCAGCTAATACCATTTGAGTATGGATAGCCACATCCCCTTCCGCATGGTGTATCGCATCTTGAGGGACGCCATGCATATCACGCACAAATTCAAACTGTTCAGCAAGTTGTGACCATTCTCGTTGTTTTGTCAGCTGCCAACTCATTGGTCACCTCCTTGCATCTCAAACGCTAATTTCGCGCGCTGCCAATTTCGCTTCCAGTGGATATCGGTTTTGACATGGTTTTTGCGCACATATTTAAAAACATGCTGCATAAAATCATCCACGGCAAAACCTTGGCGATTGCGTGTCACTATGCCTTCCATACTGCACGGTTTTCCGGTATGGGTATCCCGTGCAATAAATTGGCTATCTTCCCCTGCCGCGGCGATTAACCCGCTGCTGTACTGCTGGGCGGTGAGGGTTTTATCGATATCCAAATGAAGCTCGGGTACAGTCGGGAAATCAAACAGTGAGGCGTAAAACTTCACTTCATCCCAACTGAGCCAATAATCCCCTTGTCGCACCGCGAACACGTAAAAATAATCTTCGATATGTTGATATTCAATGGAGTGCACGGCATACAGATTTTCGCCAAACAATTCGATATCACCCAGATCGTCTTTAATTAATTGCCACCGCTGACGGATTTGCTGCGACCATGCCGACTGAGTCGGAGCACCATGGGAACGAGCAAATACGCCGTGACGATTCAGGCAATTATTTTCACCATCGAGTTTTTCAGTATGAACCAGTTGTTCAATATTTTGGATGTGCGCCCACCAATCGCTATTAATACGATCGTCGCTGGTGGTGCCCGGTGAGAACGGATAGTGATACGTTCTACCATACTTCCTTGATTGCATATTCATTATGCTTTCTCTACAGAAATAACAAAACACAACAAATCTTGTGTAAGATTTGCCTCTGTGATAATTGAGAAATCAAGTGTTGGTATTACATATCTAGTCCGCGAGACGGCCTCATTTTGGGTGTTTTATCAGAAAAACAGCAAGAAATAACTTAGTTGGGGGGATTCTAAACGAATTAATTAGGTAAAAGCCAGTAACATATTCCTAATTATGCTCGTATTAACCCACATCACTCAATTGAGATTCATCCAGTGGGTATTTCACCACCACTTTATTGCGGTACAAACAGCGGTCGCTGAGCGTGAGCGGCTCTTGCCCTTTGGTGGTGATTTGTTGCCAAATTTCATTATGGCGATAAATCACGCCGTGCTCCCGAACAAACTTATGATTTTGTTGGTAAATATGGTATTTATTTTCGCGGGGTTCTGAACATAGTAGCTCCCCTTCAATTTGGTGCTCACCCATTTTAAACACTAACTGAAATGTTGCTTGAGTGGGGTTATACAGCACAAGGTCGATATAGTTATAGAAGATAGCGGCGCCGGAACCAAACGGCAACACGCGCCCTTCATCAGGAAATGGGTCAAAACTGTGGTTGGCTCGTTCCACCACTTGCAATGGAGAATGCAGCGCCATCCAGTGGATTAAATTGCTGAGTTGGCAAATTCCTCCGCCAATCCCGCTTCGGGCTTCTCCGTAAGAAAGTTCCATTCCCTCCACAAAACCTCGTTTAACCGTGGGTTTTCCCACAAGGCGACAAAATGAGAAGTATTCACCCGGCGCGATGGTAACACCGTTCATCGTTTCAATCGCAATTCCAAGGTTTATCACTTTGTTATGTTGTAGCCGAAGGTCTGATTGCCCCAATTTACGGATAAGGCGCGATGTGTGTTTATGGTAACGGTATTCCAGCGGTTGCTCCGCCAAATGACGGGTATACTTGCGCCCTGAAAATGCCCAGTGCCAGCGCCTAAGTAACCGTTTTTGATTCACGCGCAGCCAATACAAGATAGGATGATAGGAAGAAAGTGGTCTGCGCATGTCGAGCCTTATAGATTTCAGATAATAAAGGCATCTTCACATAATTCCCTCATCATCAATATAGTCACTGTCTGATAATCGATGTTCCACTTAGCAACTATTTTATCTCACTGTTTTTTATCTTCTATCTTCTAAGATGTTAATTTTTCCCTTAACCTCCTCATACATTGGTTTTATTTGTCGCTTTTGACCTAATACTCCCAAACATTGGCTCTATGGATTTTGCGCCGTAACTAGGCGGCAAAAAAGAAAATCCCTAGGAGCATACATAAGTATGTGACTAGGGTTTTCTTTTGAAGCCAACAACGTTACGACGTAAAAGACGACGAGCGATTAATACAATCCAAGAACCGCCCCGACGGCTAGCGTGAAAAAGCTGAACACCCAAATCCACCCAAACGAATACCGCAAATGACGCCCCATATCAATTCCCGCCAGCCCCATCGCCAACCACGCTGCCGGTGAGAACGGACTCACAAACGTACCCGCGTTATTCCCTATCGCCATGGCGTACACCACTGCTGAAGGGTCAACCCCTGCCGTTGCGGCAATTTGCTGAATAATTGGCAGCAATGCAAAATAGTAAGCGTCAGTACTGGTGAAAATATCCATTGGTACGCCGAGGATACCCACAAAAATATGAATTTTTGATACCCATTCCGTTGGCAGAATTGATGTCAGATCCATCGCGATGGATTTCAACATTCCACCATCGGATAAGATGCCGAGAAACGCGCCCGCTGCAAGAATAATTGCCACCATACCTAACGCCTGTGGGGCGTGCAGGGAGAGCACCTTCATCTGCTCTTTGGGATTTGGGTAGTTAATTAGTAACGCCAAAGAAAGCGCAATCATAAATACGTATGGAGCTGAAAGTAACCCAAATGCTAAACAGATAATCGCCCCTACAATTAATCCACCATTAATTAATGGCTTTTTAGGTTTATGGGCAATATCAACCACATCTGCGATTTGCTCACTTTCGCCTAACAGTGAATCCATTTGATACGGCGTAGTGCCATTTAACGCGGCCGCAGCAATGCGACGCTTTTCACGCATTCCCATAATGATGGCAAATACCACCGCGCCACCCATACCAATCAATTGCACGGGAATTAAACCTTGCCATAGTGTGGATGCATCTATGCCTGTTACCGCTGACGCGCGACCTAATGGTCCGCCCCATGGCACCATATTCATGATCCCCATACTTGCGCACATCAGCAGCAACATAAGGTATGGACTCATACCTAATTGTCGGTATAGCGGTAATAATGCAGGAATAATAATTAAAAATGTTGCGGCGCCAGAGCCATCTAAGTGCACTACCCCCGCGATTAGCGTGGTCATGATACAGACGATAATCACATTACCACGGGTCATTTTAACCATCATGCGGATCAATGGGTCAAAAATATGTAAGTCCTTCATCATGCTGAAGAACAAAATGGCAAACAAAAACATCGCTGCCACTTTTGCCACTTTATTAATGCCGCTTTCGAAAAAGACCGAGATTTCACCAATAGAATATCCCGCTAACAGTGCACCAATAAAAGGAATACAAGACATTGCAATAATTGGGCTAGCTTTACCCATCATCAGTAAAGTGACGATTGTCACGATGATTAAAATACCAATAATTGTTAACACATTGACCTTCCTTTTTAGAATTATATTTTCACAGGCTAATACACGTTGTTGAAAATAAAACTGCTACACTCTTACAGTTGTAATTTTATTTTCATCTCCATTACTCTTTTTACATAAAACTAATATTACGTAGGGCTATCGTTGCTTATATAAATCCCTTATTTAGGTTGCAAGATGAAAATTGTTTTTTTGCGGCAACAATATTCATTTAAAGGTAAATAAAATCATTGAATAAAATAAAAACCCAGTGTGAAAATCTATTAGCACCATAAAAACCATAAAACTCAATTAAGTTTATCATGCTTGAATTATCATGGAGTTAACAAAGAAAGGGGGAACTAAGCGAGTATTTATCATGATTTGAAATGACACATTGCAATATATCTACATTCTATCTCTGGTTCTTTTATTTATAAAAAAAATAGCAAGCAGAGATTTATACTTTTTATTCTTTTCCTCAAAATTATCTTCACGTTATTGCTTTTTCAGCTTGCTTATAACGAAAAATTTTTTTGAATCCCTAAATTTGCCGTTTTATCACAAGAATGCTCTTCCTTTTTTTGTATACTGTCAGAATTATCTTAAGTTTCGTTATAAGGAAAAAGGAATGAGTTACCTATTTTCACCCGCTAACTTAGGTCAAGTTCAGCTAACTAACCGCATTATTGTGCCACCTATGTGCCAATATTCCGCACATGAGGGGCTTATCAGTCCTTGGCATCAGGCTCATTATATGAACCTTGCCTTATCCGGCGCTTCCCTTGTGATTGTCGAAGCCAGTGCTGTAAACCCCGATGGGCGAATTACTTACCAAGATTTAGGTTTATGGAATGAAGCTCAGATGCAGGCGTTTAAAACCCTGTTAACGAATATCAAGAGTTTTGCCAATGCAAAATTAGGTATTCAAATTGCCCATGCAGGCAGAAAAGCCTCTTGCGCACTACCGTGGGAAGGCGGGCAAAATTTAGCGCCAGACGATCCACATGGTTGGCAAACAGTCGCGCCATCCGCTCTGCCTTTTGGCGATAGCTATTCACCAAAGGCTCTCACCATCAATGAAATCCACGAAATAACGCAACAGTTTGTTGATTCAGCAAAACGTGCTGAACAAGCAGGTTTTGATTTAATTGAGATCCATGCGGCTCATGGCTATTTACTGCATGAATTCCTATCTCCTATCTCCAACCAACGACAAGATGAATATGGTGGCAGTTTTGTTAACCGTACTCGATTTTTAGTGGATATGTTCCGTGAAGTACGTGCGGCGGTCAGTCCAAATATTGCTGTCGGTATCCGTATTTCTGCAACAGATTGGGTTGCAGGGGGCTGGGATCTGGCTCAATCCATCGAACTCACTGAAGTGCTAGAAGAATTAGGGTGCGATTATATCCACGTTTCTTCCGGTGGATTATCAGACAAGCAACAGATCCCGGTCAGCCCAAATTACCAAGTACCACTGGCGCAAGCTATTCATGAACATACCGATATGCCAGTTATTGCTGTGGGGCTGATCACCGAGCCTCACCAAGCGGAAGCGATTATTGCGACTGGGCAAGCTGACTTTATTGCGATTGGTCGTGGCATTTTATATGAACCACGCTGGCCATGGCGTGCCGCTAGTGTGCTCAATGAACAAATTAATGTGGCACCACAATATTTACGCTGTGCTCCACATCAATTTAAACAGCTATTTAAATAAGCGTTGATTTAAAAACCTATCCTAAAAACAACAAAGCCACGGGATTTTTCATCTCCGTGGCTTTATTTAACAATGACTAAAGTTATTCAATTAACGCGCGTTAGTTGCACACTCTTGAACAAATGAAATCATAGTTTGTTGGAATTCAGGCGCAGCAGCAGGTGATTTTTGCAGTTCACTGTCTAAACGCTTAAATTCTTTTAAACCATATTTTTCAACAGTTTTATCATAAGCACAGCCACAGATTGCGCTAATAGCTTGTGCTGTTTCTGTATCAGATTCGCCCGCTGCTTTTACACAGTTGTTTACGAACTCAGAACGATACTCTGCAATCTCTTTTTTCTCGTCTGAACACGCTGACAACAATGCCATCATACCCGCCATACCCAATACTAATGCTGTCTTTTTCATTTTTAACCTATTTATCTTTGTTTACATCGGATTACAGTTTATATCGGATTACATTAAAACCCTACAACATGCCTTAGTATTAATCATAGCTGCTTTAAATTAAAAAATCTTGTTTCCATTGAATATTTAATTGCCCTATTTATTTCAATAAATTCACTGATTTAAGGTTTAAATTTTATGTTTCTTCTCTCAGTAAAATATAATTTCACTCACAGTCAATAGAGGACAAAAAAGCCGGAAGATAATTCCGGCTTTTGGTGAATACGTATTTTTAATTAATATTCAATGGCATTACCAGTAACCCAGGAATTTCCACCAAATACTTCCTAAACTGATCCAAATAATTAAGTTAACAACGCTCATCACAAAGCCCGCTTTCCACCATTCGCCCAGTGTGGCATAGCCCGAACCGAAGATAATTGGTGCCGTACCCGTGCCGTAGTGAGTTAATGACATCATTAAGGATGAGGAGAATGCTAAGGTTAAACCTAACAGCATTGGCGGTGCACCTAATGCAAGACCCGCCGCAAAGAAAGCCCCAAACATTGCAGTAATGTGCGCAGTTGTACTGGCGAAGAAATAGTGGGAATAAACATAGATTAGTACCAAAATTAAGGTACCCCAAACCCAACTAATTCCCATGCTATCGATGGAGCTTCCTACCGTGACAGACATCCACTTAATAAGACCTAATTTACCTAAGAAGCTTGCCATCATCACCAGTGCGGCGAACCAGACAACGGTATCCCATGCCCCTTTATTTTTCAGGACATCATCCCAGTTAATAACCCCTGTGCCCAATAATACGCTCAGACCAATAAAGGCTGCCGTGGTTGCATTCACGCTGAATGATGGACCAAACAGCATTTCAGGAACCCCTGCCCACATCATTAATAACAGGATGAAAACCCCTAATGTGATCATTTCAGGCAATGAAATTGGTCCTAATTGCTGTAAACGTTCTTTGGCAAAATTAGGGGCATCCGGTGTAGAGGTAATTTCTGGCTTATACATAAAGTAGATAACCAGTGGCATTAAAATCAGAGAAACAATCGCCGGTACAAATGCCGCAATCGCCCACATTCCCCAAGTTAGCTCATTACCTTTACCCGCTTCGCTGACAATTAAGCTCACAATCAGCGGGTTCGGTGCCGTTGCCGTAATAAACATCGCGGAAGTAATTGGGTTGATATTGTAGTTCACTAAAGAGAGGTAGCGCCCTATTTTCCCTGAAGTACCGTCTTCCGCCTTAGAACCAAAACTGTCTGAAATCGAACGCATAATCGGGTGAATAATTCCCCCGCCTCGCGCAGTGTTACTTGGCGTCACAGGCGCAAGAATGGTTTCTGCAATGGCCAGTGAATAAGCAATCCCAATGGTTTTTTTACCAAACAGTGAAATAACGTAATAACCTATACGCGCTCCCAGCCCCGTTTTATTCAAGCTCATGGAGACCATGATGGAAATACCAATCAGCCAAATCAGGTCATTAGAAAAACCACTTAATGCATCTGCAATCGCGCCTTTTGTGGATTCAGGATTGGTGACCCCAGTCGCGGCCACCAAGGAAATCGCAACGATAGAAACACCACCAATAGGTAACGCTTTACCGATAATCGCAGCGATAGTTCCGACAAACAGGGCTAATAAATGCCATGCATTCGGATTAACACCTTCAGGAACAGGAATAGCAAACCAGATAATTAACGTAATCGCGACCGCGATTAAGGTAGGTATCGGTTTTAACGGAGTCAGTTTATTCATAAGGGTATCCATACAGTTTTTGAGATGGAATGACAGAGAAAGTGCAATATATATTTTTTTATTCTCAGTCGATGTTAGCAAATAATCACCTGAAAATATTGATCGTTATCATTTGGTTACTGAGTTTCATATGAATTTCAAGCCATTATGTAACAAAATGTAATTGAAATTCACAAACAGTCACACACCCTTAAAATGAGTTAAAAGTGGCTGTGAAATAAAAACGAGTAACAGTTATGTATAAAAACGCCACTAACTCTTCCATCGGATTAAAGCGATTAAATATTAAAATATTTCCCAAAACTCAATTAATATACAAAAATTCAATAATTATTGATATTTACCTATCTAAAACTTAATGCTGAATCGAATTACTCATAATTAATCAAGAATAGCAATAAAGCCCCTTGTAAATAGATTTACTTTCGTTTACTAGAGCGAATAAAAATCAACCAGGCTAATTGATTAATGAAATTATTTAGCTCAAGCCTTAAGCTATTAGGGTACATATATTGCTATCTCATGGGCAGCCAATTCATTACCCAATAAGATAATCGTTATCAGTAATAATCATCTCCACATTAATCACGTACTTCTCTATTTGTATCATTATGTGGCTACGTTTTCTTACGGGCAGCTAAACTAGAATGAATCAGGCTACTCATTTAAATAAGCCCTTTAAATAAAGGAGATTAAAATGACATTTGACGATAATCATTATAAGAACCAGCAACAACCTTGCATCGTTTTAAGCACGACTAACAGCCAAGAAAGTGCCATAAAAATTGCACAGTACCTGTTGAATAACCATATTGCTGCCTGTGTTTCATTATTACCAGAAATGAAATCAGTCTATTTGTGGAAAGGAAATGTGACAGAAGATAAAGAAATTCTATTACTGATAAAAAGCACGATTGGTAATCAGCAAGCGCTATTTGATGCAATCAAGGAAATTCATCCCTATGAAATCCCTGAGTTAATTCGTTTAGACCCTAACCAAGTTGAGGATAACTATTTACAATGGCTAGTTAATTCTGTCCGTTAATATTAACACTTGCCATATTATTTTTAGTTTATATTCCTTTTTCACATAGCAAATTATGATCATTTTTATTAGCTGGTCAGCTTTGGTAAATACAAAATTAGTGTTATATAAGTAGTCTCGCTTAATATTTATTTTCCTCCTTCGTTTGGAGGATTTTTTTGTCAAATTGACACCAATAGCGTTAAATTTCAGATTAAACATCTAAATATGAATCTTTCAATTTAATACACTATCCTTTATTAAATAAAAGGTATAAATCTGTTTTATATCTTATTTCGAATATTTTCCTTGCTCAATGTTATCCTTAAATTATATTAAAATATATATTATTTAATTACATAATGTAAGACGGAGAAACAATGTCAAAGTTTACTGAAATCAATCAAAACCTACTGCAAACCATGCCTGAGCTAGCTCAATTTATTCCTGAAGTCATGATGCATTTTTCTAACTTAATTGCAGCTGCCTCGACAGAGGGAGTTCTAGATAAAAAAACCAAAGAGCTGATTGCGATTGGTATTGCGGTTGCCAATCGCTGCGATGGCTGCGTTGCTTTTCATACAAAAGCTTTGGTCGATTTAGGAGTAACCCAACAAGAACTTGCTGAAACTTTAGCTGTTGCCATTTTTATGGGGGGAGGCCCTTCAGTTATGTATGCAACGCAGACATGGAATGCGTATAAAGAATTTACCAACCATTGCGAATAAGCATGTACAAAGGGTGAGGATGTCCCCTCACCCATAAAATACGTCACCCATAAACCACGTTTTAGCCCGTTCTAACCGCCTGACTACCCGCTTTAAAATAGGGAGCCTGGCTGGGTGCTAAAGGCTCTCGGCCGCGAATTTTGTCCGCTATTTTTTCCGCAATCATAATGGTTGTGGCATTTAAATTACCTGTAATAATCAGCGGCATAATGGATGCATCAATCACTCGCAGGTTATCAACCCCATGAACACGCCCTTCACCATCGACAACCGCCATAGCATCCGAGCCCATTTTGCACGTTCCACAAGGATGAAACGCCGTTTCCGCGCGTTCTCGCACAAACTGATCAAGTTGTTCATCAGTGACAATGTGCTTACCGGGACTAATCTCCTCACCTCGATACGGGTCTAACGCGGGTTGAGCCATAATTTCCCGCGTGATACGAATCGCTGCACGAAACTCTTCCCAATCCTGCTCACAAGACATGTAATTAAACAAGATGCTTGGGTGTTGATGCGGGTCACGAGATTTTATCTGCACTCGACCTCGGCTAGGTGAACGCATAGAACCCACATGCGCCTGAAAACCGTGTTGATTCACCGCATTACTGCCATTGTAGTTAATCGCCACCGGCAGAAAGTGAAATTGAATATTTGGCCATGCAAATTTTTCACTGCTACGAATAAACCCGCCCGCCTCAAACTGATTACTCGCACCAATACCGGTGCCTTTAAATAACCACTGCGCACCAATCATTGGCTGATTAAACCATTTCAATGCGGGATACAGGGAAACCGGCTGCGTACATTCATACTGCAAATACATTTCCAGATGATCTTGCAAGTTTTCCCCAACCCCTTCCAGATAATGAACGGGAGGGATCTCAAACTGTGCCAATACCGCTTTAGGACCGACACCGGAACGCTGCAAAATTTGCGGGGATGCAATAGCCCCTGCACATAGCAAGATTTCTTTGCGAGCTTTCGCCACATGCACTTGCTGATGTTTTCCTAAATGATATTTCACAGAAACCGCTTTTTTCCCTTCAAACTCAATGGTATTTGTGGTGGCATGAGTGACTATCGTCAAATGCTTACGGGTGCGAGCTTGGTCTAGATACCCTCTGGCGGTGCTCGCACGACGACCTTTTGGCGTCACCGTACGATCCATCGGACCGAACCCTTCTTGCTGGTAGCCGTTTAAATCAGCTGTTTTCGGATAACCCGCTTGAACGCCAGCTTCAACCATCGCGTGGAATAGCACATTATTGTGGGATTTTGGCGTCGTCACACTCACGGGACCTTGGTCGCCGTGGTAATCATTTCCACCAATATCGCGGGTTTCAGCTTTGCGAAAATACGGTAAACAGTTGGCATAAGCCCAATCTTCAAGCCCCGGCGCTTGCGCCCAGCCATCAAAGTCCATGGCATTTCCACGGATATAGCACATGCCGTTAATCAATGAAGAGCCGCCAAGCCCTTTTCCTCGCCCACATTCCATACGGCGGTTGTTCATATGAGGTTCAGGCTCTGTTTCATACGCCCAGTTATAACGGCGCCCCTGAAGTGGGTAAGCTAATGCCGCTGGCATTTGTGTGCGAAAGTCGAACCGGTGATCCGGTCCTCCTGCTTCAAGGAGCAGCACAGTAACATCAGTATCTTCTGTCAGGCGGGTAGCAAGAACGTTACCGGCTGAACCAGCACCGATAATAATGTAGTCATAGACCATTGTTATCTCCTCTGTTTCAGTCAAATTAAGTGATTAAAAAATGGATGAAAACTCTCCGAGTTCAACTTGAATGGATTTGATTTGAGTGTAATTTTGTAGCGTCATCAGACCATTTTCGCGCCCTACACCAGAGTGTTTATAACCCCCCACTGGCATTTGCGCAGGGGATTCTCCCCAGGTGTTGATCCAACAAATTCCCGCTTCTAATTGGTGAATAACGCGATGAGCACGGGCGAGATCTTGCGTGACAATTCCTGCGGCTAAACCATAAATCGAGTGATTTGCTCGCTCAATGACCTCATCTTCTGTGCGGTAGCTGAGAATGCTCATCACAGGACCAAAAATCTCTTCTTGGGTGATTTGCATTTCATCTGTGCAATCAGTAAACACCGTCGGAGCCACATAAGCGCCGTTTGCCAGTGATTCAGTCATAAGACGCTCACCGCCACACAACACTGTCGCCCCTTGCGCCTTGCCAATCTCGATATAGCGCAGCACATTGTCCAGATGCTTGAAGCTGACCAAAGGCCCAAAATTGGTATTTTCATCGGTTGGTGAGCCAATACGAATGCGCGCAACGCGCTCCGCGATTTTGGCTTCAAAGTCGGCTTTCAGGTTTTCTGGGATAAATACTCGCGTCCCGTTGGTGCACACTTGCCCAGAGCTATAAAAGTTCGCCATCATGGCGATATCAGCGGCTCTGTCTAAATCAGCATCATCAAAGATAATCAGCGGTGACTTTCCTCCAAGCTCCATAGTGACCTCTTTAAGGCTTGAGCTAGAGGCATTCGACATTACTTTTTTCCCCGTCGGGACGCCGCCAGTAAATGAGATTTTGGCGATATCCGGATGCTCTGTTAGCCATTGACCCACTTCACCGCCCATTCCCGTGACCACATTAAACACCCCCGCAGGTAAACCCGCTTCAGTGTAGATTTCCGCCAGCTTTAATGCGGTTAATGAGGTAACTTCGCTGGGCTTAAATACCATGGCGTTACCTGCCGCCAGTGCCGGTGCGGATTTCCATAACGCAATTTGAATGGGATAGTTCCATGCGCCAATCCCCGCAACAACCCCCAATGGTTCACGGCGAGTATAGACAAACGAGGTTTCACGTAGCGGAATTTGCTGCCCTTCTAGAGCGGGGATCAAGCCTGCATAGTATTCAAGAACATCCGCGCCCGTCACAATATCCACAAAACGCGTTTCAGAAAGTGGCTTCCCTGTATCGAGGGTTTCTAAATAGGCGAGTTCATCATTACGTTCACGTAAAATATCCACAGCACGGCGCAAAATACGTGAACGTTCCATCGCGGTCATTGCCACCCAAATTTTTTGCCCCTGTTTTGCACTCTCCACCGCCCAGTGAATATCGTCGATACTGGCTGACTGCAAATGTGCAATCACGTCGCCATTGGCTGGGTTTATTGCCTCAAACTGCCCGCATTCAGGTTGTGAACTGTCGACATATCCGCCATGAATGTAAAGCTTATGAATCGGTGGATGTTGCATAACGTCTCCTTTGAAAAATAGTTAGGTCGAATGGTCTCCTGCTCGTGCCAATTGCATATCGATATATTCGTTAGTGATGCTGAGCGCTTCCGTCACAGGAAAAGACTCATTGCTCAGCGCACTGCGTAACCATAATCCATCAATCAAGGCAGCCAGACCTTTAGCAGCACGGCGTGCGGCAGGTTTACTTAACGCTCGTCCAAACTCATAGCTTAGGTTTGAATATAAGCGACGATCATTCACCCGCTGTAAGCGGTTCAGATTTGGCTGATGCATACTGCTCGCCCAAAATGCTAGCCACGTTTTCATTGCGGCTTCACTGATTTGGGTGGAGTCAAAGTTCCCTTCCACAATTGCCTGAATTCGCGCTTTAGGATTTTCACCACTCAATAATCTGAGTCGCATCGCAATACCAAACCCGAGTTGATACTGGATATGGCGCATGGTGGCCTCCAATAAACCACTCTTATCACGGAAATAGTGGCTAATAATCCCAGTAGAGACTCCCGCTTTACGGGCGATCAGCACAAAGCTGGCTTCTTGCATTCCCACTTCGTTGATGACAGCTAAAGTGGCCTGAATTAACTGCTGTTTACGTATCGATTGAACGCCTATTTTCGGCATGGCATGAAGACCTAATAAGACCATTGAACCCATTCATTAAACGATTTTTTAATTGAATGTTCAATCAATATTAACTATTGTTTACAACAATTCATTCACAAATAACTCGAGGAGATACCCGTGAAATTTTAAATGTTTACTAATAATTCAATGCATTAGTAAATAATCTAATTTTAAATTTTCATCCAGATAAAACTGTGGAACTGCCAATGACAAATTCAAAAAGTCCAAAAAATGGGCAGAAAGACCAACTTAATCACGTTGTTTTTTTTACCTCCGCCGCCTTAATACTGGCGTTTTCTTTTTTCACCATCCTGATGACTGACACCGCAAATCAATGGATTGTTGCAACACTGGGTTGGGTGTCAAAAACCTTCGGCTGGTATTACTTACTTGCCGCCACCTTGTATATCGTTTTTGTGATTTTTATCGCCACCTCGCGCTTTGGGAACATCAAACTGGGACCGGAACAATCCAAACCGGAATTTAGTTTGCTTAGCTGGTCGGCGATGCTGTTTGCCGCGGGGATCGGCATTGATTTGATGTTTTTCTCGGTGGCTGAACCGGTCACTCAATATATGTTACCGCCAACAGGTGAAGGCGAAACCCTTGAAGCGGCTCGTCAGTCGATGGTGTGGACACTGTTTCACTATGGACTCACGGGCTGGTCAATGTACGCCTTGATGGGCATTGCGCTCGGTTACTTTAGTTATCGCTATAATTTGCCATTAACCATCCGTTCTGCGCTATATCCGATTTTTGGTAATCGAATTAACGGACCGATTGGTCATACCGTCGATATTGCCGCCGTGCTCGGGACGATTTTCGGTATCGCCACCACCCTCGGTATTGGCGTGGTGCAGCTCAATTACGGGCTAAAAGTGCTGTTTGACCTTCCCCAAGGGCTAACAGTGCAAGGCGGGCTAATTTTCCTTTCGGTAATCATGGCGGTCATTTCCGCCACATCAGGGGTCAATAAAGGGATCCGCATTCTCTCGGAACTCAACGTGCTGCTGGCATTGGGGCTGATCCTGTTTATCTTATTTGTGGGGGATACGGAATTTCTGCTCAATGCGCTAGTACTCAACGTTGGGGATTATGTGAACCGTTTTATGGGTATGACCCTGAACAGTTTTGCATTTGATAGACCGACTGATTGGATGAATAGCTGGACGCTGTTTTTCTGGGCATGGTGGGTAGCATGGTCGCCTTTTGTTGGGTTGTTTTTGGCACGAATTTCCCGTGGTCGCACCATTCGCCAGTTTGTGATTGGCACTCTAATCATCCCTTTTGTCTTCACACTACTTTGGCTCTCTATCTTTGGTAATAGCGCTCTGTATGAAATTATTCATGGCAACAAAGCGTTGGCTGAAACGGTATTAGAGGCCCCCGAAAAAGGGTTTTATTCCCTACTCGAGTTATATCCGGGGTTTGGATTAACCGCCTCCGTTGCCACCATTACAGGGTTACTATTTTACGTAACGTCCGCAGATTCTGGCTCACTAGTGCTGGGGAATTTCACCTCTAAACTGAGCGATATAAACAGTGATTCACCTAATTGGCTACGAGTTTTCTGGTCAGTCGCCATTGGTTTACTCACTCTTGGAATGTTAATGGCCGATGGGGTGCCCGCTCTGCAAAACACCACCGTGATTATGGGGCTGCCGTTTAGTTTTGTGATCTTCTTTATTATGGCGGGGCTGTATAAGTCATTGCGGTTTGAAGATTATCGCCGCGTCAGTGCCATTAATACCAATGCCCCTGCGCCGCTGTATGGTAATGAGCCCATTAAGTGGAAACAACGTCTGGGACGCGTGATGAATTTCCCAGGCACCACCTATACCCAACGGATGTTAGATTTAGTCTGTATCCCTGCGATGCAAGATGTAGCTAAAGAATTAGAATTGCGTGGCGCGAAGGTGGAATTTGCAATCTATCCTCTTGCCGAAGAAGAGCGACTTAACCATTTAGAGTTAGTGGTCGATTTAGAAGAAGAGCAAAGTTTTATCTATCAAATTTGGCCACGCCGCTACACGGTGCCAAGCTTTACCTACCGCGCTCGTTCCGGTAAATCCCACTATTACCGCCTTGAAACTTACTTGTGGGAAGGTACCCAAGCTAACGATTTAATGGACTACACCAAAGAGCAGGTGATCAGCGATATTCTTGACCAGTATGAGAAGCATTTGAATTTTATTCATTTAAGCCGCGAAGCACCGGGAGCAACATTGACCTTTCCCGAAGGAAATTGATACAGAGCTGATTATTTAAACAATACAAAAGGCGCTCAAAAAGCGCCTTTTGTTTGCAACACGGGGAATGCTAATTATTCATTCTGATATTTTTGCTCTAGCATGGATTGAAGCTCCCGCGGGTTGTTCATCCACGATAAATGCCCCGGACAGCCTGCTGCCGTTGGGTTGATATCACAAGGGCGGATGTGATTGAGCAAGGACTTTTCATCTTCATCCCGTTGTTCGAGTAGCGATTGGTAGCTACGATCTTGCTGAGCAATTTTTAATTTAGGGTCAAATTTGAACTTCTGCTCTTCCCGCAGTGAGTCCACTCCTTGGTAGTTTTCATGATATAGGCGATCAACGGGTGATTTTTCTTTAAATGACAAGTCGGTGGCAAAGCCAAAAGGAGCACAGAAAACAAGAAAAAAGACAACAATAACCTTTTTGAACATATGGATACCTACTGTAAATGCATAATTTGGCATTATATTCTCTTACAACCCATTGGTGTATAAAATCTATTTTTGATTTTTAAATGTTGTTATTTATTAAATGGTTGGAATTAATTAATCATAAAATCAATTGTTTGAATACTCATTAATACCCATAGTGATTATTTCTACATTTTTATTTATTGATTTCACTATTTCCCATCAAATAGCTCGATGCCATTACGCAAAAATGCAAAGAAAAACAGGCAATTTTCATGATTTCGAGCTAAAACTATATTAGCGTTTTTATTTATGAGGGAATGACATGGAGCCAGTGAATAGCCACATTACATATAAAGTGAACCATTCGATTTCGGTGGATGATTTTTTGAATTTATTGAAGCAATCCCCACTGGATACGTTTGTGCCCACTGACGATGTCGCGTTGCTGGATTCGATGTTAAATAATGCGGATTTGTTGATCAGTGCTTGGGTGGATGAGCAAGTGGTGGGTTTCGCTCGCGCGATCACAGATTTTAGTTTTTGCTGCTATATCTCTGAAATTGCTGTAGATACTCAGTATCTTCACCAAGGTGTCGGTAAGCATTTGCTGCGACTCACCGCCGAGGAGCTTCCCCCCGAGTGTCATTTAATTTTTCGCTCTACCCCCGACTCCCAAAACACCTACCCCAAACTCGGCTTCAATCCCTGCCCCAACACCTGGCATATCTCCGCCAAAAGCTTTCTAGACAAAATGAAAAGCTAGTTTTTATTTTTCCTTAACTTAGCCCTTATTTTTGCTTTGTTTTTTCCCTTGACCTTAGCCAAACATAACTCTAAATAATTCGCGTTGTGATAAGGCGGCGAATACGCTAAGCCCTGGGAGCATACACAAGTATGTGACTAGGGTTAGCTTATGAAGCCAACACAGTCACAGCGTGAAGTATGACGAGCTACGATCTCAACTTAGAGCGCAACCGTTTGATGGCTTGGCTGTGTAATTGACTCACTCTCGACTCCCCCACCTCCAGCACCGCACCAATCTCCTTCAAATTCAGCTCTTCTTGGTAATATAGCGTCAGTACCATTTTTTCGCGCTCTGGCAATTGTTCTATTGCCGCCACGATTTGGTCTTTCAGGCTGGATTCCATTAATAAGCTCAGTGGGTTGCCGCCATCGTCTTCATCCATTGACGGTTCGCAGCTTTCCCCATGCACTTCGTGCCATTCATCGTAGGAGAACAGTTGGCTATTGTTGGTATCAAGCAGCACTTGGCGATATTCTGCCAAATCGATATCCAGCGCTTTGGCAATTTCCGGCTCTGTCGCACTGCGCCCAAGACTTTGCTCAAGTTCACCAATGGCTTTGGTCATTTCTCGCGCTTGGCGACGCACGCTACGGGGAACCCAGTCACGGCTACGCAGTTCATCGAGCATGGATCCGCGGATCCGCTGCACGGCGTATGTGGCAAAAGAGGCACCTAATGAGGCATCGAAACGTTCTAATGCGTGGAGTAGCCCGATGCCACCCGCTTGGATTAGGTCATCGATATCAACGCTGGCAGGAAGTCGGACTTGCAGTTTCAGGGCTTCATGGCGTATTAGAGGGTAATAACGCTCCCATAGGCTATTTTTATTAATGACACCTTCGGCAGTATATAAATCACTCACAACCTGAATCACCCTTCAAGTTTTAACTAAAGGTAGCCATTATCTGTGTTACGCGTAATTTCAATCCGCAGAGTAAGGCACTAAATCAGCCGTTATTCTTTTTATCCTAAATAAATTTGATGAAGCCCAATATTTTTTGAGTCTATTTTTGCTTTTTCTTTTGACCTTGCCCTTGCCTTTGACCTTTGTTTTGACCTTAACAATGTCAAAGCGCGCCCTAAATAATTCGTGTTGCAGCTAGGCGGCAAGCTGAATTATCCCTAGGAGCATACTGAAGTATGTGACTAGGGTAATTTAGTGCAGCCAACAACGCTGCGGCGCGAAGTATAACGGGCAAAAAAAAGACCAGCAAAGCTGGTCTTTAATAAACTATAAAAGTCTAAATTAACGTAACAGGCTCAGAACACCTTGTGGAACCTGGTTAGCTTGCGCTAACACAGCAGTACCTGCTTGTTGCAGAATCTGACCACGGCTCATGTTAGAAACTTCTGTAGCGAAGTCAGCATCTTGGATACGGCTACGTGCTGCGCTCAGGTTGTTAACAGAGTTATTCAGGTTGTTGATAGTAGACTGCATACGGTTTTGGATAGCACCTAAGTCTGAACGGAAGCTATCAACTTGAGCCAATGCTTTGTCTAAAGTGTCTAATGGTTTCATTGCAGCTAAATCTTTTTCTGCCATTGCAGTTTTGCCATCAGTAAACTTAATTGTTGATGCATCAGCAGCAGAAGCACCATCAGTAATCGCAAATTCAGTTTCTACTGTATGTTCTTTACCATCTGCACTTTTACCAACTACATATACTTTGTTACCGTCAGGTTCACCTTTAGCATCAAGTTTCTGATAGACTTTAGCTTCATCAAATTTAACATTAGTCGTACCATCTGCTGCTGTAAAAGTCATTGCTTTTAAAGCTGTATCTGTATTACCAGCGCCAACTTCTTTACCCACAGCCCCTTTCATTGCATCAAAGTCAGATAAAGAAATTTCTTTACCCATATCGCCTTTGCTTGCTGCATCAAAGCCTGTTAAACCTAAAGTGCTGCTGTCAATTTTTTTCAGGCCGATAGAGATAGTTTCATTATCGTTAGTACCGACTTGAATGCTCATTTTAGTGTCTTGAGTTAATACTTTTACACCGTTAAATTGAGTTTGTTCAGAGATACGGTCAATTTCTTCCATACGAGCTTTAACTTCTTTATTGATAGACTCGATGTCGCTCTTAGAGTTAGTGCCGTTTTGTGCTTGAGCAGTCAGTTCACGAACACGTTGTAAGTTATCGTTGATTTCGTTAACTGCGCCTTCAGCGGTTTGTGCGATAGAGATACCGTCGTTTGCGTTACGTGCTGCTTGAGTTAAACCTTTAACGTTTGCAGTGAAACGGTTAGCGATTGCTTGACCCGCAGCGTCATCTTTTGCGCTGTTGATACGTGAACCAGAAGATAAACGCTCAATCGCAGTACCCAGTACGCCTTGTGAACGGTTTAAGTTGTTCTGAGTAGTCAGAGACAGAATGTTAGTGTTAATGACCTGTGCCATAATGTATGTCCTTTATTATTCAATATATTACAGTGTTAATACTCTAAATAATTAAGGCTGTATCTAGGCGGCCAGCGAAGGTATCCCTAGGAGCATACTGAAGTATGTGACTAGGGTGACTGAGTGCAGCCAACACCGATACAGCGTGAAGTATGACGAGTATTCTGTTAAGAAATTTTGTCAGCAAGTACATTATCGGCGGCGCCCAAAACCCCTTTAGCCATTTTTATAAAAATTTTTCACGTCTATTGGCAAAAGCGCGCTGGAATCAGCTTTTTTCACCCTAAATTTTTTATTAAACTCTTCGATTATGGTTAGTATCCTTATCATTTTTATTCAATAAGCCTAATTACCTGCTTTTTACGGTTTAACTCCTTCCATTATTATTTCGCAGAATAGTCTAATATTTTTCCCCAATTCGCCGATAAAGGACTAAATACGAATTTATTTTCAGGGTTTATATTCAGGAGAGATTTATGGCAGGCATATCCACACTTGGTATCGGGGCTAACTTAGACTTAAATGTGCAAATGGACCAATTAGAGGCAATGGAAAAGCGCCGCCTCGATCCATTAACACAGCAAAAAGCCAGCTATGATGCGCAAATCAGTGCATTTGGTAAAATGCAATCTTCATTAGAAAAACTGAAAAAAGCGGCGGAAGATCTCAAAAAATACGAAGATATCAGCACCACCAAAGTGAGTGGTGAATATAAATCTTTTGATGTGAAAACCGATGGTAAAGCGGTTGCTGGTGTACATGATATTAAAGTCACCCAACTGGCTAAAGCGCAAACTATTGCGACCAAAGGACACAGTGATAATAAAGAATTACTGGGTAGTGATGCAAAAGAACGAACTATTACGATTACCCAACCTTCGCAAAAAGAAGCAAAAGATAAGATTGTTATCAAACTCGATAATGAAAGTACCTCATTAATTGAAATTGCCGATGCTATCAACAAATCGGATAAAGGCGTTTCTGCTTCCGTTATTAAAGATAAAGATAACCAATACCATCTCGTTGTCACCGCGAAAAAAGCAGGTACTGATAGCCGTATGAGCATCAGTGTTGACGGCGATGATAAATTAGCAAAAGTGCTGAATGTTGAGTCAACCTTGGTCGATGGTAAAGTCACGATTGTGGATGAAGCCAGTAGTGGTATGGAACAAAAAGTTCCACCGCAAAATGCTCTCTTAAATATCGACGGCTTTGACCTTGAGTCACAAACCAACGAAGCCAAAGACTTATTTCCTGGTTTAACTCTGTCTTTAAAGAAAGAGAGTGAAGATGGTAAATCCGACCATTTAATTATCTCTGAAGATATTGAACCAGCTAAAGCTAAAATCAAAGTATGGGTGGATGCCTATAATGAGTTCCAAACCTTAGCCAGAGAACTGACTAAATATACCCCAACCGAAAAAGGTACTGCACCGGATAAAACCAATGGACCATTAATTGGCGATTCCACCTTACGTGCAATTCAAAGCACCTTACGTACCCAAGTACGTACCTCACAAGATAGCGGCGAATTAAACCTGCTGAATAAAATGGGGATTAAGCAAAAACTGGACGGTACGTTAGAAATCGACAATAAAAAACTCGATGCCGCTCTAAAAGAGAACCCATCAAGCGTAAAAACATTCTTTGCTGGTGACGGTGAAAAAACTGGATTTGCCACTGAGAACTTTAACTTCTTAAAAGAAACCTTAGATAGCAAAGAAGGTACGCTGCATAACGCCACAGATGGTGTACAGAAGAAAAAGAAAAGTATCGATAAACGTATCGAGCAAACCAATAAACAAATTGAAAACACCATGGATATCTATCGTCGTCAATTCCAAAACCTCGATAAGATGATGAGTTCATTAAATAGTACGACTAATTCATTAGGCAGACTTTTAGGTTAACCGCATGTATCAACGTAAAGCTAATCAAGCCTATCAGCAGGTCAGTTTGGAGAGTGAAATCGCCAATGCGACCCCGTATCAACTGATCCAAATCCTGTTTAAAGGGGCCTTAAGTGCCCTTAAACGGGGGGAAATTTTTATGGAGCAGGGAAACATTGCTGAAAAGGGTAAAGAAATCTCAAAAGCAATCGACATCATTGACACGGGATTAAAACAATCGCTAAATTACGAGGCTGGTGGCGAACTTGCTGAAAATTTAGCAAGTTTGTATGAATACATGACGCGGCAATTGCTCCGCGCCAACATAGAAAACAACGTGACTTATGTCCAAGAAGTTTACCAATTACTCTCCGATATCGCCTCTGCATGGCAACAAATCGGTGCAAATGTGGATGAAAGATAACCAGGTGGACAATAAAAATCCTCTCTATTTACTTGAAATATATCGTAATGTCTTAATATTAAGTGAAAACTTAGTTTCGCTCGCACAATCAGGGGAATGGGAGTCATTAATCTCCCGAGAAACTGAATATGTCCTTGCCGTTGAGAATTTAACGGCTCTGACTCAAGAATATGAGCAGGAACAACCTATTACTGACGACTTTGTGCAGTTACTACACCAGATCATTGAAAACGAACGAGTGACAAAAGAACACTTACAAAATCATTTGAATTTTTTAAGTAAAGAAATCAAACAGCTCGACCAACAAAAGGTATTAAATAATAGCTACGGCCAATTTGATCAACCCGATGCTCCAAGGGTTATTAAACCTCTCGAGTAAACGGTAAAGTGTCAGGCAGTTAACCTGACGCTTAACTTAATAGGACAACCCAATTGGCACAAAGCACGCAATAGCAGCTCCCCGAATCACACTTGTTGGGTCTCGGGAAGCCGTAAAATAGGTGGGAACTTACTGCTGTTTTAATCTTTGCTGCTTTTTGAGCTTTTTCAACAACATATTGCGCTTTAACGTGGATAAGTGGTCAATAAACACTTTACCGTTTAAATGGTCAATTTCATGTTGCATGACAATCGCTAAAAACTCGTCACTGTCGACAACAAACTCCTTGCCGTCACGGTCAAACGCCTTCACCTTCACACGCAAAAAGCGTGGCACATCAGCGTAAACATCTGGTACGGATAAACAACCCTCTTGATAGCTCGTCTCCCCTTCGCTCTCAATAATTTGTGGGTTGATAAATACCATTGGCTGATTACGTTCTTCCGAAATATCAATCACCATAATGGCTTTGGTTTCGGCGATTTGCGTTGCCGCCAACCCGATGCCGTTGTCAGTGCTGTACATGGTTTCAATTAAATCATCTACCAATGTTTGTACTGATGCGAAATCCGTAACGGGACTGCACTGAATACGCAATCTTTCATCTGGAATTTCAATAATTTCTCTTACTGCCATAGCTAAAATCCTGTTGATTCAATTACTTTTACTCAAGCCCATGTATTTTTACTTAAACCTATAAGTTAAAGTATCGCCCTTTTTTTACCCACAAAAGATGCAAAAAATGGCAAAGTGGCTTGGAGATGAAAATTTCACAGAAAAATAACATGATCTAAGACAAAATACATCTGAAATCACCAGAAAATTCTCCGTATAACCCCTTTCTACAGGCAAAATCCAACGTATTTGATTGAGATCAGACAATCCGTATAAACAAGTATTTGTAAATTTTTCATGGTAAACCGACCAAAATATAAATCTGAATTAACACTGATTAGATAGCTTAGCTATAATTTTATTTCGACTTTCTATTTAATACTGTTTTTAACAGAAAAATCACATGGGATAAGCTGAGTTTTGTTTGCTGGAACCTCTTTTCTTTGAATACATAACCCAACATAAGCTTACGTTTTTAATACTTAATCATAATTCTTACCTTTGCTTTGCCCGCTGTTTAATTAATGATGAAGACCTGTTCGATTTTGTTACTCACATTTCTAATCTTAATAAATGGAGTTCTTATGAAATTAAAACCGATTATTGCCGCCCTGATTGTGATGTCCACAACTGCTGCTTTTACGGCTCAAGCTAACTCAACAGCGCCTGTTGCAAAACAAGCTGTTAGCGCAAAAAAAGCCAATGCCTATGAAGAGATTATGATTGATAAAGTCTGGGTAACTACTCAAGCTGTCGATCAAGATAAAAAAGAAGTGCCAGCAACAGATAAACAAGTGGCGAACTTCTTTGGACTTGCAGAGTATTTCCCTGATGGCACGTTTAAGATGCTAACCCTTGAGGGTGCGCCAAAAATGCAGGGTGATTGGTCATTCAGCGAAGATGGTAAAACCCGTTCATTAACCGCAAAAGATGACAAGGGTGAAGTCCTGTTTACTCGTGTGGTTGAAAACGTGACCGTGACACCGGAAGAATATACTTACCGAATTTACCCATCACAGGATGATAAAACCAAATATTTTGATATCGTCCATAAAGTGAAGAAATAGCTTATACCATGATTGGGGAATGTATTTAATATTCCCCTATTTCTCAGTTATTAGCGTGGTAAAAATTAATTTTTAAATTACTTTAAAGCACTCCGAAATTATACTTTATTCCCACCATCAATTCTATTGTACTAATCTTAACCCAACACGATTTTCCCGAATTAATTAAATTAAAAAACGGATTTTACCCACCAAAATATATCTCTTATTATTCCCTTCCGATCATAAACATCGACTTATATAAGTTTCGATATTTATTCCTTTTACGTTATATGGATATTTCGTTATGAAGAAAAAATCATTACTTAGTGCCTTCAGTGTTACTATTTTAGCATCCTTATCATCTCAGTCATTTTCTAGTGATAACATTAATAATTTAAAAAATGAAATTAATAAGCCTTATGATTATCCAGCGCATGTTTATGAAGATAATAGAAATACCTTCGAGGTTGAAAATGATAGAAAAACCAATGCTAAAATTGATAGGTATACCGAGATAGCTTTTACAATGAAACCTACTATTGATTTTTTTGAGTATGTTCTTGAAGCATCATCACCATTAATTAAAAATGAATCTTTATTGACTCATAGTACTCCGGCCGATTTACCATCACCCTCATCAACTCGCTCTCGTCCTCTATCAAGTTCCTCAAAAGCAAATCTTATCCATTTAGAGAATAAAATCGAAGATAATAATTATGCAATTAATTTATTAAACATGTCTATTAATGATTTAAATCAAGAAAATAATAATCAAGAAAAAAACATAGATGAAAAAGGAAAATCCATTAAGAAATTACAAAGCTCTTTATCTGATTTAGAAAAAAACTTTGATGATCGTGAAATAAAGAATAAAAAATATGTTGATGATGAAGTTTTTAGAAGTGAAGCTATTACAACTTTATTAATTGATGACACAAACAAAAAACATGAAACAGATACCAAACAACTGAATATTGCTATAGAAAAACTCGATAAAGACATTAAAGAAAGTGATCTAATTACAAGCCAATTAATTGAAGATGCAGAAAAAAATAGTAAAGCTCATGCTGATTTAATTTTACGTAATCAACAAATGCTTAATATCGACCGTTTTGATAAACTCGACAAACAAGAAAAACTTCAAACACAGCAGCTCAATCAAATAAATACCCGAGTTGACCAAATGGAAAGTAAAATCCACCAAACAGCTCGTGATGCAAATGCCGGTATTGCTTCAGTTGCTGCAATGACCAATATTCCTTACACCACCAACACACGTTTTAGCGCCGGATTAGGCTTAGGTAATTTTAAAAATGGTAACGCCATCGCAGCTGGTGCTCAATATCAAGTTAAGCAAAACTTAAACTTGCGTAGCTCTATTTCCTGGAATAACTCGGATAGAGCCGTTCTCGGTGCAGGTATTGCTTACGGTTGGTAATCTTTAACCAATAACTATCTTTATTCTTCTCGCCATATTTATTAGCATCAATGTAAATTGATGCTAATTTTTATTTAACGATTAATTATCAATATCCCTATTCAATTTTCCAAAATTAAATTTAATTCACCGTTAGCACTTTTAACTTAACCATCATGTCTTTTCTCTGTGCTGATTATCCATCATTTAATTGCAACAATTAAAATCCCTCTATACAATGCTCTGCTTTCCCAAATTCTTATTTATAAAGTCATCATTGTGAAACTACTTTTTTCTTTGTCATTAACGACTGCTATTCTTTCTGGGCTATGGGCATGGGTTGCTGATGTATTTGGCTTGATCAGTTGGGCGGGATTTTTAGGATGTACCGCTTATTTTGCCTATCCGAAAGATGGTGTGAAGGGTTTGCTAGTGACAGCATTAACAGCACTAAGTGGTGTTGTTTGGGGATTAGTTATTATTCATAGCGATAAACTCACCCATGACCTACCTAATTTTACAGGCTACTTTGTGACCACATTTATCGCTTTTGTCATGTGTTTTCAAGCCCAAAAATCGTGGCTTGCCTATATTCCAGGAACCTTTATTGGTGCCTGTGCAACCTTTGCAGCACAAGGAAATTGGCAATTGACTATCCCGTCACTTATTGTCGGCGTTTTATTTGGCTACGCCATGAAGCAAAGTGGTCTCTGGCTAGTCAAAAAACTGGATAGAACTTCCTGATGTATAACGTAAACCTATTTTTAATCAGAAATATCTAAGCGACTTATAAAAATGAGGGTAATAATTACCCTCTTACTATCAAAACAATTTACATTTTATTTGTAGGATATTGATGCTGCACTGATTTTATTTGATGAACAGCTAGTTATTTTAATATTTGAATTTGATAAATATGCAGTATTCATAAGCTGGAACATTGCTCTACCATACTCGTTCCCAACCGATTCCAATATAGATATTTCCTTTGTATCCGCATCTCCATCACGTAGAGTTATTGTAAAAAAAGCCCTTTTATTAAATACATCTTGCTCACCTAATGTGATAGTGGAAATTCTTTTTTCTTTGTTGAGGTAGGCATTACAATTATCTGCAAATGCCTTATTTATAATATTCTGATTTGCCATTGAAAAACTTGAATACAACACACAGACTAATAAAATTATTTTTTTCTTCATGATATAAATCCTATTTTGTAAAGTTATTTTTTAAATGATTTACACATCCTGATGAATAAGAAAAAATAGTATGGACTGATAAATCGGGAAGAATAGCCATATACACAAAACCATCATCGTCGAAATTTAAATTACAAAGAAAATAGTCATTAGTTTTATATTTGTACCCAGATGCTGTTTCTATTTCAACAGTCCAGTAATCAAAATGAGATAAAAAACCGGTCTCATATGGAAATGAATGTCCTAATTTAGTTGTGCTCATATTTTTTAGGTTACTGTAATCAGCAGTAATATTAAGCATACTATGAGGGTAATCTGTAGAGTGCGTGACACTAACAGATTTTAGCTCCTGCAAAGAGCAGTTCATCACATAGAAATAACCAGTATGGTTAGTTGCAAGTGATTTTTCTATTACGTTATCCATTTGCCTCCAATTTTTATTAAAAAATTAATTATGGCAACCACCTGAATTTGAGAACTTTATAAACAACCTAAAATCTTTTACTATATTAATAATCACAATGCCATTATCCCAATATCGTATATTACAGGCTTGTTTTCTATAAGAGATAGTTTTTCCTGTTGATATTTTGAAATCAACATCCCAATAATCCGTATGACTCCATGCCATTACCGTGTATGTAAATTCACATCCAGACTCAGCCATTTCCAAATGCTCTAGCTTATCAATTCGTTGTATCGCTTTATTACCTTTCAATCCTGAATAATAACTAACAACAATAGAATTAATAGTTTCACCGCTACTATTTAATATAAAGAACGCACCTTTTTTAATAACACTTTCGTACTCCTTTTTATTGGCAATATTATCTCGCCCGTGATTTTCACTAATATTATTATCATTCATAATATACCCATTATTATTGAGCTCATAAAATAAACACTAGTTTAGTGTATTACCCATTCACCCTACATGAGTAAGAAATAGTTATATTAAAAATGACAAAAGGAAATAATAATAGATTAACTTATTTATTGATGCTTACTTCGCAATTTAAAAACAAATAAAAAACGCAGGCATTGCCTGCGTTTCGTATCAATACATAAATATTAATGAATGATAATCACACTGGCATTGACATAATCTCTTGATACGCTGCTACCAGCTTATTACGCACCTGAATGCCCATTTGTAGGCTCAAGCTGGCTTTTTGCATATCGACCATCACATCATTTAATGAAACATCCGGCTTACCGAGGGTAAAATCTTGCACCTTCTGTGCAGATTGTACGCGGGTTTCATTGATTTGGTTCACGGATGCCACTAAATGATCGGCAAAACCCACCGGCTCTACAACGGGTTTGGTATTATGTGCCGCTTGAGCTGCCACCACATTTAATTGGGAAACCACCCCTTCAATCGCTTGAATCGTCATTTTGTTCTCTTCGGTTAGTCGATAAGTTGAGCAAAAAATTGCCGTCACGAATTTTAGTTTGCCTACCCTACCACACCGTTTTTTACTTGAAGCCGATAAATAACACCAAAATTATAGGCTGATTCCGTCATTAGATTGCATCAAGACAATAAATAATAGCAGCGTAAAAAAATGAGGTTACGAAGAGGGAAATAAGATTGTTTCACCAAACGTATATTCATCCGTTTAGTTTGCATAGCAGGGAATATTTATGAGTACCGCATCTAAAGATACGGGGGAGGCCAAAAAAGGTTTTGCCTCACTGATCGAAAGCATCAAAGCCGACCCTAAAATACCATTAATTATTGCCGGTGCTGCTGCGATATCTATTATTGTCGCCCTGCTCCTCTGGTTTCGTAGCCCTGACTACCGTGTGCTACTGAGTAATCTGAGTGCAAAAGATGGTGGCGATATTGTCGGTCAATTGACCCAGATGAACGTCCCTTATCAAATCGCGGATAACGGCAGCGCTATTCTTGTGCCTGCTGATAAAGTCCATGAATTACGTTTGAAACTGGCGCAATCAGGTCTACCGAAAGGTGGCAATACCGGTTTTGAACTGCTTGATAAAGAACAATTTGGTATCAGCCAATTTAGTGAGCAAATCAACTATCAGCGCGCCCTTGAAGGCGAGCTGTCTCGTACCATTGAATCCCTCAGCCCAGTTCAAAGCGCCCGAGTCCATTTGGCTATCCCTAAACCAACCTTATTTGTCCGTGAACAAAAACTGCCAACCGCCTCGGTCACTGTCGGTTTATTGCCAGGCAGAATGTTGGATGAAGGGCAAATTAGCGCTATCGTTCACATGGTTTCCAGCAGCGTGACCGGCTTAACTGCCGCCAACGTGATCATTGTCGATCAAACGGGTCGCCTGCTGACCAACAACGACAACAGCCAACAATCTGCCAATAGCGCACAAATCAAAATGACCAAAGAGATGGAGGCTCATCTTAAAGAGCGCATTGAAGATATTCTGTCGCCATTAGTCGGTCGTGCCAATATTCACGCGCAAGTCACCGCGCAAATGGATTTTTCAAAAGTTGAGCAGACTTCTGAAGAGTACAAGCCAAATCAAACTCCTGATGCCGCTGCGGTACGTTCTCGCCAGAATAGCGAAAGCCTACAAAACAGTAATGGCGGTCCAAGTGGCGTACCGGGTGCCTTATCCAATCAACCTGTTAGTGCACCAAGCGCACCGATTGATGCTAATAAAGAAAGCACCGATGGAAAAACCGCAGGGAATACCCGTAATGGCACTCTCAATACTCAGCGTGATGAAACCACAAACTACGAAGTGGATCGCAAAATCAGTCACACACAGCGCCAAATTGGTGTCGTTGACCGACTGTCTGTTGCGGTGATCGTCAATTACCAATCCCAAGAAGGTGAGAAAGGTCCAGAAATGAAGCCGCTCCCACCGGAAATGTTACAGCAAATTGATGCATTAACCCGTGAAGCGATGGGCTATTCTGCGCAGCGTGGCGACTCCATCAATATCACTAACTCCTTATTTACTGACGATACGCCAGTGGTTGAAGAGCCATCGTTATTGAATAACCCACAGGTGATTGGTCAAGCTTTAGATTACGGCAAAATCTTGCTGATTGCGTTGATTGCGTGGTTTATGTGGCGCTTTGGTATCAAACCTCAGTGGGTGAAATATCGCAAAACCCAACAAGCGCAAATTGATGCTGAAATGTCCATTGCCAATGCATCTCAAGTTAAAGCGCCATTCGTGGTGGAAGAAGAAATTAGTGAAGATATGGACGAGAAAACCCGTCGCCGTCTTACTCGCCAACGTGTTAGCGCTGAAATTCAAAGCCAGCGTATTCGTGAAATGGCAGAGAAAGACCCACAAGTCGTGGCAATGGTTATCCGTCAGTGGTTAGGAAAATCCCAATGAATTTAACTGGAACAGAAAAAAGCGCCGTGATGTTGATGACACTCGGCGAAGATCAGGCGGCTGAAGTGTTTAAGCACCTAAATCCCAAAGAAGTTCAGCAGTTGAGTATGGCGGTGTCCAACATGCGCCAAATCTCCAACAACGAACTGGCGGAAGTACTCACCGAGTTTGAAGAGTCGGCAATTCAGTTTGCCGCCTTAAATATCAACACCAACGACTATCTGCGTTCGGTGTTGGTCAAAGCCCTTGGGGAAGAACGTGCTGCCAGCCTGTTGGAAGATATTTTTGAGAAACAAGAGACCACCTCGGGTATCGAAAGCCTCAACTATATGGAGCCACAAACGGTTGCCGATATTATTCGCGACGAGCATCCACAAATCATCGCCACAATCTTGGTTCACTTAAAACGCAACTTAGCGGCCGATGTTTTAGAACTGTTCGAAGAGCGTCAGCGTAACGATATTATGCTACGTATCGCGACATTTGGTGGGGTTCAGCCAGCCGCATTAGCCGAGCTGACCGAAGTACTGAACAACCTGCTAGACGGCCAGAACCTCAAACGCAGCAAAATGGGTGGCATAAGAACCGCGGCAGAAATTATCAACCTGATGAAAAATCAGCAAGAAGAAAGCGTTATCGATGCCATGCGTGATTACGATGGTGAGCTGGCTCAGCGCATTATCGACGAAATGTTCCTGTTCGAAAACCTTATCGAAGTGGACAACCGCAGCATTCAACGCATTCTGCAAGACGTGTCTACCGACTCGCTGGTTATTGCCCTCAAAGGCAGCAACCAAGCACTGCGCGACCACTTCCTCAACAATATGGCCGCGCGTGCAGCCGAGATTGTTCGCGACGATCTGGAATCTCGAGCGCCAGTTCGTATGTCACAAGTGGAAACCGAGCAGAAGGCTATTCTGATGATTGTTCGCCGCTTAATGGAGAAAGGCGAAATCGCGATTGGTGGTGGAGACGACGTGTATGTCTAATACATCCAAAAATAATCAGCAGTGGCAGCCTTGGCAGTTACGGGAACTTAATCAATGGGATCTGAATTCATCGGCTATTCCGCCGTTGAATGACGTTCCTGAGCCAAACACGCCGAAAGTCCCCTGCTTAGAGCCAAAAGAAGTGCTCGAGCAGATCAACTTGCTGGATAACATCAAAGAGGATGCCCAGAAAACGGGCTTTCAACAAGGCTTTGAAAAAGGTCAAAAAGAGGGTTATCAAGCTGGTTTTACGGAAGGCTTACGTTCTGGTGAGCAGCAAGGGAGCGAGCAAGCCCTCGCCCTTCAACAACCGGTAATTGAAACGTGGCAAAAACTATTATCAGAATTTCACTATTCGCTGGATACTTTTGATACCGTCGTTACCACCAAATTACTGCAAATCGCGCTAACTGCCGCGAAGCAAGTGTTGGGACAATCTACGGTATGCGATGGCACCGCGCTGTTAGAAGAAATTAGCCATTTAATGCAACAAAAACCGATATTTGCAAGCCAGCCTGAACTGCATGTGAACCCGAATCATGTGGCGCTTATCGAACAACACTTAGGCTCATTGTTAGACTTGAATGGCTGGCGCTTAGTCGCCGACCCAAGCCTGCATATGGGTGGCTGTCGCGTGGTCGCTGAAGATGGTGAAATTGATATGACCGTAGCCACTCGCTGGCAAGAATTATGCCGTCTGTATGCACCGGAGAGCTTGTCATGACTGCGAGACTCGGCCGTTGGATAGCGTCTCTTGATGACTTAGAGTCACGCATGAAAGGCATTCCGATGGTACGCCGCTATGGACGTTTGACCAAAATTACAGGTCTCGTGATGGAAGCCGAAGGCATTAAGATGCCTTTAGGCGCCACCTGCTATATCGAACGCATTATTAATGGTGGCACTGACGAAGTTGTCTGCGAAGTGGTTGGCTTTAACGGTCCTCGCATGTTGTTGATGCCGCTCTCCGACCTCGAAGGTATTTCCCCGGGTGCGCGCGTGTATGCGCAAACTTCGGGAGAAGACGGACAAACGAGTCGCCTACTGCCACTCGGCAATGAATTACTTGGGCGCGTATTAGATGCTCAAGGCACTCCATTAGATGGCAAAGGACCACTGGAAACCAAACAACGTGCGCCGCTAATCACGCCATCCATCAACCCGCTAGAGCGTACACCAATCCACGATATTTTAGATGTGGGCGTACGAGCGATTAACTCACTGTTAACTGTCGGTCGCGGTCAACGTATGGGGCTGTTTGCAGGCTCTGGCGTCGGTAAAAGCGTCTTACTCGGCATGATGGCGCGTTTCACTCAAGCGGACATTATTGTCGTTGGGTTGATCGGTGAGCGTGGGCGCGAAGTTAAAGACTTTATTGAAAATATCTTAGGTGCTGAAGGGTTACGCCGTGCCGTTGTCGTCGCCGCGCCTGCTGATGTTTCACCGTTACTGAGAATGCAAGGGGCATCTTACGCTACCCGCATCGCAGAATATTTCCGTGATCAAGGTAAAAGCGTATTGCTTATCATGGATTCACTCACACGCTACAGCATGGCACAGCGTGAAATTGCGCTTGCTGTCGGTGAACCTCCGGCAACCAAAGGCTATCCACCGTCCGTGTTTGCAAAATTACCTGCATTGGTTGAGCGTGCTGGTAATGGTAAAAACGGCGGTTCGATTACCGCCTTTTATACCGTATTGACCGAAGGGGATGACCAACAAGACCCGATTGCCGACTCCGCTCGCGCTATTTTAGATGGACACATTGTTCTGTCGCGCTCATTGGCAGAATCTGGGCACTACCCTGCCATTGATATTGAAGCGTCCATTAGCCGTGCAATGACGGAGCTTATCGCCAAAGAACATTATCGTAAGATCCAGCGCTTTAAACAGCTCACATCCAGCTATCAACGCAACCGTGACCTGATTAACGTCGGCGCTTATGCCATGGGTAGCGACCCAATGCTCGATACCGCAATTCAGTATTACCCAAGAATGTCGAAGTTTTTACAGCAAGATATTGATGAACGTTGTGATTATCAAACCGCTTGTGAACAACTGGCTCATGTTGTTCCCAATGAATAACGAGGAATGCGATGTCCAATAGTCATGCATTAGCAACCTTACTGAGCTTAGCAGAAGATGCCTCAGAGGAAGCGGCTAAAGTCCTTGCACAAGTCCGCCAAACGCACACGCAAATGGCGGAGCAATTGCACATGTTGGAAAACTATCAGTCGGAATATCGGCAGAAATTAAACCAAACGTTGCACACGGGCATGGACTCGGACAAATGGCAAAACTATCAGCAATTTCTTGTGACCTTGGAGCTAACTATTGAGCAGCAACAGCAACAGTTAACGCTCTGGGAACAACGTGTCAGTGACGCCAATCGTCATTGGCAAGAAAAACAGCAACGCGTCAATGCGTTCGATACCTTGATCCAGCGTGCAGAACACACTCAAAGCCAACGTCAAAATCGCTTAGAGCAGAAACAGATGGATGAATTTGCTCAACGCGCGACTTTACGGAGAACCCAATAAATGGACGTCAATGCAAACCTGTTACCGGTTGCCCCTGCCGCTAATGCAGCAAAAGAACAGCCGCGAGACAAGCAGATTGATGAAAATCAAGCACCTGCCGTACCCTTTCAGGCAGTTCTTGAAAACCAGCAATTACCAGAAAAAAATGGTGATAGCGCCCCAACGCTTAATGGCACTGCTAACGAAACGCCTTTGAATCAACAGATCAGTGAGCAAAAACAATCTGATGCAGCCACTGCCGCCTCAGAAAAATCCACTGACGCGCCATTAGCAACGGACAAAATCGCGACCACAGAAAATCAGTTAACTCAAAAACAACAAGCTGAAAATACCTTAGCACAGCTGAATTTCCGCCGTGACCTCAATGCACAATCACCACTGCAAGCGGAGCTATTAACGGGTAAACAAGGCGAGGAACACGCCTTAATTAGCCAATTAAAACAAGCTATGGATGAGCGTATTCAAGCGGCCGCTAACCCGCAAACCAGTGCGGAGAAACCCTCTGCAACTCCGTTCACTCAAACACTGCAACAACTGACAGATGTGGCGCGTAACGTGACGCCATTTGATGATAAAACCTTGGCTGGAGCACAATTGCAGCTCGCCGGGGAAGCCGATGAACCGACACTCGCTTTAATGAGCAAAAAAGAGGTCGGTGAGCGTCGCGATCAAGCGTTATTTGCACTGGATAATCCACGCACAATCCCAACGAAAGATCTGAATCAAGATGCGATGTCGCTTGGTAAAAAAACGCCAGGCACAGAATCATTGTCACAAATCGCCAGTGCAACGGCTGAAAATACCCAGAATCTGCAAAACAGTGCTAAAGGGGCTTTTAGTGTTCAAACTGAAAGCAGCGCATTTAACAATACAGCGACACCTTCTGTAACGCATGTAGCCGGTATTATGGCGACACCATCTGCCACACCAATGCCAACGGCAACGCCTGCAATGCCAACGCCAACCATGAACCTTGCTGCGCCATTTGGTACTGAAGCTTGGCAACAACAACTTAGCCAACAAATGCTGTTTTTCTCTCGCCAAGGGGTTTCTCAAGCGCAAATTCGCTTACATCCTGAAGAGTTAGGTTCCCTAAATGTGCATTTACGTATCGAAGATAATCAAGCCGTGATGCACTTTGTTTCTCCACATAGCCATGTTCGTGCTGCGATGGAAAGCATGATGCCAGTCCTGCGCAGTGCATTGCAGGAAAGTGGTATTCATTTAGCGCAAGGCTCTGTGGGGCAAGATAATTTTAGCGGTCAATCAAACGCGGAACAGCAATCTCGCCAACATGATGGGCAAATTCAGCCAACCCATCCAACAATGGGCGCGGTTGGTATCAGTGAATCTCATGCCAGCGTGAGTGGGGTTAAATTGCCAACACATCAAGGTGGAATTAATACCTTTGCCTAAGAAATAATCTAATGGCGGTAATTTCAGGTCTAAAGCGTCGAGTTACCGCCTTTTTGTTTCGTTTTTCACTCCTTTAACTCTTCCCAATCTAGGGATAATGCTAGAGATCATAAAGTATAAAACTCCGTATGGGTTTGGCATTTACAACAGGAATTTTGCAACATGTCGTCTTCACGCAATCAATCTAAACGTTCGAACAAAGGGTTAATTTTACTGTTTGCCCTCATCGCCTTAGCCGGTGCAGGTTTCGGTGGTTACAGCTGGTGGACGACAAAACAAGAGGCGCAGGAGACTGCGAATGGGGAAGAAAAACGCCCAAATATGCCTCAACCGATTTTTATGGAGTTAGAACCGTTTACCGTTAACCTGCCAGGGGTAAACAATGCGGCAGATCGCGTGCTCTATATCCACATCACCTTACGTCTAGCGAATGAAAAGTCGCGTAAGCAACTTCATGAATACCTACCAGAAGTGCGTAGCCGCCTACTGTTATTGCTGTCAGAACAGCAATCTAAAAACATGGGTACTAACGAAGGTAAGTTGCAATTAATGAAAGATATTAAGGGGACACTTACCCCTACCCTGATCCCAGGCGATACCGATCAGGATATTTCAGACGTGTTATTTACTACTTTTATTCTGCGATAAGACCCATGAGCGATAATATTTTATCTCAGGCTGAAATTGATGCGCTACTCAATGATGATGCGCCATCAAGCGAGCAGCCATCCACGGATCTTCAAGGTAAAGACAACGTTCGCCCTTATGACCCGAATACCCAACGTCGGGTATTTCGTGAACGTATGCAGTCCTTGGAAATTATTAATGAGCGTTTTGCCCGTCAGTTTCGTATGGGGTTGTTTAACATGTTGCGCCGGAGCCCGGATATCACGGTTGGCGCCATCAAAATCGAACCTTATCATGAATTTGCGCGTAACTTGCCAGTTCCAACAAACCTGAACTTGATCCATATGCCACCGCTTCGCGGTACCGCACTATTCACTTTCGAACCTGCGTTAGTGTACATCGCCGTGGATAACCTGTTTGGGGGAGATGGTCGATTCCCTGTTCGTTCGGAAGGCAAAGAATTTACCAATACAGAGCAACGTATTATCAACCGTATGCTGAAGCTGGCTTTAGGCGCTTATCGTGATGCGTGGAAGCCAATTGCTGACGTGGAAGTCGAATATGTGCGTTCTGAAATCCAAGTTAAATTCACCAACATCACCACTTCCCCGAACGATATCGTGGTTACCACCCCGTTCTTAGTGGAAATTGGTAATACCGTCGGTGAATTCAGTATCTGTATTCCTATTGCCATGATTGAGCCATTACGTGAGCGGTTAATTAACCCACCAATGGAACAAGGGCATCAAGAAAATGAAGCGTGGGTAACCAATTTAGTCACGCAAGTAAAACGTTCAGAACTTGAACTGATTGCCAATTTGGTTGAGATCCCGCTGCGTATTTCTCGTTTACTGCAATTGCAAAAAGGGGATGTGCTCCCTATCGAGAAACCTGACCGTCTTATCGTCAATGTTGATGGCGTGCCAGTATTAACCAGTCAATACGGTACCCAAAACGGCCAGTATGCGCTGCGTGTGGAACATTTGATTAATCCTGTTTTAAACACTCTAGATGAGGAAAGTACCAATGAGTGAGGCGAAGAATTCTCTTGATGCATCAACCAACCACAATGAAGAGGATCTGTGGGCTGAGGCGCTGGAACAGCAAAAACAAGCGGAATCCGCCTCCGCAGGTATGCAAAATTTCGATAATTTCGACGGGCAAAATCCATTAAATCAGTTATCTGATGTCGATATGATCATGGATATTCCGGTTCGCCTATCAGTGGAACTGGGTCGCACTAAAATGACGATTAAAAAATTGCTGAGCCTGTCTCAAGGTTCTGTGGTTTCTTTAGATGGCTTAGCTGGTGAACCACTGGATATCCTGATCAACGGCTATTTAATTGCCCAAGGTGAAGTGGTCGTGGTGTCAGACAATTATGGTATTCGTATCACTGACATCATCACACCATCAGAACGTATGCGCCGCTTGAGCCGTTAAAAATGTCTGACGAAACAGCCGCACCTTTGCAAACCGAGGAATCCTTGCAGACATCACCTTCACAGGTTGATTCCGCGCACACTCAAAAGCCTTTTTTGACCAGCACTGTCAGCGGCGAAGGTCACTCCGCACAAGCTATCAACCAAAATGATAGCTTAGCGCAGATTTCAGGCGCTCTTGGCGGGATCATTTTACTGATCTTACTGGGTGCGTGGCTGTTTAAAACATTTGGGTTTGGACGTAATCCGCTTGTTAAGCAACAACTGATTAATGTGAAAGGCCGTTGTACTCTCGGTGGCAAAGAGCGCGTTGTCGTGGTGGAAGTGAATAACGAGTATTTAGTGCTGGGCGTCACATCACAATCCGTGAATTTGCTGCACCAGTACCCTGCACCACTAGAAAATGATGTTGTGAACTTTGCCTCTGAACCGTTAACGTTTCAGTCGATTTTCAAGAAAAAACAGGATGCTGCAAACGCTGTGGCACCTGAAAAACAGTAACCGGAAGCGCCCATGTCACCTTTAAAACCTGCTGCCATTATCAGCGCTCTGTTACTTGTTCTGCCACAATCTGCCTCTGCGGCATTGCCTGCCGTAATCAGCCATACATTGGCCGATGGTGGTCAATCCTGGTCGTTGCCCGTTCAAACGTTACTGTTTTTAACCTTGCTGGGTTTTATCCCTGCAATGTTGCTGATGATGACCAGTTTTACCCGTATTATCATCGTATTAGGGTTACTCCGTAACGCCCTAGGCACACCGTCAGCACCACCGAACCAAGTCTTATTAGGCTTAGCTTTATTTCTCACATTCTTTGTGATGTCCCCGGTTGCCGATCAGGTTTATCGCGAGGCATATCAACCTTTTAGCGAAGATAAAATTAGCCTAGAAACCGCATTAGAAAAAGGCACTGCGCCACTGCGTACCTTTATGCTTGGGCAAACTCGGGAATCTGATTTAGCGCTGTTTGCGCGTATCGCCAAAGTGGGTGATATCCAAGAGGCCAAAGATGTGCCAATGCGCATTTTAATTCCGGCGTTTATTACCAGTGAGCTAAAAACGGCATTCCAGATTGGTTTTACTATCTTTATCCCATTTTTGATTATCGACTTAGTGGTTGCCAGCGTATTGATGGCGTTGGGGATGATGATGGTGCCACCTGCAACGGTTTCATTGCCGTTTAAGCTAATGCTATTTGTGTTAGTCGATGGCTGGCAGTTACTACTCGGTTCCCTTTCCCAAAGCTTTTTTAATTAGGAGCACATATGACACCTGAATCTGTAATGGCAATGGGAACGGAAGCGATGAAAATCGCATTGATGCTGGCGGCGCCTTTGCTGTTAGCTGCTCTAGCAGCGGGTTTAATTATCAGCCTGCTACAAGCGGCTACCCAAGTAAACGAAATGACATTGTCGTTTATTCCTAAGATTTTATCGGTAATTGCGGTATTAATCATCGCGGGACCTTGGATGCTAAACCTGCTTACGGACTATATCCGCACATTGTTTAGTAACTTACCGTTTATCATTGGCTGATCATGTTAACCATTACCAGCGAAACGCTCACGCTATGGTTAAGCCAAGGTTTTTATCCTTTTGTTCGCCTGTTAGCCCTATTTGGTACCGCTCCGTTTTTTAATGAAAAACAGGCAATCAGTAAGGTACGTATCGCCCTCGCATTTTTTACCGTTTTAGTCATTTCTCCACAATTGCCTGTCGCAACCATTCCACTATTTTCAGCGATGGGATTATGGGTGTGTGTACAACAAATCGTGATTGGTGCCGCCATGGGATTAACCATGCAGATGGCTTTCGCCGCGGTACGTCATGCGGGGGAAGTGATTGGTTTACAGATGGGGCTGTCATTCGCGACGTTCTTTGACCCGACCGGCGGTCCCAATATGCCGATCCTTGGACGAATTTTAAATTTAATCACGCTGCTGCTGTTTTTGTCGTTCGATGGGCATTTGTGGCTGATTTATATTCTGACAAACTCATTTGAGCTGATCCCTATCCAAACCGCCCCTCTTCACCGTGATGGTTTTTGGGTATTTTTGCAATTTGCGAATACCATTTTTATCAATGGGTTAATGCTCGCCCTGCCGTTTATTACGCTGTTTTTAATTCTCAACTTGTCCCTCGGTATTCTAAACCGAATGACGCCGCAGTTATCGGTGTTTGTGGTAGGTTTCCCCCTTACATTAACTATCGGTATCAGTATGTTGGGGCTGATTATTTCTATCCTACCACGCTATACAGAACGCCTGATCCATCAAGCGTTTGAGCAGCTGTCGTTGATGTTTAATTTGTGGGTTTGATATGACCTACGGGCTTCTAAGCCGCAGGTCACCCAAGTAATGTTAGCCATTCATTTTACTCAGCCTACTAGCTTTCAAAAAAGTCATTTTCGTCTTCTAGCTCTAATATAACTATCTCCACCGACGTATTACTTCGCTCTTCTATTTCGTAAGCTCTACGATATTCTGGTTTTTTCATCCATTCACTATGTAACTCTGCATGAGTTTTCATTTCTTTCTCCAATAATATTGAAATAAAGAACAATTAATTATTTCGATAAAATCGATTTTTATTAGAACTAGATAATATAAAATACAGTCTGCTTTTATATAAAAAAATGAATCTAATTTTTTAGTTTAAAAAAGCCAATAAATATTGCTGAATTTTCACTGGTGAAAATCAGACCTTGCCAACACAACCATTAGATTAGGAAACATATCTATGATACCAAATAAAATTACCATCCTAGTTAATCATTCAATTTACCCTGTTATTGGTACACGTTACTCGCGCCGAAATTACGAGCATACAACCAAATTAATAGAACACTTAATTGAAAATGTTCCTGACAATCCACTATTAGAAATTATGTGCACTATCATTGAACATTATGAAGAAAATGCTGCTGAGTTTTCTAAATTTAACAATATGTTGAAAACTGAATTAAGCCAGAATTTCATAGCTTAATACAAATTAAAATCTATTTAATCTTTTATCAAAAAACATTTATTTTCTATATATTAACTATATTGTTAATAACTATTAAATTACTTCATCATCAATTACTGAGTGAATATTAATTTCAGTCCGTTTTACCCTATTTCTATCAAGTCGCCATTCATAGCAACAATGTTTGAATTCTCGACACTCACCACTCCTTATCCCAGCCTTTAACCTCACCTAGTGTTGAACCTCGCTCTACTACACGAAGCTCCAACTCTAAGGAAGCAAGAATTTTGAATAATGTTCCAAGTTTTGTTGACTCCGGTTTGCTTTCAAAATCTGAGGCCGTAGCCTGCTTAATTCCCACTAGTTCAGCAGTTTCTGCTTGAGTCAATTTGCTTTTCTTACGATATTCACGAATTGTGGTAGATAGCATAAGGGGAGTTGTTATTTTCATTTTACCTCCGACAATTATCATTTCTTTTATACCCTATAAAGGCTAAAAGAAAATTACCCCCTAAAGGGGATAAATCAAGAATATCCCCCACAAGGGATAAAAGAGAATTATCCTCTAAAGGGGATAAATCAAGAATATCCTCCTTAAGGGATAAAGTACGTTCTATGGTGATAAATAAAAAAGAGTTATATCGGGTAATTAACTGGATGCGCTATTCATGTTTTTTATATTTATACATCTAAGCTGCCTATGTGGCAGTGAACGTTGGATTGTGCCTATCGCGACAGGTTATCAATTTCTAAGCTGCCTATACGGCAGTGAACTCCCTTTAACTTGTCGGCGGATATAACTTACTTTTCTAAGCTGCCTGTACGGCAGTGAACTATAACTTATCAGAGATAAAACAAATCACAACAACCGATTAGCGCAAAATACACAAAAATACCTTCCATTTTCAGTCAATAAATAACCTATTGTTTACTCAGCAATTTATTAAAGAGCAAAAAACAAAGGTCAAATTTATCGTGAAAAATACTATAAGCCAACAACAGAAAAATAAACTCTGTTATTTCGAACGAGAAAAGCGGAAATATAGATTGGAATATAAATATTAAAACGCTAAAAAATTAGGCGAGAAAAATCAGAAGGGAAAATTGAAAATAATCTCAGAAGAAAACCCGCACCCGATACACATGCCACTGCTACAGGGTGCGGTAAAAATCAATTAACGGCCGCCAAATAATGACATGCTGTTTAGATCTTTGAAAATATCTTGAGAAGCTTGGAACATCGCCTTCTCTTTATAATAATCCGTTGTGGCTGCGGTCCAGTTAGTCTCTAACAACTCACTTTTACGTGCCGAATTCTGGATTGAACGGGTATCCGCTAAGAAATCAAGTTTATCAATCTCTTGCAGCTGTAAACCCTGCTTCGCTTCGATATTGGAAATTTGATCCAATGCCGCTTTGATACCACGGTTAGCCGTGTCTATACCCGCTTGCGCTCTGTCTAAATCCGCTTGCGGTGCATTTTCTTGTGGAATGCCCAGCGCTTTGATGCCTTCGTTCAATGCTTTAAACACATTGACCATACCCGCACCATCGGTTTCAAACACTTGTGCGCCTGTGAAATAGGTAGTCATTTCACGCTCACTCGCGACGTTCTGAGTGATTGGCTTATCGCCACCGTGGTACAGCACCTCACCGTCAGCATCAATTTCAAATGGCGGCTTATCGGATTTAAAGCCTGCAAAAATATAGCGACCATTACCGTCAGTGGTGTTACCCAGGGCAACCAATTGATCTTTCAGACCAGTCAGTTGCTCAGCCAGTGAGTTTCGGTCTTTATCACTCAGAGCACCTTGGTTAGAGGCTTGAATGATAGTGGTATCGATTTGCGTCGTGACATCCGTCATTTGAGTCAGAATACTCATTTGCAGCGTCATACCTGTTTTCGCGAAACCACGGCTGGTCACATACTGCTGGTTACGGTTTTCAGACTGGTTAATACGCACGGCTTGGGATGACGCTTGTGGGTCATCCGAAGGCTTATTTACGCGGTTTCCTGAAGCTATTTGGCTCCCTGCCTCCATCCAACGAGATTGAGCGCTATTCATGTCCTGCAAGCGTTGATGGAAAATCATATTGGTACTTAAACGCATCGCTTAAATCCTTATTAAATTCTGATTAAAACCCAGTATTTTTAATTAATTAGAACGCACGCATTAATGCATTGAATAAATCATCAACCGTCTTTAATACCTGAGCATTAGCATTAAAGAATTGCTGAATTTTTTGCATCTGAATGCTCTCTTCATTCATGTTGACCCCTGAAATTTCTTGCTCTTGGCGATAGAAACTTTCGGTCATTTTATTCTGGGTTTCAGAATCAATTTGCGCTTGCTTAGTGCGGCTTCCCACATCATTGACTAATGTTGCGTAAAAATCAGAGAACGTCGAGCCACCATCAATCAGTTTTTGATCTTGCAGCTTAACTAACTCTTTGATGTTTTCGTTGTCTCCTGGACCACCATCTTTGCTGCCTGCTTTTGCAAACTGCGAAGAATCCGTCACTAGCGTTGACATACTGTTAATCACGCCATTCATCGGTTTAACGACGAAAGTATCTCCTTGTGCAGGAGAATTGGTCGTGATTTTGAGTTCAATACCTTCAAATTTCAGTGAGCCTGGAGTGCTAGTATCAACTTTGACGTCAACGCCATCCGGTAAACGGGTCACATTCCATTTGCCGCCATCAAAACGCATTTCATAGTTTTTGCCCGTCACTTGAGAAACATCGCTGTAACTCAGGTCAAAGTCAGTTTTGCCAGTATTGTAGGTGTTGCTGACCACAGAGCCTTTACCAATCGCGAAAAAGTCTTTGCCAGTTTCGCCATTAGAATCAAAGCCTTTTTGGTGGATTTCATTAAATTTAGTCGCGAAAACTAACGCTAATTTATTGATTTTTTGATAAGCAGGGTCGAGCACTTCTTGGCGTGAACGCAAAATACCGCTCAATTCACCGCCTTTGAACGCTTCGTCAGGGATTTCACGAACTTGGTCATTCGCCCCCACAAAACCAATACTAAAACGGCTGTCATCTTTTGAAGATGGCACCGCTTCTAAGCGGTTAGCTTTTTCGCCCGTGACTAACGGTAAACCGTTGGCAAAGGTCACGTTGTAGTTACCGTTTTGCTCGATAACTTTAACGCCAACTAGCGAGTTAACTTCATTCACTAAGCGGTCACGCACATCCAGCAGGTCATTAGGCTCTGAACCACTGACGGAGCGCACGCGCGCGATTTGTTGGTTTAATCCCGCAATTTTTTCTGCGTAGATGTTGATATCTTTCACCTTATTTTCAATTTGGCGGTTGATATCACGTTCCATCTCTTGCAGTTGCTTATCAGCTTCTTTGAATTGAGAAACTAACGCGTTGGATTGACCTAAGAAAACATCAAGCAGCGTTTTGTCGCTCGCATCACTGCTAGCTGTATCCAGTGCAGTAAAGAAGCTTCCGATGCTACCAGACAAGTCTTCGACATCGTTTGTCAGCAAATCATCAACTTTGTTGCAGTTTTTCACATACGCTTCGAAATCACCGCTACGCGCGCGGGATTGGCTATATTGCGCATTAACAAATTCATCAAACTCACGGCGAACATGGCTGAAATAGGTGCCGTTACCAAAATAACCATTAGGTGTCATCGTACCGGGATTCTCCCCGAAAACAGCACTTTGGCGGTGATAGTAACCTACGCCGGCGTTCGCTAAGTTGTTAGAAATAACACTTAACCCGCCTTGCGCAGCGTTCACACCACTGAGCGCATTATTCATTACATTGTTCAGCATAAGCTTTTCCTATTCTTGGGACTGAGCGCTTTGATTGGCTGACTCAATCTCAGCGCTAGCCACTCAAAATTTTTCACTTATTTATTTATCGGAAAATTGGCGCAAATGTTTAGCGCAAACTTTGATTTATTGCGACACTTTAAAAGATATCGTTTAAGTCGATGTTATAAGCTTGAATAGCCCGTGACGCCGAGGTATTCGCCACACTGCCCGAACCACGAATCTGGTTAATTAACGTGATCAGTTTGTCTGAATATCCGGGGTCAGTCGCATATCCCGCTTTATGAAGTCGACGTGCGGCAATTTCAGGGGTTGCGGCATGTTTAACGTCTTTATAGCGAGGATTTTCCGTTAACAGGCTGATATAGTCGGAAATCGCCTCTTCATAGGAACCATAAACACGAAAATCATCGCGCATTTTGATAGTTTTGCCGTTGATCACTTCCGTGGTCATAATATTCGTGACCGGTCCTTGCCAATTTTTACCCGCTTTAATACCGAATAAGTTATGGCTGGTTTTGCCTTCCGCCGTCAAAATTTCGCGTTTTCCCCAACCGCTTTCTAATGCCGCTTGCGCCAGAATTAAGAAATGAGAAATACCGCTTTTTTCACTGGCATTTTTAGCAGGCTCAATCAGTTGATTGATAAAATTGCTGCTATTGAGTGATAAGGATTTGATTTGCTTAAATGGCGATGCCAGTGCATCCCCCATGGCAGGAGCGAATCGTCGTACCATTTGCTCTAAAGCAAACGGCGGTAACGATTGTAGATCCTGCTCATTGAGTGGCATAAAAGCGCCTTGTGCAGGTGAACTTGGCGATTGGTCACGGGTCAGTTGCTGATACATCATTTCCCCAAAACCAAGCCCTTTTTGGGCAAGATCTTGGGCAATTTGCTGGTCGTACATACTGGTCATCATGCGCGTTTGGTCACTGGAAAACATGCCATCCTGCGGTAATGCTGAACGCATACTCTTGAGCATCATTTCCACAAATGTCGCTTCCAGTTGCTGCGTCACTTGACGCAGCCCTTGTTCTGGCGATTTGTTTAATTCGCCTTTTAAACTGGTGAGCGACTGGACATCATACGCAGCCCCTTGTAATAACTGCATATCGCTCATTAGATGATCTCCAATTTCGCACGTAAGCAGCCAGCACTTTCCATCGCTTGCAGAATAGACATCAAGTCTGTTGGCGTTGCCCCTAACGTATTGAGCGCTTGGATAACTTGGTTAAGCTGAACGCTTGCATTCACTTTCTGTAGCGCCCCACCTTGCTCTTTCACGCCAATATTTGTGTTACGAGTGACCACCGTTTGTCCACCAGCAAATGGCGTATTCGGTTGGTTAACTTGGGTTTGACGGTCAACCGTCACAGCTAAGCTACCATGCGCGACCGCGCAACTGTCTAAGGTAACACTGCGGTTGATCACCACAGAGCCGGTGCGTGAATTCAGGATAACTTTGGCTTCTGCCATCGGTGTGCGCACATTCAGCTCTTGAACTCGTGATAAAAAGCGGACTTGGTCTGTATTATTTGCAGGAACGAGTAATTGAACAGTTCGTGAATCTAATGCGCGTGCAGACCCCATTCCCCCCAGACGGTTAATTGCATCTGAAATGTCTTGCGCTAATGCGAAGCTATCTTCGTTAAGTTGCAGGTTGATAGCACCACTTTGCCCAAAGCTACTGGCCAGTTCACGCTCAATCGTTGCGCCATCCGTAATACGCCCACCATTAAGCTGATTGACTTTTACACTGCTGCCACCCGCGCTAGCCCCTGCGCCGCCCACTAAAACGTTACCTTGCGCCATCGCGTAAATTTGCCCATCAACCCCTTTTAATGGGGTCATCAACAAGGTACCACCACGTAAGCTTTTTGCGTTACCCATCGAGGAAACAACCACATCCACCGATTGACCAGAGCGACCAAATGGCGGCATCTTCGCCGTGACCATAACTGCGGCAACGTTTTTCAGCTGCATATTGGTGCCTGGTGGAACGGTAATGCCCATTTGGGACAACATGTTATTTAAGCTTTGAGTGGTAAAGGGCGTTTGCATGGTTTGGTCACCCGTTCCATCCAATCCAACCACTAAACCATAACCAATTAATGGGTTATCTCTCACCCCTTGTACTGTGGTGAGATCTTTAATTCGTTCGCTGTAGGCAGGAGCAACAAATAGGCTCCCGAAAAGGCAAACAAATGAAATGAGAACGAATAATTTGTTTTTCATTGATTTTTCTCGGCTATTAGCTGACGGATATTCACTTAGTAAGGGGATACATTTAAGAAGAAACGCTGTAACCACCCCATTGTTTGGGATTCGTTAATATAGCCATCACCAACGTATTCAATCCGAGCATCAGCCACTTGCGTGGAACTTACATTGTTATCTGCGCCAATCGTGCGTGGGTTAACTACCCCTGAGAAACGAATAGATTCCGTTCCCTGATTAATCGCAATGCGTTTTTCACCCACGACATGCAAATTGCCATTTGCTAATAACTGGTCAACGGTTACTGTAATTGTGCCTTTAAAGGTATTGTTGGCATTTGCGCCACCTTTACCGTTAAAATCGCTGTTTCCCTTCACATCAATTTCTGTGTTGCTACCGCCTAACCAACCTTGCATAAATCCAGGCAGAATCGCTGCCAAAAATCCGGTTTTTCCGCTACGGTTTGCATTTGCCGACGAGTTTTTACTCGCACTCACGTTCTCTTGTAGGTTGATCGTTAAGATGTCGCCAACGTTACGTGGTCTTCTGTCTTCAAATAGCGGCTGGTAGCCGTAGTAAGCAGGTTGAGCACTTTGAAAAATAGCACCGTTAGGAGCGGGTGCTGTGGGTGCAGTCGGTACTGCACTGGTTTGTGTGTCCACCAGCGGGCGTGGCTTAATATGTGCACAGCCATTTAATGTGACCGCCACTGCCGCAACCAAACAGACGGATTTTGTGGTCTGTAACACTGTTTTTTTCCGCTTAGGAACAATACCGTTTTCAATCATCATGCGACTCTTTTGCTACTGGATACCTTTGTCATCACGAAAGGCAGTTCACAATGTTATTCATGAACTGCCATCCTTACTTACAGCTGTGTCAGACGTTGCAGCATTTGGTCTGATGCAGAAACTGCCTTGCTGTTAATTTCGTATGCGCGTTGAGTTTGGATCATGTTCACCAACTCTTCGGCAACGTTAACGTTTGAGGTTTCTAACATACCTTGATACAGCAACCCTGCACCATTAGTACCCGGAGCACTCTCATTCGGTGCACCTGAACTTGCGGTTTCCATATACAGGTTTTCACCCATGCTTTCTAAGCCAGCATCGTTAATAAAGGTGGTTAACGTGATTTGACCGATTTGCTGTGGTTGGTTATCCCCATACACGGTGACAGAAACCGTACCATCACGGGCAATACTCAAGCTGTTGGCATTTTCTGGGATCATGATCGCCGGAACCACTTGATAACCGCTCGATGTCACTAACTGACCATCTTGGTTACGCTGCAAAGCACCATCACGGGTATAAGCATCAGTACCATCTGGCATTTGAACGTGTAAAAAGCCTTGACCTTTGATAGCGATATCCGTGGTCGTGCCAGTTTTGTTTAAGTTACCTTGGCTATGAATACGTACGGTCGCCACTGGGCGCGCACCTGTACCCATTTGTAAACCTGATGGTAATGAAGTTTGTTCTGAACTCATCGCACCCGGTTGACGGATGTTTTGGTACAGTAAGTCTTCAAATACCGCACGTTGGCGTTTAAAGCCATTAGTGCTGACGTTTGCCAAGTTGTTGGAAATCACGTCAAGGTTAGTTTGTTGAGCATCAAGCCCTGTTTTTGCAATCCATAAAGAGCGGATCATAGTCATTCCTTACTAACATTTGCCGACTAGCGGCTAGCTGTTAGTGATTAACTGATAGTCAGTAGTTGATTGGCACGCTGCGCATTTTCGTCTGCGCTGTGGATCACTTTCATTTGCATTTCAAAATGGCGAGCATTGGCTATCATGGAGACCATGGCTTCAGCGGCATTGACGTTACTTCCTTCAATCACGCCGGAAGTCACGATAGCACGCTCGCTCATGGGTAATCCTTCGCCATTTGCTGCTTGTGCCTGAGGAGATAAATGGAATAATCCATCTTCGCCACGGACTAAGTCTTGCGGCTGCGCTTCAACCACTTTGAGGCGACCAATCTGTCCCAACATGGTTGGTGGATCGGTTGCCAGCAAAGCCGTAATGGTGCCATCGTTACCAATGGTTAATTCCGCGTTAGGTGGCACGTTGATAGCCCCGCCATCCCCTTGCAACACACGCTCACCAATCATTAATTCACCGTCTGGCGAAATTTGAATGTTACCGTTGCGGGTATACGCTTCCGTGCCATCGCCTAAAGCGACTGCCAAAAAGTGTTTATCATTCAACGCAACATCCATCGGTCTACCGGTATAGTTCAGTTGACCTTGGCTCATATCCGCACCCGGTGTTGATGCGACAACTAGCGTACGCGTCTGCTCGGTATCACCGTGAATAGGCACTGCGCGCATCGCTGACAGTTGAGCTTTAAAGCCCGCTGTTGAAACGTTCGCAATGTTATTCGAAACAATACTTTGGTTTTCAAGCGCATGACGCGCCCCGCCCATTGCGGTATAAATGACATGATCCATCGCCAGCCTCTAGGATTAACGTAAGTTAACCAGTGTTTGTAACATCTGGTCTTGGGTCTTAATGGTTTGGGCATTGGACTGATAGTTACGCTGCATTACGATCATGCTGATCAGTTCTTGGCTCATATCCACGTTGGACGATTCCAGCGCACCACTGGTCAACTTACCGAATTGACCTACACCCGGAACGCCATCCATTGGGTTACCGGAAGCGTTCGACGCTGCCCAGACGTTACCACCTTGGGAAACTAAACCGTTCGGGTTAGCAAATGCAGATAACGCAATTTGACCCACGACGCGTTTTTGTTGGTTGGAGTAGTTAGCAACAATCAGACCGTTATCTTCGATTTTGAAGGTGGTGTATTCACCAGCTGGGTAGCCGTTCACATCGATAGCACTGACTGAAGATTCACTCACTTTTTGTTGACGAGTTTTGCCCAAATCAACTTGTAGAGTACCATCATTCGCACCATTTAAGCCTTTGAATGGGAAAGCAAACGTTGTTGGTAATTGAACCGTAGTATCTGGGTCACCAGGATTTGGACCTTTGACTACTTTTTCAGTCATTAGCTTACCGTTACCGTCAAATTCTAGTTCCCCCAGCTTTTCAGCTTTGGTTTCACTAGAATCTTTAGCGTATGCACTCCATTTGTTATCTGCATCCTTCACAAAATAAACAGAAATTTCATGGGTGTTACCTTGGCTGTCATAAGCTGTCATGGTAGTGCTGAAGTTATATGTCGCGATATCATCAGGCTTGTTTGGATCAAAAGGCTTATCTTTAACTTTATCTTCTGAGTTCAAGTTAATCGTTAACTTAGCTAAATCAGATTGCTTCGCATCCATCATATCCGTTGGGATATTCATCCCAGCCGGAACACCGCCGCTTTGCACAGTGATGTTACCTTTCTCATCCACACTTGCCGGATATCCTGTCACTACCATGCCTTGGTTGTTGACTAAGTTACCGCTTTTATCACGCAGGAATTGACCGTCACGGCTGTAATAAACATCACCGTTTTGGTCTTGAACACGGAAAAACCCGTTACCAGAAATCGCAACGTCGGTTGCTCTGTCAGTACGGGTAATTGGACCATCTTTGAAGTTTTGAGTAACGGCTGCGACGTTAACACCTAGCCCAACACCAGAGCCGGCAAACATATCAGCAAACGAGGTTGTCGCCCCTTTAAAACCGTTAGTTGCGGAGTTGGCAATATTGTTACCAATCGAGTCTAACCCCGCTGATGCTGCATTTAAGCCACTGACTGCTTGTGAAAAAGACATATTTTCTCCATGAATATTTGGGGAATAAAAGTTTGGGGAATAAAATTAAGATGCGGGATACACTTTAAAGATGCTGCTTAGTGGCACACTTTGCCCTATTCCAACATCCAGTAATGGTGCATCTGAGCCAGGTGTGACACCATTGACACGGGTATAACCGAGTTTGGTGACCTCAATTTCAGACCCCATCCTGACGGCTTTCACATCAAAGAAATATTTCCCTTTCGGATCGGCAACCACATTGCCGTTGTTATCGCGACCATCCCATGCCATATCGTAAATATCGGGTTTCACTTCTGAGTCATAGGTGATAGTGCGGATTACTGTGCGGTTTTTGTCTCGAATGGTAATTTCAACGCTATCTGCCATCTTCGGTAGGAAGAAGCCAAATGGCGATGAAATGTAATCAGTTTGCGGCTCTTCAGTACCTTCTCCGCCTTCATTACCCTCTGTTGCGCCAAAATTACTGAGCCCAAAATTAGATGGGCTATTCGCGCTAATCACATCGTCAGGTAATGGGTTCGCTGGCTTAGCTACATTGCTATTTTCGCCACTACTCTCTTTTTTCAGTGGTGCCAGCACAATTTCATTGCGCGGGATAAGCACCCCTTTGCCCACGAGTTGCGTCGCCTGTAATGACTGCCCAGACCCTATCTGTTGCGAAATCCCTGTCACACTATCACTGAGCTTATTCATGCTCTCAAGTGTAGCGATTTGAGCTAGTTGCCCCGTTAAATCCGCGTTATCCATTGGTTTGGTCGGGTCTTGGTTTTTCATCTGCGTGACAATCATGGTTAAAAATGTGTCACGCATATCATCACTTTGACTTTTCTTTGGAATGTTACTGGCTGCAGCTGCTGGCCCAGCAACTGTGTTATCCAAAGAATCATTCATTGATGCAGAAATTCCCATTGCGCGCCTCCGTTACTGACCTAGCGTTAAGGTTTTCTGTAGCAATGTTTTTGCGGTATTCATGACTTCTAAGTTGGCTTGATAGCTGCGCGATGCGGAGATGGTGTTAATCATTTCACCTACGGTATCGACGTTAGGCATCTTCACGTAGCCTTTTTCATCTGCAAGAGGATGACCGGGCTTGTATTCCATACGCGGAGGAGCAGGATCTTCGATTAATTCACTCACACGAACGCCACCGACTTGATTGCGACCTTGTGGCGCCATTTGAAAAACCACTTGCTTCGCGCGGTACGGTTCACCATCAGGACCCACCACACTTTCTGCGTTCGCCATGTTACTCGCGCTAACGTTTAAACGCTGAGATTGTGCGGTTAATGCAGAAGAGGAGATATCAAAAATACTGAGTAGACCCATAACCCTTACCCTTGTTGTAGAACGGCCAACATACTTTTGACTTGGCTATTGATGAATGTAAGATCAGCTTGATATTTCAATGTGTTATCAGCAAATTGGCTGCGTTCAACATCCATATCAACCGTATTTCCATCCATTGAAGTTTGATAAGGCACACGATATTTCAGATCCAATGCAGCAGGCTTCATATCATGTCCTTCAATATGCCCTTTGACTGTCACTGCCAGTGAAATACCCTTTCCTTTCACCACGCCTTTATCCATCGCTTGTTGTAATTGACGATTAAAATCAATATCACGCGCTTGATAACCAGGGGTATCCGCATTGGCGATGTTAGAAGCCAAAACAGTCTGTCTTGCTTCTCTTATGGACAAAGCCCGTTGCTGAAAAGCAAAGGTGGCATCTAATTTATCAATCATGGTTTCCTCAATGGATTTCAGTTAATTCCTAATCGATTTAGACGAAAATTAAGAATTTTTTAATTGCAGTTTTTATAAACGCAAAGTTTGAATATAGAAATTCGATGCTCATATTAGCTGGCAGATAAAAAATCTAATGGCGAGATAAAGGCAAAATAATTGACCTATTTGCCTCATTCATTATTGACGATGTAGGTAAACTTCAAGGGTGAAAAGGTATGGGATGAAAAAGGAAATGGGATGATGAAAACTGTTTTTTCAATTAAATACATTTTAATTATCAGTATATTAAATCTATTTTCTTTTTCTGTACAAGCATCTCTCCCACAAGATATTGACCAGTATTTCCGTAAAATTCATGGAAAGCAAAATAGCGTTTCAATTGAAATAAAAACCCCTATTGATAAATGGCCAAATTGTGATAAGCCGCAAATTGGCTTACCAAGTGGGGGTCGTAATATGGGAAATATCTCACTTCCTGTGCAATGCGATAAGAAAAAACAGTATTTACAGCTGACGGTGAATGTCACCGGGCAATATTATGTTGCCACCCGTAATATTCAACGGGGAGAAACCATTGAATTTGTGGATATTGGCACCAAAAAAGGGCTTATTCACCAATTGCCATCTGGGGCATCTACCGACAAGATGGCGCTGCGTGGCACGTTAGCCCTTCGCAATATTACCGCAGGGCAGACGTTTACTAGCTCAATGGTTAGGCGCCCTTGGGCTATTAAGGCGGGTCAAACCGTGTATGTATTTGCCACTGGCAATAACTTTTCTGTTAAATATGAAGGTAGGGCAATTAATAATGCCGCCATGGGTGAAAATATTCGAGTTCGACTTATCAATGGGCAAGTGGTTAATGGTGAAGCTCAAGAAAATGGCAGTGTTCAAGTAGCGCTTAACTAACTTAATTTAAAATTAAATCATCAAGTTATAGCGTGATAATTTTCTGTTTTTGAAGTGAATTACAGGTATAATTTTTGCAATTCGTCTGAAGTAGTTAAACATGCAGTTAATTATCAGGATTTATATCGCGATTTAAGTGAAATTACCTATCTCATTGGTAATTTGAAAGCTAACCGAATATTAAAGGTTCATTAATATCTGCCGATAACCTTCTATATCAAAAATATCGGGAACAGGAAAAATACTATGGCTATTGAGCAAACATCTGCAATCTCTGCCTTGACTCAGGTAACCACTCGCGATCCGCAAGAAACCGCAGCGCTGGTTCGTGAGAAAAAAGTCTCCGCAAATGAAGCCGTTAAAGAAAGCTCTTTTGCACCGAGTGAGTTACAAAAGAAATTACTTCAACCTCAAGCTTCTGATATTGATGTCGCTAAAGTTGAAAAAATCAAACAAGCCATCAAAGACGGTACGTTAACCATGGATGCAGGTAAAATCGCTGATGGTATTTTACGTGATGCCCATGAATGCATGCTTTCTATGAAATAAACTGAACGACTATGAACGACGAATTATTACTACTATTAGAACAGCAGCTTGGTCATTTGCAATCACTGGAAATTGTGATGAAGAATGAAGAGTTATTATTGGGTTACCATCGTGTGCCACCTTCTCCATTTCAGGAAACGACGGAGCAAAAACGTTTTTTAGTTGCCGCTATCAGTCATGGTGAGAACCACCGTTTACAACTGGAAGAGCAAGCAAAAATCGTTGCACCTTATGAAGGTAACCCAGTGCTCAACCATACTTGGAATACGATTAAAGACCTAACGACCCAACTAAAAGATTTAAATTATCGTAATCACCAAATGCTTCAACTGCATATTGAGCTGAATGCACAACGTCTAAATTTTGTGAAAAAGCATAATAATCAGTCAACTTACGGTGCCGATGGCTTAGAATCTAAACGCCCTGCGTTAGGGAAGAAAATTTCAATTTAGATTTCTGACTAAACCTGTTTTCCTCGCCCCCCATTTTTATCTGGTTAAATGATCAGAGTCTTTTGGTTTATTAAATTTAGCCTTTTGGTCGATTAGATTTCACCTTTTTTGCTTTTATTCTCACCTCAATACGTTTCACAACATCTCCATCTGTAACCCCGATTTTTTCTAGTCCTTTAGCAAATTCCAATAATTCCTTCAATGTGTCTGCCATGTTCTTTACACCATGATTATGTATAAGGTATCGATGCACATTAATGATTAATATCTAGCATTTTTGGGCTCATGTTAGTGAGACTTGATGCTGTTCGCAGCGTTCGGTTTAAAGTCTGCAAAGACCTTAACTGTGCTTTTGTATAAAACTAATGCACGAAAAAATAGGCAGTGAGTGAGGAGTTATGACACTCATCTCACTACACTGCCTATTGTGATACTTATTTGCGTTTCGTTAACTTGAAATCAATCGACTGTTTATGACCCACTGATCATCGATGTCATTCTAATCTTACGGTGATCTGTCATTTCTAAATTGGACATCACCACTAATTGCGGCAAACTACGACGCAGGAAGCGGGATAAAATCAACCTCAGGGCATGATTCACTAACAATACGGTTGGCGCCCCCATCGCTTCTTGATGCCCCACTGCTTCTTCAGCTTGAGTTTGAATAAACTGGGCTAAGTTTGGCTCTAAGCCACCGCCATTCTTTGCGGCTTGTAGCAGGATTTGCTCTAACTTCGCATCCAACCCAATCACTTGGATCTCTTCAGCGCTACCAAACCATTGCTGGGTAATGGCTCGTCCTAAAGCAATACGTACCTGAGAGGTAAGGTAATCAGTGTCTTTTTGTTCACCATTTTCACCTGCCATTTCAGCCAGCGTTTCAATAATGGTGCGCATGTCGCGGATCACCACATCTTCCATGAGTAAGTTTTGTAAAACGCGGTGCAAGATGGTCAGTGAAATGGTGTCAGGGATCAAATCATCCGCCAGTTTTGGCATCTCTTTTTTCACTCGGTCATACAACATTTGGGCTTCTTGGCGGCCGAACAAAGTACTCGAGTATTGAAGTAAAATTTGGTTAAAGTGTGTTGCTACCGCGGTACTTGCAGAAACGACGGTATAACCTTGGATTTGTGCTTGTTCACGTAAATCGTCATCGATCCATATTGCAGGCAGACCAAACGCAGGTTCTTTAGTCATATCTCCTTGTAAAGTTCCCGCCGCATTACCCGGATCAATCGCTAAGTTACGGCCAGGTTGAGCTTCTCCGCGCCCCACCTCAGCCCCTTTGATAAGAATGCGATATTCACATGGGGATAACTCTAAGTTGTCGCAAATATGTACCACCGGAGGTAAGTATCCAACTTCCTGAGCAAATTTCTTACGTAACCCACGAAGTCGACCCAATAGCTCCCCTTGTTGATCGTTATCAACCAACGGAATTAAGCGATAACCGACTTCCATTGCCAGTAAATCTTCTAACTGTACATCATCCCATGTTGCTTCGACCACTTTATTGGCTTCTTGGAAATGTTGCGCTTGGCTATCATCCATCACTTTTTCTGGGTTACGTGAGCGTTTTAACAGATACCAGCCTAATGCAGCCAATGCCGCAGTAAACAGTAGGAAAACAAAGTTAGGCATCCCTGGAATAAGACCAATCAACCCTAACACCCCAGCACTGAGCCACATCACGCGCGGATTATTGAACAGTTGAGTAACCATCTGCTCACCGACATCTTCATCGGTTGCAACGCGAGTGACGATAACCCCCGCTGCCGTTGAAATGATCAATGCTGGAATTTGGGCAACTAGACCGTCACCAATGGTTAATAAGGTATAAACGCTCGTTGCATCACCGAGGGTCATATGGTGCTGACCCACACCAACAATCAGACCACCGATGACGTTTATCACCATGATCATAATTCCGGCGACAGCATCACCACGGACGAATTTACTCGCACCGTCCATTGAACCGTAAAAATCGGCTTCTTGAGTGACTTCTGCTCGGCGTTTTTTCGCTTCATCATCATTAATGATACCGGCGTTTAAGTCGGCATCGATGGCCATTTGCTTACCGGGCATACCATCAAGCACAAAACGAGCGCCCACTTCGGCGATACGCCCCGCACCCTTGGTGATGACCATAAAGTTAATCAGAACCAAGATAATGAAAACAACGATACCAATGGCAAAGTTACCGCCAACCAGGAAGTGACCAAAAGCTTCGACAACACGCCCAGCGGCATCAGGCCCAGTATGACCATCCAACAAAATAATACGTGTTGAAGCGATATTCAAAGATAGGCGCAATAAGGTTGCGAACAGCAAAATGGTGGGGAATGCGGCAAAATCCAATGTCCGTTTGGTAAACATCGCCACTAACAGAACCATAATGGACAGAGCAATGTTAAAGGTGAACAACAAATCAAGCAAAAATGCCGGTAATGGTAAGACCATCATCGACAGAATCAGTAATATCAGCACGGGTCCAGCGAGGATTTGCCACTGAGTTCCTTGTAAGTTTTTCGGCAATTTTAAAAGTGCAGCCAAATTAGCCATCGCGATTGTTATCTCCAGCAAAATCCAGCGTCGGTGGCACTGGTAAATTCTTCGGTTTCTTTGGTTTCAGGCCACCTTCACGACGCCAACGGCGTAATTGGTAAACCCATGCTAAAACTTCTGCTACCGCTGCATACAGCGCAACAGGGATACTTTGTCCAATCTCCGCATGACGGTATAACGCACGCGCGAGCGGTGGAGCTTCAAGTTGTAAAATACGGTGCTCTGCACCAATTTCTTTAATACGTTGAGCAATAACTCCTGCACCTTTTGCCAAAACTTTCGGCGCCCCCATTTTTTTATCGTCATATTTTAGGGCGACAGCGTAGTGAGTCGGGTTAGTAACAATCACATCCGCACTGGGGACATCTGCCATCATTCGGTTACGCGCAATCGCTCGTTGTTGCTGACGAATTTTGGCTTTAATGTGCGGATCACCCTCTTGCTGCTTAAATTCGTCTTTAATTTCTTGGCGGCTCATCCGCAACTTTTTCAAGTGGGAGCGAAATTGATAAAACACATCAAATGCCACCATCGGGATTAAGAGAAAGACAATTAAATAACCTGCAAAAATTACCTTCTCTAGTGCATTCGCTAATGCCGTTGTCGGTGGCTCCATCACCAAATGGAGTAGTGAAGGCCAACTTTGCCAGAGGAAAATGGATGCTCCTAACCCCACAAACAGTGATTTTAATATCGCCTTAAATAATTCAGATAAGGCATTCATGGAGAAAATTCGTTTTAATCCTTTGATTGGGTTTAATTTTTTCAAATCAAACTTAATCAATTTGCTATTAAATAACAGCCCACCCACCAGTGACGAAGCAGAGATCCCCACCAGCGCTAACCCCCCGATAATTGGAAGTAGAGCAAATAACGCCTCACTAACCACCCTCCCCAAATAACTGAGCATTAACCCTGTGTTTTGCAGGTAATGCCCGTCAAAGATAAATCCTTGGCGCATGATTTGTCGTAGCTGGTTTGCCAAATGCCCGCCACTTAACCACAGCAAACTGACTCCAGCCAACATCATCATGAGGGAGCTTAATTCTTTGGAGCGAACAATTTGCCCATCATCTTTCGCTTTCTGCTTTTTATGGGGCGTGGGTTCTTCTGTTTTTTCTACATCACTTTCGTCGGACACGTGACTTCCAAAAAATTAGCCTATACGCATAGTCGCTATAGCATGACAGAGTGTAAAAAAATCAATGGTGGAAAATAGACGTAGTTCGCAGGGGTTTTTTGGCTATTGAGCAATATGGCAACAACTTTGCGAAGCGCTTCGCAAAGAGGCAAATGAAAGGTAACAAGAGAAAAAGTCAAAAAGGATGACCTAAAAAATCACTTCATATAATACCCGTGCTGTAAAATGGGGTATATTGACAGCATCAATATAAAACACTCTATTTATAGCAGGTGATATTCGTTATGGCTTTGATCCCTAAAAACTATGCTCGCTTAGAAAGTGGCTACCGTGAAAAAGCACTCAAGATTTATCCATGGATATGTGGACGCTGCACACGGGAATTCGTTTATTCGAATCTAAGAGAATTAACTGTTCATCATATCGATCATGATCATACCAATAACCCTGAAGATGGCAGTAACTGGGAATTATTGTGTCTCTTCTGCCATGACCATGAGCACTCTAAGTATACAGAAGCCGACCAGTACGGAACAAATGTGGTTGCGGGTGAAGATGCACAAAAAGATGTGGGTGAAGCCACTTATAACCCGTTTGCAGATTTAAAAGCTATGTTGAATAAAAAGAAATAACTTTATCTCTGTTTTGTTTGCGCAGGTTTGAAAAGCTATTCAAGCCTGCGTTAATGCCCTATTAATATCCTCTTTTACGGCCCCAACATTTCTCGGCACGCTATCCAGTCATTCGTCAGCAATTGCAACTTATTCATGACCTAACAACACGCCTTATCATTCCATTATTTGATACACGTCATCTACAAGCCGCCCTACCGATTCGACTTAACCCGATTATTGATATTGAAGGACAGCATTGGGTACCAAAGAGATAAAATTAAAAATGCGATCTACTGGTCGATGGGTTTTAATGAAAAATTGCTAATAAAATAATGATGCACAACTACCCTAAATAATTTGAGCCATAGCAAGCAGGTAAACTCAGCCAATAACGCTATAGCTCAAAATATCTCGAAGGAGCGAATTAGAAACCTAATTCATCTAACAGATCATCCACCTGTGACTGTGATGCCATCACATTCACACCTTCTTTATTAATCTGAGGGCCATTGAGCAGGCTTTCACTTTGAGTCTTCACTCGCATTTCTGGTGGTGTATTTTCCATCAGCAACGCTAATAGCTGTTTCTCTGCTTCTTCAACCACTTCCATCATTTTTTTGACGACTTGCCCCGTTAAGTCTTGGAAGTCTTGCGCCATCATGATTTCTAATAGTTCAGCTTTCGTCACTTCGCTATCTTGGATAACTTGTCCCAAAAATGCTTGAGTGGAACCGCGTAACGCTTCGGAGACTTCACCGGATGCCGCCTCTTCCCACTGTTGCTGCAACGCAATCGCATTTTTGTTCATTTCCACTTGCAGCGGCTTGATAACATCAATGCCGTTGAGTGTTTTTTCTGCCGCTTGGGCTGTCATTTGCGCAATATAACGCAGGCGGTCTTTACCGTCTGGAATACTTGCTACTGCCTGCTGAACGCTTTTCTCTAAACCCAACTCACGCATACTTTCACGTAAGGTTCGCATCAGAGTTCCAATACGTGTAATGACGTGTTTTAGATCTTCGTTGCCAGTGCCATTACGACTGCCATTCATTGCTACTTGTTCAATCATCACTGTCTCCTTTACCGCCCGCGATTATTGCAGCCCCATTTTTTCAAATACTTTATTTAATTTTTCTTCGAGGATAGCTGCGGTAAACGGTTTCACAACATAGCCGCTTGCACCAGCTTGTGCTGCCGCAATGATGTTTTCTTTTTTCGCTTCTGCGGTCACCATTAAGACAGGGATATGTTTAAGTGCATCATCACCACGAATGGTTTTGAGTAACTCTAAACCATCCATATTTGGCATATTCCAGTCAGCAACAACAAAATCAATATTCCCAGCACGGATTTTTTCGAGAGCATCAACGCCATCTTCCGCTTCTTCAATTTTGTTAAAACCAAGTTCTTTTAATAAGTTACGGACGATGCGACGCATAGTAGAAAAGTCATCGACAACCAGAAAGCTCAGATCTTTAGCGGCCATAACCACTCCTTCAAAAATACAATGATAAATAAACTGTCACCACTAAACGGTGACAGTAGAAAGTTTTGTTAATACGCTTGGGGCGATTTTCAGTAGATCCAGCACTTCATCTGCGGCATTCATTTCGATTGCAGCACGCGGCATACCAAATACGACGCAACTACTTTCGTTTTGAGCGTAAGTGAAAGCCCCTTGTTGACGCAGGTTGAGTAAGCCCTTAGCGCCATCCATTCCCATTCCTGTCAGCAAAATGCCAATACATTTACGTCCGACATGCTTAGCGACTGAGTCAAATAGCACATCGACGGAAGGACGATGGCGGTTAACCGGCTCGCTCTGTTCCAACACCACTTGATAACCTTTACCTTTATCGGCAATCAACATGTGTGAATCACCCGGCGCAATATAAGCGCAGCCTTTTTGCAAAATCTCATTGTGCTCCGCCTCTTTAACTGTAAGTGCACACAGTTTATTTAAGCGTTCAGCAAAAGAGCGAGTGAAGCCTGCTGGCATATGCTGAGTGATCACCACTGGCGGGCATTCTCTTGGCAGCATCTCTAAAAATTGTCGGATAGCTTCTGTTCCACCGGTTGAGGCTCCCACGGCTATCACACGGTTGTTGCACACGTATGGCGTCAGCGGTTTAGCGAGAGTTGTCGGCTCAGCAACTTTTTTCTCTGTGCGAGCAAAACGGTTACGCTGCGACATTTTAGACATCGCCGCTGCGCGAATTTTTTCACCGATCATATCGCGATAACTCATCATGGTTTCGCGAATACCAATCTGTGGTTTTGTCACAAAATCTACGGCACCCAGTTCTAAAGCCTTTAATGTCACTTCAGAACCTTTAGAGGTTAATGTGGAGACCATGACGACCGGAATTGGATGCAGCCGCATCAATTTCTCTAAAAAATCAATGCCATCCATTCTCGGCATTTCAACATCGAGGGTGATAACATCTGGCTCCAGTTGCTTAATTAAATCCCGAGCAACATATGGATCTGGCGCTGTGTCGACCACTTCCATATCAGTGTGACTGTTGATAATTTCACGCATTAATTGGCGCATGAGTGCAGAGTCATCGACGCACAATACTTTTATTTTTTTCATTGTCCTCTCCTCGCCGACGCTAAGCTGTAGACGGTCTGCCCATTGATCACGAACTGTTTTGTCAGTTGCGAAATATTTTCAGAGTGACCAATAAACAATAAGCCATCCGGCTTGAGCAGTGGCGCAAAGCGCTCTAGCAGTTTTATCTGCATTTCCTTGTCAAAATAAATCATGACGTTGCGGCAAAAAATCGCATCGAAGCGATGTTGTAATTGCCAATCGCCTTCCGTCAGGTTTAAGTAACGAAACTCAATCATGTTGCTAAGTGCGGGTTTTACGCGAGCAAACCCTTCGTACTCACCTACCCCTTTCATGAAGTAGCGCTGCCGTTGCAGTGCTGTCAGGGTTTTGAGTTCTTCGATTCGATAGATCCCTTGTTTCGCTTTCTCTAATACTTCCGTGTCAATATCACTGGCAACGACCTTGGCATTAACAGCGTTGGCTCCCAGAACATCGCTCACTGTCATGGCGATAGAATAAGGTTCTTCCCCTGTCGAAGAGGCCGAACACCAAATATTGATATTGCTATTTCGACGGCTTTTTAAAAAATCTGTCAATGTCGCAAAGTGGTGAGGCTCTCGAAAGAATGCCGTTAAGTTTGTGGTCAGTGCGTTGATAAATGCTTGCCATTCCGCATTCAACGGTTCACGTTCTAACATCCGCAAGTAGTCAGAAAAATTGTCGATATTACAGTCACGTAAGCGCTTTAATAAGCGGTTATAGACCATATTTTTCTTATTCATCGTAAGGACTATTCCAGACTTTTTATGAATAAATCGACAAACCCGACCAAACTCGTCATCAGTCAAAGGTTCTATCTGTGGTACTAATAGCATCGTACTTGTCGTCCTATTCAATAAAAACCGGCGAGGCAGCCGAAAGTGGCTGCCTAACTATCATCGTCTAACTTATGCGTTGTCTAACTAACCGCCTCTCCCTAGCTCTCGTTATCTAGATTGAGAGTTCATTATTCACGCTATCGCATGAATACCCATTACCGTCTAACTCGGGTCGACTGTTCTGGTAATTCGAAAAATTCCACAGTCTCGACCAAATTATTGGCTTGGTCTTCAAGTGCTGCTGTCGCACTGGTTGATTGCTCTACTAATGCGGCGTTTTGTTGTGTAACAGAATCCATTTGGCTTACTGCAATCGCAACTTGCTCAATACCTCGGCTCTGTTCATTCGATGCAGACGCAATATTGCCCATTAACTCAGTCACTTGGTTAACAGCGGCAACCAGTTCATTCATGGTTTGACCTGCTTCATTCACCAACTGAGAGCCCTGGTTCACACGCCCTACTGACTCGTCAATCAAGCCTTTGATCTCTTTCGCCGCTTCAGCGCTTCGTTGCGCTAATGCGCGAACTTCACCTGCAACTACCGAGAACCCACGACCTTGTTCACCCGCACGCGCCGCTTCTACTGCAGCATTTAATGCAAGGATGTTGGTCTGGAAAGCGATGCCATCAATGACACTGATGATGGCGCTAATTTTCTGAGAGCTATTAGAAATGGCAGTCATCGTGTCAATCACACCTTCCGTGATTTCACCGCCTTTTGTCGCTGTGCGCGATGCACTCACAGCAAGTTCGCTAGCTTGACGCGCGTTATCGGCGTTTTGTTTCACTGTCGCCGTTAATTCTTCCATACTTGCTGCCGTCTCTTCTAACGAGGCGGCCTGCTGTTCTGTTCTTGATGATAAATTATTATTCCCTAAAGCAATCTCACGAATACCCGTATACATTTGGTCTGTATTAGAGCGAATAGAGGTAACGGTTTTTGCCAGTGATTGCTGCATGACTTTTAATTTTTCGAATACATCACCGATTTCATCACGGAAATTAATTTCAATATTCTGATTTAGTTTTCCTTCCGCAACGTGCATAAAGTGTTCACTCATGCTGTTTAATGGTGAAATGACTTTACGTTTTAACCACAGATGCACAACGGCAATCACACCGAAAATAATGACAATGACGGTAAAGAATGAAGCCCATGCAAATTGGTTATAAAATCTTGCATCCGCAATAGAATCATTACTTTCATCATTTAAAACAGAGAGATAATTATTAATAACACTGATTAATTCATCTTGGTTTTGTTGTGCAGGCAGATTGATATAAGCCGCAACATCGTTGTTATCAAGATTACCTTTCAATGCGTTTAATGTGACGACAAAGGCATTAAATTTCTCTTCCAATGCCGCTAAATTTTCTTTTTCGCTTAGCACTGGCTGAGTTTTGAATTCGTTATACGATTTGTTAGCTGAAATTAAGTAGTTATCGAAAACAACACGGGTTTCTTCGATTAATGGAACGTGGTCACCCACTTTCATCAGTAAGGCAATTTGGGTCAGGCTATTACGCGCCTGCATTAAGTTTTTACTGGTCTCTTCCAGTAATGCGCGTTTTTTAGAACCCATATCGATTCTTTCTAGCGCGTTTAATTCGCTGTTAACGATGCCAACAGAAACGCCGCTTGAGGTTAACTGCATGCCACAAAATAAAATCAGGAGTAAGTATAAGCTCACTGAAATTCGGATATTCTTTCCTAACATATTTAATCCCCTACTTATGCCAGCCAAAAATTTGGCCCTTTTTTAATTATCGAGCTTAAACATATAAAAGCGCTGCGAGAGAAACTCTCACAGCGCTCGAACAGATTTACCCTTAAAAGGTTTCCCAGTTATCGTCATCTTTATGATTTTTCGATGCGATTTTGGATAAATCTGGTGTTTTAACAATATTAGATACTGTTCTTGGTGCAGGTTGTGCGTTGCGTACTTTTGCTTGATCCATTGCAGGTAAACGGAAAATGGAGATCAACTGGGAAAGCTTAGCGACTTGCTCTTCCAGTACATTTGCAGCAACAGCGGATTGCTCAACGAGTGAGGCGTTTTGCTGAGTCACTTTGTCCATCTCTTCCACGGCAATACTCACTTGAGCAATACCTTTGCTCTGCTCATCAGACGCGGTTGCGATGTGCGTCATGATGTCAGTAACACGTGTGACTGAGTCGACAATTTTTGTCATTGTTTCACCAGCATCTTCTGCTTGGCGAGCCCCTACGTCTGTTCTAGAAACAGAGTCTTCAATCAAGCCTTTGATCTCTTTTGCTGCATCTGCGCTGCGTTGAGCAAGGCTACGAACTTCATCGGCAACCACAGCAAATCCACGGCCATGCTCACCAGCACGCGCCGCTTCAACCGCAGCATTCAATGCGAGGATATTGGTTTGGAAAGCAATACTGTCGATAACAGCGGTAATGTCAGAGATTTTTTGCGAGCTATCAGCAATGTTGCGCATGGTATGAACCACGTTAGACACCACTTTGCCGCCTTCTTTTGCAATAACAGAAGCTTGGCTTGCAAACTCGCTAGCTTGATGAGCATATTCAGTGTTTTGCTTAACGGTTGCTGTCAGCTCACTCATGCTAGCAGACGTTTCTTCTAAGCAAGCCACTTGCTGCTCGGTACGTGAAGATAAGTCATTGTTACCCGCTGCGATTTCAGTGGTTCCCTGATAGATAGTTTCACTACCATCCAGTACACCACGAACCGTATTGATCAGCTCTTGTTGCATGTGCTGAGCACCACGCGCTAACTCACCAATTTCATTGTTCGCTGAGGTATCAATTTTTGGCGTTAAATCCCCTGAAGCGAACACTTTAATGCGCTCGATCAGCGTATTTAATGGCTCAGTGATCCCTTTACGCACATAGCGATAGCTAATCACGCTGATCACTGCTAACAGTACGGATAAGATAACCAGCAAATACAGTGATTGGCGGTAATTGGATTCTGCATTCACGACTTCATTTTCAAAATCTGAAGAAATTTCAGCAAAATAGAGGCCAAATTGCTCTTCAAATTTGGCTTGTAGCCCTGACGTTCTATGCGCATAGAAGCCGTTTAAATCCCCCTTCTCTGCATATTCCGACAGTTTGGTTAATGCAACACGATAATCCTCATAGGATTTTAGTAAGTTATCAAATAACCCCTTATCCACATCTGCGTTTGCCATCAACTTTCTGTAGCTGTCATACGCTTCATCGGCAGCTTTGAATTTACCTTTTGCTGAAGCAATAAGATCCGCAGCAGAGGCATCATCTTTAATGCTTAACTCTTCTAATAAATACGCGTTAATAGCGCGGTTTAAGTCAGAACGAGCTTGCAATAGATTGACCCAGCTTTGAGTCAGAACGAGTCTTTGGCGTTGGAGAGAATTCAAATAATTAATACTGTCGCTGTTATCGCCGAGTTTGGTAAACATCAAACCACTTGATACCAGCTGCAATAAAATAAATACAAAAATAACGGACAAAAGTCCTGATACGATTTTAATTCGACTGTACATGGTGTTTTACTAACATAGTGTTGTTGTAGTTTGGATATCGGACAGTTGCTCAAAAACTTTAGTCATTCACTTAGCATTTTTGAGCAAATTATCAGCGTATTTAACGCATCTAATGACTCGTTATTCCGCGATATTGTCGATTAACGCCATCTCTTCACTGGTCAATAATTTTTCGATATCAACCAGAATCAACATACGTTCGCCTACTGTTCCTAGACCGGTCAGATACTGAGTGGATAATGTCACCGCGAAATCTGGCGGTGGTGCAATTTGCTCTTCATGCAACACCAGTACATCGGAAACACCATCAACCACAATTCCCACAACTCGGTCTTTTAAGTTCACAACGATGACGACGGTGTTGTCGTTGTAAACTACGTTTTCATGGGAAAACTTAATGCGCAGATCGATGATCGGAATAATGACGCCACGCAGGTTGGTGACACCTTTAATAAAGTCAGGAGTATTCGCAATACGAGTCACTTGCTCATAACCACGAATTTCCTGCACTTTTAAAATCTCGATTCCGTACTCTTCTTCACCAAGCGTAAAAATGAGGTAGCCTTCGCCATTCTTTTCTTCTTCAAGCTTGTTTAAATCGTCATCTAACATAGACATGGTATATAACCTCTATTTAGTGCATTACTGGTTGAGAAACAGGCTGTTTCTTATTAATCAAAATGTTGTTGTTCATTCTCTGCAATTCTGCGACGTCTAAAATCAGCGAAACAGAACCGTCGCCCATGATGGTTGCAGCGGAAATTCCCGGAATTTTGCGATAATTACTTTCGATATTTTTCACCACGACCTGCTGCTGCCCCACCAGCTTGTCAACCAATAAAGCGAAACGATGCCCCGCATTTTGGATGATCAACGCGATACTATTGGCAAGATTTGGTTCGGCATTCTTGATAGAAAAGACGTGATGCAATTCGACCAGTGGTAAATATTCACCGCGAACGAGCAGCATTTTTTCTTCACCGGCAAGGCGATAGATATCCTCTGGACGTGGCTGTAATGTGCTAATAATTGCGCTAAGTGGCACGATAAACACATCGTCAGAGACTTTGACTGACATACCATCAAGAATGGCTAAGGTTAATGGCAGTAAAATACGAATGATGGTGCCTTTACCTTCTGTGAAACCGATTTGAATACGTCCGCCCATGTCTTGAATGTTTCGTTTAACCACGTCCATTCCGACACCACGCCCTGAAACATCCGTCACCACTTCGGCAGTAGAGAAGCCCGGCGCCATGATCAACATCGCGACTTCATCGTTGGTCATGCCATCGTGAACATTCATACCTTGAGAGCGAGCTTTTGCTAAAATTCGTTCGCGGTTTAGCCCTGCCCCATCATCACGCACTTCGATGCAGATATTGCCGCTTTGATGTGCCGCAGAGAGCGTTAATGTTCCCGCTTCAGGTTTACCATTTGCCAAGCGAACTTCTGGTTTTTCAATACCATGGTCAAGACTGTTTCGGACAAGGTGATTAAGAGGGTCGACGATGCGTTCGATAAGGCTCTTGTCTAATTCAGTTGAGCTACCTTCCACCTTCAGTTCGATTTTCTTACCCAGTTTAGAGGCAATATCGCGCACCATACGCGGGAAGCGGCTGAAGACATAATCCATCGGCATCATACGAATGGACATAACTGACTCTTGCAGAGCGCGTGAGTTACGCTCTAATTGAACGATAGAACTGAGTAAATCTGCATATTCGTTTTGGTCAACTTGTTGGCTATGCTGAGTCAACATTGACTGGATGATTACCAGCTCGCCGACTAAGTTGATCAGTTGGTCAACTTTTTCAACTGCAACACGAATACTGCTTGAATCCCCTTTGGGCTTCGCTGCAGCGGCTTTTTTAGTGGCTGCGGATGACGATGCTGAAGATGATGATGCAGACGTTGGTGTCGCAACAGGTGTAGGTGTCGGTGCAACCGTTTGAGTCGCTTCAACTGGATCGGCAGGTGCTTCAACCATTGCTGCCAACTCTTCCACCGTTGCTTCCAGTTCTTCGAGAGTTGCAGCAACTTTACTTTTCTGGTTACTACCTTGTGTTGCACGCTGGCACTCTTCAAAACTGATTTCGCTATGCTGGATTTGAGACTCATCCACGACGAAACACAGTACCCCACAGATATCTTCGATATCCGTATTGGTCCCTAACCACGCTTTTAAGCTGGAATCACTTTTTTCAGAGCCAAATAAGCTACCGAATAAGCCTAGTTCATCCGCTAATACATCCACTTCCGCTGATTTCAAACCGTTCAACGTAATGATGAAATAGTGAGAAAATTCGTTATTTGTCAATGTCGCATGGGTTTGCATCGCGATTTCCGACGAGGATTCATCCGTCGCAGCACCGTCGACCACAACACTGTCAGTCTCTTCAATACTCACGTTAACAAGAGCGGCAATCTCTTCCGGACCGACTTCGCTGACATCATGTTCAATGCTTTTGAGCACATCACAAATGCGTTTGAACGTCTCATCATCCGGTAATGAGTCATTTTTATAAGCATCCAATTGGGACACCATCACGTCTTTTGCATCTAAGAAAACGTCAATAATATCTGGCGTTAATGTCAGCTCATCGTGACGTGCCTTATCGAGCAAGTTTTCTAAGGTATGCGTGGTGTTTTGCAGATGAGTGAAACCAAAGGTTGCCGCCCCACCTTTAATTGAGTGGGCACTGCGGAATATGGCATTGAGCTGCTCGCTATCTGGGTCAATAGGATCAAGCTCAAGCAAATGCTGTTCCATATCCCTAAGCAACTCATCGGCTTCATCGAAAAATGTTTGATAAAACTCGGTAATATCCATGCTTTTTATCCAATTTCGCTTAAGTTTCACTTAACACTGACTGCCGGATAAGTCCGGCAGTAGTGAGATTCGGGTAATTATGGTTTTTGTCATTACTGTTTATCGGGTGACTTTGTCACCTTCACAGTCACGACATCACTGTTTGCCGGTATTGGCACATCTTCTGGGCCTTTTTTCAGCACATCGTTAATCGGTGTTGCGCCATCGTATTCATGTAAAATTTGATTTGTTTCATCTTCATTCAATACGATGATGCTGATCCGCCGGTTGACGGGTGCTAAGCCGTTTTCTTTGTCTAAATGGATGGATGAGGCCATCCCTACTACACGTAAAACTTTGCGCTCATCCATTCCCCCCATGATCAGCTCACGGCGAGAGGCATTGGCTCTATCAGATGAGAGTTCCCAGTTGCTGTAATAGGCTTCGCTGGCATACGGCAAGTCATCCGTATGTCCTGAAATACTAATGCGATTCGGGACATCATTGAGTAGTGGCGCAATGGCACGCAGAATATCGCGCATGTAAGGCTCGACGGTGGCAGAACCCACTTTAAACATAGGGCGATTGGCGCTATCTACGATTTGAATTCGTAAACCATCGTTGATCATGTCAATCAATAAATGGGGTTTTAATTCATTCAAACGCGGGTCTTGTAAAATTGCTTGCTCAAGATTTTCTTTTAATTTTTCAAAGCGATAATTCGCATCACCGGAAATGATGTCATTTGGTTCTGGCATCACGTCACCATCACGAAAAATCGGATCTTTTCCACCACCGGGAATGGGGTTAGTGGCATCTCCGCTTTTCGTTCCTGGATTGATGGCAGTACTGAGCGGAGTACGAAAATACTCCGCTATCTTGGTTAATTCTTGAGGACTGGAGATGGAAATCAGCCACATAACCAGAAAGAACGCCATCATCGCAGTCATAAAATCAGCGTAAGCAATTTTCCATGCTCCACCGTGGGCATGCTGCTGATGACCGCCTTTTTTCTTAACACGAATAATTTGAGGGCCATTGGCTGCCATTAGCGATTACTCCTCAGTGGTTTCTGTTGCGCGATTACCGACTTTGACTTCACGGACTTTGTCTTCCAGCTCAAGGAATGATGGTCTATCAACGCTAAATAAGACTTTACGACCAAATTCAACCGCAATTTGAGGGGCATACCCTTGCAACGAAGAGAGGAAAGTGACTTTAATGCACTCCATCATTTTTAATTGTTCGCTACTGCGCTGACGAATTAAACTAGCCAGTGGCAAAATAAATCCATAAGCCACTAAAATACCGAGGAAAGTTCCTACCATTGCATGAGCAATCAAGGCGCCCAATTCACCCGCAGGTCGGTCTGCAGCTGCAAGTGCATTCACCACACCTAGAACAGCCGCCACGATCCCGAACGCAGGCATGGATTCACCCACCATGTTCAAACCGGATGCTGGTACTTCATTTTCTTGACGGAATGTTTCTAGCTCTTCATCCATTAATGCTTCGATTTCATGAGCTTGTAAGTTACTTGTCACCATTAAACGTAAATAATCCACGATAAACATCATGGCAGTTTGATCTTTGAGAATGCGAGGATACTGAGAAAAAATCTCACTCTCTTGCGGGTTTTCAATATCTTTTTCGAGCGCAAGTAGACCTTGTTGACGAGATTTATTCAAAAGCTGGAATAACAAAGCCATTAAGTCCATTGACATGGCTTTGTTGTAAGAAGAGCGACGGAAGAGTCTTGGTAATACTTTGCATAATGCAACGATGGCTTTACCACTGTTACCCACAACAAATGCGCCTAAACCAGCCCCTAAAATAATGACAAACTCAGCTGGTTGGTACAGCGCGCCAAGATGACCACCGACCATGACATAGCCACCGATAACGGCAGCTGTAACAATGATATATCCGATGAGTATTAACACAGTATTCCCTTTCACTCCGTTGGTTAACAGATGGCAGCCAAAGGGAATATGAGGAAGGACAGGCAATGAAATTGCCTGTAAACCAAATTAATCCAATTACATTACCGCTTTGGTAATGCCATCTTGTCGATATTCCGTAATATCGGCGAGATGCTCGGAAAGTTTACGTTTTTTTATCGCTCGTGATGGAGGCTGGCACAAGCTACACGTAAAACTATTTTCAGGAATGTGGGCATAGGTGATAAATGAACCACTACAGCAATTGCAATCGGAACTTTGCAACATGCCACTTTCCACAAAACGAACTAATGTCCATGCACGGGTTAATGCCAAGATTGGCTCGTCTCCAGCATTGGGTGAGCACTGCTCTAGATAGAGTCGATAGGCTTTGAGAATAGCATCAACCCCTTCACATTGACCGGTTTTCAGTAAAAACTGATAGGCGTTGTAGAACATGGATGAGTGAATATTTTGTTCCCATGTCATAAACCAATCGGTTGAAAAAGGGAGCATCCCTTTTGGTGGTGGGCAACCTCTAAGTTCTTTGTATAAACGCACTAAGCGTCCGCGACTAATTTGAGTTTCGCTTTCTAACATCTGCAGGCGAGCCCCAAGAGAAATCAATTCCATTGCCAAACGAATATCATTAGCTTCCTTGACAATACTTTTTTCAGCTACGCTACTCATCTTTTTCTCGCTATATCTGAATCGGACTCATTATGCGTTTGCAATAATCGGGTCGAAAGAAGGATACCCGTATGAATTTGCTGCAATTCATCAACTCGAGAATCCCGAGTAAGCTTTTCAATCGTGTCGCTGTTTTCAAATCTAAATTGACAGATTAGCTGATTTGTTTCCGCTAATTTAACCAATTGAGGTAAAGAAAGTTCTGCTAAAGTGTTTGCCATTGAATCGGAAATCCCGAGACGGAACATGGCAGTGGCTTTTTCCTGGGCGATAAGCTTTTGAGCTAAAAGCAAATATGAAAGATTAATATCGTATATATGCTTCAGAAAATCAGTGGTAGAGCTCATTTTTTTATACCTTTCGAATAATTATTAACATCTGCATGAAGAAAGAACAAATATCAATTTGAGCCGAATGTGTTAACCAAAGTTTTAAATATGAAAATAATTAAAGCTGGATAGTGTAGTCCATTACTATCCCATGAGGTCCATTGAAATACCCAGTTTGGAGTATATAAACACACAGGTTCAAACTTAAATTAAATATATTTCCTGATTACCTACAACAATAACGAGTGGCTAAAAAGTTAGCATTTCCTGTAAATCTCAGAATATACCGATTTCATTATTAGCCGTTAATTATTATGCACCACTAAATTAACTATTCAAGACACTTATGTTTCTTTTTGGTCTATCGGGATAATTATCCATCTATATATTAACAATTCTTTATTACAACTATATCTTAATCCTACTTATCTCAAATATTCACAACATTTAGATTTTTCATAAGTCAAATACTAGCATTTTAAGTAAAAAACTCACACATATGAGGGAATTTATAAGCGATAAACACTAAGCATAACGAAAGAGCCTACATATTGATCTAAATCAATCTTTATTACTCTCGTAAAAATGCAATTCGTTTAAAGGCTTAGTAATATCGGTAACTTAGGAATAAAAATTAAACATTATTTTTCAATGTGTTTAATCAAAATTACAAATCTTAATCAAATTAATTCAATTTTTTCCTGCCAAGATTAAAGTTAAATTTGTCATACATATTATTATTCCATAGTAAATTTATATTAATTAAATTTAACTGTATTAATATTAACCAATAGCAATAACATTAAAAATTCTAATTAAGACCATTTTATATACAGACAATACCATTAAAGATTTCAGATAAAATTGTCATGAATTTTCATCGAGCATTGCCATATTAATAAGCAATATTGTTATTTTTGTATGACAAACTCATTTTAATTAAATTAACTTTTCAAACATTTGATTAACCTATTTAGCTATTATTTTTTGCATAAAAAATTCAAGCCACAGCATTAGTTAGCGCACTGAGTTATTGATAAAAGGAAAAAATAAAAAAAACTAAGCACCATTCTCCTAGCGAATTTATAAACAATAAGATGGTCATCCAAGTTCACTACATTTATGTGTAAATAAGCATGACCTACTTCGAAAATATGACTTATGTGAATAAGTAATTTAACTTATTACCCCCGCGTACATATCGCTGTTTATTTACCAGTTAGTAACAATGAATGATAATATCATAATGTTACTATATACTTTTATTTTAACAAATTACTTAACCACAATGACAACATTACGTATAACTGCTTATTCGAATTAAGATACATATACGTTTTCATATGTTTTATTTAAAAAATTATATGATGACTAAAAGGGTAAAATTGGCATATTGATACTGAGGTGAAGGGTGGATAAAATATTGTTAAAACTGGGACTTGGCTCACAAAGAGGTGATGAGGTTACATTATAGTTTCATTATGAAACAGGCTTATTCTTTAGCCAATCAGGCATAAAAGAGGTAAAAATGTTCGATCTCCAAACTATCACTATCCGTTTTTCATTTTATTAACATGCAACCCATTGTCTATTCTGTGACACTTTGTACTATTTATCTTATAAAGAAATTAATTTTTGAGGTTTACTATGTTTAATTATTTAGCAACAGTTGAATTTGTCGAAGATGAAGGAGTATACGAAATTAATTTTTGTGATTTTCCCGATATTCAAGGCGTGACTTATTGCGCAGAAGATGTCGAACTAGAGGCTCAAGAAACATTACTCGCCACACTTTCGGAGCTAATCACATTAAGAAATCCGATTCCTCTTCCCCAAAATTCGGTCACTGATGCGTTTGCTATTCATTTACCTGTATTGAGTTGCTTAAAAATCGCACTGCACAATGCCATTCTTGAAACTCAAACTCCGCGGAGCAAACTTGCTCGGACACTCAATATCAGCGCTCAACAAATAGAGCGGTTACTTGACCTACAATATGCGTCAAAAATTGAAGCACTCGAACAAGCTTTATTTGTCGTGGGATATGACGTGAAAGTGACCGTTAGCCCTATCGTTTAGAAATAGCCAACGAAGATAACGGTTAAAAATAAGAAATCCCGTGGAATTTTCAGTTAAAAAATAAGCTATATCACTCTTATATATATCCAATACCCCAACTGTCATTATTTAGAATTAAGTATTTGGTACATTTCATCTTATTCTGCTATTTTTATTTTTAGGTTAATTTTTCGTTAATAGTGTTAATAACCTAGGAGGATCCGTTGGTTAAACCAGCGGTCTCTCAGCCATTTGTAAATTTTCTCTTACTCTAATTGAGATTTATGTCACAATATTTCGAGCAAACACAGCCTCAAACTTAAAAAAATAGTGTGGGCTAATATCACAATGACTATCGGATAAATAACAATATGGAAGAAAATGCAGCGACAACCACCTCTCGGCCATCTTCTGACCGAAATCAACTAAAGCGTAGCCTCAGTAACCGTCATATCCAGTTAATTGCTATTGGTGGAGCCATTGGTACCGGGCTATTTATGGGGTCAGGAAAGACCATCTCCCTTGCGGGTCCCTCTATTATCTTTGTCTACATGATCATCGGCTTTGTGCTGTTTTTTGTCATGCGAGCCATGGGGGAATTACTACTCTCCAACCTTGACTATAAATCATTCAGTGATTTTTCTGCGGATTTAATCGGTCCATGGGCTGGCTTCTTTGTGGGATGGACTTACTGGTTTTGCTGGGTGATCACGGGAATAGCCGATATTATCGCGATCACCTCGTATGTCAGTTTCTGGGTGCCTAATTTCCCGGAATGGGTGACTTCATTTATCTGTGTTGCCACCCTACTGACGCTAAACTTAGTATCTGTTCGACTGTTTGGTGAGCTGGAGTTCTGGTTCGCAATGATCAAAATTGTCGCCATTGTCACGCTAATTGCCGTTGGTGGAACATTAATTGCGATGAATTTCCAATCACCGACCGGACACACGGCATCCTTAAGTAATATTTGGAACGATGGTGGAATGTTCCCGATGGGGCTCAGTGGATTCTTTGCAGGATTCCAAATTGCTATTTTCGCCTTTGTGGGAATTGAATTAGTAGGAACCGCCGCAGCGGAAACCCGTGATCCTGAAAAATCCCTGCCAAAAGCCATTAATGCTATCCCGATTAGGATCATTGCTTTTTATGTGTTATCCCTGATTGTGATTATGGCCGTTACCCCTTGGCGCACCATTTTGGCGGATAAAAGTCCTTTTGTGGAAATGTTCGTGCTAATCAGCCTGCCTGCTGCTGCCAGTATCGTGAACTTTGTGGTACTTACCTCTGCGGCTTCATCAGCAAACAGTGGTGTTTTCTCCACCAGCCGTATGCTGTTTGGGTTATCTAAAGAGGGAGATGCGCCGAAACAATTTAGTCAGTTATCAAAAAAAGCAGTACCCGCAACAGGCTTAATTTTCACCTGTATCTGCCTAAGTTTCGGTATTGTTTTGATCTACTTTATTCCCGATATCATGCATGCATTCACCTTAGTCACAACCGTGTCTGCGATTTTATTCATGTTTATCTGGAGTATGATTTTATTAAGCTACCTGAATTTCCGTAAGAATCGCCCAGGAAAACATGCCGCATCTCGCTATAAGATGCCTTGGGGTATTTTTATGTCGTGGGTCAGTCTCGCCTTCTTTGCTTTCATGGTGGTGTTATTAGCGTTCCAACATGACACCCGACAAGCATTAATTGCGACACCACTGTGGTTTGTTATTCTGTTTATTGGCTACCAAGTCGTAAAACGCCGTAAACCACGTTGATTATTTGACGAATAAGCAATTAACAAAAATAAAAGGCTGGAAGGTTTCCCTTTCAGCCTTTTTACTATCGATAACCAAATCTATCTATTATTTTGTATTGTATTCAGCTTCTGCTTCATCAAAACGGGCTTGTGCTGCTGCGCTTGGCGCCTTAGTTATCAAGCTGATAACAATGATAGCGATAGTCGCAAAGATAAAGCCTGGGATGATTTCATATAAACCTAACCATTTGAATTTCATCCAAACTAATACTGTTACCGCACCGACAACCATCCCGGCTAATGCACCAGTACGTGTCATACGTTTCCACATAACAGAGAGTAAAACGACGGGACCAAATGCGGCACCAAAACCGGCCCACGCATTACTCACCAATCCTAAGACTTTGTTATTTGGGTCTTGGGCAATATAGATTGCGATCGCCGCTACTAACAGCACCATTCCACGCCCTACCCATACTAGCTCTTTCTGGCTCGCTGATTTGCGGAAGAAAGGTTTGTATAAATCTTCGGTTAATGCGCTGGCACATACTAATAATTGGCAACTTAATGTACTCATTACCGCCGCCAAAATCGCAGACAGCAAGATACCCGCAATCCATGGGTTAAACAGTAATCCGGCTAATTCCATGAAAATACGTTCGTTATTTTTCATTACAGAACCTGCTAATGCAGGATTATTTTCAAAATAAGCGATACCAAAGAAGCCAACAGCAATTGTTCCACCTAAGCATAATGCCATCCATGTCATACTGATACGGCGTGCTGAACGGATCGTGCGATGTGAATCTGCCGCCATAAAACGTGCCAGAATATGAGGCTGACCAAAGTAACCCAGTCCCCAACCTAGCAATGACAAAATAGCAACAAAGTTCATTCCCTTAAACATATCAAGATATTCAGGGTTTTTAGCTTTAATGACTTCTATTGAAGTATCTAACCCGCCAAGGGATAAAATCACGACAATTGGCGTTAAGATCAGGGCAAAAATCATCAATGATGCTTGAACAGTATCCGTCCAACTTACCGCTAAGAAACCACCTAAGAAAGTATAAGCAATGGTCGCCAATGCCCCTAACCATAGTGCTTTGTCGTAACTAATATTAAAGGTGCTTTCAAACAATAAGCCCCCCGCGACAACCCCTGATGCACAATAGATAGTAAAAAAAACTAAAATAACAACCGCAGAAATAATACGTAAAATCTTACTATTATCTTCAAAACGGCTTGTAAAATAATCTGGCAACGTTAAGGCATTATTATTTTTCTCGGTTTGTACACGTAAGCGCCCTGCAACAAACAACCAGTTCAGATAAGCCCCTAAACATAAACCAATCGCAATCCAGCTTTCAGAAATCCCAGCGAGGAAAATAGCACCTGGTAAACCCATCAATAACCAGCCACTCATATCTGAAGCCCCTGCAGATAATGCGGTTACCACACTACCTAAACTTCGTCCCCCTAGAATGTAATCATCAAAGTTTTTCGTTGAGCGATAGGCTAAATAGCCGATCAATAACATACCCGTGATATATACGATGAACATAATGATCATCGGAGTGCTTACAGTCATCCTGTCGTCTCCATAGTGCGTCTATTTTGTCGTTATCTTTATAATTTTCTTTGATAACTTTTAATCTCAAGGTGTTGCACTTAATTGCACAATTTTGCGTTTTTTGATGCACACCTTATCTATGTTGTGATTGTTTGTGTTGCATAACTCAATAACTTTGCCACATCATGCTAGACAGACTCAGATGCTTTTAACAAGAAATTAACTATTTTTTATTCGATAAATAAAAGACACATCACAAATGTTAAACTTTTAAGTCAAATTCTTAATTAAGCGTTTAACTTGCCATCATCCTAAAATATAAATCAATATATTGATTTATAAGTGAATTATAAAAACCAAATCAATGGACATCATAAATCACTCATAAAAATAAGAGTTGTTTCACATTTTCTTCACATGACACATTAACAATGTTGCACAAAGTTGCAACATCATCATAATGGTGTGTAACTTTTGGTATTTAACACCTGTGAAAAGGAAGGAATTAAGATGAGTAGCACAACAACTATGGGTGTGAGACTTGATGAAGAAACTCGTGACCGCATTAAAACCGCCGCTCAACGTCTTGATCGCACATCCCATTGGCTTATTAAACAAGCTATATATAATTATTTAGAGCAACTCGATAACAACCAAATTATACCTGAATTATCAACGGTTTTGGATACAAAAGATCAGCATTCTGGTGATGAAATTTCATCCCCTGAGACCCTTTATCAGCCATTCCTTGAGTTCGCTGAGCATATTTTGCCCCAATCCGTTAAACGCTCTGCAATTACATCAGCGTACCGCATTCCTGAAACTCAAGCCGTGCCTATGCTTTTACAACAAGCTGAGCTGCCTCCTGAGCAAGCTGATGCGGCTCATAAATTGGCTTACTCCATTGCAGAAAAACTGCGTAATCAAAAAAATGGAGTGGGTCGTTCAGGCTTAGTCCAAGGGTTATTACAAGAATTTTCGCTGTCTTCTCAAGAAGGTGTGGCATTAATGTGCCTTGCCGAAGCGCTATTACGTATTCCAGATAAAGCCACTCGCGATGCGTTGATCCGAGACAAAATCAGTACGGGTAACTGGCAATCTCATGTTGGTCAAAGCAGCTCGATGTTCGTCAATGCGGCAACATGGGGTCTTTTATTTACAGGTAAATTAGTCTCGACCCACAATGAAGCCAAATTATCGACATCGTTAAATCGTATTATCAGTAAAAGTGGTGAGCCGCTGGTACGAAAAGGCGTGGATATGGCAATGCGCTTAATGGGTGAACAGTTTGTCACCGGTGAAACCATCGCCCAAGCCCTTGCCAACGCACGTAAATTAGAGGACAAGGGCTTCCGATACTCCTACGATATGCTGGGTGAGGCCGCCTTAACTGAGAAAGATGCCCAAGATTATATGGTCTCTTACCAACAAGCGATCCACGCAATTGGTAAAGCATCGAATGGACGCGGGATCTATGAAGGACCGGGTATTTCCATCAAATTATCCGCCCTGCATCCACGCTATAGCCGCGCGCAATACGATCGCGTGATGGAAGAACTGTATCCGCGCTTACTTTCTTTAGTCTTGCAAGCTCACCAATACGATGTTGGTATCAATATTGATGCTGAAGAAGCAGATCGCTTAGAAATTTCGTTAGATTTACTCGAAAAATTGTGTTTTGAGCCGAAATTAGCAGGCTGGAACGGTATTGGTTTTGTCATTCAGGCTTACCAAAAACGCTGCCCATTTGTTATCGACTCAATTATTAATTTAGCCGAACGCAGCCAACGACGCCTGATGATCCGTCTCGTAAAAGGCGCTTATTGGGATAGCGAAATTAAACGTGCGCAAATTGATGGCTTAGAAGGTTATCCAGTTTATACACGCAAAGTGTATACCGACGTTTCTTATATAGCTTGTGCTCGTAAATTACTGTCTGTACCTAATTTAATTTACCCACAATTTGCGACTCATAACGCCCATACATTATCAGCTATCTACCAAATTGCAGGTAAAAACTACTACCCTGGTCAATATGAGTTCCAATGCTTACATGGCATGGGTGAACCATTATATGAACAAGTTGTTGGTAAAGTGGCTGACGGTAAACTCAACCGCCCATGTCGTATTTATGCTCCAGTAGGTACCCACGAAACCTTATTAGCTTACTTAGTACGCCGTCTCTTAGAGAACGGGGCAAATACTTCGTTTGTTAACCGAATTGCGGATGCCACAATTCCATTAGATGAATTGGTTGCTGATCCGGTTAAAGATGTTCGTGAACTGTCTAAAACTGAAGGACAAATTGGCTTACCACACCCTAAAATTCCATTACCGCGTGACCTGTATGGAACCCGTCGCGTTAACTCAATGGGCTTAGATTTATCTAACGAACACCGCTTAGCATCACTCTCGAGCGCATTGCTCAATGCCGCAGCACAAGAAAAAATCGCGGAGCCACTGCTGGGTGGTGAATTTGTGGCACAACAAGCGCTACCTGAAGCTGTCGCAATTATCAACCCAGCCTGTCATCGTGATATCGTTGGTAAAGTACGTGAAGCCAGTGAACAAGAAGCTGAACATGCGCTTGATATCGCCACTGATGCGGGGGCGATTTGGTTTGCAACGCCACCATCTGAACGTGCTGCTATCCTGTTACGTGCTGCCGACATTATGGAACAACAATTGCAGCCATTATTGGATGTGCTGGTGCGTGAAGCTGGGAAAACTTACGCGAATGCAATTGCTGAAGTGCGTGAAGCGGTTGATTTCTTAAACTATTATGCAACTCAAGTTCGTGAAGATTTTGATAATAACACTCACCGCCCTCTTGGCCCTGTTGTTTGTATCAGCCCATGGAACTTCCCATTAGCCATTTTCTCAGGACAAATCGCAGCGGCATTAGCCGCAGGCAACACTGTGCTGGCTAAACCAGCGGAACAAACACCATTAATTGGTGCTATTGCAGTATCCATTATGCATCAGGCGGGTATTCCTCGTGATGTCCTGCAATTTTTACCAGGTAAAGGCGAAACGATTGGAGCTAAATTAGTCGGCGATCAACGTGTTCGTGGCGTGATGTTTACTGGCTCGACCGAAGTCGCGGGCTTATTGCAGCGCAATATTGCGGGTCGCTTAGATGCTCAAGGTCGCCCGAATCCACTGATTGCAGAAACTGGCGGATTGAATGCGATGATTGTTGATTCTTCCGCTCTCACAGAACAAGTTGTCACCGATGTCGTCGCCTCTGCATTTGACAGTGCAGGTCAACGCTGCTCCGCATTGCGTATTCTTTGTGTGCAAGAAGATGTCGCAGACCGAACAATTCGTATGCTGAAAGGTGCAATGGAAGAGTGCCGGATGGGAAATCCTGAACACATCTCCACCGATATTGGTCCTGTTATTGATAGTGAAGCCAAAGAGAATATTGACCAACACATTCAACAAATGCGCAGTAAAGGCAAAATCGTTTTCCAAGCCGTCTATGCCGATAGCCAAGATCAGCAAGAACAGGCAGAAGGAACCTACGTTAAGCCAACGCTGATTGAGTTAGATAATATTGGTGAGTTGAAGAAAGAAATTTTCGGACCAGTTCTGCATGTTGTTCGTTTCAAACGTGATGAGTTAGAGCAATTGGTTGACCAAATCAATGCGGCTGGTTATGGATTGACATTAGGTGTTCATACTCGCATTGATGAAACCATCAACCAAGTGGTCGCTAAAGCGAAAGTGGGCAACTTATATGTTAACCGCAATATGGTCGGTGCTGTTGTCGGAGTACAACCATTTGGTGGTGAAGGACTTTCAGGCACAGGACCTAAAGCCGGTGGACCGCTTTATCTCTACCGTTTATTAAGCGAGCGTCCTGAGAATGCAGTTTGCCAAACACTAGAGCAGCAAGACAGCCATTTACCAATGGATGCAAGTGCTCGCGCTGAGTTACTCGCACCATTTGAAGCATTCTCTGCATGGGTACAAAAACAGAAAACGGATGTTGAGCAATCCATAATTGAACAATCTACGGTTGAACAATTTGCCCGTTTAACACAAGCCGGTACAACACGTTTATTACCAGGACCAACAGGTGAAAAGAACACCTACACCTTGCGTCCACGCGGCACTATTTTATGCCTTAGCGATAATGAGCGTGATTGTTTGACTCAATTATCTGCTGTGCTCGCAAGTGGTTGTCAAACATTGTGGGAAAATAGCGAACTGCACCAGAAGCTATTTAAATCACTGCCAGAAAAAGTTTGCAAAACTATCTCATTCACCAAAGATTGGCAAAACACAGTGGAGCCAATTGAAGGTGTGATTTATCACGGAGATTGCGACCAACTGAAACATGTTTGCGAAGCGATTGCCAAACGTAAAGGACCGATTATTTCTGTTCAAGGCTTTGAGCGTGGTGAAACTAACTTGCTCATTGAACGCTTAGTGCATGAACGTTCTTTAAGTGTGAATACTGCCGCAGCGGGTGGTAATGCAAGCTTAATGACTATCGGATAATAAGCAAAAGCCTGAGTTTTTCAGCCCAGAATAATATAGGCTGATTAACTCAGGCTCTCTCTTAGCAATAAACCCTTGAACTACATTCATAATATTCTATTTCTTTATCATTAAATCCGAATATCCACTTACTTTTTGTTTTTTGTCATTCTTATTTATCTATAAATTTAATTAAATAGTTCCCATTAATTTTTATCATTATATATTAAGTATTAGCTATAACAGTTGATTAAGTTTAATTCTAAATCTGTTCAATTTATGTCATTTATACTGACTATTATTCAAAAATAAAAAAAGGTGTCCTATTGGACACCTATTTGCCTATTTTAGTATTAAAAATAATCGTATAACCAACTATTTTTATTAACTTAAAATATTATTAGTTTTTTTCTGACTGCCAGCTTAAATATTGCTCATATTTACGTAGTGCAATATTGTAGTTGCTAAATGCTGAATCAGTCATTTTATCGCTCAACTGTTCTTGAACTTTACTTGCGGTAAAATCTTTCATTGAAAAGTTAGAGGATGACAGCAGTTCATCTAAGCGGCGCAGACGAACAACGTACTCGCGGACGGTGCTATGACTCATTTCTGTCTGTAAGAACAAATACTGTTTAAAAGACATAATATCGAAATAATCTGTATTGCTATTACAGAAAATTTCACTACAAAAACGACAAAGTGCTGTAAATTGCCCTTGAAGTTCGCCCCAAGCCGCTTCATCAACCAAATCGGTCATGTCAGCGATAGCTTCTTTATTCAAGATACCATCATTGAAAACGAGGGAGATACGATCAAGAGTTTTATTACAGTGTGCACAATGAGTTTGGCTGTGTTTAAAATCTTTAATATAACGACTCAACGGCCGTTTCTTTACAATAGAAGCAGACATAATGGTAAAGCCCTGTGTGTAATTATAAAAATAAAAAGTAACAAGATAAATCCGGTTACATACATACCATGCCCATAGCATTAATGATTGTCTGCTATGTTGCATATCGAGATAAGCGTAATTGCCTTATCTCATTTTCTTACTTTCCCTTTGTAAGGTGGATCCTTCTGGGAATGTAATGTAAGAAAATTTATTTCCCTTTGTCCGAAGCATTCTAACCTGTCTAAAACACTTTGGCGAATTTCTTATAAGAGTAATTTTGCACGCAAATTTGACCTAGCGTCAACCTAACGAACCTAATCGTTGTTAACCTAAATAGCAAAGTTTTATCACTTAAAGAACCAAGATTCGAAAGGCGGCACCCCTTGGAGGCAGAGACTTTACCTGATAACCCCCTAAAGGTTCAAAGGAAATTTAATTTAAAAATCAATATTATATAGTGAAAAGCATTTTATTGATAAATTTGTGATACAGCTCACTTTTCACTTCTATAATCGCATTTTAAATGTACAGCCATTAATTCTATAAATATTCGATAATCCAGTTTTATAAGTGAAGTGTAAATTATTTTTTACACTACTTCTTAATTTTAATTATTTTTACTGTATATGAAAAAAAGTTATTAGTATCATTAGAAAAGTTATAAGGAGTTTAATTTCATCCTATTATATATAATTTTTAGTTACTTTTACTTAACGTATTTTTTACAAAATAGTTTACTACCCACTAGATACTTCATACGGTTATTCTTATTTCATGAATAAGGAAGCTCAGTATCAATTACGTATTTATACTAATTAATAATAGTCCGTTCTTGTTTTTTCATACGTCATAATAAGCTAGCATAAAGCACGATAGATAATTATCACTACAAAAGTCATTTATAAAGTATAAATATTTACATTAAAGATTAACCATTTGAATTAATTATCAATTTCCTTTTTAGGATTTGTTACATTGATAAAAGAAGATCCTCTTATATACTTAATTTGCTTTATATATAAATAATTTTAATAAGGTTGATTATGAAAAAGATGATTTTAGCTTGTGGACTGGGTTTATTGGCATTGACAATCACTGCGTGTTCAGAAGAAGAGAAAAAAGGTCAAGTTGCTGGTGCAACTGAAACTTGTAACGCTTACTTCGCTGAAGTTGATAGCTTAATTGCTAAAGCTTCTGAGAACCCACAAGCCAAAGCTCAATTAGATGCGATGAAAGGTCAGTTAGAAGAAGGTAAAAAGCAAGTTGCTGCTTTACCTAAAGACCAACAAGATCAAGCTTGCCAGCAAGGCATTGATGCAATGAAACAAATGAAAACAGCTTTAGGTCTGCAATAATCTTTCCTACTCTGTTAAAAAAAGAGCCTATATGGCTCTTTTTTATTGTACTGTTTTACTAAAGTAATGTGACTTGAGCAGACTATAACCAAGTTCCAAAGCGTTTAATATAAATGTGCTTCATCCCTTGCGCTACAAAACAATAACTCACTAATGTCAGCACTAACCAAGGGAAATATTCCATTGGTAAAGGCTGCAAGCCAATCATCGAACCAAATGATGAGAACGGAATATAAAGCCCAAGAGCCATGATAATTCCCGTTGTCAGTAACACAGGTAATGCAGCCGTACTCTGAATAAAGGGAATTTTTTGTGTTCGTAGCATATGAACAACCAAGGTTTGCGACAATAATCCCTCAACAAACCAACCAGATTGGAATAGTGCTTCATGAGCCACACTATTGGCTTGGAATACATACCACATCAAAGCAAATGTCGTGATATCAAAAATGGAAGATGTTGGACCAATCCAAATCATAAATCGCCCAATATTTTTCGCATCCCATTTACGTGGACGTTTTAAAAATTCTTTATCCATTTTGTCCCATGGTAATGCTAATTGGGACATATCGTACAGCAGGTTTTGAACCAGTAAATGAATAGCTAGCATCGGTAAGAACGGAATAAATGCACTCGCAATCAGAACGGAAAATACATTTCCAAAGTTAGAGCTAGCGGTCATATTTAAATACTTAATAATATTCCCAAACGTTTCTCTTCCTTTGATAACGCCTTGTTCTAATACCATCAAATCCTTTTCTAACAGAATAATATCCGCAGACTCTTTCGCGATATCGGTACCCGTATCTACAGATATTCCTACATCTGCATCCCGTAAAGCGGGTGCATCATTGATCCCATCCCCCAGGAAACCGACAGTATGTCCATTTGCTTGCAATAGTTTTAGGATCCGAGATTTTTGTAGTGGGGTTAATTTGCAGAAAACGGACACTTGCTCAACTTTCGTTTTCAGTTCATCATCGCTCATTGCCTCGACTTCAAGACCAGTCATTATCTCATCGATATTTAAACCTACATCATGGCAAATTTTTTCAGTGATCACGGCATTATCACCAGTAAGCACTTTGACCATCACACCATTTTCTCTTAGTGCAGCAATAGCCGATATTGCACTCTCTTTTGCAGGATCTAAAAATGTAAGAATACCTTGTAACTCAAGTTGTTGTTCTGCTTGAGCCGATAACGGTAACAAAGCTTCAGCATCATTCAATGAACGTGTTGCCAGCAGTAATACCCGGAAACCCTGTCTATTATAGTCACTGACCAGCTCCGCAATCCTAGCTTTAGCTTGGTCATCCAATAAGACAGAGTGTCCATCTTGCTGATAACTATGACAAACAGCCAACATTTCTTCCGCAGCCCCTTTACAGATCAATAAAGCTTCACCTTCAGGGGTTTTTACTGTGACGGATAATTTTCGGCGAATAAAATCAAATGGCAGCTCATCAATTTTTTTATAAGCCTTCAACTGTTCGACCTTATCATTACCACGGCCACGTCGAATAATTGCCTGGTCCATCATATTTTTGGCACCACTTTGATGGAAACTATTCAACCACGCCAACTGCAAAATTCTGCTATCTTTTTGCCCATTACTGTCGAGATAATGCTCTAAAATGATGCGATCTTGCGTCAATGTTCCCGTTTTATCGGTACATAATACATCCATCGCACCAAAGTTCTGAATAGCATTGAGCCGCTTAACGATAACCTTATGCTTAGACATGGCTATCGCCCCTTTTGCAAGGTTAGAGCTCACTATCATCGGTAACATTTCAGGGGTTAATCCCACCGCAACAGCCAGTGAAAATAGTGTTGCCTCAAACCAATCACCTTTAGTGAATCCATTGATTAATAAGACAATTGGTACCATTACCAGCATAAAACGGATTAGCAACCAACTCACACTATTCACGCCGCGATCAAAAGCAGTTTGAGCTCGAGTTCCCACAATCGATTTGGCCAGCGAGCCTAAGTACGTTTTGCTCCCCGTTGCAACCACTATGCCCCTCGCCGTTCCACTCGTTACATTGGTGCCCATCAAACAGATATTGGAAATTTCAAGTAATTCATTTTCTGTCGGTGATGCGGGTTCCAAACTTTTTGCGGACACATTTGCGAGAGTGTCATATTTTTCAACTGGGATAGATTCCCCCGTTAAAATGGCTTGGCTGATAAATAGGTCTCGGGATTCCACCAGTTTTAAATCCGCAGGAACCATGTCTCCAGCTGATAATAAAACGATATCTCCAGGTACTAAGCACTTGATTGGTACCTCTTTGCGAATAGAACGTCCCGTTCTATTGTCGCGACGGTATACCGTTGCTGTGGTTCTTACCAAGGATTTCAAGGCTTCCGCCGCTTTATTGGTTCGATATTCTTGCCAAAAACGCAGCAACCCACTTAATACAACCATCGTGACAATGATGATAACGCCCGTTAAATCAGTCTCTTCACCTTGACGCTCAGGGATCATGTAATCAGTAAAGAAACTCACAATCGCGAGGATCATCAAAACAAAAATAAATGGATTTTTAAAAGAAGTGAGTAATTGCTTCCAAGCTGGAGGTGCTTTTTCATGGGCAACTTCATTTTCCCCCTCGACGACTAGACGGTCGAGAGCCTCATTTTCAGACAACCCCAGAAGGTTAGTTTGATATTCATTGAGAACCTGCTCAATGTTTTTGCTCGCTTGTTCGCCAACAATGAATTTTTGGCGTGCAGGGGCTTTTGCGCCTTTGCGCTGATGCCTTATTTCAGTCATAACGTTATCTCTATAGAGTACAGTTGTACTTTTTAAACGCTATCTGACTGAAAATATTGTATTTTAGCCAGATAGCTCCTGTTTATATATCCAAGACGGGGGGTGCTCGTCCATTTCGGCTCCTTTAATCAGTTAATTTTTAGCAATCAAGCTGGTAGCTCGGATGCCACTTTCCAATTGATAGCACTGACACTTTGCTCAAGACTAATCCGGCAAACCAATGCTTCTATCTCTTTTTGCTCGACTGGCGTGGCAAGAAACTCTGCGCACACCTCCAACTGTTCTGGTTTCAATGTATCTGCACTACTCAATGACTGTAAGCGAATATGCAGCCCATTAATAGCTTGTAAAATCAACGTTCTAACAAGGATTTCATCACCTTGGTGACACATCACACGAATTTTATAACGTTGCTCAACATCCAATGCCTGCTGTTGCGGTTGGCGATTAATTTTTGCTGCGGCTTCACGCAATAGAATATTTGCGCATAAAATCAATAAAGTAGCTATTGTGGCCAGTGAGTATTGCCCTAACCCACATAACACACCAATTCCTGCTGAGCACCATAGTGTTGCAGCAGTATTCAGGCCTCGAATATTCATGCCTTCACGCATGATCACTCCAGCCCCTAAGAAGCCGATACCTGACACAATTTGTGCAGCAATTCGACCAGGGCTATCCGGTGAAGTTGTCACTGAACTCAAAATAAATACGGCTGCTCCCGTTGCAACCAATGCATTCGTACGCAATCCTGCCATTCTTTGACGCCATTGACGCTCTGCGCCAATTAATGCGCCAAGGCACATTGCAGATAAAAGATTTAATATATCTGGTGTGAAAAACATAATGATCCCTCCATCAAATAATGGATAACAATTAATGAGCAGAATAAAAAGCCCATGCCAAATTGCTGAATAAATAAATATTCAGTAATTAATGGCTATTGCCCGGAGGGAATAGAGAATAAATATAAACTTGCATGATACACACTCACTGCAACAGTGCTTATTTCATTAAAAAATGAAAAAATCTTATATAAATCAGGGAGTATGAGTGATAGAAGCATCAGACACCGCCCGCCGTAGTGGCAAGCAGCTAATAGAAGAGATTATTAATTACTTGCCAATTAAATTAAGTTTTTATTACAACTCTGACTGTCCAAGTAATTTATCTCCAATAGATTAATGTGAGCTGAGTATAGATGCGGCTAATTATTAAGTAAAGATTTAAATGTTAATTATTTTTACACTATATTTTTTATTTTTCAGAAACGAAAAAGCCCGTCCTTAAAAAGGACGGGCTTTAGAAAATCAGTTAAGCAATTAGCTTAGATAGCAGTTACGTTAGCAGCTGCTGGGCCTTTTGCACCGTTTTCAATGGTGAATTCAACTTGCTGGCCTTCTGCCAGAGTTTTGAAACCATTGCCCTGAATGGCAGAGAAGTGGACGAAAACGTCTTTGCTACCATCAGCTGGAGTGATGAAACCGAAGCCTTTAGACTCGTTGAACCACTTAACTTGACCTTTCATTTTGTCGGACATTTGACTTTTCCTATATAACATCAAAAAAACTTGCCTTTTGGCATATATGGGCCAGAGTCAGCTATTTAATCAGGGAAACACCAAGATGAAGCGTCACGGTAAAAGGCTATCTGTGATAACTTTTTTCTTTAGAACACACTAACTCAGTAATCATACATCAAATAGGACTGCTAAACAGGCCGATGCACATTAACTCATGACTTTGAGATAATAGCAACTATTTTATACATTCAATCCTGAAAATATTGCTGTTTTTTCGATTCCATCACTTTTAGGCGGAATTATGTTAACAAAAAAACTGCATTTTATTGATATTTTAAAGATTTCTTTTAAAGAAAACCCTCTCTAAGCCTCAAAAATCGACAGGATTAATCCCAGATAATGACAATCCAGTTAAATATTTTTTTTAACTGATATATAACAATTCATTCCCTCCGTGATACCCTCCTAGTATAGATATCTGACAGAGAGTCACTTACCATGGATATTATCAAACAAATACTTATAGATGATTTAGATGCCATTAATCAGCGTGAGCAACGTGATGGCAAACCTTACTTTAATAGCCAATTTCTCGCCAATCATCCTTATTTATGTATTGGCATGATTGCAGCCTATTTACCGCTTGCCGTGATCTTATGGTACGCACCCTACTTTGGTCCTTATTGGACACTTGGTATAACCCTCTTATTTATTATACTTGCTAGCGTTCTGTTATTTGACATTAAGCCTGTCTACCATTTCGAAGATATTGGCGTACTTGATTTGCGTGTTTGCTATAACGGTGAATGGTTTGTCACTGAAACCGTATCTGAGGACGCGTTAAATAAAATTCTTAATTCTCAGGAAGTCAGCTCAGCAATCAAGCAAGAAATTTCTCGTTTATTAGCATTAAAGGGCAACATCTCCTTTTACGATATTTATCATATTGCTTACCCTGAGGTTTCTTTGCCGACACAAGTTACTTTAGCCGCTCAAAATTAAAACATTATCAATAATATAGCGTAGTTTTTATTCGTAATGAGTAGTGATTGAGCAATTAGATTTAATTTCTATTTTTATCGTTGACAGGTCGAGGTGATATCGTTAATATTCGCCTCGTTCTCAGGAACAACCCAATTCCTCCATAGTTCAGTCGGTAGAACGGCGGACTGTTAATCCGTATGTCGCTGGTTCAAGTCCAGCTGGAGGAGCCAAATTTAAAAAGCCCGCTAAGATTAATTCTTGCGGGCTTTTTGCTTTCTAGTTGTTCTTCTGCCTTTTCATTCTTCTTCACCCTATTCCCGACTACTTTTATTTATTCCTGCTCTACTCATTAATAGAACAATCCTTATGACCTATGTGCAGTTCAATTTTAGCTGCACCGCTTAAAACAGCGGGCAAATTCCTGAAACTCTATAAATAAGGCATAAATAATCACCAAGTTGTTTACTTAACAACCTGTTGAACATTTTTTTTAATTTTATGCTTTACAACCGAGTACGGGGTCGGTAATATGCGCCTCGTTCTCAGGAACAACCAATTCCTCCATAGTTCAGTCGGTAGAACGGCGGACTGTTAATCCGTATGTCGCTGGTTCAAGTCCAGCTGGAGGAGCCAAATTTAAGAAGCCCGCTCAGGTTAATCCTAGCGGGCTTCTTGCTTTCTAATCCTGTCATTTCTATCTTTCCTACTAATCCCTTATCAAAGATAATTTTTACACATCAAAATTACTTTCCAATCTTAATCATATCTTTTTAACTGGCTCTTTTTTCAGCTATTTTTGACTTTATTTCTTTTACATCTGATCAGTTAGATCAAAATTCTATCGATTCGTGCAGATAACAGGCAAACAAACTTATTTTATCATTTTCCCCTTTGACATTAGCGACTCAGAACGCTAATATCCTCTGCGTGTTAAGGGAGTTCCTCCATAGTTCAGTCGGTAGAACGGCGGACTGTTAATCCGTATGTCGCTGGTTCGAGTCCAGCTGGAGGAGCCAACTTAATCTTTCCTTTCTCTGTTTTATTCTGTTCAAATTTCTTTATTTTCCAGTATGTTAAAAAACTCCAAAGAAAAATAATTTCTATATTAATTGTCCTTGATCATAGCTATTTAATCGTTTTCGTTTTATCATTCTTTCCCGGCTTGAGCATCTGCTCATCACTTCCCCCCCTTATTGGAGCCGGTTTAATGACAACTGTAACTACCCTAACGATCCGCCGCCCTGATGATTGGCATGTTCATTTTCGCGATAATGAAATGTTAAATACAGTCGTGCCGTTCACAAGCCAATTTTTTGGTCGTGCCATTGTCATGCCTAACCTTGTACCCCCTGTTACCACGGTAGAAGCCGCAAGAGCATATCGTGAGCGAATTAAACAAGCGGTACCTGCTGGGCACCAATTTACACCGTTAATGACCTGCTATTTAACTGACACAACTGATGCTGATGAACTAATTCGTGGTTTCAATGAAGGTGTATTTACGGCCTGCAAATTGTACCCCGCGAATGCCACAACAAACTCTAGCCATGGCGTGTCTGACATTAAGAAAATCTACCCTGTTCTTGCTGCCATGGAACAAGCTGGAATGCCATTACTCATTCATGGGGAGGTGACCGCCAGCCATATCGATATCTTCGACCGCGAGGCGCTGTTTATCGAACAAGTCATGCTGCCATTGCGCGCTCAATTCCCTCAGTTAAAAGTAGTTTTTGAGCACATCACAACCAAAGAAGCCGCACAATATGTGTTAGAGACTAACGAATTTACAGCTGCGACCTTAACACCACAGCATTTGATGTTTAACCGCAATCATATGTTAGTTGGTGGTGTACGTCCGCATCTGTATTGCCTGCCGATTTTAAAACGTAATGTTCATCAAGAAGCATTACGTGCAGCAGTTGCTTCTGGTTGCGATCGCTTCTTCTTAGGTACCGATACTGCGCCGCATGTTCAATCCCGTAAAGAGGCATCCTGCGGCTGTGCAGGCGTATTTAACGCTCCAACCGCATTAGCTGCCTATGCAACCGTGTTCGAAGAATTAGGTGCTTTAGCGCATTTCGAAGCATTTTGTTCACTAAATGGACCTAAGTTTTATGGATTACCTGTCAATGAAGGTCACATTACACTGACTAAATCTGAGAATATAACCTGCGAATCTATTGCTTGTGGGACAGATAAATTAATCCCATTCTTAGCGGGTGAAGATTGTGGTTGGACTATCAAAGTAAGCTAATAACATTATGATGTGGAAAGGTTTTATCCTTTTCACATCTTCTTTTTAAAGAATCACCGGCTATTTTTTTAATTTTCACCAAAATTCACAAAAAAATAGTTTTACTACTACCATATTAAAAAAATCTTCTTATACTAGATATAGCTCGTTCTGAGTCACCTGCTCTTAGTCAGTAATAGATATTTACTATTTATCACGATGTTTGATTAGGAGGTCTAAATGAATAGAAAAAGCGATGTAATCCAAACTCACCCTGTTGTTGGCTGGGATATCAGTACTGTCGATGCCTACGATGCGATGATGCTACGTTTACATTACCTCCCTGAACAGAACAATAGCCTGGATAGCGCAATAGTTGATAAAACCATGTGGCTGACAACCGATGTAGCCAAACAGCTGATTAATATTCTTCAGGCTGGAATTGATAAGATTGAGTCTGGCGAATATCTTGAATCTGATTTCAAAACTCATTAGCAGGTAAAAAGAATGGATATTTGTCTCATAACAAATATCCATTCACTATCATTTCACCACTCCAATTCACATCATTAATAAATGAAATTTTTCTGCTTATTATTAAAGATAAAATAGAAACTATAAATTATGAATTAATTGCAAATACAAGCGGTAATTTATTATTTTTATTATTACTTTATTGACTTCAATATCAATTCCAATTTATTGTAATACTCTTTTCGAACAAGGATGTTCCCTATGAGAATATTAGTTATTGATGAGTGTTATTATACCCGCCTTGGTATTACCGAATATTTATCTTCTAATAGAAAATTAAAATTCATTAGTACAGGGTGCATTAATGAAGGGATTGAATATATCAATAAATACTCGCCCAGTATTGTTTTGGTAAATTTAACTTACTATTGCCATTACTCGAGTTATTGCCCAACGTTGAAAACTCTACTAAACAGAACCAGTAGCATTCGATTCTATATCTACATCAATGCCGCGTACCCTTTAACAGACAAGCCTCTGTTACTAAAAGATAATTTTTTCATCATGTCAAAAAATATCATGACTCAAACATTGGATAAAGTTATCACTGATTCAGAACAAATAGAAAAAATAACTAAGCTTGCTAATAATAATGACTCATCCATCTTTACTATGAAAGAACAAAATATAATTAATAACTGGATGAATGAAACCCCTAATCATATTATCTCTAGAAAATTAGGCATAAGTAACAGCACCGTTTATTCACAAAAACGGCATATTACATCAAAAGTATTTGTTAAAAACCGAATTGAACTATTTTTTATTTATAATGTTTTTAAGTATCTTTATTAAAATAAAAAGCCCTTTAAAAAGGGCTTTCTTCATTTAAAAATAATATTACTTTCCGCTATTTAATAATCCATCCGCTAAACGATGGCGAGATTTATTAAATATTTTATTACTCACTTCACGGCCAGCACGGCGAGTACGCTGCTCATCTTCAGGCAGCTTCATCTCTTCGGTACACGCATGGCTGCAGCAGCCTTCATATTTTTCAGCACAACTTGGGCATTGAATAAACAGTAAATGGCAACCGTCATTTTTGCAGTTAGTGTGAGTATCACAGGCTTCCCCGCATTGATGGCAATACGCTAAGGTATCATCCGTAATACGCTCACCCATACGGTTATCGAACACGAAGTTTTTACCTTTGAAACGCAGCGGTAAACCTTGTTCTTTCGCTTTTCGTGCATATTCAATGATCCCGCCTTCCACATGATAAACATTCTGGAAACCGTTATGCAGCATGTAAGCGCTCGCTTTTTCACAGCGGATACCGCCCGTGCAATACATCACCACATTTTTATCTTTCTGGTCTTGCAGCATTTCAACCGCCATTGGCAGTTGGTCTCTAAAGGTATCTGATGGCACTTCAATCGCATTGTCAAAGTGACCCACTTCATATTCATAGTGATTACGCATATCAACGAAGATAGTGTCTGGATCATCAATCATCGCATTGACTTGCTCGGCTTTTAGATACTGCCCAGTATTGGCAGGATTAAAAGTTTCATCATCAATACCATCCGCAACTACACGATCACGGACTTTCATGCGCAGTACCCAGAAGGACTTACCATCATCATCAATAGCAATGTTCAAACGCAGGTCATTTAAGGCCGGGTCTGTTGCGTAGATAAGTTCCCGCAACACATCGACATTGGAGGCAGGTACGCTAATTTGTGCGTTGATCCCTTCTTTGGCAATATACACTCGACCAAATACGCTCAACGCTTTGAATTGTTGGTACCATTCATTACGAAATGCTGTAGGGTCTTGAATATTGAAGTATTTATAAAAAGAGATTGTCGTACGCGGCTCAGTTTCAGCCAACATACGCTCTTTAAGAATTTTATTCGAAACTTGGTTGTGTAACACTGGCATGGTGTTCGCTTTCCTATGTAATACTTTGATATAAAAAAGATTTAAATCACCAGCAAAGAATTGCTCGTTAATTTTGAGTTATTATCCCTTTTATTATGTTAATAAAAAACCCTTTATTTGAAAGGTTATTGTTAGGGGAATATATTGCGATGATTTATTAGGGGAAATAATTCTTTTTAGAAAAGAAAAAAGGGAGGGCTCCCCCTCCCTGGCATTTGCCGAAGTTACGATGGGTAAACCGCATCGTAGAGCGCAATGTCAACTGCTTTAGGGGTACTTCCCTACTCCGCTATGCAGAACAGAGTAGGTCAGAAACCTCTTTACTGCTTATATTACTAACTACACTTTACTACTTACACTTTACTAACTTACAACCTACTGGATGGACTTCTGTCTTAACCAATTAACTCGATACGAGCTGGCAAACCTTGTCTCACGGAGGCGCCAGATACCCAATCAAGCCATGTATTTGCCACTTCACGAGTCGGGTCTGCAAACCCTAAATCATTCAAGTTAATACCTGAACCATTTGCCGCATTCATCGGCATGGCTTCACCGTCTAAATAGTGCTGTTTTGCACCCATTTCGGTATGGCCATAACCATGTTCAACGGCGAGAACTCCCGGCATAACCCCATCGAGCACACTAATTTGAGCCTCAGCATGGCCACCCGGTGTGGTGATCTTGATCCAATCCCCATGTTTAACGCCCATTTTCGCTGCATCATCAGGGTGAATAGCTACCAAGTTAGTCGGTTTCACATGACGCAGACGCTCAATCATGGTTGTGGAACTGCTCATCACATGAGATTTAAATGACATCATTTTCAATGGCCACTCTTTCTCTGGGAATACCGCATTCACATCTTCACCGTTCGCCATACGCGGTGGATAGTAGGTCGGGCAGCCACTAAAACGCTCACCGGTGATCGCATGACGGTTAATCGCCACCGTAGGGTTCCAAATTTGTAACCCTTTTTTCCACTGTGGACCCGTCGCTTCGCCATCCCATGCTTTCTCATAAGGTGCAAATCGACCACCGCGCGTAAATATATACGCAACACGGCGAACTTCTTCAGGTTTCAATGTGCGAGTAATTTGCGGCATGATACGTTCGACACCACTTATCGTAATGTCTTCTGTTGCCGCCTCTGGTACTGGTTTTTCACCTAACCATGCCATATTAGCCGCCACTCGAAGGTAGTAATCTTCTGCGGTATTTAACGGATACATATTGCCATCCATATCCGCAATTACATTGTCACCAAAGCCCGGTAAATTCAGTTCTTTAGCGACTGCGATACAGAATGATTCCATGGAAACTGGCTGGCCGTCCGCTGTTTTTGCCGTGCGGGACTCAACAATCGGCCAACGCGCAGTACTCGCTTTCACCTGAACACCTGACCACGGTGCACTGAAACCCCAGCTCTCGAAGTTATGGGTATCTGGCACAATGTAATCCGCTAACGCCGTCGTTTCATTCATGAAAGCATCAATACCAATAATCAGCGGTAGATGTTTTGGATCTTTCAGCTTCTCTTCCATCACCTGACGAATACCCGCAATACCATAAACTGGGTTTGTCATATTGGTGATCCACGCTTTCAGGGAATACGGATATCCCATCAATGCGGAAGCCAACTGTTCAGTTAACTGACCTTTCGCAAACGGATACCAAGGTGCTTTCGCTGGGTACGGTTTTTCACCTGCCGCCACCCTTGCTTTAAATTCATCCGACTTTTCATACACTTCATTACTGCGAGATAGCACCACACCCTTCGGTTTCACCTTGCCTTTGTAGCCTGCGATATTGTAGCGAGGACCATCATTTTCCCCGTTAAACTTACCGCCACCGACAGAGACGCCACCTTTTAAGTTTAAGTTACCAATCAACGCATTAAGCATAATCACAGACCATGCTGTATAAAAGCCATTGCCACTCATCATGCCGCCGTGAGATATCACTGCCGCTTTTCTGTCATAAGAGGTTAATGCTTTTCCTAATGATTCAATGGTTTTTACAGGGACTTGGCAACGCTGACTGTACTCTTCCAGCGTCATGCGATCGGCTGCTTCTTTTAAGCATTGGAAGCTCGATTTCACCGTCACTTCACTACCGTCATGAAGCGTGACTTGGCGAGTCACAAACAACTCTGCATTTGTCACATCGTCCGCCAGTTTCAGTTCGCCGTTTGCATCCTGAACCAAATAGGCTTTTTTCTCATCCTCACCCTCTTCAGCCACTACACCAGTTAGGTGAGATTGCTGTAACAAATTACCCGCCAGAGGATGAGAATCATCGGTGATCACTAGATGCGTCGAGTTTGTCCAGCTTTTCTCGCCAGCCGCTTCCATGGATTTTTCACTTGGCACACTCAGATAAGCGGCGTTATAGCGGTCATTCTCGATAATCCAGCGGATCATCCCCATCACCAACGCCGCATCGGTACCCGGTTGAACAGGCACCCAATGACCATGGTCATTGGCCAATGAGGTAGTCAATGGTAGAGCTGGAGACACCACCACATAGTTGAATGAGTCACGTAAACGAGCGCTCGCTAACTGGCGACCTTGGCGTTTAAATGGGTTACCTGATTGTGCTGGAGATGTTCCGATAAACAGCGCGAAACGCGTATTATCCCAATCCGGTTTGACGTGGGCGTTTTTATCCAAGTCATCCATCAACGCACCAGAACCTGCGCGATACGCTAAACCGCAGTAAGCTCCGTGAGCACCAAAGTTTTTGCTACCAAAAGCATTTTGCGCAAAACGACGAATAAAACCATCACGACCATCATCCCCGGCGTTAGTCACCAGTAACTGGTTAGCTTTAGGTCCTAATTTCGGTTGAGCAGGATCCAACGGCGTTTCTAAATCGCGGATAGCACGCAGACCATCCACATGACCTTCACCAAATAAATCCCCACCTTCAACCACTTCTTTGATTAACTGCTCAAAACTAATACGTTCCCATTTCCCTTCACCACGTTTACCAACACGCTTCATCGGTTCGAGAATACGTAATGGACTGGTTAACCCTTCCATCAGCGTTGCACCACGAGCACATGCGGTTGAACGATGTTCTAATCCACTTTCACCGCCCATTTTGGCAAATGCAGTGGATAACGGCATCCCGTATGGAAAGTGTTTCTCATGGGATAGAGGGTGGTATGGGTTCCCCGCAATTCGCAAAACTTCATTCTTCGCACTGTCCACACGAGCACGAATACCGCATTGCGTCCAGCAACCGAAGCATTGTGTCATTGAAACCACTTGCGCAGGGTTCTCTTTCCAACCACCAATCGCCGTTCCTTCAGGAATAAGCGAGTTACCGTTGATGCGATCCAGTGTCACTTTGCCAGAAGTGCCATCCACTAAACCATCTACAGCACGTTTGGCAACTTCACGATAGCTCGCTCCAAAAAGAGCAAGACCACCGACAACTAAACCACCTTTAAGCCATTGACGTCTTGAGAATTTAGCCATGTTGCACTCTCCCCGCAAACCAGCGAACACCTTCGCGAACAATAATTGTTAATGCAATCCACAATCCAAATGTACCGACAATCGCCAGTAGTCCATCATTACCTAATGGGAAATGGTATGGATTGGTGATGATGTTGTATTTTGGTACCGCTTGAATCTCCATCAGGAAAATCCAACGTAATACCCACGCTAACGCCATAGACACTAACGCTAAAACCGTAATGTAAGGAACGGAGCGAACTGCTTTCACGTTACTCAGCGCCATCACAAACGTGATTGCCCACAGCGCGCATACGCCCATTAACATCCACCAACCTGGGCTTGTGACATCTAACTGTTGACGAACTGCAATTCCAGACGTGGTATCACCAGAGATCCACAGTGCAAAACAGACAGCAAACAGGAGTAACGTAATCACTTGGAAACGCGCTAAACGATTTTGATATTGCGGTTCACGACGAGCACCTAAGCTAATCAAAGCGGGCAGCACTTGCATCGCACTTAAGAACATCAGCACTGGCATCCACCAGCTAAACCAAATTGGGCGAGCCACTAATACAGAAGCTTCACGACCGGTATATAGCAGTAAACCAATGGATGATAACGCACTCAGTAACGCTACCCAGCGGGTCGCTTTATACTCTTTCTTCCAAATCAATTTGACCAGCAGCGCAACAAAGTACAACCCAACAAACGTGGTAAACAGCGGTAGCAATACCGAACCCCACCACATCCAAGACCACATTGTTGGATGTGCATAGAAGTGCCATACACGGGCGGTTTGGTGCAGGTCAGCCGTTAATGCTAACGGCGCCGTGATCCCCATCGTGATAGCAATAAACACGGCAATCATTTCTAATCGACCGTTTCCACTGCGATTTTGCCAATGAAGATAGCAGGCATACAGCACCGCACAGGCAGCAATCCCAATAAAGAAAAAGTATTGCACCGCCCAAGGAAGCCAGAAAAACTCTTGCGGCTGCGCCATGATTTCGGAAATATAGGTCACTTGTTCGCTCATCAGAACACCTCCTGCCATAATGCCGGTTGCCCTTTACCTTGCAACGGTTCCACAAACGCATCATCCAGCCCTAAATAAAACACCTGCGGCAACGTGCCACTTTCCGGTTTCAAGACTTTGATTTGCGCTTCGTGCTCAGAAAGCATCTTACGAATAGTGCTATTCGGGTCTTTTAAGTCACCGATAATACGCGCTCCACCCACGCAAGATTCGACACAGGCTGGCAATAAACCGACTTCTAAGCGATGCGCACAGAACGTGCATTTATCTGCGGTTTGTGTTGAATGGTTAATAAAACGCGCATCGTACGGACAAGCCTGCACACAATACGCACAGCCTACACAACGCTCGTTATCAATCACCACAATGCCATCTTCACGTTGGAACGTTGCTTGCACTGGGCAAACTGGCACGCAAGGTGGGTTATCACAATGGTTACACAGGCGAGGCAGTAAAACGTTAGTGAACCCTTCTTCCCCTTTTAAGGAGACCTGATATTGGTTAACCGTCGTTCTAAATTGCCCTTGAGGTGTTTGGTTTTCGACAGAACAACTGACAGTACATGATTGGCACCCTACGCAACGGCGCAGGTCAATCAACATGCCATAGCGTTTTTCAGGGTTGCCTTCACGGCGAGTTGGGGAAAAACTTAACCCCGCCTCGGCGATTGGGATCAGCGATGCCCCGGCAGTGACGGCCCCAATCTGTTGTAGGAATTTTCGTTTACTCAGATCCATAATCGGCTCCAGTATTGACATTGCTAATGCGAAAATAAAAGTTAATAATCAATCTATTATTGGTTTATCTTACGTATTGGTAACACCGTGTTACCGATGTCTGATAACCACTAAATTCTTATTTCTCTTTAAAATCGGTGTGTTATCTTTGTGCTACTCTAATAATTCTGAGTTCATAGTAAGAAGAAAAGCCTTGCGCCCCTATTGTGGTTTTCCACATACCCGAAGGGATCTTGATCTAACGCAACGAATAAACCCTAAATGTTAAAAAAAACGTCTATGCCGTTGTATCACATACTTTTAATTACCCTGCTGTTATGGTGCATTCCGGCGGGTGCGGCGCAATGGACAATCGGTGTTCTCGCCCTGCGAGGGCCGAGTTTCACTCAGTTGCACTGGCAACCTTTAGTCGACACCCTCAATGAATCCATACCAGGTGAACGCTTTACCCTGCAACCCCTGAATCTTGAAGAGATGAAAGAGGCGATTTCGAATCGAAAAATTGACTTTTTACTCACAAACCCAGCTCAATTTATCCAACTCGATAATCGCTATCACCTACGCTGGCTACTCTCTTTACGCTCGGATGTGGAGCCAAACAGTACGACGCGCAACGTGATAGGCAGCCTTATTTTGGTCCGTGGAGATAGCGATATTCACAGCGCTGATCAGCTCATCGGCAAAAAAGTCGGCGCAATATCTCCCGATGCATTTGGGGGATATCTATTAGGTTATAAAGTGTTAAGGGATTTAGGGTATGACACGGAAAAAGACTTTCGGATGCAGTTTTTGGGCTTTCCCGCGGATGCGCTGTTATACGCTTTACGGGATAAATCGCTCTCTGCGGCAATTGTCCCCGTCTGTTTATTAGAAAATATGGACAGTGAAGGACTGATTGATAAACACCAATTCCGTCCGCTTGTTCAAAAAGAGAGCGCGTTACCTTGCCTAACGAGCACCGAACTTTACCCCAATTGGTCATTCGCCGCCTTAAGCGAAGTTCCTGACAATTTAGTGGATAAAGTCACCAAAGTTTTGCTATCTGGAGATACTCCCAATATGCGCTGGGGGGCTCCAGCATCCATCACGCAAGTAGAAAACTTACTGCGTGACGTCAACCAACACCCACAGCAACGGGAAATTTGGCAAGATATTGTCAGTTGGACAATTCAACACCAAATTACCATCGGCATTATCGCCTTAATATTCTTATTGTTGGGTATTAACCACGTCTGGATAGCCTTCTTGGTTCGCCGTCGTAGCCAACAGCTAGAAGTCGCACATAACCGCCTACGTCAGCAAGAAGCTAATCTACAAAAAGCTCAACGACTCAATATATTAGGTGAAATGGCTTCTGGGTTTGCCCATGAATTGAACCAACCATTATCCGCGATTCGAAATTATGCCCAAGGCTCTATTTTGCGATTGAAGAAAGAGTCGGAAAACCACCCTCTTCTTGGTGCGATCAGTAAAATTGATGAACAGGCTCAACGGGGTGCTGACATTATTCAAAACCTGCGTTTATGGGCAGGAAAACCGGGGCAAGAATCCTGTCTGACACTACGCCAGCAATCCGTCAAACAGACCATTAATCATATCTGGCAACTGTTGCAAGTAGAGCAACATTTCCCAGCCGTTAGGTTGCAATTACCCGAAACTCCCGATGTCCAGCTCTTGCTACCAGATACCTTACTTGATCAGTTACTTTCAAATTTGATCAGTAATAGCCTACAAGCGGGCGCCACCACATTAACCTTTGGCTTTCATTTTGCCGATGGACGCTTTTTACTTGTATTACAAGATGATGCCGGTGGAATGCCTGACGAGCAGCTTAATCAAGGTATCATGCCATTCGCCACCACTAAACAGGAAGGGCTGGGACTCGGATTGGTGATTTGCCAGCGATTAATTCAAAGCCAAGGTGGGGATATTCGCATTGAAAATCAACATAATGATGAAGGTAAGAATGGGCTGCGTGTGACGCTAATTTTTAATTACTCGAGATAATCAGAATATAGCGCATGTTTTGCCACACAAAAGATAACATTCCCAATAACTATATGTGACAATGTTATGGATACCATTTATATAAGCAAGATACTTATACAAACAAGAAATAAGCCACGAGGTATGAATTAATGCCAGTCATTCACCTTGTCGACGATGACACCGATGTCACTGATTCCTGTCAATTTTTACTCGAAACGCTCGGCTATAACGTTACCGTATGGAACGACAGTGAGCAGTTCATCCAGCAAGCCCCTCTGCATGAGGAAGGAATTGTATTGCTCGATATGCGTATGCCAAAATTTGACGGGCGCCAAGTACATCAATACCTGAAAGAGCAGCAAAGCACCCTCGCGGTGATTTTCCTTTCTGGTCATGGGGATATCCCGATGGCGGTTGAACAGGTGAAATTAGGCGCTATCGATTTTTTACAAAAACCCATTGATAGCCAGCAACTTGCCGAAACCCTTGAGCAAGCGCGCTTACAAACCATAAAAGCCACTGAACGCACATTGATTAAACAGCGTTATGAAACCTTAACGCCGAAAGAAAAAGACGTTTGCACCTATGTGCTTCAAGGGCTAATTAACCGTGAAATCGCAGAAGTGGCATGCGTATCCGTACGAACCGTCGAAGTGCATCGCTCCCGAGTGATGGAAAAAATGGCAGTGAGAAACCTTGCCGAATTAATGAGCACCATGCAAACAGCACAACTTTTTGCGGGTTAATTTGATATCATTCAGATTAACAAGCTATTTTTAATTGAAATCCACTTAAGTAGAAACCGAAAAAACAATGATCCCAGCACCAAAGTTTGAAAAAAGTTTATTACATCCTCGCTACTGGCTAGTTTGGTTTGGCATTAGCGTGCTCTACCTGCTCGTCCTGCTTCCTTACCCCGTCATTTATTGGATAGGTACCCGTTTGGGGCGTTTCTCCAAGCGCTTCTTAAAAAAACGTGTCCAAATTGCCGATCGTAATCTGCAATTGTGTTTTCCTGAGATGAGCCAAGAAGAGCGCCAAAAAATGGTGGATAAAAACTTTGAAGCCGTCGGTATGGGTGTTTTCGAAACGGGAATGGCGTGGTTCTGGCCTGATTGGCGAGTGCGCCGCTGGTTTAAAGTTGAAGGTCGTGAAAATATGCTCGCCGCTCAAGAAACCGGCCGTGGCATTATTGTGTTAGGCGTCCATTTCTTAACGTTGGAAATCGGCGGTCGCGCATTTGGTATGTTGAACCCCGGCATTGGTGTTTATCGTGCTAACGATAATAAACTGATGGACTGGCTACAAACTCGTGGACGTTTGAAATCCAATAAATACATGCTTGACCGTAAAGACGTTAAAGGCATGATCCGCGCATTAAAAGAAGGGGAAATTTTATGGTATGCCCCTGACCATGATTACGGTCCTAGAAACAGTTCATTCGCGCCATTATTTGCGGTAGAAAAAGCGGCAACCACCAATGGCTCACAAATCTTATTATCTCTTGGCAATCCACTCGTTGTACCATTTTCAGCTATCCGCTTACCCGATGGTAAAGGTTATAAGTTGCTGATCCAGCCGGCCGTAGATAATTTCCCTGTAGACGATAATGTCGCCACCGCAACGATGATGAATCAGGTCATTGAGAAAGAAATTTTACGAGCGCCAGAGCAATATATGTGGATGCACCGCCGTTTTAAAACGCGTCCAAAGGGAGAACCTTCCCTGTACGGCGATTTAGATAAAATCCACCACCGCTAGGCTGCCTATTCCCGAAATTTTTCGCATTGAAGCAGGCAGTTATCCCAAAATAGTTCGTGTTGCAGCTAGGCGGCAAATGAGTGGATCCCCAGGAGCATACACAAGTATGTGACTGGGGTGCGCGAATGAAGCCAACAACGCTGCGGCGCGAAATATGAAGGGAGAACATGAAGAAAAGTACTTACTGGAAAAAAAACCTCTACATCGTCTGGTTCGGCTGCTTTCTAACGGGCGCTGCCTTCAGCTTGATCATGCCTTTTCTTCCTCTGTATATCGAAGAACTTGGTATTACTGACCATGGCTCTTTGAATTTATGGACGGGTGCCGTTTTCAGTATTACCTTCCTATTTTCCGCTATTGCCGCACCTTTTTGGGGGCGCCTTTCTGACCGCCACGGTCGTAAATTAATGTTGCTGCGCTCTGCCCTTGGGATGGCGATTGTCATGGTGCTGATTGGCTTTGCGCAGAATATTTGGCAACTTTTGGCTTTGCGGGCGCTTTTAGGCTTACTTGGCGGGTTTGTCCCGAATGCCAATGCGCTAATTGCCACCCAAGTCCCCGTTAATAAAAGCGGTTGGGCGATGGGTGTCTTGGCAACTGGCGCGGTGAGCGGCGCATTGATTGGTCCACTGATTGGTGGATTACTTGCCGACCAATATGGCTTGCGTCCAGTATTCTTTATTACCGCTAGTGTGTTGTTTATCTGCTTTTTTGTGACACTTTTCTACGTCCGTGAGCGTTTTACCCCCGTTTCACGCAAAGATGCTCTGACCGGAAAACAAGTTTTTGCCTCTTTGCGTAATAAAAACTTAGTGATCAGCCTATTTTTCACCACCATGATCATCCAAGCATCGATTGGTTCGATTAACCCAGTGATCACCCTGTATGTTCGGGAGCTTTCAGACTCAATTGATAATCTTGCTTTTATCAGTGGGATTATTGCATCCATTCCCGGCGTTGCTGCACTGATTAGCGCCCCTATGCTCGGTAAACTGAGCGATCGCATTGGACCTGACCGTGTTTTATTAGCCGTACTTGCCGCCTCAATTTTTGTTCTATTTCCGATGGGGCTCGTCAGCAGTTATTGGGAATTAGGCGCTCTGCGCTTCTTACTCGGCGCCCTTAACGCCGCGCTGTTACCCGCCGTACAAACCTTAATTATTTATAATATTTCTCACCAAATCACCGGACGTATATTTAGCTACAACCAAGCATTACGCGATGTAGGTAATGTCACGGGTCCTTTAATGGGTTCCTTTGTTGCAGCAACATACGGCTTTAGAGCCGTGTTCTTCTTCACCGCCGTATTAGTGTTGGTCAACCTCATTTACTCTTGGCTTATCATTAGGAAGCAATCCGATGGTTTAAGAGCATCTCCCTCTAAAGAGTAATGTTAATGTGTCCCTTTTACGCCAAAACATAACTTTTTATTATCTTTTCCACGAAAAGTTTATAAGCGCAAAAAACATTTTGTAACTCATTGTTTTTAATTAACTTAATCGATTCAAAAAACATTCTTTTATTGTCAATAAAAATCCGTTATTCTGTGCCCCCTTATCGTAAGAATGAGAGTTACATCGAATTTTCATCTTAAAACTGACTTTCTTACGATAAATTCATTCTGCTTATTAGCAATTTTATAATAATGTATGCCGAAAATATGTTTGCAACACAGCATTAACATATCAATAAAAAACAGTGATGGAGCTTCTGCTCCACATTCACAATTCGGCACAACCTCTTAAGTCACAACGTATTGGAGTTCACAGATGAGTCATTCTGCGACTAAAACTAAAACTTTTTTCGGGCATCCTTACCCGTTGAGTTCGCTTTTCCTCACCGAAATGTGGGAACGTTTTTCTTTCTATGGTGTTCGTCCTCTTTTAATCCTCTTTATGAGTGCAACTTTGTTGCAAGGTGGCATGGGGCTGCCGATTGAACAAGCATCTGCTATCGTGGGTATCTTCGCGGGTGGTGTTTATATCACTTCATTACCGGGTGGCTGGCTCGCGGATAACTGGTTAGGTCAGCGTCGTGCCGTTTGGTATGGTTCTTTGATCATTGCATTGGGTCACTTGTCGATTGCGCTGTCTGCGTTATTTACCAATACCTTCTTCTTCGTGGGACTGCTGTTGATCGTATTAGGTACCGGTTTATTTAAAACCTGTATCACCGTAATGGTTGGAACCCTGTATAAGAAAGAAGATACGCGTCGTGATGGCGGTTTCTCTCTGTTCTACATGGGTATCAATATGGGTTCATTTATTGCCCCATTAATTATCGGCCCATTACATGAAAAATACGGCTGGCATTTAGGTTTCGGTTTAGGTGGTTTGGGTATGTTAGTTGCCCTGCTTATCTTCCGTTTCTACGCGATCCCACAAATGCGTCGTTATGACAAAGAAGTTGGCTTAGATTCCACATGGAATCACCCTACCGTTCAACGTAAAAACGTTGGTAAATGGGTTGCTGTTGCCATGGCTGCGCTGGCTGTACTGGTGGTGTTAATCAATAATGGTACTATTCCATTCAACCCTTCAGTAATAGCAAAAAGCTCGGCTTACATTATCTCTACGTGTGTGGGCATCTACTTTATTTTCATGTTCTTCTGTGCGGGTTTAAACAGTAGTGAGCGCTCTCGCTTACTGGCTTGTTTGATTCTGTTAATTGCTGCGGCGTTCTTCTGGTCTGCCTTTGAACAAAAACCAACATCATTTAATATCTTTGCGCGTGACTATACCGATCGCCAATGGGGTAACTTCGAAATCCCAACGATTTGGTTCCAATCAATCAACGCCTTATTCATCATTCTGTTAGCCCCTATTTTCAGCTGGTTCTGGCCTTCTTTGGCTAAACGTAATCTGAACCCAAGCAGCATGACGAAGTTTGTGATTGGTATCCTGTTCGCCGCAGGTGGTTTTGCGGTCATGATGGTTGCCGCTAACCACGTTCTGGCAACACAAACTGGCGTCTCACCATTCTGGTTAGTCGGCAGTATTTTATTACTGACGCTAGGCGAACTGTGCTTAAGCCCAATTGGCTTGGCAACCATGACATTACTTGCACCACAAAAAATGCGCGGTCAGGTGATGGGATTATGGTTCTGTGCAAGTGCGCTGGGTAACTTAGCAGCAGGTATCATGGGTGGTAATATCCGTAAAGACCAACTGGATTCAATGCCAGACCTGTTCTCCCACGTTTCTATCGCACTGGTTATTTGTGCTGTTGTGCTAGCAGCTCTGATTATTCCAGTCAGAAAAATGCTGCAAAACGCAGATAAAAACGAAGCAAAAGCGAAATAATATTATTCGTTATTAGATAGTCGTTGTTGGCGTAATAATCTCAAAAGTTATTGCGCCAACCTCTCCTCAATACCGCAAATCTCATGCTACTCTTCCCTCACTTTTTTAATCATAATGCGTTATTTCCTTTCAAGGATCTTTTACGATGAGCACACTGTCTGTTCCTGTTTATTATGTCGATGCGTTCACTGATACCCTATTTCATGGCAATCCGGCCGCTATCGTTTTACTTGATGAGTGGCTTCCTGATGACAAGCTTATCGCTATCGCCGCCGAAATTAACTTATCTGAAACGGCTTTTCTGGTAGGTGAACATATCCGCTGGTTTACACCGGTGATGGAAGTTAAATTGTGTGGTCATGCTACCCTTGCCGCTTCATATATTTTGAACCAGTTTAAGCAGCACCCAGCAAACCCTATTGTATTTCAGTCCTTATCTGGAGAACTGACTGTTCATAAAAATCAGGAAGGCTTCACATTAGACTTCCCTATTTTAGATTGTGAACCTGCCGATTTAAGCCAGTATCCACAATTAAGCGAGATCCTCGGAACCCCTATTTCTGAACTGTATTTAGCCAAAGATCGCTATATCTGTTTTGTTGATTCACCAGAACAAGTGCAGAATTGCCATCCCAATATGTTGCGTCTTGCACAATTACCTTTGCAGGGATTAACCATTACCGCGAAAAGCGCTGATAGCCCAACTCACGACGAACAATGTGACTTTGTCTCTCGCTATTTTGCGCCAGCCAAAGGTGTTAATGAAGATCCCGTCACTGGCACCTCTCACTGTGCGATTGCTCCTCTTTGGGCTAAACGCTTACAGAAAAACCCAGTATTAGGTCACCAAATTTCTGCACGTGGTGGAAAAATACACTGCTTAGTTGAACGAAATCGCGTCAAAATGACCGGAAAAGCAACACTCTTTTTAGCCGGAACGATTCACTTTTGATTAATCACTGTATTTATTTGTGATCAGGATTACACTTATCGGCAACATTAATGATATGCACATTAATGTTCCGGTAAGTAATTATCTTTCCCGGTTCAAGTTTTTAAATAGTGAGAATTCAAAGAAAGTAAGGCTTAAATATGCGTTCCGACGTTGATGATGTAATCAAACAAAAAATTGAACAATCTGTTACCCATGTTTCTAAAGTGGTATTCCCAACCACCACTAACCACCATAGCACTCTGTTCGGTGGGACTGCATTAGCATGGATGGACGAAGTTTCCTTCATTACCGCGACCCGTTTTTGCCGCAAAAGATTGGTAACCGTCTCCACAGAAAAAATCAATTTTACCCACCCTATCCCATCAGGCACCATCGTTGAATTAGTCGGGGAAGTGATCCGAGTTGGTCGCACTAGCCTTACCGTTAATGTCTCTATCTTTTTAGAAGATATGTACGCTGAGGGACGAGAAGAAGTGATCCACGGACAGTTTAATTTCGTGGCTATTGATGAAAATGGCAAACCAACCCCATTATTTGAACAGTAATCACGGATCTCTCTTTACCACCATTCATTCATATTGGTAAATAAAAAATGTGCGCCCGATCATTAAGATAGAGCGCACATTATTCATATTCTCGACATTAAGCGAATGCTAAGAATGGAGAGATACACAGTAAAATTCCGGTAAAAATAATCAGATATAAAGAAATACCTTTATATTTATGCAACATAGGGACTTTATAGACTAAATACGCTGGAATTAAACAACCCACCATCCCGAAAATTGGACTACAGATTGATGTGAAACTCAGCACTGGTGCGTTCAGGATAATCGCTCCCCATGCTAATAGCACAGCAAAAATCATAATGCCGTTCTTCACCCAATTTTCATTAATACGCTCAACCGGCATAATACGTTGTAATATGTTCATCACAATGCCTTGAGTGGCTTCACGGAAACCTAAATAAACCCCAAAGAATGCGGTCATGACGGCAAAGATATTTAGCATGACGCTGACGACAGTCACCCAACCACCTGGGAAGAATTTCGCTGCGATAGCCAATGCAGAAATATTCTGCTCGTAAGCTTTCACTGCTTCATCGTGCCCCATAGCTAATGTGAATGATACTGCGTAGAAAAAGACGGTACAGAATAAAACAATAAACGCGATATTCATTGCACGCAGAGCTTTATAACGTGCCACTTCGCGGTTCACGTTTTGGCTACGGAATGAAATCACCATTGGGCTTAACGTTTGAATAAACAGAATCGATGTTAATGTGAAAGGTAGTGTGATGATTGCCTCTTTAAACAAGCGTCCAACTGGTGGCAATGAACCCACATTATATAAGTGCCACATCCCAACCATAGAAATGCCCAATGCGGCAACCACAAATAATTTAGTCAGAACCATAAAGCTTGAAAGCTTAAATAGAAGTTTTTCACCGCGGGAAGAAATGGCGACTAAAATACAAATCAGAACCAGACCATACCAAGGACTTTCAGATAATAACCCATCCGTTACACCGAAAGTTTGAAAATAAGACGCACTGTCATTCGTGATTGCCGTTGAATAAACAAACATCCAAATTACCAGCATAATAAAATAGAGTGCGCCAAGCAGCATACCCCAGTTCTTACCTAGATATCCGCTGATCACACTTGGATAATCTTTACATTCTGGTGATTCCGCCAGCGTATTAATAAACAGACGCTGAAACAAATACATTGCAGGATAACCGACAACGGATGAGAGCAAGAATACCCATAAGCCCATCAAGCCAACTTGTACGGGGAGAAAAACAATCCCCGCACCAATCGCCATCCCGATACTCATAATCACCCAACCAACATCTGTGCCATCAAACTTAGTGGCAGCACGCCATTGTTCTTGTGTCATGCCTGCACGAGAAGCCGCCGTAGAAGCTTTTCCATCATCGACATTATCTATTGTAGGGATCGTAGCCATAATTACTCACTTAATATTGTTGAACTCTTAAAAGAGAATTTTTTTTGTTTTAGATGCGACTTAAGTGGTTATTTCTTTCAATAACCTTAATTATTTGCAGGCTATTATAATGATTCCATCATAGAGGATATGTGAGAGAAAAATTATCTCTTTATCAACCTATAAAACCCCCAATAAAGAGAATTTTTTTCTCTAAAAAGAGCAATCCGGCGTAAATATCTCTATCTATCGACAGAAATAATCCCTATTAATTGTTTTTGGATGTGGTGATTATAACCCTTTGTTTTTAAAGGTGTTAGTCTTTTAATAACCCATAAGTGATTATTAACAATTCCAACAATTATCCTTTTATTTCGTGCTAAACATCACAAGACACCATGATAACCACTACTATTCTTTGCAATAATTCCGTATTTTGTATTTCTCTTGTTAATTTTCGATATAAATAACTAGTTCTCTATTAAGAGTAATATTTAATTTTTACTCATTTATCGAGTCAAAGAGAATCACCGCAGGCTTATAATGAAGAAAAATATTTTGAATATTCACCCCTGAAGAGTAAAAGGCTCGTTTACTCTGTATTTTTGATGGGGCGTTGATATTTATAAATTATAGAAGTAGAGTATTTGATGCGTTGATGGTTATATCCTGTAGTTAATAACTGTTAACACCGTTTCGAGTTTATCTTGAAATAAGGATATTCATAGCCAACTTAAGATACGGAAAGCCTTATGTTACGATTATTGACCTTTATTTCTTTATTTATATTTTCAACAAATTTAACTTTCGCAGCCCCTGTTCCTCCTGAAGTCATTAAGCAAATTGAACAACAAGCACAAAAAGGGGATGTGAAAGCTCAAGTTATGCTAGGCATTGGTTACTATGTTGGTAACGAAATTAAGCAAGATTATCCGAAAGCAAAGAAATGGCTTACGATGGCAGCCAATAAAGGCAATGCGGACGCCCAACTATTCCTAGGTGATATGTATCTTAATGGTAATGGCGTTCAATCTGATTTTGAAACAGCTTATGGTTGGATTGAGAAATCGGCAAATAAGGGAAATCCTGAAGCCATAAACTATATGGGTCAATTCTATTACCAAGGTGCTGGCGTAAAACAAAATTATCTCGTGGCTTTTGAGTGGTTCCAAAAAGCAGCCGATAAAAAATTTCCACCTGCTGAATATCAATTAGGAAAAATGCTACAAAATGGTGAGGGAACTGAGTTTAATGAAAAACTCGGCGCTGAATATATTGATAAAGCGTGTAAAGGCGGATTAAAACCAGCCTGCCCAGAAAAAGAAACCACAAAGCCTAAAGCGACTAAAAAATAATATTCTCTTTGAAAGCGGTAATACTCCCCCTCATGTATTACCGTTTTTTATTGCCATTATTTTTATTATCTATTCTTTATTCCCGCCAATTGCGTACTCCCGCTCACATCATTTTTAATCCAATTCAGTTAATATTAATTTATTAACAATCAATATGAAAAATGGTTAAAATGTTCTAAACTTATAATATAAAAGAAAAAAGGAGATATTATGTACAATACAATTTTAGTTCCTATTGATGTTACCGAAGACGACCTCACCAAAATGTTAGTCCCGCATGTTAATGCCATGCAGAAACTAAACAATTCTACCGTTCATTTTTTAGCTGTGACTGCACCAATTTCCAATTATTTACGCTATGGCGGCACTATTTTGCCAGGTGACTTCCCGGATGATCAAAAACAAGCTGATATCATTCTGAAAGAGTTACAAGAGAAAGTTAAACTGTTCTCTATCCCTGCAGACAAAGTGCAAGTAAAAGCAGTTGTAGGCTCAGTTAAAGATGAAATTTTGGCAACAGCTGAAGATATTAAAGCCGATGTGATTTTACTGGGCTCACGTCGCCCAAGTATGTCTACCTACTTATTAGGTTCCAATGCGGCTTCAGTTGTACGTTATGCGAAAACGAGCGTATTAGTGGTTCGCTAATCCATACGAAGGGTTAATAACCGCAGAAAGCTCTATTTTAACTCGTCGAATGGTTAGGGTTAAAGTTTGTTACACTAAAGGGCAATTCCATACAATTTATAAGCCCATTTATTCGACATTTAAGGTAAATTAGAGGCTCATAAACATTTTCGTGACTATTTCACACCCTGCTCCTCAGAGCAGGGTTTTTTATGCTTCATTCAGGCATTATTGACAGTTGGATATCACTGTTTCAACGCCGATTTCATCACATTTTCAAAGTCTTCCCATGAACAATACCCATTTTTATCAATCGGGCAATTTTTCAATTCAAGGGTAACGTGTTTTGGCGGCGTTGCTAAAGAGAGGTAAGCATTGTCTCGCAACTGATCTGCGGTTTGATACACATACTCAATCTTCACATAATCCTTTGTCTCTTTTTTATCTGTCCAGCGTTGGAATACCAATTTACCGCCAATTGGTGTGTGCTCATATTGCTCGGGTAACTGGTACGGTTTGAAATCCATCGCAGACAATACTGAAGCAATATTTGAATCATGTCCCACTAAGAAAATGAATTTAGCCGTTTCACCTTTATTGACAGAAACAAAGCCTTTATCCATATAACTCAGAATTGGATGCGCCACATTTTTTGCGATGATTTTCGGTGTAAATAACGTTTCTTGATAAGCATTTTTTAAAGTATTCAGCTTTTGCCATTTTTCATCGCTATTGACCATTCCCCATGCTACATCTTTTTCAGGGAAGCCTTCATAATATTGCAGGTCAATTGCATCGACGGCAGAGTTCGCCATCTTCAACGGTCCACTCACACCCGGTTCTTTATCTGCTTCAATGATAAAGCTGTTCTTTGGTGTGGCTAAATTACACAGTTTATCCGTCGCGCACTTCTTCGAATTTTTAATATTGAGAACATTATCCAGCTCATCGTAACCCGGCTTCAGGTTTAACCCTTTAAGGTGGGACTCCATCGCTTCAAGTGCTTGTTTTTTAAATTCAGGGGAGCTATTCGTAATGATAGGATTAAACACGGGATCCATCGTACCAATTTCCGGTTTATGATGGATATTCACTTTACAGCCAGGAAATGCTCCCGCAGTAAAGAACTGCGCAGTCGCAATCGTTCTCTGTAGGCTATTCGTGTAAATATAGATATCATCGCTGCTGGTTGGACATAACTCATTCACAAATAATTTATTGCTATCGAGCCACTCTCTAAAATAGTGCCCCATATACACTTCGAGCGCCCCGCCCTTTGTCGTTAAATAGCCACTTTCTGCATCCCATGCTGGCCACTTTTTATCGGTTATTTCAGTCAGAATCCCTGTATTAACAATAGGAGTACGTAAATTATGACGACTTAGAACTAAAACTTGGTCTAATTCCATATTTTGTGCATTATCTGTACTTGCCAGTGCGGGGGCTATTGGTGCTAATAACGCCGCCGATAAACACACTGTTAGCATTTTATATTTCATCAGCATACTCCTACCATAGTTTTTAAATTGATTAACATAATCAAACAATAAACACTGCAATAAAATAAAGTATAGTGCTTATATGAATTTCGGAAACATATCCTCTAATAATGAAGCAGTTATCTTTTTTTTCTGCGATTAATATCCCAAAAATGCTCCTTAACTAAAATAACCATCAAATATTGACATTAACTAGCCATAATTTAAGATGAATTTTCACTATAAGGATAAAATGCAATGAATATTCAGCCCGCCACTGTCGAACATTACGATGAGATCATTCATCTTTGGGAGGCTTCTGTAAGAGCAACTCATGATTTTCTGCCAGAAAAGAACATAGAAATGCTAAAAACACCCATTAGGGAACAATACTTACCTAATTTGTCTGTTTTTGTGACTTTTGATCCTAACGGCAAAATAGCGGGCTTTTTAGGTACGGGTGAGAATCGTCTAGAAATGTTGTTTATTTCCCCCCTTGCAAGAGGGACAGGCATTGGTAAACAACTCCTGAATTACGCCATTAAACACTTAGATATTAATGAAGTCGATGTGAATGAGCAAAATCCGCAAGCAGTTGGTTTCTATCAACACATGGGATTTGTTCAATATGCTCGTTCCGAACTTGATGGGGAAGGAAATCCATTTCCTTTACTGCATATGCGATTAGCTAAATAGCGACAGATTGTTATAGATAATGGCTATTCATCACTGTATTCACCAGAAAATGATTAAATACGTCATACTGACTCGGCGTGAAAGGCGTATTTAAGCTTAAAATTTCCAGCTTATGCGGCGCATACTGGGCGTTATAGCATGGATGGTGATGGACATAATCATTTCTGACAAAGCCATTTTTTTCATAGAAATGAAGACGTTTTCTTGCAACTTCATCGACTAATGGGTCTATCTCCAACACTATCTGTGGGTACAACTGGCACAATGCGGTCAACGATTTTTGACCGTAACCGGACCCACGAATATGTTGGTCAATCGCAAAATGTTCAATATAGAAAAAGGTATCAATAGCCCACCCACCGATAAATCCAACAAACTGATTGTTGTCTGTAATTTTATATAAATAATATTGCTCTAGAGGGAGTAATGCCGCTCGCCCTGCATAAGAACGTTTTTCATGGTCAGGAAATGAAATATCGTATAGTGCATTAATTAATTCATTATCGTGTTTATCATTTGCAGAAATTCTTACTAACTCAACCATTTCCCCTCCTAAATGACTCAATATCATCAACCTCAAATAAGACATTCTTTAAATATAAAAAAAGCCACTGTCATTGTGCAACCTTAACGGTAGCGTCAAAAACAGTGGCTTATATTACTTAATTGACAGCGAAATTACTGGCTTTTTTCAGCTTCCGCTTTGGCTTCTTTCGCTTCAACATCGCGATACCAACGTGGGTGATGTTTCTTCGCCCAGCGACGACTAACTTTACCTTCAATCATGCCGTTGATAGATCCTTTAACCCAAAATGCCATATACATGTGGATTAAAATTGCATGGATTAGAATAATTGCCGCTAATGCATGAATCAAAATACTCCAACGCACCATCCAGATTGGGAATAAATGCGCGAAATAAGGACGCCACATGATAATCCCGGTGATCAAAAGTACAAAAATCATACTCATGATACTCCAAAACATCATTTTTTGACCGGCGTTGTATTTGCCCACATCAGCCACTTTATGTTCGTTACCTTTGAGAACTTGCACAATATTCAGTAGCCAAGGAATATCTTTTCTATCTGGGATATTGTGTTTTACAAAGCGCACAAACATAAACATCAGCACGACGAAAATAAGCACACCGAAGAAAGGATGCAAAATTCGTCCCATCTGTGGCGTACCGAAAGTTTCAGTCAGCCACTTCAAGGTTGGGAAAAACAGTGCAATACCCGACAATGCGACTAAGAAGAAGCTGATAACCACTGTCCAGTGGCACGCTCGGTCAATAAATTTAGTCCGAACGATCATTTTGATCTTTTTACTCATGGTCATCTTTCTCCTCTTCATCATCCACTTCTTTATTTGGACCAATACCCACATAGTGGAAAATCAGCCCTGCAAATGTGGCGATAAAGCCCGCTACCGATAATGGTTTCAGGATGCTTTGCCATAGATTAATTGGTGTATCAATCTGTGGGTCTTTTGGTAATCCATGATAAAGCTCAGGTTTATCCGCATGATGTAGCACGTACACCACATGAGTTCCCCCAACACCTTCAGGATCATAAATGCCAGCTTGGGCATAACCCCGTTTTTGCAGTTTTTCAACACGCTCCGCGCCGTATTCCAGCATTTCGTTTTTAGTACCAAAACGAATCGCACCTGTTGGGCACGTTTTCACGCAAGCAGGTTCTTGCCCCACGGCAACACGGTCAACACATAATGTACATTTGTACACACGATTATCTTTTGGATTTAATCGAGGAATGTTGAACGGGCAACCCGCGATACAGTAACCACAACCAATACAGTGTTCCGATTGGAAATCCACAATACCGTTAGCATATTGAATAATCGCACCCGCAGATGGGCATGACTTCAAGCAACCTGGATCGGTACAGTGCATACAGCCATCCTTACGGATAAGCCATTCCAATTTGCCTTGCTCACTGACTTCGCTAAAACGCATCACCGTCCAAGATTTGGCACTTAAATCGGTTGGGTTATCGTAAACCCCAACGCAGTGTCCTACTTCATCACGGATATCATTCCATTCTGAACATGCCACCTGACAGGCTTTACAGCCGATACAGGATGACACGTCAATCAGTTTGCAGACTTCAAATTTATCGTCACGCGCCTGTGGTGGAGGCGTAATGCTATTGGTCGCGGAACGTTTAATAATGTCTTGAGATTGCATGGACATAGTTCCCTCCCTTACGCCTTCTCAATGTTAACTAAAAACGCTTTATACTCAGGAGTCTGAGAGTTAGCGTCCCCCACAGATGGCGTTAACGTGTTGGTAATAAAGCCTTTTTGCGTTTCACCCTCAAAGCCCCAGTGAATAGGTAGACCCACTGTTTCAATCGGTTTACCGTCAACCATCAGGGTTTGCAGACGTGGTGTTACCACGGCAATCGCTTTAATAAAGCCGCGTTTACTGCTGACTTTAACCTTATCACCCAAAGCGATACCTTTGGATTTCGCTAAGGTTTCACTGATTTCCACAAACTGTTCTGGCTGAGCAATGGCGTTCAAGCGCGCATGCTTCGTCCAAGTGTGGAAATGCTCTGTTAAGCGATAAGTGGTTCCGACATACGGGAATTCCTTATGATCTCCAAGACGTTTCTTGTCATCTTCAAAAATTCGCGCAGCAGGGTTAGAGACAACATTTGGATGCAATGGGTTAGTTCCCAATGGCGTTTCAAATGGCTCGTAGTGCTCAGGGAATGGACCTTCTGCCATCTTATCAATCGCAAACAGACGACCTAAACCTTCTGGCTGCATAATAAATGGTCCAGTACCGACTTCTGGTGCCGATGCATTAAAGTCAGGAACATCGTTTCCGACCCACTTCTTACCGTTCCACTCAATCAGAACCAGATCTTTATTCCATGGCTTGCCTTTGGTATCACAAGAGGCGCGGTTATAGATAACGCGGCGGTTTAATGGCCATGCCCATGCCCAACCCAATGTATTACCAATGCCGGATGGGTCGCTGTTATCGCGATTCGCCATCTGGTTGCCTTTTTCGGTCCAACTACCCGTGTAGATCCAGCAAGAAGATGCCGTTGAACCATCCGCGCGTAACAGAGCGAATGAATTCAGAAGCTCGCCTTTTTTCGCTTGTAAGTTGCCATCAGCATCATATAAGTCGACCAGTGCAACCCCGTTGTTCTCTTTCGCCACTTCTTCCGATTCAGGATGGAATTGACGTTTATAATCCCAACGCATTTGCAGCAATGGCTCGCGACCTTTACCACCTTCTTGTTCATACATCTCACGGATTTTGTGCAAAATACCCGTTAAGATCTGACCATCGTTACGCGCTTCACCCGGTGCGTCCGCCGCTTTCCAGTGCCACTGTAACCAGCGACCGGAGTTAGCAATGGAGCCATCTTCTTCCGCAAAGCAGGTTGAAGGCAGACGGAAAACTTCCGTTTGAATGGAAGCAGGATCAACGTCGTTCATTTCGCCATGGTTCTGCCAGAAGTTCGCTGTTTCGGTGGTTAATGGGTCAACCACGATTAAATATTTCAGCTTACTTAAGCAACTAACCACTTTGTTTTTATCTGGGAACGAGGCAACTGGGTTAAAGCCTTGGCAGATGTAGCCGTTGACTTTATCTTTGCTCATCATGTCAAAATACTTCATAACATCATAAGCTTGATCCCATTTAGGTAACCAATCAAAACCCCATTGATTCTCTGGTTGGGCCGCATCACCGTAGAATGACTTCATCAAGCTGACGAAGAATTTCGGATAGTTGCTCCAGTAGTTAACCTGATTGGGTAATGTGGCTTTTGGCGTATTCGCGGCTAAATAGCTATCAACATCTAACTGTTTTTCTGATGGCAGCGTTAAATAGCCCGGAAGGCTCGTCGATAGCAGACCTAAATCTGTTAAGCCTTGAATGTTTGAGTGTCCACGTAGCGCATTCACCCCACCACCACAAATCCCCATGTTGCCTAAAAGCAGCTGGATCATCGCCATGGTACGGATGTTTTGCGCGCCCACTGTATGCTGAGTCCAACCTAATGCGTACAGGAATGTCCCCGCTTTATCTGCGGCGCTCGTGGTTGCCAGAATTTCACACACTTTTAAGAAGTCTGCTTGTGATGTACCACAGATCCGTTCAACCATTTCAGGGGTATAGCGGGAAACGTGTTTTCTTAGCAGATTCCAAACACAACGCGGATCTTGTAACGTGTCATCACGTAATGCATGACCATTTTCATCAAACTTATAGTTCCAACTGGTTTTGTCATAACGACCTTTTTCAGCGTCATAGCCACTGAATAAGCCATCGTTAAAGTCAAAATCATCTCTAACAATCAAAGATGCGTTGGTATAGTTCTGAACGTATTCTGAATTTATTTTATTATTTTCAATAAGATAAAGTAGAACACCAGAAAGGAAGGTAATATCCGTTCCTGAACGAATTGGCACGTAATGATCGGCCACCGATGCGGTACGCGTGAAGCGCGGGTCTACCACAATCAAGGTTGCATCATTATTGTTTTTCGCTTCAATCGCCCAACGGAATCCGACAGGGTGAGCTTCAGCGGCGTTACCGCCCATCACCACAATCACATTGGCGTTTTTAATATCAACCCAGTGGTTGGTCATCGCACCGCGACCAAATGTTGGAGCAAGACTTGCTACCGTTGGTCCGTGTCAGACACGCGCTTGGTTGTCGACCGCTAACATACCGAGCGATCGTGCGAATTTTTGGGTTAACATCCCCGTTTCATTGCTAGCCGCAGAGGCGCAAAGCATCCCTGTTGATAACCAGCGATTGACAGTGGCGCCTTGTTCATTTTTTTCAATAAAGTTGGCATCACGGTCATCTTTCATTAAGCGGGCTATGCGCGTAAAAGCATCGTCCCAGCTAATGCGTTCCCATTTATTCGAGCCTGGTGCGCGATATTCAGGATAACGTAAACGACTGTCACTACGAATGTAATCCAGTAACCCCGCCCCTTTCGGGCACAGAGCACCGCGATTCACTGGATGATCGGCATCACCTTCGACGTGGAAGATGGCAGAGCGAGCATTCATTGCCCCATCACCCATACTATAAATCAGCAATCCACAACCCACGGAACAATAGGTACAAGTATTACGCGTTTCTTTCGAACGCAATAATTTATTTTCACGTACATTAGCCATTGCCATTCCTGGCATAAAACCTAACGCAGCTACAGTTGTACCTGCCATCCCGCCGGCGCAGATTTTAAAAAACTTTCTGCGACTGACGTTCATTATTAACCTCTTTTTATTTTTGTATATTCGCGGGAGAGAATATCAGTCACTTGTAATTAGATATTGCCTAAAATCAATGAAAGTGAAAATAAAGGTTAATTAATGTCATTTAGGTAGTTAATTAGCCATTAAAAATACCACTTAATGAGTAATTATTGTTAAATTGATTTGGATCAATTGGATAGATTATTTGAATTAAGTAACAAATTAAGTTAAATAAAGATAATGCAAATGAATTTTAATTAGATTAGAAAATGTTTTCTATATTGTGGTTTATACCTACATTTAAACAAATAGCTAATCCATATATTAAGCTGGATATTTAAAATTAACTTAATATATGGATAATTATTATTTCCAACCGCTAATAATAATACCCGCACCAAGTAAAACCACCAGCGCACCAATCCAATCTGTGGCAGCAAGGGAAACACCATCAACGACTTTTAGCCAGATCAATGCCGTCACAATATAAATGCCTCCATAGGTTGCATAAATACGTCCGCTGGCTTCAGGGTGTAACGTTAACAACCAAACAAACAGCATCAAACTGAGTACGGTGGGTACTAACAGCCAAATACTTCCCTGTTTTTTCATCCATAAATAAGGAAAGTAGCAACCTAAAATTTCTGCTATCGCAGTTAAAAAAAATAATCCAATAATTTTTAATGACATAAAAATGTTTTCTTCTCAATAAAATCACTATTTATGCCACCTAATAATAGGCGGCATATTGTTTAAGCTTGCTTAACAAATAGCAGAGATACACGTCTTGCAATAGGCAAAACAAATAATACTGTTGGGAATGCAATCATCCATGAAATAGCCCATGAACTAATCCAAGGCGCATAAATTTCGGAGGTGAATCCCAGCGCACGAAGAGTACTTATTAGTGAAACAATACCGCTCATCACCAAAGATAAAAAGAAAGGCACCAGAAAAAATAGGGCTCTCATAGGAAGTTTAGGTATACCTAATACATAATTACGGTCTTGATATGACATACAGTCTCCATTAATCAGCGGATACACAACAGCATATAACTGTTGGTACAACAAAGTTATATGCGTTGATTAACGTAAACGCTTACGAGTCTTAGAGACCAATTGAGAATCATTCTAATCTTTAGATATACTTTGTCAATATACCTTTTTACACCTGCCCTAATCCATTTTATGCAGATTATCCTGATAAGGAATTAAGCACTTCACTATTGCAAATTCTACCTATCCATTTATTATACGCCGTATAATAAATTAGAGCGAGAATACAGTGATGACGACTGGACATGTATTTATTGCAACCAGCATTGATGGCTTTATAGCCCGTGAAAACGGCGATATCAGCTGGTTACTTCAATTAGATTCAACCGGTGAAGATCACGGTTATGATGCATTTATTGCCAATATTGATGTGATTATTATGGGTAGAGGTACCTATGAGACAATAAAACATGTTCAACCTTGGTTTTATAATCGTCCGGTCATTGTGCTATCAAAAGTACTCGCTCAAGAAACTATCCCTGAAGAATTAATAGGAAAAGTACGTTTCGTTCACCTATCCCCTAAAGAAGTCATGCAGATGCTAAAAGTAGAGGGATATCATCACGCCTATATTGATGGCGGGAAAGTAGTTCAATCCTTTATTTCTGAAGGCTTGATTCATGATCTTATCATCACTCGAGTCCCCATTTTATTAGGTTCTGGTCGCCCATTGTTTGGTAAAATTCCTAACGATATTCACTTATACCATACACAAACTAAAACCTTTGATTCTGGATTTATCCAATCCCACTATGAAATAAAACAATCCTCGGATGAAGGCGAATAATGATGGATAAAGCATTGGTAGCAAAAACACGAACAGTGAGATCGGTAGGACGCCCAAATAAGAAACAACCAAAAATATCAGCGGAGGCAATTGTCAGTGCAGCAATAATATTTATTGATTCCCATGGATTCTCAGCACTCAGTATGCGAGCGCTCGCTAAAGAAATGGGCATTAACCCCATGACAATTTATTACTATTTTGAAGACAAAGAGTGTTTAGTCAAATCGATTGCTAACCATGTTTACGCTAAGGTAATGCCTTGTTTATCGAGAACACCCATCGAACAAATCAAGCACCTCTTAACTAAATACCGAGAATGTATTGTACGTTATCCTGAATTAACGTTATCAATATTTAATCACCCAAATGCGTTTCCTGAAGAGGCACAGCGGATAACCAATACTCTAATCGAGCTTGCGATAGAATTAAAATACTCTTTAGAGCAAGCCACGCTCTGGATACATATTTTAATTGATTTTACTCATGGCGCTGCACTCGCTGTATCAAATAGGAAAAATATGGATAATTACGTTAGCGATATAAACTATTACCACCAAAGTATTGATGCTTTATTACATAATTTAAATAATGAATATATTTAATAACATAGCTAAGATACTAAACAACGGTTTTGAATAATATTATTTATTAGTTAAATAATTTATTCCCATTTCAATTAACGTTTTCAGGTATATTTCTTTGCTCACATAAACATTTAGAATATTTAATTTAATTAAATAGAGAAAATATGAGCAAAATTAATACATATATTACAAAAACGTCTATATTCCTCCCCGGTGAAGCCGTTGATAATAAAAATATAGAACATGTTTTAGGTTATATTGGTGAAAAGGCATCCCGTTCCCTTCGAATTGTGCTGAAAAGTAATGGAATCAAAAAACGCCATTATGTCCTCAACCCTTCCTCTGGCGTGGCTAATTTTAACAATGCACAAGTTACTGCAAAATCCATTCATGGATTAGTTGATAGTGATTTTTCCCTCAATGATATTGAATGCCTAGCCACAGGCACGACGCTGCCCGATCAACTAATGCCAGGTCACGGCGTCATGGTTCATGGGGAACTTGGAAATAAACCCTGTGAAGTTATTTCAACATCCGGCATTTGCTTAGCAGGCTTAACTTCGTTGAAATATGCTTATTTGTCCGTCAGTTCTGGAACAACTACCAATGCAGTTTCAGCCGCATCAGAAGTTGTCTCTCCCGTTTTACATGCACGTAATTTCCAAGCTGAAAATGAGGCATTGGTCGAACAATTAGTTCAGCGCCCAGAAATTGCTTTTGAAAAAGACTTTCTACGTTGGATGCTTTCCGATGGCGCCGGTGCATTCTTGCTGAAAAATCAACCTAATCCACATAGCTTATCATTACGCATTGATTGGATTGATATCTCATCGTACGCGAATGAAATTCCTGCATGTATGTATGCTGGGGCAGAAAAAGACAGTGACGGAAAATTAATTAGTTGGAAGCAGTTGAAACAAGAAGAATGGATTACACGTTCAATTTTTTCCATTAAACAAGATGTACGTTTACTTAATGAAAATATCATCGCCTTAGTGCTAAAAAAACCACTACAAAAAGTCATCGAAAAATATGGAATTTCAGCAAATAATATAGACTGGTTCCTTCCCCACATTTCATCCGAATATTTTCGTCAACCAGTATCTGAATGCTTGACTGACCTCAACTTTGCGATCCCTCAAGAGCGTTGGTTTACCAATCTCTCAGAGCGAGGAAATACTGGCTCTGCCTCAATCTACATCATGATCCATGAATTATTACATTCAGGGCGTTTAAATAAAGGCGAAAAACTCTTATGCTTTGTTCCTGAAAGTGGTCGTTTCTCTGGTGGATTTATGCATCTAACCGTTGTTTAATTCACTGTTATTAAAAAAAATATGCTAACCACCTGTTCAAATGGACAATTAAGAATAAATGCAAAAAACTAACTTCTGATAGATAGGTCGTAGAAAAACTACGACCTTGGTAATATTGAGCGGTCTAACTTATTTTTTCGTCGCTAAAATTACACTAGATGCTTTGACAATAGCGGTAACTTTACTGCCTGCCTCTAATTTCATCTCTTCAATGCTATTATTTGTCACAACGGCAGATAATTTCGTTCCGGCATTCGTTGTCAAATGAACAACAGCATTCACACTACCTGTTTCAATCCCATCAATACGTCCACTGAACTGGTTACGAGCCGAAAAAAGATACTCGCGCTCATCCGAAACTAAGACAACCCATGGCGCCTTAATAATCGCAACAGCCTGCTTACCTTTTGCCAAGCCTAACAACTGAGTGCTATTTTTCGTGATCACCGCAGAAATTGTTTCACCATTACCTAAGCTTAAAACCACTTCATCATTAACGGCACCAGCCACAACTGATTCGACCGTTCCTGTAAGCTGATTACGTGCTGAAATTGACATAGAAAACCTCATTTAATGGAAGACGAGTGAATATTGAAACGATAGTAAGCTTTTTAAATATTGTTTACAAACGACTCAATATTCTCATTTTCACAAATGAGCAATGAATCACAACTAATACTTCATTCGATAAGTCTATTATTTTACTGAAAAAATTTAGTTCTCAATTTAACTGTAACGCATCTTTACTTCATTAATTTGCAGAGCAACCTGTTGTAAACGGTGCTTTTGTGGTTAAAGCCGCTATTGCTTCACGATAACAAAGCTCCAGTTTTGCTCGGCTATCTGCCGTAATATCAAGATCCACCAAATAGCCATCATTAATACCGTAAATCCAGCCGTGAACCATAATATCCTGCCCTCTTTTCCATGCAGATTGCAATACAGTGGAATGGCCCAGATTATATACTTGCTCAATAACGTTCAATTCACATAAGCGATTAATACGCTCTGTTGGTTTCAGTTCACCTAACATCCTACTATGTTTAAACCAAATATCTCGAATGTGTAGCAGCCAATTATCAATTAAACCTAATTCCTTATTGTTAATCGCAGCCTCAACACCACCACAGCCATAATGCCCACAGACAATAATATGTTCCACTTTGAGCACATCAATAGCATATTGAATAGCAGATAAACAGTTGAGATCCGTGTGAACCACCAGATTCGCTATATTTCGATGAACAAATAGATCGCCAGGGCCAACTTTAATTAATTTTTCAGAAGGTACTCGGCTATCGGAGCAACCAATCCATAAAAATTTAGGTTGTTGGTCTTTTGATAATTGTCGAAAAAAGCTAGGGTCTTGTTCTTTAATCGACGTTGCCCATTCCCTGTTATTCACAAATAATTCTTTAATTTTATCCATCGCCATGTGGCACGCTCACTTACAAATCTTGCTATATATGATATTTCAAACGTGTTTATCAAAACGTAGTCAATTTAATTAATATACCTAAATTTACCAGAAGATTACTCTCAATCGGTTAATATGCAAAAAAACACCTCATAACCAATGATAGCCTCTACATTAAATTCGTCATTAATTTGCTTATCTTTCGCTTTATTCTTCTGCCATTTGCATTTTTAGCCAAAATGCTTGCTGGCATGCGTTAAAAAACTCTTTTCTTTGAGGTAAAACAGAACACCCAGCAGAATCAATAACTTGCCAAATAATCCAACGCTCAGGACATTGGCTATCATTATCTGGAATGGACAATTCAATTTCTTCAGAGCATTGAAGAATAACCCCGTCATGAAATCGCCACTGCCGGATAATTTGCATAACTTCCGACTGGGCATCTTGCTGGCGCTGATCAAAAATAACTTCACATACGGCCTGCTTTTTCATGGTACCTAATATGTATTTTGCTAACATAGTTTCGTTTTTTTCATAAAAATATCGAGCCAATCGCATGCTTAAACAACCTTTATAAACACCTAAAAATCTTAACTCCGTAAAATAATTAGATATCAATTACAAAGTCTAAATAAAACCTAAAAAATACCGTTAATCCTATATCCTCTATTACACTTAAATTATACGTTACTTTATCATTTCAAAAACGAAAGGTTTGTTATGTTTAAAAAATTACTTTTATCGATCATTTTAAGCGGTACGGTTGTTTCTGGCGCTATGGCCAATTCGACCTGTTTGCCTGTGACTAATCAAAGTTTAACGAAAAGCGGTTTGCCAACCCCTAAAAATAGCACCTCTTTTGCAAACTACACAGAGGTCACTAATAGCGTTTTCAGTGCCATAACTAAAGATATGACCTCAGAAGAGAGAAATGATGTAGTGTGCACCAAAGATGCCTTTAGCTATTCTATCTATATGTCTAATGAGCAGAAAATCGCGAAGATATGTGAAACAAAAAGCGGCTGTGATGATTTAAAAACCATTTTCCTGGTTATTGCTAACATCGACATTAATGAAGGAACGGAAGCAAAATTAAAAGCGGCAATGGCAAAAGCAGGTATTACAGAAACCAACATTAGAGATACTCCGGCAAAACTAGAGCAATTTATAGGCCAGTACGAAACACAGTTTACCCAGCATTTTGGCGATTTAGAGTAAGGTTACTTTCCAGTCAAACCTAATATCGTTGAGAAATTAAAAAAACGGCTTTATAGTTTTTATCTAATTTTAACTTCCTGTCGATACAAAAAAGCCCTCATATTGAGGGCTTTAGTATTTTTATATCTACATTAATGTCAACAACAGGCTGTACTCAACTTAGAAACGATACAGGCTAAATGCTTTCGGATTAATGATTGGCTCTTTACCTAACAGGATATCTGCGGTCATTTCAGAGGATACTGGGCTTTCAGTCATACCCCAGCCAGTTGCCGTGTTAATAACCAGACCTGGATATTCCTTAACTTCAGAAATAATTGGGTTTTCATCTGGTGCGATAGCCATCGCTCCGCTCCACTGGTCAATTAATTTAGAGTCTTTAAATGCAGGGAACTCAGTTTTCAGTTTTTCTAGAGATGAATTCAGTTCTGGTAAGTCTGGTAATGCCGTCATATCACGGTTTTTCTCAAATGGAGAAACTTCATCTAATTTCCAGCTGGTCTCTTGGGTAAACGAGTTAATCAGCTGTTCGTTTAATGAAATATGAACAGGGAAGTCTGGCAATGCTAACAATGGCAGGTATTTATAGCCATAAGTGAAGGATTCTTTAACAACAGGTGCCACTATCACGCGTGGAGAAGTTGCATAGGTTCCATCGGCTTGTTCACGGAAGTAAATATTGCCCGGCAGAGCAACGTTTCCACCCGGTGCATTTGGTGCCGCGCTAATCAATTGTTGTGATTGATAAGCTGGTAATGTTGGAACATCTACACCCAGGTTTTGCATGAACAGACGAGACCAAACGCCGCCCGCAACAACAACTTGAGAAGTTTTGATTGCGCCTTTTTCAGTCACAACATCAGAGATCACACCCGCTTGAGTTTCTAAGCCTCGCGCTGCACAGTTGGTATAGATTTTAATACCAATTTTCTTCGCGTATTCTGCCATAACGAATGCAGTAACTTCTGCATCGAAACTACCAGAATCTTCTTCGAAACCTGCAATTTTCCAATCAGATTTAGCACCACGAAGACGCTGATTTAACTCGCTTCCTTCGATCATGCGTGTTTTGAATGGAATATCAGAGCCAACGTTTTTATGGCGTTCATCCATCCACTGGCGAACGTGAACCAGATCTTCTTCATCCAGAGGAACTTCTACACGGCCTTGAGTACGATAAGTTGTATCAACACCCACCTTCGCATTCATATCACGCCAGCGATGTTTGCCTAAATGGTGTAATAAGAAGGTTTCATCGGTCATTTTGTATGTAATTGCCTGACCATAGAATCGAGATGATTGCTCTCCCGCAATGTTCCCTTTTTCTACAATCACGACAGATAAACCACGCTCAGCAAGGTTAATTGCCGTCATTACACCTAAAATACCAGCCCCAATAACAACAACATCAGATTGCTGTGGCAATGCGCCAGGCGTTCCTTCAACAAAACCAACACGTGGTTTACCTGGAACAAATCGCCCTTCACGAGTCAACATCGGAGTTAAAATACCGGCTCCCGCTGCGACAGCGACTACAGAACCACCAATAATAAATTTTCTTCTGGTTATTGCCATTTCGACACAATTCCTTATACACGATCAATATTACTTACCTAACAATTTCACCATTTTATATTATTTGTTAATCATTCGTAAACTATTAGTAAATCATGTTTATTTTATGTGTAATCCCACTTTTTTGTCTAATTACTCAGTTAAAAATAAATAAAAACTTCATTTGTTAATTTTCAAAAACCTCATTATTCCATTGAAAACAATTGATTTAATTGTATTTTTTCGGCGGAAATAATAGCCCTTTGATTTTAAAGGAAAACACATAATAATCCATCATTTTTAGATTATTATTCATTAGCAACTAATGCTTATACTTATAAAATAATCTCACTTAAAGGCTAACATTATTTGATTACAGCTAAATAACTCACTATTTTGGTAAGAAAAACAGATTTTATGAGTGGCGTATGGGTGCTATATATTGGTATTGCAGAATAGAAGTTGAACTTCGTAAATGATGACTACGATACAAAAACGTTAAAAGCGACTTTTCTCATCAAAACATCTATCAATACTTCAAATCATTTAACTATAATGCCAATCGGACCATCATTGCGTTATGAAGTAGCACTCCCTTCACAATAACTTCTCGACGTTCAACTATTTCAAACTGATGATTTTTAAAAAATTCTTCAGCTGATAAGCTGACATATGACCATAGCTTGTTGATGCTTTTCGTATTAGCCACTTCAACAAGTTTATTCATAAGTGCGGTACCAATTCCGCAGCGAGGCTTCATAACAAAAAAATGGTCAATATACCCGTCATCTTGAAGATCTGCATATCCAACAATCTCTTCATCAATATATGCAATAAACGGCTTTAATGTGTTCATTTTGCTTTGCCAATGCTCACGCTCATATAAATCAGGCGCCCAAGCTTCAAGCTGTTCTTCTGTATAATACGCAGCGGCAATACGATGAACTGAGGTATAAAATATTTCATGCAGTTTTTCTGCATTCTGAGGTTGATAAGGCTTTATTTGAATTTTCATATAAACCAGATAGTCACATCTTAAATATCCTTTAAAAACAAGATATTACCCTACACCGCTAGGGATGGTGTATTTTAATTCCATTTTCGGGCTTGCGCTTAAACATAATCGTCGTGGATTCAAGAATACCACCAACCGATTGAGCGAAATCAGGAATTTCACCACTTATCTGCCATCCAAGGGAATTATATAAGCTAACCGTTATCCCTTTAGTATTGGTATCCAATGTTAAAAGCCTCAATCCTAAGTTCCATGCAACTTGCTCAGCCTCTTGCATCAATTTTCTTGCAAGTCCTTTACGCCTATATTCAGGTAACACCAATAACTTACAAATTTCTCCTCGGTGTTTACCATTTGGTTTTGCGCATAATTCAAGACCAACAACCCCAACGATTTGATTGTCTAGCTCTGCTGAGATCAGCTTAAAACTATTCGTTGATAACGAATGATTGACGTCAATCCAATAGTTTCTCATCTCATTAATTTGAGCTTCTGCATCAGTATATCCAACACTTGCACCGCCAAGGACGCACTTATAAAGTACGTTAACAAGCTCATCGATTTTATTTTCACTTAGTTTTTTATCATAACAATTAATTATCATATTGAGGCCTCAAATTAGAGATACCATTACACAGAATATAATTAGATTTAACTATGTCTTAATTAGATTTGCTTGTAACTAAAATTCAGCGGATTGGTTTGAATTTCCCAGATAATTTGGTGTTAGTTTAAGTGTAGAGGGCTGAATTAATAAGGAATGTACAATATCTTTTGGCTTGTCACGCTTAATTGCTTTATTGGCTAGTTCCATAAACCGCCAGTATTGCATAGCGAAATAGTAGCGATTTAAAACGGTATCAGTAAACGTCGGTAGAATGAAATTTTGCTACTGAATTGGTGGCTATTCAAACAGTTGTGAGATTCTCAATGTACTTCACACTTTTTACTCAACTAAAACCCTGTTCAAACTAAATTAGACAAGTAATATTGATTAATTAATTTCACCACTTAATATCCATTAATTCTTATCAATAGTAAAAAATTCGATTTCATGACATGAAACTTAAGTTAAATTAAGATATCCTCATTTACCCCACGATAATTCAAAAGGATTAGTTATCATGTCTGAAAAAAATTCGCCCTACATTGGCGAATGCCAACATGTTTCCTATCACCTACCGCAATGGGATGAAAATGGAAAATGCCAATGGATTGATATCCAACTTCAACACAAATCCCTCAACGCTGAAGCAAAGTGTATTTTACCGCCGAGGAAAGTTATTCCTGTGATTTTTATCCCTGGAATTATGGGAACTAACCTTAAAAATAAAAAAAATGGAGATCCCGTTTGGCGAGCGGATAAATACATGGGAATGGATACGCTTTATCTAGCTTCTTTAGGCGGAAAAGAACGGCGAAAAATATTAAATGTTGATTCTACGACGGTTGATAATCGCGGTAAGTATATTCAAAGTGATAATTCGGCATTTGTTGATATTCGCAAAGATAATACGTCATTCAGTGATGATGGATTCATGTTACCGAAACGAAAAGATCGTGGTTGGGGAGAGGCTCTTTTTTTAAGTTATGGGACGTTTCTGGATGTACTACAATCCGCGTTGCTTGATGATTGGCAGCAAGATATGTTTAACCTCAAGAGAAGGGATAAAACCAAATCAATTCAAGATCACGGTGATAAATCGACAGGGGTATTAAGACAACTTGTTAATAAGCCAATTGGCGGAACCAATGAATCGTTATTAACTGAACAAGAATTAACACATTTTGAACGCTTTTTATTTTCGGTTCATGTCTTTGGTTATAACTGGCTTGAAGATAATGCCATCTCTGCCGCTAATCTTACGAAATATATAGATAAAGTCTTAGAGACTTATAAGTATAGACATGGATATGGTTTAGCCATTGAAAAAGTCATTATTTTGACCCATTCCATGGGAGGATTGATTGCCCGTTATGCGATGAATCCCCCTGAAGGAGCATTTCAAGGATGCCAAGACAAAGTTTTAGGCGTAGTGCATGGTGTTATCCCTGATTTAGGATCACCCGCCGCGTATCGACGCATGAAAGTGGGCGCGGCTCAGGAAGGGATGGCGGGAAAAGTCTTAGGCGCGACAGCAAAAGAACTTATGTCTGTACTTGCGGCTGCCCCTGCTCCCTTGCAACTTCTGCCATACCCTCGGTATCGCTCATCCTGGTTGTCTATTGACGGTGGGGGGAGCTATCCTTCGATGGTTGATACCAATACAGGCACATTCGACCCCTTTAACGAAATCTATTTACGCAAAGATGTGTGGTGGCGTTTGTATGAACCTGACATTTTAGATAAAGAACCCCAAATTATTGAAAATAATTGGGGTAAATATACTAAATTGATGGACACTAAAATTAGAGATTTCATGATTCATCAAGAGAAAAAACGATACCATCCCAATTCTTACGTTTTTTATGGTACCGAAGTGGAGTCTGATAATACGCTCCGGTGGAGCGTGGAAAAAGTTGTGCCATTGAAAATGGGTCCTAGGCGTCCTTTAGTTTTTAATCCTGAAAATAACCAACGCATTGTGTATTCCGGCGGAAATGAGGTGAAAAATGTCTTAGGGGAATACGACAGCAGTTCTTATCAATACACCCAATTCCGATTGGTTTCTTCTCAAGGTGCTGGAGATGGTACCGTTCCTGTTGAATCACTGGTTGATATTCTCAATAGTTCGTCAGTCAAAGGTAGTTTGGCAACCAATGTTGACCATCAAAACGCCTATGCAGTTGATAGCCTTCCAGATATCAGAAATCGGGATGCGATCCGATTTACCCTAAGAGCGATAGTGAAAATGGTGCAAGAGGTCGATATTCGTGCGGCTGATTAATCGTTATACGCAACATCTTGTCTCCTTTATTGGGATATTGGTGTGTATTGGGTGGAGCCTGGCAAACGCTCCTGCACAAACAGAATTAGCAAACAAGGAAAAAACTGTGATTGCCTCACTTTTTGAAAAAACGAAACCTCAGTGCATTGGGCGCTATGTCATTGATGTACCTGAATCATTCAATAATAAGCTTCGGGATAGTGTTTCTATCGGTGACTTTAAGCTGGAAAGTTTATTTACCTATCCGCCCGCTTTCAAACAACGCATTGAGTTACGTGAAGCAGAATTGCGGAACTGGAAAACCAGTGCTGAGAATGCACCAATGTTGAAAGAAATAATTCAATTACCGGATGGTAAAGGGGTCATTTTTGATAGAAATGTTCCAGGTGTAAGTGATTTAAGTCGTATTTTAGAAGCTCATGTTTATACAGGTCATGTTGCATTCATTATTACTATAGAAATATTAGACCTATCAGATCCTAAATATTTAAATAGAAAAAAAATATATGAAAATGCAGGCTTTTCAGAATCAGAAATGAATGACAAGCCCTCAAAATTAGCAGCCATGCTATCTTTAGTTTCTCGATTGCAAGGGCGTTTAGATCATGAAATTCCCACAGATAAAGGGGTTTGTATTCCCAATGGTTTTATTTTAGATGGTAACGAAATACCGCCACAGGATGTCGCTTTTCATTACGAATTGAAAGGATTTACATTTTCGGTTGAGTCAGATAATAGTATTGCCGATTCTAGTGATACGTTATTGGGTAGAAGTGCGGGGATCAATGAGGCGATAAGGCAACACAATCGAAAAACAATCAAAAAAGGTGAGCTATTGCCGAGTCATATCCCATCTCAAGAATGGTTGGTTCAAGGAGAACAAGAGGTTTATTCGGAAGAGCAAAATAAAAGAATCCCCAATTTACCCTATTATTTCTTTACGTTTTACGCTAATGAGGCCACTAGCTCTTTAACTCTCCCTAAATTACACATTCTTATGAGTAACCAAGATCAATTCACTCCATACAGTGATATTCAAATGGTCGAAATTTGGGATCGAATAGTCGGTTCGCTACGTTATAAACCAAATACATTTTAATTGCAGGTATCAGCTACCTAATATCCCAATGTGACACAAATCAAAAATGGAGTAGCAAATATGATTTTTTATTTTTGCTGCTCCATTCTTGATAATAAACCAACACAAAAACTCAGCATTATCCTTACAACCTTATTTTTCTGCACTAGAATTAAGTAAAAAACCACCTTGTACTCTTAATATAGCTTACTTTACAGTAATTCGTACTTTGCGCACTAATTCCCACTCGTGAGCAAAATTGTAGAGATTTAGAAAGACGTTAGTAGACTTCGGTAGAGTGAGATTTCGCTGGAATGCTTGATTTACTTGGAATTGGAAGACTTTGGGAGATGTTGCTAGAAGTGAAGATGGCGGAGGAGAGAACCATACATAACAGTCAACACACTGATAATAAATAATTATTTAATTTATAATTTTCTAGATACCCCCAAATGTACCCCCTAATATTTTTGTCATACTTGTTTTGAGGTGATTTTTAACCTCAATGTTAGCCCTACACTTTCCAGTAACATTATTGCAGAAATATCAATAATCTTAAAATCATTGCAAATTATAAAATACCATTCTAGGTTTATTTTTTATCTTTAGGGTCAAAGCCGAGAACAACTCCCATATGTCTTACCTTGTATGGTAAACCTGAACGAGCGTGTTTATGTATTGAGTGGAAACTTAATCCTTGCCTAGAGTCACATTGAGTCGAACTATATTCAGGTAGCTGTTCGCTATCCAATCGTTTTTTCCACTCATCAATAACTGCTGAGGCATCATTTGTCCTTATATATATAACTAGCCCACCATTGCAATTTTTGTTAGTACCAGACGAATACCTTGTACATAATTGGTTAAATCCTTGCATTAAATACTTATAATTTGAATGTATTTTGGCTTCTCCCAACCACATATAATCTTTATGTTTAATGACTATGTCTGAGTGACCGCCGATCATTTCATCATGTGTTGCATGATAGCCTTTCGCCCTAAAATGGTGAATAATATCTGTAGTTAATCTATCTTCTCCATCATTTTTACGTACTGACGGATCCTCTTCCATAAACTCAATGCATGTTTCTAGCTCTTTATAAACATTTTTGACAAAATCATCATAGCTATTGCATAGCAACTTATTTAGAAAACTTTCCACTGATTTATCAAAAAGCGCAAATTTTTTTAAATCAGCGATTGTAAGGTCATTTGAGCCTAATTGCATATTATCTCTCTCCCAAAATCAGAAAGAGATAGATACATAAATATCTTAGACTCATAATCTTGAACTGATTCCCCAGTCTCAGGATGATAATAAACATTATTTATCTGGCTATAAACTAGTGTTTCATGATCTACCTGTTCAATAAAATCACCATCAATAAATTCGAAACACACATTGAAAATAGGAAACTGCTCACCAGACAAAAAATTAATGACATTGAAAGTAAAGCCACTTTCTTTATTTTTAATAATTTTATTTATTTTATATATAGGTAAGTGTTTGAGATTGTCTTTCTCTGAGATACAAATATAGTCTAGTATTGAATTGCAGGCGCAAATAAGGTCTTGATCAAAACTGACCTCTATAGATATCTGCTCTAATAATTGCGCCTTTGTTACCATCATATAACCTTAGATACCAAAAAGTTAAAATCACTTTCAGTGATACACCCTTCAATAATAGCACAGTTTACAGTAGGATTGCTTTGAGAAATTGCCGCTACTCCTGCATCAATTGTCAATTTCAGTGCTGTACCACACTCTCCATCCCATTGTTTAGTAATATTATAATTGTTTGTATCTCCATTTATTGCTTGTAACCCAACCTGGTGAAATTTTTCTCTTCTTAGATCTTCGTCACGACGCCTCATTCTCTCTTTTTTTACAGATCCTGTCCCAGTCGAGTGTGATAGAGTGTTAATCAAACCATCGCCGCTAACATATAACTCATTAATTTTATCGAATAAATTTATTTTTTTAAATGGTGACTGTATCTTTAACCATGTATTAAATTCATTTGAAATCATATTCCAGTATCTTAAATTAGCATTATCAATCTCTTCATTGTTAATGTTTCGACTATGGTCTATTTGGATTTGCAGAACACCATTCAACTTATTGAATAAAATACTATCAAACGATTGAGCTCTACCACTTTTAATTCCTATTATTTCTTCATAGCCATCCAACTGCTTTGGTTGGTTTCCATCAAAATCTATATCATTAATATCAAATGTATCTCTCTGCTTATAAGCTCGAGGATATGTCATTACTACTCTAATTTCGTTTGCATTATCATCGATATGAACAGGGCATGGATTATTTAATTTCAAATTAAACAACGATTTATTGTCTAATATATAAGGGTAACTATTTTTATATGTTTTAATATCTTTATGCTTTGTTGTTGTAAAAATACGATTTATTACATCAACCGTATTCTTTACGTTTTTGTCATTTACATCTGACAACCGTCTAAAATAGACAGTCCTTTTTCCATAATACAGCTGGGATAGATATAAATTTTTAACTATCTCATCACTATCACTATCATAAATTTCATTATAATAATCTAAAGCGGCTTCCCATCCTTTTGCTGATGCTAATCCATTGTGTGTCAATCCATGCTGGATAGTACGGAACGAAACATCCTTATCTCTTAATAATGATAAAATATCATAAGCTCTCATATGCTTTCCCAATGAAATCATAAAAAATATTTACAATTAGAATACATGCTAACTTTAAAGATCGTAATACTGATAAAATCACAGTAGAAATCCAATTAATCTTATTATCCTACAATTCACTATGTTTTAATTAGTTAGCCTACGTTTTCTTTTCGCCAATCTCTGCTCCAGCTCCCTCTCCGCTTCAATCTGAGACATAAACATATTAAAACTTCCATTCGATAAGGAGCTTTTCTTTCTTTTTTCCCTAATAGACAGACTCACACCATCATGAAACTGATCTTGCTCAAACCGTTTTAAGCTTTCTTTACTAGCGCGCCATGACCTGCCAACACGGAACATATGATATTTAGCAGGGTTTCTATATACAGTCGACTCAGAAAGCTTAAGTAGTGCTGCATATTCCTTTACCGTGAAAAGTGAATCATCTTCCATTGCTATCCTCTGAATATGTAAGAGTTACTTTTAATTTTCAGGATAACTTAGCTGGGTGATTAATTCTGGGATAGCGATTCAATCTACGTTCATTTATTTTGAGCTTTATTTTTATCATAGGGCTCATTTACTAACAGGTAACTATCTGCGCCCCTGTTAGCTGATAACCATTAAACCATTCATAGCGACCTGTAGCAGTTACTTTGTTTCCTTTCTGGCAGGTCATTATCTCCAGTGCGTTAATATCGAATGCCACTATCTTTAATGGGTACGGGCTACGCTTGTCACTCTCAGCCTGAATAGTCATTGTGGCCATAACTTTACCTGTAGCTGTTTTAACTCTCTCAGGGGCTTTTATTACCGTTCCTGATGTGGTGATCCTGATTGATTTTGCTTTTCTAATTTCTGGTTTATTCATATTGATACCATCACAATATAAGCCATTGGTTAAAATAAAATACTGATAGGACTCTGGCTATACAGGTAATCGCTCTAATTATTAGTGGTGATCGAAACGTTAATCTATCCATGATGATACGGGATTATCCCGTATGTAACTATAACTTATTGATTATACTTAATTCCGTTAAATCGACGGAATCAATATACAACTTATTGATAACGCTTAATTCTGTCACAAAGCCATGATTAACGCTCATTGACCGCCTGAACCTTAGTGTAACCTTAGTGCTAGTTCCCATTTGCTAAAGTGCGTTTTCGCTGTAAACCATTGTGGAAACCTCACCGTAATCTCACCGTTATCGGCTTAATCCTCCCCGTAACATCCCCGTTTAACCTTGCCGTAGTTCGTTATTGTCGCTACCCATCTTTCCCTCATTGGTGAGGGCAACATAGTTTAAGTTATTGATTTTTATTCAGAGTGATTATTTGCACTGTGGGATTAATTCCCAGAGGACAAATTTGTCCTGTGGTTACTTTTGGTGGTTACCAGAGTGGTTACTTTTATCTCATGGTCATTACTAGAATATTGCCAGCCAGTGATGAGCCTCCAATTTCAGAGCCTCATACCTCTTTGATTTCAAGGCAACCTATAGACTGTATACCGTCGCACTTTTTAGTGCTTCGCTTAATATTTGACCATTGCGATTATATTCACATCAGCGTTTCGGAGCTGGCTTAGTCCATTGGTAGGTAGGTGCTGTCATTCTTCGTCTGTGACGCTCTTTAGCCTGTATTGTCTGGGCTACACCTGTTCTAATCGCTAACCTATCGCGTCCATTGAGTGATTGTCCTTGCTGGTGGGCTAACTCCATCATAACGGCTTCTATTGTTTCACGCTGTAACATGGCTATACCTCAAAGGTGTTGTGATTATCGCTATACCTTGATTGTGCTGAATTGGAACAATCAAAGCCCATCATTCCACTAGCATAAAACATGCTGTTTTGCTGGCAACCAGAGTGGCAACCGTCAAAATGGCAACCAAGTTATATCCGTCAAGACTAGTCCAAACTTATTACCCTTGTTTTGCTGCGTACTGTTCACGAAAGTCTGGATTTTATTTAATTATAACCAATAGTTAGCATTAATTAAGTACCTACTGCGTACCTAAAATAAAAAAATGATGTCAGGTTTTGTCAGGTTCGTATAGCCAAATAAACCACCGTGGTTCTTTTTGACATCACCATCATCTCACCGTGATTAATGGTTATCCTTGTTAGCTGTACTGGCTAATATTTAGCTACTTTGGCTAAAGGCACTAATTTGTGGTTTTGATATGAGAGCTTAATTTCAAGCCATCCTTAGCATCAAGGGCAGCATTTCAACTGTTACCCTTTCCGACTGTCACGATAATCATGACGGTTGATACAGGCTCAAAAATGAGCCGATTGATTCTATTGGTAAAATTAGACTGTGCTCAAATTTGAGCTTTGCCATGTATTCAGTCAGTTACAAGGCGCAATAATACGCTTTGCTTGTTTTACAGTAAGTTACCCTGACTTTGTTATATTAAGTTATACAATTACTCGTTAAATCCACCAGCAATTTTACATTTTCTAATCTGTATAACATCGTTATACGCTGATATAATAAGCAATCATTGAGTTAATAACGGACTATTATCATGAGTAAATCTAATCTTATTGCCTTTCGTCTACCTGCTGAACTGCAAGCCCTGTTTAATGATGCTGTATCAAATTCTGGCAACGATAAAACAGCGTGGATAGTCTCAGCTATCAAAGAGAAGCTAAACCGCCCAGATAGCAATCCTGACGCTCGTATGTTATCGCTAGTGGAACGCCTAGAATCGTCTGTCGCGTCTTTAATTGCTGGTAAGGCAGATATCCCACCGTATACCTATAATGAGTCTGCTGTCGTTTCTGTGGTTAATTTGGTGCTATCAGAGGGTATAGATAACGGGCGGATTATCGCAGAACGAATTAACGAGGCTGGTTATCAAACTAAAGGCGCTAAAGCGTGGGACAAGGATATTTACTCAGCGTGGAAGCGCCACAAAGACATCATAAGTAAACTTGATTTTTAATAAACAGCTTAACTTTAGACAATTTTAACTATAGTTATGCCATCGTTATTCATCAAAAATAGGCTTATCTAGATGAAAAATTATAAAGTAGTTGATAAAACTGATAATTTAAAAACTCCGTACTTAAAAATAATTTTATGCCGGAGTGAATTGGTTAAATCTCAAGTTACTCGCTGTAAATGGGCTTGGTTGACCTTAATAGAATTACTCTTCGGGATGTCATTACTCAATTCCATAAAAATAATCTCGACCGTACAATCAGGATATAACCCAAAAAGATTTTCTATAGAAAAGCATTTATCCATTTACATACCAAGCTCAAGACTTACTAGGTGTTTTAAAGGTAGCATTCTTGAGCTTCTATATTATAAATACCACATGTCATATCTCTTATTAAAAAGTGCGGAGCCGCCATATATATCAGATGAGGAAAGAGTTATTTATTGTTCAAGAACCAGATTCTTCGTAGACAAAGATTATATAACAGGCATTTTTGAGCTACAAAAAAAATATGATTTTTTGTGGTTAGTGATAAATGTAACCACCACTACCGCAGCATATTGCGTCACGCCTGAAAATATGTGGATCTTTACATCTTTAGCAATTGAAGGGATAAGACGTTTTTTTTATGCACAGTAATCCCCTACCGCTCACTAATATTTAAAACTTTAGGATTGAGATGCGAGGTTTAATTAGGTGGAGTTAACCGAAATACGTTAGCAAATGTTAGCATCCAAACGTTTACAATTGTTAACGCATGCCTTATCAAACCTTATCATTTACCCTAAGAAACCTTAAGATTTCATCCGAATTAACGTTAGGATTTGTTAGGATTTTGGCATTATAAAAACGTTAAGAATTGTTAAGATTGATGAGTAAGGCGAGATTGTAAAAGCATAAGGTTTTATTAGGCTGTCTCTATCTTAATATTCGACGTTAGTTTATCAACAAAAGGTATTACCGCCTGCCAGTAACAATCCTCCAATCTTGCTTGTTTTGCTACTAATTTATCGAATGTAGCCCAGCTCATGCCTTTGGGCTTTCTAAAGTTATAAACATATTTAGTTAAATCACTAACATCTGAGCTATAACCCCAGATAGCAAGCCGCCCCACTCGCACTTTGCGCCTTAGTCGGTCAAAATGGTTTTCACTCTGGCTGGGATAGTGAAGTTTCCAACACTCTCTACATCCTAAATCTTTACTGCCAAGATACAGGATAGCCCTGCGTTTATGGCAATGGGGGCATGAATACCAGTAGCGAACCCCATAGCCAGCTTGTGTAGTGACTAGAGATAGAGAAATTCGCTTATCCCCAATAATCACAAGGTAGTTATCTCTATCTTTACCAATGATTAACTTACCTACGCGAGTATTCCACTGTAGCCCTTCACCGTGATTTTCAAACTTCCTAATCGTAGCAATTACGCTATGCCCGATAGTCGGTAATGCGTCCGTGTAATGCCTTGATTGCGGTTTCATAGCACCTCGTAGGTTTCAATACGAAATAATATGCGTATTTCATTAAGCGTCAGTAAATTTGTATAGTTAAAACCAGTGATATCAATGGGTGTGAGCCAATTTAGCTAGTAAAGTTTTCAATCCTTTTTATGGACTCGCAAAACTCTTGAACTTGCGAGATTTAAATCTCTTTTTTATGGACTCCATTAATCATCAAAGTTCACGCTGTAACTTCTCAATTATCGCCTGTCTCACGAACTCCGCGCGATTGCCAGCCCTGATATAGTTTATCAATATATGCTCATCTACTGCGTCAATAACGGATTGCTCACACGTTACGATTAAGCGCGTTGTCGGCGTACCGTTAAAGTAGCGATTGCGTTTTTTCTTAATGCTTTGCTGCATGTGTTCAATCCCCATAACGTTATATTTACTGCGGGTCTGCTGGGGCTGGTTCTTCCTGATTTCGGAGTAATTTACACCCGCCAAGCAAAACGCTAAGTTCATTCCCTTTGCGCTTATCCTGGATAGCAATTAGCGCCCCATCTTCCGCGTTAAGAATATACATCATTGTAAAAGTGCTGCTTTTCTTTCCATAGATAGTTCCTGATGACCCCTTTTCCAGCAATGGCAATAAAGGCGTATTAAGTTCTTTACCATTATTTAGACTTACAAAAACATGCTTTCCCGTTCCCCCTTCTTGGTTTTCAACAACTACATTCGCCTGTCCAATAACTTTATCTGTATATTCTGACCAATTAGTTATGTCATTTGGCATTGGGTATATATTGCACATATACGCCCCTTGATATGAATTCAGGTTAAAGTTTTCATCTCGATACAACCCACTACCAGCGTTCGCAATTGTTGATGTTGTAATGCTGAGTACTATCCCAATGAACAATCGTTTAAACATTTTACATTCTCTCTGAATTTGGTTTAATTAATTGTGCCATTGGGTATAGGTTATTTAAAGTTAATTAGTTCATTGTTGGAACTAGTTGATAAACTCTCCGCGTAGCTTCTTCAGCTGCCGATTCATTAACCCCTGATAATGTTGAAGCTGTGGTGTGTACTGTTATTCCCCCTACGTTGACATCCGTTTTGTTATTTGTGATTGTTTGGGCTTGTGATTTAAGCGCATTGGATTGATCTAAAAACCCCTTAGCCAAGCCACTCACACCTGCCGCAAAAGGCGTTGATATCTGTTTGTTGAATGATTGGATATTGCTAATAGCGTTCTGCATAGGATCGCCAGTACCTTGAATGGCAGCCATTGATAGAGCATCCGAATATGGATATTTATTGCTATTTTCTACTTTCGACATCTCTTTGATCAAGGAATGCATGACAGCCGGGTTATTCAAGTCTAAAACAGAGTCCACACCAACCCCCATTCTATCAGCGACAATTTTTGAATATCCAGCAGGGTCATTATCACCGTGACCTTTTGGTGCCCATTGATGGATAATATCCCAGACAGTTTGTAACTTTTTATATTCCGCTGCTGCTGATGTTCCATTGTAGTACATCATTAGCTGTCTAGAACTGGCTCTTATTCCATCATAAGGACTATCAAATTTAGCCCATCCGTTACCGTCATTTGATGCGCCTTTCTGTTTTGCATAGGCTAGGTTTAATGGACTGTTATACCTTAACCCTCTTTCCTTATATTTTGATGAAACGTTTATATCATCACTCTTGCCACCAACTAACTTTTCATTAGCTTGATCTAATGAAAGTTCTCCTCTAGTAACTCTGGCAGCTAAAGAATCCCTTGTTACATCTCCTGTTGGTATATCCAATGTATCGCTAGATAATAACTGACCGTTCCCTTTTCCTCGGTTATCAATCCACTCGCCATCTTTCCAGTAAGCATCTCCGCTACCTCCTGAAAATGAATCCCAGAAATACCCCCACGTTGGCGCGGTTCTGGCACGCTGATATGCGTCATATTTGCCAAACAGTTTATTCAGCCCTTCATCTACTAACTCAGCACCAATATATGTTGCGCCTATCATTCCAGCTCCTTTTGCGAGCTTTGATGCGTTACCTGCCGCAACCCCAACGCCTTTAATGCCTTTGGTTACTTTTCCTAACGTTGCCAGTAGGCTAGCAGCCCATTTAGTTCCGAACCACAAAGCAAATCCACCCAGTGCCACTTTCCAAGTATCAAGATTTCCCTCTTGGTCGGCGAACCACTTGCCAATCTCCGTTTTTTTGAACCATTTTTCGAACTCTTCCAGTTTTTTCAGTATCGGTGTAATTGTGCTATCCCACTTTTTCCAATACTCGCCAAGTAATGATTCGCCGCCTTCCTTCCACTTTTTGAAGTCGTCATAGAGCAGCCATAGCCCCCCAGCCAGTAGAAGTAGTGCTGCTGGCATGAGTCCGATAGCCCCAAACATGCCTAGGAACGCTGCCGCGGCTTTTAATACTAAGGGTATGAGGGTAATGCCTATCACCGCCCCCATAGCTTTAAACACCATGACGGCGGTATCTCGGTTCTTATTCAGGTAATTCAGGAAGCCAGACACTAGCTCAGAGAATTTAAGCGCATAAGGGATAACATAATTAGACAGTAGCGTCTTTAATCCCTCCCATTGCTGACCTACTAGCGCATTTTGCTTATTCAGTTGCCGGCTAATCTCTAGCTCTTGTTCAGACGAAACCACGATATCTTTTTGTAAGGCTAGATATTCCTCTACCTCTTTCCTCCCCTGCAGTAACATATTTATCGTGCCTTCATCAAAGCCCATATTCTTAGCAAAGTTATAGGCTTGAGGTCTGGACATTTGAGACAGGCTATCGGCGACATCCAGCAAGATATCATCAAGGTTTCTCAGTTCCCCGCTATTTTTCATCACACCCACATTCAGCGCGTTAAAGTACGGCAGGATTGAGGTATCACCCATTGTAGCCAAATCCCACAATGATTTGCTTAATCCGCCCATACTGGCAGCCATGCCCTCTGCGCTGCCTCCTGCCATTTCTGCCGCACCTTGCCAGCGCTTAACAGTCGTCGCATTAACGCCTAGATTCTTACTCATGAAATTAAGCTGATCGTTAGCTTTGGCGGTATCGTCAATGAGTTTTTGCAACCCTGATGAAACTAAGATTGTGCTAAATAGTGTGGCGAGGGCTTTAATTCCGTTATTGACTGACTTGGCGAACTCGTCCGTTTGCTCTTTCGCTTTCTTCTGCTGCTCTTTTGTACCCTTGAGCGTTTCGTTAACATCACCAAGTACGTCATTTAATGAGTCGATAGATTTTGATAACCGATCATTCTCATTCGTCGCTTTCTTCGCATCGGCGGCAAAACTTGCCGAATCCAGCTTTAGCGATACTAGCAATGTATCTATTAATGTTGCCATTTATACCCCCTCACGGCGTAAAGCCTCATTGAGCAGCCCTCTAATTAGTTGCGTCATCGGAGCTTCATTAATTAAATAGTCCTTTTCCGCGCGTTGTCGGCGAAACTTCTCTATGCGTTCCAAAATCTCGCTATCAATTGATACAGCTTTGAACGTTCTTTTTTGTTTGCTCATGGTTATTTATCCACCCTGTTTTTATATACACCATAATTTTAATTCAGATTAAAAAATAAACAACAAATTATTGCTATGATTAGACTCATAAATAGAAATATTTTCTACTAATGCTCGATGCCATGGAAATAAGACAACAAAAAAACCGACTATTTGAGTCGGCTTTCGTCTTGTATGTGATGATTGATTTTGAATTGTGGTATTACTTTCCGTTCCATTCCGCCAGCGTTTGTTCTGCTATGGCTTGCTGTTCTGGTGTGACTTCTCCGTTAGGTTGCCCGTGCATATCAAACCGATTGCCACCCAGAGTAAGAGCTTTCAAATACGCCTTGCGGCTGATGTATGAGCGTAATCCCTGTTTAATGTGGCTATCTGGGATATCCAGCCCTTTATCTTTAACCTCAGCAATCATAGCTTCCTTGATGCCAATCATTAGCGGCTTGGCTTCTGTCCCGCTAAATAGCGTCCAGTGCTGCGCTATGCGGTCGATACGGTGCTGTTTCTTCTTCGCATGAACATCTGCCTTATTTTTCTTCTTAGGTTGCTGTGGGGCTTCCTGTGGCGTTTTAGCCTGTATGCTTTTTGGGGTGTTCGTCGCTGGTGGATTTTTACATTTTAACGTCAGTGTTTGAGTGACCATTATATCCCGTCTCCCTTAACAATTGCCCATGAGTAAACGCAAGGCTCACCCATATGAATAAATCTATCATCAGGCAAGTAAAGAATTTCACTGTAAGCCTCATCTGGGTGTAATGGCTCCATACCAAACCCCCCTGTCAATACAGGCAGGATTTGAGTATATACTTTCGACTCTTTTTCATAGCGCACATCACATAACGCCCATGCTGCTACAGGCGAGTACCATTCAGTTTTATCTGCGTCATTATCGGTGATTTTAACCCACCAACCAGAGATAGCAGGTGTCAGGCTTTTAATGGTCAATTTGTTACTCATTTAAATATCTCTCTATAGGCGAAAAATGATTTTTCTTTGGGATAACGGGATAAGTTGCTTATTTCTATTTAATATCATCAAGTTAACTTATCCCAAACACCCTATTTTCTTATCCCATACTTTTTATTTTTGGGATAACTTTGATTTTCAATTAACATTTATAACAATTCATTATCATTACCTTTGGGATAGCTTGGGATAACATGGGATAAATAGAAGTAACCTAACTTAATAATACTGTTATCTTTTTTAGTTCTTATCCCGTTATCCCACTTATCCCAACGTTTTTGATTCATCACAGGGATTCTGTTCTGGCTGGCTATTCTTCCTCGCTATCAATTAAGACAACAAATCGCTGCTGGCTTCCGTTAATACTGATGGTCTTACCGTCTACACGCCCTGATTCTGGTCTGACTAAAATACCTGCCTCGTCGAGTGCCTCTGCCCCCAGTTTCTTTTGAATGCCTGAGAGTATTTCATCTTCGAACACTGACGGGATAATGTGATATTCGTCCTTGCCGTCCTCTCTGCGTCCAGAAACCAAATAGCCCGCAAGGTTTGTTATCCTGCCTGCGTAAGTTCGGTCTAGATCCCCGTTACGCTTGCCATAGGTGTACGGTTGAAAGCGATTCAATCCATAGCGTTGAATAAAATCCCTTGCCCGTTTGACGACTTGGTATTTTTCGCGGTTCCCTGTGCCATAGTTCTCCAGCCACTCATTGAAGCTATTACGAATAAAACGGCTACATTCGGCAATATCCCAACCTGTGATTGATGTTGCTAACTCTGCGGTAGCGTCCAACATGGCAAAACGGGTAGCGACTCGTTTAACCTGTGGCGATGCTTCTTCGGGTAAACTCGATAACCATTCGTTTTCTTTAAAGGTTACTTTCTGGTTGGCGATATCCTGATTGTTGGCTAAATACTCAATCCATGCTCTACCGACAGCCCCGCAATGCTGCGTTGATGCGCGCTTGATGGCTCGTGAATGTAAATCACCATCATCAAGGCTGTGAAACTCGACAGTATCGGTAAATGGCACACTAACCAGCCGCACTAATTGCCCTGCTTTTGGGGTGACACCATTACGAATGAGATAAGTTTCAAAATCTTCCTCACCCGTTGATAACGCCACAATCGCCCAACGTAAAACAGCTTTATTTCCACCGTCTTTATTACCTTGAATACGCCCCGTACCATTGAATAAGCTGTAGGCACTTCCTGCAACATGCCGCACATCGTTACCCTGTCCAATTTCATCAATCGGCATAAACCCGTCATTTCGTGAAGCGGCTTCAATCGTTAGTCCGTACTTTGTCGCATCCCATGTTAATTTCAGTTCATCGGGTACACCGTAGATACTTGAGGCGGCTTCTACCGTGGTGGTTTTCCCTGCTGAGGACTGAGCGAATAAGTGAATGCCAAATGAGCTACCGCCTGATAACGAGTTCAGCGGGGCAGCTAACGCGACTAACCCACCTAAAATCATAGATTGGTTGCCTTTCATTAAATTACCGACATTCTTCCGCCAGCTTTCATCTGTTCCCCTGACGACATAACCCGCAACGGCAGACGTTCCACCACAAAAGGCAACGGGGCGGCTAGGTGTACCAATAATATGACCATCTGGCATCACGTATGCCCCATCATGCCAACCAGCGGTATGGGTGATCGTCCATTCGTCACGCTTTCCTTTTCGCTGAAGATAGTTAGCCAGTAAATCCAATTGACCGCGCTTTGTTGTGATATTAACGCCACGGGATCGCAATCTTCCCCACCCTTGAGGTGAGCCTAGTTCACGCCTTGGAATGGCTTCATAAATTATGCGGTTGCTGCCCTCTTGCTTCATCTGGATAACCAAATAACTGTCTTTACCGTCAGAGCCAATGCCTACCGTCGCCATTTCATCCGAAAACCATGTTTCTTTTTCGTCAATCTCGCCCGTCGTGTTATTTTGCTTGCGTTCGATGTAATACAAGCCACCGTGACGCTTATCAAAAAATGGGGCTAAATCATCGTGGGGTCTAACTTTCTTTTTCGCGTCAATGTGGATCACGTTGTCCTCTTTCATTGCCATATTGTCCTGTGGCTGATACATTCCCTCGCTGAAAGCAGAGGCGGTGGCTTCCCTCTCTCTGGATTGCAGGTAATCGTTCCAATCTCCCTGACAAGGTGGAATTGAAACATAGCCGCTAACTTCTCTCGCTGCGGCTTCTGCTTTCACCTTGCCTGTGTTGATCTCATTTTTACTGTCGTTATCCCCTGCAATGATAATTTGGCTTTCTGGGTACTTCGTCCGCATCACCTTAGCTACATGAATTAAGTTACTCGCATCAATTGCCGCTACTGTGTGCGCTTCTGGTTGGATTAACTGGCACGTCATGGCGGTTGCCAATCCTTCAGCGATAATCACCGTAGAAACGTTGACAGGCTCATTGATAGGGTAATAGCTACCATTCTTCGCGCTATCGAGTAATAGCCGTTTCTCGCCATTGGGCTTAATGGTCTGCGCGGCTGTAATTGTGCCGTCAGCGTCCATCAATGGAATAATCAACGAGCCATCGGTTAATAGGGTCACGGTGTTACTATCAAAGCCTTTCGCTTTTAGGTACTCAGATTCGCCCTGTTTAGCATTGGCAATAGTGCGGCTGTATCGCGCTGTAAAGCGTTTATGCTTCTCTATCTGCTCGTTAGCTTGGTTCTGAGCTTGCTGTGCTTTCAATGCGTCCTGTTGCGCTTTCACCTCATGGCTACGGTAGGCTGGTGGATTATCTGAACGGGTATCAATACCAATCATGCCAGCCACTTCATACGCTGCCTCGGTCACGCTACCGCCCAGAACACGCTGAACTAAGTCCAACCCATCACCCGAGCCGCACTGACTGCAAATAAACGTGCCGTTGCCGTCTTTATCGTCAAATCTAAAACGGTCTTTACCGCCACAATGAGGGCAAGCGGTGTGCGTGTTTAGGGGCACTTCTGCCCCAAGGTTAGACAATATGTTTTGCCATTGTCCGTTGGCTTTCAGCTTCACATCACGGATAACATCAATCGGCTTCATTGAAACTCTCCTTGTTCAGCTAAGGTATTACCCATGTCATTAATCATGCTTTTCCATATTTCACGCCCGTAGCCTGTAATAACCCCATTTATCACACAAACTTTTAAGACTTGTACGGCGGCTTTTTTCCATGCTTTTTTCTCTTGCTTCAAGGCGTTCAATAAGTAACTGTCTACCAGCAAGCGAACACTTTTCGCACCGTCGCTAATAGCGACCTCAATCACTTTATTACCCACGTTCATTGTGAAGTAATCGCCACCATTACAGGCTTTAATATCCTGATAGATTGCCTCTGCGTAACGGTTTGCCAGTGAATTAACTTTAAAGGTTGTGATTATCATGTCATTGGCTCCCTAGTGAACGGTGACGGTGTCTTTAAAGTCACCATCTTCTATCATTCGAATGAGATCATCGTGAAGCATCGATAGCCCCTCTCGACCTCTATCTGATAGCCGACAGCCTTGTTTTGGCTCAAGATTGATAAAATCACGATACATACGTAAAGCCATTGAAGGGGCATATTCAGGCTCGTAATGTTCATAAGCCACACCCTCAACATGGTTTGCTAATAACATTCGCTCACTGGACGGATAGACAGTGAGTGACGCAAGCTCATTGCTGTAAATGGCTGCTATGGTCGTGCCGCCTTTCCCATCGCCAGCATAATGAAACCCGTTATGATCGGCTTGCTCCATAACAAACGAGGCAGCGACAATCCAACGCCAAAGAATGACGGTTTGCTCAATCGTGGATTTAAAGAAGCCGTTAACCTCTCCCTTGCTAATAGTGAGAACTAACTCAAAACCCAAAATCAAATTGCCATCAAAGGTGCCATTATTCAGTGCGTCCAGTGCTTCGCTGTAGCTGATAGCCTCTTGATTCGCTGCGCCAGTAATGAGAATTACACCCTGTTCGCTGTGCTCGAATGCGTTAATGTTTGTAATGTTCATCGGTTCGCCTCCGCTACTGCTACCTTGTAAGCTCGCAACACATGCGAGGACTTACCTGTAATCACTGTTTTAATCACTAAACCGCGCTTTGTGCTGGCTGTTACATGGGTTTTGAGTAGCACCGTATCCACAACGCGACAATGTTTTTTATATTGAAATAGATTGCTGGTTACGGTGATTTTGGCGACTGCGCCACTATCAAAATAATTAAGTTTCATTATCTTCCCTCCGCCGCTTCGTTCATTTCATCCCTAATCGAATAAACAACGGTCAATACCGCCCAGATCATGTTTCTGGTTTCTTCGCATCCCTCTGCTTCCAGCCACGTAGACAGTAAAGTAATCAGCATTAATACTTTTGCTTGGTGCGGCTCTAGTAACATTTCTACTTCACGCTTTTGTTCCTGAGTCATTACTTCACCTCACGCACATAGTTAATTCGGATATCGGTTAAACCGTCACGTCGCGCTTCTCGCATCACTTGCGATTGAGCGTCTTTCTGGGTGGCAGATAACACCTGTTTACAAATACCTAGCGTTAACCCTTTCGGAGTTGTGCCATACCCTGCAATTTGAAACATTCTCATGAGCGATACCCCCCCATATCCTGAATGTGTAGCTGTGAGGCTTGTTCAATAGCCATTACCATTGGTTTAAGTGCTTTCTTCTCCTTGCGGCGTAGGTTCATGGCATAGCTACCGCGCCTACCGTGACCTTGATAAGAATCAGCTTCTAAACGGCTAATCAAGTTCTGAGCCTCACCAATTGGCATGGCTTCAAGTTCCGCCAGCGTGGGGATTTGAATATGTTTAATTTCGGGAAACTCAGACAAACGAAAGTAGCTGTTAATCATTGAGCGTTGAACCTGCCACGACAAATCATCGGTAAATGGCTTGGCAACCATCAAATAACCTGACTCAGTGATAAGCATTAACTCTTTTGCCTTGCCGCCTATCTCTAGTTCGGGTAACTCGGTACGTATTACGTACTTAGTGAGCAAAAAGTAATCTACCCCATCAATGAAGTGCTTTTTATGTGTGTTGAATGTGCGCTTTGCTGTACCTTTCGGGCGTTGGTGTACCTCGTCAATCATGGCAAAGGTCACAACTCGCTTACCTTGATACATGAATGGGCTTAGGCTGGTGGCATTGATAGTGACCTGTCTCATTTCATCACCTCCGCTAACCGAGTAATTTCTTTCCCTTGAGCATGTACAAGGCGATTAACTGCTCTCAGTAGAAAATGTGTATCTGTATCAGCCTCATTCTCTACAGCCGTTAACAGCGGGATTAACAACGCTTGGAGTTCTTCGTTGATATGCTCAACCTCTTCCAAGGTAGATAAGTGACCAACTTTTAATTTGATTGTTTTCATTTGGTCGCCTCCTCGAGTGATTCCCGAATTTCACCACTTAAATCACAAGCGATAGTAATTAGGTCTACTAGTTCAGTCGGGCATTTCCCGTTAGCCTTTTCCAATATGGTCATTACTAATGAATGGGCTTGTTGTGCCTTGTATGCTGCTACATCTAAAGAAATTAGCTTGCTCATGCTTTCCCCTCCTGTGCTGCCGCATCGTTCAAGAATGCCGCTACATCACCGGATAATTCAGTCATAAGTGAGGAAATAGCGACGATATCGCTTGGTGTAAAATTACGGGGATAATTAGGAAGCATCAGGCTAATCAGTTCTAGCTGTTGTGCTTTTTCAGCTGCTTGATGGATAGTGATATCTGCGCTCATGCTGTCACCTCCTGGGCAGGTAATCGACCAGCGAATGACAGAATGTAATCACGTACAAGCATCAGTCTTGCATCGTGTTCGTTCGATGCTGTCACAGTAATACGACAAGGTTTAGCGGTAGTATCTGAGCGTTTAATGCTCAAAAACAGAAATTTGAATTGAGTTTGGGTAGGGGTTGCCATCATAACGATGATCTCCAGTAACTTAACTAAGGAGTCATCACCAGAGGTGCAAATCTCTATAGGGGTGATGACGTTGGCAAGGTTTGCACTACTGGAGTTACTGGAATCCAGCCAGCCCGAAAGCTGCCTCACCAACGCCACCATTGAATAAGAGCGATATAATACCGCATTTAATAGGTGTGCGTAGGCATTGACACAAAAAAAGACGCAAGGCGCGTCATGTGTCGCCAGTAACTGATTCAGGGTGCAAATCCTGACACTAGATTTTGCTAGTGCGTTTTTACTATAGCCAACTATTACCCATAAGCGCAAGTGATGTATTGCACATTTTTGTATTAACTCAAGGTTATTACCTTTACCAATAACAAGATGAATACTATTCTCATAGTTCTCACTTGCTCGGTATTCAATATCGACGTTCCCGAGGGTAGCCGATTGGCTGCCCTTTTTTATGGACTGACAAAACTCAATTCTGCCTTGTGTAGTGACCCCAATTAAATCTTGCCAATGAGGATAATTAGCCTCTTTGGAAAGATGAGAAAAATCACCTTTAGCTAATGGTGTAAATTCTCCACGTATTTTCGCTGATACATCGGCTAAAGTTTTAGCTGATTGCTGAGCCAAAATGTTGACCGAGTAACCAGACGAAATTTTGTCTGATTGATTGCCAGCCAGAAATGAGGCTTTCTCTTGGTAGGTAAGCATTAGTGAACCTCCCCACTCAAAAAATCAGGCTGGTACCTCTTCCACAACTCGCGTTCTTCACGCTGTAAATCAGCTTTCTTTTGCTTACAGGATTGCAGATCACGCCCATGTTTTGAGGCTGTAATTTGGTATTGTTGCTGACGCTTAGTGAAGTCATTTAACGCTGAGAATGGCACACCATACGCACCAGTTTTACGAATAGATGGGATAACGTCTCGGAATACCCAATTAGTGAACCTATGGGCTAAAGTTCCTTTAGTGGTAGCCTTACGACTACGGGTAATCAGTTTATAAAAACCAGATTCCGAAACGATTATTAACTTTCTTACTCCGCCATGAGAGGCAACTTGACTATAACTTAAAGTTACAGTCATCTTTTCATCATCATCTAATCCTTTTACCGCTTTAGCTGTATTGCTTTGCTCCAAGGCGCTACATAAGTCAGTAGCAATAAACCACGGCTCATTATTAATTTTAACTATCCGCACCTGAACATCTTCAAATCGAATAACAGAAATATCATCTGAATTAATATTTAAAATAGTCTCTTCGCTGAATTTAGGGTGAGCGAATCCGCCAGCATTTAAGCTGTTATTTTTTAGTTTCATTTTCTTATTCCGCTATTTTGTCGGGTAGAGGCTTAAAATATTATCTACGAGTGTTTTATTCAGTGTTTGATAATTACCTTTTTCAGCGCGTTCATTGATTAAATTGATAACCTTTTGCGCATCCTGAGCTGTCTTAAAGCGATAACGGTAGTGTGACCCGATACCATCAGAATTAGGTTCATCAATGCGTTCTAGTTCGATATTTAATAAGCGCTCCAATTCATTTGGATAATTACGTCCTGACGATAAACGACAATGAATTAATATTTCATTCTCTGTAAATCCATTAATGCCAGTACCTAACATATATAAACGGGCGCGATGTTTTTTCGGCGGGTTCTTTGGTAGAATAGACTCTGTGACGTTATTCTGAGAAGCCACCTGTAGCGGGTGGTTTTTCTTTTCCATTATGCCACCTCGCCAGTACGCGATTCAGCAATCTTATTTGCTACCCATTCATCCACTTCCGATTCAACGAAAGCAATAGAACGAGAGCCTATCTTCACTGGTTTAGGGAATTCATTTCTTGCAATAAGCACATACACCCATGCTTTAGCATAGCCTGTACGGCGCATTACTTCAGGTAAGCGAATGAGGTTTTCTTTTAAGGTTGTAACTGTTGGCATGATGCCCCCTGTTATCTAGTCAATGATGCGCCTTAATAGACGCCCATATATTTCAGGGGTTATTGAATCAAATAATTAACACACTGTATGGAAGTGTGCGCAAAATAGTAGGAAGCGATAAAAAACAGTCTTTGGAAGTAGAAATATCCATTTTCGGTTATTTTACATACAGTTTGGAAGTCTCGTTTTTATCTTTGGAAGCGCAGTTACTCTATAGACTAAATCCATCATCTGGCTCGTTTTCATCTAGCGCTTGATTAATCAAATTAGTAAGTGATTTTGTACTTATTGTTGAGCCTTTCCCGTAGTTGTCTATAGCAGCAATAGCGCCTTCTGCTATAGCGCTTTTGTTCATTTTGGAACCATTCTTATAAGCGGCTCCTTTTTTATCGGTTAAAGCCAAGCATAAGCCAGCTATGAACATTAAAGCAGTTTCTTTACCAGCAAACTCATTCCACTTTTTCAGTTCTGGTATGTTTTTATCTGTTTCATATTTCTTTTTAAGTTCATCAGCTACTTTTTGGTTTTTCTTTCTCTCCTCACTGAGCTGTATCTCTGCATTCTCTTTTATAAAGTCTAAACAACTAGGAAGCGGTACATTAACATCTAACAGAAAGACTGCCGCTTCCATTGCTTTAACGCACACCTTATATGATTTCCACTCCCTATCTGAGACTTGTCTCATTATGTCAAATGGAGCAAACGGGCAACTGTCGTTACTAAATTCAGATAATACCTGTGTAGCCTCGTGCTTTGATAGTTTCACAAAAGAGTCGAGTTCGGTGTAGTAATATAAATTAAATGGCTTATTAAATGGAATTTCTTCATATATTTCTCTATATAAAATAGCCACAACATCAACATCACTCACACCTTGCATTTTTGCAATTTCATTAATAAATTCTTCTAGGTAAATTACCTGCTGTTTCTCTCTCTCTATCGCTTTAAAAAAACTCACTCGCCACCTCACGCCCTCTTTTGATAGGAGCTATGCCAGCTAGTAGAGGTGTACTAGTTTTCGGGGATCAGCCTAGACATAGCTTTATTCTTTATAGTCTGCACAAGTCTACTACAGTCTATAATTACTGTCTATTTGTCCAGTTATGACTATTTTAGGTACAAAAAAACCAGACTTTTTACTGTCTGGTTCAGTATTCGATTGCTGGCTACTTAAGCACGTTTAAAGTTACCGTGGACAACATTATCCCCGTTCTCTAATGCTCCCATGTAATCAGCGTACCATTGAAGCATTTCTCTACGTCCATCAATATACTGAGCATGGTTATACGTTCCACGAATAGAGTTCTTATCAACGTGCGCTAACTGTGTCTCAATCCATGCTGTGTTATAGCCTTGTTCGTGTAGGATGGTGCTCATTGTGTGCCTGAATCCGTGACCTGTGGCTCTGCCACTATAACCCATGCGCCTAATCATCGTATTCAGTGCCATATCTGATATATGCTTTCTATAATCAGTGCGGCTAGGGAATACATATTGATAACTGCCACTGATGGGGTGTATCTGCTTCAGTAAATCAATAACCTGCTCTGATAACGGTACAATATGAGGGCGGCGCATCTTCATTTTTTCAGCCGGTATCTCCCACACTCCAGTATCAAAGTTAATTTCTGACCATTCGGCCTTTCTCAATTCGCCTGGTCGAACTCCAGTTAATATAAGTACCCTTAATGCCACTCTAACAATCTGGCTTCCCATATACTTATCAATAGAAGAAAGAAATTCTGGTAATTCACTTACTGAAAGATGGGCGTAATGCTCACGCTTATGCGGAACAAAGGCACTGGCTAAATCTGGCGCGGGGTTATACTCAGCCCTACCAGTAATAATGGCGTACTTCCATACCTCACCACAACGTTGACGCACTTTCTTTAGCTTCTCGGTTGCTCCGCGCTTTTCCATAATAGAAAGCACTTCAAGTAATTCCATTGGTTTGATTTCGGCAATCGGGCGATTACCTATATAAGGAAAGACGTCTTTTTCGAATGCGTCCATCATGTCATCACGATAACCAACAGACCAGCGATCCTTTCTTCCCTCATACCATTCAAGGGCGATATTTTTAAAGGTGTTTACACTGTCAATCTTTGAGGCTTGCTTTTGTTCTTTGCGTTGTTGGTTTGGGTCAATTCCATCCGCCAGCAATCTCTTTGCATCATCACGCTTTCTTCTGGCATCAGCGAGTGTAACAGTTGGATAAATTCCAATAGCTAAAAGCTTCTCTTTACCATCGATTCGGTATTTTAACCGCCAATACTTTCCGCCGTTCGTTTTAACCAATAGGTACAGCCCACCACCATCAGATAGTTTGTAGTCTTTTTCTTTAGGCTTGCTGGAATCAATTTGCTTAACGGTTAGCTTCATTTGGGGGTACTCAAATCATGGGGTATAAATGTACCCCCATATGTACCACCTAAAGGGGGTAGTTTTCAATAGACGATAGTAGACGTTGGAATAATGGGATTTAGCTTGAATGCTTGATTTACTTGGGATTGAGAGACTTTAGTAGACTTGATTAGAAGTGAAGATGGCGGAGGAGGAGAGATTCGAACTCTCGGATGGTTTCCCATCGGCGGTTTTCAAGACCGCTGCCTTCAGCCGCTCGGCCACCCCTCCGCAATGACGAGCACTATAATCATCTGCGCTTTCAATGTAAACCCCTAATTTGTTCGTTCGCTTTAAAAATAGACGCACATTGATTCAATGGATGAAATTATCAACATTTTTTCCTATTCCAACAGGGTTTACTTGGGTTATTGCTGGTTTTTTGCTAAATTTGCGGTCTACTTTTGTTTGGATAGAAATTAAGTATGTTGGTTTTTAATAATCAAGAAATTGAAACAGACTCGCAAGGCTACCTACTTGATAGCCAACAATGGAGCGAAGATCTTATTCCGCTACTCGCTGCGCAAGAAGAAATTGAACTCACTGACGAGCATCTCGAAATTATCCGTTTCGTTCGTGCGTTTTATTTAGAATTTAATACATCACCAGCGATCAGAATGTTAGTTAAAGCGGTTTCTCAGCAGTTTGGGGAAGAAAAAGGCAACAGCCGTTATTTATATCGACTGTTTCCTCAAGGTCCTGCGAAGCAAGCGACAAAACTTGCAGGTCTTCCTAAACCCGTAAAATGTATTTAAGAACCTGCTAATCATTTAAGAATACATTAATAGCGGACGGAAAAATCCGCTATTGGTTCCGTATGCCAATTTTCACTAAAGTAGTGGTCGATTTTAGCGCCCGGAGGCCCGCCCGCTTTCAGCCAATCATCGACAAATTCAATATCCTGCTCGGAACCATAAATAGCCAGTTTCACACTGCCATCATCCCGGTTATAAACAAAACCTTTGACCCCATTTTGATTCGCCCAATGATAGGTTTGGTAACGAAACCCAACACCTTGGACTCGCCCATAAATATAGAAATAACGACCTGTTGCTGTCATATAAGCCTCCGATGTCATTACTTAATCAATTAAAACCCTCTGGCGCAGTTGTTTTTTATTCATTCAGCAGATAATCTGATTATTGAGGCACTGCTTTTCGTTATTACTTAAAGACAGTGTATTGCGTTATGAGTAATTGTCCACACATTGGCTTGAAAACGCACAGCACTGCCCACATGTAGTTTACAGCACAAGCAAGGCTTTTAAGGAGGTCGCTATGATGATCACCAGTAAATATGGTATCGGGCAACAAGTCAGACACAAACTTCTCGGCTACCTTGGGGTAGTTGTTGATGTTGACCCTGAATACTCGCTCGACCAACCACATGATGATGACATTGCATCCAACAGTACATTACGCGATCTGCCTTGGTATCATGTCGTCATGGAAGATGATAATGGGGAAGCGGTTCATACTTATTTAGCAGAAGCACAGATTACTTATGAGATGACTGATGACCATCCGGAACAACCTTCTATGGATGAGTTAGCAGAATCGATAAGATCCCAATTACAAGCTCCACGTCTACGTAACTGATCATGAACGCAATCCAGTAAAGCAGCCCACCAGCTGCTTTATTTTTTTACATTACCGTCGATGAACTCGCGATACTTATTTTTCCAAACCTAACGCTGGAATTTCTTGTTTAGGACACTTATCCATCACGCATTGTAATCCCGCATTCACAGCAATTCTTTGCGCCTCTTCGCTAATAACCCCTTTTTGTAACCATAAGACTTTAGCTTTAATGGCGACGGCTTCATGAGCAACACCAACTGCAGCCTCTGCATTTCTAAAAACATCAACCATATCAACAGGGTTAGGAATTTCACTCAGTTGTGCATAAACTCGCTGCCCTAATAATGTTTGCCCCGCGAGCTTCGGACTCACCGGAATAACCTGATACCCTTGATGTAAGAGGTATTCCATGACTTCATAGCTTGGGCGGTCTGTACGGTCACTCGCGCCAACTAATGCAATTGTCTTAACGCTTGTTAGAATTTCAGCAATTTCTTGATCTCTCATCAAAATATCTCCCAAAATCAGTAAACTATTCATATGCATTATGATATATGTTGTACATCTTTGTTCACTCAATTTTTAAGATGCGTGACAGCTATCTATTTGTGATGCCAATCTTGTTTAAGGGAACCTCATGGAATCTACCACCCGAAAAATCGCAGCTTCAAAAAATATTGCCTTAGTTGCCCATGACCACTGTAAATCATCCTTACTCGGTTGGGTAACCCAAAATAAAACGAAATTAAGCTCACACAAACTGTTTGCAACAGGTACCACTGGGAGCTTAGTCAATAAAGAAACCGGTTTACCCGTTACTGGCATGTTGAGCGGCCCAATGGGCGGTGACCAACAAATTGGTGCCATGATTGCAGAGCAGAAAATCGACCTACTCATTTTCTTTTGGGATCCGTTAAATGCCGTTCCTCACGATCCTGATGTCAAAGCGCTTCTGCGACTGGCCACTGTATGGAATATTCCTGTTGCCACCAATCCTGCTACCGCTGATTTTCTGATTACCTCCCCTTTCTTTGATGGGGAAATTGATATTGTGATCCCTGATTATCAAAGCTATTTAAATAAACGCACTAATTAATAGTACGCCTGAAAATAGTCGTAAATAAATAAAAAACTGCGCCATCAGTATACTCAATGGCGCAGTTTTCATTTTTAAGCTCTGAACTTTAATAAGCGATTTTTAAGGTTTTTTCTGTCTAGGTACGCCCATTTGCCTTAGCTCTTCAACAAACTCGGATGGATTATCAGGGTTATACAATAACCATGCTTGTTGCTTCGCTCTCGTCAATGCCACATAAAATAGTCGTCGCTCTTCCGCATGTTCAAAATGTTCAGGTTGCGGCAGCAAAGCGTCTTCAATAATCGACTCCCGCGCAGGCGCTGGGAACCCCTCTTTGCCACCATTTAAACCACAAATAATGACATGATCCGCTTGTTGACCTTTCGATGCATGCATGGTCATAAATTGAATTTTCAATTTCGGCCAGCGAGTTTCCGCTTTATTAAGAATTTCCGGTTTTAAATAATGGTAGCGAGCCAAAATTAAGATATTTTCATCATCTAAAACATAACCACTCATTTTATCCAATAAACGCTCTAGCGCATCTTCATACAATAAAACGACTGATTTTTTATTACCTTTAGTTAGGCTATTTAATGGCTTATCTAACTGGCTTGGGTTCTGTAACACAAAACGATTCGCAACATCACCAATGCGCTCATTAAACCGGTATGTTGTATCTAATGCGCATAAATCCCCTTCACCAAAATGCGTTTTAAATGACGTCGTCAAATCCAATTCAGCGCCACTAAAGCGATAGATTGCCTGCCAATCATCACCAACCGCAAATAAACAGGTTTGCTTATTTTGTTGGCGTAATGCATGTAATAATTTGGCTCTCAGTGGTGAAATATCTTGAAATTCATCAACTAAAATATGTTTCCATGGGCTAATAAAACGCCTTTTTTCAATAATATTGATCGCTTGATGGATAAGACCGGAGAAATCAATCGCACCTTCATCTTTGAGAGCACTCTTCCAAGCTTTCAATAACGGAGCCATTAAACGAATTCGTTTTTGGAATAGCGCACGAATTTCTTCCCGCGTATTGTCGACCATCTCTTTTTGGCTACCACCATGAGAGCGGATCAAACTCAACCAGCGCTCTAGTCGAACGACCACTTTGCGACTAATTTTTTCATCATTCCAAAATTCACCTTCAGGAATATTCCATTGCAATTCTTCTGACAGCCACTCTCGCCAGCCTTTCGCTTGGGCTTTTTTACTGGAGCACTGCTCTCGCCATTCATTCAACAAAAGAGATTGGCGCTTTTCGGTATCCGACTCTAACGCACTAATTACTGGTGACTTATTGCTACCTTCGCGGATAATCTGCAATGCAAGTGCGTGAAAGGTTTTCGCCTCAATCTCTTTTTGTTGTAAACGAGATTGAATCCGCTCATTCATCTCTTCTGCAGCTTTACGCCCAAACGCCAATAATAAGATTTGCTCAGGTTTAGCCAGCTCTCTTAATAGAAGCCACCCTGCCCTTGCAACCAGCACCGACGTTTTTCCACTGCCCGCTCCCGCTAAAACTAAAACATTATCTTCGCCATTAATAACTGATAATGATTGAGAATAATTTAATGGAGAGGATTCAATATGTTGGAAAAAATCATCATAGCGTGTTAGAACTGACTGGCACCAATTCTGATTATTTTGCTTGCGGCATTGTTCACTATTCGTTAGCCACTGCTTGCAAAATTGGTAATGTGCGGCACAGTTTTCAAATAAAGGCATTCGAACGAGGGGTAAAGGAAGTGATGAAAACTGCTGAGTGATCCTTTCTTTTATCGACTGCAAGCTACGTAAACTTAACCACGCATCTTGCTGAGTTTGTTGTAAAATCGACTGGGTTAAAGACGTCAATACTTGAGCACTGACCTCGCTCATTTCAACGCTCCATTGCTGCCATTTTTCATTCAAAAAATGGTAGAAACGCTGAGTTTGTTTCCACTCAGTACCGTGCAAACGAACGACTTGTTCATCTAAAACTTCAAATTCCAATTCCCCCCAGACGATCCCACGCTTACAGCGAATATCGACTAGCTCATTGAAGGGAATAAGATATTGATGGTTTTCACCACTAACTTCAATGCCTGCATTAAGTAAGCGAACCCGATTATAGGGATGCTGAGCCAGGCGCTGTCCAATCTGTGTCGATTTCAGTTCCATACGTTCTGCACCTGTGTGAATCATTCGTGAAAATAATCAAAGCATAATTGCTAATAGTTTTTTATTCTACGTAAACACGTTATTCTATATAGATAAGGATTTGTCTTACCACTGAGGTACTTTGTGCTAACGCTGCTAACCAGTTATCGTCGTGTGCTCTATAACAGCCATATTTTATATTATATCCGAATCTTAATTGCGCTGACAGGCTCAACCTTGGTTCCATGGCTTTTAGGCTTAGAGCCTAAAGTCACTATCCCTTTAACTCTAGGCGTTGTCGCTGCCGCACTCACTGACTTAGATGATAGATTGACTGGCAGAATAAAAAATTTAATTATCACTTTATTCTGCTTTTTAATTGCCTCTGTCTCTATTGAATTACTTTTCCCTTACCCTGTTTTATTCTTTTTTGGGTTAGCATTCTCAACCTGCGGTTTTATCTTACTTGGCGCATTAGGGCAACGTTATGCCACTATCGCTTTCGGTGCTCTGCTCATTGCAATATACACCATGCTGGGCGTACCTATTTTTGATACTTGGTACATCCAGCCAGCGCTCTTATTAACTGGCGCCATTTGGTACAACATTCTTACCCTTATCGGGCATATCCTGTTCCCTGTTCGCCCGCTACAAGATGCCATAACACAATGTTATCAGCAGCTTTCGGCTTATCTTGATGCAAAGGCAAACTTATTTGATCCTGATCTTGAAGATGACTATCAGCAATCAGTCTATGATTTAGCCTTAGTTAACAGTACGTTAGTCAGTACAATGAATCAGGCAAAAATATCGCTACTCAGCCGATTAAAAGGCGATAGAGGTCAGCGAGGCACGCGTAATACATTGCAATATTACTTTGTCGCTCAAGACATTCATGAACGAGCTAGTTCATCGCACATTCAATATCAACAACTTAGTCGTCGTTTGCGTCATTGTGATATTTTATTTCGCTTTCAACGCTTATTAACCATGCAAGCTAGAGCCTGCCAGCAGATAGCTCAATCCGTGTTATGGCGCAAGCAGTATCAGCATAATCCACGCTTTGAGCGCACATTTACGTATATTGAAAACTCCTTGCAGCTACTCCAGCAACAATCTCCTGAATTGCATGAAATAAAAGCATTACGAAATTTGCTAAAAAATCTCAAAGGTATTGATGTCCAACTAAAAGGCTTGAGCTTAGGCCAAGCTTCTTGGCAGCAAAATAATAAGCAAATTGAACAATTATCTGACGAATCAGTCTCGGGTATTCGTGATGTATTTGCCCGCTTCAAACATCATTTAACCCCCAAATCCTCGCTGTTTCGTCATGCAATCAGAATGTCAGTCTTGCTTTGTACTGGATACTTGATTATTCAATTATTTGATTTAGAACGCGGTTATTGGATCTTACTCACTAGCTTATTTGTATGCCAACCCAACTATAATGCGACTAAGCGCCGTCTAGCATTACGTATTACAGGCACGTTATTAGGGATTGCCATTGGCTTACCTTTACTCAATATCGTGCCATCCATTGAGGGGCAGCTCACCCTAATCGTTATCACCGGGTTACTGTTCTTCATGTTCCGTAGCAGCCAATATGCCCAAGCAACACTATTTATTACATTACTGGTGCTATTTTGCTTCAATTTACTCGGTGAAGGTTTCGAAGTCGCATTACCTCGAATAATCGACACTCTAATTGGCTGTTTTATCGCATTACTTGCCGTCAGTTTTATTTGGCCTGACTGGAAATTTCGACAGTTACCACAAGTAGTTCAGAAAACGATGGATAGCAACTGCCGTTATTTAGACGCTATTTTGCAGCAATATTATCAAGGTAAAGATAATAGCTTGGAGTACCGTGTTGCAAGGCGTGACGCCCATAATAATGACGCAGAATTTGCTTCAATTGTTTCAAATATGGCATCGGATCCTAAGTCATACCAAATTACGCAAGAGCAAGCATTCCGCTTACTGTGTTTAAACCATACATTACTGAGCTATATTTCAGCACTCGGCGCCCATCGAGAGCAAATGCAAAACGAAGCGAATCTCGCCTTATTAAATGATGCAATCTGCTATATCGAATCGTCTATTCAAGCCACATCCTTAGATCCCGCAATTATTGACGAAAAATCAGAGCGCCTAAGAGTGAGCTTACTGAATCGCATTGACCGTGCATCCAGCGATGACGATGAGAAAACCGTCTTGATCATGGAACAAACTAAATTACTGGTTGAATTAATTCCTGAAATAAAATCAATGATTAAACAGATTAGTTTGTCATAAAATAAACTGATGAGCGGGCATTAAAACCTATTAATGGTCATGCCCGCTGATTTGAAAGAATGAAAATTAGTTCATGCTGTTAAACCAGTTAATGAGCTCCTGCCGAGTTCGAGAAGGTAATACTTCACTATGGCACCCCTCAATAGCCGCAGCCAATCCAATCAATTGTTTTACACTTGGTATTAGCTTCCCATGCTGTTTTAGTTTCAAAAAACACGCTTTAGCACCAATCATAATGAGGTCTTCAGCATGGAAAATTCCAATTTTCCCAAGCGCCCTCTCCATTGCCATATTCATATTTGGCAAGTCCTTGATGCGTACCGCCGCCGACTCTCTTTGTTGAGTTTCTTCCATGGCTGAGCGGTAAGCTAATTCAATGATATGACTCAATATTGATGGGTTACACCAGGCCTCTTCCGGAAGTTGGTAATAGCGCATCTCTAGAGGTATACCTCTTTTACTGTATACCAACCGTTCAAACCCAACTGATTCAAAATAGCTACGAGAAAACAGGCACCCACGAACATAGAATTGACCATCCAGTACTAACCCCACCAGTGCATTATCAATGCACAAACAGTATCCACCGAAATGGTTTTTCTTTTTTAGCGCGCCAAACTGCCCCAAAATTTGTTGTAAAAGGGAACTTCTTTCATTTTGTAATGACACTTTTCCATCTCCTTATGAATAAAAAAAACACAATCGTCCTTGAGCTTCAAGCAATAAAAAAACAACTGTTTTTACATATAATTATGTTTAATCGATTTTAAAGTTTCAGTTAAAAATGCCAAGTATAACTCGCATAAAAACCACAAAGTTGCGAAGCGCTTTGTAAAAATAGCCTTGATATTGTATAAATATACAGTTACTGTATGTTCATACAGCAACTATCTCCATGAAACATTGTTCTACATGTAAAATTGTAGCGAGGTGAATTATGAGTATTTCTACTTGGAATAGCGCAACAACACATTCTCTTAATCATTTTACTAATGATAGCTTCACGCATGACCGTCTTACGCATAGCAATTTAAGCAATGCAACCCCAGCAATGAGTTTTGCAAATGGCTCAATACAACAAGGCATGGTGAGCGAGCTAGTCTATAACGAACAACACCCAATTATGGATTACATCTTGCTACCCATGTTGCGCCAGTTCGGTATTCAATCACGTTGGCTATTATGGCTGAGCCCAGATAAAAAACTGAGTAAACACTGGTTAGAGCAAGCTGGTTTGCCCATCAATAAAATCATGCAATTTAACCAAGTTAATTCTATTACGACCATTGATGCCATGGAAAAAGCATTAAGAAGCGGTAATTACAGTGTTGTATTAGGATGGTTGCCAGAAATAAATGAACAAGATTTTATTCTTTTACAAAATGCAGCAGAAGCAGGTCATTCGATGGGATTCATTATGAGACCAGAAAAAACATATAATACAAGCTCAGCGGATATTAGACATCAAAACCTTTTAAAGATTCACGCCAATAACATTCACTAAACAATAATAAGATTTTTCTTACGAAATTTTACATTCATCAAGATAATTATAAAGAAATATATTTAAATTCTTTAAAAACAATAAGATGCGTTTATTAACAACAAAATGGGTAATATATTTATCTCTCTGATTTCAACGGTAAAAAAAGACTTTTTTTAACCTTTATTGCTTACCATACTTGTATCTTTTGGAGTTCGTTGTAGACTTTAGCCTGTTAAGCTCATGACATTATTTTTTTACTTTTCGTAAATTTTTGTGGATAATGTCAGCTGAACCTAGCAATTAAATTGAACCAATGGCAAATAATAAGGCTCACGAAGCCAAGCCAATATTGGATGATAACGAGGCGTAAAAATGAAAAAGACAGCTATCGCGGTAGCAGTGGCAGTGGCAGCATTTGCAACTGTTGCACAAGCAGCTCCAAAAGATAACACTTGGTACACTGGTGGTAAATTAGGTTGGTCTCACTACGAGCACGCTAAATTTACTTTTGAAGATGCTGCTGGAGATGAAACTTCAGTTGGTACTGGCAAAAAAACTCGTGACCAATTAGGTGCGGGTCTGTACGCAGGTTACCAATACAACCAGTACATGGGCTTCGAAATGGGCTATGACTGGTTTGGTAAAATGAAGTACAAAGGTGACAACGCAGGTAGCGTTTCTTCAATGGGCGTTTCTCTGACTACCAAACTGAGCTATCCAATCATGGATGACTTAGACGTTTATACTCGTCTGGGTGGTATGGTTTACCGTACAGAAGCTAAAGTTAACGGCGTTGGTAAAGAAACTGACACTGGCGTTTCTCCAGTTTACGCACTGGGTCTTGAGTATGCTATCACTCCAGAATTAGCGACTCGTTTAGACTACCAGTGGGTTAGCCGCATGGGTGACAAAGACAACATCGGTGTTAGCCCAGACAACGGCATGCTGAGCGTTGGTCTTGCATACCGTTTCGGTCAAGAAGCAGCTCCAGTTGTTGCTCCAGCAGTAGTTGCTGAGCCAGCAGCTCCAGTTGTTGAAAACAAACGCTTCACTCTGCGTTCAGACGTTCTGTTTAACTTCAACAAAGCGACTCTGAAGCCAGAAGGTCAGCAAGCACTGAACGAACTGTACAACGAACTGAGCAACATCGACCCAACTCAAGGTCGCGTGCTGGTAGTTGGTTTCACAGACCGTATCGGTTCACAAAACTACAACCTGCCACTGTCACAAAAACGTGCTCAGTCAGTAGTAGACTACTTAGTATCTAAAGGCGTTCCAGCAAGCGCAATCGCTGCTGAAGGTCGTGGTAAAGAAGATCCAGTAACTGGTAACAAATGTGACGCAGTTAAAGGCCGTGCAGCTCTGATCGAGTGCTTAGCGCCAGACCGTCGCGTTGAAATCGAAATCCAAGGTACAACTGAAGTTGTAACTCAACCAGGCGCTTAATTTATAGCCCTAGTTTGAATTTCGAACTGAATATAAAAAGCCCCAATTTATTGGGGCTTTTTTTCATCCTTAGAAATAAAGATCGTTACAGTAATCCATTTGTTCAACTGAAAATCGTTACTCTTTCTCTGACTTACCTAAGATCGCTTGAAGATCATGCTTCAATAAGCTCATTTGGCTCTCATACTTATCTTTATGTTCCGCATCTTCAATTAGCTGAATAATCGTCTCTGATAAGGTTTTATTTCGTTTTACTGCCAAATTAGATAGTCGTTGCCAAACCGAATAATTTAAATCAATCGACTTTTTTCGAGTATGTGGATGCTCAGCATTAAAGTGACGTTTACGACGCGCACGAATACTCTGTTTCATACGGTTATCTAATTGAGGGGACATATGATCTGCAATCCACTTCAATACATCCACAGGCGTATTTTCCAGCTTTAACAGCAGCTCAATTGCCTCTTGCTCCGCACTTCTTTCTATATATCGGGTAATAGGCTCCCCACTTCTCGCTTTATTGACTAGATATTCCCATTTCCAGCCACATTCAAGATTTTCAAGTTGCTGATATTTCATATTTTTTCCCGAAGAAAATCGTACCTATCATTATATTAGCAATAATATAAGAAAAATGCTCAAGGTGGATTTCATTTAATCGACTATCCATTGATTAACACAAAGAAAATAACAGTAAATAAAAAAATAGTGTACAATTCGCATCCACACGTTAACAAACCACTAAAATCGCATGTCCACTTTTGAACACATACTTCTTATCTATGGGATTGGAGGAGTATGTTCAGCGTTATTCGCCCTGCTAGTAACCAAAGATCCTAGTTTTTGCATGAGATTATTGAGTGCGCTTCTGATTGGCTTTACATGGCCACTGAGTTTACCCGTCGCTCTCATGTTTTCTTTATTCTAACTCGATATTTCGACAAATATTGCTGCAAGATTAGCGTTCAAAGGCTAATATAACAATCTTAAGCCTAAAATATTTTAAGGTAATAAATTAGCCTGAAATTGTATATAAAACAGACGGTACAGAAATAAACTCAGGCATATGCGCCCTGCTGATTGGCAGGCATTTATTGATAACCATACTAATAGCAGATAATTATAGTGATCAGTCAAGAATTAACATGGCAAGGCCTAACTCCTAACTTATCGTCTTTTCAGACAAAATTTGCCTCTTCAGCGACGTTGACTCCGGCAACATTGGCTGATATTCAACCAAGATTATTCGATGGGATGCAGCATTTCATTCGTGAATATGCTCAAACGCGCTTTATGTTCATCAAGTCTGACGAAAGTGAAGAATATCTCAAACTATTTACTGACTCTATCACTCCACTATTGACTAAAACCCAATTTATTAATGGTAATTATCAATTATCTGAAGATAAGCAACGATATCAGTGGCAAAACGATGTTACTGGTCGTTTTTCCTCACATGAAAAAATCGCTTACCGCCACTGGATTGAACCAGAACAACTGTTCGGCTATATCACGCCAAATCAAAATCTAGTCCCAGGTTTGCTACACCAAATTAACGGCGGAGTCCTCGTTATTTCTGCAACCGCATTGGTCACTCAGCCATTAATGTGGACTCGCCTAAAAAATATGGTGACTCGCCGTCAATTAGAGTGGCTGCCACATAGTGAAAATCAAACCTTACCGATTGAAATTGAGCCTCAGCCGCTTGAACTTAAAGTAATTGTTGTCGGTGATAGACTCATACTCGAAGAGTTTGAGTTTGCAGCTCCTGAGCTGTTTGATTATTCAATATATGCAGAATATGAACCTCTCATGTTTTTCGAAGACGAAGAACAATTAAGCTTATGGATGAATTTCATTAAATTCATTATCAACAGTAATCAGCTACCAGAAATTGCTGCTGACGGCTGGTCTGAATTTATTTTGCAAGCGACGCGTTGTTGTGAAGACAAATACAATTTGCCTCTTGATATTAATTGGCTAACTCGCAATTTAACCAATGCAGCTCAATACGTTCATGAAGGCTATTTAACGGCTGAATCATTCTCTCAAGCCAAAGAAAATCGTTTATGGCGTCATTCTTTCCTTGTTGAGCGCAATCAAGACGACATCCTGCAAGAGCAAGTTTTGATTAAAACTGAAGGGGAAGTTGTTGGTCAAATTAACGGGCTATCTGTCTTACAGTATCCGGGATACCCTGATGCAATTGGTGAACCATCACGGATCACCTGCGTGGCGCATCTAGGCGATGGTGAGTTTACCGACGTCGAGCGCAAAGCAGAATTAGGCGGCAATATTCATGCAAAAGGTATGATGATTATGCAAGCCTACCTAAACTATGAATTAAAATTAGAGCAACCACAGCCTTTCTCTGCCTCTATTGTATTTGAACAGTCTTATGGTGAAGTTGACGGTGATAGCGCATCATTAGCTGAACTGTGTGCCTTAATTAGCGCATTATCATTGCAGCCTATCGACCAACAAATTGCCGTCACTGGTGCGGTTGACCAATTTGGCTATGTTCAACCGATTGGCGGTGTTAACGAAAAGATTGAAGGATTTTTTGATATCTGCGATAAGCGTGAGCTAACAGGTAATCAAGGTGTCATCATCCCAATGTCTAATGTACGCCATCTCTGTTTGAAACAAGAAGTTATCGAGGCAGTCAAAGAAGAGAAATTCCATATTTGGCCTGTCGAACATGTTGCTCAAGCAATTTCTCTCTTAACGAAACAACCTTACTTTGAACAACAAGTAGAAGGTGATAACGTACACTTGTTAGCTTTAATTCAAGAACGCATAAACCAAGCAAATTCACCGGATAAGTCTAGATTACCTTGGTTTTTAAAGTGGATGGGCTAAGTAAAGATTGAGTAAATATTAGCTGATCGGAGTTGTTCAGCGTACAAGTGTAAGCTATTCTGTTGACCTACACATAATAAAGGCTATCTGAAGATCATGGTTGATAAACGCGAATCCTATACAAAAGAAGATTTAGAGGCTTCTGGAAGAGGCGAATTATTTGGGGAAAATGGTCCTCCATTGCCATCAGGTAATATGTTGATGATGGATCGCATCATCAAAATGACCGAAGATGGTGGTACATTTGATAAAGGCTACGTTGAAGCTGAACTGGATATCAATCCAGATTTATGGTTCTTTGGTTGCCACTTCACGAATGACCCTGTTATGCCAGGTTGCTTAGGTCTTGATGCTATGTGGCAACTGGTTGGTTTTTACCTCGGCTGGTTAGGCGGCGAAGGTAAAGGTCGTGCGTTAGGTGTCGGTGAAGTGAAATTCACTGGACAAGTATTACCGACCGCAAAAAAAGTCACTTACCGTATTAACTTTAAACGTGTGATTAACCGTAAGTTAATTATGGGATTAGCAGATGGTGAAGTTCTGGTAGACGGCAAACTGATTTATGCTGCAACAGACCTGAAAGTCGGCTTATTTAAGGATACAAGCGCGTTCTAATCGTAGCTTGCCTTAAATGCAAACCTCCGCAAATGCGGAGGTTTATAATTTCAGGGGGATGGTATTAAATTATGCGTCTAATTAATTTCCGCAAAATAATTTAATGATCCTCGTTAAATGACCAATTAAACGGCTACTGCCGCTCTATCCTCCATCGCTTTTCGCCAACCACCTAGCCAATGCGAACGGGCATCTACTGCCTGATAAGGACATAATTCTTTGGAACGTCCGGTTAAACCTGCTTGATAACCTCTTGATAACGCTCTTTCTAAACGGTCTCGCTTCTGTCTTTTCATGCCTTACTTCCCTCATCATTTAAATGGAAAAGAAAACAGCATCTATTTTTTGTTAATAGATACACTATACAAATAGCGCCCGTCCATAAGAAATGCAAGTAAAGAATTTCATATTATTGTCATAATTATGATAAATGTGACCTACATTTCGTGATAATCACAACCTACTGATATTCAAATGATTAAAAATAAATTCATTATTTATCAGTTAATTAAGATTCATAATATCCACTTTTCAAAATGAAAAATAATAAAAAAATGCACTACGTTTTACCGTAGCGCATTCATTTCACAACAAAATCATTATCAAATCATGGCTTGCTTATCTCTTGAGCAATATCTGCCGCCACTTTTTGCCAACCATTCGCTAATGTTCTGACTAATTCAGGATAACCATCTTCTTGCTGTTCTAATTGGATATCAAAGTTGCGGCGAACAACTTTATCGCCACGCATCAATGTCCAAAATCCCTGAACTAACACTTTTCCATCATAACGACCATTAAATGCCGTTAGAGTGATGTCTAACGTCTCAGGTGAGTTTTGCAAAGGTTGTAATGAGATAAATCTATCCGGTAGAGCAGAAGATAGCTCACGCACCATTGATTGCCCTAATTGCTGCTCTAACGGGCTTGCCCATAAATGCGCACTCGCATTTGAATAAGCAACATCGGACGTTTGGTAAGTTATCCCATTTGATGTCAGCACATCCGCCAGCGTAATACGCTGTAGCCAGATTTGTCCTTTATCCATCACAGCCACAGATTGAACTTCGGGGGCCTTCATAGGTAATTGATAATACATTTTTTCTGGGCTGCTACTACAAGCCGCCAGGAGAAAAACGCCTATCGCTAATAGATATCTCATTATTTTTTCACTCCTTTAGGCACAACGTCCTTGCTTGGCTCTGCTTCAAACACGAGCGCATTGCTCTTATTATTCAGCGTGCGCAGTAGTGGTTGTACTTCACGCAGTACTTGATCTAAACGCTGCATATCATCAACCATCTTATTATAGGCTGGTGAGCCTGGTTGGAAGCCTTGCATCGTTTTGTTTATCTCTTTCAATGATTTTTGCATGTCAGCAGGTAAACTCTGGAACTCTTTGCTAGACATCAATTTATTCAACTGCGTAAACATCACATTTGCTTCTTGAACCAGTTTTTGACCTTCAGCTAATGTTTGCGTTGTTTGTTTCAACATAGGCTCAATTGGCATATTGTTGATTTTATCCAGTACGGCAATCACTTTCTGTTGGATCTGCGCTAAACCACCACTGTGTGTTGGAATAATTTTATAGCCAGCAATAACATAAGGACCTTTGTACTCTGGCACATCTGGAATAAAGTCGAGGTCGATATACAGTGCACCCGTTAATAAATTACCGGACTTTAACGAGGCTCTTAAGCCATTTTTCATCGCCAGATTCAGTTCATTTTTCAGGTTAAAATCTTTACCAACATCCTTAGAAAAACGCTCTGGTTCGATATGAATAAGAACAGGAATGCGGAAGTTATTATCCAGTGATTGATCCAGACCCGCCGTATAGAATGGCACTTGTGCCACTGTACCTAAGCGAATACCGCGGAATTCTACTGGAGCCCCCGGCTGTAGACCGCGTACAGAATCAGAGAAGAACAGCACAAAATCTTGGTATGTGGTGTATAACGAATCCTGAATACTTGATTGAGTATCAAACAGTTCGAACTGTGCATTCTCTTTAACTGTTTCTCCTGGTACCCACCCTTCAGGCACATCAAAACTCACGCCACCAGTTAATAATGTCGCCACCGATCCCATGGAAACATGAACACCTTGGGAAGACATATCAAAGGCAATACCGCTGTCTTTCCAGAAACGTACGTTACTACTAATTAACTTGTCATACGGTGCATTGATAAACAGCTGATAACGCATATCGCGTTTATCCATATCAAAATTACTGGTTTCAACGGATCCGACACGATAACCACGGAATAACACAGGGTCGCCAGCATTTAACTGCCCTGCTTTGTCACTGGTTAAAATAATCCGTTTACCTTTAGCATCAGGAGACGCCAAAGGCGGCGTATCTAATAACGTAAACTCAAAATGTTCTTTTGCCGCTAATCCCGGCTGCAGTTCAATATATGCCCCTGATAACAGAGTACCTAGCCCTGTTACCCCATCACGACCTATCGTAGGTTTCACTATCCAAAAGGCAGAATCAGAGCGCAGCAAACCTTCCATTTCAGGATTCAAGCGGGCTTTAATAATCACGCGGCTAAAATTAGCATCGAGGGTGACGCTTTCAACCACCCCAATATCCACGCTACGGCTTTTAATTTTGGTTTTACCTGCTTCAACCCCTTCCGCACTGTAAGTGATTAACGTCACTTCTGGGCCTTGATGGCTGAAATGGTAAAACATGATCCAAGCACCGATGAGTAGAGTCACAATCGGGATCACCCAAACCGGTGACCAGCTCTTTAACTTACTCACTTTAGCATTGGCCTGTGGTGTTTCTTGATCTGTCACCCTGCGGCTCCTTCTTGTTCAACAGTCTTAACTGCATCTCTCTTTTCACAACGATCCCATGTTAAGCGAGGATCAAATGTCATTGCGGCAAACATCGTTAAAATCACCACTACACCGAAGAAAATAACCCCCAGTGCCGGTACGATATTCATTAACTGCCCCATTTGAACCAATGCAGTCAAAATGGTAATTACAAACACATCGATCATTGACCAGCGACCAACATACTCCACCAGCTCATAAATAAAATGCATTCGATGAGGATCACGGTTACCAAACCCTTTAGAGTCGAGGCATAGCCATGCTATACCAATCATTTTCAAGGAAGGCACCATAATACTGGCAATAAAAATAATCATGGCGACGGGGAATGAACCATCTTCCCAAAGAAGGATCACACCATCCATGATAGTAGAAGGCAACCCACTACCTAAGGCGTTTGTTGTCATCACCGGCAGAACGTTTGCGGGAATATAAAGCAAAATAGAAGTTAACAATAATGCCAAAGTCCACTGCAAACTTTGCTTTTTACGTACGCTACCATGGGCATGGCAACGCGGACATTCATGTTGGTCTGCTGGCAAAATTGCCGTACAAACTAAACATAAACGCACATCTTGGCTAATTCCTGTTTTCCCAACAATCAGCGGTTTATTGAGTTTGGGCGCCTCTTCAATTCGGTTCCATAACCAATGTCGATCTAGGCACTGGAATGCTCGCACTTGCATCATACAAAATGCGCAATAAGGGAGAAAACTCATCCCAATGCCAATATCACCATAGGCAATTAACTTAACAAAACTAACTAATACCCCCGCCAAAAAAATCTCCGCCATACACCACGATTTCATCTGAAAGAGAATTCGGGTTATAAGCACTTTGATTGATTTGGGAAGGTGAACCTGCAGCCCTAACAAGATGATAGTCACCATGCAAAACGCAGGAATAATCAAAGAAAATAGGAGAAAAAACAGCGCTAAGCCGCTGTAACGCGTCCCCATAATAATCTCGATGATTTGAAACATGGAGATTTCATTCTCAATGCCTGCTGCACTCATTTTTACAAATGGGAAAAGACAGGCAATTACCAGCATAATCAATGCACTAAATGCATATGCTGCGGGTTGCCTGTAAGGATAACGCCACTTGGATATGAGTGTTGTTTCACAACGCGGACATGTGGCTTTATTTCCTTGTTCCAATTCAGGAACAGCAACCATCATGTCGCACTGTGGACAGAGCACATGTTCATGGGGCTCATGAGAACACAAGGTGTTTTCTCTCCTTTTGATTCAAGCCGTCATATCAACCGTTTTTCAACAGCTCTAGCTCCTGCCAACGATCAAACGCCTGTTCTAACTCTTGTTCTTTAGCGGCAAGTGCAGTTAACGCTTGCTCAGTCACATCATGTGGCTGATTAAAGAAATCTGCATCGCCAATTTGTGCTTGAAGAGTTTCAATTTCCCCTTCAAGTTGCTCTAATTTCGCCGGTAATTGCTCTAATTCACGCAATAAATTATAGCTAAGCTTATTTGCACGTTTAGGAGCTTCTTTTGGCTTAGCTTCTTTTTCTGGCGCAGCTACTTTACTGGTTTGCTCCGATTTCAGACGTACGGTTTGTGCTCTTTGTTGTTGAGCATCATTATAGCCCCCCACAAAGCGGTTAATTTCGCCGTTACCTTCGAAAATCCAGCACTCTGTTACACTGTTATCCACGAATTCTCTATCATGGCTAACTAATAAAACGGTACCTTGATACCCATCCACCAGCTCTTCCAATAACTCTAATGTTTCAACATCAAGGTCGTTGGTTGGTTCATCGAGGATCAGCAAGTTACTTGGTTTTAAGAATAAACGCGCTAATAATAAGCGGTTACGCTCACCACCGGATAACGCTCTTACAGGCGTCATCGCGCGTTTGGGCGGGAACATAAAGTCTTGCAGGTAACCCAATACATGACGAGGTTTACCATTAACCATGACCTCTTGCTTACCTTCGGCAAGGTTATCCATAACAGTTTTATCTGGGTCGAGTGCTGCGCGGTGCTGGTCGAAATACGCAACTTCAAGTTTAGTCCCGCAGTGAACGCGTCCACTATCTGCTTGCAAATCGCCGAGCATTAAACGTAACAGTGTGGTTTTACCACAACCGTTAGGTCCCACCAATGCAATTTTATCGCCACGCATCACTTGCGCAGAGAAATCTTTCACTAAAACTTTATTATCAACTTGATAATTAACGTTTTCTAACTCAAATACAATTTTACCAGAACGCGCTGCTTCACCCACTTGCATACGCGCAGTGCCCATCACTTCGCGACGTTCCGAGCGTTCGACTCGCAATGCTTTCAGCGCGCGAACACGCCCTTCATTACGGGTACGACGCGCTTTGATCCCTTGGCGGATCCAGGCTTCTTCCTGGGCTAATTTGCGATCAAACTCCGCATTTTGCATCTCTTCAACACGCAGCGCTTCTTCTTTATTGATCAGATAATCATCATAGTTACCCGGCCAAGACGCGAGCTGACCACGGTCTAAATCGATAATACGGGTCGCCATATTACGAATGAAAGAACGGTCATGGGAAATAAAGACAATGCTACCTTGGAAATCTTTCAAAAAGGTTTCTAACCATAAAATGGTTTCAATATCCAAGTGGTTAGTCGGCTCATCTAAGAAAAGCACACGAGGATTGCTTACCAAAGCACGTCCTAATGCCGCTTTACGCAACCAGCCACCGGAAAGTGAAGATAATTCTGCATCCGCCGGTAAACCCAGTTTTTTGAGCACATCATTAATACGCGAGTCTAATAACCAGAGATTTAAGTTATCCAGAACCTCTTGTAAATCCGCCAGTTTATTTAAATTTTTCTCACTTGGATCAGACTCCACCAGCTTAGCAACATGGTGATAATCTTTTAAATATTGTGCTTGTTCAGCAACACCTTCGGCCACAAAGTCAAAAATAGTGCCTTCCACGTTACGCGGTGGATCCTGCTGTAAGCGAGCAACAATTAAATCTTGTTCATAAGTTAATGAACCATCATCCAGTGGCTGCTCTTTCGTCAAGACACGCATCAGGGTCGATTTTCCTGCCCCGTTGCGACCCACTAAACAGACACGTTCATTATCTTCAATATGAATTTCAGTATTGTCTAACAGAGGCGCATCACTAAACGCGAGGTATGCACCTGATAAATTAATCAAAGCCATTAATTCTGTTCCTTACTCTGCGTGGCTAATTAACCAGCAGTTGTGAATTTGACGGTTACGTGCGAAGTCTTCTGACAGTGTCTTAGCGGTGATTTCTTGTGCTTTTAGGCCAAGTTCAGTCAGTGCTTCGAGATCCATTTTGAATCCGCGCTTGTTGTTGGAGAACATCACGGTACCACCGCGACGCAACATACGTTTCAAATGGGTGATTAATTGCACATGGTCACGTTGAACGTCAAAGGTTCCATCCATACGTTTCGAGTTTGAGAACGTCGGTGGATCGATGAAAATCAAGTCAAATTGCTCATCAGTATTGGCTAACCAATTCAAACAATCCGCTTGCATTAAACGGTGCTGGCGACCTGTAAGCTGGTTGGCTTGCAGGTTCTTCTCTGCCCACTCTAAATAGGTACGAGACATATCCACAGAGGTTGTGCTCTTCGCACCACCTAGCCCCGCATGAACGGTGGCAGTACCGGTGTAGCAAAAGAGGTTTAAGAAGTCCTTACCACGGCTCATTTCACCTAACATACGACGAGCAATACGGTGGTCGAGGAATAACCCAGTATCCAGATAGTCAGTTAAGTTAACTAACAATTTAGCGTTATATTCATTCACTAAAAAGAAATCATCTTTCTGCGCTAATTTTTCGTACTGTTGTTTACCTTTTTGGCGCTGACGCGTTTTCAATACTAATTGATTCGAGGTTAACTCAAGGACATTCATTGTCGCGGTGATCACATCGAACAGGCGCTGACGCGCTTTACGCTCATCAACGGTTTTTGGCGGTGCGTATTCTTGGATAACGACTTTGTCGCCATAAATATCCACAGCCACATTGTATTCAGGTAAATCCGCATCATATAGACGGTAGCAATCAACACCTTGCTGCTTCGCCCACTTCGTCAGTTTTTTCTGGTTTTTACGTAAACGGTTAGCAAAATCTGGTGAAATTTCCGCAATAGTTTCTGATGGCGTTTCCGCTAATTGATAGTTTTTCTGTACACAATCCAGTGGACCATTTTTCGCTTTAAATTCACGTTCAGAACGTAATTGTAAGCAGCTTAATAATTCAGGGGATGCACTGAAAATCGATAAACGCCAGCCTGGGAAACGCGCTTTCACAATACGACCAAATTGGCTATGTAATGCGATTAATGCCGGTTCACTTTCCAGACGCTCACCGTATGGTGGGTTACTGATAATGGTTCCCGTGATATCCGTTTTAACTGGGTTTTCCAGCGCCGCAGCATCACCATGATTGAAAGTGATTAAATCTTGCAATCCTGCACGACGAGCATTGGCACGCGCCATATCCAGCACACGCTTATCAATATCAAAACCATAGAAACGGGAAGTGGTATCTTTCAAGCCTTGGCGGAAACGTACCTGAGCTTCCGTGACAACTTCACGCCATAATTCAGGGTTATGTTTCAACCATGCATTGAATCCCCAATGCTGGCGATATAATCCCGGCGCTCTATCTGCGGCAATCATTGCCGCTTCAATTAATAGTGTTCCAGAACCACACATTGGGTCGACCATTGGGGTATTTTTCTGCCACCCTGAACGGCTAATAATTGCTGCCGCTAACGTCTCTTTTAATGGTGCTTGTCCGGCAAGGTCACGATAACCACGAATGTGTAGTGAATCTCCGCTCAAGTCGAGTGCCACACTTGCACGTTCTTTATTTAAATAAACGTTAATACGAATATCAGCTTCTTGGCGAGCAACATTCGGGCGCTGGTCTAACTTACGCACAAAGCTGTCGACAATGGCATCTTTCACTTTCAATGCCCCGTATTGGCTATTGCGGATTTCTTCGTTGGTTCCCGTGAAATGCACCACAAATGTGTCATTCACATCGAAGATTTCAGACCAATCAATCGCTTGAACACCCAGATATAAATCAAGGTCGCTATAGACATCAAAATCATTCAGCGGTAATAAAATACGGGATGCCAGTCGACTCCACAGCAGACTTTGATACATCACACGGTCATCAGCCTGAAAATAGACGCCCCCTTGTGCCACTTTGCACTGGCTAGCTCCTAGCGCTTCCAATTCAGTTTTCAGTAGTTCTTCCAGGCCTCGAGCTGTGCTGGCAAACAGAAAATTCATAGTATTTATTACCGATTTCGATGAAAAATTGTTGCGCATTATAGCTAATCTCATGCACTTGTCATAAAGTTGCTGCACAACAATTATAGGATTAAAAAATGATTACGCTTTCGCGCCTGTATACACACCCAGTCAAGTCAATGAGGGGCATTCGTCTATCTCATGGTTACGCTGATATCAGCGGATTGACGTTTGATCGTAACTTTATGGTCACCACATTAGAAGGTAAGTTTATCACTGCGCGTAAATATCCGCAGATGTTATTATTTACCCCGGCTATGCTCAATAATGGGCTTTATCTAAAAGCACTTAATGGTGAAAGCGCCACCGTATTGTATCAGGACTTTAATGAGAAGCAGAGTCCTACAGAAGTTTGGGGCAATCATTTTCATGCACTTATTGCACCCGATGAGATAAATAGTTGGTTAAGCGGCTTTTTTGACGAGCCAGTACAACTAAGATGGTTAAGTCCTGAACTATCTCGTCGAGTCAAAAAGCACCAAGACGTTCCCTTATCTTTCGCCGATGGCTACCCATTTTTACTTATCAATGAAGCCTCAGTACAAGAGCTACAACGCCGCTGCCCTGCCAGCGTAAAACTCGAACAATTTCGCGGTAACTTAATTATTACCGGTGCTAAGCCGTTCGAAGAAGATAGCTGGAAACGCATTCAAATTGGTGATGTGATCTTTACCTTAGATAAGCCTTGTAGCCGCTGTATTTTGACCACCGTCAGCCCAGAAAAAGGGATCAAACACCCCCATGCAGAACCTCTTGCTACACTGCAAACCTTCCGGATGGATGACTCCGGTGATGTGGATTTTGGACAAAATGCATTAATCGAAAATACGGGGATCATCCGCGTAGGAGATACCCTCACGGTATTAGAAACTAAGCAGCCAAAACAGTATCCATTACGCGATAGAGAAGCGCCTATTGCTCAGGCTACAAAGCCAACTCCAACCACCGTAAACCTAGTTTTTGAAGAGATAGAATATAGTGGAAACACAGAGCATGTGATCCTTGAACAGCTTGAATCTCACGGGCTTTCAATCCCTTATTCATGCCGCGCGGGAATTTGTGGACGTTGCCGAATTTCACTGCTTGAAGGGGAAGTCACCCCACTAAAACAAAGCGCTATCAAAGATAATGGAGATATTTTAGCTTGTAGCTGTATTCCAAAAACTGCCATCAAGCTTGCTTTTAATCAAGCTGATTAAATAAAAATAAAGCCTCAACTAAGAAAATAATCTTTTAGTTGAGGCTCTTAATTAAAGATAAATTTTTCCCATATTCTTCAGCTACATTTATCGTAAAAATTTTATCATGCCTATTTTTCATTTTATTTATTTTGCATGGAAAACTTTATTCCGCACATTAAGTAATCGAAATACGAATATGATCATCAGTGATCAATTACATAGCATTTCCATATAATAGACGCTTGGTTCTCGATTGATAATGCATCATTCGATCGTTCATGATCTTAATTGGATCACAGAATCGTAAAGTACGATCCGGTAATTCTAATGATGGCTCAGCTAATAAACATAAGCTTGCTGAGTGACCCGCTTCTGCAATAATAAATGTTGAATAAACATTGGTATTTTCTAAGCACACTTGAATTAACTGACCACGTTCTGGCGTACTCATAAAATGGAAACTGGAAAAATACCAACTTTTTGGCATTTGGGGCTTTAAGAAGCGGTAAGCAACTAGGCTATTTAAGACTAATTCCGCTCTCTCTTCATAACTAATATTTAATCTCTTGGCTTGCTCATCAAATAAATAAAACTCTGCTGCATCTTCAATACTAAAAGGCATTTCATTTTGTGCAGAAACAGTCAACATTTTAGCTGGAAAACAAGACCGAAATATCATGCCGTTGGCGAGATCTAACATCACTCTGTCATGGTCACGATCAAAATACCAACGCCAATGATCATCAGGTTTAATATTCATAAACGATCCTTTAGCGATGTTATAAGCAAATAAGCTTTGTTTGGATCCTTTATTAAGATCCCTTTAAACATATCTCTGTTATATCCTAAAGCTTAAAAGAAAAAGATACACGACAGACTGATCAATATTAAGCAAACATCAATGTCGGCTTTTTTAAAAACGAATTAATCAGATGAGCGAAAACTATATGGCGCACAACTACACGTATAACTTGTCATTTAATGGATATAATTTATGTTCAATCTTAATATAGGATAAAAGGGGGAATAAATAAACCCCCCTTGTATAATTAATCACCATTTTTTAGATGTGATTAACAATATCCTTTATTAATTTTGGTCCGTGGTAAATAAAACCAGAATAAATTTGGATTAATGATGCCCCTGCTTCCATTTTTTCTCTGGCTGCAGTTAATGAATCAATACCACCAACACCAATAATTGGTAACCTTCCATTTAATTCACGGGAAATAAGTTTAATGACCTGGGTACTTTTTAATTGCACCGGACGACCACTTAAACCACCCGCTTCATTACAGTAATTTAAACCTTGAACTAAAGAACGATCCAATGTGGTGTTCGTCGCAATAACGCCATCAATATTATGTCTCACTAAACTGTCAGCCACTTGCACAATTTCTTCTTCAGTTAAATCCGGTGCAATTTTGACCGCAACAGGAACATATTTCTGATGGAGTGATTGCAATGCTAATTGCTTCTCTTTGATGCCACTTAATAAATCATCCAGCGCTTCCCCATATTGTAATGTGCGTAATCCAGGGGTATTTGGTGATGAAATATTAATCGCGATATACCCTGCATGGGCATACACTTTATCCATACAAATTAAATAATCGTCTTTACCATTCTCAACGGGCGTATCTTTATTCTTACCAATATTAATCCCGATAATCCCGCCGTAGGTTGATTTTTTAACGTTCTCAACAAGGTTATCAACCCCTTTATTGTTGAAACCCATGCGGTTAATAATCCCTTCCGCTTCAACAACTCTGAATAATCTTGGTTTGTCATTTCCATCTTGAGGACGTGGTGTAACGGTTCCAATTTCTACAAAACCAAATCCCATAGCACCAAACGCATCAATGCACTCGCCATTTTTGTCGAGTCCTGCGGCTAGGCCTAATGGATTTTTAAAGGAGAGTCCCATACAAGTAACGGGTTTGGTTGCAATGGATTGACGAAGGAGGAATTGGAGAGGAGAGTGGTTTAAACGCTGAAGCTGACGAAACGTTAATTCATGGGCCTTTTCAGGGTCGAGCTGAAACAGTGCCTTTCGGGCAAGGTGATATAACATAGCTATTAACCTACTTTCTGTCTAAGTACGATTGAATATGCATTTCTCTACACGACACACTCAAACTCAGCGCGTGCAAAAATACCCCCAAACCTGTTTTACCAAATAGGGTTTGTGAGTATACAAGTGAGATTGGCTTGATAAAACGGCACATATGCTACCCCAACTGTGGGGTAATAATCCATGAAAATATCACTAAAAGTGCTAATTGTTTTGATCTTCTACCATAAAAAAGCCCTTAGACTCGAAAATCTAAGGGCTTACATGCATTTATTCTAAGAATTAACTGCCTACTATCCGAAGAATTAACTTTCTAGCGCTTTAGTTATCTTCTCAAACAGATCCCCAGAAAGGTTTTCTAGCCCTTTGAGTTTTTCCAGAACCTCACGCATTAAACCTTGGCGCTTCTCATCATAACGTTTAAAACGGATTAATGGCTCAATTAATCGCGAAGCCACCTGCGGGTTACGGGTATTCAGATCCACTAAGATCTCATACAGGAATTGATAACCACTGCTATCTTCCGCGTGGAAGTTCACCGGGTTGCCTGCTGTAAATGAACCCACTAATGCACGGACACGGTTCGGGTTAGTCATGCTAAATGAGCGATGATTTAATAGTTCACGTACTTTTGCCAGAGTGTTTTTAGCTGGATTGGTGCCTTGCAGCGTAAACCATTTATCCATCACCAAGCCATCATGATGCCAACGATCGTCAAAATCTGACATCAGCTCAGCATGACATGGCAAGCCCGCTTCGTTTGCAGCGGTTAATGCCGCGAGTGAATCGGTCATATTATCCGCACTGCGATATTGAGCTTCCACCAGCTTATTCGCTAACTCACGATCGTCCGCTGCCGCCAAATATTGCAAGCATGTATTACGCAGTGAACGCAGTGCAATATCGCCGTGATCAACGCGATATCCATCAATATTAATCGAACGATAAACAGTTAAGAATTCATCGTGCATTTCATTCGCTAGCGTTGAGTGGATAAACTCAATCGCGTTATGGATTGCCACAGGATCAATAACACTAAACAACTCCGCAATTTCATTTTCTGAAGGCAGAGTCAAAATTAAAGCGGCTAATGCAGGATCAATATTGTCACTGAGCAATACAGCGCGGAATGCATCCACAACATGCTCAGGCAGAACTAGCGCTTCCCCTTTATGCAGTTTTTCTACGTTAATTTTGGCGTAGTTATTAATCAGTTGCTGCGCCGCATCCCAGCGAGAAAATTCATTGCTCGCATGCTGCATTAAAAATGCCAGTTGTGCATCCGTATATGGATAATCCAATTTTACTGGCGCAGAAAACTCACGTAATAAAGAAGGCACCGGGCGAGAAGTCACATGGTCAAATACAAAACTTTGTGACGCTTGAGTGACATTTAAGACTGAGTTAACCAAGCTTCCATCACGCTTAAGTGGGATCACTGCACCATCTTCACCGTACAATTCGATATCCAATGGAATATGCAAAGGCTGTTTTTCTGCTTGGTCGGCAGTTGGTGGCGTCATTTGGCTAACATGCAGCGTATATTGTTGCTTTTCTGGCGAATATTCATCACGAACGGTCAACACTGGCGTTCCTGATTGACTATACCAGCGACGGAACAGAGACAAATCCACGTTCGATGCATCTTCCATCGCCTGCACGAAATCATCACAGGTTGCAGCGCTACCATCATGGCGATGAACATACAGCTGGATCCCTGCTTGGAACATCTCTTCTCCAAGCAAAGTGTGGATCATGCGGATAACTTCAGACCCTTTTTCATACACTGTCAGTGTATAAAAGTTGTTCATCTCGATCACTTTTTCAGGGCGGATCGGGTGAGCCATTGGGCTTGCATCTTCCGCAAACTGCGCCGCCCGCATGACTTTGACATTATTAATACGGTTAACTGAACGTGAACCTAAATCAGAGCTAAATTCTTGATCACGGAATACAGTTAACCCTTCTTTTAAACTTAATTGGAACCAGTCACGGCAAGTAATACGGTTGCCTGTCCAGTTATGGAAATATTCGTGACCAATCACAGATTCAATATTCAGATAATCTTTATCTGTGGCAGTTTCGCTTTTTGCTAAAACGTACTTCGAGTTAAATACGTTCAAACCTTTATTTTCCATTGCGCCCATATTGAAGAAATCAACGGCAACAATCATATAAATATCAAGGTCATACTCTAAACCGAAACGCTCTTCGTCCCATTTCATTGCATTTTGCAGGGATTTCATGGCCCATGGCGCACGGTCTAAGTTGCCTTTATCAACAAACAGCTCTAATGCGACTTTGCGACCAGTACGAGTCACAAACTCATCGCGTAACACATCAAAGTCCCCTGCGACCAATGCAAATAAGTAACTTGGTTTCGGGAATGGGTCTTCCCATTTTACCCAGTGGCGACCATCTTCCAGTTCACCTTCCGCGATGCGATTACCGTTAGAAAGTAAATAAGGATAGCGGGATTTATCTGCCGTGATTTTGGTGGTGTAACGCGCTAAAACATCAGGGCGATCTTGGTAATAAGTAATGTGGCGGAAACCTTCTGCCTCGCACTGAGTACATAAAGCTTCACCAGAAACATATAAACCTTCTAACGCACTGTTTTTCTCAGGGCTAATCTCATTAACAATACTCAGTGTAAACGTCTCTGGTAGCGATTCAATGATAAGCTTGCCGGATTCTTCTTTATAGTTTGTCCACGCTTTACCATCGATTTCAAGGCTAATAAGAGTTAAATCTTCACCAAATAATTCTAAGGTGGAAGATTGCGGATTAAGGCGTTTCACCTTGCTGATAGCGGTCACTTTGGTTTTGGCGGGATCAAGGTCAAAATCAAGGGATATTTCTGTAATTGTATAATCAGGTGCTTGATAATCTTGACGATATTTCGCTTGTCTTAACTGAGTCATAGGTAACCTTTTTATTCGTTATATCCGTGTCATAGTCTCTTTCTACTGCATACAATACTATAAGATGAACTAATGTGAATGGACTTGAGAAACATTTTCATCACAAATTGCGATATTTTTCTATTATTTCCCATCAAATTTATGAGAGTAGTATCCAACTTTGTGGGCATGCGGTTTGCCTGTTGGTGCTATAGATCTATTAAATCTAAATTTACATGTTAGTATCATTCAGTGATTATTGTTCTGAGTATGTTATCGAACAGTAAATGAAGATTCGTTTAGAATAATCACCACGTTGAACGCGTTTAACTCAACAGTTAATTGGGTGGATTAAAGTTGAATTATCTTCCAACAACATACAGATAGAATAAAACTTCTATCTTTTGTTAAAGCGGGTATACTTTTTCAACTTTAACGATTTAGCAATTAGTCAGCTCCGCGAGGAACTCTGCGCGCATGAATTTAGACGTAACACCGATTATTACATCACTGCTGGATACCGATGCTTATAAGCTTCATATGCAGCAAGCCGTTTTTCACCGCTACAACCAAGTTCCCGTTGTCGCTGAATTTCGTTGCCGTAGCAGTGATATTTTAGGTGCCTATGCCAATGAGATTGAACAACAAATCCAATTGATGGCACAGCTTTCTCTTTCGGATGATGAATATCAGTACCTGCGTACTCTGCCCTTTTTCACCGAAGACTACCTCTCGTGGCTAAAAACATTCCGCTTTAATCCTGAGCAAGTTGTCATCAGCGTCGCTGATAATGGTCAACTGGCCATACGCATCAGTGGTCCATGGCGCGAAGTCATTATGTGGGAAGTGCCACTGTTAGCGTTAGTGAGTGAAATTGTTCAACGTGACAGACACCCTACCATTACCGCTGATGATGCTGTTAACCAACTGCACAAGTTACTGGGGCTGTTTTATCAAGAAGCCAGCGAACGCCAATTGAACCTATCGGGTTTTAAGTTGATGGATTTCGGTACTCGCCGCCGTTTTTCCTATGAAGTGCAAGCGGCTATTGTGGGTATGCTCAAGCAAGAATTCCCTTATTTAGTGGGTACCAGTAACTACAAATTGGCGCGTGAATTGGGCTTAATGCCTGTAGGCACTCAAGCGCATGAATGGTTCCAAGCTCATCAACAGATAAGCCCTGAACTCGCCAATAGCCAACGTGAAGCCCTACAAAGCTGGCTAGATGAGTACCCAAATCATCTAGGTATCGCCCTCACCGACTGTATTACGATGGATGCATTCTTGCGTGATTTTGACCGTGAATTTGCTAATCGTTACCAAGGATTACGCCACGATTCAGGGGATCCTATTGAATGGGGTGAAAAAGCCATCGCCCATTATCAGAAATTGGGCATTGACCCACTGAGTAAAACGTTGGTGTTCTCTGATAATTTAGACCTGCAAAAAGCCCTAGAGCTCTACCATTATTTCCATAAACGGATAAATTTAGTGTTTGGTATTGGCACAAGGCTCACTTGCAACATTCCGAATGTTGTTCCGATGAATATCGTGATCAAGCTGGTGGAATGTAATGGCAAGCCCGTTGCTAAATTATCCGATAGCCCCGGAAAAACCATCTGTGAAGATGATGAATTTGTGAATCAGCTACGCAAAGCCTTTGACCTTCCTAAAATGGAAAAAGCCTGCTAAAAACAAATTAATAACCCGATAGCGATTTTTTACTTGTTTCCTGCCAAATGGCAAGTAACATAGCAGATTACCCCTGAAATATGGGATTTCGGAAAAGATGTCGGGTTATCGCTTTTTCTTATCGTGAGTTTTCTTCTTATATAGTGTTTCTTTGTAAACCCTTAAGCAGTCAACCCCAATAACGCATACTCGTCATCTCATATCGTTAATATTATTTAAAAGAGAGTAATTTTTATGATCGTTGCGCCTGTAGTCGATGTACTGCAAGGCCGTGTGGCGGTGGGCTCTGAAGTCACCGTTCAAGGCTGGGTACGTACAAGGAGAGATTCAAAAGCTGGTTTTTCTTTCCTCGCCGTTTATGACGGTTCATGCTTTAACCCATTACAGGCTATCATCAATAATAATTTATCTAATTATAATGACGAAGTCCTGCATTTAACCACAGGCTGCTCTGTGGAAGTCACCGGTGTCGTGACCGAATCTCAAGGTCAAGGTCAATCTTTTGAATTGCAAGCAACGTCAGTGAAAGTCGTTGGTTGGGTTGAAGATCCTGACACTTACCCAATGGCAGCCAAACGCCACAGCGTCGAGTTTTTACGTGAAGCCGCTCACTTGCGCCCACGCACTAACTTAATCGGTGCTGTTGCGCGTGTTCGCCACACATTAGCGCAAGCTCTGCATCGTTTCTTTGATGAGCAAGGTTTCTTCTGGGTCTCTACCCCACTTATCACTGCATCAGATACTGAAGGTGCGGGTGAAATGTTCCGTGTTTCTACACTGGACTACAACAACTTGCCACGTAATGACAAAGGCGAAGTGGATTTCAGCGAAGATTTCTTCGGTCGTGAAGCCTTCTTAACGGTTTCTGGTCAGTTGAACGGTGAAGCTTATGCCACCGCATTAAGCAAAATCTACACCTTTGGTCCAACTTTCCGTGCTGAAAACTCCAACACCAGCCGCCACTTGGCTGAATTCTGGATGTTAGAGCCTGAAGTCGCATTTGCTAACTTAGATGACATCGCGGGTCTAGCTGAAAAAATGCTGAAATATGCATTCAAAGCGGCATTAACTGAACGTCGTGATGATCTTGAATTCTTTGCTGAGCGTGTCGATAAAGACGTGATTAACCGTCTGGAACGTTTTGTGAGTTCTGATTTTGCGCAAGTTGACTATACCGATGCGATCAAAATCCTCGAAACCTGTGGTCAGAAATTCGAAAACCCAGTTTATTGGGGTGTCGATATGTCTTCTGAACATGAACGTTACTTAGCAGAGCAGCACTTTAAAGCGCCTGTGGTGGTTAAAAACTACCCGAAAGATATTAAAGCTTTCTATATGCGCCTTAACGAAGACGGTAAAACCGTTGCAGCGATGGATGTCTTAGCCCCTGGCATTGGCGAAATCATCGGTGGCTCTCAGCGTGAAGAACGTTTGGACAGACTGGATGCACGTTTAGAAGAAATGGGCATGAATAAAGAAGATTACTGGTGGTATCGTGATCTGCGCCGTTACGGCACCGTGCCACACTCCGGTTTCGGTCTTGGCTTTGAGCGTTTAATTGCTTACGTCACTGGTGTCAGCAACGTACGTGAAGTGATCCCATTCCCACGTACTCCAAGAAACGCAGCATTCTAATGCCAATTACCCATCATAGGGCTTAAATGGTTATTCATATCGGGTCACTGAGTGGCCCGATATTTTATCCCTACTGTTTATTTTATTACTCGCTTTTTATCAAAAGCGTTATACCCCAAAGGGTCGCAAATACTGATTTATCGCTAACTATTGGCCCTGACTGAATATTTTGAGAGCACTGTCACAGTTTTCCTTTTATTGCCCTATTTTTTGCTTTTTTATTAACGATTCCTATTCCGACTAAGAATAATCTGCTTTAAGCGTGTTGCCATTCTTATTTGTCAGTACACTTTTCCCTCATCAATGAATGATATCGTTCGAAAAAAGTTCAATTTGTCTTTCAAAAAAGTTCCCTCTTTTTTGTAAAATTTTTTCAACTGGTAGGATGAGTGGTTATTTTTTACTCTATTTTTTACATTTAGAAACACCTTGTTACCATTTGTTTCAGAATCTTCGTTTTTGTAGCATTTTGGGGGTAGATAAATTTATCTACCAATGGAACACTGGACGCCGACTAAAGACGACACTAATCTCTCATAAATAGTTCAAAAGAAATTTATGGATTATTTTTGGCAGTGGCAGGTGTCCGAATAACACCAATGAGGGTAATAATAATGATGAAACGCAATATTCTTGCAATGGTTATCCCAGCTCTGTTAGCTGCTGGTGCAGCAAACGCAGCTGAAATCTACAACAAAGACGGCAACAAATTAGACCTGTACGGTAAAGTTGACGTTCGTCACTACTTCGCTAACTCAGAAAGCGGCGAAGACGGCGACGATTCACGTGTTCGTTTAGGTGTTAAAGGTGACACTCAAATCACTGACCAACTGACTGGTTTTGGTCGTTTCGAGTGGGAAACTAAGACTAACAAAACTGAAACCAACAACGATAACAAAAACCGTTTAGCTTACGCTGGTCTGAAATTTAAAGATTTCGGTTCTTTCGACTACGGTCGTAACTACGGTGTTATCTATGACACGAACGCATGGACCGACGTTTTCCCATTATGGGGCGGCGACACTATGGCTCAAACTGACACGTTCATGACTTCACGTAACCGTAACTTAGCTACTTACCGTAACAACAACATGTTCGGTTATGTTGATGGCCTGAGCTTCGCGCTGCAATACCAAGGCAAAAACACTGATTCTAACAAATCAGGTACTGGCGTTGGTTACAAAGACAACGGTGACGGTTACGGTTTCTCTACCGCTTATGACTTAGGTTGGGGCGTGACTCTGGGTGGTGGTTACTCTAACTCTGCTCGTACTGAAGCTCAAAAAACTTCAGAAGCTGAAGGTAAACGTGCTCAAGCATGGAACGTTGGTGCGAAATTTGACGCTAACAACGTATACTTAGCAGCTATGTACGGTGAAGCACTGAACACTACTCACTTCGGTACAGATCACGAAATTGCTAACAAAACTCAAAACGTTGAATTAGTAGCTCAATACCTGTTCGACTTCGGTCTGAAACCATCTTTAGGTTATAACCAATCTAAAGGTAAAGACATCGAAGGTTACGGTAACGAAGATCTAGTTAAATACATCTCTGTAGGTTCTTACTACTACTTCAACAAAAACATGTCTGCAGTTGTTGATTACAAAATCAACCTGCTGAAAGACAACGAATTTACTGACGCTAAAGGTCTGATGACTGACAACGTAGTTGGTTTAGGTTTAGTTTACCAATTCTAATTATCAGTTAACGGATAATTTGAAAACAGTAAATCATGTTTTTGAAAGCAGCGCTTCGGCGCTGCTTTTTTATTGCTCGCATTTTATTCCTCCATCATCGAACCGGCTAACCGTCTTATTTGTTAATAATCCCACTAATTAGATTAACTCACTGGTCTATACTCAATTTTTGGTTAAATTTGATGTAATGGCTATCTAGCTCACAAGATCACACCAATTTTTAGTAAAACAATTGGCAAAAACCCTCTTCCAAGTTACTCTGATGGCTCGACATTTTCCGTTATACCTCTTTTCAGCTAAACCACAGAGTTTTGGAATCGACAATATGTTTGAGAAAATCATTTCTGCCCCAGCTGACCCTATCCTCGGTCTTGCTGATAGTTTCCGTGCTGATCCTCGCGATAACAAAATCAACCTCGGTATCGGTGTCTACAAAGACGAATCAGGTAAAACCCCTGTTCTAGACACCGTCAAAAAAGCAGAGAAATTCCTGCTAGACAACGAGAATACCAAAAACTACCTCGCGATTAGCGGAATGCCGGAGTTTGGTCGTGTCACTCAAACGCTGCTGTTTGGTGCTAACCATGAAATCATCAGCTCACAACGTGCTCGTACGGCGCAAGCGCCAGGTGGTACAGGTGCCCTGCGTATCGCAGCCGATTTCATTGCTAAACAAACTAACGCAAAGCGTGTTTGGATCAGCAACCCAACGTGGCCTAACCATAAGAATATTTTCGAAGCAGCCGGTTTAGAAGTGCTGACTTACAATTACTACGATGCAGCCAACCACGGTATGGACTTTGCTGGTATGCTCAGCAGCCTGTCATCTGCAGTTGCTGGTGATGTGATTGTTCTTCATGGCTGCTGCCATAACCCAACCGGTATTGACCCAACGCCAGAGCAATGGACTCAACTAGCTGCTCTGTGTGCTGAAAAAGGGTTATTACCTGTATTCGACTTCGCTTACCAAGGTTTTGCGAAAGGTTTAGATGAAGATGCGGAAGGCTTACGCATTTTCACCAAAAACAACCCAGAAATGATTGTTGCAAGCTCATTCTCGAAAAACTTCGGTCTGTACAATGAGCGTGTGGGTGCTTGCACCATCATTGCCAAAGATAGCGATAACGCAGAGCGCGCATTTAGCCAAGCGAAAGCGGTTATTCGTGCAAACTACTCTAACCCACCAGCACACGGTGCGGCGGTGGTTACCACTATTCTGTCTGATGAAACATTAAAAGCGGAGTGGATCCAAGAACTCACCTCAATGCGTGAGCGTATTAAACGCATGCGTCAACTGCTGGTTAAAACATTGGAAGAGAAAGGCGCTAAACAAGACTTTAGCTTCATCATCAACCAAAATGGGATGTTCTCCTTCAGTGGGCTGACTAAAGAGCAGGTAGAGCGTCTACGTAGCGAATTTGGTATCTATGCCGTGAGCTCTGGGCGTATCAACGTGGCTGGATTAACACTGGAAAACATGGTTCCACTGTGTGATGCCATTGTGAAAGTGCTTTAAGATTCAATTTGAATCTGATGAATTGCAAAACACCCCGTCATGGGGTGTTTTTTTGTTTTTACATCAATAGGAATTACAGAACGTTAAGAAAATGCTCTGTTGTAGACACCGCGCCCCAATAAGGCATTGACGAAGTCTTTCTAGATTGGTGTTCTAAATTACTCTCATGTTCAATACGCTGTTCGGCAAGCAATTGAATCAAACGGTCAATTGTTAAATCCACATTCGGTTGTGAAAGTTTTGGATGATTATTCAGGTGGCTCACCTGCATCACATTAGCCATCGAACCTTGGTGATTATTATGGCGTATCGTGACCGTTCTTCCGCTGTATGATTGATAGATTGTTTCTACAGTATCAGGAGATACTTCCTGATAACGGATAGCATCTACCTTAAAGCCAAGCAAAGCAACCTGATTACGCCCTTCAAAATCATTAATAACCACATTTCCTTGCCCATGACCACTGACAATGTAGAGATCATCGCCTTTTCCACCGGAAAGCTTGTCATTACCTGTTAAGGAAATCAGAACATCCTGCCCTATGCCTTGTGCCAGTAAGGTATCATCACCTTCTCCACCATACAGAACGTTCTCACCATTAAAGCAAATCAGTTTATCATTCCCATTCCCGCCCTTAATCACTCGGCCTTGGGAGGATTCATCAACAATTTCATCGTTGCCATCTGACATATCTATCACTAAGTATTCACTAGATGTCTTTGTATTGATTAGGATGCCATCATCTCCTGCGGTTAGATTCAATGGTTTAGCTATCCCCTTTAATGCTCCAGCTAATTCATTGGCTGGCTTCCAGGTTGCCAATCGACCAGATTGTTTAGCTAAATTATGTTGAGCAGATAAGTAGTCCACTAGGGGAGCCATTCCATTTCTCATCAACGAATCATATTTCGCATTTAATTTGTCATAGTGATGCACTGTATTACTGGCTTTGCTGTCATCGGTTAGCTGTTTGATTTGGACGATTTTTCCCGCTGGAGAAACATAAGTGTGATACAGTATTCCCTCGCGAAATTCTTTAATCGCTTGTTGCTTAAAATTAATTAAATGGACATGGTTATCACCAAGATCGTCTTCCAAATAAACAGCACCCGGATAGTTTCCATCAATGATACTATGGTCATTCCCGGCACCCCCTTTTAAGGTGTCATTTCCCTTATCTGACAACAATACATCATCACCTTCGCCGCCACTCAAAAAGTTGGTTCCTGTACCACCATATAGCACATTATTTTTATAAGTAGCTGCGATACAATCATCACCCTCTCCACCTTTCAATATGTAGCTTTCTCCACTTTTGTTGATAATAATGTCATCACCACCTTTCCCATCAATAACATGTTTATCAGACAAATACCCTGTGGGTAATACTATTATATCGTCATTTTCACTACTCTTAGGTACGGATTGAAGTGGCGAAAGAGACTGGGTCTGTAAGTCTAACGAAAATACATTGCTGTTTTTATCCTGAATTAAAATAGCATCAGCTAATGTGTCATTAACATTCACAAAGTTGATGGTTAATTGTCGTTGACCAAATTTATCCTTGCTATATAGTGTTAATCCTTCCATCGACAATGCATAGCCATTATCAGTCGGCAGAAGTAACAGTATTTTATCATCCTTCGTAAACGGCCCATTAATCGATGCAAAATCAAAAGTAACAGTCGAGCGTTCATCTTCCCCATGTATGACTTGATATGTATCTATTCCGCGGCTGACATGAATGTAGCTTCCTGAACTGATGAATAATAATGAATTACTTTTATCATCTCCCTGATACACCAAATTATCTGCTCGCCCAATCGGTGTAAACCATCCCCAACTTGGGGCTATATGATGACGGTTTTTATTGATTATAATTGAATTTATCGTTTCATCGATTTTGACTGATTTAACGCCTGAAGTGGCAATTTGGTCATTTTCTTGAATATAGCTAATATTGAAGAATTGAGTCGGCTTTCCTTTTTCTAACTCTTTAATCTGAGTTGTCATCATAAAGCCATCTTTCGTATGCAATCGATAAGTGTGATTCGTTTCGCGCACACCACTATTTAACCTAGTCACATTATTCAACACAATGGTCACTGAACTATCAATATTGCTGTAAGTATAATCGCCAACCTTGGAACTAGACGGTGATATTATTAGATACAGATTATCACCTTGCAGATATACCCGTTTTATTTCATTCAGCGAGTACTCTAGATTAACGATACTTTGAGATTCGCTTGACTCATCGATAGTCACTTTGACTTGATATTGTTGCTTGCTATGTTGATAAATCGGATTAAGAGTCGTTTTCGTTTTCACCGCTTTTAGTTTCCCATCCCAATAGCGCTCATTCAGATAAAGGTCATCAACACTCTCCGTCCAATCAAAACGTCGGATCAGATAACTATCTTCACCATGACCGCCCACCGCCTTTCCTTGAGTTAAAATGAGTTTATCATCCCCACCATCCCCAATGAGCAAATCATTACCCTGCCCACCATCAAGAATATTAGCCATATCATTACCATGTAACCTGTCACTACTATTCCCTTTAACAATGACATGTTCGATGCTTTGCAAGTGAGCAACTGAGATGAATTCATGTGTGGACGAGTCTTTATAGTCCAGGCTATTTGACGATAAATTGGCATACACCTCATAACCATTAGGTATATTATCAACCACTACCATGTCTTGCCCTTGTTGACCATCTAGGTACTTAGTCGGATTATTACTACCTCGGGAACGAAGTGATGTTAGACTACCGTCCCGAATATAGAACAGATCGTCTTTATTTCCACCCGCGAAGTATTTCTCTCCAGAGAAAACTTGAAAGGCATTTTTTTGTTCTTGATGACCAATAAGTAAGTCATTGCCGTTCCCTGTATTCCAACTCGTTCCTCGGCTATATGGGTTCTTAAGATAAAGGCTAATACCTTTTTTATCATTAACTAAATGCTCGCTGGAGAGGCGTTCATTTTCTTGTAATATCTGTTGCCCTAATACCCCAAACTCCCTTTTTTTTGAATAGAAGCTCAGCTGTTCAGGATTCGATTGGGCTAATTGGTCTTGAAGCGATAATGTGGCACCATCGTGTGATATATGATGACGTGCTTGATACTCATCAAGTAATGCGTTTTTGTAGGCTGAATTTAAATAATAGCGTTCATGGGTTGGCTCACTCCCTGTGCGTTTAAGATCAATCACTTCTTTGGCTTTTTTATGTGGGCGAAAATGTTCCCGTAGATTCCGATCTCTGTCACCATAAAGATTTGCTAAATTTCGATACCAAGCCGTCTTTCTTATCACCTTATTCGCAAAAATAAATTCGACCTCTTCCTCAGTGAACGATGGAGCACCTTTTGCCGTATAGGTTGCAACCCAAGTATGCATACCATGGTATACATGTCCTAGGGTTCCGTAGAAATGATTACCGTAGTTATCAACTAAATAATATCGAGGCTCATTTTCATAAGTAGGCTTTTCTATAATCGTCAAATGATGATCATATCCAGCCTGTAAAATACCATTTCTAAACTGTGCAAGATCCATTTGCCACTCCAGTTCTTTAAACGCGTTAATATATAATTGAGTACTCATTTCTTGTTGACTACGTAATGTGGGTTCTAGCCCTAACGCCCCACGGATCCCTTCCTCTAATTCACGCCCCCAACTAATATCAATCACTGTTTTAATATTTTTGACAGCACGGACACCGTTATAGATCCAGCCACCAACAAGTAACATCCCCCCGACCACTAATCCTGCCACAGGGATTGTGGAAGAGCCTACGAGTACAGCAATAACCGTGACACCATTCACTGCCGCGCTAACAATAGAAAATGACGCATTAACAATTAAATCTTGGCGCTGTTTCAGATCCGTCACACTATCTAATTTAGAGAGGTTATCGTAAGCTTGATAAATATCGATTCCCATCCCAACTAAATTGAAAACAACGACAACACCTGTTGCAATCCTTGCCCTAACTAAAGAGGTTGTACCTTTACTTGAAGCAATATTTAACAGTATTGGTTGTATAATCATGTCGCCATAATTAAAAAAAGCGGAACCACAAAGTAAATACAGTTGCTTTTCTAACTCTTTAGCTTCTTCAACAGTAATATCTGGGTTATTTAATCTATTTAAAATTGAATAAACTCCAATAATACTCTGGACTGCACCTGCAGCGCCCATGCCTTGTCCAAAACGATTGGCTACTCGATGAAATAACGGTAATTGTGTACCCACCTGCCGAAGTTTTTTTAATGTAGATGATGAAATAGCCTCTTGTTGAATATCTACATCATTTGCTAAATATTTAAATTGTTTTTTAAGCACTCCAGACTCAGTAAAATTTGCATCATATTCTACCAATTGATAAATATTTCCAGAATTTAATTGTTCCTTAAATACCTTTATAAATGTGACGTCATCTTTTCCGCCTTCCATTAACATAAAATGTATCGACAATTTTTCAGCTGAAAATCGTATCTTTTTATATTGATTAGGTAATGCCATATCTTTAGGCGAAATAGGTTTTCCATCTATCGTCGCACCAAGATTCTGTAATTTAGCAAATGGAATTTTTTCTCCATCTAATTCAACCCAATAATTTGAGGATAAATTAATTTCAAATTTTTCCACAATAGATGTTCGCTCATTTAATAGAGTCGATAATTTATTTTTTAATTGAGGCTCATCAAGATTAATATGTTGGATATCTGCTCTAAGATCACCATTATCCATCAATTGGAATCCAGCGACTTTTCCTCTAGTCACAGACTCCCCATCTGCTGACACAAGAGGTTGATTGAAATAATCCATTAAATTTTTGTGAAATTGGTGTTGAACAGCCTGAAGGGATGCATTTTTTATACTAAATTGAACTCCTTGAGGATCAAATAAACTATACTCATAGAAACCATTACGCTGAGTATGCACAATGGTATAGGTTAGTGAGGTTCCTTTTAGATATATTATACCATTAGCAACTCCGCTGTCTCCTGCGGATATACTTGATATAGATTGACCCGCAAGAGTAATACCACTATTTGATAATAGCGTATTCAGATTTTTATTATAACTTTGTATTTTAATTAACTGTTCATTATCAGTAGTCGATAAAAATCCTTTTTGTTTTGCTTTTTCAAGTTGAAATTCTTGCTCTAGAAAGTCTCTCGCTTTGTGGCTATCTGTAAGATAATATTCAATGGCATATACAGAACCTAATGTTTGATCACTAGATTGTGTCAATCCATTTGGACCTATAACTCCATGATTAATCAAACCTACATGATATCCCATCCCCATCTTATTTTGATAACCCAGCAAATGATTATATTTTTCTGAGCGTTGAGTTTGGTTATTTTCATAAACCTCTAATGCCTCCGAAAATGAAAGTCCTTTCAGAGTCGCATTTTCCCCATCAAAATGACGATCACTAATTTGGCTAAACCCATCTAACATATCACTAAAAAGCATAAATTTATTATGGTCAGTAACCAAATTTAATATTTTTCCTTTATCAATCCCATCACCTGCAGGAAATAGAGATTTAAGTAACTCAATTGAGTGATCACTCAGATTATTTAATACCGATAAATCATTTTCAATTGCTACCAGCAGCCTTTTAATTTTTATTGCTTGTTGTGGGTGAGACAGTTGCAGATCGGACTCAATACTCTCTGATAACCATGAAGACAGCAGAGTTTCGCCTTTATTCAGCGATTGATTATATTCTGCATTGACGAGCGGATCGTGAAGTGCAATTTTGAATTTTCGTTGGTCAAAATTCCCGTGCTCATCCGTAAAACCTTCAGCTAAATAAGGATGATCCGTCAAACGGATCGCGTTGAGATCCTGCTCTCCTAATGCCACTTTTTCAAACAACGCTTGAATTTGTTGCCCTTTTGTTGTGGAAAACGCTACTCGCTCAGGAGTATATTTTGACAGCACCTTAGTGTTGAACCCATGCTGTTTTAACGTCGCTTCAAGCTCAGAAGTAAAACTACGATGTTCCGCTCCCTCGGTGATAATTCCCTTACTTATGGAGTAATATAGAATATGTTCGGGTGCCAAGAATGGGTATTTCTGTTTAACTGCAATTAATCCTGAAACCAAGTTTATATTTGATTTACTTAAGGTTTCACCATCACCTATTAGCAGACAATCCACCGTTTTTGGGCTCTCTACCAATCGGGTCATAAAAGCCTCACCGTATTCAATAGTCCACTTTTCCGCGTCTGCGTCCATTTGAAAAATCAGCGTATTGTATGGATTTTTCGCTGCCCAGCTTTCTGCAAGTTGGCGGCCTTTTTCATCACCAGTCAGACGGATAATCATCGTTAAATCTGAGTCAGTGGCAGTTGATGTTGGGCTAGACAGTTTTTGTATACGTGTTTTATCAACCATTTTCCATAATGGGGTTGACGTCATCCCTTCTTGATTTAATTTTTTCGTAAAATCACGATAGAAATTATCAGGTAATTTCTCTCCTGCTTTTTTTAATTCGCCAACAAATAATCGATAAGCTTCAGGGTTATAAATGACTTTTTTCAAGAGATTGAGATCTAAAATTTGCGTACCCGGATCCCTAAATGTAGAAAAATGGTCGGGCTTGGTATAATACGTTAATTGGTCTATGGATAATTCACCTCGGCGCACTTCATTGATAAAAAACAGTGTGCTCAATTGACCATTGACACGTATTTGCTGTGTCTCTGGGTGATATTGATAGACAAACTTATAACCTTTTGTACTCACATTCTCAGTGGAATCACTCGTTGGCTGAACAATTTTGGCCCCTAACTCAGTATTTTTGACCGGACGATTATAGGCAGTCACGGGCATATACATTTTATGTTCAGCAAATATACTGACGGCTTTCATCGCAAAGTTTTCATTGACTCCTCCACGACTTAAATTGCACGCTAACATCACCAATTTATCAGGATTACGATTACCTAATAAGTTGTGTTTTAAATAAAGTAGATCGTCAACATACTGCTTAGCAGATATTCCTCCATGCGTAGACGGCTCATTATCACCTAAATAATAACCGTGACCGATTGTGATAATACGTATTTTTCCTGTTTTTAGACGATTGATATCCCCATATGGCACTTTAAATTCTTTCGTATGACTGTCGAATAGAGAGATCACTGAGTTATTTGAATGTTTAGCAAATAAGTACGCAGCAGACCATGCAGACAGATCATCCCCAGAAAGTAGAATTAACAGATTGTGGTCATATTGTGTTGGCTTTACAGTTCTGTTGATTTTTGTGTTCCGCTTCATGAGTTCTTGATATCGCGACATTGGATCCTGCCACTGATCAATTGAGTCGGTCGTCTGAGATCGCTCCCCGGCAAGGAACTCAGAATGACTCTGCATCATATGCTGTAAATAAACATCATCAAACCCAGTATCTAATTGAGCGACGGGTTTACCGAGTTGTCGCTCCATTTCACTATCGTAGTGCTGACTCTGTTGTTGAATTGCCGCAACATCCACATTAAGCTCGAATGGATTGGCTAAGCTTTTTTTCCGCGCCAATTCAATCCGCCCTTCAATAAAGCTGTCTGATATTTTGCGTTTAGGATCAAAATATTGCCCAATATCTCCTTCGCTCCATTTTTTATTTAATGGCGCACGATAACCTTGGTTAATGAGTAATTGCTGGAAATTAGAAAGCTGCTCTACATCATTAATAATAATGGCGCCTTGAGCGTTCATCTGAAAATAGGTGGATATCGCTTCGGAGGAACCTGTTAAGGCATTACGCGCCTTTAACTTTTCAGGCAGGAAAAACGTAATCGGAAAGTTTTCTTTCATGACGCTTGCCGGATTTGCATCATCCGCACCATGGTGAATTAACTCCATACCATTTATGCGGTCAAGTCCCTTGTTTAGCTTATTTTTGATCTCTTTAATTCTGTTATTAGTGATGCCATTGTCCCTACCTTCATGCTTATTATATTCTGCTTCATTAGCATATAATACTTTCTGGCGAAGTGTTAGCTCATCAAAATTCACACTGGCTTTCCATTCTGCCCAAGTTGGCATTTCACCCACTTTGACATAGTGTTCCAGCTCTGAAATTGGGAAAATAATACTGAATAAATCATAATCGGCAGTGAGTGCTTTTTCTGTTATTGGATCAGCAATAACATGGAATGGCTTAATATTTCCTTCATCTTCATGATATACATGCCAAAAATATTTTCCATCCCGATTTATTTTTTTTAACAAAAAAACCTTTTCCTGCCCATCAAGAATAGATATTGTTTTACTATATTCACTACCATTAACTTTCTCTAATGGTGTAATTTCATTATATACAGTTAATTCATTAACTCTCTCTGGTGTTAGCTCAAGAATAGTCGATTTGGCATATCCATTATCAATCGCCTGTTGTGTATATAAATTATATTTATTTTTGTTTTCGCGCCCTGATCGTTTAGCATATTCCTGTAGTACAGGAATAAAACCACAATGTGGTCCCCAATCTGAGCTTTTACTCTTAATATTCAATCCTTTGCTACTGTACTCTCCAGATAAGATTAAACTCGTTGATTTTTTATCAACAGGGCGAATACCTATGATAATATTTTCTTCATTTGCAATTTTCGTAATCACTTTTTGATGGGATTCAGGTATCCCAGTAATAATCTTTCTATCATCAGAATTAATGGGTCTTAACTCTAAATTAATATCATTATAATTAACGTTAGTATTATTAAGATCGAATATCACTTTAGATTCAATGTTAAAATCATTAATATCAAAATTTTTATCTACTTTGTAGACCAATCCTTCATTATGAGAAATAAAAATATCGCTCCCTAATTCTGATAAAGCTCGAGAGTTTATCTCTATTAAATTCTTTAATTCAAAACTATCAATAATATCTGTGTGTATATAAAATGATTTACTATTAATTTCAGCTTTAACTGTAGTTAATTTTTTTTCAGGGTTAAACTTATTATAAACTATTTTATCTCTATCATTAATAGGTACAGATACTTCTCTTTCCGCTAGCAATGTGTTTTCTGTAACATTAATTTCAGACTCATTTAGTTTATTTAAATTCAAACTGATATTTACATCATAGTTATACTTATAATAACCTATTTTAAAGTCATTATTTTTCAATGCAATGAAGCTATAGTCATCTGATTTATTTAGTACAAAATTCTTTAGAAAACCAAAAAACTCCTCTTTATTTTCATATTTTTTTATTCCTGTATTTGGATCGAAAAATGTGAAATTCCAAGATTTTGTTTCTGTATTAAAATCTGCCGTTATTGCCATTACATGAATACTTGAACAGAATTTATATCTTAAGGGATCGTGTCCATGACTAGTTTCATTATTTAACTTCATTATGAATTCATTTAATGAAATCTCTTTTTTTAAATGGTCATCATATTTACTCCCTTTATGTGATTTTTCCCTTTTCATTCCTCTCAACATATTGAATGATTCAACTTTATTGTAATTATCTCTCTGAATATCATTAAAAATGACCTTCAAAAAAATTTTTGCATCATGTTTAGTAAAATGTTTATCTATGGGGCTATTTATGTCACTAAAATGCGACTTTAGCTTCATAAAAAAAGGGTCTTTTGAAATTTCGAGACCTTCTTTTGATTTAAAGAAATCATCATCAGCAATAAGTGCAAAATAATATTTTTGTGTTTTTATTTTTTGTAATTCAACAATAGATTCATAATACTCACCTTTAAATTGACTATCTTCATATGTCGTGTTTATAACGTAATCAATATAATCCTTAAAATTTCGACCATTAATATCCTCATATGTTGTTTGTTCAAAATAATTATAATTCCTCACTGAGCTTTCATAAATTTCCTGATGCTTAACCGCATCAAAAATAAACTCATTTAAGAGCGCTTTCGCATGTATTTTTAATGCATCTGAACGTGATTGACTTAAAGAATCCTGAGTTGTCTGATGATCATTCACTACATCTAATAAATAACTTAACTGTTTAATATAATCAATATGTTGATTATTAGCCGCATACATTAAATACTCATTAGATAGGCCATAACAATAGCCAAGTGTCTTAGCATGACTGATGCCATATTCGCTTAATAATTTATTTCTTAAAGCCTCATTTCCAGTAGAGTTTGCATATAGATGTAGATTAACCTGACCAAAATTCATTTGGAAATCCTCATTTAATTTATAATCACCCAATTAATGTTTATTCAAAAAATATTCATGCAGAATTAATTTCACAAATATATTTTAAATATAAAAAATCAATAACAATAAGAATTAACTAATTACAATTAATTTTAAACCTAAAAATATCAAGATATCTTTAATATAGCCAACTTAATATAAAAAATAAGATTTATTTCAATAAATAAAAATTTATTAATATTAGATTATTAAATCTATCATTAAGATTAATAGCAGAAATGTGAATTATTTATCAGAGGTAGGAATAAAAACACCCCATAAATGGGGCGTTTTTATTTATCTTTTTACCAAACTGGTAATTCATCTTGTAAGAAAGGATTAGAAATACGCTCATGCCCTAATGTGGACATAGGACCGTGCCCTGGAATAAAGTGATAATCATCACCAAGGGGCAACAACTTATTTTTAATCGATGCGATAAGATCTTGATGGTTACCACGCGGGAAATCGCTGCGCCCGACACCACCTTTAAATAACACATCGCCCATGGAGATGAGTTTGTCAGCATGGTTCACAAAAACAATGTGACCGGGTGTATGGCCAGGGCAATGCAGCACATCAAATTGAATATTTCCACACGTGATGCTATCCCCCTCTTCTAACCAATGATCTGGTGTGAAATCAGGGCAATCACCGATATAAAACATCGCATTTTGCTCAGCGAGATTTTCAATCCAGAACGCATCTTCTTTCTGTGGACCATAAATCGGTACACCGAAATGTTTTGCAAGGGGAGCTGAGGCGCCAATATGGTCAGAATGGCCGTGGGTAAGTAAGATTTTTGTTAATGTTAATCCGCGGCTTTCAATGGCGGCAATCAGCTTTTCAGCCTCACCACCGGGATCAACAATCACTGCATTCATTGAGGTTTCATCCCAGATAACCTGACAGTTTTGCATAAACGGGGTTACTGGGATAATAGTATATTTCATCGAACAATCACTCCATAATCTGTGTCACCTATGCACAGATTACCATGTTCTCACCGGACCTGTATCGATATGAATGAAATTGCTTTTCGGATAATAGCCCACACCGCCAGCACTCATTTTTAATGCCGCTTTACGGATGTTACTTAGCTGCAAGCCTTCAATATGGAAATCCATCGCTTGCCCACGGGTATGGTAGCTTTGTTTAGCCACACCAGAGCTCTTACGACGCAATGCATTATTCGTTTCTAATGAACGGTAACCTGAAATCAGCTGAACTGGCTTATTGCTTCCCATCATCATTTGCAGTAAATAAATTTGGTCAAATAATTTAGGATCAATGGTTTTCACTTTATCGCAGCGATAATCACGGAAAAGGTGATTTAAGCGAGCTAATTCAGATTTATTATAACGGCGACCATCGAAAAATTCGGTCTTTAAAAACTCACCTGTATTTAAGTTTTGAAAACGTAAAATTCTTGGGCGAGGTGTACTCATTGCAGCAAGTACATGATTAGGTAATAGTCCCAGACCGATTGCGGCAGCACCAATTCCCAACCACTTTCTGCGGTTTTGATCAATCATATCCATAGGTGATAACTCAGGTGTTAATTATTCAGTAAATATACATTTCAACTTCATCAGTCTAGCAAAGGATATTTAGCTTTAATGTATAATTATGTAAAGAATTGCGTAAATTAAGGAAAATCCATCACTTTTATGCAAAAAGGTGAGTGAAATCACTTATAACATGCCGATTAAGACGACTTTAATTCCTTACTGCGTATGATATGTAAACACAATGCATTCAATATATAAATATATTAAAACGGAATTGTTAGGAAGATTTAGGAATTAATGCAGGAAATAGTATCGAGGAGCCTAAGCCCCTCGAGTAATAGTCATTATTTTAAAATCGCTTTGATTGCAGGCAGATATTTTTCTGCGTTATCAACACTGCCATCATATTGATAGATATCCGCCCGGTATTGCGGCTGCTGTTCTTTATCAACCCATGCAGTTTGATAGTAAAGGTACACAGGAATACGGTCAGGAATATTCACATAACGCGTTGAACCTTCTTTTAATGCCCCATCAATGCGAGTCTGAGCCCAACCTGCGTCACCTAATAATATCGTCGCTAGCTCACTAGCCTTATTTACACGAACACAGCCTGAACTAATTGCTCTGGCATTTTTATTAAACAAACTATGGTTCGGTGTATCATGCAAATAAATCGCATCTGAGCTTGGCATATTAAACTTGTAACGCCCTAAAGAGTTACTTGAGCCTGGTGCTTGACGAATGCGATAAGGGAAATTCGCTGGCGTAATATTTTCCCAGTCGATTGTATAAGGGTCGATTTCATAAGCATCTTGCCCCCAACCTGAATAAACCGTATAGCCTTTGCGGCTAAAGTAGCTTGGATCCATTTTACCTTTCGGCGCAATATCCTTGCGCGCCAAACTGGTTGGCACACTCCAAGGTGGGTTAATCACCACATTATTCAGTGCGCTGCTCATAATTGGCGTTTTACGATCTGCACGCCCAACAATCACTTTCGAATCCAAAATGATGTCGTTATTCAGATAAAAATCTAATGTGTACGCAGGAATATTCACCAAGATTCCTGTACCACTACTTTCCGGCACAATCCGTAAACGCTGAATATTCAGTGCCATCAGCCCCGCTTTTTGTTTTGGCTGCATATTGAGCCAAACACGCGTGCCTTTACCAATCACACCGTCAGCTTCTAAACCATATTGAAGCTGAAATTTTTTCACTGCATCCACTAAGTCATCACTATACACACGGGCATTGGCGGTGACTTTATTGATCTCTTCTGGCGGTGCGGATGCATCAACGGCTTCACCAACCGCAGAGGCTTCCAACAATCCATCTCGTACTAAAATCTCACGGAGCGTAATGACATCATCACTGGCTTGCCCCGGTTTTAATGCCTTTGTACTTGTAATTTCTAACGTATCTTCCGGCAATGCGAGCTGTTTTAGCATCTCTTTACGCATCGGTTGATACATCGCATGTTTCGGTGCCTGAGCCTTCACCCATTCACCCAAACGGTGTTCAGATTCAGCCTCTAACCACGGTTTCATTTGTGCCGCAGTCGGTGCAATAATTTTATAAGGACGGCTGGTGTATAACCAATATTGCCCTGTTGACTCAACGGAAGACAGATATTGTAAATAACCCAACATAGCGTCGGATAAAATAGCATCTCGCCCCATTTCGCTCAGCTGGCTATTTTCCAATGAAACTAACCATTCGCTAAATTGAGGTTGGAAACCCGCTAAGGCAAGCTCGGCTAATTGTTGTTGAAACTGACTAATTGCCGTTTCATCTTGCCATAACAATTGCATTTGCCTATCAGCATAAATTTTTGCCAACTGGTCCGCAAACACCAATTTTGTTTCTACAGGCAAAGATGCGTTAAGCTTTTCCAAGCTCTCTTTTGCCGTGACTTTACTCACCTCTTCAGCGATGACTGATTGAGGCTGTTGAATTTCCATACTGTTTTGCTGTGTATTTTCTGCTGCGGAAAATGCAGGGAACTGCATCGCCATCAGCCCACATAATACTGAGATTTGCAGAGCTTTCACTCTTCTCTTTGCCATACATCCACCTTAAAGTTACTACACGGATAACATTATTTTTTTATTATAGTGACACTATTTGATTATATTTAACTCTGAGAAGAATGTTATAGGAATTGACTAATTTTGTCTTTATTGATGAAAAAGTTATTGTGGTAGGCTATCTGAAATGAGCGCTATTTATAAAAACAGCATGAGAAATAGAATTGTTTGCGTTTACTACCAAAACTAAACGATATAACATATCAAATATTGACGTATTTTATTCTCTCAATAGAGTTAATTTAATATAAGTTATATTAAATTGCCGGAATACGTCATCAATAAATAAACACTATTTTGTTAGTTAAAGGCGAATAATCACCTTTAACTAACTTTTTATCGAATATTAATATTCGGAATTGATAACAACTTCCTCACCAAAGCGACCCGCTTTTGGCAATGGTTGGTAAGAGGAGTTTGAAGCACGGAGAATACGAATCCCACGAATATCTAACTCATGAGCCGCAGCAATATCCGCATCAGCATCACCATAATAGATAGTTAATTTATGGTCACGCATCCAGCTTACTTTATTATTTTTACCAGGTTCATCACCAGCAAAAATGACTGGATTCATTTTATCTGCAGGAATTCTTAAACCTTCTTGCACATATTGAGTCACAGTTTCAGTTTTAGTCTGTGTACGACCTGTAATAAAGTAAACTTTATCACCACGTTCTAAGTGCATTTTAACTAAATCGATGCCCACTTGTTTTGGCATACTGAATTTATCCCACTCATTATTCATTTTTTCCCAGAATTGAGGGTTTTTCAGATAGCTAAAATCATTTGGGGAGAATTCAAGTTTTCCACGGTAGAAACCTGGGCTTGAGAATAAAACGGTGTCATCAATATCAAAACCCACCGCCATTGGTGCTTTACCTTCTAAACTCTGTTTAATTTGCTCAACAGAGACCCAATGAACCGGTTGTTGTGCCGCTAGTTCCGCAACTGTTACTCCAGTACTGACTGTTTCTGGCATTGGAATTTTGGCTTGAGATGTTGCCGTAAAACTCAGCGCTAATACAATTGCACTTAGCGTTAGTGTGATTTTCTTCATGTTCGATCCTTATAATAGTTTTATTTCGTGATTAACTACTCACGGACTGCAATGATAAAAGTTTTCATTACATAAAAATGAGATTCAAATCTCATTGCGGTCATCTATTAATGATTTAAAGGGAAATGAAGATAATAAAAATAAAGAAATTAAAAATACAAAGATAATAAAACCGACACAGTTTCCCATGTCGGTTTTTTTAGCTAAAAACAAAAATCAATTATTGAGGTAATGCTTGTGGAGCTGGATTATCCTGACCAAAACCTTTCAATCCAACAACATGAACGTGTTCCGTATTGCCAGTCACTTTACGCACCAGTTTATATGTAGTTCCTTTCTCTGGGCTGATGTTTTCCGGCGCAGCGATAATAAGCTGCATTTCCAGTCGGTCACATAACTCAAATAACGTGGCGATAGACTTCGCATCCAAACGCGCCGCTTCATCCAAGAACAGTAAACGGCATGGAATGATATCTTTCGCACGCAGTCGGCGGGCTTCTTCTTCCCAGCTCTGGACGACCATTACTAAGATAGACATCCCCGTACCGATCGCTTCACCCGTTGATAACGCCCCACTTTCTGCTTTTAACCAACCATCAGAGCCGCGGTTAACTTCAACTTCTAACTCTAAGTAGTTACGGTAATCTAACAGTTCTTCACCAATAGTTTGCGGCAGGCGTTGCCCCATATCCATCTGTGGGTTCAGGCGTTGATACAGTTTCGCCATCGCTTCAGAGAAGGTTAAACGTTGGCTAGTAAACAGGTCTTGGTGTAATTCGCTCTCTTCGGATAGCACGCTCAGCAATAAGGCGTGGCTTTCGCGAATATTCACATTCAGTCTAACCCCTTTAACCTGACCAAATGCCACCGCTTGTAAGCCTTGGTTCAGCATACGAATACGGTTTTGCTCACGCTGGATAGTTTTACGAATGATATTCGCCACGCTCTTCGAGCTAATTGCCAGTTTTTGCTCACGGGCAGTTAACTCTTCGGTCAGACGCGCTAACTCAATTTCCATCTGCTCAATCGCATCGATTGGGTCATCGGTACGAATAATATCTTGGCGAATACGCTCACGTAGATGTTGGTAAACCGCAATAAAGAACTGAATTTTACGCTCTGGATGTTTAGGATCTTCAGACATGCGCAGCACATCACGCAGATGTTCGTTATCCGCCACCGCTAAACGCAGCGCTCCTAACGCCTTATCCGACATCGAACGTAAACTATCACCATCGGTATAAGCCAATTCGCGACGATGCAGACGACGCTCAACGCCATTATCTTTCACCAAGCGCATCACGGCACACCAGCCCGCTTTCGCCATCACGACTTGCTCACGGATTTGGTAATAATCTTTTTCCAGCTTACGCAGACGTTTTTGCAGGTTATCCATTTCCGCTTCACATAACGTCAGTTGTTTTTCTAACTGGTTGATGCGACTACGGTTTGCCATAACAGATTGATGTAATTCATCACGGCGAATGCTGGCACGCTCTTGTGCATCAGGATCCGCTTTCACGCCCATTTCTTGCATTTCTGCTTCAAGTTCTTTCAACATTTCTTGCTTGGTGTCGAATGAACTGCGCAGCGATGCCAAAACTTGATGATATTGCGTGCTTTGCGCTTGTTGCTGGCGTAATAGCTCACGGGCACGAGTTCTATCGGCTTCCGCATGCTCTAAACGCTGGCGCAGTTTTTCATTCAAGTCCGCATTTTCATTGACCATCCCCGTCGAATCACTGTAGCTAAAGTGGGCGCGACGTTGAGCCACTTCCACCAAGGCAAAGGCTTGTTGCTTCGCATTTTGCTGGGTATGTTTAGCCAATTCATAATCTTTACGTAGTTGATCATGTTGCTCAGGATCACTGAGTAATACCGTCACAATCGGCTCTAACTTCGCCAGATTATTACCATGTTTATTGATGAAATGTGCCGCTTCTTCAGCTTCTGAAAGCTCTTCGCGGATCTCTTCAACGCGATCCACCAATGTTTCATCCATCAACAAATTCACTTGCGGCAATAAACGGTTTAATGCCAGTAAGTTTTCTTTACCTTGAGCAAACTGTTGACGTTGCTGCTGGGTCTGCTCTTCAAATTGGTTCAGCCCACGCTCTAATTCAGTACGTTTTTGATTTAATGTACGAATTTCAGCTTCAGGATCCGCTTCAAATGCCACTGAAATATGCTGACCGATAAAGCGGCTAAATGCTTGGTGAGCACGCTGAATTTTTTGCACATCAAACGACAAGGTTGCATAGCGCTCAGCCAATTCATCACGCTCAGCACTCAGTGACTCTAAATGACTTTCACGGGCAGCACGACCAAATAGCGGTAACTCTGGGTAGCGGGAATAGCGCCATTGACGCTCCGATGAACGTACTAATACAGCATTTTCAAACTCTTGGGCATCAAAAACGCTGTCATCAAATGAAGATGGATCCCCCTCGATAAAGTACACATCATCAGGGCAATCTTGTAGGTTTTCTAGCTGCTCACGAACCACAGCCAAATCTTGTACCACAATACCGTGACGCGCGGGGCCGTACAATGCAGAGAAATACGCCGCATCTTCAATGGTAATATCGTCGTAGATTTCAGATAACAGCACACCATTAAAGCGCTCTGCCAGTGCCAGCATGCGCCCATCTTCGGCACCACTAGGCTGGCTTAAACGTTCGATTTGCTTATCAAGGTCACGGCGCTGCGCTGCAACTTCATCACGTTCAACCGTAATTTCCCTTTCTTGCTCAAGAAGTTGCTGCATAAATTCAGTCACTTCAGTGCTATTTTCGAAAGTTTCACCCGATTGTTCATTGAGTTGAGTCAGTGCTTCTTGCGCCATAATCCACGCAGGCGCTTTAGCAGAAAGCTGGCTGATACGCTGACGAATTTGCTCCAACTCTTGGCGCATTTGCATGCGTTTCTCGCCGCTTTCATTAACGCCAGTACTTAACTCTTCTTGCAGAATTTCTAACTCTGCCATCAAGGCATCAAGCTCATCCGGCTCAACACTTTGGCCATAACGTTTACAGAATTCACTCAGTAATTTTTCGGCATTACGCTGGCTATCTAAACGCTGTTGCAATTCAGATAATTGCATACGCAGAGGCTGAACACGCTCTGCTAAATGTTGTTGCGATGACCAGTCGCGCAGTAATGAACGCGCTTGTGTATACGCATCCCCACGGCTTACGTCGCCTAACATAGTTTTAACTAGCTGATACGCTTGCTCAAACTGGCTATGAGCCGCATCCGCAACGCTCATTTTTTGTTCTAATGCGAGTAAGGCTTCTGTGGCTTGCTGCTCTTTGGCTTCAAAGGTTTCCAGCCATTCATCGACGTTTTCAATGGTAAGATCAGGTAGCTGGCAGAGTTCGCGAGCACGGTTTAAGGCATGAAGAGCTTGTTGATATTGAATCGCACGAGTTTGCTGTACATCAAGCGCTTGCTGGTAATCTGCAAGCTGGTTTTTCAGCTCATCCACTTCAATTTCAGCGGCTTGCGCACGGGCATCAAGCTCTTCGTGTTTCTCTGTGGCTTCCGCGACGACTTCGCTTTGTTCTTCAAGACGATAAGTCAGCTCTTCAATATCGGCTTGGTAGCGGTCAATTTTTTCTTGATGACGTAATGCCGCTTGCACTAGATTTAAGTGGTCACTTGCCGCTTGGTAATCCGCTTCGATTTCCGTCGACGCTTCGTTTTGTTCATTTAATTCACGCGCCATTTCCACACTACGAACTTGTTCAACGCGCAGCTGTTTGCGGTTGCTATACAGTTCGTTACGGGCGGCTAATGCCGCATCTAAGTGAATTCGACGTTCATTTGAGTGGCGCATATAGTCCGCAGATACATAGTCTGTGGCTTCGCTGATCAAATGTTTGAATAAATCACGGTCAGATTGTGTTACGCGGATGGCTTCCAGTGTTAAACGGTTTTCACGTAATGCCGCCTCCATATCTTGGAATGCTTTACGTACGCCACTGTTTTCCGGTAATAAATAATCACGTAGTGAGCGAGTAATCGCGCTGGAAATACCGCCATATAAGGAGGCTTCAATCAAACGATAATATTTACTACGGTCGCCTGCTGAACGCAGGCGTTTTGGCAGTACACCCAATTCAAATAATACTGAGTGGTAGTCCGTGATCGAGTTAAATTGCTTAAATTGGATGCCTTCTTGTTTTTCTACGCGCTCTTTCAGGTCATTCAACGGAATAACCTTAGCTTGGCGCCCTTCAAACACTTCCGTTAATACTTCCGTTGGCACTGTTGCTAATGGCACGCCTTGGATCATAAACGGTTTGATATCGACTTTTTTATCGCGTCCTGCTACTTGCTGTAAGCGAACACCGACCATAACTCGTTGATGTTTAGAGTTTAACACATCCAGTACGGCATAACAGACACCAGGACGCAGCTTTCCGTGTAGACCTTTATCACGGGAACCCGAGGTGGCTCCTGCTTCTGTGGTATTACGGAAATGCAGTAATGTTAAGTCAGGGATCATGGCGGTAATAAAGGCCGCCATGGTGGTGGATTTACCCGCACCATTTCCGCCAGACAGGGTGGTGACTAATTCATCAAGGTCAAAAGTACGAGCAAAAAAGCCGTTCCAATTCACCAGCGTCAGTGAGCGAAATTTTCCGCGTTCAATCATTCTTGTTCATCCTCTTCACTGTCAGCCAGATCTTGACTCTCATCCGTTTCGTCTTCATCGCTGTCTCTTAGCGACAATTCCCCTTCAAGAGAGACCGCTTCACCATCGCGGATCATGCGTAATTGTGCTTCTTGAGGGTTATCGCCACTACGTACATCCGCACCAAAGCGGAATACAGACTCATTAATAATAAATTTGCTGGAGTCATTTTGCAGGAAATAGACCATACCTAAACGGCGTAAACGGTTTAAGGAGGTTCTCAGTTTTTCCTGTAATTTTTGTTTATCAAGGTCTGAACCTGTGGAGCGTTGGTTAACAAATTTCAGTAATTTGCTTTCGTCGGCCAGCGACAATAATTCTTCAAACAGCTCTTGAGAGGTAAAGACCCCTTGGTTGGTTAGACGCTCAGGACTCAAATAGAGGTAGCACAGAATTTTACCCACCATCATGTCCAGTTCAGACAAAACAGAACGGGGAATTAAGGTGCTTGAGCGGGGACGCAAATAGAAAAAGCCTTCTGGCGCCCGGATCAGTTCAACATTATAACGAGCATAAAATTGCTCTAACGATTCCTGAAAATCCATTAAAAATGCATGATTATCAAGGTCATCAATACTAATATGGCGACCAGCACGCAGTTGGCTGTCCAGCTCAGGAAAAATAGGGTTAGCTAGTGCTTGAGCCAGTTTAACTGGCATAAATTGTTCAATATTTGTCGATGACATGTGCCTGTACCTTGGCTCCGTGATCATTAATAGCGCGCCATTCTGCCGGTAATCCCGCCAGATCAGCCTCTGCGATACCTAGTTTTACAGCCTGATCGATAATAATACGCGCAACATCAAAATGGCGTTTCTGCGGGTATTGCGTCAGATAACTCTGTAATACGTGACCGACATCCAGCGGTTTGTTATCCGTTTTATAGAATGCAAGTTGCGCTTCGATTAACGCCGCTAATTGGTCATTAAGTTCACTGAACTCTTCAAATTCCAGATCAGGTGGGAGTTCCCCCATCACCTCTTGATCATGAAGTGCCAGCTCCTCATCACGCATATCAAAAAGCCTATCCGCATTGGCATAGGTGAGTGCCCAAGGGCTATCGAGGTACTGCTGTACAGATTGACGTAAACGTTGAGAAAATATACGATTTTTATCCATATCAATCGCTGTACGGATAAATTTGTGAACATGTCGGTCGTAACCAATCCATAAATCAATGGACTGCTGCCCCCAGCTCACAATACGGTCTAGCTTGTTTTGCAAATCAAAGATTAATCGGTCGACCATTTCCGAGAACTGCGGCGCATTCATGTTCGCTTCTTGAATACGCAGTAGGTTTGCCTGTAGCTTATCGCCAGCGGCTTCTAACGTGTCTTGCAATTCTCTTAATGTGCCGGACGTTTCAGAAAGTAGCTGCTCACAGTTGGCAATTGCTGCCTGCCAGTCTTGGTTTAAAAGTGCAGCAATATCATCTTTAACGCTGTTTTGTTGCTCGTCCATAATTCGCTGTGACAGGTCAATACTGTCAAAAATTTCAGCGACTGAATATTTTAATGGCGCAAAAACATGACGGTGCCAATAAAATTCATCACCACCTTCTTCGGCTGATTCCGCTGCACGCTGTAGCTCTCCCGCCACAATCGATAACTGCATCGACAATCTTAATGTCGAAAATTCGCGTTGACGAATATAGTAATCACTAATGCCAATGCCGAGTGGCGTTAGGCGATAAATCGCATTTCCTTCGACAATGTCGCTGGCAAAGCGGTTAAATATTTTTTGGCGAACCATGTCGTTGATGGCGTTGTTCGCTCTGACTGCCAGTGATTCGGTGGTTTGTTCGAAGCCTTTGCACACTTCTCGAAACGCATCCACCAGCTCCCCTTCACTCATTTCACCGTTCACCCGCTCACTGTTAAGTACTGCGACGGCCAGCAAAAATGCTAGGCGCTCTGCGGGTAGGGAAATCGCAAAATCATTTTTTCGTGCCCAAGACACGAGTTCAGGGACGGTCTGGGAAAAATCACTCATAAATCGTCCTTTTGGGTTTGTTTGCGTGCCATGACATGAATATATCGCCCCATGCTAATATAGGGTTCTTCACGACAATATTGTTGCTCAAGCGCCAATAACGCTGGAAAGTCTTTTTGTTGTAATTGTCTACTTTGCAAATAATCATGGAACACTCTGACGCCACTTTTGCCTAAAATATCCATACCACAACCAATAAGCCACTCATCAACCTGTTGAGGAAAAAGCGGGTTCTGTGGCGATAATGAACGTTTGCGACGACGCTGGATATGAGGAGTTGCGAGATGAAAATTACCTAAAATTGCATTACGCATCACCAAGCCATTTGCATTATAGAACATGACAGAAAATATGCCTTCCGGCCTGATAATCTCTGCCAGTTGCTCTAATGCATATTTCTGGTCGCTAATCCATTCAAGTACCGCATGAAATAAGACAAAATCAACAGGTTCATCAAGATGTTGAGCGACATCCTGTACGGCACAATGAATGAAGCTGATATTCTCGCTAATTCCTTGTTCATCAGCAAGCACCGATGCCCGTTCTAACATTTCTTCGGATAAATCGCAAAGAATAACCTGATGACCCATTGCCGCTAATTGACGAGAAAAATGACCTTCTCCGCCGCCCGCATCTAATATACGTAATGTTTGACCTTGAAAATGCGTTTCCAGTAACTGGGTCAGATCTTGCCAAACTACCGCTTCGCGAATTTTTCCTTTTGTCGTTCCATAAATATTTTTTGCAAATTTATCGACAATATCATCAAAGTTGCGGTCTGCCATCTGCGTTCCAGTTACCTATCATGAGTTATTTACAGCATATCAAAACCAAGAATTATAACAGATAATCTAGCTGTTTTTGCATAGTACTTTATTTTGTATCCGATTTATTTTACATGGCATTTTATTGCTGATGCAGCTACATTTGACCCTATTCGCTTACATTATCTTCATAACAGGCTTTCTATGTTATTTCTGCTTAAAAAATACCTTGGTTCACTATTAATGCCTCTGCCCTTATTATTGATTATTGGGGGAATTGGACTGATTTTATTATGGTTTACCCGCTGGCAAAAAAGTGGAAAATCCTTAGTGACATTAAGCCTTGTTATCATCGCGCTATTAGGGCTACAACCTATTTCTGATAGGTTACTGGCGCCCGTTGAAGGCCCATATGATAAACGTTATGAGCTTATCACCACGAATCCACCTAAAGAGATAAAGTATATTGTGGTTTTGGGCGGTGGATTTACCTATAACCCAGACTGGAGTCCTAGCTCGAATTTACTCAGTAACAGCTTGCCTCGAGTCACTGAAGGGGTACGTCTTTATCTGCAACATCCGGGTAGCAAATTAATTTTTACTGGCGGTAAAGCCAGTAGCCCAATCAGTAGCGCCGAAGTCGCATCCATGGTCGCTCAATCTTTAGGGGTTCCAGCGACAGATACAATCCCGCTAACCGAACCGAAAGATACGCAAGAAGAAGCCTATGAAGTGGAAAAAATTATTGGTAAGCAGCCATTCTTGTTAGTGACTTCAGCGAACCATTTACCCCGTGCGTTGAAGATGTTTACGAGTCGTGGAATGCAGCCTTATCCAGCCCCAGCCAATCAATTGGTGATCACCAGCGATTTGAATCCTTGGGAGCGCTACATTCCTTCCGCATTTTATTTTAGCCACAGTGAACGAGCATGGTATGAGCTCATTGGTTCAATTTGGTGGCACTTAAAACCCGATAATACCCAGCCACTCGAAGATAATCAGGCGGAGTAAATACAAAGGGGAAACTTATTCAGTTTCCCCTTGTTTTATCAGACCATTATTCACACTAGAAATTATGGCTGAAATTCTTGTCTTACCAATTCGAGATCTTCTGGCGTATCCACCCCTGCGCCTGGTGCCTTTTCAGCAACCGCCACATGAATTTTCTCACCATACCAAAGCACACGAAGCTGCTCTAGCATCTCGATTTTCTCTAATGGGCTAGCATCCCATGCGATATAACGACGAATAAAGCCAGCGCGATAAGCGTAGATACCAATGTGGCGCAAGAAAGTATCACCGATGGTCTCTTTACTCTTTGCAAATTGGTCTCTATCCCACGGAATTGTCGCTCGAGAAAAATAAAGCGCGTAACCGTCTTTATCCATCACAACCTTCACCGCATTCGGATTAAAGGCTTCTTGCGCACAATGAATAGGGACAGCGAGTGTTCCCATATTTGCCTGACTACCTTGCAAATTATGAGCGACTTGGCGGATGATTTCAGGTGGGATCAGCGGTTCATCACCCTGCACATTGACAATAATTTCGTCATCGGAAAAGCCGTAAGTGTCAATCACTTCAGCCAAACGTTCCGTGCCAGATTGATGATCGGGATTAGTCATACAAGCTTCCCCACCTGCTGCGATGACCGCTGCAGCGACATCCGAGTGGTCAGTTGCAATAATAACTCGGCTGGCGCCTGACTTAATCGCTTGCTCCATGACACGAACAACCATCGGTTTACCGTGAATATCTGCTAAAGGCTTACCCGGTAATCGTGTTGAAGCGTAACGCGCAGGAATAATGACGGTAAACATAGGATTACAGTCCTTCGTCTAAAGCAACTTTACGTGCTTCGTTCTCAAGTAAAACGGGGATACCATCGCGAACAGGAAAAGCGAGATGATCAAACTTGCAGATTAATTCGAGGTTTTCTTTGTTGTAACTTAGTTTGCCGTGACAGGATGGGCAAGCAACAATTTCAAGTAAACGGTGATCCATGTTTTCTCCCAAATGGATTTAAACTCACTTGGCGTCAGGATATCACATGCAGGTATCACCGTTAACTCTATTCTTGCTTATTAAGATCTCCTGCGAAGAATGAGAGGATAGTGCAGGAGAAATATTTCTGTTAAGAATTCAATTAGTAAGCGATAACGTCTCTTGCCGTTATGCCATCTGAATTACGAGTAACAGAGAACTCGACGTTTTGACCTTCAGATAAAGATTTGATTTTTTTATTCGCAATTGACTTGGTTGTTACGAAGATATCATCGCCACCATTACGAGGTGAAATAAAGCCGTAACCTTCTTTTGCGTCAAACCATTTAACTTGGCCCATATGTAATTGAAAATTCATATTAAAACTCCTTCTTGTTCCGAGAACAATTTTTTATATTTGTATCATTACTCTCTACACGTTATTCCATTTATTTTGCTGAACTATTTATTTCGATCAGTTCATTCTGACCTATCTATTCAAGCTAATCTATTAACATAATTAAGAGTAATTAACTTAACCAATTTATGCATCAAATGTTTATGCATATCTTATAACGACCCAAGTGTAGGTTTCAGGCACCACACATTTACCGTGAACTTAACAGTCTATTTTGACATTATGATGACAACACGAAATAGTAGAGTAAGTAGTGTCTTGCGAGGATAAGTGACTAACTCAAGAACGGGTCGTAAAATTAAAGCTAGCAAATAATCCACTTATTAATGTATTGCAACTTGGTACATAATAAGTAGATCTGCATCACATTGCAGGTATTATTATCTGAAATTAATCCTAAAAGCAAGCTGTTTTATTTCAGATAAGTGATTTTATTTCACTTAAGAGTCGTTGTTCGCCTATTTTATCAAAATGCGCTTCCACAGGAAGATACCACCAATTGGTCTGTGCGAAGGAATGGCATTTAACAGCATCCTTTTCAGTCATCAGTAAATTTTGATTTGTTTCAGCTAAAGGAGCAAGTTGCAGCTGGCTATAAGCTTGATGATCAGAAAACGCATGAGTATTAATGAGTGTTAATCCCTTACTTTCTAAAGAAGAGAAAAAACGAGGTGGATGACCTATTCCAGCCATCGCAACCACATTGTTAAGCTCAGTGACCGAGATTTTTTCGCCTGTAACGAGGTTCACTGCCATATCCCCTTCTAGGGACATCAGTGTTTCATTCGAGTTAGGAACACCACCATTTACAATCATGGCGTTCACTGTCTTTAATCGCCCTGCGCGTTCACGCATTGGTCCCGCGGGTAACCACCAGCCATTACCAAAACGACGCTGCCCATCAATGACAACGATTTCATAGTCACGTTGCAATGCATAATGCTGTAAACCGTCGTCTGTAACAATAATATCTAATTGAAAATTATCGAGTAATGCTTTAATGGCATCACTACGTTTTGGAGCCACCGCAACAGGCGCATGAGTACGATGATAAATCAAAACTGGCTCATCACCTGCGGCTGCCGTCGTTGTCGTTTGGTCTAACACTAGTGGATAATGCTCAGATTGACCTCCATATCCACGAGAAACAACCCCAACACGAACACCTTGTTTCATGAGCGATTCAACTAGCCAAATAACCACAGGGGTTTTTCCATTTCCCCCTGCCGTTAAATTTCCCACGACCACAACAGGTACAGGGGCTTTCCATGAGCGAAATAATCCGGTTTTATAGCCAATATGACGTACTAACGTTATCACTCCATACAGAAATGATAATGGAAGCAACAAAATATAAAGCCATGATTTACCGGACCAAATTCGCTCAATCATTCTTAAATTGGATCCTATGTAATTGCGCGTATGCCCCATTTTTCGCTAATAGCGTTGAGTGGTCACCACGTTCAATGATATGACCATCTTGTACAACCAAGATTTGATCCGCATTTTCAATAGTGGATAAACGGTGAGCAATGACTAATGAAGTTCTATTCTTCTGTAATTCATCTAATGCAGCTTGAATTGCACGCTCTGATTCAGTATCCAGAGCGGATGTTGCTTCATCTAGAATCAAAATTGGTGCATCACGTAATAATGCACGAGCAATTGCAATACGCTGGCGTTGACCACCGGAAAGCATTACACCATTTTCACCAATCATCGTATCTAAGCCATTATCCAGCTTTTGTATAAAGTCCATGGCATAAGCCATTTCAGCGGCTTTTTCAATTTCTGCTCGGCTATATCGCCCATCTGTCGCATAGGCAATATTATTCGCAACAGTATCGTTGAATAAATATACATGCTGGGAAACCAGAGCCACTTGGCTACGCAATGACTCTAAGGTGTAATCACGAATATCATGCCCATCAATACGGATACTGCCCTTATCGATATCATAGAAGCGGGTAATTAAGTTAGCGATGGTCGATTTACCTGAACCCGAGCGTCCCACTAAAGCAACGGATTTGCCTGCAGGTAGCGTAAAAGAAACATCCTCTAGTGCAGGGTGCTCTTTGGTTTGATAAGTAAACGTGACTGAGTCGAACTCAATATCACCTTTCACTTGAGTCAGAACTTTCGTTCCTTCATCTTTCTCTTTTTCAGTATCTAAAATCGCAAATAACGTTTGGCAAGCTGCCATTCCACGCTGGAATTGCGCATTAACATTAGTTAGAGACTTAAGTGGGCGCATTAACGCAAACATGGACGAGAAAACAACACCTATCGTACCTGGCGATAATTGCTCTTTAATTTCAGGGAAACTTGCTGCGTACAAAACAAACGCTAATGCAAAAGAGGCAATCATCTGAACAATAGGGTCAGAAATAGCTGAGGCGCTAACCATCTTCATATTTTGACGGCGCATATTATTGCTGACTTTATCAAAACGTTCAGTTTCGACTTTCTGCCCACCAAAAATGAGGACTTCTTTATGGCCTTTAAGCATCTGCTCAGCGCTAGTCGTCACATGTCCCATACCCGTTTGCATGTTTTTGCTAATTTTACGAAAACGCTTAGAAACTACGCGGATGGTGATAGAGACGACAGGAGCAATAGCAATCAAAATCAACGACAATTGCCAGCTGTTATAAAACATAATACCAAATAACGCGATGATATAAGTTCCTTCGCGAATAATGGTAATGAGAGCACCGGAAGCCGAAGATGCAACCTGCTCTGAATCATAGGTAATACGCGATAATAAAGTCCCTGTGGATTGCTGGTCAAAATAGCTCACCGGCATTCCCATCATATGACCAAATAATTTGCGGCGCATACTCATCACTACTTTTCCTGACACCCAAGAAACGCAGTATGTAGAGACGAAACTTGAAGATCCACGCACGATCATCAAGCCTAAAATTGCCAACGGTAACCACTTCAATGTGTTGTTATCCGCTTTACCAAAACCGTCATCTAATAATGGTTTCAATAAAGAAATCATAAACGCATCACCTGCGGCGTTGATGATAAGAGCAATTGCTGCAACAACTAATCCAATTTTAAAAGGCGCAATGGTTGGCCATAGGCGCTTAAATGTTTGCTTTGTCGATAGGTCTTGATCATTCATGCTTTTATTACCAGACTTAATGTAAGCGCACTATTCTACAAGGGAAATTGGCGATCACCAAACCACAGATGATACCAACGTGGATTAATTTCTTTTCTGTAACGCAAAATCTCCATTTTTTCTTTTTTAAAACATATTGTTACCTGCCCCTCATCCGCCGTATTTAGCCACTGAATATTCTTTTTAGCATAGCGCAAATAGACTTTATCTGATGGAATTTTCCATGGGCTATATCTCGCAGAGGAAACGAGTGCCAACGTTGGCCGTACTTTTCGTATAAATAAAGATGTTGAAGATGTATTACTCCCATGATGAGGAACAAATAAAATATCCGCTTTGAGCTGCCCATCATTTTGTAATACTAACTTTTTTTCACCTTGTTTTTCCAAATCCCCCGTAAGTAATAGTCGCCGATACCCATCACTGACCTGAATCACGCAAGAATCATTATTATGCGATATCTCAGATAATTTATCGGGCCACAATACTTCGAACCTTAACATTCCCCATTGCCAACGTTGTCCTTGATAACAAGCAAGATGATTGGGTTGACCAAAGCTGCTACGTAAACTTAACCATGGGTATGCTTCGATTAAATCAGAAGTACCACCAGTATGGTCAAGGTGATTATGACTTAAGATTACGTTAATAGGCGTGATTTGATGATGCTTTAAGAAAGGAATAATTTGCCGCTTCGCATTGCTTCCATCACTCCAGCGGTTTCCCGTATCATATAAAACCGCTTGTTGATTTTGCACCATAACCACAGCAAGCCCATGTCCAATATCCAACAAAGTTAAGCACCAGTCATGCTCTTCATGCTGGTTTTGACTCTTAGTAAAAAATAATAAAAAACCAATACAACTTAATAAACCAAGATAATTTTTATACCAACCGAATAAGATAATGAAAGCAAATACCCAACAAAAAAACACGGTGTAAATAGACATTGTGTTAATTTCAGTCCAAAACCCGCTTAAATATGTCAGAGGTCTTAGCCCAAACTCGAGAATATTATCAATTAGTCCGAAAGCAACATTATGCCAAGATCTCAGAGGCAGCAATAGCGTGCTAAAAATAACGGGTACTACTCCCCAAGTAATAAGAGGCACAAACCATAAGTTTGCAAATAAGCTCATGACATTAATACCGTTAAACAGCAATACTTGAATAGGTATTAGTAAAATCAATAAACCAATTTGCAGATGAATTAGTGGCACTATTTTTCCCATGATTGGATGACAACTCAACGTAGACGAAATAGGAAAAATACGAAACCAATACAGAATAGCTAATACAGCAAAGCTTGATAACCAAAAGCTATCGGAAAGGATGGCAAGCGGATCAAACAATAAAATCCCAGCAATACTCCATAACGCCCATTGCCACGGAAAACAAAAAAATGGCTGCTTACGAACATAAATCCAAAATAGCAATGCAAATACAGCGCGAGTTGCTGGAATCGCAAAATTCGACAACCAAGCATAGAGTAAGGCAAATATAACGCCTGAAAATAATGGTAAATTCTCACCTATCCATTTAACGGGTAGGAAAAATTGCAATAAGCGAGCGCATAAGTAACCAATTAAATAGGCGATTCCAATATGCAATCCAGAGATTGCGATCAAGTGTGTCAATCCTGTTGATTGCAATAATTGTATATGTTCGACAGAAAGCCGTCCTCTTTCCCCAAACATTAACGCATAAATAATTCCATGATTTTGTCGTGTCGAAAGTATTTCGCCGAACTGGTCAATAATTTTTTGCCGTAGAGAACATTGCTGGTCTATTTGTACTGCTTGTTTGATTTTTAGTGTACCGATGACTCGTTGAGCAATGAAATGCCTTTGCAGATCAAATCCACCCTCATTCAGAGAAGCATGAGCTGGATTTAGCTTACCAACAACTCGCCATTGCTGCCCTGCACACACATTTTCATGATTATTTTGTTTTAAATTCCATGAAGCATAGAGCGGAGGAAAAATTCGTGCTCCATCGACTCTATCTATCCTTACTCTCTTTTTAACCTCATCCTGATTTAGTGGAATACTAATAATCGTAATATCCCATTGACGATGAGAACTGCTTAAAATGTCGATTTTCTTTCGTACTTCAACACCATGCCAGCAAGCCCAAAGAAATCCCATTCCCATTAATGCCAAAAATCGAACTCTCTTATTGCGCCAAATAATAACCAGAGTAACTAGCAGAATAATACCGGTCACTAAATAGTGACTAGAACGAGGAAGATTTGGCAATAAAAGTAGTGGTAGCGTACCAATAATTAGTGCAATAGAAGCTTCTGTATAAGAGACCGTATTTTGATAATACTGGCTATAGTTTCCCATCGAATTTAAACCTACCTACAATTATTCCTATACAGATAAGTTAAATGCATCCACCGTGATTCAATAACCTTATAATTAGAAAGTTTAAATCGTGATTCCAAAATGATGTGTAATGCAAAAGAATTAAAAATTGAGTTGCGAAGCACTTCGCAAAAATAACTTCAAATGATGGATTCAATAAGATGTTCGAAAGAAATATAGGGAAAATTGAAAGGGTAGATTGCAGACATAAAAAAAACAGCGCTATATCAATATAAGCGCTGTTTTATAGTAATAATTAAGATTTACAGTCGATTATTGGCCGTAAATATTTACACGGTCGCGTAACTCTTTACCTGGTTTAAAGTGGGGAACGTATTTACCTTCCAGTTCCACTTTATCACCTGTTTTTGGGTTACGGCCAACGCGTGGAGCACGGTAGTGAAGAGAAAAACTGCCGAATCCACGGACTTCAATACGCTCGCCTTCAGCTAACGTATCAGCCATATGCTCAAGTATTTCCTTTACAGCTTCCTCAACGGTTTTTGCTGAAAGATGAGACTGCTGGCTAGCCAGTCTTTCAATTAATTCAGACTTGGTCATAGTACCTCCCTAAACTACCGATACAAAGGGGTAACCGAAGTTACCCCCACTTAATTATTCGCCTTTAGCTGCTTTGAAAGCTTCAGCCATTGCATTGTTGCCGAATGCAGTATCTTCTTGCTTGTTCACAGCTGCGACAGCGTCTTTCTCATCAGCTTCGTCTTTAGCGCGAACAGACAGGTTGATTACACGGTTTTTACGGTCAACACCAGTGTATTTAGCTTCAACATCATCACCAACGTTCAGAACCAGAGTTGCATCTTCAACACGGTCACGTGAAGCTTCTGATGCACGCAGGTAACCTTCAACGCCCAGAGTCAGCTCTACAGTTGCACCTTTAGCATCAACTGCGATTACTTTACCAGTAACGATTGCGCCTTTCTTGGTTGCTGCCAGGTAGTTGTTGAATGGATCTTCAGCTAACTGTTTAACGCCCAGAGAGATACGCTCACGCTCTGCGTCGACTTGCAGAACAACAGCTGCGATTTCGTCGCCTTTTTTGTAGTCACGAACTGCTTCTTCGCCTGCAACGTTCCAGGAGATGTCAGACAGGTGAACCAGGCCATCGATGCCGCCGTCTAGACCAATGAAGATACCGAAGTCAGTGATTGACTTGATCTTACCTTCAACACGGTCGCCTTTGTTGTGAGTCTCAGCGAATTGCTGCCATGGGTTAGATTTGCATTGTTTCAGGCCTAAAGAGATACGACGACGTTCTTCATCGATATCCAGAACCATAACTTCAACAACATCACCAACGTTAACAACTTTAGATGGGTGGATGTTTTTGTTAGTCCAATCCATTTCTGAAACGTGAACCAGACCTTCAACGCCTTCTTCGATTTCTACGAAGCAACCGTAGTCAGTCAGGTTAGTAACGCGACCAGTCAGTTTAGTACCTTCTGGGTAACGTTTAGCGATTGCGACCCAAGGATCTTCGCCCAGTTGTTTCAGACCCAGAGAAACACGAGTGCGCTCACGGTCGAATTTCAGAACTTTAACATTGATTTCATCACCAACGTTGACGATTTCGCTTGGGTGTTTAACACGTTTCCAAGCCATGTCAGTGATGTGCAGCAGGCCGTCAACACCGCCCAGATCAACGAATGCACCGTAGTCAGTAAGGTTCTTAACGATACCTTTAACTTCCATGCCTTCTTGCAGGTTTTCCAGCAGTTGATCGCGCTCAGCGCTGCTTTCAGATTCAATTACAGCACGACGAGAAACAACAACGTTGTTGCGTTTCTGATCCAGCTTGATTACTTTGAACTCAAGCTCTTTGCCTTCCAAGTGCGTAGTATCACGAACTGGGCGTACATCTACCAGTGAACCTGGTAAGAAAGCACGAATGCCGTTCAGTTCTACAGTGAAACCACCTTTAACTTTACCGTTGATAACACCAGTTACAGTTTCAGCTTCTTCGTAAGCTTTTTCCAGCATCAGCCATGCTTCATGACGTTTAGCTTTCTCACGAGACAGAATAGTTTCACCGAAACCATCTTCTACTGCATCCAGAGCTACATCGATTTCGTCGCCAACTTGGATTTCCAGCTCACCCTGAGCATTTTTGAACTGTTCTACTGGGATAGCAGATTCTGATTTAAGACCTGCGTCTACCAGGACTACGTCTTTATCGATAGCAACTACTGTACCGCGTACAATAGAACCAGGACGAGTTTCAATATTCTGCAGGGATTCTTCAAAGAGTTGAGCAAAAGATTCAGTCATATTAATGATCTTCAAGTGTCTTATATTAACGTCCATTTAGCATCCCGCCAAATGGGGTTGTTTCACATACCCCACAACACTCCTTGTCGTAAGGTTTTAACCATGCTAGAAAATAACCAGCATGGAGGTAATTGCGTATATTATCTAATTATAAGCTAAAATAAAGCCTATTATCACGATAATTGTAGAATTTTTTTCGCGTAGGTGCGTGCTTTTTCAATAACTTCCTCAATAGACATACTTGTGGAGTCCAGCACTAACGCATCTTTAGCGGCAATAAGAGGAGCAACCGGACGGTTACGATCCCGATAATCGCGCTCTTGAATTTCGGTCAAAAGTCGCTCAAAGTTAACATCAAACCCTTTCTCCTGCAACTGCTTCATCCGGCGATGAGCTCGCTCCTCGGCGGAGGCATCCAGAAAAATTTTCACTGGCGCATCAGGAAAAACCACCGTACCCATATCACGACCATCAGCGATTAAACCGGGCATCATTCTAAATGCTCGCTGGCGTCTTAACAGTGCTTCTCGCACGCGTGGGAATGTGGCTGTTTGAGATGCGGTGTTCCCGACAGTTTCTTGCCTAATTTCATTAGACACATCTTCACCTTCGAGAATAACTTTTAAACGATTTTCTTCAGGTACAAAACGCACATCTAAATTTGCAGCTAAAGGCACTAAAGCATCTTCAGATTGAATATCGACGTGGTGATGCAGAGCCGCTAACGCTAATACGCGGTAAATCGCACCAGAGTCTAATAATTGCCATCCAAATTCATTTGCTAATGCTTGGCAAAGAGTACCCTTACCCGCTCCGCTTGGTCCATCAACCGTGATTACAGGGGCGATAGCCACCATAAAAAATCTCCTTTCCTGCAAATAGCTTCAGCTACCCGCAATTAAAATCTGTGGGAGTATTATACCTACTCATCGATATTGTGAAATACGCAGGTGAGTTTGTTGCAAATAAAAATAGATTGAAGGTAAGGAAAATGAAAGGAAAAAATTGGTTGATAACACATTGATGTTAATCAACCAATCCAATTCAGTTAGTGACTTAATCGTGCGAGTTGCTGGAAATAATCAGGGAAAGTTTTTGCTGTACAACCCGGATCTAGAATCGTCACAGGGGTATCGGAAAGCGCTACCAATGAAAAGCACATCGCGATACGATGGTCATTATAGGTTTCGATTTCAGCGTGTTTTATCTGGGCTGGTGGTACGACACGGATAAAATCATGCCCTTCTTCTACTTCCGCGCCCACTTTACGCAGTTCGGTCGCCATTGCATATAATCGATCTGTTTCTTTCACTCGCCAGTTATAGATATTACGAATGACTGTCTCGCCCTTTGCAAATAGAGCGACCGTTCCGATAGTCATCGCTGCATCGGGAATAGCGTTCATATCCATATCAATGCCGTTCAGAGTGCCACGCTCACATTCAACGTAATCATCCCCCCAGCGGATAATTGCGCCCATTTTTTCCAAAACGTTAGCGAACTTAGTATCACCCTGTAAGCTATTACGGCCGATCCCAGTGACTCGGACTACGCCGCCTTTAATCGCTGCTGCGGCGAGGAAATAAGAAGCAGAAGACGCATCCCCCTCGACAAGGTACTCACCTGGGGATACATACTGCTGCTGGCCTTTAATCACAAATTTTTGGTATTGATGATTTTCAACATCCACACCAAAGGTTTTCATTAATGCCAGCGTAATGTCGATATAAGGCTTGGAAACCAAATCACCCGCAATAGTAATTACCGTGTCCTGAGAAGCTAAAGGCGCTGCCATTAATAATGCGGTTAAAAATTGGCTAGAAACCGAGCCATCTACGGAAATATTCCCACCAACAAAGCCACCATTTAAGCGCATCGGAGGGTAATTTTCTTGTTCAAGATAATCAATATCAGCACCGCCTTCTCTTAAGGCATCAACTAAGTGACCAATTGGGCGCTCTTTCATTCGAGGCTCGCCTGTCAGCACAATATTATTTGCGCATAATGACAGTGCTGCTGTTAATGGACGCATCGCGGTGCCCGCATTACCTAAAAAGATCTCAAGCTCACTTTGATGAGATAAACAGCCATTTATCCCTTCAACTTGGCAACGAGTTTTATCTTCAGATAATTGATATTTAACACCTAGCAGGCTTAATGCATTCAGCATATGGCGAATATCATCACTGTCTAATAAGTTAGTCAGTACCGTGGTGCCTTTTGCCATGGCGGCTAATAGAAGTGCGCGGTTGGAGACACTTTTTGACCCCGGCAGATTAATGGTGCCATTAATTGAAGAAATTGGTTGTAATGTCAGGGATTGCATGAAAAGTGATTTCTCCGATGTGATTTGCTACTTTTTTATCGTTATTTAAATTAATAAGCCGACTCGTTCTTCCTGAGCAAATCGGCTTGACTACTAGTACATCATAAATTAGGCATGATGGCGTTCAAAATCAGCCATAAAGTCGACTAACGCCTGAACACCCGCCAGCGGCATCGCATTATAAATAGATGCACGCATTCCGCCTGAAACCTTGTGGCCTTTTAGTGATAATAACCCTTGGTTTTTAGCATCTTCGATAAATGTTGCATCCAGTGCAGGGTTTTGCATTTGGAATGGTACGTTCATCCAAGAACGGTTTTCCACTGCGACACGGTTAATATAGAATTCACTGTCATCAATTGCGCTATACAGTAACTGTGATTTTTCATAGTTACGTTTTGCAATTTCCTGCAATCCGCCTTGCTCTTTTAACCATTTGAAAACCATACCCGCTAAATACCAAGCAAAAGTTGGCGGAGTATTGAACATGGATTCATATTGCGCAAGTACAGTGTAATCGAAAACAGATGGCGTTTGAGGCGAAGCTTTGCCTAGTAGGTCTTCACGAATGATAACCAGCGTTAAACCTGCTGGACCAATATTTTTCTGTGCACCGGCATAAATCACACCATAGCGACTTACATCGATAGGTTTAGATAAAATCGCAGATGAATAGTCAGCAACAATAATTTTGTCCGCAGGGAAATCAGGCTCTTCATGGATAGCTAAGCCACCAATGGTTTCATTCGGGCAGTAATGAACATAGGCAGCATCTTTGCTTAATGGCCATTCACTCATTGGTTTAATGCTGATAACACCGTTGTTTTCTTGAACGACATCAATCACGTTCGGTGTGCAATATTTTTGAGCTTCTTTGGCTGCCGATTCAGACCAATAGCCACTGACAATGTAGTCAGCTGTCGTTTTATCGCCTAACAGGTTCATTGGCAGCGTGGCAAAGTGAGCACGAGCACCACCATGACAGAATAAAACTTTATAGTTATCAGGGATATTTAATAAGTCGCGTAAATCTTGTTCTGCTTCTTTCGCAACTTCAATAAAATCCTTCCCGCGATGGCTCACTTCCATCACAGAAACCCCTAAACCTTTCCAGTTACAAAATTCTTGCTCTGCACGGCGCATGACTTCAATGGGTAACATTGCCGGTCCTGCGCTAAAATTATAAACCTGACTCATTGACCTTACCTACCTTCAATATTGTTAGTTAACATCACTCAGATACCTAAAGTTGTATCATTCCGTGCCACTAGCTGCAACGGTTATTACGTATCGATGACAAAAACAAAAGGTCAAATTTGAAGGGTAAAAAAAAGAAAACAATTTTGTTAATAGCGTCACAGAATCAGCTACCGCAATTTTATGAAGTAATGTGTGCTAAAAAGGGGATAAAATCTCGAATCTGCTTTATTTTGTAGTCGGGGATTTAATGATGAAAAGCGGGCGATTACCACCCGCTTTAAAGACAATAATTAGCTAATGACTTTACTGACGATTTCAATCGCTTCTTTCTCAATCAAGTGAAGATGTTCTTCACCACGGAAGCTTTCACAGTAAATTTTGTAGGCTTCTTCAGTACCTGATGGGCGAGCGGCAAACCAACCATAGTCAGTCATGATTTTTAACCCACCAATTGATGCACCATTGCCTGGAGCCGCTGTTAAACGCTGAGTAATTTTATCACCCGCTAGTGTGTCTGCTGATACCATTTCTGGCGACAATTTGCTTAACTTAGCTTTCTGCTCGTGGGTCGCTTTCGCTTGGATACGACTGTAGATTGGAGCCCCAAATTTTTCAGCGAGTTTATTATAACGCTGCTGAGGGTTTTCCCCTGTTACCGCTGTAATTTCTGCAGCAAGCAGACATAGAATAATTCCGTCTTTATCCGTCGACCACGGCGTGCCATCAAATTTTAAAAATGAAGCACCAGCACTCTCTTCGCCACCAAAACCAAGGCTGCCGTTAAATAAACCATCCACAAACCATTTAAAACCGACAGGCACTTCAATGAGTTCACGGCCAATATCATTAACAACACGGTCAATCATGGCGCTGGAAACTAACGTTTTACCTACAGCAACTTCTTTGCCCCATTGAGGGCGATGTTGGAATAGATAATCAATAGCAACAGCAAGATAGTGGTTAGGATTCATTAACCCGCTTGGGGTAACAATACCGTGGCGATCATAATCCGGATCGTTCGCAAACGCTAAATCAAAATTTTCCTTCATGCCCAGCAAGCCTGCCATCGCCCAGCGGGATGAACAGTCCATGCGGATCACACCATCGTGGTCTAATGGCATAAAGCGGAATGTTTGGTCTAGCTGGTCATTAACAATTTCAATATCTAATTGATAATACTCTGCAATTTTTTTCCAGTATTCAATACCGGAACCACCCAGAGGATCGACACCGATTTTTAATCCTGATTTTTGGATAGCTTGCATATCCACAACTTCGCCGAGCGCACGAACATATGGCATCACCAGATCTTGTTCTGTTACAAAACCACTCGCCATTGCATCAGCAAAATCTAAACACTTCACGCCATCAAGATCGGCTGCAAGTAACTGATTTGCATTCTGTTCAATAACCGATGTTAAATCTGTATCTGCAGGACCACCGTTTGCAGGATTATATTTAATCCCACCATCTTCTGGTGGATTATGGGATGGAGTAATTACAATGCCGTCGGCAACATCTTGATGTGCATTGTTATAACTTAAAATCGCGTGGGAGATTGCCGGAGTTGGGGTAAAACCGTTATCTTCTTGAACAATAACATGAACTTGGTTAGCTGCTAATACTTCAATCACCGATATAAAGGCTGCTTCTGACAGCGCATGGGTATCTTTACCCACATAACAAGGTCCTGTTACCCCTTGCTGCTTACGCAGATCCGCTATCGCTTGAGCGATTGCCAGAATGTGATTTTCATTAAAGTTGTTACGCAGCGAACTACCACGGTGCCCAGAAGTCCCAAACTTGACGGCCTGAGAAGACACATCGGGATCTGGCTGTTGGGTATAATATTGAGCCGTTAACTGAGCAACGTTAATCAAATCACTTTGAAATGGAAGCTGCCCTGCTCGTTCATGAATTGCCACTTGTTATCTCCCAAAGCACTGATGATTAGCGTGAAACACCAGTGACTTCACAATGTTTAGATGACTATCAAGGTTAGATAGTATTTACCAAAGTTAAATTGTATTGCCGACTTTTTCGATGACATTCGCTGGGAAGTTCATCTCTTGCATAATCGCATCAATCATACTGCGCTTGCGATTGGTGTTGGTGTTAGTGATCACCCAATACGGCGTGCCTGGTATATGGCGAGGTTTTGATTGCTTACCCGCAGCCAGTAGTGTTTGCTCATCACCAGCAAAATAAACACGGGTACGACCATGCATGGACTCTGTTGCGTTCTCAAAGCTTTTCGCATCTAAGCTATATAGCGTTGAAAGAATTAGCATAAAGCGATCAATCGCCTTATTTTTTTCTGCATAAGCATCAGATAATAATAATTCTCTGATCACTCTCACAGGGTTTTGAGCAACCACCTTGGTATTCATCACCGGCACATCTTGTGACGCTAACGGTGCTACACTCACTTCTTTTGCGGGTACTGGCTGCTGCGCGGATTTGAAATTTAGCATGCGGCGTAAAATATCCGATGCACTTTCACCGATATGCTGTGTGTGACTTGCAATATAGCGGTAAAGCTCTTCATCAACTTCTATCGTTTTCATTTTTTCCCAGTACTTTCTTAATCTAAAATTCGCGCCAGATTATAAGCCAGATTTAAAAAAAACAAAACAATTAAAATTTCAATAACTTAAAACAAACAACGAGTTAAGTTTCATGGGATTTCAGTAAGTTATCTTGTTCTGATTATACAGATTTGGTTTTTTGGCATCACCATGCCATGATAAGTCTTCAATCTGACAAACAATATCAATCGTAGTCCAAATATGACCGAATTACTCAATTATACAATCCATAAACCTGAAAATCCGATCACCGTCACCCCCGTCGTTTTGATCCATGGACTCTTTGGTGACCTGAATAATTTAGGTGTTTTAGGTCGTGACTTACAAAACTATTTCGATACTATTCAAATCGATGTACGCAATCATGGTGACTCATTTCGTTCTGACGAAATGGAATACCAACAAATGGCCAAAGATGTGATTTCACTCGTAAAATCCCTTGGTTACCACAATGCCATTCTTATTGGACATTCTATGGGTGGAAAAATTGCCATGGCTGCCAGTGAAATAGCACCTGATTTCATCGAAAAAATTGTGGCCATCGATATCGCACCTGTCGCTTACAACGTTCGCCGCCATGACGAAATTATTGCGGCACTAGAAGCAACAACTCAAGCGCACTCTAAAACCCGTCAAGAGGCTAGCGGCATTATGCGCGAATTCATTCCCGAAGAAGGTGTCATTCAATTCTTACTTAAATCCTTTAAACAAGGTGAGTGGAAATTCAATCTTTTGGCAATCAAAGCTAATTATGAAAAGATCATCGGATGGAAAACGGTGCCTGCATGGAATAAACCGGTGTTACTGATCCCCGGCGGAAACTCACCCTATGTGCAAGCCGAATACCGCGACAGCATTGCAGCTCAGTTTCCTCAAGCCAAAGCTTGGGTAGTTGCCGATGCTGGGCATTGGGTTCATGCCGAAAAGCCGGAGCATGTGCTACGAGCGATTCACCGATTTTTAGCTATTCCCGACTAATCTAACCGCCTTGACTCCCACAATCCTGATATTGAATATTCAAATCTTCAATATCAGGATAAAATACATCCATTAAATATATTCATATTCAAATAATAAGACGAACTTCAATACACTTGTAATTATGATGACTGTATTATCTACCTTGATTAAATAATAATATTTTTCAAATCGATATATACACAGACATTATTAAATATACAGGATGATGAATATACACAATGGAAAGTGTCAAAACACAATCAACATTATATTTTATTGGCATTATTGCAAAACTTTCTGGTGAAATTGATTATGATGATTTCACACAGAAAACAGAGAATATAAATCAAATTCAAGATTATATTAAAACAATAAAAAATAATTATCAGATTAAATGCAAGAACAAGCATCAGCGCGATAAAAGTATCGCTAAACTACCATCCCCCACCATTCTTTATGATAACGATGGTTATGCTTTTTTGTTGGCTAATCATAATCAAGAGCAAGTGCTCATTCAGCGTTTTGGTCATCCTGCACCTGAAATATGGAGCCATGAAGAGCTACAAAAAAATTGGAATGGGAATTGGCTTCACGTCAAAGTTAAACAAGGAAAATTCGATATTTCATGGTTCCAAACGGAATTTATGAAGTACCGTAAAATCATCACTTGGGTATTGGTTTTCTCTTTTATTTTACAAATATTAGCGCTAGCTTCCCCCATTGTGATGCAGGTTATTATGGATAAGGTACTTATTCATAATAGTATATCGACCTTGGATGTTTTAATTTTCGGTTTAATCGTCGCCGCGATTATTGAAGTCATCTTAAAAGGGCTACGAGAATATATTTATAATCATACCGTCAATCGAATTGATATGACATTAGGATTAAAGTTAGTTAATCACTTATTGCACCTGCCTATTTCATTTTTTAAAAATCGACAAATTGGAGCCATTGTTACTCGAGTTAAAGAATTGGAAACTATCCGAGAATTCTTAACCAATAGCTTTTTCACTCTGTGTGTCGATGTTCTGTTCTTGTTCGTTTTCATCTATGTGATGAACTTACTTTCCACCACCCTCACTTTACTTTTCCTCTGTTCTATTCCCTGTTATTTATTGGTCGCTTGGTGGCTCACGCCGAAAATTGAAGCCGCAGCTCAGCAACAGTTTGCCAATATTGCGGTGAATACCTCATTCTTGACAGAAAGCGTTAATGGAGTTGAAACCGCCAAGAGCTTATCCATTGAACCAAGCTTTACCCGTCGGTGGGATAAACAAACGGCAGATATGAGCCAAACCAATTTTGTGTCTGGGCAAATTAGTTCACGCTCTGAACACATTGTCATGGTCATTGAAAAGGTGACAAGCGCTATCATTCTATGGGTTGGCGCATCTGAAGTTCTTGCACTGCAATTGACTATTGGACAATTCATTGCCTTTCATATGATGGTCAATCATGCAAATCAGCCTCTCGTAAAACTGGTCAAATTATGGGGGGATTATATTCGAACCAAAGTGGCAGTAGAAAAACTGTCACAGATCATTAATCTTCCGCAAGAACAGAGCAAAAAAGGAAATGAATCTCGACTCAGTGGCAATATTCAATTGCATAACATTAGCTTCCGTTATCAACCTAATATGCCGACCGTCCTCAATAACTTTAACCTTTCAATAAAAGCCGGGGAAACCATTGGTATTGTAGGTACATCAGGCTCTGGGAAAAGTACTCTCGCTCGGCTAATTTTGCGTTTATACACCCCAGAAAAAGGGGGAATCTATCTTGATGGAACGCCAATTACAGCACTTAGCCTTGCTTCCCTAAGGCAGCAGATTGGTATTGTTTTGCAGGAGAATTTTCTATTTCATCAGTCTGTTTTCGACAACATTGCTCAAACTCGCCCTAATGCCTCAATGGATGAAGTTGTGAATGCTGCAAAAATGGCGGGTGCCCACGATTTCATACTTAAATTGCCGATGGGCTATGACACAATCTTAGCCGAAGGCGGTTCCTCTCTTTCTGGAGGACAACGCCAACGCATCGCCATTGCCAGAACACTGTTGTCGGATCCGAAGATCATTATTTTCGATGAAGCCACCAGCGCCTTAGATGATGAATCCCAAGCTATCATTCAAGAAAATATGCAAGAAATAGCCAAAGGACGTACCGTAATTACTATTGCCCACCGCCTTTCGACGATCCGTAACCACCAGAAAATTATCGTGATGCAGCAAGGGCAAATTGTTGAGCAAGGCAGCCATCAACAATTAATCGAGAACAATAAATTTTATACACATTTATGGACGCTTCAGCAGTCTCTAAAATAATCACACGGATGTTAACCATGAAAAAAAAACCAGCGCTCTCTCGCTATAACAGTTTTCTACCTGCACATTTAGCGATTCTAAAAACACCGCCTTCTTATTTGGCATTTACCATAGCTATCAGTATTAGTATTGGTATTTTTATCGCTATTGCTTGGTCTTACTTTGGCAAATTAGATGTTCAAGCGACTACTCAAGGAAAACTCATCGTTTCAGGGCGCACCCAAACCATTCAAGCCTTTGAATTAAGCCGCTTACAGCAAATTCACGTTGCAGATGGGCAACAGGTAAAGCAAGGGGATCCATTACTCAGTGTTAAAGTATTAGGCGTAGACCAAGATATCCTTAGCCAACACTACCAAAAAAACTTTCACGCTAGTGAAGAAATGATCCACCATGCCCTACTCAACCAGCAATCCATTGAAATTTCTGCTTATTACAGCCAACTATCAGCTATCGAGCAAGCTCATGCACAGCTCAGCTATCAAACCATTAAAAAAGAGTATGAAACCTTACTCAACGAAATAACCAATGAAATTCAGCTTAATCGCGTTAACTTTCAAGCGAGAGAACGAGAGTTAAAAGACATCAATATCTTAATGAATAACATTAAAAAACGGCTCGATGCGCATACCGCCCTGAGTCAAAAACAGTTAATCAGTCAAAAGGAATTTTTAGAACAGGAGCGTGAATTACTGCTCGCAAGAAAAGAAAAAACTACCAAACAATCCGAACTCTCTATATTAAATAGCCAACATCATGCTTTGCTCGAAAAGCAAGATAGGATTAATGCGCAAAAACACCAAGAATGGCATGAGAAATATCAGCAAGCTAAATTCAAATTTGTTTCTCTTGAACAGGAATTGATTAAAAACCAAGAAAGAAATCAGCTTGAAGTTATTCGCGCACCAGTAGATGGAACCGTGCAACAAATTGCGGTTTATACCCTAGGAGCTGTATTACAACCAGCACAGCAATTGATGGTTATTGTACCCAATAACCATGTGCAATTAGCTGAAGTCAAAATACTCAATAAAGATATCGGCTTTATCCAAGAAGGTTTAAAAGCAGATGTCAAAATTGACGCTTTCCCTTATACCCGCTATGGAACTATCGAAGGCGAGGTATTGTCCATTTCCCGCGACAGCACGCAAGATGACAATCTAGGTCTCGTTTATTTAGCGCAAATTGGTTTAAGCAGCAAACAGCTATTAGTGGAAGGCGAACAAGTTGAAATGACTCCTGGTTTGTCCATTGTTGCTGAAATAAAAACAGATAAACGACGATTAATTGATTACCTATTAAGCCCAATTAACGAATATACCGCCACAGCCATGAGAGAGAAGTAATCGATGGAACAGCAAAATAATAATGGCTTGGAAGCCTTAATATGGGTTGCTAATCATTTTCAAAAAAATGTCACTCAAGAACAATTAATGCATGCCATTGGTATGCAGAATGACTCCCCCACAGATTTTGAAATCAGACAATGTGCACAGATTATTGGTTATGAAACAGAGCTCATTTCTCTCACTCGACAACAGATGCAGGATATTCCATTACCTGCTTTGGTGTTGATTAATCAACGCTGGCATATTATCACCCAAAACTCACCGCTCACAGTGATTTCACCAAAAGAGGACGATGAGGAACCATGGAATGAATCCCCCAAATACAATTACTCCGTCATTTTAATTAAAGAGCAGTTGGAGAAAGAACAAAAAAGAGCGTTTGGCCTCAATTGGTTTATTCCATCTATTATTCGCCAACGTTTTAAACTCAAAAATGTCTTTATTCTTGCTGCAATTGTGCAATTTTTTGCACTCGTAAGCCCCCTACTATTTCAAAATTTAATCGATAAAGTACTTGTCGGGCGCAGCTTACATAATTTACATGTTATTGCCTTGGGAATATTAGCTATTGCTATTGCAGAACCTGTTTACAGCTTTATTCGTGATAAAATTTTCAGTCATACGAGCACACAAATTGGCTCGGAGCTATCAGGTAAAATTTACCGTCATTTAATGGCACTGCCGCTTAGTTATTTTAAATTAAGACCCACAGGGAAAATCATTGCACGTGTCCGTGAATTAGCCCATATACGCCAATTTTTGGCTGGCTCAACACTGATGCTGTTTATTGATTTTATCTTTGTGATCCTTTTTATCGCCGTCTTATTTTCGTATAGCAGCCTGATGACATGGACACTAGTAGGCTCTATGGGGGTCTTTTTTGTTTTGTGGATGATATTAGGTCCAATCATTCGTCAGCAAACGGAAAAATCCTACCAAGCCGATGAAAACGGACTCACATTTTTAACTGAATCAATAACTGGTATCGAAACCGTAAAAACAACAGCAACTGAAAAATACTTTTTCCAACGTTGGCAAAAATTACTCAGTCAGCAATTGAGTCAAGGTTTCAAAGTTTCCATGCGTAGTGTGGTGGCAACACAATTAATGACGTTAGTTAGTAAAGTGACTACCGCTATTCTACTCTGGCTTGGCGTTAATGAGGTTTTGGCTGGAAATATCACGCCAGGAGAACTTGTCGCTTTCAATATGTTAAGTGCTCACGTTACTCAGCCTGTTCTACGATTTGCCCAAATTTGGCAAGACTTCCAACATACCATTATTTCTCTGCGTCGCGTTGGTGATATTCTTGATAAACCTATTGAAAATGAACGACAAGGCATTGCCAGCTCAAGCACCATTCAAGGGGAAATTGAGTTTCAAAATATCCGCTTTCGCTATCAACCTGAAACCCCTGAAGTGCTAAGTAACCTGACTTTATCCATCAAAGCCGGAGAATTTATTGGTATCACAGGGCCATCTGGTTCAGGAAAAAGCACCCTCACCAAATTGTTACAGCGGCTATATATTCCTCAACATGGGCAAGTTATTGTTGATGGAATGGATTTAGCGGTGACAGATACTGTCGCGTTACGCCGCCGAATGAGTGTCGTCCTTCAAGAAAGTACCCTTTTTGTAGGAACAATTGCAGAAAATATCCGATTAAGTTACCCACAAGCGAGCGAAGAGCAATTAGTCCATGCTGCAAAATTGGCTGGAGCCTATGAGTTTATTATGTCTCTGCCTGAAAACTTTAATTATCATTTATCTGAAAAAGGGTTAAATCTCTCTGGCGGTCAACGTCAGCGTATTGCCCTTGCTCGAGCCTTAATTACTGAACCTGATATTTTAATTCTCGATGAGGCCACCTCTGCGCTGGATTACGAATCAGAATCTGCCATCATGAAAAATATGCCGTTAATCACGCAAGGCAGAACTGTGATTAGCATTGCGCATCGCTTCAATACTATTATGAACGCCGATAAAATTTACGTGATACGAAATGGTGAAGTCGCCGAAGCGGAAACTCATCAGAACCTTCTAAAACTGAATGGCCTTTATGCCAATTTATGGCAACAACAGACGCGTTAACCTGAAGAAAAAAGCATCACTTACTCTTTGGGTGATGCTTTTTTCTTAAAAGTGCTTTTTTTTTAATCTATTAGATGAATTAGCGGGGTATGCACCTATGGTACTAGGGGTTCAGCTAGGGTATCATTGCCCGCTGAATTACTGGCACACCCCTTCCGTTAGCAATAGTAGATATGGCAAAAGAACAAACTGACCGCACCACACTGGATTTGTTCGCAGAAGAACGCAGGCCTGGGCGACCAAAAACTAGCCCGTTGTCGCGGGATGAACAATTACGAATCAATAAGCGAAATCAGCTAAAACGAGACAAAGTCAAAGGGCTACGTCGAGTTGAGCTGAAATTAAATGAAGACGCTGTCGCGGTCTTAAACCAATTAGCTGAAGAGAAAAACATAAGCCGAAGTGAGCTAATTGAAGAAATTTTGATGGCTCAACTTGAGCAGGTTAGTGAGACAATTGATCGCTAGCCGTATCTGGGTAAATCACACAAATTTGACAGACTAACACTGTTTTTTTCGCCAAAATAAGGCGCAAAATTTTACCTATTTTCGTTCTATTTTTAGTTCTAGCAGAATCGGTAATTTATACTCTCTACTAGAAAAACAAGAGGTTAATCACTTTATGGCAGTTATAGGCATTTTCTTCGGAAGTGACACAGGTAACACAGAAAATATTGCCAAAATGATCCAAGAAAGATTAGGCAAAGATGTTGCAGAAGTTCACGATATTGCTAAATGCAGCAAAGAAGATATCGAAGCGTTTGATATCCTACTTCTTGGCATCCCTACGTGGTACTACGGTGAAGCTCAGTGTGATTGGGATGATTTCTTCCCAACATTAGAAGAAATTGATTTTGACGGTAAGCTTGTCGCACTGTTTGGCTGTGGAGACCAAGAAGACTACGCAGAGTATTTCTGTGATGCGATGGGAACTATCCGTGACATCATTGAGCCGCGTGGTGCAGTGATCGTCGGTCATTGGCCAACTGAAGGCTACCACTTTGAAGTTTCTAAAGGTATGGCGGACGATAACCACTTTATCGGTCTTGCTATCGATGAAGATCGTCAACCAGAACTGACCGAAGAGCGTGTTGACGCTTGGGTTAAACAAATCTCTGAAGAGATGTCTCTGGCTGAAATCCTTGGCTAATAATGACATAGATTGTCAATTAAAAGCGTGAACCATTCGATATGATGGATTATTCCTCCTATCTAATGGACTCGCTTTTAAGAACGAATCAAAATAATGAGACAATGCATGGTTTCTATTTTTATTTTCCATGCCTATAATTGTAAATCAGTTTAGAAGACAACTGGATTTTTGTTAAAAACGTCTCATTATTGTTAAATTTATGATTTAAAATACAGGACAAGCCCGCATGACAGACAATAATAAAGCATTGAAAAATGCAGGACTCAAAGTCACTCTTCCAAGATTAAAGATTTTGGAAGTACTTCAGGAGCCTGAGTGCCATCACGTCAGTGCGGAAGATCTCTACAAAAAGCTGATTGATATTGGTGAAGAAATCGGGTTAGCCACTGTTTACCGCGTATTAAACCAATTTGATGATGCTGGCATTGTGACTCGTCACAATTTCGAAGGTGGAAAATCCGTATTTGAATTAACTCAGCAGCATCACCATGACCACTTAATCTGTTTAGATTGTGGCAAGGTTATCGAATTCACTGATGAATCAATCGAAAAACGTCAGCATGACATTGCTGCTCGTCACGGTATCAAACTCTCTAACCACAGTTTATATTTGTACGGTCACTGTGCTGAAGGTGATTGTCGTGAAAATAGTGCAGCGCACGAAGCTAAATAATGACTTATTTAAGCGCGGATAACTAAAAGCGCGCTTTATTTAATGAATCATTTAATGTTAAAAATACCCACTTAATGTTTATTAGTGGGTATTTTTATTTGAACATACTTAACATTTCCCTATTTCTACTCTTTAGCTGAAAATTAGCGACTATTTTTTAAAAATACATAGCTTCATTTCCTCAGATAAAACCAAAATCATCCTCTATTCTTTAATTTGTTATGTGCTATTTTAATTTATACTAATTATCAAATTTGTGTGTAAGAGATTAAGGAATGAAGAAAACATATCTGTTTTTGAACATAAGTTTTTTCTTCTGGTTTCTTACTTTGATAGCGTGGTTTTTTAGATATACCGTCGTGGCATCCGTTGCCTTTATATCTTCAATCATTTGTTTAGCTTTATACTTCAATTACAAAAAGGTTAGTCGCATGTTCAATAAAAAACAAAGCAAACCAGAACCCACTCCCACTATCAATAAAGAAGAAATCATGCAGCAAATTGCTGAGGAAAAAATGCAAGTATCGTCACCAGTGATCAGCGAAGAGAAAACCAATACCATCATCGCCAAAGATGTTGTTTTTGAAGGCAATATTACCTCTAATGAACAAGTTCATATCTATGGCACAGTCATTGGCAACATTGTAGGTAAAAATAATACCGTTAAAATCATGCAAAATGGTCAAGTTACCGGCAATATCACCAGTAATGAATTGTGGGTGAACGGTAAAGTGGAAGGGGAATGCATTTCAGAAACCATTAGTATTGATACCAATGGTGAAATCTACGGCACGATTCGCTATTCAAATTTATCCATCAAAAAAGGCGGAATTTTTTCTGGTTTAGCAGAAGTCAAATCTGCGGTTAAATCAGAAGATAATGTTGCCGTATTTAAAGAAAAATCCAAACAAGGAAAACCAGAAGCTCAAACACCTGACGTGGGTTCTTTATAATTAAATTTGTTAAATAGATGATATAGAATTGCTCGATAATAACTGAATTACCTTATTTATAGGTATTTATTGTCGAGTTATTTTGATTATACAAATTAGCTCATCACCAAAAGAACACATTTTATACGTAATAAAAATAGAATAAAGGCGACATTTCTGCCGCCTATTATTAAATATTAATATTGTTCAAACATCTCTTGGATTTTTTTCGGATCTTTCGTTTGTGTTAATGCTAATTGCAGTAACACACGAGATTTTTGTGGATTCAATCTTTCAGATGCCACAAATCCATATTCGTTATCATTCACTTCTGCATTTCGCGTTGTATAGCCGGTCGGTACTCGACTAGAACGCACCACGACAACATCCTCTTTCGCTGCATTAGCTAATGCATCAAAAATAGTTTTATACATATTCCCGTTACCAACACCGGCACTCACTATACCTTTAACACCTTCTTCGCGCAGTGCTTTTACTGGTGCTGAAGATGCATTCGCATAGTTATAGACAATACCCACTTCCGGTAATTTATCTAATTTGCTCACATCAAAAACAGGTTTATCCCCACGCGGCTGAGGCGTTTGATAATAGGTAACCTTACCATCATGAATATAGCCTTCTGCCCCCGCATTCACGGCATCAAAGGCTTGAACTTCTGTTGTGCTCATTTTCATAACATTGCGACCTTGGATCACTTTGTCATTCATCGCCATCAACACGCCACGCTCTCCAGCTGATTTATCAGATGCTAATACGACGGCATTGTATAAGTTCAATGGACCATCTGCGCCCAAAGCCGTGGAAGGACGCATTGCGCCCACCATCACAATCGGTTTTTTACAGGCAGTAGTTAAATCAAGGAAAAAGGCTGTTTCCTCCATGGTATCAGTACCATGGGTAATCACAAAACCATCAGTTTTATTGCAATCTTGATTGATTTTTTTGGCGAGAGTTAACCAAACTTGGTCATTCATATCTTGAGAACCGATATTCACCAGCTGCTCACCACTCAGGTTAGCAATTTTTTTAGTCTCTGGTACTGCATTAAGTAAAGAGTCAATTCCTACTTTTCCAGCTTGGTAGCTTGAACCTGTTGCTGATTCTCCACCACCCGCAATGGTTCCGCCCGTTGCCAACACCGTAATATTCGGTTGTGCAAATGCTGATGCGGCAAACAGTGAAACCAGTGTGGCTAACAGCGCTTTATTTCGGTTTTTCATCCTATTTTCCTTTAACTAAAATTAACGAGCATAATATTAAAAATAAACTCACGTTATTATGTGGATTTAATCTGAGAGTTTTGTGATCGACTTTGTCATTTTAGTAAATTTTAATTTTTCGCTATTTTTCTGTCTTGAATAAAAAGCGTGAGCACTAAGCAAAAAGCCCGTATCATAGCCGCTATCTGAAACAAGCCATTTACAAGTGACTGACAATGAGCCAAACATTTATTCCCGGCAAAGATGCCGCACTCGAAGACTCCATTGATGCATTCCAAACCAAACTGAAAAAATTAGGATTCAATATCGAAGAAGCCTCTTGGCTGAATCCGGTTCCAAATGTTTGGTCCGTACATATTCGTGACAAAGAGTGCCCGCTGTGCTTTACCAACGGTAAAGGCGCAAGTAAAAAAGCGGCTTTAGCCTCTGCTCTCGGTGAATATTTTGAGCGTTTATCCACCAACTATTTCTTCGCGGATTTCTATTTAGGTAAATCCATCGCAGAAGGGGATTTCGTTCATTATCCTAATGAGAAATGGTTCCCGTTAACTGAAGATGATAGCCTGCCAGCCGGTTTGCTGGATGAGCGCTTAATTGCTTTTTATGATCCTGACAATGCACTCGCAGGAAGCCTGCTGATTGACCTGCAATCAGGTAATGAAGAACGCGGTATTTGCGCCCTGCCATTCACTCGCCAATCTGACAACAGCACCGTCTATATTCCAATGAATATCGTCGGCAACTTGTATGTGTCTAATGGGATGTCAGCCGGAAACACTGCAAACGAAGCCCGTGTACAAGGGTTATCCGAAGTGTTCGAGCGCTTTGTTAAAAATAAAATTATTGCCGAAAGCATTAGTTTACCAACGATCCCTGCTGATGTGATGGCCCGTTACCCTGGTGTAGTCGCTGCGATTGAAACACTGGAAAACGAAGGCTTCCCTATCTTCTGTTACGACGCCTCTTTGGGTGGCCAATTCCCAGTCATCTGTGTGGTGCTGTTTAACCCACAGAACGGGACTTGTTTTGCCTCTTTCGGCGCGCACCCTGATTTTGGTGTTGCCTTAGAGCGTACAGTCACTGAATTACTGCAAGGTCGTGGACTGAAAGATTTGGACGTGTTTAACGCCCCAACCTTTGATGATGAAGAAGTTGGTGAGCACACAAACTTAGAAACTCACTTTATCGATTCTAGCGGTTTAATCAGCTGGGATATGTTTAAAGACGATGCAGACTATCCATTTGCGGATTGGAGCTTTAAAGGCACCACGACAGAAGAATTTGCAACGTTAATGGCAATCTTCAACAAACTTGACGCAGAAGTGTATATCGCAGATTACAGCCATTTAGGTGTGTATGCCTGCCGTATCTTGGTGCCAGGTATGTCAGATATCTATCCTGTAGAAGATTTGCATATTGCCAACAATGCAATGGGTGCTTACCTGCGCGACACCATTATGTCCCTCCCTGATAGTCAGTGGGAAAAAGAAGATTATCTTGCTCTCATTGAACAATTAGATGATGACGGATTAGATGACTTTACCCGTGTGCGCGAGCTGTTAGGTCTGGCTGTTGGTAAAGACAATGGCTGGAGCAATCTACGTATTGGCGAATTGAAATCAATGTTAGCCTTAGCGGGTGGCGATCTTGAACAAGCATTAGCTTGGGTTGAATGGACACAAGACTTCAACAGTTCCGTCTTCACGCCAGAACGCGCTAACTACTACCGCTGTTTGCATACTCTGCTGCTGCTTTCCCAAGAAGAAGAAAGAGAACCTGCTCAATACTATCAAGCTTTTGTCCGTATGTATGGTCAAGAGGCGGTAGATGCGGCGTCAGCAGCAATTGCGGGTGAATCAAGCTTCTACGGATTATGGTCAATTGATGAAGAGCTCAAAGCATTACCTGCTCATCAAGGGCTTTTAGCAGCTTACGAAAAGCTACAAAAAGCTAAGCGTGCTAATGCTTAATTAGAAAACCCTCCACTAAATCCATAGGCTTGGTGGGGGCTTAAGGTGATCTGAGATAAAAGCCTCTGGGCTTTTATCTTTACTTAAGCAATATTTAATTTCAATCACATAATAATTATCGAAATTCATTAACAATCATCTGTAACATTTTACTTATCGAGAGCGTTTTGAGCTGTTTTATAAAATTTTTTTATAAAATTTAAAAAATATTTTTCATATTGAAATCAAATAATTAGATGAAATTTTGACGTTTTTTGTGCTGTTTCCACCCCGTTCTCTCAACACTTCATGATCCACATCAAATTTATCGTCACACCCGTTTGTTACTATAATTGCGTGCTATAATTAATCAACTTTGTAAGAGAGTGTTAGTATGAAAGCTGACAACCCTTTTAATTTATTATCTCCTGCTGTCATGGCGCAAGTTGCTGATGATGCAGGTGTTTATAAAACGAACAAACATCCAGCTATTACCTACTTGTCAGCATTCACTGCTGGTATCTTTATCTCTATCGCTTTCGTTTTCTATATCACTGCAACGACAGGTGCAGCAAGTGCTCCTTACGGTTTTACTAAACTGATTGGCGGTATCTGCTTCTCCCTTGGACTAATGTTAGTTGTTGTATGCGGTGCTGACTTATTTACATCCACTGTTCTTACCATCGTATCTAAAGCAACAGGCAAAATTACTTGGGGAAAAATGTTCCTCAATTGGTTCAACGTTTATATTGGCAACTTAATTGGCGCACTGTTTTTTGTCGCTATTATTTGGTTTGCAGGCCAATATGCTGCGGCGAATGGGCAATGGGGGTTAAACGTTCTTCAAACGGCTAACTACAAATTGCACCATACTTTTGTTGAAGCTGTCTTTTTAGGTATTTTAGCTAACTTAATGGTTTGCTTAGCAGTTTGGATGAGCTATGCCGGTCGTAGCCTAACTGACAAACTGGTAGTATTAGTTCTGCCAATCGCAATGTTTGTCGCTAGTGGCTTTGAACATAGCATTGCAAATATGTTTATGATCCCTCTAGCTATCATGATTAAAGAATTCGCCCCTGTTGAATTTTGGTCAAATATCAACATGGCACCAGAACAATTTTCTAACTTAACAGTTGGAAACTTTATTACCGAAAACTTAATACCAGTAACTATCGGAAATATTATTGGCGGCGCAGTGTTAGTCGGCCTGATTTACTGGTTAATGCATCTACGTAATAGCGAAAAACATTAATCGAAATTGGTTAATATGCTCGATATTACAAGTACACAAAGATTTATTAAGATCCCTCAAAGATCCATTGTTAAAAGGTAAAAGTATCATGTCCGAATTAAATGAAAAATTCGCTTTAGCATGGCAAGGTTTTAGCCAAGGTGACTGGCAGAATAACGTCAACGTCCGTGACTTTATTCAGAAAAACTATACTCCGTATGAAGGTGATGAATCTTTCTTAGCAGGCTCTACTCCAGCGACTGATAAGCTGTGGGAAAAAGTCATGGAAGGGATCAAAATCGAAAACCGCACTCACGCGCCAGTTGATTTTGATACAGACGTTGCATCAACAATCACTTCCCATGATGCAGGTTACATTAGCAAAGACTTAGAAACTATCGTTGGTTTACAAACTGACGCACCTCTGAAACGTGGCCTTATCCCGTTCGGTGGTATCAAAATGGTTGAAGGTTCATGTAAAGCTTACGATCGCACTTTAGATCCTAGCCTGAAAAAAATCTTCACAGACTACCGTAAAACCCATAACCAAGGTGTTTTCGATGTTTATACTCCAGACATCTTAAAATGCCGTAAATCCGGTATCTTAACCGGTTTACCAGATGCTTATGGTCGTGGTCGTATCATCGGTGACTACCGTCGCGTTGCGCTGTACGGTATTGATTTCCTGATGAAAGACAAGTTCAACCAATTCACCTCTCTGCAAGAAAGATTAGAGAAAGGTGAAGACCTGCAAATGACTATCCAACTGCGCGAAGAAATTGCAGAACAGCACCGTGCACTGGGTCAAATCAAAGAGATGGCTGCTAAATATGGCTACGACATCTCCGGTCCTGCAACTAACGCACAAGAAGCTGTTCAATGGACTTACTTCGGTTACTTAGCCGCTGTTAAATCTCAAAACGGTGCAGCGATGTCATTTGGTCGTGTATCTACGTTCTTAGACGTGTACATCCAACGTGACTTAGAAGCAGGTAAAATCACAGAAGAACAAGCGCAAGAACTGATTGACCACTTAGTCATGAAACTGCGTATGGTTCGTTTCTTACGTACTCCTGAATACGATGAGCTGTTCTCTGGTGACCCAATCTGGGCAACAGAATCACTGGCTGGTATGGGTCTTGATGGCCGTACTATGGTGACTAAAAACACTTTCCGTTTCCTGAACACACTGTATACCATGGGCCCATCTCCAGAGCCTAACATGACTATCCTGTGGTCAGAAAAACTGCCAATGAACTTCAAAAAGTTCGCAGCAAAAGTGTCTATCGATACTTCATCTGTACAGTATGAAAACGATGACTTAATGCGTCCTGACTTCAACAATGATGACTACGCAATCGCATGTTGCGTGAGCCCAATGATTGTTGGTAAACAAATGCAGTTCTTCGGTGCTCGTGCAAACTTAGCGAAAACTATGCTGTACACCATCAACGGTGGTGTGGACGAAAAACTGAAAATGCAAGTCGGTCCTAAACATGCTCCAATCATGGACGAAGTTCTTGATTTCGATACTGTGATGGACAAAATGGACCACTTTATGGATTGGTTAGCAACTCAGTACGTCACTGCGCTGAACTGCATCCACTTCATGCACGATAAATACAGCTATGAAGCAGCACTGATGGCACTTCATGACCGTGATGTTTACCGTACAATGGCATGTGGTATCGCAGGTCTATCTGTTGCAGCTGACTCACTGTCTGCAATCAAATACGCAAAAGTTAAACCAATTCGTGACGAAGATGGTATTGCTATCGACTTCGAAATCGAAGGTGAATACCCACAATTTGGTAACAACGACCCACGTGTTGATGACATCGCTTGTGACTTAGTAGAACGTTTCATGAAGAAAATCCAGAAACTGCCTACTTACCGTAACGCGGTTCCAACTCAGTCAGTTCTGACCATCACGTCTAACGTTGTGTATGGTAAGAAAACAGGTAATACCCCAGATGGTCGTCGTGCTGGCGCTCCATTCGGACCAGGTGCTAACCCAATGCACGGTCGTGACCAAAAAGGTGCGGTTGCATCACTGACTTCAGTGGCTAAACTGCCGTTTGCTTACGCGAAAGATGGTATTTCTTATACCTTCTCTATCGTTCCAAATGCATTAGGTAAAGACGACGAAGTGCGTAAAACTAACTTAGCGGGTCTGATGGATGGTTACTTCCACCATGAATCCTCTATCGAGGGTGGTCAGCACTTAAACGTGAACGTTATGAACCGCGAAATGCTGTTAGACGCAATGGAAAACCCAGAGAAATATCCGCAACTGACTATCCGTGTATCAGGATACGCTGTGCGCTTTAACTCTCTGACTAAAGAACAGCAGCAAGACGTTATTACTCGTACTTTCACCAGTACTCTGTAAGACTTTGCTAAGATTCTATAACGTAAAATAAATAAAAGGCCCCTCCCATTGGGGCCTTTCTATCTTAGTCAAAGATAACAAATTATAATTCTACATTCTGTGAGTTCCTGCTATGTCAACAACGCAAAAGACTATTCCAACGACTGAAATTTCGACCACCTCGCCACCTGCGACGTTTGGACGAATTCACTCCTTCGAATCCTGTGGTACCGTCGACGGACCAGGGATCCGCTTTATTGTCTTCTTTCAAGGCTGCCTAATGCGCTGCCTGTATTGCCATAATCGTGATACATGGGATACCCATACCGGTAACATGGTCACTGTTGATGAGTTAATGAAAGAAGCCGTCACTTATCGCCATTTTATGAACGCTACAGGTGGTGGTGTAACCGCATCCGGTGGTGAAGCTATTTTACAGGCTGATTTTGTCCGTGATTGGTTCCGCGCTTGTAAAAAAGAAAACATCCATACCTGTTTAGACACTAATGGGTTTGTTCGTCGTTATGACCCCGTCATTGATGAGCTGATGGAAGTCACTGATCTTGTCATGCTTGACTTAAAACAGCTTGATGATGAGATCCACCAAAAACTCGTCGGTGTTTCCAATCATCGCACCTTAGAATTTGCTCGCTACCTCGCTAAACGCAATCAAAAGACCTGGATCCGCTATGTCGTTGTCCCAGGATGGAGTGACGATGATCACTCAGTCCATATGCTCGGTGAGTTTGTGAAAGATATGGATAATATCGAGAAAATCGAACTGCTCCCTTACCATGAGCTGGGTAAACACAAATGGGAAACCATGGGTGAAGAATACAAACTTGATGGCGTGAGACCACCGTCAAAAGAAGTGATGGAAAGAGTAAAAAGCATCCTCGAAAGCTACGGCAAAAAAGTTATGTACTAATTTAAAATGGGGCTTCCTTCGGGGAGCCTCTTTATTATCCCTTCTTCTACGCTACCCCACCTATTTCCTCGTAACCAGATTACTCTGCTTTGATAATGTTGAGTTTTTAGGCATAATCCCCAAGTTAAATTTAATTTATAAATCAATAGCAGCATAACACTATAATAAACATTGCTGATTCATCACTACGAATAGGTCATTTACCATGAATAATGAACACGATCATGTCGATAACGACATATCACCTGTAACGCCAGCACCTGAAACACCATCACCTCAAGAGCCCGTTGATAGTTTTGTATTTACGCCTGAACCTCGCGCCGTTCAAGCAGGAGAAGGCGTTGAATGGATCAGCCAAGCGTGGGCACTGGTCAAAGAAAAATTAGGCATGTGGATCCTGATTAACGTTGTCTTTTTCCTGATTATTTTTGCCATGGCTTTTCTACCCATTGTCAGTATGTTTGTGAGTTTTGTTACTCCCGTTTTCGTCGGGGGGATCATTGCAATTTGTGAAAACCAACGCAAAACTGGCGAAGCTGATATTGGCTTGCTTTTCTCTGGGTTCCAAAAGAAATTTGGTGAGCTATTTGCCATCGGTGCCATAAACTTTGCAGCCAATATGGTCGGAATGTTAATTGCATTTCTGATTGCTGGCTCGGCCATTTTTAGCTTAGTAATGCAAGCTGACCAATACGATGGTATTTCGGATGCAGCCTTGTTTGCATCAACTGGAACATTTGTATTTGCGGGCATTATCATGGCATTAGCTAGCTTATTTGGCACTGCACTAACGTGGTTTGCTCCCGCTCTTATCATGAATCATGATTTCAAAATTGGCACATCTATCTCCGCCAGCTTACAGGCAGTGAAGAAAAACCTATTACCTGGTTTCTTATTCTTCCTGATTGCCATGGTGCTAATGTTTGTCTCCATTATTCCATTCGGCTTAGGATTATTTATCTCAATGCCAATTATGTACGCAACTTACTACAGCACGTACCGCAGTATCTTTTTTACCGATACTAAACAGTCACAGACCAGTTCATTGATTGTGTAATTAAAGCGGACGAGACTCACTAATTTCTTTGGAAGTTTTGCACTGAGCTCATCAGTATTGACTAAAATTATCTCCTGACACCTCAGGGTTGAATTACGACGATGAGGTGTTTTTTAATTACTAAAATCAGTAAATAAAACCATTTATAATAAAAAGTTAATCAGTCAAGTCATTATCTAGAATTAGGACTAACTTTTTTCCACTCCTTAAAAAATATTGGTTAGTATCTCGTCGTCAACCGCTCGGGATAAGGATCGATATGTCTATTCACTTAGTTTCTAAACCGCATGATTCTGCATTCAAAGGCTTTATGACTAAGCTTGGTAATGCAAGGGATTTCTTCGAGGCTCATTTACCAAGTCGTATTACACAATACTGTAATTTCGATACTTTAATACTAACGAGTGCTTCATTTATAGATAAAACGCTGCGTTCTCGCTTGTCTGATTTGCTCTATAGAGTCGAAACAAAACAAGGTTCGGGTTACTTCTATCTATTAGTTGAGCACCAATCGACTCCAGATAAATTAATGGGCTGGCGCTTAATGCATTACGCGTTCTCCGCAATGAATCAACATCTACAACAGGGTCATCATGCTTTACCCCTTATCGTCCCTATTCAGTTTTATCATGGTGATCCGTCGCCTTACCCTTATTCACGCTCATGGACAGACTGCTTTCAGTGGTCAGATTTAGCCCATGACCTTTATTGTAATCCCCTACCACTAATTGACATAAATGCTGTCAGCGATGATGAAATTCTTACCCACCGGAAGGTGGCTGCAATGGAGTTAGCTTTCAAGTATTCAGCCCGACAGGGTGACATTGTTCTGCTATCTAAACGCTTAGCACATGTGATTAAAGAAAATGAAAATCATCGAGATGATGTGATTTTAATTATTAACTATCTATTTAATGTGATGGATTCCACTGATTACACCCAAATAGTACAGGCTTTAATCAATCAAACTGAAAAATATGAGGAAACTATTATGAATATTGCACAGAGACTCAGGGATGAAGGAATGCAAAAAGGTATAGAAAAAGGCATAGAACAAGGGATAGAGCAAGGCATAGAGCAAGGCATTCAGCAGGCGAGAAAAGAAGAAATTATTAACACTCGTCAACGCATGAGGTCACTGGTCATAACGAGTTTAAGCCTGGGGCTCAGTATTGATGTTATTAGCCAAATCTCGGGATTGTCCCATTCAGAAATTCAAGTGTTGAGCTTGTGACTTAACCACTTATTTTTACAATAAAAAAGCTGAGCCCAGTCTAAAACCAAGCTCAGCCTTCAACATCAAACATATCAATTAGCCGATATATTCTAAGCCTTTCATATATGGACGTAAGACTGCTGGTACTTCAATGCGTCCATCCGCTTGCTGATAGTTTTCTAACACAGCAACCAGAGTACGACCAACCGCTAAACCAGAACCATTCAATGTATGAACCAGTTGGGTTTTCTTGTCGCTCTTACCACGGAAACGCGCTTGCATACGGCGAGCTTGGAAATCCCACATATTTGAGCAAGAAGAAATCTCACGGTATGTATTTTGCGCTGGCAGCCAAACTTCTAAATCGTAAGTTTTGCGTGAACCAAAGCCAATATCCCCAGTACACAGCAGCACTTTACGGTATGGCAGCTCCAGTAATTGCAGAACTTTTTCCGCGTGACCTGTTAACTCTTCCAGTGCTGCCATTGATTTCTCAGGGTGCACGATTTGCACTAATTCAACTTTATCAAATTGGTGCATACGGATAAGGCCACGAGTATCACGACCATAAGAGCCCGCTTCTGAACGGAAACATGGTGTATGAGCCGTCATTTTCAGAGGAAGTGAATCTTCATCTAAAATTTCATCACGCACTAAGTTAGTTACTGGTACTTCCGCGGTTGGGATCAGTGCATAAGTGCTGCTATCCGCTTCTTCTTCCAACGGTTTAGTGTGGAATAAATCTTCACCAAATTTTGGCAGCTGACCAGTACCATACAACGTGTCATGGTTGACTAAATAAGGAACATACAACTCTTGATAGCCATGCTGTTCAGTGTGTAAATCCAGCATAAATTGCGCTAATGCACGGTGCATACGCGCGATTTGACCTTTCATCACAACAAAACGAGCACCTGTCAATTTCACTGCCGCTGGAAAATCTAAACCACCAGCCAGTTCACCTAAGCTCACATGATCTTTCACTTCAAAATCATATTGGCGAGGTTGCCCCCAACGAGTGATTTCTAAGTTTTCTGAGTCATCTTTACCGTCAGGCACTTCATCATCAGGAATATTCGGGATACTTAATGCAATATCACGGATTTCTTGTTGCAGCTTATCTAACTCTGCTTTAGCAGCATCCAATTTTTCGCCTAATTGGTTCACTTCCAGACGCAATGGCTCAATGTCTTCACCACGCGCTTTCGCTGCACCAATAGTTTTCGATCGCGAGTTACGGTCTGCTTGCAGGGTTTCAGTTTCAACTTGTAAAACTTTGCGGCGTTCTTCTAATTCACGCAGCTTTTCCACATCAAGGGTAAAACCCCTGCGAGCCAGTTTTGTAGCAACCGCGTCTAGCTCCGTACGCAGTAAATTTGGATCGAGCATGCTTATCCTGTGATTTTGTTAGTCAATTGTGAGAGCGAATATAACGCGCTCCGGCGTTATATTTAGAATATTTTATTGCTTTATAACCTTACCGCATTGACCCGATTAGCGATAGCGTTTTGTTGTGCTAATTTGATCTTGTTGGGCTAACCAGTCGAGTTTTTCAGCAATTTTGCCTTCTAGCCCGCGTGCCGTTGGGTAATAGTATTGCGTCGCTTTCATCGGTTCAGGGAAATAGTTTTCACCCGCCGCATAAGCATTAGGTTCATCGTGAGCATAACGATACTCTTTACCGACACCTAACTCTTTCATTAATTTGGTAGGGGCATTTCTTAAATGTTCAGGAACATCATAATCTGGCTGCATTTGAGCATCTTTAATTGCGGCTTTATATGCAGTGTAAACGGCATTGCTTTTCGGTGCGCATGCAAGATAAACAATGGCTTGAGCGATCGCTCGTTCCCCTTCCGCTGGACCTACACGAGTAAAACAATCCCATGCTGAAATCGCCACTTGCATCGCTCGAGGATCGGCATTCCCGACATCTTCAGAGGCAATCGCTAATAAACGACGAGCCACATATAGGGGATCACCGCCCGCGGTAATAATCCGAGCATACCAATAAAGCGCAGCATCAGGAGCTGAACCTCGAACTGATTTATGCAGCGCAGAAATCAAATCATAGTAACGGTCGCCTTTATTATCGAAACGCGCCGCGCGTTCGCCACTCACTTCTTTGAGTAACTCAGCAGTTAACACTCGTTGACCTTGGTTATCTGCCTCCGCCATATCCGACATCATTTCCAGCAGATTTAATGAGCGCCTTGCATCCCCATTAACCAAGTCAGCAATCATTTTTCGGGTGCTATCTGGAAGAACGATATTTTGTCCACCTAAACCCCGAGAGCTATCGCCCAATGCCTGTAACAGCACTTCTTCAATTTCATTATTTTCTAAAGATTTTAATAAATAGACTCTAGCGCGAGAAAGCAGTGCCGAGTTGAGTTCGAATGATGGGTTTTCGGTAGTCGCACCAATAAAAGTGATGGTACCGTCTTCAATATGAGGTAAAAAAGCATCTTGCTGGCTTTTATTAAAGCGGTGAACTTCATCCACAAACAAAATGGTTCTTCGCCCCGCACTGCGATTTTGGCGTGCTTTTTCGATAGATTCACGGATCTCTTTGATCCCTGAAGTTACCGCAGAAATGCGCTCGATATCCGCTTGTGCATAGTGACCAATAATTTCAGCCAACGTAGTTTTCCCCGTTCCCGGAGGTCCCCACAAGATCATTGAGTGTAAATGACCCGCCTTAATCGCACGTGGTAATGGTTTACCTTCGGCAAGTAAATGTGTTTGACCAATATATTGCTCAAGCGTTTCTGGCCGCATACGCGCAGCCAGAGGTTGGAATTCATTTTGTGAAAAATCGAGAGATAAGTTACCCACGAGACCCTCTTTACTCCCTAGATATTAGTGAGCGCGAGAACGCTGGTCATCCAATGTGACCCCTTTTGGTACTGTAAATTTGAATTTACTTGGGTCAACTGGGCCATTTTTTTGCTGTTTTAATTGATAGGCGCTGGTTTGTCCATCTTGTTCAACCGCAGCAAATTTCTCAATCGTCCCTTGTGGGTTAACCGTAATAGAGAAACTTTTTAATGTCCCGTTAGATTGTTTTGGTTTCAGATCAAACGTATTGCCCTGTTGGACAATAGAATACTGTTTCCAATCCTGCGGATTGTTGCGAGTTAATAGCAGGAATGGCGTATCTTGGGTAGCATCAGCTAAGTTTGTCACCGTCACTTGCTCAACAAATGGGTTGTAAAACCACAGGTTTTTACCGTCTGATACCAGAACACTTTCATCCGGCGAAGTCATATTCCAGTTAAATAAGTTAGGTCGTTCAATCCACAAGTCACCGACACCCTCTTGGATAAGATCACCTTCAGGGCTAGTCACTTTCTGAGAAAAGCTCGCTTGGAAGCTATTCACTTTACTCAGACGATCTTGAAGGTCTTGACTCGCATCTGCCAATACTTGACCTACGTTTAAACTCAGGGCTAATGCACCTAACAACATCATTTTTTTCATCGAGAAAAGACCTTAAAATTAATACCACAAGGGGCGTATGTCTTTATACACCCCTTGAATTAAACCAGCAATTAGCACATGAAATATTAATATCCCATTGATGGCGGAGCTAATACTTCTCGATTGCCATTATGCCCCGGTTCACTGACAATTCCTTGGTCTTCCATTTGCTCAACAATCCGAGCTGCACGGTTGTAACCGATACGGAATTGACGTTGTACACCAGAGATAGATACCCTTTGTTTTTCAACAACAAATTCGACAGCTTGATCAAATAGCGGGTCGAGATCCTCATCACCGTTATCTGAACTTCCACCACCTTCACTATCATCGCTACACGTCGTGATGCTATCGATATATTGCGGTTTCCCGCGTGCTTTCCAATCATTTACGACAGCGTGAACTTCTTGGTCACGGACAAATGCACCGTGAACACGCACTGGAATAGATGAGTTTGGTGGCAGATACAGCATATCCCCCATACCTAATAGTGATTCAGCACCACCTTGGTCAAGAATAGTGCGCGAGTCAATTTTACTCGATACCGTAAAGGCAATACGCGTTGGAATATTGGCTTTAATTAACCCAGTAATGATGTCAACCGATGGACGTTGGGTCGCTAAAACGAGGTGGATACCGGCTGCACGCGCTTTTTGTGCTAAACGAGCAATCAACTCTTCCACTTTCTTCCCTGCGGTCATCATTAAGTCCGCAAATTCGTCCACCATCACCACGATATAAGGTTCTTTTTTCAGCATTGGATGTTCCATATCCATACTGTCGCCCGGCTTCCAGAATGGATCTGGGATTGGGCGATTCATATCCGCTGCCGCTTTAATTTTGTCGTTGTAACCCGCGAGATTACGTACGCCTAATGCTGACATCAGTTTATAACGGCGTTCCATTTCATTGACACACCAGCGCAGCGCATTTGCCGCATCTTTCATGTCAGTAACGACTTCAGTTAACAGGTGCGGGATCCCTTCATAGATAGAAAGTTCCAGCATTTTCGGGTCTATCATAATAAAGCGAACATCTTCAGGCTTCGCTTTATATAAGATACTCAGGATCATCGCATTGACCCCAACCGACTTACCGGATCCCGTTGTACCCGCCACTAATAAGTGCGGCATTTTTGCCAAGTCGGCAACAACCGGATCACCTTCGATATCTTTCCCTAAAACAATCGTCAGCGGCGATGGATTTTTTCTAAAATCATCACAGTCTAAGACTTCACTCAAATAAACAGTTTGACGTTTTTCATTCGGTAACTCTAAACCAACATAGGGTTTACCTGGAATCACCTCAACAACACGAACCGCTGTTGTCGACAATGAACGCGCAAGATCTCGGGATAACGTGGAAATTCGAGCTGCTTTCACTCCCGGCGCAAGATCCAACTCAAAACGGGTGATTACGGGACCTGGAGAGAAGCCAACCACTTCAGCTTTAACCCGATAATCGTTCAAGCGTGCTTCAATTAACCTTGCGGTTTGCTCTAATTTGAACATATCCACTGGCTCTTCTTGCTCTGGTGGACTCGCCAGCAGGTCAAGCGACGGCATTGGCGTCGTTGGTTTCGGTAACGGTTGGTCGTTACGTACTAAGAATGGGTGGAATAAACTATCCTGCTGTGGCTGCTGTGGCTGCTGTGGCTGCTGTGGCTGCTGTGGCTGCTGTGGCTGCTGTGCTGCAGTTTGAGGCTGCCCCGCAGGATGAGCAACAAATTCATTTCCATTATTTGCCGGTGTTATTGGCTGTTCTTGCGTTATCGAGTGTACTTGCACTGGCGGTTCAGTAAATGATGGCATAAACAGCGGCGCTGCAGGTTCATCATCGACTAAATCATCCACCGGCGAGAAACGCTCAAATGCCGATAATGGCGTACTTAAATCAATTTTAGGTTCAAAATCATCCAGATCATTATCCTGCTCATGCTCATCATCTGCATGGGCTGTAAAGCGATGGATATCCGAAGGTGAAGTTGGCTCTATTTGTTTTGTAGGCTCAAAAGCGGGCGTAAATGCCGGAGCAGAAGCCCAACGATGTTCAATTTCTGGCTGAGTAAACGTGCTCGCAGGCATATAATCTTGATGAGTTTCAGGCTCTGGTGCAATACCTGAATCGGCAACAGAATCAACCGCAGGCTGGTTAACCTGGAATGCAGCGTCAAACTCCTGCATATCTGCCTCTGGCTCACCGTAGCGTTGACGTTGCTGCTCTAAGAATTGAACGCGCAACAACCTTTCTTGCTCTAGCTCATCGTCAGTTTTCACCTCATTTTCAGGTTCTTCAGTCGCAGACCATTGCTGATAAACCTGCTCACGCTGAGATGCCTCTTCTTGACGACGTTGAAGCTCCGCATCACGCTGAGATGGAATACGAATACCATACAGCTCACGACGAGTCGGTAAACGAACTGGATTTGGACGAGGTAATTCTGGCTCCAGATTCTTTTTCACTTGCGCGTGGCGTTCCATCGCTGCAATCGAAATACCCGCAGCTGCTAGTGCCGCAGGATCGGCAACACGGCTAGTTACCGAGGATTCACTCACGTCAGGGCTTCCCATATCAATGGTTGGCTCTACAGGCGTAAGCTGTGGCGATGTAAATACTGGGGCTGTAGGCTTAGACTCAAAAACAGGTTCCGGAGCAAAAACGGGCTCAGGCGTAAATGTTGGTTCTTGAGGCATAACAGGCGCAGGAGAAGATGCCTGAGTCGGTGCCACTTGAGGCTGATAATCATCAGGCACTTCAAAATGGTAAGTTTGCGGCTCTTTGCTCGCTGAAGGCTCTTTGCTCGCTGAAGGCTCTTCTGTCGCGGAAAATGTCGGTAAAGCTGTATTTTCTGTTGGTTGAGCAGTAAAAGTAGGCTGCTCTGCCAAAGATGCGCTTGGTTGGACTGGCTCAATAACGGATTGCGGTGCAGCCGTTAATAGAGGATCAACCATAACCTGTGGCTCAACCGCAGGCTGCACATCCTCAGAAACGAGCTCAGAGACTGTTGGTGCGGAAAATAGAACATCATCCGCATCAAATTGTTGGTTCTCATCATTTGCTTGATGTTCAGCGATTTGAGCACGCTGTAGCGCCTCTTCCGTTTCTTCAACGTCATAATCGTAGTCATCAAGTTCATCACCACGGGCACGGTTTGTTAGCAATGTGATAGGAAGTAATATCCCTGCCCCTATTTTTTCTGCGATAGTCAGCCAAGACCACCCCGTGAATAGGGTGAAACTGATTGCCCAGAGGAATAACAGCGCCAAGGTAGCGCCCAATGAGTTAAACCACGGCATAATTGCATTACTGAATACACTGCCAATGACCCCGCCAGAAGCGAAGTTGGGTAAATCATCAAAGTTGAGCGCGGCTAAACCACAAGATGAAAGGATCAGCGCTAACCCGCCAATAAGGCGTAGAGAGAGCGAGAAAAAGTCAATATAGCGGCGCTGGCTTTCATAGTGATAAATTGCCCAACACCCGAGTAACAATAATGGCGGGATCGCAAACGCGAGAATACCAAATGCAGAAAACAGGATATCCGCACTCCATGAGCCAATACTTCCCCCTAAATTTTTGACGGGGGCATCCCAGTTAGTTTGCGACCAACTCGGGTCAGAAGGATTAAAGCTCCATAGCGCGACCATAAGAAAAATCGCACAGAGGCAGATTGCCAACAAAATCACCTCTAATAGCCGTCTGCCGCTACTGAGCTTTTTAAATTTGATGTACTTATCTTCGGTATATTCTTGGCTCATTATTGTTTCTTTACTGACTGATGTTCTTGCTTAATACGTGATTATCCTATGATTATTCTAACACTAATCCCCTAAACGCGCCTGCATTAAGACGATTAAGACAAATTATCACACCATAGAGACCATAAGACTCAGTATTTCATCTTACGAATAGGGTTTCAAACTCTATTTAAGGTCAAAATTCTTAATTGTTTATAGCTTTAAAATCAATAAATTGAAATGAAAATTTCTGACTAATTTTGAGTCTATCGCAGACAGTGACGAGAGAATGTTCGAAAAAGAACCATTGGGAGAATTAAAGAGAAAAATTATGGCGCTTAAAAACGGAACAACGCTGAGTAAACCCAGCGTTGAAACAGCAGTGCGACAACAATGCAGATTGCTGTGCAGGAATGATGAACACAAAGCGCAATTAGCGAGTTTTAATCACTAAGCGGTTGCTTTGTTTCACTTCTTCCATAACTACGTAGGTACGAGTGTCGTTTACACCCGGAAGGCGTAATAAAGTTTCACCTAGCAGTTTACGATATGCGGACATATCTGGCACACGCGTTTTCAACAGATAGTCAAAGTCACCGGAAACGAGGTGACACTCTTGAATTTCTTCAAGTTTTTGAACTGCTGTATTGAATTGTTCGAACACATCTGGCGCGCCACGGTTTAAGGTGATTTCAACGAAAACCAGCAGCGATGCATCTAAATAATGTGGATTCAACAGCGCGGTATAGCCAGAAATGAAACCCTGTCTTTCAAGACGACGAACACGCTCTAAACATGGCGTTGGAGATAAACCAACACGCTTAGATAGTTCAACGTTAGAGATACGCCCGTCTTTTTGCAATTCGTTCAGTATATTCCTGTCAATACGGTCAAGGTCTTTGCCAGGACGCTTTTTATTGTCAATCATCTCTTATCTCTCTTTCTTTAATTGTTATTTTCTACATCTTATAAAACGGCACCATCTATACGTCAGTCTTCCTAAGCGGACTAGCGGGCGTGGAACCTATTCTATTCGTCATAACTGAAGTTCTCGTAAACCGAAACATATTTACCTTTGGAGCGGCTTACAATCGTCGCGACATTGCTTGAATGTGTGACGTAAAGTTAATTTTCCAGTAAGAACAAAAATGCGCCATTTCCATTGACCTGCTAGATAATTAACTCTTAGATAGATGTTTTCGCAAATGCGCAGCCGATTGTCAAAGTAAATGAATAAAAATCAGTACAAGATTTCGGTTTTTTTTTCAGTCAAACGTTTCGCAGACGTAATTCAAGATAATTCCTAAAATTACCGTTTCGTGATTAAAGCACTTTCCCTCTCATTTTTTAACTCTTAATTGGTATTGCCTATCAGAAAGATTTGTACCCTTCCGATGAATGAATGGTTAAATCACTTTTGTTACCCCCCTATTTCTCCTACAATCGTCCTTATGCTTTTTTGAGACTAAAAAGAGGAATTCATGAGCACAACCACACATCGTAAGTTAATCATTTTAGGTTCAGGCCCTGCAGGTTATACCGCAGCCGTTTACGCAGCTCGCGCAAATTTACACCCTGCACTGATTACTGGGGTGGAAAAAGGCGGTCAATTAACCACAACCACGGAAGTTGAAAACTGGCCGGGTGATCCTGAAGGCTTAAAAGGTCCTGGACTCATGGAACGCATGCATGCTCATGCGGAAAAATTCGAAACTGAAATCATCAACGACCACATTACAAAAGTGGATTTCCAGCAGCGCCCTTTCCGCCTGTTTGGTGATGATACAGAATATACGTGTGACGCATTGATCATAGCGACAGGCGCGTCTGCTCGTTACATCGGTCTACCATCAGAAGAAGCATTTAAAGGCCGCGGTGTTTCTGCTTGTGCAACTTGTGACGGTTTCTTCTATCGTAACCAAAAAGTTGCGGTTGTCGGTGGTGGTAATACAGCCGTTGAAGAAGCGCTGTATCTTTCTAATATCGCGTCTGAAGTGCATTTGATTCACCGTCGCGATAGCTTTAGAGCGGAAAAAATTCTGGTTAATCGTCTGATGGATAAAGTTGAAAATGGGAACATCGTTCTACATACAGACAATACATTAGACGAAGTTCTGGGTGATGATATGGGCGTTACAGGCGTTCGTTTACGTTGCACCAAAACCAATAAAACGGAAGATGTTGCTGTTATGGGCGCCTTTATTGCTATCGGTCATAGCCCTAACACCGCAATTTTTGACGGTCAGTTAGCCTTAAATAATGGCTATATTAAAGTACAATCCGGCACCAACGGTAACGCAACTCAAACATCCGTTGAAGGAATTTTTGCTGCTGGCGATGTTATGGATCACATCTACCGCCAAGCAATCACTTCAGCCGGTACTGGCTGCATGGCAGCATTAGATGCGGAACGTTACCTAGACGGGTTAGCAGACAAGAAATAATTTTTTAATCTAAAAATAGAAGCCCCATTTTTGCGTTGTCGTTCATTAAGTTCGCAGCGAAATAAAATGGGGCTTTTTATTTATTCCTGTTTTAAAAATAAAGCGCTATTCCATTCTGAATTAGGAGCAAGTTTATTTTCCTCTTTTTACCCCATGCCTATACTCAATTTAATTATCTTGTTCATTCAAATAAGGAAGTGACATGGAGCCTCAAACGCAAAAAGAGACCAACTTTATGGGTTCACTTAATAAGCTGGCGTATTTCATTGTTATCTTGCTATCGGTTATTCAAGGAATTGTCATCACTGCAACTCTTGATTATTCCATAGAAATTCCATTAAGCCCCACATGGGCTTATTTACCCATGATGTTGGCTATTTTTGTTCCTTCGGTTATCAGCTTTCTTATTACCAATGCCAAGCAAGCGGTGTTTTATTTCAATATTATCCTAACGATTGTGCTTGTTTTTTGGATCAATACTTGGCAAAGCCTTGATATTGGTACTTCTGATAACAATGACGCATTCCTCTCTATTACGACGCTCACTGTCCTGATTTTTTTCATATTGCCTTGGATGCAAAACCGCCAAGCCACAGGAACCTGGAAAGCTGATTACAGCTGCTTAGTCGGGCACTATTTCCGTAACACCTTATTTGGTCTTTTCGCCTGTGCCATTGGGGGCTTACTAGCGCTGATTGTCAAGCAAGCCAGCTTTTTATTCGGCATTGTCAATCTATCAACACTCAGCCAATTTCTTGGTCACTATATTGTCCTTTGGATAGCATTTTTAGTTGGTTTTAATACTAGCTTGCTCTTTTTACGTTCCAAATTGGTGATGCAACTGAACAACATCGCCAAATATTTCTCGCAATTTTTCCTACCCTTACTCAGTTTAATCGCCGTAATTTTCTTAGCTGGCTTGGTTGTATCCATATTAACTGGTGTGCATTACACAGCTTCAGAGCTAGGTTCTGGCACCATGCTTTGCTTTGTGATTTTAAATATTATATTTATTAATGCCCTTTATGGCGATGGCACAACCCAATTCCAATTTAAACCTATTATCAATGGCTTTGTACTGATCAGCATCGTTCTACTAAATGCATTTTCTGCACTTTCTCTGTACGGTATTTTCGTTCGTGTTAGCCAATATAGCTGGAGTGTGAGCAGGCTATATGCATTTACTATTGCACTATTTTTAGCCCTGATTATTTTAGCTTACAGCATCACAATCATAGTAAAACAACGCCGCTGGGCATTCTCCCTCGGTAGGATAAATAAGGTCGCTATTCTAGGTTTAATCGCCACAATCTTAGTCATTAATAGCCCTATTGGTGATTTCCAACGCATTGCGGTCAACAGCATTATGGCGGCTGTTGAAAAAGGCAAAATTAAAATTAACTACGATTTATCTTATGACTTAGAGAAATTAGGAGTGCAAGGAAAAGAGGCGTTAGCAAAATTGGAGCAAGACCCTGATACGAAAGCACAGCTCAAAGTTGGCGCTTACTCTGATGTTCCTAAACCACTTAAAGACGTTCTTATCATCGCCAAAGGCAGCCAACCATTGCCACAAAGCTGGTTTGATATGGAAGACGGGATCCGCGACGCATGGAATTGCACCAATTATTACAGTAATTATGACTGCCTTGGATTTATGACCGATGCAAACAACGATGGAACTGACGACGTGGTGATGTGCTACTCCATACCCGAGTCCCTTGATTATGAATGTACTATTTGGCAGTCCGCGGATAACACATGGAAATTAGTGGATACGCAAAGGGAGGTATTCGATGATATGCAATCCAAAAAAACAGCATGGGATAAGCTACTCAACAACCAGTTTATGTTGAAACCAAAAACCTGGTTGCAAATTGTTCCTGAATAACACACAAAAATCCCCCCAAATTATTTCAACCTAAAATGTAGGTGGCTTAACAATTATAAATTAAGCCACCTTATTTTTTCTTTGTAATAACGGTAACATCCTCTGTTCGTTCAAATTTATTATATTACGCCCATATAATTTACCTTTATAAAACATATCGATAACAAAAATTGTTCTATTCAAATAACTGGCTTTTATTATGTAACATATCTGATGGAAGCTGTTATGATAGGCAAAAATTCGGTGAGATTTGATGACAAAGTCAACTATCTTAACTGCACTCAATAACATGAAAACTACACCTGCTAACTAAATCATTATGGATAAATCAAGACAGACTGAATTGGTGCGTTGGTTAAAGCAACACAGCGCTCCTGCTAAGCGTTGGCTCCGAATTTCTATGCTATTAGGCATAGTCAGCGGTTTATTAATTATTGCGCAAGCTTGGTTCCTCGCCGTGATCCTTCAAGCACTCATGATGGACCACATTCCACGAGAGCAACTCCTCACTGACTTTGCATTATTAATTAGTGTCTTTATTTTACGTGGTGTTGTTCACTATCTTCGTGAACGCGCAGGCTACCGCTGTGGGCAAGTTGTCAGGCAGCAAGTCCGCGGTATGGTATTAGATAAACTGCAAGAGTTAGGCCCTGTCTGGGTCAAGGGTAAGCCAGCAGGAAGCTGGGCAACGATTATTCTTGAGCAGATTGAAGACATGCAGGATTACTATTCTCGCTATCTTCCGCAAATGTATTTAGCCACCATCATCCCAATCATGATCTTGATTGCCATCTTCCCGTTTAACTGGGCAGCCGCGCTGATTTTATTTGCAACCGCACCGTTAATTCCGATTTTCATGGCACTGGTAGGACTCGGTGCTGCCGATGCTAACCGCCGTAATTTCCTTGCCTTAAGCCGTTTGAGTGGTAGTTTCCTCGACCGTTTACGAGGATTAGACACCCTACGCTTATTTTTCCGTGGCAAAGCGGAAGTCTCCCAGATTCGTGAATCCACCGAAGACTTCCGTTCTCGCACCATGGAAGTGCTGCGTATGGCATTTTTATCGTCGGGAGTCTTGGAATTTTTCGCATCAATCTCCATTGCAGTTGTCGCCGTTTATTTCGGATTCTCTTATCTTGGAGAGTTAAGCTTCGGCAGTTATGGTCTGCCAGTCACACTATTTGCAGGTTTCCTTGCACTGATTTTATCCCCTGAATTTTTCCAACCCCTGCGTGACCTAGGCACTTACTATCACGCAAAAGCCCAAGCGGTGGGCGCCGCAGAATCTCTAGTGACCTTACTCGAAAGTCAAGGTAACGAACAATTACCACAAGGCGATAAGGTAATTGATGAACAACCTATTCGCATTGAAGCCAAGCAGCTGGAAGTTCTCTCCCATGATGGCTCTATTCTGGCGGGTCCTCTCGATTTCACCATTGAGCCGCAACAGCGTATCGCCTTAGTGGGTCAAAGTGGTGCAGGTAAAAGCTCCCTATTAAACTTATTACTTGGTTTCTTGCCTTACCGTGGTTCTATCACCATTAATGGCAATGAGCTCAATCAATTATGCCCTGAACAGTGGCGTGCTTTGGTCGGCTGGGTTGGGCAAAATCCACATTTACCTGAACAAACATTGCAGGAAAATATTTGCCTAGGGAAACCCAATGCGACTGAATCAGAAATTCAGTCTGCGATCGAAAAAGCTTATGTCGCGGAATTTCTGCCAAACTTACCGGATGGCTTAAATACTCGCTTAGGTGATTTCGCCGCACGTCTTTCTGTTGGGCAAGCCCAGCGTGTCGCTGTCGCTCGTGTACTCTTAAAACCCTCTCGCTTGTTGCTATTAGATGAGCCAGCAGCCAGCTTAGATGCTCACAGCGAACAGCGCGTGATGGAAACATTGAATCAATTATCTGAGCAGCAAACCACGTTATTAGTGACCCATTTACTGGAAGAAACCATGGATTACGACCAAATTTGGGTCATGTCTAACGGGAAAATTATCCAGCGTGGTGATTACCAACAACTGAGCCAGTCTGAAGGTGCTTTTGCCCAGTTACTCGCTCATCGCCAAGAGGAGCTTTGAAAATGAAAGTGTTACTCCCCTTCTTAGCCCTCTATCGCCGTCATTGGTTTTTGATTTCCTTAGGGATCATTCTGGCGATTGTCACGCTGCTTTCCAGTATTGGCCTTCTCACGTTATCGGGATGGTTCTTAGCCGGTGCGGCTATCGTCGGTGCGCCGGGGATCTTTTTCTTTAACTATATGTTGCCTGCGGCTGGGGTTCGTGGTGCGGCTATTTTCCGTACCGCAGGACGCTACGCCGAGCGCTTAGTCAGCCACGATGCGACATTTAAAGTTTTAGCACATCTGCGCGTGTTTGCCTTCAGTAAGGTGTTACCACTCTCTCCGGGTGGGATCAGCCGTTTCCGCCAAGGGGATTTATTAAACCGACTAGTTGCAGATGTCGAAACCCTAGACCACCTTTACTTGCGTGTTCTCTCGCCGATTGTCAGTGCTTTCTTTGTCACGTTTGTCCTAATCATTGGTTTAAGCTTCCTTGACCCTCGCCTTGCATGGATATTAGGCGGCGTTATGCTGTTCCTGCTGTTTACGATGCCATTTGTATTTTATCGTGCGGGTAAACCTATTGGACGCGAACTGACTGAACTGCGTGGAAATTACCGCGCAGTATTAACTTCAGCATTGCAAGGTCAAGCCGAATTAGCCTTGTTTGGCGCGACTGCGCGTTTTCGTCAAAATTTATCAAACATCGAAAATTCATGGCAAGGTCGCCAGCAGCAACAAGCGGCACTAACAGGTTTATCTCAAGCCATCATTCTGTGTGCATCAGGACTTACCGCAACCTTGCTTTTATGGATGGCCGCTGAACATGTTGGCGGGAGCACACAACCCGGTGCGCTAATTGCCTTATTTGTTTTCTGTGCATTAGCCTCGTTTGAAGCCTTAGGGCCTGTTGCTGTCGCATTCCAACATATGGGGCAAGTGATCGCTTCAGCCACCCGCGTCTCTCAGTTAATGCATGCAAAACCGGAAGTGAATTTTGTCAGCCAAGGCACTACGCTCGATTCTCTTGAGAGCCTGACCATCGATAACGTCACATTCACTTATCCAGAACAGCCTTTCGCCGTATTGAAAAATGTCTCCTTGTCGATTAAACAAGGCCAACACATTGCATTATTAGGGAAAACGGGCTGCGGTAAATCAACTCTGCTGCAATTGCTCACCCGCGCTTGGGATGTGGACAGTGGCGTGATATCGATTAATGGTCAGCCAATTCAAGCTTACAGCGAAGAAGCGCTACGTAGTGTCATGTCCGTAGTTCCTCAGCGCGTCCATGTGTTCAGCGATACCCTGCGCAACAATTTATTATTAGCGAACGAGCAAGCTACTGACGAGCAACTTTGCGATGTACTGACTCAAGTTGGCTTAGATAATTTGTTGGATAATCAGCTAAAATTAAACGCCTGGATGGGTGAAGGCGGTCGTCAATTATCAGGAGGAGAGCAGCGCCGCTTAGGTATCGCTCGTGCCCTTCTGCACAATGCGCCACTTATCTTAATGGATGAGCCAACCGAAGGGTTAGATGCGCATACTGAGCAGCAAATTCTTAGCTTGCTCAAACAAAAATGTGCTGACAAAACGCTACTGGTGATCACCCATCGTATGCAAGGGTTAGAACAAATGGATACCATTTGTGTGATGGATAATGGCGAAATTATTGAGCAAGGCTCACACCCAACATTGTTAGCAGAGCAAGGGCGTTATTATCAATTCCGTCAACGTCATTTGGTTCAGCAAACTCGCTGAGGTGCACCATGTACCAATTGGACGATGATTCATACCTGTTCCCGCCCGTGTCTGAAGCGATGCGGGAACCTAATGGGTTACTGGCGATCGGCGGTGATTTATCATCTCGGCGCTTACAAGCGGCTTACTATGATGGCATTTTCCCGTGGTTTAACCCCGGTGAAGTCCCATTGTGGTGGTCCCCTGATCCGCGAGCAGTCTTGAAAGTGGGCGACCTGCATATCAGCCGTTCCATGGTTAAGACATTAAAAAAATCCCCTTATCGCATTACCATAAATCATGCATTCAAAGAGGTGATAGAGGCTTGTGCTGTACGCAAGGAAGGCACGTGGATCCTACCCTCAGTGCAAGCCGGCTATCTCGCACTACACCAAGAGGGACACGCCCACTCTATTGAGGCGTGGCATGATGATCAGCTGGTGGGTGGCTTGTATGGCGTGAACATGGGACACCTGTTTTGTGGGGAGTCAATGTTCAGTAGAATGAATGATGCGTCCAAATGTGCTTTTATTACATTCTATTTTCATTTTTTGCGCTATAATGGGCAACTTTTTGATTGTCAGGTACTTAACCACCACACCGCTTCACTTGGCGCGACGGAGATCTCCCGCAGGGATTTTCTGCATATTCTTTATCGGTGGCGTGACCTGCGGATTGACCCAGCATGCTGGTTACCACAGTCAATTGATTTACCTCAATCATTTGAAAAATCACCACTTTTTAAGCGATAAAAAGTGGCAACACAGTAATTTTATCCCCAACTATTTTAAAGAAAGATCGCTTTAAAATGCGACACTTCTTTACTTAGTGTGGGTTTTTGGGCATTATCTTGCCCGTAAAAAATCACGGTTATTAGACTTAGAGGATTAGATGGCCAAAGAAGATAATATTGAAATGCAGGGAACGGTTTTGGATACCCTGCCAAATACAATGTTCCGCGTTGAACTGGAAAACGGTCACGTCGTGACTGCGCACATCTCTGGTAAAATGCGTAAAAACTACATCCGCATTCTGACAGGCGACAAGGTAACTGTAGAGTTAACTCCTTACGACCTGAGCAAAGGCCGCATCATTTTCCGTAGCCGCTGATTTTCGATTTTCAGGCAAGGCCTGACAAGACCACAGGTGCCTAAGACACCTGTGGTACTAGTTATTGTCATATTACAGCATCCTCTGGAGAGGCCTTGTGTACGCTACTGAAGCTGTATGTCAGTGTGTGACTCTTTTCATCAAGCCCGATACTCACCGAGCCGCCATTCGTTAACGAACCAAATAACAGTTCATTTGCTAATGGTTTCTTCAGGTTATCCTGAATGACACGCGCCATAGGTCGGGCCCCCATTGCTTTGTCATACCCTTTCTCACACAACCAACGACGAGCTGCCTGGCTTACCTCAATCGAGACACCCTTCTCATCCAACTGAGCTTGCAGCTCAACAATGAATTTATCAACCACTTGCGTGATGATATCCATCGACAGCGCATTAAACCAAATAATGCCATCAAGACGGTTACGGAATTCTGGTGAAAATGCCTTTTTAATTTCAGACATCGCATCCGTACTATTATCTTGCTCTGCAAAGCCTATCGAACGGCGCTGAGTTTCTTGTACCCCTGCGTTGGTAGTCATTACCACAATCACATTACGGAAATCTGCTTTACGCCCGTTATTATCCGTCAGCGTACCGTGATCCATGACTTGCAGAAGAATGTTAAACACATCTGGATGCGCTTTTTCAATTTCGTCCAATAACACGACGGAATGTGGATGCTTAATGACAGCATCGGTCAGCAAACCACCTTGATCAAAACCAACATATCCCGGAGGAGCACCAATCAGCCGGCTAACCGTATGGCGTTCCATATATTCGGACATATCAAAGCGTAGCAGTTTCACATCCAATGCTTTTGCCAGCTGCACGGTGACTTCCGTTTTACCCACACCAGTTGGTCCTGCAAACAAGAATGAGCCAACAGGTTTATGTTCTAACCCTAAGCCTGCGCGATTCATTTTAATCGCCTCAGACAGCGCCTCAATCGCTTTATCTTGTCCAAAGACTAACATCTTCAGGCGTGAGTCTAAGGTTCTCAAACGATCTTTATCGCTAGAGGAAACCGTTTTTTCTGGAATACGCGCAATACGCGCCACCACAGTTTCGATTTCAGGTACACCGATAGTTTTCTTGCGCTTGCTTGGCGCCACTAAACGGGTTCTAGCTCCCGCTTCATCGATAACATCAATCGCTTTATCCGGCAGATGGCGATCGGTAATGTATTTCACCGATAAATCCACCGCCGCCTGAATAGCTTTCGCGGTGTAGCGCACATCATGGTGAGACTCATATTTCGGTTTCAATCCATTAATGATACGCACGGTTTCTTCAGGGGTAGGTTCCACAATATCAATTTTTTGGAAACGTCGAGCCAGCGCTCTATCTTTCTCAAAGATATTGCTGAATTCTTGATAGGTAGTAGAGCCAATCACCCGGATACGCCCACTTGATAACAGCGGCTTAATCAAGTTTGCAGCGTCTACCTGTCCACCCGATGCCGCACCGGCACCGATAATCGTATGAATTTCATCGATAAACAGAATGCTTTTCGGGTCTTTTTCCAACATTTTCAGCAGCGCTTTAAAACGTTTTTCAAAATCACCGCGATATTTAGTACCTGCCAACAATGAGCCGATATCCAGTGAGTAAATTGTGCAATCTTTCATCACTTCAGGCACATCATTTTGCTCAATACGCCATGCTAAGCCCTCGGCGATCGCCGTTTTACCTACGCCGGATTCCCCAACCAATAATGGATTATTTTTACGGCGACGGCACAACACTTGAATGGTACGCTCTAATTCAGCCTGACGTCCTACCAGCGGGTCGATATTCCCTTTCTTAGCCTGTTGATTTAGATTGGTGGTGAAGTTATCCATATGGTCTTCTGAGACTGGTTGCTCTTCACTTGGCGGTGTATTGTTTGCGGCATCATCCTCCGATGAAGAAGAATCTTCACCTTTAATGGTACCGTGGGAAATATAATTAACGACATCAAGGCGGCTAACATCATGCTTACGTAATAAATAAGCCGCCTGGGATTCTTGTTCGCTAAAAATTGCCACTAGCACATTCGCACCAGTCACTTCGCTGCGTCCTGATGATTGAACATGAAAAACAGCACGTTGCAGTACGCGCTGGAAACTCAAAGTCGGTTGAGTGTCTCGTGTATCATTCTCAGGTAATAGCGGCGTAGTTTGGGCAATAAAATGTTCGAGCTCTTGTCTCAGGGCAACCAAGTCGACCTTGCAAGCCTCTAAAGCTTCACGCGCAGAGATATTGCTCAATAATGCCAGCAATAGGTGCTCCACAGTCATAAATTCATGGCGATTGTCTTTCGCTCTGGTAAAAGCAACATTTAGACTAAGCTCCAATTCTTGATTGAGCATAAGCACCTCCCAAAATTGATATTAAGACTCTTCAGACTTTCTCTATAGTACACAATAAAGGATATTCATGTTCCCTTGCAAAAGCATTGACTTGAGCGGCTTTTGTTTCTGCAACTTCAGCAGTATAGACACCGCAAATACCTTTACCTTGAAAATGTACATCTAACATTATCTGTGTAGCGCGTTCTTCATCAAAAGAAAAGTATTTTTGTAACACCTCAACAACAAAATCCATCGGAGTATAATCATCATTATTTAACAGTACTTTATACATCGATGGTGGTTGCAGCGTCTTTTCAACTTCATCTTTAAAAATTGTGTCAGTTTTAAATGTGCCCAGAAAATCACTCATTACTTTCGTGCTCAGTCGTGTTGCTCAGTGTGGAAATTCAATTTAAGCATAGCCTTTATTATCAATGATATCTATTCACTAAATAGCAATTCAATAAAGCTAAGCCATTAAAAATATTTTGTCTTCATTTTGGTACTGAATTCTCAATTTATCCCAGTGTACCATGGGCTGATAACTAACTTATAGCATCTAAATTTTGTGATGCACGTCAAAAAATTTAAAATTTCACGAAAAACGCTCATCGGATTATTTTCAGTTTATTCAAAAAGCCAAAATCCGACTCTTGACCAAATATCCCTATTCAATACAGTATGAAATGCGAGCGATTAACTTCGTATTTATACCTAGTTTGCATGTGTATTTTATGCATGTATATAAACAGTCAGTAGCAAACTTGAAGGACAGAAATATGAATACAGGTACGGTTAAGTGGTTCAATAATGCCAAAGGTTTTGGTTTTATTTGCCCAGAAGATGGCGGAGATGATGTATTTGCACATTATTCCACAATCCAGATGGATGGTTACCGGACACTCAAAGCGGGTCAAAAGGTCAGCTACACGCTTATGATTGATGGACCTAAAGGCGCGCATGCTACCGCCATTATCCCAATTATCGAAAGTGGTGAAGCGAAAACAGAATAAGCAGGGTAATAGAGCACAGTTAATTATTTTTAAGGGGTAAATAATTAACTGTGGCTATTCCAAATTAACGACGTTCTAAATTAAGACGGTCTGCAACAAATATTATTGTTCATCCGTTGCCTGCAAATGATGCATATCACCATACAATTCAGTTAATAACTGATATTGCTCTTCATCATAGAACGCGCATTGCCCTTCACCGAAAGCTTTTGCGACTTCAATCATAAATTTCACAGTCGCAGCAATGTCCACTTCATGGCTGGCTCCCGTTGAACAACCCGGCACAACAGTTTCAGTGCAAATAGCGACACCAACAACCGGAACCGTCGTTGAAACTGCTGGCTGCATAATACTATTGAGGTGATGAAGCCCATTGCCATAAGGCGTGATATCCTGAATAGATAGCGGGAAAGTCACTGCATTTTGTCCGCTACTCCACTCCATTAAACGCAATAGATCCTCAGAAACAGGTAGGATATACCCCGATTTAACCGTCGGTGATAGCGCATAACCCTTATGGTTAATTAAGCGATTTCCTTTGGTGGTATCCACCGATAAAATTGCATCAGCTTCAGGGATCCCTTCATGAAGATTCATCGTTGCGTCTTCAAGGGGGGAATCCATAAAATCGACGGGTGTATGCGGACGAGTTGGTGCATTTGGACAGATATGCGTTGTAATGATCACATCCCCTTGTAATGCATCTCCTCTTTGCTGCATTTCAGCCAATTTTAATCCCGTTGTGATGGCAGCAATTGCGCCATCCGCATCAGAAACAACCCCAATGCGCGAAGGCCTTGCTCCCAACCCACCTAAACGCCCGATGATCCCTAACGTTGGTGCATTCTTACCTTGGGACTTGCCTTGTAAACCCGGAATGGTGATTCTGACGAAATCGCTTTGGCCTTTTTGATCGACAACCGTCGTTGAAATGACTTGAACTGAGGGGAAATCCTGGAACAACTGAACAACATCATGCCCACTAACATTCGCACAATCGAGCAGCTCATAAACGCACAAAGTTTGCTTTAGAGTCATTGTACTTCCTTTAATTCTAATTATTTTTTTTAGAGTTTTAGAGTAAACGGGCACCAAAGGAGCACCCGCTTACTCTGAATACCCCTTAACTAAAGACAAAGGGTATATTTCCTGATGAAGGCGTATTCACGCACTTTGAATGGTATTTAATTATTATTTACTGCAACTACTCATTACTGAACTTTTACTGCTGATACTGCTTTATATCACAAGATTTTTTGACTACTTGGTACTACGCTCTAACCAATAAGGATCCCCAACCATACATCCTAGGTAAGAAGCCTTACGGTAAAGATCTTGGGACAACTGCACGATAATCTCATCGGTCATTTGCGACGCAGGGAGACTCAAACACAACGCATACAACGTATTTTGTGAAGGGTCATATACTGTACTGGATACAGAAGCGACACCGGCAACTGACTCATTGACTGAAAACTCCCAACCTCGTTCAGTGATCACGCTAATGCGCTCATTTAAACTAGCTCGAGACTCTTCAGGCTCTAAATTAATTAAGTTTATGCGCTCATTTATCGGCAAACGTGCTAATAATGCGCGCCCCGTTGATGTGCCGCCAATAGGTAAACGCGTTCCCGGCTGCGTAACCACTTGCAGCATGCTGTTACCAATTCGTGCATGAACAACACGGACTTTGTCTTCGTCTAACGCAGATACATAACTGGTAAACCCCGTATCTTTCGTCAAACTGTCTAATGCTTCTAACGCCATATCAATTAAATGGTTCATGCCACGAGCTCGGTGGGCAATCTCCATAATCAACAAACCTGGACGATAAATCGGCGCGTTATTTTTCTTTTCGAGTAACCCAAGTTCTGCCATCTGCTTTAACAGACGTGACGCGGAGCTTTTCGGCATCGATAATTCATTGACCAACGTGGTGACCGTTAGCTCATTACCTGAGCGTAAAAATAGGCGATACACGTCGACAACACTTGTTAAAATACTCATACCTGAGTTTCCTGCACTAGCAAGCCATAATCCAGAGGCTTTCTATCTCTTAGATAAGGCACATTTAAACGCGTATGTGCCTGAAGACGAAAATCAATCTCACCAACTAACAACTGTTCTTGTTCGCAAGATGCCTCACACAAAACTTGCCCACGCGGGCCCATAATTTTACTGCCACCAAATAGGTGTAAATCTTCTTCATGCCCCCAGCGATTGACCGCTAGAAGATGCGTGCCATTTTCTAAAGCACGACACGCTGTATTAATGTCCCACATATCGCGGTCTTGAATACACCAGGCAGAAGGCGCAATCAGTAACTCAGCGCCTTGCAAAGTGAGGATCCTCGCTACTTCAGGGAAGCCCATGTCGTAGCAAATCATCACACCAATTTTACCGATTGGCGTATCAAACACGGGGAAAGTATCCCCGTTTTTGAACCATTGCTTTTCAATACCAAACGCATGAACCTTACGAAATACACCGCTGATATTTTCACAGCCGGGATTCCATACGCCCACCGAGTTATATACTTCACCTAGTCGGCTACCGCGTTCGGCAAATCCCGCTACAATCGTGATATCTAAGCGGGAAGCCAATTGACTAAACATACGATATGTTTCGCTGCCGTCAAAATCGCTGAGATCCCATAATTGAGTAGATAATAAATCACCACGATAACCGGTTGTGGCTAACTCAGGGAAACAGATAAGTTTTGCCCCTTGCGATGCCGCTTGTTCGCACAATTGCGCCATGCGTTGCAAATTACCCGTCTTATTCCCTAGCTCAGAATCGAACTGAGCTAGCGCAACTTTAACTCGGTTATCAGTCATCCATTTGCCCTCAATCTAAATGAGAAACTTGGCGGAAGTGAGTACCTTTTTCGCCTCGGAATGCCGCTAATAAGCGCATACCAATCCAATAAGCCACCGCACCAACCAGCAAAGAGTTCAACGCTGGGACGCCAATATCTGCACCAAAAGGTCCTAGAGCAGAGGTTCCCCAACCAACAACGACCGCACAGCACCATGCCACTAAAGTTACTGGGTTATACGCTTCACAACGCGTTGGTAAAATGCCTTGTTCTCGGGTGATATCCAGCTCTTTTCTGTCACGTTTTAACAAGTAATAATCAACAACCATAATACCCGCGACAGGCGGAATCGAAATACCAAGATAAATTAAGAAACTAATAAAGTTATCTAAAATGCCTAACATGGAAGCCACAGTACCAAAAATACCAATAATCCATGTTAAATAACGGCGGTCAAAACGCTTATTGAAAATAGCGTTCAACAGTGTGGAGAAGCCGAGTGATGAAGAGTAGAGATTGATATCATTCATTTTAATTGTTGAGAAGATAACAATCGATGCACCTAGCAACCCAGTTAACGCCATCATCAAATCAAAAACTTGGCTTGTGCGTAATGCTAAAGCCATTAATACCGCTATCATGTTGACGAAAAGCTCGCCACAGAATGTACCAATCAACGTCATCCAGAACACATCTTTCGGCTTATGCATAAAGCGACTGATGTCTGGTGTTGTTACAGCAGAGATGATAAAACCACCCGCAACCATCGTAATTGCAGCTGGCATTGTCATTAAAGGCCCGGCAGGTTCAGTGGCATTAATTAATAAACTAATGTCCTGTCCCGATAATAAATTATAAGTTGCCCAACCTAGTGCGAATAAAAATAGCGGTGTTGAAATATTCGCGGTAATAGATAAAAAGCGATACCCATATACCGTAATAATTGTCACCGCAATGCCTGTAATAAGCGACCAGGTCCCTGGTGTTAGCACGTTAGTCGCTTTATACATACCATCCGCGAAGAAACCATTTTGGACACCGAACCAACCCATTAAGGAGATAGCAATGGCTCCTCCAATTAATGCCGATCCTAGTTTTCCAAAACCAGACCACCGAGACAGTAGACTGATTGACATTCCTTCACGGCAAGCTGCCGCTCCGAGCCCCCAACTGACGACCTGTAAAATTACAGAACCGAGCATTGTTGCCCAAAACGCCTGCCAAAACGTTAATCCATAACCAAGCGCTGCACCTAGCATTACTTGCGAAACGCAAGCGAGTGAACCGATACGGAGGATCAACACTTCATAAAACGGTCGACGAGCACTTTGCGGTACCCGCGCCAAAGAATAATCTTCACCTGCTTTATTTGCCATTTTTTATCCTGCTGTGTATGAGTCTTTACTTGTGATTTTTTGGCTTTTCGCTAAAGTTCCATTTAACGGAACTAGGTTTCATTTATTCTACAAGACGAATAATATCCACGATCGGTACTAAATCGCAAGTAGAATTTACCTTTTTGATAGCTTTTTTATTATCGGTTATTTAAATGGGAGGAGAAATAGGAGGGGGTAAAAACAAAATAAGCTGTAAATTAATAGGTTAAAAAACCCACATTTGATTAGAGAAATTTCACAAAATGAGTGTTCATCGATAGATAATTCTAATTTAGACACGCAAATATAGAGTAAATTATCTTTTCATTGCCGTTAATCTCACAAAATATTCGACCTAAACAGCCATTCACTAATTATTTTATCTAATAAATTGCCTTATTCGTGAGAAAAAAGTTGTAGAGATCCCCCCTCTACAACTTTTCAAATAACCACTGATGGGTAAATTACTCTCTTGCTAATGCATCAATCGGATTTAATCTCGCCGCATTTCTCGCAGGTAGGAAACCAAAAATAATCCCAATCGCCGTAGAACATGCAAATGCGCTGACAAGTGCAATTGGATCAAATGCAAATGTCCAGCCTGGCAGCGCCATTTGAGCAATCAAACTGACGCCATAAGATAAGCCAATTCCCATTAAGCCACCGATTAGACACACTAATACCGCTTCAATAAGAAATTGCTGCATCACATCCATCGTACGAGCACCAACCGCCATACGAATACCGATTTCACGGGTTCTTTCTGTGACAGACACCAACATAATATTCATCACACCAATCCCCCCAACCACAAGGGAAATGACAGCGACTAAAGTCAAAAAGAGCTGCATAGTTTGGGTGGTTTTTTCCGCTGTTTTGACCAAAGTATCAATATTATAGGTAAAGATATCCTTCTTACCGTGACGCAATGTCAGCAAACGGGTCAGTTGCTGCTCAGCGACTTTCGCATCAATACCATCCTTCACTCTAACCACAATGCTGTCATAGTAAGAACGGTTAATCAGCTTACTGTTAATTGTCGTGTCGGGTAAAAACACTTCTAGGCTTTTACTGGAACCAAAAATTGACTTTTGCTCTCCTAATACACCAATCACAGTGGCAGGCATATTTCCGATGAGCAATGTCTCTCCCACGACATTCTGTTTATTCGGAAAAAAGCGTCGTTTCGTATTACCGTCAATCACAACTACAGGCGCACGCCGATCAAGCATATCCTGAGTAAATCCCATCCCTTCAGCGAATTTATTACCATAAACTTGGAAATAACCTACCCCCACTCCTGCGACTCGAGCCACCGCATCTAAATTCCCTTTACGTAATCGAGCAGAGGTATCAATGGAGCCAGTCACCGACTGAACATAAGGCTGCTGAGCAATGGCAGAAATATCGGAGGCTTTCAACGCTTGGCGATTTTCTGGGTCATCGCTGCCAAAATCTTTTCCGGGATACACCGAAATTGTATTAGTACCAATCGATTTAATATCATTCAATACCATCCCTTTGGCCGCATCGCCAATTACCATGATGGATACCACTGAGGCAATACCAATCACAATTCCCAGCATAGTCAGCAAGGTGCGCATTTTATTCACTACCATCGCGCGCCACGCCATCAATAAAGCTTCACTGAATCGGCTAACCCATTGCCCTAATGGATTTTTCTTCATCGCGACTTTTGCCGGAAACTCAGCTTTCTGCGTTGCTAACACACCTGAATCATTGATGATTTCGCCATCTTTGATTTCAACGATCCGCTCTGCTTGTTGCGCGACTTTCGGGTCATGGGTAACGATGATCACCGTATGCCCTTGGGCACAAAGATCTTTTAAGATCTTCATGACCTCTTCCCCCGAATGGCTATCCAGCGCTCCTGTCGGCTCATCCGCCAAAATAACCTGTCCGCCATTCATCAGAGCGCGAGCAATACTGACTCTTTGTTGCTGCCCTCCCGACAATTGGCTTGGGCGATAATGAACTCGTTCACCTAAGCCTAAACGTTGGAGTAATTGCACCGCCCGTTCCTGTCGCTGAGACTTGCCTGCTCCGGCATAAATAGCGGGGATTTCAACATTTTGCTCAGCACTCAAATGGCTCAGTAAATGGTAACGCTGGAAGATAAAGCCAAAATGTTCACGTCGTAATTGTGCCAATTGGTCATTATCCAATGTCGCAATATTTTGACCTGCAACGAAATATTCCCCTGATGAGGGTTTATCCAAGCATCCCAAAATATTCATCAACGTCGATTTTCCCGACCCCGACGCACCGATAATCGCCACCATTTCACCGGCATTTATTTTCAACGAAACATCTTTGAGTACGGTGATCTCCTGCTCACCCGCAGGATAGCGCCGCGTAATATTATGCAGCTCCAGTAAAGTCGTCATCATTACAATTCCGTATCGCTGCTGCGACCGACGATGACCTTATCCCCTTCTTGCAACCCTTTAATCACTTCCACTGAAACATCGTTACGGCTGCCAATTTCAATGTTTCTCTTTTGCGGTATCCCATCATTCAAAACTTCCACTTCATAAACTTGCGGAGTGACTTCGTTTCCTAAAGCGAGCAAGGGAAGGAGCAGCACATTTTTATGGGATTCAAGCTCAATCACCACTTGTGCGGTCATTTGTAGCTTTAAAAGATGTTGAGGGTTTGGCACTTCAAAACGGGCATAGTAGAAAATCGCATCGTTAATTTTTTCAGGGGTCGGTAGGATATCTTTCAATTTTCCTGCGAATTTTTTATCCGGAGCGCCTAACACTGTAAAAGACGCACTTTGCCCTGGCTCAAGGTAGATAACATCGGCTTCGGAAACTTCTGCTTTGACCAACATCGTATCCAAATCAGCGAGCGTTAAAATCGTTGGTGCCTCTTGGGCGGCAATTACCGTTTGCCCTTGTAATGTTTTGATAAACGTTACAATACCATCCATTGGTGCTGTAATTTGGGTGTATTTCAGATTCGTTTTTGCGGTATCTAAAGAGGCGCGATTACGTTTAATCTGCGACTGATACGTGGCCACCTTCGCTTTATTCACTTCCACATCGGTTCTGGCTTTATCCAGCTCTTGCTGAGCCACCGCTTGTACTTTTGATAGGCTTAAATGGCGTTGATAAGTCACTTGTGCAAGCTTTAATTCAGCCTGAGCCAATGCCAAGTTGGATTCTAATTCATGAATAGTTTCTTGAGATTCAGTGACTTCGTTTTGCGCTTTTTGCGGATCAATAACGGCGAGTAAATCGCCTTTTTTAACGGTATCACCTTCCTTTACATACAATGTCTGCAGTTGGCCGCTAACCTGCGCCCCCACATCCACTTTACGTACAGCATCTAATTTACCCGTCGCCATAACCCGCTTATCGAGATCGCCACGAGTCACATCAACCGTTTGGTAGCTCTCTGGCTGCTGGTTACCAAGAAAAAACCATGCGGTAACCAGCGCCGCGAGTAGGACAAATATGCCATAAATCCATTTTTTTCTTGATGCTGCCTTCATTAACTCTGTTCCTATTTTCAATCAGAGGGCCGCCCCTCTCTTGAAAATAAGATAACTGAATAATTATCACTCTTCACTAAACAGATTTAAGATTAACTGCAATTTATATTAATACGCCTTACCGCGTGCCAACCATGCGACTCTTGAGAACATATTTCTCAGAGCTAATGGTACAGCTTCAGGGCCTAATTCAGCGGCACGGTTTACTGTTGCCAGCGCTAAGTCAGGTTTTGACGTCCGAGCAATTGCTTTTAAAATCACACGGCGAGTGGATACTCGGGCATTTTCAGGAATTTCTGCAATTTCATGGTACAAACCTTGAAACCCTTCGCGATACAGAAAATGTTCCATATCCGGTGCAGGCAACATGGTTAACCGGTCTCTATCTGGCGAATTAATTTTGTTGGCGTAATGCGTCGCCGTTGCGGCATATTTTCGCCCTGCTTCATCCCCATCGGTTAATACATGCCATTCAATGCCCATTTTATTGGCAAATTTTAATAAAGGTTTTAAGCCACTTTGTGCAAAAGCAATTACCTTAATGCCTTCTGTTTCGAAGAAATAATTACACTGCCTCGCAAATTCACTCATTAGCCAAATTTCCGTTTCACCTTCAACCAGTAGCCAACAACGGGCAAATAATGCGGAAGGTCGATTAAAACGAATATGGAAAGAGATTTTACGTAACTCTTCGGCACTTAAATCCTGCGGGTTCAAACGATATGCAGACACTTTATTAGTATCACGGACAAGACGGCATAAGCTGTCAATTGGCGCTTGGGAAAGTAAGTCGCCAGAATTGGTTGTGGTGATCCGCTGCAAGGAGAATAAACTAAACAGCCCCCACGCAATAGACAACATAATAGGGTGTAACCGTGTTTCAGGGTCTTCCACAATAATAATTGGACGAGCATGTTTATCCAGCTCAATATTCCCTTTAGATTGCAGTAACGATGAAAACATCCCTAAGATAATCAGGCGAATATTACGTTGATTCGGCTTCGCAATTAATCGATTAATATTATCCAATGCCTGCCAACCCCGCTTACGAGGCTCGATACTAATCATTGGATTATCCGTTTTCACCATATGACCGCTTTTCCCTGAAAAATAGTGGCTCAGCAATTGCTGCATCGCGTCCACTCCATCTTCAAGGTCATTATCACTTAAGCGTTCAGGATTATTCACCAGCGCCATCGTCAATTCTTTAATCTGATGATTAAAGTTTTCACGGAAATTGTTGCTTCCGCTGACTATCGTCTCGGGGTTTATACTATTTAAGAAACGCGCATCTCGTAAGCGAATTACGGGATATAAACGAACAATTTCTTTAATATACTTACCCACATTATCGAGGGATAATTTATTACCCCCAGAATTTAAGAAGCACTTATCTACTGTAACGCTGTTATCATCTTTTAGCTCGGCACTTACTCGGAATAAAATATGTTTTAAGTCATCCCCATTATCGACCCAAACAGAAGCTAGATTTTGGAAACGATAAGAATGATGGCGACCAGGACGACTCTCACAGAACTTTAAGACAATCTGCAAAGTACGAAAACGCGTTTCATCATCCCCTGTAGGATGGTGAAAATCATTAGCTGTGAATTGGTATTCGCGATGTTCGGGAGATAGCAAAATATCTAAGGCATCGAGTAAACTCGATTTACCCCATGAGTTTTCCCCGATGAGAACGGTATTATTATTAAGTTCTAAAGAAAGTCGGTTGATCCCTCTAAATCCGTATATTTCCACACGTTCCAGGTACATATCTCTCTCCTTGCTATCGAAAACTGAGTTTGATTGTAACATCTTGACCGCTCAAGGATCCGTGAAACAACCTGAACTATCTCAAATAAAAGCTTACTCATTAAGCCGATTAATTACTATACGAGTCAACATAGTACAAAAAAAACACGTAACGATACATGCCCCTGTATTGAGCTTATTTAATTGGTGATATAGGATGTTTATGCTTTATTTTCCAGCATTTTTCTCCTATTTTTATTTAATCGGCCATTGAAAAATATTTATCACCTGCGTGATATTTAGCATCACAGGCTAAATTTATTCATGTTTCGATAGCAATGTTCATGAAAGTTTAAATATAATCCGTTGTTTATATTGGTATAAATTAGTGTAGTTAATGCAGTAAAACAAAATGAAATAAAAGGGCACTAACATGTATTCAGGCTTGCTGATTATTCTTTTACCGCTGTTTCTGGGTTACTTGATACCTATAAAAAATAAAAATGTTCTTCATCGAGTTCATCAGTCTTTAAATTCGATGGTGTACGTTATTTTATTTTTAATGGGTATTACCCTTGCTTTGCTTGAAAACCTCAGCGCACATTTGGTGTCCATCTTAATTTATGCCCTGACCTTCTTCGCCTGCATTTTTGGCCTCAATGCGCTTTCTTTAATTCTTCTGGATAAACTTGATCCGTGGAAAGTGCCACAGCACAAGCAAGAAAAGCCCCCTTCACGTATCAAAATGGTATTTGAATCCTTGCAGCTGTGTGGTGTGTTGCTCATTGGCTTTTTGGTGGGATTAACTGGGTTTAAATTCTTACATTATGCGGATAAAGGCAGCCAAGTGGCACTAATGTTGCTGCTGTTACTGGTTGGGGTACAACTGCGTAATAGTGGAATGCATATTCGACAGATTTTAATTAACCGCCGAGGAACCACCATTGCCTTAGTCATGGGGGTTAGCGCCCTTATCGGTGGGGCAGCCGCAGCCTTTTTCCTTGGGCTTCCTATCAAGATGGGGTTAGCTATCGCCTCAGGATTCGGTTGGTATTCACTTACCGGTATCTTAATTACCGATGCCTATGGTCCCGTGATGGGCAGCGCCGCATTTTTTAATGACCTATTGCGAGAATTGACTGCCATCATGTTGATTCCATTAATCATTAATCGCTATCGTTCTACTGCATTGGGAATTTGTGGCTCTACGTCTATGGACTTTACTTTGCCGGTATTGCAGCGTAGTGGTGGCGTGTCGATTGTCCCCGCGGCTATCGTTCACGGCTTCGTTTTAAGTCTAATTACGCCAATCCTTATGGCCTTCTTTACATAAGTAGAATTTCAGTCACAATAGCCGTTAATTTAGGTATCACAGGAAATTAACATGACGGGTAAACAACGAGTTTTAGTACTAGGTGCAAGTGGCTATATTGGGCAAAATTTAATTCCTAAATTATTGGAAGAAGGTCATGAAGTCACTGCTGCCGCCCGACGTGTAGACTGGATGCTATCCCAAGGTTGGTCGGATACTCGCTGTATCTATGTGGATTTACACCAGCCTGGAACACTGAAAAATATTATGGACGAGGTGGATATTGTTTACTTCCTCGTTCATAGCATGGCGGATCAAGCCAACCTTATTGAACGTGAACGTGAAGCGGCGCGCAATGTACAAAATGCGCTGCAAGGCTCTAACGTCAAACAAGTGATTTACCTCAGCGCACTGCAACATGGGCATACTTATTCCCCGCATTTAATTGCCAGACGCTTAACAGGAGAAATTCTGCGCGAAAGTGGCATCCCTGTGACTGAAATTCGTGCATCCATAATTGTTGGTTCAGGTTCTGCGGCCTTCGAAATTATGCGCGACATGGTATATAACCTCGCCATCTTGACGCCGCCTCGTTGGGTACGTTCAAAATCATCCCCAATTGCCCTTGAAAATATCCTGTATTACCTCACCCAGTTAGCCCAACTTCCCGTGACAGAAAGTCGAGTGTTAGATGCGGGTGGTCCTGAATATATAAGTTATCAAGAGCTCTTCAAGCGCTTTATCAAAGTCTCTGGAAAGCGTCGCTTGTTAATTCCAATTCCAATCCCTGTCAGCATGATCTCCGTGCACTTTATTAGCTTGATAACTTCAGTGCCGCCGACTATTGCCAAAGAGTTGATCCAAGGCTTACAACACGATCTGCCTGCGGACGATAAACTCATTCGCGAGCTTATCCCGCAAACGCTGATTTCATTTGATGATGCAGTCAGAACCACATTAGCGGAAGAAGCCAGTGCCATTGATAACTCTGATTGGGGTTATGATCCTGAGGTGAGAAAACGCTGGCGACCGGGTTACGGCTACTACCCTAAACAAGCGGGTTTTACTTTTAGCACCACCGCATCCACTGAATCGCTCTGGCATACCGTCCAGCAAATTGGTGGAAAGGAAGGCTATTTTTACGCCAATATCCTTTGGAAAACACGCGCCATTATGGACGATATGATGTTGAATAAAGTCAAATATGGCAGACCTGATCGTGACACCTTACAGGTTGGTGATGAAGTTGATGGTTGGCGAGTCATTAATATGGAACCAAATAAACAACTTAGCTTGCTTTTTGGTATGAAAGCACCAGGTTTAGGTCGATTAACTTTCACTATTCATGATAGTGGAAACCTACGCTCCATTGATGTTCGTGCATGGTGGCATCCTGCGGGTTTCAGCGGATTACTCTATTGGTTTGCGATGATGCCAGCTCATCTGTTCATCTTTAAAGGCATGGCTAAGCGTATTAGTGAATTGGCTATTCAACGGGACAAAAAGCTTGTGACAGCACCGATAGTGGAAGATAGCTCCAATAAGCCAGAATAAATTTAGCGTAAAAAACCAAATTTTTATGCATAAAACATTGCATAAATATGCTTACAGGATTAATATCGCAGGTAGTTAATTTAGATATTATTGGTAAGCATGAGCATTCAATTAAAAAACATAAACTGTTTCTACGGTAACCATCAGGCACTCTTTGATATCAACTTAGAGTGCTCTGCTGGTGAAACCATGGTATTACTCGGGCCAAGTGGCGCAGGTAAAAGCTCCTTACTGCGCGTACTGAACCTGCTAGAAATGCCACGTTCAGGTCAACTCAATGTTGCCAACCATACTTTTGATTTTGCCAAAACACCAGATGCGAAAGCCATTCGCGATCTGCGCCAAAATGTAGGCATGGTTTTCCAACAATATAATCTCTGGCCTCACTTAAGTGTGATGGATAACCTGATTGAAGCGCCATGCCGCGTTTTGAAGCTATCCAAACAGCAAGCACAAGAAAAAGCCGCTAAGCTGTTAGAGCGCTTACGTTTATCGCAATTTGCTGACCGTTATCCCCTGCATTTATCCGGTGGACAGCAACAACGTGTCGCAATTGCTCGCGCCTTGATGATGGAACCTCAAGTTCTGTTATTTGATGAGCCAACAGCCGCACTTGACCCTGAAATTACAGCGCAAGTGGTAGACATTATTCGTGAACTTTCAGCAACAGGGATCACCCAAGTTATCGTGACCCATGAAGTTGAAATTGCCCGTAAAACCGCAAGCCGTGTGGTCTATATGGAAAACGGTCATATTGTAGAGCAAGGAGATGCTAGCCACTTCGCTGCACCTCAAACCGAAGCATTTGCAAATTATCTATCCCATTAATAGATTCTGTCCCACTAATAGATATAGGATTAAGCAATGAAAAAATTATTATTAGCTACATTATTAGGCGCTGTAACCCTATCTGCGGCGGCGGCGGAAAAAGAGACCATCCGTTTTGCAACTGAAGCAACTTACGCCCCGTTTGAAATGTTTGATAAAAACAACCAAATCGTAGGTTTTGACGTAGATCTGGCAAATGCAATGTGTGAAAAAATGAATGCAACCTGCACATTCACACACCAATCTTTTGATAGCTTAATCCCAAGCCTGAAATTCCGTCGCTTTGAAGCGTTAATGGCGGGTATCGATATTACCCCTGAGCGTCAACAACAAGTGGATTTCACCGAAACTTACTATCCGAACTCCGCTGAGTTTATTGCAGTAAAAGATAAAGTGACTGCCGTTGACCAGTTAAAAGGTAAAAAAATCGGGGTACAAAACGGTACCACACACCAGAAATACATTCTGGAACAACATAAAGATATGACGGTTGTCCCTTATGATAACTACCAATCTGCCATTTTAGATCTGCAAAACGGTCGTATTAATGCGGTATTCGGTGACACAGCCGTTGCTGATGAGTGGTTAAAAGCGAAAGGTAATGAAAACTTAGCAGCTGTGGGCGACAAAGTGACCGATCCACAATACTTTGGTATTGGTTTAGGTATCGCGGTTCGTAAAGGCAACAAAGAGTTGCTGGATAAGATGAACAAAGCCTTATCTGAAGTTAAAGCCGATGGCACCTACGATGCTATCCATAAAAAATGGTTTCAACAGTAGTCGATATAATTAATGAATGATTTATTCTTTTTAGCAAGTGCCGCCGGTATTACCGTCGGCCTTGCCGTTTTAGCACTAGTCCTTGGATTGGTTCTCGCGATGCTATTTACCGCCTGGGAATCTGTTCGGTTCAAACCTCTCGCCTTTTTAGGAACCTGCTGGGTCACGCTGATCCGTGGTTTACCTGAACTACTGGTGGTGCTGTTTGTCTATTTTGGAACGCTCCAGCTTATTAACCTGTTAGGTGATGGTATCGCCATTAACTTAGGTTTCTGGCAAGGTACTTTCCAAATTGACCCGAGCATTTTCTTTGCTGATAGCGGCGAATTTGACTACACACCATTCTTCTGTGGTGTTATTGCGCTCGCGCTGTTATATGCATCTTACGCCTCCCAGACCTTGCGTGGTGCCTTGAAAGCCGTGCCTTATGGTCAATGGGAAGCGGGATTGGCACTTGGATTAAGCAAGCGTACCATTTTCTTTCGCTATATCATGCCGCAAATGTGGCGCCATGCCCTGCCCGGCTTGGGTAACCAATGGTTAGTGTTACTCAAAGATACCGCGTTAGTCTCCTTAATTAGCGTCAACGACTTAATGCTACAAACCAAAACCATTGTGAACCGTACCCATGAACCATTTACTTGGTACGCTATTGTGGGACTGATTTACCTCGCTATCACCCTATTAAGCCAATTGGTGCTAAAACGTATTGAACTGCGCACCACACGTTTTGAACGGAGTGATGCGAAATGATCGATTTAATTCTACAAATATTACCGGGATTACCAACCAGCTTGTCGCTGACCTTCAGTGCATTATTGGTGGCTTTTATCTTAGCCATCTTCTTTACGCTGATCTTATCCCTCAAAACCCCCGTCATTTCACAAGCGGTTAAGGTGTATATCACCCTATTCACAGGTACGCCTTTATTAGTGCAATTCTTCTTGATTTATAATGGCCCTAGCCAATTTAAGTCACTGCAAGATTACCCTATGCTGTGGGAGTTTATTTCGACGCCTTGGGTTTGTGCGATGGTGGCATTAGCATTAAACAGTGCAGCCTATTCCACACTGTTATTCCATGGCGCGGTAAAAGCCATTCCGTCAGGTCAGTGGCAATCTTGCCAAGCGCTGGGTATGAATAAGCTGCAAACCATGCGAATTATTCTCCCTTATGCGTTTAAACGCTCACTTTCATCCTATTCCAACGAAGTCGTGCTGATTTTCAAAAGTACCTCTCTTGCCAGTACCATTACCATGCTGGATATTATGGGCTACAGTAGCCAAGTATTTGGGCAGACATGGGATGTCATGGCGTTTGTCGCGGCAGGGATTATCTATCTTGTGGTGAATGCTATCCTGACATTAATTATGCGTCTGATTGAGCGTAAAGCACTGGCTTTTGAACATCGTAGCTAAAAATTAACAGATTGTTTTTAAATGAAAAAGCTTGGTCTTATGCCAAGCTTTTTTGTATGAAAAACATACATAACCAATCATTTCTATATATTATATTGTTTTTTGAAAGATAGACCTTTTTTGTATTGGTAGCATGAATCATTGCAAAATTATATCGATTAAATAAGGTTATCTAGATGATTACACAAGTTAAATTTTCCATCCCTTTTCAGCAAGCGCCTATTGTTGATTACATAGCCACTATTATCCCCAGTCTATTTGAAAATAAACTTGTCAAAGTATCAAATATTAGCCCTATTCAAGCAGGTATTTGCTCCGGTCTTTCCAACCATTTTATGATGTATGAAAATCATGATCTTGGTTCCCAATATATTAAAAAACTCAGTGACGCATTTCATATCATATCGAGTCAAGAGTATCCCCAAAATACGTTAGATAAATATGTCTTAAATTCCACTAAAAAATTCAAAATAGCTGAATTTAATACTTTGATTTATCAAGCTATCAATGAACAAGTAGACTACGTAGATTCATTTGAATTAAATGAACTTTTATTTGATATTAAAAATTTATCCATTAGAGATATCTACCCGCAGGAAGACAATGTTAGATATCTAAATAAGCTATTAAAATCAGGAGAAATTCATGAAAGATTAAATATGCCTGATACATTTCTCATTAACTATAATTTTCCTGCGAATTTAGCTTTTTTATAGATAAAATACTGGATAGAAACTGTTTCAGCAGCTTGCATTTATCCCAGGAAGAAATAGTGCCAATAAGAGAAAAATTATTCTATAAAATACCGTTAACAACCAATGATACCCGTTTGATTTTGACTGCCTTTTTAAAATTTGAGGTAGAAAAAATTAGCTTAATTTCTATTGATAGACAAATTCGTACTGGGTTAATCAACGATAATACACAACCACAGGAAAATAGACAAAACCCCAATCATTATGGTGAATTGAAAACCCTAGCTGATATAGAAATGGATGTCGATGAATCAGTAAAAAGTAAAAGTTACTATTACTGCCTTGTAGACATAATCGGCCACTGCATGGCTATTTCGGCCAAAATCAATAACAAAAAAGTGATATACACTTTTTTTGACCCAAATAATGGAATTCTATTTGATGAAGATAGCTACAGCTTTTTCAGCCAGTTATCCAAAATTTTTGATGAATTTAATGCCAATGGTCAAACTGAACGCTCTTATGCTGGCCATGCATTACTTAATGTCCGCATGATTGATAAAATAGCCAATAGTCAAAACAAACTTAGCTTGCCTGCGTTTTCTGATGAAGAGCTTCAAAATAATATAAAAAAGGCTCTCATAAAAGATAAAGTAAACATAGCATTACCCGGTAATTTCAAAATAAAACTGAAAAGCCATGACTCAATAAATAATATGACCAAATCTACCATTTATAAGGGACTAAAAAAATGGAATATCGATTCAAATGAAACTGACGTTAAAAAAATGATTTCAACTATTACTGAAAAGCTCCCATTAATAAAAAACAAAAAAGGTAATTTGTCTATTGATAAATATGGAGAAATTCATAATAGATAGGCGTAAACCTATCTATTTTAATTACTATTTCCGCTTCAATAAACTCAATACTTCATAGTGTGCGGTATGCGGAAACATATCAAACAGTTGAACTTTGCAAACTTCATATCCTGATAATAATTCAACGTCTTGCGCCATGGTTTGGGCATTGCAGCTAGAATAGAGAATATACTCAGGATGCATATCAGATAAATAATTGCATAAATTCTTACCGATACCACGGCGAGGTGGATTCACCAGCACTAAATCGGGAATATCTTGGCGGCTGGTGGCAAAATTTGTTGAATCTAACGCTTGGAACTCAACGTGCTGCAAACCCAGCTCTTGGGCAGACTGACGAGCACACTCAATAGCTGGCGCACTAATCTCAATCCCCGTTAGCTTGGTCGTCTTATCCGCGCAATGTAAACCAAAGCCACCCACACCGCAAAACAGATCCCATAAACTAATGATATTCAATTCTTTTACCCACTCTCGTGCAGTTTGATATAACTGAGATGCCACGATAGGATTAGTTTGGAAAAAACTTTGCGGACGAATAAACAGAGGAACTTGGTTAAATTCATCCCGCAGCACATGTTGCTCAGTGAACATAATTTCTTGTTCACCTTCTAAAATTGCCATATGTACGGGTTGAATATTGGCGGTGATCACGGCTAATTGCGGCAATTTTTCTTGTAACCAAGGTAATGCTTTCTGCAATTGCGCGATTTTTTTATCGGAACGCAAGACAAAGCGCAACATAAATTGTTTGGTATGCCAGCTTTGAGTCAGCAAAATATATTTTAGCTCACCACGCTTACGTTCAATGTTATAGGGGGTTAACCCAGCTCTCGCGATAAAAGGAATAAGCTGCGCGAAGACTTGCGAAAATTCAGAGGGATATAACGGGCACTCCGTTAGACTGACAGCGTCACCATCACGGTTAACAATACCCAAAATCGGTTTTTCAACGCTACCACTGACAACCATTTTGGCTTTATTGCGAAATCCTTCAAATGGTCCCATCACGGGTGTCAAAAATATAGATGACGCCAGAGAAGGCAATAAAGATTGCAGATTATCTTGTTTACGGGCAATTTGCTGTTCTGGCGATAATTCTAGCCACTGGCAGGAGCGACATTCTCCTGCCAAATATTTTTCACAATGCATAGGGTATTTAGTGAATAATTACAGAAGGTTTATCATCAAGGTCGGATTCAGTGTCGTCATCATTATCATCCGACTCTAACTCTTCATACTCATCTTGGTTTGCATACAGTAGATTATTACTGAAAATTTCAAACACAATACCGGAAATTTGCTCTTCGGCCTGCTGTAAGAAATGACTAAATTGGCGATAAGTAATTCCAGCTTCTAACGAAAATGATTGGCTAACCACTAACTTAGGTAGATTTTCATTATTAATTTCGAGAAAAACTTTTGCCGTTAATGAGCTGGCATTAATTTGGCTAATATTTGCCACCAGCGTAATAATCGCAGTAGGTTTAAGTTCTGCCAATGCTGAGAGTACTAACACATTATTAATAATGTCTAATTTAGCATCAAAGATCCCATCAATATTTTGCATATGAGGGAGATGCAAAGCAGCACAAGAATCACACTCGAAATAGGACGTTTTGAGTTGGTCGAGCCACTCACGTAGTTGTGAGATATCTGGGTAACAAATAGAATCCATGAGCAATAACCTTCTTCAACTCAAAATAGCGATATACCAAAAATAACCATATTCATGCCAACTAGCACTTATACTAACAAATCATTCATTCTAACAAATAGAAAGCGGACAATTTTCACACATAGCCAGTCTAAACACCAGTAAAACCATGCCCAGCTCTACTTTTCGTCTGGTTTATCATCATCTCCCGTCGTCCCTTTTGGTTGAATACGACGGTCACGACTCGCGCCACCCGATTTATTATCAATTCCCAAAAAAGTAAGACCATGCACGGCTCGCCAGATAATATTAATCATCGCCGGAATTAAGCAGCCCATCCCGACCAGCACCATAGAAACAATCGCGCCAGAGCTGGCTAGCCATTCCGGCAGCGTAATATAGTCATTAGTGGCAAGTAATACGGTGATTAGTAATAATATTCCGATACCCTCAAGAAAAAGAACGGGTTTTGGCATATCCGCTAATGAGCGCATCGTCCCTTTAGTCTCTTTTGTGGGTTTTTGCTGTTGTTCCATGATGTTTTCCTTCGTTTTATTGCCTTATACTGACAGTATCGTCACCACCTCTAGCAAATTATATATACTGCCTATAGCTATGAAAGGAAAATTCAACTTTTATTTAGAAGCTGATGTTGGCATAGTATTGGGCATTATTATTTCGTATCTGAATAGTCATTAGAATCTGAGTTCTAAATTTAAGGAGATATTATGTACACTGTTATTTTTGGTCGCCCTGGTTGCCCATACTGTGTTCGTGCTAAAGAACTTGCAGAAAAACTGAAAAATGAACGTGACGACTTCGATTATCGCTATGTTGATATCCAAGCGGAAGGTATCTCTAAAGAAGACTTATCTAAAACCGTTGGTAAAACTGTAGAAACCGTTCCCCAAATCTTTATCGATGAAAAACACATCGGTGGTTGCACTGATTTTGAAGCATACGCTAAAGAAAATCTGAGCCTGTATAAGTAATCAATCTTACAAGACATTTTCTTTTATAAAGCCCCAGATGAGCCTATCATTTGGGGCTTTATTTTTTCTTTTTGTGCTATGCAAAAATATTTTCATCAAAAATTGCACTTTTTCTGATCACCGAGAGAACTTTCCTCCTTTGCCGTAGTCTTAATTAGTGCCACTGCTTTTCTTTGATGTCCCCATATTGAGGAGCCCGATAGCCATTTGATTCTTTCATGCTATCGGTTTTTTTGTGTCTAGAACTTTTGCATTGCCCTGATAAATCACTGTTATTGAGCAAATATTGATTGAGTTAATGTTTAACAAAAAGTAAATTTGTCAGCTTGAGTAGCAAGGTCTAGAGCGTGTCTTGATTCACCCCCTTCCCATTGCTATGTCCCGTCTTCTTGAGAACTAATGTCCGAGGTACTCCGATCGTGCTGGAACAACTAAATCTGGATCTTTTTAATCTGATCAACGCAACGCCTGAGTCCGCAAGTGGTACTATTGCGTTAGCCACGGTGATCGCCAAACGCTTGATCCTTATTTTTCCGCTATTTACTGTTGCATGCTGGTTTTGGGGTGCACAGCCAAATATGACTCGCCAACGTGCCTTTGCCTGTAAAACGGCTTACGCCATTGTTATTGGTTTAGTGATTTCTTGGTTGATTGGTTATTTTGCGCCACATGAACGCCCTTTTGTGATGGGAATTGGTTCTAATTTCTTAGATCACGACGCAACACCTTCTTTCCCGAGTAACCATGGAACTATCGTCTTCACCTTTGTTTTTGCTTTCTTATTCTGGCTAAGAACGTGGGTTGGCTTTGTGTTTATGATTCCAGCCATCGTTATTGCATGGTCTCGTATTTATCTTGGTGTTCACTGGCCGTTAGACATGATTGGTGCATTTATCTTAGGTGCTATTTCTTGCGGTTTATCTCAGCTGATTTGGGCAATGGGCGGCAGCGTTATTCAGCAGCCAATCACTCGTCTTTACCAGTTAGTATTTGGTTCTCTCATTCGTAAAGGATGGATGCAACCTTAATTGGTGATTTAAAGTACTGACCTATTATTAGAGTCAGTACTTTCCCCTTCATTTTTCCCATCATTAAATATTGAGCTAAATCAAAGTTTGTTTTCATTTATTTTTAGCATCAATAACTTTATTTGAATTTATCAAATAAATATTAAAACAATTAATTAACAAATATTTTGTAACGCTTTCTTATTATTTTTTGTGACGAAAAATAAGTATTCTATTTCTAATCTTAAATCCCCTAAAACAATTAACATATTCCTCAAGAACATTAATTAACCAAAAAAATTAATCACGTTATTAATCAATTAATACAATCACAAAAATACAATAAATATCATAATATTACGTTAATTATGAAGTTTAAACTCATCCAAAGAATAGCGTGATTTTTCCGTCTTTATTTTCAAGTCATTGATCATTTTATTGACGTTAAATTTTTTATTAACATGATAACGGTTTTAATGTTTTGTATTTTTATATAAATAAATTTGTCGAATAATCATTTTATGAATATGGTTGAAAACCAGTAATAGCTAGCACTAAGTTAAATTTCATTAACAATTTTACAAAATTCACTGTGAGCTGATAAACATGGGGGATATTTCTCTTTTGAGATAATGATCACGGCATTTTGTTCTGCTAAAATGTAGATTCTCACACTCAAAATCCACTTTTAAAAATTACTTATAAAATTGCAAAACTGATTGAAAATGAATTTCATATTCATCTTAGTTTTATTTCCAATCAGATTGTTACGTATAAAACCATTATTAATGGCTAGACAGTGTATTAACCGATTGTTTATTTACTAACCACTAATTAAACCGTCGATTAATCGTACAAAAAGATTAAGAGCCTAGTGAAATAGGCACCCAATTTTTATTTTTTGACTTTTATTTTTGGAGACTATTATGGATACAACAAAAGTTGGTTCCATCAACAAAACAGCCTCGCAAACAGGGAATGCTACCGCTTGGCGTAAAACAGACACCGTGTGGATGCTCGGTCTTTATGGTACCGCCATCGGCGCTGGTGTTTTATTCTTGCCTATCAATGCGGGTATGAGTGGATTACTGCCAGTATTACTGATGTTAGTACTTGCTTTCCCAATGACATTTTTCGCTCACCGTGGTTTAACTCGCTTTGTTCTTTCTGGTTCAAAGAAAGACGGTGATATTACTGAAGTGGTAGAAGAACACTTTGGTCGTACAGCAGGTAACTGGATCACACTGCTCTATTTCTTTGCAATTTATCCTATTTTGTTAGTTTATGGCGTTTCCATCACTAACAACGTCAACAAATTCCTGACTGAACTATTAGGTGTTGGTGCACCACCACGTTGGTTGCTGGCACTGATTTTAGTCGGTGGCGTCATGGCAATCGTGGCATTCGGTGAAAAATACATTGTTAAAGTCATGAGTATGCTGGTGTTCCCATTCATCGCCGTACTGGTTGCTTTCTCTCTGTATATGGTTCCACATTGGAGCACCGATGCTCTGAGCACATTATCTTTAGATAACGTGACTGAAGCAGCTAAAGCATCAGGTGGACAAAGCATTTGGATCACTATCTGGTTAACAATCCCAGTTATGGTTTTCGCGTTTAACCACTCACCAATCATCTCTGCTTTCTCTGTTGCAAAACGTGAAGAGTATGATGAAGCGGCTGAGAAAAAATGCTCACGCATTCTAGCTTCTGCACACATCCTGATGGTTCTGACTGTAATGTTCTTCGTCATCAGCTGTGTATTCACACTGTCTTCAGCAGACCTTGCTGCAGCTAAAGCGCAAAATATCAGTATCCTTGACTACCTGTCTGGCTATTTTGATCAGCCGTTCATCAAGTATGCTGCAGCTATCATCGCCTTTATCGCTATCATCAAATCATTCTTAGGCCACTACTTAGGTGCTCGTGAAGGTTTCAATGGTTTAGTTGAGCGTGCATATCGCGCAAAAGGCAAAACAGTTGATGTTAAAAAATTAAATCGTGGTACTGCACTGTTCATGTTAGTAACAACTTGGATTGTTGCAACATTGAACCCTGGTGTACTGGATATCATTGAAAGTCTGGGTGGCCCAGTTATCGCAATCCTGCTGTTCTTAATGCCAATGTATGCAATCAGCAAAGTTCCTGCGATGCGTAAATACTCCGGTAAACTCAGCAATATCTTCGTTGTCATCATGGGTCTGGTCGCTATCTCCGCTGCAACTTACAAGTTATTCTTCTAATTAAAAAAATTAGCAAATAATTAAGTAAATCTAAGCCCTCAATTAACCTATATCAATCTGGTTAATTGAGGGATCTTCTATAATCATCTTACTGACAACAAATACCCTGTAATTGGCAGTTTGATGGGGATCCTTCAATATAGGAAGACAGAATATGATTAGCGTATTCGACATTTTTAAAATCGGTATCGGACCATCCAGCTCACACACTGTCGGCCCTATGAAAGCCGGTAAGCAGTTTGTCGATGACCTCATCCAGCAAAATCTTCTCACTAAAACCACACGTATTTCCGTCGATGTTTATGGTTCTTTATCCCTAACAGGTAAAGGGCACGCCACCGATATGGCGATTATTATGGGTTTGGCGGGTAATCTGCCTGATACGATTGATATTGATGCTATCCCAGCATTTATGCGCAAGGTTGAGCAAACTGGCAAACTACTGCTGGCAAATGGTCAACATGAAGTCGAGTTTCCAACTGAAGGTGGGATGAATTTCCATTCAACCAACCTACCATTACACGAAAACGGAATGACAATTACCGCGTTTGATGGCGATAACGTTCTGTATACCAAGAATTATTACTCCATTGGCGGTGGCTTTATCGTCGATGAAGAACATTTCGGTCAAGAAACTGAAAATACGGTTCAAGTCCCTTACCCATACAAATATGCAGCTGATTTACAAAAACACTGTAAAGAAACGGGATTGTCTTTGTCTGCATTAGTAATGCAAAACGAGTTAGCCCTGCACAGCAAAGAAGAGATCTCTGAATATCTGGCTGCGGTGTGGGATGTCATGAAAGCGGGTATTGAACGTGGGGTGAGCACCGAAGGTTTATTACCTGGTCCATTGCGCGTTCCTCGCCGTGCAGCGGCATTGCGCCGTCAATTAGTGACCTCTGACAATAACAATATTGACCCAATGGCGGTGATTGACTGGATCAACATGTACGCCCTTGCCGTCAATGAAGAGAACGCCGCCGGTGGTCGTGTTGTTACTGCCCCAACGAATGGTGCGTGCGGAATTATTCCTGCGGTATTGGCTTACTACGATAAATTTATTCGCCCAGTCAACGAAAACTCTTATACCCGCTATTTCTTAGTTTCAGGCGTGATTGGTACGCTGTACAAAATGAATGCGTCCATCTCTGGTGCAGAAGTCGGTTGCCAAGGTGAAGTCGGCGTAGCCTGTTCCATGGCAGCTGCTGGTTTGGCAGAATTAATGGGAGGCAGCCCAGAGCAAGTGTGCGTCGCGGCGGAAATCGCCATGGAGCATAACTTAGGCTTAACCTGTGACCCTGTGGGTGGGCAAGTCCAAGTACCTTGCATCGAACGTAACGCAATTGCATCTGTTAAGGCTGTGAATGCTGCTCGTATGGCATTACGCCGTGTGAGCGCGCCAAGCGTGTGTCTCGATAAAGTCATCGAAACCATGTATGAAACAGGTAAAGATATCAACGCAAAATACCGCGAAACTTCCCAAGGCGGTTTGGCGATTAAGTTAGGACACTGTGAATAGTTGATAACTTTTTGACGATAAAAGGCCTGCAAATGCAGGCCTTTTGGTTACTGGCTAAGTATTATTAATTAACTTGATATGGTGTTTTCGTTGAGACTAATGCACTAACAGTATCGACAGCTCCTTTAACTGAACTTTCAGCATCTAAAACAGCATCCTCAACAGTCTGAGTGAAAGCGCTCGCCCCTTCCGCTATTTTATTGGCGAGTTGTTCACTATCGAACTCAACCACCACTTCATTCACTACAAGTGAATTACTAATGCTGTCACCTGCACGAATAATGCCTGAGTTATTCCCTGAATTTTGAGCAGATCCTGCTGGTGCTGGCTCCATTTTAGTCTGATTTTTACTCATATGACTAGAGACTGAATGCGTGGTCGTTACTTTTGTTTTAATTGGATTATCTAAGATTTTCCCACCATCGCTCGCTAAATCACCAATTTGGGATAACGTTGATTTTAACTGTTCCAACGTTTTTAAATCCCCTTCAATAGAAGCTGTGTAAATTTGATATTTTTCATCTAATTCTTTATAGGATTGAGCTTCAAGCTTCAAAAGTTCGGTGAGCTCTTTCTCTTTAGCCTCCAGAGATGCTATTTCCCCTTCTAATTTAGCAACTTTTTTCTCAGATTTAGCTAATTTGGCATTTTTATCATTGATGCTATCTTGTAATTGCTTATTGCTATTTTTCAATTCGTTAATTTCGGCATTATTTTTATTATCCTGTCGCTTTTGCAACTCAATAATTTTTTTGTCTTGCACCTTTATTTGCTCTTCTAGTTTAGCAATACTCCCTTCACGTTGAGTTGCGCGGTTATTTTTTCCTGCCAAATCTAACTCTAACTTCGCTTTATCAGCTTTGTATTGATCCAATTCAGCGACCAGGGCTTGAACTTTTTTCTGTCCAAGATTTACCTCATTGTTGAGCTGCTCAATTTCATTGCGCTGATTATTCATATCATCTTGTAACTTAAGAATATCTCTATTCGCTTTAAGCAAGTCACGGCTTAGCTGCTGCTTTTCACTTTCACTCGTGAGGAGTTTTTGTTGAGCTTTATCCAATTTATCTTGTGTATCTTTCGATTGAAAAGCTTGGTCTGCTAGCATCTTCTGCTGCTTTTGTAATTCTAATTTTTGAGATTCAATTTCCTTTTGTAATTTTAATAATTCATTATTTTTACGAATAATTTCTTTATTTGTATCCGCCAATTGCTTTTGCATTCCTTTATATTCATCAAGACCACGTTGCAATTCACGAATAGCATTACCGCCTTTAATATGTGAATTTTCATGGTTAACAGAACCAAATTCATTCGTTGCGGAACCACCATTAAGTTCATTGTTATTTAAACCAAAGTTGGTGCTATGTCCCCCCTCAATGTCCCCATTGTTAACGCCATTATTACGCGCAAGCCCACCTTGCATTATATGATTGTTAGTATGCAGGTTTAATGTATTACCGCCATCTACAGAACCGCCCCCATTGCCAGAATCAACCGCATCACCGGATTTCATAACTCCACTATTCTCGCCACGGTTATCCGCACGACCACCATTAACACTGTTTTCCCCAATTCCTTTGGTATTTTTTTGCAGGGATAATTGATGCATTCTTTCTTCCATGGAAATGCCCATTGATAATTCTCCATTAAAATAATTTAAATAAATTGATTTATAAATTCACAAATCGAATCAGAGGAACTAAATTAATCAAAACGAAAATAAAAAATAATAGTTACCTATCAAACGATTAGCTTGATTATTAAATTGAATTAAAAATATTTCAATTGAAGTTTATCTGTAAATTTAATTAATATTATTTACCACAAAAAAAGAGACCTCATAAAGAGGTCTCCATATATTAATTTTATAATTAGGTTTTAATTATCCAAAAATAGCATTCCACCAGCCAGTAATGGTTTTCATAATGTAATCCCAAATACGACCGACAAACCCAGCTTCCTCTACGGCTTGTTTTGCAACCAGTGGGTGCTGCTCAATCACTTCACCATTAAGAATAAAGTTAATCGTGCCCACTTTTTGGTTTAATGCTAAAGGCGCTTCAATAGAATCATTATCCAGTTTGATATCCACTTTTAGGTTTTGTAGCTGGCCCTTCGGAATAGTCACTGCCACATCTTTTTCGACCCCTAAAGGCACTTCTGAAATGTCACCAAACCAAACACGTTGTTTCTGTAAAACAGCATCCCCTTTAATCGGCGTCACTGTTTCGAAGAAACGGAAGCCCCAAGTGAGTAACTTTTCGCTTTCAGAAAAACGAACCCGGTCACTTGGCGCACCTAAAACAACTGAAATCAAGCGCATAGGACCGTCAGTTGCTGATGCGACAAGGTTATGACCAGCCCCGCTGGTATGCCCTGTTTTCACGCCATCAACATGGAGATTTTGGCTCCACAATAAACGGTTACGGTTAGGTTGACGGATATTATTGAACGTAAACTCTTTCTCTTTGTGCAATACATATTCATCAGGTACATCGCGGATCAGCGCTTGCGCTAACACCGCCATATCCCGAGCGGTACTGTATTGCCCTTCAGAATCTAAACCATGTACGGTTTTAAAATGGGTATTAGTTAAGCCAATTTTTTGGACGTAGCTATTCATCAGGTCAACAAAAGATTCTTGGCTCCCCGCAACGTGCTCAGCCAAGGCAATACTGGCGTCATTCCCCGATTGAATTACCACGCCTTTATTTAAATCCAACACCGAAACACGGTCTTTCGGTTTCAAGAACATCAAGGAAGAACCTTTTAAAATTGGGTTCCCTGTCGCCCATGCGGCTTCACTCACTGTCACCATATCTTGCGGTGTAATTTTCCCTGCTTTGACCGCTTGCCCAACCACATAGCTAGTCATGATCTTGGTTAGACTTGCAGGATCCAAACGCTCATCAGGATTACCCGAAGCCAAAATTTTACCGCTGTTATAATCCATTAATACAAACGCTTTTGCGTCAACCTGTGGAGCAACTGGTGTCTGAGCTGCATAACTACTTGTGCTCATCACAACGAATAGACTGAACCCGATACCTGTTCCTCTAATTGCTGAGGACAATGTTGTTTTATTCATTGGTTACTCCTTTACTATTAGTGTTGCTATTACTATTCAAAGCGTTCATCACAATCAAACCATGTTTAATAAAATATTCACTAGAAACCAAAAATGCAGTCAAATTCATCGAGATACTGCAAAATATTACGCTAATTAAAATCCCCCCATACCCTAAACAAAATAAGTGATGATGACCACCGCAATTAATAAATAATAAAGTTTCTCAATTCATTAATTTCATCTATCTTGTTTAGGTCAAAAATACCGTCTTTAAGTTAAAACATAGTCATGGGAGATTCCAATGTTAACTGTCTGGGGACGTACTAACTCTTCAAACGTGAAAAAAGTACTGTGGTGCTTGAAAGAGCTGAATATTCCTTATAATCAAAAAGATGTTGGTGGCCCATTCGGTGGTGTTGATACACCTGAATATAAGAAAATGAATCCAAACAGCACAATTCCAACTTTACAGGATGAAGGCTTTACCCTGTGGGAATCCAATGCAATTTTACGTTACCTTACGGAAAAGTATGATCACTCTCACCTATTGTTAGCCCGTGATCTGCAAGAAAAAGCGGCTGCTGATAAATGGATGGATTGGAGCAGCGCTAATTTGTTTGACCATATCAAGCAGATGATGAACAAAATCGTTCGTGTTCCTGAAGCCGATAGAGACCCAGCTCAAGCCAAAGTCATTTATCAAAATATCGAAAAACTGCTGAAAATTGCGGATGACGCTCTGGCGACTCAAGCCTATTTTAGCGGAGATAAATTTGGTATTGCAGATATTGCCATTGCGCCACTGTTCTACCCATGGCATGAAATTGTGACGGAACGCCCTGAATTTCCTCATTTAGAGCGCTGGTATCAAACCCTGACCAAGCGTCCTGCGTTCCAAGAAATTGTGATGTTACCTATCAAATAAGTATTTAGCGTGGCGTTCGTATTGAGCGCCACGGCTTTTATTTAACTCATCGGCATATAAAGTGGATGAGTAAACTCATACTCAAACCCCATTTCTTGGCAAATTCGATTTCCATCGATTGTTTTCCCTGTCGCTTCATGCTCTTCAAGCGCAAATTCTGGCGGTGTTAAGCATAATGATTTTGCTGCTTCAGTGTAAAACTGCCGACGCGTCGGATGCTCAGGCGCACATAAATTATAGGTATGCCCACCATTGGATTGCTGGATCAACAGCAAAATTGCAGCGATCACATCATCTTGATGCACCATATTAACTGGCTGATTAGCCCCTTTGACTTGTTGTTTCCCTGCTAAGAAGCGCCCTGCATGGCGCTTTTCACCCACAAGACCGGCTAATCGCAGTACGTCCACCTGAATATTGGGTAAATCATGCAACCATTGCTCAACAGCGATTAACGCTTGTGCTGAGGCGGTTTCACCAAGTAACGGCGCATCTTCATTAATGACGCCATCCACATCACCATAGACAGAAGTCGATGATGTAAAGATAACCCGAGGAATTTGATAGCTAATCGCGCTATCAACTAATTGCTCAATCGCCACAATATACTCAGAAAGGCTGACTTTCGATGGTGGTAATAAAATTACCATCACATCTGCCCCCTCCATTAATTCGCTCAAATCATCGGTATCGCATTGTAATTCTGGCACCAATTGCAGTTGATAACAGTCAATACCAACCTTTTTGGCAGCTTCAACACCGTCCAAACTTGTTTTCGTTCCCGTGACCGTCATTCCCTGCGCCATCAAGCGACTCGCTAAAGGAACCCCTAACCAACCTAAACCAATAATGGTGATTTTTTTCATAAGACTGTCCCGCATCCTGAGAAAGTGATTGCATCAATGCCTCATAGATTAGCTGAAAATCATTCAACTTCCGAAGCTATTTTCCAAGGGATTAATCACTATAAAAAACCGGGAACTAATTATTATGAGTTATTTTGAAAAAAAGGGTTGCATTCATAGTGTGAAATCGGATAGCTTGATTAGTATTGAATGTTTAAGCAATTATCCAAATAACTAAACGGAAGCTATTATGACTCGTATTTCACGCAACCATCATCATCACCATCATCCTGATTAGTCTTTCGGGCGATGTGTGCTGGAAGACGATCAACGACTCTTCCGGTGGCTGAAATGCGAATTGAGAAAACCCTCGGAAGATTATCTTCCGAGGGTTTTTTTATTATTAATCAAAAAGATATTTTTGGGATGTGGAGCAAAATTATGTTGGACAAATCACGTTTACGTATCGCAATACAGAAATCAGGACGTCTAAGCGAAGAGTCAAGAGAGCTACTGGCTCGCTGCGGCATTAAAATCAATTTACAACAGCAGAGACTGATTGCTTATGCAGAAAATATGCCTATTGATTTACTTCGTGTACGTGATGACGATATCCCAGGGTTGGTAATGGACGGTGTGGTTGACCTCGGTATCATTGGCGAAAACGTACTGGAGGAAGAAGTATTAAGCCGTCAAGCTCGCGGTGAAAATCCGCAATTTACCACTCTACGTCGCCTTGATTTTGGTGGCTGCCGCCTCTCTTTAGCCGCGCCATTAGACTTCAATTATACCGGGGCAGAATGCTTGAATGGATCTCGTGTTGCGACATCTTACCCGTACCTACTGAAACGCTATTTCGATGAAAAAGGCGTGACATTCAAATCTTGCTTACTGAACGGTTCAGTCGAAGTTGCCCCTCGCGCTGGCTTAGCGGATGCCATTTGTGACCTCGTTTCTACAGGCGCTACCCTTGAAGCAAACGGCTTAAAAGAAGTGGAAGTCATCTACCGCTCAAAAGCGTGCTTAATCCAGCGTGACGGTGAAATGTCGGCCGATAAGCAACAGTTAATTGACCGCATGATGGCGCGTATTCAAGGGGTTATCCAAGCACGCGAATCAAAATACATTATGTTGCATGCTCCGGGTGAAAAACTCGAAGAGATCATCGCACTGTTACCAGGTGCTGAGCGACCAACTATTTTGCCATTAGCAGGTGATCAAAGCCGTGTTGCAATGCACATGGTCAGCTCAGAAACCCTATTCTGGGAAACCATGGAAAAACTGAAATCCTTGGGCGCAAGTTCAATTCTTGTTTTACCAATTGAAAAAATGATGGAGTAATTCGCCATGGAACTGGGATTCAATCAACCAATTCGCTGGTCAGACTGCCTTGAAGAGCAGCAAGAAGCTTTACTGATGCGCCCTGCTATTGCCGCCTCTGGCAACATTAGCGCCGCAGTCAGTCAAATTATTGACCAAGTGCGTACAGAGGGAGATGCTGCCCTCATCGCCCTGAGCCAACGTTTTGATAAAACAGACATTACCTCTGTTCGTGTTTCACAAGAAGCCGTTGATGAAGCCCAAGCTCGCCTTGGCGATAACATTAAAGCGGCAATGAACACGGCGATTGGCAATATTCGCCGCTTCCATGAAGCCCAAAAACCTGTACCGATCACCGTTGAAACTCAAGCAGGCGTGGTGTGCCAACAAGTGACCCGCCCGATTGATTCTGTCGGGCTGTATATTCCAGGCGGCTCCGCACCGTTGCTCTCCACTGTCATGATGCTGGGAACGCCTGCAAATATCGCCGGATGCCGCAACATCATTCTCTGCTCACCTCCACCGATTGCAGACGAAATTTTATATGCAGCCAAACTATGTGGCATTACTGACATTTTCCAAGTTGGTGGCGCCCAAGCTATTGCTGCGATGGCATTTGGTACCCAAAGCATTCCGAGCGTCGATAAAATTTTTGGACCGGGCAATGCCTATGTGACAGAAGCCAAACGCCAAGTTAGCCAAAGCTACCAAGGTGCGGCTATTGATATGCCAGCGGGGCCATCCGAAGTATTAGTGATTGCCGATAGCCAAGCCAACCCTGCATTTACGGCATCGGATTTACTCTCCCAAGCAGAACACGGGCCAGATTCTCAAGTCATTTTGCTCACCGACGACGCGGATTTTGCACAGCGCGTTATTGAAGAGACCGAAAAACAACTGACGGCGTTATCTCGTGCATCTATTGCCCGTGAAGCCCTCAGCGCAAGCCGAGTGATCATCGCGGACTCTATCAACCAATGTGTTGAAATCAGTAACCGCTACGGACCTGAACACTTGATTTTGCAAACTCGCAATGCCGATGATTTGGTTGAGTCTATCACCAGTGCAGGATCGGTATTTGTGGGAGATTGGTCGCCAGAATCCGCAGGGGATTACGCTTCCGGCACCAACCACGTCTTACCAACTTATGGTTACACATCAACCTATTCAAGCCTTGGTTTAGCCGATTTTATGAAGCGAATGACAGTCCAAAAACTGTCGGCTCAAGGGTTACTAGGATTAGCCAACACCATAGAAACTTTGGCACAAGCCGAGCAGCTGACTGCCCACAAAAACGCCGTTACCTTACGAGTCACCGAACTAAAAAAACAAAATCAGGAGTGAACCATGAGCCAAACGTTTAACGCAGCCAGCCTTGCACGCGAAAATGTAAAAGTAATGACCCCGTATATGTCCGCCCGTCGTCTTGGGGGTAATGGGGATGTATGGCTCAACGCCAACGAATACCCAACGGCGCCAGATTATCAGTTTATTGAACGTAATCTTAATCGTTACCCAGAGGCACAACCTGCTGGTGTGATTAACAATTATGCGGCCTATGCAGGGTTATCTCCTGAGCAAGTATTAGTGTGCCGTGGCGCGGATGAATCTATCGAACTGTTGATCCGTGCATTTTGCGAACCTGGTAAAGATGCGGTGATGTTCTGCCCACCAACATACGGTATGTACAGCGTCAGCGCGGAAACCTTTGGTGTAGAACAGAAAAAAATTCTGGCATTGCCAGATTGGTCACTGAATGTCGCCGCTATCCGCGAAAACTTATCGAATACCAAGCTGATTTATATCTGTAGCCCAAATAATCCGACGGGCAATATCATCGATAATAAAGCGCTGCTGGAAGTATTAGAAATGGCGGCTGACCGTGCTCTGGTGGTCGTCGATGAAGCTTACATTGAGTTTTGCCCTGAGTTCAGCGTCTCAAGCTGGCTTGCCAAATATCCGAACTTAGTGATTTTAAGAACCTTATCAAAGGCTTTTGCACTGGCAGGTCTACGCTGCGGATTTACCTTAGCATCCCCTGAAGTGATTGAAGTTTTACTGAAAGTCATCGCCCCTTATCCACTCTCTACCCCCGTGGCACTGATAGCGGAAAAAGCCCTGAATGCTGATGGCATCGCCATCATGAAAAAACGCGTGTTAGAAATTCGCGAGAATCGCATTGCGCTTTCAGAGGCTTTGCGTGAATTGTCTGTCGTTGAAACCGTCTATCCAAGTGAAACCAACTATATTCTGGTACGTTTTACCGATGGCGCTAAAGTGTTTAAAACCCTGTGGGATCAAGGCATTATTTTACGCGACCAAAGCAAGCAACCGGGGCTGGTCAACTGCCTGCGTATCACCATTGGTACCGAAATTGAAAACGTCCGTGTTATTGAAGCGATTAAAGCACTTTGCTAATTAGGAAATAATCATGAGCCAGAAAATTCTTTTTATCGACCGTGATGGAACATTAATTACTGAACCACCGACAGATTATCAAGTGGATAGCCTCAGTAAGCTCGCCTTTGAAAATGATGTCATTCCAAGCCTATTAGCACTGCAAAAAGCCAATTATCGCTTAGTAATGATCACCAACCAAGACGGTTTAGGCACCAAGAGCTTCCCCACGGAAGATTTCAATCCACCACACAATTTAATGATGCAGGTATTTGAATCTCAAGGTATCCGTTTTGATGATGTGCTGATTTGCCCACACATGCCTGCAGACAATTGCGACTGTCGCAAACCAAAAACTAAGCTGGTAGAAAGCTACCTCAAAGACGGTGTTCTCGATATCGAAAACAGCTATGTCATCGGCGACCGCGAGACAGATATTCAGCTTGCCCAAAATATGGGGATTAAAGGGCTACGTTATAGTGCCAAAGAGCTGAATTGGAATACCATCACCAACCAACTCACTAAGCGTAACCGCTACGCCTTAGTCGAGCGCGTAACCAAAGAGACCAACATCCAAGTGGAAGTGTGGCTTGACCAAGAAGGCGGTAGCAAAATCAACACTGGCGTTGGCTTCTTTGACCACATGTTGGATCAAATCGCCACCCACGGCGGCTTCCGCTTGCGCATTGAAGTTAATGGTGATCTGTTTATTGACGACCACCACACCGTCGAAGATACCGGCTTGGCGTTAGGCGAAGCACTACGCGTCGCACTCGGAGACAAACGTGGCATTGCCCGTTTTGGTTTCGTATTACCGATGGACGAATGCCAAGCACGCTGTGCGCTGGATATTTCTGGGCGTCCGCACCTGGAATACAAAGCAGAGTTTAAATATCAGCGCGTTGGTGACCTGAGTACCGAGATGATTGAGCACTTCTTCAGTTCGTTATCCTATGCGATGGGCTGCACGCTACACCTGAAAACGAAAGGGAAAAACGATCACCACAAAGCGGAAAGCCTGTTTAAAGTTTTTGGTCGTACCTTACGCCAAGCGATTCGCGTTGAAGGGGATACCTTGCCAAGTTCGAAAGGAGTTCTGTAATGAAGGTTGTGATCCTCGATACCGGCTGTGCAAACTTAGCGTCCGTCGCCTATGCCGTTAAGCGCCTAGGTTATGAGCCGACAGTGAGCCGCGACACAAACACTATTTTACAAGCAGACAGAGTCTTTCTACCGGGTGTTGGCACCGCCAGCGCCGCCATGGAAAAACTAGCAGAGCGTGAACTTATTCCGTTAATTAAAGCGCTAACCCAACCCGTTTTGGGTATCTGCCTTGGAATGCAATTACTCGGCAGTATCAGTGAAGAAGGTCAAACAGAAATTCCACTGTTAGGATTGATCGACAGCCCCGTTCGCAAAATGGATGCAAACGGCTTACCTGTCCCTCACAGTGGCTGGAATCAAGTGAAAGCACTCGCGGGCAATCCTCTGTTTAAGGGGATTAGCGATGATGCCTATTTTTATTTCGTACACAGCTATTCAATGCCAATTTCCGCCAACACCATCGCGCAAACACAATATGGCAACCTGTTTAGTAGTGCCGTGAATAAAGATAATTTCTATGGCGTGCAGTTCCACCCAGAACGTTCGGGTGCTGCGGGTGCTCGCTTGATCCAAAACTTCTTGGAGATGTAAAAACCATGATTATTCCAGCATTAGACTTAATTGATGGCACCGTAGTGCGTTTACATCAAGGGGATTACGCCAAACAAACGGACTATGGCACAGACCCACTCCCTCGCTTACAAGATTATGAAAAGCAAGGGGCAAAACTGCTGCACTTAGTGGATTTAACGGGCGCTAAAGATCCACAGAAACGCCAAATTCCTCTGCTGAAAAAACTATTGGCAGGTGTGACCGTTCCGGTACAAGTTGGGGGCGGAATTCGTACTGAAGAAGATGTCAAAGCGCTGTTAGATGCTGGTGCGACTCGCGTGGTGATTGGCTCGACGGCAGTGACCCAACCAGAGTTAGTCAAAACGTGGTTCCAACGTTATGGTGGCGACGCTATCGTACTGGCGCTGGATGTGCGTATTAATGCTCAAGGCATCAAAGAGATTGCCATTAGTGGTTGGCAAGAAAACTCAAACTTATCCCTTGAGCAAGCCATTGAAATGTACCGCCCTTATGGCTTAAAACATGTGCTATGCACCGATATTTCAAAAGATGGCACGCTGGCGGGTTCCAATGTGGATTTATACCGCGAAATCAGCCAAAAATTCCCTGATATCGAGGTACAAGCCTCTGGTGGAATTGGTAATTTAAACGATATCGCCGCACTGCCAGCTTCTGGCGCAGCAGGCGTGATTGTGGGTCGTGCATTATTAGAAGGTAAATTTACCGTAACGGAGGCAATCCAATGCTGGCAAAACGCATAATTCCTTGTTTGGATGTCCGTGACGGACAAGTGGTTAAAGGGGTGCAATTTCGCAACCATGAAATCATCGGTGATATCGTCCCACTGGCTCAACGCTATGCCCAAGAAGGTGCTGACGAGTTAGTTTTCTATGATATTACTGCCTCGTCTGACGGGCGTGTTGTCGATAAAAGCTGGGTCGCCAAAGTGGCCGAAGTGATTGATATTCCATTCTGCGTGGCCGGTGGGATCAAAAGTGTCGAAGACGCCGCGCAAATCCTCTCTTTTGGTGCGGATAAAATTTCTATCAACTCCCCTGCGCTGTCCGACCCTACACTGATTAGCCGTCTGGCTGAGCGCTTTGGCGTTCAGTGTATTGTGGTCGGTATCGACACCTGGTTTGATGCGCAGACCAATGAATACTTGGTTTATCAATTCACTGGCGATGAAAAACGCACAACCCAAACTCGCTGGAAAACCCTTGATTGGGTGAAAGAAGTTCAGGAGCGTGGCGCTGGAGAAATTGTTCTCAATATGATGAACCAAGACGGTGTACGTCAAGGTTACGATCTGGTACAACTGAAAAAAGTTCGTGAAGTGTGCCAAGTTCCACTGATCGCCTCCGGCGGTGCAGGGGAAAAAATCCACTTCCTAGACGCCTTTACTGACGCTGGCGTCGATGGCGCTTTAGCCGCTTCGGTGTTCCACAAGCAGATTATTAACATCGGTGACTTAAAGCAGTACCTAGCAGAAAATGGAGTTCAAATAAGAGTATGTTAACCACAGAACAATGTAATCAGCTTGCATGGCAAAAAGTCGATAACCTGATGCCCGTCATCGTTCAGCACGCTATTTCTGGCGATGTTCTGATGCTGGGTTATATGAATCAAGAAGCGCTGAAAGTGACCTTAGAGTGTCGTAAAGTCACCTTTTTCTCTCGCACCAAACAACGTTTGTGGACCAAAGGGGAAACCTCCAATAACTTCCTGAATTTGGTAGATATTGTTGCTGACTGCGATAACGATACGCTACTTGCCATGGCTCTGCCTGATGGTCCAACCTGCCATAACGGCACCACCAGCTGCTTTGCGCCGGCTCAAAGCGAATGGGGCTTTTTATATGAATTAGAAACCTTACTGAAAGAGCGCAAAAATGCCTCGCCAGAAAGTTCATATACAGCCCGCCTGTATGCTAGCGGCACCAAGCGTATTGCACAAAAAGTGGGTGAAGAAGGCGTTGAAACCGCACTCGCTGCCACGGTTAATGACCGCGAAGAATTAACCAACGAAGCCGCCGATTTGATGTATCACTTAATGGTTTTACTGCAAGATCAAGACCTTGATTTGACCGCTATTATCAAACGTTTGAAAGAACGCCATCAGTAACTTGCTTAAGGGCAACTATTTTATGATAGCTGCCCTTACTTTCTTCTCTCGTCATTGTTTCTCTCTCTGAACTTGTTATCATTCCCCTCATTTGATGTGGACTTTAGAAGGAGCTCGTTGTGTCTGACAATGACGTTTTTACACAATTAACCCAATTACTGAATAGCAAAAATGCTAAGTATCGCGTGATGGAACACCCAACGGCGGGAAAATCTGAAGAAGTGGCAAAAATTCGCGGAACGCAGCTAGGTCAAGGTGCTAAAGGGTTAGTCTGTCATGTGAAAGGAAATGGTATTCGCCAGCATGTTTTAGCCATCTTACCTGCTGATCAACAAGCAGATTTAGGTAAAATTGCCAAAGCCATTGGCGGTACTCGTGCCTCATTAGCTAGCCCGAAGGAAGTCGATGAACTCACCCACTGTGTCTTCGGCGCTATCCCGCCATTTAGCTTTCATCCATCACTGAAGCTTATCGCTGACCCCTACCTGTTTACCCGCTTTGATGAACTTGCGTTTAATGCGGGAAGCCTAGAGCGCTCAATTATTCTCAATACCCAAGATTACCAGCGTATCGCCTCACCCACTTTAGTCGAGTTTATTCGTACAAATGATGAATAACCCATCACAATAATTGATAAGGAGCCACCAACATCAACTGGCTCCTGAATGACACTCAACGCGGTTTATCCAAATAATAGGCAGCGATAGTTTCAACAAGAATCTGCTCATTGGGTACAACATCATAATCTGGAATGGTGGCAATGAAATTTACCGTTTGTTTTGGCTTAATTGAGCTAGTCACTCTATAGTTTGTTTCCCCAATAAACACGCCATCTTTCAGTAGCTCAAATCGAATATAGGTCTGATATAAAACAACATTTGAAACATTCGTAATGTTGCCAATTATCTCAGGATAATCCAGTTGATCATTATATTTAATTTCAATCTGACTGATATTAATCGGTGCGGGATATGCGACCGCTTTTTCCGAGGATGCATAAAGAAAAGAAGAAAAATAGCTACTAATAATGGAAACCAACAAAATAGAACGATAAGAAGCCAGTAAATGAAAAATATGACAAGTTAATTTTTTCATAGGCGTTGACTCAAATTAAAACTGCATGAATTTGATACTGCATGAGCAAACCTAACACCTGACTGCTTAATTAACGTACTCGTATTATGATAATAAAAAAACTGAGATAGTCACAAAATGATGGGTAATTAATCCTAAAAAGGGCTATCTCTCGATAACCCTTCAAATTGAAAAGGCGATTTTAAGCACTATGCTCGATTAATGAGATTGGTCATACTGCTCGCTAGCCTCTTTTAATGCCACAAAATCTGAGCTGCAAATAAACGCTTTCAATGTCTCGAATTTATCTTCATGCCACTCATAAATTTTCAGCGCTAATAATTGCTCTATTAGATCAGGGGAAAAGCGTGTATTAATGGGCTTTGCAGGGTTACCTCCTACAATGGTGTAAGGCGCTACATCTTTAACCACAACGCTGTTCGCCGCAATCACCGCACCTTCGCCTATGTGAACGCCCGGCATGATAAATGCCCGCATTCCAATCCAAACGCCATCGCTAATAATGGTATCGCCTTTACCAATATAGGCTTCTTCAATATGTTCAAGAAAAGGATACAAGCAGAACCAATCTAATCGATGGGTATGATTTCCCCCCATCAAAATAACAGCTTCAGCCCCAATACACACATAATCGCCAATATAGAGTTGGTCTACATCCCAAGCTAATTGCCAATCTCGGCTCTGTTCATCGCCTTGTAAATAACGCACGACAGACTGTTCAAAACCGTCATCCCAACAATCACTATAATAACTATGGCATCCTTTAATATGGATATTGGGGTTTTGAACAACTTCATGTAATAACTGCGTTTTCGACCAATGTTTATTTTTCATGGTAAATAACCTTCAAATCAGTATTTAATTACCATAGAACGCATTCTATGGTGATGTAATTGCGTTCACACTACATCACCACTAACCGATCCTCGGCTGCTTTAACAGTGGATTATTCATCATATCGGTTACTCTATTTTTTCTATTACGGCGGCGCGTTTTATACTGGTTTTTCTTGCAACTAATCCGAAAATACATCCCGCTAGCATCACCAGCGCAAGGGATAATTTTGGCGCGATGGGTAACGCAATTGCACATAACCCTAATACAGCGCCACCCGCCATTTGCACAAACCCGACTAATGCCGAAGCCGCTCCGGCTTCATTGCCAAATGGCTCTAACGCATAGCTTGTCGCGGTGCCCATCATAAAGGCAAGCCCTGTACAGGCGCAGGCTACTGGCAGCATATACACTAACCAATGGGTTTGAATTTCAGGTGAAAGCACTATTAAACCGAATAATAAACCGATGCAACCGAGAGCCATCATGACGCTACCGATTGATAAACACGCTGGACGCCCCATTTTTCGAATGCAGTAATTCGCGATATAACTCGCCAGCATGATCCAGAAACCATTAACACCAAAGACAATCGAAAATGCGAGAGGCGATAGCTTAGCATCCCCCATTAATACGCTAGGGGCTAGAGAGACATACGTCAGTGCCATGCCCATTGCACCAGCATTAACTAACGCAAAAATAAAAAAATGCTCGCTAGCTAAAATTCGAAAATAGCTCTTAAATTGAAGCTTTTTAACCTGCTGTAAACTGGCTGGGCGTGTTTCTGGTAGGAAAAATAGAATCAGCAAGAAAATTGCCACAGCGTAAATCGCCAAGAACCAAAATGGCGCTCGCCATCCCCAAGCTTCCGCCAGCAGTCCCCCTAATAAGGGGGCCAAGGCAGGCACAATATTGAGTGTTCCGTTTAAAAAACCAAATGCTCGTGCGGCTTCAGTGCCATTCATACGGTCGCGGACACAGCTAAATGCCACCACGGAGGTGCAGCATACAGCCACCCCTTGCAACAATCGGGAAGCAATAAATAGCCCTGCCGTCGTTGAGAATGCGGCAACAATGGAGCCAGCCAGATAAATCGCTAACCCAATGATAGCGATAGGCTTGCGACCAAATCTATCGACTAAAGGTCCTGAAATTAGCTGCCCTATCCCTAAGACTAAAATAAATAATCCAATTGTGGATTGGATTATAGACTCGCTGCTCCCTAAATCTTTAGCGATAGCTGGAATAGTCGGTAAATACAGATCTATCCCAAGAGGCCCTAATAGGACTAAAAGTAATAATAAAGCGAGAAATTTATGCATATGACCGATTCTGAACAGGTAAGTTATCGATAGCGATTTTGAAAATGGCTATCGATAATATCAGAATTTCTGCATAGATATCGAATCTTATCGATACTTGGTAATTGCATGAACCACTTCAGTGCCTCTTATCGGCTGCAAATCATCATTATCAATCAAAACGCGAATATCTTTTGGTAATAACGGTTCATTCAACAAACGGTTCACGGTACGCTGGTTATCGATTCGATAAATGGTATATCGAATTAATTGGGTGGAGCCTAAATTATCAAAATAATAATATTCATCCCCTTTTTTCCATACCTGACCAAATCTGCGATGATCTAAATCCCCCACCTTTTCCCAAGGTGCGCTATTCGTCTCATTGAAACGATAAATTTTTGTACTCCGTGAAATTAGCCCTGGATTTTTATTGGTTCCCCAAATCTCAGAATCCTGTAGATAATACGTTTGGTTATTATAAGTGAATACTAAGGAAGCTATTTCCTTTAATTCGCCATCAATAAATGGATTCGCCCCTGCTCGAACAATAATTTCTTTTTCTCTATGGTAGAAAAATACGCCATCTTTCGATAAAAATAATGCTTGATTCACATGCTGGCTATTACGACTTATTAGTAGGTAAGGCGCATGTTCCTCAGGAAATAAAATATCATTCATCGCCACATTGCCAGATTGCGGGTCAATCAAATAACCTTCTTGAAATAAGCCATCCAATATCAAGCTGTATAAACCAGAATGGCTCTTTATTGGCAATTTATATTGGTCATAATAGACGTTCAGATTATCACGATAAAAATGAAGGCTATCTCTCACGGAGCCATCATCCTGAAGGGAGCCAATATCTTGTAGGGTCGTAGGATCCGCATCTGGCATATATTCCCCTTGATAAAAAACGCGCTGTCCATCTGTTGCCAAATAACGTGACAATAATGATTGATATGGTGTCGATGATGCAGGAAGTGGTTTCATCGGGTAAATATAGGTTTGCGGTTTATCCCCTAAATCCCAGCCATATAACCAAGACTGAAATAATTCATCCATTGTTGAAAGCTCATAATTCCTTACTGAGCCCATTGAACAATATACGGTCTGATTTCCATCGGTAAAATAGTTATTTCCCAGCGATTTTGCACTGTTCGGATTAAATGCAGGGATTGCCAAGTTTCCACAATAAGCATGGTTTTTATCTATCGCAAACTGGGGCTCATAATAAGTGCCTTCCGGTAATAATTTAAAACTCGCAGGATCGGCATCCTTCATCAGATAAAAGCCATTGCTCGGCACACTCGCATACACTTTATCATTATAAATAACGTAAATACTGTAACCGACTTTTTCGCCCTTACTGTCGACTTCATGATACGGCTCGTCATTCATCGATAATATCATTCCTGATATAAGCGCTATCGAGACGAGAAGAGTGATACCAACTACCATTAAACTTATCGTTTTGGATTTCATGCTGTGAAATACCTATTTTGTTTTTTTAATCTATTTTTGTCTGGGTATTCAACGGGAAAAGCGTGAGGAAAGAAATACTCGAAGTCTGAAAGTGTATAAAAAGTTAAAAATAAAAAAGGCGCTCGATTGAGCACCTTTTTTCACTTACGGAAGATAACCTTGCGGTTTATTCTTATTCCATCCACTCAGTGTGGAAAACGCCTTCTTTATCAGTACGTTTATAAGTATGAGCACCAAAGTAGTCACGCTGCGCTTGAATTAAGTTCGCAGGCAGTACCGCTGAGCGGTAGCTATCGTAGTAAGAGATAGCCGCTGAGAATGTTGGTGTTGGGATACCGTTTTGAACACCGTAGCAGACAACATCACGCAGAGCTTGTTGGTACTCATCTGCGATTTGCTTGAAGTAAGGTGCTAACAGTAAGTTTGCGATCTGTGCATTGTCATTGTATGCATCAGTGATTTTTTGCAGGAACTGCGCACGGATGATACAGCCAGCACGGAAGATTTTCGCGATTTCGCCGTAGTTCAGATCCCAGTTGTACTCATCTGACGCTGCTTTCAATTGCTGGAAGCCTTGAGCGTAAGAAACGATTTTACCTAAGTAAAGTGCACGGCGTACTTTCTCGATAAAGACTTTTTTATCGCCTTCAACCGTTTTCAGTACTGGACCGGTTAACACTTTAGATGCGGCAACACGTTGGTCTTTCAGGAAAGAGATATAACGCGCAAAAACAGATTCAGTGATCAACGTCAGTGGGATGCCAAGATCTAAAGCGCTTTGGCTAGTCCATTTACCGGTACCTTTGTTAGCCGCTTCATCTAAAATTACATCAACCAGATATTTACCTTCTTCATCTTTTTTCTTGAAGATATCCGCTGTAATTTCAATCAAGTAGCTGCTCAGTTCGCCTTGATTCCACTCGGAGAATGTTTCCGCCAACTCTTCATTGCTCAGGTTCAGAGAACCTTTTAATAAAGAGTAAGCTTCAGCGATTAATTGCATGTCACCGTATTCGATACCGTTGTGAACCATTTTCACATAATGACCGGCTCCGTCTGGACCAATGTAAGTCACACACGGTTCGCCTTCCGCTTTCGCTGCAATCTCTTTTAAGATTGGGGCAACTAATTCGTAAGCTTCTTTTTGTCCACCAGGCATGATGGAAGGACCTTTCAGTGCGCCTTCTTCACCACCAGAAACACCTGTACCGATGAAGTTGAATCCTTGTTCTGACAGTTCGCGATTACGACGGATTGTGTCTTTGTACAGCGTGTTACCACCATCGATTAAAATGTCGCCCTTGTCTAAATGTGGCGTTAATGCAGCAATAGTTTTGTCCGTTGCTTCACCCGCTTTAACCATCAACAGGATGCGGCGTGGTTTTTCCAGAGAGTCGACAAACTCTTCAATCGTGTAGTTGGGAACTAATTTTTTCCCTGGATTTTCGGCAATGACTTCATCAGTTTTATCTTTTGAACGGTTAAAAATAGATACTGAATAACCGCGACTTTCGATGTTCAGGGCTAAGTTGCGACCCATGACCGCCATTCCGACAACACCAATCTGCTGCTTTGACATGAAAAACTCCTGTCTGATTAGGACCAAGTCAGCCTCGATTGTGCTGACATTCTGTTAACGGGATCACATGTTAACTCAGGATGCTGCTCCATGGTAGTTATTGATGCAATCGATAAACTAATCGAATCATTTTTTGCCAAATATCACGCTACTTGAATGAATTTTTATTGATATTTAAGTCAACAAACCTCATTATTCACCAGTCGGTATAAGCCGTCATATCAGAAGGTAAAACAAACTGTATGGAATGGATCGCAGATCCTTCGATTTGGGCGGGTTTAGCTACCCTAATCGTTCTTGAAATCGTTCTTGGTATTGATAACCTCGTTTTTATCGCCATTCTGGCCGATAAACTCCCAGCTAAACTGCGTGATAGAGCTCGTATCACAGGGTTAACGTGTGCCCTAGTAATGCGTATCATTCTGTTATTCAGCCTTTCATGGTTGATCACGCTGACCCAACCTATTCTAACTCTATTTGAGCATCCATTTAGCGCCAGAGACCTGATAATGCTTATCGGGGGGATATTCCTCTTGTTTAAAGCCACCATGGAGCTAAACGAGCGGTTAGAAGGAAAGGACGAACATACCAATAACCAACGTAAAACCTCCAATTTCTGGGCGGTTGTCGCGCAAATTATCGTATTGGATGCGGTGTTCTCATTGGACTCCGTGATCACTGCGGTCGGTATGGTTGACCATATCGGCGTTATGGTTGCAGCGGTGACTATCGCCATGATGTTAATGATCTGGGCAAGTAAACCACTGACCAGCTTCGTTAATGCTCACCCAACCATCGTCATTTTGTGTTTAAGCTTCTTATTGATGATTGGTTTCAGCCTTGTGGCTGAAGGTTTTGGTTACGCCATTCCAAAAGGTTATCTGTATGCGGCAATTGGTTTCTCTATCATGATAGAGATGCTCAACCAATTTGCACAATTTAACCGCCGTAAATTCTTAAAAGGTAGCCGTCCTCTGCGTGAACGCACCGCAGAAGCTGTCTTACGTATTTTAAGTGGCAAAACTGAACGTGGTGAATTAGACGCAAGAACCTCTGATTTAATCTCCGATAACCAATCTGTTTTTGACCCACAGGAGCGCTTAATGATTGCTCGTGTATTGGGCATGGCGCAACGTAACGTCGAAAGTATTATGACGTCTCGCCATGACGTCGATTATTTGGATATTAACAAATCGTCTGCAGAACTGATTGAACTGATGGAAAAAAATCCACACTCACGTTTTGTTGTTGTCGATGAAAGTATCGGCGATGACCCAATTGGTGTGGTGTATGTCTTAGATCTCGTCAAGCAGCAACTTAGTGGTGAACAACTGAATTTACGTGCGCTGGTTACTCAGCCGCTTATTTTCCCTGAAGGTTTATCACTGTTAAAAGCGTTAGAACAGTTCCGTAAAGCACATACCCACTTTGCATTTGTAGTCGATGAATTCGGCTCAGTCGAAGGTATCGTGACATTAACCGACGTGATGGAAACTATCGCTGGTAATTTACCAGTTGGCGATGAAGAAAATGACTCCCGCCATGACATTCAAAAATTGGACGATGGTACATGGATTGCCAATGGCTTTATGCCACTGGAAGATTTAATTATGTATATTCCAATGGAACTGGATGATAAGCGTGAGTATGAAACTATTGCCGGCCTTTTAATGGAACATTTACAACGCGTTCCTGAAGTGGGCGAGCAAGTCGAAATCAATGGCTGTATTTTCCAGCCCCTTGAGGTGAATAGCCATCGCGTGAATAAAGTTTTGATTACACCACCAGCACCAGTAGGTGATGGCTACGATTATGTGGATGACTAATCTTAGTTAATGCAATGTGTGATTAAGACAAGTCACGATTAATACAATCTAAATACCGGCTTTTATCTTAATATTGAGCCGGTATTTTTTTGTCGAGGAAATGACTGCCGTATAACCATTAATAAAAAGTAGTAGCGTTTTTTTAAAGAAAAAATCATTCGCGTATTGAATAATTCAAATCGTTTAATAATCAACCTTTAATGAGACTCTACCTATGACTACAATTAATAATGCCCAACCAGTCCAACTTCGCCGTATGAGTGTGACTGATCAGCAAGGCAAAACCACTGAATTTTCACGCTCGGCTAAAAGTGTCAATAATGATTCAACCCAACATCCACAGGCGACTACGGATAAAAAAACCGTTCATTTAAAAGAAATTAAAAATCTGAAAAAGAATATTTCAACGGCATTAACTCAAATTAAATCTAGTATTGACCGCATGATGGATAGCCGTACGCCATCATGGAAAAAAGACCCTGAAAGCATCAAAAATCAGCTAACAAAACTTACAAGTTCAATCCAAGCATATCAAGACAAATTAGATAGCACTTCATATAAGCATCATCATTCAAAACAAGAAACACTCACAAAACTGAATGCTGCAATTTCAGAAAATAAAAACAAAATTAATACCATTAAAAATGAAATATCGCGCAAGAATGTATCTAATACTGAACTCAGTAAAAATACTAAAATAAATAGAGATATCGCAGCAATAAGAGCACAAGATTACAAGGATTACGGACATAAATAATCTGATTATTGTCTCTATAGATATAGAACCGCTCATTTTTGGGCGGTTCTATATCATCCAAATTACAATGCATTCAATAAATCATTTAGCCCTTTATTTTCTTCTTTTTTCAAGAAGCTACCAATGGCTTCTTTCGCTTGAGTTCGTAGCTCATTACGCAGTAATTTTTCCACATCTAATTGGTACTGTAAGTTATTCCAACCGCCGTAAATACGTAGTGGAATATTCATAGTACGCAACTGCTGAACCAAACGAGAGTCCCCAGCCCATCCGCCAAGAATATTTACGCCTAAATTAACATCGATGGTTTCTTTTGGAATATTCACGCGCCCCTGCCCAGTAATATTCAGCAGTGAAGACGTTGCTTTAAGAGCGGAAATACTCATATTGCCTTTATTGAGATATCCCGACACAGTGAATAAATCCACTTCTGTGAAGCTGTTGGTATCTGTTGGCATATTGATTTTATTAGTGAAACGGGAAACCGATTGTTGGATCAATTGCGGAATGTTTAAATCCGCCAACTTAGCACTGCGTAGTTCAAAATTAACCGGCCCTTGCCACTGATTTTTAACTGCATAATCATCGTAGCCAGTACCTGATAACGAAGCATTTAATGAAATAATTCCGCTCAGTTTTTCAGGCATACTAAATGCCTTTAATACCGGAGTAAGATTAATATTATTAAATACAGGTTTTGCTGAAACCTGAGCAGGGATAGCGTTGTAGTTAATGGTCACGGGTAGTGAGAATTGTCCACCAAACGCATTGCCCTCTAACTGAGAAATCGTTAAACGTGGTGTTTGGTTATCGCCCTTAATTTTTACCCCGGTCATCGACATGCCGCGATAAATCAATGTGTCCATCGAGACATCAAATTGAGCAGTAAATCCTTTCAATCCCGTTAAATCATACTTTTGCATGTTGGAGCCAGAAATCACTGGCTTCACGCCAACACGCTCATTATTACTGATGGTATTTTCTGAGGCTGCACTGACTGTATTTGATTTACCGGGTGCGGGGGCTTGCCCAATTAACGCATCGAGATTCAAAGAAGGTGAGGATAAATTAACCGTCACATCAGGAATATCGGTTAAATTGATACTGATTGTGCCTGCTAATTGACTGTCATTTGCCTGAATGGTGAGATTCTCAAGACTGACCGCCCCTGAATTGGCTTTTGTATACAGAAAATCTGAGGTCATTTTCCCATTAATGCCATTTTCAGGTAAATCAACACCACTAAGTTGATAATCAAACTGTGTAATTTTTCCACTTACTTGCTGAGATAATTTAGATAAATCGATATCGGATTTGATATCAAAATTAAATTCTTGTTGGTTTTTATTTAAATTACCGCTGAATTTCATCGCAACTTGTTTATCATCACTTTTTTTCAGTGACAGATTAATATTGCGTAGGTTGTATTCATCTTTTGATGTTTGCCAGATAACTAAGCTGTTGGTGATATCAATTTTACTGATATCGAGTAACCATTTGCTTTTATCTGTTGTATCGGCAGGTACTTGGCTACCGCCAGGGGCAACAGGAGTGTTAACCGTCGTAATCGGTTCACTCTCAGGTGTTTTGCGAATTACCGCCCCATCAATGACAATTTGCTCAACAGACAGTCGATGGGAAATTAGCGGCCATAAATCCACATCTAAGCGCATGTTTTCAGCACTTAAAACAGGCTGGCTGGCGTTAGGTGCAGTGACCGAGACGGGACCAGTAATGATGCTCAGTGTTGGCCATACATGCCAACGCATATCACCTTTGAAATCAAGTTGGTAACCACTTTTTTTCTCAACTTGTTGAACGAGGTAGCCTCTAAAATCATTCGGGTTCACTAACATCACTAAAGCTGTTAGCCCCGCCACTACCACTACAAGTAAAATAATCAGCGTCGTTAAAAACCGTTTCATGCATCCCTCTCTTTTACTTTATTTGTCACACCTTTCGCCAGTCACTCCTTGACGCTAGCGATTGCTGACCGCTTCAAACTCCATAGAAGAGGTCGCTCGCTATCTTGCTGTATTAGTCTTGGCTAATACGGCTACCAACGGCACCTTGTTGGTTTTTATATTTTGCATCTTGTCGGCTGTTATAAGGTCTGTCTGCACTGCCTGATAGCGGTTCAAAGCTTAGTGCACCAATTACCATGCCTGGACGTAATGCTAAAGGTAACTTACCTGAGTTATAAAACTCTAACACAATTTGGCCGCGCCAGCCTGGATCAATCCGGTGGGCTGTGACGTGAACCATTAGTCCAAGTCTTGCTAGTGAAGAACGTCCATCTAACCAACCGACTAAATTATCGGGTAGCGTGACGGATTCTAGCGTAACTGCCAGTGCCAATTCACCAGGGTGAAGGAAGAAAGGTTCGTCATCTTTAAGAACAATTTCATCGCTCATTACACGGTCTAATGCTGCGTTGACTTCATCTTTTGGTCCACTGAGATCAATAAATGCCGCAGTATGTCCACGAAAAACACGAAATTGGTTTCCAAGACGAACATCCGCGGTCGCTCCGTTGATCCGTTCAATCGGTGGACGCGGGCTAATAACAAGTCGACCTTCATCCATCCACTGAATTATATCGCGGTCACAAAGACGCATGATCACTTTCCCCCTTCATTATTTATATATTTATGGCAGCTTATCGCTGGTGATATTTGACGCTATCAATCCTGACAGAATTCACCAATTTTCGCTTTCAAAATATCAATCGCCACACGGTTTTTACCGCCACGAGGTACGATAATATCGGCATATTGTTTCGATGGTTCAATAAATTGTAAGAACATTGGGCGAACCGTTTTATTATACTGTTCAATCACGGAGTCTAATGTTCTTCCTCTTTCATTAACATCACGTTTAATACGGCGCATTAAGCAGATATCCAGCGGCGTATCCACAAAAATAGAGAAGTCCATCTCTTCACGTAAACGCTTGTCTGTTAATAATAGGATACCTTCAATAATAATGACCTTTTTTGGTTTAAAACTGACGGTTTGCTGTTTGCGAGTATGAGCGACATAGTCATACTGAGGAATTTCGACGGCTTGACCACTTTTCAGTGCTTTGAGGTGTTCATAAAGCAAACTGTGATCCATTGAATTTGGATGGTCATAATTCACTTTTAGTCGTTCTTCCATAGGAATATCTGTTTGATCTTTATAGTAACAGTCTTCTGGAATAACACCGATATTATGATCACCAACCTTTTCTCTTAATTCCCGATATAAGGTGCTTGCAATTAGGCTTTTGCCAGATGCAGAAGCGCCCGATATACCTACAATGGTACAGTGATGCGATATGTCAGTCATAAAATGGTAACCTGGTTAAAAATTTTAGAAATGAAGTGCATAACATCATAGTGTTATGGTTGGCGGGAATTATAGGGTGTAATGGTGCGCTGTACCAGTCTATCTCGTCAAAGACTGATAAAAAAACGCACCTAATTTTTATTCTTCAAAGCGTAAGCTTAGCGCTAAGCTTAAAATTCTTTACGCCCTTCTAAGGCCGCAATTCGGTTCTCTATAGAAGGATGGGTTGAAAACACAGAATCCCCCTTATTAAAGATATATGCCGCCTGTCTGTATGCCTGTCCTGTGCTTTCATCATCATAATCATGCTTTTGATGATCCCCTGAAATTTTCTTCAAAGCACTAATCATCGCTTGATTATCGGAGGTTAGATCCACCGCTGCCGCATCCGCCATATACTCACGGGTACGCGATAAATAAAAATAAAGTACTTTGGTAATAATTGGCAACACGATATTCATCAATAATAAAATGGTTTGTGCTTTATTCGCTGAATTATTACGGCTACGCCCTGCTGAGCGAATAAACACTTGAGCAAAAACGTTCGTTACCGTCAAAATAACATTCGCTAAAATACCCACATACAACGTTAATTTAGAATCACCATGGATAATATGCCCCACTTCATGGGCCATTACCGCCTGAACTTCTTGGCGATTTAGCGTTTGTAATAAACCACGCGTGACACCGACTAAAGCATTACGAGAATTCCAGCCAGCCGCAAATGCATTGGGTTCGTCAGTATCCAAAATATACAGACGCGGTACATAACGTAATGTCGCGCTTAAGCTCAATTCTTCTAAAATATTAAATAGCTGTCTTTCTTCAGGAGTTGAAGCGCCTTCTTGGGTGATTTCCTTCGCATTCATTCCGGCAAGCATCAATTTATGCCCGAAGAAATGAATATAAAGTAGGCCTAAAAATGTCAGCCCAAGAATAATAAAAGTTGCCACAGGCAGTTGTTGTAATGTCGCAAATGCTATCAGGTTCGAGGTAAAATCCATTCTCTCATCTGGATGGGTTGCGGTATCCGCCAGCAAACCAATCACTAACATCAGCACAATATAACTCAGCACAACTAACCGAGTACGGATATTGTTTTTACGTATAACGTTTCTAAAATCCATAATAAAACCCTGCCAATGGCAACATCCATTTAATCAAAGTTAATGCGACGAGACTCTTCCGTTTTGATGTCAGCTTCGTCTAAACGCCAATATTCTTTATTGATTTTCAAGCTAGGAATAATGCCAACAATTAATGCGGCAGGCATAGAAGCGATATACGCATTATACGTTTCTAATGAACGGTTATAACCTCGTTTAGCAAAAGAGAGCTTGTTTTCAGAAGAAACAATCTCTTCTTGTAAATTTGCCATGATTGCATCAGATTTTAGCTCTGGATAAGCTTCAACCGCTACATTGATAGCACCACTACTGACCATTTTAGAAAGTGCATCTTCCGCTTCACGGGCTTTATCCCCCGTCGCATTCTGTGCTTGGCTTCTCAGCTCGGTAATTTTAGTGAAGACTTCTGTTTCATGGCTTAAATATTTTTTGACTGTCGCCAGTAAACTATCAAATACTTTACCGCGGCGATCTAATTGAACAGAGATCTCCGTTTCGCTAGAAACAACTGCTTCACGTAGTGCAACGATGCGGTTATAAAAATAAATAACAATCAGCACCAATACGACAATAAAAATTAAAAATTTCATAATCACCTTTTAGGCATTCGCCAGCGGAATAAAGACTGAATTTTCTATATCGTTAATTTTCAGGCTAGGGAATTCATTTATGTGACATTCTACGCAGCCTACAACAATAAAGGAACAGTCTGAGAAGAAATCAGAACAATCAAAAAATCGGATTTTATGGCAATAAAAAAGGCTACTTAGTCATTACTGACCAAATAGCCTTTATCGATGCCATTTAATTACACGGCGCGGAAAGAGATCTCCGTCGGGATTTTATCCCCTTCCCAATACATCAATGCAGAGATGTTAGACGCAATTTCGCGATAGATATCAGCGAACTCGCCTTCAGGGTCGCGCATTACGGTCGGCTGACCACGGTCTAAGTCTTCACGTAATGAAATATGCAGCGGAACCTGACCTAGCAGTTTAGTATTATATTTTTCGACCAGTTTTTCTGCACCACCGGTACCGAAAATAGGCTCCACATGACCACAGTTACTGCAAATATGTGCGCTCATATTTTCAACAACACCCAGCACAGGCACGTTCACTTTTTTGAACATGACAATGCCTTTCATTGCATCCACTAAAGCAATATCTTGTGGCGTGGTCACAACCACTGCGCCTGTCACTGGAATATTTTGTGATAGCGTCAGTTGGATATCACCCGTTCCTGGTGGCATATCAATAACGAGGTAATCCAGATCTGGCCATAGGGTATCTTGCAGCATCTGCATCAAAGCTTTACTTGCCATAGGACCACGCCATACCATCGCGTTGTCGTCAGTGACTAAGTAACCAATAGAGTTAGTGGCTAAGCCATACGCCATAATCGGCGCCATGTGCTGACCATCTGGAGACGTTGGGCGCTCCAATGTCGTACCCAGCATATTCGGAATTGAAGGACCGTAGATATCCGCATCGAGGATACCGACTTTTGCGCCTTCTTGCGCCAATGCTAACGCTAAGTTCACGGAAGTACTGGATTTACCCACACCACCTTTACCTGAACTCACCGCAAGAATATTACGCACACCGTTGATGCCTGGTAAATCGTTGGCACGTTTCAAAGTGGTAATATCGTGGCGTAATTTCCATTCTACGGCGTGAGCACCCGTCAATTGCTTTAATTCAGCTGTTTTTTCGCTGATCAGCGTTTGGAATGGGCCTTTCCAGACAAATGGCATAACTAATTCGACATGCAACACATTGTCCAACAGCGCACAACGATGCAATGCTTTGATTGAAATCAGATTGCGCTTGAGAGTTGGATGTGTAAATGAAGCCAAAACAGTGGAGACTTGTTCAGTCAGCAGTTCTGGTTTGTTCTGCTCGGGGGATTTATCGTTCATCCCGGCTCCTTTATTTTCTTTTTTGTAACTACACATTTTTGACTACGTTGCATGATAGCAGAGAACGAAAAAAATAGTGACCGCCTAGCGAATGAAAAACCACAAACAGTAAAAATTTGTTTCCACCTAGCGTTTTTTCCTAATAATTGCCGATTAATATTTTATTGCCCTAGCGACATTTTTATTGATCGGTTAACATCAAAGACCCTTTATTAATAATGGAAGTAAGAAAGTTACTATGTCTCAAGTCGCGAATAAATTACTGGTAACCTGTGCGTTACCATATGCTAACGGTTCAATCCATCTCGGTCATATTCTGGAGCACATTCAGGCTGATATTTGGGTCCGTTATCAGCGAATGCGCGGCAAAGAGGTTCATTTCATCTGTGCTGACGACGCGCACGGAACACCGATCATGTTAAAAGCTCAGCAATTATGCATTACGCCTGAAGAAATGATCGCTGCAATGAACCAAGAGCATCAGGACGATTTTGCAGGCTTCCAGATTAGCTACGATAACTACCACTCTACCCATAGCGAAGAGAACAAACAGTTATCCGAACTGATTTACGGCAAATTAAAAAGTAATGGTTTTATTAAAAACAAAACCATTTCACAGCTTTACGATCCAGAAAAAGGCATGTTCCTACCAGACCGTTTCGTCAAAGGTACTTGCCCGAAATGTAAAGCGGAAGACCAATACGGCGATAACTGTGAAGTTTGTAGCGCAACCTATAGCCCAACTGACCTGATTAACCCACGCTCTGTGGTCTCAGGTGCAACGCCAGTTATCCGTGAAACTGAACACTTTTTCTTTGATTTACCTGCATTTAGCAACATGCTGCAAGCATGGACTCGTTCTGGCGCACTGCAAGAGCAAGTGGCTAACAAAATGCAAGAATGGTTTGAATCTGGCTTACAACAGTGGGATATCACCCGTGATTCCCCGTATTTCGGTTTTGAAATTCCAGATGCACCAGGTAAATATTTCTACGTTTGGCTGGATGCGCCAATCGGCTATATGGGCTCGTTTAAAAACCTGTGCGATAAACGCAGCGATTTAAACTTTGATGAATTTTGGAACAAAGATTCCAAAGCGGATCTTTACCACTTTATCGGCAAAGATATCGTCTATTTCCACAGCCTATTCTGGCCAGCCATGTTAGAAGGCAGCAACTACCGTAAACCAACTAACCTGTTTGTTCACGGCTATGTCACCGTTAATGGTGCAAAAATGTCTAAGTCTCGCGGCACATTTATTACTGCTCGCGCTTACTTAGATCATTTCGATGCTGACTGTCTACGTTATTACTATGCAGCGAAACTCTCTTCACGCATCGACGATATCGACTTGAATTTAGAAGATTTCGTACAGCGTGTGAACAGCGATATCGTTAACAAAGTGGTGAATTTAGCTTCACGTAACGCCGGTTTTATTGCTAAACGTTTCGCTGGAAAATTATCCGCAAACTTAGCGGAGCCAGCGTTATATCAACAATTTGTTGATGCGGCAAAAGTGATCGGTGACGATTTCACTAATCGTGAATACGGTAAAGCCGTGCGTGAAATTATGGCATTAGCGGATATTGCAAACCGCTATGTGGATGAGAAAGCGCCTTGGGTCGTAGCTAAACAAGAAGGTAAAGACCAAGAGCTGCAAGATATCTGCTCGATGGGTATCAACTTATTCCGAGTATTAATGACTTACTTGAAACCAATTCTGCCAAGCTTAACCAAGCGCGTGGAAGAGTTCCTGAAAGTTGAATTAACGTGGGATTCCATCAACACTCCATTACTGAACCACGACGTAGCGCCATTCAAAGCGTTATTTAACCGTATTGAATTAGCAAAAGCGGAAGCAATGGTAGAAGCGTCCAAACAAAGTGCTCAGCCAGCTAAACAGCTGACTGGTCCTCTAGCGGATGATCCTATTCAAGAGACCATCACATTCGATGATTTCGCTAAAATTGACTTGCGCATTGCGCTGATCAAACAGGCAGACTTCGTTGAAGGCTCAGATAAGCTACTTAAATTACAATTGGATATCGGCGGTGAAACTCGCCAAGTATTCTCTGGTATCCGTAGCGCTTATCCAGATCCAAAAGTCTTGGAAGGTCGTTTAACCGTAATGGTTGCTAACCTTGCTCCACGTAAAATGCGCTTTGGTATCTCCGAAGGTATGGTGATGGCGGCAGGCCCTGGTGGTAAAGACATTTACCTACTGAGCCCAGATAATGGTGCACAACCGGGTATGCAAGTTAAATAAGCCATTGATTGTCGCTCGGGTAATTGAGCAACAAACTTAGCCAATATCAGTACAAAACGGAGCCACTTTAGTGAGCTCCGTTTTTTTATGGGTTTTTATTTGTGATCTCTGGCACAATTTTCAAGTTAATTGTATGATGAATGCCTATCGAGTAATAGGACAAGTCCCATGTCATTAAAACAAGTATTGAACACCGGATGGCAATATTTGCGAGCCTTCGCAATACTTTACCTCTGCCTGATCATCGGAAATGTGATTTCCAAACTGCTTCCTTTTTCCATTCCCGGCAGTATTGTGGGAATGTTGCTGCTGTTTGTTTTGCTAGCATTACAGATAGTTCCTGCTCACTGGGCAAAACCTGGATGTAGCATCCTGCTGAAAAACATGACGATTTTATTCGTTCCCATCGGTGTGGGGATTATGAATTATTATGATTTACTCAGCCAACAGATGATCCCAATTGTCGTCTCTTGCATTACCAGCACGCTCATTGTCATGATTGTTGTCGCGGTCAGCTCAAACTATATCCATAAAGAGCGCCCTATCGTGGGTGTGAAGCCTGATGAAATTCCTCTTCCTCCTGAAGAACCCATTTCTTCAACCATCAATAATGATAAAACCAAGGGGAAAGAGTGATGTTAGAACATATTTGGTGGTCACTGCCATTAACTATCGTTGTTTTCTATTTGGCAAGAGCGCTGTCAATCAAGTGTAAATTGCCCATTCTGAACCCATTATTGTTAACTATCGCGATTATTATTCCGCTACTGATCCTGACGAACACCTCTTATGAGCACTATTTTGCGGGCAGTAAAATACTCAATGATTTATTGCAGCCGGCCGTTGTCGCCCTCGCCTTTCCGCTCTACGAGCAAATGCACCAGATTAGAGCACAATGGAAATCCCTATTTAGTATCTGTTTTGCTGGCAGTATTGTGGCGATGTTTACAGGGGCAACTATTGCACTGTGGCTAGGGGCTACACCGGATATTGCAGGTTCAATATTACCTAAGTCGGTCACAACACCAATAGCCATGGCAGTTGCCGATTCAGTCGGAGGCATCCCAGCAATTAGTGCCGCTTGCGTACTTTTTGTCGGGATTTTAGGGGCGATGTTCGGTCATAGCCTATTTGATGTTTTGCGTATTCGCACCCATGCATCACGAGGCTTGGCGATGGGTACCGCTTCTCACGCTTTGGGAACTGCGCGTTGTGCGGAAGTTAACTATATTGAAGGGGCTTACAGTTCATTAGCGTTAATGACCTGCGGGGTGATCACCTCGTTAATTGCGCCTTTTATCTTCCCTGTCATTCTTCACTTATTTAGCTAAACTGAATCAATAAGAGAGGTTATTTACCTCTCTTATGCAAATTTCAGTGTAAAAACTTGAGATACATCTCTCATTTAATGAATTTGTTTCATTGATTGCATTAATGAAGTGATCGCGATCACATCCAATCACCCTATTAATTGAATAGAATGAAAACAATTAAATAGGGAGGGTTACTTATGCATTCAAGATTCAAGGCCGCTTGGGCCGAACTTCCAGAAAAGTTACAGTCTGTCCTAAAACCTATTATGGACAAACCTGATTTCTCAGCCATGTTAACCGCTGAGCAAGTAAAGCAAATTAAAGCTGAGAGTGGATGCACGGACAGTGAACTCGCTTTTTCATTATTACCTTTCGCAGCGGCTTACGCTGTCACACCAATTTCTCACTTTAATGTAGGCGCAATCGCTTGCGGGATCAGCGGTAATCTCTATTTCGGCGCAAATATGGAATTTAACCATGTTTCTATTGGTCAAACTATCCATGCTGAGCAATGTGCCATTACCCATGCGTGGCTAAAAGGCGAAAAGCAATTAACCTCTATTACCGTCAACTACACGCCTTGCGGTCACTGCCGACAATTTATGAATGAGCTGCGTGAAGGCGGTAAGATCATGGTGCATTTACCAAAACGCCAAGCAGCTACACTTCATGATTATTTACCTGATTCATTCGGTCCATCGGATCTGAATATCACCACATTGCTTCTCGACAATGTTAACCATGGTTATCAAAACCAAAGTCGCGATAGATTGTTATCTGCTGCGGTTGAAGCTGCAAACCAATCCCATGCACCGTACAGTAAATCTCACTCCGGTATTGCCGTGCAGTTAAAAGATGGTTCCCTGTTTACAGGTCGTTACGCCGAAAATGCTGCGTTTAACCCAAGCTTACCACCATTACAAGCAGCGCTAATTATGGTGAATTTAGCGGGTAAAGATATTCATGCTATTGAGCAAGCAGTGTTAGTGGAAAAACAAGATGCAACGGTGCAGCAGTGGTGTACAACAGAAAATACCTTGCACTCGTTAGGTTGCCAAAAAGTGGAGCGCATTTATTTGGATGAGTCCATTTAAACGCTATTTCATTTAAACCATATTTAATTGAAAACAAATTAAATATTCAAAATTAAGACGGTGGTTATTGTGAGTTTATCAACTTCAATAACTGCCGTTTTTTATTAAAACGTTATTGAGTGTTAATAAAATTAAAATGAGAATCTGGATGATGAGCTGCTATAACCACCACTGTTGTTAAATTCAGGCATGCTCGGCGCTTGTGGCACCCTAAAATCTCTATCAAACGAGCTTGATGAGTAATTGATGGAAGACATATGGTCTCTTAAGCTATCAACGGTTCGATCCGTTTGACACTCACCTATTTGAAAATCATTCGGTCTATATACACTCACTGGGTATCCTCGGTGTTCTGAAGCCGTTATTTCAAATGGTGAATGATTATTGGAATAGCCAGCAAAAGGAATGTTGCCAATAACATCATCTATCATGGCATTGTGTTTATTAACATTGGGGCTGTAATTGACCGATGGAGAATCAAATAATCCGGTTTCTGGCAATATATAGGCAGGGCGTTCAAGGTAATATTCAGAAAGGCGATCTTTGTGCTCAAAATCCGTTTGTCCAACCCAATCAGTCTGTATTGAATATTTATTAATGTTTTCAGATGGGTAATCCCAAAATGATAGTCGATTAGTTCCTCTATCAATTAATGGATTTCCCGTTTCATATGCTAATACTAGAGCTTCATTAAGATCGATTCTTAGTGAAGGCGGTTCAAAAAAACCATACGTTTTTTTAAAAGTTAATGTCACGGTATCTACTGCATTGTCTATGTCTATCACTCTTCTCATCCAGCGATGGGTTTGCAATTGTTTATTTGCAGGCGCATCATATAAACTTTCAAACATAATATTCATAGTGCTTAAACTTAATTCGGCCTCCTTTTCCGTATCGCCTACAGCATCCAGCGCTTTTTGCCAGTATACCTCTCTATCTTTTTCATCAGGGATGACATTAAAGACAGGTTGTAAAGTCCACGCTTCCGCGGGTAATTTGTATTTTTTAAAAACACGCTCATGAGATGCCATTGCTTCTTTATAATTAATATCTCCTGTTATCTCTGTAACACCATTTTTAAGTCTACTCCTTTACTCATATATATAAGCATAAGCCATATCAAAACGTATTTTTTCAAGTTTAGTCTCATTGCATATTTGACCATTTTCAATTATAACTTCTTCTAAGTAGTTCAATGCAAATTTACCTGAAAAAGAATCGCCTTTGACAACGCTATTTGCTAGTAATGCATATCGGTCACCTTTACTAGCAAAGTATTCATACATTAACTCAGGTCTTTTAGTTAATATTAAAATCTTTAAAGCTTTTGATGTATCAGTCCACGTTAATGCTACACTTCCTTGTCTATTGACTTCATTATTCATATGTAAACTCCTATTGATTTATATGTTTATAAATAAAGTTAATAACATCGCTCTTTATTTCATCCCAAATAACTAAATCTTCAATTTTTATAATAACTTCAACTTTAACCCCTAGTTTTGGTATCAGAAAAAAACCATCACATTGACTATATCGGCCATCTAAAGGTATCCATAAACAATCAAAAAAATCACTTATCTCATCATTATTTATCCGCCAATAATAACCATATCTATCATTTTCAGGATCAATATATCTATTCATCTTCTTGAGTTTTACTTCATTAAAATATAGATTCAGTTTTTCATCATATGAAACATCCCCTTTAATTTTTTCCTCTCCCCTGTCAATATAAATATATCTTTTATATTCAAGGTAACCTTTAGGATCACCATCGAGTGGTTCTAAAGAAAATCTAAGTTTTTTATTTTTTCCATTTTCATTCTTATTAAAAGGCTTCATTTCAGGCCAGCTCATTACTAATGGCAAAACTCGAAAATTTGCATCGCAACCTTTTTTATTTTCTAAGAATCTTGGATCGAAATAACTATAACCTTCATATTCCGCGAAGGAGTAGACATAGTTGCTAGGCACTTCAATGACTGTATCGTTAAACCGCCCACAAACAAAACCGGGACGATTATCTGCCATCGATAAAGTTGAAATTAACAAGATAAATATAGAAAAAATAAATTTTATTGGCATATTACGCCTCCAAATTTTTCAAAAACTTATTTTTTATAACGAAAACTATCTTCAACCATCGTCATGGTTTTCTCAATTTCAATAACTAGGGGAATTTTCCTCATTCTCTCTAACCATCGCTGGCTTTTTTTACGTTTTTCAATTGAAGTGCTTTCTGCCTCAGCCTTCATTTTAAACCACAAATCAACAAATATTTTCTCCTCGGATTCCCTTTCGGAATTAGCGTTCATTTCCCTCCAAAATTTGTTTCGTTCATTTTCATCAAAAACATCATAAATGTCAGCAAAAAACCATGCATCATGAGGTATGTTAGACCTATCCAGTGAATCATAGTAAAGTTTACTTGCTTCTTTATAATCTATTCCTTCATCAAAACATTTCTTATTTAAAATAATAAAACTATGAAAAATCTTTCTATAATCCTGTTTTTTGTAATCATAATTTTTTATTAAACTTGAACTTTTCTTAAATTCAGCAAGATACATAAATTGTAATGCAATAAGAAACCTTGAAGGCTCTTTATTTTGATATTCGCCATAGGAATTACTATTTTCAATAATATTGTTTTTATTTACATCATTTGAACCATGACAAGCACATAGAAAGAGCATAAAAATAATTAACGTGAAATTCCTTATCATAAAAGCCACCAATCTTATAGTTTTATAAAAAGAAAATTAAAACTAAATGAATTAAAAACATGCGGCAATATATGATATATAAAAATATATTTAGCTGGATCAGCATCTAGCGACCGAGCGCACCATAATTACTGATTTTCCACTGAACAATTAAATTAATTTAACCTATAACAAAACCACATACTGCGTTGATAAGATTGATATCCTGATAAAAGTATCGGTGAACTTAAATAAGCGTGATCCACTCGTTGTAATAGTAAAACAAACCTCGTCTAAAATTCCCTTCCGTAGATAATTTCCTTATCATATAAAGCATAATATTCAGTAAAAAATTTAACTGTTTTGTAGCATTATTTACTGTACATATTTTTTGTTTAGCTTAGGATCTAACCTGACTGTTGCTTACTAATCGTCCGAAGAGTGATATTTCATGGAACATGAACACGAAACAAAACGTCCCCTATACATTCCTTATGCTGGTCCAATCTTACTCGAATTTCCTTTACTGAATAAAGGAAGCGCCTTTACAGAAGAAGAACGCGCTAATTTTAACCTGTATGGCTTACTGCCTGAACAAGTTGAAACTATTGAAGAACAAGTTGAACGTGCTTATCGTCAATTAATTGATTTTAAAACAGATATTGATAAGCATATCTACCTGCGTAATATTCAAGATACCAACGAAACCCTATTTTATCGCCTGATTGATGCACACTTAACTGAAGTGATGCCGCTCATTTACACCCCAACTGTGGGTGAGGCTTGCGAACATTTCTCTGATATCTATCGCCGTGCGCGTGGTTTGTTTATCTCTTATCCAAACCGTGAATACATCGATGATATGCTGCAAAACGCCACCAAACAAAACGTAAAAGTTATCGTTGTAACAGATGGCGAGCGTATTCTTGGTTTAGGTGACCAAGGTATTGGTGGTATGGGTATTCCAATTGGTAAATTATCCCTGTATACCGCCTGTGGTGGTATTAGCCCTGCGTATACCTTGCCAGTTGTTATTGATGTTGGTACTAATAACCCACAACGCCTGAATGACCCACTGTACATGGGCTGGCGTCATCCGCGTATTACTGGCGAAGAGTATGATGAATTCCTTGAAGAATTTATCCAAGCTGTAAAACGCCGCTGGCCAAATGTTCTGCTGCAATTTGAAGACTTTGCACAGAAAAATGCGATGCCATTATTAAACCGTTATCGCGATGAGCTATGCTGCTTCAACGATGATATCCAAGGCACCGCTTCCGTTACTCTTGGTAGCTTAATTGCCGCCAGCCATGCGGCGGGTAGCAAATTGAGCGACCAACGCGTCACATTCTTGGGCGCAGGCTCTGCGGGATGTGGTATTGCAGAGCAAATTATTGCCCAAATGAAATCTGAAGGTTTGAGCGATGAAGAAGCGCGTGCACGCATCTACATGGTTGACCGCTTCGGATTACTGACAGACAAACTGCCAAACTTGCTGGATTTCCAAAGCAAATTGACGCAAAACAGCGCTAACTTGCAAGATTGGGATGTCAACAGTGACTCTATTTCACTGTTAGATGTTGTGCGTAATGCGAAGCCAACAGTACTGATTGGTGTTTCTGGTCAAGCGGGTTTATTCACCGAAGAAATCATCAAAGAAATGCACAAGCATTGCCCTCGCCCAATCGTGATGCCATTATCTAACCCGACATCTCGTGTTGAAGCGCGCCCAGAAGATATTATCAACTGGACAGAAGGTCAGGCATTAGTAGCCACAGGTAGCCCATTCCCACCAGTGGCTTATAAAGACAAAATCTTTGCTATCGCGCAATGCAACAACTCCTATATCTTCCCTGGTATTGGTTTAGGCGTGATTGCATCCGGTGCAAAACGTGTGACTGATGGCATGTTGATGGCAGCAAGCCGTGCGTTAGCAAGCTGCTCACCACTGGCACAAAAGGGTGAAGGTCCACTGTTACCACTGTTATCCGAGATCCAAGATGTTTCCCGCGTGATAGCAAAACAAGTGGCTAAAGAAGCGCAAGTTCAAGGCGTGGCGACCATGACATCAGATAGCGCATTAGATGAAGCTATTGAGCACAATTTCTGGAAACCAGAATATCGTGTCTATAAACGAACTTCATTCTAACTAACTGTAATTACTAAATTAAAGAGCACTTCGGTGCTCTTTTTTATTTTCTCTGTTTTCTGTATTTCAACATTGTCTGAAAGTATCCCGTTTCTATAACTTGCGATTGAGATAGCCGCCAGAGTTATTTAAGATGCAAACATAACCGGTTTACATAGGACTCGCTCATGTCAGAGCCAACCATACCTGAATCAACACCGCCTGAATCTGCGCCCAAAAAAAATATTCGCAAGTTTTCCCTATGGACGATAGCACTCACACTGCTTATTGCGATTCTTAATATTGGTGTCTATTTTTATCAGCTTAACTTTGCTGCCCCACTTGAATCTCAGGAATACAATTTGTTGCTCTTCGGAGCAAGCGTCTATCAGCTTTCTCTTACCGGTGATTGGTGGCGTTATCCTATTAGCATAGTGCTACATTCCGGATGGTTACATTTAGGGCTAAATACCCTTGCCTTACTGGTAATTGGTATTGAATGTGAACGCGCTTTTGGTAAATTCCGTTATCTTGCAATCTATCTATTTGCAGGGATTGTAGGGTCGTTTGTCAGTGCAGCTTGGCAATATCAAGAAGCCTTAAACAGCGCAATGCGTCGCTTTGACATAATGTCATGGAGCAGCCTGCTACAGAATGATAATACCGTCTATATTACTGTCAGCTTGGGTGCGTCTGGGGCGATTATGGGGCTCGCCGCTGCATCAGTGATTGAACTCTTAAGACAGCTCAATAACCCTGACCTCACTAAAGACGCTCGCGATACCCTTAAGCGCCCTCTCTACAATATTATTGCCATGATTGCATTAACCTTAATTAACGGGATGCAATCGGGGGTGGATAATGCTGCTCATATTGGTGGCGCGCTTGCAGGTGCCGTAATTGGCTTTGCTTTCGTTCTCATTCCTGCCAAAAAGTACGTGTTAGATTTACTCGTTGTGTTAATCATGGGGGGAATTTTAGCATTCGTTATCCACCAGCAATCATTTTCGACTGATGAAGATCTTGTTGCTGAGCGTGAGTTCATCTTTCAAGAGCTAGATAAAGAGCTTAATTCAGCCAAAGCAGAGCAAGCTAAGCGAGTAATGGAAAAGGCTGCTGAAGAGGAGCTTGCATCACTCCCCGCCACACAATCTGAAGAGCAAGTTGCTGGTATTCAAATTCAAGCCCCTGAATTAATTGAACCGAGCTTTATTCTCAGTGATGATGCCCACCAGAGGATCTTTATCACAGACGAAGAAGCCAACCTAGTTAGCGCTTACTCTTCAGCCAAAGATGATTGGAAATTGCTGTTTACTATTCAGCTTCCATTACCCAAAAATGAAACAGGCTGTAGCTCTAATCGCTGCCGTGGAATGGGTGCCTATGGCGCAGCGCTTAGTAACGATGGAAAGAAACTGTATGTTGCTTCGCTTCAACCAAACAGCGTGAGTGTGATTGATATCGACACGCAAAAAGTAGAGGCCAATATTGAAACCAGCTTTTTCCCTCGCCAAATTTATGTGATGAAAAATAGCCCACGTGCATTTGTCACAAGCGGCGTAGAAAACAGTATTGTGGTGATTAACCTTTCAAATAATACCGTCGAGAAAAAGCTTACCTTCCCTGATAGCCAAGAGTATCAAGGTGCTTTCGGCGTTCAGATGCCAGCAGCACTGTCTCCCGATGAAAAACATCTAGCGCTGTATGATAATGTCACCCAAGCTGCCTATCTGTTAGATACTCAAACACTTACATTTAGTGCAAAACCTTGGTTTACGGTAGAGAATTATTATGATTCTGTTAGAGAATTTTATTTCACACCAGATAACCAATCCATCTGGATGGTGACAGATACCCGCTTTATTCTCGCTCATGTCACAGCACCAACCTCGCCTATCACAGAATATCATTGGTGTGGAAATAATAGCGATATACAGTATGGTCGATATGGCATCAATACGGCGTTAACCCAAGCTTACTATTTGCCACAATACCCTAGTGAAGCCCAGGTTCCACTGGTCACCACCAGCCTCAAGACATTGAATATCCAAAATGTTCTGCCGGTCCCAACAAATGGTGAATATATTCAAGGGATTGCTGAAACTGATAACGCTTGGGTGATCACTTACCCAAAATCATTTTATGTGGTTGATAAACAAAAATCCGTCGATAGAAACACCATCAGTCCATTACTCTGTTTTGGTGGACTACCGAACGAATAAACCAACATATGGCATCTTATTGTTTTTCAATTCGATGCCATGTTGACACGATTTTACGTTACGCGACTTGCGTCACGAAATTAAGTCAAGTAGCCTATTAATTGTTACCACTAATTATTATAGGCATTAATTATTCAAGGCGAGGACATGAGGAAACGTCTGCTTTATGGTCTATTAATACTGGCAGGGATAGCTTTCGCCACTGTTATTTTACTCGACCGCTGGATCAGTTGGGAAACCGCACCCTATATCTATGAAGATGTAGAGCAATTGCCTGCCCGCGATGTTGGGATGGTTCTCGGCACATCTAAATATTATGCATCCGGTGCCACTAACCTCTATTATACCTATCGAATTAAAGGTGCTGCGGATGCCTATCATAGCGGCAAAGTAAAGTATTTACTCCTGAGCGGTGACAACGGCGCACACAATTACAATGAGCCTATCGCCATGCGTAAAGATCTCATCAAAGCAGGCGTTCCCGCCTCAAAAATTGTGCTCGACTTTGCAGGTTTTAGAACCTTAGACTCCGTAGTTCGTACGAAAAAAGTGTTCGATACTGATAACTTCACCATTATCACCCAGCGTTTTCATTGCGAAAGAGCGCTATTCATTGCTAAGCACAAAGGGATTGATGCCCAATGTTTAGCGGTACCTACGCCGGAAGGCATGTTTAAAGTGCGGATACGTGAAGTGTTTGCCCGCTTAGGTGCGCTTGCTGATCTCTATATTCTCCAGCGTGAACCTAAATTTTTAGGGGAACAAGAATCCATTCCTGCTCCAATAAAAATGCCTGATGGCACAAAGGGCTATCCAGCAGTTACCCCTGATGAACTGAATAAACTCAATTAATGTTCAGATGGTGAATGTCGATTTAAAAGATAAAAAAGTTTATCTGTCAGTTGTCGCCAACACCATTCCACTGGCCCTTGCTCAAAGAAGCGCAACCAGCAATAAGAAAACAGCAAGTTAGCACACCAAATGGGTGGAATGAACGCTAACAACTCCACTCGGGTAAACTGATAAAAGTAACCCAAATGATAAAAAATAGTGGTACAAATCAGTGTTTGAAGTAAGTAATTACTCAACGCCATCCGCCCCACATTTTGCAAGGCTTTCGCGAGCACACTTCGGCTAAATATCCCCCAAAAACCATAAACTAGCGCAATATAGCCCAAAGACTGAAACGGCACCGCTAGCTCATTAATGATATAGCCAACAATCGAGGTATCAAAATAACGCCAACCAAAAAGGCTTTGAACATACAGAGCCACTGACTGGATAGCTACGGTGGGGAGGATTAATACAATGGCCATTCGACGATAATGCTGCTCAGTAAACTGCCCTTTTAGCCAACCATTTTTCAGTAGCAACGCCCCTAGGATCATCATCGCAACCAGTTGCCAGCCATACTGAATAACCAATAACTCAACCATCATCGCCACTTCACCTGTGCGATATGCGATCCCCGTCATTCCACCAATGCGATGTTGCCAAGCATCAAGAAACGCTTGGTCTGCGGTGATTTGCCAAAAACTGGTATCCACCACATTGCTGCCGATGACAAATAAAATAACCAAACCAATCAAATAGATAGAAATGGCAATTTTGAACAATGTGGAAGCCGCATAGTGTGGCAACACCATTATCGCAACCAGCCCCGTCAAGGAATAGGCGAGAAGAATATCCCCATCCCAAAAACCAATTCCATGAATCAAGCCAATAATCGCTAAAACAATCAGTCGGCTACGTTGCCATAATATTGCGCGATAGCTTAGCAAGCCTAATGTGGCACCAAAAAGTAAGGAAAAAATTCCCAGAAACTTCCCTTGAAAGAAAAGATTAAAAAACACCCAAACCGCCGCATCAGAGGATGATACTTCGGGGGTGTAATAGGGATTAAGATAGGCCGCTTGTGGTAAAGCAAATCCAAAGATATTCAGTAATAAAATACCAAGGATAGCAATGCCACGTACTGTATCAAGTTGCCCGATACGGCTTTTAGGGGCAACTGAAACGGTTGAGGTCATAAATTAGAGATGGCGAACCGCACGTAAGAATTCTTGACGTGTATTTTGGCTAGACTTGAACAGCCCACCCAATGATGTGGTGGTTGTTGCACTGGTCGCATCACGTATACCACGGGCTTTCACACAATAGTGGACAGCATCAATAGAAACCGCGACATTCATGGTGCCTAGCAACGTTTGCAGAGCCACTAAAATTTGCTGAGTTAAACGTTCTTGAACTTGTGGACGCTGTGAGAAAAACTGCACAATACGGTTGATTTTCGATAAGCCAATCACTTTGTCTTTAGGGATGTATGCCACAATCGCTTTACCATCTATCGTCACAAAGTGGTGCTCACAAGTACTGGTCAGAGTAATATCACGCACAGTGACCATTTCATCCACATTCATTTTATTTTCAATTAATGTGATTTTAGGGAAGTTTGCATAGTCAAGACCCGAAAAAATCTCATCCACATACATTTTTGCGATACGGCGCGGGGTATCCGCCAAGCTATCATCGGTTAAATCTAAGTTCAGCAACTTCATAATTTCGGTCATATGCCCTTCAATCAGTTGCTTACGATCCTCACCGGATTTTGGCTGGATACGTAACGGGGTTTCAAGCCCTCTTGCTTCCAAAGCAGCATGAACTAATTCGGCCTCTTTACTCAGAGATGACATAGGATCCTCCACAGATGGTATAACGCTATTTTTATAAAAATGCAGGTGTGCGCGGTACTCTAAAGCAGCAAGTGCAGATAATCCAGTAATACATCTATCAACAGCATGAAATATTTGCAGGTTATCGCGCGACTCGATCCAGAATACACCTTGCAATTTAAATAACTATTTCATTATTTAAATGCGATTAATAACACCCTTTATTTTAGCCTTTTTGGTAGCTCTGTTTTAGCAAAAATCGTGTTCTTCGATAACGGATTCATTAAAACAACGCATTGCGTGACCCAAATGAGACAAACTATCCACCCAAAAGCTATCAGTAATCAATTTCTATTCATTCACCCAATGCGCTATATCTGACATAATACCGCCAACAATTTATTTTAAGCCTCGAAGGCCAATAACAAGATTAAGGGGTAACGATTTATGGACCAGTGTCATACTAACGGTTTGATTTCACTAGAGCTTGCATTAGAAAAATTACTTTCAAACACCGCAACTGTCACAAGCACTGAAATCATTCCACTAACTGAGTCTGCCCAACGTATTATTGCCGAAGACCTCATTTCTCCCATTAATGTCCCGCCGTTTGATAACTCAGCGATGGATGGTTATGGTTTTCGCTTTGCTGATTGGGATGGAAAAACCCCGATGCCCGTCGCTGGAAAATCCTTTGCTGGCAACCCAATGGAAGGAAAATTACCCGCAGGTAGCTGTGTAAGGATCATGACGGGAGCGCCTATTCCTGAAGGCGTTGATACCGTTGTCATGCAAGAAGCCACAGAACAAACTGATCAAGGAATTATTTTTACGGAAAGCTTCAAGCAAGGAAACAATATCCGTAAAGCTGGTGAAGATATTGCCCAAGGTAGTGCGGTATTCCCTGCCGGAACCTTACTCTCCACCGCACAGCTACCATTGATAGCGTCTCTTGGAATTGCGAATGTGACAGTCCAGCGCCGTTTGAAAGTTGCCGTGTTCTCAACCGGTGATGAGCTTCAAGCAGTAGGCGAACCTCTGGCTGAGGGGCAAATTTATGACACAAACCGTTTTGCCGTTCGCTTAATGTTAGAAAAACTCAATTGCGAAGTGCTGGATTTTGGCGTTATCCCCGACTCACCAGAAAAACTCAAGCAAACCTTCATTGAAGCTAACCAATATGCTGATTTAGTCATCAGCAGCGGCGGCGTCTCTGTCGGCGAAGCGGATTACACCAAACAAATTTTGGATGAACTGGGTGAGATTGGATTTTGGAAATTAGCTATCAAGCCAGGTAAACCTTTCGCATTTGGCAAGCTAAGTTCCGCGTGGTTCTGTGGCTTACCAGGTAACCCTGTCTCTGCCGCGCTGACTTTCTATCAATTAGTTCAGCCATTAATTGCTCGCCTCAGCGGCCATAGCCAATGGAAAGCCCCTGTCCGCTTCAAAGTTTCTGTCACTACACCACTGAAAAAATCACCTGGACGCCTTGATTTCCAACGAGGCATTTTAAGCGTCAATGAACAAGGTCAGCTACAAGTGGCGACTACAGGGCACCAAGGCTCACATGTCTTCAGTTCTTTTAGCCAAGCAAACTGCTTTATTGTATTAGAACGTGAGCGTGGAAAAGTGGCGGCAGGTGAAATGGTTGATGTGGAAATGTTCAATTACTTATTAAAAAGTGAGTAAGACTGTGCAAGAACTGACTGATCAGGAAATGCTACGTTATAACCGCCAAATTATCTTACGCGGCTTCGATTTTGACGGGCAGGAAAAGCTGAAGGCAGGTAAAGTCTTGGTCGTTGGGCTTGGTGGACTTGGTTGTGCTGCAACGCAATACCTTGCCGCCGCGGGTGTCGGTCATTTAACCCTTGTAGATTTTGATACGGTTTCCCTATCAAATTTGCAGCGCCAAACCCTGCACCGTGACGCCACTATCGGTGAGCCTAAAGTGGATTCAGCCAAAGCACAGCTAGCTGCCATCAATCCTCATATCCAGATTGATACGGTTAACGCACAATTGGAGGATCCTGAGCTGGAGCAATTAGTTCTACTGCATCATGTGATTCTAGATTGCACGGATAATGTTGCCATTCGCGAGCAGCTTAATCGCCTCTGCTTTAAACACAAAATTCCTTTTGTTTCGGGTGCCGCAATTCGTATGGAAGGGCAACTTTCCGTATTTACCTATGAAGAGGGAATGCCCTGCTATCACTGCCTAAGCCGACTGTTTGGAGAAAATAGCCTGACATGTGTAGAGGCTGGCGTCATGGCGCCGCTGGTGGGGACAATTGGCACATTAGAAGCGATGGAAACCATCAAATTGCTAGCCCAGTACGGCAAAGTCAATGTTGGGAAAGTGCTGTTATTTGATGCGATGACGCTGGATTTTCGCCAATTTAAACTCAATAAAGACCCTCATTGTGAGGTTTGCTCTTAAGATTCTTCATGGCGAGCTAAGTCTCGCCATTTTTCTAGCTCACCATTTTTTAAGATATAAAATTAGGAATATTCCTAAAAATTCATTTATCTTGTCTTTGGTCTTATACTATCCCCCTTTCGGGGAACCTCGTTATCCCTACTGATTTGAACTATGGCTGTGTCAGTCATTACTGAGAATATAAATATGTCATTACCTCCTTGCCCAAAATGTCAGTCTGAATACACCTATACTGACAACGATATGTACATCTGCCCTGAGTGCGCGCACGAATGGAATGATGCTGAGCCAGCTGCTGACATTGATGAACTCATCGTAAAAGATGCTAATGGCAACTTATTAGCTGATGGCGATACTGTTACCGTAATCAAAGATCTTAAAGTAAAAGGTAGTTCTTCAATGCTGAAAATCGGAACCCGCGTTAAAGGTATCCGTTTAGTGGAAGGCGATCACAATATCGATTGTAAAATCGATGGTTTCGGTCAAATGAAACTGAAATCTGAGTTTGTGAAGAAAAACTAATTTTGAGGCTGTTCTGCCATTTTGAACAGCTAAATAAAAATAGCCCCGCGGGTATCACACCAGCGGGGCTATTTTTTGATTCAAACAAGATTAGATAACAACGCCTTGGCTTTTCAGGTATTCATCATAAGTACCTTTAAAATCAATAACCTTATCTTCTTTAATCTCAAGAATACGGGTTGCCAGTGAACTCACAAACTCACGGTCATGGGAAACGAAAATCAGCGTTCCTTGATACATTTCCAATGCTAAGTTCAACGATTCAATAGATTCCATATCTAAGTGGTTGGTCGGTTCATCCATAATCAAAATATTTGGCTGTTGCATCATCAGCTTACCAAATAACATACGACCCTGCTCACCACCTGATAAGACCGACACTTTTTTCTTAATGTCGTCTTGAGAGAATAGTAAGCGACCTAAAATACTACGAACCGCTTGCTCGTCATCCCCTTCGCTTTTCCACTGGCTCATCCAGTCAAACACGTTCAGGTCAGTATCGAAGTCGTCTGCGTGGTCTTGCGCATAGTAACCAATATTATGGTTTTCAGACCATTTTACGATCCCACCTGTCGCTGGTTGCTCACCGACTAAGGTTTTTAAGAATGTGGTTTTACCGATACCGTTAGCACCGATAACCGCCATTTTCTCACCGACTTCCATTAATAGGTTCACATTTTTAAACAGAGGACCTTGGTCATAACCGTTAGTGACCGCTTCTAATTCTAGAGCGTTACGGAACAGTTTTTTCTCTTGTTCAAAACGAATGAATGGGTTTTGACGACTAGAGGCTTTAACTTCATCCAATTGAATTTTATCAATTTGACGAGCACGAGAAGTCGCTTGTTTAGATTTTGATGCGTTAGCGCTGAAACGGCTAACGAAAGATTGTAACTCAGCAATTTGCGCTTTTTTCTTAGCGTTATCAGATAACAGGCGCTCTCTCGCTTGGGTTGCCGCAATCATATACTCATCGTAGTTACCCGGGAATAAACGCAGCTCACCGTAATCTAAATCCGCCATGTGCGTACAAACGGTATTTAAGAAGTGTCTATCATGGGAAATGATAACCATGGTGCAGTTACGGTCATTCAGCACTTGTTCTAACCAACGGATGGTATCGATATCCAAGTTGTTCGTCGGTTCATCAAGTAACAGAATATCTGGATCAGCAAATAATGCCTGAGCCAATAGCACACGCAGTTTCCAACCCGGCGCCACTTCGCTCATTGGACCATAATGTTGCTCAACCGGAATACCGACGCCTAATAGCAGCTCACCCGCACGCGCTTCCGCGCTATAGCCATCCATTTCACCGTAAGCCACTTCAAGATCTGCAACGCGATAGCCATCTTCTTCACTCATTTCTGGCATCGCATAAATTCTGTCACGCTCTTGCTTTACATCCCAAAGCTCAGCATGTCCCATGATAACGGTATCGAGAACAGTAAACTCTTCGAATGCAAACTGGTCTTGGCGTAATTTACCTAAACGCTCGTTAGGATCCGTGGTGCTCACATTCCCTGCGGTTGGCGTTAAATCCCCACCCAGAATTTTCATAAATGTGGATTTACCCGCACCATTCGCGCCGATCAGACCGTAGCGGTTACCGGTACCGAATTTAACTGAGATGTTTTCAAACAGCGGCTTACTGCCAAACTGCATAGTGATATTGTTGGTTGTTAACACTGCGATGCCTTAAATTGATCTTTGTAGAGTCGCCCCGAGATTGGCATAATTGCCCTTATCTCGCCGACTTGAAGTCTGATAAGAATAAATAGCCGCGCATTATGCCATAATCCCGCGTTTAGATCTTGTGCTGATTTTTGAACCGCTTTTTCTGAAAAAGATGAATTGTTCATGATGCCTTGGGAGCAATGCCATAAAAAGCTCCCCAATAACGGAGAGCTTAAAAATTTACAGTGCGATCCCCATGGTACGGGATACTTCGACTAATCCTTCGCGCTCATAAAACTTAATAGCTTGATGATTTTGCGCTAATACTGAAAGTTCTAAGTGGCTAAATTTCTGCAACTTAGCCCACTCTTTCATTCCATCTAAGAGCTGTTTACCTGCTTTTTCACCTCGAAAGTCGGGAGAGATGACCAAATCAAAAATATAACCGAAATCCCTTGGCACAATGCAACTATAAGGATCTGCCGTTTGTTTTTGAGCAATACAAAAACCTTTGATTTCACCTTCATGATCAACCACTAAAAGATGAAACTTATTATCCTCAATGGCATTTTCAACAAACTCACTCGATTGTTCCGCGGCTTGTAACCTTTCACGATCAAACTTAGCCATCTCGGCAAATAAAATTTGGTAGAGCGCAAGAATTGCTGATAAATCCTCTTTTTTTGCTTTTCTGATCATAAAGCTACCCGAATAAGTTAGTCGTAAGTTTTCACTGGTGGTGCAATATACGTTTCAAATTGATCTAATAAACTGGCTGGAGATGACTCCACAATCGCCATATGACGATATTTTTCATGTAAAAAGCCCTCATCCGCCATTTTATTGGTCATATCAATCAGAGGCTGCCAGTAACTATTAATATTGAACAATCCGCAAGGCTTAGTATGTAAACCAATTTGGCTCCATGTGAACACTTCGCTGTATTCTTCTAAAGTGCCGTATCCACCAGGCATTGCGACAAAACCATCAGCAAGTTCAATCATTTTACTTTTGCGCTGATGCATGGTGTCAACTTTGTACAGTTCGGTCAGATTTTTATGCGAGATTTCACGCTCCTCAAGCAGGGATGGGATCACACCAATAGCCTTGCCGCCTAAAGATAATACCGTATCAGCAACGGTTCCCATCAGCCCAACACTCGCACCACCGTAGACTAAAGCGATATCACGTTTTACCAGCTCTTTTGCAAACTCAATGGCTTGTTTTTGATAAATTTCATTCGTACCCATGCTTGAACCACAATAAACCGCGACGCTTTTAATTTTTTTCATGTTCTATTTTCATTCCTATTATCATTCTTGTAAGCGCAAAATTATACGGTACCCTCAAAGAAGCTCAACTCACAATATTTTATTTTTAGTCGTTATCCAATATTAAATAATATGATGAATTTTTCGCTCTCAACAAAGCAATATAATCTGCATGAATTCTGTGAGATAATTCACGCCAATTTGCTGGCTTAGGGTAAATATCCCAACAAACCACCATTATTATTTAGATTTACCCATTTTATCTGTATATACCGTGTGGGTTTTATCGACGTTCCCAACGTTTTTCTGAGGTTTTTTATTCATGTCTGCCGATACTAAAAAGAGTGCATTTCCGTTATTACCGATAGGCTTGCTATTACTGGCAATGATGTCAATCCAAAGCGGTGCCTCTTTAGCTAAAACATTATTCCCACTTATCGGCGCACCAGGTGTTACCGGTTTACGTTTGTTGCTTGCCACGATTATTTTGTGCGTGATCTTTAAACCATGGCGTTTAAATTTCAGAAAAAGCTCTCTGGGGCCACTGCTTGCTTATGGTTTATCTCTCGGAACCATGAACTACCTGTTTTATTTAGCTCTTGAGCGTATCCCTTTAGGAATTGCGGTCGCACTTGAGTTTACGGGCCCATTAGCCGTTGCGATGTTTTCTTCTCGCCGCCCTATTGATTTTTTATGGATTGGGCTTGTCATTGCTGGATTGCTATTCTTACTGCCTATTGGCAATAACATTGACTCTCTCGATCTCGTTGGTGCCGCTTATGCTTTAGGTGCCGGTGTCTGCTGGGCGATTTATATTATCTTTGGTCAACGCGCTGGTGCAGGTTATGGTGCCGCAACGGTTGCTGTGGGTTCGTTGATTTCTGCGCTGATTTTCTTCCCGATTGGATTAATGCAAACCGGGGTTGAAGCGATGTTTGACCCAGCCATTCTACCTTTGGCTTTAGGGGTTGCTATTTTGTCTACCGCATTTCCGTATACATTAGAGATGATAGCGTTAACCAAGTTGCCCGCAAAAACCTTCGGTACTCTAATGAGCCTAGAGCCTTGCATGGGAGCATTTTTAGGCATTGTCTTCCTGCAAGAACATTTAACGATGACACAATGGTTAGCGCTGTTGTGTATTGTATGCGCGTCTATTGGTTCAACATCCACTTCGGTACCCAAATCAAAGATTGAAAAAGTATCGTAAATAATTACGTCATATTCACTTTTATTAAAGGCTAATAGGCATTTCTATTAGCTTTTTTACTTTTTTTCTTTGTTCGTTTTTTATTTCATTATCTTGTAAGGTAATCTTCATTTATTTGAAATGTCACATCGATAGATTCGATTGGTAAAACCTAAATAAACGCAAAAAAAACATCATCGTCCTACCTATTAAAGTAATAGATTATTACTTTATGACATTCTTAGCTTTACACTCTATATTTATAAGCAGACAAGATAATTGAGTTAATTATATTTAAGAGAGGAAATCCTATGAATACTGCAAAATTATTTAAAACCTCTTCAACTGAACTTTTATATACCCGTAATGATATTGAAGATAGTGTTAAATTAGAAACCATCGGTATCTTAAACATGATGGTTATCCACTTCACCGATCTCTCTTTAATCACTAAACAAGCACATTGGAACATGCGCGGTCGCAACTTTATCGCAGTACATGAGATGTTAGATGGCTTTAGAGATAGCATCGTTGGGCACTTGGATGAATTCGCTGAGCGTGCGGTTCAGTTAGGTGGCATCGCCACAGGAACATCACAACAAGTCAATAAGCTTACATCATTAGAAGCTTATCCATTGGATATTCATTCTGTACAAGACCATTTAAAAGCGTTAGCGGAACGATATGCTGTTGTTGCAAATGATATTCGTAAAGCTATCGATGAAGTTGAAGATGAAAATACCGCAGATATGTTTACTGCCGCATCTCGCGATCTGGATAAATTCCTGTGGTTATTAGAAGCCAATATTGAGTAGTGTCGTAAAACAGAGTCAATATATTGACCATGAGACCACTTCGGTGGTCTCAATTTATTTATCGCCCTACTTATCTGATGTTGGCATTTCAGGCTGTTCAATAGGGAAAATGGGTAACGAATTTAATAAACGTTTACCATAGCTTTTGGTTAATAAGCGTTTATCATAAATGATAATTTCGCCATAACACTCATGACTTCGAATCAAACGCCCTGCTTGCTGGATCAAATTAAATGAAGCGCTAGGTAAACTTTGTACCTCGAATGGATAACGCTTTAATGACTTCAGCCAATCCCCTTCAGTAATAATCACGGGATTTGTCACAGGCGGAAACGCAATCTTGTGAATATGCACTTGGGTTAAAAATTCCCCTTTTAAATCCAATCCTTCCGCAAATGATTGTAAGCCGATTAACGCGCTTTTTTGCCCTTGTTTAATACGTTCACAATGCGTCTCCACTAGCCGGTAACGTGGCTGATCTCCCTGCACTAATAGCTGTAAACGTAAATCTTTCACATGCTCCAGAAACCCTTCCATCGCTCGCTGGCTACTAAATAGAATCAAGACCCCATGGTGATCACTATGCGTAAATTGATGGCGGAAATAGGTTGCCATCTCTTTTAAATGCTCAGCCTCATTTGCCATAGTTGGCTCATGCTGCATTTTTGGGATCACCAACTTACCTTGTTCAACATGATTAAACGGCGAGGTGAGCGTCACGAAACGGTCATCACTCTTTTCGGATAATCCCGTTAACTCCATAAAACGTGAATAGCTGTTCAAAGAGCGAAGCGTTGCCGATGTCACCACAATATGAGGCACATTTTTCCATAACAAATGTTGTAGCTGTTCACTCACGCGGATCCCCGCGCAATGCATAAAAATCCGGGATTGATTTTTCTCATAACGGCGGCTAAGCCATTTCGAAACGGGCGCACCAGAGCTTTGATCAAGCGAAGCTAAGCGCCACAATTTGGTCATATTTTCAAAATAGCCCATCGCTCGGCTTGTCACTAAGATGGAGCGATGTAAACGCACAATATCTTGCTTTGCTGTTTGTTCCGTTAAATCACTGAGAATCGCCTCTGATAGCCCACGTAACGCATCCGTCAGCTTAAATAACTCTTGGCAACATTGCTGCATTACCTCGGGCAAGATCCCCATTGGGAACAAATATTCTGACTCTTTGGATGTTTCAGGTAATAGCCCGTTAGCTAACAGTGAAAAATCACGGAAACACTCGCGTAATTTTTCAGCATGTTGTTGTAGCTTATCAGGATTAGTCAACTTAGGTGGTTTTGCTGGACGAAACTGCGCAACATACTGCCCGACATGATGAATAAAATTATCCACCTGTGCAGTAAGCTGAACTAGCGTAATTTCCCCTTCAACTTCTAAAGCGTCTCTCGCCACATCGGGAACATGATGCCCCTCATCGAGAACTAACAGTAATTTCTTAGGGTCCGGTAATACCGATTCACTCTCCATGGCTGCCATCACTAAAGCGTGGTTAGCCACAACCACATCCGCATCTTCAATTTCACGGCGTGCAATAAAAAAAGGACATCGTTGATAGAACTGGCAATTACGCCCAAGGCAATTCATTTTATCGGTGCTGACTTTACGCCATAAACTATCGCTAAATGCCTTTTTATGGTGGTCGCGTAGCCCATCCCAAGCAAAGCTATGAAAATCATTGCGTAATTGCTGGCATTGCGCTCTCTCTTCGCTGTTGGTAATTTCAGTTTTGTCTTCCACCAACAGCATTAAATCAATTTGTTCCCCTTCCGCGGCACAAATAGCTTCTAAATTTCGGGGACACACATAACGCGCTCGCCCAAATGCGCCTGTATATTTTAAGTCAGGGATAATTTTACTCAGTAATGGCAAATCCTTACTGAATATTTGATCTTGTAGGGCAACGTTAGCGGTGCTCACGACCAAAGTTTTACCTTCTTCGCGCCCAACCGCAATGCCTGGTATCAAATAGGATAAGGTTTTTCCCACCCCTGTTGGTGCTTCAATAACTAAATGACGCCCTTCTGCATCCGACAAATTTTTTGCCACTTCAGCAATCATTTGCCGCTGAGGTGCCCGAGAGACGAACCCCTCGATTTGGTTAGATAACCCCTTGTACCATTGAGTTATTTGTTCTTTGATTTTATTAGACAGAGACATAGATACGCAGAAGACCAAGTAAAAAGGAGATGATAGCCAATCAAAAAAGAGGCCGGAAAGCCCCTGTTTCTATTTTGCGAAACTCTTCGCAAAACTACTGTATTAATTTCCATTATACACAAATTCTGGAAAGCCTTTCGCAAAACACCAAATCGAGCCAAGAAAATGCCCCGTAAAACTTGTTTGCTATCACCATCCAGTTATACTTTGGCATCTTCGTATTAAATCAGGCTAATAAAAATGAAAAAAGTCGTCATCGCACTGTGCGCATTATGCGCATTGAGTTCTATTGGGGGTATTGTACTTGCTGGGATGAATATTTATACCCGCTCCACCACACCTATGGAACAAAATCAGGCTCAATCGCCATCGATATTACCTGCACCTAATCAGATCCAGTAATCATCCATTATTAATCAAACGGGACGGTGAATTATGATGTACAACGATTATTTTGTAACACCAGAGTGGTTAAATTCGCATCTTTCAGACAGTAATATTATTGTACTTGATGTCTCTACACCGCCACCTACCGCTCCTTATGATTGCTACCAAAGCTACCTTGATGAGCACATTCCCCAAGCTCAATTTTTTAATCAAGATGAAGTCGCCGATAAGAGCTGCGACTTACCCCATATGCTCCCTGATGCCGACACATTTAGCCAAGCTGTTGGGGCTATGGGGATTAATAATCAGACCCAAGTCATTATTTACGCACAAAATAACTTATTTTCATCCCCGCGTGCATGGTGGACTTTCCGTACTTTAGGCTGTAAACAGGTTAAAATTTTAGCAGGCGGAATTAACGCATGGAAAGCAGCGGGTTTCGCAACTCAATCAGGTAAAGTCACCCCACCTGCGGCTCAAACATTTATTGCGGATAGACAAGATGCCAATGCGCTGAATCAACAGCAAATGTTAGAAGTTGCCACTGAAGGTAAAATTCAAATTATTGATGCGCGTGCGGCTGCCCGTTTTCTGGCTCAAGCTCCTGAACCTCGCCCAGGTTTAAGGATGGGTCATATTCCAGGCAGTAAAAATGTGCCTTGGGATTTATTAGTGGATAATGGGGAATATAAATCCCCCGAACAATTAAAAGCTATTTTTGCACAGCAAGGTGTCGATATTCTCGCGCCAACAGTCACAACCTGTGGCTCTGGCATGACTGCTGCCGTAGTTTTACTGGCATTGGTCTTATTAGGTAACCCGCATGTGCGCCTCTATGATGGTTCATGGGCACAATGGGGACAAGACAACGGATTACCTATCGAACCTTAATCATTTTTTATTCCCTCATAAATACGTGTTAACTATGAGGGGATTTATTTGTTCTATTTAAATCTAATATTATAAAAAATTAATCTAATTAATTAAGATTTCTATTACTCTATTTTTATGGAGCTAATAAACAATGAATACATCATGGGAACTCTGGGTAATAAACCTAGGGACGTTGTCTACTTTTGTAGGTACCGCAGCAACTTTATGGGTTCTATTACAAACATCAAGATTAACGATTAAATTTAATCGTAAGGCATCTATTTATTTTCATAAGGAGAAGCTATCCAAGCTACTTAATGATTATTATAAACACTTATCTGAAGTTCATAATAAAAATACCTTTCATGAAGAAATGCATAGAAGGAAGTTACATAGTAGAATACAATCATTACACCATTACATTCTATTCATTGACTCTAAAGATAAAAAATTAATATCATCAATAAAACAATACAAAATAAAAACCACAAAAATAACATCAATAAAAGACCACCATGATTTAGATATTAGCCTATGTTTTAATATGTTAGATGAAGTAAATCTTCTACTTAATTATATTGATAATATTATTGATATTTCAGCTAGAAAAATATGAGGGAAAACTAATGAACCCAACAGAACACAAAGTCATATCTAACGTATTTTTAAAAAGTTTAAAGCGCCAAATAGAATGGGAGCAAACAAAAGATATCCATCCAGCCATTAACCAGTCTCCAAATTTTTGTATTCTAGGATGTTATAATACAACAAACTTAGATAACATGGCTTTTTACTTATACTCATATCGTGCTATTGAATTTAATCATTACACTGAGACACATAATTCTGTAGTGAAATTTTCTCTTACATTAATTGAAAATAACTGTATCACTTGGAATACAGTTCATGATGATAGATTATTGACTCAGTTATTTGAAATTACTGCATTTGATAAATCATCAATACATAAATTCCTGGAACCATGTGAAAATTAAAAAATTAAAGCCACTCATTATTTAGCGAACGTCATAATAAGTGGCTTTAATAAATAGTAAATTGTGCAGTAGTAAAAAAACCTACCCTTGATAATGATGCCCCTAGAAATGCTACTTAATAAACATTCCCGCAAGGAATAGCACGACAATGGCGCCGATCACGGCAACAACAAAACTACCGAAGTTAAAGCCATCCACCTTGCCTTTACCAAAGAATGTGCTGATGTATCCCCCGACAACCGCCCCGACGATCCCCAATACAGTCGTCATGATAAAACCCATTTGATAGGTTCCAGGCATTAACCATTTAGCTAAAACACCTGCGATTAAACCAAAGATAATCCAAGCAATAACGCCCATTTGAGGCCTCCAATATCTCTGTTGCTCTAAATTTCCTAGCACGATAGCTTTGTTACACGATATAGACACTTTAATCATGACATACGGTGATGACAGTATTTTGAATTAATCACCACCGTACTAGTCACCACCATACATAGTAATTAAAGACCTAATCTCAAATTTTGGCAAATTTCATCATGTTAAGATGATGCGACAGAAAGCTGCTCCACATGCAGCGCAATAACATCCGCTATTTGCTCCGCCGTTTTCAACGCTCTCACTTGAGAAAACAGTTCATCCGCCTGCTGATACTCTTTACGTAAATAACTCAGCCACTGTTTGATACGAGCTGCATGGTAATGCCCTGTATCACCCAGTTTTTCTAGTTCCGTATATTTAAAGAGTATTTTCCCGACCTGTTCCCAAGGCATCTTCGCGACATTGTGTTTGATCACACGGCTCAAATTCGGCGTATTTAAAGCACCTCGGCCAATCATAATCGAATCGCACCCAGTGATTTCCATACAGCGTTTAGCACTTTCATAATCCCAGATTTCGCCATTGGCAATCACCGGAATCGACAGTTTCTGACGAAGCTCACCAATCGCCTGCCAGTTAATACATTCCGCTTTATAGCCATCTTCCTTTGTGCGCCCATGAACCGTTAATTCGGTCGCTCCGGCTTGCTGTACAGCATCCGCAATTTCATGAGCAAATTGGCTGCTATCCCAACCCAAACGGACTTTCACAGAAACGGGTAAATCTTTCGGCACCGCCGCCCGCATAGCTTTAGCGGCGTGATAGATAAGCTCTGGCTGCTTCAATAACGTCGCACCGCCACCGCTGCCATTTACCGTTTTTGATGGACAACCGCAATTGAGATCGACGCCCCAAGAGCCTAATTCAATTGCGCGGTTGGCATTTTCAGCCAACCACTCAGGATGTTGCCCTAATAGCTGCACCCGCACTAACGTCCCAGATGGCGTTCGGCTACCTTGTTGCAATTCCGGGCATAACCGATAAAACGTTTTTGCCGGCAACAAATTATCGACAACTCGCACAAACTCAGTAATGCACAAGTCGTAGTCGTTCACCTCACTCAATAATCGGCGAACCAGAGAATCGAGTACCCCTTCCATCGGGGCGAGTAGCACACGCATTAGCTATCACTGCGCCCTTGTCTAACGCGTTTCTGTGCATTTTTCCACGGTGAACCTGAAGTCGATTCAGATTGGCCTTTCTCGGAATTCGCATTTTGGCGACGAGGACGGCTTGGACCTTTATTGCTATTCTTGCCTGAATGATTGCTGCGCTCACCGCGGCTATCCTCAGAGCTACGGCGGTTGTCCGAACCACGGCGGTTATCAGACCCGCGGCGACTATCAGAACCACGGCGATCATTACGCTGAGAAGGTTTTTGGATCGGCTCAGCTTTAATTGATGGGTCTGGCACGTAGCCTTCAATCTCCATCTGTGGGATGGATTTTTTCAATAATTTCTCGATATCTTTAAGCAGTTTCGCTTCATCGATACACACTAAAGATACCGCCATACCCGTGGCTTCCGCACGCCCAGTACGACCAATACGGTGAACGTAATCTTCCGCCACATTCGGTAGCTCAAAGTTAACGACATAAGGAAGCTGTTCGATATCTAAGCCGCGAGCCGCAATATCTGTCGCCACTAAGACACGGATATCCCCGGATTTAAAATCAGCTAAAGCACGGGTACGAGCGCCTTGGCTCTTATTACCATGAATCGCCGCCGCTTTGACACCATCTTTATTTAAGTGCTCAGCTAAGCGGTTAGCGCCATGTTTGGTACGCGTAAATACCAGAACTTGCTGCCAGTTTTCACGTCCAATCATAAACGAGAGTAACTCAGCTTTACGTTTTTTATCCACTAAATGAACATACTGCGTTACTTGCTCAGAAGCTGAGTTGCGCGGAGCCACTTCAATGGAAACTGGATTATTCAATAACTTGCTCGCCAACTGTTTGATCTCATCAGAGAACGTCGCGGAGAACAGGAGATTTTGGCGCTTTTTAGGTAATTTCGTGATCACACGGCGAATATCGTGAATAAAGCCCATATCTAACATACGGTCAGCTTCATCCAAGACGAAAACTTCAACCTGCGATAAATCCACCGCGTTTTGATGTTCCAAGTCCAATAAACGACCCGGTGTTGCGATCAACACATCCACACCACCGCGCAGTTTCATCATTTGCGGGTTAATACTGACACCACCGAACACAACAAATGAACGAATTCTCAAATGACGGCTATATTCTTTTACATTTTCAGCCACTTGAGCCGCAAGTTCACGGGTCGGAGTTAAAATCAATGCGCGAATAGGACGACGGTTATTACCGCGAGGATTGTCCACCAGCTTTTGCAAAATAGGTAAAGTAAAACCGGCGGTTTTACCCGTACCTGTTTGAGCGCTGGCTAATAGGTCTTTGCCCGCTAAAACAGCAGGAATAGCTTGTTGTTGAATAGGCGTAGGGCTTTCATAGCCTAATTCATTAATGGCACGCAATATTTCCTCGTTTAACGCGAGGTCAGAAAAACTAGTCAAATTAATTACTCCGGGCTCCACCGCTTCAATTTACTGGGCAGCTCTAGGGGGGGAAGATTCGATATTCAATAGAAGAAAAGCGCAAACTGCCATGCGACACGCAAAAATTCTACCATCATTTGACCGTGATAAATATATTAATTTAGATTGATGAATAAACTAATACAAAATCTGCTTTATATAGTATATATACGTACACAAAACTAAAGATACATCCGTTTTCATCCTGCACAATGAATAAATGCCAACTAAGAGCATGCTAAAAATTATTTAATTCTGAATCAAAAGGAATGTTTATGAACACAAATTCGTCGCCAACATTACGCGGAGAGAGCGCCAAACTCCAACTTCTTCTCGCCGCTGCCGATGTTTATGGAGAACAAGGTATCGACGGGGCAACCACCCGCCAAATTGCCCAAGCATCTGGGCAAAATATCGCAGCTATTTCCTATTATTTCGGATCTAAAGAAGGGCTATATCTCGCGGTTGCTCAGCAAATTGCCAACAATATCAAAGAGAGTTTCGCTGAAACTATCACTCAAATAGATAACTTTATTAGCCAACCCGCAGAGTCACAAATTTCTGAAGAAGCGCTCGAATTACTGAAAAAAACCATTATTTCGTACAATTTTTTTCAACTTAAAAAAGAAAACTTAAGCTTCTCACGCATTCTAGCTCGCGAGCAGCTGAACCCAACCGAAGCGTATGGATTGATCCACGAACAAGCATTAGGACCTATTCACTCACGGCTCAATCGCTTAATTTCTATTTATATTGGCGCCGACCCTAATAATCTAGCGACCTTGATCCACACACACGCCATTTTAGGTGAAACCCTCTCTTTTCGCATTGCGCGAGAAACATTACTCAGACAAACCGGTTGGAAGCACATTAACGAAAACGAATTTAAAATTATTAATCAGGTTCTTATTGAGCATATCGACATTTTATTATTGGGGTTACGTCATCGCCAACTAGCAGAAAAGTGATATGATATATGGATAAAATTAAATCATAATCCTGAGTAATGTTTTTATCCGTCACTAAGGTTAGCTATGAACACAAAACGCCGTGCACTGGTTATTTTACTGATTATCATGCTGATTGCCGCTATTGCTGGTGGCTACTATTATCAGTCGCTTAAGGATAAAACATTCGCCTTATACGGGAATGTGGATGTGCGAACAGTTAACCTTAGTTTTCGAGTCAATGGTAAACTCGCCTCTTTAGATGTTGATGAAGGGGCGAAAGTCACTGCAGGCCAATTACTTGGTAAATTGGATGATGCGCCATACATCAACGCGTTAAATAAAGCTAAAGGGCTGCGAGATAGCGCTAAAGCACAGTTAGCACTCAAAGAGAAAGGCTACCGGACACAAGAAATTGCTCAAGTCGAATCTGAAGTCGCTCAGCGTCAAGCCGCTTGGCAATATGCGGATAATTTTTACAAACGTCAGCAAGGTTTAGCCGCCCAAAAACTGATTTCTGCTAACGATTTAGATAATGCCAAAAACAATCGAAATCAAACACTTGCCGCATTGAAAGCCTCCCAAGATAAACTCAATCAATATCAGAGCGGATTTCGCCAAGAAGAGATAGCAGCAGCCCGAGGGGAATGGTTACAAGCAGAAGCCGCCGTTGCTCAAGCGGAGCTTGATCTCTCAGACACCCAGCTTATCGCCCCATCTGACGGTACAATCCTGACTCGCGCCATTGAACCTGGCACCATCATTGGCGCAGGCAATACTGTTTTTAGCGTGACATTAACCCACCCTGTTTGGGTACGTGCTTATGTGAGTGAAGCGCACCTAGGTGATGCGGTTCCTGGCAGTAAAGTTTTACTCTTTACGGATAGCCAACCCAATACCCCTTACCATGGCACGATTGGCTTTGTCTCACCCACGGCCGAATTTACCCCAAAAAGTGTACAAACACCGGATTTACGTACCGACTTAGTCTACCGGTTACGAATTATTGTCGATGATCCTAATGATAAACTGCGTCAAGGAATGCCAGTCACCGTTCAGTTTGCGGCACCTCAGCAATAGGGCGAATTATGGCTCAGCAAGATATTCACTCATCGAGCAATATTATTTCGTTGAACAGCGTCGAAAAACGCTTTGTTGGGCTAAATAACCCTGCGGTTGAAAGCCTAACTACCGAAATTCACGGCGGCTCCGTGACGGGGCTAGTCGGTCCCGATGGTGCAGGGAAAACGACGCTAATGCGCATGCTGGCGGGGCTACTCAAACCCGATTCAGGGCAAATCCACTTAATGGGATTAGACCCTATTAAAGACAGTATCGAAGTGCGGGCAAACCTCGGTTATATGCCGCAAAAATTCGGTTTATATGAAGATTTAACGGTTCAAGAAAATCTTGATTTATATGCCGATCTGCGCGGCGTTATTGGTGAAGAACGCCAACAAACTTATAAACAATTACTCGCATTTACTAGCCTAGCCCCATTTACTGCTCGCCTTGCCGGTAAGCTTTCAGGGGGAATGAAACAAAAACTGGGACTCGCCTGCACCCTATTAGGCAAACCGAAAGTTTTACTGCTGGATGAACCCGGTGTCGGCGTAGATCCTATTGCCAGGCGAGAATTATGGCAAATGGTGCATACCCTTGCTGACGATGGTATGTTGATCCTCTGGAGCACATCGTATCTGGATGAAGCAGAGCAGTGCAAAGAGGTGCTACTACTCAATGAAGGCAAACTTCTGTATAGCGGAAAACCCGAGCAACTCACCCAAAAGATGGCGGGACGCTCATTTTTACTCGATGTTCCTCCAACACAAAAACGCACCATTCTACAAAATGCCTTAGTGTTACCCGAAACCACCGATGGCGTGATCCAAGGGCGCTATATTCGCTTAATTTTAAAACCTCATGCATCCCAAGAGAATTTACTCAATGCCTTAAACATGGGAAATCAAACGCTGATTGAAGCCCAGCCACGCTTTGAAGATGCGTTTATCGACCTTTTAGGTGGCGGACCATCCCATCGTTCTGAACTCGCGGCTATCGTGCCACAAATTCCACCCGCTCCCAATGAAACCGTCATTGAAGCCCGCAACCTAACTAAAAAATTTGGGGATTTTGCCGCAACGGATACCGTCAACTTTCAGGTAAAACGGGGTGAAATTTTTGGATTATTAGGGCCTAACGGCGCAGGCAAATCCACTACCTTTAAGATGATGTGTGGATTAATGAAACCCACGGATGGACAAGCTCTGGTGCTTGGTATGGATTTAAAAACCAGTTCAAACAAAGCCCGTCAGCACCTTGGGTATATGGCACAAAAATTTTCCCTCTACGGCAACCTCAAAGTTGGGCAAAACTTAAAATTTTTCTCCGGTGTATACGGTTTGCATCATAAACAACAAGCCACCAAAATGCAGGAGATGATTAACGCGTTTAATTTTACGCCCATTATCAGCCAGATTACTGACTCACTTCCGCTAGGTTATAAGCAGCGCCTTGCCCTCGCCTGCTCGTTGATGCATGAACCGGATATCCTGTTTTTGGATGAACCCACTTCGGGGGTCGACCCGCTAACTCGGCGAGAGTTCTGGTTACATATTAATGGCATGGTAGACAAGGGGGTCACCGTCATGGTCACCACCCACTTTATGGATGAAGCTGAATATTGCGATCGTATTGGATTGGTTTACCACGGAAAAATCATTGCTGCAGGTACGCCTGACGAGCTAAAAAAACAAGTCGCCAGCACTGAAAATCCAAATCCATCGATGGAAGATGCCTTTATCGAATTGATTTTCAACTACGATAAACAGCGGGAGGCACAATGAAAACAACCGCCTCTGGTTTTTCATGGCGCAGGCTGAAAGCCCTCTGTTGGAAGGAAAGTAAGCAGATAGTTCGAGACCCCAGTAGCTCCTTAATAGCCATTGTTATCCCACTGATGTTGCTATTTATTTTCGGTTATGGGATCAATCTAGACTCCAGTAAATTACGAGTGGGTATCCTAATGGATCAACAAAGCCAACCCGCTCGTGAATTAGTCGATACCTTTACCGGCTCTCCCTTTATTGATGCCACCATTAGCGATAATCGCAATTTATTGATTAATAAAATGCAAGCGGGCGAAATTCGCGGCATTGTGGTGATCCCCGTCAATTTTGCAGAGCAACTTTCTCGCCCGGATGGACATTCGGCAATCCAAGTGATCACCGATGGAAGTGAACCTAATACCGCCAATTTTGTGCAAGCCTACACCAAAGGGGTTTGGCATACATGGCTTATCCAACAAGGTGAAAATCAAGGTTATCCCACCGACCCGCTTATCGAACTCAATATGCGCTATTGGTTTAACGAAGCGGCACTCAGCCAACATTTTATTATTCCAGGCGCCATTAGCATCATTATGACCGTCGTGGGTGCCATTTTAACTTCACTGGTGATAGCCCGTGAATGGGAACGGGGCACCATGGAGGCACTGCTTTCCACCCAAATTACTCGCACTGAACTACTGCTTTCCAAATTATTGCCCTATCAAATTCTTGGGTCGTTCGTCATGGTGCTGTGTATGTTGGTGACGACATTCGTGCTTGATATTCCTTATCGTGGCTCTTTATTGATTTTATTTGTGATAACCAGCCTCTATTTAGCCACCGCATTAGGAATGGGATTACTGATTTCAACCATTACCCGCAACCAGTTCAATGCGGCAATGGTGGCACTGAATGCAGCCTTTTTGCCTGCCATTATGCTTTCAGGGTTTATTTTTGAAATTGATAGCATGCCAATATTTATTCAAGTAGTGACTTACTTCATTCCCGCTCGCTACTTTGTCAGCAGCTTGCAAACCTTATTTTTGGCGGGAGATATCTATCTGGTGTTATTCACCGATTTCTTATTGCTGATTGCTTCAGCGATATTATTCATTGGCTTAACGGCGCTGAAAACGCGTCGCCGTTTGGATTGAGGTGAAATATGTTTTATCGTCTTTACACCTTAATTATGAAAGAGTTGCAATCATTATTGCAGGAAAAACAGACGCGAATTATTTTGATCATGCCCGTCATTTTCCAAATGATCCTCTTCCCACTGGCGGCGACCTTAGAAGTCACTAACACCACCATTGCCATTTTTGATCAAGATAATGGCGAGCATTCCATTGAGCTCACTCAACGCTTAGCAAAAGCCAGCGCATTTTCCCATGTGCTGTTACTGAAAAATGAACCTGAGATTCGAGAAACGCTAGATAACCGTAAAGCCTTGTTAGTCGTCCGTTTTAATCAAAATTTCAGCGCTGATATCGCTAGCCATCATACCGCAAATATGATGTTGCTATTGGATGGACGAAACTCAAATAGCTCCCAAATAGCGGCTAATTACATTGAACAGATAGTCACGCAATATCAGCAGGAGCTCACACAAACCCAAGTGCTACCCAATAACAGTGAACTGATTGTCCGCAACTGGTACAACCCAAACTTAGACTATAAGTGGTTTATTGTGCCTTCATTAGTGGCATTGATTACGACGATAGGAGTGCTGATCGTCACCTCGTTGTCTATTGCAAGAGAACGAGAACAAGGAACCCTCGACCAACTATTAGTTTCGCCGCTAACCACATGGCAAATCTTTATTGGCAAAGCGATTCCTGCCTTAGTCGTCGCCACTGCACAAGCCACATTGGTGTTAGTGATTGGTATTTTTTGCTACAAAATCCCGTTCGCCGGTTCACTATTGCTGTTCTATGGCACGATGATTTTTTATGGGTTATCACTCGTGGGATTTGGTTTGCTTATCTCCGCATTGTGCTCAACTCAGCAGCAAGCGTTTATTGGTGTGTTTGTGTTTATGATGCCCGCGGTGTTGCTATCAGGTTATATCTCCCCCGTCGAGAATATGCCCGTTTGGCTACAGGATATTACGTGGGTGAATCCCATCCGCCACTTTACGGATATCACTAAGCAGATTTACCTCAAAGATGCCGATTTTTCCGTGGTATTTCACAGCTTATGGCCACTTCTGATTATCTTCCTGGTAACCAGCTCCCTGGCTTATTACTTATTTCGCAAAAAAATCGCTTAGCTGCCAGATAAGAACCATAAAAAACCCCGCAACAATTAACTTATTGCGGGGCTTCATATTTTCAATCAGCTTGATGAGCAATTAACGGCGATCACCGAAAATACGCAGTAACATCAGGAACAGGTTGATGAAATCTAAGTACAGAGATAACGCGCCCATAATGGAGTACTTACGCATATTTTCTCTGTCATCTTGGTTGATTTGCTCACCCATCTCTTTGAGTTTTTGAGTGTCATAAGCAGTTAATGCAGCGAACAGTAATACACCGCCGTAAGTGATCACCCAGTACATCATAGAGCTTTGCAGCCAGATGTTAACCAAAGAAGCGACAACTAGACCAATCAGCGCCATAAACAGGAAGTTACCCATCCCTGTTAAGCTACGCTTAGTCGTGTAACCGTAGAAGCTTAACGCGCCGAACATGACTGCGGTAATGATAAACGTCCCAACAACTGACTCACCCGTATAAACCGCTAAAATAACGGAGATAGTTAAACCAGTCAGCAATGCGTATAGCATAAACATCCCAGTTGCAATCGCACCGCTCATTTTAGGCAGTAAGAAAGACAGCCCCATCACTAAACCAAGTTCAGCGATGATCATTCCAAAGAACAGAACTTTGTTAGTTGCGATAGTGAAAAACAGACCGCTGCTTAAGGAGTACCAAGCAACAAAAGCTGTCAGTAATAACCCGACGGTCATCCAACCGTAGACTTGCGACATAAATGCCTGAACGCCAGTGCTGGCATTCTGGACAAGAGAATCATTACGTTGATCAAATTGACCCATGATGGTTACCCTTCCATTTTAAGAAAAATCGACCCAGCAAAACCACCAACAGAGTAATCCTTACTGTGATCGGACAAATTTGCTCCAAAGTTTATCACAATATTTTGACATTACCATTCGGCTTATTCGCATTTTCCGCGTAACAGTTTAAGACTACCAACGGTTTGCAGAAGCTTCATCACTCGCTTTGGCTTCCACCCAGCGTTCATTATCAGGGAGAGACTCTTTTTTCCAGAATGGTGCTTTGGTTTTCAGGTAATCCATTATAAATTCAGCCGCTTGGAATGCTGCATTGCGATGTGCGCTGGTCACGCCTACGAATACAATTTCTTCACCGGGTTGTAAGGTACCTATCCGGTGGATCACACTCACGCGTTGCAGTGGCCAGCGCTCGCGAGATTGCATCACAATGTCCGCTAAGGCTTTTTCTGTCATGCCAGGGTAGTGTTCGAGAGTCAATGCCGCTACGCTGTCCCCTAAATTATGATTACGGACTTTACCTGTGAATGTCACTACGGCGCCATCACTGTCACATTCAGCAAGCCACGCATACTGCTCGCCAACACTAAAATTCTCGGTTTGTACCACAATATGGGTATTGTCCATGGTCATCCCCCTGTAACTGGTGGGAAGAAAGCCACTTCATCGCCCGCATTCAGGGGATGGTCCGCAGAAACAAACGATTGATTAACCGCAGCTAATAATTTGCCATCTTCCAAAGCCAGCGCCCAGCGATCACCTTTTTGAGTTAATGCTTGGCGCAAAGATTCTACAGTTGGGTACTCCGCTGCTAACTCTAAGCGGTCAGTGCCAACTAACTCACGAACTTGAGCAAAAAAGAGGACAGTGATCATGCTTCCACCTTAAAATGACCGGACTTTCCGCCCGTTTTTTCTAATAAACGCACAGGCCCAATAACCATATCTTTTTGTACCGCTTTGCACATGTCGTAGATAGTTAATGCCGCGACAGAAGCAGCCGTTAACGCTTCCATTTCGACCCCCGTTTTCCCTGTTAATCGGCAACAAGTTTCGATACGTACACGGTTATGGGCTTGCTCAGCTTCCAGGGTGACTTCCACTTTGGTCAGTAGCAAAGGATGGCACAGCGGGATCAACTGCCACGTATTTTTTGCTGCTTGGATCCCAGCGATACGTGCCGTCGCAAAGACATCCCCTTTATGGTGACTGCCATCCACAATCATGGCTAAAGTTTCTGGGTTCATCGTCACAAACGCTTCTGCGCGTGCTTCACGGACGGTTTCCGCTTTGGCGGATACATCAACCATGTGCGCCTCGCCCGACGCATTGAGGTGGGTCAGTTGGGACATAATTGCTCCTGAAAATCAAAAAGTTATTAACCGCCGATAACGGAAAGATTCGGGGTGATCCCGCTGTCGCCTTGGTGAAGGAAATGGGTTTCTCGCTTAGACATTAAGCCACTTTGGATACGTGCTTTTAGGGATTCATTCTGGTTATCATCGCCCAGTAAATCACGCAGTGGAATGCCATTTTCACCAAATAAACACAAATGCAGATTGCCTAAAGAAGAGACCCTGAGACGGTTGCAGCTTTGGCAAAAATCCTTCTCGTACGGCATGATCAGCCCAATTTCCCCTTGGTAATCAGGGTGACTAAAGACTTGGGCGGGACCGTCGCTACGAGAACGTGGCTGCATATACCAGCCTTCTGCGATAAGGCGATCACGAACGGTTTCACCAGACACATGGTAACGTTGGAATAGGCTGCTGCCTTCCCCTGTTTCCATGAGTTCAATAAAACGCAGTTGAATTGGACGGTGTTTGATCCAATTGAGGAAAGATTTGAGGGCGATATCATTGACGTTTTTCATCAAGACCGCATTGACTTTAACTTTTTCGAAGCCAGCATCAAATGCAGCATCAATCCCTTTCATGACTTGGAAAAATTTATCTTGCCCAGTGATCGCCGCAAATTGGCGAGGGTCAAGGCTATCCACACTCACGTTTACTGCATTCAAACCAGCATCTCGCCATGCTTGCACATCACGAGCCATCCGATAACCATTGGTTGTTACGGCGATTTTTTTGATGGAGTTATTTTCTTTGATAGCGGCGATGATATCGGTGAAATCTTTACGCATCGTTGGCTCACCGCCAGTGATACGGACTTTTTCAGTCCCTAACTCAGCAAAAGCGCGGCTCACTCGACGGATTTCATCAAGCGTCAGAAATTCATGGCGACCACTCGGTTTGTAGCCATCAGGCAGGCAATATGTGCAACGAAAGTTGCAAACATCAGTGATAGATAAACGAAGATAGTAAAATTTTCGGTCAAATTGATCGACAAGTTGCTGCATATTCACACCTTTCCAAATACGGGAGATGCAGACATTTCTATCTTGCACCCTGGTGACTCAAGGTCACGGCCAGAGCATCATATTCAGGAGAACTTAGACACAAAGGCTAGGAGTTTTATCTGGAACCCCGTGAGCTGATTAAGCCTAAAGAGTTAAGACACTCATCACTGGGTTCACTTATTTTCTGTAAGGATTTTAGCCCATTGCAAATGAAAAAGCGAATCCAAAAACGATATATAACTTAATATACAACGACTTACAGAAAACAACCGCTATACTCAGAAGTCCTTATTATTACGGATAATTTTTTTGCTATTTCCATGTGATGATAAACGCCTATCTGTCAATATCTCGTCAAAATGAGGTTAATTCTGTGCACATTGTTTGTTGTAGATCAGTTTTATCCCGCGTTTTTTGATAGATAACCCTAAGAATCCATAAATATGATGTCTCGAATTACTGAAACGACTACATCACCATCGAATCATTATCGAAATGAATCAAAATGGCACCTAGAGGGTAAAATACGCACTTAAATTCCGCGAGTTCAAAAAATATTAATTCCTGTTACCCCGCAATAAACAGCGCTATTTAATCTGATTATAGAAAGCGTTGATAATCGCCCATCTATATCCTTTATTTTCATACCGTTCTAGTTAATTACTCTTAGCCACATAATCAAGAAATTTGTGATACCGATCGAGAATATTCTCTTTTGTTGTTTTTTATCACAGCAAGTAAACTTCAGATGGTGTTTTATGATAGATTAGCGCCAATTTTGTTTTAGCACTGATTCTAGATTGATAATTTAGCTAGATGGATAGTTTAAATAGGAACACTATGCCAAACCGTAGTTTGACAAATCTTAATCACGTCGTCGCCCTTGGGGGCGGACATGGGCTTGGTCGAGTGATGTCTTCTCTCTCATCTTTAGGCTCCCGTTTAACTGGCATTGTCACCACCACGGATAATGGTGGCTCTACAGGACGAATCCGTCGTTCTGAAGGGGGAATTGCTTGGGGTGATATGCGTAATTGCTTAAATCAGTTGATTACTGAGCCATCCATTGCCTCTAAGATGTTTGAATATCGATTTGCGGGTACAGGGGAATTATCAGGGCATAATCTCGGTAACCTAATGCTGAAATCCCTTGACCATTTAAGTGTTCGCCCACTTGAAGCCATCAATTTAATCCGCAATATGCTGAAAGTGAATGCGCAATTAATCCCGATGTCTGAATCACCGGTAGACCTGATGGCTATTGATGATATGGGAAATGAAGTCTACGGTGAAGTTAACGTGGATGCTTTGCAGGAGTTACCGCAAGAATTGCGTTTATACCCTCCCGTTAAAGCGACCAGCGAAGCCCTTGATGCTATCCATCGAGCAGATTTGATTTTAATCGGCCCCGGAAGTTTTTTTACCAGCTTAATGCCCCTGTTATTACTCGATGATATCGCCTGCGCCCTGAAAGAGAGCCAAGCGCCGATGGTGTATATCGGTAATTTAGGGAAGGAAATTAGCACCTCCGCTGCCAGCCTCACACTTCCTGAAAAACTAGTCATGATGGAGCGTTATATTGGGCGCAAGAAAATCGATGCGGTGATTGTAGGGCCACGCACCGATGTCACGACAATCCGCCAAGAACGCAAAGTGACTCAGCGAGTATTAGAGGCTGATGATATTCCTTATCGCCACGATAGAAACTTACTGTTGAAAGCCATCGAAGAGACCATTCCCCTTCTGTAATTCACTGAAATTTTAAGTTGCAGGCCAATCCCTGCAACTTTCTCTCTATTTATCTCCAATAATTTAAGTCCGATAATGGTGCTTGTCTAATCCGTACTTTTTCATCCGTAAATAGAGTTTTTTCCGTGGCATTTGCAGATATTCCGACACATCGTTAATTCGTCCTTGATGAATATTCAGAGCTTCCGTAATAATCTGCCGTTCATAATTTTCAATTTGTTGATCTAATGCCGTTGGCGCTACCGACGTTAATAACGGATTCGCTGTCTCCCCCATTGGCATAATGCCAACCGCGTACAGCTCCGCTGCGTTGGCTAACTCCGTTACATTTCCAGGCCAATGACGACGACTCAGTTTTTTGATGAAAGACTCATCCAGTTCAGGCAATTTCTGATTCAATCGAGTACAAGCCAGCTCTAAATAGTGTTGGAATAAAACCGGAATATCCGCTTTACGCAGGGATAACGGTAAACAATTCACCTGAGTTAATGAAAAATAATAATAAAGTTCTGCAATAATCTGCTGCTGTTTAGTCAAAGTAAGCAGCGGCTGATCTGAGATCCCAACCAAACGAAATTCCCGTTGGTCTTGCTGTAAATGCTGAACCAAATAACGCTGTTGGTTCACAGGGAGTAACTCAATATTCTTAATCACTAATGTTCCTGAGCGTGCCTCAGAGACCCATGTTTCAACAGGCACTTCTTGCTCATTTAATAATGTTTTGATCACCAATGGCGCTTGCTGCGGTGTGCTAATTTGATGCAGATAGCGCGCTAAGTAAGTGCGACCACTACCTAACTCTCCTTGTAAGAACACTGCGGCAAGGGTTTCCGATAACCCTTGAAGCTGCCCGCGAACTTGTAAAGACCACTCACTGCTCCCTACAAAATTGAGCATCAATTGGTTTTTGCCCCACCGGCGCTGCAATACACGCTGTTTCCGTGCCGCCAGCGCTTTGGCAACTTGCTCTAAAAGATATTCTGGGTTAATGGGTTTTTGTAGAAAATCCCATGCCCCCATTTTGACTGCTTCCACCGCCATTGGTACATCCCCATGCCCGGTGATCAATACCACAGGGAGATGTTTGTCTTTGGCGAGAAATAGTGTCATCAACTCGATGCCCGAACATTCCGGCATACACACATCGCTAAGAATAATGCCGCACCAATCACGGTGAACTAACTCTTTTGCTGTCAATGGGTTATCACACGCATAAACTCGGTACCCTGCTTGTTCGAGTAGCAGACAATACGCTTCCAATACATCTTTATCATCATCAATCAGCAATATGTCATGGTTGTCATCAAGCATCTTCAAGTACCTTTTTAAATTCTAAAATTACACACCCATTTCCACGCAGTGTAGAAGCGATTCTCAACTCACCACCAATTTGCTGCATAATCGATTGGCTAATGGATAACCCAACCCCCAGCCCAATCTCTTTGCTTGTCGTAAAGGGTTTCATTAATGTATCCGCTAAATGCAGTGGCCACCCCGTCCCGTTATCACACAAGGTCAACAGCAACTTATCAGCGGTTTCGCTGTAATCAACGGTGATTTCTGCTTCTGTGGGGCTGGCATCAAGCGCGTTAGAGAGCAAGTTAACCAACACCTGCTGAATACCAATTTCATCCCCCAGCACCTTAGGCAATATATCCGGATAGCTTAATATCACTTTGCGGGTTTTATGTTGAAGCTTCAGAACATCCCAAGCGCTTTGAATTGATTGGCGTAAATTCACAGGTTGTAATTGCTCATTATCATCACGCTTACGAGCGAATTGACGCAGTGAGCGCACAATGCCATCCATTCGAGCCACAAGTTGCTCTGACTTATTTATCGCCATCAACGAGGTGTCATTATCTTGCTCTGGCAACCCTTTTTTCGCCATAAACAGGTGCATGGAAAGAGCATTTAGCGGTTGGTTAATTTCGTGAGCTAAGGTGGTCATCGTCTGCCCCACGACGGCGAGTTTTGCCGTTTGGATCAACTCGTTTTGCGTAGTTCGTAAGTTTTCCTCTATTGCCTTACGTTCTGCAATCTCTTGTTCTAGCTGAGTTTTCTGTTGATTGATTTGAGCAATACTGCGCTGTAACAGCGTGCCAATTCGCCCTAACTCATCACGACCTTCGACAGGAATATGGGTCGTCAAATCCCCAATACTGATCCGAGCCACTGCTTGGTTTAATGCGGTAAAACGTTTGACCAAACGAGGACGAATAAACAGCATGTTGAACAGCAATACCAACAGTAATGCCAACCCTGCGGTAATAATAATAATTGTGCCACTCCACGACATAATGTTCGCTAAACGCTGGTTTAGCGTTTGTAGCTGAAAGTGGCTGCTCCCAAGTTGCAAATCAAGCTGAGAGCGAAAATCAGCCAAAATTCGCTCTTTTTCGATCGTCGCTTCATTTAAGGCTCTTTTCGCTGTTTGATAATTTTGCAGGACTTCAAGCATTTGGTTATCCGAAAGGCCGATATCTAACAACTCATCGATGGTTTGACGCAGCGTCACTGAACTTGGATATAAATTCAACGCCTCTTCATTGGCAGCTAAATTCGTTTTTAAGTACCCTAAATAACGGGCATAGCCGTTAACATCGATTGGGTCATCAAAAGCATTATCCCCTTGAATATCCTTCAAGCGCCCCGTCAAAATATTGGTGATCTGCTCTTCCAAACGCGCCAATGTATAAATAAGCTGCAACTCTCCTTGCACGTTACGTAACCGACTTTGTAACCCTTTGGCTTGAAGAGGATCTTGCTCAATTTTGTCCAGTAAAGAGCCTTGTTGTAGGCTAATATCTTGCGATAACGAGTTGAGCTCTGTACTAAAATCGTCATGTAACCAGTTGATCCGAGAAGATAATGTATTAATTTTTTCCCGTGCTAAAAACAGGGCATATAGTGCCTTATCCAATCTCTGCAAAAGATCCTGACTTTGCGTCAAAATGACAGAAATTTGCTGTTGATCCTGCCCATTCAATTGCTGATTAAATGCGGCTATTTGCGCTAAATGTGCGGTGATTTGGTTGCGTAATTGCAATCTTGTCGCTGTATTTGGTGCTTTTAAAAATTCATTCAATTCATTGACTAAGGTATTTAGCTGCCCTTCAATCAAAAATGAAGCCTGCATTTTGGGAAAATAATCCCCAAGTGCGTAGCGGATCTGCTTATTTTGCTCTTGCCATGCATATAAGCTGACGCAACTGACGATCAGTGTCATCAAGGCGCCCGCGATAAAGGCGCCACGTAAAATAGCCGTAATGCTGAAGCGCCCCATCAATCTCACTATCGATGTTTTCATTTAATCGCTTCCAATACACTGATGGCTTGGCGTTGCTGCTCCTGAAAGAAATGCTGCCAGCGCATATATTCCTCTTCCGCTTTGCGATTATCTTCAAAGCGTGAATAGTAAGCAGGATCTTCACTTTCTTTCGCGCTGACTGGCATCGCCGTCAGTAGTGCTCGAACGTCTGGTAAAGGGTGCTTTAGCTTAGCTTCCGCCATATACACCGCACGCCAAGCATCTTTCGATTCCGTTAAACGAAACGTGATTGCCGCATCAAACAGTTGCTGTACTAATCGCTGACGCTGCAATACCAAATGGACATCCAGCGGTTTAGGTGAATCTAATAGCTGGCTTTGCTGCGCTTTTCGAGGGTTATCATCCCCTAGAGGAGTAACTGGATATTTCCCTGTGCTGCTGTCTGCAAACACTTTTTGCCCTTGTTCACTGAGTAAAAAATCAATCAGTTTTCGCGCTTTTTCTGGCGCTAAACTGTGGCGAGTGATCGCAATAAACGTCGGCGATGTGGCTGAATCAGGCAGATAGTGAAACTCGAGTTCAGGGTCAGCTAATAACACATTTGCATAGTTATCAATAATCGGTGCAGCCCCACCTAACCCCACTTTGATTTTATCGGCTACCCCAAAACTGCGTGATGAAACAGTGGCTAAATTCCCTGACATTCCCAGTAAAATGCGCCATCCATCTTCCCACCCCCGCTGCTGTAATAACGACTCAATCATTAAATGATAGGTATCAGAGCGAGATGGACTGCTTATCAGTAACGAGCCTTGATATTGGCTATTTGTCAGGTCATCCCATGTCTTAGGAATGGGTAATTTGTTTTGCTCCATCCACTTTCGGTTAGTCAAAATGCCATATCCAGAAAATGCCACCGCAGCAACGGAACCTTTTAAAGATTCAGGAATTAAGCGCTGGGAATACTCAGGAATATCCGGCAATGCACTCAACCGATTATGCTGCTGCAAATGGTGCATCAGCATCGGCGAGGAGGTCAGTATCAGATCGACATTTTCCAAAGCATCGGTATCTAACAAGCGCTCTAATGAGGCACTGGTTCGATTAATCGTGCGGATGGGTATTGCATCCTCTCGCGCATTCCAATTCGTGACTATCGCTTGTGTCGCTTCGGGTGAGAATGTTGTCGCTATCACCAACTCATCATTTTTCGCATGGCTAATTCCCACGCTGTTTAGCAAGATAATAAAAAAACAGAGCCGCATTATCAGTGGACGAATTGGTGTTATTAGTCTCATAAGCGTAGTCATCCCCTGGGTAGATGTGATTCATATCAAAGAAAGTAACAATAATGTGAGTTTGTCAAAAAGTGCATTTGAGACAAATTTTACCCTTTTCGGATTTATGCGCACACGACAAAACTTACCCGCTTTATTCTCATTGTTACGCGATTAAATCAACCCTTAGTTGCGCGTTTTTTGAAATCCATTCCCGTTAATTTATGAATGGGTCAATTTGACTCGTCCCTATACAAAATTGGGTCAATTTTGACCCAAGCCCTTCATATTGCGATATTTTTTCAACAAGAACATGATGAGTCTGTCAGAAATAAAACGACAAAAAACATCAGGGAATTTCTTTTTACTCTATTTCACAGGTGAACCTATGCTGTCATTTTTAACGCCAGCCACGGCAAAAAAACAAATTGCACCAGAAAAAGTTCCTGCCGCCTATAAACGCTATCGCGTTCAAGCACTACTCAGCGTGTTCTTAGGTTATTTGGCTTACTATATTGTCCGTAACAACTTCACGCTCTCTACCCCGTATTTGAAAGAAAACTTAGATTTAAGTACCACCCAAATTGGTCTACTAACTAGCTGTATGCTCATTGCTTACGGGATCAGCAAAGGCGTGATGAGTAGCCTTGCCGATAAAGCCAGCCCAAAAGCATTTATGGCATTTGGTTTGATCCTGTGCGCCATTGTCAACTTCGGAATGGGGTTTAGTAACGCATTCTGGTTATTCGTTGGTTTTGTAGTGCTTAATGGTATGTTCCAAGGCATGGGTGTGGGTCCGTCATTTATCACCATTGCAAACTGGTTCCCGCGTCGTGAACGTGGTCGTATCGGTGCATTCTGGAATATTTCTCATAACGTGGGTGGGGGTATTGTTGCCCCAATCGTCGGTGCTGCTTTCGCCGTATTAGGCACTGAGCACTGGCAAAGTGCGAGTTACATGGTTCCCGCTTGTATTGCAATTTTATTTGCAGGGGTTGTGTTGGTATTAGGCAAAGGTTCCCCAAAACAAGAGGGTTTACCTGCGCTTGACCAAATGATGCCAGAAGAAAAAGTGATCCTGACTTCAGCGCAAAAAGAACAATCACCGGAGAATATGAGCGCCTTCCAAATTTTCTGTACCTATGTACTGAAAAACAAAAATGCGTGGTATATCTCTTTCGTTGACGTCTTTGTGTATATGGTACGTTTCGGCGTGATCAGCTGGCTACCAATCTACCTGCTGACAGAGAAAAACTTCTCTAAAGATCAGATGAGCGTGGCATTTTTATTCTTCGAATGGGCTGCTATTCCATCCACTTTATTAGCAGGTTGGTTAACGGACAAACTGTTTAAAGGCCGTAGAATGCCGTTAGCTATTGTTTGTATGACACTGATTTTCTTCTGCCTCATCGGTTACTGGCAGAGCCAATCATTAGCTGTCGTCACCTTCTTTGCAGCAGTAGTTGGTTGCTTAATCTATGTGCCTCAGTTCTTAGCATCAGTACAAACAATGGAAATCGTGCCAAGCTTCGCAGTTGGTTCAGCCGTCGGCCTACGTGGTTTTATGAGCTATATCCTTGGCGCAACGTTAGGTACTAGCTTATTTGGTTTCGTGGTTGACCGTATGGGTTGGCATGCAGGTTTCTATCTGCTCTTAGGGGGGATTGTTTGCTGCATTATCTTCTGTGTGCTGTCCCACTTAGGCGCATTGGAACTTGAGCGTAACCGTCAATCGGTAATAGTAAAAGGTCAGTTAGCTAACGCTTAATCTCGCTAAGAAAATTCGACTAAAAATATGACTGAGTTCAGTTTCTCACTGAACTCAGTTTTCTTTATGTATTAATAAATTATGTATTAATGCATCGCTTCGATTTCTGTCGGGGATAAGCCTGTAATTTGACTAATAACATCAATGTTTAAACCTAAACTTAAGCTGGTCAAAACTTGGGTATAAGTGCGTTGTTTGGCCTTCTCCTGCTCTTCTTGTCGAGCTTCTTCTCGCCCTTCATTTCTTAATCGATCAGCAATTGTCATAACGGTCTCCTGATATCCTTCTGTTTTCTCTATTAATGTTTTGATTATCTTCTTGTATGTCGGCGTATCCATCACACTAAACAGATAGTTGATGATTAAAATAACGTCGTCGCGATGGTTTTCGTTCTCATGGATCACCTGCGCTAAGCGTTTTGACAGCACCATAAGGTCATCTTTCAGGGATGAGTGTTTGAGAACTAACTCCAACGCCGCAACTTTTCGGTGATTCACAAGTTCATCATCACTTGCCACTGTTACATCCACTAACGGCAGTGGATTACAATACAAATCATGCGCTAAATCAGACCACTCAAAGCAATCTGTCCATGACTGGGAATAAGGATAAGGAGATTGATTGCCATGATAAAACAGGATGGGAACCACCAGCGGCAAAGTTTGGTGCCCTTGCTGCAAATGCTGATTCATCGCGCAAAATGCGTAATGCATCAGCCGCCAGCCCATTAGCTTATCGGGGGAAGATTGGTGCTCAACCAAGAAATAAAAATACCCCTTCCCCCTGAGTGTTTGAACGGAATAGAGCATGTCCGAGAAACGAGAGCGCAATGTTTTATCCACAAATGAAGCACTGGCCAACTTCAAGGTATCAAAATTGCAGAGGTGCTTAATGCGATTAGGAAGATGGACTTCAAAAAAATCCCGCGCATTATCCACTTTACTCATAAAGCCTTTAAAGGTTGAATCATGAGGAGCTACAATTGATTGGGTCGCCATCTCGGCCTCGTCTTGGTCCATAAGATGACGAGATACTAACCAATATTTTTGCAAGTGTGAGAAAAAGTTAGTCCTAATTACCGCAAATTACTTGACAGGCTAACTTGTTGTTATAAATAACTTTACTAACTTATTCCATTCATAAAAAAGCCCCTTAACCCGCATATTGCAGCGCTAAGAGGCACTTAATAAATTAGCGTATTTTTTAGCGATTTTTAAAAATTACGAATTGGCGATAAATTGGTTTCGTAGTGTTTGTAACTCATCGCGAACTCGCGCAGCGGCTTCAAACTCCAGATCTTGAGCATGTTTATACATTTGCGTTTCCAATTGAGAAATACGCTGCTCCAGCTCTTTCGTTGACATGGACTGAACATTAAGCAGAGATTCATCTTTGATGCTCTCTTTACCGCGCCCTTTCCCTTTACCACCCACTTTGTGACCAATCTGGAGGATATCCCCCACTTTCTTGTTCAAGCCTTTAGGCGTGATACCATGGGCTTCGTTAAACGCCATCTGTTTGGCACGGCGTCGCTCTGTCTCAGCAATCGCTTTTTCCATGGAGTTAGTGATTCTATCCCCATACAAAATGGCTTTACCGTTCAAGTTACGCGCTGCACGACCGATGGTTTGGATCAGTGAACGTTCTGAACGTAAGAAACCTTCTTTATCAGCATCAAGGATAGCCACCAGCGAAACTTCTGGCATATCCAAACCTTCTCGCAATAAGTTGATACCAACCAGTACATCAAACTCACCAAGACGTAAATCACGGATAATTTCAACGCGTTCCACTGTGTCGATATCTGAGTGTAGATAGCGAACTCTCTCCCCATGCTCTTCTAAATATTCGGTGAGATCTTCCGCCATGCGTTTGGTTAGTGTGGTGACCAGCACGCGCTCCTGTTTCTGAACACGAATACGAATTTCAGAAAGTAAATCATCCACCTGCGTTGCCACCGGACGCACTTCAATCAGCGGATCAAGCAATCCTGTCGGCCTAACTACCTGCTCAATCACTTCCTGCCCCGACTTATCCAGCTCATAATTACCCGGTGTCGCTGACACATAGATAGTTTGAGGTGCTAAAGCTTCAAACTCTTCAAAACGCATTGGGCGGTTATCGAGGGCAGAAGGCAGTCGGAAACCATACTCTACGAGAGTCTCTTTGCGAGAACGATCACCTTTATACATCGCGCCAATTTGTGGGATGGTGACGTGAGACTCATCCACAACCAGCAAGCCATCTGCGGGTAAATAATCAAATAATGTTGGCGGTGGCTCGCCCGGCGCTCGTCCGGAGAGATAACGTGAATAGTTTTCAATGCCTGAGCAGTATCCCAGCTCGTTCATCATTTCCAAGTCAAATTGGGTACGCTGAGTGATCCGCTGCTCTTCCAGTAGCTTATGATTCTCTAGCAGCACTTTGCGCCTATCGGCTAATTCGACTTTGATATTTTCCATCGCCTCAAGAATTCGTTCTCTTGGCGTCACATAGTGAGTTTTAGGGTACACGGTAAAACGAGGTACTCGATGTTGAATAGCCCCGGTTAACGGGTCGAACAACGATAATCGCTCCACTTCATCATCAAAGAGTTCAACTCTTAATGCATACTCATCGGATTCTGCTGGGAAAATATCAATTACTTCGCCACGAACGCGGAATGTTCCTCGCGTGAATGCTTGGTCATTACGGGTATACTGCAAGTCTGCAAGGCGGCGCAAAATAGAGCGCTGGTCAATGATCATGCCATCAGTCAAGTGCAGCATCATTTTTAGGTAGCTGTCCGGATCGCCCAATCCATAAATTGCAGAGACCGATGCCACAACAATGACATCACGACGCTCAAGTAAAGCTTTGGTTGCAGACAAACGCATCTGCTCAATATGTTCGTTTACCGAGGCATCTTTCTCAATAAAGGTATCTGAGCTGGGGACATACGCTTCAGGCTGATAATAATCGTAGTAAGAAACAAAATACTCCACTGCGTTCTCAGGAAAGAAGGCTTTCATTTCGCTGTAGAGTTGTGCCGCCAAGGTTTTGTTATGCGCCATCAACATCGTTGGGCGATTTTCTTGCGCGATAACGTTCGCAATTGTAAACGTTTTCCCTGACCCAGTAACCCCTAGCAAGGTTTGATGAGCAAGACCATCTTCTAACCCTTCTCTTAATTTACGAATCGCCTCAGGCTGATCGCCTCCCGGCTGAAAATCAGAATACAGTTTAAAATCCTTGCTCATAGTTATGCCTCTTTAATAATCTCTCGCCTATGATACTGGATAAAAAACCAGCTTCAAGTGCTGGTGATAAATTTCCTTTTTATGAGGTTGAAATCTGTTTACGAAAATGTTATCCCCAAAATAAAACTTGACCTTTTTGAAAGGAGATATTTTATGCTTTTCGACTTTTAGGCTTTAACGCAAATCTAAATAGAACGCTTGCTTTTATTTAACTAATTGTATTTAAACAAAATTACATAAAAGCCCAGAATCACATCAAATAAAGGCAAAGCCGCTTGTCACCTAGCATTAGAATGGTTTTTGAATGTTAATTCACAAGGTTATCCACAGAAATAGTGGATAACTCTGGAAGCCCTTCCGCCTCATGCACTCCCGTAGCATGCTCATTTTACGGTTTGGCGATAAAATGACAGAAATATGGCGAAATGATGAAAGTGTTTTTACTCTCCATTCGTGACAAAAGAAAAATATTCTGTTTTTTTACGGAAACTACTTAGTATTTTTCCTATGAAACTTGACAAAAAAAGGATCTTTAACGTTAAAAAAGATCGGCAAAAACAAATAAAAGGCGTACTCCTGCCACACCTAATTGTCTAGCGGGTTTACTAAGATTTTTAAGGGATCTTAAAGGGAAGAAAGGTCTAAATATTGCCCTAAAAAATCGGTAGATTGGCTTTCGATATGCGGAATAATCCCTAAGCATGGCGCATCGATCATTCGCTTCAGTGCAGTGAGATATTCTTGTTGATAAATGCCCGCAGGTTCCACTTCATTCGCAATCCAGCCAACTAAAGATAACCCTGACGCTTTCACGGCTTGCGCAGTTAATACCGCATGGTTAATACACCCAAGCTTCACACCGACCACCAAAATTACAGGTAATTGCTGTTCAACCACCCAGTCTGCGTAGGTTTGTTCAGCAGACAATGGAGTATACCAACCGCCAGCGCCTTCCACTAATACCCATTCAGCTTGCTTCTGTAGCTGCCTTAATCCTTGAGTCATCACCGAAAACTCAATGGCCTGCCCAGTTTTTTCACTGACAATGTGCGGTGACGTCGGCGCTTCAAAAATGATGGGATTAATTTGCTCATAAGGTACTACGACGCGGCTATTCGCTTGCAGTTGTAGTGCATCGCTATTACGCAAACCTTGTGCGGTCATTTCGCTACCTGAAGCAACTGGCTTATACCCTACGGTTTTCAATCCTTGCAAATTAGCCGCTTGTAACAATGCACAGCTCGACATGGTTTTGCCGATTTCAGTATCCGTTCCGGTTACAAAATACGTTTTAGTCACGATAAATAATTCCAAATACAGTTTGATAGGTTAATGGCAACCCTTTCTCGGTATTTGGGTATACCTCGATTAGTTGCTGCAAACGCTGACGTGTCATCAGCCCCGCTTGGCGGCCCGCAGTTAAGTGAGTTGCGCCTATTCCCTTTACTGAATTAAGTAATTCAATGAGGTTCGAAAAATAGAGAGTGTCCGCTTGTTGATAAAGTTGGCTACGCCACCCCTGACAGCTCTTAACAATGTTTGAGTAAGGTAAAAAACGGTTCACATGAGGGGAATCATCCAACGCTTTCCAAGCCGCCGAGAGCTCGTCAAGGGAGTGCTCCGCTAAGGTGGTAAACCCGATAATCCCTCCTGGCTTAGTCACACGGTATAACTCGCCCAGAGCATGAGATAAATCATCGCACCACTGAATGGCCAAATTCGAAAATACCCAATCAAAACTGGCATCCTCAAAGGGAAGCCTGTCCATATCCCCACACACATAACGGTGCGCCGATTGCTTGTTTTGCGCGACATCCAGCATCCCTGCAGAGAGGTCAAGCGCCGTCACATTCGCTCCCATCTGTTTGATAATTTGGCTAAAAAATCCTGTTCCACAACCTGCATCTAATACCTGTTGAGAAAACATAGGTCTCTCTATTGCCCCGTAGCTTTCTAACAGGCTAAGCAGCTGCTTACCGCTATTTTGTTGATAGCTAGCCAGAGAATCATAACGGGATGCTGCACGCCCAAATGCCGACGCTATCTTGGCTTTTTCTCGGGTATTTCGCGATAAACTTGCCTCATCATGATACAAAGACAAACTCATTGAGTGCCTCCAATAATTTGTCAATATCGTCCTGCTGATGAGCGGCGCTTAATGTCATGCGTAATCTGGCACTACCCGGAGGAACCGTCGGCGGTCTAATTGCTTGAACCCAAATGCCCTTCTCGCGTAGAAATTGGGATAACTGCAAACTCTTTTCGTTATCCCCGACAATTAACGGTTGGATAGCTGTATTTGAATCCACCAGATGCATATCCGGTAAATTAAGCTGGCGCTTAAAATAGTGAATATTGCGCTGTAATTGAGCCCGCTGTTCATCCGCTTGTTGAATTTCTCCTACCGCCGCCGAGATAGCAACGGCTTGAGCTGGAGGCATTGAGGTGCTGTAAATAAGATGACGAGCCGCTTGAATTAAAAAGTCCGCAGTGCGTTCATCACACAACACCGCTGCCCCGCTAACGCCAACGGCTTTACCAAAAGTGGCCACGAGAATATCGGGCTTAATACCATATTCATCACAGCTACCACGCCCTTGCTTGCCCCAGATCCCAAGTCCATGAGCATCATCCACCATCAACCATGCATTGTGAGCGTGAGCCAGTGTTTGCAGTTCATCTAGTGGCGCACTGTCCCCATCCATGCTGAACACCCCTTCCGTCACCACTAACGTTTTCGATGTATGGGGTTTGCTGATTAATTTTTCTAAGGAATCAACGCTATTGTGACTAAAGCGCCGTAACTGAGCTTGGGAATGCATCGCCCCTTCTAACAAAGAAGCATGGCTGAGTTTATCAGCCAGAATACGGTCTTCCGCCGTCATTAACGCGGTGATCAACGCATGGTTAGCGGCAAAGCCAGAAATAAACAAAATGGCACGCTGATAACCTAGCCAATCCGCCAACTTCTGCTCCGCTTGGTAGTGAGCGTGAGTGAACCCCGTGATATGCCCAGAGCCACCACTTCCTACCCCATACTCTTGCGCACCTTGCTGCCAAGCACGGATAATTTCAGGATGTTGGCTCAGCCCTAAATAATCATTCGACGAAAAATTCAGGTAGCTTTTGCCTTGAAAATGGAGTTCCCGACCAGAGCTTTTTTCAATACATCTGCGCTCACGCCATGCAGAAGCGTCTTTACGCTTCTGCAATTGGCTATCGATAAACGATGTCCAGCCCATCAGACTGCCGCGTTATAAAATTGCGCATTGTCAGCGGTTAACAGCGTTTCTGCCAGTTTCGCTGCTTGTAGATCTTCCCCGTCTTCCATTTCGATGCGCTCAGGGTTGATATTCAGCTTCTTAAACAGCGCAATATCTTTGTTTTCATCAGGGTTTGGCGTAGTTAACAGTTTGCAGCCATAGAAAACAGAGTTCGCACCTGCCATAAAACACAGCGCCTGCGTTTGCTCGTTCATATGTTCGCGACCTGCGGATAAACGCACATAGGAGCTTGGCATCATGATCCGCGCCACTGCAATGGTACGAATAAAATCAAATGGATCGACATCTTCATTATCAGCCATTGGAGTGCCTTCAACCTTCATCAACATATTGATAGGCACGCTCTCTGGTGGTTTTGGTAAGTTAGCCAGCTGCACGAGTAATGCCGCACGGTCACTGACTTTTTCACCTAAGCCCAAAATCCCACCCGAGCAAACTTTAATTCCCGCATTACGCACATTATCCAGTGTATCTAAACGGTCTTGGTAAGTTCGCGTGGTGATAATATTGCCGTAATATTCCGGTGAGGTATCAAGGTTATGGTTATAGTAATCCAAACCCGCGTCCGCTAAGCGGCCCGCTTGTGAATCATCAATCATCCCCAGCGTCATACACGTTTCCATACCTAACGCTTTCACTTCCTTGACCATCATTTCAAGGTAAGGCATATCGCGCTCTTTCGGGTTACGCCATGCTGCCCCCATACAGAAACGCGTAGAACCGGCATTTTTAGCTTTTTTCGCCGATTCAACCACTTGCTGGACTTCCATTAAACGCTCAGTTTCTAAGCCCGTTTTATACCGCGCACTCTGAGCGCAATACTTACAATCTTCAGGACATGCCCCGGTTTTGATAGACAGCAATGTGCTCACTTGCACTTGTTGCGGGTCAAAATGTTGGCGATGTACTTGCTGCGCTTGAAATAGCAATTCGAAAAACGGCATTGAAAACAGTTCGTTAGCTTGTTTTATTGTCCAGTTTTTTACTGAACATTGTTTTAGTTGGCTCACGGGATCTCTCCAGTTGAAAAAGTTGTTGCCAGTTTAAATATTGCGATTATCATGTCAACTAAATGATCTAAAAAAAGTTGACGAAAGATAATAATGAACAGTTGTGATATTGCTTTTGATGCCAAGCACATTTGGCATCCTTACACCTCAATGAGCCACCCTATTCCTGCCTACCCAATCGTTGCCGCAGAAGGTGCGGAGCTGATTATGGAAGATGGTAGAAGACTGATTGACGGGATGTCATCGTGGTGGGCAACCATTCATGGTTATAATCACCCAGTACTCAATCAAGCGGTCACCGACCAACTGGCGAAAATGTCTCACGTGATGTTCGGAGGCATTACCCATCCACCCGCCATTGCATTATGCAAACAACTGGTTGCCATCACCCCAGAGCCACTCGAGTGCGTTTTTCTTGCGGATTCTGGCTCGGTCGCCGTAGAAGTTTCCTTAAAAATGGCGCTGCAATACTGGCAAGCTCGCGGTGAAAAGCGCCAGCGAATTCTCACTTTACGTCATGGTTATCACGGCGATACTTTTGGTGCGATGGCGGTGTGCGATCCTGACAACTCCATGCACGGTTTATACAAAGGTTATTTGCCGCCTCATATTTTTGTCGACGCGCCTCAGTGTGGTTTCCATGATGAGTGGAATGAAAATGATCTTCAGCCACTCAAGCATCAACTTGCCGAAAATCATCAAGACATTGCCGCGATCATCCTCGAACCTATCGTTCAAGGTGCGGGAGGAATGCGTTTTTATCATCCTAATTACCTCAAAGGCGTTCGTGAGCTTTGTGACCGTTACGGATTACTGCTCATTGCAGATGAAATTGCCACAGGGTTCGGTCGTACCGGAAAGTTATTCGCTTGCCAGCATGCGGAAATTTCACCTGATATCATGTGCTTAGGTAAAGGTTTAACGGGAGGATATATGACGCTCTCTGCCACCATAACCACTCGCCATGTCGCGGAAATCATCAGTAATGGAGAAGCAGGCTGCTTTATGCACGGGCCGACCTTTATGGGTAACCCATTAGCCTGTGCCGTTGCCAATGCCAGTTTGAAATTATTGCTAGAAAGCCCATGGCAAGAGACTGTTGCCAACATTGAGCAGCAACTGAAAACAGAGTTACTTCCCCTTGCCCGTTATTCCAGTGTTCAAAATGTTCGGGTGCTAGGCACTATTGGTGTGATTGAGATGAAGCAGCCGGTCAATACGGCCGAATTGCAGAAACTTTTTGTGGCTGAAGGGGTATGGGTACGCCCATTTGGTAAGCTTATTTATGTGATGCCGCCGTATATTATTACCCCAGAACAGCTAAGTAAAATAACTCAAGCAATGGAAAAAGTACTTACCGCGTAATGAAACCTGTCGCTGGGTTATTCACACAGCGGCAGGCTTATCAACAATTAACGGAATGTCACCCACATACAGCCCGCAGAGGCTTTATAACACGCTAATTCAGTCAATTTTCCAGTGATAGAGTCAATCTCTGACACGGAAATATGATCGGATTTTTGTCCACTCGACACCAAGAAACGCCCTGATGGGTCAATATTAAAACCACGGGGCTGCGCTTGCGTTGGGTAGCGTCCAACTAAACTTAACTCGCGCCCATTATCAGAAACTTGATAGTGAGCTAAGTAGCTTTCTGAACGTTCACTCGCATATAAATGACGACCATTTGGCGTGATATGAATATCCGCCGCCCAGCGCTGGCTCTGATTACCCACAGGGTACAACGCGACATTCTGCATTTCACGGTAACGCGTAAATTTATGATAAACGTTGATGGTCGAATCCAGTTCATTCAAGCAGTAAATCACTTTTTCTTGAGGGTGTAGCGCTAAATGACGAGGTCCCGCTTTCGGTGCTGTCGTGATTTGATCGGCGGTGGCTTCGGTAAGATAACCATTGTTTGCCAAATCAAATAAACGAATATGATCTTCCCCTAAACATGGCACCCACAGCTGCTGATTATCAGCGTCCATATGGGATGAATGCGGATGGCGCAATCCTTCGATAACTTGAATTGGAGCCCCTGCAACACCGTCACTGCCAATCGGTAATACCGCTAAATTGTGCTGATGGTAAGAAGGAACAAACAGGAATTTATCGCTATTATCCAGCGATAAATGCACAGGTTTTCCCGGTACGCAGGTTTGTGCTTTAAAACGTAATGTACCTTGAGGTTCAATATCATAGGTCACAACGCTCAAGTGAGGACCAACCCCGATATACAGATGCTTTTTATCGTGGCTCACCACCATTGGCTGCACTTGCCCCGGTGTGCTCACGGTTTGCAGCAGTGAAAGTTCTCCCACTTGGTTCATCGCCCAAACGTGAATTTGTTGGGTTTCTGGGCTGGCAACATAAACAACCTGATCCATCCTGACTCCTTGATTGATAGTAAAATCATCGAATGAAATGATTGACTGACTATACCGAAAAAAAATCAAATTGCCGCTAAAAAACCAAATTACGGTTAAAAACCCAATAACCACTAAAAACCTGCGCCGCACAGTTTAGTGTATAAAGACTAATCAACTTCAGTTATCATAAAGCCCTAAAATGAATCCGAAAAAAATCATATGGAGTCGTTTATGTCATACCGTGTTATTGCCCTTGATCTCGATGGAACGCTACTTGATCACCAGAAAAAAATTCTGCCCGAATCTTTAGAAGCCCTGAATGAAGCCCGTCGACAAGGGGTCAAAGTCATCATTGTGACAGGTCGTCACCATGTTGCCATTCATCCGTTTTATCAGACACTTGACTTAGATACCCCCGCAATTTGCTGTAACGGTACCTATCTGTATGACTATTTAGGTAAAAAAGTCTTAGAGTCGAACCCAATGACGGTCGATTCTGCCGCCTTACTGATTGATAAACTGCGTGGCTCCGATATTCAACACTTAATGTATGTCGATAACGCGATGCTGTATCACACGAAAACTGAAGGTGTGACGCGTACCTTAAATTGGGCGCAATCTTTACCTCAACACCAGCGTCCAACTTTCGAATTTATCGAAGACTTCGCTCATGCGCTCAATCAGTATGAATATATTTGGAAATTTGCAGTCACCTCGCCAGATCACCAACGCCTGCACGATGTTGTTCGTGAAATTGAGTCAGAATTGGACTTAGATTGCGAATGGTCGTGGGAAGATCAGGTGGATGTGGGTCGCAAAGGGAATAGCAAAGGCCAGCGCCTAAAAGAATGGGTCGAATCCCAAGGCATGAGCATGAATGATGTGGTTGCTTTCGGCGATAATTTCAATGATTTAAGTATGCTAACCACCGCAGGCCTCGGGGTTGCTATGGGCAATGCGGTTGATGAAATCAAGCAGCAAGCGAAGCTAGTCACTCGCGTTAATACCGAACCGGGTATCGCCGAAGTGATCCGTAAATACGTTTTGTAGATCATTAAGCTGGCTTTGAGTGTGCGGATCATATCCAGCAGCGAAGGCTTTACAACTGTTAATCAGCTTAGCTATACTCAATTTGTTTAAATTTGAAGCATCACACAGAATCGCTGGCAAGTGATTCTGCATAAAAACCTCGCAACGCCAAGCGAGGTTTTTTATTTTTTATCTATAGAGCTTACCAACAAGCTGCAAGTCTAAATCATAGATACATTTACTAGCTAATGAAATCAACAACGCTGCGGTGTGAAGAACAACTCGGAGCAAGGCTCTAAGTTATTCGCATTGCAGCTAGGCGACAAATTCACTCATCCCTAGGAACATACACAAGTATGTGACTAGGGTGAGTTAATGAAGTCAACAACGCTGTGGTGTGAAGAACGACGAGCCTTTAGAACGTTTTAGAAAGAGATGCCGACTTAACCTGCGCAAACACCTTCCGCCCCTTACGAATTGAAAGTTCATCCCTCGCCCAGCGCGTGATCCTTGCCCATAAATAGTGCTCATCCCCCAAATCTAGCTTCACATCCACTTGTTCGCCATCCTCTATCCATTCCACTACTTCCGCAGAAAGAATATTACGGATACTGCTCACTGAAGGTTTTTCGAGCACTAAAGAGACATCGGATGCATCAATACGTAATCGCAACGCGCTGTTTTTATCTACATCTATGCGGGGGATCCACAATTTTTGATTGCCCACCATCACCGCCGTCATTTGATAGTCGGGATGCTGGCTATGCACCTCCACACTCAACACGCTACTCAAGGTTTCTTGCTGCAACCAAGGACGCAATGCACTACTTGCCCACACCTCTTCTAGGGGACCAAACGCCTTCACCTTTCCTTGCGCCATGACAATAACTTTATCTGCCAGACGCAGGATTTCATCGAGGCTATGACTGACATACAAAATTGGGATTTTAACGTCTTGGGAAAGCTTTTCTAAGTAAGGCAATAATTCACGCTTGCGTGGAAGATCAAGAGAAGCTAATGGCTCGTCCATCAACAGGATTTCAGGGGCTGTTAATAATGCACGCCCAATCGCCACCCGCTGTTTTTCCCCACCAGATAGGGTCATTGGGAAGCGATTTAGTAATTTTTCAATTCCCAACAATTCAACGATATCGTCGAATCGCTCTTTCATTTGCGGCGCCATACCGTAGCGTAAATTACTTTTTACGCGGTAGTGGGGAAATAACCGAGCGTCTTGGAAAACATAGCCAATATGACGTTTCTCAGGAGGCAAGCAGATCCCTTTTTCGATATCCACCAGCGTGCGCCCATTTAGGACGATGCGCCCCTTATTTGGCTTAGTTAACCCACCTATCACGTTGATTAGTGATGTTTTCCCCGCACCTGATAATCCAAAAACTGCCGTGATGCTTTCCGTGGGGAGCTGGGTGTTCACTTCCATTTGTAAATCACCCAATTTTTGAGCGAAATTTAGTTCTAACATATTAGGCTACCCCCAGACGCTTCTTGCCCCAACGGGTCAGCCATTCTGAAATTAATAACGAAATTAATGCTAAGACAATCGCAATAATACACAGACGCGCCGCATCGGTTTCTGCTCCCGGCGTTTCTATCAATGTATACATAGCGAGTGGGATTGTCTGAGTTTCCCCTGGAATATTAGACACAAACGTAATGGTTGCCCCAAATTCGCCAAGAGAACGTGCAAAAGCTAAAACCGTACCGACGATAATTCCCGGCAACGATAATGGAATGGTGATCGTGAAAAAAACTCTTAATGGGCTTGCACCAAGGGTTCGTGCGGCTTGTTCCAGCTTTTTATCTACGGCTTCTAGCGCTAAGCGTATCGCTCTCACCATTAATGGAAATGCGACCACCGCCGATGCTAATGCAGCACCTCGCCAACTGAATGTAAAGCTGAAACCAAACCAGTCATACAGCCATTCGCCAATAAATCCTCGCTTACCCATACTGACGAGTAGCAAATACCCCACTACCACTGGCGGTAGCACCAGTGGTAAGTGGATAATACTGTCGAGCAATGTTTTGCCAGGAAAATGGCAGCGGACTAATACCCAAGCCATCAAAATACCAAACGGTAAGCTAAATAGCACCGCCACGCTGGAAACTTTTAAACTGAGGTAAATCGCTTCCCATTCATATGGACTTAACATCTGCAACGATATGATCTCTTAATTATTTTTGATTTGGAGTGAAGCCGTAACGCTTGAATATTTCTGAAGCCGCTGGGGTTTTCAGGTATTCATAGTAATCACGGGTCGCTTTATTATCCTGATCTTTCACAATTCCCATTGGATATTCAACAGGTTTATGAGTGTCAGCAGGGAAAATACCCACTACTTTTACTTTTTGGCTTGCAACAGCATCAGAGCCGTACACAATCCCTAATGGTGCTTCTTGGCGCTCAACTAGCGCCATTCCGCTACGTACGTTGTTAGTACGCGCCAATAATGGGTCAACTGTTTCCCAAGCCCCTAAATAGGTCAATGCTTCTTTTGCATAGATCCCAACAGGAACGTGATCAGGGTCGCCGACTGCTAAGCGGCCACCATCTAACAGCTTTTTCCAATCTGTCTGTTTGTTAATTTCCACTTTATCGATTTTTGAATCTTTTGGTGCAATCAACACTAGCTCGTTACCTAATAAAGTATAGCGGGTGTCTTTAACCATCAGATTTTTATCAATCGCAAAATCCATCCACTGCTGGTCAGCAGAGATAAACATGTTTGCCGGTGCACCTTGCTCAATCTGGCGAGCCAGCGTTGAAGAAGAAGCATATGAAGCGACTACCTCAACATTCGTTTCTTTCTTATATTGCTCTGAAATTTCATTCAGTGCATTAGTCAGTGATGCCGCCGCAAATACGGTAATTTTTTCAGCCGCGAAGCTATTACCTGCCATAGTCAGTGTTAACGTGGCACCCGCAACCAGAGATATCAAACCTTTTTTCATGTTAATCCACCATTGTATTATTTAACTCGCTATATATATCAAGATATAGCGATAACTTAAAGTCAAACAATACATAAAAGTGTGCTAGCTCAAGAACTCATCCACTTTTTCTCAATGGGATACTTATCATGCTCATTACACCGCAGGATTTTTGGGTCTTAGCATCATCGCTTTTATATAGCCTTAAATATATTTCCTTTGTAATTTTATCGGCACAAATCATTTACATTTGAATGTTTAATTCAATTTTTTTGCCATGTGTCATGAAAAAAGGAAAAGGTATGATTCCCACACAGGTAGTACGCGCTCCAACCCAAAATAATTACATAAGCGGATTAACGACCGAACAATTTAATCGATTATTTGATGAAGAGATCAATCCAGAAACGTTGGATGTTTTGGGAAAACAGGCAGGAAATGGAGATTTAAACAGCATTGAGTTACTGCACAATATCGCCCTACGCCAAGGCTCTTCAGGAAAAAAAGCTGAAAATATCCTATTCGATTTATTCAGTGGTAAACAGCCAGCAAAGAAAGGAGTTGATAAGGAAATACAGAAAACCAGTGAAGCGTTATACCAACTATATACCGACAAAAAACTCGCAAACCACTTTGACGATTCAAAGTTAAAAAAACCGTCTAAGCTCCTCTATATTATTGGTTCATCCATAAAAAACCTCATGGATAAGATTGGATTAAGCACCCTGTTATTCAAAGATGATAGAACAGAATCAACACTTTGGGATACAAATAGAATGGTCACCAGCGATGAAATTGATTCCGCAAATAAAGCCCTCAACGCCTTACCATCTAATATAACCATCAATAGCGCAATGCCTCTTACTCTATGTGGATTAGATTTTTTGAAGGAAAATATTGAACAAAAAGAGAAAAATTCGCAGGGATTGAATCAACTTGAATTATTCCCCATCAATGTCCACGAACATTGGATTTTGCTTGCACTTTATAGAGATCAATTGACACAGAAAACCGATAGTGTGGTATTCAATTCATTCACTGGACTCGCGCCCGAAATTCGTGAACAACTCATGGATGCCGCTCAAGTTGTTGGGGCTGGCGATAATATGATCTTTATTGAAGGGAATATTCAACAATACGTGCCAAATGGTTGTGGGCTATTTGTTCTTGAAGCAATCAAAAAATTAACTGAGAACACACAACAAGATCCAATAGAGATCCTCAAAGCATTCCACAAAGATTTCCCAGAAAAATCCATTGAAGAACAGCAGCAATTTAATATTCAGAACCGCAGGGAACTGTTTTCAAACTACTACGATGATCAACATCATTTATTTTAAAGTGCTTTTCTAAAACGAAAAGCCCCTTGACTGCATGCACAATCAAGGGGCTAGGATTAATTCGAGCTAAGCTCGCTATGTATTACTTATTTTCAGTATTATGGTGATGCGGAACATGCGCTTTAGACAATAGGTTAAAGAATGAACCTAAGCCATAGATCAGACCCATGATCAATACCATTACAACCGGAACCATTAATAGGGCAAAGCCCAAACTTTTGATAAGTTCTAACATCTAAGCCTCTTCAGTGATACTGTGCTCACCAGCATTCTGATACGCTGACGAGGGAAAAATCAATATAACAAAAATAATAACGCACAATAGCATTATATTGCATACTATTTTAGACAAATTATTATACTAGCAACATACTAAATGTGCTTTTTGCCTTTGCCGCCACAATCCTAGCAGGGAGATCTTAAACAATGCAGGCCGAAATCTTACTTACATTGAAGCTACAGGGAAGTTTATTTGCCGACCCTCGCCGAATTGCGCTATTAAAGCAGATAAAAGCAACAGGATCGATTAGTCAAGGCGCTAAACTTGCAGGGATCAGCTATAAAAGTGCGTGGGATGCCATCAATGAAATGAACCAACTGACCGATGATATTCTGCTGGATAGATCAACTGGAGGCAAAGGTGGCGGCGGAACGACTCTCACCCAGTATGGAGAAAGATTAATCCAGCTCTATGATTTACTCGGGCAAATTCAACAAAAAGCCTTTGATGTGCTCAAAGATGATAGCCTTCCCCTTGATAGTTTACTCGCTGCAATCTCTCGCTTTTCATTGCAAACCAGTGCCCGAAACCAATTTTTCGGTACCCTGATTGCTCGAGATCACAACCATGTTTTACAGCATGTTCAAGTGAAACTGGCCGACAAGAAAACCGTCATTAATGCTGCACTCACCGAATCCAGCGCTAACCGCCTTGGCTTAGTTGAAGGGAAAGAAGTCCTCGCTCTGATTAAAGCGCCGTGGGTCAAATTGACCAAACAACCAAGCGAAACCCATTTTGATAATCAACTGGCAGGCACCGTTTCAACCCTCGAAAGAGGCCCTGAAAACAGCGAGATCCTTGTCGCTTTAACAGGTGGAGAAACACTCTGCTCTACCTTATCAAATCAAGAAGTTGATGCGTTAAAACTGGCAATTAACGACCCAATTACAGCGCTATTTAATGCCGACCAAGTGATTATCGCTACACTTTGTTAGATTTTTAGGGGTTAACGCCCCTAACATTGCTCCTGATTCGCTATTTTTTAGCTTCCCCCTCATGTCGACTTATTGACTTTACCTATAAACCTGATTATTTGTGGTAGCAGGCAGGTCAATGATAAGGAAGCTAAATGAGCTCGATAACAATACAAAATGGGTGCTTTAAGCTGAGCGAGACCCAAACGCTCGATATTCCTCATCTCGAAATTCATTCGGGTGAAAGCTGGGCTTTTATTGGTGCCAATGGTAGCGGAAAATCATCGCTAGCACGCGTACTCTCTGGGGAATTGCAATCTCTTTCTGGAATCACCCAAAGCGGCTTCAAGTCGCCCATCCGCCTCTCTTTTGAGCAACTACAAAAAATCATTGCAGAAGAGTGGCAACGTAATAACACCGACTTACTCAGTGAAAATGAAGACGATACGGGCTTTACTGCCGCGGAAATTATTCAACTTCATCATAAAGATAATGAATTGTGCTTAGAACTTGCGGCTAAATTTGGTATCAGCGATTTGCTATCACGCCGCTTTAAATATCTGTCTACCGGGGAAACTCGCAAAGTCTTACTGTGCCAAACTTTAATGAACTCTCCAGACTTACTGATCCTCGATGAACCTTTTGATGGCTTAGATATCTATTCACGAAGCAATCTTAGCGAACTGCTATTTAGTCTGCATAATAAAGGCCTCACTTTGGTATTAGTTCTCAATCGATTTGATGAGATTCCTGATTTTGTTGAACACCTTGGCGTTGTCGCTGACTGTAAACTCACTCTAAGTGGAGATAAAGAGTCAGTGCTTGCTAACACCCTAATCCACCAGCTACAACACAGTGAAAAAATCAAGCAACTTACGATCCCTGAACAAGAAGATCCCACGATTGAAGAGGCTCTAGATACAGAGACACCACGTATCGTTTTAAATAATGGTGTCGTGAGCTACAACGATAAGCCTATTTTACATGGGCTAAATTGGCAGGTTAACCCTGATGAGCATTGGCAAATTATCGGTGAAAATGGTGCGGGTAAATCCACATTATTAAGCTTGATCACCGGAGATCACCCCCAAGGTTATAGCAATGATTTAACGCTGTTTGGGCGCCGTCGAGGTAGCGGAGAAACGATTTGGGATATTAAACGTCACATTGGCTATGTCAGTAACAGTATTCATCAAGAGTATCGTGTGGCAACCAGTGTACTCAACGTAATTATTTCCGGTTTCCATGACTCCATTGGTCTGTATCAAACACCTTCAGACCGCCAAGTTCAGTTAGCTTATGAATGGCTAGCACTGCTTGGATTTGCGCCACAAACGGCTCAACAACCATTTCATAGCTTATCGTGGGGTCAACAGCGATTAATTCTGATTGCTCGCGCTTTGGTTAAACACCCTACCATGCTTATTTTGGATGAACCTCTTCAAGGGCTTGATGGCTTAAATCGTTTACTGGTACTGCGTTTTATCGATATCATGCTTAGCCGAGGAAATACTCAATTGCTATTTGTGTCACATCACCAAGAAGATGCGCCATCGTGCATTACCCATCGACTGAAGTTTGTCCCTGATGGGGATAAATATCGCTACGATATTGAAATTGTCTCAGAATTATAACCTTGTTATCTTGCTGGTAAGTATTTACTTACCAGCATCATTTATTACCCCTTATCAAATTTCCCAATAAATTAATCCAGCACATATTATTATTGAATTTTTCACTTGCTGTATCGATTCACTTAGGGTTAAATCTATGGCATACCTTCTGATTTACTGAACCAGTGACACGGTGCTAAAACACCTAATAGACTAAATCGTTTCGTCTAACCTTAAGTTAAATTAAAACCACTAATCCCAAGATATTATTGCTTTTTTTGACTTGAAACTGAGAAAACGTCATGTTGTCACTAGCGTTCGGGACGACTATCCCTATAATGTAGGTCAGCAATAATTCATTTCTAATTTGAATGTACTGATAGGAGTTTTAGCTATGGCTGTAACTAAACTGGTTTTAGTAAGACACGGTGAGAGTGAGTGGAACAAAGAAAACCGCTTCACCGGTTGGACTGATGTAGAACTGTCAGAGAAAGGTCGTGAAGAAGCCAAAAATGCAGGTCAACTGCTGAAAAAAGAAGGTTTTGTTTTTGATTTCGCTTATACCTCCGTTCTAAAACGTGCCATCCACACCTTATGGAACATTCTGGATCAAGTTGAACAGCAATGGCTGCCAGTTGAAAAAAGCTGGAAATTAAACGAGCGTCATTACGGTGCACTGCAAGGCTTAGACAAATCAGAAACCGCTGCTAAATACGGTGATGAGCAAGTGAAACTGTGGCGTCGCGGTTTTGCAATTACTCCACCAGACCTGACTAAAGATGATGAGCGTTTCCCTGGTCACGACCCACGTTACGCAAACTTAAAACCATCTGAATTGCCAGTGACTGAAAGTTTAGCAACCACTATCGACCGTGTTGTTCCTTACTGGGAAGAAGTGATTAAACCACGCGTTGAAAAAGGTGAGAAAGTGATCATTGCCGCTCACGGTAACTCACTGCGTGCACTGGTTAAATATTTGGACAACATGGGTGAAGAAGAAATTCTGAACCTAAACATCCCAACAGCAGTACCACTGGTTTATGAGTTCGATGAGAACATGAAACCAATCAAGCGCTACTATCTGGGTAACCAAGATGAAATCGCAGCAAAACAAGCGGCGGTTGCAAACCAAGGTAAAGCGAAGTAATTACTAACTTTTCTTTATGCCTATTGAGGGTTAAGCCAATGGCTTAGCCCTTTTTTATTGGCATTTTTCTTTATTTTTCGAGTTTGATTATAAAATCCATCACCTCAGAGTGTCGAAAACACCGAGAACCGACTATCATAGGGAAAATTCACTGAAAGGTTTATAAAACAAGATAATGAATAAGTTTAATCTTTATGTCTGGGTGGGGTTGATCCTCAGCGCCAGTATTTTAGGTGCGCTACTGTATATGTTACAAACAGGGGAAATGACTCTTGAAGGCCCTGCTGGCAGCGCAAACCCTGAGCTGATGAAAACATTGATGATCATTGCGTGTGTCAGCTTCCCTCTGCAAATCGTCAGCATGATGGTTCTCAATTATAAACCTACATTCGCTATTGTTCTGGCCGTGGTCAGCAGCGTAGCGCTCATGCCAATTACTATTGTGTTTGCGATGGGGATGGTTTTTTCTGCCATTCGCTGGCGTTACCACCAACTCACGCCATTTGATACCACTATTAATGTGCCTTTCGATGTCAGCATCCCGATGAATAAACGCAGCAATACAATGATGGTATTCCCAATTGCGATTTTAGGTATCGTACTGATTGTATTAAGCCAAAGCCTAGGTATGTTTTTATTCGTACTGGCCGTTTTCTTAGGTTTCTTTGGTAAAAAAGCGAGTAGCACTACCTACTTGGCTATCAAAGATTCACATTTTTATATTCGCCCGAATATTTTTGCTTATTGTTACCGTATCCCACTCAAAGATGTGAAATATATAAAGACAGAGAAAGGAAAACTGTTTTTTATCGCGAAAGTTGATGGCGATGAAATAAAGCTTTCTGCAAATCCTATGAATGTAACACCTGAGGATAATACCAAGATTAAAAATCTCATTGATAGATTTTAAATTACAAATAAAAATCTCTGCCAATAAATGTACTGGCAGAGATTTATTTTAATATACTGTTATAGGCAAAATAGGCTCTAGAGTATAGTAATTAGCCATATTTAGAATGGTTGTCGAATCGTAAACTTTAAATCCAGCCATTGTAATAGATAAGTTATCAGACATAATATCATGAGTAACATCAATATACTCAGGTATTCCAACACTATTATGTAAAACTCTTACGCCATTACTATCTAATATATCTAATTTTTGGCTCACCATATAAATATTATTTAAAATGTCATTATTAGCTTTATCAATATTAGCATTAACATCTACTATATCATCATGGTTCAAATTACCAGATGCTAATTTTTTACTCTGTTCATGAACATAGGCTCTTCGTTCAATAATTACTTCACCATGTTGTTCTAAATCACTTATATGGTTAAAGCCTGTATATTTACCCGTTTCATTGAATTCTTTAATGCTATCATTAAGTTCGTCTATTGTTTTTCTTAAATTAGCAATACTATGTTGTGTTGCTAGAATTTGATTTTGAGACTTAGTGAGTAAATAGCGTCCTTCTTCAGGTAATTTAGATGATATTACTTTTAGCTCTTGAGTAAACTCAGGAGGTGTTAATTCAAATTCCTCCAGTCTGTTGATTTTTTCTAATATTTCATCCAGATCTTTTTCTGTACTTTGACCATTATAAATATAATCACGAATGTTACCTAAATGCCTGTCATACTCTCGACATTCATTTTCTAAATCAATATGATACCACCAAGTATCATCAAGATACATAATAATTGTATTTAACTCATTTTCGTTAATGATTCCTACATTTAATGCATCACGCTCGAATGCATTAAAATAGCCTAGATTATTATCCGTGATCACTTTCTTTAAGTTTTCACTCGATTTATTAAAATCTTTCACATACCCACTAGATTCAGTATAAAACCTATCCATTTCCAACTTATGGTTAATTTTATTTAAATTTTTAGTATCCATACTTGCATTCTCCATAAAATATTTTTTATTGAAATTATTAATCACATAGCAAAATAAAGATTAAAATAAACCTTAATTAATAATTTGTTTTTTAATTTACAGTTGAATATTAATTTATTTCATTTAACAGATGGCATATCCCCCATGTCAATACTCCTTATTGAACTATATTTCTGTAAACTCTTTTGCTACAAAATAAAAATATCCAAATTAAAAGAAAAATACAAATTTTATTTTTATATATTTTAAATTGAATTATATCTTAATAAAAATTAATAAAAAAAGCTTAGTTTAATTAAAAACTAAGCTTTTATTTTAAATATATATGCTTATTTATTACGACGAGCAATCACTGCATCGGATAATTGACGCAATACTCTTTCGGTATCATCCCAACCAATACACGCATCCGTGACACTTTTACCGTAAACCAAAGGCTCGCCAGATTCTAAATTCTGGTTGCCTTCAACTAAGTGGCTTTCGATCATCACCCCAGTAATTGAGCGATCGCCATTGCTCAGCTGTGCGCTAACATCCGTTGCAACTTCCATCTGTTTTTCAAATTTCTTGCTGCTGTTCGCATGACTAAAGTCGATCATAATGCTTGGGATAAGCCCTGCATTCGTCAGCCCTTCACGCACATCTTTAACATGTTCAGCGCTGTAATTTGGCGTTTTACCGCCACGTAAAATAATATGGCAGTCAGGGTTTCCGCTTGTATTCACAATCGCTGAATGACCCCATTTAGTGACCGATAAGAAACTGTGCGCCGAGCGCGCTGAATTAATAGCATCAATCGCAATTTTAATTGTGCCATCAGTTCCGTTTTTAAACCCTACAGGACAAGATAAGCCGGAAGCTAATTCACGGTGGATTTGTGATTCAGTGGTACGCGCACCAATGGCGCCCCAGCTCATTAAATCCGCCACATATTGTGGGCTGATCACATCGAGGAATTCACCCGCCGTTGGTAAGCCTTGGTCATTGATCGTTAACAGCAGCTCGCGCGCGATACGTAACCCTTCGTTAATATCAAAACTATGATCCATATGAGGATCGTTAATTAATCCTTTCCAACCAACTGTAGTACGCGGTTTTTCAAAATAAACACGCATCACAATTTCTAAAGAACCTTTTAACTCTTCACGAAGTTTTTTCAAGCGCTCAGCATATTCCAAAGCCGCTTTTGTATCGTGAATAGAACATGGACCAATGACAACGACTAGACGGTCATCTTTCCCTACTAGGATATTGTGAATAGCATGACGAGCTTCATGAACGGTAAACGCCGCTTTATCAGTTGCTGGAAATTTTTCAAGCAGTGCAATAGGGGGTAATAATTCTTTTATTTGTTTTACTCTGACGTCATCGTTCTGATAGTTCATACTGGCATATCCAATGTTTATTATTTTTCCTAAAGTTGAGTTACATACCTTTTTGAGTCTCAATAGCTAACAATTAACTTAAAATGCGACAGGTATCGAATTTTCAATCTAACTGTTCCCTAGCCATCTGTAAACAGCCAAAATGGCGAGATAATCGCTCCTTATTCCGCTTCTGATTATAAAATGAGGTGAAACAGTGATATCTAGCACAATAGCTAAACAGTTGAGGGATAATACAGAGTAAAAATATAAAGAAACGGCTAAATAACGATGATGTTACTTTAGCCGTTTTTTGCATTTTTTCCTATTGAGTAACTGACTCAACAAGAAGCTTAGCTACGAGATAGCGCCGTTGAGCCATTTTCTTTCGCGGATTTGATCCATAACCGAGAACCATTCAATGCAATGCCAAGCAGAATTAAATATTCCAGTGACATAGCATAAACGCCCTGGATAAAGAAAATCACAATACTAATAACATTAATCACCACCCAGAGTAGCCAGTTTTCTACATACTTACGGGTCATTAAAATCATCGCTACCACAGATAACACAGTCATTGTGGAATCCCAGAATGGGAAAGCATCTGGATCTAGCGTTGGTAAGGTTAAGTTAGCACCAAATAGGTTTAATAATTCAACCGCCCAAGTTGCAAGGCGCCCAAATACCGCATCAATATTAAAGGTAAGGAAAATAATAGCTAAAACCGAAATAACCAGCGTTATTAATGCCTTAGGAAGACTTAGCCAACGGATTTTCAACTCAGCTTCTTGAGAGTTTGATACGCGGCTCCACGCATACCAACCATAAATATTGGCGCCGAAGAAAAATACCTGTAAAAGCAAGTTAGCATATAGCTGAATTTGAAAGAAAATCACTGCGAATAAGGTCACGTTAATGAGGCCAAATAAGTAGTTGATGGTTTTTTCAAAGCTTGCCAATAGAATGCACAATAAACCCGCTATTGTGCCAACAGCTTCAATATACGAAAGATCATAAATAGTTCCCCATACAGGGATCTGCACTAACGTATTTGCGGTGCTAAAAAACTCCATTTTCAAATCCTATTTATCATTCATAGTTAAAATAGCATTGCTCATCAATATCACACGGTTAACTTATTTGAAATTAAACCGAGCATTTTTGGTTGTTATTTTAGACTTTCTGCAAACTTTAACATTTTATCCAATGGTAATAGGGCTTTTTCACGCAGCTGTGCGTCTACATGAATTTGGTGCTCGATTCCATTGCCTTCTAACGCTGCTGTAATCGCCTGTAAGCCATTCATCGCCATCCACGGACAATGAGCACAAGTACGGCATGTTGCCCCTTCACCTGCCGTTGGAGCGATATACAGTGACTTATCTGGACATGCTTGCTGCATTTTATAAAAGATACCCTTGTCGGTCGCCACTATCATGGATGGATTAGGCAAAGTTTGCGCAGCTTTAATCAGTTGGCTAGTTGAACCGACAGCATCCGCTAAATCGACAATGGCTTGGGGGGACTCAGGATGAACCAGTACCGCCGCTTCAGGATACATGGCTTTCATTTTCTCTAATGATTGAGTCTTAAATTCATCGTGAACGATACAAGCCCCTTGCCAGCACAGAATATCCGCGCCGGTTTGTTGTTGAACATAGCGTCCTAAGTGCTTATCCGGCGCCCAAATGATCTTTTCTCCGAGGCTATCTAAGTGTTCAATCAACTCCACCGCAATACTGGAGGTCACAACCCAATCAGCACGGGCTTTTACCGCGGCTGACGTGTTCGCATACACCACCACAGTTCTGTCTGGATGAGCATCACAGAAGCGGGCAAATTCTTCGTCTGGGCAGCCAATATCCAGCGAGCATTGTGCGTCGAGTGTTGGCATCAAGACATTTTTTTCTGGGCTTAGGATTTTGGCTGTTTCCCCCATAAATCGTACGCCAGCAACAACCAGGGTTGATGCATCATGTCGAGCGCCAAAACGCGCCATTTCAAGGGAGTCGGCAACACAGCCGCCAGTTTCTTCAGCTAATGCTTGTATTTCAGGATCGGTATAGTAATGGGCTACGATCACCGCATTTTTTTCGACCAATAATTGCTTAATGCGCTCACGATAAAATGCTTTCTGATCGGTATTTAACAGTGCTGGCTTAGGAGGAAAAGGATAAACAGCATGGTCAAAATCGATAAACTCGCTCATTTCTTGCCTCTGTTTAGCAGAAAGTTATTTTATGCTTGTAAATATTCATAAAACCCCTAATTCTGCATATTTTCGTTTTATATACTAAACAAGATACGCTTATTTGGCTAAGATGTCTCCAACCTTTTCACCTATAAGCGAATGATTTTATCATAGTGCCCTTTTTCACGATTTGTTTTTCGCTTTTATCCTCATTTGTCGGTATCTTAGCGGCTTCTGTTAACTCCAATAGGTTAGTTATGGAATCACCTGCAACGCTATTAAATAAAATAATTTCTATTTCACTACTCGAACCTAGAATCGAAGCCGTCATACTGACTGGATCTAGAGGGAGAGAATTAGACATCGATGGCTATTCAGACATCGATATTGAACTCATTGGTCATGGTGTGACTGCACTTTTCAATGATAAACAATGGGTTAGCCTTATTGCCAATCCATTAATCGCATTACATTTAGAAAATGGTGGTGAAAATGAGCCAGAAGATCCCACCTGCTTAGTAATTTATGAAGAGGGGCGCAAAGTAGATTTTACATTTGCAGAACCTTCTCGATTACTCAAAATGCAGCAACAAGGGTTAGATAGTACTTACTCACGTGGTTTCATGGTGCTGTTAGATAAAACCGGGATCACGGATGCACTACCGTCGCCTAATCCTCGCGTATTAAAACCTGCACCGTTAAGTGAACATCAGTTTAATGAACTGGTTACGGATTTTTGGTTTGAAGCACACCAAGTAGCAATTGCATTAACGCGTAATGAGCTATGGAGTGCTTGGTCAAGAAGTACTGACATGAAACGCTTCTTTCTCAGTTTACTTGAGCAAACTGTTGCACATGGAAATACACAGCATGATGTTTGGTATAACGGTAAACATTACCAGCAATGGATGCCTGTGCGTGTTATTCAAGCAACTGAAACGATTTTTGACTGTGGTACTGCGCAAAAAGCTGCATTATCTCTACATTGCTTGATGGGACATTTTATAGAAGCGATGACTGAGGCCATTGAACTGTTTGGTTATCAAGATAATCGAGCGGTAGGTTTAAAAGTGCAAGAAATTGTTATCGGGATTTTAAAGGATAATGGGTTAATCGCCGAAGGGTTGTAATTGGTGATGCGGAACTGGCGAGGGAATGCTGGTTTTTTGGGATGAGAGTTGATTGTTTGTGTAAATTATTCTTTGACTAAATTAGGAATAATTGGTGTTAAGAGTGAATGCTAATGGGATTTTATTGAAAGAATTTTTTGATATGGTGGGTCGTGCAGGATTCGAACCTGCGACCAATTGATTAAAAGTCAACTGCTCTACCAACTGAGCTAACGACCCATCTGAAATGCTTGAATTGTTTACTACTTTTAGATGGTGGGTCGTGCAGGATTCGAACCTGCGACCAATTGATTAAAAGTCAACTGCTCTACCAACTGAGCTAACGACCCATCTGAACTGCTTGAACTGTTTACTGCTTTTAGATGGTGGGTCGTGCAGGATTCGAACCTGCGACCAATTGATTAAAAGTCAACTGCTCTACCAACTGAGCTAACGACCCATCTAAATGTTTTTAGAATCAATGTTTAATCGATTCTTGCTGATATGACTCGGATTTATCAACCCGCGCTTTCTCGTATCAACGGCGGCTTATATTACTGATTTCTGACGAGGGTGCAATGGTTTTTTTTAAAAAAAAGATTAAGTGCACACTAAACATACGGATAACCCCGAAATATTCGGCTACATCGCTTCGGGGTTATCAATTACAGTGTACTGAGCTTCTTCTCTGCAAGTTTTGCACCAGAACTATTTGGGTATTGTTGTAATACCTGCTGGTAAACAGCCTTCGCTTTATCTTTCTGTCCCTTATCTTGCATGATCAAACCCACTTTAAATAAGGCTTCACTGCTTTTTTGAGACTTAGGATACTGCTTAACTACAGTCGCAAAGTAGAATGCGGCGTCATCCTTGCTACCTTTGTTGTAGTTTAACTGTCCTAGCCAATAGTTGGCATTCGATTGATATCCAGATTTTGGATATGTTTTGATAAACCCTTGTAATGCACCAATCGCTTCATCAATCTGTGCTTTGGACTTACTTTCCATCGCCAGTTTAACAGCTGCGTTGTAATCATCTTTTTCATTACCACCGGAGCTTGCAGCTGGTGTATCTGAAGAAGATGATTGCGCATTTGATGCACTAGTATCAGTTGCATCTGAAGAGCTTGAAGAATCACCACCACTCGCTTTGTCTAATTGCATATACAAATCTTTTTGGCGCTCAACAACTTGATTCAATTTGTATTCACTTTCTTGAATCTGTCCACGTAACATATCAATATCACGTTGGTTATCGGCTAATTGCTGCTGGATTTGATAAATCATTTGACCTTGAGAGCTAACAGCAGTCTCAAGTTGAGTGAGGCGGTCTGCGGAAGAACCCGATCCGACATTGTTGATTGGCGCTTGGGCAATAGCGGCCCAAGGGGCCGCTACGCCAACCAATAACGACAGACCAACTAGTAATTGTCTGAAGTTACTGTTCATAATAGATAATTTCGCTTATCTATTAGTATGCAATGACTGCACGACGGTTTTTCGCGTAGTCTGCTTCAGTGTGACCTAACACAGCTGGTTTTTCTTTACCGTAAGAAACCAGTGAAACTTGGTCACCTGAAACGCCTTTGCTTTGCAGATACATTTTAACTGCGTTAGCACGACGCTCGCCCAGTGCGATGTTGTATTCTGGAGTACCGCGCTCATCCGCATGGCCTTCAACAACAACACGTACAGATGGGTTGCTACGCAGGAATGCTGCGTGTGCATCTAACATTTCAGCGTACTCTGGAGATACGTTGTATTTATCGAAACCAAAGTAAACAGTGTTGTTCTGTTGCAGTTGTTCCATTTGCTGACGTGCCAGCTCTTCCGCAGACAGACCAGTGTTAGTTTGATTCATAGAAGAATCGTCACCAGTTTGGTCGTTGTTTTTGTTAGAGCTACAAGCTGCGACTGCCATGATTGGTAATGCGATCATCAGCCCTTTAAGCACTTTATTCAGTTGCATCGTTTTGATCCTTAATATTTTTGCCACACATTATTATTATGCATCACAGATACGGCGACCAGGCAGGGAATTTAACCTGTCCATCGGTTGCCGGAAGACGCGCTTTGAAACGCCCGTCGGTCGAAACTAGCTGCAATATAGTCCCCAAGCCTTGAGAGGAGCTATAAATTACCATAGTGCCGTTAGGTGCGATACTCGGCGTTTCATCTAGAAACGTTGACGTTAAATATTCAACGTTACCCGTTGCCAGATCCTGTTTGGCGATATGTTGCTGACCGCCCCCGGAGCTGACCATCACTAAGAAAGTTCCATCCGGGCTTACATCAGCGTCCTGATTTTGTGATCCTTCATAGGAGACACGAACAGGACTACCACCATTAATATTCATTTTATAAATCTGCGGACGTCCTGCCTGATCAGAGGTATAAACTAAAGTTTGGCTATCCGGCATCCAGCTTGGTTCAGTATTGTTACTGCGACCATCTGTTACTTGACGAATTTGACCACTACCTAAGTCCATCACATATAAATTCAGGCTGCCTGTCTTAGACAGAGCAAAAGCTAGTTTAGTCCCATCTGGTGAGAATGCAGGTGCCCCATTATGACGTGGGAATGATGCAACCTGACGAACCGCACCACTTGATAGAGTCTGGATAACTAGCGCAGAACTACCACTTTCAAACGTTACGTACGCAATCTTTTGGCCATCTGGTGACCAAGCTGGCGACATTAAAGGTTCTGGCGAACGGTGAACCGTGAATTGGTTAAAACCGTCATAGTCAGAAACTCGTAATTCAAACGGATATTGACCGCCGTTAGTCTTCACCACGTAAGCAATACGTGTACGGAAAGCACCACGGATACCAGTCAATTTCTCAAATACTTCATCACTTGCAGTATGCGCTGCATAGCGTAACCAATCTTTGGTCACTTTAAATTGGTTTTGCGCTAAAACTGCACCTGGGTTAGCGGCAACATCCACTAACTGATAGCTAACAACAAAGCTACCATCAGCTGCTGGTTGAACTTGACCAACGACAACCGCGTTAATGCCTAACGCAGTCCAAGCTTCTGGCGTCACTTCTGAAGCCGTGCCAGGTTGCTGAGGCATGCGGCTTGGTTCAATAGGGTTAAATTTACCGCTATTGCGTAAATCAGCACCGACAATTCCGCCCACTTCTTGTGGCGGCGCACCCGCGCCAGCCCATTTAAATGGGACAACGCCGATTGGCTGAGCTGAGTTAACACCTTCAGTAATCTCAATACGGATCTCTGCCTGAGCAACAGTAGCCCATAGCATTAAGAACCCGAGAACTATTTTAAACGCATGCTTCATCCTAATCTCCCTTACTGCGATATTCACCACCGCAATAATTCGCTGAATTTTAACAAAGGTATACTAACAAAACTAGATAGCACACAAACTATTTATTACATTGCCTCAAAATTTACAATACAGACTGCTCTGAGTTGTTGAAAATCAAGGCTTAAATACCAATGTGCTACCCGATTTATTAAACGTATCATAGACCTCTCTGCTAGGTGGTTTTGGCATAGTCGCAAGTTTTGCTGCTCTCATTGCCGCCTCACATAACGCGGGATCATTTGCTGGATTATTTTTCGGTGAAATATTCACCAACAATCCATCTGGTGCTAACTTCAATTGCAGTTCACAAGTACGTCCACGATAACTTTCTGAGTCATAGAATTTACTTTGAACAGCAGCCTTAATTTTACCGGCATAGCTATCAACATCAGCATTCGATGCGCCTGATTTTTTACCACCACCGCTACCCGCAGCTGTTTGTCCACCTTGCTTGCTTGGCCCTGATGCAGTTAAATCACCCAGCAAATCATCAACAGATGATGCACTTTTCGCAGCTTCAGCTTTGGCTTTCGCTGCTTTTGCTTTAGCTTCTTTGTCCGCTTTTTCTTTAGCTTCTTTATCTGCCTTAGCTTTAGCTTCTTTGTCAGCTTTTGCTTTAGCATCAGCATCGGCTTTAGCTTTGGCTTCTTTATCTGCTTTAGCTTTAGCGTCAGCTTCCGCTTTTTCTTTAGCTTCTTTTTCTGCCTTAGCCTTAGCAGCTTCAGCTTCTTTCTTAGCTTGTGCGTCAGCTTTCTCTTTCGCTGCCGCTTGTTCTTTCACGAGTTTTTCTTTTTCAGCTTTGGCTTGAGCAGCGGCTTCTTCCGCTATTTTTTGCTCTTCCTTCGCTTTTTTAGCCGCGTCTAAGGCTTGTTTTTTCTGCTCTTCAGCTTGTTTTTGCTGTTGTTCAGTTTCTCGCTGGGTTTGGATCCGTTCTTCTTCAAGTTTTTGCAGACGTTTTTGTTCCTGCTCTTGCTTTTCTCTTAGCTCAGCATCTTGTTTTTGCTGCTGTTCTTTACGTTCTTTAGCTACTTGCTGGGAGCTTTTTTGCTGCTGCTGAGATTGATTATATTGCTCAACAACTGCACCTGGATCGACCATCACAGCATCAATGACCGTTCCCTCTTCCCCACCGCCGCCAAGTTGGACGACTGTCACTAAAGAGCCTATAACGATCAAAGCAATCAATAAGATGTGCAGACCAGCTGACATCAATAATGAGCGCTTCAAATCATCCTGTTTCTCTTTTGTCTTTCCCACTCTGGTTTCCAAAAAAAGAATCGATTCTTTTCAACTATATCCGCGCCACTCTCAAAGTGGCGTCAGCAAATTAAATAGGTTGAGTCATCAAACCAACAGATTTGATCCCAGCACCATGTAACATGTTCAGCGCCTTAATGACTTCGTCATAAGGAACTTCTTTCGCACCACCAATTAGGAAAATCGTTTTCGGATTTTTTTCTAACTGCTCTTTTGCGACTGCTGAAATTTGTTCAGGTGGCAGTAACTCCATGCGCTCACCATCGACCAATAAATTATATTGATCAACACCCGCCACTTCTAAAATGACGGGCGGATTATCACTGGATGAGACGGTTTGGGTATCTGTTGCATCCGGCAAATCAACTTCCACGCTCTGAGAGATAATGGGGGCAGTTGCCATGAAAATCAGCAAAAGCACCAACAATACGTCCAGTAATGGAACAATGTTGATTTCGGATTTTAGCTCACGTCTGCGACTATTGCGCGCCATTCGCTTTTTCTCCCCGTCTTATTTCTTATCAGCAGAGAATGCTTGACGATGCAGGATAGCTAGGAATTCTTCCATAAAGTTATCGTAGCTTTGCTCAAGTTTATTCACACGTAAGTTTAAGCGGTTGTACGCCATAACAGCTGGAATTGCAGCAAATAGACCGATTGCTGTTGCGATCAGAGCTTCCGCAATACCCGGAGCAACCATTTGTAATGTTGCTTGTTTTACCGCCCCCAGTGCGATAAAAGCATGCATGATCCCCCAAACGGTACCAAACAGACCAATATAAGGGCTAATTGACCCTACGGTACCTAAAAATGGGATATGCGATTCAACGGATTCCAACTCACGATTCATCGAAATGCGCATAGCACGAGATGCACCAGTAACTACCGCATCAGGCGCATGAATATTAGCTTGATGTAAGCGAACAAACTCTTTGAAGCCAGAGTAAAAAATTTGTTCCGCACCACCTAATGCATCACGGCGAGCTTGGCTTTCTTTATATAAGCGGGACAGCTCGATACCTGACCAGAATTTATCTTCAAATGCTTCCGCTTCGCGCGTGGCGGCATTTAAAACTTTTGTTCTCTGGATAATAATCGCCCACGATGCAATAGAAAAACCGATCAAAACGAACATAATCAGCTGAACCAATAGGCTCGCTTTTAGGAATAAATCCAAGATATTCATGTCAGTCACTGCTTAAACTCCGCGACAATAGACTTAGGAAGCGCTTTCGGCTTCATTTTAGATGTGTCCACACAAGCAATTAGGGCTGTCGCCCCACAAAGCAAGTTACCTTGCAAATCAACTAACCTTTGCTGAAAGAGTAAAGAAGCGCGTTTTATTTCAACGACTTCTGTTTCTACTTCCAGCAGGTCATCTAACCGAGCACCCTTAATAAAGTCGATGGTCATACTACGGACGACAAAACCAAGGTTCTCAGCGAGTAAACTTTGTTGGTTAATACCTTTATTCCGCAACATTTCCGTTCTTGCCCGCTCAAAAAAAGCCAGATAACGTGCATGATATACAACTCCGCCCGCATCCGTATCTTCATAATACACGCGGACAGGCCAGCGAAATAACATAAAAAAACCACTCCGTCTTAGGTTAAATTAATTAACGGTGTCACTATACGCAAGACAGTGCCGCTTTGGAATCACTTTGCAGGTAAAGATATCAAAAATAATTGCGGGTCGCATGACCCACAATCTGAATTTAGATTAACTAAAGACTTTTACAAGTCCCCAGATAAGAATGATGGCGGCAGGTAATGGGTGGAACAGCACTCGCCACGTCAATTTATTGGGTAGGAAGCCCACTCCAAAAATGATGGCGCTGCAAGTTGCCCATATCATGAGAAGACCTTGCCAGATTGGAAATGCACTGGTATTGGCTGCAAACAGGGAAGGATCCCACATTACTGCACCAGCAGTTACTAAAGCTAATATAAGGATAAGGGCCCTTATCGGGCCCTTTCCTAATAGCTGATAGGATTTATCCATCAGCATACTATTTACTCACCATCTTTAGCTGTTTTAGCTTCTTTTGCACTTTCAGAGTGCTCAAGGGCTAATGCTGCAATCACTGCAAAACTACAAGCTAACAGAGTGCCGAGGATCCAGGCGAAATACCACATATGTTATGCTCCTTAATACAGTGAATGCTTGTTGCTTTCGATGAAGTTTTTGTCCAAACGACCAAACATTTTGTAGTAACACCAAGCGGTGTAGCACAGAATAATTGGAACAAAAATGATAGCAACCACAGTCATAACTTGCAGAGTGAACAGGCTAGATGTCGCATCCCACATGGTCAAGCTTGCATTTGGCATGATACTTGAAGGCATGACGAATGGGAACATTGCAACACCACATGTCAAGATAATGCAAGCGATAGTCAATGATGAGAACAGGAACGCCCAACCATTTTTATCTGCTTTAGTTGCAATCATCGTTAACAGTGGCAATGCCAGACCCAGACCAGGTAAAGCCCACAGGATTGGATACGTATTAAAGTTAGTTAACCATGCACCAGAAACAACTTCTACAGTTTTGTTCAGTGGGTTAGACGGGCTTAATGTATCAATCGTTGAAGTCACAACATAACCATCGATACCCATCACTAACCATACGCCAGCACCAGCGAACGCTAACAGAGTCACTAACGCACAGATGTAAGTTGCTTTACGAGTACGTAAGTGCAGTTCGCCAGTTGTACGCATTTGCAGATAAGTTGCACCCTGGGTAACAATCATCATTAAACCGACAACACCAGCTAACAGACCGTATGGGTTCAGCAGACCAAACAGGTTACCAGTATAAGTTAGGTACTGCTGGTTATCGATTTGCAGTGGAACACCCAGTAACAGGTTACCAAACGCAACACCGATAACTAACGGAGGCACGAAACCACCGATGAACAGACCCCAGTCCCACATGCTACGCCATTTTGGGTTCTCCAGTTTAGAACGGTAGTCGAAACCAACCGGACGGAAGAACAATGCAGCTAATACCAAAATCATAGCGACATAGAAGCCAGAGAATGAAGCAGCATAAACCTGAGGCCATGCAGCGAACATTGCACCACCCGCTGTGATTAACCAAACTTGGTTACCATCCCAGTGCGGTGCAACAGCATTAATCATAACGCGGCGTTCAGTATCTGTTTTACCTAAGATAGGTAATAAGAAGCCTACGCCCATGTCAAAGCCATCCGTGACGGCAAATCCAATCAGCAGTACGCCGATAAGGATCCACCACACAAATCGAAGAACTTCATAATCAAACATAAGTGGACTCCTGTTTACTGAACGTCGTGTGCTGAACTATTTTTCTGTTCAAAATGGTAACGACCGGTTTTCAGGCTGCTAGGCCCTTTACGAGCGAATTTGAACATTAAGAACATTTCGGCAATCAAGAACAGTGTATACAGACCACAGATCAGAGCCATAGAGAAGATCAAGTCTTGTGGGGTTAAGTTAGAGTGTGCGACCGAAACCGGTAACACTTCACCAATTGCCCACGGTTGACGACCATACTCAGCCACGAACCAGCCTGATTCAATAGCAATCCATGGTAATGGAATACCAAATAGAGCCAGACGAAGCAGCAGTTTGCTCTTACCAATACGGTTACGAACAACTGACAGGAATGCCCAACCGATGATTAACAGTAACGCGAAGCCAACTGCAACCATGATACGGAATGCCCAGAACAGTGGTGCAACATTAGGAATACTGTCTTTAACCGCTTTCTGAATTTGTTCTTCTGTCGCATCAACAACGTTTGGTGTGTATTGTTTTAACAGAAGGCCATAGCCAAGGTCTTTTTTACTTGCTTCGAATGCAGCACGCAGTTCTGGGCTCTTATCACCAGCTAACAGCTGTTGTAATTGACCATAAGAAACCATACCGTTACGGATACGGACTTCGTGTTGCTTCATCAGATCTTTCAGACCTAATACTGGCGTGTCGATAGAACGCGTTGCAATAATACCCATCGCCCATGGAATTGAGATAGAGAATGTATTCTCTTGTTTCTCATTGCTTGGGAATGCGATTAGGTTAAATGCAGCTGGAGGCGCATGGGTTTCCCACTCTGCTTCAACAGCGGCCAGCTTCGTTTTCTGCACGTCACCCATTTCGTAACCTGATTCATCACCAAGAACGATAACAGAGAGAACAGCAGCCATACCAAAGCTTGCAGCAATTGCAAAAGAGCGCTTAGCGAATGCCAAGTCACGACCTTTAAGCATGTAGTAAGAGCTGATACCCAGAATGAACATGGCACCAGTACAATAACCAGCAGCAACTGTGTGAACGAATTTAACTTGCGCAACAGGGTTCAGGACTAGTTCAGAGAAGCTAACCATTTCCATACGCATTGTTTCGTAGTTGAAGTCTGCAGCGATAGGGTTTTGCATCCAACCGTTCGCAACCAGAATCCACAGCGCAGAGAAGTTAGAACCTAAAGCAACTAACCAAGTCACCGCAAGGTGCTGAGTTTTGCTTAAACGATCCCAACCGAAGAAGAATAAACCAACAAAGGTAGATTCTAAGAAGAATGCCATCAGACCTTCGATTGCCAGAGGCGCACCGAAGATATCTCCAACATAGTGGGCGTAGTATGACCAGTTAGTCCCGAATTGGAACTCCATAGTCAGACCAGTCGCAACACCCAGAGCGAAGTTAATACCAAATAACTTGCCCCAGAACTTAGTCATATCTTTATAAATTTGTTTACCAGACAGCACATATACCGTCTCCATAATCGCAAGCAAAAACGCCATACCGAGCGTTAATGGAACGAACAGGAAGTGATACATCGCAGTTAAGGCAAACTGTAATCGTGACAGTTCGACAATATCAAACATCTTGACTCCTTGCTCCTAGCAGGAAGACACCGACTTGCGGCAACCCAGCTTCCAGTGTTAAACGGGAAAGCCTCTTAACTACCAGCAAAAAATGCCTCAAAACAACAAATAATTAACAAAAGTAAAAGAAAAAACCTACCATAATAATAGTACGCCTATCTTCACATACAATAAACTTCTTTTACGTGATTCAGATTTGAATTCTGAAGTTATATCAATAATTATACCCTTTAATAGAAAAATGAGTATTTGATCGGGCACCAATTTAAGCAATTTGGGCAAATAAAGCTAGTGGTAATAAATTGATTTACGTCAATTTTTTCTCACTTGTTAATTGTTCTCGACCCGATTCAAATAATAGTTAGCCAGTTGTTAACTATCTGTTATTTTAATTGATATAGGTTTTTTTACTTTTTTAATAAGATTAAAACAAAGTGATAACTTTTGTTTTTCTCAATCTAAAAAAGAATGTTTATTTATAATAGCAGCCCATTTCTATATTATTACTTTATTTATTAATAAAGATAATTATCGTAAAAAAAGCCCTATATTCAGTTAATCAAAATAATCTAAAAATAAAAAAATTGATCTAATATCAAATTAGACTATTTCCCATTTTGTGCTATTTCACATTCAATAATAAACTTACCCAAAACGTACTATTTATGCTGACTTATTTTGGTATTCCTCACTAAAAACCCTACATTTTAAGCTTTTAGTAGAAATTACATGAAATAAGTACAGTTATTAGCCATAAAAAAACCCGCGCTTCCTAGAAAGCACGGGCTTCGTCTCTTACGTGATACGAGCTATAAGCTCATATTGCGCTTATTTGTTTAGCATAGACTTCACAGCATCGCCGATATCAGCCAAGCTACGTACAGTTTTCACGCCAGCGGCTTCTAAAGCAGCAAATTTCTCGTCAGCAGTACCTTTACCACCAGCGATAATTGCACCAGCATGTCCCATACGCTTACCTTTAGGTGCAGTTACACCCGCGATATAGCCAACAACTGGCTTAGTGACGTGCTCTTTGATGTATGCAGCCGCTTCTTCTTCCGCGTTACCACCGATTTCACCGATCATCACGATCGCTTCAGTTTGTGGGTCTTCTTGGAATAATTTCAGGATATCGATAAAGTTTGAACCAGGAATTGGGTCACCACCGATACCAACGCAAGTTGATTGACCTAAACCCGCATCCGTTGTTTGTTTTACCGCTTCATAAGTCAGTGTACCTGAACGTGAAACGATACCAACTTTACCTGGCATATGAATGTGGCCAGGTTGGATACCGATTTTGCACTCGCCCGGAGTGATAACACCTGGGCAGTTAGGGCCAATCATACGAACGCCAGCTTCGTCTAATTTCACTTTAACAGTCAGCATATCCAGTGTTGGAATACCTTCTGTGATAGTGATGATCAGTTTGATGCCTGCATCAATCGCTTCAAGGATAGAATCCTTACAAAATGGTGCTGGAACGTAGATAACAGATGCTGTTGCACCGGTTGCTTCTACTGCTTCACGCACAGTGTTAAATACCGGTAAGCCTAGGTGAGTTGTACCACCTTTACCTGGCGTTACACCGCCAACCATTTTTGTACCGTAAGCAATCGCTTGTTCGGAGTGGAAAGTACCTTGACCGCCAGTGAATCCTTGGCAAATTACTTTGGTGTTTTTATCGATTAAAATAGACATTATTTAGCCTCCGCCGCTGCTACTGCTTTCTTAGCTGCATCTGTCAGGCTGTTTGCAGCGATAATATTTAAGCCGCTGTCTGCCAGTTTTTTCGCACCTAACTCTGCATTGTTACCTTCTAAACGTACAACTACTGGTACATTCACGCCAACTTCTTCTACTGCACCAATGATGCCGTCTGCAATCAGGTCACAGCGAACGATACCACCAAAAATGTTTACGAATACAGCTTTAACGCTCTTATCCGAAAGAATGATTTTAAACGCTTCAGTTACGCGTTCTTTGGTTGCACCGCCACCAACGTCAAGGAAGTTAGCTGGCGCACCGCCGTGCAGTTTAACGATATCCATGGTACCCATTGCAAGGCCCGCACCGTTAACCATACAGCCGATGTTACCATCCAGAGCAACGTAGTTAAGTTCCCACTTAGCCGCTTGAGCTTCACGTGCATCTTCTTGAGATGGATCGTGCATTTCACGCATTTCAGCTTGACGATACAGAGCGTTGCTATCCACGCCTAATTTACCGTCTAAGCAAACTAAATCGCCTTCAGTATTGATAACTAATGGGTTAACTTCGATCAGCGCTAAATCACGCTCTAAGAACATGGTCGCTAAGCCCATGAAGATTTTAGCAAATTGGCTAACTTGTTTGCCAGTTAAGCCTAATTTGAATGCCAGTTCACGACCTTGATATGGCATTGGGCCAGTCAGCGGATCGATAACTGCTTTGTGGATCAGTTCTGGGGTTTCTTCAGCAACTTTTTCAATTTCAACGCCGCCTTCAGTTGAAGCCATGAATACAACACGACGTGTACCACGGTCAACGACTGCACCTAAATACAGTTCTTTAGCGATGTCAGTCGCGCTTTCAACCAAAATTTGGTTAACTGGCTGACCATTTGCATCAGTTTGGTAAGTAACCAGATTCTTACCTAACCATTTTTCAGCAAATTCACGGATGTCATTGATATCTTTTGTAACTTTTACGCCGCCAGCTTTACCACGTCCACCTGCGTGAACTTGGCATTTGATAACCCATGGACCATTACCGATTTTTTTCGCCGCAGCTACTGCTTCTTCTACTGATGAACAGGCATAACCAGTTGGTGCTGGTAAACCATAGCGTGTAAAAAGCTGTTTTGCCTGATACTCGTGTAAATTCATGATGTTCTATCCATAATTGAGTCTGGAGGAGCGATTATCGCCCCTTGCAATTGTTACAGATTTAGCAGCCAGCGAACTGGCTGCATCGGTTACCTCAGACCGGACAGGTTGTCCCCCTGCCCTGTTATGTTTCTATACGTCTAGCAGTAAACGAGTTGGATCTTCCAACATATCTTTGATAGCCACTAAGAAGCCAACTGATTCACGACCATCAATTAAACGGTGGTCATAAGACAGTGCTAAATACATCATTGGAAGAATTTCTACCTTGCCATTAACTGCCATTGGGCGGTCTTTGATGGCATGCATGCCTAAGATTGCGCTTTGTGGTGGGTTAATGATTGGAGTAGACATCAGAGAACCGAACACACCACCGTTAGTGATAGTGAAGTTACCGCCACTTAAATCTTCAACAGTTAATTTACCGTCGCGACCTTTGACAGCCAGCTCTTTAATATTTTTCTCGATATCAGCCATGCTCATTGCATCCACATCACGCAGAACTGGTGTTACCAGACCACGCGGGGTTGATACCGCAATACTGATGTCGAAATAGTTATGGTAAACCACGTCAGAACCATCGATAGAAGCGTTCACTTCTGGATAGCGTTTCAGTGCTTCAACCGCCGCCTTAATGTAGAAAGACATAAAGCCTAAACGTACACCGTGACGTTTTTCAAATGCTTCACCGTACTGTGCACGCAGGTCTTTAATAGGCTGCATGTTGATTTCGTTGAAGGTTGTTAACATCGCCGTGCTGTTTTTCGCTTCCAACAGACGCTCTGCAATACGTTTACGCAGGCGAGTCATCGGAACACGTTTTTCACTACGGTGAGCTAATGGTGCTTGAGCTGCAGCTGGTACTTGAGCCGCAGGTGCCGCAGCTGGTTTAGCTGCTAAATGTTTTTCAACATCTTCACGAGTCAGACGACCGCCAACACCAGTCCCTTTGATATCCGCAGGGTTCAGGTTGTGCTCAGCGACCAGACGACGAATCGCAGGGCTTAGTGCATCATTGCTTTCTTCTTCTAAACTCGCAGTTTGGCGTGCTGCTGGTGCAGGTGCTGCTTCTTTAACTTCAGCAGGAATACCGGTGCTATCACCTAAACGAATGCGACCTAGTAACTGTTTAGATAAAACAGTTGCGCCTTCTTCTTCAATAATGGCTTCCAGAACACCTGCTTCACTTGCAGGAACTTCAAGAACAACTTTGTCTGTTTCGATCTCAACCAGAACTTCGTCACGCTGAACACTGTCACCTGGTTTTTTATGCCATGTGGCAACCGCTGCATCAGCGACGGATTCAGGAAGATCGGGAACAAGAATTTCTACGCTACTCATTTTCTATCCTTTAATTATGCAATGTTCAAAGCGTCATTAACCAGGGCCGCTTGTTGTTCCTGGTGAACGGAGGTATAACCAACTGCTGGAGAAGAAGAAGCAGCTCGACCTGCATAGCGTAAAGTTGCGCCTGCTGGGATAGCTTCATGGAAATTGTGCTGGCTGCAATACCAAGCACCTTGGTTTAGTGGCTCTTCTTGGCACCAAACGAAATCTTTCACATGAGCATACTGAGCGAATACTTTTTGGATATCTTCGCGTGGGAACGGATACAGCTGTTCAATACGCACGATAGCCACATCTTTTTGCTCTTTCTTACGACGTTGTTCTAATAAATCGTAATAAACTTTACCGGAACACATAACGACACGTTTCACATCTTTCGGATTAATTTCGTCAATTTCACCGATAACTGGTTGGAATGAACCATTCGCCAGCTCATCCATGCTAGAAACTGCTAATGGATGACGTAACAGTGACTTAGGTGACATAACAATCAGAGGACGACGCATATCGCGCAGTGCTTGACGGCGTAACATGTGATAAACCTGAGCTGGTGTTGATGGCACACACACTTGCATGTTTTGATCTGCACACAGTTGCAGGTAACGCTCTAAACGAGCAGATGAGTGCTCTGGACCCTGGCCTTCATAACCATGAGGCAGTAGCATAACCAGGCCACACATACGACCCCATTTTTGCTCACCAGAGCTAATGAATTGGTCGATAACAACTTGCGCACAGTTAGCAAAGTCACCGAACTGAGCTTCCCAGATAGTCAGCGCGCGCGGTTCAGTTGTTGCATAGCCATATTCAAATGCCAATACTGCGTTTTCAGTCAGAACAGAGTCCCAAACGTTGAATACGCCTTGGCCGCTATGGACATTTTGCAAAGGCACGTACACAGAACCATTGGTTTGGTTGTGAACAACCGCATGACGGTGGAAGAACGTACCACGACCCGCATCCTCACCAGATAAACGGATTGGAATGCCTTCATCAACTAACGTACCGTAAGCCAGAGTTTCTGCTGCACCCCAGTCGAGTAATTTTTCGCCTTTCGCCATTTCAGCGCGGTCAGAATAAATTTTCTCAACACGAGATTGCGCAACGATACCTTCAGGGATCGTGCTCAACTTAGTCGCTAACTCAGTTAAACGTTTAATATCGTAGTTAGATTTGTATTGCTCATTCCACTCATGGTTCAAGTACGGTTCCCATGTGTAAGAATGCAGACCCATTTCACGATATTCTTCAACAACACAGTCACCACGGTCTAACGCGTCACGATACAGGTTAACCATTTCAGTGACTTCATTCGCAGAAACTACGCCAGCTTCGATTAAACGATCTGCATAGATTTTACGTGGAGTTGGATGCTGTTTAATTTTTTGATACATGATTGGCTGAGTTGCACTTGGCTCATCAGCTTCGTTATGACCATGACGGCGGTAACACACTAAGTCGATCATTACATCGCGCTTAAAGGTGTTACGGAAATCTAAGGCTAAGCGAGTCACGAATGCGACTGCTTCAGGGTCATCAGCGTTAACGTGGAAAATAGGCGCCTGCACCATTTTCACGATATCAGTACAGTATTCTGTTGAACGCGTGTCTTTCGGGTTGGAGGTTGTGAAACCAACTTGGTTGTTGATAACGATACGCATGGTACCGCCAACTTCATAACCACGAGCCTGAGACATGTTCAAGGTTTCTTGTACAACACCTTGACCAGTTACTGCTGAGTCACCGTGAATGGTGATTGGCAGAACCATATTACTACGACCTTCGTCCAGACGGTCACGGCGAGCACGTACAGAACCGATAACTACTGGGCTTACGATTTCTAAGTGTGATGGGTTAAATGCCAGTGCTAAGTGAACACGGGAACCCGCTGTTTCGAAATCAGAAGAAAAACCTTGGTGATATTTAACGTCGCCTGCGCTTGAATGGTCTTTATGCTTACCAGCAAATTCATCAAATAATTCAGCGGGTTTTTTACCCAAAATGTTGATCAGGACGTTTAGGCGGCCACGGTGCGCCATACCAAGCACCACTTCACGAGTGTCTTGTTTGCCTGCATGATGGATAAGATCCTTCAGCATTGGGATCAGTGCATCGCCACCTTCTAAAGAGAAACGTTTTGCACCTGGGAATTTTGCACCAAGGTAACGCTCAAGACCTTCTGCTGCTGTTAATTCAGCTAAGAAGCGACGTTTTTCTTCTTTAGAAAATTGCTGCGCAACATTCACAGACTCTAAACGTTGTTGGATCCAACGTTTTTCTTCTGTGTTAGTAATGTGCATATATTCCGCACCAATGGAACCGCAATAGATGCGTTTCAGGTGGTCATATAGTTCGCTGAGTTTCATGGTTTCTTTGCCAATTGCAAATGAACCCACGTTGAAAGTTTCGTCGAAATCTTCTTTGGTTAGGTTATGGAATGTAGGGTCCAGATCTGGAACGGCTTCGCGTTTCCAAAGTCCTAACGGGTCGAGATTTGCATTTTGATGTCCGCGGAAGCGGAAGGCATTGATGAGCTGCAAAACTTTAACTTGTTTTGCGTCGATCGTTGGATCGCTAACAGAGGTGTGGTAACGGGTAGAATCTTTTGCTAAGCGACGGAAGTAGTCTCGTGCTTGCGAATGTAATTGCTCACCGCTATTACCCGCTCCAGGTAGTTGCTGGAAGATTTCTCTCCATTCGACATCTACGGAATTAGGGTCAGTCAGATAATCTTCATAGAGCTGTTCTATATAAGACTGGTTCGCGCCTGCCAGAAAGCTTGAATCCAGCCAGTCCTTCATTACGCCGTTCTGCATTGTGATCCCTTAAGCTTTATAAGCTTTAGTTTTCGCCGTGGTTAACTAATCGCCGCATTTAAGCGACCTCGATAAAGGTTCTCTTGGACGTGCTTTTTGCATGTTCTCACTTTGGGAGTCCCTCTTATCAATTAAGGGTTTCCCTTTTAAGGAACCTTTAAAAACTGTCTACGGTTTTTAAAGGTTCCTTGCTTTCGCAAGTGTCTTCATCTTGTTTTGCAGTTGGCTTTTTACTTTCACTTTTTGACTTTTTACTTTATGTTTCAGTGATTCAATTTAAGACTTATACTTACTTTACGCTTATTTTTTACTTTAAGTACGTATTTTGTGCTATCCAAATTTAGCCTACGGCACCTAAGCGCCGCAGGCTGTATCGATTTAGGCGCTATGTTTCAATAACATAGACTTAATGTGACCGATAGCTTTCGTTGGATTTAGTCCTTTAGGGCATACATTGACACAATTCATGATGCTATGACAGCGGAAAACACTAAAAGCGTCGTTCAGATCATCTAATCGTGAATCTGTTTCAGTATCGCGACTATCAATTAAGAATCTATACGCAGCTAGCAGACCCGCAGGACCGATAAATTTGTCCGGATTCCACCAGAAAGATGGGCATGAAGTTGAACAGCATGCACACAGAATGCATTCGTAAAGACCATCAAGTTTTTCACGTTGTTCTGGTAGCTGTAAGTTTTCACGCGCCGGCGGATTCTTATTATCATTAAGAAGATACGGACGAATTTTTTCGTATTGAGTATAAAATTGCGTCATGTCGATGATCAGGTCACGAATAACTGGCAGACCAGGTAATGGACGGATCACAATTTTTTTGCCACTACGGGTTAAAGCAGACAATGGCGTAATACAAGCCAGTCCGTTTTTACCGTTCATGTTCAGACCATCAGAACCACACACACCTTCACGGCAAGAACGACGGAATGAGAGTGTTGGATCTTGTTCTTTTAACTGAATTAACGCATCCAGCAGCATCATGTCACGCCCTTCTTTCACTTCAAGGGTGTAATCTTGCATACGTGGCGCATTGTCTACATCAGGATTGTAGCGATAAATCGAAAATTCTAGTTTCATAGTTTATTTCTCCGCAACTGGATTAACACCACGCATTAATAAGTACGAATCTTCGGTGGGAAGGCTTCACGCAATTTAGGTTGCATGTTCACTTCACGACGAGTCATCGTTTCAGATTGCGGTAGATATAATGAGTGACATAACCAATTTGCATCATCACGATCTGGGAAGTCAAAGCGGCTGTGAGCACCACGGCTCTCTGTACGGAAGTTTGCAGCTTGTGCAGTTGCATAAGCAGTTTCCATCAGGTTATCCAGCTCTAAACATTCGATACGTTGGGTATTGAACTCAGTTGAAGTGTCATCCAGACGCGCATTTTTCAGACGTTCACGGATTTCTTTCAGTTCTTCTAAGCCCTTCGCCATTGCATCCCCTTCACGGAATACGGAGAAGTTGTTCTGCATACAAGATTGCAGTGCTTTACGGATATCAGTTGGATCTTCGCCCGTACGCGCATTTTCCCAACGATTGAAACGAGCCATTGCTACATCGATGTCTGATTCAGACGCATCACGCATTGGACCTTGTTCCATGATGGATTCATTTAAGTGTAAGCCAGCAGAACGACCAAATACTACGAGGTCAAGTAGGGAGTTACCGCCTAAACGGTTAGCGCCGTGTACAGATACACAAGCAATCTCACCCACAGCAAACAGACCCGGAATCACTTCGTCTTCGCCTTTTTCGTTATAGCGAATCGCTTGACCCGTCACTTTAGTTGGAATACCACCCATCATATAGTGACAAGTTGGAATAACTGGGATTGGCTCTTTAACTGGGTCAACGTGAGCAAAAGTACGAGATAATTCAAGGATACCCGGTAAGCGAGATTCCAGAACGTCTTTTCCTAAGTGATCCAGTTTCAGTTTCGCGTGTGGACCCCATGGACCATCACAACCACGCCCCTCACGAATTTCAATCATGATTGAACGTGCAACAACGTCGCGACCAGCAAGGTCTTTCGCGTTTGGCGCATAACGTTCCATGAAACGCTCGCCATCTTTGTTCAGCAGGTAACCACCTTCACCACGACAGCCTTCTGTGACCAGAACACCTGCACCAGCGATACCCGTTGGGTGGAACTGCCACATTTCCATATCTTGTAATGGAACGCCAGCACGTACAGCCATACCCACACCGTCACCCGTATTGATGTGCGCGTTAGTTGTGGATTGGTAAATACGACCTGCACCGCCAGTTGCTAAGATGGTTGCTTTCGCTTTGAAGTAAACCAGCTCGCCCGTTTCCATACAGATTGCAGTACAACCTACGATATCGCCATCTTGGTTTTTCACTAAATCCAGTGCATACCATTCAGAGAAAATCGTAGTGTGATTTTTTAAGTTTTGCTGATACAGAGTATGTAACAGTGCGTGACCAGTACGGTCAGCTGCCGCAGCTGTACGTGCCGCTTGCTCGCCACCGAAATTCTTAGACTGACCACCGAATGGACGTTGATAAATACGTCCATCATCAAGGCGAGAGAAAGGCAATCCCATATGTTCTAATTCAAGGATAGCTTCCGGTCCTGTTTTACACATGTATTCGATAGCGTCTTGGTCACCGATATAGTCGGAACCTTTAACAGTATCGTACATATGCCATTCCCAGTTGTCAGGGTGTGTGTTACCAAGTGCAACAGTGATACCACCTTGCGCTGACACAGTATGAGAACGAGTTGGAAATACTTTAGATAACAAAGCACAAGATAGGCCTTGTTGAGAAATTTGTAGTGCTGCGCGCATACCTGCACCGCCCGCACCGATAACGATAGCGTCAAACTCTCTGATTGGCAGATTCATTTTATGCACCCCACACAACAATTGTTCCGTAAATTAAGTAAGCCAGTAAACCAACCACGATGGCCAGTTGTAGTACTAAGCGAATCGCCAGCGGCTTAACATAGTCAGTCAGTACTTGCCACATACCAATCCAGGCATGCACAAGAATCGAGAACAATGTGAGGATGGTGAATACTTTGGTCACAGAGGAGGCAAAGAAGCCACGCCATACTTCATAGGTAATATCATTAATTGCTACGAAGCCAACAATGTAGAGTACGTAGAGGACGATAACGATCGCCGAACCACGGATTAGCAGCCAGTCCTGGATACCAGTACGGCCTAAAGCTGATGCATTACTTACCATACTAAGATCCCCGCCAGAATTGCCAGAATTACAGTAATTACAAATGTAATTTTTGCGGATGAGTTGCCCGCAGCAAGGGTTTCATCAACACAACCGAAATCCATCAGCATATGACGAATACCACCACAAATGTGGTACGCCAGCGCTGTTAAGATCCCCCAAAGAATGAACTTGGCAAAAAAGCCAGTCATTATTTCAGACGCGTATTGAAAACCTTCTGGAGAGGAGAGAGAAGTCCCTAGCAACCAAAGCAGAATACCAACTGCGATGAGAGTAATGACGCCAGAGACACGGTGCAAGATCGACGATATTGCAGTAATCGGAAAGTGAATCGTCTGCAAATCAAGGTTGACAGGTCTTTGTTTTTTCACAATTTTGCCCACACAGCTCTTTATTATTTTCCATCCTCCGGACCTGGGGTGGAAATCAGACAGCGACAGGGGTACAAAATGCAACTTAACACAAACTTTAATCCATCATGTTTGAATAAAGTTGCATACTGATCACGCTGGGAACTCCTACTCAGGGTAATCCGGAGACCTGGCGCCAGTATAAAGTCTTCACATTGCTATTACAATTCCCACACAAAAGGTTTGGAGACATTTAGCCCGAACAGTGAGAAGGATCACGATTTAAACATTTTATATAAATGTGCTTATCTTATTTGACAATGATTCAACATTTATCTTACATATATGCCTGACAGATTTATCTGAATACGTTACGGATGACCCAAAGTCGTGTAGTAATGTGAATGAGTATGCAAGTATAAACAAAAGTTATGAAAGTTGTTTCCCTTACCACAAATAATGATATTGTAGAGAAAACAACAAAAAAAGAACATAACGCCCTATACACTCGCAAACAACCTAACCACATTGTTATCGGTATTGATATTGGTTGCCGGATTTCAAGGTTTTATGTGATATCCCGCTGATTTTCTCAACACACCGATAGAACAATGCTCAAAGACGCAGTATAACGCTGAGTTCTGGGTTGTTGAGTGTGGATTATCAAGCGCTAAGGAGACCGTAAATGGCTGATAACAAAGCTAAGATAATGACTGGAAGTAAAGGTGATTTCGAACTAGACATCCTAAGCCCGACCATTGGCCAAGATGTTATCGATGTACGAGCTTTAGGTTCTAAAGGGTTCTTCACATACGACCCCGGTTTTACTTCTACCGCATCCTGTGAGTCAAAAATTACCTATATCGATGGTGATAAAGGCGTTCTACTCCACCGTGGTTTCCCAATTGATCAACTCGCCACTCAAGCCTCATACCTTGAAGTCTGTTATATCCTGTTATACGGCGAAGCTCCAACCCAAGAACAATACAATACATTTAAAAATACAGTGACTCGCCACACCATGATCCATGAGCAAATCACTCGGATGCTTAATGGTTTCCGTCGTGACTCTCACCCAATGGCCGTTCTGTGTGGGGTAACAGGTGCTCTAGCCGCGTTCTACCACGATGCATTAGACGTTAATAACCCTCGCCACCGTGAAATTACAGCTTACCGTCTGCTGTCCAAAATGCCGACTGTTGCAGCGATGTGTTATAAATACTCTATCGGTCAACCTTTTGTTTATCCTCGTAATGATTTATCTTACGCGGGTAACTTCTTGCACATGATGTTCTCTACGCCATGTGAAGAATATGTGGTTAACCCAGTACTTGAGCGCGCAATGGACCGTATCTTAATCCTGCACGCTGACCACGAACAAAACGCATCAACCTCAACAGTCCGTACCGCAGGTTCTTCTGGCGCTAACCCATTTGCATGTATTGCAGCAGGTATCGCGTCTCTGTGGGGGCCTGCTCATGGCGGCGCTAACGAAGCCTGCTTACGTATGCTTGAAGAGATTCAAACTGTTGAGCACATCCCAGCATTTATCGAACGTGCAAAAGATAAAAATGACTCTTTCCGCTTAATGGGCTTCGGTCACCGTGTTTATAAAAACCATGACCCACGCGCTACCGTTATGCGTGAAACTTGCCATGAAGTCCTGAACGAGCTAGGTCTAAATGATAGCCTGCTTGAAGTGGCCATGGAATTAGAACGCATCGCACTGAACGACCCGTACTTCATTGAGAAGAAACTGTACCCTAACGTTGACTTCTACTCAGGTATCATCCTGAAAGCAATGGGTATTCCATCTTCAATGTTTACCGTTATCTTCGCGATTGCACGTACCATTGGTTGGATTGCACATTGGAACGAAATGCACGATGAAGGTCTGAAAATTGCACGTCCTCGCCAACTCTATACTGGCTACGACAGACGTGAATTCAGCTCTGAGTTAGACAAAAAATAATTTAACTCACTCATCACTAAAGCCTCGAAGATTCGGGGCTTTTTAATGTCTAACGTTCTATTTTTATTCTATTTTTTAGTCTTGATTCACCGCTGTATTCCCGCGGTGTCATCCCGCTCATTTTGCGGAAAAAACTAATAAATGCGCTGTCACTGGCTAAACCTAACTCTTGAGTAATAAACCCGTAGGTTTTCTCCTGTGCTAATAACTCTATCCCTTTGATAAACCGCCATTGTTGTCGCCACGCCTGATAACTCATTCCTGTCTCTTTTAGAAAAACTCGAGTAATCGTTTTCTCACTGGCACCAACCGTTTGAGCTAATTGATTTAGAGGCGGAGGAAGTTGCTCTAGGTCAAGGGACTTAAAACGCCGGTCTTGAGGTAAAGAAAGTAGCGTGGGTTCCTTTGTTGTACATTGTAATTCATCAATAAAAACAGGAAGTAATCTTGCTAGTCTTCCTTCTCGCCAGTCACTCTCAAAAGGCGCCACCGCGATGCGTTCCAACAGTTCTCGAAGCAAAGGAGAGATACTTAAAATAGACACCTGATCAGAGATTTGCTCTGCATATTCTTGGCTTAGGTAAACAGACCGATACCCTACCGAAGCGCGCATTTGTGCTCGATGCTGTGTAAATGGCGGGATCCACGCGACTCTTCCTGGTGGTAGTAACGAAATTTCATTCTGTAAGCTAATGCGAATGCAGCCTTGTTGTGTAAATAACAACTGCCCCATTTCATGGGTATGTGCCCCAGAATCATGTTGCCCCATTTGAGCTGCAATCCCCAGTATGGGGGCATCATACCAGTGAGTTTGAAACTCATCCGTCTGTAATAACCACGCCATAAATGTCTCTTTTTTGATATTTATTGCCTTTATTATTGTAATAAGACAAAGAAAAAGCCACTAAACTTTGCGCCATTCCACACACATTGAAAATAAATAGGTAAATCAATATGGAGCGCGTACTTTCATTATCTTTAGCAATAGCGCTGATGATGTTTCCACAAATTGTCGAAACCCTATATAGCCCAGCGTTAACAGATATTGCGGCTGCATTTCAGGTGAATGCCGAGCAAGCCTCTCAAACACTTTCGCTGTATTTCTTTGCTTTCGCTTTTGGTGTCGTATTTTGGGGCAGGATGTGTGATGTGATTGGGCGTCGTCCCACTATTTTGCTTGGGTTATTTCTGTATGGAATTGCCTCTGTAAGCGCACTTTTTATCTCACATTTCTATGGGTTACTGTTACTGCGTATGTTATCTGCGTTTGGTGCTGCAGTAGGCTCTATTGGCACACAAACCATGATGCGAGACAGTTTTCAAGGTCATACATTAGCCAAAGTTTTCTCGGTGATGGGCATCGCCTTAGCAATAAGCCCCGCGCTTGGTATGATTTTCGGCGCCAGTTTAGTTTGGTTAGGTAGTTACCGAGCCGTTTTTATGGGTTTAGCTCTCTTAGCCGCCATACTTTTGTTATGGTCATGTTATAAGCTTCCTGAGACCAAACCACAGAACGTGATCAAAACCCCATTTTTAACCACGTTTTTACACATGTTAGGGGATAAACGAATTTTCCAAAATGTGATGTTGATTGCATTTTTCAACATTAATTTATTCAGTTACTACCAGCTTGGACCTTTCATTTTTGAGCAATTAGCGTTCAACCAACAACAATTTGGTCTAACTGGAATTCTGTTAGCGTTTGGTGTCGGTATCGGTTCACTCGTTAATCACACATTATTGGCGAAAAAGTGGTCACCCGAAAAACTCGTTAAACTGGCAAGTGGCGTTTCTTTAATCAGCGGCGGCTTAGTTTATCTATTACAAGGTCATATTGGGTTTGTGCTACCAATAATGGGCATTGTGGTGGGATATGGGCTCGCAATCCCGAATATTTTGGCGCACGCTCTGGATCATTATCAAGACAGAAAAGGCACCGCCGGCGCAATTTTAGGTTTGTTTTACTATTTAGGATTAGCTCTCGGATTAATGGCCGCCGGCGAGGTTCAAAACCTAGGATTCGTGCTGACTACATCAAGCTTAATTCTGGTTTTAGTGGCTTTAAAATACCGGACTTAAATCAAACTTAAATTTGATATTTAACGGAAAAAAATCAAATTATCTTTATTACATAGCTATTTTCTAAATAGTTCGCGTTGTAGCTAGGCGGCAAATGAGCTAATCCCTAGGAGCATACAAAAGTATGTGACTAGGGTTAGTGAGTGAAGCCAACAACGCTACAGCGCGAAATATGACGAAAAAAATTAGGCGGGGTTATCGATATCGATGAATGTGGCATCCACCTCATGATTATCATTCAACCACTCCGTCAACGCCTTAATCCCATAACGCTCTGTTGCGTGGTGCCCTGCGCTGTAGAAATGGATCCCCATTTCTCTTGCGATATGAATAGTTTGTTCTGACACTTCCCCTGTCACAAAGGCATCTACACCAAACTCTGCCGCTTGCATAATAAAGCCCTGACCACCGCCAGTACACCATGCAATTTGACGAATTTCTTCTTTGGCGTTGTCGCCACAATGCAATACTTTACGCCCTAATCGAGTTTCTAAACGTTGGGTTAATTCCGCTGGGGTAATGGGTTGGTCGAAAAAGCCAAATGGCATCAGTGGCTCAATGTTGCCATTGACTTGCACGCCCATAATGTGGGCCAGTTGCGCATTGTTGCCTAATACTGGGTGGGCATCTAATGGTAGGTGATAACCGTATAGGTTAATGTCATTCGCCAGTAACGTTTTTAGGCGATTTCTTTTCATGCCTTTGATAATGGCAGGTTCGTTTTTCCAAAAGTAGCCATGATGCACAATCACCGCATCGGCATTGAGTCTTACCGCTTCATCCAATAATGCTTGGCACGCTGTCACGCCTGTCACGATTTTTTTAACGTGAGGGCGACCTTCTACTTGTAGCCCATTTGGGGCATAGTCTTGGATTTCACTGACTTTCAGCTCGTCGTTAATCAGCTCTTCTAACTTAAAATTATGCATAATCGTATCCTTTAGCTACTGAATTCCTACATATTCGTATTCAATTAGCATAAACGTAAATGACATTTTTTTCTGCTGTATTTATTGGCAAGCTCACACAAGCTAAGAATTCAGTTAAATTTGAAAGAGAGAGGGAATTAAACAAAAAGGCCCCCCCACTGAGAGCCTTTTTTAGTTTACAGAATTGCGACTATTTTTAGTCTTTCTTAGATTTATTCGCAAAGAAAATATCAGATTGAATATCTTCAGTTCGAATAGTGAAAAGTTGGTTAGTTAAATCCTCAGTTAACTTCTCGGCGCTTGCCATCACATCCAAATTAAACTTGTTGAGCATTTTATTGGCGGCGGCTTTATCTGTTTTAGCCATTTTTAAATAATTCACTTCCATAGCTTTTTGCTCTAACGCCGTTTTCGCTTCCCACTCTTGATAGGCTTTTTTAACAATAGGCGCCAGTTTAGGGTAGTCCGTCATTACTAATGTTTGTAACTTACGGTATTTCCAATAAATAGAATCGCTGTCTGCCTTGTCTGTCCCAACACCGTAATGTTTTGGATAAGCTTCTAACCCACTATAGAAAGGAACAAACGCGGTCAAATCAGCCATTCCTAGACCAACATATGTCACTTCACCAATTTCTTGCGGTAGCTCCGGACGTACTTGCATCACATGAGCTTCATAAGTTCTAAACACGCTGATTGGTCGCCATGGCTCTTTTCCGTTTAAGCCGTTGGTATACGGATCATGTTCCGTGCCTTCAAAGTGATTACGTAGCATGGCTTTCGCTTCTTCAACAGAAACTTTTTTCTCCGGCGTTAAGAAAGGTGCAAAATTTCTACCATCGGCAATATCTTGTTTTAACGACGGATTAAACTGCTGCTGAATGATCCAAACTCGTGGATCGTTATAATCACGGTCACGCTCGTCATCTCGCGTATAGGCTTTAGAGAAATTGAATGCCCCATCTTTATCTGGGTTGTATAAACCCTTTTCTACTGCAAATTCAATGAGGTTTTTAGAACCAAGCATATCGGGATTATTCACCTCAAATGCTTGTAAACGCCCCTGATTACCCGTTGCAAAATATTTATCTTTTGCAATTTTTTGAGCCATCCATTGATGCCCCGTCCCTGTTTCTAAATACCACAGTTCATTTTTATCGACGACAGCAACACCAAAACCTTCACCTGCACCTTGGGTTTCAATAATATTACCTAAAATTTCCACCGCTTCACGGGCTGTTTTTGCACGAGAAAGAAGTACATCTGGAATATCATCTTCGGTAATTCCCGTTTCTTCAACATAGGGATCAAACGCTAATGCTTTAGGAGAAGCAAATATAGATTCAGTACCACTGACTCCTACACCTAATTCATTAAATCCAGTTGCACCATGTAATTGTGTTTTCCAATTTGGCACTGTTGTATATCGTAATGAATTTTTTGGTAATGGGTAGGTGAAATTATTAGCACCATTATGTTCTTTTGTACTGTATATTCCGGATTGATTTTTCTTTGCTGGATGTATTACAAAATGCTGAGCCTTTAATGCACTGCTATCAGCGCTTCTCGCGATAATTAGCGAGCCATCATTCGTGGCTTCACTGCCTGCAAGTAGCGTGGTACAAGCCAACCCCGATGATATTAATGCGATATTAATTGACAATGCGATAACACATTTTTTAAATAGAATCATGATATTCCTCATTTGCTATTTATAATTAAATATCTTTTGGATTTTAATAAAATAAAATCTAATTTTATTGGGAATGGATATTAGCAATGAGACAAAGACAATTACCGTGATTCACTTCTCAGTGTCAAATAAGTTAATTTATTTAAATTTCAAATTAAATAACATGGCTTTAATTTAAATAACATTGAAGTATAGGAATTAATTATTATGATTTTTATATAAAAAAATCCCCACAATTAAATTATTGTAGGGATATCTTTTTAGTGAATTGAATCACTGATTAACGATGGCTTTCCATCGTCATTTCCGAGCTAGCCAACCATACAGGTTTATCGCTCGTTTTAGCCCAGACTTTATGCAGGTAGCTATAAAATCTTGCTCTTTTTGGGTAAAAAACCATAACCGGAAACGCAATAATGCCAGCTGTTACAGCAGCAGTGCGGCGTAAAAGTACCTGATTACGGGAATATTCTTGATATGTGGACATCGATATCCTCCTTCAGTAGCCACTTAATTTTGCCGATTCCAGTCTTGCTCTTTACTTCTATTTTACTTAATTCACATTTAACTCAATTCGCATTGAACGTAAATCATCAAAGAGGCACTAAAATCGAACACCAAGGTTAATCTTCATTAACGGAATCTATAATAGCGCAATTTGTGTAATTAAACTACTCATCTGACCACTTAAATATAAAATAAATTAACTTTTTGACTCAGTTTCGTTGCTTTATTACAAAATGTAGCAAGATACCGTATAAAACAAACAAATAAATTACATTTAATTAACACACTATACTTAGAGAATCCCTCTATCATCACGAGGCGATTTTAATTGGGCATTTTTATACTATTTTTACACCCCACCTTGTTTTTTTATCAGCTTCTTTACAAGCAAATGCCTAACCTAGCGCAATGGAAATAATAAGGAGATAACAATGTCACTACTTTCCATTTCTGGGGCAGTTCTTGTTGTTGTACTGCTGGTTTATCTGATTTATGCCCTGCTCAACGCGGAGAATTTCTGATATGGCCACCTATGCGTTTTTATTGATCGCCAGTTTTTTACTGGTTCTGATGCTGTTAGCAAAACCACTCGGCAACTTCATTGCGTATCTTATCGATGGCGATATGCCACGTGCTATTGCCAAAAGCGAATCCGTATTTTGGCGATTAAGCGGCATCAAACAAGTGGGGCGCGATCTCCCTGAGATGAATTACTGGCAATATGCCATCGCCATTTTGCTATTTAACCTGCTAGGTTTTGGCTTACTATTCATCATTTTAATGTGCCAAGGCTCGTTACCACTCAACCCTCAGCATTATCCGGGAATGAGCTGGGACTTAGCTTTTAATACAGCAATTAGTTTTGTGGCCAATACCAACTGGCAATCTTATAGCGGGGAAAATACCCTAAGCTATCTGAGCCAAATGGTCGGGTTAACCGTACAGAACTTCCTTTCGGCAGCGACAGGGATAGCCGTCGTGTTTGCACTTATCCGTGCATTTTCACGCCACGGTAGCAAAACGATTGGTAATGCTTGGGTTGATTTAGCGCGTATCACGCTGTATCTCCTGCTGCCATTAGCCATTATTTTTGCTTTATTCTTTGTCAGCCAAGGGGTTATTCAAAACTTCTCCCCTTATGTTTTGAGTAACAACCTTGATAGTGCGCCGCAACTGTTACCAATGGGGCCTGTTGCCTCCCAAGAAGCCATCAAATTATTAGGGACCAATGGTGGCGGATTCTTTGGGGCTAACTCATCTCACCCATTTGAAAACCCAACGGCATTAAGCAACTTTGTTCAAATGCTGGCTATCTTCCTTATTCCAACGGCACTTTGCTTTGCTTTTGGTCGTACCGTTTGTGATAACAAGCAAGGTCACGCCCTGTTATGGGCAATGGCGATTATTTTCGTGATTGCCGCCGCCGTTGTGATCCATGAAGAATATGTCGGCAACCCATTCTTAGGGGAGCTACACGCTAGCAGCACAGCCAACCTTGAAGGAAAAGAAAGCCGCTTTGGCACATTAGGATCTGCGTTATACGCCGTCGTCACCACCGCAGCATCTTGTGGTGCAGTGAACTCAATGCACGATTCTTATACTGCATTAGGTGGCATGGTTCCTATGTGGCTAATGCAAATTGGTGAGGTTGTTTTTGGCGGCGTCGGTTCAGGTTTATACGGTATGTTGCTGTTTGTTTTACTTGCCGTGTTCTTAGCTGGATTGATGATTGGTCGTACTCCTGAGTACCTCGGTAAAAAAATCGAAGTGCGTGAAATGAAAATGGTGGCACTGGCAATTCTTGTTACGCCAACTTTAGTGCTACTCGGTACCACTATTTCACTGATGACCGAAGCAGGACGTGCCGGCATTCTTAACCCTGGCGCTCACGGATTTAGCGAAGTGTTGTACGCTTTCTCATCCGCAGCCAACAACAACGGCAGTGCATTTGCAGGATTAAGCGCGAACACGCCGTATTACAACGTGATGCTGGCATTAGCCATGTTCCTTGGACGTTTCGGTGTGATTTTTCCTGTATTAGCTATCGCAGGCTCTATGGCAGTGAAAAAACCACAAGCGGCTAGCCTTGCGACATTGCCGACACACGGTCCACTGTTTATCGGTTTATTAATCATGACAGTTCTTCTCATTGGTGCGCTGACTTTTGTCCCTGCGCTTGCGTTAGGGCCAATCGCGGAACATCTGCAAATTTGGTTAGCGGCATAATGAGGGTGAAAAAATGAAAAATCAAAAAACACAATTATTTGATAGCAAACTGGTTCGCCAATCGACAATTGATGCCATTAAAAAACTGACACCACAAGCACAATGGCGTAACCCAGTCATGTTCGTGGTTTACATCGGCAGTATTATTACGACTTTATTATGGGTAGCGATGGTCGCTGGCTATAGTGAAGGTAACGCTTGGTTTAGTGGCATGGTCACTTTATGGCTATGGTTTACGGTGCTATTTGCCAACTTTGCAGAAGCTCTAGCGGAAGGTCGTAGTAAGGCTCAAGCTCAGAGTTTAAAAGGCGTCAAACAGCAAAGCCGTGCAACTAAACTGGCGACCGCCTCTCTCGATGCGCCACAAGAAATGGTCAGTTCAGACCAACTGCGCAAAGGCGATATCGTCCTGATCCGCGCAGGGGAAACCATCCCTTGTGATGGTGAAGTGATTGAAGGCGGCGCATCAGTGGATGAAAGTGCCATTACAGGTGAATCCGCGCCGGTGATCCGTGAATCCGGTGGTGATTTTTCATCAGTCACAGGAGGAACCCGCGTACTTTCTGACTGGCTGATCGTCGAATGTACGGTTAACCCGGGGGAAACATTCTTAGACCGCATGATCTCCATGGTGGAAGGCGCGCAACGCCGTAAAACTCCCAATGAAATCGCGCTCACTATCTTATTAACCGCACTGACCATTATCTTTGTTTTAGTCTGTGCAACATTGTATCCATTCACCTTGTTTGCTACAGAATACGCAGGTGCAGGTGGCGCAGTGTCTATCATTGTACTGATTGCCCTGCTGATCTGTTTGATCCCTACCACCATTGGCGGGCTACTGTCTTCCATTGGGGTTGCTGGCATGAGCCGCATGCTGGGCGCTAACGTGATTGCCACCAGCGGGCGTGCTGTGGAAGCAGCGGGAGACGTTGATGTCCTGTTACTGGACAAAACGGGTACTATCACCCTCGGAAACCGTCAAGCCTCTGAGTTTTTACCGTTAAGTGGAGTTTCGGAGCAACAATTAGCGGATGCTGCTCAACTCTCGTCTCTGGCAGATGAAACCCCTGAAGGGCGCAGTATTGTGGTGCTTGCAAAACAGAAATTCAATTTACGCGAGCGTGATATTCACGCCATGAACGCCACCTTTGTGCCCTTCTCTGCGATGACGCGCATGAGCGGTGTAAACGTCGGCGAACGCATGATCCGCAAAGGTTCTGCTGACGCTATTCGCCGCTATGTAGAAGCTAACCACGGCAAATTCCCAGTCGAAGCCGACAAACTTGTTGAACAAGTGGCGCAGACAGGGGGAACACCGTTAGTGGTGGTTGATAGCCAAACGGTTCTCGGCGTGGTGGCGCTCAAAGACATCGTCAAAGGCGGCATGAAAGAGCGTTTTGCACAAATGCGTGCGATGGGGATCAAAACTGTGATGATCACGGGGGATAACCACCTAACCGCAGCGGCAATCGCGGCAGAAGCAGGCGTGGATGATTTCTTAGCTGAAGCCACCCCCGAAGCAAAACTTGCGTTAATCCGCCAATATCAATCGGAAGGTCGCTTAGTCGCCATGACAGGAGACGGCACCAACGATGCCCCTGCATTAGCACAAGCAGATGTAGCGGTTGCCATGAACTCGGGTACGCAAGCGGCGAAAGAAGCCGGTAACATGGTGGATTTAGATTCCAACCCAACCAAGCTGATTGAAGTGGTGCATATTGGTAAACAAATGCTGATGACTCGCGGCTCATTAACTACATTCAGTATTGCCAACGATATTGCCAAATACTTCGCGATTATTCCGGCCTGTTTTGCGGTCACATGGCCGCAGCTCAATGCCTTGAATATTATGCATTTACACTCACCTGCTTCGGCATTGCTGTCGGCGGTTATTTTTAATGCCTTGATTATCGTGTTCTTAATTCCACTGGCATTAAAAGGGGTAAATTATCGCCCAATGAGTTCTCAATCACTTTTACAGCGTAACTTGAGCCTGTATGGGTTAGGCGGATTGATTGTCCCATTTGTGGGGATCAAACTTATCGATATGTTCATCAGCTTGTTTGGTATTTAAGGAGCCTATTATGAGCATGTTTCGTTCTTCATTGATGATTTTAGTTCTGTTAACGCTGGTAACTGGGATTGCTTATCCGCTACTCGTGACGGGGCTTGCTAATGTCATTTTTCCAACTCAATCGATGGGTTCACTGATCCTACAAGATAATCGCATTATCGGTTCATCGTTGATTGGGCAGTCTTACCAAAATGACAATTACTTTTATGGTCGCCCGTCCGTGACCGCAGAAATGCCCTATAACGCACTGGCTTCCGGTGGCAGTAACCTTGCTATCAGTAATCCACTGTTAACCAAAGAATTGACTGAGCGTTCGGTCGCATTGAAACAGCATGAACCCGATGGTGGTGATATTCTGCCTGTGGATTTACTGACCGCCTCTTCCAGCGGGTTAGATCCCCATATTTCGGTTGCCGCTGCGTTATATCAAGCACCGCGTATTGCTAAAAACAGACAGTTATCGATAGACAAGGTAAAATCGCTTATCTCTGACAATACGCAATCTCCTCTGTTTCGATTTTTAGGAGAGCCGGTCGTCAACGTATTAGAGTTAAACCTTGCCCTTGATACCTATCAACGGGAAGCTAACAGCCAAAATCTCTGAGGTCAGTTATGAATAATCAGGAGCCTATCCGCCCAAACCCAGATGACCTGTTGGTAAAGGCAAACGAAAGTGGACGTGGCAAACTTAAGATTTTCTTCGGTGCTTGTGCTGGTGTCGGGAAAACTTACGCCATGTTGCAAGAAGCACAACGCCTTCGAGCACAAGGGTTAGATGTGCTGATTGGCGTGGTCGAAACTCATGAACGAGAAGAAACCGCCGCGCTGCTGGATGGGCTCCCTCAACTTCCTCCATTAAAAATCAGCCATCGAGGGCGTCGTCTGCACGCCTTCGATATTGATGCTGCATTGGCAAGGCATCCTGCCATTATCTTGATGGATGAACTTGCCTTCAGTAATCCAAATGGCAGCCGCCACCCTAAACGCTGGCAAGATGTCGAAGAATTACTGGATGCAGGTATTGACGTTCTCACCACCGTTAACGTTCAACATATTGAAAGCTTAAATGACATTGTCGGCAGCATCACCGGTATCCGCGTGCGTGAAACGGTGCCTGACCATATTTTTGATGCCGCCAATGAAGTGGTTTTAGTGGATTTGCCTCCAGATGACCTTCGCCAACGTTTAAAAGAAGGCAAAGTGTATATTCCGGGGCAAGCTGAACGTGCTATCGAGCATTTCTTCCGTAAAGGTAACTTAATTGCTTTACGGGAATTAGCCCTGCGCCGCACGGCTGATCGCGTTGATGACCAAATGCGTGAATTTCGCGATGGTAAAGGTGAAGCCCCCGTTTGGCATACCCGCGATGGGTTACTCCTGTGTATCGGGCATAATACGGGCAATGAAAAACTGGTTCGCGCTGCTGCTCGCCTTGCCGCTAAGTTCGGCAGTGTTTGGCATGCGGTGTATGTAGAGACGCCAACATTACACCAACTTCCTGAAAATCAGCGCCGTGCCATTTTAAAAGCCTTGAGGTTAGCTCAAGATTTAGGTGCGGAAACCACCACGCTTTCTGATCCTAATGAAGAAAAAGCCATTTTGCGCTACGCACGGGAACATAACCTCGGTAAAATTTTGATCGGCCGACGCGATAAACACCGCAAATGGTATAAATTCAATTTACACCAAGGTTTTGCCGATAGACTCGGTAAACTCGGACCTGATTTAGATTTGATCATTGTCGCCCTTGAAGAAAAAAGCGATTGGGATAAAGAGCCAGAAAGAAAGCCGTTTACCGAAAAATGGCGCTCTGATGTCAATGGCTATTTAATGGCGATCGCCATGTGTGCAGCCATCACCCTATTCTCTCGAACCTTCTTATTGGCACTGGATAAAGCCAACTTAGTCACCCTCTATTTATTGGGCGTGGTATTAGTCGCGCTATTTTACGGTCGTCGCCCTTCTGTTTTCGCCGCGTTAATCAACGTGATCAGTTTCGATTTATTTTTCGTTCAGCCCCATTTTTCATTAGCGATTATGGATATGCAGTATCTGGTTACGTTCACTGTGATGCTGATTGTGGGGGTGGTTGTCGGGAATCTCACCGCGGGTATGCGCTACCAGGCAAGAATTGCGCGTTATCGAGAACAACGCACGCGCCATTTATATGAAATGACCAAAGAGTTAGGTCAAGCCCTCAGCACGGAAGATATCGGCAAAACAGGCTACCACTTTTTAAACAATGCCTTTCAGGCAAAAACCTGTTTGTTACTCCCTGATGAAAATAACCAACTGACGCCATTACAGTGCGAAGGTTATAGCCAGTTGCAAATCGACAAAGCTATCGCAAAATGGAGCTTCGATAAGCGCCAGCCCGCCGGTGCAGGGACGGATACACTTCCCAGCGTGCCGTACCAATTACAGCCCATCACAACGGCGGATGAAACCCTTGCCGTGCTCGCCATTGAGCCGCGTAATATTCGCCAATTATTGATCCCCGAGCAGCAACGTATGCTGCAAACCTTTACCGGATTAATCGCCAGTAGCCTTTCCCGCCTGCAACTGACCAAACAAGCAGAGAGAGCCAAATTGGATGTTGAACGGGAGCAATTACGAAATTCACTGCTGGCAGCCCTATCCCATGATCTCAAAACGCCACTGACTGTTTTATTTGGTCAAAGCGAAATTTTGATGTTGGAGTTATCAGCCGAAAATTCGCCGCTCACCGCACAAGTCAGTCAGATGCGCCAACAGGTGTTAAGCACTTCGCGCTTAGTGAATAATTTATTGGATATGGCTCGCTTACAATCTGGGGGGATCCACCCCAATTTGGAATGGGAATCTCTGCAAGAAATTACGAGCAGCGCAGTTCGCATCTTGGACTACACTTTAGATAGTCACCCACTTGATATTGATATTCCAGCCGATTTACTCTTGTATTGTGACGGTAACTTGATTGAGCGCGTCATCATTAACTTGCTCGAAAATGCCATAAAATACAGTGATAGCGATACTCCGATTGGTATTCGAGCGTCTATCGAATCACAAAAAGCTCATATCGAAGTGTGGGATGCCAGTAATGCAATTCCCGATGGGCAAGAAAAAACCATTTTCGATAAATTTTCCCGCGCACAAAAAGAATCGGCAATTCCGGGAGTTGGCTTAGGTTTAGCTATCTGTCGTGCTATTATCCATCTCCATGAAGGGGAAATTTGGGCTGAAAATAATGAAAAAGGTGGCGCCAGCTTCCATTTTATTTTGCCATTAAAGCCGTTACCCGAGATTGAAAACGAAAGCGAAAACAAAATTTAGGAGCACTTAGCAAACTGTGAGTTCCCATCAAATCCTGATCATTGAAGATGAAAAAGAGATCCGCCGCTTTGTTCGATTAGCGCTGGAGGGTGAAGGCTGGAAAATTTTTGAAGCTGAAAATTACCAGCGAGGACTCATAGAAGCAGGCACTCGTCAGCCTGACTTAGTGATTTTAGATCTCGGATTACCTGATGGTGATGGGTTGGATTTGATCCGTGATTTACGCCAATGGAGCAGTATTCCGTTGATCGTACTTTCTGCTCGTGAAGAAGAGTCCCAGAAAGTGGCCGCTCTCGATGCGGGTGCCGATGATTATTTGACAAAACCTTTTGGTATTAGCGAGTTGCTCGCCCGTGTCCGAGTCGCTTTACGTCGCTTTGGTAAAGCGGGCCAAGAAAGCCCTACTTTTCAATTTGGCGATGTCACGGTGGATTTTATCAACCGCATCGTGACTAAAGGCAGTGAAGAGTTGCACCTCACCCCGATTGAATTTCGCCTACTCAGTGAACTCGTTGCCAATAGCGGAAAAGTGCTCACTCAGCGTCATTTGTTACTGCAAGTCTGGGGACCGAGTTACGTCGAACATAATCATTATCTACGCATTTATATGGGGCATTTACGCCAGAAGTTGGAAAATGACCCAGCTCGCCCCGCACATCTTTTAACTGAAACGGGAATTGGCTACCGTTTTATGCCTTAACTTATACCTTAAAACCTAAGTTTGTCTTAAAGCGTGATTCTCAGACTATTACTGATAGTTTATTCATCACGGCTGCCTATAATCTCTCCAATCTTAACTTATCGGAGCGTTTCCTGTGCAATCGTTACTGACTCAAGCCTCTCGCCGTTTTGCTTCCATCTTAGTGATTTTTTTAACTCTTTTCGTCACCACCAAAGCCCTTGCGCTAAGCCCTGAAGAGAAAATTCGTACTGAAGCGTTGTTAACAGAGTTGGGTAAGCAGCAGAATTTAACCTTCACGCGTAATGGTTCTGGTCATTCAGCACCAGAAGCTGAATCCCATTTACGATTAAAGCTGGGTAAAACTGAAAAACGTTTGCAGACAACAGAGCAGTTTATTGACAATGTGGCATCAAAATCTTCTATCACCGGAGAAGAGTACCAAGTCACCGATGCCCAAGGTAAAGTCACCAGCGCCAATCAGTATCTGCATGATTTACTGAAAAATAACGTCGATAAACAAGCTAAATAACCCGCTCTATCCCCCCGATTAATAAAGCGCCCCCAATAGCTAGCAGGCGCTTTATTTGTCAGTTTTTACCTGACCCAATATATCCGCCAATCAGAATCCGAATCTTATAACCCTATGTAGACCAAAGCATTAGATGTGCTGATGAAATGAGTTGATAGTTGCCTCATTGTTCAAAAAGCAATTTGATTGAAATGCAGACTTTCTAAAACATAAAAAACTGATTAATTGCCATATGTTATTCTTAATGATTATTATTATCATGCATTATTTAAATGATTATTATTATCATATAGAATATAAAGCTTAAGTTTGAGAAACAATAGAGGACCAATGCATTAAGTTTTGTATCTATATGTTTTGCATATGAAAATTTTACATTTTTACATTGAGAGTACATTGGTTTAATTCAGATATATTTACGCCAGAGATATCGAAGAATACATCGGTGTAAGTATGAACGGTAAAAGGAAAATTCACTTTTATCCCCTCCTGACCAAATCAAAAAAATATCCATCGTGTGAAAACTTGCACTGCTAGGTTTCCATACCGTCTTAAATTTTACGTTGAAAATAGGGATGAACAGGTATTGCTATGTTAAATAAAAATAAGCTATCAGCGCTATCACTGTTAATAGTTTCGCCATTCGCTGCCTCAGCAACTGATGTTCTGGTTGTGACTACACCAAGCTCAAGTGATTCATATACTGCAACAACGACGTCTTCTGCAACGAAGAATGAGACTCAGATAATGAAAATCCCACAGACGGTGAATGTGGTGACCAAAACCCAAATAGAAAACAGAGCGGCAGAAACCGTTGTGGATGCACTGAGGTATACACCAGGTGTGGTTACCGAATACCGTGGTGATTCAAATCGTAATGATGAGGTATTCAGTCGCGGTTTTGATTATGCGAACAAAATTCTAGATGGCATTCCTTTTGGCGGAAATGCGTCCTCGTCCATGGGCACAACCGAACCTTGGTTTCTGGACAGAATTGAGATGATTAAAGGACCGGCATCTGTGCAGTATGGGCAAATAAGCCCTGGTGGGGTTATTGCTATGACAAGCAAAAAACCAACCGCACAGAGCATCAATAAAATTCAGTTACGGGTCGGTAATCGAAATAAAACAGAAGGATTTTTTGATCTGGGTGGCAAGCTAACGGATGATGGAAATATCCTCTATCGTCTAAATGGCTTAGCAAAAAAGAAAGATACTCAGGTACGAGACTATGAAGAAGAAAAATATGCCATCGCTCCCGCCATATCATTCCTAAATGAAGACACAACTTTCACTCTTCTGGCTTACTTACAAAACTCACCGAAAAATGGTTACCGAAACTTTCTTCCTAAAGTTGGCACACTTGAATCAACCCCTGAAGGAAAAATTCCACAAGACTTCAACATAAGCAATCCTGACTATAATATTTCCAAACAGAAACAACATAGTATCGGGTATGAATTTGAACACAATTTTAGTGATAAAATTTCACTGGTTCAAAAGGCACGCTACGCAGAGATTGATGAAAAATATAATTACTTAGTATTTAACACCTTAGCAAATGAAGCTAAAAACTATCCTTATGTACTAAAACGAATGGCTCAGCGCGAAAAAACGAAACTCAATACATTTGGCGTTGATACCCATTTAAATTTCGACATTAATAATGGGGGGCTTTATCAAACACTATTAGTCGGCGTCGATTACAAATGGACTAAAGAGGACAAACAGTTTTGGCGTGACAGAAGCGGCAATTATGATATTGATTGGCGTAACCCCCAATACCAGAAAATTGATGAATCCAAACAGACATTATTCACCGACCAGCTACAAAAAAGCGATCAAATCGGTATTTATATTCAAGACCAAATCGAATGGAATAACTGGAACTTATTAGCTAGCACCCGGTATGACTGGATTGAAGTCAAAACGATAGACAGAACGATCAGTGACAGGTCACAACAAAATGATGGCAAATTAACAGGTTTAGTTGGATTGTTATACTCATTTGATAACGGTATTTCCCCTTATATTAGCTACAGCACCTCTTTTGAGCCAAATCTTGCAACCAACAGAAAGCCAGAAAGTAAGCCGTTTGATCCTAAAACAGCAAAACAAACAGAAATCGGTATCAAGTACCTCACTCCTGACCAAAAAACGCTGGCGACCTTATCTCTCTATCATATCGAGCAAAAAAACATTCCTAAATACGACTCTGAGTTAGGTTATATGACGCTAATCGGCAAGGGTGAAAGTAAAGGTGTGGAAGCCCAGATAAACAGTAAGCTTACCGACAAATTTGCCGTTACAGCAGCATATTCATATACCAAAACCAAAGTGCTTGAAACGTCAAACAGTGCCGAAAAAGGAAAAGAATTTCCTCGAATTCCTAAAAATATGGCCTCTGTTTGGGGACAATATGAAGAAAACTCCGGGATGCTGAATGGACTGAAAGCAGGAGCGGGAGTGCGCTATATCGGTTCCAGCAAAGCAGGGGCGGATAATAGCTTTTCTGTGCCTGGGGTAACACTTTACGATGCGATGGTTGGCTATGAACTTGCCAATATTTCGCCCTCTTTGAAAGGCGCAACGATACAGTTAAACGTTAATAACTTAATGGATAAACATTATGTTTCATCCTGCGGTATGAGTGACGCCTGCTTTTATGGCATAGGCCGAACGGGTACTGTCACGTTCGATTACGCTTGGTAAAACAACGAGTAAGAACAAAGGCTATGTCAAATTGAGATATAGCCTTTGCTATCTCATTAATAATAACGATTAACTTGAAAGTGAGGGCTCATGAAGTCTGTTTTGCTTTACGTAATGGTCGCTTTGAGTGCAGCACCCGCAATAGCCGCTCCTTGCAACGAACTGCCTCTCCAAGGGGTTCAGGAAGGCATATTTGATACCGAGGGTAAGGTTTGCTTTGTGCTTCCAGCGCTTAATGAAAACTATATTGCTGCCACACTAAAAGGGGCAACAGGAGCACAATTACTCGACCAGCAAAACCATCATTTACGCACATTATTGGAAGCAGGACCTGCTGATGGAGAAAAATCGCTACTTTTTTCATCCCCGGCAGGGCAAGTTTCATCATTAATGTTATATGGAAATAGCGGTAGCGAATGGCAGTTTAACTGGCAAGTGACAGAAACTCAGCCACTCAATCGCGTGCGAAAACTTGATCCAGTCAGTCCTACTTTACAGCAACTCGCAAAGGAGCTGGCAGCAGGAGGAACGACAGATGCATTTTGGAAAAAACAGCAACTCATCGGTACGCCTTTAATTGAACCCGTAGATTCATCCCATAAACGAGTCACTTTTTTGTGGCGTGCAGCGCGCGGTAATGTGTTTATTTTAGGGTCTCCGGCAGGCGATCATGATCCCATGTTTAAACTGGGTGACTCCGATGTTTGGTTTCGCAGCTACGTGGTACCCGCAGATACGCGTATGCAATATCAATTGGCACCTGACGTTCCTAAAGTAGATGGCAATGCGCGTGAACAACGCCGTGCGATTTTGGTCACTGCACAAGCCGATCCTTTAAATCCCACGACTATGAGTATAGAAAATGATGATAAGTGGAACACTTCATCTTTACTTGATTTAAAACCCTCACGGTATTTTACCCGCGATACAATGAAACAGCCTATACGCCATGGCTCTTTGACTCGACATACATTAAAAAGTAATTTCCTTGGAAATAGTCGGGAAATCATTCTTTATCGCCCAAAAGCGACAACGCCTGTTAGTTGGACATTATTTTTGTTTGATGGTCAAATTTGGCAGGATAAATATCACACCGCCAATGTAATTGATGGTTTGATTGCTAATCATCAATTACCCCCGATTAATATTGTCTTTATAGATAGTTTGGATAGTAAACGTCGCTCCAAGGAACTCCCTCCAAATCAAGCTTTTGCTGATTTTATGGCACTGGAACTGCTACCTTGGGTGAGCAAAAATGGTATTGAAATAAATAATGAAAAGACGATTGTGGCTGGCGCAAGTTATGGAGGATTAGCATCGTCCTGGGTCGCATTGCGATATCCAAACCAATTTAGTCATGTGCTGAGCCTATCTGGCTCGTACTGGTGGGCACCTGAAGGTGAAAAGCCAGGATGGTTAACTCGTCAATATCAGCAATCGCCGCATTATCCGATCAGTTTCTGGATACAAGCAGGATTATTTGAAAACCAAGGTGCTGATGGCGGCATTTGGCTTAATAGCCAAGAGCTTGAACATGTTTTGCGAGATAAACACTACAAAACCAGCTTCCATTCATGGTCAAGTGGTCATGATTATGCTGCTTGGGTAGAATCATTGGTCTATGGATTGAAAGACTTCACAAACCAACGTTGAATCTTCTGTGGGTGTTCTGCTACGCCCACAACGGTATTTTGATATAAAAAGACCCCCAGTAATTGGAGGTCTTTTTTAGGCTGTTCTCAACAATCCATCCCTACAATCCTCTAAATAATTCGCGTTGTAGCAAGGCGGCAAGTGAGCTAATCCCTAGGAGCATACACAAGTATGTGATTAGGGTTAGCGAATGCAGCCAACGCTGCTACAGCGCGAAGTATGACGAGGATTCAGCTAATCCCTAGGAGCATACAAAAGTATGTGACTAGGGTTAGCGAATGCAGCCAACGCCGCTACAGCGCGAAGTATGACGAGGATTTAGTTAGACTCAATCTTAGCCCACGTATCACGCAACCCAACCGTACGGTTAAACACCAGCTTATCCGCACTGCTCAGTTTGTTATCTGCGCAGAAGTAACCTTCACGCTCAAACTGGTACGCTTTTTCTGCTGGCGCATCGCGCAGGCTTGGTTCAACAAAACCTTGGCGAATGACCAGAGATTCTGGGTTCAGTACTGATAAGAAATCATCTTCGGCTGCTGGGTTTGGTACAGTAAACAAGCGGTCATACAGACGGATCTCCGCTGGCAATGCATGTGCTGCACTTACCCAGTGGATAACGCCTTTGACTTTACGACCGTCAGCTGGATCTTTGTTTAATGTGCCTGCATCGTAAGTACAGAAGATAGTGGTAATATTGCCTTCTGCATCTTTTTCTACGCGCTCTGCTTTGATGATGTAAGCATTACGTAGACGCACTTCTTTACCTAATACCAAACGCTTATATTGGCGGTTAGCTTCTTCGCGGAAGTCTGCACGGTCAATATACAGCTCATTACTAAATGGCACTTCACGCATTCCCATTTCTGGGTTGTTCGGATGATTTGGTGCCTTCAGAATTTCTTCGCCTGCTGGCATATTTTCAATCACTAAGCGAACTGGATCGATAACCGCCATTGCGCGTGGTGCTGAGTCATTCAAGTCATCACGAATGCAAGATTCTAATGCCGCCATTTCGACGTTGTTATCTTGTTTTGTGACACCGATACGACGGCAGAACTCACGAATGGATGCCGCAGTATAACCACGACGACGTAAACCAGAGATGGTCAGCATGCGTGGGTCATCCCAACCAGCAACGTGTTTTTCAGTCACTAATTGGTTCAGTTTACGTTTTGACATCACCGTGTATTCGAGGTTCAGACGAGAGAACTCGTACTGACGCGGGTGGCAGTCAATCGTGATGTTGTCCAATACCCAGTCATACAGGCGGCGGTTGTCTTGGAATTCTAATGTACACAGTGAGTGAGTAATGCCTTCCAGCGCATCAGAAATACAGTGAGTGAAGTCGTACATCGGGTAGATGCACCACTTGTTACCGGATTGGTGATGTTCCGCAAACTTAATGCGGTATAACACTGGGTCACGCATAACCATAAATGGCGATGCCATGTCGATTTTCGCACGCAGGCACGCTTTACCTTCTTCGAAGCCACCCTCGCGCATTTTTTCAAATAACGCTAAGTTGTCTTCAATCAGGCGCTCACGATAAGGGCTGTTTTTACCCGGCTCTTTTAATGTGCCACGGTATTCACGAATTTCATCCGCACTTAATTCATCAACGTAGGCAAGGCCTTTTTTGATAAGCTCAATCGCGTATTGATATAAAATATCAAAATAATCCGATGAGTAGCGAATGTTGCCGCTCCACTGGAAACCTAACCATTGGACGTCGTTTTGAATGGAGTTTACATACTCAACATCTTCTTTGACCGGGTTAGTATCATCAAAGCGTAAGTTACACTGGCCTTGATAATCCTTCGCGATACCAAAGTTCAAGCAAATTGATTTCGCATGGCCAATGTGTAAGTAGCCATTCGGTTCAGGTGGAAAACGGGTATGTACTGATGTGTGTTTCCCAGTCGCCAGATCTTCATCTATGATCTGACGGATAAAGTTAGTTGGGCGAGCATCTGCCTCATTCATTGTCATCGTTCCTCAGTGCCAAAAGCGCGCTAAATTCGTATAGTAACCGAATATATTCTACCATAATACGTCCAGAAACAACCGTTTGATTAAGGTTAGTCGGCAAAAGCAATGGCAAAGGGGGATTTTTATCAAAAAATAGGCTATTTATACGAATAGCATGACCCCAAGAACTACCATCAGTAAAATGGGATAGCTTTGAGCATGGCGTTTATCACTCAAGTAGGGCATCAAAAACGAAGCAAAACGAATACCTAGCCACGAGGTAGCAATCAAAATTAAGGCGCCTTTAATATAAATCATCCCTAAGAAACCAGAGCCTAATTCAAGGTGCTTTTCCATAGCAAAATAGAAGTAAATCAAAGAGCCCGTGATTGCCATCGGTAACGTCAGTGGGTTAGCAAATGCCGCCGCTTGCAACATACTCGCTCCACGGCGACGCATCAAAGGTACCGTCATCACACTGCCCCCTACACCTAAAAATGCCGCGACGGTACCGATCACTGTACCGATGAGCGTGTCCTCAATGCATTTACCTCTTCTTAACGCATTACCTTCTGATTGGGTTTGCATAAATCCGGGACGAATAAAGCAATCGAGAATAGTGATAATGAGATAACCAATAAATATCCAGCGGATCCATTCACTGTCTACCGATAGCGCGATGAGCGCACCTAAAATGCCGCCAATTGAAATAGGTAGCATAAAAGGTTTGATAATTTGCCAGTTGAAATTCCCTTTCAGGTAGTGTGCTCGACTCGACAAGCTTGATGAGAAAATCATCACAAATGTAGATGTGGCGACGGCGATTTGCATCGCAACTTCGCTGGCATCATGGCGGGGTCCCCAAACAAGGGTAATTAATGCATATAACAGGGGTACTGTAATAAAGCCGCCCCCGAAACCGAACAGCGCTGTTGTGATCCCCGAAATGAAACCAAATAAACAAAGTAGTAAATCCACAGGATGATCCTCAAAGATGGTTGAGTTTTTATCTTATCCTTGAGAACCATCCTGTGCTTATGCAGATTTGACAACTCACTTTGAGATTTCGCCAAATTAATTAACAAACATAACCTTTGAGTTACAAATCTCTATGAATTCAATCAATTAATTTTTCGCCATACATCAAACTCATCGGCAAATTTCCCAACAGATTCCCCTTTAGGCGCCTTGGGCATCTGCTTAATAGCTTGAGCGACACTGATAATCAAACGCATAAATTCATCAGCAAGTCGCTCTTCGCTCTCATTAGGTATGCCTGTTATGTTTCGGCCTGCTTTGGGTTTCCACTGCTCCCTTAACGCATCAAAGAGATTAAACAGTTGCTGCTTGGAGCTATACAGTAGGCTGCCATCTTTAAAGACGTCCTGAAAACCCAATTCATCAATATAATAGTCAAGAAGATCTTCGTTAGCCGGGTTGTTAATATAGACCCCCTCTCCCCCTACCTTGATGAGAAAAAATAAAATACTCAGCAATGAGTAAACCATCATTTTTCCATCTAATGCTTTATTGTTTTTCTCAAAATTTTGCAGTATTTCGATTGTCGCTCGACGGCTATGAGGGTCATAGCTACAGACACAACCTCCCGCTGCTTTATCCGGTATTCGGACTAAAATTCGGTTACGGCTAATAAGTTTAAAACAGAAACTAAAGCTCTCTTTGGTCATAACAATTTCTTGATACTCAAGCCAATCCAAAGGCTCTTCAGTTGCTAACGAGCTGATATTGCAATACTTTAAATTCTCTTTGTTCATTCTACGAATGCGAATCGGATTCCCTGAACATTGAAAAAAATGGTTCATTTTTTGAAACACATATTCACTAGCTTCACTCACGAGCGTTATTTTTGACATCATCTTATTTATTCCTTTAAAAACAGCTTCCTTTAACCAACCGATTTCCTTAAATGATTTTTCGCCTCGCTAACAAGGGTAATTTACTTCAAAGAAAATAAGCCATAAGAGAAATAAAATAGTAATAAGTGCCAAAAAGTTAAATTCGGTTATACCGAATACATGCTTGATTAATATAGAAATTAATACCTTGGGAGTTAATGCTTGTGGAATTAATGCTTTGGATATTAATTACGGAATAATTTAGATAAAAAAATGCCAGCTGATTAAGCTGGCATTTCCTAGGTACTGCTCGGTATTTTTTATCTATACGTAGATTATTTTAATACGTGATAAATAACGGTTTCACCGGCAGTAACCTGACCTTTCGCTAAAATTTCAACGCCAGCGAAGTCATCAATATTACTGATGATAACAGGGCTGATCATTGATTTTGCATTCGCTTCAAGGAATGGTAGGTCGAGTTTCAGAATCGGTGTACCCGCTTCAACTTTAGCCCCCTCTTCGACTAAACGCTCACAGCCTTCACCATTTAATGCAACGGTATCAATCCCCATATGCACAATCAGTTCAACGCCATTCGCGGTTTCAAGGCAGAATGCATGGTTAGTAGGGAAAATTTTCACAATTGTCCCTGCGGCTGGCGCCACGACTTCGCTGCTGGTTGGTTTGATAGCAATACCATCACCGACGATGCGGCTAGAGAACGCTTCATCCGGAACCTGATCCAGTGAGTAAACTTCACCACTAACTGGTGCGATTAACGACAGTACCGCGTTACCTTTTGCTTTTTCTGGTGCCGCTTGCTGGCTTTTTTCTGGAGCAGCAACTGGCGCAGATGCCGCAATAGGGCCTTTTGCCATCACTTCTGTCATCGCTTTAGCGATTAATTCAGCACGAGTTCCCACAATGACTTGCACGTTTTGCTTGTTCAGGCGGATCACGCCAGATGCACCAATACGTTTAGCAAGTGGGTCGTTGACTACCGCTGAATCTTTTACGCCTAAACGTAAACGCGTGATACAAGCGTCGATGTTAACGATGTTGTCACTACCACCTACTGCTGCAATATACTGACGAGCTTCTTTTTGAATTTCGCTTTCATCGCTGTGTGCATCGCTGACGTTTTCGTCATAGCCATCAACCGTTTCGTCACCCGCGCTGACTTCACGGCCTGGCGTTAACAGGTTGAATTTGCGGATCATGAATCGGAAAATCACGTAGTAGATGCAGAAGAAGACTAAGCCTTGAACAATCAGCATATACCAATGAGTTGCGAGTGGGTTACGTGTCTGTAAGAACATATCCACCAGCCCCGCACTGAAGCCGAAGCCTGAAATCCATTCCATTGTTGCCGCGATATAGACAGAAATACCGGTCAATAATGCGTGGATCACATACAGTACTGGCGCAACGAACATAAATGAGAATTCAAGTGGTTCAGTAATACCAGTAAAGAATGCAGCAAACGCACCTGCAATCATGATACCAGCCACTTTGGCTTTATTTTCTGGACGTGCACAGTGATAGATAGCCAGAGCCGCACCTGGCAGACCGAACATCATGATAGGGAAGAAGCCCGCTTGGTAGCGACCCGTAATCCCAACTGTTGCCAGACCTGCTTCGATGGACTTCGCGCCACCTAAGAAGTTAGGAATATCGTTGATACCCGCCACATCGAACCAGAATACAGAGTTCAGTGCGTGGTGTAAGCCAACAGGAATTAATAGACGGTTAAAGAAGGCGTAGATACCCGCGCCAACAGAACCTAAGTCTTTGATGCTTTCACCGAACGCCACTAATCCGTTATACACCACCGGCCAAACATACATCAGAATGAATGCCAGGATGATCATCAGGAATGAGGTTAAAATCGGGACGAGGCGACGACCACTGAAGAATGACAACGCTTTTGGCAGCTCAACGCCACTGTAGCGGTTGTAAAGTTCAGCAGAGAGAACCCCAACAAGGATACCCACGAACTGGTTATTGATTTTATTGAATGCAGCAGGGACGGATTCCACTGGCACACTCATAATCATTGAGTAGGACGCAGGCGAACACAGTGTTGTCACCACTAAGAAGCCGACAAAACCGGTTAATGCAGCTGCACCATCTTTATCTTTAGACATTCCGTACGCAACACCAATCGCAAACAACACGGACATGTTGTCGATGATGGCAGCACCGGATTTGATCAGTAACGCAGCGATTGCGCTATTGGCACCCCAACCATCTGGGTCAATCCAATAACCAATCCCCATTAGGATTGCGGCGGCTGGTAATACGGCGACAGGCACCATAAGCGCCCTACCAATCCGCTGTAAGTAGCTAAGAATATTCACAAACTCCCCCTTTGTATCGCTCTATTTTTGTCCCATTTCAGGATCTTATTTTCACGCATCGGAAATATATCCGAAGTCGCTTAATTATAGCAATTCATAGAATAGATGAATTTTTTCGCGATACAAAATAAATAGCTAGAAACTGTGATAAATGTCAACGAAAGAAACCTAATATTGACTAAATTAGTAGCTATTCTCGAAAACTTATTTTATGATTAAAAATAAGTTTTTTATATGATTTGCTGTATATACTCCAAGTACCTCAGTCATAAGAAAATGTTGAAAATGATCAACACAATTGAGATTCGGGGTCCTACAAGTATAAATTTAAAGAAACACTAGAGGTAAAAGTACATGAGGCTTATCCCATTAAATAATGCTCATGATGTTGGCGTATGGTCCGCACAGTACATCGCTGATAAAATCAACGCATTTAATCCGACAGCTGAACGCCCTTTCGTTCTAGGCTTACCGACTGGCGGAACTCCGCTTGCCACCTACAAAGAATTAATTGCCTTATATAAAGCAGGTAAAGTCAGCTTTAAGCATGTCGTGACATTTAATATGGATGAATACATTGGTATTCCAAAAGATCATCCACAAAGCTACCACACGTTTATGCACCAAAACTTTTTCAATCACATTGATATCCAAGCTGAAAACATCAATTTACTCAATGGTAATGCACCTGATGTCGACGCTGAATGTCAACGCTATGAAGACAAAATCAAATCCTACGGTCAAATCAACCTGTTTATGGGTGGCGTAGGTAATGATGGTCATATCGCGTTTAATGAGCCAGGTTCTTCTTTAAGTTCGAGAACGCGTATCAAAACGCTGACGCCAGAAACTCGCCAAGCTAACTCCCGTTTCTTTGATAACGATATCAATCAAGTTCCTAAATATGCATTAACTGTGGGTGTTGCGACTTTATTAGATGCTAAAGAACTGATGGTATTAGCGACGGGTGCAAACAAAGCGGATGCCGTTCACGCTGCGGTAGAAGGTTCTGTTAACCACTTATGGACAATCAGCTGTGTGCAGCTACATCCAAAAGCATTGATTGTCTGTGATGAGCCAGCAACATTAGAATTGAAAGTCAAAACGCTCAAATATTTCAAACAATTAGAATGTTCGAATATCGAGCAATTTGATTAATTTATACTCATCTCTGTTTTAGCGTCTCTAAAAGCGCCTAAAATAGATAGAGTATCGAACACCCGACCCGCCATACTGATGCGGGTCGGTGACCCATTTTACTCGCGGTCAGGAGTTTTACGCTATGTACGCATTAACTAATTGCATTATTTTTACAGGTCACGAAAGACTGGATAACCACGCAGTCATTATTGATGGCGAAATCATCAAAGCGGTGTGCCCAGAATCCGAACTCGCTCACGATATCGAACGTAGAGATTTGAAAGGTGCCATTCTATCGGCTGGCTTTATCGATCTCCAAGTGAATGGCTGTGGCGGCGTGCAATTCAATGACAACGAAGAAAACGTCACATTGAAAAACCTCGAAATCATGCAAAAAGCCAATGAGCGTGCGGGGTGTACTAGCTTTTTGCCAACACTTATTACCTGTTCAGATGAACTGATGAAGCATGGCGTTGATGTCATGACTGAATATCTGAAACAGAATAAAAACCAAGCGCTTGGTTTACATATTGAAGGTCCTTACATTAATTTGATTAAAAAAGGGACTCATAACCCAGAATTTATCCGTAAGCCATCGGTTGAGATGATGGATTACTTAGCAGCACACGCTGACGCGATTAGCATGATCACGCTCGCACCTGAAATTGTTGAGCAACGCTTTATCCACCAGCTCACCGAAGCTGGCATTGTGGTTTCAGCGGGTCACTCCAACGCTACCTATGAAGAAGCGCGTCAAGGCTTCCGCTCAGGTATTCGCGCATCAACCCACCTATTCAACGCCATGCCATATATTTCGGGTCGTGGTCCTGGTCTGGTTGGCGCAATTTACGATACCCCTGAAGTCTATGCAGGCATTATCGCGGATGGTTTACATGTTCAATGGGCCAATATTCGCAATAGTAAACAACTCAAAGGGGATAAGCTGGTTTTAGTCACCGATGCGACAGCACCAGCGGGAATTGATCCCCAAACAGGTGAAATGGATCATTTTATCTTCGCAGGTAAAACCATATACTACCGCAATGGATTATGTGTCGATGAAAATGGCACACTGAGCGGCTCTTCCCTGACCATGATTAATGCGGTGAAAAACAGTGTTGAACATGTTGGCATTCCTCTTGATGAAACATTAAGAATGGCAACCCTTTACCCAGCAAGAGCCATTGGGGTAGAGGCAACATTAGGTTCCATCGAAGCCGGTAAAACGGCTAACTTGACTGCCTTTAACCAAGACTTCCAAGTCCTTTCAACTTATGTAAATGGAGAGGAAGTCTATAAAAATGAGTAACTAGCTGATGAATCAAAGCCACTCGCTAAAGCAAATTGGTAATATTGATCTCGTAAAACAACTCAACAGTGCTGTCGTTTACAGCCTGATTGATCAACAAGGACCGATATCTAGAATTCAGATAGCGGAACAAAGCCAGCTTGCGCCAGCGAGTGTCACTAAGATCACCCGCCAATTACTCGAACGTGGTTTAATCAAAGAAGTAGACCAGCAGGCCTCCACCGGAGGCCGTCGCGCTATTTCCATTGTCTCCGAATACAAACATTTCCACACCATCGGAGTGCGCTTGGGGCGTTACGATGCCACAATCGCCCTGTATGACCTTAGCGGCAAAATGCTGGCTGATGGTCACTACCCTATTACAGAACCTACCCAGCAAATCGTCGAAGAGAAACTGATTGCGGCACTTGAAGATTTTATCTCGCTGCAGCAGCGACGTATCCGTGAGCTGATTGCTATTTCGGTGATATTACCAGGGCTAGTTAATCCGCACTCTGGGATTGTCCACTATATGCCACACATTAAAGTGGATAACTGGAAGCTGATTGATAACCTACAGCAGCATTTCAATCTCACCTGTTATGTTGGGCACGATATTCGCAGCCTAGCTCTCGCTGAGAGTTATTTCGGTGCCACCCAAGATTGTGAGGACTCGCTTCTTGTACGCATTCACAGAGGCGCTGGAGCCGGTTTAGTCGTTAATAAAGAGATCCTTCTTAACCATCGAGGTAATCTTGGAGAGATTGGGCATATCCAAGTAGACCCACTAGGCGACCTTTGCCATTGCGGTAATTTTGGTTGTTTAGAAACCATCGCCTCCAACCAAGCCATCGAAGCGCGCGTGAAACAGCGCTTAGAACAGGGCTATGCGAGCCAATTAACCCCGGAAACCAGTTCTATTTCCCATATTTGCCAAGCCGCCAATAAAGGTGACCCACTGGCAACCGAGGTTATCCAACACGTCGGTCGCCAAATTGGTAAAGCCATCGCTATCACTATTAACTTGTTTAACCCTGAAAAAGTGGTGATCGCCGGAGACATTACTGAAGCTGAGCAGGTTCTATTACCCGCAATTCAAAGCTGCATTGATACCCAAGCATTAAAAGGTTTCCGTGAAAACTTACCGATTGTTACCTCGCAACTGGTTCATAATTCAGCAATTGGTGCATTTGCGCTGACAAAACGCGCCATGTTAAATGGGGAATTGCTCCAAAGATTATTAGAAAGCTAACTTTGTGCTCTTTCTTATCGGTAAACAGCAAAATAGCGCAATAAATTCCAGTGTAATTTTTAACCATCTTAATAATAACAAATCACATTTTTTCAAATTCGGGGTTGTTTTTTGCTGGCTTTATCGACAAAATGATTATTCATCAAACAAACAGACGCATTTTCTAAAAAATAGTGCAAAAAGCTGTTGACTGTCTTGCCTGTAATTAGCATAATGCGCCCCGCAACGCCGATGAAGGTTAAGCAAAAAAAAGATGGCTATGTAGCTCAGCTGGTTAGAGCACAACACTCATAATGTTGGGGTCACAGGTTCGAATCCCGTCATAGCCACCATTTCTTTGCGGGAGTGGCGAAATTGGTAGACGCACCAGATTTAGGTTCTGGCGCCGCAAGGTGTGCAAGTTCAAGTCTTGTCTCCCGCACCATTTTCCTTCTCGGTAAAAATTGAATTTAAGATTGGGGTATCGCCAAGCGGTAAGGCACCAGGTTTTGATCCTGGCATTCCCAGGTTCGAATCCTGGTACCCCAGCCATCTTAAAGGCAATTAATTTTCTTAGTGAAAATAAATAATAGATATTCTCGGATGGGGTATCGCCAAGCGGTAAGGCACCAGGTTTTGATCCTGGCATCCCCAGGTTCGAATCCTGGTACCCCAGCCATCTATTATCCTACCAAGTAGTAAAATCACACAGTAAAGAAAATACAATGGCTATGTAGCTCAGTTGGTTAGAGCACAACACTCATAATGTTGGGGTCACAGGTTCGAATCCCGTCGTAGCTACCATTTCTTTTTTGTTGTTGGGGTATCGCCAAGCGGTAAGGCACCAGGTTTTGATCCTGGCATCCCCAGGTTCGAATCCTGGTACCCCAGCCATCCTCTTCTGTATTCATCAGCAAAAAATACTCTCAAAACAATTTAAAAAATTAAGTAAATAAACTTAATGCGTTATTTATTTAATGCTTTTTAAAACCATCATTCTGCCTTTAAATTTTCTTTTAACCTTTTAAAAAACATTTAACACATCCCATTTACCTTTACGCAACCTTTGTGTCGGAAGTGTGATGTCAGTCATTTTCACATAACCAAATAAAGTGGTAATCTTGCGGCGAATTGTAGTTAGATTAGATTAGTAATACGTAAGCCCCCTTTCGTCTTAAATTATCAGTCCAACTTTCCAATCCATCTCAACTCAGTTGTAAAAAAACCAATAATTATAATTGCTATAACACAATATTTTTACAGAGAAAACTTATGCGAAACATAATAAAACAACCACTATATAAAATTTTATATGTGCAGGTCATCGTCGCCATCACTCTCGGTATTGCCCTTGGGCATTTTTTCCCAGACATCGGAGAGTCATTAAAACCGTTGGGTGATGCGTTTATTAAAATCGTGAAAATGATTATTGCCCCAGTCATTTTCTTAACGGTTGTGACCGGTATTTCAGGCATGACCAACATGAGAGCGGTTGGTAGCGTTGCAGGTAAAGCAATGCTGTATTTCATCACATTCTCAACTATCGCACTGATTATTGGTTTAATCGTCGCTAACGTCATTCAGCCAGGCTCTGGACTGAATATTGACCCTGCAACCTTAGATAATGCCAAAGTCGCGGGCTATGTTGAAAAAGCACACGAATCTACCATCGTTGGCTTCTTCATGAATATTATTCCAGACACCGTTATTAGCCCATTGGTGAACGGAAACATTCTGCAAGTCCTGTTTATTTCGGTAATTTTTGGTTTAGCACTGGCAGCAACCGGTAAACACGGTGAGCCTATCGTTAAACTGCTGCAAAACTTCTCTGAGCCTGTGTTCAAGATGGTTGCGATGTTGATGAAACTGGCACCTATCGGCGCATTTGGTGCGATGGCATTTACCATTGGTAAATACGGTATTTCGTCTATCGGCAACTTAATGATGCTGATCATGACGTTCTACATCACCTCCCTGCTGTTTGTTCTGGTCGTACTGGGTGCAGTGGCTAAATATAACGGCTTCTCGATTATTGAGCTGATCAAATACATCAAAGATGAATTATGGTTAGTGCTGGGTACCTCTTCCTCTGAAGCGGCATTACCAAGCCTAATGAGAAAAATGGAGCACGCTGGTTGCGAAAAATCCGTCGTGGGCTTAGTGATCCCTACCGGTTATTCATTTAACCTCGATGGCACCAACATCTACATGACGATGGCGGCGCTGTTTATTGCTCAAGCGACCAATATTGAACTGACGCTCTGGCAGCAAATTTCCCTGCTGTTAGTTGCGATGATCAGCTCTAAAGGTGCGGCGGGTGTAACGGGTGCAGGTTTCATTACCTTAGCGGCAACGCTGATGGTCGTACCAAGCATTCCAGTTGCAGGTATGGCACTGATTCTGGGTATCGACCGCTTTATGTCTGAGTGCCGTGCGCTGACCAACTTAGTCGGTAACGCTTGTGCATGTATCGTGGTTGCGCGTTGGGAAAAAGAGTTAGATACCGAAAAACTGGCTCATGCATTCTCATCCAAAGGTGAATCTTTAGATTCAATCATCACCGAAGAAGATGTAGTACAACCAACGACTTCTGTCGATATCGCAAATAATAAATAATTTATTACTTCCATAACGAAAATAAGCCGCAACCGCGGCTTATTTTTTATCTAACAAATTAAAGTTCAGTCACGACTTCATTCAATGGAAGACGCACTTTCGGTAAGGCAGAATTAAAATCGTCTTCGGTTTTATAACCCAGCGCAACTACCGTCACCGCACTTAGCCCTTTCTCATTTAAATCGAATTCGTCATTAAGAATTGAAAAATCGAGACCTTCCATTGGTAAGGCATCAACCCCTAAAACCGCTGCGCCCAATAATAATGCCCCCATATTCAAGTAAACTTGTTTTTCTATCCAATGCGGTAAATCCTTCAATTCATTCTTATGTAAATTCACAAAAAATGAGCGAGCCATATGATTCTGCTCTTTAAACTCGCTTTTTAGATATCGCCCTTCTTCATCTTCGAGATCTAAAAGATGCAGTAAATAATCCTCAGGCAACTCTGTTTTTGCGCACATCACTACCACATGGGATGCATTGCGAATTTTCTCTTCATTGAATGAGTATCCGCCTGCCGTCGCATTGATAACTTTTTGTTTTGCTTCAGGGCTACTTACCATCAAGAAATGCCAAGGTTGCACATTAACGCTCGAAGGGCTTAATTGGAGTAACGCTTTTATCTCAGTCAGAGTTTCATCAGAAATCGTTTTACTCGGGTCAAAGCTTTTCGTTGCATAACGGGTATTTAAAACATTAATTAAGTTCATTGGATCCTCTAAGTTAAATAAACTGTATTGAATTTTGAACATCCTAATGTTAAAAGTACAAACAGACAAGTACGCACATTAATGGCATATACTATACAAATGGATACTATCAAAAAAAGACGTTATACAAACTACACCTACGATGGATGCCCTGTTGAAGCCTCATTAGAGCTAATGGGCGGAAAAGGGAAAGGCGTGATCCTGTATCATTTACAGGGAAAAACACTGCGATTTAATGAAATAAAAAGGAAACTAGTTTTCATTACGCCGCGTATGCTGACCAAGCAATTACGAGAACTCGAAAGCGATGGGCTAATTACTCGACATGTCTATCCTGAAGTACCGCCTAAAGTCGAGTACTCAATGACCCCCGCGGGTGAATCTTTAAGTACAGTGATTAATGCTCTGCAAGAGTGGGGAGAAAAATACGGGATCCCGCTATTAAATATGCAAGAGCAAGATGTAAATACAGAAGAGTCATCATGAGGAAGTTACCCAGAAACTTATCTGGGTAACAAATAACAATAAATAGGTTCAGTAGATTACAGCCCCAGCGCATATTTTAGCGCTAATTTTTTCGCCTCGCCCGCACGTTGCGCAGTCATCAAGCCAAAGTTTCTTAGCATTTTCAAGCCCGGTAAATTCTCGCTAAAGGCCATATAGAAAATATCCATCCCCGCCTGCATCACTAGATTGTCGGGTAAACGACGGCGCTGATAGCGCTTAAGCACATCCAAAGACTCCCATGTCTCAACACACTCACGCGCTTGGTAAATGACCTTCAATAACACATCGACATCGCGATAACCGAGGTTCACTCCCTGACCCGCTAACGGATTGATAGTATGCGCCGCATCACCAATCAGCACCAAGCCATCCATCACATAACGGCTTGCATGGTGACGTGTTAACGGAAAGGCGCCCGATGCGATGGCTTTTACTGCACCAAGTCGCTCAGGGAACGCTTCCGAGATAGCACCTGTGAGCTGCTCCATAGACATACTTTGCAAACGGCGAATTTTGGCGGGGCTGTCATACCACACGAGGGACGCCCAGTTATCATACAGCGGTAAAAATGCCCTTGGGCCTGATGGGAAAAACTGTTGCCATGTACGGTCTTGCTGCGGCGCATCCGTTTGGATAGTGATCAGCATACAAGATTGACGGTATTGCCAGCCTCGGCTTCCAATACCGGCCATTTTACGCACTTGAGAATTAGCGCCATCTGCGCCAACCACCAGTTTAGTTTCCAGAACGCGCCCATCTTCCAGCTCAACCATCCAGTGTTTTTGCCCATGAGGTTGATATAAATTCACCAACGTGGCTGGGCAGACTAACTCAAGGTTGCTGTACTGTTCACACTCACGCCACAATGCCAGCTGTAAAACGCGGTTTTCCACCATAAAGCCAAGCTCTGGTAAGCCTAAACTTTTGGCATCAAAAATCACATTGCTGCCCGGCTCTTCCCAGGTTTCTAATTCGCGATATGGCGCACTACGCATTGCTTCTACATGCTTCCATGCCCCTAATTGCTTTAGCAATTCAATAGAGGCACTACTGATGGCAGAAATACGCACGTCTGGCATACTGCTCGCGTCAAACTCGGTCGGCTGGGCTTTCTCAAGTAAAGCCACTTTCATCCCTTCTTGGGCGAAGCCTAATGCCGCTGCGGCGCCGGTCATTCCCGCACCAACCACAACAACATCATAAAATTCAGTTAGTTTATTCATCATGATAGCTACTATTAACTGTTTGATTTATTTAGTATACCGAAAAATTCTTACCCCCGCAGGCAATATCTACGCTCGGGCTCTGGTCACTGATGCCTCAAATGAATACAATACTCGTCAATCTTTAAAACAATAGGCAAATAGCCTGCCCTTAAGTATTTGGTGATGATATTATTTTAGCATGTTATTACTGGGTGATTTTTGCATTTAATCCAATACAGAACGCTGTTCTTAATCAAAATGCGGTGAATTTCCCCATCATCATAGGGTAGGACTTTGGATTTACAACGCGTTTCGAAGTCCCTATTTTAGACCTCGAAAACACCGGATACACGACATGTCGACAAATAAAAAGTTATATATGAAAACTTGGGGCTGCCAGATGAACGAATACGATTCATCTAAAATGGTCTCTTTATTGGAAAGCACCCACGGCTATCAACTGACTGAAATTGCTGAAGAAGCAGATCTGTTGTTATTAAACACTTGTTCGATCCGCGAAAAAGCCCAAGAAAAGGTGTTCCACCAGCTTGGTCGTTGGAAATTCTTCAAAGACAAAAATCCTGACATCATCATTGGTGTTGGTGGCTGTGTCGCATCACAAGAAGGTGATTTTATTCGCCAGCGCGCACCTTGCGTTGATATCGTTTTCGGCCCGCAAACTCTGCACCGTTTACCAGAAATGATTAACCAAATTCAAGGTAATCGTAGCCCAATTATTGATATCAGCTTCCCTGAAATTGAAAAATTCGACCGCTTACCTGAGCCTCGTGCTGAAGGTCCAACGGCATTCGTTTCTATCATGGAAGGCTGCAACAAATACTGTACGTTCTGCGTTGTGCCGTACACTCGCGGCGAAGAAGTTAGCCGCCCTTGTGATGACATTCTGTTTGAAATTGCACAATTAGCCGCTCAGGGCGTGCGTGAAGTTAACTTGCTGGGTCAAAACGTTAACGCCTACCGTGGCGAGACGTTCGACGGTGAAATCTGTTCATTCGCAGAATTATTACGTTTAGTGGCCTCTATCGATGGTATTGACCGCGTACGCTTCACCACCAGCCACCCAATCGAATTTACCGATGACATCATCGAAGTGTATCGCGATACACCTGAGCTAGTGAGTTTCCTACACTTACCAGTACAAAGTGGCTCTGACCGCGTACTCACCATGATGAAACGTGCGCATACCGCCTTGGAATATAAAGCGATTATTCGTAAATTACGCGAAGCGCGCCCAGGCATTCTGATCAGCTCCGACTTTATTGTTGGCTTCCCAGGGGAAACCACCGATGATTTCGAAAAAACCATGAAGCTGATTGCTGATGTGAATTTTGATATGAGCTATAGCTTCGTCTACTCCGCACGTCCGGGTACGCCAGCCGCTGATTTACCGGATGATGTTAGCGAAGACGAGAAAAAACAACGTCTGTATCTGCTGCAACAGCGCATTAATCAGCAAGCAATGAGCTTCAGCCGTGCCATGCTGGGAACAGTACAACGTATTTTAGTGGAAGGCACCTCACGTAAAAATGTGATGGAGCTTTCAGGTCGTACCGAAAATAACCGCGTAGTGAACTTTGAAGGCACTCCGGACATGATCGGTAAATTTGTTGATGTCGAAATCGTCGATGTTTATACCAACTCTTTACGCGGTAAAGTGATTCGTACCGAAGATCAAATGGATCTACGTGTTCATGAATCCCCAGAATCCGTAATTGCACGAACCCGTAAAGAAGATGAACTTGGCGTTGGTAACTTCCAACCCTAAAGATAGGATACTCAGTGACCGATAACAAACCTTTGCAAATCGCAACACAAGAGATTTTTTTAGAGCCCGCAGATAATCAGCGTTTAATGAGCCTTTGCGGGCCATTTGACGACAATATTAAGCAATTAGAGCGTCGTCTTGGCATTGAAATCAATCGCCGAGACAACCGTTTTAAGCTTTCAGGTAAAGCGCTTAATATCCAAGCTGCCAGTAAGATTTTACGCCAGCTGTACGTTGATACCGCGCCAATCCGCGGTGTGATCCCTGACATTGATCCTGAAAATATTCACCTTGCGATTGTCGATAGCCGAGTGCTTGAACAATCCGCAGAAAGCGTGCCTGACTATGGTAAAGCCGTGAATATCAAGACCAAGCGCGGCGTGATCAAACCTCGAACCCCAAATCAGGCGCAATACATTGCCAATATCTTAGATCACGATATTACATTTGGAATTGGTCCTGCGGGAACCGGTAAAACTTACCTTGCTGTTGCAGCAGCCGTCGATGCATTAGAACGTCAAGAAGTACGCCGAATTCTGCTCACCCGCCCTGCGGTTGAAGCAGGCGAAAAATTGGGTTTCTTGCCGGGTGATTTAAGCCAGAAAGTGGATCCTTATTTACGCCCTCTGTACGACGCGCTGTTTGAAATGCTTGGTTTTGAAAAAGTCGAAAAACTGATTGAGCGTAATGTGATTGAAGTGGCTCCACTGGCTTACATGCGCGGTCGCACTCTGAACGATGCGTTTATTATTTTAGATGAGAGCCAAAACACCACCATCGAACAGATGAAAATGTTTTTAACCCGTATTGGTTTTAACTCTAAAGCTGTCGTCACTGGGGATATCACTCAAGTCGACTTGCCAAGAGGCAGCAAATCCGGTTTAAGACACGCCATCGAAGTGTTGTCGAACGTGGATGATTTAAGCTTTAATTTCTTCCATAGCGAAGACGTGGTGCGTCACCCTGTCGTAGCGAAAGTTGTCATGGCTTATGAAGCATGGGAAGAGCAAGACAGCAAACGTCGCCAGCAACTGAAAGAAGAAAAAGAGCAACAACGTGAGCTTGAAAAGCAGGAAAATCACTAAATGAGCGATGTTATTCTCGATTTACAAATAGCGAGCGAAAATACCGACGGTTTACCCTCTGAAGCGATATTCCAGCGCTGGGTCAATGCTGTATTACCTAAGTTTCAAGCTGAAAGTGAAGTCACTATTCGTATTGTTGATGAAGCCGAAAGCCATGAATTAAATCTAACTTATCGTGGAAAAGATAAGCCAACCAACGTGCTGTCATTTCCATTCGAAGCGCCACCAGAAGTGGAACTTCCGCTGTTAGGGGATTTAATTATTTGCCGCCAAGTAGTGGAGCAAGAAGCCGCCGAGCAGCAAAAAAGTGAAGAAGAACATTGGGCGCACATGGTGGTTCACGGTTGCCTGCATTTACTCGGTTATGATCATATTGAAGATGATGAAGCTGAAGAAATGGAAGGATTAGAAACCGAGATCCTCGCAGAAATGGGTTATGCCGATCCGTATCTTGCGGAAAAAGAGTGAGCTCACTATAATTTTTAACGTTAACAAGCATTTTTAGACGTAAAACGATGTCTGTTAACGTAAAGAATATGCTTCGACGCTAACCCATAAATTGTTTCGCTAAACAAAATGTTTTAAGCTAAACAATTCATACCTAACTCTATGGGTTAGCGATTTTTCTAATTAACTGAGGAATAATAAATTAAACGCCATGAGCGACGATAACTCTTCGAGTAGTGACACCCCTGGGCCTAAGAAAGGTTTTTTTGCATTGTTAAATCAACTTTTCCATGGTGAACCTAAAAACCGTGATGATTTGGTCGAATTAATTCGTGATTCTGAACAAAACGATTTAATTGACCCGGATACCCGTGAAATGCTGGAAGGCGTCATGGATATTGCCGATCAGCGGGTACGTGACATCATGATCCCTCGCTCTCAAATTGTTACCTTAAAACGTAACCAAAGCCTTGATGAGTGCCTCGATGTCATCATCGATTCTGCCCACTCTCGCTTCCCTGTTATCAGCGAAGATAAAGATCATATTGAAGGGCTATTAATGGCAAAAGATTTACTGCCATTTATGCGTACCGACGCAGAACCATTCAGTATTGATAAAGTGTTACGTCAGGCCGTTGTTGTTCCTGAAAGTAAACGAGTAGACCGCTTACTCAAAGAATTCCGTTCCCAGCGTTACCACATGGCCATCGTTATTGATGAGTTCGGCGGTGTCTCTGGTTTAGTGACTATTGAAGATATTTTAGAGCTGATCGTCGGTGAGATTGAAGACGAGTATGACGACCAAGATGATGTGGATGTCCGCCAGCTGAGCCGTCATTCGTACTCTGTTCGCGCCTTGACTCAAATCGAAGACTTTAATGACGCCTTTGGCACGCATTTTAGTGATGATGAGGTAGATACCGTTGGGGGCTTAGTGATGCAAGCCTTTGGTCACTTACCATCCCGTGGTGAAACCATTACCATCGATAACTACCAATTTAAAGTTTCCATGGCAGATAGTCGTCGAATTTTACTGCTTCAAGTAAAAATTCCTGACGATGCCCCAGTGCCTACTTTGGATGAAGAACAGAGTTAATGAACTTATCCTCTACTTATCAAAGCCAGTGGCTACGCCTGCTGCTGGCTTTACTATTCGGAGCCAGTGGTACACTGGCTTTTTCGCCTTTTGACTTCTGGCCCGCCGCTCTCCTTTCTATTTTCTTTCTCCAGCTATTAACCCTACACAGAACCGCCAAGCAAGCTTTTGCTATCGCATTCGCATGGGGATTTGGCTTATTTGGCAGCGGCGTCAACTGGGTGTATGTCAGTATTGCTGATTTTGGCGGGATGCCGGATGCCGTTAACGTATTCATCGTTATATTGCTGGCTGCCTATCTGTCGCTGTATCCTGGTCTATTTGGTCTGCTGCTCAATAAACTCACCCCTAACGCTAATGTTTGGCGCCTAGTGTTGATGGCACCCGCGCTATGGCAAGTGACAGAGTTTCTGCGTGGCTGGGTTCTGACTGGCTTCCCATGGCTGCAATTTGGTTATACCCAGATTGATGGACCGATGAAGTCATTAGCGCCGATTTTTGGCGTTGAGATGATTACCCTGCTGCTATTTAGCATCAGCGGCTTACTCGTCCTGACAGTCATTCGTCGCCGTTTTATCCCTCTGGCTTGTGCGGCTGTATTGATGCTAGTTCCACTGTTAGCCAAAAACGTCCAGTGGTTCACACCTCTGAATGATAAAACCATGGAAGTGGCATTGGTGCAGGGCAATATCCCTCAATCAATGAAATGGGAAGCAGGCTTTTTGCAACAAACCAAAGATCGCTATATCAAGCTTTCCAGCCCTTATATTGGCAAAGCCGATATGATTATTTGGCCTGAGTCAGCCATTCCTGTGGTGGAACTGGAAAATCAGCCGTGGCTTAAAGCGCTGGACACGTTGCTGAATGAAACCAAAACGCGGTTAATTACCGGAACTGTCGATGCCAAACCCGTCAATGGTGATTCGGTATTCTATAACTCCATCATTGTGCTAGGCGATAGAAAACCCTATCTCTACCCGACTAAGAATCGTTATAACAAGCATCACTTAGTCCCATTTGGTGAGTTCGTCCCGTTGGAAGATTTACTTCGCCCGCTTGCGCCATTCTTTAATTTACCAATGTCGGGCTTTAGCCGTGGAGATTATCAACAGGCTCAATTAGCAATTGGTAATATTCATCTAACAGCAACCATTTGCTATGAAATTATTCTGGGTACTCAAGTTAGAGATAACTTCAAACCTGACAGTGACTACTTACTGACAATTTCAAATGATGCTTGGTTTGGTGAATCGATTGGTCCTTGGCAACATTTCCAGATGGCAAGAATGCGCTCATTAGAACTTGGTCGCCCGCTATTACGCGCCACCAACAATGGCGTAACGGCAGTCATCAGTGCGGATGGTTCCATTCAAGGTATTCTGCCACAGTTCCAAGATGCGGTACTGGCTGAAAAAGTCACACCAACAACGGGATTAACCCCTTATGCTCGTTGGAGTAACTGGCCGATGTGGGGTGTAGTCGCCATATTCGGTATTGTTGGATTTACCCTTAATCGTCGTCAAAAACGTCACTAATTGACGCTTTAAACCGATTAAAAATCCCCGACATCTCGATTGATGATTCGGGGATTTTTTTAACCTAACCAATTAATAATCCCTGCGTTTCTGCTATCCCAATTGAGGCAATACAGCCTGCATTAAAATTCAAATAATCATCTTCAATACCATCGGAAAAAATTACACCATTTTCAGGCATTAAAGACTCTAATTGTAATGGCGTGGTTTGCTCAATGGTGCCAAACACTAATTCCGTTCCCGTCGTTCGGCTGCGAAAAGGTTCCCTTACGCTGAATTGTAACCGTTTTTCATCCCAGCCAAACCCCTGTGATAATGGATGGGAGTGAGTCCCCGCTATCGCCTGAGCCCCCGCAATAATAGATTGAAACCATCCCGTTGACCCTAACCCTGTCGAGACAATAATTCCTGATGATGATTGAAATTCTTGCTGCCCTTGCCATTTCACCCGATAGCGTGCGGATGTATGGCTTTTAGGTCCTATAAATAGGTCGTTAACGGCTAATAGCGTTTGCCCATCATTAGTTGTTGCTTGTGCAAAGGTAACGGATTTGTGGTTCACCCTTCCAGTTAGTGTACGCTCCACCACGTCGGATAATTGCCCAATTTCAAAAGGCAGTAATTTACCATCCCAGCGTGTCGGTTCTGGGTTTATGGCGATCACAGGCTGCCCATTAAGGTATTTAAGGGTATTTGCCACTAAACCATCTTGCCCTATGACCACCACGATATCTCGCGCCGAAAACTGATAACTAGGTAACAGTTTTCTTTCCAGTAATTGAAAGCGTCCCATCGTTTTAAGAATCGACTCAGCTTGGATTAACTGCCGCTGATACACATCATGTTCAAGTAGGTAATCACTCACTTCAACATCATTATGTTCAAGGTAAAATTTTGCTTGCGACCAGGTATTGAAACGCTCAATTAATTCCTGCATACGGGTTTTACGCATCACTAACACAAAGCGAACATCATCATACTGACTCATTGTTTAGCTCCTTTTTTCATTAGCTGACCAAATAAATCTGGTGAGATATTAATTTCACCAATTTTGCCTGCGTTTTGAGCCAAGGATTCAAATGCCATCGCCATCAATTGCTCTGGGTTCATTTTCGCCAATGCCATCGCCTTCAAATTCTCCACTGGCAATTGGCTATACGCTTTCATTTTAGCTTCGATGGCATAAGCATCCGCTTCTGATTGAGTACGTTGGTTTTCAACACTCAGCGCCACCAGCTCATTACGCTTAGCTTCCAAATTAACCTGAGCTATTAACTCTTCTTGTTCAATTTCAGCACGCTCACGCAGCAATGTGCGTTCATTATCCAACCGAGCTTCTTCAATTTGCTGCTGCTTGGCTTGTACTGATAAATCCGTTTCTAATTCCGCCTCTTTGATGGTTCTTTCCTGCTCAACGGAGAATTTGCGTCTCGCATAAATCGCATCGTCAGCCTCTTTCAAAATCGACTCTCGAGCTTGAGCCTCTAATGCTTTGAGCGTTTCAGGGGACGGTGTAATAGCAGAAATTGCCACATCCAAAATTTCTATGCCTAACGATTCAAGAGCAGGATGCGCAGACAGTTGCTGAGAAACCAACATCACCAATGGCTGCCCCATGAGTAATGCATCTCGCAAATCGGTGCTTTGCGTTTTTGCTTGGATGACGGTTTGGGCGCTACGAACCACCCTATCACTCAGCTTTAACGGGTCTTCTGACGCATAAGATTTACCATCCTGGGCAAGGTTAAAATTCAAGACATCCGCTGTTTTTTCTGGGTATTTCACTTGAAATGAAATTTGCCCTTGAATACGTAAGCTTTGGAAATCCGCCGTCTGTAGATTAAAAATAAATGGCGCTTCTTGGGCGTTCAAAGGTAATGCTGCAATGGATGTTTTATCTGCGTTATACCAAAAACTTAATCCTTTACCTTGCTTACGTACTGCACCATTAATGGATTGAATAATGAATGTCGATGAATCTGATTTGAAATATTTAAAATTTAACATGGTCTACCCCACTTAGTGTCTTTGTGAAATCAATTAGTGTCTTTATGACCTTAATTAATTATTGTCCTACAGACACAAACAAGTCAACACTTAAATGTCTTAATGACACTAAATAAATTTTCGCGTATGATTTAGCGCAAGACTAAAAACGGGGAAAGGATCTTAACCACATGACAGAAAAAGAGTTTTTATCTAATTATGATCGACGAGATTATTTAACTCCTTTGCTCACGGTGGATACCGTATTATTCACTTATCATGAAAACACCTTAAAAGTGCTGCTCGTGGAACGCGCTAATTACCCGCAGAAAGGTCAATGGGGGTTACCGGGTGGGTTCGTTGATGAAAATTGTGATGCCACGTTAGACGATACGGTATATCGCAAGTTAAAAGAGAAAACGGGGGTTGTTCCTCCTTATATCGAGCAGTTATGTACCGTAGGAAATTCAGAGCGAGATCCTCGAGGCTGGTCAGTGACAGTCTGCTATACCGCACTTATTGCTCACCAAGCCTGCGAAGCGCACATTGAAAGTGTACATTCCGTTAAATGGGTCTCCATCGAAGAGATTGAAGACATGGCACTGGCTTTCGATCACTATCAGCTTTATTTACATGCCCGTGAACGTTTACGCCAGAAATCCCTTTATTCCATTGTCCCGGGATTTGCACTACCGGAAGTATTCACCTTAGCCGAGCTGCAACATGTTCATGAGGTTTTAATCGGCAAAGCTATCCAGAATAAATCTTTCCGCCGCCGTTTAGACCAAGCTGATTTACTGATTGATACAGGGGAAAAACGTCAAGAACGCGGGCGCCCAGCGAATTTATACCGCTTGAAATCCCAATCGGCTGACTATCGATTTATTCGCAATCTCGAATTTTGATGAAAGAGTTTGAGATTAGAGTTTGATAAGAAAAATGCCCTTGGTTCTGATACCAAGGGCATTTAATTAAAACGAAGCGAGCCATAAACGGCTTTTCAGCCCCAGATAACTCGTCCAGCCAGAAGTAAAACTCACCATTTCGCCTTTATCAATAATCATAAAGGTCGGTGTTGCTGTCACGCCAACCTGCGCAGCCAGCTGACCGTTGCTATCATTCACGACAGGAAAATCTAATTCCTTTTTTTCCATTCCGGCTAACAATCGAGAAGACTCCCCCGAACGCAGTGCTACCGTCACCACCGGAACTCCTGATTTTGCTAAATCAGAAACGGTTGGCGATGTGAAGCGGCAAACACCACACCATGTTGCCCAGAAATAGACTAATACTGGCTGTTTTTGGCTGAGTTCAGCAATAGAAACCACCTCACCCGTTACAAGGGTGAGTGGCTCTAATAACACGGGGGCAAGGCTTTGCGGTTTACGCCAAAAGTCCATCACCGTAAAAGCGATCACCAAAATAATCGCCAATACGAGAAGCTCTTTTGACCACTTTTTCAGTCTCCCCATCACGGCATTATTTCGCTTTGCTGAGCTGTTCTTTCACGATGCGTTCAAATTCTTGTGCATCAACAGCGCCTGGGATCATTTCATCACCCACTAACGTTGCAGGCGTACCATTCACACCCAGCATATTAGCCAGCTCAAGGTTTTTACGAATAGCTGCACGGCTCTTATCATTCGCTTTTAACTTATCATTGCCAGTTGCTTTCAGCGCTTCTTTGATGTTTGAATCAGATAACATACCCTGTTTCGCCATCAGTTTTTGGTGCAGAGCTAAGAACGCTTTTGGATTTTCTTGCCATAAGGTCATCGCTAATTGCGAAGATTCCAGTGAGGTTTCCCCTTTAAATGGCAGGTACTTGATGACAACTGCAACATCTGGGTTTTTCTTCACAATATCTTCTAACAGTGGATCAAAACGTTTGCAGTATGGGCAGTTAAAGTCAGTAAAGTTCACCAAGACTAATTTCGCGTCTTTCGAGCCAATACGTGGGCTAGTAGGATCATTAAACAGGGCATCATGCTGATCTTTTAATACCTGTTTCATTTGCGCTTGTTGTTTTTCACCTTGTTTCGCTTGTAAAGCCACAATCGCTTCTTCAAGGATCTCTGGATTCTCAACTAATGTATCGCGTACCAGCTTACGAACTTGTGCTTCTTGGTCGGCAGTCAGTGGCGCTGCATGTGCTGTGGCCCCTAATACTAGTGAGGAAAATAAAACAGCTAATATCGTCTTTTTCATTTTTCGGCTCCTTTGGCCTCAGTCATAATTGATAATACAGATTCACGATCAAGTATTGTTGACAGTATTTTCCCCTCTGTCAGATTAGGGCCATAAATCTGGTTAAACGGTACAGCCACTTGCCCTCGACGTTGCAAAAACGCCGAGATTTCAGGTGAAGGTTTTGTCCAGTCACCCCGTAGCGCGACGACATCCGGTTCACTCAGTAAGTGCTGAATTTCGTCATTAAGTAGGACATTATATTTATTCGCCTTACACGTCACACACCAGTCTGCGGTCACATCAATAAACACACGTTTATTATCCGCCAGCGCTTGTGTAATCGCATCTTCAGACAATGTTTGCCATTGAACTTTATCGGCAGCTAGCGTTTGGTGACCTTGCTGTTGGTCTATCGCCATCCAAGCAAACCCAGCACCCAGTGCCGAGAATAATAGAAATGGGAAAATTGCCGCGCGTACCCCTCGGTTCTTAAGAATAAAGAACACTAAGATTAATAAAAACAGTACGGCGATAGCGGTCGCGGTCATTGCACCAAAATGGGGAATTAATAAGCTGATTAACCATAAGCAGGAAACCAACATCATTAAGCCCAGTACAGCGCGCAACTTCAGCATCCATGTTCCCGGCTTTGGTAACGCTTTCGCAATCACAGGGAATGCCGCAATCAGTAACCACGGAAGGCTCATTCCGATACCTAATGCCGTGAAAATCAGCCACAACTCTGACATTGGAGCCGCCAAGGCGAAGGCGACAGCCGTGCCCAAAAAGGGTGCAGAACAAGGTGTCGCTAAGAGTGTCGCGAAAACCCCTTGCCAGAAATGCCCGCTATTACCCTGCCCACCTGCGGTGGCTAAACGCGTATTTGCTTTACTGCCTAGGTTAATTTCAAACAACCCAAATAAATTCGCAGTAAACAGCGCAGTAATCAGCACCATAAAGCCGATAAACCACGGGCTTTGGAACTGAATTCCCCAACCAACAACCTGCTGTCCCCATCGCAAGAATGTCATCAATAAGGCTAATAACCAGAATGAGACCAGAATCCCCGATGAAGAGAGCAAGAATTGCCGACGAATGGTATTTTGTTCACCTTGAGGAACCAATAAGACAGAGCCGAGTTTCATCGCCAGTACTGGCAACACACACGGCATTAAATTCAGGATCAGACCGCCAAGTAGCGCAAATAGAACTATCTGCCATAAACCCAACGCGTGTCCACTGTCATCCCCAGCTGCAGACCCCGTATAAGGCACGACATTGCCATGAATTTGTTGAGATAACTCACCGTCCGCCACGACAAATGAAACCGTTTTACCCACAAGATTAGGCGCTTCACCGCCCCAGTCATCGCTAACATCAATGGTGGCAGTTAACTTGTTGCCAGAATATTTTAGGGATGGAACCCCAAGGCTCGCGCCATCTACAACATCGGTAAACAGATGTGGGTCAATCCAGGTATTATCGGCTGCTTTTTGTAACTCTACCGTCAATTTATTGCCAGCAAAGCCAAATTGCGCCTGTTCAACAAGCCCACTAGCCGCAGGCACGCTACCTTTTGCTTGATTAAATGCCCAGCTAAAATCCGCAGGAGCCGGTTCAGTGAGATCCAATTCAAAAGGGTAGTCAGTTAAAATACAAACATTACTGCACGTAGATAATGTCAGTGTGCCTGACAATTTATCGAGATGCTCACTACTGGTGACTGTAATAGGGAAAACCACATCTCCCATATAACCTTGTGTAGACACGCCAGCGACATCAAAGCGCCCCGGCGTTGGCCATAGCCACTCCACGGTTTTGACAGGTGAAGACCAGCTTATTTCCGGTGCTACGCCCCCTTCTCCCGGTGAGCGCCAATAGGTCTTCCAGCCATCATCAAGTTTTACATCCAGTAAAATATCGACCTTGCCCTCATTTTGTGCAGAGCTCAGCAAGCGAACCTGTACATGGCTCGGTGTGTTTGCGGTCATAAACCCCGTGTTTGCAGGTTGCAACCAGCCTGTATCCGCAGCCTGTAAGCTGCTAGAAAATACAGTAAATAAAACAATTAACGCATTAATAAAAAAACGCATGATCCCTCCAGAATAAATAACAGCGACGAACAATAAGCCGCGGCTTTCTAATCCCGAAGATTACAGAATTGTAGATGACGCCGAACGCCAGGTGGGGAATGGCTCTCTTCACGGTTTGCTCTATATATAAATAGCCTAGTGCAAAAGATAGCGAATGCCGCTAAAGAAAGAAATATAAAAAAGAGAGGTTCTATCACAGCAGGAACAAGAGTAAGGAGTGATTTGGAACTTAATTCACACGTTGAAAGCTTCACGGGCTTGTTATTTTGTTCATTTATATCAGAAAGATAATGCTCTGAAGAAAGCTGGATTTGATTCGCTACCGCAGAAGTCTGTATTGAAGCTGATGTAAACATTGAGGCGAATAGGCGCTCCCCGACGGCTCTTTGATTCATACAAATCAACACCATCAGACAGGCAAACAGCACTAATCCTTTACCTAGCTTTATCGACCTCGTCATGTCTGTCTCAGATTATCTTCCTGAATTCACAATAATTAGCTAATTAAGTTAATAACAGGTTACATCTTACACAGGCAAATAAGCAACACAAGCACCATCATCTAACTTTACAAACAACTCTCATTTATAAAATTAACTATTTTTTGCACTTTATCCGAAAAGCGGCACGGAACTTGCTACTTACTTAATAAATGGCAAAACGAAACTATTTTGCACGATTTCGGTGCACGATAGTCGAGTTTCGGCAGTTTGTCTCTTTATTGGTGTCGCAGTTCACAACTGCCTAAATAATATGCGAGACAGCTCCCGAATTTAAAACAATTCGTTTTCAAAACTCATATTTTTTAATTACTTTTTAACAATAATAAAACATACAGCCGATGATCGTGTCATGATGAAAACCTCACGAAACATCTGCAAACACAACACCACAAAACCAAAATAAATCGAGTAATGTATCGTTAAAACACAAACCTCGAAATATGGCGGATTGACACCGATGTTCTAAAGGAGCTGTAATTATGCGTATTAGCAAGCTTGTTTTAACAATGATGCTTTTGGGTGCAACCTGCGCAGTTCAAGCAGAAGAATTAAACGGTACTCTGAAAAAAATCAAAGATAATGGTGTGATAGTCGTGGGTCACCGCGAATCATCAGTGCCATTCTCTTACTATGATAATAATCAGAAAGTTGTTGGCTACTCACAAGACTATTCCAACCTCATTGTTGATGCAGTGAAAAAGAAACTCAATATGCCTGATTTACAGGTGAAATTGATCCCTATCACCTCGCAAAACCGTATTCCATTACTGCAAAACGGCACATTTGATTTCGAATGTGGCTCCACAACGAATAACCTAGAGAGACAAAAACAAGCAGCCTTCTCTAATACCATTTTCGTGGTTGGTACTCGACTACTGGCGAAAAAAGACTCCGGTATCAAAGACTTTGCTGATTTAGCTGGCAAAAATGTGGTTGTCACTTCAGGGACAACGTCAGAAGTGATCCTGAATAAGTTAAATGATGAGAAAAACATGAAGATGCGCATTATCAGTGCTAAAGACCACGGGGACTCGTTCCGTACTTTAGAATCTGGTCGTGCTGTTGCCTTTATGATGGACGATGCCCTATTAGCTGGTGAGCGCGCAAAAGCGAAACAACCGGATATCTGGGAAATCGTAGCAAAACCACAAACTGAAGAAGCTTACGGCTGTATGCTGCGTAAAGATGATCCACAATTCAAAGCACTGGTCGATGAAACTATCTCAACTGCACAAAAATCTGGCGCCGCGGAAAAATCATTCGACCGCTGGTTTAATCAACCTATCCCACCGAAAAACCTGAATCTGAAGTTTACGTTATCTGATGAAATGAAGGCGCTGTTCAAATCACCAAACGATAAAGCATTAAACTAATAAAAAAGACAAACAGGGTGTTACTGAAGTAGGAGTCGCAAGGCGGTCGTTCCCGCCTTGCTTTCTCTTATTACGGTATTCGGGACAATCAAATTGCCCACAGGAAGTCATATTATGTCAATTAATTGGAACTGGGGGATATTCCTTGAGAATGCCCCATTTGGGAATACCACCTATTTAGGGTGGTTAATATCTGGCTTAGAAGTCACTGTCACGCTATCCATCTGCGCTTGGATCATCGCTTTTCTGGTTGGCTCATTTTTCGGTATTTTACGCACAGTACCTAACCGCTTTTTAGCCTTTTTAGGCACTGCTTACGTTGAATTATTCCGTAACGTTCCGCTGATTGTTCAGTTCTTCACTTGGTATTTAGTGATCCCTGAACTGCTGCCACAATCCATCGGCGACTGGTTTAAAATGGAGTTAGATCCTAACTACCAGTTCTTCCTCTCTTCCATGCTATGCCTTGGCTTGTTTACGGCTGCGCGAATGACTGAGCAAGTTCGTGCGGCTATTCAATCCCTGCCTAGAGGGCAGCGTAATGCAGCGCTCGCAATGGGGTTAACACTGCCACAAACCTATCGCTATGTACTGCTACCGAATGCTTATCGCGTCATTTTACCGCCGATGACCTCGGAAATGCTGAACTTGGTGAAAAACTCCGCTATCGCATCCACTATCGGGTTAGTGGATATGGCGGCACAAGCAGGAAAATTACTCGATTACTCCGCCCATGCTTGGGAATCTTTCACAGCAATCACTCTGGCATATGTCGGTATCAACTTGATTATTATGCTACTAATGAGCTTGCTTGAGCGCAAAGTGCGCTTACCCGGCACACTAGGAGGACGCTAAGATGGCTTATCAATTTGATTGGAGCTCCATTGAGCCAAGCATCCCATTCTTAGTGGATGGTTTTATTATCACCGCCAAAATTACAGCAGCAGCCATTGTGGTTGGGATTTTATGGGGAACCGTACTCGCCGTTATGCGTTTATCCAGCATTAAGCCACTGCGCTGGCTGGCGGCCTTTTACGTCAACACCTTCCGCTCAGTTCCGCTAGTTATGGTACTGTTTTGGTTCTATTTAGTTGTGCCTAACATATTACAAAATGTTCTAGGCTTATCACCAAAAAATGATATTCGTTTAATATCCGCAGTGGTAGCCTTCTGTCTTTTTGAAGCGGCTTACTACTCTGAAATTATCCGTGCAGGTATTCAAAGCATCTCGAAAGGTCAGGCAAGCGCCTCCCTCGCTTTAGGTATGACCCAAATGCAAACCATGCGTTTAGTCGTATTACCGCAAGCGTTTAGAGCGATGGTACCATTATTGCTGACCCAAGGTATTGTATTATTCCAAGATACTTCATTAGTGTATGTTCTTGGGTTAACCGACTTCTTCAGAACCGCTACCAATATTGGTGAGCGTGACGGTACGCAAGTCGAAATGATACTCTTTGCGGGACTCATCTACTTTATTTTCAGTTTCGGCGCTTCAATGCTGGTGAATTATCTTAAGAAAAGGACTGTTTCATGATTACCCTGAAAAATGTATCGAAATGGTATGGCCAATTTCAGGTGCTCACAGATTGCACAACTGAAGTCAAAAAAGGCGAAGTTGTGGTTGTATGCGGGCCATCTGGTTCTGGTAAATCCACATTAATAAAAACAGTAAATGGGTTGGAGCCAATTCAACAGGGTGAAATTTTCGTTAACGATATCCAAGTTAATAGCAAAAAAACTGACCTTGCGAAGCTGCGCTCAAAAGTCGGTATGGTGTTCCAACACTTTGAACTGTTCCCTCACCTTTCCATTATTGAGAACCTAACATTAGCGCAAGTTAAAGTGTTAAACCGTGACAAGAAAGCCGCTGAAGCTAAAGGCTTAAAATTACTGGAGCGTGTGGGATTGGCGAGCCATGCTAATAAATTCCCTGCGCAGCTCTCTGGTGGTCAACAGCAACGTGTCGCTATCGCCCGCGCGCTATGTATGGATCCGATTGCCATGCTGTTTGATGAGCCAACTTCCGCCCTAGACCCAGAAATGATCAACGAAGTGCTGGATGTTATGGTGGAGTTAGCGAATGAAGGCATGACCATGATGGTGGTAACGCACGAAATGGGCTTTGCGAAAAAAGTGGCTAACCGCGTGATTTTCATGGATGAAGGTAAAATTATCGAAGACAGCAAAAAAGAGGATTTCTTCGCTAATCCGAAGTCAGACCGCGCGAAAGATTTTCTGGCAAAAATCTTACATTAATCTCGCTTTAGGTTGCAGAAAGTCCGACAGGGCTTTTTGCAACTTTTCCCTCAACATTTCTTACCCGCACAAAATTCACCTCGTTTTTTTGATTGTCACTTTTCTGCGCTTGAAATCTCTTAAAAAATTCTCTAACGTGTTCTAAGTTCAAATAAAATTGCGAACAAAGCAAATTCCCCCTGAAATAGTTCAAGTTTTAGGTAGTAAATTGAATTATGATAGGCGATACGCTTATTATTTTGTGCGCGCTCTTAGTTTCACCAACGTATGGCGATATCAACGTATCGCCAACCACTATGTAGCACAAAATATAACAAACAGCTGAAACAGCAAGACCAAGTCCCTGTAAATTCATCTAATCGACGATTCATCGTTTTTTACAGACACAATGGCTTTCAGCATTGTTGTTTTCATGTGTGATCCGCTATGCTATGCGGATCCATTTTATAGACAAGACATTCACCTGCTACAGACTAAACTGTAGCGATTATTCACCATAGGATTATCGGTGCCATGCAAGAACAATATCGTCCAGAAGATATAGAGCCTAAAGTACAGCGTCACTGGGATGAACACCAAACGTTCAAAGTGACAGAAGACAACAGCAAAGAGAAATACTACTGCCTGTCCATGCTACCTTACCCTTCTGGTCGACTACACATGGGCCACGTTCGTAACTACACCATTGGTGACGTGATCTCCCGCTACCAGCGTATGCTGGGCAAAAACGTTCTGCAACCAATTGGTTGGGATGCGTTTGGTCTGCCAGCTGAAGGCGCCGCGGTTAAAAATAACACCGCGCCGGCACCATGGACTTACGCCAATATTGATTACATGAAAGGTCAGCTGAAAATGCTGGGCTTCGGTTACGATTGGAACCGCGAAGTGACCACCTGTACGCCAGAATATTACCGTTGGGAACAGTGGTTCTTCACTAAACTGTATGAAAAAGGCTTAGTCTACAAAAAAACCTCCGCCGTTAACTGGTGTCCACACGACTTAACCGTTCTAGCAAACGAACAAGTCATCGACGGCTGCTGCTGGCGCTGCGATAGCCAAGTTGAGCGTAAAGAGATCCCTCAGTGGTTTATCAAAATTACCGACTACGCTGAAGAGCTGCTCAATGACTTGGACAAACTGGAAGATTGGCCAGAACAAGTTAAAACCATGCAGCGTAACTGGATTGGTCGCTCTGAAGGTGTGGAAATCACCTTTGATGTTGCTGATCGCGCAGACAAATTAACTGTCTACACCACCCGCCCAGATACCTTTATGGGTGCGACATATGTGGCGGTTGCTGCAGGTCACCCATTAGCGCAAGAAGCTGCCAAAGCGAATAGCGAATTAGCCGACTTTATCGATGAGTGCCGTAATACCAAAACTGCGGAAGCGGATATGGCAACCATGGAGAAAAAAGGTCTGGCGACAGGTCTGTATGTCGTCCATCCATTAACCCAAGAAAAATTACCAATTTGGGTCGCGAACTTTGTTCTGATGGAATACGGTACAGGTGCAGTGATGGCAGTTCCAGCTCACGACCAACGTGACTGGGAATTTGCTCATAAATACAATCTGCCAATCAAAGCCGTGATTGCAGATGCTGAAGGCAACACGCCTGACTTATCTCAAGAAGCGATGACTGAGAAAAACGCCCTGATCAACTCAGGTGAATTTACTGGTTTAAGCAACGAGGCTGGATTCAACGCTATCGCTGACAAACTGGTTTCCCTTGGCGCAGGTCAACGCAAAGTCAATTATCGCTTACGTGACTGGGGTGTTTCCCGTCAACGTTACTGGGGTGCGCCAATTCCAATGGCAACCTTAGAAGATGGCACCGTGGTTCCTGTTCCTGAAGACCAGTTACCGGTTATTTTACCGGAAGATGTCACCATGAATGGCATCACAAGCCCAATTAAAGCGGATCCTGAGTGGGCAAAAACCACCATTAATGGTCAACCAGCGCTGCGTGAAACCGATACGTTCGATACCTTTATGGAATCATCTTGGTACTACGCACGTTACACTTGCCCACAATACGACGATGGCATGTTGAACCCAGAAGCCGCAAACTACTGGCTGCCTGTGGATCAATACATCGGTGGTATTGAGCACGCCATCATGCACTTAATGTATTTCCGTTTCTTCCACAAATTAATGCGTGATGCCGGTCTGGTGAACTCTGATGAGCCAGCAAAACGTTTACTGTGCCAAGGTATGGTTCTGGCCGATGCCTTCTACTACACCGGTAGCGATGGTCAGCGTGTATGGGTTTCTCCTGCGGATGCAATTGTTGAACGTGATGACAAAAACCGTATTACTAAAGCGGTAGACAGCGAAGGTCATGAACTGGTTTATACTGGTATGAGCAAGATGTCTAAATCTAAGAACAACGGTATTGACCCACAATTAATGGTCGAAAAATACGGTGCTGATACCGTCCGTCTGTTCATGATGTTCGCTGCGCCACCAGAATTAACTCTGGAGTGGCAAGAGTCTAGCGTTGAAGGGGCTAACCGTTTCGTTCGTCGTGTATGGCGTTTAGTTCACGAACACGCACAAAAAGGCGCAACTCAGCCATTAGATATCAGCGCATTAACCGCAGAACAAAAAGATTTACGTCGCGACTTACATAAAACCATCGCGAAAGTGACTGACGATGTGGGTCGTCGTTACGCATTCAACACCGCTATCGCAGCGGTCATGGAATTTATGAACAAGTTAGTTCGCGCTCCGCAAGAGACTGAGCAAGACCGCGCTTTAGTTCAAGAATCTTTAGATGCTATCACGCTGATGTTATCGCCAATCATTCCACACGCTTGTTTCGAAATGTGGAAAGCATTAGGTCACAATGACGATATCGATTTTGCAAGCTGGCCGGTGGCTGACGAACAAGCCATGATCGATGATACTAAACTGGTTGTTGTTCAAGTTAACGGTAAAGTCCGCGGTCGTATCACGGTACCTGCTGATGCTAACCAAGAATTCGTTCTGGAAATGGCATCACAAGAAGGCAGCGTCGCGAAATACCTCGAAGGCGTTAGCATCCGTAAAGTCATTTACGTACCAGGTAAATTACTGAACTTAGTTGTTGGCTGATAAGGAGCCCAAGTGCGCTATCTGATAACTCTATTTCTCAGCCTGTCGGTGCTAGTCACCGCAGGTTGCGGTTTTCGTCTTCAAGGAACCACGCAACTTCCTGAAGAATTGAAAACATTACAGTTAAGTTCTGGCGACCCGTACAGTTACCAAACTCGTGCGGTTAGGGAACAGCTACGACTCAATAACGTGACTCTGCTAGATTCTGGTCGCGCTGATGTGCCTATTTTGAAAATCGTAGGTTCAACAGAAAGCACCGATACCGTTTCGATTTATCAAGATGGTAAAGCAGCAGAGAAACAACTGACACTGGTCATGAAGGCGCAAGTGTTAATGCCGGATGGCGCTATTTATCCGCTGGAAACAAAAGTTGTGCGGACTTTCTTTGATAACCCGTTAGAAGCGCTCGCAAAAGATGCTGAGAACGAGATTGTGAAGCAAGAGATGCAACAACAAGCGGCACGTAACATCGTGCGCAAACTGCTTCTGGTTCACAGTGCTGAGTTAGAAAAGGCGAAAGCTCAAGCGGCTGAGAAACCTGTTGCCGAATAATGATACGCATTTATCCTGAACAGCTGGCCTCTTCGTTACAAGAGTCTCTAAGAGGCCGCTATCTCATTTGGGGCTCCGAGCCCCTTCTTATTCAAGAAAGCCAAGATGCTATTCGCCAAGTTGCACGTCAGCAAGGTTTTGAAGAGCATTTTACTTTCGCTTTAGAGCAAAATACGGATTGGGATGAAATTTTTAGTCTCTGCCAAGCGCTGAGTCTATTTGCCAGTCGCCAAATGCTCACCCTGTTTTTGCCTGAAAATGGTCCTAATGCCGCGATGGCAGACAAACTCACTCAGCTCGCCGGTTTACTTCACCCCGACCTGCTATTAGTTCTACGCGGGCATAAACTCACTAAAGCGCAAGAAAACAGTGCTTGGTTTAAAGCCATCAGCCAAGATGGTATCTATGTCAGTTGCCTAACGCCTGAATATCAGCGTTTGCCGCAGTGGGTCTCTAAACGTGCTAGCCAAATGCGGCTTTCATTAGAAACTGAAGCAAACCAATTACTTTGCTATTGCTATGAAGGTAATTTATTGGGATTAGCGCAAGCGCTGGAAAGGCTTTCCTTGCTCTATCCGGATGGAAAGCTCACTTACCCTCGTGTCGAAAGTGCGGTGAATGATTCCGCCCATTTTACGCCCTACCATTGGGTTGATGCGATCCTAGCGGGTAAGCCTCGCCGTTCATGGCATATCCTTGAGCAGCTCAAGCAAGAAGATGTTGAACCTGTCATTTTACTGCGAGCTATCCAACGGGAATTAATGTTGCTGATCACGTTAAAACGCCAATCTGCGACCACCTCATTAAAAACGCTATTTGACCAACATAAAGTTTGGCAAAACCGTCGAGGATTGTTAGGCGAGGCACTACAACGTTTGAGCTTACATCAATTACAATCGGCGTTGATGCTACTCACCCAAGCTGAAATTCACACTAAGCAGGATTTTTCCCACTCTTCATGGCCGGATTTGCAGTCTCTTTCCATGGTGTTATGTGGTAAAACCGATGCAGAACATTTTATTCTGCCGCGATAATAACTGATAGCTAATCACCTAATATCAATGGTAATGAATGATGAACGCTAAACCACAAGGTCTACAAGCGCTATTTGGGGGGACTTTTGACCCTATTCATTATGGGCATCTACGCCCTGTTGAAGCATTAGCTAATCAGGTGGGGCTGCAAAAAGTCATTTTGCTGCCGAACCACGTTCCACCTCATCGACCTCAGCCGGAAGCTAGCCCTACCCAGCGATTAGAAATGGTAAAACTGGCCATTCAAAATAACCCACTGTTTACTGTTGATACCCGAGAACTCCAGCGAAATACGCCCTCTTTTACAATCGAAACGCTCAGTGAATTGCGCCAAGAACTTGGTCATGAACAACCTCTTGCGTTCATTATTGGTCAAGATTCCCTGTTATCCATTAATACATGGCATGGCTGGACTCAGCTATTAGATAAATGCCATTTACTGGTCTGTGCGAGACCCGGTTACGCCACGCATTTTACCGATCCAGATATGCAACAGTGGCTGCAACAGCATCAAGTGCAAGACCCTCAAGTATTGAGCCAAACGCCCTGTGGTTCGATTTTTATTGGCGATACACCACTGGTTAATATTTCAGCGACTGAAATACGTGAACAACTCAGCGAAGGTCAGGCTTGTGAAGATTTACTCCCTCGCGCAGTTTATCACTATATTCAACAGCAACATTTGTATCAAAAATAAGCAATTTTATTTCTATTAACCAAATAGGAATGTCAGCAAATAATTTATTCTCTTTTATTCACTTAATTTCGATTTAATTAATTGCACAACTCAGCGCTTATTCTAGAATATTGATACGTAAGAGATAGGGATATTTTGTTTGTAAAGTTACGATAATTATCTTGCCCAATGGATAAGATATCCCTATAAATTGCCCACTTACGCCAATAAAAAATAATTTAGCCGATTTTTGTGAAAATCTGGGGTAAAATGGCGGCACTTTGCTAGGGGGATCCCCCTAGAAAGCACAATGATGAACAGTCTTTAACAAGAATAGTGTTTAACAAGAGATTCTCTCAATTTGAATGAAAGGTGAACCTTTTGCAAGGAACTGAACTCCAACAATTTATTATCGATCAACTTGAAGATGCGAAAGCGGAAGATATCATTTCGATCGATGTCCATGGGAAATCAAGTGTTACTGACCAAATGATCATCTGCACAGGGACGTCAACTCGTCACCTGATGTCTGTGGCTGATCGTTTAATTGATGCCTGCCGTAAAAACGGTTTAATGCCTCTCGGTGTTGAAGGTCAAGGCATTTCAGACTGGATTGTTGTCGACCTTGGTGATGCCATCGTCCATATCATGCAAGATGAAAGCCGCCGCATGTACGAACTAGAAAAGCTCTGGAGCTGAGTTTGAAATTACAACTCATCGCTGTCGGAACTAAAATGCCGGACTGGGTACAGACCGGCTTTATGGATTACCTTCACCGTTTTCCCAAAGATATGCCTTTCGAATTAACCGAAATCCCCGCAGGAAAACGTGGAAAAAATGCAGACATCAAACGCATTCTCGAAAAAGAAGGTGAATTGATGCTTGCCGCTGTCGGCAAAGGCAATCGTATCGTCACACTGGATATTCCAGGAGACCGTTGGGATACACCCAAATTAGCCGTGCAGTTAGACAAGTGGAAACAAGATGGTCGTAATGTCAGTCTGTTAATTGGTGGGCCAGAAGGACTTGCTCCGGCGTGTAAAGATGCCGCAGAACAAAGTTGGTCTCTATCGCCACTAACACTACCCCATCCGCTAGTTCGAGTCCTTGTTGCCGAAAGTCTTTATCGGGCATGGAGTATTACGACTAATCACCCATATCATCGGGAATAGTTAGGAATTAATTTGTACACAATGGCAATGGGATGAAACAACAACGCACCCCTTTTCGCGACCATACCGCAGAATCAGTTTTGTTTATTCGCCGAGCATTAATTGCTTTCGGCGTCATTGTCATACTTACTTCTATCCTCGTGACCAATTTGTATCATCTACAAGTAGTCCGTCATGACGATTACCAAACACGCTCAAATGATAACCGCATTAAATTGGTGCCTATTGCGCCTAGCCGCGGCATTATTTATGACCGAAAAGGCACCCAGTTAGCCCTCAATAGCACGTTTTATCAGCTAGAAATTGTCCCTGAAAAAGTAGATAACTTACAGGAAACGCTCGATAAGCTACGGGATGTTGTTGACCTTACTGACGAAGATATCACCAACTTTGAAAAAGAGCGTAAACGCTCTCGCCGCTTTACGTCTATCGCGCTGAAAACCCAGCTAAATGAAGTTCAAGTTGCCCGCTTTGCCGTTAATCAATATCGCTTTCCTGGCTTAGAAGTGAAAAGTTATCAGCGTCGCTCATACCCATATGGCTCCGCATTAACCCATGTCATCGGCTACGTCGCAAAAATTAATGATAAAGACGTCGAACGCCTTGATAAAGAAGGGTTACTACCGAACTACGCCGCCAGCCATGATATCGGTAAATTAGGTATTGAACGTTACTATGAAGATGTATTACATGGTAAAACGGGCTACGAAGAAGTTGAAGTGAATAGCCGTGGTCGAGTGATCCGCCAATTACATGAGCAGCCACCGCAAGCAGGTCGCGATGTCTATTTAACTATCGACCTTGAATTACAAACTTATATTGAAAAAATTCTCACGACCAGTCGTGCTGCGGTCGTCGTTACAGACCCGCGTAATGGTGAGATCCTAGCCTTGGTTTCCACACCAAGTTACGATTCAAACTTGTTCGTGAACGGAATTTCCAACAAAGATTACCAAGAGCTGTTAAATAACCCTAACAGACCGCTAATCAACCGCGCGACTCAGGGCTTATATCCACCCGCATCGACGGTGAAACCTTTTATCTCTGTCGCGGCATTAAGCGAAAAAGTCATTACGCCAAACACCACAATCTACGATCCAGGTTGGTGGCAACTCCCTGGCTCAGAAAAACGCTATCGTGACTGGAAACGTTGGGGGCACGGTAAGCTGAATGTGGTCAAGTCTATCATTGAATCTGCGGATACCTTCTTCTACCAAGTCGCTTATGACATGGGGATTGACCGTCTTTCCGAATGGATGACCCGATTTGGTTACGGGGAATATACAGGTATTGACCTTTCCGAAGAGCGTCAAGGGATCATGCCAACCCGCGAATGGAAACAAAAACGCTATAAAAAACCTTGGTACCAAGGGGATACAATTCCGGTCGGAATTGGTCAAGGTTATTGGACATCAACGCCAATCCAAATGTCTAAGGCTTTGATGACGTTGATTAATGACGGAAAAGTCAAAACGCCTCATTTACTGTATGGAACCAAACTTGGCGATGCCATGGTACCTTATGAAGATAAAGAAACCCGACAAATTGGCGATATCCATTCTGGATATTGGGAACTGGCCAAAACCGGTATGTACGGCGTAGCCAATGCGCCAAATGGTACCGGTAAGCGTAGTTTCGTAGGAACACCTTATAAAGTGGCTGCAAAATCAGGAACGGCGCAGGTATTTAGTTATGAAACCTATAACGCCAGCAAATTAGCCGAGCATTTACGTGACCATAAACTAATGATTGCTTATGCACCTTATGATAACCCCACTATTTCCGTTGCTATTATTTTAGAAAACGGGGGAGCAGGCCCAGCAGTTGGTGATATTGTTCGCCAAATCTTTGACCATGTCCTGTTAGGTGATAACAAAACCCAAGTCGAAAGTACGGGTGCCAGTGCAGAGGAAGATCGTTAATCATGACTGACGATAAGAGAAAATTATCACTATCAACACGTCTGCACATTGATGTGCCTATGTTATTAATCATCATCGCCTTACTCGCTTATAGCGCCTTTATTATGTGGAGCGCTAGCGGGTTAGACCCCGAGATGATGGAACGAAAACTAGGACAAATTTTTTCTGGTTTTATCGTGATGATCGTGATGGCGCAAATTCCACCTCGCATGTATGAAAGCCTCGCGCCACACCTGTTTATTTTCTGCGTTATTCTCTTAGTCTTCGTTGATGTTTTTGGGCAAATCAGTAAAGGGGCTCAGCGCTGGCTAGATTTGGGCTTTGTACGGTTCCAGCCATCCGAAATTGCGAAAATCGCGGTACCGCTCATGGTGGCTCGTTTCATGAACCGTGACTCATGCCCGCCGTCATTTAAAAATACCTGTATTGCCCTTGTATTTATTTTTGTCCCAACATTGCTGGTCGCAGCTCAGCCAGATTTGGGGACCTCGATCCTCGTCGCCGCATCAGGGCTATTTGTCCTATTTTTAGCGGGAATGAGCTGGCGTTTAATTGCCGTTGCCGCCGTTGCGCTTGCCGCCTTTATTCCGATGCTCTGGTTCTTCTTAATGCATGACTACCAGAGAGCCCGAGTCATGATGCTACTTGACCCAGAAAGTGACCCTCTAGGTAAAGGCTATCACATCATCCAATCTAAAATTGCGATTGGTTCTGGCGGTTTAATGGGTAAAGGCTGGTTGGAAGGCACTCAGTCTCAGCTAGAATTCTTACCTGAACGTCACACCGACTTTATTTTCGCTGTATTAGCTGAAGAGCTTGGATTGATTGGTGTCTTGGTCTTATTAGGCCTTTATATCCTATTGATTATTCGTGGGCTATATATTGCAGCAAATGCACAAAACACCTTCGGAAGAGTGATGGTCGGCGGATTAATCCTAATCCTATTTGTGTATGTGTTTGTTAATATTGGTATGGTGAGTGGTATTCTACCTGTTGTGGGGGTTCCCCTCCCCTTAGTGAGTTATGGGGGCTCCGCCTTAATTGTTTTAATGGCTGGATTCGGTATTATCATGTCTATCCATACCCACAGAAAATTTTTATCTAAGAGTTTATAAAATGAGGCTTAGTATGCGTTTACAATGGATTATGCTCGCCATGGCAACCACATTACTCAGTGGGTGTATTAACGAAGACGTTAAGCAGCAGCCAACAGTTCCAACTAATGTCCCTACACAAGATGTGTTGGGTGCTGAGCCACATTATGAGCCTTATCATCCAACGGCAAATAATGATTACCAGCGTAATGGCAAGCAATACCAAATTGTCCGTGAACCCGCACAGTTCTCCCAAGTTGGCTATGCGTCAATTTATGGTCAAGAAGCTTCTGGTCAATTGACTGCCATTGGTGAACGCGCTAACCCAGTAGAGTTAACTGCGGCTCACCCAACACTCCCTATTCCAAGTTATGCTCGTATCACCAACATGATGAACGGACGCATGATGGTGGTTCGTATCAATGACCGAGGTCCTTATACTCCAGGTAAAAGTATTGCCGTATCCCGTGCAGTTGCCGATCGCTTAAATCTGATGACCACCACAAAAATTAAGATTGATGCCATCCAAGTTGCACCTGATGGGAGCTTATCAGGGCCTGGAACTGTAGGTTCAAACTTTGTTAAACAAAGTTATGCCCTGCCGGATCGTCCACAATTAGGTTCAGGTCCATTAGGTACACCGGTGATGCAAGAATCCCCAGCGCCAAGCAACGTATTACCAGTAAAACAGCCTGTGGAGCCTATGCAACCAACGATGCCAGACATGAATATCAAGCAGCCAGAACCTCAAGTTGCACCGAAAACCACTGAGACAGAATCCGTGCCTGAACGTGGTTTCTTAGTTCAAGCTGGCGCTATCAGTAGCAAAGCGAATGCACAAAGTATGTTGGATAACTTAAAAAGTCAGTTTAACGTACCGGGTCGTCTACAGCCTTACAATGGCATCTACCGCGTTCAATTAGGGCCTTTTACAACGAGACAACAAGCAGTAGAGATACAATCTCGTTTACAGTCTGAGCGCAATCAACAATCCATGGTTGTTGCCCCTTAATCACTCAATAACCGAATAATTTACGTTGCTGGGGGAAATTATTGATAGCTCCCTCTGCAACTTAAAGTACAACGGGTATAAACTAACGTAAATTTACCTGCACAGCGCAAGAGCTTCTTTTATCTGCCTTCGAACTTTTGCTAAACTGCGCTTTCTTGTGTTAACCGAATGTTGGATGTAATGATACAACCATGAAAAATGTCTCCTCATCACGCAATGTCTTTCTGCCACAAATCGTGCGTCAGACTGCGCTGGCTTCTGCACTGATCGTTTCTACTGTCACGTTTGCAAATGCGAATGAAGCGTTTCCAAATACTTCAGTTCCTGCTGCTCCAGCTATCGATGCTGAAGCGTATATCTTGATTGATTACAATTCAGGTAAAGTGCTTGCCGAAAGTAATGCAGATCAGCGCCGCGACCCTGCTAGCTTAACCAAAATGATGACGAGCTATGTCATCGGTCAAGCCATCAAATCAGGTAAAATTGGCGCGAATGACATGGTCACCGTGGGTGAAGATGCATGGGCGACAGGTAACCCAATTTTCAAAGGCTCTTCATTAATGTTCTTAAAACCCGGAGATCGCGTGAGTGTTTCTCAGCTAACCCGTGGTATTAACTTACAATCAGGTAATGATGCCTGTGTTGCTATGGCAGACTATGTCGCAGGTGATCAAGCTAACTTTGTTAACTTGATGAACACCTACGTGAATAAACTGGGTCTGCAAAATACGCACTTCCAAACAGTACATGGTCTCGATGCTGCGGGTCAGTACAGCTCTGCTCGTGATATGGCATTGATTGGTCAAGCGCTGATCCGTGATGTACCGGAAGAATACGAAATTTATAAAGAAAAAGAATTCACGTTTAACAATATCCGCCAAACTAACCGTAATGGTCTGTTATGGGATAAGAGCCTTGCAGTTGATGGGATCAAAACTGGTCACACTGATGCAGCAGGTTATAACTTAGTTGCCTCCGCAAAAGATGGCGATATGCGTCTTATTTCCGTCGTTATGGGTGGAAAAAGCAGTAAAGGGCGTGATGCAGAAAGCAAAAAATTGCTGACATACGGCTTCCGTTTCTATGAAACAGTGAAACCTCTGCAAGCTGGCGTCGAGTTTGCCACTGCCCCAGTTTGGTTTGGCGATGACAGCGAAATTAAGTTAGGCGTGGTTGAGGACCTGTACCTCACAATCCCTCGTGGTCGTTTAAAAGACTTAAAAGCAAGCTACGAATTAACCACCACTGAAATCGAAGCGCCGCTGAAAAAAGGCCAACAAGTGGGTACGATTAGCTTCCAATTAGACGGTAAAACCATCGAACAGCGTCCTTTAGCGGTATTAAAAGATGTTGAAGAAGGCGGATTCTTCAGCCGTTTAATCGACTACATCAAATTATTATTCCATCGTTGGTTTGGTTAATACTTGAAATTGAAATCAGTTAGCCCCATATAGTTTGTATCTGAAAGCCTGTAGTTAAATACAAACCCTGATGGGATAGTGAATTGGCTGGCGAAATCTATTTTCTTCCAGCCAATTTTTATGCAGGCGCTAATCAATATTTTAGGAGTGCCCATGAAAACGAAATTAGGTGAACTGCTTGAGTTCCCATGTCCATTGACCTACAAAGTGATGGGCCTAGCGCAGCCAGAATTAGTTGACCAAGTCATTGAAGTGGTTCAACGCCATGCTCCAGGTGATTATGCACCAGACGTTAAACCGAGCAGCAAAGGCAACTACCATTCTGTATCTATTACGATTAACGCCACTCACATTGAGCAAGTTGAAACGCTCTATACTGAGTTAGGTGCATTAGAATTAGTCAAAGTTGTGCTGTAATTAGCAACAAGAAAACCGAGCCTCCGGCTCGGTTTTTTATTATCCGCAATATCAGCTGAAAAATAACAAGTTAATAACAAGACAAACTGGTGGTAACGCGTTCACAGCGTTATACTGCCATTCATCTTTACAGCCTGTGGACACCGAATTTTGTCGAAGAATTGCATCATCATCCGCGACTTAGGTCTGGCTCCCTACGAGAGCACATCTGAGGCAATGCACCAATTTACTGAATCCCGTACTCCTGATACCTGCGATGAAATTTGGCTGGTGCAACACCCTTCTGTGTTTACCCAAGGGCAAGCTGGCAAAGCCGAACACCTTCTCGCGCCGGGAAATATCCCCGTGATCCAAAGTGATCGTGGCGGACAAGTGACTTACCATGGTCCCGGCCAGCAAGTCATGTATGTGATGATAGATCTAAAACGCAGTCACATTGGTGTCCGTGAGCTTGTTAGCGCCCTAGAAACTTGCGTGGTCAATACCCTCGCCCATTTTAATATCAGTGCGTATCCGCGCCCTGATGCGCCCGGCGTTTATGTCAACGGAGACAAAATTTGCTCCCTTGGCTTACGTATTCGAAAAGGCTGTTCATTCCATGGATTGGCTCTGAATGTGGATATGGATCTCGAGCCTTTTAATCGCATTAACCCTTGTGGTTATAGTGAATTGAAAATGACACAAGTGAGAGCGCTGTCGCCAAACATTACATTAAACGATGTTCAACCAGTGCTTATTAGTCAGTTCTGTGACACACTTGGATTTCATATTGTTCAATAATAATGCTATAATTTTTTAACATTTTTCAAGAAAATTTTAATGGCAAACAGATAACTGGAACCGGCACATTATGAGTAAACCAATTCAGATCGAGCGTGGAATTAAATACCGTGACGCCGATAAAATGGCACTGATCCCTGTTAAAAACGTGGTGACGGAACGTGAGGAAATTCTGCGTAAACCTGACTGGATGAAAATCAGATTGCCAGCTGATTCTACGCGAATTCAAGGCATTAAAGCCGCAATGCGTAAAAATGGCCTGCACTCAGTCTGCGAAGAAGCTTCCTGCCCTAACCTCTCTGAATGTTTTAACCACGGAACTGCCACCTTTATGATCTTAGGTGCTATCTGTACTCGCCGTTGCCCATTCTGTGACGTTGCCCATGGTCGTCCAAATGCCCCTGATGCGAATGAACCAGAAAAATTAGCGCAAACGATCAAAGATATGGCTCTGCGTTATGTGGTTATTACTTCCGTTGACCGTGATGATTTGCGTGATGGTGGTGCCCAACACTTTGCTGATTGTATCAGTGCCATCCGTGAAAAAAGCCCGACCATTAAAATTGAAACTCTCGTCCCTGACTTCCGAGGACGTATGGATCGCGCATTAGAAATTCTCACTGCGACACCACCGGATGTGTTTAACCATAACCTTGAAAACGTACCGCGTATTTACCGCCAAGTTCGCCCTGGAGCTAACTACGAATGGTCACTGAAATTACTGGAAAAATTCAAAGAAGCTCATCCTGAAATTCCAACAAAATCAGGCTTAATGGTAGGCTTAGGGGAAACCAACGAAGAGATCATTGAAGTGATGCGTGATCTGCGTCGTCATGGCGTCACCATGTTAACATTGGGACAATACTTGCAGCCAAGCCGCCATCACCTACCCGTTAAACGCTATGTAAGCCCTGCTGAGTTCGATGAAATGAAAGAGGCAGCGATGGATATGGGCTTCACTCACGCAGCCTGTGGCCCGTTTGTACGCTCTTCCTATCATGCCGATCTACAAGCAAAAGGCGAAGAAGTTAAATAATATTAATCTTTTCGTCTAAATAGTGATTAAAATAAACCCCAATTGTGAATTACTACACATTGGGGTTTTTTATTAGTTACCTAATTTATCACCAATAAAAATGATCATTAGGTCAATTTTAGCGATAAAAAAACTCGCGCTAGCAAAGCTAGTGCGAGTTTAGTGCTGTTCGTTTCTAAGTATTTAATTACAAAGAGACAACGTTAGCAGCTGATGGACCTTTCGCGCCTTCAGTGATTTCAAATTCAACTTTTTGGCCTTCTGCTAAGGTTTTGAAACCGTCGCCAGAAATCGCAGAGAAGTGAACAAAAACATCTTTGCTACCATCTTCTGGAGTGATAAAACCAAAACCTTTGGACTCATTGAACCACTTAACGTTACCTTTAACTTTAGACATCAAATATTACCTTTAAAATAAAATAGACACACCATCTGTATCAAGCTCAGTACATCAAATATATAACTGACTTGTCTACAACCTAGATCACGAAAATTGATTAAAATGATAAAAAAATATTATTTATCCACCTCTTTCGCCCAGAAAACGGGGATAATTCTTAATAATAGTAATTAATGCAAAGGTAAGTATTACTCATGGTTAATTTTTTAGCGTTTACTTCTCATGAATAAGTAACCAATCTTTAATATCCAATCCTCCCGTATAACCCACCAGCTTTCCGTCATGTCCTAAGACACGATGGCAAGGCACAATCAAAGATATAGGGTTACGAGAATTGGCCATACCGACGGCTCGACAATAGTTAACCGAGCCCAGTTTTAAGGCGAGATCTTTATAACTCCAACGCTCACCATAAGGAATTTCGCACAAATGCTTCCAGACTTTTTTCTGAAATTCAGTACCTTGCGGATTCAATGCAACCGAAAACACTTTCCGCTTATGATTAAAATACTCTTTTAGTTCTTTCGCACACTGCTTTGAGAATTCGTTTTTCGACTCTTTCTCCGTTTTTTCATCAACAAAATAGATACTCGTCACACCTTCATCATCAGCCGTAATATGGATCCACGGTTTCGGAAAGTTTTCTGGGGCTACTAAATATTGATGGTACATAACATCTCCTCAAAAGGATTCATTTACCTGATTGTATATACAGTTATAAGGTAAATTATTTCTACTTTGCAATGATATTTTTTCTCAGTGTAGCTAACTGAATCATCTCCCCCTGAATTTTTTTATTTCCAATGTTAATAACAGCATAGACAATAATTCGAATGATTATCATTCAAATAAAAAAATCACTATATATTGTATGGTTGAAATACTTTACACCTATATATAGGATTAACTCATCTTCAACACACCACCATTACGTAACTACCACGTTCTGAAAATGTTAAGGTGAAAAAAATGACTGAGATTACCATTTATAGTAAACCCAACTGCGTCCAGTGTAATGCAACCTACCAAGCGTTCGAGCGCAAGCAATTACCGTACACCATTATCGACCTTTCTGAAGATAACCAAGCCATTGAGTTCATAAGAAAACTAGGTTATCAGCAGCTTCCTGTCGTCATTGTAGGAGAGCAGCATTGGTCAGGCTTCCGCCCCGATAAAATCAATGCACTGATTGAGTAAGAGAGGTTGAAATGACCACTCAACCGCTAATTTATTTCTCGAGTCGTTCGGGTAATTGCCATCGATTCGTCGAAAAATTACAGCTGCCAGCCACTCGTATTCCCATTGGCCATCTACCTGAAAATGTACTTTTCGCCTCACAACCCTATGTACTGTTGCTGCCGACCTATGGCGGTGGAACCGCTCATGGCGCTGTGCCTAAAGAAGTGGCGCACTTTCTCAATATCGAGGCAAACCGTGCGTTAATTCGCGGTGTCATCGCTGCGGGTAATACCAACTTTGGTGAGGCTTATGCCATTGCCGGCAACATTGTCGCTCAAAAATGTGCAATTCCCTTCCTCTACCGATTTGAATTATTAGGCACAGAGCGCGATGTGCAATCTGTAAAACAAGGATTAAAAACATTCTGGGCTCACACAAAGGAGCAGATTAATGGATAACCCACAGCACAGTCACCTAAATAACAATCGCAATGCGGACTACCACGCGCTCAATGCAATGCTGAACCTTTATGATAGTGAAGGTCGCTTACAGCTGGATAAAGACAAACAAGCTGCTCATCTCTATTTCCGTCAGCATGTGAATCAAAACACGGTCTTTTTTCACGATTTAAAAGAAAAACTCGATTTCTTAGTCAATGAAAATTACTACGAAGAAGAGGTGCTCGCGCAATACGATTTCCCATTTATTAAACAGCTTTTTAAACAAGCCTACGCCCACAAATTTCGCTTCCAAACCTTTTTGGGCGCCTTTAAATATTACACCAGTTACACCCTAAAAACCTTCGATGGTGAGCGCTATCTTGAACGTTATGAAGACCGCGTTTGTATGGTTGCACTGGCTTTGGCTCAGGGCTCAAAATCCCTTGCGACTCTCTTAGTGGACGAAATCATTAGCGGACGTTTTCAACCTGCCACTCCCACATTTCTTAACGGTGGTAAAAAGCAACGAGGCGAGCTTATTTCCTGCTTTTTACTACGTATAGAAGACAATATGGAGTCCATAGGGCGCTCCGTGAACTCAGCCCTGCAACTGTCCAAGCGCGGAGGTGGTGTCGCTTTCTTGATGAGTAATTTGCGCGAACAAGGCGCACCGATTAAACAGATAGAAAACCAATCGTCTGGCGTGGTTCCGGTAATGAAAATGCTGGAAGATGCCTTTTCCTATGCCAATCAGCTAGGAGCAAGACAAGGTGCAGGCGCAGTGTATCTTCATGCTCATCACCCCGATATCCTGCGATTTTTAGATACTAAACGGGAAAATGCGGATGAAAAAATTCGAATTAAAACGCTTTCACTTGGGGTCGTGATCCCCGATATCACTTTCCAGCTCGCTAAAAACAATGAAGACATGTACCTGTTTTCCCCCTATGACATCCAAAAAGTCTATGGGGTACCGATGTCGGAAATCAGCGTGACAGAAAAATATCATGAAATGGTGAATAACAAAGCCATCAAGAAATTCAAAATTAATGCGCGAGAGTTTTTCCAGACTATCGCCGAAATTCAATTTGAATCTGGCTATCCCTACATTTTGTTTGAAGATACGGCTAACCGTGCCAATCCGATTGCAGGCCGAATCAATATGAGTAACTTGTGCTCTGAGATTTTACAGGTAAACCAACCTAGCCTTTATGAAGAAGATTTAAGCTACCAACATATTGGTAAAGATATTAGCTGTAACTTAGGCTCCATGAACATCGCCAAAACCATGGATTCTCCTGATTTTGCACGCTCGATTGATACTGCCGTTCGCGCCTTAACTGCCGTTTCTGATATGAGCAATATTCGCTCAGTTCCATCCATAGCCAAAGGTAACCAACAATCCCACGCCATTGGCTTAGGGCAAATGAATTTACATGGTTTCTTAGCTCGTGAACATATTCATTATGGTTCTGAAGAAGGGTTAGATTTTACCAATATCTACTTTTACACCGTGGCATACCATGCCTTAAAAACCTCGAACCAATTAGCTATCGAACGCCAACAAGCTTTTGATGGTTTTGAAATGTCCACCTACGCCAGTGGCGAGTATTTTGATAAATATATCAACAAAACATGGTCACCAAAGACCCAAACCGTGCAGGAATTATTCCGACGTTCGGGCATCGAAATACCAACACAAACGGACTGGCAGACATTAAAACAGTCCGTGATGGCACATGGAATTTATAATCAAAACTTGCAAGCTATTCCGCCTACGGGGTCTATCTCTTATATCAATAATGCCACCTCCAGCATTCACCCCGTGGTAGCGCCTATCGAAATTCGTAAAGAAGGTAAGATTGGGCGTGTTTACTACCCAGCCCCTTTTATGACCAATGAGAATCTCAAATACTACCAAGATGCTTATCAGATTGGTCCTGAGAAAATTATTGATACCTATGCCGAAGCCACCCAACACGTCGACCAAGGTTTATCACTAACCCTATTTTTCGATGGCAATGCCACCACCCGTGATATCAATAAAGCCCAAATATATGCATGGCGAAAAGGGATCAAAACCTTGTATTACATTCGATTACGTCAGACAGCACTTGAAGGCACCGAAGTCGAAGGCTGCGTCTCCTGCTCACTGTAAAAGGAAAAAGATAATGACCACCAGCACGCTCAATCGCCCTGTTCAAGCAATAAACTGGAACCGCATTCAAGATGATAAGGATCTCGAAGTATGGAACCGATTAACCAGTAATTTTTGGTTGCCCGAAAAAATTCCCTTGTCCAACGACACGGTTTCTTGGAATACACTGACACCTGCCGAACAGCAACTCACTATCCGCGTTTTTACGGGACTAACCTTGTTAGATACCATCCAAAATACCGTTGGCGCACCGTGTTTGATGGGAGATGCTCAAACGCCTCACGAAGAAGCGGTTCTCTCCAATATCAGCTTTATGGAAGCGGTGCATGCACGCTCTTACAGCTCGATTTTTTCAACACTGTGTTCCACTGTCGATGTTGATGAAGCCTATCGTTGGAGTGAAGAAAACAGCGCATTGCAAAATAAAGCCAAAATTATTTTGTCTTACTACTGTGATGAACATCCACTGAAGAAAAAAGTCGCCAGCGTCTTTTTAGAATCATTTTTGTTTTACTCGGGTTTTTACTTACCAATGTACTGGTCAAGCCGAGGAAAACTCACCAATACCGCCGATTTAATTCGTCTGATCATCCGCGATGAAGCTATTCATGGTTACTATATTGGCTATAAATTTCAGAAAGCCCTTGCCCATTATTCTGAACAAGAACGCAATGAAATTAAGGATTTCACTTTTTCGCTCTTGTTTGATTTATATGAAAATGAAATCAAGTACACCCAAGAGCTGTATGATGGCGTTGGCTGGAGTGAAGATGTGAAAAGCTTCCTTCACTATAATGCAAATAAAGCTTTGATGAATTTGGGCTATGAAGCACTTTTCCCTGACTCAATAACCCAAGTTAGCCCAGAGATTTTATCGGCGCTTTCGCCTGATGCCAACGAAAATCATGACTTTTTCTCAGGTTCAGGTTCATCCTATGTGATTGGTAAAGCAGTCAGTACTGAAGATGATGATTGGCTTTTTTGAATAACATCAACAAAAATATCTCGCATCAATCTTTTGAAAAAAATAATAAAATCACTTAAATCATTAATACTATAAACGGTCATAGTGGGATAGGCTTGATGCCTACCCACAGATCATAAAATAACATTCATATCCGAAGCATAATGAGCATGAAAACACCACAAGCGGAACTGACTACGGGCTTAACGCTCTTAATGGCCATCGCCACTGGGCTGGTCGTTGCCAGTAACTATTACGCACAGCCCCTGCTAGACACTATCGCTCTCCAATTCAACCTAACAACCAACATGGCGGGCTTTATTGTGACCGCCGCACAATTAGGTTACGCCGTTGGATTACTCTTCCTTGTTCCTCTTGGTGATCTTTTTGAACGCAAAAAATTGATCATCGTGATGACCACATTGTCAGCCAGTGGTTTATTAATCACCGCGCTTTCTGACAATATTTGGCAAATTCTTCTCGGTACCGCCCTCACAGGGCTATTCTCCGTTGTCGCCCAAGTTCTGGTTCCTATGGCAGCTTCTATTGCAAAGCCTCATCAACGAGGCAAAGCAGTGGGCACTATTATGAGTGGGTTACTTCTTGGGATCTTACTCGCTCGCACTATCTCCGGTGGCGTAGCAATGATAGGCGGTTGGCGAGCTATTTACTGGGTTGCCTTTGGATTAATGATGTTCCTGATCCTAATTTTGGCGCTTAAATTACCGCGTTATCACCAAAAAACGGATCTTAACTATTTTCAACTCATTGGCTCCATCGGACGTCTGTTTTTTACTACGCCAGTCTTAGCAACTCGCGCACTGCTTGGCGCCCTCACTTTCGCGAACTTTGCGCTATTATGGACCGCGATGGCATTCTTATTAGCCAGCCCACCGTTTAATTATTCTGAGGGTACTATCGGGTTATTTGGTTTGGTTGGTGCAGCTGGCGCATTAATGGCAACCCAAGCAGGACGCTTAGTGGATAAAGGTAAAGGCAAATTAGTCACTACCCTTGGACTAATTCTATTGTTGCTCTCGTGGATCCCAATCGGTCTGGCAAAATATTCACTGATCGCTTTTATTATCGGCATCTTAGTGCTTGACCTTGCCATCCAAGGTGTTCACGTGACTAACCAAAGCACGCTTTATCGTATTATGCCTGAAGCACGAAATCGCTTAACTGCCGGCTATATGACCAGTTATTTTATTGGCGGAGCACTAGGTTCATTACTTTCAGGTTATGCCTATGAACATGCAGGTTGGATGGGCGTAGCGATTTCAGGCGTTGTTATCACAGGTATCAGTTTAATCATTTGGGCAATTGGTGCTCGATTCGATCCAATTATTACCTCTGAACAGTAATCCCTTCATTCATTTTTATCTATAGCAGTCATCTATTTGGCTGCTATAGAACTTACCGCTCATTTAATATCTCATCTATTATTCATGCGTCCATTATTTAACCTATTATTATATCTCTGTGATAATAATCATCATGTTAAATAGCTAACAATGATAAATAATTGGTTCAAGGTATAATTTACCTAGAAAAAGTTAATAAGTGACACAGTTAAGCAAAAAGTATATCTTTATCAAATGGTATACTTCTTACCCACAAAATATTAATTCGGTATTACTCAATACCCTAGGTGCCTTTTTAGGGTATTTACCTCAAAAAACAGAAAGATCCTTCTATCTTGTAATTATTGAGTAATAAAAAAAATGGTATTGAGTTAATGCGATGTGATTATATATTGTTTTATATGATTTTATTTGTCGTATAAAACGCAATTATATTTTCATCTATTTACCTACATGATAGTAAGAAAGCAGTGATTGTTAATTGAACTATACTAAATGCGTTAAAACACATTCATAAAATTTATGAATGATGTATCATTGTCAAAATAAAATGGATGAAATTAATTAAGTATAATTGCTAATTCTATCTTTTAATATACCATTTACATGGTTGATTACAGTTGAAATCTTACCAACTGAAACTAATAAGGTATCCAAATAATGGAAAGTTCATTTACACCGACAGAAGAATTACTTAACGCTCGCGTCGCGCAACAAACTTCACAAGAAAATACTATTCCTTACCAAGAAATTTTATTGACGCGCTTGTGCATGCACGTTCATGGAAAACTGTTGGAATCACGTAATAACATGCTAAGAGCTCAAGGTGTCAATGAAACGCTATTTATGGCGCTCATGATCCTTGATACTAAAGATTCTCATAGCATTCAGCCATCTGAACTCAGTGCAGCATTAGGTTCTTCACGGACTAACGCAACACGTATTGCTGATGAATTAGAAAAAAATGGTTGGATTGAGCGTAAAGAAAGCCATAACGACCGTCGCTGCCTACATTTGCACTTAACGGAAAAAGGCTCTGAGTTTCTCAGTGGATTATTACCGCCGCAACATAAAGCATTGATCGATATCTGGTCTTCATTGGATACTGATGAAAAACAGCTGCTCGACAAGCTGATGCGCAAATTATTAGCAAAACTCGATAGCATAAAAGAGTGATAATATTGACCACAGATATTTCATGGTTAATGTTTTTGAGGCATTCTGTGGCTTAAACTGAAAAAAAAACTTTTCACTCACATATATTTCATTATCCTTTCAGTTATATATTGCGATATCCCATCGAGCAACGAAATCATTTGTCGTCTTAGTTTCCAGTAGTTAACACTAACTGCTGGAAACAGCCGTTATTTTTATCCATTGAATATGGGGAACCACCAGTATGAGCGCACGCGAGGATCTGCCTGAAACGCAAACGCCGCCATTAAACAAAAAAAGACAGCGCAGAAATGCACTAATGTTCCTAACCGTTATTTTTATCGCGATAGGTATCGGTTGGACTGCATACTGGTATCTCGTCTTACGCCATTACGAATCAACAGACAACGCTTACGTTGCTGGAAATCAAGTTCAAATCCAAGCGCAAATATCCGGTAGCGTCATGACAGTCAATGTCGATAACACCGATTTTGTGAAAAGTGGAACGGTACTGGTGGAGTTAGATCCTAGAGATGCCGAACTCGCTCTTGAAAAAGCCAAAACTGAACTTGCTAACAGCGTTCGACAATCCCAACAGCACATTATCAATAGCCGCCAATTTCAAGCGAATATTGATGTTAAACGCTCTGAATTATCCCGTTTACAAAATGATTTAAAACGCCGCGAAGTCTTGGGTAGCAGCAATTTAATCGGTAAAGAAGAGCTTCAACATGCGAGAGAAGCAGTCATCAGTGCGAAAGGTGCGCTTGATGTGGCGATTGAACAGTACAACGCCAACCAAGCCATCGTGCTCAATACCGCTTTAGAAAAGCAGCCGCTTGTTGAACAAGCTGCAACGCAAGTGCGAAATGCATGGCTTGCCCTGCAACGCACCAAAATTGTCAGCCCAGTGGACGGTTATGTTTCCCGCCGTAGTGTGCAAGTCGGTTCACAAATCACGCCAAATACCCCATTAATGGCAATTGTGCCATCTAGCGGAATGTGGATTGATGCCAACTTTAAAGAGACACAATTAGCGAGTATGCGCATTGGCCAACCTGCCAAAGTAACTACCGATTTCTATGGCAAAAATGTGGTATTCAACGGCACCGTGGTCGGGCTTGATATGGGGACGGGAAGCGCTTTCTCATTATTACCCGCTCAAAATGCGAGCGGCAACTGGATCAAAGTGGTTCAACGCCTTCCAGTACGTATCGCCCTCGATGAATCCCAACTTGATGAATACCCTCTACGTATTGGGCTCTCAACCGAAGTCGAAGTGGATACTGCCAATAAAGACGGCAAAGTGTTATCCAAAGGTCTGCGCGATACGCCCGCTTATCACACAACGGCTTTAGCGGTTGATATGTCTCCTGCTGACAAAATTGTTGCTGAGATTATTCAAAATAACTCTGGCAAATAAGTAAACGGAGACATTAACGTGACAAATGCACCGTTAACAGGTTCAAAACTGGCTTGGATGACCATTGCGTTATCTTTGGCGACTTTCATGCAAGTTTTGGATTCGACCATTGCTAACGTCGCTATCCCCACAATTGCGGGTAACTTGGGTGCATCTAACTCACAAGGCACATGGGTGATCACATCGTTTGGGGTAGCGAATGCTATCTCTATTCCGATCACTGGCTGGTTAGCTCGTCGTATTGGTGAAGTTCGCCTCTTTTTATGGTCTACTGGGCTTTTCGCCCTTACCTCATGGTTGTGTGGAATCTCCAACAGCTTAGAAATGCTGATTTTATTCCGCGTCCTACAAGGTTTGGTTGCAGGTCCACTCATTCCTTTGTCTCAGAGTTTATTACTCAATAACTATCCACCAGCCAAACGCAGTATGGCTCTTGCACTGTGGTCAATGACCATTGTAGTCGCGCCGATTTGTGGGCCTATTCTTGGTGGCTATATTAGTGATAACTACCACTGGGGCTGGATTTTCTTTATCAACGTTCCTTTTAGTATCGCTATTATTTTTGCCATTATGCGAACGCTTAAAGGACGTGAAACTCAAATCGCGATCAAGCCGATTGATACCGTCGGGCTTGTCTTACTGGTTGTCGGGATTGGTGCATTGCAGATTATGCTCGACCAAGGGAAAGAGCTCGATTGGTTTAACTCTACGGAGATCATCGTTCTGACCGTTATCGCCGTTGTCGCTATAGCCTTCTTAATTGTTTGGGAACTGACTGATGAGCATCCCGTCATCGACCTTTCCCTCTTTAAAGAGCGTAATTTTACTATCGGTTGTTTGGCGCTCAGTTTGGCGTATATGCTCTATTTCGGTACCATTGTCCTATTGCCTCAGTTGCTGCAAGAAGTGTACGGCTATACCGCAACTTGGGCGGGGTTAGCCTCCGCACCCGTCGGTCTCTTGCCGCTGCTGATCACGCCTATTATTGGTCGCTTTGGTAACCGTATTGATATGCGTTATTTAGTGACATTCAGTTTTATTATGTATGCCGTGTGCTATTACTGGCGCGCTTACACCTTCGAACCTGGAATGGGATTTGCCGCGGCAGCGTGGCCTCAGTTCGTTCAAGGTTTAGCGATAGCCTGCTTCTTTATGCCACTCACGACCATTACATTATCGGGTTTACCACCAGAAAGAATGGCATCCGCGTCCAGCTTATCTAACTTCACGCGAACCTTAGCGGGTGCAATTGGTACCTCCATCACCACCACGTTGTGGACACAGCGTGAAGCCATGCACCATGAAAATCTGACAGAGTTTGTTAACCCGTATAATCCCAATGCTCAACATATGTACAGTGAGTTGGCGCAAATAGGCATGAATGAACAACAAAGTGCCGCGTATATTGCACGCTCAATTACTGAGCAAGGGCTAATTATTTCTGCTAATGAAATTTTCTGGATGTCTGCTGGCGTGTTTATTCTGTTAATGGTGATTGTATGGTTTGCCAAACCACCATTCGGAGCTGGTTCAAAAGATGGTGGCGGAGCTCACTAGCTGGCATATAATCCAAATGAAAAAAACCATACACAATTTTGCGTATGGTTTTTTTTAGCTAGCTCAAGTCAGTAAGTTATTACTTAACTTTATTTTGTGACCACCACTGAGAAAGCATAATCCCTGTTGCTACAGAGACGTTCAGGCTTTCAACTTTACCTGTTCCGCCAATGTACAGGCTCATATCACCCTGATCCCATGTGCTGTCACTTAAACCATCACTCTCTTGACCTAACACCAACACCATTTTCTTCGGTAATTGAACCTTAGCAATGTCCTGACTACCTTTATGGCTTGATGTCGTAACGATGGTATAGCCCGCTTCTCGGAATTTATTCAGTGTTGGAGTGAAACCATCCGCATCAATGGCTTTAATATGCTCTGCGCCGCCTTCAGCGGTACGAATTGCCGCACCTGATTCCAGCATTCCTGCATCTTGTAAAATCACACCTTTCACACCAAAGTGAGCGCAACTACGCATGATCCCACCAAGGTTATGCGGGTTACCAACATCTTCCAGCGCTAATACACAATCGGTATCGACCGCATTTTCTAAGTACGTTTCTGCTGCCATACCACCGCGTTTTTTGATGATAAAGCACACGCCGCCGTGGTGCTCAGTACCAGACGCTTTTGTTAATTCTTCTTCATCAACAACGTGGTACGCTTTGCGGTTTGCCGCCATCCATTTTAATGCATCACGAAAACGTGGAGTGACTGACTGCAAGAACCACGCACGGACAATACCATCTGGACGGTTTTTAAACATCGCTTGGCAAGCATTTTCGCCGTAAATACGCGTCTCTTCTTGGCGCTGTTTACGTAACTGCTCAGGATCAATTTGGCTTTTTCCTGAAATACCACCGTGGTCGTTTTCTAATTCATCACTACCCTGTTTTGAAACTGTACGCCATGGTGACTGCTCACCACGTGGTGCGCTATCGCGATTACTTGAGCGTCTGTCGTTGTCAGAGCGGCGTTCTGAGCGACCACCTTCTGGACGACCAGAGCGACCAGAACGGTCGTTGCGATCATTGCGGTCGTTACGCCCACCTGAACGCTTATCACTGCGTCTATCATCGCGACCGCCACGGCGTTTATCATTACCTTTATTATTGTCCTGCTCTTCGCTACGGACATACATCACTTTTACTTTGCCGTTTTTACCACTAAAATCATTCGTGTCGTTCATCGCTATCCCCTACTAAGCTATGGCGCGAAGATTACATGAAGTTGCAAAGCTACGCTACCGATCCGCGCTATTATCTCACCGAAAAGTTATTGAATATACTTCTATCGTAGACAAATCGTTTTGCGTACAATATGCCCCTTATTTTTGTCGCAACGAAAAGTGCCTTATCAACCATGAGTCAGAACGCTGTCTATCATCTGCGTCAACAACGCTTAGCCCTTTCTACAAAACCTTTTAAAGCAAGGGGTTGCCGGGTAAAGCGCTGCCAATATTGCCTGCTACCCGTACCACAGTGTCTCTGCGAAGAAACGGTTTCTGCACAAGCAAAAAGCCAATTTTGTCTGATTATGTTTGATGGTGAAGTCTTTAAACCGAGCAATACCGGAAAACTCATTGCCGATGTGCTTCCTGATACTCAGGCATATCAATGGTCAAGAACAGATCCTGACAACCAGTTATTAGCTGCACTGCAAGATAAGAGTAGACAGCCTTATCTGATTTTCCCAGAAAGCTACGCGCAAACAGATCGCATTGTCGTCAATGAACCGACGCTTTCTGACAAACCTGCATTGTTTATTCTGTTAGATGGCACTTGGCCAGAAGCGCGTAAGATGTTCCGCAAAAGCCCTTATTTGGATCAAATTCCAATGTTGTCTATCAATACGAAAGCGAGAACCGACTACCTACTGCGTACCCCATCGCGGGAAGAGCAACACTGCACCGCGGAGGTGGCTGCTACCGTGCTAGAGCAAGCTGGCGATATTGATGCATCCCAAGCGTTATTTACGCATTTCAATCTGTTTCGCCGTAAATACTTAGAGGGAAAACCACATCATCCAACCGCTCAAATGCTCTTGGCTCAACCCCAAGAATAACTCGTTATAGGCATTTTTTACGTTATTTATATGCCTCGCTTTCCAGCAATTTCTATTTTGAAAATCACCTTCACAGCAAAACGTGAGGGTGCTTGTAATATTCAATAAAATTCCCCCGATAAACTGGCGCTTCCCACAATATGCGGCACAATATACGACATGGTATTCCAGCAACGTATCGTATAGCGTTGCTTACGAACTCAAAATCAATTGAGCGGGTTTTCGCTCACCACAAAAAGGTTTACCGCTATGGGGTTAGTGAGTCAGCTAGAGTCATTGTTTAGACCAAAATCTATCGTTGTCGTGGGCGCTTCTGAAGATCCTAGCCGAGCAGGATCCGTGATGATGAAAAACTTACTCAGCAGCGGTTTTAAAGGCCCTATTCTGCCCGTTAACCCGAACAGGAACTCCATTCTTGGCGTCCTTGCTTATCCCTCAATTGATAAACTCCCACTCAAGCCTGATCTTGCGGTGATTTGCACTCACTATTCTCGTAATATTGAATGTCTCCGCCAGCTTGGTGAGGCAGGCTGTAATGTCGTCATTATCTTATCGTCCCCTTCTATTCAATTTAATGAACTGAAAAAGGTGGCTCAGCAATACCAAATTCGTTTATTGGGTCCGAATAGCTTAGGCTTCTTTGCACCATGGCAAGGGCTAAATGCCAGCTTTTCCCCAATCCCTATTTTGAAAGGTAAACTGGCATTTATTTCACAATCTGCCGCAGTCTCAAATACAGTCTTAGATTGGGCGCGTCATCGCGATATCGGTTTTTCATATTTTATTGCCCTTGGCGATAGCATTGATATCGATATTGATGACCTATTGGACTATCTTGCTCGAGATAGCAAAACCAGCGCTATCTTGCTTTATTTAGAAAACATTAGTGATGCTAGACGCTTTTTATCATCTTCCCGTAGTGCATCGCGTAACAAACCGATCCTTGTTATCAAAAGTGGACGAACACGCAAAGCGCAAGAGCTTCTCGGTGAAAAACCGAGTTTAGATGCCGCTTATGATGCAGCGATTCAACGGGCAGGTTTACTGCGCGTCCAAGATACCCACGAAATGTTTTCTGCGGTAGAAACACTAAGTTATATGACTCCGCTACGAGGAGAACGTTTATCGATTATGAGCAACGGCTCAGCACCTGCCGCAATGGCGCTCGATGAACTACTGCTACGTAATGGGAAGCTTGCAAAACTCAATGTAGAAACTGAAAACGAACTTAGCTCTCTATTGCCACTAGATTTATCTACCCAAAACCCGATTGACCTCGGCGACGATGCCACCGTGGATAGATATCTCAACGTATTAAGCAAAATGCTCGATAGCCATGATCATGATGCGTTGCTTTTGATCCATACACCAAGCGCCATTACACAAAGTAAATCCATGGCAGAAAAAGTGATCAAAACTATTAAGCAACATCCTCGGGGCAAATGGCTAACCATCCTCACAAACTGGTGCGGGGAATATTCTTCTCAAGAAGCAAGAAGGCTTTTCAGCGAAGCTGGGATCCCAACTTACCGAACACCCGAAGGTGCTATCACCGCCTATATGCATATGGTGGAATATCGCCGTAACCAAAAACAATTAAAAGAAACCCCTGCGCTGCCTGTCGGGATAACCGCAAATACTCAGCAAGCACATACCTGTATCATGCAAGCCATTGAAAATAACAAGCTGCATTTAGATACCCATGAAGTTCAACCAATCTTAAAAGCTTATGGCTTAAACAGTTTACCAACATGGATTGCTCATTCCAGTGAACAGGCCGTTGAAATCGCAGAAAAGATTGGCTATCCCGTTGCACTAAAATTACGTTCTCCTGACATTGTGCATAAATCAGAAGTTCAGGGCGTTATGCTCTATTTAAGGAATGCCAAAGAAGTCTCTGAAGCTGCCAATGCCATTATTGAACGAGTCTCGACCAACTATCCACAAGCTCGAATTGAGGGCCTATTAGTACAAAGCATGGCGAATCGCGCAGGAGCTCAAGAGCTACGAATCGCTGTTGAGCTTGATCCTGTTTTTGGTTTATTGATCATGCTTGGCGAAGGGGGCGTAGAGTGGCAACAAGAGAGTCAGGCTGCCGTAGCTCTTCCGCCACTAAACTTAGCGCTAGCACGTTACTTGGTCATTAATGCAATCAAAGGACATAAAATTAAAGCCCGTAGTGCTCTAGAACCATTAGATATTCCGGGGCTAGCCAGCTTATTAGTTCGTGTCTCTAACTTAATCATTGATTGCCCTAATATCAACCGATTAGATATACATCCACTACTTGCGGCTGGTGATGAATTCACATTACTTGATGTTTCAATGACATTGAACTCAGCAAGTAACATTCCAGATACTCGGCTTGCCATCCGTCCTTATCCTAATGAGCTTGAAGAGACCATTAACCTAAAAGATGACCTAACTTGCTTGCTAAGACCGATTCTTCCTGAAGATGAACCACTCTTAAAATCCTTTATTGAGCAAGTCACTAAAGAAGACCTTTATTACCGTTATTTCAGTGAAATCAGTGAATTCACTCATGATGATCTCGCGAATATGACACAAATCGATTACGACCGAGAAATGGCGTTTGTCGCTGTTAAAAACAGTGATACACAACCTGAAATTATCGGCGTAACTCGCGCAATGGCAGATCCAGATAACCAAGAAGCTGAGTTTGCCGTTTTAGTTCGTTCAGATATGAAAGGGCAAACTCTCGGTTATCAATTAATGCAAAAATTGCTTAACTACACCCGCGGACATGGCATTAAGAAGCTGACAGCGATCACCATGCCAGAGAATCGTAATATGATCAGCTTAGCAAAAAAATTAGGGTTCCAAATTGATGTTCAATTTGAGGATGGTGTCGTAAATCTCACCCTGCATCTATAATTAACGTTAGGAATAAACCGTAATCTGTATAGTAAGTAAACCAATGGTCAATTTATTCCTAATGAATGGTGTAAATATGATATCATCGACAGATCATTCGCTTAAATATTTGTATAAAGCGATTTGCTATTAGACTAACAAGAGAAAATTCACACTGTGATGTTGTCAAAACTAAAACAAGCAAAACATCAACAACACTTGGCAAGCATGCCTAAATTGTCTCAGTCGGTTGATGATGTTAAAACGCTCTATAAGACGGAAGATTTTCGTGGTGCTCTGCTTGAACAGATCTCGCAAGCTAAAAATACAGTCTACATTACGGCGCTGTATTTAGAAAAAGATGATGCGGGTAAAGACATCCTTCATGCTCTGTATGCCGCTAAACAAGCAAATCCTAATCTAGATATTAAAATTCTAGTTGATTGGCACCGAGCTCAGCGCGGTCGAATTGGCGCTGCTGCTAATCTTACTAATGCCGATTGGTATTATGAAGTTTCTCAGCAATACCCTGATGTTGAAATTCCTGTTTTCGGGATCCCCGTAAATACGCGTGAAGCATTAGGGGTACTGCACTTAAAAGGTTTCTTATTTGATGATACGCTTCTATATAGCGGGGCTAGCATCAATGATGTCTACCTGCATCGTCATGAAAAATACCGCTACGATAGATATCATCTCATCAAAAATAATCAGCTCACGGCGACGATGAAAAAATTCATTGATGATTCTCTTTTATCATCGGATGCTATTCATCTACTCAATACGCCTAGCAGACCAAAAACAGCGGAATTTAAAGGGTTAATCAAGCAATTTCGTTTGTCATTAAGAGGCGTTAATTACCAATTTGCAGGTAATGCATCTAATGATGAACTCGCCGTTACTCCATTTGTTGGCCTAGGCAAAAAGAACGAGTTAAATCGTACTATCACCCATTTAATGAGCTCAACCGCTGAAAAGTTAACTATCTGTACACCATATTTTAATTTACCTGCTGTCTTAGTAAGAGTTATCAGCAAGTTACTGCGTGATGGAAAGAAAGTTGAAATCATTATTGGTGATAAAACCGCTAACGACTTCTATATTCCACCTGAAGAGCCTTTTAAAATCATCGGTGCTTTGCCTTATCTCTATGAAATAAACTTACGTAAGTTTGTTAGCCGTTTGCAGCGTTTTATTGATAGTGAACAACTGACAGTTCGTTTATGGAAAGATGGTGACAACACCTATCACCTGAAAGGAATGTGGGTTGATAATCAGTGGCAGCTGATTACAGGTAATAACCTGAATCCACGGGCTTGGGGATTAGATTTGGAAAATGCGGTATTAATCCACGATCCAAAACAGCAGCTCCAAGAACAACGCCAACACGAGCTTGATTGCATCCGAGTCCATACTAAAGTTGTTCATCATTATCGCGAGCTGGATAGCATTCAAACCTACCCTGTTAAAGTGAAAAAACTGATCCGCCGATTACGACGTATCAGAGTTGATCGACTAATTAGTCGAATACTTTAATGACTGACTCTCTAAAGCGCCGCTTATGTGGCGCTTTTTATTATCTAGTGAACTCTAACTTATCAGTTGCTGTAGAGGCTCAAGATACATGCCAAATTTCTCTTATAAAATATTAGCTTTAAGTTGCTCGTTAATAACCATGACTGGCTGTTCAGGCTTCCATTGGTCAAATGATAATTGGCAGGGAAAAGATAAAGCGCAACACTTTGCTTTTTCTGCTGCAATGGCTGCTGCTGGTAATGCGTATGCGGATAGACAGAACATGCAACATCGGCAAGCTGCACAATTCGGTATGTTATTTTCGATTTCGCTAGGTGCTGCAAAAGAACTTTATGATAGCCGACCAGCAGGTACTGGCTGGAGTTGGCATGATTTTGCTTATGATGTAGCGGGTGCAGTGGCAGGTTATACTCTATATCAAAACTTTAAGTAGTATTTGCTCGCTCATAATAAACAAAAAATCTAGAAGAGATCGCTATAGCAGAGTGAGCTGTGTGACGACAGGGAGAAAATATAGTTAGAAATTGCTGTATTACATGTATCGTAGAAAAACAAAAACCCCGTGATTTTCATCACGGGGCTTGCTATAAGTGGCGGAACGGACGGGACTCGAACCCGCGACCCCCTGCGTGACAGGCAGGTATTCTAACCAACTGAACTACCGCTCCACTTATTCTTTTTGCCTTTCGGCAACTTATTGCTTCGCAATAAGCTTTAATTTAATGTCTGGCAGTTCCCTACTCTCACATGGGGAGACCCCACACTACCATCGGCGCTACGGCGTTTCACTTCTGAGTTCGGCATGGGGTCAGGTGGGACCACCGCGCTATTGCCGCCAGACAAATTCTGTTCGTCCCCGTTTAAGTTTTCTCTTAAACCAGAACTTCAATCTTGAACAAGCTGTGTGTCTACCTTTCGGCTTCTCACTTGCTTTGAAAATCAACTCAATCTCTCTTCTCGAAAACACCTTCGGTGTTGTCAGGTTAAGCCTCACGGTTCATTAGTATTGGTTAGCTCAACGTATCGCTACGCTTACACACCCAACCTATCAACGTCTTAGTCTTAAACGTTCCTTTAGGACCCTTAAAGAGTCAGGGAAGACTCATCTCAAGGCAAGTTTCCCGCTTAGATGCTTTCAGCGGTTATCTCTTCCGCACTTAGCTACCGGGCAATGCCATTGGCATGACAACCCGAACACCAGTGGTGCGTCCACTCCGGTCCTCTCGTACTAGGAGCAGCCCCTTTCAATCTTCCAACGCCCACGGCAGATAGGGACCGAACTGTCTCACGACGTTCTAAACCCAGCTCGCGTACCACTTTAAACGGCGAACAGCCGTACCCTTGGGACCTACTTCAGCCCCAGGATGTGATGAGCCGACATCGAGGTGCCAAACACCGCCGTCGATATGAACTCTTGGGCGGTATCAGCCTGTTATCCCCGGAGTACCTTTTATCCGTTGAGCGATGGCCCTTCCATACAGAACCACCGGATCACTAAGACCTACTTTCGTACCTGCTCGAGCCGTCACTCTCGCAGTCAAGCTGGCTTATGCCTTTGCACTAACCGCATGATGTCCGACCATGCTTAGCCAACCTTCGTGCTCCTCCGTTACTCTTTGGGAGGAGACCGCCCCAGTCAAACTACCCACCAGACACTGTCCGCACCCCGGATTACGGGGCTACGTTAGAACATCAAACATTAAAGGGTGGTATTTCAAGGTTGGCTCCACGCAGACTGGCGTCCACGCTTCAAAGCCTCCCACCTATCCTACACATCAAGGCTCAATGTTCAGTGTCAAGCTATAGTAAAGGTTCACGGGGTCTTTCCGTCTTGCCGCGGGTACACTGCATCTTCACAGCGAGTTCAATTTCACTGAGTCTCGGGTGGAGACAGCCTGGCCATCATTACGCCATTCGTGCAGGTCGGAACTTACCCGACAAGGAATTTCGCTACCTTAGGACCGTTATAGTTACGGCCGCCGTTTACTGGGGCTTCGATCAAGAGCTTCTCCTTACGGATAACCCCATCAATTAACCTTCCAGCACCGGGCAGGCGTCACACCGTATACGTCCACTTTCGTGTTTGCACAGTGCTGTGTTTTTAATAAACAGTTGCAGCCAGCTGGTATCTGCGACTGGCTTCAGCTCCATGGGTAAACCACTTCACCTAATGCCAGCGTGCCTTCTCCCGAAGTTACGGCACCATTTTGCCTAGTTCCTTCACCCGAGTTCTCTCAAGCGCCTGAGTATTCTCTACCTGACCACCTGTGTCGGTTTGGGGTACGATTAATGATAATCTAGAGCTTAGAGGCTTTTCCTGGAAGCGGGGTATAAGCTACTTCGCCACCGTAGTGACTCGTCATCAGACCTCAGCATATAGTGAACCGGATTTGCCTAATTCACCTGCCTACATCCTTAAACCGGGACAACCGTCGCCCGGCCAGCCTAACCTTCTCCGTCCCCCCATCGCAATTATCACCAGTACGGGAATATTAACCCGTTTCCCATCGACTACGCATTTCTGCCTCGCCTTAGGGGTCGACTCACCCTGCCCCGATTAACGTTGGACAGGAACCCTTGGTCTTCCGGCGTGCGGGTTTTTCACCCGCATTATCGTTACTTATGTCAGCATTCGCACTTCTGATACCTCCAGCATGCCTCACAGCACACCTTCACAGGCTTACAGAACGCTCCCCTACCCAACAATATTTACATATCGCTGCCGCAGCTTCGGTGCATAGTTTAGCCCCGTTACATCTTCCGCGCAGGCCGACTCGACCAGTGAGCTATTACGCTTTCTTTAAATGATGGCTGCTTCTAAGCCAACATCCTGGCTGTCTGAGCCTTCCCACTTCGTTTCCCACTTAACTATGACTTTGGGACCTTAGCTGGCGGTCTGGGTTGTTTCCCTCTTCACGACGAACGTTAGCACCCGCCGTGTGTCTCCCGTGATAACATTCTTCGGTATTCGTAGTTTGCATCGAGTTGGTAAGTCGGGATGACCCCCTAGTCGAAACAGTGCTCTACCCCCGAAGATGAGTTCACGAGGCGCTACCTAAATAGCTTTCGGGGAGAACCAGCTATCTCCCGGTTTGATTGGCCTTTCACCCCCAGCCACAAGTCATCCGCTAATTTTTCAACATTAGTCGGTTCGGTCCTCCAGTTAGTGTTACCCAACCTTCAACCTGCCCATGGCTAGATCACCGGGTTTCGGGTCTATACCCTGCAACTCATTCGCCCAGTTAAGACTCGGTTTCCCTACGGCTCCCCTATACGGTTAACCTTGCTACAGAATATAAGTCGCTGACCCATTATACAAAAGGTACGCAGTCACACCATAAAGGTGCTCCCACTGCTTGTACGTACACGGTTTCAGGTTCTATTTCACTCCCCTCGCCGGGGTTCTTTTCGCCTTTCCCTCACGGTACTGGTTCACTATCGGTCAATCAGGAGTATTTAGCCTTGGAGGATGGTCCCCCCATATTCAGACAGGATAACACGTGTCCCGCCCTACTCGTCGAGTTCACAACACTAACACCTTCGGATACGGGGCTATCACCCTATACTGCCGGCCTTTCCAGACCGTTCTCCTGATGCTAATGCTGATTAAGACTCTGGGCTGCTCCCCGTTCGCTCGCCGCTACTAGGGGAATCTCGGTTGATTTCTTTTCCTCGAGGTACTGAGATGTTTCAGTTCCCTCGGTTCGCTTCGTTTGACTATGTATTCATCAAACGATAGTGCAACGAATTGCACTGGGTTTCCCCATTCGGAAATCGTCGGTTATAACGGTTCATATCACCTTACCGACGCTTATCGCAGATTAGCACGTCCTTCATCGCCTCTGATTGCCTAGGCATCCACCGTGTACGCTTAGTCGCTTAACCTCACAACCCGAAGGTGTCTTTTTATCAGACGACACGAAACGTCATGGCTGTGCGTGGTGAACTTCTTCGTTGGGCAGGGTTCGCAATGCTCACGTACTTATGTACGCTGCGCTTGCTGCACGCTGTCCACCTTGAATTTCACACTGCTCGCTCATGCCACTCGCTTGTGTGTTTGAAAAACACATTCAAGTTGAGATTTTTGAGAGACTCTCACATTGTTTAAGCGATAAACAATGTGCGTTGTTTTCAATTTTCAGCTTGTTCCAGATTGTTAAAGAGCATAATTATTCGCAATAGACTATTTCTAATCTATTCTGAATAATCAGAAAGTTTATGGTGGAGCTAAGCGGGATCGAACCGCTGACCTCCTGCGTGCAAGGCAGGCGCTCTCCCAGCTGAGCTATAGCCCCATAAAGGTAATTCCAGTATCGATTATCCTTTATATGATTTCTCATTATAAAGTCTTTTTTCTTAGGCAAGGCGTGGGTTAGCGAAGTTTACATAAGTAAACGAGCTGAGCCACAACACAGCATAAGAGAAAAGTGGTAGGCCTGAGTGGACTTGAACCACCGACCTCACCCTTATCAGGGGTGCGCTCTAACCACCTGAGCTACAAGCCTATCGATACCGTTACTCTATTTCATCAGACAATCTGTGTGAGCACTTCACAAGTACACTTCAATGGTAAGGAGGTGATCCAACCGCAGGTTCCCCTACGGTTACCTTGTTACGACTTCACCCCAGTCATGAATCACAAAGTGGTAAGCGCCCTCCCGAAGGTTAAGCTACCTACTTCTTTTGCAACCCACTCCCATGGTGTGACGGGCGGTGTGTACAAGGCCCGGGAACGTATTCACCGTAGCATTCTGATCTACGATTACTAGCGATTCCGACTTCATGGAGTCGAGTTGCAGACTCCAATCCGGACTACGACGTACTTTATGAGTTCCGCTTGCTCTCGCGAGGTCGCTTCTCTTTGTATACGCCATTGTAGCACGTGTGTAGCCCTACTCGTAAGGGCCATGATGACTTGACGTCATCCCCACCTTCCTCCGGTTTATCACCGGCAGTCTCCTTTGAGTTCCCGACCGAATCGCTGGCAACAAAGGATAAGGGTTGCGCTCGTTGCGGGACTTAACCCAACATTTCACAACACGAGCTGACGACAGCCATGCAGCACCTGTCTCAGAGTTCCCGAAGGCACTAAAGCATCTCTGCTAAATTCTCTGGATGTCAAGAGTAGGTAAGGTTCTTCGCGTTGCATCGAATTAAACCACATGCTCCACCGCTTGTGCGGGCCCCCGTCAATTCATTTGAGTTTTAACCTTGCGGCCGTACTCCCCAGGCGGTCGATTTAACGCGTTAGCTCCGGAAGCCACTCCTCAAGGGAACAACCTCCAAATCGACATCGTTTACAGCGTGGACTACCAGGGTATCTAATCCTGTTTGCTCCCCACGCTTTCGCACCTGAGCGTCAGTCTTTGTCCAGGGGGCCGCCTTCGCCACCGGTATTCCTCCACATCTCTACGCATTTCACCGCTACACATGGAATTCTACCCCCCTCTACAAGACTCTAGCTGACCAGTCTTAGATGCCATTCCCAGGTTAAGCCCGGGGATTTCACATCTAACTTAATCAACCGCCTGCGTGCGCTTTACGCCCAGTAATTCCGATTAACGCTTGCACCCTCCGTATTACCGCGGCTGCTGGCACGGAGTTAGCCGGTGCTTCTTCTGTTGGTAACGTCAATCGTTGATGATATTAGCATCAACGCCTTCCTCCCAACTGAAAGTACTTTACAACCCTAAGGCCTTCTTCATACACGCGGCATGGCTGCATCAGGCTTGCGCCCATTGTGCAATATTCCCCACTGCTGCCTCCCGTAGGAGTCTGGGCCGTGTCTCAGTCCCAGTGTGGCTGATCATCCTCTCAGACCAGCTAGGGATCGTCGCCTTGGTGAGCCATTACCTCACCAACTAGCTAATCCCATATGGGTTCATCCGATAGCACAAGGACCGAAGTTCCCCTGCTTTGCTCCTGAGAGATTATGCGGTATTAGCTACCGTTTCCAGTAGTTATCCCCCTCTATCGGGCAGATCCCCATACATTACTCACCCGTCCGCCGCTCGTCAGCGAGAAGCAAGCTTCCCCTGTTACCGCTCGACTTGCATGTGTTAGGCCTGCCGCCAGCGTTCAATCTGAGCCATGATCAAACTCTTCAATTAAAAAGCTTGATGCTCAAAGAATGTTACTGTCGTTTGATTTCCGAAGAAACCAAATTACCTATTAGTTCATATATATGAATTAACGTGTTAGTCACTCTTCAAGACTTAAAATCAAATATTTTTTGATAGTGTCCTGTGAGTGCCCACACAGATTGTCTGATAAATTGTTAAAGAGCGGTGCGACATTTCTTTAGAAATTCGACTCAGTTTTTATCAACTTAGGTCGTTGTCGCGAGGTGGCGTATATTACGCTTTCCTCATTGAGAGTCAAGTATTTTTTTACTTAATCTTTTCAGATTCTCTCGCTGCCGGTTCAGTGTCCATCGCGCTTTGCGTTGGCTTGTTCCCGGTCAGTGGATGCGCATTATAGGGAGTCAGAAAAATCTGGCAAGTGTTTTTTGCAAAATAATTTCCAACTGATTACCCTTTATACTTCACGTGTATTTTTTCAACAAAAAATGCCATTTGGGGCAATATTTATATGAAAAAGGCGACCTTATGGTCGCCTTTTAACTTACATTTCGATAATAACCTAGCGCTTACTTACTGCTTTGCTACGATTTCATCGTTTTCAACATCCAGAGTAATTGGTTTACCTGGGATTAATCTGCCTGACAGAATTTCTTGTGCCAGTGGGTTTTCAATCTCTTGCTGAATTGCACGTTTCAACGGACGAGCACCAAAGATTGGGTCGAAACCAGCTTCACCAATTTTCTCTAATGCAGCCGCCGTTGCAGTGACTTCATAACCATGTTCTTCCAAACGTTTATATAAACGAGCTAACTGAATATTCGCAATATTCGTAATTTGCTCTTTACCTAACGGATGGAATACCACAACTTCATCAATACGGTTAATAAATTCAGGTCTGAAGTTATGAGCGACAACTTCCATCACCATATCTTTCATTTCTGAATAACCAATCATGCCAAAACGTTCTTGGATAAGATCAGAACCTAAGTTTGAAGTCATGATGATTACGGTATTACGGAAATCTACCGTTCTACCTTGCCCATCAGTTAAACGACCGTCATCTAATACTTGCAGCAAGATGTTAAATACATCTGGGTGCGCTTTTTCAACTTCGTCCAGCAAAATAACTGAATATGGGCGGCGTCTTACCGCTTCAGTTAAATAACCACCTTCTTCATAACCCACATATCCTGGAGGTGCACCGACTAAACGAGATACAGAGTGTTTCTCCATAAACTCGGACATATCGATACGAACCATGGCGTCGTCACTATCAAACATAAAGTTTGCTAGTGCCTTACATAATTCTGTTTTACCTACCCCTGTAGGGCCTAAGAACATAAACGAACCAATTGGGCGGTTAGGATCCGATAAACCTGCACGACTACGACGGATAGCATTCGACACAGCCACAACCGCTTCATCTTGCCCAATCACACGTTGATGTAATTGTTGCTCCATCCGTAACAGTTTTTCTCTTTCGCTTTCAAGCATTCTTGATACTGGAATACCTGTCCAACGAGCCAGAATTTCTGCGATTTCGACGTCAGTAACTTTATTACGTAAAAGCTTCATGCTTTTACCTTCTGCTTTCGTCGCCACTTCTAACTGTTTTTCTAATTCAGGAATACGTCCATACTGTAACTCAGACATTTTCGCCAAATCACCATTACGACGCGCTTTTTCCATCTCAATACGCGTATTTTCTAATTCAGCTTTGATATGTTGAGTACCAGTTAATGATGCTTTCTCTGCTTTCCACTCTTCTTCTAATGCAGAATATTCACGCTCTTTTTCCGCCAGCTCTTCTTCTAACATTTCCAGACGTTTTTTACTGGCATCATCAGACTCTTTTTTCAGTGCCTGTTGTTCCAGTTTTAATTGGATAATACGTCTTTCCAATCTATCTAAAGATTCTGGTTTTGAATCCATCTGCATACGTAAGCTAGCGCCCGCTTCATCGATTAAGTCGATAGCTTTGTCTGGCAGCATACGGTCAGTAATGTAACGGTGCGATAACGTCGCTGCCGCCACAATAGCTGGGTCAGTAATTTGCACATGATGGTGCAATTCATAACGCTCTTTCAAACCACGCAAGATAGCAATGGTGTCTTCCACGGATGGTTCTGCAACATATACTTTTTGGAAACGACGCTCTAACGCAGGGTCTTTCTCTATATATTGACGGTATTCATCAAGGGTTGTTGCCCCCACGCAATGCAGTTCACCACGTGCCAGTGCAGGTTTTAACATGTTACCAGCATCCATTGCACCATCAGCTTTACCCGCACCCACCATAGTATGTAATTCATCGATAAACAGAATGACGTTACCTTCTTGTTTAGCAAGGTCATTCAGAACACCTTTCAAACGTTCCTCAAATTCACCACGATATTTCGCCCCTGCAATCAGAGCCCCCATATCCAGCGATAAAACACGTTTGTTTTTCAATCCCTCAGGGACTTCACCATTAACAATACGCTGTGCAAGTCCTTCAACAATCGCTGTTTTACCTACACCAGGTTCACCAATTAATACTGGGTTATTTTTAGTACGACGTTGTAATACTTGAATGGTACGACGAATTTCTTCATCACGGCCAATCACAGGGTCTAATTTCCCTTGTTCTGCACGTTCGGTTAAATCAACGGTAAATTTTTTCAAAGCTTGGCGCTGGTCTTCAGCGCTTTGGTCATTCACTTTTTCGCCACCACGCATCTGTTCTATTGCCTTTTTCAAATTGTCTTTATTAACACCCGCCGCTTTCAACATATCAGCGAGGGTTGTATTGGCTTCTAAAGCAGCGAGCAGAAATAATTCTGAGGAGATAAAGTCATCCCCATTTTTCTGAGCAAGCTGGTCACATAAGTTCAAATGACGCATTAAGTCACTTGATGGTTGTACATCCCCAGCAACACCTTGCACTTGAGGGAGTCGAGCCAACGCATCTTCAATTTTGTTTTCGAACGTAACTGCGTTCACGCCGAGCGTCGTCAATAATGGACGCACGGTACCACTTTCTTGATTAAACAAAGCACTGAGTAAATGAATTGGTTCAATAAATTGATTTTCGCGCCCAAGGGCTAATGACTGGGCGTCAGCGAGAGCTTGCTGGAATTTATTAGTTAAACGATCCAGACGCATAACACCTCCAATAGAATATGATTAAAATTGCTACTGGAGATAAGATGCGGTCTGTTTTTAAATATTCAAGTTTTAGGCGGGATTATTTTTTCAATATTTGTTAATTTGGAATATTATTCCATGAACTAGTTATTTATCCATATAAGGGATGCCATTCTCCCCGTTCTCCCCTCACGTCGGTAGGAAAAAAATCTGTTTTCATCACTGACCGTACAAAACTCACCACCATAAATGGCTGAAATGCCCGCGGCTTGTAGCTTTTTACGCGCCAGTAAATAGATGTTTGCCAGAAATTTGTCATTGTGAGGTGTAAACGCATCTGCAAGATCGGCAGATTGACCAGTAAATGCTTGTTTAACTTCTACGCCAACTTCAAATTTTTCAGGGCCAATAGCCGGCCCCATCCACGCCATAATGTCGCTCGGTTGTGCATTAAATGCCGCTAGCGTATTTTCCAATACGCCATTGCAGAGGCCTCGCCATCCGGCATGAGCCGCTGCCACTTCTTTACCATCGCGGCTGCAAAACAATACTGGCAAGCAATCTGCTGTCATGATGGCACACACTTGACCAACTTGGTTGGTATACACCGCATCCGCTTGACGATTTTCAATCTCGCTTCCCATTAAATGCAGAACATGAGTACCATGTACTTGCTCAAGCCACACGGGTTGCTGTGGTAATTGAGCAAGCTTTTCAAGACGATGGCGATTTTCACTGACTGCCTCAGGCAAATCCTCAACATGGTCACCTAAATTTAGGCTATCAAAAGGCGGAAGGCTCACTCCACCTGCACGAGTTGTACTGCATGTTGAAATATTTTTAGGTTGCGGCCAATCAGGGAAAATCAACGTATTCATTACCAGTCCATATCGTCTTTATGAAGTTCAGTGTCAGCTTTCAGTGCTTCAATCAATTTCACCATATCATCAGGTAATGGCGCATGCCATTCCATTTGGATTCCTGTGATTGGGTGATAAAGACGCAGCATTGTTGCGTGTAGCGCTTGTCTATCAAAATTACGCATCACTTCGAGGAACTCTTCTGTTGCTCCTTTCAGTGGACGTGGTCGACCGCCGTATAATGGATCACCGATTAATGGATGGTTGATATGCGCCATATGAACACGGATTTGATGCGTTCTTCCGGTTTCTAAGCGTAGACGTAAGCGCGTATGAGCGCGAAAATGCTCCATGACTCGATAGTGAGTTACCGCAGGCTTGCCCATTGGATGAACAGCCATGTGCGTTCTTTTGGTTGGATGGCGAGAAATTGGCTCTTCGACCATACCGCCTGCTGTCATACGGCCAACAGCGACCGCTTCATATTCACGCGTAATTTCACGGCGTTGCAAGGCTTCCACTAAGTGAGTCTGTGCCGGAACTGTTTTAGCGACAACCATCAGCCCAGTTGTGTCTTTGTCTAAACGGTGAACAATGCCCGCTCTTGGTACATCCGCAATTTCAGGATAGCGATATAATAATGCGTTTAAGATGGTTCCGTCTGGATTACCCGCCCCTGGGTGAACAACTAAATCACGCGGTTTATTAATAATTAGGATATCTTCATCTTCATAAACAACGTCAAGTGGAATATCTTGAGGTTCCCAACGGCTATCTTCTTCAATCAAGGCATCGATGGAAATTTGTTCACCACCTAAAACTTTTTCTTTTGCCTTATTGATAACTTTGCCGTTAACCTGCACTCTATCGTCTAAAATCCATTCTTTTATTCGAGAACGTGAATAATCAGGGAACAATTCAGCCAAAGCTTGATCTAAACGTTGACCAAGCTGTGATTCAGCGATAGTTGCACTTAATTGTACTTGTTGAGCCATAAATTAATCTACTTTTTGGTGTTTGTGTTTTGACGGCGCTGCCGTTTCATTTAAAATGTATGCTATTGTAACTCGAATTTTGCCGGGAGCCTTACGGATAGACTCCCTCGATACAGTCAGAGGATAACCAACACGTGATGATACGTATGAAATATCTGGTGGCAGCTGCCACGTTGAGCCTGGCTCTCGCCGGATGCTCCAGCAATAACGAAGTCAGCCCCGATAGTTCCCCAGCTGAGATTTATAGTACAGGTCAGCAAAAATTACAGGACGGTAACTATAACGCGGCAATTAAACAGTTTGAAGCGTTGGATAACCGCTACCCGTTTGGTCCGTATGCTCAGCAAGTACAGTTAGACCTGATTTACGCCTATTATAAATCAGCAGAGCTACCAATGGCGATAGCTTCAATTGACCGTTTCATGCGTTTAAACCCAACTCATCCCAATATTGACTACGTACTTTACATGCGTGGCTTAACGGCAATGGCGTTAGATGACAGCATGTTACAAGGTTTCTTTGGTATCGATCGCTCTGACAGAGACCCACAACACGCATTGGTTGCGTTCAAAGACTTGAGCCAATTAGTTCGTTACTATCCGAACAGCCCATATTCCAACGATGCAAGTAAGCGTTTAGTTTACTTAAAAGATCGTTTGGCAAAATTTGATCTCTCTGTCGTTGAATATTACAACAAACGTGGGGCCTATGTCGCGGTTGTTAATCGTGTCCAACAAATGTTACGTGACTATCCAGATACAGAAGCAACGCGTCAAGCGCTCGGATATATGGAAATTGCGTATAAAGAGATGGGCTTAGACAAAGAAGCAAACAAAGTCGGCAGCATTATTGCAGCAAACCAATAAATTGCTTTTTAACGCTATCGATTGAAATAAGAACGGCAGCTTCGGCTGCTGTTTTTTTTGATGATTTTAATCGTGATTTGAAATGCAGTGGGTTTGAAGATGAATCAGAGTGTAGGGATAGTTTTGATCTTTTTCTTTTAAAATTCATAACCTAAAATTTTACCCAAAAAAAGTACCGACTATTTACCGTGTTGATAGCCAACCCTCTCAGTCTCCCTCAATATAGTTATTTTGGCAATCCTTTTACCTGCCTTTTTTAGCCAAAATCACACTTCAAGTGGGTACCCCCTTTCCCATAATTTAAGTGTGATCTAGATCAATTTTTTATTCCTAGATATCGGTATTCTGAATTCATCAAAGACGGAAACAATGAGAGGTAACTATATGATAGTTAACATTACTAGCAAACAAATGGACATCACACCAGCAATTCGTGAACACATTGAAAGCCGTCTAACAAAACTCGATAAATGGCAAGTTTCCTTAATTAGCCCCCATGTGGTGCTATCGAAAGAGCCTCAAGGTTTTATGGTTGATGCCAACATAAAAACCGCTACCGGACAGTTGGTAGCAAGTGCTAAGCATGAAGATATGTACGTTGCAATAAATGACCTTATCAACAAACTCGAAAGACAGTTAAACAAAGTGCAACATAAAGGAGAATCAAGAAGGGCAACTAATAGTGTAAAAGAAGCGAATCTAGAAACGTTGTAATCAGTTGCGTTTAAGTAGTTACGTTATATTTTTATATTATCAATCCACTTATCTTGAAACCTTCCAAACGCGCTCATCATGGGCGCGTTTTTACGTTCTGCGCTGTTTTTTGTTGACTTCTCATTCACTATCATGTCTATTTGAATAACTTCACTCGAAAGGATTTCCCATGAAACTAAATACTGTTTTCTTTTTCTTCTTTAGCCACTCACATTAAGGGGCTTTTGTCGTTCGAGAAAAAAAAGAAGACAATATTTTAAAGCCCCCTACCTAGGGGGCTTTTTTATTCACTGATGTTTGATAGGGTCGCAGAATGGAAAATAGCACTAATTTACTGAAAGTCCGTGAGAAAATTAGCCAGTTAGACAGTGAACTCCTTGGGCTTCTTGCAAAACGTCGAGGCTATGCAATTGAAGTTGCTGAAACCAAAATCGATGATAACCGCCCAATCCGTGACAAAGAGCGCGAACGCCAATTACTCGATGTATTAATTAATAAAGGCACGCCTCTGGGTCTTGATGGTTTTTATATTACACGCTTGTTTCAGATGATCATTGAGGATTCTGTCCTTACTCAACAAGCTATCTTACAAAAACATTTAAATCTGACACCAAGTGATACCGCAAGATTTGCATTTTTAGGACCTAAAGGTTCTTATTCCCATGTTGCCGCGCGTCAATATTCAGCGCGTCATTTTGATCAACTGGTTGAATGCAGCTGCCATAAATTCCAAGATATCTTTTCGCTCGTTGAAAGTGGCCAAGCAGATTATGGTATTTTACCTATCGAAAATACTAGCTCAGGGGCAATAAATGATGTTTACGATTTACTGCAAAATACATCATTATCCATTGTCGGTGAAATTCGTTTGCCAATTAACCATTGCTTGTTGACCACGCCAGGTAGTGAATTAAGCAAGATTGATACAGTTTATAGCCACCCTCAGCCCTTCCAGCAATGTAGCCAATATTTATCTCAGTTCCCTCATTGGAAAATTGAATATTGCGACAGCACATCTACAGCAATGCAAAAAGTGGCAGAACATAATTCCCCTAATGTAGCTGCATTAGGTAGTGAGGCTGGCGGTGCATTGTATGGCTTAACGGTTTTGGAGCATAACTTAGCGAATCAGCAAATTAATATGACTCGCTTTATTGTTGTGGCTCCACGAGCGATTGAAGTAACTGAACAAGTTCCAGCGAAAACGACGTTATTGATCACAACAGGTCAACAAGCTGGTGCATTAGTGGATGCTTTAATTATCTTAAAAAATAATAAGATAGTGATGAGTAAATTAGAATCTCGCCCAATTAATGGTAAGCCGTGGGAGGAGATGTTTTATGTAGATGTTCACGCTAACTTGCGTTCAGATAATATGCAACAAGCACTGAAAGAATTAGCTGAGATCACCCGCTCAATTAAAATTCTTGGCTGCTACCCATCTGAAAATATTGTTCCTGTAGAGCCAGAAAAAATGACGCCTTAATTTTGGCTCAAAAAAATAACACAGGTCATTAGCCTGTGTTATTTTTATTAATTACGATTTCTGTCAATCACGATTTTTGTATTGTCGCGCTGAGTTTAAAGTAATTAACCAGCTCTTGAAGGTGGTAAGCTTGGTCATTCAACGAATCTGCCGCTACGACCGACTCTTCCACCAGCCCCGCATTTTGTTGTGTTGTTAAATCCAATTGCCCCACGGCGCTGTTAATTTGTGAAATACCATCGCTCTGCTCCCTACTCGCTTGACCAATTTCACGCAATAACGCATTCATCTCTTCAACACTGGCGACCATACCATGGATCTGCTGGCTAGCTTGTTCAACCAATTCCATACCTTCTTGGGTTTGTGAAGAGGAGTTTTCGATTAACGAACGAATATCACTGGCCGATGCAGCACTTTTTTGCGCCAATAATCTCACTTCACCCGCTACTACCGCAAAACCACGACCATGCTCTCCTGCCCTTGCTGCTTCAACGGACGCGTTCAAGGCTAAGATATTCGTTTGGAAGGCAATAGAGTCGATTAAGTTAATAATATCCGTCATTTTTTGAGATGAACCATTAATTGCGCGCATTTTATCGGTTAGCTGAACCATCATCTGACCATTGTTTTTGACTGTCACAGCCGTATTGTCAGCTAACATTGTCGCTTCATGGGTATGTTCAGTGGTGTTCTGTACCGTGGATGTAATTTGCTCCATCGAACTTGCCGTTTGCTCAACAGAAGCCGCTTGCTCTTCCGTTCTAGCGGCTAAGTTCTGATTACCCGCAACAATTTGCCCTGCTGCCGCAGAAATACTCTCAGATCCATTTTGAACTTCTTGGACAATCTCAAGTAAGTGCCCTTTCATTTCACTGAGCGATTCAAGTAAGATCCCAGTTTCATCTTTAGATTGTGCTTGAATATTTTGGGTCAAATCACCACTGGCAATTGATTTAGCAAAATCAACCGCTTGCTCTAAAGGTTTAGTGATAATACGCGTGATGTACCACCCCATAACGCAGCCCACAACAATGCTAATGATTGATAAAAATGCCAATAAAACACGATTTGCTTTATAGTCATCTTCCACCTGATAACCCGTTTCTTGCATCAACATATTTTGGATGGCTATCAGGTTTTGGACTTGCTCACGATATTCTCGCTGAATAGCTGATGTTTTTGTCATCATCATTTCAATCGCAGCTTGACGATTTCCCTGATTCATAAACTCCATCATCTGTTGCTGAGCACTAATAAATTTAGCTCTCACCTCTTGGATATTATCAAGCACTTCACGAGAACGGCTATCAGTTATACTTCGATCCAACTCATCCAACAGATCAGAAATATTTTGGCTAATTTTAACTAGCTCTTCCTTGCGTTTTTCACTCCCTCGGTCATCCAATAAAATCAATTCTTGGATACCAATATAAGAATAAAAGTTATCCATCACCGAGTTTGCATTAGCGGTTATTGGATAACTTTTAAAAATAACGTTCTGAATGCTTTCATTTGCTCGATTCATATTTACTAATGAAAACAGAGAACTTAAAACAATTAGCGTGATGAAAACGCCAAACGCGATAGTTAATTTCAAACTAATTTTGAGGTTCTTAAAAGACATAGGTTTACCACACTTATCATCATTTAATGATTAGTGTTATCGGTCAATGGCAAGGGATCTTTATTAGATAAATCGTTTAATTTATAAATATCGATATTATAAATTGATTAATTTCTAATTAATTGGTGGATAAACCTACTTAAGGAAGAAACTCAATTATAAATTTAGGATAAACTACAGAAATAAGTACAATTACTTATTTATTATAAATATTAATAATGGAAATGCATTTAGCACTTTTAGCATAAAGATAGCCATTACCCTTTTTCATCGATTTATAGAGTAATGGCTAAAAGAAATTATTTACGGTTATCGTTCGCCCGCTGTAATAGAGACTGGCTTTCTTTCATGAAATGATGTGCATCTTCACCAAACCACTGGCTGACTTGCTCAAATTGTCGAATAAATTCAGCTTTATCTTTGCGCTCCAGCATTTCAATGGATTGCCCCAAAAGCTGGTAATAACGGCGGATCAATTCAACATTTTCGTCCGAAGACATGATGATATCTGCATACAATTGTGGATCTTGTGCAAACAAGCGCCCTACCATTGCCAATTCAAGGCGATAAATTGGGGAAGAGAGATCCAACAACTGCTGTAGATCAATCTGCTCTTTCGCTAAATTTTGCCCATAAGTAAACGTCGTAAAGTGGCGTAACGCCTGAATAAAACTCATATTACGATCGTGTTCTTCAGGCTTAATCGCTTTCAAACGTGCGCCCCAAACTTGCAGCTGCTCCAGCAGCCATTGATAAGACTCCGCCTTTCGCCCATCACAGAATGCAAAAACTTGCTTGGCAACACTGCCAATATCAGGACCAAACATCGGATGTAATCCTAATACAGGGCCTTGATGCACAGATAACATGGCCTCGAGTGGCTTTTGCTTCACAGAAGCAATGTCTACTAAAATTGTTTCTGGGTCTAAAGTAGGCAAACGTTTAATGACATCAACAGTGAGGTGGATAGGTACACTAATCATCACCACGCTTGCACCAGAGACTATCGAAGCCGCATTATCCCAATCCTGCTCACCCAGCAATTTAACCTGATAGCCAGAAAGGGAAAGTAGACGATGAAATAACCGCCCCATTTTCCCATTCCCTCCAACAATCACAATCGGACCGGCGGTAGGGTTCAGTGTTTTAAATCCTTTGTCATTTTCGCGCGCATAGGACTCACGCATGATCCGTCGAAGAATATCTTCAATCAGATCAGGCGGGATCCCCATTCGCTCCGCTTCTGCTCGGCGAGCCGCCAACATACTAGATTCACGCTCAGGCACATAAATAGGTAATCCGTGCTGGCTTTTGACTTCACCAACTTCAGCCACTAACTGAAGCCGTTTGGCGAGCAAATCTAATAATGACTTATCAACTTCATCAATCTGTTCCCGTAAATGGGATAATTCAGCAGACATACCAATCCCTTGCTCAGCTCACTTTGCTTAATTTCTGCCCGCGCTGCTCAAGCACTGGTGATAATGCTTGGTGTAATTTACGCAACACAGACTCAGTTTCTTCCCAGTTAATGCATGCATCTGTCACCGAAACCCCGTATTTCATATTTTCACGTGGCTGTTCTGATGACTGATTGCCTTCATTAATATGGCTTTCAAGCATAATACCTGTAATTGATTCATTACCATTAACAATTTGCTCGATAATTGAATCAACCACCAGTGGCTGACGACGAAAATCTTTATTTGAGTTGCCGTGGCTGCAATCCACCATTAATGATGGTTCGAGCCCCGCTTTTTTCATTTCAGCTTCACAAGCAGCAATACTTTGCTCATCATAATTTGGTGTTTTGCCACCACGTAAGATCACATGACCATTTTTATTACCGCTAGTGTGCAGCAAGCAAACTTGACCGGATTGGTTGATTCCCATAAAGCGGTGCGGCATTGCAGCGGCTTTTAACGCATTGATGGCGGTAGATAAGCTGCCATCTGTGCCGTTTTTAAAACCCACTGGCATTGATAAACCGGATGCCATTTCACGGTGAGTTTGGGATTCCGTGGTTCTCGCTCCGATTGCTGACCAACTGAATAAATCACCTAAGTATTGTGGGTTATTAGGATCTAACGCTTCTGTCGCCAGTGGTAATCCCATATTCACTAAGTTAGTCAATAGATCGCGGGCAATATGCAACCCTTTTTCCATTTCAAAGCTGCCATCCATAAATGGATCGCTAATTAAGCCTTTCCAACCCACAGTTGTACGTGGTTTTTCAAAGTACACACGCATCACAATATATAAGCTATCACTTAACTCAGCAGCAAGTTTCTGTAAACGCTCACCGTATTCGATGGCAGCATCTACATCATGAATTGAACAAGGACCACATACCACGAGTAAGCGCGGGTCACGCTGATGAATAATATCAGCAATCACTTTGCGCGATGTCGCAATGGCATGCAGATTGCTGTTACTCAATGGATATTTTTGTTTCAGACTTTCAGGGGTGATAAGAACCTGTTCGTCTTGAATATTCACGTTATTGAGTACATCTTTTTGCATGATCATTTGATTACCTATTTAGCTTATTATTTATTAGTGATGTTGTTTATCGATCTTGTGTTTGGTGCGTGAGAGATAACATATCATGCATCGTAAAGATTTCAATCCAAAACTGTAAAATAACTCAATTGCATGTACATAAAAAGTTACACTATTTTATATTATTGAATTTAAATGATATCATGGGATTTAAAGAGAATAAATTCATATTAAAAAGCAAAAAACGAACAAAAATTGTAAAGATAGATTTACGAAATGAGGTTTATTGAACGGTATATTCTAAATAGTTTGAGTTGTGGCTAGGCAGCAAAATGAAGACAGCGCAGGGAGCATACATAAGTATGTGACCTGCGTGGCTGAATGAAGCCAACACCGCCACAGCGCGAAATATGACTTACCAACTCTATTTATTCTAAATAGTTCGGGTTGTGGCTAGGCGGCAAAATGAAGACAGCGCAGGGAGCATACATAAGTATGTGACCTGTGTGGCTGAATGAAGCCAACACCGCCACAGCGCGAAATATGACGAATAAAAAAGGCCCGCAGATGCGGGCCTTTTAACTTTCGGATGTAGCGAAAGCGTATTACTTGGCGTTCAGACGCTCTTTGATACGAGCTGCCTTACCAGAACGCTCACGCAGGTAGTACAGTTTAGCTCTGCGAACAGCACCACGGCGTTTAACAGCAATGCTATCTACGACTGGAGAGTGAGTTTGGAATACACGCTCAACACCTTCGCCGTTAGAAATTTTACGAACAGTGAATGCAGAATGCAGACCGCGGCTACGGATAGCGATAACCACGCCCTCAAATGCCTGCAGACGTTTTTTAGAGCCTTCTACGACCCATACCTTAACTTCCACGGTGTCACCCGGACGGAATGAAGGTACGTCCTGCTTCATCTGCTCTTGTTCAAGTTGTTTAATAATGTTGCTCATAATAACTCTCTTACCCTAGGTAAACTGATATGTTTAGACAATTAATTGTCTGGATTCACTGGTTGCTCAGCCTGAAATTCCCGTTGGAACTCAGCTAGCAACATCCTCTGCTCGTCAGTCAGAGCTAGGCTTTCTAGAAGCTCAGGTCTTCTAAGCCAGGTACGACCGAGTGACTGCTTCATGCGCCAGCTATCGATCTTGGCATGGTTTCCTGAAAGTAGTATGTCAGGAACTTGCATGCCGTCTAACACCTCTGGTCGGGTATAGTGAGGACAATCTAACAAACCATCAGCAAAAGAATCTTCTTGAGCTGAAGCTTGATGACCTAATACTCCAGGAATAAACCGAGAGACTGAGTCTATCAACACCATAGCAGGGAGCTCCCCGCCACTGAGAACGTAATCACCGATTGACCATTCTTCATCAATTTCGGTTTGAATGATCCGCTCATCAATACCTTCATAACGACCACAAACCAGAATTATTTTCTCATTTGTTGCCAGTTCACAAACTCCGTCTTGACCGAGTTTGCGACCTTGAGGTGAAAGGTAAATCACTTTTGCACCATCACCGGCCTCAGCTTTTGCTGCGTGGATTGCATCTTTTAACGGTTGCACCATCATCAGCATGCCTGGACCACCACCATAAGGGCGATCATCAACGGTTTTGTGTCTATCGTGAGTAAAATCTCGCGGATTCCAACACTCAACCGTTAGCAGGCTATTTTTCACTGCCCGACCAGTTACCCCGTACTCGGTTATTGCGCGGAACATTTCGGGAAACAGGCTAATTACCCCAATCCACATGATTTATCCCACTCATAAAAACCGGTAAACCGGAGATTTAAAAACCAGGATCCCACTCCACTTCAATAGTTTTGGTGGAGAGATCGACTTTCTTGATAACCTGCCCATCAAGAAACGGAACCAACCGCTCCTTGATGCCAAATGCATCTTTTAAATTTGCCTTGATGACGAGAACGTCATTCGATCCCGTTTCCATCATATCAATGACAGTACCAAGGTCGTAGCCCTCAGACGTCACTACATGGCAGCCCATAAGGTCTTTCCAGTAGTATTCGTCGTTGTCCAAATCAGGAAGTTGGGTTGAATCAACCGCAATTTCAAAATTGGTCAATAGAGCAGCTGCATCGCGGTCTTCGACCCCTTTGAGCTTGACGATGATATCTTTGTTATGATGTTTCCAATCTTCTATTTCAATATGTTGCCATTGACCAGAGCGTTGGATAAACCAAGGTTGATAATCAAAAATACTTTCAGCATGTTCGGTGGAGGAAAAAACTTTGAGCCAACCACGAATACCGTATGCCGCGCCTAATTTGCCCAATACAATTGGGTTCGCAGGAGGCAGTAGTTTAGTTTGCTTGCTCATTGTTACCACCGTGACAGATTAAGCTACTTTTTTAGCTTGTTTGACCAGTTGTGCAACACGGTCAGAAACAGTTGCGCCTAAGCCAACCCAATGCTCAATACGGTCCAGGTCTAAACGCAGTTCTTCTGCTTGACCTGCAGCGATCGGGTTGAAGAAACCGATACGCTCAATGAAACGACCGTCACGCGCATTGCGGCTATCGGTTACAACGATTTGGTAGAACGGACGTTTTTTAGCGCCGCCACGAGATAAACGAATTGTTACCATAACATCCTCATTAGTTAACAAAACAACCAGACTCCATCGAGGGATAGAGTCCGGCTGTTATATAAAAAGCCCGAAAAGTTTACTCACTTTGACGAAAAAATCAATCAAAAGTACACTTTTGTTTCAGGCTTTATTGCTTAACGCCCCGGGAAACCCGGAGGCATCATCCCCTTCATACCGCGCATCATCTTGGCGAGACCGCCTTTTTTCATCTTTTTCATCATGCGCTGCATATCATCAAACTGTTTTAAGAGTTTATTAACCTCTTGTACTGTGGTTCCAGAACCCGCAGCAATACGACGCTTACGCGATCCTTTGATAATCTCTGGTTTTTCGCGTTCTTTACGCGTCATGGATTGGATCATCGCTTCCATACGGATAGTAATTTTGTCATCCATTTGGGATTTAACAGCATCTGGTAACTGGGACATACCAGGCATCTTACTCAACATGCTGGTCATTCCGCCCATATTACGCATCTGTTTTAGCTGATTTAAGAAGTCATTAAAATCAAAGGTATCCCCTGTTTTCAGCTTCTTCGCTAATTTCTCTGCTTCATCACGGTCAACTTTGTGTTCAATCTCTTCAATCAGAGATAACACATCTCCCATACCTAAAATACGTGAAGCCACGCGCTCTGGATGGAATGGCTCAAGGGCGTCAGTTTTTTCGCCAACCCCTAAGAATTTGATTGGCTTACCAGTAATGGAGCGGATAGATAATGCAGCACCACCACGCGCATCACCGTCAACTTTGGTTAAAACAACCCCTGTTAATGGCAATGCTTCGTTAAAGGCTTTCGCTGTGTTTGCCGCATCTTGCCCTGTCATGGCATCAACCACAAACAAGGTTTCAACTGGATTGATTATACGATGGACTTCTTGGATCTCCTCCATCATCGCTTCATCAACGTGTAAACGACCAGCGGTATCCACTAACAACACATCGTAGAATTGTAATTGTGCGTGTTTTAAGGCTTTTTGAACAATTGCCGCTGGCTTTTCTTGAACTTCAGATGGAAAGAAATCAACGCCAACCGCTTGTGCTAAAGTTTCTAACTGTTTAATCGCCGCAGGGCGATAAACGTCGGCAGAAACCACTAAGACTTTTTTCTTTTGTTTTTCTTTTAATAGTTTACCCAGTTTTGCAACGCTGGTTGTTTTACCCGCACCTTGCAAACCTGCCATCAACACAACAGCTGGGGGCTGAGCAGATAAATTCAGCTGGTGATTCTCTTCACCCATTGCGCGGGTCAGTTCATTTTGAACAATTTTAATGAACTCTTGACCCGGTGTTAGGCTTTTATTAACGTCTTGACCAACGGCACTTTCTTTGACTTTTTGAATAAATTCACGGACGACTGGCAAAGCAACGTCGGCTTCCAGTAACGCCATGCGAACTTCGCGTAATGTATCTTTAATATTGTCATCAGTCAGACGTCCACGCCCGCTGATATTGCGCAAAGTGCGCGATAGTCTGTCAGTTAAATTATCAAACATGTGTCTTAGCTCAATTCTGTTATGGGCCTATATGTAGCCTTATTTGGTTACTCGCGCGCTGTATTTCAAGGGCAAACTCAAGATAGCCACGGCACAATTCAACGCTGTGTTGGTCGCCGATTGTATCACACTTGATGGGGTTTCGCTGCTTCGTTTAGTTAGCCTAAATGAGCGATTAGTAAAGAATATACAGCGATACGTCATACCAATAGTTGGAGCCTACACTTGCACGGGTTATACTAGTTAATTACTATCCACTTAAAATGAATAACGACACTATACTATGCCCGTATTTGCAGTCATAGCAGTTTGTACATACATGGTCAGTCTGCTGCTGATCGTTCCCGGACAAGTGCGCAAGCAAGCTCTTTATCGTCGATTGGCTATTTTATTAGCTATCGTGGCGATGGTTACTCACGCAATCACGTTGAAATTACAAATCTTTAGTGAAGCCAGCGGGCAAAATCTCACCCTCTTAAATTTAGGCTCCTCTGTCAGCCTCTTAATGTGTTTGATTATGACCGTGGTTTCCTATTTAGGCCGCGCGTGGTACTTAACCCCTATTGTGTATAGTTTCGCGATTATTAACCTGATTTTATCTACAATTATGCCGGGTGAGTTTATTACTCATTTAGAGGCAAGCACCCCATTATTTGTCCATATTGGCTTAGCATTATTAAGCTATGCTACGTTGCTTATCGCGGCGTTATATGCATTTCAAGTTGCCATTATTGACTACCAACTTAAAAACAAAATTCTGAAATTTAGCCCTGATATGCCGCCAATGATGGTCATTGAACGCAAAATGTTTCACGTCACTCAGGTGGGAGTCATTCTCTTGACCTTAACACTGTGCACGGGCTTTATTTATATGGATAACATCTTTGATAAAGAGAATATCCACAAATCCGTACTCTCTGTCATTGCTTGGTTTGTTTACGTTATTTTACTATGGGGACATTTTCATGGTGGATGGCGAGGCAAACGCGTCCTCTTTTTCCATGTGGGCGGTTCACTTATCCTTACCTTGGCGTTTTTTGGTAATCGATTGATTCAGCAATTAACCATGGCATAGAGCCATTTTAGCTTTAAACGGCTGTTATAAAAAAGGAACCTTGTTTTGGATGAAGTATCTACTGGTACTCTAATCATCATACTGATTGTTTTAATTTTTTTATCCGCTTATTTTTCAGCGTCAGAAACCAGTATGATGACGTTGAACCGTTATCGGTTAAAACATTTAGCGAAACAAGGTAATCGCTCCGCTATCCGTGTTGAAAAACTACTGCGCCATCCCGACCGCTTACTGGGCTTAGTATTGATTGGTAACAACCTAATCAACATTGTTGCCTCTGCTCTCGCGACCATTATCGGGATCCGCTTATATGGCAATATGGGTGTCGCCATTGCAACTGGCGTGCTCACATTTGTTATTCTGCTATTTGCAGAAGTGATGCCAAAAACCATTGCGGCACTGTATCCAGAACGTATTGCCTTTCCTAGTAGCTTTATTCTTACGCCACTGCAAAAAATCATGCTACCTGTCGTGTGGGCGTTTAATACTATTTCTGCCCTTTTTATGCGTTGCTGTGGGATAAATGTCTCAAATACTCGTAATGATGCGGTCAATAAAGAAGAGTTGCGTACCATTGTTCATGAGTCCAAAAACAAGCTCAGCCGCCGTAATCAAGACATGCTGATTTCGATTCTTGATTTAGACAAAGTCACCGTTGGCGATATTATGCTGCCACGTAATGAAATTGTGGGGATCGATATTAATGATGATTGGAAGTCGATTGTTAGGCAGCTCACTCACTCCCCTCATGGACGTATTGTCCTGTATCGTGATTCTCTTGATGATTTGATTGGTATTTTGCGTGTGCGAGAAGCTTATCGATTGATGGTAGAGAAACGTGAGTTCAACAAGCAGAATTTGATCAAAGCCGCCGATAGTATCTATTTCATTCCCAATAGTACGCCACTCAACGTTCAGCTGGTTAATTTCCAGCATAAAAAAGAGAAGCTTGGCATCATCGTTGATGAGTATGGCGAGATCCAAGGTTTGATCACCGTAGAAGATATTTTGGAAGAAATTGTCGGTGATTTCACAACATCAATGTCGCCTTCTCTAGCTGAAGAAGTCATGCCTCAGAGCGACGGCAGCGTCCTTGTGGATGGAACAGCAAACATTCGTGACCTGAATAAAGCATTTGATTGGAACCTCCCTATTGATGGTCCTAGAACCGTTAATGGGATGGTTTTAGAGGTATTAGGTGATATTCCACAACCTGAAGAACAAATTGTTATTGGGCACTATGTTATCGAAGTTTTAGTGATCAACGATAATATTATCAAGCAGGTAAAAATCACTCCGCTCGGTTTTGACTCACAAGCTCCTGAATTTTAATTGTTCATTTCAAAGAAAAAAAGCCTTAAAACCCTGACCAATTGATCGGTGATTTTAAGGCTTTTTAGTCTATCTTTTTCAATAATTAAACGTGAAGCTGGGCAAGCTTTTCTTCTGGCAATGCAAGTTCATCGTTTTTATTGACGAGAATATCTTTCGCTAGCACACTTCGAGCAATTTGCTGAGCTTCTTCAAGAGAGTGCATCTTGTAAGTACCACATTGGTACACATTAAGCTCTGGGATCTTATTTTGGTCTTGTACATGCAGTACATCCTGCATAGCAGCCTTCCAGGCGTTAGCAACACGCTGTTCATCCGGTTGACCAATCAAGCTCATATAGAAGCCTGTACGGCATCCCATTGGCGAAATATCGATGATTTCAACACCGTTACCATTAAGGTGATCTCGCATGAAGCCAGCAAAAAGGTGCTCTAGGGTATGTGTTCCTTTTTCTGTCATTGCTTCTTTATTTGGGACTGTAAAGCGTAAATCGAATACAGTGATAGTGTCCCCATGAGGCGTTGTCATCGTTTTCGCTACACGAACAGCAGGAGCAGCCATACGCGTATGATCCACAGTAAAACTGTCTAATAACGGCATTTCATGACCTCCATAAAAATAAAAAAAATAATTTTGAAAAAAATGAAACTAATCCAAAAATGCAGAGTCTGAATATGTGAAAGACGCGCAAATTGTTATCATCCCTAATTCTTTAAAAGATTTTTTGTTTGGCCACCTTGTTGTGGCCATTTTCTTTTAGCGTCCTGCGTGGATCTTAAGATACTCTTCAAAGCTTTCACTCTGATCCTGCTCCATTCGCTTTTGTTTCTCAATTGAAGCCAAACGCGCCTGTTCAAACTGCTCTTCAGTGATCACTTCATAAGATTCATTAATTAACTGATGATAATATTTTTCAGCTAATTCTAACCCATAACCACCAATACCTTTTTCCAGCATTTCGTCCATCACCAGCGCTGAATAGGTCAAGTTTGGATCTTCAAACATGGCGACAAACTGATGGCACACATCTTTGTATTTGGCATCACAGCAGGTATCTAAGACTTCAGCCACACGGATCAGATCTTTAAACAGCGTTTGTCCCACTTCAACCAATGGCTTAAGCTCGCTACCACAACCAAAGCCTATCACCTGTTCCGGCTTACGACCTTCAAGGATCACGCGGTTCCAGTTTTTGCGACAGCAATCCAACTCTTGAACATTCATTTCCGGGGCATCTGCAAGCACGCACCAAATGAGGAATAAATCCACAAAGCGAGCTTGGGTTTCATTAACCCCAATCGGACTAAATGGGTTGATATCAAGGGAGCGAACTTCAATATATTCGATACCGCCACGTAATAATGCATCAGAAGGCGATTCATTGCCTTGTGGTACACGCTTCGGACGAATTGGCGCATACAGCTCATTCTCGATTTGTAACACATTAGTGTTCAGCTGAACGTACTTGCCATCTTTTTTCACGCCCAACTTTTCAAATTCAGCGGAAGGCTTATGAATAGCTTTCTTCAGATTTTCCACATATTCATCAAGGTGGTTAAACGTAATATTTAAATCACTCTGAGATTTATTGGTGTAACCTAAATCACTCATTCTCAATGAGGTTGCATAAGGCAGATAATAAGTACCACACTCAGTTTTATTAAAATTCAGTGAGGTTTCTCTGTTCTTCAAGAAAGAGCCGCAAATAGCGGGAGATGCACCAAATAAGTATGGAATCACCCAACCAAAGCGATAGTAGTTCCTGATTAGGCGTAAATAGCCTTCAGAAATTTTTTCCTTTCCGCTTTCTGCGTCTTCAACACCTGCCCACGCTTTCCAAAACTCAATTGGGAATGAGAAGTTATAGTGAACCCCCGCGATGGTTTGCATTAATGCCCCATAGCGGTTTTTTAACCCTTCACGATACAGCGTTTTAAATTGCCCCACATTGGAGCTACCGTATTGCGCTAGTGTGATCTTATCTTCACTTGCAATAAAGCAAGGCATACTTAACGGCCACATTCTTTCATCGTGTAAATGACGTGCCGTATAGCGATGTAGATCTCGCAAAAAAGCCAAGTTGTGGCTAATGCTTTTATCTACAGGAGTAATAAATTCGAGTAAGGATTCCGCAAAATCCGTGGTGATCCATTTATGGGTAAGGGCTTTCCCCAGCTCATCTGGATGTAATGTCTCGGCTAACGCACCTTGAGGTGTCACGCGTAGTGTTTCACGTTCAATACCGCGTTGAATGCCATTGAGAATTTCCGGGTGCGCTTCTAACCATGAGAGCGCTTTTGATACGTCCGGGATCAAATCGACCTCCCGCCTGTGATTTAGTTTTATTTTAATAAGGTGATTACTTTAGCTTAAATCACATAAATTGTCGCTGTCTAGATGTGTGGTTTACCCGATGAGAAAACAGAAAGAAAAGGAAGGAAGATAGTAAGTTAGGATTTTAGGCAAAAAAAAACTCCTCAGATTGAGGAGTTTTTTAATGATGGTGCATCCGGGAGGATTCGAACCTCCGACCGCTCGGTTCGTAGCCGAGTACTCTATCCAGCTGAGCTACGGATGCAAAATTTGTCGATTATCAATCGATGCTGTATGACTACAGCAGTAATTTTGATTTATGAAATTGATGACAGAATTGTTGATACTACAGAAATGTTTAAGAGATGGTGCATCCGGGAGGATTCGAACCTCCGACCGCTCGGTTCGTAGCCGAGTACTCTATCCAGCTGAGCTACGGATGCATTTTAGTGCAATACGTACTTCTCTCTCAATACTGCTTAATCAAAATCTACTTCAATATTTATGGTTATAAATCTTATTAGCTTTAAGAACCATATTAAATCTAAACTACTTTTGTTTCAGTTCGCTATAAACCAAAACATCACCCTATCAGCTTTGCTTATAAGGTAGAAAATGGTGCATCCGGGAGGATTCGAACCTCCGACCGCTCGGTTCGTAGCCGAGTACTCTATCCAGCTGAGCTACGGATGCAGAGCCTAAAATGGCGGTGAGGGAGGGATTCGAACCCTCGATGCAGCTTTTGACCGCATACTCCCTTAGCAGGGGAGCGCCTTCAGCCTCTCGGCCACCTCACCATATTTTAGTCACATACGATTTGTTTTTGTTTAAACATCTCGTCTCTGTGTGGCGCACATATTACTTTCCTAGACTTAGAAGTCAAACAATTTTTCCAAACTTTTTGCATTCCAATGATCGTTTGCACATTTCACAAGCAAGATGATTAGTTTAACACCGAAAAAGCAATATTTCCGTGCTTTTTTGCCCCTTTATTATCTTCAATCTTATTATAAAAAATTCAGAAAAAAATAGAGAAAATTGATAGCACGTAGCTTAGTAGCATAAAAATAGTACAGAAAGAAAGGTGGATTCATTCAAAGAGATAGCGCTCAACACCAACATAATGTGCTAAGCCAATTAAAAAATAGAAAGATTAGGGAATGACTAAAGATAAAAAAGAGAAAGACAAGCGCCCATGATTGCTGTGTGATAACTCACTGGACGCTTATTCATTATTATTGATTGTCTGGTTGAGTCTTTTCGGCCTGGATCCGTTGATAAATTTCTTCACGGTGAACAGAAACTTCTTTTGGGGCATTAACACCAATACGTACTTGGTTGCCTTTTACGCCCAATACGGTCACTGTTACCTCATCGCCTATCATGAGTGTTTCACCAACTCGACGAGTCAGAATAAGCATTCTTTGCTCCTTGAAATATTAAAAGAGTCGGGTCTCTAGGTATTCCCCGCTATTGTCCATCACACACCGTGAAAACGTAAAGCAATGACATTCACCTAAAGCATTGATGCCATCAAGGCAATAATTCTAATTATTTACAAGCAAAATATAACACTACCGGCAACATATTAACAATGCTGCAACAGATTAAAGTTACCCCATTAAAATGGGGTAACTTCGCAGCAATTACAGTTTCGAATCAACCCATTGTTCGACACTTTCCATCGCTGTTGGTAATGCGCTTACGTCAGTACCTCCAGCCATCGCCATGTCTGGTCGACCGCCACCTTTACCGCCTACTTGCTGAGCAACATAGGATACCAAATCACCTGCTTTAATTTTAGCAGTCAAATCATTAGTCACACCAACAATTATACTGACTTTATCACCACTTGTGGTTGAAAGCACGATAATCGCCGATTTCAGCTGATTTTTTAGATCATCGACCATTGTTCTCAATAGTTTAGGATCAGTATCGCTTAATTGACTAACTAATAGTTTGATACCTTTAACATCTTTCGCTTTACTACCTAGTGAAGCACTTTCTTGAGAGGCTTGCTGATCTTTTAATTGCAAAATCTCTTTTTCAAGATTTCGTGATTTATCCAATGCAGCTTTAACTTTCTCAACTAGGCTAGTTGCATCACCTTTTAATAGATGAGCAATAGCAGAAAGTTGTTCTGATTGAGCATGTAAGTGCTCCATTGCAGTTGCGCCAGTTGTCGCTTCGATACGACGAACCCCAGCAGCGGTACCAGACTCACTTAAGATACTGAATAAACCAATATCCCCTGTGCGCCTAGCATGTGTACCACCACATAATTCGATGGAGAAATCCCCCATACTCAGAACACGTACGCGCTCTTCATATTTTTCACCGAATAATGCCATAGCCCCTTTCGCTTTCGCACCCTCTAAATCCATCAACTCAGTTTCAATTTCTGAGTTTTGACGGATCTGCGCGTTCACAATATCTTCCACTTGACGCAGTTGCTGTTGTGTCATCGCTTCAAAATGAGAGAAGTCAAAACGGAGATACTTGTCATTCACCAACGAGCCTTTTTGAGAAACGTGCTCGCCTAAGACTTGGCGTAATGCGGCATGTAATAAGTGAGTCGCCGAGTGGTTTAAGCGAATAGCATTACGTCTTTCACTATTGACTATAGCTGCAATTCGATGGTTAACAACTAATGAGCCAGATTCGACTTTACCCACATGACCAATTGCTTGACCATATTTTTGAGTATCAGTAACCGTAAAGTTAGCGCTGTCATTTTTAAGAGCACCAGTATCACCAACTTGACCGCCTGATTCTGCGTAGAATGCAGTTTTATCTAAAATGACTAAACCTTCATCCCCCGCTTGCAGGGAATCAACTGGCTGACCATCTTTATATAATGCAGTGATAGTCGCTTGCTGCTCATCATGCTGATAGCCTGAGAATTCACTATGTTTGTCAACTTTGATCAGAGCATTATAGTCTGCGCCAAAGCCGCTCGATTCTCTCGCACGACGACGCTGATCTTCCATTGCGCGCTCAAAGCCTTCTTCATCCACTTTAAGATTACGCTCACGACAAACATCAGCCGTTAAATCTAACGGGAATCCATAAGTATCATAGAGACGGAATGCAGTTTCTCCATCTAGCGTATCGCCTTTCAGTGATGCCAGCTCTTCATCTAATAATTGCAGACCGCGTTCTAAGGTGCGCGCAAACTGCTCTTCTTCAGTTTTTAATACTTTCTCAACTAAAGCTTGTTGACGCTGTAGCTCTTCCGCAGCAGGTCCCATCACTTTAATTAGGGTAGAAACTAATTTATAGAAGAACGTTTCTTTTGCGCCCAGCATGTAACCATGACGTACCGCACGACGAATAATACGACGTAAAACGTAACCACGACCTTCGTTTGATGGAATGACACCATCACTCACTAAGAATGCGCATGAACGAATATGGTCAGCAATAACGCGCAGAGATTTGTTGGACAAGTCAGTTGCACCTGTCGCTTCTGCTGCTGCAGCAATCAGTTCACGGAAAATATCGATTTCATAGTTCGAATTCACGTGTTGCAGAACCGCAGAAATACGTTCCAGCCCCATACCTGTGTCTACAGAAGGTTTTGGTAGTGGTTCCATGGTACCGTCAGATTGACGGTTGAACTGCATAAAGACGAGGTTCCAGATTTCGATATAGCGGTCGCCATCTTCTTCTGGACTTCCTGGAGGGCCACCCCAGATGTGATCGCCATGGTCAAAGAAAATTTCGGTACATGGTCCGCAAGGCCCAGTGTCACCCATCTGCCAGAAGTTGTCAGAGGCGTAAGGAGCACCTTTGTTGTCACCGATACGAATAATACGCTCAACAGGAACACCAATTTCTTTGTTCCAAATATCGTAAGCTTCATCGTCAGTCGCGTATACAGTAACCCACAGTTTTTCTTTTGGCAGGTTAAACCATTGTTCGCTGGTTAAAAGTTCCCATGCAAAACGAATAGCATCGTGTTTAAAGTAATCACCGAAGCTAAAGTTACCTAACATTTCAAAGAATGTGTGGTGGCGAGCTGTATAGCCCACGTTTTCTAAGTCGTTATGTTTACCACCTGCACGTACACAACGTTGTGCGGTTGTCGCTCGGGAATATGCTCGTTTATCCAGACCAAGAAATACATCTTTGAACTGGTTCATCCCTGCGTTAGTGAACAATAGTGTTGGGTCATTATTTGGCACTAGCGAACTGCTGGCTACCACCTGATGACCTTTCGTATGGAAAAAGTCGAGAAACGCTTGACGGATCTCAGCGGTGCTTTTACTCATATTTATCCCGATATCAAGCTGGAAACAGAATTACGAATTGTTGAGATGGAATGTAACATCACCTCTAATCAACTCTCCGATTAAAAAGTGACTGATAAGATAAAGTCTCTTTGTATAGAAGTAAAATATAGATACATCCATTCGCGGCTTTCATTGTAAAGCGTCTGAATATTTTCTGAAAGTATGTTTATACCTCTGGCTAGGGTATTTTTCCACAGAAAAACTGTTCAATAAACTATTATTGTGATAGGCAGATACAAAAAAGCGCCAATCAATTAAGAATGGCGCTTTTGATATCAACTTATTTCAACAAGTTAGCGTTGAATTAAAATTCTTCTGGAACTTCTTCTTCATCAGAATCACTGATGAAATCAGTTGCTGCACTGTTAAATTCACCTGTGTGGTTTAATAATAAATCACGCAGTTTTTTATCAATTTCTTGTGCAACTTCAGGATGTTCTTTCAGGTAAGTTGTCGAGTTCGCTTTACCTTGACCAATTTTGTCGCCGTTATAGCTGTACCAAGCACCCGCTTTTTCAATCAGCTTATGTTTAACACCTAAGTCAATTAGCTCACCGAAGGTATTGATACCTTCACCATAAAGGATTTGGAATTCAGCTTGTTTAAATGGCGCTGCAACTTTGTTTTTCACAACTTTAACGCGAGTTTCGCTACCAACAATTTCTTCACCGTTTTTCACTGCACCAATACGGCGGATATCTAAACGGACAGAAGCATAGAATTTCAGTGCGTTACCACCAGTCGTGGTTTCTGGGTTACCAAACATCACACCAATCTTCATACGGATCTGGTTGATGAAAATCAGCAAGGTATTTGAGTTTTTCAGGTTACCCGCTAATTTACGCATTGCTTGGCTCATCATACGCGCCGCAAGACCCATATGAGAATCACCAATTTCACCTTCAATTTCAGCTTTTGGTGTTAATGCTGCAACGGAGTCAACGATGATCACGTCTACTGCACCAGAGCGAGTTAATGCATCACAGATCTCTAACGCTTGCTCACCAGTATCTGGTTGGGAACACAGCAGGTTATCAATATCAACGCCTAATTTTTTCGCGTAGATAGGGTCAAGTGCGTGCTCAGCATCAATAAATGCACACGTTTTACCACTACGTTGTGCTGCAGCAATAACTTGCAAAGTTAATGTCGTTTTACCGGAAGATTCAGGACCGTAGATTTCAACAATACGCCCTAATGGCAAACCACCCGCACCTAAAGCAACGTCAAGAGATAAAGAGCCTGTTGAAATGGTTTCAACATCCATTGTGCGGTCTTCACCAAGACGCATAATAGAACCTTTACCGAATTGCTTTTCGATTTGACCTAATGCCGCAGCAAGTGCTTTTTGTTTGTTTTCATCAATAGCCATGTTTACTCCCTAAGGCAATGGTGACAACCATTGCGAATAAAACGATTGAATTCGATTTGATGGAACTAAGTATACTGTATAATCATACAGTATCAAGAAAATTTTTCAGATATTAACTGTAAAAGCGTTTCTATCGAATAACCTGTTGATTGTAAACGAACTTGATACCTATCACCTTCGAATACTTGATGACGAGTCACGACATCCACAGTACCATTGGACTGCTTTAATGCAAAACCAAACCAAACTGTTCCTACTGGCTTGTCCTTGCTTCCGCCACCCGGTCCGGCAATTCCGCTGACTGACATCGCAAAATCTGCCTGAGCTTCATTTAATGCGCCAAGTGCCATTTCCTGAACCACTTGCTGACTGACTGCACCAAAACGCGTTAATGAGTCGTTCGTTACCCCAATCATTTGGTGCTTGGCTTCATTACTGTAAGTCACAAATCCACGGTTAAAATAAGCCGAGCTACCAGAGATATCCGTCAACACTTTGGCAATCCATCCACCAGTACAGGATTCTGCCGCCGTCACTGTTTTATCAAGTTGCAGTAAACGCTGTCCTAACTGAATACTTAATATTTCGAGTTGCTTCTCATCTATCATTTGGCTATTCACCATTATGCTGTTTTTTTACGAGCGCGATCCCAAATCCACAGCCCTGCAATCGCGATAGCAAACACTACACCAAAACCGACACCCACGCTCACGACTGAGAACCCAACCTTTATCGCCAGAGAATATAACCCTAGCATTAATAGCATGGCGCTGTTTTCACCGAGATTTTGTACTGCGATGGCATTACCTGCTCCGACCGTTTCTTTACCCTTCTCTTGAAGCAAAGCATTCAGTGGAACCACAAATAATCCACCAAAAATCCCTAATACCATCAATATAAAATATGAAGGAATAATATTGGTTTGCAGTGACAGGAAAACGACCATAACCCCAATTACGATCCCAGCGGGAATACAGCGATAAACCGTTTTTAAGGTGATAAATTTCGCCGCTAACCCTGCCCCCACCACAATACCTATTGCAACCATCGCATTCAAAATGGTCGGGGTTGTATTATCTTGTAATCCTAAGGCCACTGGCACCCATGCTACCAACAAGAAACGTAATGTCACCCCTGCACCCCAAAACATGCTGGTACCCACAAGGGAGAATCGGCTTTCTTGGTTTGCCCATAAAATACGACAGGCGGAGAAAAAATCCACCAGCAACAGTTTGAAATTCCATCCTGTTCCTGGTCTTGCCGCCGCTAAATGTGGAATAAAAAAGTTTACAATGACCGCTAGCGCATACAGTAAAGAGCAGGTTCCCAACGCCAATAATAGGTTAATGTCAGAGAGCATACCGCCCACCACAGAGCCCACTAAAATCGCAGCTATCGTTGAAGCCTCCATTAAACCGTTAGCTTTTACTAAATTATCGCCTCCGGTCAGCTCGCCCAAAATACCGTATTTTGCAGGGGAATACGCCGCAGCACCGACACCTACTAACCCATAGCATAAGAATGGGTTAACCCCTAAACAGATCCCCAATGCCCCAACAAATTTAAATATGTTGGAAAACAGCATCACGCGACCTTTAGAGAATCTATCCGCTATTTGCCCCACAAATGGTGCCAGCACAATATAGGTGAAAACAAACACCATTTGTAGAATTGGATGGCTCCATTCTGGGTAAAATTCCGCTTTTAGCTGCGCTAATATCGCGAATAATAAAGCGTTATCTGCAAACGCAGAAAGAAACTGAGATGCCAGAACGGCTTTCATCCCAGTGCTCATCAGTGGCGTGTTTGGTGTGCTCTCCTGCATATTATTCCCCTGTTAACGCCATCTGTTTTAATGTCACGAAATCCGTTTTTCCACTACCTAATACTGGTAAGGCTTTAACCCAGCGGATATCCCGCGGAACCGCCAATTCGGTTAAACCTTTACTTTTCGCTGCAGCAGACAATGCGCCTCGGTCAAGATCCTTATCGGTGGTAAAAAGCACCAACGCTTCACCTTTGCTACTGTCAGGTTTAGTCACAACTCCGTGGTCGCAACTTGGCGAAATCTCAGCCACCATTTGTTCAATACTTTCAAGAGAAACCATTTCACCAGCGAGTTTAGCAAATCGTTTTACTCGTCCTTTAATGGTGCAGAAGTTTTTATTATCTAACTCAACAATATCCCCTGTGTCATACCAGCCAAGCTCTAACTCGCCCTGAGCATTCTCCGCTTTTGGCTCCTCTAGCACACCCGGCGCTTCAACTCGTAAATAGCCCTTCATAATATTAGGGCCTTTCAGTTGAAGTTTTCCGCCGTGCTCAATGCCCGGCAATGGGATAATACGGGCTTCCATACAGGGTAATATCTGACCTACAGAGCCTTCTTTCGCTGCCATAGGGACATTAATAGAGACAATCGGCGCACACTCTGTCACGCCATAGCCTTCAAGAATACGGATACCAAATTTTTCGTACCAAATTTTCTTAGTTTTATCCGACAGTTTTTCGGCGCCAGCCACGACATAGCGTACTCTTGCGAAATCATACGGATGGGCAAAACGTGCGTAATTACCTAAGAATGTTGAGGTTCCAAACAGAACGGTACAATTTCGGTCATACACTAACTCAGGAATAATTCGGTAATGTAATGGGCTTGGGTATAGGAAAACACGGCTACCCGAAAACAGTGGAATAAATAACCCAACCGTTAATCCAAATGCATGGAATAGCGGAAGCGATGACATAAAACGGTCACGCGGCGTAAAGTCGGCAATGGTTTTTATCTGTTCAACGTTCGCCATTAAGCTTCGATGACTATGTACTACGCCTTTTGGCGTTCCTTCAGAGCCAGAGGTAAACAATACAATAGCTTCATCATCCACATTTCGAGGAATAATCGCATTACGTGGTGAAAATAAGTGCTTAACAATCCACCATTTATCTTGGAAAGTGACAGTATCTTTTAAATCTTCGAGGTAAATCCACGTGGCTTCAGGTACTTGCTCAGGAATATGGGTCAGCTTCCCTTTTTCCAAAAATTGTCTTGAGGTGAAAACCACTTTCGCCGTCGATGCTTTCAGTGCATTACTGATCCCATGACTCCCCGCAGTGTAGTTCAGCATCGCAGGCACTCGCCCACGCATTAAACAACCGAAAATTGCTGCCGCGGTCACTGTCGCATTGGGTAGCAATAACCCTACACGCTCATTTTCATGGGTATAGCGTTCGATAATTCGTCCAACACCAAGGGATTTTTTTAGTAATCCTTGATAGCTATCCTCTTTAAAGGCGATATCTTCAATACAGCGAGAACGACGTCCATAACGCTCAATACTATCAATAAAGGCTTCGACTAATGTCATTTGCGGGCGGCTTGCCATACGTGCCGCTTTCATGATTTGGTAAAGATGTTCTCCCGCTAGTGCTCGGCGCTCAACCGCACGAGGTGCATCCGGCATAGGAATGGCTTCAGCAGGTAGGATATGTAACTTGATTTTCGGGAACCACTTTAACGGGATAACCCCTTTTAAGCGCCCAAAATGACTTCGCTCAGCACCATCAATACGAATAGGGACAATTTTTGCTCCTGATTTAGCAGCGACGAAAGCAGCGCCTTCATAGATCTTCATTAAAGAGCCGTGAACAGAAATGCGGCCTTCTGGGAAAATAACGATGGGGCGGCCTTTGTCCACTTCACGAACAAGGTGTCTGAGACCTAATGGATTTTTTGGATCTAATGCAACAACATCGGCATAAGGCTTAAGACGCTTGATCATCTTAGGCGTCGCCACCATGCTATACACAGCAAATACAGGTCTTACTGGTAAGAATAGCGCAATCAACACACCATCAAGAAAAGAGACATGGTTTGGCGTAATGATACATTTGTCTTGATTGAACTCATTTAGGTTGCCAATGACTTCGACACGAAACAAAAACTTCAGTACTTTTTTTATTATCTTTGCCAACATAATGATTCCCTTTCTTATGATGATAATTTTATCTATTGATTAACAATTAGATACTACAATAATTATCTCGATACCCATGCACCTCATTAAGGGGTTTATTCCTAAAGGTACTGGTATACCTAATATTTATCTCAAATTTGCGATCTGGTTAATGATAGCATCAATGGATTGATTGGCATCAATAACGTGGTGCGCAGTCGATAAATAGATAGGATCACGCTGCTCCATTACCTCTTCAATTTCTTCAAGCAGTGATTTTCCGGTTAAGCTCGGTCGCTGTTCTGCTTGAGGCTCTGCCGCCAGCCGCTGTGCGAGAGTTTCTGGGGTTGAACGTAAATAAATAACCGTTCCATTATCTCGCATAACCTGCTGATTCTCAGAGGCTAAAATAATCCCTCCCCCTGTTGAAACAATGGCTTTTTGTGGTTCGATTGAAGCAAGAATTTGGCTTTCAAGCTGACGAAAATAGTCCCAACCTTGTTGCTTGACAATGTCAGCGATGCTCATTCCTGCATGTTCAAAAATAAGTTTGTCGGTGTCAATAAACTGGTAACCCGTTTTTTCCGCGAGTTTCTTACCAATTGTTGTTTTTCCTGAGCCTCTAGGTCCAATAATGTAGAACATCTATATTCATCCCATCATCATGATTACTATGATAAATTTGCCATACACATGCTTCTAGCAGGTTAGCCAAAATGGCGAATAATCTAAAAAATAAAGCCACACGCAGTGTGGCTCGAAATTATTATGATTAAATTATGGTCGACTTAAAAAATCACCGTAACCAATCCATTTATAAGTAGTCAGTGCATCTAACCCCATAGGTCCACGGGAATGGAGTTTTTGGGTACTCACAGCCACTTCAGCACCGAGTCCAAACTGTCCACCATCGGTAAAACGGGTGCTGGCATTCACATATACCGCAGCTGAATCCACACGCTGTACAAAGTAATCCGCTTGGCGAATAGATTCCGTTAAGATAGCGTCAGAATGCGCGGTACCATAATGGCGAATATGCTCGATAGCGGCATCAATCCCTGAAACAATCTCAACGTTCAAGTCCAAAGATAACCATTCATCAACTAAGTTTTCCGCTTGAACAGGCACTACTTTAGCCACGCCATCTTTCAAGAATGCCATTGCTTTTTCGCTGGCATGTAATGTCACTTGCTGCTGAGCCATTTTCTCACTTAAACGCGGTAAGAAACTCGCTGCAATATTTTCGTGAACCAACAGTGTTTCCAATGAATTACATGCGCTTGGGCGCTGAACTTTAGCATTAGTAATGACACTCAGTGCCTTATCAAAATCCACAGAGTCATCTACAAAAGTATGGCAAACACCAATTCCGCCAGTGATCACCGGGATCGTGGATTGTTCACGACATAGTTTATGTAACCCTGCGCCACCGCGAGGAATCAGCATATCCACATAGCGATCCAATTTTAATAACTGAGTCACTAATTCACGATCCGGATTATTGATTGCCTGTACTGCATTGGCTGGCAGCCCGCTATTTTTCAGCGCTTGCTGAATAACCTCTACCACAGCAAGATTAGTATTATGCGTCTCTTTTCCACCACGCAGAATGACCGCATTTCCCGTTTTTAAACATAAAGAAGCGACATCCACAGTGACATTAGGACGAGCTTCATAGATAACTCCAATGACCCCTAACGGAACACGGCGACGTTGTAAATTTAATCCACTATCTAACTCGCTACCATCAAGGACTTGCCCTACCGGATCAGCCAGTTGGCACACTTTTCTGACGTCATCCGCAATACTTTTTAAGCGCGCTTGGGTCAGCAATAAACGATCTTGTAATGCCTCACTCATACCGCTTTGTTGAGCTTGAGCCATATCCAGCTGGTTAGCCGCTAAAATACTGGCACTCTTTTGCTCTAAGAGGTCAGCAATTTGCTCAAGCGCACTATTTTTTTGTTTGGTATTGAATTGAGCCAACTGCCATGACGCTTCACGCGCCGCTTTACCCATTTGTTCTAACATAATTAACTCACTATCATATCGTCGCGATGAACGGCTACTGAGCCATGTTCATAGCCAAGGATTTTACCAATATCTTGGGAATGATGACCGGCAATCATTCTGAGCGCATCACTATTATAGTGGCTTACGCCATGTGCCAAATCTTTACCTGCCATATTGCGAATACGGATCACTGCGCCACGGGAGAAATCACCTTCAATTTTCTTAATGCCTTTTGGCAATAACGAACTGCCTTTTTCAGTGATGGCTAATTGTGCTCCGTCATCAATGTAGACGTCGCCCGCCGCTGGCGCCCCAAAAATCCAGCGTTTACGGTTTTCCATTGGATTTTTCTGCCCATAAAAACGAGTTCCCACAGGGATATTTTCAATCACTGAATTGATGACATCTGGTTTATTGCCCGCGGCAATGAATACGTCAATCCCAGCACGACCTGCAACATCTGCCGCCTGTAATTTTGTTGCCATTCCACCAGTGCCTAATCCCGTTACGCTATCCCCTGCCATACGGCGTAAATCATCATTAATACCGTGAACTTCAGGGATTAATTTTGCGTTCGGATTACTGCGCGGGTCCGCGTCATACAGGCCTTCAATATCGGTTAATAACAGTAATTTATCTGCATCACCAAGGATGGCAGCAAGTGCAGATAAGTTATCGTTATCCCCTACTTTAATTTCTGCTGTTGCCACCGCATCGTTTTCGTTAATCACCGGAATAATACCGTTATCTAACAGCGCTTGCAGTGTATCTCGCGCATTTAAAAAACGTTCGCGATCTTCAAGATCCGCACGCGTTAATAGCATTTGACCAATGTGGATCCCATAGATGGAAAAAAGCCTTTCCCATAATTGGATTAAACGACTTTGACCAACCGCCGCCAGCAGCTGTTTAGATGCAATGGTGGCCGGCAGTTCGGGGTAATTGAGATGTTCACGCCCTGCGGCAATTGCGCCAGACGTGACAATAATAATTCGGTGACCTTTTTCATATTGCTGCGCACACTGCCTAACCAACTCAACGATATGAGCTTGATTTAAACGACGTGAGCCCCCTGTTAAGACACTTGTGCCAAGTTTGACCACGAGTGTTTGGCTATTTTTCATCATTTTTCTGCCATTAGGATTAATAAATACAAAGTGGGTATCAGTTTTATCAGGAGATGCGCGTTATGCCAACAGGCATAACGCAAAATTAAACAAAAGTTGGTTTAAAACAATTTTATGCGCTTAATTCCAGCTTTAATTCTGTCATTAAGGGGGATGGGAACAAGCTTAACTCTAGGGCAGATAATTGCTGGGTAAGGCGTTGATGGAAGGCATGCAGATTCTTTTCGACGGCTTCCGTCGTTGCGGCATCTTTCAAGGTTTTTGCTTGCCAACTTCCCTGATTGTTGTAGATCCCTAACTTGTAAGCAAATTCGAAGCCTTCATCCATAGGGGCTAGTTCTAACCACCATCCCCAAAACTCACGTTTTTCAGGCGCGATATTCGCATTAACACAGACAACCAAGCTATCAAAAAAGTAGCAGTTTTTGATAGATTGTTGCTCACGTAAATAAGGCCCTATCGCAGCAAATTTCTTTAAAAATTTTCCATTTGTGTAATCAGTCGGTAACGCCATATTAAGGATCTCCTTCTTGGGAAGATCCCTTTTTAGCAAATGTTAAAAAATAAGCAAGCTATTCAATACAATTATAATATTTTACTTTCTAACCATTTGGTTGTATCTGACATTGATCGCTCGAAAGCCTCTAATATAGGGCTACTCGGCAACGTCAACAAATGACTATCCATAGACGAACGAGCGATTAAGTCTGAGTCAGCTTTCGGACTGTAGGGATCATTTTTAAAACATACTGACATCATCGGGACTTGGTTACGGCGACCTAACAAACCTTGATTACGCAGTGAATAGCAGCTGAGTTCATGGCGTAACGATTGACCATCAACTTGATAAACCCCTAAGCGGCTAGCAAAAACATCCAGCACCATACGGGGGATATCTTTTTGGTATTTTTCTTCATGCAATAGGCTATGAACGATAGGACCAATCACCGCAACTGCTTTGATTTTATCTGGGCACATATACGCTAAACGAACAGCGATATTCGCGCCAAAACGGATCCCTGTGATGGCAAATCGTGTGTGGTCAATCCATGGAATGGTGTCGAGCTGGCGAACAATCTGTTCATGCAACGTGCTGGTTTCTTGCGAAAGGCTGTATTTACTGGAATAACCGATAGATGGCATATCCAGCGTTAACATCGCAATCCCTCGAGGCTCTAAATACTCTCTAAAGTAGCGGCTGTAATCTGTCTGTAGGCTATCAAGCATGCCACAAACCATCACGGTTGGGTAAGGACCTTGAACATTCGATGGTATGTGTAAAAAGCCACAGACTTCTTTACCACCATCGACTTTGAATGGGATTTTTTTCAATTGGTACTGTGAGAATTTTGCCGCGCTATCATAAGCCTTACAGGCTAATACAATCGCTTGATCCGCCAGTTCATCCCCTTTAATAAACGGGTAAGCCGCAATGCTGTATAAATTAGCGGCACGCAGCCACGCATCACACGCTTCCTGACCTTTTTCAAATTCTAAAGCTTTTTGCTGCCAGCGCATGGCTTGATTAGACCATTCAAAACACCAATTACCACGGCGATTGCCAATGACAGTATCAAGCCATTCATCACGGCTGCGTTTAGCATCTGAGATGGCAATACGGCTTAAAACTTCTTCAATTTCAATCGCATCAATACCACGCCAAATCCACATTAACCGGTTGAGAGTACGATACCAATGATTATGTGAAGAGCCACTTAATACACTGTGGTTCTCTAATTGGGACAAAGTATGAGAGGAATAAGAAACCAACGTTGATGTTTCAACTTGTCTAACACGAGGTTTAAAAAGTTTTTCGGATAAATTTTGCTGAGTCATGTGGGTTCCCTACTTTTACCTATTAAATCTGTCACATAAACAAAAAGGGAGTGCATTTCGCACTCCCCTCTATCATATCGTGTTTAGCTCAAATCACTTAGGTAATAATGTGTTGTTTTTATCAAACAACCCTATCACGGCTAAACAGATTTAAATTATTTCGTTCGGACTACTTATCTTGTTCGCACAGAGGATCGATAAACACAACGCCCATATCCCAAGGCTGTTCAATCCAAGTGTTTTGTGGGATATCAACCACATAATCATCCACTAATGGGCGACCTGCTGGTTTTGCAAAGATAGTCACGAAGTGTGCTTTTGGATACATGTCGCGGATAGCTTTCGCTGTGCCACCAGTATCCACTAAATCGTCAATCACGATAAAGCCTTCACCATCGCCTTCAGCGCGTTTGATTACATTCAATTCGCGTTGGTTATCATGGTCATAGCTAGAGATACAAACGGTGTCAACATGACGAATACCCAGCTCACGCGCTAACAGTGCGCCAGGGACTAAACCACCACGGCTAACTGCGATGATACCAGTCCATTGTTTTGCTGGTAATAAACGTTGTGCGAGTTTACGGGCATGTATTTGCAACATATCCCACGTTACGACATATTTTTCGCTCATAAAATTCGGGTCCCGAAGGTGAGTAAAACAGAAATGTGTCTTGCGGAAAAAAGGTTGCGCGAGATTATAGTGATTTGACGCAGGAAAAACCAGCGAAACCATCCCACTAAATGAATTATTCTTATTAACGCTCTCCATTATTCGATAGAAAGTGTTATGCTGAATCAATACTTAAAACCGCTTAAAACCTGAGTTGTTACACTTAAGTGCAATCTTAAATTAAGCGACCAACGCCGTCAGTCGATTGTTTTGGGTGTAAGCCAATCCCCAGCTTGAAATATGACGGAAAGATTACGATCAAAGTGTCAAGGAGAAGAACGTGTCACAATTATCAACGCTAAAACCACAACCACTGTGGGATATTTTCGCTAAAATCTGCTCCATTCCTCACCCATCAAAACACGAAGAAGCTTTGGCTGCCCACATCATGGAGTGGTCTAAAGGGAAAGGTTTTCACGTTGAGCGCGACCAAGTTGGTAATATCTTAATCCGTAAACCAGCGACTACAGGTTACGAAAACCGCAAGCCTGTTGTACTGCAAGCTCACTTAGACATGGTGCCGCAAAAAAATAACGACACAGAGCACGATTTCACTAAAGATCCTATCCGCCCTTATATTAATGGTGAGTGGGTCACTGCCGAAGGCACAACATTAGGTGCAGATAATGGCATCGGTATGGCATCCGCATTAGCAGTATTAGCGGATGACAGCGTTGAACACGGTCCACTGGAAGTGTTACTGACTATGACCGAAGAAACGGGCATGGACGGCGCTTTCGGTTTACAACCAAACTGGTTACAAGCTGATATTCTGATCAACACCGATTCAGAAGAAGAAGGCGAAATTTACATGGGTTGCGCAGGTGGTGTTGATTTCACTGCCACATTTGATTTAACCCGTGAAGCATTACCACAAGGTTATAAAACCTTCACCATGACCTTAAAAGGCCTTAAAGGCGGTCACTCTGGTGGCGACATTCACTTAGGTTTAGGTAATGCCAACAAACTGTTAGCACGTTTCTTAGCGGGTCACTCTGAAGACTTGAGCTTAAAACTGCTGGAATTCACTGGCGGTACACTGCGTAATGCAATCCCTCGCGAAGGCCACGCAACTTTCGCGGTACCAGCTGATAAAGTGGCTGAATTAACCGCGCTAAGAACTCGCTACGAAGGCATTCTGAAAAATGAATTAGCCGCAGTAGAACCTAACTTAGCTTTACTGTTAGATGAAACGACGAGTAACTTAAAAGCACTGACTAATGATTGCCAACAACGTTTAGTTTTCTTCCTGAACTCAGCACCAAGCGGTGTTATCCGTATGAGTGATGTGGTGAAAGGGGTTGTTGAAACTTCGCTGAACGAAGGCGTTGTGAAGATGACTGAAGACAAAGCGGAAGTGATCTTCTTAATCCGTTCACTGATCGATTCAGGTAAAAATTACGTCGTTAATATGCTGACATCACTGACAAAACTGGCGAAAGCTCAGCACCGTGCAGAAGGCGGATACCCAGGTTGGCAACCAGATGCAGACTCACCAGTCATGCATATTGTTAGCGACACTTACCAAAAACTGTTTGGTAAAATTCCAAATATCATGGTTATCCATGCCGGTCTCGAGTGTGGTCTGTTTAAAAAGCCTTATCCATTAATGGATATGGTCTCCATTGGACCAACCATCCGTGGTGCACACTCACCAGATGAGCGCGTTCACATTGAGAGCGTGGGTCAATACTGGACACTGTTAACTGCTATCTTAAAAGCTATCCCAGTGAAAAACTAAGTAGGCTTTAAGCTATCAATACCAGGGTCATAAGCTACGGTTTATGACCCTATTTTTTTCATTCTTTAAACATAATAAAAGCTATAAAAGTAATGAAAGCTGCCTTTCGATTTGTGGATTTTGTAATGTCACATGCAAGCCTACTAACCTGACACCTCGCCCTGCCCGCCGATTTTCCCAAGCCTGCTGTGCCAACCGAATAAGATCCTGCTTATCTATAATAGGATAAACATGCTCTTGCGTCGTTTGCTGAAAATCCTCAAATTTTAATTTCACACCTTGGCGAGCAATACGCAGATCTGGCTTCACTTTCTCTAAGCGAAAATGTAGCTCATCGTATAAAGTATCGAGTAAAGGCAAACACTCTTCCCACTGATGAATATCTTTGGCGAGAGTGCGTTCTACCCCAACGGATTTACGTAAGCGTTCGGTATTTACTGCTCGCTCATCAATGCCATGACAGCGCTCCCACAGAGCCTGTCCAAATTTACCCATGCTTTTTACCAACGCCAGCATGTCATAGTGCTGAACATCCGCGCAGGTCAATAACCCCATATCTGCAAGTTTTTGCGCTGTCACTTTTCCAACGCCGGGGATCTTTTTTAATGGCAGCGTGGCAATAAACGCCGGTAATTCCTGTGGAGTGATCACAAATTGCCCATTGGGTTTATTCATATCAGAGGCAATTTTGGCGAGGAATTTAATCGGGGCAATTCCCGCAGAAGCTGTGAGTTGAAGTTCATCAAAAATTTGCTGGCGGATAGCCTCGGCGATGAGCGTGGCCGAGCCGTGAAGCTGTTGGCAATCAGTCACATCCAAATAAGCCTCATCCAAAGATAATGGCTCAATCAGCTCGGTATAGCGGGCAAATATTTGGCGAATATGATGGGAAACCTCTTTATACACAGCCATACGACCGGGTACGACTTTCAGGTGAGGACATAATTTCAACGCCAATGCTGTCGACATTGCACTGTGAACACCGTAGCGTCTCGCTTCATAATTTGCGGTACTCAATACGCCACGCCGGTCTGCACTCCCCCCGACAGCCAGTGGAACATTGCGTAATTTGGGATCATCACGCATCTCTATCGCTGCAAAAAAGCAATCCATATCAATATGAATAATTTTACGCATGATAGCCGCCCCAACCAATAATTACTGAATAAATATACAGTTGTTTTATTAGCTATGCAACCTTATTCATCTGATTGAAATGTATTCCTGAAATACTGTAAATAACCGAAAAAGTAAAAAGTTACTCCTAATTTATAGGCGCATTGCTTACAAAACGGATGAAACATATTACAACAACCACTCGGTCAATCTCATATTAGTTCATTGAATTTTCTATTATTATGGATTATGCAAATGCAAATTATATCAACGTCAGTGTTAAAAAAATCCGCTACGATAGGCTTACTACTTTTGGTTAGCCAATCCGCTTTCGCATTAATGCCGCAGATTGTGGCGCACCGCGCAGGTACCGCAGATGCCCCTGAAAATACCCTTTATGCTATAGAACAAGCCAAAAGCAATAAAGTTGATGCAATTTGGTTAACTGTTCAGCTCAGTAAAGATAATCAATTAGTCCTTTATCGTCCGAGTGATTTAAATGCTTTAACGGATAAAAGTGGCGTTATTTCTGATTATTCCGCCAAACAATTAAGCCAGATAAATGCGGCGTATAAATTTAATCAGAAAAATAACCAGCAACTACCTACTTCGCAAACCACTATCGTCACACTAGAAGATGTTTTAAAAAAATACCCCGATACGATTTTTTATATCGACTTAAAATCTCCTGATGCAGACCCTAATACTCAAGCTCAAGCTATTTTGGCATTATTAAATAAAACCAACGCGTTTAACCAAGTGCGTTTTTATTCCACTAACGATGCTTTTTTAAAAGCGCTTAAGCCACTTTCCTCTAAACTGCAACTATTTGAAAGCCGAGATGAAACTCGCACCATGCTGGCAAACAGCGTAATGAGCCATCAATGTACGCTTGATAATGATAAATCTGCAACCCGTTGGTATGGTTTTGAGCTGCATCGTAAAGTTGAAGTCGTTGAGAAATATACCCTTGGTGAAGCGCGTTCACCAGCAACACTCTCATGGGATAAAGAAGCTATCGACTGCTTTAGAAAAAATGGCAACGCTTACATCATTGTATTTGGTGTAAATAGCGATAGCGATTATCAACTGGCTAAAGAAATTGGTGCTGATGCTGTTATGGTCGATTCACCAAAAGCCTTTAAAAAATAAAATCTAACTATTAAGCTACTTTAATTTGACAATGATTTATTCAATTTAAGTAGCTTATTTTTATTACTCATCTTTTCTATCCATACATTTACCTATCTTATCTTTCCTTCTTTTTTAATAGTAAATAACATTCAATATTAATTACTTAGTAAAGTATCGATGCCAAAATAAATAAATACATTTAAACTCGTATTCATAAGGAATTTAACATGGCGATATCAAAAGGTTTGCTTTCTATCGAGAACCTGTGGAATGAAGACTTAAAAAAGGTGGAAATTTCTTTCAAAAACAATGCGAATGAGTATGGAAATGTTTTTATCTTTTATAATCTTATGAATGGAAAAAAATTAAGTGATATCACAGAGTTCACTTTTTCTTCAACCGAACAGAGCTATTGGATGGGAATAATCACAACAAAATCAGGAGAAAAATGGAGTAGCATCGATGACTTAGCATGCAAGCTCAATGAGAAAGATAATGGCAAAGTCACTCTCAGTTTCAAGGGAAATACGCGGCACATGTTTGTTCACTACCCTGTTTCCACATCATGCTCGACTTCATTACATAAAATTTAGTTTGCAATGAAATACATCACTATTTTTATCAAAATAACCTTAAAATAAAAAACCCTAGCAGCTCATTAAAGCAACTAGGGTTAATATTCACAACAGAGTAAAAATTACAAAATGCGGTTTTTCTCTAGCATTTTTTTGCGCGCTTCTTCCCGTGCCATACGCTTTTTACGCGCATCACAAGGCTCAGGGCAGTCACAAACTTTCTCTACCCCAATGCTACTTAAACCGCCGCAACTGCCTTGGATACTTTTCCGCTTAATAATATATCCAAGGGACATACCTAAAAACGCCAACAAAAATAAGGCAAAGGCTGCAAGAAAAACATTCAACATTCTGCTTTCCTCCTTTTACTGTTTTTTCTGTAAAAATGGCTCGAATGCTTTAGTGTAACGCTCTTCGAAGCCTTTATCTGTCTTCACAATCATAAAAACAGGAATATTCATCTTTTCAGCAAGTGCAAGACCCGCATCTGGTCCCATCACATTAAAACCTGTAGATAATCCATCCGCACTCATGCAATCGTCGGCTAATACCGTAATTGAGACTAAATTGTGGGAAATTGGCTTACCTGTTTTTGGGTCAATTGTGTGTGAGAAATGCACACCATTTTGTTCAAAATAGTTACGATAATCCCCTGAAGTGGCGATAGATAAATCTCCCGGCTCGATAATCTCCTGTGCCGTTTGACTCACACCATCCGTTGCAGGTTTTTCAATCGCAATACGCCATGGTGTATCTTTGCCATTTTTACCTTTTGTACGGACTTCGCCACCAATATCAACCATATAATCCTTGATACCGATGGACTCTAAATATTCCGCCACCACATCAACACCATAACCTTTAGCAATGGAAGATAAATCAACATACAGCTCAGGAATGGTTTTAATTAAATTGTTGTCTTGTACAGAGAGTTTATCGATACCTACCCATGCACGACGTTTTTCAAGCTCCTCATCTGTAGGTGCTTTTGTGACTCTCCCCTCTGGACCGAACCCCCATAAATTAACCAGTGGACCAACGGTGACATCCAGACCGCCATCCGTTAATTTATTAATCTCAATGGCTTTACTGACCACTTTTGCCGTTGCGGCAGAAACAGGGAATGGCACATTAACTTCATTGGATTGATTGAAACGACTTAATTCGGAACCAGGGCGATAAGTCGACATTTGGTCGTTCACTTCTTCCAAACGCTTGTCTATTTCGGCTTGGATAGCTTCCGATGAAGGCTCTGAAGAGTCTGTCACGAACTTAACAGAATAATAGGTTCCCATGGTTTGTCCCTGAAGATTCTTTTGTTCAGGTCCACCACATGCGGCAAGAAGAAGAGTGGCTGCGAATAGCAGCACAGGAGCAAATACTTTTCTGTTTAGCATAAATTTTCTCAGCGTTAATTGTAAGCGCCCACTAGAGAAAGAGTAGGTGCTGAGACGTCTAACAAACTCAACATTCACAAATCTAGAGAATACTCACGTTTAAAAATTGAATTGCCTATTTGGCGATTCACAGTTTACAACCAAAAAGAGGAAAAAAACCCATTTTTTCCTCTTTTTAATCAACAAGCGCCCAGTTTCCTGAGCGCTTAATAGATAATTCACAGTAACTAATCAGCCACCAAAATCATCCAGTAAGATGTTTTCGTCCTCAACGCCAAGGTCTTTTAACATCTTAATGACTGCGGCGTTCATGACAGGAGGTCCACACATGTAGAACTCACAATCTTCTGGCGCAGGATGATTCTTGAGGTAGTTTTCATACAGGACATTATGAATAAATCCTGTGTAACCGTCCCAATTATCTTCTGGCAAAGCGTCAGAAAGTGCAACATTCCATGTAAAGTTGTCATGCTCTGCGGCTAATTGGTCGAAATCTTCGGTATAGAACATTTCACGTTTAGAACGCGCACCATACCAGAAACTGATTTTACGCTTAGAATCTAAACGACGTAATTGGTCAAAAATGTGGGAACGCATCGGCGCCATACCCGCACCACCACCGATAAAGATCATTTCCGCATCAGTTTCTTTCGCGAAGAACTCACCAAATGGACCAGAGATAGTGACTTTATCTCCCGGTTTCAGTGACCAAATATACGATGACATAATTCCCGGCGGTACATCTGGATTACGCGGAGGTGGCGTTGCAATACGCACGTTCAGCATAATAATACCGCGCTCTTCTGGATAGTTTGCCATTGAGTAAGCACGTACTGTTTCTTCTTTGACATCAGAAACATAGCGGAACAGATTGAATTTGTCCCAATCTTCACGGTATTCCTCAGGCACATCAAAGTCTGAGTACTTCACCACATGAGGCGGGCATTCAATTTGAATAAAACCACCCGCACGGAATGGAACCACTTCGCCCTCAGGAATTTTTAACTTCAGCTCTTTAATGAACGTTGCTTTGTTATCATTGGAGATAACTTCGCATTCCCATTTTTTCACGCCAAAAATTTCTTCAGGTAATTCAATTTTCAAATCTTGTTTTACGTTAACCTGACATGCCAGACGGCAACCTTCTTTCGCTTCACGTTTATTGATGTGTGAAAGTTCAGTTGGCAGGATGTCACCACCGCCCTCTTTGATTTTCACACGGCACTGACCACATGAACCACCGCCACCACAGGCAGAAGAAACAAAGATACCCTGGTTTGCTAACATACCTAACAGCTTATCGCCTGCAGGAGCATCAAAGCTCTTCTCAGGATCGCCGTTAACTTCAACTTTAATGTTCCCTGTATTGACCAACTTGGATTTTGCAAACAGGATCAGACCTGTCAGCGCCAAGACAATCAGGGTAAACATAACTACGCCTAGAATAATAATATCCATGAATTCTTCTCGCCTTTATAGCTGCACACCGGAGAAGGACATAAAGCCCAATGCCATCAAACCGGTCGTGACAAAGGTGATGCCTAACCCTTTTAGACCCGCTGGAATGTCTGAATACTTCATCTTTTCACGAATCGCGGCCATTAAGACAATCGCTAACATCCAACCAATACCGGAACCAAAGCCATAAACAATGGATTCAGTAAAGTTGTAGTCACGCTGAGCCATGAAAGATACACCACCAAAGATTGCACAGTTTACGGTTATCAACGGTAGGAAGATCCCCAATGCGTTGTACAGTGATGGGAAGTAACGATCTAAAATCATTTCCAGAATTTGAACCAGTGCCGCGATAACACCGATAAAGGTAATGAAGTTGAGGAATGAGAGATCCACGCCTTCAACTAGCGCGCCGTCACGTAACACTAAGTTGTACACTAAGTTGTTCGCAGGGACGGAGATCCCAAGCACCACGGTTACCGCAATACCCAGTCCAAAAGCAGTTTTTACATTCTTCGATACCGCAAGGAATGTACACATCCCTAAGAAGAAAGCTAACGCCATGTTTTCGATGAAAATGGCTTTTACAAACAAGCTAATATAATGTTCCATGCTCTTAATCCTTCTCTACCTGAGCTGGCTTCAGAGTACGTAGACCCCAAATCAGCATACCGATGATAAAGAATGCACTTGGCGCTAACAGGAATAAGCCGTTTGGCATGTACCAACCACCATTTTGCAGTGATTCAAATACCGTAATACCAAACAGTTTACCGGAACCAAATAGCTCACGTAGGAAGCCAACCAGTACCAGAATCACACCATAACCAAGACCGTTACCGATACCATCCATAAAACTTTCGATTGGTGGTGCTTTCATCGCATACGCTTCAGCACGCCCCATCACGATACAGTTGGTGATAATCAAACCAACGAATACGGAAAGTTGTTTCGAGATTTCATAGGCATAGGCACGTAAGATTTGGTCAACCACAATTACCAATGATGCAATAATTGCCATTTGAACAATAATACGAACACTGCTTGGAATGTAATTTCTAATTAATGAGATAAAAAAGTTAGAGAATGCGGTAACTAGCGTTACGGCGATGGTCATAACCAATGCAGTTTCAAGTTTAGTGGTCACCGCTAATGCAGAGCACACACCCAAAACCTGCAATGCAATTGGGTTATTATCTAACAATGGTCCTAGTAGGACGCGTTTTACTTCTTTAGAATCAGCCATTATTCAGCGCTCCTTCACGAACTTTTTTCAGGAACGGACCAAAACCGTTATCGCCTAGCCAGAAATCAAACATATGTTGAATACCGTTTGAAGTCAGCGTTGCACCTGAAAGACCATCGATACCAAATGGGTTATCGGTGGCACCACCACGCACGATTTTGATTGCAGGGATACCCTGCTCATTGAACAGTTTTTTACCCGGCCACTGCGCTTTCCATTGTGGGTTGTCAACTTCACCACCCAGACCCGGCGTTTCACCATGCGCATAGTAGGTAATACCACGAGAGGTTACACCATCGATATCCACGGCGATAAAGGCATACATCACTGACCATAAGCCTGAACCATAAACTGGCAGAATCACTTGGGTCACTTTCCCTTGTTCATCTTTAACCAGATAAATTTCAGCGCTATTGGCACGACGGCGAATTTTCGCAATGTCTTCTTCTGGGGATAGCGCGATGCTGGTCTCTTCGCTACGCAGTTCGCTGTTTAAGTCAAAACGACTTACGCTATTAGATAGCTCATTAGTTTTGAAATTCAGTAATTTAGGCTCGATACGCTCGCCATACACTTTTTGAATTTCTTCCGCGCTCATTTTAGGTTGCAGCAGACCCGCAACACTTAAAATATTACGCTGAGTGTCTAACATCATTTGTTCTTGTTGCTGAGGTTTCAGACCAACCGCAGCACCGGCAACGACGACGGAACAGACTAAGCAGAGAATGAAAACAACGATAAACGTTCTGCCGACGCCATCTTTATTTACTGGTTTATCATTAGCCACGGGCTTTTCTCCGTTTAATATTTGCTTGAACGACCATATAGTCAAACAGAGGAGCAAACAGGTTGGCGAACAGGATTGCGAGCATCATCCCTTCAGGGTATGCAGGGTTCACAACCCGAACAAGTACGCACATTACGCCGATCAAAATCCCGTAAGCCCATTTACCTTTATCGGTAAAGGAAGCGGAAACAGGGTCTGTCGCCATAAAAATCATACCGAAGGCAAATCCGCCTAAAACCATGTGCCACCACCATGGCATAGCAAATAGTGGGTTGGTGTCTGAACCGATAAAGTTGAACAGGTAAGACATGGCAATCATACCCAGCATCACACCCGCCACGATGCGCCAAGAGGCGATACGGAAGAAGATGATAAATGCGCCGCCGATGAAGATCATCAGGGTAGAAACTTCACCAATTGAACCCGGCATGTTACCTAAGAAAGCTTGCATCCAAGTGATTGGCTCGCCAGTTACTGTGTTTACCAGTGAACTCACACCACCCGTCGCCCATTGGGATAGAGGCGTTGCACCCGAGAATCCATCAGCCGCAGTCCAAACTAAGTCACCTGAAATTTGTGCAGGGTAAGCAAAGAAAAGGAAAGCACGACCCGCTAATGCAGGGTTAAGGAAGTTACGACCTGTACCACCGAAAATCTCTTTTGCGACAACCACACCAAAGGTGATACCTAGCGCCGCTTGCCATAACGGAATGGTAGGCGGAACAATCAGTGCAAATAAGATAGAGGAGATAAAGAAGCCTTCGTTGATTTCATGACCACGGATCATGGCAAACAACACTTCCCAGAAACCGCCGACCAAGAATACCACTAAGTAAATTGGCAGGAAGTAAATCGCACCTAGCAGCATTTTGCTGCCCCAGCCGGCATCCGGCGCTAAAGAAGCACCTAATAATTGCGCCAGAGAATAGTGCCAATCACTCGCTAAAACTTGTTGCAGTTCAGCACCACTGTATAAGTGATGCAGCGCGGGAATAGCTTGGTTACCGACATTATACATACCCCAGAACATCGCTGGGAAAACCGCAAGCCAGACTAAAATCATCATGCGCTTGAGATCGATAGTATCGCGTACGTGTGAGCGACCTTTTGTCACCGTGCCCGGTGTATAGAAAACTGTCGCAACAGCTTCATACAATGGATAGAATTTTGCTAATTTTCCACCGGGTTCAAATTGGTGCTCATATTTTTCAAATAAATTTTTCAGACCCATGGAATTACCCTTCTAGCTCAATCTTGGTCAGGACATCACGTAGTACTGGACCATATTCATACTTAGCTGGACACACATAGGTGCACAGTCCCAAGTCTTCTTCATCGAGTTCCAGACAACCCAGTTCCTGAGAAGTATCGGTGTCCCCTGCAAGCAGATCACGCAGTAAGTGGGTGATCATAATATCGAGAGGCATTACACGCTCATAGTTACCAATTGGTACCATTGAACGCTCACCGCCATTCATCGTCGTGGTAAAATTGAAGCGCTTATTCTTCAAAAAATGCCCGATGGTGGTACGCGTGATAGTGAACTTGTTCACACCTGGCATAATCCATCCAAACAGCTCTTTTTCACGACCTTCCGCTAATACAGAAACTTGGTTATGGAAACGACCAAGGTAATGATGAGCATCATCGCAAGTCACGCCCCACAGCACAGAACCAGAAATAATGCGGTTCTCACCTGCTTTGAGCTGACCTTTAGTTAATTCATAGATATCTGCGCCAAGGCGAGTACGTAGCAAGCGAGGTTTCTCAACTTGCGGACCTGCGACAGAGACAACGCGATCAGTATAAAGATGACCAGTGGTAAATAATTTACCGATGGCAATCACATCTTGGTAATTGAGGCTCCACACTTTTTTGCTAATGCTAACAGGCTCAAGGAAATGAATATGAGTCCCTGCTAAACCCGCTGGATGTGGTCCTGCAAATTGTGTGTATGTGATTTGTGCATTAGCAGCTTGTTTTGGAAGCTCGCCCGCACCATGGCAAACATGCACCTTGCCTTCAGTCAGTCGGCTCAAAACGATGAGGCCGTCAGTAAAGGCTTGTGCATTTTCACCAATAATAATCGAAGGATCAGCAGCAAGAGGATTGGTGTCAATTGCAGTCACAAAAATCGCTGCGGGGGATGAACCTGGCTCTGGAGAACGGCTAAATGGGCGCGTTCTTAAAGCAGTCCATAAACCGGATCTTAAAAGATTTTGTTCAACCTGCTCTTTCGTCAGTGATGGGAGTTGGTCAGTAGAATAAGACTCAAAAGTCTCTTGTTCGTCACCATCGATTTCGATAACAACGGACTGAAGTACACGACGCTCACCACGATGAATAGCAATAATTTTACCGCAGGCTGGGCTCGTAAATACCACGCCAGGATTCTTTTTATCTTCAAAAAGAACCTGCCCTTTTTTTACACGCTCACCTTCTTTAACCAGCATCGAAGGACGCATTCCGACATATTCTTCACCTAGCACAGCTACGTGTTGAATTTTCGGGCCGTCTTCTATCACTTGGGCTGGCTCACCTGCTATTGGAAGGTTAAGGCCTTTTTTAATTTTAATCATAAGATCTGCACAAGTTTATCAGTTAAACCCTAAGCTAACGATTCAGCAATGAATGATAGCGACTCAATAATAAAAATAACTCAAGTTGCTTACGCCACTCGAGTAAGTAAATCTAACAATATTGCTACACTTTCTCTTCTTCTGCCGAGGTCAATTTTATCAGTTCCCTCGACCTCTGTCCGGTTATAGAAGTGACCTAGTTCAAGCAAATTGCAATAAAATTTAAAATTTTGTTGCAACAATTCGTAAATACCTACATGTTGGCTCACATTTATCGAGCATCGATTAATTTGTAGTCAATAATGATTCATTAGAAAATTATTAACTTGATATATTAAATTTTGTTCCATTCGTCTAAAATATGCTGAATTTGGTCCATTTTTAATCAGCTTATTTTTCAACATTTGGCTTAATTATGCATATAAGTAAAACCATTGGTGTTTATTTACTCTTCACATTTGCAGCGTCTGCATTTGCTCAAGAAGAAAACACATTATTCTCCCTTAATAGTAAGCCAACTGCTCAGCCTGATTCATCGATATTTATTCAAATATTTAAGCAAGAGGGTGTGCTTGAGCTCTACCAAAAAACAGCCGTAGGAAAGTATAAATTAGTCAAAACCTACCCTATCTGTAAGTTTTCTGGTGGACTAGGTCCTAAAAAGATAGAAGGTGATTTGAAAAGCCCTGAGGGGTTTTATCAGATCACGCGCTCGCAACTCAATCCAAATAGTCGATATTACCGATCTATCAATCTTGGATTTCCTAATGAGTTCGATAAGACGCAGGGGTATTCTGGTAACTATCTGATGATTCACGGTAGCTGTGTGTCTGTCGGATGTTATGCAATGACAGATAAATCCATGGGGGAAATTTATCAAACCGTGGAACAAGCACTTCAAAATGGTCAACCTGCCGTTGATGTGAGCATTTATCCATTTCGCATGACTAAAATGAATATGCTGCGTTATCGCAATTCAACGCATTATGCTTTCTGGAAACAGCTTCAACCTGCTTATGATTATTTTGAGCGAACCGGCAAACCTGCTGAAATATCAGTAACATTAGGTAAATATCATGTTAACAGCATGCCAGAAACGCCCACTAAGTTATTGGGATCTAAATCACAGTATGCGTTGGCCACGGTCGAATAGCACAAATTCACCGGGTTCAATTTTTTGCCACGTCTCGTTACCTGTTAAGGGAGCCGTGGCAATAACTGAAACAATATCACTTGGCGTTGTGCACTGTTGGAAGTCAATCTCGATGTCCTGATCCAACAGCTTCGCTTTACCAAACGGTGCTCTACGCGTGATCCAATGCAGCTTTGTTGAGCTAAACGCCATCAAATATTGCCCATCGGATAACAACATATTAAATACCCCTTTTTCACGCAGTTGCTGCGCAAGAGTTCCAATAAAACGGAAAACAGCTTTCCAATTTGTTGGTTTTCTTGGATATTTTTGATTCAGTTGATGTAAAATCCAGCAAAATGCCCATTCGCTATCAGTTTCACCGATTGGTCGATAGTGTCCCGTCTTTAATGAACGAAACCCTTTCAATTGCCCATTATGCGCATAAGTCCAGTTTCGTCCCCATAATTCCCGCGTAAACGGATGGGTATTCACCAGTGAAACATCCCCTCGGTTCGCCTGACGAATGTGCGCCACAATGCTTTCTGATTTGATGGGATATTCCTGCACAAAACGCGCCACAGGGGAGACAAAACTCGGTTGAGGATCTTTAAATGTGCGACAACCTAACCCTTCGTAAAACGTTATCCCCCATCCATCTTTATGTGGGCCAGTCTGCCCACCACGGGAAATCAGCCCACTTAGGCTAAACGTAATATCGGTTGGTACATTGGCACTCATGCCAAGCAACTCACACATTTAAAGTCTCCTGCTACTAAAAATGATTACTTAACCATCTCTTTTTCAATTAATTGGATCAAAATATGGATCACTTTGATGTGGATCTCTTGGATACGATCTGCGTATCCAAAATGCGGAACGCGAATTTCAATATCAGCGCTTCCCGCCATTTTTCCGCCATCTTTCCCTGTCAGGGTGATGACTTTCATGCCTTTCGCACGTGCCGCTTCAATCGCTTTAATAATATTACCAGAGTTACCTGAGGTCGAAATGCCAAGTAGCACATCACCTTTTTGCCCTACCGCTTCCACAAAGCGAGAGAAAACAAATTCATAACCAAAGTCATTACTCACGCAAGAAATGTGGCTAACATCGGAGATAGCGATCGCTGGGTAGCCAGGACGGTTTTCACGATAGCGTCCAGTTAACTCTTCCGCAAAGTGCATTGCATCACAGTGAGAGCCACCATTACCGCAAGAGAGAACTTTACCACCCGCTTTAAAAGAGTCCGCCAGCAACACTGCTGCTTTCTCAATTGCTTGCAGATTTGCATCATCACTTAAAAATTTTGATAGCGTATCTGCCGCTTCAGTCAGCTCACCACGGATCAAGTCTTGGTACATGAGTTTCCCCTTAATTTTCACGAATGCTTTATGGAGATAATTACGTCTTTATAGGTAATTTATCTTTGATTTCTCGATTGTTGCACAGGGTACATTTTGTTTCTACTTTTGATTGTACCGTATGGGGTATGGTTGGCGAAATATCCTACAATGCGCTCCCACTATGCGACTAGCTAAATGCTGGCTATTTTTCATCCACCGTCCCTTTACGAAGGCTACTGATGATTTTGTGAGCCAAGTTGTAATTAAGATGTAAATATCTTGCTAATTGTTTATTACCGGATATAGATTAATAAAACAAACAGGTCAGACCTCTTACAAGTAGACAGGAGCTTCAACTATGATCCTTCTCAGTATTGTTTTATTTATTGCGTTAATCGGCGTGCTGAGCTACCACAAAAGCTCTCTCATTCTGAGCACCGTTATATTACTGGCTTATACCGCAGCCATGGGAGCTGCTAATGTCTGGAGCTACTGGATGCTGTTACCCGTCGCTCTGGTTTTACTGCCATTTGTCATCACGCCAATTCGCCAATCACTGTTTTCATCAAAAGCGATGACAATGTTCCAGAAAGTAATGCCACCGATGTCTAGCACAGAAAAAGAAGCGATTGATGCTGGAACCACTTGGTGGGAAGGTGACCTGTTCCGTGGGGCGCCAAATTGGAACAAACTTCATAATTACCCAAAACCACAACTCACCGCTGAAGAACAAGCGTTTATTGATGGTCCAGTGGAAACTGTTTGTGGCATGGTGAATGACTTTGAAGTCAGTCATGAACTCGCAGATTTACCACCAGAAGTCTGGCAATACCTACGCGATCACCGTTTCTTCGCCATGATCATCAAAAAAGAGTATGGTGGATTAGAATTTTCAGCCTACGCCCAATCTCAAGTCCTGCAAAAATTAGCGGGTGTTTCCGGTATCCTTGCTATCACTGTGGGTGTTCCAAACTCATTAGGTCCGGGTGAATTACTGCAACATTACGGTACCGATGAGCAAAAAAATCGTTATTTACCGGGCTTAGCTACCGGTGAAGAGATCCCATGCTTTGCATTAACTAGCCCTGAGGCGGGTTCTGATGCAGGTGCCATTCCTGATGCTGGTGTTGTCTGTATGGGCGAATGGCAAGGCGAACAAGTTTTAGGTATGCGCTTAACTTGGAACAAACGCTATATCACCCTTGCACCAATTGCGACTGTATTAGGCTTAGCCTTTAAATTAACTGACCCAGATAAGCTACTGGGTGGCGAGAAAAACCTCGGTATTACTTGCGCTCTGATCCCAACTAACACCCCAGGTGTTGAAATTGGTCATCGTCACTTCCCATTAAATATACCATTTATGAATGGTCCAACTCGCGGGAAAGATATTTTCGTACCTATAGATTACATTATCGGTGGTCCGCAAATGGCAGGACAAGGTTGGAGAATGTTGGTGGAATGTCTCTCTGTTGGACGTGGAATTACCTTGCCATCCAACTCAACAGGTAGCTTGAAGAGTGTCGCAATGGCAACAGGGGCTTATGCTTATATCCGTCGTCAGTTCAAACTTCCTATCGGAAAAATGGAAGGTATTGAAGAGCCTCTAGCCCGTATTGCAGGTAATGCCTATTTAATGGATGCCGCAGCAACTCTAATTACCTCCGGTATTATGCTGGGCGAAAAACCAGCAGTGCTCTCCGCCATTGTGAAATATCACTGTACTCACCGTGGTCAACGTTCAATTATTGATGCGATGGATATCACGGGTGGTAAAGGCATCTGTTTAGGAAGTTCCAACTTCGTTGCCAGATCCTACCAAGGCGCACCTATCGCCATTACCGTTGAAGGCGCCAACATTTTAACGCGTAGCATGATCATCTTTGGACAAGGCGCCATTCGCTGCCATCCTTACGTTCTCGAAGAAATGGCGGCAGCTCAAGACAATAACCTGAATAAGTTTGATAAAGCGGTATTCGGTCATATTGGTCATGTGATCAGTAATAAGTGCCGCAGTTTCTGGTTAGGTTTAACCAATGGGCGCGGCAGCAGCGCACCAACTAAAGATGAAACTCGCCGTTATTACCAAATGCTTAACCGCCAAAGTGCTAATTTAGCCCTACTCTCTGATGTGTCGATGGGCGTTCTAGGTGGTAGCTTAAAACGTCGTGAGCGTATCTCTGCTCGTCTTGGGGATATTCTGAGCCATCTGTATCTTGCTTCTGCAACCTTAAAACGTTACGAAGATGAAGGTCGCCAAAAAGCGGATTTACCGCTGGTGAAATGGGCCGTTGAAGATTGTCTGTATCAATCAGAAAAAGCGATGGACGATTTACTGAAAAACTTCCCAAATCGCTTTATTGCTGTCGCATTACGCATTGTGCTGTTCCCGACAGGTCGTGCAATGTCGATGCCATCTGACCGACTGGATCACAAGCTGGCGCAGCTAATGATGGAGCCATCGGAAACACGCGACAGAATTGGACGTGGTCAATTCCTAACCCCTGTAGAGAACAACCCGCACGGCTTAGTGAACCAAGCTCTGTATGACATTATTGCCGCAGAGCCAATTTTCGAACGTATTTGCCGCTTAAAAGAGCGTAAATTCAGCTTCACGCGTTTGGATAAGTTAGCCGACCAGATGTTGCCAGAAAACATTATCACCCAAGAAGAAGCAGATATTTTACGTAAAGCAGAAGCCAGCCGCTTACGTACTATTAATGTCGATGAGTTTGATTTCGATGATTTAGGTGTGGTTCCATCAAAAAAGCCACACACTGAGTCAGAGGATGAATCTCAGTCGAAAAAGAAAAAAGCGGCATAATTAATTTAACGCGCTTAAAATTGTCACTGTACTAAAAACAACAAGGGAGCCAATGGCTCCCTTGATTTATATTCATCTATTAATATGAATTAATTTACAGCTCTAAAGCTAATAATTCTTGAATAGTTTGACGGCGACGAATCAGCGTCGGTTTTCCGTCAATGAACATAACTTCTGGCAATAATGGACGACTATTATAGTTAGAAGACATCGACGCGCCGTAAGCCCCTGTGTCATGGAAAACTAAATAATCGCCAACGTTGACTGCTGGCAGTAAACGCGTTTCCACCATCCCGCCTTCTAGCTGGGTAAACACATCCCCAGATTCACACAATGGCCCCGCCACGATCGTCTCTTTTAATGGCTGATTGCCTAATGAACAAAAAACAGCGCTACTACCGTCTGCTGGCAATACCGAAATATGGTGATAACTACCATACATCGCAGGGCGCATTAAATCGTTAAAACCGCTATCCACCAGCACATAATGGCGGCTGCCCATATCCTTAACCGCACGCACTTGTGCCAATAAAACACCCGACTCCGCCACTAAATAGCGCCCCGGCTCAATTTCTAATTCAATAGAGTGACCTAAGTGCTGCGCGATACGCTGGCGCGCGTTATCCCACAGGCTGTAATAGTGCTGAACATCAATGAGTTCATCCTGTTCGCGATAAGGCGTTGATAGACCACCACCCGCCGAGATAGCCTCAATATCCACGCCCGCAGACATCACCAGCTCCACCATAGAATCACACACATTAGCAAGATGCTGGTAGTCAACACCGGAGCCAATGTGCATGTGAATGCCCACTAACTTCAGGTTGTACTGTTGGATTTTCGCTAATGCTTCGGGTAAATCTTGGTGCCAAATTCCGTGCTTGCTGTTCTCTCCGCCCGTATTAGTTTTTTGGCTATGACCATGCCCAAAGCCCGGATTGATGCGCAACCAAACTGGGTGACCGGCTTTATACTCACCAATCTGTTGTAGCATATCGATAGAGCCCGCATTCACAGGAATATCTAACTCTGTCACTTTCAGTAATGTTGCTGGATCTAACACATCCGCCGTAAATACGATTTCCGACTTTTCACGACCCGGCTGAAAACCCGCCACTAGCGCACGCTCAATTTCACCCAATGACACCGAATCCACTTTCACGCCCTGTTCACGCATCAGACGCAGAATATGAATGTTTGAACACGCTTTTTGAGCAAAACGAACAGTATCGAACACTTTTAATTGTTCAATACGGTCAATAATCACTTCACTATCATAAACCCAGACAGGCGTACCAAACTGCTCAGGCAGTGCACGTAAATGTTCAGGAGTGAGATACTGGCTGGTGGTGTTGGCGAATGTGGTCATCGGAACCTCGTTGGCAAGTTTTATTATAGTGAGTTCGATTATTAGACGAATAAGACGGGAAAAAAAATATCCTTTTTGCTAAAGTCTATTCATATCTGATATAGAAATACGAGAGGAGCAATCATGCAGGCAATTTCTTGGCGACATATTGAAATTTTTCGTGCGGTAATGACCACCCCCAACCTCACGGAAGCGGCAGCATTGCTAAATACCTCTCAGCCAACCATCAGCCGAGAACTGGCGCGACTCGAGCAGTTATTACAGTTTAAATTATTCGATAGAGTCAAAGGTCGCCTACACCCTACGGCGCAAGGCTTGCGCTTTCATGAAGAAGTCGAACACTCCTATTATGGTTTGGAGCGTATTCGCAACTCAGCAGAAACTATTCGCCGCTTTGAACACGCCCAGATTTCCATTGCCTGCTTACCTGCATTTGCACAATCTTTACTGCCGCAAGTTTGCCAAGCCTTTATGGAAAATTACCCTGATGTGAACTTAACGGTGATCCCGCAAGAGTCCCCCGTGTTAGAAGAGTGGCTATCCGCCCAGCGTTATGATGTGGGACTAACTGAGCACTTACAACCCCCGCCGGGCACGGAACAACTGACATTGGGTTCATTAAATGAAGTTTGTGTGCTGCCCGTTGGGCACCCTTTTGAGCAGAAAAAGGTTCTCACCCCACAAGATTTTCATCAACAGCGTTTTATTAGCCTGTCTCTGACAGATAGCTACCGGCAAATCATTGATACCATCTTTGCTGAGCATCAAGTGGAGCGCAAAATGGTGATGGAAACCCATTCCGCTTCCTCTATTTGCGCCATGACATTGAAAGGAATTGGAGTCTCTATCGTCAACCCCCTAACTGCATTGGATTTTTATCAGCAATCCGCGGGTAAACTGGTGATCCGCCCACTCAGTTTTTCAATCCCATTTACCGTCAGCTTAATTACACCGAATCACCGCCCATCTTCGCAAATCACCCATATTTTCACTAAACATTTGCAACGTACCTTTACACAAATAGAGCATGACCTCACCTTAGCGCTGCGACATCAATGAGAGCCAGTGAGGTGAGGTTTTAAACCAATTGGCAAGGAAGTCGATCACGGCACGTAATGGCGTTGGCATATGCTGCCGACTGGTATAGACCCCGTAAATACCAAGGGGCATCGGCGTGTAATCCGGTAACAACTGAACCAACTCCCCCGATTGCAAATAGCTCGCCACTGAATAGTAAGGCTGCATCGCGATACCCGCGCCATTTAATGTCGCTTCCATTAAAAATACGGATTCATTGGCACTTAAACGTCCATCGACTAATACCGTCGAGGTTTCACCCGCTTTTTCAAAGCTCCACATGCTACGCCCAAAAAAGCTGTAAGTGAGGCACTCCATTAGAGCCAAATCTTCGGGTTTGGTGGGTAAATTTTTACCTTGTAGAAACTTCGGCGAAGCACAAATTACGGAATGGCAGGTCGATAGCGGCTTGGCAATTAAATTCGGCTCTAACTGATTGGTGATACGGATAGCCAGATCGATACGCTCCTCGATTAAATTCACTGATTTATTCGAGATTTGCATATCAATCATCATATTAGGATACATCTGCAAAAACTCAGAAATAGCTAGAGACAATGCACTTTGAGCGATGGATTGAGAACAGCTAATCCGCACCAAACCCGCTAACTCTTTCGTATCGTGCTTTTGCTCTACCGGAACGCTTAAAGAGATAGCATTTAGTTGCAATGATTGCTGATAAACCCCTTCCCCCGCTGACGTTAAACTTAAGCGCCGCGTGGTACGGTTAAGCAAGCGTACCCCTGCCCACTGTTCCATTTCAGCCAAATAGCGCGTCACCATTGCACGGGACATATCCAATTTATCTGCCGCACCGCTGAGGCTACCTTGTTCTACAATAGTAATAAACACCTGCACCGCTTTGAGTCTATCCATATTATTTGACCGATTTATGCAACAAAGATGACCTGATTATGGCGTTTTTCTTACCTTAATTGCAATTTAATATACACACCAAGCCAAATCAGGCACACAACATCACTTAACATTAGATGACTTAACATTAGGATAAGAAAATGAAATTATCGACTGTATTAACTGCAACCGCCTTTGCTACTGCCACGCATTTTGCTCAAGCTGCTAACTTAACTTTAGATGTTTATAACCCGGGCAATAACAGCGTGTTCCCGGTCTCCTCTGAAATTATCAGCGGCGATAAAGAAGTGGTTTTAATTGATGCACAATTCCAAAACAATGATGCCCAGCAGTTGGTCGATAAAATCAAAAAGCTGGATAAAAAGCTGACTACCATTTATATCAGCCACTCTGACCCAGACTACTATTTTGGTTTAGAAACGCTGACTAAATCCTTCCCTGATGCCAAAGTGGTTGCGACTCAACAAACCGTTGATGCAATTAATGCAACTAAAGATGGAAAACTGGCTTACTGGGGCGGCGTATTAAAAAATGAAGCACCAAGCAAAGTTGTGGTGCCTGAAGTTATCAAAACTAATCACTTCACTGTGGATGGTGAAACTTTAGAAATTAAAGGGTTAGATGGCGCATCACCAGACAGAAGCTACGTTTGGGTGCCTTCACTCAAAGCGGTTGTCGGGGGTGTCGTTGTTTCTGACAATATCCACGTTTGGGTTGCCGACACTCAAACCAAGCAATCGCGCCAAGATTGGCAACAAACGCTAGAAAGTATCAAAGCGCTGAAACCAAGTGTGGTTGTTCCGGGACACTTTACGGGTAAATCCAAAATGGATCTGGCGAGTGTGACCTTTACCCAAAAATATTTAACGGACTTTGAAAAAGCTAACAGCCAAAGTAAAGATTCCGCAGAACTTATCAAGAAAATGGAAACTCTCTACCCAAACTTGGATGACAAATCCAGCTTAGAATTAGGCGCTAAAGTGGTAAAAGGCGAAATGCAGTGGCCACAATAAGTCGCTGACAATAGAAAATAAAGACTGTCAATAACGGAGATAGCGACGATTAACCCGCTATTTTCCGTTAGTTTGTTTTTTTAACGACTTGTTTTTAACGACTAGCTTTTCAGCGATTCGAATAGAATGATAAAACAAAGAATTAGAGAGAATAAAAACCATGAACACAATTACTCTACATTATATTTATGACCCATACTGTGGCTGGTGTTATGCTGCTGCTCCGTTAATCGCCATTGCCGCTAATCACCCAAATATTCACCTAGAATTGCACGGTGGTGGAATGCTTGCGGGTAGTGCACGCCTGCGCCTTGATGACCAATTCCGTCAATATATTTTGCAATCAGATAAACGCATTGCAGCAATGACGGGGCAAGTTTTTGGTGATGACTACATCGCCATGCTGCACCAATCCAATGTAGTAATGGACTCTGCGCCACCACAAACCGCCATTTTGGCGGCAACAAAGCAAGGCAAAGGCGTTGAAATGCTTAAAGCTTTGCAGAAAGCTCACTACGTTTCAGGGCGCCAGATTAAACAGCCCGAAGTCTTAGCGGAAGTGGCGCAAGAAATTGGTTTAAATATTGACCAGTTCCAAAAAGATTATGCCCAATGTTCACAAACGGAAACCGACGCTCATATTGCACAAAGTAAGCAATTACTTAGGCAATCTGGCGCTTCTGGCTTCCCAACGCTACTGATCGAACAGCAAGGCAAATGGCTGCGCGTGCCGCTGCAAAACTACCTTGGCGAGCCAGAAAAATGGCAACAATTTTTAGACTCACTGGTGAAAGCCGCTAATTAGAATGCCAGCTAAGCAACAGCCAAAAACTGGCACTACCAATAATGGCGGGACCAAACGGAATGCTCTGCACGCATTTCTGTTTGCCTCGCCGTTCCTTTTTTTCTCGACATGTGCGCCAAAGAAAATGCAGTAAACCTAAGCTCGCCGCAAGCCCCAGAAAATAGGGAAGATAAAAAATACCGAGCCATGTCGCGCCCGCAGCAATTAATTTAAAATCCCCTCTCCCCATTTGCGGACGCCGACGAATTTTTTCTACTAACGTCGTGATAGCCACTAACCCAATGTAACTGAACAGCAGCGCATAAATAGCGGATAACAAATTTCCCGCAGGCATTCCCCATTGAAATAACAGACCAAAAACCAATAACGGATAATTGAGGACATCCGGTAAATAGCCTGTTTTTAGGTCGATTAAACCCAATGGGATAACCAAGTTGAAAAACAGAAATAATACAGCGAGAACCGAAGGTGGATAACCAAGGAGCACAATCCCCACGCCCAATATCCAATAACCTATCCATACCCAATTGAAACCAATGATAATACTCGGTAAATCAAAATAACGGGCGGGAATCTCCCTCAGTAGCAGAGTTGTCATCCACGCTGACAAGAGGGACAATAGTGTGATTAACGATATAGGTATTAAAAATCCATTTACGGCATCAATCATGGTGTTCTCCTTTTCCATGAGCACTAAAGATGGGTTTACTAGACAAAGACAGGGCTTACTATACGGTGCTGGACGCAGAAACCAACACTATAATTTCGTGGTTTTGGGTCGGTTTTATCGACAAATTTAGCGTGGATATGAGAGTGTGAAATGCAAGGCACAGACGAGCTAAAAAATCCCTCTTTTTAGTTATAAACTCAGTCCGTCCTCTTGTTTTTCGAGATTCTGCCCCCATATCCTGCATCAGTTATCTTAATTATTGGACTAAGGAAAAATCATGCGCGTTCCACGCATTTATCACCCAGAGCCACTCCAAATTAACACCACCATTTCGCTTTGTGATGATGCAGCCAACCATGTGGGTCGAGTTCTTCGCATGACAGCCGGACAACAGCTAGAATTGTTTGATGGAAGCAACCATATATTCCGCGCTGAAATTACAGAAGCAACGAAAAAAAATGTGCTTGTGACTATCCAAGACAGCGCATTGGATGACCGTGAATCCCCATTAGATATCCACCTTGGGCAAGTGATGTCCCGCGGTGAAAAAATGGAATTCACCATTCAAAAATCCGTTGAACTTGGCGTTAACACAATCACGCCACTACTTTCAGAACGTTGTGGCGTACGCCTTGATGGCGAGCGTTTAGAGAAAAAATTACAACAGTGGCAAAAAATTGCCATTGCCGCCTGTGAGCAAAGTGGTCGCAACCGCATCCCTGAAATTCGCCCCGTTCAATCCCTTGAAGCGTGGTGTGCAGAAAATGACGGCGCGTTTAAAATTAATTTACACCCTCGGGCAAGTGAGAGCATCAACACGCTCCCCGCTGATTTAAAGCACGTAAGATTACTGATAGGTCCAGAAGGTGGCTTATCTGCTGACGAAATTGCCATGACAGCCAATTATCAATTTACTGATATCCTGTTAGGGCCACGAGTATTACGAACTGAAACGACCGCGCTAACCGCTATAACGGCATTACAAGTGCGTTTAGGTGACTTGGGTTAAGGAGATAAAATGATCAAGCTTGGCATAGTAATGGATCCTATTTCATCCATTAAAATCAAGAAAGACACCAGTTTTGCAATGATGCTGGAAGCTGCACGCCGCGGTTATGAAATCCATTACATGGAAATGAACGACCTGTACCTGCACCAAGGCGAAGCCCGTGCGACCACAAAGATCGTGACGGTCGAAGAGAACCCAACCAAATGGTATGAATTCCACTCAGAACAAGACATTGCCTTGAGCGACCTTGATGCCATTTTAATGCGAAAAGATCCGCCATTTGATACTGAATATATTTACGCGACTTACATTCTTGAGCGCGCAGAGCAAGCGGGCAGCTTGATTGTCAACAAGCCACAAAGCCTACGTGACTGTAACGAGAAGCTGTTTACGGCATGGTTCCCTGAGTTAACACCGGATACCTTAGTCACTCGTAGCTCTGAAAAACTGCGTGAATTCCATAAAAAACACGGCGACGTGATTTTTAAACCGCTGGACGGTATGGGCGGCGCGTCTATTTTCCGTTTGAAGAAAGAAGACCCGAACGTTGGCGTTATCATCGAAACATTAACCGAGCACAATTCCCGTTATTGCATGGCGCAAAACTTCTTACCTGCTATCAAAGATGGTGACAAACGTGTGCTGGTAGTTGACGGTGAACCTGTGCCATATTGCCTTGCGCGTATTCCTGCTCAAGGGGAAACCCGTGGAAACCTCGCAGCGGGTGGTCGTGGTGAAGCCCGCCCATTAACAGAAAGTGACTGGGCGATTGCTCGCGCTGTCGCACCGACCTTAAAAGAAAAAGGTCTGATTTTCGTGGGTCTGGATATTATCGGTGATCGCTTGACTGAAATTAACGTCACGAGCCCGACTTGCGCCCGTGAAATTGAAGCTGCATTTGATATCTCCATCACCGGTATGTTGATGGATGCGATTGAGCGCCGCCTGAAAAAATAATTTTTATGAAGGATCGTGTGTAAATAAAAACACATCATTCAAAAGGCAGCCTTTCGAGGTTGCCTTTGGTGTTATTTACCATCACAGTAACAAGCTATCTTTATCATAACGAATAGGAACATAACCCCTGAGCTTGCCATTTATGAATTTACAGAATCATTTTTTAATTGCCATGCCTTCACTGACGGATCCCTATTTCGACCATTCCGTGGTGTATATCTGCGAACATAATGAAAATGGCGCAATGGGCCTCGTGATCAACAAGCCTATTGAAGATTTTTCTGTCGCAACCATGCTGAAAAAGCTGGAAATTGACGTATCTGACAACACCAACACGCGAAACCTTGAAAAAATGGTAATTGCGGGCGGACCTGTTTCTGAAGAGCACGGGTTTATTATCCATACCCCTGTTGCAGGTTATGCGGCAAGTTTGCGCCTCAATGACCATGTTATGGTAACAACCTCTAAAGATATTTTAGAAACATTAGGCAGCGAACAGCATCCCATGAATTCTTTAGTGACGCTCGGTTATTCAAGTTGGGAACCTGGGCAGTTAGAAAATGAAATCATGGAAAATAGCTGGTTGACTGTTAAAGCGGATCCTAAACTGATTTTTGATACGCCGTTAAATGAACGCTGGAAAGCCGCAGGTAACCTTTTAGGCATCGACATCCATAATATCTCCATGCAAGCGGGGCATGCTTAATGTCAGCAAGAACTTTATTAGCGTTTGATTTTGGAACGAAAAGTATTGGTGTCGCTGTCGGTCAAGAGATCACCGGTACCGCTCGCGCGTTAGCCTCATTAAAAGCCAGCGATGGCAGACCCGACTGGTCACAAATTGAAAAACTGCTCAAAGAGTGGCAGCCGCAGCTGGTGATCGTCGGGCTTCCTTTAAATATGGATGGCACTGAGCAGCTCGTCACTAGCCAAGCACGTAATTTTGCCAATCGCATTCACGGACGCTTTGGTGTGCAAGTCAAGCTACACGATGAAAGGCTGTCGACTGTGGAAGCCAAAGCGGGGCTCTTTGAGCAAGGTGGCTATCGCGCGCTGAGCAAAGGCAAAGTGGATTCCGCCTCTGCGGTGGTAATTTTAGAAAGTTGGTTTGAACAAAATTACTAAAAGGCACATCTTTACGTTTATTTTCCCCATTCAGTTGCTGCAAAGGTGCCGTTCGCCCTTAATATGTTTTACACTAGGGTTAATTCTCACTATTCACCGAAAGCAACTGAAAAACGGTATTGAATAACATGACCATTCAAAAAAACCTATCCGATGTCACTGAGCGTATTCATCTTGCCGCAACCGAGTGCCATCGCGCTCCTCAAGATATTACCCTGTTAGCTGTGAGTAAAACCAAACCTTGTGAAGCCATTCTGGAAGCCATTGAGGCGGGTCAGCGCCAATTTGGTGAAAACTATGTGCAAGAAGGCGTGGAGAAAATCCAGCACTTTGCAGAAAGAACCGACCTAGTTTGGCACTTTATTGGTCCACTACAGTCCAATAAAAGCCGTTTAGTGGCAGAACATTTTGATTGGTTCCATACTTTAGATCGCACCAAAATCGCTCAACGTTTAAATGAGCAGCGCCCTCAAGATAAAGCGCCGCTGAATGTGCTGATCCAAATTAATATTAGCGATGAAAACAGCAAGTCTGGAATAACCCTTGAGGAAGTGAATGAGCTTGCGGCTCAAGTCGCCCAATTACCCAATTTAGTGTTGCGTGGGTTAATGACCATTCCAGCCCCAGAAACCGATTATGAGCGCCAATGCGCAGCGTTTCGCCAAATGGAACAGGCATTCGAGCAGTTGAAAGCTAGCTATCCGACGGTGGATACCTTATCCATGGGAATGACCGACGATATGCGCGCCGCAATCCACTGCGGGTCGACCCTTGTCCGCATCGGCACTGCAATTTTTGGCGCCCGTCAGTACCATAATTAATCTTTAGGAGAACAACATGCAACATCGCAAAATTGCCTTTATTGGCGCGGGAAATATGGCAAATGCCATTATTGCGGGTCTTGTGGCTCATGGCTATCCTGCATCGATGATCACCGTCTGTTCACCAACCCCTGTGCGTCGTGACAAAATGGCGCAAGACTACGGCATCATTAGCACCAATGATAATCTCACTGCCGCCCAACAAGCAGACGTGATTGTGCTTGCCGTCAAACCGCAAATGATGAAAGAGGTTTGCGAGCCATTACAGAAACTCACAAACTTAGAAAACAAGCTGATTTTAACCATCGCAGCGGGTATTCCTGCTGCTCGTTATAATGACTATTTCGCCCATTCACTACGTTTAGTGCGCATTATGCCAAATACCCCATCATTGGTAGGCAAAGGCGTTAGTGGCTTGTTTGCTCAATCGAATGTTTCTGAAGATGATAAGCAATTTACTCAGCAATTGATGGAAAGTGTCGGTTCAACAACCTGGTGCGCCAAAGAGAGCGAAATCAACAATATCATTGCGTTAACCGGTAGCTCCCCCGCTTACTTTTTCTTGTTCATGGAATCCATGCAGCAAAAAGCCGAGCAGCTTGGCTATGATGAAAAGCAAGCCCGCGAGCTGGTTCTTAATGCCATTGAAGGCTCCGTGGCGTTAGCGAAATCACAGGGAGATACCCCATTTTCAACCTTGCGTGAGCAAGTCACCTCTAAAGGCGGTACCACCGCAATGGCTTTAGAGCAATTTTACCAAGGTCATCTACCGCAAACCGTCGCCAACGCTATGCAAAGCGCGATTGACCGTGCGGAAGAAATGGAAAAACTTTTTTAATTTATTTTTTTGGGATAAGCCATGCAGACTATCGTTTTTGTTGTTACCACCCTAATTCAACTGTACATCTTTGTGCTTCTGCTCAGAGTATGGATGCAGTGCGTTCGCGCCGATTTCTATAACCCATTCTCACAGTTTGTGGTTAAAGCCACTCAACCTATCGTGGGGCCTTTACGCCGCCTAATTCCATCTGTTGGCTCCATTGATACTGCAACCCTGCTGGTGGCGTTTGTACTAGCAATTGCTGACATTATCTTTGGCATGTGGGCAACCAATATGCTGCCGGCCATCGGTCTAACCATACTGCCAATGGGATTAATTCTCTTACTGACTTATATCGGTAAATTGATTTTCTGGATGATCTTAATTCGCGCCATTTTAAGCTGGGTCAGCCAAGGTCGTAATCCTGTCGATTATTTGCTGTTCCAATTAACTGAACCGCTAATGGCACCGATTCGTCGCATTATCCCAGCCATGGGAGGGTTAGATTTCTCCGCGATGATTGTGATGTTTATTTTGATCGCCCTGAACTACTTACGCGTCGATGTCTCTTTAATGATTGACCCTGCCTTAACAGCCATGCTGTTCTCTGTCGGCATTATGTAAGGGAAGAGAGAAACGATGCAAAAAGTTGTATTAGCCACAGGTAACCCGGGCAAAGTTAATGAATTAGCGGATTTACTTCGCGAGTTCGGCATGGATATCGTCGCTCAAACCAGCCTTGGCGTTGAGTCCGCAGAAGAGACCGGATTAACCTTTATTGAGAACGCGATTTTAAAAGCTCGCCATGCTGCGGCACAAACAGGTTTACCCGCCATCGCCGATGATTCTGGTATTTCTGTTGATGCCTTAGGTGGTGCTCCGGGGATTTACTCTGCACGCTATGCGGGTGAAGATGCCACCGACCAGCAAAACCTCGATAAACTTCTCGATGCCATGAAAGATGTGCCGGATGACCAGCGCCAAGCGCAATTTAACTGCGTGCTAGTTTACCTGCGTCATGCCGAAGACCCGACGCCGTTAGTGTTTCATGGTCGCTGGCACGGAGTATTAACCCGTGAAGCAAAAGGACAAGGTGGCTTTGGCTATGACCCAATTTTCTACGTGCCAGAATTAGGCTGCACGTCTGCTGAACTGACTAAAGCTGAAAAACAAGCGGTTTCACACCGCGGTAAAGCCCTTGCGATGATGTTGGATGCCCTGAAAAATGCTTAAGCTTCCTCCATTAAGCCTGTATATCCACATTCCTTGGTGTGTACAAAAGTGCCCTTATTGTGATTTCAACTCGCATACTCTTAAGGGGGAAATTCCCCAAACTGAGTATGTTGAGCATTTGCTTAGCGATTTGGATAAAGACGCCGAACTGATTGGCGAGCGCCCCGTAAAAACTATCTTTATTGGTGGCGGTACACCGAGCTTATTAACCGCTGAATCCATGCAGATGTTGATGGATGGCGTTCGTGAGCGCGTGAATTTAGCCCCCGATGCGGAAGTGACTATGGAAGCCAACCCCGGCACGGTGGAAGCTGACCGTTTTGCAGGCTACCAAGCTGCGGGGATCAACCGCATTTCTATCGGCGTACAAAGTTTTGGCGATGATAAGCTGATCATGTTGGGGCGTATTCATGGTCCCAACGAAGCCAAGCGTGCGGCTCTGCTCGCCACCAACTTAAATCTACGCAGCTTTAATTTGGATTTAATGCACGGCTTACCGTCACAAACTCGCGACGAAGGGCTATCGGATTTACGTCAAGCTATTGAACTCGCTCCGCCGCATCTTTCTTGGTACCAGCTAACCATTGAGCCGAACACACAGTTTGGTTCTCGCCCGCCACGTTTACCGGATGACGATACCCTGTGGGATATCTACACCGAAGGGCATAAATTACTGACAGCTGCAGGTTATCAGCAATATGAGACTTCCGCCTATGCCAAAGCGGGTTATCAATGCGAACATAACCTTAACTATTGGCGGTTTGGGGATTATCTGGGTATCGGCTGTGGCGCGCACGGTAAAATCACTTCAACCGATGGGCAGATTTTACGGACCGTCAAAACCAAGCACCCGCGGGGTTATATGGAAGGCCGTTATCTTGATAATCAATATAATGTCGAGAACGAAGACCGCCCATTCGAGTATTTTATGAACCGTTTCCGGTTACTTGAAGCGATGCCTCGCCGTGAATTTACTGATTATACCGGTCTGGCAGAGTCTGTGGTTCGCCCTGCTATCGATGAAGCCTTAGCCAAAGGTTATATCTCAGAAACCGCTGATGAATGGCAAATTACCGAGCATGGAAAATTATTCTTAAACTCCCTACTGGAGCTGTTTTTAGGGGAAGAATAATTTCTATTTCTCCATAAAAAAGCCAGCTTAGTGCTGGCTTTTTCTTTTACTAAAGGTAATAAACAAGGGTAATAAACGAAAATAATAATCTATCGATTACAGTGCCTTGGTGACTGCATCGATTTGTTCGGTGAGGCTGACTAAACCGCCACCGGAGAGATACCACAGGTCAGATTGCAAATAGGTAATTTTGCCATCTTTATACGCTTTGGTTTCTTGGATGTTTTGGTCTTCAAATACCGTTTTTTCCAATTTACCTGCGCCAATCGCTTCACTGCGATCCACAATCAAAATCACATCAGGGTTCGCTTGTGCGATAGTTTTGGTATCTACCACACGGCGTTTGGATTTATCAGCATCCGCTTGAACAGGTAATTCAGCACGTTGTGCTTTTACCACATCGTAAACAACCGCTTGGTTATTTGGGATTAATTTGCCGTCATTGTGCAGTAAAACCAGCACTTTTTTATTGGATGCAGCCGCTTTTTTCTGGGCTTCAGCAATGGTTTTATCCAATTGAGCCAGTTGCTCGTCCACTGCTTTTTGATCACCGTATAAATCGCCAATTAAACGAATGTTGGCTTTCACTGACTCAATATAATTTTTGCTGTCAGAGCCTAAATTCAGTGTCGGGGCAATTTTTGATAATGCATCGTAAGATTTACCTTGGCGACCCGTGATCACGATTAAATCGGGTTTCAATGCAGCGATCTCAGCTAAGTTTGGTTCTTTCATGCCGCCTGCATTTTTGACTGTCGCAGGGATACCCGCTTTTACATAAGCAGGTGCATTACCCATCGGCAGAGCGACAACCTTGTCCCCTAACCCCAGTTTTTGCATTGAGTCATAAATACCGAAATCAAACAGAACCACTTTCTGAGGTTTTTTCACCACTTCCGTTTCACCGGAAAGGTGTTTAACCGTCACTTTTTCAGCACCTTGTGCAGTGATTGCGTTTGGCGTAAATGCCGCAGATTCAGCACTCAATGCGTAAGGCGCGGAGAATGACAGGATGGAAACCAGTACCGCTGGAATAAACTTTTTCATATGAATAACACCCATTTAGTCGTTAAGCCAAACCTGCATTCTAAGGAGAGTTACTCATAAGTCAATTAAATGATAATGATTCTTAGTATTGTTTTTATTTATGTTAATGCCGTCATGGTTTGTAGTTATGGTGGTATGGTTTGATGAGGCTTTTAATGCAAAAGGCAGTAATCAGTTTCCCTATTACTGCCTTTCATTACCAATGATAGCGTTGAAAACTCACCAAACTACCTGAATTATTTACCGTTAATTGAATTCAGTAAGCTAATGCGTTGTTGCTCTAATGAAGTGACTTTAGAACAGACTTGCTGACCAAACTGCTGGAAGCTATTTTCTTGGTTTTTCCATTCACTATCAATTTCTTGTTGTAACCCACCAAGGCTACCTAACATGCCTTGTAGCATTTTGTTGGTATCACCGCCAGCAAGTAACTGTTTTCGCCCCATTTCATTGATACTGTCTTGTAAAATCCCACCTAAGCTTTCATTGACTAATTCACGCCCTGAAGTTTCCACTTTCTTGATGCCTTCATGGTGGAAAGCGTAGCCGTTTGAACGAGTTTCAATGATTTGGTTAATTTGACCGTTTAAATCTTTTTCAAGCTTAGTCAGGCGATTGCGAATATTACTATCGCTGCCAATCACTTTAACCACCACTTTATCGAGAGATTTACGCGATGCCGCTAATTTCTCTTCAGATTCTTTTTTGATCCACGGTAAATCCTGACGGATAGCCGATTGATAACGCAGTGCTTGCTGCTGTTGCTCAGAGGTCAATGCAACTTTTTGACCATTCAGCGTGACATCACCATTTGGGGTGATTTTTAAATCGCCACTGCGACCGACGACTTGGACATTATCAGGCGTCATAAAAATATCGTCTTTAGGGGTTACCGAGCAGTTGTAATCCGCCGCTTGGCTAGTGGCGCAGGCCAGTAATGAAAACGCAATTAAAGTACGGCGTAACATAAAATCTCCTCGTCGATTACCTCTATATTTATTGAGAGGTAATTAGAAAACAGAACGTCCAATTCGCTTCGATAAAAGCTCTAAGGCGGCACAACCCACCAAAGAGTTTCCGGCTGAATCTAATTCCGGTGACCATACTGCCACCGTAAATTGGTTAGGAACCACACACACAATACCGCCACCGACGCCTGATTTACCGGGCATTCCAATACGAAATGCAAACTCACCGGAACCATCGTACATACCACAAGTCATCATCAATGCATTGATTTGTCGAGATTGTAGCGGCGTGATAATTGGGTCTATCGAACAAGGCGACTCACCTTGATTCATTAAATAGGTAAAACACCTAGCCAGTTCGACACAATTCATACTTAGAGAACAATAATGAAAATAAGTTTCTAAAACCGTTAAAACATCATTATCAAAATTGCCAAAAGATTTCATTAAATACGCGATAGCTGCATTGCGGCTAGCATGTTCCATTTCTGAGCGAGCGACATTTATATCGTAGCTAATGTCGGGTTCGCAAGCGAGTTTTCGGACAAACTCCAGCATCCGCTGTTTTGGTGCACTCAAACGAGATTGCAGCATGTCGGCAATCACAATCGCGCCAGCATTGATAAAGGGATTACGAGGAATACCCTTTTCCATCTCTATCTGAATCAATGAGTTGAACGGCAGTCCTGATGGCTCTTTGCCAACACGGCTCCAAATTTCTTGCTCTTCGTAGCGCGTCATCGCCAAGGTTAAACTCAGAACCTTAGAAATGGATTGAACTGAGAAACGTTTTCTCGCATCTCCAGCCGTGAAAATATCACCTTCTGCGGTATGAACCGCTATCCCCAAATGATGTGAAGGAATACCGCCAAGCGCAGGTATGTAGTCAGCCACCTTTCCTTGACCTATCAGGGGGCGGACTTGTTCCAAAATATCATGCAGTAATTGGTCAGAAAACTGGGTGCTCAAGTGTTTTGCTCCAGAATGGATTACTCTAGAAAATAAAGGCATCCAATTGGATGCCTTTATTAATAATCAAACTAGTTATTATTCCCACCAAACATCAAACAGTTCAGAAACAACAACGTCGTTCATCCCTTTTGATTTTAGCCAATTTTCAACGATTTGACGGTGTTCTTCGGTGCATTTACCAATTTTCTGCAGGCAAACAATCCCTTCCCAGTTCATGTAGCCGCTAGCTTCAAATGCTAGGCCGTTTGGTTCGATAGCTTCAGCAATCAGTTGGTCAACGACGCTGTCCACTTCTTCGATTGGCGTACCTTCTTTAAAGTTCCACTTAACAATGAAACCTAATTCTTGGAACTCGTCCAAACGCATTTTTTTACGTAAACGGCGACTACGTTGTTGTTTAGCCATGATTAAACCCTCTTAAACATTAAATCCCATACACCGTGCCCTAACCGCTGGCCGCGCTTTTCAAACTTTGTTTCTGGTCTTGATTCTGGACGAGGAACGTAGTCCCCTGACGTGGATACGTTTTCATACCCAGCCACGCTGGTCATTACCTCAAGCATATGTTCTGCATAAGGTTGCCAGTCTGTCGCCATGTGGAATACACCACCATCAATTAATTTACTGCGAATTTTTTCTGCGAAAGGCACCTGCACAATACGACGTTTATTGTGTTTCGCTTTATGCCAAGGATCAGGGAAGAATAACTGAACCATTGCTAAGCTGCCGTTCGGGATCATGAAGTCTAAAACTTCAATGGCATCGTGGCACATCACGCGTAGGTTGGTGATGTTCTCTTCTTTTGCTGATGCCAAACAAGCCCCAACGCCCGGTGCATGCACTTCAATACCCAGAAAGTTTTGATCTGGGTTTTGTGCTGCCATCGTCACTAATGAGGTGCCCATTCCAAATCCAATTTCCAGAGTGACTGGATTTGAATTATTAAATAGTTTTGCGAAATCAAAGGGTTCGTTAACAAAATCGATGCCCATTTCTGCCCATTCGCTTTCTAATGCCTCTTCCTGACGTTTTGTCAGACGCCCTTGACGGCGGACAAAACTACGGACACGGCGCATAACCCGCCCTTCTTCATTATATTCGGGGGAGATAACGTTATTGATCATAATAAAGTTCTAAAAAATTCGTTGTCCAGTTAGATAGTGTGCCAACAAGAGTATAAAAAAACCCAAACATACCTAATTAATTAATATCTAAGTATGGTGGGAAAGGGAGTTTAGCAAAACTTCAAGGATCTTGCAGTTGATAATTGGATAACTTTACACAAGAAGCGGTTTACAGCTATCACCGTCTATGTTGCAATCCTCTCCATGACTGAAATCGCGATAAAAATATTATAAATAATGGAAGCTCAACAATTCTCAAGTGCAGTGCTCAAGTGGTATCACAAATATGGTCGTAAAACCTTGCCATGGCAGCAGGAAAAATCCTCCTACCATGTTTGGCTCTCTGAAGTCATGTTGCAGCAGACCCAAGTCAGCACAGTCATTCCCTATTTTGAAAAATTCACCCAACGCTTTGCGGATGTGACCGCGCTGGCGAATGCACCTCTTGATGAAGTTCTGCATTTGTGGACAGGACTCGGCTATTACGCGCGAGCGCGTAATCTGCATAAAGCCGCGCAGGTGATTGCCACCCAATATAATGGTCAATTTCCTACCACGTTTGAGGAAGTGAATGCGCTTCCAGGGGTGGGTCGTTCAACCGCAGGCGCCATTCTTTCCCTTTCTCAACAGCAGCATTACCCAATTTTGGACGGTAATGTAAAACGCGTGCTTGCTCGCTGCTATGCTGTCGCGGGTTGGCCGGGTAAAAAAGAAGTAGAAAATCGCCTGTGGGAAATCAGCACCAACGTCACCCCCAAAGTGGAAGTGGAATATTTTAACCAAGCCATGATGGATCTTGGGGCGATGGTATGTACTCGCAGTAAACCAAAATGTGAGTTATGCCCACTCAATACCGGCTGTGTTGCCTACGCTAATCACTCTTGGCAAGAATATCCGGGGAAAAAACCTAAGCAGAAAATTCCGGAAAAAAGCGCATGGTTTTTGATCCTTCAGCACCAAGATAATGTCTGGTTAGAACAGCGCCCACCTTCGGGTATTTGGGGCGGTTTATTCGCCTTCCCACAGTTTGAAAGCCATGAGCAACTGGCTCAGTGGCTGGCTGATTCTGGTCTGCAACATGACACACCAGAACAATTAATTGCTTTTCGCCACACGTTTAGCCATTTCCATTTAGATATTATCCCTGTAAAAGTTAATATTCAGGCATTTAACTCTGCCATGGATGAAGGCAACGGACTCTGGTATAACTTACACCTAGGCGCAACCGTTGGGCTTGCAGCTCCGGTTGAAAGTTTACTAAAACAACTTGCCTTACTACCTGATATTCGAGGAAAAAATAAATGAGTAGAACCATTTTTTGCACTTTCTTACAACGTGACGCTGATGGGCAAGATTTCCAGCTTTACCCAGGTGAATTAGGAAAGCGTATTTTTAATGAGATTTCGAAAGAAGCATGGAGTCAATGGATGACAAAACAGACCATGCTGATCAATGAAAAGAAATTAAACACCATGAATCCAGATGATCGCAAAATGCTGGAACAAGAAATGGTGAAATTCTTATTTGAAGGTCACGATATTCAAATTGATGGCTATACCCCGGAAAAATAGTTTTTAGGTCTATACCTATCGAACCTCAAGTTGCATGGCTCGGTTTACTAACCTCCTGCAACTTGAATGTTTTAGAGTAAACGACCAAATAAGTAGCTAGCTTGCATTAATATTGTGGATCGTATGAAAAAATTATTTGCACTCACATTGTTGATTCCCCTGATTGTTTCTTGCTCCAGTAATCAGAAATCCGACTTTAATCCCGACTACGTCAAAGATACTAATGGCTTTGATATTTTGATGGGGCAATTTGCTCATAACATCGAAAATATTTGGGGAATAAAAGAAGTCCTCATTGCAGGGCCAAAAGATTATGTGAAATATACCGATGAGTATCGTACTCGTAGCCACATTAACTTTGATGCAGGGACTATCACGGTTGAGACCATCTCTGCCGTTGAACCGTCAGAACACCTGAAAAAAGCCATTGTCACCACTTTATTGATGGGCGATGACCCAAATTCCATCGACCTCTATTCTGATATTAACGACATTCCCTACAGTAAAGAACCATTCCTGTTTGGTCAGGTGATGGATAATACAGGGGAACCGATCCGCTGGGAGTGGCGAGCCACTAAATTTGCAGATTATCTGATTAGTAATAAAATGCAGCGCAGACAGTCTGGTATGAATATTGTTTGGTCGGTGACCATGCAATTGGTACCAAACCACTTAGATAAACGCGCCCATAAATATCTGCCTTATATTAAGAAATCCTCCGCAAAATACGGCGTGGATGAATCATTGATTCTGGCGATCATGCAAATTGAATCGAGCTTCAACCCATACGCGGTTAGCCGTTCTGATGCGCTAGGCTTGATGCAAATTATGCCAAACACGGCCGGTAAAGATGTGTTCCGCTCTCAAGGTAAATCTGGAGTACCAAGCCGCAGTTATCTATTTGACCCTGAGCAAAACATTGATACGGGCACGGCATATTTAGCTATCTTACAAAATAGTTATTTGGGGGATATCAGCAACCCAACTTCACGTCGCTATGCGGTTATTACGGCTTATAACGGCGGCGCAGGCAGCGTGCTACGCGTGTTCCACAATGATAAAAAACAAGCGGCTCAGCGTATTAACAACCTCGAGCCGGGGGAAGTTTACGAAACGCTTTCCACCAAACACCCTGCGGCGGAATCTCGTAATTATCTTATTAAAGTGAATAAAGCGCAGAAAAAATATCTACGCTAATAAATCCTTAAAATAGCGATAAAAATGCCAGTAAACCATCACGGTTGCTGGCATTTTTTTCACTTTTTGTGAGTTTTTGCATTGATTTGCTTAAAAATTAATTGAAACGCTGAAAAAAAACGCATTCAATCAAAAGTTTTTAGAAACCGCCTTGACTCACTCTCTTAAATCAGGTTTAATACGCTCCGTTGCCCGGATAGCTCAGTCGGTAGAGCAGGGGATTGAAAATCCCCGTGTCCTTGGTTCGATTCCGAGTCCGGGCACCACTATTTAAAGAACCCGCCTTAGTGGCGGGTTTTTGCTTTTTAGCCTTTCCAAACTGATTCAACCCCAATCTACTCAGCAATCACCTTAACTTAATCTAAATTTCATAAATTCAGATCTTATTTGATTTAGCTCCACATTTGCGTTGATTTTATAGCGTATAAATAACTATATGATAAAAGTTGTTTTGTAACTTATTGGTAAATAACAAAAAAACAACCGAGAGTTAATCTTCTCTCAACGTTTTTAACCAACTTTTAATCATTAATCATGGCTATTTATAGTCTAATAAATATACAAGACATCATAACAACAAGATTGGCGTATAGTTTCTTATTGCCTTAATCACTTTTAAGCAATGAGCTGAAGGAGCGCTTATGTGTAAAGAATCAGTGAAAAGCCCGATGTATTTATCCATTGCAAACTGGGTAATGAAACAGGGTCGCTGGATCACCGCCAGAGAAATCTCGAATAACTTTGAAATTCCGCATACCAATGCGGTGAATATTGTCTCTTATATTCTTTCGGATGTGGCTGAAATACAGTGTGAAGTCAAAATGATCCCGAATAAATTATCGGGACGAGGCTGCCAATGCCAACGGCTGATTAAAGTGACTAAAATTGATAGCCAGCTTTATTCTCGCCTAAAAAATTACACTTCCGAGAAAATGACGATTGAGTCACCAGTGAAAACGAATCTCGTCCCACCAACAGAACTTAATCGTGAGCAGAAATGGCAGTGGATGCTATCTAAAGCCCAGCGTCGTTAATATTATCTTCACCGACGCCATAACGAAAAAACGCAGGCTCAAAGCCTGCGTTCGTTGAGGTTACTGACAAAGTATTATTGACGATTTTTGCACATTGGTATCATTGACCTTTCGGTTTGACATCCGTGGTTCCCTGCAACCGAGGGCGATTCGGCTCTATCTCAGTTAACGGAATGGCTTCTTCTAAACTTTGAAGATAACGTCCCGCTAAATCTTGATACTCTTTGGTATTTAACTGTTTCCAATAAAGCTCTTCATCGCTCACATGGCGAAAAAAACGCGCAGGTGCGCCAATCAACATTTGTCTTGGCGCACCTTGAAAACCCGCCTTAACAAAACTCATCGCACCAATAATACTCTCATCACCGATGACAGCACCATCCATCACCACGCTATTCATGCCGACCAACGCATCACGCCCAATAATACAACCATGTAAAATTGAGCCATGACCAATATGTCCAGATTCCCGCACAATGGTCTCAACATCACTGTAACCATGCATGATGCAACCGTCTTGAATATTCGCCCCTTTTTCGATGATTAGGCGCCCATAATCCCCCCGTAATGAGGCATTTGGACCCACAAACACATCGGCACCAATAATGACATCACCAATCACCACGGCGGAAGGATGAACGTAGGCCGTTGGATGCACCACGGGAGTCACCCCTTCAAAGCTATAAAAACTCATAATCACCTCACAGTCATCCAATCACTCGTAGGATTAGCGTCCTTTCCAGTTTGGCTCACGCTTCTCTGAGAATGCTAAAGGACCTTCCGTTGCATCTTCGGAGTGCAATACTGCAGGGTAGTTTTCTAACACACCACTGCGCATCAATTTATAGCCCTCTTCCACCGTCAACTCTCCGGTTGCACGGAAAATTTCTTTCAGTGCGGCAACGGCTAACGGAGCGCTTTGTGTGATTTTTTCGGCCAGCTCTCGCGCTTTATCCATTAAATTCTCGATAGGCACCACTTCATTCGCAATCCCCCAGCGCAGCGCCTCTTGAGCATCCATTCGACGCCCTGTCATCACCATTTCATTGACGATAGGCGCAGGCAGAACTTTGGGTAAGCGCAGAACGCCGCCGCTATCAGGCACAATACCTAATTGCGCTTCAGGTAGCGCAAAGCTGGCATTTTCAGAGCAGATAATCATATCTGCCGCCAGCGCTAGCTCAAAACCACCACCAAACGCATAACCGTTCACTGCCGCGATCACAGGTTTATTTAAGTTGAAAATCTCGGTTAATCCCGCGAAACCACCCGGACCAAAATCAGCATCAGGGGCTTCCCCTTCCGCCGCAGATTTTAAATCCCATCCTGCAGAGAAGAAACGTTCTCCAGCCCCCGTAATAATGGCCACTCTCAGCGTTGGATCATCACGAAAATTAAGGAAAACTTCCCCCATTTTAAAACTGGTTTTTGCATCAATGGCGTTAGCTTTAGGTCTATCGAGTACAATTTCTAGCACGGCACCATGACGGGTAACTTTTAATGATTCGCTCATAGTTTAAACCTTTAGGTTGTTATTCGATTATTTCAGATGTTTTTTCAGCACCTTACCAGAGCAATTACGAGGCAAACCTTGACGGACTTCTACCAATGAAGGCACTTTGAACTTCGCCATTTTCGTTTCACAGAAGGCGAAAAACTCTTCTTGAGTTAGCGTAGCCCCCTCCTCCAGCACGATAAACGCTTTGATAGCTTCATCACGAATGGCATCCATCACACCGATAACCGCGACATCTGCAACCGCCGGATGGGACGCAATGATGTTCTCAATTTCACTACAAGAGACATTTTCCCCGCCGCGTTTGACCATATTGCTACTACGATCAACAAAGTAGAAAAATCCATCTTCGTCTTGATAAGCAAAATCGCCAGTGTGCATCCACCCTTCACTATCAAAGGTTTTCTCTGTGGCTTCTGGATTGTTGTAATAGGCTTTAAATAAGGTTTTACCCCGCTCACCTTTTACACATAGCTCGCCGATTTCCCCTATTTTTAATGGTTGATTATGTTTATCTCGAATTTGAGCTTGATAACCAAATCCAGGGCGTCCAATGGACGGCCAGCGCCGTTCATCCCCGGGTCTATCACCAATCAGCCCAACAATAGTTTCAGTCATGCCATACGATGTAAGAAACCGCGTCACCGCAAAGCGATCCATAAACTGTTGTTTTTCTTTATCACTTAAATTGAGATAGAACATCACTTCCCGTAAACAGTGTGCTTGCTCATTGTCGGCAACCGGTTGACTCATTAAGGTGCGGATCATCATTGGGATCAGCTCCGCCACTGTCGCGCGATGCTTCACAATCTGTTGCCAGAAACGCCGAGCACTGTATTTTTCAAGGAGAACAAAGGTTGCCCCAGCAGAGAATGCCGCCATAGCTGCCGTGCATTGGCAATCGATATGAAAAGCGGGCATCACCGTCAAATAGACATCATCAGAACGTAATGCACATTGCCAAGAGGAGTAATAACCTGCAAAGCGCAGATTATAGTGAGTGATAATGACCCCTTTTGGTTTAGATGTCGTCCCTGAGGTAAATAGAATTTCGGCGGTATCATCCACACTGAGTTCAACCTGTTCCGCCAGCACAATCGATTGTTGAGCTAGTTCAACGGTAAAGTCAGTCATACCTTGCTGCGTTGGTAATTGGGTGTCTGAAATTAAGAAGATATGTTCGAGCGCTGTTGCTTTGTCATCGACAAGAGTTTGGTAAATATCGGCAAAATGGGGACGAGTGACAACCAGCCGAGGTTGGCAATTTTGGATGATCCACGCGCTCTCTTCATACTTGAATCGCGCATTGACCGGCACCATGATCGCCCCAATTTTGGCAAGACCAAACCAGCAAAAGAAAAACTCTGGGCAATTATCTAAATGTAACGCAACTTTATCCCCTTTTTGAATGCCATAGCTTAAAAAGAGGTTGGCAGTGCGGTTAATCTGCTGATTCATTTCTAAATAGCTGAATTCACGCACATCGCCATCACAGGATTCAAAGATAAGCGCCTTTTTATTACCGTGAGTTTTCGCAAAATCATCCCACATTTGACGCAAATTTTGTTTACCGATTACATCCATTAATTGTTATCCCATCATTTCCCTAATGTCTATTCAGCCCAACAGGAATGATTGAACTGAATAGTCATTGAATTACTCAACAATTTTAGCCAGCCCTTTCTCGACCAGCCCCCTAATATCATTTTCGTTATAACCAATGTTTTGCAGAATATCCGATGTGTCCATACCGTGAGATGGCATACCGCGCCAAATTTGCCCCGGATTATTTTTGAATTTTGGCATCACGTTTGGACCACGACAGGTACGCCCGTCCATGGTTTGCCAACTGGTGATAGATTCGCGGGCAATATATTGTGGATTGGTTTCTAATTCTGGAATGGTAAGCACCTTGGCACTGGCAATATTCAGCTCCGCCAAACGCGCTAGAACGACATCAATGTCACGCTCCCCTAGCCACTCATCTAATTTTTCTTCAACAAGTGGACCATACGGACACTCAACCCGGTGAATGAGCTGCGTACCTTCAGGGATTTCCGGTGTACCCAATAAGTGAGCAAGGCCAATATCTTTGAAGATTTCTTGGATCTGAGTAATACCGACAATCTCCATGACGATATAACCGTCTTTACAGCTATAGAGACCGCAACCGGCATAATATGGGTCTTTTCCTTTTGTCATTCGTGGGCAAATTTCGCCGCCGTTAAAGTAGTCCATCATGAAATATTGCCCCATACGCAGCATCACTTCGTACATGGCAATATCAATACTTTCGCCTTTACCTGTTTTTTGAACTTTATACAGCGCCGCTAAAGCGGAGGTGGTGGCGGTCATGCCAGAAAAATAGTCTGCGGTATACGGGAATGCCGGCATTGGCTGGTCTTTATCACCGTTTTGAATTAAATAACCGCTGAATGCTTGCGCAATGGTGTTATACGCCGCAAGGTTGGTGTATTGCGGGTCGCCGTATTGTCCGAAGCCTGATAAGTGGGCGATCACTAATTTCGGGTTATGCTCCCACAACAATTCATCGGTGATCCCTCTGCGCGCAAAGGCTGGACCTTTACTGGCTTCGATAAAAATATCCGTCGTTTCCATCAGTTTAAGGAACGCTTCTCGACCTTCATCTTTAAAGATGTTCAGCGATAGCGCCCGTAGATTGCGGCGAGATAGTTGCGGGTAGTTAGGTTGAACGCGAATAGTGTCAGCCCATGCGACGTTTTCGATCCAAATAACCTCTGCGCCCCACTCTGCGAACATTTGTCCGGCAAATGGGCCTGCAATTTCAATCCCTGAAAATACCACCCTAACCCCAGATAGCGGACCAAACTCGGGCATAGGTAAATGCTCTGCCATTTTTTCATCTCCTGTGAAACTAAAGTGATCTCCCGAAAATCTCAGGAGATCAATCAACGACAAACCTCGATTAGCGGTACTGTTTCAGTACGCTACGACCTAATGTCAGTATTTGCATTTCATCTGAACCGCCCGATACACGATCCACACGCAGGTCACGCCAGAAACGTGCGATACGGTGTTCACCTGCAATACCCACACCACCGAGGACTTGCATTGCTGAATCCACAACTGCAAATGCTGCGTTTGCACAGAAGTATTTACACATTGCCGCATCACCAGAGGTGATTAAACCGTTGTCACTCTTCCATGCAGTTTCATATAACATGTTGCGCATCGAATTGAGCTTGATCGCCATATGTGCAAATTTTTCTTGAATTAATTGATAACGACCGATGGCTTCACCAAATTGAACACGTTGGTTGGCATAACGCGCCGCATCTTCAAACGCACACATTGCCGTACCGTAGTTGGTCAATGCCACTAAGAAACGCTCATGGTCAAACTCTTCTTTCACACGGTTAAAGCCGTTGCCTTCACGACCAAACATGTCTTTTTCATCAAGTTCCACGTTGTCGAACGTAATTTCACAGCAGCTATCCATGCGCAGACCCAGTTTTTCAAGTTTGTTCACCTTGATACCCGGCTTGCTCATATCTAAGAACCACTCAGTGAAAACAGGTTTTTCCGGTGAATCAGCATCGCGGCTCATCACCACGATGTATGGGGTGTACGCACTACTGGTGATAAAGCATTTGCTACCGTTTAAGTACACTTTTCCATTACGGCGAGTGTATGTTGTTTGTAAGCTACCAACGTCAGAACCTGCGCCCGGTTCAGTAATAGCGGAGTTCCACATCTGCTTACCCGTACCACGGAACGCCATGATTTTATCGATTTGCTCTTGAGTACCTTCACGCAAAACCGTATTAAAGCCACCTGGTAATTGGTACAGAACATAAGTCGGAGCACCAAGACGACCTAATTCCATCCATACCGCAGCAACCGTAATAAAACCTGCATTTAAGCCACCGTGCTCTTCAGGGATCAGCAGGTTATCAATTTCCATATCCGCTAAGGCTTTTACAAAACGCTCTGGGTATTTGCTTTCGCGGTCGCATTCAGCGAAATAGCTTTCCCAGTTCTCACTTGCCATCAGTTCACGGATCCCTGCGACAAACAGTTCCTGCTCATCATTCAATCTAAAATCCATATCAATAACCTCTTCAATGTTGTTTCTGAGTAAAATTAATCGTTTTTCCAATGCACTCTTGCATCTTTAATAAAGGAGAGCGTTACCATGATGTTCACGAAAAAAAGTGGGCATCCTCCGGCAATAATCGCCGTTTGAATTGGTTTCAATCCGCCTAATGCCAGTAAGACAATGCCAATCACGCCGACAAGTACAGACCAACCAATACGCACTAATAACGGTGGCTCCTCTCCATCTTTCACTGCGCGACAAGTCGACATAGCGAGAGTGTATGAACAGGCGTTAATTAGTGTGACAGTGGCGATAAAGCAGAGGATGAAGAAGCCCCAAATTGTTACAGTGCTCAAAGGTAAAGCGGCCCAAGTTTCAATGATGGCTCGTGCAACACCGAACTCTTCAATCAACTTAGGAATGTTAATGACGTTTTTATCAATCAGTTGGAGCGTGTTACTGCCGAGAATGGTCCAAATTAAGGTAGTACCTGCGGTTAAGCCCGCAACCATACCTAAACACAGTTCACGAACAGTACGTCCTTTGGAAATACGTGCGAGGAAAATACACATTTGAATCGCGTAGATAACCCACCAAGCCCAATAGAACACAGTCCAACCTTGAGGGAATCCACCTTTGCCAACTGCATCGGTATAGAACAGCATGCGTGGCATATACATTAATAATACGCCGACAGAATCTGTAAAATAGTTGGCGATAAAGCTAGCACCACTGACAATAAGCACCCATCCAAGCATTAAGAAACTTAAATAGCTGCGTACATCACTGGCGGCTTTCACCCCTTTTTGCAGACCAAATGCCACACACACCGCATTGAGGATGATCCAGCAGAAGATAATGATCGCATCGAGTTGTAAGGTATGTGGAATACCGAACAGATATTGAATACATTCAGTCACCAGCGGTGTTGCCAGACCCAAGCTGGTTCCCATCGCTAAGATCAATGCAACCAAATAGAAGTTGTCGATAATGGTGCCAAACCAGCCATTGGCACGCTTCTCGCCCACCAGCGGAGCCAGCGTACTACTTGGGCGGATTACATCCATTTTACGAACAAAGAAAAAGTAAGCGAAAGCGACAGAGAGGAAGCTGTAAGTTGCCCACGGCAGCGGTCCCCAATGGAACAAGCTGTAAGCTAACCCGATACTTTTAGCTTCATTAGAATAAGGTGCAAAATCAAACGGCGGCGATGAAATATAGTAATAAATTTCAATCGATCCCCAGAACAGCACAGCGGCTGAAGTACAAGATGCGAACATCATAAAAATCCAGCCAGCTCGGCTAAATTCTGGCTTTTCATCCCCTAAACGTTTCTTTGCATAAGGTCCGAAAATTAACCAAAACCAACCACCAAACATAATGACCATATACCATTCAAATGCCCATCCCCAGACATTGGTGACATAGCTAAAGACTTGGTTAATCACTTCATTTGATGCATCAAGGTCACGTACTGTTAGCCAGCACAGTAACCCAACAATAATTAATGGTGGGAAAAAAACTTTCGGTTCTATTCCGACCTTTTTATTTTCTTTGCTCATAGGTCTATTCCAATTTATTATTTAATACATAAGTTTTAAAACAATAAATATTTAACATTCATTTAATGACTTCTAAATAAATGCCTCTTAAATATGCCCAATTACTTATTATCAATAGCCAATTAAAGATTAATTAATTTATTTACTATTTGAATCATGTCGGCTCACCAATAACAATTCTGTTATTAAGGTCACAATATTATTCGTGATAAAAATTTGTTATTAATTTTTACGTTAAAAATAGAAAAATAAACCAATAAAAACAAAGTGATGAAATATAATGTTAGGTTAATGTTATTAAACTCATTCAGTATTGGTGATTAAGCTAGCAATATTGAACATTAGCTTGCTAACTTGATGATTTTTACAGTATTGGTGAGTAATGTAACAGTATGAATATTTAAACCCGCTTTAATTTAAGGCGTTCAATATTGGTGATGTAGGTTTTATTTTTAAATATCCAGTTCGTGATACTCATATAAATATTAAACCACAACTGTTCCATTTATTTTATTCTAGGAGATGTAATGAATATTATTACATGCTACAAATCTGTTCCTGATGAACAAGATATTGTTGTTAATAGCTCAGATGGCTCTTTAGATTTTTCTCGCGCCGACACTAAAATTAGTCAATATGATTTAAATGCCATTGAAGCGGCGAATCAAATAAAAGCGCAGCAACCAGAAAGCAAAGTTATTGCGTTAAGTATTGGTGGTAAAGCACTGACCAACATGAAAGGTCGTAAAGACGTTTTATCCCGTGGTCCCGATGAATTAGTCGTGGTGGTTGAAGACCAATTCGAATATGCCCTGCCGCATCAAAGCGCGATTGCCCTTAGTGCCGCCGCCAAAAAAGTGGGCTTTGATTTGATTTTGTGCGGTGATGGCTCTGCTGACCTCAACGCCCAGCAAGTCAGTATTTTAATGGGAGAAGAGCTGCAAGTTCCTGCCATTAATGGGGTCAAAAAAATCCTCTCTATTGCACCAGATACCATTGTTGTTGAACGTGAACTCGAAGACGAAATCGAAACGTTATCCATTCCACTGCCTGCGGTTCTTGCAGTGACTTCTGACATTAACGTCCCAGTTATTCCATCGATGAAAGCCATTTTAGGTGCTGCGAAAAAACCTGTTCAAGCATGGACGGCTGCTGATATCGGTCTTGGTGATGTGGCGGCGTTATCGGCTCAATCGATTGCTGCACCAAAACAAAAAGTTCGTCAACGCATCATTATTGAAGGTGATGGCGATGACCAAGTTGCACAGTTCGCTGAACACTTAAGAAAAATCATTAAATAATAGGGGGAGTTATGAGCAAATTATCAACCGTTTGGGTACTGAGTGACATGACTTCTCGCTTACCTGAACTGATCGGCGGCGCACAGACTCTTGGTGAACATGTCAACGTTATCGCATTGGATGACACGCAAACCACGCAAGCTTTTCAACTCGGTGCGAACCAAGTTATTCAATTATCCGGCAAACCTGATGACCGCATTATCGAAGATTATGCAGATACCGTCGTCGATGTGATCAAGCAACATGGTGATACTGGGCTACTGTTACTGCCAAATACACGCCGTGGAAAACTATTGGCGGCACGTTTAGGCGCAAGACTACAAGCCGCAGTCTCGAATGATGCAGCCACTGTCGTCATCGAAGATAACAAGCCAGTTATCAAACACATGGTCTATGGCGGCTTGGCATTCGGCAGTGAAACATTAAGCAGCTCATTTTCCATCGCCACAGTGGCGACTGGGACTTTTGATTCCGCATCAAGTAATGCATCACTTAGCGGCACAGCCCAAGTTGCACAATGGATTAAACCGAAACAATCTGTTGTACGTACCTCGGTTCAGCAAAAAGCGGGTAACTCCGTTGAGTTAGACAAAGCACGCCTTGTGGTCAGTGTGGGTCGAGGCATCGGTAGCCAAGAAAACATTGCCATTGCTAAAGCATTAGCGGATTCCATTGGTGCTGAAATTGCGTGTTCCCGTCCTGTGGCTGAAAACGAAAAATGGATGGAGCATGAACGCTATGTAGGTATTTCCAACCTGATGATAAAACCTGAACTGTACCTTGCAGTCGGTATTTCAGGGCAGATCCAACACATGGTTGGCGCTAATGGTGCTCAAACGATTGTTGCCATCAACAAAGACAAAAATGCCCCTATCTTCCAATTTGCAGACTACGGAATTGTTGGGGATCTTTTTAAAATTCTTCCAGCATTGACTCAGCAACTGGCCAAATAAACATCCTAAGTAGTGGGGGAACTCCCTCACTACTGCATTAAGTTTGGAGACACTATGTCCGATGATATTTTTGATGCAATCATAGTAGGAGCTGGTCTGGCTGGCTCAGTTGCTGCACTGGTACTTGCCCGTGAAGGTGCTCAAGTTCTCCTAATTGAAAGAGGAAACTATGCGGGCGGCAAGAACGTAACAGGTGGGCGCATGTATGCTCACAGTTTAGAGCGGATCATTCCTGGGTTTACCAAAGAAGCGCCTATTGAGCGCATGATCACCCACGAAAAGCTCTCTTTTATGACCGAAACCGGTGCAATGACGGTGGATTACCAAAATGGTGACCCGCAAAAACCCGAAGAAACCTCATGGTCCATCCTGCGTGGAAAACTGGATCCATGGTTAGCTGAACAAGCTGAAAATGCAGGTGCGCAATGCATCACTGGGATCCGCGTTGATAAGCTGGTTGAACGTGATGGCAAAGTCGTTGGTGTCGAAGCTGACGGTGATGTACTCGAAGCCAAAGTGGTGATCCTCGCTGACGGCGTAAATTCCCTTCTAGCAGAACAATTGGGCATGACAAAACGCGTCAGTGCCGAGCACGTCGCTGTCGGCGTCAAAGAGCTGATTGAGCTACCAAAAGACGTTTTACAAAACCGCTTTAACCTTCAAGGTAACGAAGGTGTTGCGTGGCTATTTGCAGGCTCGCCAACCGATGGTTTGATGGGCGGTGGTTTCCTTTACACCAACGAAGATACGATTTCGTTAGGGCTGGTCTGTGGTCTACACCACATCAAAGACGCCAAAAAATCCGTTCCACAAATGCTCGAAGATTTTAAACAGCACCCTGCTGTCGCACCATTAATTGAAGGCGGAAAAATGATTGAATACGCCGCCCATGTGGTGCCTGAAGCTGGTTTAAAAATGCAATCTGAACTTGTTCGAGATGGTGTTCTTGTTGCTGGCGATGCCGCAGGTATGTGCATGAACTTAGGGTTTACCATCCGTGGTATGGATTTAGCCGTCGCTTCAGGTGAAGCTGCAGCTCAAGCCGTACTCAGCGCAATGAAAAAAGAGGACTTTAGCAAGCAAGGCCTAAGCGAATACCTCACCTTGCTGGAACAAGGTCCATTGCGCGATATGAAAGCCTACCAAAGAATGCCTGAATTCTTAGATAACCCGCGCATGTTCACCGCATACCCGGAGATGGCACTTGGTATTGCCAAAAAACTGTTCACCATCTCAGATGAAGCCCCTGTGCCTCTGCGCAAAACCATGCTGCAACATGCGAAAAAAGTCGGCTTTATGAATCTAATTAAAGACGGAATTAAAGGAGTGAGAGCGATATGAGTGCTCCCGTAAACGTTGATGTCAAACTCGGTATTAACAAATTTAATGTCGATGAAGAGATCCCCCATATCGTTATCAAAGAGCAACCTGATATGGCGGTACTCGAAACATTAACCAAAGCCTGCCCAGCAGGTTTGTATAAAAAACAAGATGATGGCTCGGTGCGTTTTGATTATGCCGGCTGTCTTGAATGTGGGACATGCCGCATTCTGGGTCTCGGTAGCGCACTGGAAAAATGGGAATATCCACGCGGTACCTTCGGTATTGAGTTTCGATACGGCTGATATAGCTAGCGCTTACTCTCGAAGCGAAGTTATCCCATAAAGTTATGTTGCTTCGAGAGCTTTTTTTATTCTATTGCGCTAATGCAGGTAACGACTATGCAACCTAAAAGCTTTGATGACATCCAGTTTTCTTCAGTCCACCGCCGCATTATGTTGTGGGGCAGCGGTGGGCCTTTTCTTGACGGTTACGTATTAGTCCTCATTGGCGTTGCCTTAGAGCAGCTCACTCCAGTGCTTAATTTAAGTAATGAGTGGATTGGTTTACTCGGTGCGGCCACGTTAGCGGGGCTGTTTATCGGTACCTCTTTATTTGGCTATATCTGCGACCAAGTCGGTCGCCGTAAAATGTTCCTGATTGATATTGTGGCGATTGGGGCAATCTCCGTCGCTACGATGTTTGTTTCAACGCCTTTACAGCTTCTGTTAATGCGCTTTTTAATAGGCATTGTCATCGGGGCTGACTACCCGATAGCCACGTCGATGATCACCGAGTTCTCCAATACTAAACAGCGTGCTTTTGCTGTCGGGTTTATTGCTGCAATGTGGTACGTCGGTGCCACTTGCGCCAACCTTGTGGGCTATGCTTTATACGATGTTGAAGATGGCTGGCGCTGGATGCTTGGGAGTGCCGTAATTCCCTGCATCGTGATTTTGATTGGTCGTTTTGATTTACCTGAGTCGCCACTTTGGCTGATCCGCAAAGGTCGGCATCAAGAATGCCAAAAGATGATGACCAAATTATTTGGTCAGCCCGTGGTATTTGAGGCCGAAGAGCAAAAGAAAACCCGCTTTATTGATATTTTTACCAAGCGGCACTTCTCTTTTGTCTTATTCACCGCAGCGATTTGGACTTGCCAAGTGATCCCCATGTTTGCCATTTACACATTTGGCCCACAAATTGTCGGGGAACTTGGTTGGGATCAAGGGAAAAATGCCGCACTCGGTAATGTCGTCATTAGCCTATTCTTTATGCTCGGCTGCTTACCTGCAATGTACTGGCTCAACAAAATGGGCAGAAGACCTTTACTAATAGGCAGCTTTGCAATTATGACCTGCGCACTGGCTACCCTCGGTTTATTCTCCAATCTGGGGATCTGCTTGGTGATCATTATGTTCGGTATTTACGCTTTCTTTTCTGGCGGTCCAGGGATATTACAGTGGCTGTATCCGAACGAGCTTTTTCCGACCGATATTCGTGCTTCCGCTGTTGGCGTGATTATGTCTATAAGCCGCATCGGAACCATTTTTTCAACATGGGCACTGCCTGTCTTTATTCACGAATATGGCATTAGCCATGTGGTACTTATGGGGGCAGGCGTTTCGTTAGTCGGCTTAGTGGTTTCCATCCTGTTTGCACCAGAAACCAAAGGATTAACCTTAGCGCAAACCTCCAAGATGAGCATAATGAAAAGAAAATAACCGAATACCCGTTTTAAAAATCTTTCAGCTAATCACAACGAAATCTCGGGGATTAAATATCCCCGTGTCCTTAGTTCTATTTCAGGCTCTTTAGAGATTAATTCAACTTTATCACTTCTTAAAAATTGAATACCCGTAAGGTCATGTCCATAAATATCTTTCAGCGCCCATTCTTTTTTTAAAAAATGGCCGCTTAATAAGGAATCTAGCCGAGCTAAATCAACTTTTATTTTCTCATTAGAATAAGTATTGAGTTTTGTCTGTAATTTATAACGAAGAAATTCCAACATAATAATGCTTGCATTACATATCGCATATTGGTTTATTGACGCTAAATTCCCACCAATGACATAACATTCCCAGTTATGATGAACATCAACAATCGCATCCACTTCACTATTTTCATATAATGGTATAAAGCCATAAAACATCTGAAGAAGAAAAAGAGTTTCACACTCAGTTAAATAATCATCCGAAGATGAAAAACTAGGTAACTTATCTCTAATTAACTGAATATAAGCACATGCTTGTTGAAATTGCTCTAGGTTTAAGTTTGTTTCAACACCATAAAACTGTGTTGATTGGCTACACATATGTGTTAACTGATATTTCATAATATAATCATTTGGGATTGATGCTTTTCAATACTCTTGAAAAACAAATAATGTGTTTTCCAAAATATAAATCGCAATTTAAAATTAATTACATACCGTATCTTTATAAGAGCATCCACTTCAATATCAATTGTTTAAAGCAAAAAAACAACATCAATTATTACATATACAAAAAAGATAGCGCCATACTTTAAAATTCAACAATGAAAATCAAAAATAGATTCATTTTCAATTAATAAAAATTTATTATAGTCCAATATTTTATTAATGATAATATTTTTTCAATTAATAAAACAAGAAACCAATTATATTTATAAATTTATTCAAAATTGATTTTCTTTTTTAGATGGGAATTAAATAGAAACCAATGTTGATAGTTTAAATATAACGATATTTAAACTATCAACTTCAGATAAATGAAATAAAGTAGACGAGCAAGAAAGAATCATTTCACCTTTATGGCATAATCACTTTCCATGTCATCATCACCGCACTGCATAAAATCAGCAATAACGTAATATATTGGAAAGTTCGCTCAGATAATTTCACCAGCAAATATTTCGCTAGCGGCATCACTAACAGTGCCCCTGCACATAAAATTAATGCCAGTTTTAAATCCGTGTGACCATCTTGCGCATAAGCCAGCGCTGAAGAGCCTGATAACACGGTCGTCACCACAATTGATGTACCAATAGCTTGCTTGATATTTAAATCCATATAACGCAATAACATTGGTAGAACGACCACTCCGCCGCCAACCCCTGTTGCACCTAACACTATCCCCGCCAATACCGCCGGGATCGCCATCGCTTTCAGTTGATTTTCTTTCGCGGCAACTTTTTTACGCGGATTAGCAAAAAACATCCGTTGAATAAATAAATACAATGAAAAAATAATCGCAGCGGAGACCAACACATTAATGCCCCACTCCACCTGCTTTTCATAAGCAGGGATACTACCGAGCCACGTCACAAACAGGCTGGATAAAAACGTACTTGGCAACATAATCGCCAAGACAATCAATGCCCCTTTTAGTGGAATATTGCCTAACCGAAAATGCATGTATGACGAAGAGACCTTCATCAACATGGAGAGAAAGTTGGCCGTTGCTACTGCGGCTAAGGCGTTAAGCCCAAAAAAGTAGGTCAGTATGGGTAAAACAATCACACCACCGCCCACACCGGTTGTGCTTATAATCAAGCCAATCAGTGCGCCGATGGCTAACTCTGTGACAATCATGGTGGTTTATCCTGCCTGAGTAACGGCTTGTCGACCTTTTTGCAATGCGATGTCTGCATCTTCATTGGCAAGGGTTAAATATTTGAAAAATAGCGTATCGAATATCACCATCTGCAACACTTGAGGCGTGATCACCCCCAGCTGGGAGTGTTGTTCATCATAGTAATATGGCAGTGTTAAATCCGCGAGACGCGCCGCGTCATCTTGCCCAAAGCGTGTTAAAGCAATCGTCGTGCAGCCATTTTCATGCGCCGACTTCAGCATTCGGTTAACTTCTGGCGTATTCCCTCTTGCTGTCACGGCGATGGCGAGATCCCCTTCACCTAAATTTGCCGAATAGCTCAGCTGCACATGCAAGTCAGGGCTAAATAACGCCGATTTATTAACGCGAATCAGTTTATGGAAAATATCATTCGCCACAATCGCTGATGAGCCAATACCAAAAAGTACAATGCGCTTGGCTTCAACTAATTTTTGCGCAACGGCATCAACCGCGGCGGGCTCTAGCAGCTCTAAGGATTTCTCAATCGCGCTAATAAATAACTGCCCAGATTTAGCGATAATCTGAGCCGTATCATCGTTACGGCTTAGGTTGCCATACAGACTTTCCGCTTTGTGTTGCTTCTCGTCAGACAAATAATCGACTTTGAATTCAGGATAGCCACGGTAGCCCATTTGCCTTGCAAAACGAATGACGGATGCGCTGCTCACACCAGCCTCACGAGCCAATTCGGCGGCATTCATTGCCACAAGGCTATCGCGATATTCCAGCAAAAACTTCGCAATACGCTGCTCTGTGCCTTTGCCTCTCGTCAATAAGCTTTCCAATTTTACTGTCAGTGCTGACATGGCTATACCTTCTTATTATTTTTCTGGATCGTTGAAGCCTATTATCATACTGGCAATGAAACCGACAATCCATGCGCCTGCTACCGCAATCAGAAAATCCAGAATCTGCCCATCACCCACCAACGGGATTAAGGATAAGCCTGCGGTGCCAAATGGAATGATAATCCCCACATGGAAGAACGCCATTAATGCACCGCCCGCAGCCCCACCGATACAGCCGGCAATAAACGGTTTACCCAGCGGTAAGGAAACCCCGAACAGTAATGGCTCACCCACACCGAAGATACCGACAGGTAATGCACCCACTAAGGTTTTCTTTAAACGTTGGTTTTTGGTTTTCAGGAACACCCAGAAACATGAACCCACTTGCCCCATGCCGCCCATGGCTAAGATTGGGAATAAATAATTCAAACCAAAAGTTTGTAGGATTTCCGCATGAATTGGGATCAAACCTTGGTGCAAACCAGTCAGTAATAAGAATAGGAAGCTGCCACCTAAGATCCCCCCCGTAGCGACTGCCCCGCCGCCACTACTTAGCAGCGCTACAGAAACCCCTTGTGCCAGCACTTGGTTCAGATAATGACCCGCCGGTTGGAAGACAACTAACGCCACCATTGCAGAGACTAGAATCGTCACAAACGGCGTCACAATCAGATCCAAACTCTCTTTGATGATGCTTCTAAACCACACTTCAAATTTAGAGGAGAACACCACCACCATCAGCACTGCGAAAATTCCGCCGCTATTCGGTTGGAGTTTTTCACCAAATAAGGTGATATCAGCTAAGCCCGGCATCGCTAAAAGCCCCGCCATCACAGCACCAATCGACGTGGATGCGCCTAATTCTTTCGCGGTATTTACCCCAATCATAATGGATAAATAGGTAAATACGGCGCTACCGATCAGCTTTAATAATTTAAACAGCTCAGGGAACTGCTCAACCACGCCAGGTGCCACTAAGCGCATAATATTAATCAGCCCCATAATCAGACCGCAACCAATTAACGCAGGAATGGTTGGAACGAAAATGGCGGCTAATGTATTCAGCATACGGCGGATAGAGAACGATTTTTTCTCTGGCGCTGATGGTGTACTTTCATCACTTGCTACGCCGCTGTTTTGCATTCTTTTATTCATCACAGAGAAGACTTTCGCCGCCGTCCCCATGCCCACAATCACTTGCTGTTGTTCACCGTTAAAGACAACACCCTTCACGCCCTCCACTTGCTTAAGCGCATCTGCATCAAACTTGCTATTATCTTTTAAAACCAGACGGATACGCGTCATACAGTGGGTTAAGGTACCCACGTTTTCAAACCCGCCCGCATATTTTTCTATTTCTCTGGCAAGCACTTCCAGATGTTCTATCTTATTAGCCATAGGATTTCCCCGGTGTCGACTGAGTTATGACTCTGTTTATGTTATGTTTTACGCTATTCACTGTGACTGTTTAGCATCGAATCCAAACTGGTGTTCGGGTTACACTGAACAATCTCTGTCGCTTGTTGTGCAGTAATATTCAATTCATACATCAAAATGGCACGGCGCGGGTGATAATCCACTTGCTTCAATAATGCTGCCGCAGTGTCTACATCAATCCCGCACACTTCCCCAACAATACGTTCAGCACGACGCAGTAATTTAATATTACTCGCCATCACATCGACCATTAAATTGGTATGAATTCGCCCTAAGCACCCCATGACACAGGTGCTTAGCATGCCTAAAATCATTTTTTGTGCAGTGCCACTTTTCATGCGCGTAGAGCCAGAAAGTACTTCCGCCCCCACATCCGGCGCAATGGCATACTGCGCTAAATCACTGAGCAAACCGTATCCACGGGTGGTTATCCCCACGGTTAATGCCCCGATTTGATTACCATATTCAATCGCCGCTAAGGTAAATGGCGTTCGTCCACTTGCCGCAATACCAATAATCACATCTTTTTCCGTTGCACCGCGTTCCTGTAACTCTTTCACCGACGCTTCCGTTGAGTCTTCAATATTTTCAACGGCTTTCAACATAGCCGAATGACCGCCCGCAATAATCGATTGCACCATTTCTGGCGATGTACCAAATGTTGGCGGACACTCTGCGCTGTCTAATACCGCCAGTCGACCACTGGTGCCAGCGCCCACATAAAAGATCCGCCCGCCTTGTTTTAAACGATCCGCAATCACATCCACCACATTGGCGAGCTCTGGCAATACCGACTGTAATGCCGTTGCTACCGTGCTATCAGCCTGATTGATCACCGTTAACATCGATAAGGTATCTAAGCGAGAAAACTGCAATGTGTCCTGATTAAGTTCATTGTTCAAACAATCACTAAGCGTATTTTCGGTTACTGACATGGCACACCTCAACTGAAACTATATTTCATTAAAAAATACTATTTATGAATTTTAATTTCAATCCTAATCATTACAAGTTATTCACTTGTGATGATTTACGTGACTGGTCTCACAACAACAACATGAAAAAGTGTGAAAGAACCGGTGGCAACTTTATAAAGCGTTTAAGGCTGCCACCGAATGAGGGTTATTTGACGAGCTTACAGCTTCCGAAAGCGGAAGGGATATGGAAGTCTGGCTTCACTGAATCCGGCTTGATCCAGCTGATCCACTTACGCACTTGCTTAGGCTCACCGGCACTAAATTCGCCGCGCAGAATGGCGCACATCAAGGTTTTCTTGTCATTATCTTGCCAAAGATTCAGCTTGGTGAATTCATCCAGATCGATTTTCCCCGTTAATACATAGCCTTCAGGGGTAATTTGTCCCACCGTTTTTAGTGTTTGCCAATTCCAGCTTGGATCCACTTCTCGGTAAAAATTGGCTTTCGCGTCAAATGTACGCCCAGAAGGGTCCATTTCAGCTGTGTAATACGGTTTTAACTCAGGGCTGGTTGCAAAAAATAATTCCACACGGTCTGAATCCAATACCGCCTGATCTTTATCTGCATCTTTGCCTAGCTGGATATCTTTATCGTCAGCAATAAAGCGAAAATAGAGCGCATTATCGCTCCATAATGCACGGAAATCAGTTTTTGGTGGCGTCTCATTTTCCCACGGATACGTGAAGTCAGTGAGCACTTCAGCTTGCTCCCAAACCGCCGATTTTTGAGCATCTTCAAGGGAATTGATCTGCGCAGTATGATGAATGGGGTACTCTTTTGCTGCCACGCTGGCAGTCACTAACAAGGTTGTTGCTGCAAATAGGGTGATTAATTTCATGCCTTGCCTCACTTTATCGGTTTTATAATGTGCGAATTACATCATGGTGTTTTTTATAACGGAATCGTTATGATTATTTAAGAAATTAAATTTCATAACATATAACGAATATAGAATTAAAATTTCACCAAGAGCAAGGCATGTTCAATAAAAACCCTCACATTGTGAAGAGGCTCACTGTTTATAATTTCGTTATTCTGACCTTAAACTTAAGGCTAACTTTTCACGAATCGTATCGATAACCACTCTTATTTTTAGCGGTAGAAAGGACGTAGCAACCCACACGACAGAAATTGGGTAACGAGCACTTTGATAGTCAGATAAAATCTCAACAAGCTGTCCCGAATGTATTTTTTCTTGTGCCAGCCAGTGAGGCAAATACGCAATTCCCGCCCCTTTTATTGTCGCCAACATAATTGTTTGCATATCATCCATAATCAATTTACTGGTGGGTAAATAGCGGTGCTCTTGCTGAGCTCGATCATACACTTGCCAAGGTAAAATGTGTCCGCCCTGTGTGTAGGCAATAAGCTGATGCTTTTCTAATTCGCAGAGTGCCGTCGGCGTACCATTTGCCGTTAAATAATCAGGTGATGCACAAAAAATCATTTTATGGTGGCCAATTTCATGTGCAATCAATTGGTTTGAATCAGCAAGTTGCCCCACTCGCACTGCAACATGAACCCCTTCTTGCTGTAAATCCACATTCCTGTCATTCAATAACGTTTCAATTTCCAATTTCGGGTAAAGGCTCATTAATTCAATCAGTAGCGGGATAACATATAAGTTTCCCAATAGCCTAGGCGCGGTAATGCAGACCTTCCCTTCGACATTACGCTTGCCGCTTTCCAAGAAGTTTGACGCTTCTTGCAGAGAGTTCAGCGCATGACTCGCATATTCATACAGCACCATTCCATCATCCGTTAATGTTTGCTGACGGGTAGTCCGCTGAAACAGTGCAACGCCTAGGCTATTTTCTAAACGTGAAATACTTTTACTCACTGCTGAACGAGTTACATGTAGCCGCTCAGATGCCGCGGTAAAATTTCCACTTTCAACCACCGCAATAAAAATAGGTAAACAGTTCAAATCTAACTTGTTCATATTGGTGCTCATTTGGAAACAATATAAGGAAAGAATATCACTCATTGTCAACTTATCAAGCCAGATATACTGACCACATCCTAAATTGATAAGGAACAATTCCATGAAAATTTTAGTTATCAAATCCAGTATTAACGGTGCACAATCGCAAACCAACACCTTAATTCAGCAATATCTGAATGAACGTAAAGCCCAAGGCTATCAAGACTGTGTTATCGAGCGTGATGTGGCAGAAAACCCATTACCCGTTCTCAATCAAGCCCGTTTCGCAGCATTAAGAGGCGCAGAAATTAGCAATCCTGATTTAAAAAATACCTCAGAGCTTTCTGACCAACTTATTGCAGAGCTTAAAGAGAGTGATTTACTGCTCCTTGGTGCGCCAATGTACAATCTCAATGTGCCAACTGAATTGAAAAATTGGTTTGATTTAGTGGTTCGTGCTAGAGAAACTTTTCGCTATACCGCAACCTACCCACTGGGATTAGTGGAAAATGTCAAAGCACTGGTGTTTAGTGCTCGAGGTGGCATTCATTATGGGCAAGAGACCGATGCAATTACCCCTTATTTAAATTCTGTATTAGGGTTAATGGGTATTAACGATGTTCAGTTTATCTATGCAGAAGGTTTAGATATGAAACCCGAAGGCTATGAGGCTGGACTCGCCAAAGCTCAACAACAATTAATGCATCTCATTCATAGTTAAGTAACATAATAAATCCCCATTCTAAATTATTTAATTCGTGGGGATTTTGTTTTCATTAAATTAACGATAAACACTCTCTTACAATTGTTAATTGTCAGCTAATAGGCTGTATTAATTAATATTTAAATAGTTTATTTCTTTATATAAACAGACTTCACCGCAATACAGCGCACCATAAAAACTCTCATATTGAGTAACAAAAAGCACAAAATGAAAGCAAATATTATATATTGTATCAATTTATTTCATTTCGGGATTAGTAAATAGATTTTATTTATTGATCTACGTCATTATCCAAAAAATATTTTATTTCACTTAAGATTTAACTCACAAAAAGAGTAATTTAATAGCCAATATTCTAGACTTTTTATTTCATTTGAATGTAACATTATATTTCATCATATTTTGAGTATTTACATCATTATTTAACCTATCTACAATTCGCCTCGTTTTGAAATCATCCAATTAAACAACTCATATTTAACCAATCTAGGTAATTAACTAATTATCAATATAATGAAACTAAATGAAAAAATAGGACGTTTTATTAGAAATGCACGGATAAGCAAAGGATTATCTGAAAAAGAATTAGCATCCTTAATATCAATCAGTCAGCAACAAATATCAAGATATGAAAGAGGGATATCGACATTAAGCATTGAAAATATTTTAAGACTTTTAAATGTATTAAATATCCCCTTCGATGAATTCAGTAGCAAGGTAATAAAACCAGAACAAAATAGACTTTTCAATTTACTTATTGACGAGTTAGAAACTGACGGTGTAATTCATGTAGGCAATCTCAAAAATACATAAATGTATTTTTCGGAGTGCATGCTTTATTTTGAATGCAAGCACCAAAAAAGAAATAAGTCCTTTTAAAACTTTATCTAATGGAAAGTAATATAATGAAATTTAAGTTAATCGCTATCGCATTGCCTATTTCTCTAGCTTTATCTGCAAATGTATTTGCAGAAGGAGAACCTAATGCTCCAGAAGAATTAGCTCCTGTGACTGTCAGTGGTGGCGTTGTTAATTTTGCAGGCACCATTGTTAATACCCCTTGTGTTATTGATAATGATGATGCTTCACAAACTGTTAATTTAGGTCAATACCGCCAAGATGGTTTTGATGGTAAAGATTCTGTATCATCACCCGTTGGCTTTGATATTAAATTAACCGGATGTGCAACTGAAACATTTAAAAATGCCTCTCTGACTTTTGATGGTAATACCATTCTTGACGAAGAAAAAATCCTTGCTCCAGTAGCAGCTCAAAGTGGGCAAACAATCGCAACTGGCGTGGGCATCCAAATTTTACAAAACAAAAAGTTAGTAACTGTTAATGGCTCAAAGGCAACGGATGCTATTAAGCTGAATGAAGGTGACAGCACATTACGCTTCCAAGCACAGTACATCGCATTAGCAAATGAAGTTACTGCGGGTTCTGCTAACGCATCTGCCAATTTCACGATTACTTATCAGTAATATTTCTGTCTTTGCACCCGTGTCATAACGGGTGCGCATTATTTTATATCCGGAGTTTTTATGTTTTCGCTACCTAAAGCAAGTCATTATTATCAATGGCTGGTTTCATTATTCTATTTTGGTTTTTCTTCTCTTTGTTTAGCTGGTGGAATTACACTTGATAGCACCCGAATTATTTACCCACAAGAAAGTAAGCAAATTACTACGGGTATTCGAAATACCTCAGATAAATCAGCTTTTCTAGTTCAAACTTGGATTGAAGATGCTAAAGGAAATAAAATAAGCGATTTCATTTCTACGCCACCATTATTTACTAGCGCACCAAGAAATGAAAATACTATTCGATTAGTTTATGCGGGCGAACAATTGGCTAAAGATAAAGAATCTCTATTTTATTTTAATGTAAAAGCCATTCCATCCCTTGATCGAAATGAATTAGCTGATAAGAATGCATTAATCCTTGCGGCTGTAACTCGAGTTAAACTTTTCGTTCGACCAAAAGGATTAAAGATCACACCAAAGGAAGCAGAAAACCTTATCCGATTTAGCAAGATTGATAACCAAAAAATTAAAATATCAAACCCATCACCGTATTACATGACATTAACGGATCTTCGTTCAGGAAATAATGAATTACCATCAACGATGATCGCACCATTTAGTCATATTGAGGTTAATGCACCAGCAGGGTTTGACACCAGTAAATTGACGTTCAGTTCAATCAATGATTTTGGTGGGATCACTTCACCAAAACCAGCCATTTTCAATTAAGAATTAATCTATTTTATTTCAAATGGAAATAAGGTTTTCTATGTTCGTTTCACTAAAAAAATACAAAAAAATCATCAATAACCATTTGAGACCCTCATACTTATTTATCTGCCTTTTTGTAATACCAAGCACTAACGCCCAAGAGGGAGAAAATTACTATTTTCCACCTTCGTTGATCTCTATCGATTCAGAGCATATTGCTGACTTAAGTACTTTCGTAAGCCAAGGTTCACAATTACCAGGAACCTATGACGTTGATGTTTTATTGAATGGCAATCTCAAATACAGAAGAAATATTACCTTTGTCAAAGCACAAGATTGCCAAAAGCTAGATGACCAATTACCCCAATTAGTAGCAGACCAAACAGGGTTAATTCCACTGTTAACACCGCAGGAACTGGCTGAGCTGGGAGTCAATATTGATAGCCTTCCATTACTGCAATCGGACAACCATCAATGTATTCCTCTGGCGCAATTAATTCCTAATGCGAGCACTGAATTTGATTTTCCGAAAATGAAATTGAATATCAGTATTCCTCAAATAGCATTAAATAATTTAGCCAAAGATGAAATCCCAACAAACCAATGGGATGAAGGAATTAATGCATTATTTACCAGCTATACATTAGGTGTCACTGATAACCAATATCAGCACGATTTCAGTAAAAATATCTATTTGAATCTAAGAAATGGCGTCAATTTAGGGAGCTGGAGATACCGTGATAACCGGACATGGACCAGCTATAAAAGCAAACATAATCAAGAAAGTAACTGGCAACATCTCAATAGCTATGTCGAGCGAGGAATCATCCCTTGGCGAAGCCGTTTAGTATTAGGGGACAGTTCAACCAATAACACCGTTTTTGATTCACTGACGTTTCGTGGCGCACAATTGCGAACGGACGAAAGTATGTACCCGTCTAGTCAGCAAGGGTTTTCACCGATTATCCGCGGCGTAGCAAACAGTAATGCGACCATTGAAATTCGCCAAAATGATTATTTAATTTACCAAGCTAATGTCGCGCCTGGTGAGTTCGCTATTACTGACTTAAACGCCATGAGTTCGAGTGGTGACTTGCAAGTCAGTATTCTTGAAGCAAACGGCGATGTTCAATCATTTATCGTGCCCTATTCCTCTGTTCCGGTGTTATTACGAGAAGGCCGAATGAGTTATAGCCTGACCGCCGGTGAGCTTCGCTCGGATAACAGCCATTATGATACAACTCAATTTGGAGAAACGACGCTTATCTGGGGAGCATCGTCATTAACAACGCTGTATGGCGGCGTTCAATATGCTAAAAACTATCTGGCAGGAGCAGTCGGTACCGGTTTTAACTTAGGGACATGGGGAGCATTTTCAGCAGATCTCACCCATGCGAATAGCCAATTAACCGATGGGAGCCGCTATCAAGGGCAATCACTGCGTTTTCTATACGCACGAGCCTTCCCTGAAACTGGCACTAATCTCCAACTCACTGGGTATCGCTACTCAACTCGAGGCTACTATACCCTACAAGAAACCTCGCTAAATCGGATGTCTGGTTGGCTATCACAAAATGAAACCCTTGATACCAATGGGGAACTGAAAACCAACAATACCGACTATTTCAATCTTTACGATAATAAACGAGAAAGAATACAGACTAATATCTCACAAAAGATAACAGGGGTTGGTTCTATTTATTTAACCGGTGTCCGCCAGAGTTTTTGGGAGCGAAATGGCAGTTCGGTGTCCATACAATCAGGGCTGAGTAGCCAGATTGGCGATATTAATTACACGCTCTCATATGGATTAAATAAAAATGTTGATCAATACGATGTAAAAACAACGGATAGGAATATTTTCTTAACGGTATCCATCCCGTTACAGAAGTGGTTGCCTCAAGGAGCACCGTCAATGTATGCCTCTTATAGTGTTAACCACGATAACCAAGGAGAGTTAATCCAGCAGACCAGTTTAAGCGGGAGTTTACTGGCTCAACAAAACCTGAATTGGAACGTTGCTCAAGGGTATTCATCGAGTAATGGGAATGACGGAAATATCAACTTAGCCTACCAAGGCGGCTATGGAAATACTCAAGCCGGTTATAGCTACGGTCAGGATTACCGTAAAGTTTCAACGGGTATTTCTGGTGCAGTGACCCTGCACTCTGACGGCATCATTTTTAGTCAACCCCTTGGTGAGACCAACATTCTGATTTCGGCACCGGGAGCGAACGATATTCCCGTCGAACATACCAGTGGTGTGAAAACAGATTGGCTCGGTTACACCATCAAGCCTTATGCAACGCCATATCGTTTAAATCGTGTTGCCCTAGATAGCAGCGAATTAGATGAACAAACAGAAATTGAAAACAGCGTTCTTACGACGGTGCCGACTCGTGGAGCTATCGTCAAAGCAAACTTTGTGACTCGCCAAGGTGCTCGTGCACTGGTTCACATCGTAAAAAATGGCAAAAACTTGCCTTTCGGCACCTTGGTCTCGATTAGGCATCAAACGGCAATTGTGAATGATGATGGGCAGGTTTATTTATCTGGGCTCGAATCTTCTGGTGAATTAACCGCCAAATGGGGACATGACGATGAAAACCAGTGCCAAGCCACATACTCGTTACCTGAAAATGCAGATCTGCAATCATTAATTCGATTCGATGTTAATTGCCAATAATCATTGGTCAATAACAAAACTATTTTAATTCTTTATTTAAATAACAGGCTTAATATGAATTTAATTATCAATAAACTCGTGAAATTAATTTTGCTCATCACCTGTGTTAGTGGTGCAAATATCAACTTAGCCAGCGCAGAAAGTGCAAGTGCGTTAGTTAAAATAAAAGCGACTGTTTTGGCAGGCTGCTCACTTGATGTACCTGATACCGTTTCTTTAGATAAAATTCCAAGTTCTGCATTCAATGGTAAAACAACCGGAGATGATCTAGATACTTATTCTAAAATATTTACGTTGACCGCCACCTGTTCAGGCACTAACAAATATAAATACACCTTCAAAGCAAATGAAGCAGATGGTTCCTGTATTAAAACGGATGCTGACTTTATGCGCTACTGCTTAAAATTCGATGAAAACTATCTTGATTTATCGTCGACAACAGCCACCTTGGAAAGAGACAGTACCAAAGATGGGGATAAGACTGAAATCACTGTCGTTCCGCAGGTAGCCTCTACTTCAAGTACCCCTGTTGGTGACGTTAATGGACAGATTACTGTCACTATCGAACCGATGTAAATTGCGAATTAACCAGTAAGGTCAACAACATTGCGCCAGTTATTTATTTTTATTATTTCATTATTACCGTTGTCTGTTTATGCAGAAACGACATTTATTCCAACAGAACCTCAATCTGTAACTTTTGATGAACTTACGTCCATATTAAAAAGACATGAAGTTCGATTTACGGTGAATTACACACTCCCTCAAAAAGTAACGGGTCACGTAATTACCTCATGTTGGTCAGGCTTTGACGAAATGAAAAATGCAGTTAATAGTGTTGGCTTAGGTCCTAACCAAAGAACATATAGTGATGGAATGTTAAATGTTCGAGGTAGTAATACAATATCATTCTATGGTATTAATGGCGCCATTAATGGTGTCGCTTATCTCGATGCTGCATCTGGTTTTGAGAATAAAACATGGCTTTTTTATTGTACAGCGGTAAACAGCGCAGCTATGAATGGTAATGATGAGTACTTTCGTCCAAGCACAATTACCTATACCGAAATTAATGTACGCGCATCAAGTGCTTTTCCTCATATCAGCGCACCAGCTGTCATTGATTTAAAAACTTGTTCACCCAATGACAATCTAGAAGCGGTTATTCCATTAACAGTAGGTTTTGAGGGATATATGGGACAAAGTAAAAAAATGGATTTAACCGTAAGATCTCATGATTTACCTGATGATTTTGATATTGTTCTTGATAACCAAAGTATTCTCAATAAACCGCCCCAAGTCATTCAAATGCCAGCAGGGCAAAAAGAGAAACAGATTGAAACTCACTTAAAAGGAAAATGCCCAAATCAAGCAGGAGAATATATTTGGAATGCAGAATACATTACAACTATTCAGTAAGCTTGATTTCGCATTTTATTAGTCACTCTTTAATATAAAAAAATCCGCCTAATGGCGGATTTACAATCAAGATGAATGTAGAAAAGAATAAATAAAGAAAAGTTCTTAATAAGATTAAATTCTAACTTGTTTTATCAAAATAACTTTCAATATCCTTGTGAGTATCACTTAACTTCACATTTGGGATTTCACCATGATAATCATTATTCAGCAGGAACCTTAACTCACTAAAAAAGTCTCCAAAATCAAAATCTAAAATAAAAAGAATACTTAATAATGTATCAACAGAAATGCGGCATTTCCCACATTCATATCGTGAATAGTGCTGCTGTGAAATACCTAACTGACTAGCCACCTTAGAGCCCGAGAAACCTTTCTTTTTACGAATTCGTTTCAGCTCTTTGCCGATTATTACGGAGTAAACATGATTTTCGGGTTTACTATCTTCATCTACGCTCTTCATATTTTATATATCTCCCTGTACTGGAACGATTAATTAAAAATTTAATTCTCGGTCCTACCGATAGATAAAGTTATCCATTATGAGTGACTTTTATAGTGTCATTATTTTGAGTTTTAAAACCGTAACGGCTTAACGGTGAAATCACTAACTCCTGTACTGTGTTTTTCACATTAATAGTTTTGCTTTCATTCGGTCTTAAATAAAATTGATCAATGGTATAAGCGTCATTGCTCGGTAATGTCGTGACTGAAGGTGATAAACGAACAACTTGATCCCCTGTATTCGTCAACGTCAGTTGATTATTTTTTTGATTAACAGCAATATTTTTCCAAGGTGTTTGGCTTAATACCCCATTAGCTGGCGTAATCAGCATGGCCACATCTTGGCGAATAGGCATTTTTGCAGAGTTTTGCTTAACGGCACCGACACCTTGGAAAGAAACACGCAAAATCTGTTCTTGTTTTAAATCTAACCCTTTCTTTAAAACAAAATTTATTTGCTGGCTTTCATTTGGTTCAATTCTAACAATAGGCGGAGATACCATAATATCTTTAGCCATAGGCTGAGAACCTTCTAAATCAGAGACTTTTGTTGATAATAAGATAGGCTCTTTCGATGTGTTTTTTACACTAAATACTTTGCGCTCTTCACCAGCATCTAAAATAACAGTCATTGTTTCTAATTGGAAACTCGCTTTTGCAGGTACGCTCATTAAGCCTATTAAACTTAAAAATGCGATATAAATTAACTTTTTCATTGAAACCTCAAACTTGTATTCAAATAATATTAAGATTATTGGCAGATAGCATCTGCCTCTTCATAAAGTGATTCAGCGGAAAAAAATTCCGGTACGTTATATTTAATAATGCAATCATCAGAGTTAGGTGAGCGTAAAATAATGTCATCGCCAATTTGCTCATTACTGAGTAATAAATTACCTTCCCCCATAATGACACCCATATAATCACCTTTTTTATTGAGCACACTGGCACCAAATGGAACGTCATTGCCATTGGTCATTTTGATGCTCAACAATAATTGCCGCATTGTGGTTGCCTGAATGCGTTTCGTCATGACAGTCCCTCTCGCCGCAGCAACATCAAACGACGTTGTATCCAAGCGCACATTCAGAGGCAGTTTCTCCGTATTTAGCTGCACGGTAGACTTTTGGTTCTTTGGTAACGATGAAATCGCTGCCGTTCCAAAATGATTCGTTATCGTGGTGCCACTGCCCATCGTGTTGACTCTAACCCCTGGCGCATCCGGTACATACACGATGCCAAAGGTGTCTCCTAAAGGTACGGATGACGTTGCAAATAACCCATCGGAATACGCCATGCCGCCTGATGCAGAGACAGTGACTGAGTGCGTATTATTCTGGGACATCGAACCGCTCAGCGAAATATTGCTATACGCATTGGCATTATTAATACTGCCATTCACGACACTCGTGCCATCATTACGACCAGCCCCAACGGAATACCTTAAATTATCGCTGACTTGCTGATTGTAATTTGCCATTACCATGGTTTTATCTTGGTAATATTGGCTCTGCATACTCATGCTTTTTTTCTTACCTAACGGCATCGATGCATTAATAAAAATTCGGCTATCTCGATCATCACCCGTTTGGTAATTCACATTCAACGATATATCTGCAACTTTTCGGCTATAGCCCGCTGAATAAAAAACGGTATCAGATTTATCGCCATAAAAATGATTATGGTTTACGTTAGCGCTAAAGCGCCCCCATGTAACATCACCCCAACTTGCAAATAACGAAGAGGTAGTTTGTAATTCTCCACTAAACCATCTATTCGTATTTTCTTGCTCATCCTGAGCGGGTTGCTTTTTTAATAATGAACTATCCAAGGTTGGAAATTTATTCGTACGATATAAAACAGATGCCCCGAATGTCATTTTCTCAAATGCAATATTGCTATTGAAATCGATCTGCTCCCCGCGCTTTTCATTATTTCTCGCACTTTGAACGCCAATCCCCGTAGAAATCGGTGTTGAAAAATCAAAATAAGAGTTAAGTCGTCCACTCACCGCTTGAAATTGATTTGAATAAAGTACGCCTGCCCCATAATTTGACATGCCATATTGCTGGCTGATTTCTGCACTACCAATAATGGGTTTATCCGTTTGCAAATCACTTTGGCTACGATAACGCCCCACTGAAAATTGATAGCTCATGGGTGAAACCGCAGTTTGCTGGTTGGCCGTCACCACCTGAAACTGCTGTTTTTCACCATTATCTTGGAAAACCGTGACATCCAAAGGCGAACCAATCACCACATTATTAATGCGATTTAACTCAAAAGGTCCTGCTGGTACCATCGTTCGATATAGCAGCCGCCCATTTTGCTGAACTTCAACAGTTGATGGTGTACTTGCAAAACCAGTCACCGGAACAACTAAAATATTCGAGCCTTGCAAAGAGCTATCTGAGTAAAGTTGCACACCATCAAGCGGTGTTCCCCCAAAAAAGGCACCTTGCGTATTAAGCTGCCCAATATCTAATAAAGACTGCAAGGGTTCGATGCTTTTTGACAGTACAGTTTCATTAAATTGATATTGTGATTTTGAATCTCCAGCGGAGAGGCTACTGTTATTTCGTAAAACCCAATTATTCCAGTTAATACCCGTTTCAAACTCTCCTTGATAGAAACGCTGACTGTAATTACCGTTAATATGCATCCCATATAACTGATAGTTACTGACAACACCAAAACCACCGTACGTTAACTCATTGCCTTGTAGTTTTGGGTCTAAATTCTCTTCGGCAACCACCATATCAATTTGGTAGGAGCTAGGATGTAATGCAATTTTTGCCTCAGGATAAATTTGTTCGAATGTATTACATCCGTCAGTTAAGTTAACTTTTTTTAATCTTAACTTACTCATTAACCCGTCAGTCAGGCAAAGCTCACCGTTTTCATTGATTTCAATATTCGCAGTATATTCATTACTGCCATTTAATTTTATGGTGACATCATGATTTCCGGGTAAAAACTGATTACCCTTCATAAAGAATTCAGCGACCTCTGCCCCATACCCTAGTGATTTTAAAGAGTCGATATCAAAATTAATTGACGATCCTGTGTTACTCTTTATTGATTCAGATGCATCGGAATTATTTACATGCAGTACGACAAAAATTAAAAATAGATGGCAATAAGAAAATTTATTTTTCTTATTCATTATTATTTTTATTTCCAATATAAACTACTAAGAATTAAAACTATATTCCAAATGAAAATATAATATCTGCACTGCCATCTAATTCCACAGCCTCAATAATTGGACCATTGGTTTCTTTAAGGCTGTTTAATATAGGCTTAACGGCTATATTAACGGTGAAATTTTTCCCACTGGATAATACGTTTTCATTTGTAAACCATGCATATTTTTTCCCTTTTAATACCGCTCCTTGAATGCGTTGAAATGGACCTGCACCTTCCACCACACCGATTCCAACCGATTGACCATCCACTTTTGGTTGGTTAAGTATCAGCTGGTAATTCCCTAATCGTCCCTGGTTATTCACCTTCCCTAACCCAAAGTAATCTTCATTTCCCAATTGTGATGAATCACTTCGGTTATCCGAGAACTGAACAAGCAATTGAGTTGGTGTATTACACGACACTTGCCATGTTTTGGTAATCTCGGGTATTTCCGTTGCGTTAATCGCATTAAACTGGCGAGCATGCAATTGATTAAATTGATATTGCCCGCCATCAGGGATGGCGATTTCACACGTAGGGGGTGACTCAACCTGTTCAATAATATTTCTATTTTGAAAAGTATGCGAATAAACTGCTTCACTAAAAAACAGACTACAATATGCAAATAGTAATGTAGCTTTAGTTACTGGAGTGACAAATAAACGCATATATTCCCCAAGAAATACATCTCATTAGAATTTAATTAAATACCAAAGTTAAAAGCCAGCACAGCCTCTGCTTGATAATCGACATTAGACGTCAAATCGATACCCGCTGCTGTTAATTGGTTAATAGAGTTAATATAAACACCGCTGGTTTCAAAATCTGCAGAAAATACTTTTCCTGCTGTTAATTTATTAGCGAATATTGTTGAACTCTTTGTACCAAAACCATTAAGTATTTTTTTGGTCATGACAGTGTTATTTGCTGTAACGCCATCACTTGCAACAAAAGCAGTTTTAGAATCAATGGTGACATTGGAAACAGCAAACATCACTGCACCGACTGATTTATCTGCATTATCCGAATGCACTATGAAAAAATAGTTATCCGCAGATGACGTTGGCCATGGCGTACTTTGATACGTATCCGTTGCACGATAGGTTAAATATGTCTCCGCATCACAAGTCACAGTGACATTCTTTTTAACCGGTGATTGTAATACCGTATAGGATGTTTGACTCAAATATCTTGGCGATGTTTTTGCTAATTCAAAAATAACATCTGACTGTTCATTTCCATTAATTAAACAGGTTGGCATTGCAACTTTGCCGGATACTTTTATATTTGCAGTTGTATTGGCAAATACAGCTGGAGATATTAACACTGTCGATAATATTAATGGTGTTATTTTTTTAATCATAGTTCCGTTCCATAATGAATAGATATAAATTTATATCTATTCATTTCAATCAAAAAATTAGAGAGAAAAAGCAAAGGCTAATGTAGCATGACCATCTAATTCAGCATCACCCGAACTTGTTTTCAATTCGGAACTCAGAGTTGGTTTTACATCAAAGTCTGCTGCAAAAATTTGCCCTGCTTTTAATGTGCTTGCAGCTGTTGCCCACGCCATTTTTTTCGTTTTATCAATATACATTGTTGTGGCATATGTTGCTCCATTCGAAATACCGACAGTTTGAGCAGCACTTGAAGAATCCGCTTTAACTGTTGCATTCTTCATATTGATTGTATAGAAACCAACTTTTTTATCGGTATCAAACAGACCTAAACCAAAGTTATATACACCCGCAGTTAATACAGAACTCGCACGGTTATCAGTAGAGGAGAAAGTTAAATAAGTTGCTGCATCACAAATCACTTCAATGCTATTTGTTTTTGCATCAAGTCCTAAATTACCAGAAACAGGGAACATTCCAGGTGACACATCAAATACATATTCTAAGTCAACTTCATTCTGCCCTTTAATAGTACAAGTTGGTGGCGTAATTGAACCTGATACTTTTAAATTAGCCACGGGTGCCGCGGCTAATGTCGCGCTTGAAACAGAAATTAAAGATAATGCAATTACGGTTCTCTTAAACATGAAATAAATCCTATAAAATAAAAATAATATTTAAACGAATAAAACCCCTCCTATTGGAATTTTAAAATTAAAATTCCAACAAGAATGTTTTAGATATTTAGTTGGTTTTATTTATTTTCAATATCGATTTAATGCTAACAAACTCCATCAGCCTAATTAACTCGATGGAGCCATTATAAGCATATATTTTTAAGATTTGAATTAGGCTAAATAAAGCAAGTTATTTAATTTTGCCTTATTACAAAGTATTTCAGTATGTTTCATCATAGAAAACAAGCAAGTAAACTCAATTACTCGTTTTAAGATTATCTGTTGAATATATTTAAACCTAGAATCATCATAAAAAGAATGCAAATACAGTTTTTTATATCAAATATACTTTTTATTTGTTCCTAACAGCGAAGAATTACAATTTAACACATATACAGAGTAAAAACAAAAGGTCGATAATTGACAAAAAAATATAGAGATAAATTTATTTAGTTAAAAATCAATACCATATAGATAGACAGCCAAATAAACCATTCACACTTATACACAGTAAACCAAAGAAACTATACAAACTTGTGAAGTTATACCAAAACCATCGCCAGGTTGTTACAACAATAAAGAGTAATAATGGTACTTTTATCTAACCACCTCTTCCGATCGTCATATTTAGAGAGTCTTTATATGACTACTTCTACTTACTTCTTGTGTTTTATACTAGTAGCTGATTTTTATTTGGTGGATTATGAAGTCATTATCTTACAGTTTAATAATTTATTTTTTGACTTACGCTATAAAACAGTCATATATAATGTAAACAATAGTAAAAAATGCCTTTTATTTTTTCCGTTTCTTTCTCGCTGTCACACTCTTTTTATCTTCTCGGCTTGATGACCAAATCTCAATGTAATCCATATTCGTTAGGAAAAAGACAATGCAGCTTCCTAGAACCGCCATCCAAACTAACATCGCTTTTGGAATATTATCGAAGCGGAAAATTAATAACAGCGGAATAAGCACCATCATGCTGATAAACATTGAGCTAATCATGCCCAACACCACAGGAGCGATAAATTTCTTCATCCCGATCATTCTCATCACTAGCGTGAAAACAATACAGGCAGGGATCATTCCAAACGTAGCAAACATCACAATCAACCCCGGCTCCCCTTTATTCACCAACCAATCGGTGAAACCAAACCATGAAAAAGGAATTGTGATCATGATGCAGACTCCTGTTGAACATACAGCAAGGGAATATCTTTAAAACGGAATAAGAGTGTAAAAATGAGATTCGGGAAAAGACGAATGTTGGTGTTGTATAACGTAACCGTTTGATTAAAAAATTCTCGGCGATCCGCAATTTGGTCTTCTAACCCTTTTGCTGACGTTGGTAATGCTAATAACGCCTGCTGGCTAATCAGCTTGGGGTATTTTTCTGCCAGTAAAAAAATCGATTTTAAATGTGAGCGAAATTGGTTTGCGGAATCCACTTTAACATCGAGTTGTTCCGTGGATAAATAATGCTGACGGCTTTGCAGTAATTCGCTAATTAAACGCTTTTCATGAGTCATTGCCCCTTCCGCTACGATTGTTAACTGAGGCATTAAATCTGCCTGTTTTTTTAGGAGCACATCAATATTAGCAAACGCTTTTTCGCAGTTATTTTTCAAGAAAATAATATTGTTGTAGATCCCCACAATATAGCGAACCAAAATGGTGCCTATCACCGCGACAAAAATCCAAAAGATAATCTGATTCATATCATTCACTGTCAGATAACGAAATTTGGTTAAAATGGAGCGTTAAGTATCCATCTTGATAACTCACTGGCGTCATTAATATTAGCGCAATCAGAATAGCTGCAATCATTGCTGTCACCCCAATATTCCGACGCATTGGCGCGGATTTATTCCAGCGAGTCACATAATCTGATGGCGAAACACCTAATAACATGTGTGGCGCTTTACGGGTGATCACCACTTTGCCATTCTCACTGTCCGCTGACCCAATCAATAAATAACTCTTCCCACTTTCAAGTAAATACTCTTTATAACGACGATTGCCACTCTCATAATCCATATGGGGGGATAATCCGGTATGGACAAAATAATCTGGGTCACAAATCACATTCACAGAGCCAGTATCATCCGTCATGGTGAAATTATGTAGCTGAACACTGCTGTCTCTGAGGGTATAACTTTTTTTACCCTCTTTATCCGTAGAGATAGAGTACTCGTAATAAAAAGCACCATAACAGCTACGATTACCTAACTTACTTTTGACTTCCTTTCCTGAGGTTATTTTCCCTTCTACTTCTACGAGCCCCATCGCAATTGAGCGAATTTTTGAAGTTGCGAGGTTCTTTTGAAACTTTAGAAAGCGTTTTTCGGGGGTATTTTGAATAAAACTGAAAACAAACAATAAGACGAAAGCCACAAAAAAGAGGCGAATATCGATAAAAAAGCCCATGGTTAAACACCCAGCCAATGCAGTGCCAACAAGGGTTTTTAATAATGCAGTAAATTTGGAGGAGCCTTCCTTTTGCAAACGTTGATAGCGATCATACGCACTTTCCGTTATTCCAACGACAATACGACTAGCCGCAAAAGCCATCCCTACAGCCACGGCATAGAAAAAGTAACGTTCATATTCGCCAGGTCTCGGCGAGATAGTTTCCCATGCCCCAAATAGCACCGCAGTAAAAAGAATAATGCCCCAGTTTAATTTACGCTTTTTTGAATACTTTCGGTCTAAATAAAAAAGAATGCCACCTAATACGGCACCTAAAAAATAGTAGATATTCACAGATGATACCTTTAACGGTGATTATGATTTGAATCGAATACCATCATATTTTTTCTCAGCATCGGAGATTTCCAATAAAGGCAATTCAGTAAAACCAAAAATATTGGCAAAAATACTGTCTGGGAACATTTGGATCGCCGTATTGTATTCCGTTGTTGCATCATTAAAACCTTCGCGACGCTGAGCAATTTTATCTTCCACTTCGCTTAGTGCGATTTGTAATTGGGTAAATTGCTCACCCGATATTAGCGTTGGGTAGTTTTCAGCAACCGCAACGAGGCTTTTTAATGCTTTATCCATTTCATTTGATGCTGCAATTTTTTCATGCACATTTTTAGCACTGAAATAATTTTGGCGAGCATCACTCAATGAAGTAAATAGCGCTTTTTCATGCTCCATGGCTTTTTCAACTATCGTGACTAGCTGGGGAATTTGGTCAGCACGCTGTTTTAAAATCACATCAATATTGGCAAATTGATTGGTAACTTGATTCCGAGTACTCACTAAGCGGTTATAAATAGAAATTCCCCATCCCGCTAAAATAAGTAGTAAAACCAGAAGAACAATCATTGTCGTTGCCATTTTTATGCCTTTTAATTAAAAAATCATTAGTCCTGAGATATTTAATTTAAGTTATCGATATAACACTTTTTATTCAATCGGAAAAATAGCAAAGAAAAGGATTAATAGTGATTTACACACCATACCAAATCGATCATGATCACATTAATGACGCAAACTAATTCAAATTTCACTTTAAAGTGTTAGCTGAAATGTTTTTTCAAAGATTCTTCACTTCTGAAAACAACGAAACTAATTATACTCTTTCGAAAATCATCGCATCCACTATAGTTTGCATTTTGTCTGGCAAACAAACCTCATAAACAAAAGAGTTCTTAAATAAAAAATAGGATTTGAATCACAATTATCACTTTTTTATTTAGCATCTCTCAAAAATGACGACGTCGTCATATTAAAAACTAAACAATTTATTTATAACAATAGAGCATCACTTTTCTCACACCATTATTATTTTTAGCCGTCAAGCGTTACAAAGAGAACGGTTTACTTACAAAAACGACGTTTAATGTTGACGTCAACATTATAGCCAACATCCAGAATGAGGTTATTAGAATATGAGTACCCTACCTGAAAAAATGAAAGCAGTTGTATGTCATGGCCCCCATGATTACCGCTTTGAAGCGATTAAAAGACCAACACCAGGATTTCGTGAAGTGGTCATCAAAGTAGACGGATGCGGTATCTGTGCAGGTGACTGTAAAGCGAATGATGGCGCTCAAATGTTCTGGGGTGAAAACCCATGGATCAAAGCCCCTGTTGTACCGGGACACGAATTTTACGGACGCGTTGCTGAGCTGGGCGAAGGTTCTGGCGAAAAATATGGTCTGAAAGTAGGCGATCGTATTTTAGCGGAACAAATCGTACCTTGCTGGGAGTGTCGTTTCTGTAAGTCAGGCAAATATTGGATGTGCGAAACCCATGATATTTACGGCTTCCAAAAAGAAGTTGCCGATGGTGGTATGGCGGAATATATGCGTTTTTCTGAGCGTGCCATTATTCACAAAATTCCAGATGAGCTTTCAGAAAAAGATGCGGCGTTAATCGAGCCAATGGCCTGCGCTATCCATACCGTTCGTCGTGGTGATATCGATTTAAATGACGTTGTCGTTATCGCAGGTGCAGGTCCACTGGGTCTGTGCATGATCCAAGTCGCGAAACTCAAAACCCCGAAAAAATTAGTCGTTATCGATGCTATTGATGAGCGCCTTGAATTAGCGAAGAAATTTGGTGCTGACGTGGTGATCAACCCACTGAAAGAAGATGCCATCAAACTGGTTAAAGAGATGACCGAAGGTTACGGTTGCGATGTGTACATCGAAGCGACTGGCGCTCCAATCGGCGTGACTCAGGGGTTAGAAATGATCCGTAAACTGGGTCGCTTCGTCGAGTTCAGTGTTTTCGGTAAAGAAACCACCGTAGACTGGTCAATTATCGGTGACCGTAAAGAGTTAGATATCCGAGGTGCTCACTTAGGCCCATACAGCTACGAGGTCGCCATTGACCTATTTAGCCGCGGGTTAGTATGTGCTGACGATATCGTTACCCACTTCTACTCAATCGATGATTGGGAAGAGGCATTTGTTATGGCGAAATCGGCAGACTCTATCAAAGTCGTTATCAAGCCATAATGCTGTTGTAGTGCAATATAGTGAAATGCAGTATCAGCATAATTAAAGTAAGTCATTAATAATCATAAATATTAGCAGTACCCTATAACACTAAAGGCTCTTTAGGAGAACATCTTATGTTGAGTAAATTTAAAAAGTTAGCTGTTGCAGCAAGCGTTTTAACACTGGGCATGGCTTTTAACGCGACAGCAAAACCTGTTTCTGTCGGAATGTCGTTTCAAGAACTGAATAACGAATATTTCGTGACCATGAAAGAGGCTTTAGAAAGCGCAACAGGTGAAATGGGCGCTCAACTTTATATCGCTGATGCGGCACACGATGTCTCAAAACAAACCAGCGATATCGAAGATATGCTTCAGAAAAAAATCGATATCCTGCTGATTAACCCAGCGGATAGCGTGGGTGCAGAAACCGCGGTATTAGCTGCGAAAAAAGCGGGTGTCGTGGTGATTGCAATCGATGCACAAGCTAACGGTCCAATCGACTCATTCGTGGGTTCTAAAAACTACGAAGCAGGTCTAATGGCGGGTAAACGTTTAGGTGAATCATTAGGTGGTAAAGGCGAAGTGGCTATCCTTGATGGTATCCCTGTCGTGCCAATCCTTGAGCGTGTTCGTGGTTTTGAAGCCGCCATGAAAGAGTATCCAAATATCAAAATTGTGACCAAATTAAACGGTAAACAAGAGCGTGATACTGCGATGAACGTCACTGAAAACATGCTGCAAGCTAACCCTGGCTTGAATGGTATCTTTAGTGTGAACGATGTGGGTTCTTTAGGCGCATTAGCGGCAATCGAATCTGCGGGTCGTGATGTGAAACTGGTGAGTGTTGATGGTTCTCCTGAAGCCGTCGCTGAAATTGCCAAAGGTAATTCACCGTTTATCGCTACCTCCGCACAATTCCCACGTGACCAAGTACGTATTGGTTTAGCCATGGGCTTAGCAAAACACTGGGGAGCTAACGTACCTAAAGAAGTTCCTCTGGATGTTAAGTTAATCGACAAAACCAATGCTAAAGATTTCCATTGGTAATCAGCAATTAATAAAGTAAATAAGTAAGTCGAACTCGGTATTGCGCCTACGGATTATTCCCCGGCGCAATACTCTTAATAAAAATGAATGACACTATGTTTATTGGAAAGCATTTCACTTTCCAACTCGCTTTGTTACCCATTTTTAAGCGGTAAAGAAAATAAGGGAAGCAACATGATGCAATTGTTAGCATTAAAAGATGTCAGTAAAACTTTCCCTGGGGTTAAGGCGCTAGATAATATTAATCTCTCTTTAGAAAAAGGAGAGGTACACGCACTGCTAGGTGAAAATGGTGCGGGTAAATCAACGCTAATGAAAGTGCTGTGTGGAATTCATAAACCAGATAGCGGGAAAATACTTATCGAAGGCGAAGAGCACACCTTCCATAATTATCGTGATGCCATTAAAGCGGGCGTCGGTATTATTTTCCAAGAGTTTTCGTTAATCCCTTATTTAAATGCTTTTGAAAATATCTTTTTAAACCGGGAAATTAAAAATAAATTTGGCTTATTAGATAGAAAACTGATGCGCGAAAAAGCGCAGATAATCCTATCTGAGTTGGGCGTTAATATTGATATTGATGAACCTATTAGCCATTTAAGTATTGCTGAACAACAATTTGTGGAAATTGCCAAAGCGCTTTCTCTGGATGCCAAAATATTGGTACTAGATGAGCCAACGGCAACATTAACCCCCAAAGAGGCCAATCACCTATTTGATGTGATGCGTGACCTGAAAGCAAAAGGCGTCGGGATGTTCTTTATCTCTCACCACTTGGAAGAGATTTATGAAATTTGCGACACCATTAGCGTCTTGCGAGATGGTCAATATATTGGCTCCCGCAAGGTGGATGATACCGACCTTGATGTGATCATCGAAATGATGGTAGGTCGTGAAGTCGAAAATATCTACCCGCCAAAACGCCATTTTGATGGGCAAGAGGTCATACTCGATGCTCAAATTCAACGGTTTGCTTCTAGCCCAACCAACCGCATTCAATTGAAAAAAGGCGAGATCCTCGGTCTTGCAGGTTTAGTCGGCTCTGGTCGTACTGAAAATATTCTCGCCATGATGGGCGCGGATAAAGCCTACAAGAAGAAAGTGGTTCTAGAGGGGCAAGAAGTCAAAATGAAATCTGCGGCGCAAGCGCTCCAGTTAGGCATTGGACTTTTACCTGAAAGTCGTAAAACCCAAGGTTTGGTTTTGCCATTCTCAGTTAAAGAGAATATTTGGCTAAATAATCACGCTCAAAAACTGTTCTTAATTCAAAATAAAAAAGAACATTTGTTATCTCTTGATTTAATTTCCCAAGTCAAAGTTAAAACACCAGAAGCAGATACAGCGGTTTCAACGCTTAGCGGTGGAAACCAACAAAAAGTGGTGATTGCACGTTGGCTAAATAAACAAGCCAAAATTCTTATTTTCGATGAGCCAACACGGGGTATCGACGTCGGAGCAAAATCAGAAATCTATCAATTAATGCGTTCACTTACCGAAAAAGGGATCTCAATTATTATGATCTCCTCAGAGCTGCCAGAAGTTATTGGCGTGAGCGATCGGGTTTTGGTGTTTCGAGATGGTGAAGTTGCTGCTGAATTAAGTGGGGACGAGATTAACTCAACCCAGATTATGTTACATGCGGCCGGCAATATTATATAGGATCATGACTATGTCTAACCAAAGTACAATTCCACTGGCGAAGAATAAATTTAATTTTGCCAAATTAACCAAGATACCGGCATTTTTACCTCTCGTTGGGTTAATTATTTTATTTGCTTGCATGTCCATTTTTAATGAGCATTTTTTAACGGTAAATAACTTATCCACTATTGCCCGCCAAGTTTCTATTAATGCAATCATTGCTATCGGGATGACATTTGCCATCTTAACCGGAGGGATCGACCTTTCCGTTGGGGCGGTGATGGCGCTATCCGGTACATTGATGGCTGGATTAATGAAATATTATGGTATGGATCCTTCCATTGCCATTGCTCTGGGTCTGTTATCTGGTATCGCGTTTGGATTTATTAATGGGATTTTAACTGCTTACGGTAAAATGCCGCCAATTATCGTCACCTTAGGCGCCATGATTATTGCGAAAGGCTTAGCGCTAATTTACACCGGTGGCTACCCTATTTCTGGCTTACCTCAAGAGTTTGCTTTTTGGGGACGTGAAGAGTTGATGGGAATTCAGGTACCTATCCTATTAATGCTAGGTCTGTATCTGATTTTTTATGTGGTGCTTAATCATATTCCATTCGGTCGCTATATTTATGCCATTGGCGGTAACGAAGAGGCAGCGCGTTTAAGTGGTATCCGCGTTGAGCGCTACAAAATGTTGGTGTACGTCATCAGTGGTTTCACTGCCGCATTTGCCGGACTGATCTTTACCTCACGCGTTATGAGCGGTCAGCCTAATGCCGGTGTAGGCTTTGAGCTGGATGCCATTGCAGCGGTGGTTTTGGGTGGTGCATCTATCGCAGGCGGTCGCGGGATGATCATCGGCACATTGATCGGCGCAATGATTTTAGGTGTACTAAACAATGGCTTGAACCTGCTGGGTATCTCACCGTACGTTCAATATATTGTAAAAGGCTTAATTATCTGGGGCGCAACCTTAATTAGCTCAATGAAGCGTTGATTTTCACGCTGTTACGAAAAACAACAAATAAGGATTTCATGATGAAATCCTTATTTTTTTAATCGTAAGTCACGAGTTTTCCATTGACGAAAATTTGCTTGGAACCCGTTTCTTTAGTGGTACCACCTTCTATCTCTGCAAACAGTAATTCCGCTGTTCGTTTACCTAAATAAACTGAGTCATGGTGAACGCCTGAAATCGATAAATGATAAGTATCAGCATAAGGCGGTAAGTCCACCGAGAAATAACGGCAAGATAATCCGAGTTCAGAAATAATTTTGTACATCCCCGCGGTAATAATTCCGTTTAACCCCACGATATACATATTGGGTGTATAGAGTTCTTTTATTTTCTCCCTTAAATACTCTTCATCTTTCTTACTAAAAATATAACTACTGTACAGGACATGAATATTTTTACGGTTGGTAAATTGATCATAAATACCCGCTAAGCGTGAAAGACTAATTTCAGAATGCTCAGGTCCTGAGACAATTAAGGTATTTTCGCTGCGTTGCTGATTGAGATATTTACCGGTTAATGCCCCGATTTCAAAGTTCTTCAGAAATAGCCCAGGATAATCTTTGCCATAAATAGAACGGTCAACAAAAACCAGAGGGACTTTATGCTGATCAATCAGTGACAAATAACTCGGTTGATAGGCTTTATCGTCACGCACAGGCGAAAGTAAAATACCGCTAGCCTTATAGCTGACTAAGGTTTCAATAGCCGTTTGCTCGGCTTTTTCATCGCTATCGGTATCAAAGATCATCACCTGATACCCTTTCTCTTTCGCTAAACGGGAAACCGTCTGGATTAATACAACATAGAACGGGTTAAAGGTACTGTCCGTAACAACCCCAATAATGCGGCTATTTTTATTCTTTAAATTCCGTGCAAATACATTGGGGACATAATTTAATTCTTGCGCGATAGCGAGTATTTTTTCTCGCGTCTCTTTTTTTACCAATTCTGGGTGATTAAAAGCTCGAGATACCGTAATATCGGTCACATTCGCGCGTTTGGCGATATCAATGATGGTTGTTGAACTATCTTGTTTAGTCATATTTATGCTAGTCAACCTGTAATGATTATTGTATTTGGTAGGGTATAGCGTGTCCTGTTGATGTCGCTGCTGAATAAGAATTGCGATTAATCCATTATACCTGTTTATCATTGAAGATAAATCAGTTTTCTTTCTTATACATCAAACCAATAGCATCTTATGCCTAATATTCTCAATTTGAATCAAGCCAAATATAAAAAAATATTTTAAAAGTAAAATAACTGAAAAACCACTAATAAATGAGTAGTGGAAATGAAGTTACTATATTAAAAAACTGGAGATCCCATTATTTTTCATAAAAACAAAAATTGAATATAACAAATAAAATGAAACAAAAACAATCAATAATGCAAATATATTTTGAACAATATTAACAGGGATATAGCCAATCAAAAAACGCCCAACAACCAGCCCCAAAACGCAGGCTAAAATAAAAGTTGCACTCACCTCTAATGGATATTCAAAACCATTCAATATATTAATTGAAATACTAATGCTGCCAATGAGGAATATCACCATCAGCGAGGTGGCAATAATGCTTTTAAGGTTTAAATTGGTGAACTTTTTCATTGCAGGCACAATAATAAACCCGCCGCCTACACCTAATAGCCCCGTCAGTAATCCAGCAACTAATCCAATTCCCCCTAATATAGATGCCGTTTTGATATTCCAAATAAATTTTCCCGTTTGCTGGTTTATTTTGCACGGAGCATCATCATCTTTAATTACTTTTTTAAAAACAATACGATATGCAACCACCAGCATCACAAGACTAAATGCTAAAGTCAGCCATTGGGGTGAAATAATTTGTGCTAAATAAACGCCATATTTCGCGGTAGGAATGCTAATTAACGCAATCCAAATAGCCGCTTTATAACGAATATTCTGCTGAATAAGCCCTTGAATAACACCAACTAATGCCGCCAATGTAATAGCCAATAACCCCACAGGTGCGGCGAGTGCAACGCCCCATCCTTGAGATGTCATCAAGGCAGGAACCGCTAAAATACCACCACCAGCGCCCGTTAATCCTAATAGGCAGCCAATCACCAAGCCTTCTAATATCAATGTGAACATAGCAACCTATTTTCTATTTGAGTAATCAGCTGTGAAAGTCGATATTCCCCTGCCATTAAATCCACAAGACGAGAATCATGGAAAAGCGCAATGGAAGGCACGGATTTAATTCCATACTGAGGGGCTATTGTTGGAGATTGGGCGATATCTACTATTCCAAAATTTATACTGCCACCAAAATTTATACGACCGCCAAAGTGCGTGCCATTATCAGAAAAGTAATCCGTGAGTTGTAAATAGATAGGCTGCATGGTCTTACATGGCTGGCACCATGATGCACAAAAATAGATTAACGCCCATTGCCCGCTCGGCTGCATCGGGTCAGATAACAGCCGGCTAAAATTATCGCTATTGATAAGGGGAACCGAGGGCATGACGTTTTTTCCTTTTGCACTGTGCATCACATCACCGACTGTATCAGCTCAGTTGGAAAAAATCTCCCCTAGCTGTTACTCACGTTGATCTTCAATGCGGCAGCAATCGCCAACGGAGAAAAGGTGATGCTTGCGGCAAATAGTGCGCCGAGGATCGCAAAATATCCGCCAAGAGGCATATTAAAACTGTATGCTTCCATCGTGCCCGTCGCATAAATTAATACCGGAATATACAGCGGTAGCACCAGTAAACTAACCAGCACGCCCCCTTTTTTTAATGATACGGTGAGTGCCGCACCAATCGCGCCAATAAAGCTCAATACTGGCGTTCCTAGCAGTAACGTCCCCGCTAGCACCAATAATGTGTCGCCATTAATTGATAACATTACCGCTGCAACAGGAGAAAGTAACACCAGCGGCAGCCCCGTCACTAGCCAGTGGGAAATCACTTTGGCTAAAACCGTGATAAACAGAGGATGCGGCGCCAGCAATAATTGCTCTAACGACCCATCCAGATAGTCATCTTTAAATAAACGCTCTAACGATAGCAGCGACGATAAAATGGCGGCCACCCAGAAAATCCCCACAGAGATCCGTGCCAATAATTGCGGTTCAGGACCAATGCTCAATGGAAAAAGCGTGATGACGATTAAGAAAAACCACAGTGGGTTAACCAATTCGGAGAAGCTACGAAAGGCAATTTTGAGCTCTCTTTTTATTAATAGCCAAAACATCACTCGTACCCGCCTGTCAGTTTTAATGTCCCGAAGTGCCCTGTCATCGCTTGGTGCGACGTAAATAAAATCATGCCACCTTGATCTGCATGTTGATGAAAACACTCCGTTAAACGATTTACTCCCGCCACATCAATGGCAGTGAATGGCTCATCCAAAATCCACAGTGGCGCGTCGCTTAACCATAAGCGGGCAAGGTTGACTCGGCGCTGTTGCCCTGCTGAAAGCTGCCCGACAGGAATATCCTCATACCCCATCAAAGAGACTTCTTCGAGCGCAGACCAAATTTTGTCGCCTTCAGGTTCTTGGTGGTGCATTTGGTAATAAAATTTCAGGTTTTCATAGGGGGTTAACAGTGATTTAACAGCCGGTTTATGCCCCAGATACAGCAAGTGCCGAGTAAACTCTTCTTTAAGTTTTTCAATGGAGTGCTGCTGCCATAAAATTTCACCTTCATCCGGCTTTAATAACCCAGCCATCATGCGTAACAGTGTGGTTTTCCCTGCCCCGTTAGGTCCTTCTACCTGCAAAATTTGGTTCGGCATAACCGAAAAATCCAGCTGCCGAAATAGCGTTCTATTTTGTCGATGGCAGGCAATTTTATCCGCACTTAACATGGGGCTGAGTTCCTTTTAACATCCGTGAGGTCGCTAGCTTTTTGTAATATTGTTCAGCAGCATATCACTAATGCTGTCATTAGAAATTGTTTCACCGCAAAGCACTTGCATCAAAACTTCCGAGCCAAGGGATGAGAGTGAAAACAGCATATCTGGGTTCAGCAAACGGATTTTATCCATGTTTGATTCTTGGTTAACCAATACCACGGTTTTTGCTTCGCTTTTACTGCCCGATTGCGCTTTTACACCGAGCAAGGCAAAGGTACTTAACGAGTCACTATCGGTCATGATCAGCACACATTTCGCCTGTTTCACATTGGCTTCTGCCAATAAAGCGGAGTCCGTTGGGTCTCCTGTCACGATATTATCTTTTTCGGGATAGTGGCTGCGGTGACTTTCTTGGCAAATCACGGCGACAGGCAGTTCCCGTTTTTTCAGTGCTTGATAGACGTTAACCGCCATCGGTGTACTACCAATCACCACATAATGATTTTTCATATATGAAAACCTCTTGCGAACAATCTCTTTGGTACCTTTGGCTAATACGCCTACCACATACACTACGGAGGTAGTAAAAATGGTGATCCCTAAGATAATTACAGTCACCGTAAAGACCCTAGCGTCCAGGGTGACAGGAACAATATCGCCAAACCCTACGGTCGTCATACACACCAGCGCAAAATAAAATGCCGTGGTGCCATCCTTCACAACGGGTAAGAATTCATCGCCGATATACAGCGTACCGAAAATGGAATAGAGCAATAATGAAATAATACAGGTGAGCGCCACAAACCCCGCGCTACTGATGCTGTGTCGAGGGTACAGTTTCCAAAAGAGTGTTAATGCGACAAACAAGCCAAAAGAGAAATAACCTTGTCGCACATGTTCCGTCGCCACTTTTAAGTCAACAAAGGCAATGATTGCCAATAATAAGAGTGCGAAAACCCATGCAATGCGCGCGCCATTGATCATAAATAGCGAAAGAAAGATAAGCGAGATACCCAACAAGAAGCGGGGAATATCCAGCAATTTCATAAACCCTAAGGATTTTAACCACTCGGTAAATCCACTTTGGCGCCAATCGATATAGTCCGTGTAAGCACTTAAGATGGGCTTTAAGATGAGCCCGCCATCAACGATAATCAAAATGGAGAGCAGAATTCTCACGGCTAAAGCGGATTTCAAAAAAGCCACAAAGGCGTTATCTAGCATCGTTTATGCCTCGCATTAAGCATCCCCTATCAATTAAATGCCATCAGTATTTCTAGCTAATAGATTAACAAAGAATAATATCAATTCCATTGCTTATGCAATAAATGAAAAATGTGAAGGAAAGCCTCATTTCTTAACGGGTTAATCATTAAATGAGCGCCAAAAAGAAAAATTTATAAATGATTTAAAAATCATTGATAAACAATGTAATAAATTAGTCCTTATCTGCATCTACAATAAACAATAAAACAGTAAACACATTCTTAATATAATTTGAACTTACTCGATAACTATCTATCTAAAAAACGATTTTTCGACTATGTTTTGATTGTTACTTAACGAAACTAATAATTAAGAGCTAAAAATTTATGGTTAATTCGATAAAAGCAGGAAAGTTTAGCTGGATGTCCTTGTTCTGGCTGCTAATATTTTTCTGGTATTTTTCATCTTTACTACAGCTGTATGTGGTTGTCACCGGGCAAAGTAATACCATCGGGTTGAGAGATTCTCTACTCTATAGCTCACTCTGGCTCGTTCCCGCACTATTTTTCCCTCGAAAAATCAAACTAGTAGCAGGCTTAATCGGGATTGTTTTATGGCTATCCTCGGTCGTCGCTCTTGCTTATTTCGTGGTGTATGGGCATCAATTATCCCAAAGCGTGATGTTTGTGATGTTCGAAACTAACACCAACGAAGCGGGTGAATTCCTACGCCAATATCTGAGCTTTAAAGTGATTGCGGTGATTTTGGCTTATACCCTTGGTGCTATTTTCCTATGGACACGTTTAAAACCTGTCACGTTGCCAGTACCTGGACGCGTGATTGTGTCCGCGCTCGTTCTGATCGTGCTATTTGGTGTGCCTTACTACAACAAAGCCATCAAACAGCAGCGTCCTTTTGAGAACGTCGTTTCCTACGTTAACAGTAAATTAGCGTATGCCGCACCATGGCAGTTTGTAAGTGGTTACTTCCTGTATAAGAATCAACTGGCAAACATGGAAGAATTAATCCGCGACAACAGCAAAATTCCACCGTTAGAAAACTTTGTTGATGCCAATGGCAATACCCCAAGAACGTTTGTGTTAGTGATTGGTGAATCCACCAGCCGCGACAGAATGAGCTTGTATGGCTATTCTCGTCAAACAACGCCAGAGCTTGATCAACTGGAAAAACAGTATCCAAACAATTTGACGGTCTTTAATGATGTGGTCACGCCACGCCCTTATACCATCGAAGCGTTGCAACAGATTTTAACTTTTGCTTCAGAAACTGAGCCTGATCTGTTTAATTCCCGCCCATCGATTATGAATATGATGAAGCAAGCGGGCTTTAAAACATTCTGGATCACCAATCAGCAAACCATGACCGAACGAAATACGCTGTTAACAGCGTTCTCTCGTCAAACCGATAAGCAATATTATTTGAACAACGATATGGCGCAAAGCTCCCGTATTTATGATGACGTGGTACTTGACCCATTCAAAGAAGCCTTAGCCGATCCTGCTGAGAAGAAATTTATTGTGGTGCACCTGTTGGGTACCCATATGCGCTATGAGTTCCGTTATCCTGAAGATAAAGCCATCTTCACCGATAGCAATAGCCCAGTGCCAACCAACTTAAAAGGCGACCAAATCAAAGATTACAATGCCTATGATAATGCTCAGCATTACAATGACTATGTGGTTTCTACGCTGATTAAAGATTTCGATTCTTCGAAAGAAAATGGTTTCTTAGTCTTCTTCTCCGATCATGGTGAAGATGTTTACGACACGCCGCCACATGAAATGTTAGGTCGTAGTGAAGGCAAGCCAAGCAAAGTGATGTACAACGTTCCATTCTTAGTATGGCAGTCGCCAGAATGGTTACAGACTCATCAATTTGACTTGAAAGATAAAACCGCTCGCCCATACAGCAATATGGATTTTATCTATACATGGTCTGATTTGGCAGGTTTCAAGTACACCGGATTTGAGCCACAAAAAAGTCTGATTAACAATGAGTACCAACCACAACCTCGTTGGATTGGTGACCCAGAAAATAAAGCATCCATGATGCTGTATGACGACTTAAAGAAATAACCCTCAATCAGCGCAAGTGGGTGTTTACTCACTTGCGCTCTCTCCTTCCCACACAAGCACCTTTCCACACATCTTTACAGACGCCACATGGATCTTTTTCCATTTCGTGTGCTACATTTTGATGTGTTTATGTCGGTATTTTAGCCCCAAATGAATTTACCGTTTAATTAGTATTTTTCTAACATGACCTGTTAAGGAATTAATAATGAAACATAAAATCATTTCTTCTCTTGTTGTTGCTGGTGTTTTAACCCTTGTTGCTGGCTGCGATGACTCATCCAAAAAAGACAGCGCGGTTCAACAAGTCGAAGAAAAAGCTACCCAGTTAAAAGATGCGACTGAGCAAAAAGCGACCGAGTTATCTGATAGCGCAAAAGCCACTGCGCAAGATGTAAAAAACGATGCTTCTGACAAAGCATCTGAACTCTCAGACAAAGCCAAAGAGTTAGCAGACCAAGGTGAGAAAAAAGCGGATGAGCTGAAACAAGACGCATCCGACTCCGCCGATAAGCTCAAAGAACAGTATGACAAAGCATCTAGTGAGTTTTCAGAAAAAGCGCAAGACATGAAAACGGATGCCATTAACAAGGCTGACGAACTCGCCACTGACGCTAAAGACAAAACTGAAGCGTTAAAATCAGAGAATGATGCGAAGAAATAAATTATCGCATTTTCCCCTTTTTTCATTCCAAAGCAGACTGATATTGTCTGCTTTTTTTATGTGCATAAGCGTTAATTCATTTTGCTATTTAGCCCGCTTTAAGGCTATTTTTAGCCACATAATTATCTCTTTTGCTCCCTTGGCCACATTCCCATAAATAACACCAAAATACAGTAAGATAAATAAACAATGAATTGATAAATAACATGAAATTTACACCCTTTATTTATTTTCATTTTACCCCTTAGGTTGATCATTGATGCCTACCATGGCAGTATACCCTTTCGTTTTTTGTTCATCACAGGCTTCAAAGGGGGTCACCACTTACCAATTTTTGTTGATAATTCAGCCATAAATCACCGTTATCAACGCTCACAATTTAGCCATTTTATTGTTCTTTCTATTTCGTTTCCTACAGGGAAACCCTTTCGCAATAACCTATTGTTTCATTCAGAAGGACAGCTCGCCGCATGCCCCCTTAAGATTGGTATGCAAAAAATAAAATAAAAATCAAAGAAGGTCGTTATGAGTCAAAACGTGACTGAAAACAAAAAAGTACGCACCAAAATCAGCCCCCCTGTGTTTTACAGTTCGGCTATCATTATTCTGCTTATCGTCGGTTTTGCCGCCTTAATGCCTGAAATGGCAGAATCTCATCTAAGTCATCTTCAAAAGAACCTATTTAACAACGCCAGTTGGTTCTACATTCTCGCTGTAGCCATCATTTTGTTGAGTGTGACTTATCTGGGACTCTCGCGTTATGGACAGATAAAATTAGGTCCTGATCACGCACAGCCCAACTTCAGCTATGTCTCGTGGTTTGCCATGTTGTTCTCCGCTGGAATGGGGATCGGCTTGATGTTCTTCGGCGTTGCCGAGCCCGTCATGCACTATCTCAACCCACCAGTAGGGGATCCGCAAACCGTAGAAGCAGCCAAAGAAGCCATGCGCCTGACGTTCTTCCATTGGGGATTACACGCTTGGGCTATCTACGCCATTGTCGCCTTGATTCTGGCCTTTTTCAGCTATCGCCACGGATTGCCACTCACCCTGCGCTCAGCCCTATATCCCATTATTGGTGACCGAATTTATGGTCCTTTAGGTCATGCTGTGGATGTGTTTGCGGTAGTCGGTACCGTATTTGGTGTCGCGACCTCTCTTGGCTTTGGGGTACTGCAAGTTAACGCGGGAATGAACCACCTGTTCGGTTTACCGGTGAATGAGACTGTGCAAGTCGGCTTGATTATCGCCTTCACCGCTCTCGCGACCTTATCCGTCGTCTCTGGATTAGATAAAGGGATACGTATTTTATCTGAGCTGAACCTCGGTCTCGCCTTCCTGTTGTTACTGTTGATTGTGATCTTAGGTCCGACGGTCTTATTGCTAAAATCCTTTGTTGAAAATACGGGGGGATATCTCTCAGAGATCGTCAGCAAAACATTTAACTTATATGCCTACGAACCCAAATCCAGTGATTGGCTAGGGGGTTGGACGTTGCTGTATTGGGGCTGGTGGTTATCATGGTCACCATTTGTTGGGATGTTTATCGCAAGAATTTCTCGCGGTCGTACCATTCGTGAGTTTGTCACTGGCGTTCTGTTTGTTCCTGCGGGCTTTACCCTGATGTGGATGACGTTCTTTGGTAATACCGCCATTGATTTAATCAAAAACCAAGGGGCAACCCGACTGGCAGAAACGGTGCAATCCGATGTGTCACTCGCTCTATTTGAGTTTCTAACTTACTTCCCGTTCTCTACGGTATTATCGTTCTTCGCCATGCTGATGGTGGTAGTGTTCTTTGTCACCTCCGCTGACTCCGGTGCCATGGTCGTCGATACCCTCGCCTCGGGTGGCGATTCCGATACGCCAGTCTGGCAACGTATTTTCTGGGCTGGATTAATGGGTGTTGTGGCTATCACCATGCTGTTGGCGGGAGGCTTGCAGGCGCTGCAAACCTTAACCATCGCTAGTGCCTTGCCATTCGCTGCTGTGCTGCTTGTCTCCATTTATGGATTATTCAAAGCGTTACGAGTGGATGCCTATAAGCGTGATAGCCAGCAATTAGCCACTATCGCACCAACCGCAAGCCGTAACCCTATTCCGTGGCAGCGCCGCTTACGTAATATTGTCTATTTCCCGAAACGCGCTCATGTAAAACGCTTTATGGAAGAGTCCGTTAAACCATCCATGGAGATGGTTTCTGAGGAGCTCGCCAAGCAAGGCACGGTTTGCCATATCCATACCGATAAAGACGATAGGATTGGATTTGAGGTGGATTTAGGCGAAGATATGAACTTTTTATACGAAGTTCGCCTACGTTACTATATTCAGCCGGCCTTTGCCTTGGCAGGTATGGGAACAGACAACGATGAAGAGCGCAGTGAAGAGCAAAAATACTATCGCGCAGAAATTCACTTAAAAGAAGGTGGGCAGGATTACGACGTGATGGGCTGGGCGAAAGAGCAGATCATTCATGACATCCTCGACCAGTATGAAAAACATATTCACTTCTTGCACTTGCTCGGCAAGTGATCACTAAAATATGCCAGAAAAACAATACTCTAAATAATTTGAATTGCGGCTAGGCGGTAAGAGAAGCTATCTCGGGGAGCATACACAAGTATGTGACCCGAGTAGCTGAGCGCAACCAACAACGCTGCGGTTCAAAGTATGACGAGTATTTATGCTATTTTACTTCTAATATTGCTGTAATCTGGGCTCTCCAGCGCAATCAATTCATCCAGCAGAGCCGTCAATTGCTGCATTTTCTCTTGAGAGAAAGCCTGTTCAATCTTTTGATAACCCTCTTCAACTTCCTGACGTGCCTTGTCATACAACTCTTGCCCTGTAGGGGTCAGTGAGACATACAGTTTACGTTGGTCATTCAATGGCTTTAAACGGAAAATAAGCCCTTCGCGTTCCATACGAGTCAAAATCCCCGTTAAGCTTGGACGCAAAATACAGGTTTGCACTGATAATTCATGAAAATCAATAGAGCGATTATCCGCTAGCACGCGAATGATACGCCATTGCTGTTCGGTCAAATTATAGGACTTTAATATCGGTCGAAAGAAGCCCATTGCGGTCTCTCGCGCCTGTAATAATGCAATTGTCAATGATTCATGCATAAGCTTAAAACTCACCACGCTATTTAAAGTTATGAAACACCCACTACCGGGGGTTAGTCAGCCTCCGTGCTGGTTACCATTTTTAACGCTGCCATTTTTAACGCGACGGTTTTTAACGTCGCTTTAGGGTTAGCAATAAATCATAGGGTAACTGCAACACACTCAATTATCTTAAATGCAAGAGTAGCATGCAGTACTAACAATCACAAAGAAAAACACCAAAATATTAATGAGTAAATAAATTTTATCAAAAAATCAAAGTTAATATATTGTAAATTTTTAAAAGTTAAAAAAATAATAAACTCATTATATACAGCAAGTTACATGAAGCCCCCTTTATTATGTTAATAAGATCACAATTAAAATTAACATTTCCATAAAGCTATTGCTTATTACAAAATAATACTTTATTAATATATTAATAATTACTCAGAATCGATCTCTTTAATAAGGAGTTGTCAATGAAAGGCACTGTTTTTGCCGTTGCCCTCAACCATCAAAGCCAACTTGATCATTGGCTCGAGGCGTTCCAGCAAGCCCCTTATAAAACCCCACCGAAAACACCTGTGTGGTTTATTAAGCCGCGTAATACACGCATTAATTCCGGGGATAACATCCTGCATCCTGCTGGTGAAGAAGTACAAAGCGGTGCAACGCTGGCGCTGGTGATTGGTAAAGATGCACGCAAAGTGACTGCACAAAATGCGTTGGAGTTCATTGCTGGCTTTGCACTGGCGAATGAAGTTAGCCTGCCAGAAGACACCTTCTACCGCCCTGCGATTAAAGCAAAATGCCGTGATACTTTCTGCCCAATCGGCGAGTTAGTGAAAACGTCGTTATCTTCACCTGTTGAGATAGTGACACTGATTAACGGCAAAGAAGCTGACAGATGGTCAACCAAGGATCTCGTTCGTAGCGCAAGCGAATTAGTGGCTGCATTGAGCGACTTCGCAACCCTAAAACAAGGGGACGTGATTTTACTGGGCACTCCTCATCAGCGCGTTACCATCAAACCGGGTGATCAGGTTGAGATCCAAGCAGCTGGCTTCCCAAGCCTCAAGAACAGCGTTGTTGCGGCAGGAGGACAATAATCATGAAACACGCAAAAATTCGTTATCAAGGCACTGAGTATTCCGTCACTGTCGGTGACAACGAAGCTATCAAACTGCCAAATGGCAACGTGATCTCTGGCGATAGCGCAGATGTTGAATGGCTACCACCTGCACAAGGTACTTTATTCGCGTTGGGTCTGAACTATGCCGACCACGCCACTGAATTAGAATTTAAGCCACCAGAAGAGCCTCTGATTTTTATCAAAGCTGAAAACAGCTTAACAGGTCACCGCCAAGTATCCGTTCGCCCAGACAATGTTGAATATATGCACTATGAGTCTGAGCTGGTGGTGATTATTGGCAAAGCGGCTCACAAAGTGTCCCAAGAAGATGCCATGGATTACGTCGCGGGTTACACCGTGTGTAATGACTACGCTATCCGTGACTATTTAGAGAATTACTACCGTCCAAACCTACGCGTAAAAAGCCGCGATACATTGACGCCAATCGGCCCATGGATGGTAGACAAATCAGATATTAAAGATCCACACAACCTCGCACTGTACACCTACGTTAATGGTGAATTGCGTCAAAAAGGCACCACCGCGGATCTGATTTTTAATATCCCATTTTTAATTGCCTACCTGAGTGACTTTATGACACTGCAACCAGGGGACATGATCGCAACGGGCACGCCAAAAGGGCTGTCCGATGTGGTTCCAGGTGATGAAGTGATCGTTGAAGTTGAAGGTGTGGGCAGGCTGATCAATACCATTATCAGCGAAAAAGAGTATGAGGAGCGAGTGTGATGACTAAGATTAACCATTGGATCAACGGCAAAAACGTTGAAAGCAAAGAGTATTTCGAAACCACTAACCCAGCAACGGGTGAAGTATTAGCGGAAGTGGCATCCGGCGGTCAAGACGAAATCAACCAAGCGGTTGCCGCTGCAAAAGAAGCCTTCCCTAAGTGGGCAAACACGCCAATGAAAGAGCGCGCACGCTTAATGCGCCGCTTAGGTGAGCTGATCGACGAAAACGTTCCGCAAATTGCTGAGATGGAAACCAACGATACTGGTTTACCTATCCACCAAACTAAAAACGTACTGATTCCTCGCGCATCTCATAACTTTGAATTCTTTGCTGAAATTTGTCAGCAAATGAATGGTCGCACCTATCCAGTTGACGACAAAATGATGAACTACACCCTGATCCAGCCAGTGGGTGTATGCGGGTTAATCTCGCCATGGAACGTGCCATTTATGACCGCAACATGGAAAACAGCACCGTGTTTAGCGCTGGGTAACACCGCGGTTCTGAAAATGTCTGAACTGTCTCCACTATCTGCAAACCGTTTAGGTGAATTAGCCCTTGAAGCGGGTATCCCTGCGGGCGTACTGAACGTGGTGCAAGGTTATGGTGCTACTGCGGGTGACGCTCTGGTAAAACACCATGACGTTCGCGCAGTCTCCTTCACAGGAGGCACCGCAACCGGTCGCGCCATTATGCAAAACGCGGGTCTGAAAAAATACTCAATGGAATTAGGCGGCAAATCTCCGGTTCTGATTTTTGAAGATGCCGACATTGAACGTGCAATGGATGCCGCGCTGTTCACTATTTTCTCTATCAATGGAGAGCGCTGTACCGCGGGTTCACGTATTTTCATCCAAGAAAGCATTTACCCAGAATTTGTGAAACGCTTTGCTGAGCGTGCAAATCGCCTGATCGTCGGCGACCCTACCGATCCAAAAACCCAAGTGGGCGCCCTGATCAGCCAACAGCACTGGAACAAAGTATCTGGTTATATCCGTATTGGTATGGAAGAAGGTGCAACTCTGTTAGCGGGTGGCCCAGACAAACCAACAGATCTGCCAGCTCATTTGAAAAATGGTCATTTCCTGCGCCCAACGGTTCTGGCGGATGTGGACAACCGCATGCGTGTGGCTCAAGAAGAGATCTTCGGACCAGTCGCTTGTTTAATTCCATTCAAGACCGAAGAAGATGGTCTGCGTATGGCGAACGATGTTGAGTATGGTCTGGCGTCTTATATTTGGACTCAAGATGTCAGTAAGATCCTGCGTCTTTCTCGCAATATCGAAGCGGGCATGGTGTTTGTTAACACCCAAAACGTCCGTGATTTACGTCAACCATTCGGCGGCGTAAAAGCCTCTGGTGTGGGTCGTGAAGGCGGCGAGTATAGCTTCGAAGTCTTCGCCGAAATGAAGAACGTTTGTATCTCCTACGGCGACCACAACATCCCACGCTGGGGTGTGTAAGTTTACAACGCTCTGTGCTGGAAACCTTATATTCCAGCATTTTCCGCTGAATTCTATTGATACTCAGCATCGTTAAAACTGATAAACCAAGTCACTTCAGGTCGTTAGAAGAGCTACAACTTAGGTAAACTCGATGTCTTACCCTAAATAATTCGAGTTGTAGCTAGGCGACAAACAAGCTAATCCCTAGGAGCATACATAAGTATGTGACTAGGGTTAGCGCGAGCAGTCAACAACGCTACAGCTTGAAGAATGACGGGTAAGGATATAAATATGGGTAAGTTGGCATTAACGGCGAAGATTACACACGTCCCATCAATGTACCTATCTGAACTGCCGGGCAAAAACCACGGCTGTCGCCAAGCCGCCATCGATGGGCACAAAGAAATTAGTCGTCGCTGCCGTGAACTCGGCGTCGATACCATTATTGTTTTTGACACTCACTGGCTGGTTAACAGCGCTTATCACATTAACTGCGCCGATCACTTCAAAGGCATCTATACCAGTAATGAATTGCCACACTTTATCCGCGATATGGAATATGAGTATGACGGCAACTCTGTATTGGGTCAGATGATTGGTGAAGAAGCTCGCAAGCTAGGCGTTCGTGCTCAAGCCCATGAAATTCCAAGCCTAACTTTGGAGTACGCGACGCTGGTTCCAATGCGTTATATGAACAGCGATCGCCACTTTAAAGTGATCTCTATCTCCGCATTCTGTACCTCACACAGCTTTGAAACTAGCCGTAAATTAGGCGAAGCCGTACTGACTGCGATTGAAAAATATGACGGTACAGTGGCGGTACTCGCGAGCGGCTCCCTGTCTCACCGCTTTATCGATGACCATCGTGCAGAAGACGGCATGAACAGCTATACCCGCGAATTCGATGAGCAAATGGACAAACGCGTCGTCAAACTGTGGCGTGAAGGCCGTTTTGCTGAGTTCTGCAAAATGCTGCCGGAGTACGCGGATTACTGCTATGGCGAAGGTCATATGCATGACACCGTGATGCTGCTGGGTCTGCTGGGCTGGGATAAATATGATGAGAAAGTGGAAGTGTTAACCGACCTGTTCGCCAGCTCCGGAACTGGGCAAATCAACGCGATTTTCCCACTACCAAAGTTTATCACTGACAAACAAACAGCCAACGCATAAGGAGCAGATATGCCTCATTTTTATGCTGAATGCACCGACAACATTCGTGAAGAAGCAGCCCTACCCGAGCTGTTCGCTAAAGTAAACAGCGCGCTAGCTGGCACTGGAATTTTCCCATTAGGGGGCATTCGTAGCCGCGCAATCTGGTTGGATACTTGGCAAATGGCGGATGGCAAACACGATTACGCGTTTGTGCATATGACCTTAAAAATTGGTGCGGGTCGCTCCCTCGAAGATCGCCAAAAAACTGGGGAAATGCTGTTTGATCTGATCAAAACCCATTTTGCCTCTCTGATGGCAAAACGTTACTTGGCACTCTCTTTCACTATGGAAGAGCTTGACCCTGTTCTGAACTATAAGCAGAACAATGTGCATGCACTGTTTAAATCATAAAAAGCTTAAGTCATAAAAATTTAAATCGTGATTGATGAATATCGATAGGGGGCAATATGCCAATTTCATTTACCAATAGACCGATACCGCGCTGGTTGATCCCGTTACTGGGTTCACTGGTGGCGTTCGGTCCCCTATCGATTGATATGTACTTGCCAGCCTTGCCACAAATGGCGCAAGCACTGAATGCCACCCAAGGACAAATGCAGTACACCCTCGGGGCATTCTTTGCGGGCTTCTGTGTCGGCATGCTGTTTTATGGTCCCCTGAGCGACCTGCTGGGGCGCCGTAAAATGTTGCTCAGTGGGCTGGCGATTTTCACCCTCGCCAGCCTGTTATGCGCGCAAGCCACCAGCTCAGAAGCCTTAATTACCTTTAGAGCATTGCAAGCATTTGGCAGTGGTGCAGCGATAGTGATGGCGCGCGCCATTGCCCGTGATGTGTATCCTTCTAGCGAGCTGCCTAAAGTGTTATCACTGATGACATTAGTCACCATGATAGCCCCATTATTAGCACCATTAGTGGGCGGTTTTTTATTAATTCATTTTGAATGGCAGGTGATTTTCTATGTTCTCGCGGCCGTGGGGCTGTGCTCTGTTTCAGCTATTTTCTTACTGCTGCCTGAAACCTTGCCTCATCAGCGTGAATCCCGCAATTTAGTCGGTGTCGCCTTTCATAATTATCGGTTGGTGCTCACAGACCGAGAAGCACTGAGCATTATTGGTACTATGGCATTCTCTTTTGCTGGTATGTTCGCCTTTATCAGTGGTTCACCGTTTGTGTATATCAACTACTTTGGTGTTTCTGAACAGTATTATGGGCTGCTGTTTGGCTGCAATATTTTGGGCATGATTGCCATGTTGCTGCTGAATGTCCGATTGCTCAAGGTGTATAGCCTGCCACGAATTTTGGGCATGCAAAGCGGTATCCAATTGATTTTTGGTGTTCTGTTGTTAATTTTCTATCAACAAAGCCTACCAATTATTGTTATCCTAGTGGTTCTGTTCCTATCGATGGTTAATGCTATCGGCACCAACAGTTTGTCACTGTTACTGCAACACCGCGGGAAAATCGCAGGCAGCGCCAGTGCGCTCGCCATCTCAATTCAGTTTGCCTTGGCAGCCCTTGCCAGTGTTGCAGTGTCCATACTACAAGATGAATCCCCATTTGCTATGGCACTCGTAATGGCGATTTGTGCCGGACTGAGTTTTTCAAGCCAACGCTTGTCCGCTAAAAATGTCCACGCGCACGTTCATTCAGTGTCTTCGGAGAACAACGAAAAATGAGCTTAAACACCAATTCTATATTATTCCGCCAGCAGGCTTACATTAATGGTCAATGGGTAAATGCCCAAGACAGTAGCCAGTTTGATGTGACTAACCCAGCAAATGGAGAAGTGATTGCTCGCGTCAGTAATGTGGGTGCAACTGAAACTCAACAAGCCATTGAAGCCGCAGAAAAAGCATTGCCAGCATGGCGTGCCAAAAGCGCGAAAGAACGTAGCCAAATTCTGAACAAATGGTTCCGTTTAATGATGGAAAACCAACAAGAACTTGCGCAGATCCTGAGTACTGAGCAAGGTAAATCCATCAATGAATCCATGGGCGAAATTGCCTACGGTGCCAGCTTTATTGAGTGGTTTGCCGAAGAAGGTAAACGTACTTACGGTGAAACTATCCCATCCCCACTGCCGGGTCGCCGCTTAGTGACCATCAAGCAGCCTGTGGGTGTGGTCGCAGCTATCACCCCTTGGAACTTCCCGAATGCGATGATCACCCGCAAAGTCGGCCCTGCCCTCGCAGCGGGCTGCACCATGGTATTAAAACCTGCGGCTGAAACCCCATTATCTGCGTTGGCATTAGCAGCATTAGGTGAAGAAGCCGGTATTCCAGCAGGCGTATTCAATATCGTTCCGGGTACCGATGCCAAAGCAATTGGTGCGGTTATGACTTCAAGCCCTATCGTTCGCAAACTAACCTTCACCGGTTCTACCCGCGTGGGTAAATTACTGATGGAACAGTGCGCAGATACCGTGAAAAAAATGTCACTGGAATTAGGCGGTAACGCACCATTTATCGTATTTGACGATGCGGATTTAGACGCTGCGGTTCAAGGGGCTTTAGCCGCTAAATTCCGTAATAGCGGACAAACTTGCGTGTGTGCAAACCGTATTTTAGTGCAAGAAGGCGTTTACGATGAGTTCGCGGCTCGCCTAGCGAAAGCCGTGAGTGCCTTAAAAATTGGTCCAGCGACCCAAGCCGATTCAGAGCAAGGTCCGCTCATCAACCAAGCTGCCGTGGATAAAGTGTCTGAGCACATTGCGGATGCCGTTGCTAAAGGTGCGAGCATCGCTGCGGGCGGTAAATCATCCAGCCTTGGTGGTCTGTTCTTCGAACCGACGGTATTAGTCAATGTGACTGAATCCATGAAAGTGGCGAAAGAAGAGACATTTGGTCCATTAGCACCATTATTTAAATTCCGTGATGAACAAGAAGCTATCGATCTTGCCAACGACACTGAGTTTGGTCTGGCTTCCTATTTCTATTCACGTGATATCGGACGTATCTACCGTGTGGCTGAAGCATTAGAAAGCGGCATGGTGGGTATTAACGAAGGCATTATTTCAAATGAAGTGGCTCCGTTTGGTGGTATTAAGCAGTCAGGACTTGGTCGTGAAGGCTCCCGTTACGGAATCGAAGATTATCTGGAAGTGAAATATCTCTGCTTTGGTGGTCTTTCTAATTAGAAAGAAACATTAGCTGGCGGTCTTCGCTTTTAAAATCTTAGCTCTAAATAATTCAAGTTAGAACAAAACAGTAAATGAGACTAATCCCCTAGGAGCATACCGTGTGACTAGGGGATAGGCGCAAGCCTATCGTGAAGCTAACATAGTTATAGCTCGAAGTATGACGAGCTGAGGTGCAAAAGGAAAAATAAGATGTTGCAACAAGATACCATTTCAACAATCGCTAAACGCCTAAACCAAGCGGAAAAAAGCCGTCAGCAAATCCGTCAAATCTCACTGGATCATCCCGAAATGACCATTGAAGATGCCTATGCCATTCAAAAAGAGTGGGTTGGCTTAAAACTGGCGGAAGGGCGCGTATTAAAAGGACATAAAATCGGTCTGACATCCAAAGCGATGCAAGCCAGTTCCCAGATTGATGAGCCTGATTATGGCGCACTGCTCGATGATATGTTCTTTGATGATGGCTGTGATATCCCAACGGATCGCTTTATCGTTCCGCGTATCGAAGTTGAACTGGCATTCGTGTTAGCAAAACCGCTGCGCGGCCCTAACTGCACCTTATTTGATGTGTATAACGCCACGGACTATGTGATCCCCGCTTTAGAGCTGATCGACGCCCGTTGCCACAATATCGATCCTGACACTAACCGCCCACGTAAAGTGTTCGACACCATTTCAGATAACGCGGCAAACGGCGCGGTGATCTTAGGTGGACGTCCGATTAAACCTCGTGATTTAGACATGCGCTGGATCAGCGCCCTGCTTTATCGTAATGGTGTGATCGAAGAATCTGGCGTTGCAGCGGCGGTTCTCAACCACCCTGCCAATGGCGTGGCATGGTTAGCCAATAAATTAGCCCCACACAATGTGGAGTTACAGCCGGGACAAATTATCCTTGGCGGTTCATTCACTCGCCCTGTTCCTGCTCGTAAAGGGGATGTTTTCCACGTTGACTACGGCGTGATGGGCTCAATTAGCTGCCGCTTTGCATAAGGAGTTCACTGTGGATCTGTTAGAAAATAAATTCAAAAAAGCCCTGAAAACAGGCAAACCACAAATTGGTTTATGGCTAGGATTGTGCAGCCCATACAGTGCTGAGCTGGTTGCTGGTGCTGGATTTGATTGGCTGTTGATCGATGGTGAACATGCACCAAACAATGTGCAAACGACCTTAGCGCAATTACAAGCAATCGCCCCTTATCCATCACAACCGGTAGTTCGTCCGGCGTGGAATGAGCCAGTGATTATCAAGCAATTGCTGGATATCGGTGCACAAACGCTGTTACTGCCGATGGTGCAAAATGCAGAACAAGCAGAGCAAGCGGTACGCTCAACTCGTTATCCACCCGCGGGAATTCGTGGGGTGGGCAGTGCCTTAGCGCGCGCCTCTCGCTGGAATCGTATTCCCGATTATTTAAAACGCGCCAACGATGAAATGTGCGTGATTGTCCAAGTGGAAACCCGCGAAGCTATAAAAAATCTGCCTGAGATCCTCAAAGTTGAAGGCGTTGATGGTGTCTTTATCGGTCCTGCGGATCTGAGTGCGGATATGGGCTTTTCTGGCAATCCAAACCATCCTGAAGTGAAAGCGGTGATTGAAGATGCCATTAAGCAAATTCGTGCAGCAGGTTTAGCGCCAGGAATTTTGATGGCGGCACCGGATATCGCAGAACACTATATTAAGCTCGGCGCCTTGTTTGTCGCCGTTGGCGTGGATACCACATTACTAGCGCGCACCGCTGAAGCCCTTGCCGCAAAATTCGGTAAAACGGTTTCCGATATGGATAACAGCGCATCTAGCGTGTACTAAAGCAATCTGAACTCCTCTAGGTCGCTCAATTTTACCCTACGCTCATGAGCGACCTAGATAGTAAGCAATAAAATCGCAACCACAACAAGGCAGCCCAAATGACTGCCTAGTAGACCCTTGTACCTATAATAAATTGTAATTAGAGGGCATTATAATGAGTCATTCACAGAATGTTGCTAGCACCAACCCTGCGGAGCAACATAAGAACCTTACCGAACCGCAACAGCGGGTAATTAATAAGCTTTTTAAACGACTGATCGTATTTCTGTTTGTTCTGTTTGTTTTCTCGTTCTTAGACCGAATTAATATCGGCTTTGCGGGGCTAACAATGGGGAAAGACATTGGTCTAACGTCCACCATGTTTGGTCTGGCAGCGACGCTGTTTTACGCCACCTACATTATTTTTGGTATTCCAAGTAACATCATGCTTGGCATTGTCGGCGCACGTCGCTGGATTGCCACTATCATGGTGCTATGGGGTATTGCCTCCACTGCCACTATGTTCGCGACTGGGCCAACCAGCTTATATATTTTACGCATGCTGGTGGGTATTGCTGAAGCTGGTTTCTTACCGGGAATGTTAGTTTACTTAACTTACTGGTTCCCAGCTTATTTCCGCGCACGTGCTAACGCTCTGTTTATGATTGCCATGCCAGTTACTATGGCATTTGGTTCACTAGCTTCTGGTTATATTTTAGGGCTAGATGGTGTGTTAAATCTGAAAGGCTGGCAATGGTTGTTCTTACTGGAAGGTTTCCCATCCGTTCTGCTGGGTATTTTAGTGTGGTTCTATCTGGATGATTCTCCGAAGAAAGCGAAATGGCTGACTCAGGAAGATAAAGACACCCTGCAAGAAATGATGGATAAAGACCAGTTAGAGCTTGTGCAGCCACACGGCTCAAAAAGCCAGACTGCGCTGCAAAATAGCAGCTTGTGGAAAGAGATTTTCACCCCGGTGATCTTAATGTATACCGTGGCTTATTTCTGTCTAACTAACACGTTGAGCGCCATTAATATTTGGACGCCACAAATTATGCAGAGTTTTAATCAGGGCAGCAGTAATGCCATGATTGGGCTATTAACTGCGATCCCTCAGTTCTGTACGATTTTGGGGATGATTTATTGGAGTCGCCGCTCAGATCGCTTGCAAGAGCGTAAGATGCACACTGCGTTACCGTATTTGTTTGCGGCGGCAGGTTGGATCATCGCAGCGATGACTCATCAGCCGATACTCCAATTATTGGGGATCATTATGGCGTCCACCGGTTCGTTTACTGCTATGGCCGTTTTCTGGACCACGCCAGATCAGTCGATCAGTTTACGCGCTCGCGCAATCGGCATTGCCGTAATCAACGCAACAGGTAATATAGGTTCCGCGGTCAGCCCACTATTAATCGGTTGGCTAAAAGATCAAACGGGTAGCTTCAATTCTGGTCTCTATTTTGTTGCCGGTTTGCTGGTGGTCGGCGCCCTTCTGGTCATCGCCATCCCAATGAAAAACTCAAGACCAAGAGCCACACCGTAAGCGGTCCAGCTTTAATAAATTGAGCACTACAGGCCGAATTCTCAGGGGCTGCCCAATGTTCGTAAATCTGTAGGGTAAAGGGGAGTAATTCCCCAAAATAATTCAAACTGAGTCAATAATGCTATAAGTCGAATTTTCTAGGACTGCCCTAAATAGTTCGGCTTGTAGCTAGGCGGCAAGCGACGATATCACGGGGAGCATACATAAGTATGTGACTCGAGTAGCGGAGAGCAGCCAACAACGCTACGGGTCGAAATATGACGGGCATTACAAACATAGATATTGGGAAGGACTACGATGACGTCCTGGGTAATGACGACGTCCACTACCAAACCTTCGGCAAACTCGCCGCCTTCTTCGGCCGCGATATGCAGGCTCATCGTCACGATGGCTATTTCCAATTACACTATCTAGTCACTGGGCATATTACTCTCCAGCTGGATGAGTCTCGTTATTCTGTGCAGGCACCGCTATTTATTTTGACGCCCCCTTCTGTCGCCCATGCGTTTTTTACCCAAGAAGACACTGACGGGCATGTATTAACCGTGCGGCAAGATTTAATTTCGCCACTGTTGGAGTCTCTTTATTCTGCCAATCTGGATAGAGTCGATATTCCGGCGATTTGTTTATCTGTCGCGGATAAGCCTCAAGACATTGAAACTTTTAATCATTATTGGGATTTAATGGCGCGGGAATCTGCGAATAACTATATTGGTCGAGACCAAGTGTTATCTTCACTTGCCCAAGCTTTATTTACCTTTTTGCTGCGCTCTGTCCCCCTTGACGAACATCATGTTAGCGGCGTTCGTGGTGAACATCGATTATTCCAACGTTTTAACCAGCTTATCGATATGCATTATCGCGAGCATCTCTCTGTCCCTGACTATGCGGATAAACTCGGCGTCACCGAATCTCGCTTAAAAGATATGTGCCGGCGATTCGCCAACCGCCCACCAAAAAAGCTCATTTTCGACAGAATTTTGCGGGAAGCCAAACGCATGCTGCTATTTTGCGATAGCCCCGTTTCTGAAATTGCTTATCAACTTGGATTTAAAGATCCAGCCTATTTTGCCCGCTTTTTTAATCGCTCTGAGGGTACCTCTCCGAGCCAATGGCGTGAGCAAAATATCCACTAGATCGCGGATATCAAAATTTTAGCATCCCCTTTAAATTATTTTACATAATGCAAACATTTTTGATGTCTTGCATTTTTATTTTTAAAGTTACAACTGGTACTATTAGAAGCAAACAAAAAGTGAATATATAGCTCAAAAAACAATCAAACAAAATGGCATCAAATAAAATTCATTAAGCTTTTAATAAAAAATAATTCAATGATAAATAAAGACTTATATATTTAAATTGAAATAGCATTAATATTAAAATATCGATAAGATCACATTTCTTTCATAAAACCATCTCACCAACGAAAAGTACCAGCTTTCCTTTGGAAAATCTCTTTTAAAACCCCACAGAAAACGATTCAATTAGTAAACACAAAACAAACATAAAATTAACATTATTCAAGCTTGCAACCTTTGTACGCCGACAACTCGCAAGCCCTCTTTGTTCTAAAACGAGGTAGACATGAAACCAGAAGATTTTCGTTCCGATGCTAAGCGCCCATTTAATAGCCAAGAATATCTAAAAAGTTTACAAGATGGTCGCGAGATTTATATCTATGGTGAGCGTGTTAAAGATGTCACCACGCACCCTGCTTTTCGTAACTCAGCAGCTTCTATAGGACAGTTATATGATGCGCTTCATGATAAATCGACTCATGACCAGCTTTGCTGGGGCACAGATACAGGCAACGGCGGGTATACACACAAATTCTTCCGCTTCGCAAAAAGTGCAGATGACCTACGCCAACAACGCGACGCCATCGCAGATTGGTCACGCCAAAGCTACGGATGGATGGGACGCACTCCAGACTATAAGGCGGCATTCGCCAGCTGTTTAGGCGCTAACCCAGAATATTACGGCCAGTTTGCCGATAACGCACGCAACTGGTACAAACGTATTCAAGAGAGCGGTTTATACTTTAACCATGCGATTGTTAACCCACCTATCGATCGCCATAAGCCCGCTGATGAAGTTAAAGATGTTTATATAAAGCTAGAAAAAGAAACTGATGCAGGTATTATCGTCAGCGGTGCAAAAGTTGTTGCAACCAACTCTGCGTTAACACACTACAACTTTATCGGTTTTGGTTCTGCACAAGTCATGGGTGATAACCCTGATTTTGCGCTGATGTTTGTTGCGCCAATGGATGCGGACGGTGTGAAATTAATTTCCCGCGCATCTTACGAGTTAGTTGCTGGTGCAACAGGAGCTCCGTTTGATTATCCGTTATCAAGCCGTTTTGATGAAAATGATGCCATTCTGGTCATGGATCATGTGTTAATTCCATGGGAAAACGTGCTGATTTATCGTGATTTCGACCGTGCTCGTAACTGGGCGGTACAAGGTGGCTTTGCTCGTCTGTTCCCATTACAAGCTTGTGTACGTTTAGCCGTCAAACTGGACTTCATCACAGGTCTTCTGCAAAAGAGCCTTGAATGTACGGGTGTTATTGATTTCCGTGGTGTTCAAGCGGATCTCGGTGAAGTGGTCGCTTGGCGTAACCTGTTCTGGTCACTGACTGATGCTATGTGTTCAGAAGCAAAAGCTTGGGAAGGCGGCGCGTTCCTGCCAGATACTCAAGCCATCCAAACGTATCGTGTTATGGCACCAATGGCCTACACCAAAATCAAAAATATCATCGAAAGTAACGTAACAAGTGGTTTGATCTATCTGCCATCAAGCGTTCGTGATATGAATAACCCAGAGATTGACAAATATCTGGCAAAATATGTTCGCGGTTCAAATGGGATGGATCACGTTGAACGTATTAAAATTTTAAAATTAATGTGGGATGCTATCGGCAGTGAATTCGGTGGTCGTCACGAGCTGTATGAAATTAACTACGCAGGAAGCCAAGACGAAATTCGTCTGCAATGTCTGCGTCATGCATACGGTTCTGGCAACATGAAAGCCATGACTGACATGGTTGACCGCTGCCTGTCTGACTATGATCAGCACGGCTGGAAGCGCCCTCACCTGCACAACAACAACGATATTAATCTGTTAGATTCGCTGCTGAAGTAATCGGCAGCAGGAGGTCAAAATGTCTTTAGAAAATGAACATCGCTTACGTTTCAGAGATGCGATGGCAAGTCTCGGTGCCGCTGTTAACATCGTCACCACGGATGGTCCAGAAGGTCGTTGCGGTATTACTGCCACTGCGGTTTGTTCTGTGACTGATACGCCACCGACTTTGATGGTATGCGTTAACCGCAACAGCTCTATGAATGCGGTTTTTCAAAAGAATGGCCGCCTATGCGTTAACGTTCTCAACCATGATCAAGAAGATTTAGCTTGTCACTTTGCGGGTATGAAAGGCTCGACAATGGATGAGCGCTTTGGATGGGACATGTGGGATAAAGGTATTTTAGAACAACCATTGTTAAGAAATGCCCTTGCTAATCTTGAAGGCGAAATTACCCAAGTACAAGATATTGGCACTCACTCTGTCTATATGGTTGAGATGAAAAAGATTGTTGTTAGCGATGATGGACATGGCTTGGTCTATTTTAAACGTAAATTCCATCCCGTTTTGCATAAAATCTTAGAGCATACCGCCTAATTTAACCTCCATTTTATTACGCTATTCTAAGCCCCTAAATTCATCGTTTAGGGGCTTTTTTTATTATATCTATCTAATGTAACTTTCTTAAATCAAATCCATTATCAGGCAATTTCTGTCTAATTGACACCGACCAAATTAGAGGTATACACTGGAAAAATACTTATATGACATCCTAATAAATAAAATAAAACAAAATATGAAATATCTTATAAATAATATTATTTATGACAGCCATCAGGGGTTGTTATATCGCGATAATATCGGCGATGCAATTAAACTAACTACCACACTAAACCGCTTATTATTGGTGTTAGTGCAAAATAATGGTGAGGTTTTAGATCGTGAAACATTATTAAGCCGAGTGTGGGATGAACATAACCAAGTTGCATCCGATAATAACCTTAACAGTAGCATTTCTGTTTTACGCCGTCATTTGTCCTCATTTTGTGAGGATGAAATAATTACGACTATACCTAAAGTGGGTATCAAGCTTAATGCGCAATTGCAGTTGTTATCATCAGAATTAAATCATGATGTCCAGCAAAAAGAACCTCAAGAAATATTACTTAATGAACCACAAAAAGCAGCCGTTATAGAAGAAACACCAAAAGAAAAAGCGCAAATAGTAAAGAAAAAAAGTTACATTCTCAATAACCGTTTTATTGAGCTAGCCTTAGTTGTGATTATTATTTTTTGCTTACTTTATCTTTTTAAAAGCTATTTTTTTGCTACGCGAACAGAATATCCTGAGGTGGGTCGCATTGATCAGTGCAGCATACGCTATATTAATAGTTACCATAAACCCGATACGACGACGATTAGTTTTACTGATTTACAAAATCAGTTAACACGGTTAAACATTGATTGCAAAAAACCGGCTACATTATTTTATTACAATGTTGGAATCGTCACGAATGATAAAAACCTCTATGATAACTTTTTATTTTTATCTTATTGTCCTAACACCCCCAAAGATAGTACAACAGTGAGTTGTGAGAATTTTTATGTCAAATAAGAAATCTATCAGGGCTTTTTGGCTACTGATTATTTCAACCATCTTAGTCTTCATTAGTAGCTATGTTTATTATAAAAACAGCACGGCCATTGTTCCGAGTTGCAGAGCAACACTGAAAATTGATATTTCGGATAGCCGTTCAGACTTAAAAGGCTATTACCTACTTAGTATTATTCCAAATGAGCATGACCCTGAGCATCATACCTTTGTGATGAATGGAACCATTAGCAACGATGGTAAAAGTTATGTTATCGCTCGCAAATTTTATATGAAATATGTCTACCAAGGCGGGCATTTTTTCTCACAAGTCGAACGGGTTGTTATTGATCCTAATGACCAAGCTCAAAATAAAATAAAAATACGGGGTATTCCGCAAGAAGGGCAAATTTATTTTGTAAACATAAAGCGTTTGAGTGAAAAAAACTATATTTTTGAAGAGAACTTCTCCCCTCTTTTTATTTGCACAATTTAATTTAAATCAGCAAACATTTCATCATGACAAATATAGAGCATCGAATTATGACATTTGATGCTCTATTTTTTTAATTTTTAAAAATTACTTATTAATTTACCTTAAAGCAAAAGTGATTAAAAACCCCATACATTACCACGGCGAAATAAAAACATTAAAAATCACGTTAAAAATATTAATATCGGAATTAAATATTTTACTTTATTAAAATATCAATACTTTATTTCAAAAAACTCCTCTGATGGATAAACTTGTTTTCGTCGAAATGACTTACACAAAAAGCCAATGCATGGATGCACTAGGCAATTTGCATTCACTTTAGGGACTAAAAATTACTTATCTTTAAGGATCTATCACATGAAATTAAATAAATTATCTGTTGCTGTTTTATTTGCAGCTTCTACTCTGTCTGCATCTGTTTTAGCTAGCGGCAACACGGGTGAATTACATTTTAGCGGTCAAGTTGTTAACTCCCCATGTAATATCGAATCTGAAAGCACCAAACAAGAAGTTCCATTTGGTCAACTGTCACGTGCTTCTTTAGAAGCAGGTAATGCAGCAGAGAAAGATATCTCTATTAAATTAAAAGAATGTAACTTCGACGAATTCAGTAAGGATACTGAAGGTAAATGGGTTGCAGTTAAAGATATCAAAATCACTTTCGGTGGTAAAAACTACGTTGGTACTAATAAAGAGTTCTTAGGCGTGACTGGTACCGCTAATAACGTTGGTATTCAAATTAAAGATTTCAAATTTGATGAAGCTAAATCTGTACTGAACCAAATTCGTAACAGACAAGGTGAAAACGTTCTGGAATTTACTGCATTAGCAAAACGTGTTGATGCTTCTACTCCAGTAACTGAAGGTGAATTCAACTCTATCGCTGACTTCAAAATCACTTACGAATAATTTTTATGGGAGGGGAAACCCTCCCAATAAAAAGGTTCATTATGCGAAATTTATCTTTCTTATGGTCAACACTATTATTAGCTCCTTTTATTTCTAATGCAGAATATACAGTTGATGGCGGAATTCGTGGTGAAACTGTTATGCGCGGATATATTGTTGCTGCGCCCTGCTCAATAGAAACAGACAGCCAATATCAATATATTAATTATGACCTTGTTTCTAAAAGTGACATCAATACAGAAGAAGCAAAAAATAATAATAGAAAAACATTTAACATTAAATTAAACAACTGCATTAGTGAATATGACAAAGATAATAGCAAAGGCATAAAAATTAAATTCTTTGCCAATAGTGATATCTACAACAATGCAATCAAACTGTCAGGTCCTACGGATGGTGTCGTTGTCTATATTTATGACACCAATAACAATTTAGTCACTCCGAATAAATCGTATTCTATTTCAAATAGCGCTATTTACTTTGATAGAAAAACAAAAGTCAGTTTTTTGAAATATGAAACAGAAATTGACACCATTAATAATGAGATTGAACCCGGAAATTACTTTGCCACGATTAAATTCAATGTAAGTTACGACTAATAAATATTTTAAATTAATTTATATGATAAGAACACTATGGCTAAATTTAATATTTTTCACCAGTTAATTATTATATCTTGCTTATCCAGTATTCCTACTGTTGCTTTTTCTGTTGAATTTAATACAGATATGCTTGATACCAAAGATACTCAGAATATTGACTTTAGCCAGTTTTCTCAGGCCGGATTTGTTATGCCTGGAAATTATCATCTAACGATTAAAGTCAATAATGAACGTTTGGGTAATGCCCGCGATATTACTGTAGGTGCGCCAACGTCTGCCGAAGATTCATTATTTAGCGTTGTTTGTGTTCCAGCAGCTATTACGGATCAACTCGGCTTAAAACCAGAAGCTGTTCGCTTAATTAAATATCGCGATAACGATCAGTGTATCGATTTGTCTGCGCTTGAAGGCAGTACCATGAGCGTGGATTTATCCACGTTAACACTGACGATCTTGATCCCGCAAAGTTATTTGGAATATACCGACCCTAGCTGGGTGCCACCTTCTCGCTGGGAAGACGGTATTAACGGCTTTTTACTCGACTACACCTTGACGGGCTCCTTTACCCGCCGAGATAGCGGAACAAAAGAATCCTATTTATCTGCGAACGGAACCACAGGGTTAAACCTCGGTGCGTGGCGTTTACGTGGGGATTACCAAGCAAACTACCGTAAATCATCGGGTAACTATAACAATGAATATAGCGATGCCATATTCAGCCGTTTATATGCTTATCGCTCATTAGCGAATATCGCCTCGGTTCTAACGTTGGGGGAAAACTATTTCTACTCGGCTATTTTTGATTCTTGGCAGTTCACGGGTCTATCACTAGAAACCGATGAAAACATGCTGCCACCGAAACTGACGGGATACGCCCCTGAGATCATCGGGATAGCTCAGACTAACGCCACGGTCATCGTCAAAAGCCATGACCGAATTGTTTTGGAGACGACGGTTCCCGCAGGTCCATTCCAGATCCAAACGTTGGATAGCTCAATCCGTGGAACCTTAGATGTCACGGTGCGTGAGGAAAATGGCGAAGAACAAAAGTTCAGCATTACTACAGCGGCGCTACCTTATTTAACACGCCCAGGGCAAGTTCGCTATAAGTTTGCCGTTGGTAAACCTCGTTACGATGGGCGTCACCTTGAAGGAGATATGACCGCATCGGGTGAACTCTCTTATGGACTTAATAATATTTGGTCTATTTATGGTGGTTCGATTTTATCCAAAAACTACCAAGCATTTTCAGCTGGTTTTGGGCGTGACTTATTCACCTTCGGGAGCTTGTCATTTGATATAACGCAGTCCCATGCAAAGTTACTCAGCAATACCTTAACAGGGCGCAGTTACCGTTTAAGTTACTCAAAATCGTTTGATGAGGCGAGAACCGACATTACCTTCGCAGGCTATCGATTCTCGGATGAAACCTATCGTTCATTGCAACAAACGTTGGACGAACGCCGTACAGGGATTGAAACCCAAGCACACAAAGAGAGCTATCAGGTCAATATTAATAAATATTTTGATGCGTTCTCACTGGGTGGAAACTACCAATACAACACGTATTGGAATAGCCAAACGGAAGAGCAATTTGGGGCCTATATCAACACCGCCTTCAATATTGCCTATTTAGGGTTAAAAAATATCAGCTTAACTGCTTCTGCGACACGCTCCAAAAGAGCGGGATATCAGGATGATGCCATTACGTTGTATGTCACTGTTCCCCTCACAATGGGCAGCAGCATGAGTTTCTCTGAGGGTTATACACGTGACCAAAATGGGCGCCGTTCTTCAACCCATAACGTGGGCTATAGCGGCTACAACGATCAGCGTAGTTATAACCTGAACGTAGGTTACCAAACGGGACAGTATCAAGACTCACAAACCAGTTTTAGTGGTTATTTGAGCCAGAACTTCCCAACGGCATCACTATCGGCCAATGCCAGTTATGTTCCCAACGAGTACCACACCGTTGGTGGGTCAATTAACGGAGGGATCACATTGGTCAAAGAGGGAATTGCGCTGCATCAGGCAGCTTATGGTGGAACGCGCTTAGTCGTTGAAACACCGGGAGCGAGCAACGTGCCATTAAACGGCGGTGTTTATAAAACTAACCGCTTTGGCTTAACCGTGCTCCCTAACGTGAGTAGCTATCGCAAAACAACAGCATCAATTAATACCAGTAAATTACCGAACAATATCGAAGCGTTAGAGAGTGTTGCCGAAGCCACATTAACCCGTGGAGCCATCGGTTATCGCAGCCTTAATGTTATCCAAGGGGAAAAAACCTTTGCCCGTTTAAAACTGGCAGACGGCACTTATCCACCCTTTGGCGCCAGTGTGCGTAATAAAAATAACATTGAGCTCGGCATTGTGGGTGAGCAAGGGATCACATGGATTGTCGGTGTGATGCCAAATGACCTGCTTAACCTTTACTGGGGAAATAAATTGCAATGCAGTACGCAAGTCACTGAGTTTAAAAACAGTGCAGAAAGCTACCCTGTATTAATTTGTCATTAGGAAACAATTTAAATGAAATCAAATATTTTTAATTTACTTCGCACCAGTGTCTTATTGACCTCTATCGGTGCAATGGGCGCCACTTACGCCGCAGTTACATTGGATCGTACTCGTATTATTTTTGATGGTGATCAGCAGTCTATTAACATCACTATTCGCAATGATAACCCCGAACTGCCTTACCTAGCACAATCATGGTTAGAAGATGCGTCAGAGAAAAAATTGGAAGCTGGCCCGATTATCGCGACGCCACCGATTCAGCGTATGGAGCCAAAATCCACTAGCTTAGTTCGTTTAAGCACTGCGCCAGATATCAGTAAGTTACCTCAGGATAGAGAGTCTCTGTTTTACTATAACTTGCGTGAAATCCCACCAAAATCAACGGAAGCAGGTGTTCTACAAATCGCCCTACAAAGCCGTGTAAAACTGTTTTATCGCCCAGAAGCAATTGTGGCGGATAGCAAAAAAGAGTGGGCAAAACAGGTAACACTAACCCCAACAGCCAATGGTTATCAGCTAAATAACCCAACAAGTTTTTATCTGACCGTTATCGGCATTGGTAACAGCCAGAAGCAGTCTGAGCAGAGTGATTTTGATGCTGTTATGGTGCCACCGAAATCAACCCATAACCTAAAATCAGCGAAATTTGCGACGCCATATCTCACCTATATCAATGATTATGGTGGAAAGCCATCACTGGCGTTTAAGTGCCAAGCATCGCAGTGCACAGTCACACCATAGACGTAACGGATAAACAGGAATATCAACATGAAACTGTATCACTTTGGGTTATCGCTCATGTTCGCCATGCCTGTATTGGCAGAAACGCCATCGCAACCCTCATTATTGGAAACAACAGGCACTGTTTATGTTCATGCGCGTTTTCTCATAACGCCTTGCCAGCCTAATGTGACGATGACGAGAGCGGTCAATCATGTCAATGAGCCTGTTTATCAATTTACTGTGAGTTATGCCCATTGTGTCACCCGCACTTATAACCAAACGTGGGCGCCATTCACGTTGAAATTTGCGGGTCAGCAATATGTTTTTTCAAAGCCGCAGACAAATAAAAGTATGACTTTTTTACTTCCAGCCGAAAGCTCAGCACGCCGTTTGGAGATTATTTATGACTAAAACATTCGCACTTATGGTTGGCATGAGTAGCTTGTTATTTACCAGCTACGGCAGCTTGGCAAATAGTCTATCCGTCTATTTTGAAGGGACACTGGTGCCTATCGGTTGTCGCTTATCCGACGATGACACGAAGAAAACGGTTTACTTATCAGGTCTGCGCTTTTCTGAACTTGAAAATCTGGGGCGTTCTGATGTTCAACCTTTTCAGTTGGATATCGTCGATTGCTCAACCGCGGCATTAAATAAGACCATCAAAATTACGCTAAATACTCAAGATACTGAAACTCACAATGGCGTCACCTATTTGAAAACAACCGGCGAGTCCAATGTGTTACTGGCGTTAACTGATGGCAAGAATGCTCAACCTTTGAAATTTAATACCCCGATTGATATCAGTACCGTCACGGAATCGGGAAAAGGCTCCATTAACCCACTGCAATTTGGGGTATATGCACAAAAGCCCTTTAACGGGCGGCTCAAAACAGGGAGTTTCTCATCCTTAGTCACTTTCAATCTGGACTACCAGTAGGAGAATGCAGATGAAAATATCCGGTTTTTTAGGGGCGATTTGCCTGCTAATGAGCAGCTTTTCACTGGCTGATATTTTAATTACCTTGGAAACCACATTGGTGCGTCCATCCTGTGTGATCACCAATGAAAATGGTGATAAAGAGCTGTATGTGAATTTTCAAAATGTCGCATTAGATCGCATAACAGAAGAAAAGCAAAACTTTGGGATCCTAATTAAACAGTGCGATCTGCGTAAAAATTTACGAATTTATTTATCCCCTAAAGAGGGGTCGACCCTCACGATTAATAACGAAACGGTATTAAGCACCACGATCCAAGGATTAGGGATCCGCTTTTCCCAAGCCAATAGAAATACCGCTATCAATCTACTGAAATGGGAGCCCATCTTCCCGTCAGTGAGTGGTGACACCGCCACATTGACCTTACAGTCACAATTAGTTACGAATCAAGTGCCTGAAACACTTGAAGTCGGCCCGTTTAGTGCGGCACTGTCAGTGATGATTGATTATCTCTAAAGTTAGGTAACGACAATGAAAAAAACATCTAAAACTTCGCTAATTTCATTAATGACCATGCTGATGTCACTGTTTCTCTATAGCCAAGTGTCTCATGGGTTAACTCGCTACTCATCCAGTGGCGGTGGCTATAGGATGAATCTTGTCTCCAATAACTCGGTCATCGCGAGCACTCCGACCATTGGAAGCAATGGCGAAAAATACTACTCCGTCGCTCCACCGAATAAAGAAGGTATTGTGATTAATGAAAGTTCATCACAGCCCTACGGTACTGTGTATTGCAAGGTGAACTTTTTAGTGGGTAACTACCAAAACGGACTGGCATGGAACTATGCCTTTCATCGTGTTTTTGCTTATATGCCAGAAGCTGGATTTAGCATTAAGGGGTTAACCGCTTATAAAATTAATGCGAATACTTATTTCACACTGTATTCAGACAATGGAATTACTCAGGGTTGGAAAAACATTTCTGGACGTGGGTGTTCTTCCGAAGAAATGGGGCCATTAGACGCAGGATTCTTCACCGTTCAATTCCCATTTGAAGTACGTATTTATGTGAAAGATATTCCCATTGATGGCAAAGTTGTTATTCCACCAGCAATGATTGCGGGCTATACCCGAATGTTCCAATATCCGGGTACACCTGATGTGTTCGTTCCAGCGGATAAAGCGAGTGTAAAACTGGATTTAACTCAGTCGGTGATTAACTACCCATCAAACTGTAAATCCAATATTGATAACTTAAATATCAATCACAATACACTGGATGCCATTGAATTTGATAGTAAACAAACCCGTACTGCAACCTATCAATGTGATAGAAGTCAGGGGGTTAGAGTAAAATTCGCCTTAGATTACGTTATGGATAACGATCCACAAAAGCGTGTGCCGCTGAAATCAGGTAATAACACGATTTACTCTGAGTTATCACTGTACGATGCAGAGAGTAACTACCGCGGTAAAACTATCGAAACCACCATTGATAAAGTGAAAAATATTGAAATCGAAAGCCACCTTTATGGATTAGATGCTGAGCCAGGAAAATACACTGGTAATGCGTGGTTAATTGCAACTTATTTATAATTAACATGCAGTATAAATTTTATGATTATGCTTTCTCGTGCTGTATTTATTAGTATTTTTATTATTTGGAATCTCGCCAGCATAATTTACATTGATAATTTAGGTAGCTTAAGGCAATCGCTGCCACAAAATATTATTAGCTGGTTAGCGATTGCATTAATTATTTCCATCATTGCATTTACCGTATTTTATAGAAAAAATCGGATTTTCATTACGATTCCTGCAATGTGTTTTTGTTTAGCGCTAGCCATATTAAGCATCAATCTTTTTTATCTAAAAGAAAGTCATAATGTTATATTTTGGTATTGGTCTGGTATTAGCGCAGGAGTCATACTGTATATTGTTGGACTGCAAATACGAGAAAAGTGGCTAATCCAATCTTTCTGTATTTACTGCTTTATCGCTATTAATGTTATTCAGTGTTTATTTACTATTTATCAGTACTTTTTTGAAACCAGTATTTTTTATTTTGCAACAGATATGCGATCATATGGTTTGACGCAACAAATTACCATTTTATCGGTTAACATGGCGATGAGCTGTATGTTTTCGTTGATGACCCTTGTGTTATCACAATTTAAACTCGCATCACTCATCCAAGAAAAATGCCGCATAACACTATTAAGTTTCTGTATTTTCTTGTTTACGGTGACGCTGGTTGTTCTGCAATCCATCACCACAACATTGAGTTTTGCAGTATGTGCATTTGTTTTTATCTGTTTGTTTTATCAAAAGAATAAAGTAAGGGTCAGTGTCAGCTATTTCATTATTGCCGTCGCTGTATTTATTGGAGTTTACCTTATTCAGCTATGCCCAAAGTACATCGACAGTGAGATAATCAACCGCTTTCACCTTAAACAAATGTTACGGTTTTCCATTTCACTGTTTATCTACCCACCAGCTGAAGTTTGGGAACAACCTTTAATTATTAATGCGAGCATGGAGAAAAATCAGCTCCCATTTTTAAGTTCTGAAAATTATATTGTCCCTCATATTTATAATGAAATATTGCGTTGGATTATGACTGGTGGGTTTATCAACCTTATTTTTATGTCACTAATAATAACGGGGGGTATATATGTTATTTATCAGTCAATTATTAAATATAAAAAAAATGGGAACGGTTACTCAATATCCTTGGTATTAGCATTAACGCCTATGGTTATTAATAGTAATTTAGAACACCCATTTTTACAATCAGTGTTACATTGGGGAATGATTATATTGTTTTTATCATTTTCAGATGCTTCATTCCCACTGAAAGAACAATCCAGTTTTTATATTAATAAACATCTTTCTTTATTGTTTAGTTTTAGCACTTTTATTATTGGCCTCATCGTTTTTATTATTGGATTAAATTTATTTAATGGTCAATCTTTCTTTCACACCAATATTTTCTCATTTGCATAATGAGAAAATTAAAAGATAAACGAGGACAGCATAATGACTCTCTATGACAATCAAATCTCCAATACTGATATTGGTGCAAAAGTCCGTAAACGCCGACTTTTATTGGGCTGGAGTGCCAGTATTCTTGGTAAAAAAACGGGCTTAAGCCAACAGCAGATCTCTCGCTATGAACGTGGAACTCAAAATTTTACAATCCACCGATTATGTATTTTTGCCAATGTGCTTCAATGTGATTTAAATTACTTTTTAGAGCGTAGAAATTCTTCGGTAACAGTACCGATTAATCTGTAATGCTGTTGTATTTATATCGCCGAAAACCTTATTTGATCGCGACATAATCATGCCCTCTAAGTCTATTTTTAGGGGGCATTTTCATTCCTAAAAGCAACCTAGACTGATATTTCTACATCGCTCGAACCTGCTAATTCAATAATTAGAAAAATAAATACTAATGTATTGTCCCGCAATTAGAGGCGCATTGTAATCGAGATATTAAATACGGTGATTTCCCCACGGATCATCAGAAGATGAATTGGCATCATCCATTGAATCGTCTTCTAGCATATCAAGATAGAGCGCTTCAACTTCAGCCCGCGCCCATGGCGTTCTTCGTAGGAATTTTAAGCTTGATTTTATACTGGGATCTTTGTTGAAGCAGTTGATTTTGATAATGTTGCCTAATTTTGCCCAGCCATAATGGTTAACTAATTCAGTTACCTGCATTTCAAGTGTAACCCCATGTAATGGGTCTTTAGATTTATGTTCAGTCATTTGCATTACCTTATAGGGCATTTCGGAGTGTTTAAAGCACGCGAAGATTACAAGAAATGCAAGGCGCTAGCAATCAATACAGGCAAGTCACAGGCACCTTAATGAAAACATAAAAAATCCCCCAGCAAGTTACCCTGCTGGGGGATGATTTATTCACAAGTTAAACTCGTAAATTACAGAACGTCTACACAGTTCAGTTCTTTGAATGCTTGCTCTAAACGAACAACCATTGAGTCTTGTGCTTTACGCAGCCACACACGTGGATCGTAGTATTTTTTGTTTGGCTTATCATCGCCTTCTGGGTTACCTAACTGAGATTGCAGGTAGCCTTCTTTCGCTTTGTAATACTGTAAAATACCATCCCATGTTGCCCACTGAGTATCGGTATCGATGTTCATTTTGATAACACCGTAGCTTACTGCTTCTTTGATTTCAGCAGCGCTTGAACCGGAACCACCGTGGAAAACGAAATCTAAGCTGTTGTGTGGCAGGTTAAATTTCTCAGACACGTAGTCTTGGGAATTACGCAGAATTTTTGGCGTTAATTGTACGTTACCTGGCTTATAAACACCGTGTACGTTACCAAAAGAAGCCGCGATAGTGAAACGTGGGCTGATAGCGTTCAGTTTTTCGTAAGCGTAAGCCACGTCTTCTGGTTGGGTGTACAGCGCTGAGCTGTCCATGCCAGTGTTATCAACACCGTCTTCTTCACCACCAGTACAACCTAATTCGATTTCCAGAGTCATGTCGATTTTCGCCATGCGCTCTAAATATTTAGAACAGATTGCAATGTTTTCTTCCAGAGATTCTTCTGACAGGTCAATCATGTGAGAAGAGAACAGTGGTTTACCGGTTTTCGCGTAGTGTTTTTCACCCGCATCTAACAGACCGTCAATCCATGGCAGTAATTTCTTCGCACAGTGGTCAGTGTGCAGAATCACTGGCACACCGTAGTGCTCTGCCATTTGGTGTACGTGGTATGCACCTGAAATTGCACCTAAGATAGCTGCTTGTTGCCCTTCAGCTTTCAGGCCTTTACCTGCGATAAATGCAGCACCACCGTTAGAGAACTGAACAATAACCGGAGCGCGTACTTTAGCTGCCGCTTCAAGTACGGCGTTAATTGAATCAGTACCAACACAGTTCACAGCTGGCAATGCAAAGTTATTTTCTTTGGCAACCGCGAAAACTTTCTGTACATCATCACCAGTGATAACACCTGGTTTAACAAAATCAAAAATTTTAGACATGTGAAAAGGTCCTGTGGTGAACAGGCAGCCTACGCTGCCTGTTGTGTATGAACAAATTAATTACGCTTTAGCACGTTCTTCTAGCATCACAACGGCTGGGAGCTTTTTACCTTCAACGAATTCAAGGAAAGCACCGCCACCGGTAGAAATGTATGAAATCTTATCAGCGATACCGAATAAATCGATCGCCGCTAGGGTGTCACCACCACCAGCGATTGAGAAAGCGTCACTGTCTGCAATAGCACGAGCAACGATTTCTGTTCCCTTACGGAAGTTAGGGAATTCGAATACGCCCACAGGGCCGTTCCAAAGAATGGTTTTCGCATTTTTCAGAATTTCAGCCAGACGTTCTGCGGATTCATCACCTAAGTCCAGAATTTGCTCATCATCTTTGATAGCGTTACTTGCTTTCAGTGTTGCTTCAGCAGTTTCTGAGAACTCGGTAGCCACGCGAACATCAGTTGGCACTGGGATTTGGCAGTTAGCCAGTAATTTTTTCGCTTCTGGGATCAGGTCCGCTTCATACAGTGAGCGCCCCACATTGTTGCCTTCTGCTGCGATGAAAGTATTCGCGATACCACCACCCACAATCAGTTGGTCAGCGATTTTAGACAGGGAATCTAATACCGTCAGTTTAGTGGAAACTTTAGAACCGCCTACGATAGCAACCATTGGGCGCGCTGGGTTACCTAACGCTTTGCCTAATGCTTCTAATTCGTTGCTTAACAGCGGGCCTGCACACGCAACTGGTGAAAATTTAGCAACGCCATGCGTTGACGCTTGAGCACGGTGAGCAGTACCGAATGCATCCATTACGTAGACATCACACAGTGCAGCATACTGCTTAGAAAGCGTTTCGTCGTCTTTCTTCTCGCCTTTGTTAAAGCGCACGTTCTCTAAAACAACTAATTCGCCAGCAGCGACATCAACACCGTTCAGGTAGTCTTTAACTAAACGAACTGGGTTGTCTAATTTTTCTGCCAGATAGTCAACAACAGGTTGCAGTGAAAACTCTTCATTGTACTCACCTTCCGTCGGACGACCGAGGTGGGAAGTAACCATGACTTTAGCACCTTGTTTCAGCGCTAATTCAATTGTTGGTAATGAAGCACGGATACGTGCATCTGAAGTAACTTTACCGTCTTTAACAGGAACGTTTAGGTCCGAACGAATGAAAACGCGTTTACCCGCTAAGTCCAAATCGGTCATCTTAATTACAGACATGGTGAATCCTCTTGTTGATTCTCTATAAAGTTTTCATTAGCGACTGTGCGAGGTGGTCAATAGTGTATTTACCTATTGTGCCCCGCTGTCTGTCAGGCGCCAATTAGTTTAAACCTGTTGCTGCCATCGCTAGGGTTGTATCTAGCATCCGGTTAGCAAACCCCCATTCGTTATCACACCAAACCAGGGTTTTGATTAAGTTCTTGCCGCTAACTCGTGTTTGCGTGCCATCAATAATCGCGCTGTGCGGATCATGATTAAAATCCATCGAGACTAACGGTAGTTCAGTATAGTCTACTATACCACGAAAATGCCCGTGCGCGGCGCTCTGTAATAGCTTGTTAACTTTATCAACACAAACATCCGCATCTACAGTGACACTTAAGTCAATGGCGGTGACATTAGTGGTTGGAACGCGTACAGAAATCGCTTCAAAGCTGCCTTGGAATTTTGGAAAAATTCGAGTGATCCCCGCTGCTAATTTGGTATCAACAGGAATAATCGATTGGCTCGCTGCGCGCGTTCTGCGTAAATCTTTATGGTAAGCGTCAATCACGGGTTGATCATTCATGGATGCATGAATGGTGGTGACGGTGCCTGACTCGATACCAAATGCATCATCCAACACTTTGATGACTGGAATAATACAGTTGGTAGTACAAGACGCATTGGAAACGATGTTATCGCTTCTTTGTAGGCTATCATGGTTAACGCCATACACAATGGTCGCATCGAGGTCATCGGTTCCTGGATGGGAAAAAAGCACTTTTTTCGCGCCGGCTTGCAGATGCTTTAACCCATCTTCGCGAGAGCCGTAAACACCCGTGCAATCTAATACCACATCCACACCGAGCTCTTTCCAAGGTAGCTTGCTGATATCCGCTTGATGGAAAAGACGCATACTGTCATCTCCAACTTGTAGCTGGTCGCCATTAAGGCGAACATCCCACGCAAAGCGTCCGTGACTTGAATCATATTTCAGCAAATGAGCGATACCTTCAGGTTCCGCTAATTCATTAACCGCAACAACGACAATTTCTGCCCGGCGACCTGATTCATATAACGCTCTGAGAACACTTCGACCAATTCGACCGAAGCCGTTTATTGCTACCCTGATTGCCATTCTACACCTTGTATCTGAGCAAAATCACACGGTTGCTAAGGATAACTGACTACCACCAACTCTACTGCTCATTTTAACTGTCAAACATCAAAAGTGTGCTTCACTCGACATTTTTAAAATTTATTTACATTATTTCAAATACAACTGAAACGGTTCAGCTTATTGAGTTTTAGATTAAGGGATATATTTAGAGAACGCAATAGAAAAACAAGAAACGGTGCACAAAAAAACAACGCCCCAATACCAAACTTGATATTGAGGCGTAAATTAGGTTAATTCACTTGATTTTCAGAGGCGCGACCGTTTATTCAGAACACACCTCAAGCAATTAAATGAATTATTTCAGCAGAGATTTTGCAGCTTTAACGGCGTTTTCAACCGTAATGCCAAACTCTTTGTACAGTTGCTCAGCGGGTGCTGATTCACCGAATGAGTGCATACCGATGATAGCACCATTCAGACCTGTGTATTTGAACCAGTAATCTTCGATACCCGCTTCGATAGCCACACGAGCACTGACGTTTGCAGGCAGGACGGCTTCACGATAAGCCGCATCTTGCTTGTCGAATGCATCTGTAGAAGGCATAGAAACAACGCGAACTTTACGACCTTCCGCAGTCAGTTGGTCAGCTGCTTTCACCGCTAATTCAACTTCAGAACCTGTCGCAATAAAGATCAGTTCAGGCGTGCCTGCGCAATCTTTCAGGATATAAGCGCCTTTCTCGATATTTGCTAATTGCTCAGCGGTACGAGGTTGCTGTTCTAGGTTTTGACGAGAGAAAATCAGTGCGCTTGGACCATCTTTACGCTCAATGGCATATTTCCATGCAACCGCAGATTCTACTTGGTCACATGGACGCCATGTGCTCATGTTTGGTGTCACACGCAGGCTTGCCAGTTGTTCTACTGGTTGGTGCGTTGGACCATCTTCACCCAGACCGATAGAGTCATGGGTGTAAACGAAGATGCTACGAATTTTCATCAGCGCTGCCATACGTACTGCGTTACGTGCGTATTCAACGAACATTAAGAATGTTGCGCCGTAAGGGATGAAACCGCCGTGCAGAGCGATACCGTTCATGATAGCGGACATACCGAATTCACGAACACCGTAATGGATGTAGTTACCCGCTTTGTCTTCGTTCAGAGGTTTAGAGCCAGACCACATGGTTAAGTTACTTGGCGCTAAGTCCGCAGAACCGCCCATGAATTCTGGTAATACTTTACCGAATGCTTCTAACGCATTTTGAGATGCTTTACGGCTTGCGATGTTCGCAGGGTTTTGTTGCAGATTTTCAACAAATTTTTTCGCTTCTGCATCAAAGTTCGCTGGCAGTTCACCCGCCATACGACGTTCGAATTCTTTCGCTAATTCTGGGTATGCTTTTGCGTATGCCGCAAATTTTTCATTCCAAGAATGCTGTTTTTCTTTACCGGCTTCGCGTGCATCCCAAGCTTGGTAAATATCTGCTGGGATTTCGAATGGACCGAATTTCCAGCCCAGTGCTTCACGAGTTGCTGCGATTTCTGCATCACCTAAAGGTGCGCCGTGAACCGCTTCTGTGCCTGCTTTGTTTGGTGAACCAAAACCGATAACGGTTTTGCACATAATCAGCGTTGGTTTGTCTGATTGTTTGTGTGCTTCGTTCACTGCTGCGTTGATTTGGTCTGCATCGTGACCATCGATGTCACGGATAACGTGCCAGCCGTAGGCTTCGAAACGTGCTGCGGTATCATCAGTAAACCAGCCTTCGACTTCACCATCGATAGAGATACCGTTGTCATCGTAGAATGCGACCAGTTTATTTAATTTCAGGGTACCCGCTAATGAACAGACTTCGTGGGAGATACCTTCCATCATACAACCGTCACCCATGAACACATATGTGTGGTGGTCGACAACGTCATGACCTGGACGGTTAAATTGTGCCGCTAAAGTACGTTCTGCAATCGCAAAACCCACTGCGTTTGCAATACCTTGACCTAAAGGACCGGTAGTGGTTTCAACACCTGGCGTATAACCATATTCTGGGTGACCCGGGGTTTTAGAATGTAATTGACGGAAGTTCTTTAACTCATCAATAGATAAGTCATAACCGGTCAGGTGCAGCAAGCTGTAAATCAGCATTGAACCGTGACCGTTAGACAGTACGAAGCGGTCGCGGTTAGCCCAATGTGGATCTGCTGGGTTATGATTCATATGGTTGCGCCAAAGAACTTCAGCAATATCAGCCATGCCCATTGGTGCGCCAGGGTGCCCTGATTTTGCTTTTTGAACCGCATCCATACTTAGAAAGCGGATAGCATTAGCAAGGGTTTTACGAGTCGTCATTAGTATACTCCAAGTAGGATAGAACGTACTTAAACCAATATTCACAACGCAATAGGGAATCATTGCGGTTTATAGAGTTAGCCTCAATAATTCGAGCCGCAGGTGCATAAAAGCTTATTAGACCTACCCACAACTTGAAGTTTGGCGATGAGACCCTACGAAACTAGCGCAATTTCATCCATACAGCAATTATTTGAAACAATATGACAGCAGACTGCGGATCTTTATCGCAACCGTCAAGCTGAATCCATTCCATTGCGCAAAATATCCCTTTGAGTTCTTCGTTTTGCGCAATTGCCTGACCTTATTAAACCTGAGTTCACCACTTAGGATCAAGGTGATTTATGCATCTTGAGTAATTAGCCGCAATATTAGTGATATTTGGCAAATTTTTCACTGGTAAACCCGCACAAAACAACAAGGGCGCTCATTTTTGCGCCCTTGTTTTCACATTGCTTTCTTTTTGATTTTTTTATCGCGATTAACGCTCTGTCATCGCTTGTTTCATCCGCGTGATAGGCTTAATCAGGTAATCAAAGACGCTTTTCTCTCCCGTTTTGATATCCACCGATGCCACCATACCTGGAATGATTTCCATTTTATGGTTATTTTTGTCTAACAAGTAATTGGTATCTGTTTCGACAAGAATGCGGTAGAACGTTTCATCCGGATTAAGCTTCAATTCACTTCGACGATTATCATTACTCAGCGTGTCTGGGCTGATTAACTTCACGACCCCATTCAAGCCACCATAAATGGCATAATCATAAGCAGTGACTTTAACGACCACCGGCATTCCCGGTCTTAAAAAAGCGACGTCTTGTGGGCGAATATAAGCTTCCACCATCAATTTATCATCGAGGGGAATGATCTCAAGGATGTCTTGCCCCGTATTCACCACGCCACCAATGGTATTGATCTTAATATTTTTTACGATGCCATGAACGGGCGCGCGGATCTCCGAGCGAGTGACAGGATCTTCACGCATACTCATGGTCTCTTCCGCTTGATCCAGCTCCGATTCCACTTTCACCAACTCAGCGTTTGCTTCCGCAAGGTAGTTATTCATGCGTTCATTAATTTGCGTCGCTAATTCAACCGATTGTCTTTCCATACGCAGAATTTCCACATTGGAAACCAACCCTTCTTTCGCCAGCGGTTTGGTAATAGCGATTTCTCGGTCTAATAACCCTTTGCTTTGACGTAAGCCTGCAATAGCTTGATCACGCTGCGTTTTTTTCGCGTTATAAGCATTGGTTTCACGCTCGACTAAGTCTTGATCCGTTATCTTTGAGAAATCAGGAACTTCGTTGCGAGATTCTCCCTGCAAACGCGCTGAGATGGCTTCAAGGTTTTGCACTCGCGCTTGGCTTTCACGCAATAATGCCATACTGCGCGCATCATCCAGCTTCAGCAAAATCTGCCCTTTTTCGACAATATCCCCTTCTTTGACGTACATCTCTTGGATATTGCCAGGGTCGATACTTTGAATGACTTGCTCACGGCTACTTGGAATAATGGTTCCTTGCCCACGAATGATCTCTTCTAAGTGACTGTTATACGCCCAGACCACAAAAATCGTCAGTAACAGCGCCAGAAAGATAATAGGCAAAAACAGTAAGTTACTGCGCTCTTTTCTCATTACCGATTCTAAATCATGAGAAAAGTCACTGGAAAAAGTGCGATGCTCTTTTGGCGCTTTACCATATTGATCCATTTTAAATCGCCCCTTCTTCTTTATTAATGACGTGCCTAACCTGTGAAACGACTCGCACTTGTGGCGTAGACTGTGGAGCGGGTTTATCTGTCGTTACCGTGCCAGTGGCTTGCTCCGTTTGTCCTAACGCTTTTAAGACTTTCTGCTTCGGTCCATCAATTAAGATTTTGCCTTCATCCATCACGATAATGCGGTCAACTAAACGTAAAATTGGCAACTTGTGGGTAACGACAATCAGCGTTTTATCTTTCGTCCACGCCTCTAGCGCATCAAGCACCAATTTTTCGGTATCCACATCAATGCCCGTGGTTGGCTCATCCAGTAACACCACATTTGGGTTATGTAGGGTTAACTGCGCCAGTGCCACCATCTGTTTTTGTCCGCCTGAAAGCCCTAAACCATCTTCCCCTAGCGGCATATCAAGCCCGGCTGGATGCTGACGAATAATTTTATCGAGCTGGAAGCGTTTGAGCGCACGCACTAAATCGTCATCGCTGGAGTAGCCATCAAGACGTGCTAAATCCAAGTTTTCACGTAAGGTTCCGAAGAATAAACGCGGCTTTTGCGTCAGCATACCGACTTTGCTTCTGAGGAAAATCGGGTCAATTTGGCGAATATCGAGATCATCTAAGCTAATATTCCCTTGCTGTTGCTCATATAAGCCTGTCAGTAGCTTCAGTAATGTACTTTTTCCGCCACCGATTTTGCCGAGGATCGCGACTTTCTCCCCCGCTTTGATCTCTAAGTTAATGTTGTTTAATGCTGGCTGCCCATCTTTATTATATTGATAGGTCACATTGGTCAGTCGTAATGTTCCATTAACGGAAGTCGGCGAGATGTATTTCTTATGATCTTCACGCTCGATAGGACGGCTAAAGATATTTCGTACGCCGGCTAATGCCATACGCGCTGATTGGAAACGTGTTGCCAGCCCTGCGATCTGCCCAAGCGGTGCTAGCGCACGACCCGATAAGATCACACTGGCGATCAGCGCCCCCATCGTAATACGCGAGTTCACATCGTTCGCGTGGATCAGGTAAGTTCCCAAGCACACTAAACCGACGGTATTGAGCTGCTGCATCGCCGCACTGAAGTTGACCATAAAATTGGTCAGATTGCGCACGGCGATGGATGAAAATGCCGTTTTCTCGGTAAGCATTTCCCAGCGTTGTTGCGCCCAATTCACCGCATTATTCAGCTTTAAGGTTTCGATCCCTTCAATGGATTCCACCGCTAAGCCTTGGCGTTGAGATGTTTCTTTCATTGAGGCGTTGATCCCTTTCGCCAGTGGCTTTTGGATCAAAAGACCTGCGATCACTACAATCGGGATAATCGTCAGTGGCACTAATGCTAGGTAGCCACCAATCATGCTGATTACGCCGATAAACAGCAAAATAAACGGCAGATCGACGAGGGCTAATAAGCTCGCACTGGTCATAAACTCACGAATGGATTCGAAGTCACGTAAGTTGTTCGCATACGATCCTGATGATGCTGGGCGCTTATCAAGGCGGATCCCCATCACGCGGTGGAAGAGCATGGCGCTGATCACAATGTCCGCTTTTTTCCCTGCGATATCTAATAGATAAGATCGCAGCATTTTGGCGAGAAACTCAAAACCAATGGCCAGTACAACGCCGATGGTCAGTACCCATAAGGTTTCGTAAGCTTGGTTTGGGATCACTCGGTCATACACGTTCATCACATACAAGGAACTGATTAATGCCAATAAGTTGATCACAAATGATGCGATGACCACTTGGTAGTAATATTTTTTATAACGCCAAATCACTTTCCAGAAACCGCTAGCTTCGTATTTATCAATTTCCGAACGGGTTTCTGAGCGAATATTGCGTTTAATAAACCAGCTGTAGCCGCTGTAGTTCGCTGCCAGATCTTGCACACTTAATGTTTGACGTAAACCTTCTTCCGTTAAGATCTCAAAATGACGCCCATGTTCGCCATCTTCAATTTTGCTGATCACTACCGATTCATTGTTTGCTAATAGCACCAGAAATGGCGCCGCAATCGTCGGGATCTTATGCAGATCGATTTCAATGATCTGGTTATCAAATTGGTGTGAGTTCAACACACTCGCCAGCGAGGCATAATCAAAAGATTTCGATTCCGTGCGTTTAGTTTGTGCTAATAAAATTTCTGGTGAAAGGGTATAACCCAAACGCTTAGTAACTAAAGATAGGTTATTAATAATGTTCATAATTTATCTGGAAGCCAATTCTTGGTTCATCCATGCAGACATTTTTACCTGCACACTGAGGTAATTGAGTGTCGCGTCACGGAAGTCGTTTTGTAAGATAACAGCGCTGGTTTGAATACTTGCTAGCTCGTTATACGCATCAAGCAAATCAATCAAAGTGCGGCGGTTGATCGTAAATTGCTTTTCATAGTTGCTGATCACCACTTTTTGCTCTGCGATATAGGCTTTGGCTATATTTCCTTGTTTTTCACTTTGCGCCATATTGATCGCCGCAGATTGGCTCATTTCTTTGATTTCACGGAATGTTTTTTTAATACGTTCATTGGCTGCGGACAGGGCGTACTCTTTCTGTGCTTGGCTGTAATAGCTCGCTTGGTCGAAAATATTCCAAGAAACACGTAAGAAAACTTCGCTATTATCTGGTGTCGCATTAACTTCTAAATTCAGTGCTGGCTTTCTCATGGCGCTGGCGACTTTAACTTCAGCATCAAGGCTTTGAGCATCGGCCACTTGGGCTTTATAGCTTGGGTTATTTTCTAGATTATCTTCTTGAAATTTGGCTAAAATCGCACCGCTAGTCGTGGCTCTGAATGGGTCAACAAATTGGTCAACAGTTAGCTGGCGCTGAGTCAAAATCGATAATTGGCTCAGGGCTAAATTCAGGTTTCTTTCTGTTTCAGCGCGGCTCATTTCCACTTTTAAGGTACGCGCTTTCACTTGCGTTAATTCGCTCATTCGACCAGAGTCATGCTGAACAATCGAGGTCAGTTGCTTTTCAATTTGGTGATGACGAACGAGGTTTTCATCAATCACATCAAGGGTTTCTTTGTGGCGTAAAACCTGCAAATAAAGCTGGCTGATGCGCACGCTGATATCTTCTTGAGAAAGAATATATTGGTTTTCATAGTAGCTTTGCTTGGACTGTTCGCGGTCTACACCCGCTTCAATTCCACCCCAAGCATAAATGTTCATGGTCGCTTTGGTACCAAGGTGAAACCCCGATTCCATCGCGTTACTTTCGTATTTGTGTTGCTGCGCAAGAGGCTGAGTTCCCATTAAACTGACGACCGGGTAATGCCCAGCTTCCGCTGCACTAACGTTGCTTTGTGCCGCTTGATAATTGGCATAAGCCTCTTGGACTTCTGGGGCATTATCGAGTGAATCTTTTAATAAGTTTTTTAATTCAATCACATCTGCTACAGCAGAAAGGGAAAGCATCTTCACGAGGAATAACGCTAAGATGCTATTAATTAGAGATTTCATAAAGTTGGCACAAAGTAAATAAAACTGGTGTTGGCGAAATAAAATATTGAGGGCTACCCGTGGTAACCCTCAATCATTAGCCTTAAATAATGGCGCTCTGAGTTTCTTGTAGTGCATCTAACGATGCATTCATGAAACCAGTAGAGTGACTTGATGTTGCATTGACATCGGTGTCTACTCCATGTAACTCCATTGCACTTTCTGGGGAGAAGAGTTTCAGGGCTGTTAAATCAGTATCATTCAAGCCTGTGTTACCTGACTCTTTTAACTTACTGATATCCACTGAAATTGATGACTGACCGTTGGTACCGTCGTTATCGGTTAACGTCAGCGTAAAGGTCTCTTTCTCCATTCCCGTTGGGCGTGTTGCCCCCGGACGATAGGTTAAGTGACCAAAGTTTTTCTCACCTAAAGAGATAGAGAGTAAACCGCCCGCATCGGTTTTAACGGCTAATTCACCCTGACCAAAATCAACCCACATGCTCTTATCAAGGTTATCCGACGTGATTCCCTTGGTTTTTGGATCGTATTTGTAAGTGTGGCCATCCACCTCAATGCTGATAGATTTCATGCCATCCGCGCCGAAGCTCAGGGTTTCCTTGCCATCATTCGCTTTTGAGAAGCTACTTTCGATAGTGTTTTCATTAGGGACATATTTGCTAAGGATGTTACCTAAAGAGCTCATATCTTTCAGAACGATAACGTCGTTAGCGTCGTTGTTTTGGCCTTTTTGACCATCAAAAGCGATAGGCTGAATAAACTCTTCACCTGTTTTACCACCCACGCTATTGAGCATATCTTGACCAATACCAATAGCCACAGAGCGAATACCTTTTTCTGTTAAGAAAGCCTTCCAGCTATCTTCACCAATATCAGTATTTGGGCTTCCTGGGACAAAACCATTTGGCGATGTGGGTGCGATACCATTTCCTGCTGCAGGATCTTGGCTATTGCTTTGGTTACCGAAGTTTGGAATACCATCAGTAATCACAAACAATGTGTTATCTAGTTTCCCATTAATATCTTTTGCATCAATCGGTTCCATGCCACTACTGGATGTTTTTTGGAAAATACTGATCACCTGCTGCAATGCTGCATCATAGTTAGTATCTACACCGATAACATTCCAGTCTGGGCGCAGCGTTTGAGCACCACGTAGGCCTTCAATAATTTGTTTCGCTTCAGAGATGGTACACCAGTATGGTTGATCCATTGGGTAGCCCGGAGCTCCACCAATTGCTGATGCTTGCTTAGCAAAACCATTAATGCTAACGCGCACTTTTCCTTCATCAGCACTGTTTAGGCGCTCTTCGTAACTACTTAACACGCTATCAATTGAATCTAACGCAGCGTCATATCGCGTTTTCATTCCTGATGCTGTGTTACCGCCTTGAATACCACTATCATCTCTACCCATGCTACTGGACAAATCTAACGAGATAATCAAGTTAGCATAAAAGGTATTTTCAACTGGTGGTTCTACTGATAACTCAACATTCGAGGCTTCAGGCTTATCATCATGAACCACGATTTCAGTTTTCACTTCATCGGTGCCATTTTTCACACCAAAATCAATATTCAGAGAGTCTTTGCCTGCTGGGTGATCGACAAGGCCTTTTAGATTAACTTCATAATTAACCTTTGTGCTGCCATCTGCGGTTGGGGTATCTGTCACTTTAACGGAAATCACTTCTTTTCCATTTGGTGTTTTACCCACAAAACCATTGTCAGTAGATTCCCATGAAATAGGTTCTCCACCTGAAGTCAGCTTGGTTGTCGGCTCAATGATCTTAATATCGCTTGGAGTTGTTGGTTTATCCGTTGGGTTGGATAACTCAATAACGCCATGCACAGTCACAGGCGATTTATCACCCGCAGTTCCATCCGTTCTTAAGCCTTTCTCGAAGACTTCCGTCGGTGTCGTTTGCGTTGGTGTAATATCAATAGTGACAGTCGCTGTATTTGAGATGCTGCCATCCTTATCTTTCACGGTATAAGTGATGGTATCTTGGCCTGTAGCACCTGGTTTTGGTGTATAAATCAGTTTGCCATCTGCATCAAACGTCGCGGTACCTTTGCTGCCATTCTTTTCAATATGCAGGGTTGATTTATCCAAATCTCCATCAGGATCTTTGTCATTAATCAACACATCAATAATTGTCGGAACACCTTGCTTAGTTTGACCGTGGTCATCACCAGCAACGGGGGGTTCATTGATTACAATGGTCACGGTCGCTTTATTGGAAACATTACCGTTAGCATCCTTCACTGTGTAAGTGATGGTGTCCGTACCCTTCGCATCCGCATTAGGTGTGTACACCAGCTTGCCGTTCACAATACTCACGGTGCCTTGTGATGGCTGCTCAACAACTGCTAACGTATTTGGATCGATATCATTATCTAAGTCAGTATCATTACCGAGTACATCAATCTCAACAGGTGTCGCTTTATTGGCTTTTGCTGAGTCATCTTTTGCCACTGGTGCCGCGTCGATATCGACTGTCACCGTCGCTTCATTGGAGACGTTACCGTTTTTATCGAACACTTGGTACGTGATGGTGTCGGTGCCCACTTCACCCGCATTTGGGGTATAAACCAACTTGCCGTCGACAATGGTCGCGGTGCCTTTGCTGCCATTGGTTTTGATCACCAACGTGCTTGGGTCGATGTCTTTGTCTAAATCGGTGTCGTTGGCTAACACGTCGATGGTCACGGGCACCGATTCTTTGGTAGCAGCTTTATCATCAACGGCCACTGGTGCCGCGTCGATATCGACTGTCACCGTCGCTTCGTTGGAGACGTTGCCGTTTTTATCGAACACTTGATACGTGATGGTGTCGGTACCCACTTCGCCGGCATTCGGGGTATATACCAGTTTGCCGTCAACAATGGTCGCGGTGCCTTTGCTGCCGTTGGTTTTGATCACCAGCGTGCTTGGGTCGATGTCTTTGTCTAAATCGGTGTCGTTGGCTAACACGTCGATGGTCACTGGCACCGATTCTTTGGTCGTTGCTTTATCATCAACTGCCACCGGTGCCGCGTCGATATCGACTGTCACGGTCGCTTCATTGGAGACATTACCGTTCTTATCGAACACTTGGTACGTGATGGTGTCGGTGCCCACTTCACCGGCATTCGGGGTATATACCAGTTTGCCGTCAACAATGGTGGCGGTGCCTTTGCTGCCATTGGTTTTGATCACCAACGTGCTTGGGTCGATGTCTTTGTCTAAATCGGTGTCGTTGGCTAACACGTCGATGGTCACGGGCACCGATTCTTTGGTCGTTGCTTTATCATCAACTGCCACCGGTGCCGCGTCGATATCGACTGTCACGGTCGCTTCATTGGAGACATTACCGTTCTTATCGAACACTTGGTACGTGATGGTATCCGTGCCCACTTCACCGGCATTCGGGGTATATACCAGTTTGCCGTCAACAATGGTGGCGGTGCCTTTGCTGCCATTGGTTTTGATCACCAACGTGCTTGGGTCGATATCTTTGTCTAAATCGGTGTCATTGACCAACACGTCGATGGTCACCGGCACCGATTCTTTGGTCGTTGCTTTATCATCAACGGCCACTGGCGGTGCATCGATATTGATAGTTACCGTCGCTTCGTTGGAGACGTTACCGTTCTTATCGAACACTTGGTAAGTGATGGTGTCGGTGCCCACTTCACCAGCATTCGGGGTATATACCAGTTTGCCGTCAACAATGGTGGCGGTGCCTTTGTTGCCATTGGTTTTGATCACCAGCGTGCTTGGATCAATGTCTTTGTCTAAATCGGTGTCGTTGGCTAACACGTCGATGGTCACGGGCACCGATTCTTTGGTCGTTGCTTTATCATCAACGGCCACTGGCGGTGCATCAATATTGATAGTTACCGTTGCTTCGTTGGAGACGTTGCCGTTCTTATCTTTCACAGTATAAGTGATGGTGTCGGTACCCGTTGCTCCTGGATTTGGGGTATAGATCAGCTTGCCATCTTCGCCAATCGTGACCGTGCCTTTGGTGCCCGGCTGGGTGATCACTACGCTATTTTTATCTAAATCACCGTCGAGGTCGGTATCGTTCGCCGTGATATCAATTTCAACTGGCGTATTGTGGCGCGTATCAGCTTTATCTTCGTTCGCCACTGGCGCCGCGTCGATAGTGACGGTCACGGTTGCTTCTTCCGACACGTTGCCGTTGCTGTCTTTGACGGTGTATTTGATGGTGTCCGTGCCGTGCTCACCCTTATTTGGGGTGTAGATCAGCTTGCCATCTTCGCCAATCGTGACCGAGCCTTTGGTGCCCGGCTGGGTGATCACTACGCTGTTTTTGTCCAGATCGCCGTCTTTGTCGGTGTCATTGGCGGTGATATCGATTTCCACCGGTTGGTTATGACGTGTGTCCGCAACGTCATTGCCCGCCACTGGCGGTGCGTCGATGGTGACGGTCACGGTTGCTTCTTCCGACACGTTGCCGTTCTTGTCTTTAATGGTGTAGGTGATGGTGTCGGTGCCGTGCTCACCCTTATTCGGGGTGTAAGTCAACTTGCCATCTTCACCGATGGTCACGGTGCCTTTGGTGCCCGGATTGGTGATCACTACGCTATTTTTGTCTAAATCACCATCAAGATCGGTGTCGTTCGCGGTGATATCGATTTCAACAGGCTTATTATGACGCGTGTCCGCAACATCATTGCCCGCCACTGGCGGTGCATCGATAGTGACGGTCACGGTCGCTTCTTCCGACACGTTGCCGTTCTTGTCTTTAATGGTGTAGGTGATGGTGTCGGTGCCGTGCTCACCCTTATTCGGAGTGTAGATCAGCTTGCCATCTTCGCCGATGGTCACGGTGCCTTTGGTGCCCGGCTGGGTGATCACCACGCTGTTTTTGTCCAGATCGCCATCGAGATCGGTGTCGTTCGCGGTGATATCGATTTCAACAGGCTTATTATGACGCGTGTCCGCAACATCATTGCCCGCCACTGGTGGTGCATCGATAGTGACGGTCACGGTCGCTTCTTCCGACACGTTGCCATTCTTATCTTTAATGGTGTAGGTGATGGTGTCGGTACCCGTAGCGCCCGGATTTGGGGTGTAGATCAGCTTGCCATCTTCACCGATAGTGACCGTGCCTTTGGTGCCCGGATTGGTGATCACTACGCTGTTTTTGTCCAGATCGCCATCGAGATCGGTGTCGTTCGCGGTGATATCAATTTCAACTGGCGTATTGTGGCGCGTATCGGCTTTATCTTCATTCGCTACTGGTGGTGCATCGATAGTGATAGTTACCGTCGCTTCTTCCGACACGTTGCCGTTGCTGTCTTTGACGGTGTATTTGATGGTGTCCGTGCCGTGCTCACCCTTATTTGGGGTGTAGATCAGCTTGCCATCTTCGCCGATGGTCACGGTGCCTTTGGTGCCCGGCTGGGTGATCACTACGCTGTTTTTGTCCAGATCGCCGTCTTTGTCGGTGTCATTGGCGGTGATATCGATTTCAACAGGCTTATTATGACGCGTGTCCGCAACATCATTGCCCGCCACTGGTGGTGCATCGATAGTGATGGTTACCGTCGCTTCGTTGGATACGTTGCCGTTGCTGTCTTTGACAGTGTATTTGATGGTGTCGGTGCCATGCTCACCCTTATTTGGGGTGTAGATCAGCTTGCCATCTTCGCCGATGGTCACGGTGCCTTTTGTACCTGGCTGAGTGATCACTACGCTGTTTTTGTCCAGATCGCCATCGAGATCGGTGTCGTTCGCGGTGATATCAATTTCAACTGGCGTATTGTGGCGCGTATCAGCTTTATCTTCGTTCGCCACTGGCGCCGCGTCGATAGTGACGGTCACGGTTGCTTCTTCCGACACGTTGCCGTTCTTGTCTTTGATTGTGTAGGTGATGGTGTCGGTGCCGTGCTCACCCTTATTCGGAGTGTAGATCAGCTTGCCATCTTCACCGATAGTGACCGTGCCTTTGGTGCCCGGATTGGTGATCACTACGCTGTTTTTGTCCAGATCGCCATCGAGATCGGTGTCGTTCGCGGTGATATCAATTTCAACTGGCGTATTGTGGCGCGTATCGGCTTTATCTTCATTCGCTACTGGTGATGCATCGATAGTGATAGTTACCGTCGCTTCTTCCGACACGTTGCCGTTGCTGTCTTTGACGGTGTATTTGATGGTGTCCGTGCCGTGCTCACCCTTATTTGGGGTATAGATCAGCTTGCCATCTTCGCCAATCGTGACCGTGCCTTTGGTGCCCGGCTGAGTGATCACTACGCTGTTTTTGTCCAGATCGCCATCGAGATCGGTGTCGTTCGCGGTGATATCAATTTCAACTGGCGTATTGTGGCGCGTGTCCGCTTCATCTTCGTTCGCGACTGGCGGTTCAGTGATATCAATGGTCACGGTCGCTTTATTAGATACGTTGCCATTTTTATCTTTAACCAGATACGTAATAGTGTCTTGGCCTGTTGCATCCGGATTTGCGGTGTACACCAGCTTACCATCGACAACTTTGACGGTGCCTTTGGTTGGTTCACCCACAACTTCTAATGTGGTTGGGTCAATATCACCGTCGAGATCGGTATCATTACCTAAAACATCTAATTCAACTGGCGTTGCCTTGTTGGCTTTTGCAGAGTCATCGTTCGCTACTGGTGGTGCATCGATGTTGATGGTGATCGTCGCATCTTCAGAGACGTTACCGTTTTTATCTGTCACGGTATAAGTGATGGTGTCAGTACCCACTTCGCCTTTATTCGGCTGGTACACTAATTTACCATTAACAAACTTCGCGAAACCTTTGCCACCATTGGTTTTAATCGCTAAAGAGCTATGGTCAACATCCCCGTCTTTATCGGAGTAGTTGTTTTCCATATCGATGGTGACTGGTTTAGATTCTTTGGTTGCCGCAGAATCGTCTTTCGCTTCTGGAGCCGCGTCAATTTTTACGGTGATGGTCGCAACATTCGACTCATGGCCAGCGCGGTCTTTTACCACGTAAGTGATGGTATCAACGCCATATTCACCTTTATTTGGTGTATAGATAATCTTTCCATCTTTACCGATTGTCACGGTTCCTTTAGAACCTTCTTTGACAATACGAATAGAGTTTGGATTTAAGTCGCCATCAACATCACTGTCATTCGCAGTAACATGGATAGTAACAGGGGTATTATGTTTTGCATGTGCCGAGTCATCTCCCGCAATAGGTGCATGGTCGACAACTTTAGAGTGACCGCCACCGCCGCCACCGCCACTGATTGCCACAGCAGGAATACCAATAAGAGGAACCAGTGCCGCTAACCACCATGGGTTAAATGCCCACAACGGTGGTAATGCATCGCCACCAATGGCTTGTCCAGCCGCTTGTCCATCAGCTAACTGGCTGATTGCATCTGCTTTTACTGCACTTTCTGGAACGTATGGGAAGTATTGGCCATTTTCATATTGACCAATAATGAGGTTTGCATCGCCTTCTTGATAACCAATGGCGCCATTCTCAGCAAAGTAATTTTCGATAATTAAATCAGGGCTTTCTACATCACCGCCTTCAAATGCGATGACAAGATTTTTATCAACACGCTTAACCGCAATGTTTTCTGGTGCGAATTGTGTACTTTCATCAATTAATAAATAATTTACATCTTTTTGTGCATTAATATGCAGTGGTTGTTTTAATTGTCCTGCACCGTTTTCCCCACCAGTAACAGAATATTGCTCAATCGTCTCTTTGCTATTATTAACTTTAATTGATATTTTTTTAATAGACATAGTTATCCATTGCCTCGTATCGGACAATTATTTATTGAATTAAATTTAGTTTAAAAACGTGTTAATTATTGGCAGCTTTGAGCTACATCCACACGCGGTAAAGTATGAACCTGGGTACTAACTTTCCCTTTAAATTCATTAACTTCTTTTTCTGTCATTGGTTTTAATGATACTGTTCCATTGGTTTCAGTAACCAAGAACGCATAGGATTTGCCTGGCTCTAGTGGCTTATTATCGATTTCGTTTAATTTAGTATTATAGCGCTCGCTAACGTCTGTCTTATATGCAGTAAAATTGTTATTTCCAGAGCATAATTTAATTTGTTTAGTCGCATTTGGCTCTAATGAAGTGAGGTACTGTTTATTCACAAATATATTAATTGTTTTTCCTTCAACTTGATTATCTATTCTATAGAAAGAAACCAATGCTTTATTAATTTCGACTTCTTTGCTTTCTTTAAGAATATTCTTATTCTTCCATGTCTCGTTATTATATCCGTGCAATCCTTCATTACGCACACAGCCCGTTAATGCTGCAATACATAATAGCATTACAACGCCAGTGATCTTTTTCATATTAATCCTTTCAACGCTATGGTGTTTAATTTATGCAAAGCAAAATCCCTCTACGTAATATTAGAGAGAATAAATATCGCAGTGATTTGAATAAATACTAAAGCTGGAAATTATTTAGTCTCCAGCTTAAAAATAAAATGCTTATAATTATTTTCGCTTCAATCTAACCCATAAAATGAGTACCTGAAGCATTTTGTTACATGATGAAAACTTCAGCATTATATCGTTCAAAGTTGATATGCGTCAATTTTACCCCCCTAGATTTTACCAATCCAAAGAAATGCTATCATTTTTAGTCGCTATTCTATCAATTGATTTGTATATTATTGTTTTAATTAAAAAATTTAACATGTTAAAAAATTATTTATTTTTCTAACCCATATAGTGAGTGAGCATAAAAACCATAAAATTAATAAAAATAAAATTTAAATTCTATATATATATAAATACAAGGAATTTATATCTAAGTTAAAACCACCCTAAAAGAGGGGGCTATAGGCGGTGTTAATACCCATTAACATTCTGGTAAAAATAGCTTAATACGAGTAAATAACTTATTATCACGAAATACTCCCGCTGCGTGTAAAATATAAGTTTATCGCATTATAATTAAATAGCCTTATCATTTAATCTCCTTCAAAATAGTCTGAACCCATAATTAGCAATATATATCATCTATTAATTTTCATAATTTCACTTAAATTCAATATTTGAATATAAACTAAGAATATTCCCTTATAATTCCTAATTCACATAGGAATTATTCTTAGTTCTTAAAATGAAATGTTAATTTAATATACATTGATGGTTCCTATTTCAATAATCGAAAATAACAATATCTCAGTAATAACGTCTATCGATAATAGGATTAATTATCGTTCCTATAAATAATTTGATGACTGTATATGCCCCCCGTGAGTACAGAAAACAGAATTGGCTGTAATAAGCCACCTAGCTTTCCCCTGTAAGGGTGAGAATGAGGGTGAGAGCAAATTGAGGCATGTACAAGGCCAGAGATGTCATGTAACGGGTGATTTTGCAGCAAAAAAAAGCCCCGAGTCGTAAGACTCAGGGCTTAATAAATTGGCGGAACGGACGGGACTCGAACCCGCGACCCCCTGCGTGACAGGCAGGTATTCTAACCAACTGAACTACCGCTCCGAAGTTCCCTACTGGGAACGCCAAGCATATTACGAATACTTGATATGACAGTCAACTCTTTTTCTTGAAAAATCGTACGGTTGAGCAGTTTTTAGCCTTATTAGATCACAAAACTGTCGCCCTTAATGAAGAGTTTCGTCATCTTGCTCAGTTTGCCGCCATAAACAGGGTTTCCCCCCTTTTTTATCCACGATATCTAAGCGGGCTTCATGCTCTGCAATTTCTTCATCAGAAGCATAAATAATTTTTAATCCACTTACTGGACGCTCAATACGTTGAATTTCATTGGCCTGTTCTGTATTGCTGGATTCAGATTCCATTGAAAATGCAAGAGAGGTCTGCCCCCCTGTCATCGCTAAGTAGACGTCAGAGAGGATCTCGGCATCGAGTAAAGCTCCGTGCAATGTTCGCTTGGAGTTATCGATAAGGTATCTATCACATAAGGCGTCTAAGTTATTACGTTTACCGGGGAAAATCTTGCGAGCTAATACTAAGCTGTCGGTAATAGTACAGAATTCTGAGGTTGGAGGAATGCCTCTGTTGAGCTTGCGAAACTCGTAGTCCATAAATCCGATATCGAAGGGTGCATTGTGAATGACGAGTTCTGCACCGCGAATAAATTCGATAAATTCATCGGCTATATCGGCAAATACCGGTTTGTCTTGCAAAAATTCATCACTGATTCCGTGGACTTCGAAAGCTTCTGGGTCAACGAGACGGTCTGGTTTGATGTAGACATGAAAATTGCGCCCTGTTAAGCGGCGATTAATCACCTCTACGGCACCAATTTCAATGATATTGTGCCCTTCATAATGAACACCAAGCTTGTTCATACCTGTGGTTTCAGTATCGAGGACAATTTGTCGGGTTATCGCCGTGCTCATAATGTTTTTTTGTGTCAAACTAGAAGTTGATGAATAAGGAAGAGTGTAACAGAAATGACAAAGCAGGTAGAAATTTTCACTGATGGGTCTTGTTTAGGTAACCCAGGACCCGGCGGATACGGTATCGTACTTCGTTATCAGCAACATGAGAAAACACTCAGTGATGGTTTTTTCCTCACCACCAATAATCGCATGGAATTACTCGCGGCAATCGTTGCTTTAGAGTCGCTGACCCGACCTTGCGATATTATTCTGACCACCGATAGCCAATATGTACGCCAAGGGATCACTCAGTGGATCCACAATTGGAAACGCCGTCAATGGAAAAAGGCGGATAAATCGCCAGTGGTCAATGTGGATCTTTGGAAGCGTCTCGACCAAGCAATTACACGCCATACTATCGATTGGCGCTGGGTGAAAGGTCATGCTGGTCATGCTGAGAATGAAAAATGTGATGAATTAGCTCGCGCCGCGGCCAATGCGCCAACAAAAGAAGATACAGGCTACCAACCAACTCAAGAATAGCCAGGTTCAGATTTAACGAAGTTGCTTCGATTTACTGATTTCTTTCGTTGCACCCAACGCTGTTGAAATTTTCACTTTAGGTTGCTTAAATTTCAAGGGCGTTGGCGTTAATGGATATGTACGTTTTCTTGCAACAATCACGCTGATCACACCAATTCCACCACAACGTTTATTTACCCGTTTTTCCGATGAGATCCAAGGTAACACTTGGCAATTTCGGTGATATAGCACCTCATAATTGAGTAACCCTAGCCAATCAAATACCCGGAGAGAAGGGAAAAAACGGCTACAGTAAGGCTGCTGCTTACGTAAAATCGGTACTAATTTTGCCATTCCAGCTAAGCTGAATGGGTTAAATCCCGATAAAATCAGCCAACCATCATCGATCAATACCCGATCCACTTCCCGTAAGATCCAATGTGGATCATGGCTATAAGCGAGCAAATGGGGCATTAAGCAGGCATCAATTGTTTTATCCGCAAAAGGCAAAGCTTCGGGATTTGCCGCAACATCAAATAAGTGAGGATCTTCACCTAACGTGAATTGATGAGGGATCATGCACTCTTTAGTGTGGATTTCTGTACTCAAATGACCTAATTTAAGCAGGTGAAAACCAAACATTTTTTGCCACCAAGGTGCTAACTGGGCTTCCAAGGCTTGGCGATAGTGTTCACCAAAAGGAATATCAGACCAACTGGCGGGCATTTGAATCTTTTCTTCAATACGCGCAGGTTTCATAACATTCCCCTTAAAAATCGGATCGAGGTTGATTATGGAGTTAATTCGAGTACCAGCGTTAAATGATAATTACATTTGGCTACTAGCAAACAACCAGCAGTGTATCATTGTTGACCCTGCTGAGTCAGAGGCGGTTCTCTCAATATTAACGGCTAACCAATTGACCCCTGTTGCAATTTTACTCACCCATCATCATAACGACCATACTCAGGGTGTAAAAGGTATTATTGCTCAATATCCAAAACTCCCCGTATTTGGCCCCCAAGAAACCTTAGTTAAAGGGGCGACAGAGCTGGTATGTGATGGCGATTCCGTCATTATTGATGACTTCAATTTTCAAGTCATTGGTCTCCCGGGTCACACACTTGGGCATATTGGTTTTTACCAAGCTCCTTACCTATTTTGTGGTGATACATTATTTTCAGCCGGTTGTGGGCGGATTTTCGAGGGTACCCCCGATCAAATGTATCAATCGATTCAAAAAATCGCAGCACTTCCTGATGATACTCTCATCTGCTGTGCACATGAATATACGCAGTCTAATTTACAATTTGCTCATCATATTTGGCCTGAAAATGAGACAATTACGAATTATTCCGAAAAAGTAAGAACTTTGCGCAATAATCAGCAAGCAACAGTACCTAGTACATTGAAAATAGAGAAAAATATCAACATTTTTTTACAGTGCGATAACCCTGAATTACAACAAAAACTGAACATTAATATGACAAATCCATCATTACGAGCAGTTTTTACATTATTACGCCAATTAAAAGATGAATATTGATGTATAATTATTGTCAATAACAGCTAAAGCCAGTATTATCTGGTCAACTTTTAAACATTAAAAACAAAGAAAAACAGAGCTAATGAAGATAATCGCGACCCTCATCGCCATTGTTTTGCTTGCGGGCTGTCAAGGCACTTCTAAAGTCACCGTTAAGCAACCAAAATCTTCAGCCAACCACTCAATTGACACTGTTGCATCCCATAACCAAGCAGCAAGTAGACAGGTTTCCAAAGTCGATCATGACCTTTGGGGTTATATTAGTGGTGAGCTGAAGATGGATATCCCCGAAAACGCAACAATTCGGGAAATGGCCAATAGTTACTCCAATAAACAAAATTTTATCTATGATGTGGCAGTAAGAGCTGAGCCTTACATGTACTTAATTGTAGATGAAATCAATGATCGTAACTTACCAATGGAATTAGCCTTAATTCCTGTCATTGAAAGTTCATATAATCCTAAAGCCACTTCCCCAGCACAAGCGGCAGGTCTTTGGCAAATCGTTCCCATCACTGCACGTTCATATGGGCTAAAACAGACACAATGGGTTGATGAACGCCGTGATGTTGTGACATCCACAAAAGCGGCTTTAGATCTCCTTGAAAATCTGAATATTATGTTCGGTCACGATTGGGAGCTCACACTTGCTGCTTATAACTGCGGTGAAGGTTGCGTTCAAAACGCGATTAAAAAGAATGAAGCTGCTGGCTTACCAACAGATTTTTGGTCTCTTCAATTACCAAAAGAAACCAAACAATATGTTCCAAAGATCCTTGCGCTTAGCCAAGTGCTGAGACAACCAGAACGCTATCAAGTCAGATTACCCAAAAGTAATAAGAATAGAGGGTTAACGCAAGTTGATGTGGGACAACAAATCACATTGACTCAAGCAGCTGAATTAACAGGTTTAACGGAAGAATCTATTAAAACCTATAATTCGGGTTATACCCGAGGCGTTACGTCGCCAAATGGTCCACATTATATTATGTTGCCAACAGCAAAAGCTGAGCAGCTAAAAGTTTCACTGACGGATCAAGACGTATTAAATGATATTCGCAACGCAGTAGCACAAAATCGTTATGCGCAAGCCGCGGCGAGTAACATCCGGACAGCAAAAGCGAACTCAAAGCAAGCTAAAACCTTTAGTTATAAAGTTCGCAAAGGTGAATCTATCGCAAGCATTGCTAAAAAATTCAATACAACAGCTAAGAATATCCAACAGCTAAATGGGTTAAAAACAGCTAAAGCAAACATCGTTCCAGGACAAACATTAAAAATTTCAGGTACGACACCGACCAGCAATAATCGTAAAGGTGGAACTTACAAAGTCAGAAAAGGCGATACTTATTACAGTATTGCTAAGCGTCATGGAATTAAACTTAACGACCTGATGAATTGGAACTCAGGTGTTAAAATGGCAGATTTAAAGCCAGGTGTTACATTGAATTTATATCTTTAAATTAAATATTTCAAAAATCCCCATAAAGGTTAAACCTTAGGGGATTTTATATTAAATAAATTTCAATGATTAGAAATAAACTATTTAATTAGCCTTAATCTCGATATCAATCTCGATCACAATTTGAGTTGTAACATATCATCAAATACACTTAATTGCCGAAATCGCACAATATCATTTACATTCTTGATTAGGGTGTGATAGAAAAAATAATTATCCCGATTTTTCCTAGTTTCCCCTTACGATTCCCTGCTTAAAAAAGTCATTATTGGGTGGTGACTTATGAAATAAAAGTGCTATTATTATTGATGTGGCGAAAGCAATCTGAGCAATCAGTTTATATTTGAATATTACTTTTATATTAGTGACAACCTAAAACTCTCTCAATTAGTGATAATCTTATATTTATCAATATACTAACCATGTTTGTTTATATTGAAAACAGATGCTTATATTTAGTTGATGTGACATTATTTTTGATACAAAAATACGCAAAGTAAAAGTCAGATTCGCCCATGGAGGTGATTATGGATGAATACTCACCCAAGAAACATGATATAGCCGAATTAAAATATCTGTGTAACAGTTTGAATAGAGACGCAATATCAAGTTTACAAAAAACAAACACCCATTGGGTAAATGATCTTAGTTCGGCACAAAGCATCAGCCTCAATGAGCTCGTTGAGCATATTGCAGCTTTTGTCTGGCGATTCAAAATCAAGTATCCGAAAGAAAATCTCGTTATTTCTCTTGTTGAAGAGTATCTTGACGAGACATATAATTTATTTGGCAGCCCAGTAATTACTTTCAGCGAAATCATTGACTGGGAAAGTATGAATCAAAATCTTGTCGCAGTGCTCGATGATGATCTAAAATGCCTGACAAGTAAGACATAGAATCACCATTTACCTTTAATTTCACTATCCTATAGTACATTTTAGGTTATCGACACATAAAGAAAGGGCGTTATGACCAAATCCGATTATCTGATGCGTTTAAGAAAATGCACCACTATTGAAACACTTGAGCGCGTTATTGAAAAAAATAAGTATGAGTTATCTGATGATGAATTAGAGTTATTTTACTCCGCAGCTGATCATCGTCTTGCCGAACTCACTATGAATAAACTTTACGATAAAATCCCAGCATCTGTTTGGAAGTTTGTTAGATAAATACTTATTTACACGCATAGATAGTGAATGGTTATAGCCGGTAATACTTTATCGGCTCAATGAAAATTCCTTACTTATCTTAGTTAGTATTCACTGAATACTGGCAGCCTCTTTATATCCTTTTATTTTCACCTTTCCCTAATCCCAATTAATTTAACATTTCATGCGATAATAGCTATTTCAATATCAATTGAACCATTGTAAATACCAATTAAGAATAGCAATCAATTTCTTATTATTAAAATATAGTAAACTAAGCGCGATAATAACAAGAAAGCATAGCTAAAAGGCAATGATTATTGCTACTGAACATTTGATTGATGAAACAGGGATATGAAGATTAAGAGAGGGCTTAATATTGGGTGGGAGCCCTGCCAGCGACATCCCGGCACACACGACCCCTGCTATGGCTGCTTCCTTCCGGACCTGACCTAGTTAACAAGTTAGCGTTGCGGGAGAACCAACAGAGCCCCCATTGATTGCTTCTTTCAAAGCACGGGCATTATGCTTGATAGATAGCTAAATAGCAAGAAAGTGGCGATCAAGTGCTGTTTTATTACACAAAAATCTGAAGGGTTATTTAATACAGATTGGTATGAACAATAAATATTGGTAGGAATTAATACTTACTAATAAGAACCAGCCGCTAGTTAGCAGGAACCAGAAGTAAATCAATATTTTCAACCATGCCATTATTGATCACTTCAGTCGACGATTCTGTAATATAGATTAATTTTCCATCAGCGTGTAACGTCGCACTAACCGTGATTTTAGCTTGGTTTCTTATTTCATTTTTGTGGTATGTCAGCTGATACGGAAGCGTCACTTGATTGTTCAAGTTAGTATAGTGCTTTTGAGATAATATCAGCGCTGGCAACTCAACAAATGAGTTATCTACCATGGTGACTGTAATATCCACGTTTTCAGATAACCCTTTATTTTTAGCAATAAGGATATTTCCGCTAATCGTACCGATGTCTACTTGCTGATTTTCGCGATTACTTTTCCCTTTTACCCTTTTTTCAGGGGGATTGGCGTTGTTTCCTTCACACCCTACTAAGAAAATAAGTATCAACGAACTAATCATGTAGCGATAGAATGTCATTATAATTACCTATAATATTTTGATTTAATTAGACATTTTAATATGATTATTCTTGATATATTAGAGTTTATCTAAACTTAGAAAATTATATCTAATACAAATTAAATAATGAAATTATATTTCAAATTGTAACCAAAAACGATTGTCAATTAATCCGTACACAAACTGCCTACCTATTTCTGTGGATTAATGGGAAAATAGCGACATCTGATATTTTTTAACCATCTTCAAGGTAACTATGAGCACAGAATTACAAAACTTAATTAGCCTAATAAAACTCGAAAAAATTGAAGAAGGTATTTTTCGGGGGCAAAGTGAAGATCTTGGTTTGCCACAAGTTTTTGGTGGACAGGTTGTTGGACAAGCGATGTATGCAGCGAAACAAACCACGCCCGAAGATCGCATCATAACCTCATTTCATAGCTATTTTCTGCGTCCAGGAGATAGCCAAAAACCGATTGTCTACGATGTAGAAATTTTGCGTGATGGTGGCAGTTTTAGTACACGCCGTATTAGTGCCATTCAAAATGGTAAACCGATCTTCTTTATGACGGCCTCATTTCAAGAACAAGAAGATGGATTTAACCATCAAAATCTAATGCCTGATGTCCCTGCGCCAGAGCAATTGATTTCACAGGATGAAATCATTCAACGCTTCGCAGATCAGCTTCCCGATGCTGTCAAAAAATATGCACTGCGCCCTAATCCTTTCGAGTTTCGCCCGATTCAGTTCTATAGCCCGTTTGATAGCGCCCCCCAAGAACCATTTCGCTATATTTGGTTTAAGGCGAAAGGAGAACTCCCCAATACACCAGAGTTGCATGATTACTTGTTAGGCTACGCATCGGATTACAATTTCCTTCCTGCAGCATTACAGCCTCATGGACGTGGGTTTATGGAACGCGATTTACAAGTGGCAACGATTGACCATTCAATGTGGTTCCATCGCCCTTATCGCCTCGATGAATGGTTACTTTATGCCATTGAAAGCACTTCTGCTTCTGGCGGGCGTGGTTTTGTTAAAGGGCAAATTTATAATCAGCAAGGGGATTTAGTGGCAACAACAGTACAAGAAGGGGTCATTCGTAAAAGAAAACCTCGATAATGTCCCGATTTATATCAGCCCGAAAAAAGTAAGTCGTTACTAACTTTAAGACAAGAAAAGCCTCAACTATATAGGAATTCCTAATTGTGAGGCTTTTCCTTGCTTAGTAACTTAATCAACTCGTCAATTCAACATAAAGTATGTCAGTAAGCACTAACTAAACTAATAATGCTTCTGCAGCCGCTTCATCACGAGAGTTCAGTGACTCGCCCACTTGTTGTAATTGATACATCTGGTAATAGCGACCTTCCTGCTGAAGAAGTTCAGTATGATTTCCCTGCTCAACGATCATTCCTCGATGAAGAACAACAACTTGATCAGCATCCACAATCGTTGATAAGCGGTGAGCTATCACCACCAGCGTAGTATTTCGACGAATAACACGTAGCGCCTTTTGAATAGCCTGTTCAGTGCCAGAATCTATATTCGCGGTCGCTTCATCCAATATCAGAATTTTCGGTGTTGCGACGAGTACTCGCGCCATCGCCAATAACTGTCGTTGCCCAACAGATAAAGTGTTTCCTTGCTCACCTAACAATGAATCCAATCCATCTGGCAATTCACGGACATGCTGAGCTAATTGTACAGTTTCAAGGACTTCCCACACCTTTTCTTGGGAAATATCACGTCCTAGAGCAACGTTATCAAAAAATGAAGCCGCGAGTACTACCGGATCCTGCTGCACCATAGCAATGCCATTTCGTAATACTTGATGGGACAGTGAATTTAAATCCCGTCCATCCAGTAAAATTTCCCCTTCCTGCCATGGGTAATACCCCATGATTAAGTTTGCAATGGTACTTTTTCCACTTCCCGTGTGCCCAACAAGTGCCACGAAATGGTGTTCTGGGACGGATAAATTAATATCATCAAGGACTTTTTTATCATCTCGATAAGCAAAAGAGAGGTGTTTGATCTCAATTGCTCCGCCCTGTAATGGCGCAATATTTTCGCCATAGCCTTGCTGTGGGCTATCCATCAATTCAAAAACACGTTCACCGGATACAACCGCTTGTTGCAACATGGACTGCTGAGATGTTAGCTCAATTAATGGTTCGTTTAAACGACCTAAATAGTTAATGAAAACATACAGAACCCCGACACCGACAGTGCTGGTGCCGTCAAATCCAAATAGCAACAATAGCCCACATAGTACACAGGCAGAGAACAAACTCAGTAGTGGTCTGAGTAGTAATCCATCTAATTTCAATGCTTTCATTCTGGAATGATAGTGATCTTCACTTGCTTCCAGCATTTTTTTGCCAAATTTGGCTTGCTGTAAAAATTGCTGGATAACTGTCATACCATTAATGACTTCATTGAAACCATTATTAATATCTGCAAGATACGCCCTAACACGGCGCACAATTGGCGTGCTAAGTCGCTGATAAACCAACATTACGATCAGAACCGCAGGAAAAATGAGTACCGCAATGGATGCCATTCGCCACTCTAAAGAAAACATGGCGACTAACATGGCACAAATTAATGCCAAACTGCGAAATACTGTTGGTACAACCATGACAAACAAATCTTTAATCACTTCGGTGTCGTTGGTGACACGAGAAATAATCTGCCCCACGGGTTGTTTATCAAAGGCACTTAATGGCTGGCGCAGAGCCGCATTCATCACATCAGTTCGTAGATTTTGCACCACTCCAACAGAGGCTTGATTAAACAGAATTTTTTGATGGTAGTGAAGAAGTGCTGCAATGATTTGCAGCGCAATAAATCCAATCACCATGTACAGCGTTAGCGGCATAATGATCTGTTTTTTAGCCACCATATTGTCAATAAAGTAACTAATCAGTAAGGGCCCACTCACTTCTGCGGCGGCAGCCAACCAAAGCATAGCAATCGCTATCCCCATAGTACCGCGGTAAGGTTTACCGTAAGATAATAAACGTTTTAATGCTGGCCAAAGCGGCTTTCTCTGGTTCATAGATCACCGTCCAAAGCAGCTTCAATTTGCTGATAATGATACATATCGCTGTACCAACCAGATTGCTGAGAAAGTACTTTATGAGTGCCTTTGGCAACTATACTCCCATGACATAAAACAATAATATTATCGGCATCCACCAAGGCTGATAGACGATGGGCGCTAATAATCAACGTTCTCCCCTGTCTCCAACGACTCAAATTCTGCAAAATAGTGTGCTCTGTTTGCCCATCAACGGCGGACAGCGCATCATCCAAAATAAGGATTTCCGCATTTTGTAAAATCGCCCGTGCAATGGAAATTCGCTGTTTTTGCCCCCCCGAGAGCATAACACCACGCTCTCCCACTTGGGTTTGATACCCTTCGGGGAGGCGTAGAATATCTTCATGCACACAAGCAACCCTAGCCGCGTCTTCTATCTGCTCCATTGTTGCATTTGGCTGCCCAAGAGCGATATTGTTTGCGACCGAATCAGAAAATAGGAATGGAGATTGATTCACTATTGATAACCTTGCCCGCCACTCATCGAGTCGAATATCTGTCAGTGATTTATTTTGATAAATAATTTCACCTTCACTCACATCAAAATGGCGTTGTAACACCGTAATTAATGTCGACTTCCCTGATCCCGTTGGTCCACATAACCCAAGGAAGCGCCCAGGTTTTACATCAAACTGGATATCATGCAAAGCATGGCACTGGGTTTCGGGATACGAAAATGTTCTGATATTGACGTTTAACTCGCCTTTTTCCGCAAGCAAACTTTGGTTACCATCTTTAATCACTAATGGCTCGTCAAGTAAGCTTAAAATCCGGCTATATGCTGCACTTCCTCGTTCAACAATGTTAAACATCCATGCAAGGGCAAGCATCGGCCAGATCATCAACCCTAAATACATGACAAAGCTGGTGAGCTCTCCGAGGGTTAATGTGTCATTCAACACCATCCAGCTTCCGCCCGCGATAGCTAACAAATTTGCCATTCCTATCGCCATAAAAATGGTCGGATCAAAACGAGCATCAATCTTCGCTACATGCATATTCCTGCGCCCAGCTTCAGTGGCAACTTGCTCAAACTGATTGGATTGATGCGTTTCAAGGCCAAATGCTTTGATCATTCTAATACTGGTTAAGCTCTCTTGTGCGTGGTTATTTAATGATGAAAAAGCACCTTGAGCATGTTTAAAACGATGATGAAGCTGGTCGCCATAACGCTTAATGACCAGTGCCATAATAGGCATAGGAATCAAGGCAAGGAGTGTTAGCTGCCAACTTATTTCGATGCTCATCATAATAAGGACGGCACATCCCATCACCAGAGAGTCAACGAGAGTTAAAACGCCTTCACCTGCGGCAAATACCACACGATCCACATCATTCGTGGTACGCGCGATAAGATCTCCTGTGCGATATTTCAAATAAAATGGCTGATTTTGTAAGCTAAGCTGCTGATAAATTTGTTGTCTTAGTCGGACAGCCAATTTGTAAGAAGCACCAAATAGCCATAAACGCCAAACATAGCGCAACCCATAAACTGTTAAAGCAATTCCGAGCATGGATAATACATACGTCACAAGTTGTTGATTAGTCATCGACCCTTTGCTAATACCATCCACTATCACACCAACAAAGCGTGGTGGGATCATTTGTAAAATAGCAATGACCACAAGAAAACAAATAGCGCCAACATAGCGACGCCATTCGCTTATAAAATACCAACGTAATTGTGAAAATAATCGCACGTATTACTGCCTTGAATGATGTTAGTGACTGCTTGCTCTATTATTAGGAGCTCTGCGCTCTTGGGCTAATATATGACTTTTGGATTAGTCAGGGATTGGCAAAACGGTTGTATATTTGATTTTTTCCATTGCAAAACTGGAGGTTACATCAATTAAGCCATGAACGCCATTAACCAATTTCTTATAAAATAGATCATAGGATTTCATATCATGAACTTCGACTTGCATCAGATAGTCATATTCACCAGCCATACGATAAAACACTAAAACCTCTGGTAATTTTTCCACAAATGAAACAAATTGCGCATACCATTCGCTATTATGTTGTTGGGTTTTAATCATGACAATCACCGTCAGCCCTAATCCCAGCTTTTCGCCATCTAATAGCGTGACTCGTCCTCGAATATATCCTTCGTCCTCTAGCCTTTTAAGTCGCTTCCAGCATGGTGTCGAGGTTAAATTGACGGCTTCTGCTAATGAGTTTAATGATAGGCTGCTGTCATTTTGTAATAAGCAAAGTAGTTTTTTATCTATTTTATCCAGCATGTTTAGCCCCTGAGCGAATCCTGTTATCCGCAAAATTCTATCATGATGAAATAATAAAGCTGTTACGAATTGCTAGTATTGTAGAATAACTTTGCATGAATAACCGAAACATAGCATAAATTGCTTATTTTAGAGGTTGAAGGTACAAAAACAGACTGTTCATTCCCCTCTTGGCTCGTTAACATAGATCTAAATTAATATTCTCATTATTTAATCTTAGGAGAGACTCATGAAACGTGCTGTTGTTGTCTTCAGCGGAGGACAAGATTCAACAACCTGCCTAATTCAAGCACTCAAACATTATGATGAGGTTCATTGTGTCACCTTTGATTATGGTCAGCGCCACCGCTTAGAAATCGACATTGCGCAAAAGCTTAGCCTACAATTAGGCGCAAAAGCGCATAAAGTGCTCGATGTTACCTTGCTCAATGAGCTAGCGGTTAGTAGTTTAACCCGTGATAACATTCCAGTTCCTGACTATGAAGAAAGTGAAGCCAGCGGGTTACCAAGTACTTTTGTACCCGGGCGTAATATTCTATTCCTAACACTCGCTGCTATCTATGCTTACCAAGTACAAGCTGAAGCGGTGATCACCGGTGTCTGTGAAACTGACTTTTCAGGTTACCCTGATTGCCGTGATGAGTTTGTCAAAGCGCTCAATCATGCGGTTAGCCTAGGGCTAGCAAAAGATATTCGTTTCGAAACACCACTTATGTGGTTAGACAAAGCACAAACATGGGCTCTTGCTGACTACTATGGGCACCTTGAGACTATCCGCACTCAAACTCTCACTTGCTACAATGGTATTCCAGGTGATGGCTGTTCCGAGTGTGCCGCATGCCATTTACGTAGCAAAGGCTTGAATTATTATCTCAATAATAAACAAGCCGTCATGGATTCATTACTCAAACAACTCAACGCAACGAAGTAATTCTAAAAAAAGCCAACCTTAGTGAATATTTCCTGGTTGGCTATACTCCTAATTTGCCTATACTTCGATAAAAGCATCTATTTTATTTTTCAGTGACTCAATTTTTTCTCGGAGTTCATCCTCGATCACCATGGCTTTATTAACTTTACCATCAATGAAAACAAACGTGACGTACGCATCAGATACCACTTCATCAGCACCATTACGATGGCGAATAATTTGTTGGTAACAGACTGCACTCTTCACTCCGATTTTATCCATTCGTGAAATGACGGTTAGCTCATCCCCCAACCCAACGGCTTGGAAATAGTTAACATTAATATTCACTGCCGCCATCACGATTCTATGCTGAATAGCCCATTCAATAAGATTAGCTTTTCCCATCCAATCCCATCTATCCGCTTCATAGAACTCTAAGTACCGAGCATTATTGACATGCTGGAAGACATCAATGTGATAACCGAGCACTTTTATGTGTATCGCCATAACTACTCCGACCAGTTAAATTATTTGATAACATAAAAATAACAAATATTTGAAAGGGCTGCTTAAAAAATATCACTAATCAGACTTAGCTCTCATATTCGTGCTTTAAATCAAATTTAATAGCACAAATATTACCCATAATTTATTTTTAATCTCATAACGCTACTTTCCATTTTCTAAAAAATAGCCCACGCTGAAAGTGGGCTGTTTTTGCTTATAGGACAAGTTTATTACGATTTTTCTCTAAAAATGCAGGTCCAATTCCCTGCACTTCAAGGATGTTTTCAACCGTATTAAAAGCGCCGTATTTTTCTCGGTATTCCACAATAGCCTGAGCTTTCTGTTTACCAATTCCATTGAGTTTTCTCGCTAACTCTTCAGCAGTGGCTTGATTAATATTCACTTGGTCTGGAGATGTTAAACTCGCCACGTTTTTTACTTCATCACTATTTTGAGGTTGCACTATCGCCGTGGCTGGTTTTTCAGTTTCTGCTTTTTTAACCACTGCAAATGCAGATAAAGGGCATAACATTGCCACCATTAACGCTGTCCCTAATCCTTGTTTAATGCTTTTATTCCATTTCATCATTGTTCTCCTATGTGTGTTGAAACATCACAATGCCAGAGAATTTTTTCAAAAACTTTTCTTCGGTTTATACAATGAGAAAGGCCACCCAATGGGTGGCCTTCTATTACAGAGATTGCAATTTTAGTTGCGAAGCGCTTCGCAATTATTCCATGCAAATAACTTATTCTAAGCTTTGCACTTCAATTTTTGCGTTCGCGCGTAAATTCAGCATTAACGCTTCATTCACCGCTGAGCTCATTGCACCACGATATTCGTTAGATAGCTGGCTCAGTTCTTCAGCTGTTGGCTGACCTAAAGTCACTTTATCTAATTGAACAATTAGTAGATTATCTTTTTGGTCATAAGCGATTGCGTAAGTTGGTTTACCGTCAGTTGGCGGTGTCATTTTCATCGCAACGCCCGTCACATCCGTTGCAGGTGCAAGGAATGAAACTGTTTGAACAGCGCCAAATTGAGTGTCTGCAGCTTTCAATGCTTCATCACCTTTACCAGCTTGTAACTCTGCCAGTAATTTCTCACCATTCGCTTTTAATTGTGCAGACGCTTTCTGACGCTTAACTAATGCTTCAATATCCGCTTTTACTGTTTCAAATGGCTCTGTTGATTCCGCTTTATAATCAGTCACACGCAGAACAAATGCACGATCCCCTTCAACGTTGATCACGTCAGAGTTGATACCTGTTGTACCTTTTTTATCGACTAAACGGTCGCTGAATACTTCGTTAACGACTTTCGGGAAATTCAGTTGTGTCGGTGGGTTTTGGCGATCAAACCAGCCAGTAGTCGCAACTTTCAAGCCAGAAATGCTTTCAACTGATGCTAATGATTCATTGTCATTCGTCGCAGCTTCACTCACTTTCTGTTGTAAATCGTAAAACTGTTTGACGCTTTTATCTTGAACTAAACTAGTTTCAATACTTGATTTAACGTCATCAAAAGGCTTAATTGCTTCTGGCTTAACATCATCCAAACGGAATAAGACATAATTATCTTGGACTTTGATCGGTGCAGAAATTTGACCTTTCTCGGTTAAATTCGCACTGATGATTTCACTTGGTGTAGAAGTTGCTTCCATCCAACCAATCACGCCTTTGTTGCCAGCACTGAATTTATCTGTGGATTTTTCAGTAGCTAACGTTGCGAAATCAGCGCCGCCTTTCAGCTCGGCTTCTAAAGCTTGTGCATCTTTTTCTGATGCGACTTGAATCATGCTATACAGCTTTTGTTCCGCTTTAGTAAAATTCTTCAGATTTTCATCGTAGTAAGCTTTCACTTCTTCAGCCGTCACAGATGCTTTTGGCATAGATGCCGCATCCATTTCGACATAGCTTACTTGAACTTGTTCAGGTGAAATGAAACTGTTTTGATTTGCCGCGTAATACGCTTTTAATTCATCTTCAGAAACGGTTTGTTTAGCTTCTAGCGCAGCTAACGACAAGCTTGCCGTACGGACTTCACGCTCTTGCATAAACAGTTCCGCATACGCTTTTACTTCTGAAGGCAGTGCAAATTCTGTTCCGGTGAACGATTTACCTAATTGCGCACGAACTAAATCTTGGCGAATTTGTGCCGCAAAATCATCTGCATTAATATTGTAACGTTTTAAAATTTCGCGATATTTTTCACTATCAAAATTTCCATTTGTTTGGAAAACTTGCATAGCAAAAATAGCTTGCTCAATTTGTTGGTCGCTAGCAGAGAGTTGTAATTCATTAGCGTATTGGTTAATCAATTGATTATTGATTAAGTTATTCAAAGCTTGGGTACGCAGCTCTTTCATGTAGTTGTCATTACTTGCAACTTCAGAGAATTTATCTCCTAAGTATTCTTGTAATGACTGGCGCTCTTGCTGGAAAGCTTGCTGTAATTGTTCCTTGCTTATTGGCTGTCCATTGACTTCAGCAGCATTATTACTTGAGCCACCAATCACATAGCCAGCAACACCTGTCAGCACGAATGACAAGATAATAATAGCTAACAACACTTTAATAAAAGGACTGTTCGCCTTCGTGCGTAGATCTTCCATCATAAAAAGGCTTAACTCCGCTTTGCTTTGTTGAATTTCTTAATATTACGCTAATTTTAACTCAGATAGAAAAAAAAGCGCACCATTTCCATGGCGCGCTTATATATTAGCTGATTAAAGACATTACGTCAGTTTGAGTTTTCGCAAAAATGCGTGAAAGACGAAACTAAACTCAATTAACCGTTAACAGCGTCTTTAAGACCTTTGCCTGCACGGAATGCAGGAACTTTTGCCGCAGCGATTTTAATTTCTTTACCTGTCTGCGGGTTACGACCTGTACGTGCTGCGCGTTGACGTACATTAAAAGTACCAAAACCAACTAAAGTAACATCATCACCCTTGCTCAGAGAAGTCGTTACAGAAGCAACGAAAGCATCGACTACGCGACCTGCTGCGGCTTTAGAAATGTTCGCTTCTGCAGCGATTTTTTCAATCAGTTGAGACTTATTCACTATTATCATCCCCATATTAGTTTTGACTTTATCGGTTAATTAACCAACTACAGTATAGTTAACATTACTAAGTATAGTTAATTAATGATGCAGCCGTTATATCAATCCTGAATATTAATGGCAAGAAAACAGATAGCACGCTAACCATTATCAGAATCTTCGCTAAAGTAACCACGAAAAAAAAGGCTGACAAGCCCTAAATTAGCTGTCAGCCTTAATTTTATACAAGCTTCTTGATTCAGCTCACTCTTTTAGCTTTCTTTTGGACCACTTCAGCCCCAAAAGGAGGATTGACTAATGCTAATGAGAGGACTTCTTCAATTGTCTTAACCGGATGGATTTGCAAATCAGCAATCACATTCTGAGGAATTTCTTCTAAATCACGTTTGTTATCATCAGGGATAAGAACCGTTTTAATACCACCACGATGAGCTGCCAGTAATTTTTCTTTCAGCCCACCAATTGGTAATACTAAACCGCGTAACGTAATTTCACCAGTCATCGCCACATCCGCTTTTACAGGGTTACCCGTTAAGCAAGAAACCAGTGCCGTTGACATTGCGATACCCGCACTTGGACCATCTTTCGGTGTTGCGCCTTCTGGTACGTGAACGTGAATATCACGTTTTTCATAGAAGTCACCGTTAATACCCAGTTTTTCTGCACGAGCACGTACCACTGTCAGCGCTGTTTGAATTGATTCTTGCATCACTTCACCCAGAGAACCGGTGTAAGTTAACTTACCTTTGCCCGGTACACAGGCTGTCTCAATGGTAAGTAAATCACCACCAACTTCTGTCCATGCTAAACCAGTCACTTGCCCTACTCGGTTTTCGGTATCAGCATGACCGTAGTCAAAGCGACGAACACCTAAGTAATCCTTCAGATTATCCGCAGTGATCTCAATATGCTTCAGTTTTTTATCCATCAGCAATGCTTTAACGGCTTTACGGCACAGTTTAGAAATTTCACGTTCTAATCCACGCACGCCAGCTTCACGAGTATAGTAACGAATGATGCTCATAATTGCGCCATCATCGATAGATAACTCGCCTTTTTTCAATGCATTACGCTCAATTTGCTTAGATAGTAAATGTCTCTTAGCAATATTCAGTTTTTCGTCTTCGGTATAACCAGACAGACGGATCACTTCCATACGGTCTAATAATGGTGCAGGGATATTCATCGAGTTCGATGTTGCCACAAACATCACGTCAGACAGGTCATAATCAACTTCCAGATAATGGTCGTTGAATGCAACGTTTTGTTCTGGATCTAACACTTCTAACAGTGCTGATGCAGGATCTCCACGCATGTCTGAAGACATTTTATCGATTTCATCCAGTAAAAATAGTGGGTTTTTAACCCCTACTTTCGCCATTTTCTGGATAAGTTTACCCGGCATTGAACCAATATAAGTACGACGGTGACCGCGGATTTCCGCTTCGTCACGAACCCCACCCAGAGCCATACGGGTATATTCGCGCCCTGTTGCTTTAGCTATAGATTGCCCCAGAGACGTTTTACCAACCCCTGGAGGTCCAACTAAGCATAAGATTGGCCCTTTAATTTTACTAACACGGCTTTGAACCGCGAGGTATTCAAGGATACGGTCTTTAACACGCTCTAAGCCATAGTGATCTGTATCGAGCACTTCTTGCGCTTTCACTAAGTCTTTTTTGACTTTGCTACGCTTATGCCATGGAACCTGAACCATCCAATCAATGTAGCTACGAACCACCGTCGCTTCAGCAGACATTGGAGACATCATTTTCAGCTTCTGCAATTCAGCTTCGGCTTTTTCTTGTGCCTCTTTTGGCATTTTCGCTTCTTCGATTTTGCGTTTCAGCGATTCGTTTTCATCTGGAGCATCATCCATTTCGCCAAGTTCTTTTTGAATCGCTTTCATTTGCTCATTCAAATAGTACTCGCGCTGGCTTTTTTCCATCTGTTTTTTCACGCGGTTACGAATGCGTTTTTCAACTTGCAGTAGTTCAGTTTCTGATTCCATCATTGCCATGAGAAACTCAACACGCTCAGCAATGTTTGCCATTTCTAAAACGCGCTGTTTGTCTGCCAGTTTTAACGGCATGTGTGAAGCAATCGTATCAGCCAGTTTATCTAGCTGATCTTGCTCAATCGCATGCAGTGAAGTCAGAACTTCAGGTGGAATTTTTTTGTTCAGTTTGATGTAGCTTTCGAACTGACTAACAATCGTACGATATAATACTTCTTGCTCTTTTTCGTCAACCAATTCCGCAGTGCTAGGCGCTTTTGATGTGTCATCATAGACAGCCGCTTTCACACTATCGTTCGCGAGATATTCAGCTTGCGCTAAGAAATACTCGCCGTTATCAGTCAGGCTAGTAATACGAGCACGACGTAGGCCTTCAACTAGCACTTTAACGGTACCGTCAGGTAGTTTCAGCATCTGGATCACAGATGCAATTGTCCCAACAGTAAATAAATCATTCACCCCAGGTTCATCGGTTGAGGCTTCTTTTTGCGCAACCAGCATCACTTGCTTATCATGATCCATTGCTGCTTCCAGACTGTGAATGGATTTTTCACGTCCAACAAACAGTGGGATCACCATATGTGGGTACACCACTACATCACGCAGAGGCAATACTGGTATTTCAATGCGTTCGGAACGCTCTGGATTCATAAAGCTCTCTCTTCGTTTAGCACACGCCAGTTAAGGGTTTCTGCTTATAACAGAAAAAATTCTTGTAAAACACTGCGATATAAACAGTGCTCTTTCAAAATAAGGAAACCACAACTAAGAATATAAACTATATGGGGACAAGATTTTAGCATTCAATGGTTAGTTAAGCATAAAAAACAAAATGAGGGTTACCCCTCATTTTGATTGATTATTTATTGAACACAGACGAGGAGTTAATTATCGCCAGAAGCTTGGGCATCCGGTTTGCTGTAGATTAACAGTGGTTCTGACTGTTCATTAATCACATTTTCATCTACAACGACTTTCTCAACATCACTCATTGAAGGTAGATCATACATGGTATTAAGTAGAGCAGCTTCGACGATTGAACGTAAGCCACGAGCACCTGTTTTACGCGCCATCGCTTTTTTCGCTATCGCCGTTAATGCTTCTTCACGAAACTCTAACTCAGTGCCTTCGAGGTTAAACAGAGCTTGATACTGTTTAGTCAATGCGTTTTTCGGCTCTTTTAAGATCTGAATCAGTGCTTCTTCACTCAGTTCAGTCAATGTGGCAACCACAGGTAAACGACCGATAAACTCAGGAATCAAACCAAATTTAATGAGATCTTCAGGCTCCGCTTGAGTGAGTAACTCACCTTCTGTTGCCTTCTCAGATTCACCTTTAACTTGCGCCGCAAAACCAATACCTGAACGAGTATTCAGACGTTGGCCAATAACTTTATCCAACCCGGCAAATGCACCGCCACAGATAAACAGAATTTTCGAGGTATCTACCTGTAAAAACTCTTGTTGCGGATGCTTACGACCGCCTTGTGGCGGAACCGCGGCTACAGTGCCTTCAATCAGTTTAAGTAATGCTTGCTGCACCCCTTCACCTGATACGTCACGTGTGATGGATGGGTTATCGGATTTACGAGAAATTTTATCAATTTCATCGATATAGACGATACCACGTTGAGCTTTCTCAACATCATAGTCGCATTTTTGTAGCAGCTTCTGGATGATATTCTCAACATCTTCACCCACGTAACCCGCTTCAGTTAATGTGGTCGCATCCGCCATAGTAAACGGCACATCTAAATAGCGAGCTAACGTTTCTGCTAATAACGTTTTACCACTACCCGTCGGACCAATGAGCAGAATGTTACTTTTGCCTAATTCAACACCATCGCTGGTTTTATCGCCATTACGTAGACGTTTGTAGTGGTTATAAACAGCAACTGCTAACACTTTTTTCGCTTTTTCTTGACCAATAACGTAGTCGTCAAGATGCTGTCTGATTTCGTGGGGAGTTGGCAATTCACTACGCTCGCGATGCGGAGCCAGTTCTTTGATCTCTTCACGGATGATGTCGAGGCATAAATCCACGCATTCATCACAAATATAGACTGACGGACCGGCAATCAGCTTACGCACTTCATGCTGACTTTTTCCGCAGAAAGAACAGTACAGTAATTTACCTGCTCCCTCTTTGCGTTTATCTGTCATCAGTAGACCTCACTTATATTTATAATGCCTTGTTTTATCTAACTTTCGTAGTAAAACAAGGCAACAAATTTTCAAAAACTTTAGGATATAAATTAATTATATCAAAATATTCGCAAATTAACGGCTGGTATAAATATGATCAACCAGACCATATTCTTTAGCTTCATTTGCTGATAAGAAACGGTCACGCTCTGTGTCACGACTAATCTCTTCGATGGATTTCCCTGTATGTTGGGCCATCAATTCATTCATGCGCGATTTCACTTTCAAGATTTCTTGAGCGTGAATTTCAATGTCTGTCGCTTGTCCTTGATAGCCACCTAACGGTTGGTGGATCATGACGCGAGAGTTTGGCAAGCAGAAACGTTTACCTTTTGTACCTGCGGTTAATAAAAACGCACCCATTGAGCACGCTTGTCCCATACAGATAGTGCTCACATCAGGTTTGATAAATTGCATGGTGTCGTAAATTGACATCCCTGCAGTAATCACGCCGCCTGGTGAGTTAATATAAAGTTGAATATCTTTTTCTGGGTTTTCTGCTTCAAGAAATAGCATTTGAGCGACAATTAAGTTCGCCATATGATCTTCCACCTGACCAGTTAGGAAGATAATACGTTCTTTTAAGAGACGTGAATAAATATCATATGAGCGCTCACCTCGAGAGGTTTGCTCGATAACCATTGGCACAAGTGCCATTTGGGATGCTAACTGCTCCTGACCGCCAAAATGTGACATCGAAATCTCCTATTAAAAACTTTTTCTGGTGCTTGCGCCTAATTTGCTGTCTGTCCGCCATTTTGGGCAGGAATCGTGCTACAAACAATATTTCTAAAAAACACTCTTTCGAAGTTAGTTGTGTCTGCCTGCTTATACCCTTCGCTTACTTCATTATTTTAGTTACTTTTTTAAATATTGGTTAAAAAGTCGCTAAAGAATTAAGCCAGAATAATGTTGAAAATACTGCGATAGGCAAGACGCTCTGCTAAAGAGTTTAACACAAGTCTATCTAGTTACACGGTTTTATACTGTCGAAAAATGTGTTCCACACAAAAATCCCATCATCATCTAGCGAACGATATCTTGATGACTCTTATTATAATTAGGGTTTAAATGTAATTTTCAAGATGATTTGCACAAAGTCTAAATATTACGACGCTAATTGACAAAAAACCCGCAGTGAAACACCACGGGTTTTGCTTTGTACTTCTAAAAAGAAGAGTACTGCTAAAAAGAAAAATTAACCAGCTTGAACTTGGTTCATCAGCTCAGTGAAGTTAGTTTCTTTTTCAGTTACTTTAGCTGCTGCCAGAATAGTTTCTACAGCTTGCTCTTCTAACGCTAAGTTACGAACACTGTTCATCAGCTCTTCATTTTTGCTGTAGTATTCGATAACTTCTGATGGATCTTCGTAAGCAGAAGCCATGTCTTCGATCAGCGCTTTAACGCGATCTTCGTCAGCTTTCAGCTCGTTAGTACGGATAACTTCGCCTAACAGCAGACCAACAATTACGCGGCGTTTAGCTTGTTCTTCGAACAATTCACGTGGTAATTCCATCGCTTGTTTTTCGTTGCCACCAAAACGCTGTGCAGCTTGACGACGCAGAACATCGATTTCACCATCAACAACTGCTGCTGGGACTTCGATTTCGTTAGCGTTAACCAGACCTTCCAGAACTTGCGCTTTAACACGGTTACGAACTGCATTTTTCAGCTCACGTTCCATGTTTTTACGAACTTCTGCACGCAGACCTTCTACTGAACCGTCAGCAATACCGAAACGCTTAACGAATTCTTCAGTAAATTCTGGCAGTTCACGCTGTTCAACTTTCTTCAGAACGATTGCAAATTTAGCCGCTTTACCTTTCAGGTTTTCTGCATGGTAATCTTCTGGGAAGTTAACTTCGATATCGAACTCTTCACCAGCTTTATGACCAACAACACCTTCTTCGAAGCCTGGGATCATACGACCTTCGCCCATAACTAGTGCGAAGTCTTCAGCTTTACCACCTTCGAATTCTTCACCGTCGATAGAACCTGTGAAGTTAATAGTGATACGTGAATCAGCAGCTGCTGCATCTTCAACTTCTTTCCACTGTGCTTGTTGCTTACGCAGAGTTTCCAGCATGTCGTTGAGGTCTTCGTCTTTCACGGTTACAGCCGGTTTTTCAACTTCGATAGTTTCAAAACCTTTTAATTCGATTTCTGGGTACACTTCGAACTCAACCGCGTAAACGAAGTCTTTACCGTCTTCGAACATTTCTGGCTTGTAGCTTGGCGCGCCAGCTGGGTTGATTTTTTGTTCAATGATTGCATTGATAAAGTTACGTTGCATAACATCGCCCAGAACGTCTTGCATTACAGACGCACCGTAACGTTGTTTAACGATGTGCATTGGTACTTTCCCTTTACGGAAACCATCAACACGGACTTTCTTAGCAACGTTAACCAGCTCGCTATTCAGCGCTTTTTCAATATCAGTGGCAGGAACGGTGATTGTTACACGACGCCCAAGGCCTTGAGTCGTTTCAACAGAAACTTGCATCTTCTTACCTCAAAATAAATCTTAGTGATCGGTCTACTCCAGAGTTATGCCATTAAATCATAATGGCAATCTCCCTTCCAGAACCGGGGGCGTTACTTTCATAACGGTCATCCCTGATATCAGAAGCGTCCCGAAACCTTACTGAAAATTAGACGCAGCATTATACCGATGCATGCGCCCTGAGTCGAGAAAAGCCGATAAAAGAAGCGATCATTCCTCTTTATTTGTGACTTTTCTGACTAAAAATTCATTTTCCTCTCTCGAATTGAGGAAAAAACGCTCACTTACAGCCACTCGATAAACACACTATTGGTATTCGTATGTCATCAAGACGTTTGATTAGCGATTCACACCACCAACACCACGACAAGCAGGTGATTTTAGCGCAGTACTCGCTAATTCATTCCACTCTTTTGGAGTATAAGTGTGTAAGGCTAAAGCATGGATCCCACCTGCAAGCTCGTCAGCCAAAATAGCATAAATTTCACGGTGACGACCAATCATACGTTTGTTTTCAAATTTATCACTGACTAAAACCACTTTGAAATGGCTCTCTGAACCGGGTAACACATTATGCTGATGACTTTCATTAATCACCTCCATATGTTCAGGTTCAAATGCAGACTGTAGCTTTTCACTCACGCGAGACTGCATAGTTTGTGGCATATTGGCGTCCATAGAGACTCCTAAATTAATTAAAAAACGCTAAAGCACATCTGAAAAAAAATCCCCTAATCACGCTGTTGGTAACTATCTTCTTATTATAGAAATAGCGGATAATAGCATCTATATTGTTGAAACTATGGTCCGGGTATGCAAAATGTTCATCGACTGCACATTTACGCGAATTTTTTCTCAAACTGTTGTCTAATAGTGTGAGTTGTTGCACCCCGAACCATAACGGAACATTTTCAATTAGGAAAGATGAACTGGGAAGAATTATGTTAAGAAAACTGTGTTTTCCACTTTTTGCGTTATTTTTATTAGCGGGCTGTACTGCACCGTCTAATACGCTGTCCCTCGAACCTAAAATTGCATTACCAGCCAAAAACCCGACGCTCAATGCGACTTCAATTAGCGTGAGTAGCGTTGATAACCGTTCAAATCGCGCATTAGCTGAAATTAACCGAAACGGTACTTTAGAGGTGCTTAATCCCTCTCGCGATCCGCGTTATCTAATGCAAGAAGCCGTAGAAAAGCAAATGGCTGCTCGTGGTTTCATGGTGACATCTCCCGCCAATATCAACTTAGTGGTTCAATTAAACAAGTTGAACACGCAAGTGAGTGAAGGAAGTTTACGCCATAATATTACGGTTAATTCCAGCGTTGTCGTTAATGCTACCGCGCCAAATGGCTCAACTAAGAGCCGGACTTATAGCCGTAATTACAATACCCAAGGGGCATTAGGCGCAACCAATGAAAAAATTGCTGCGGCAATTAACCTTGCTTTAAGTGATTTAATTTCAGATATGGCGAAAGACCAAGAACTGGCCGATTTTATCAGACAAAATTCACGATATTAATCGCGCATCAAGAATGAATTCATACTAGTATCATTCTGGTTCATCGGAGACTGTAAAAATAGTCTGCTTTATCCTACTAACCCGAGTTATTTCTTTAATACAAATAGCTTGGGTTGTTTTATCTTTCTACTGCGCCATTCTTCGCGCAACGTAATACACCAGCATCAGGCGATGAGGGAATAATGCCACGTTTTACACTACCCAGATTTACACTGCCCAATAATGTGACCTTAATTTTACTGGGATTTGTCTCAGGGTTGCCCTTGGCATTAACCGCTGGAACATTACAAGCTTGGTTAACCGTTGAAAAAATTGACATTAAAACCATCGGTTTCTTTTCTCTCGTCGGTCAGGCCTACGTTTTAAAATTTCTATGGTCCCCCATGATGGATCGCTATACCCCCCCATTTTTAGGACGACGTAGAGGGTGGCTATTAACAACGCAAATTTTGCTTGTCATTAGCATTGCAGGCATGAGTTTTATGAATCCGTCGGAGCACCTTTGGTGGTTAGCTGCGCTAGCGGTCACTGTAGCCTTCTGTTCCGCATCCCAAGATATTGTCTTTGATGCCTATAAAACAGATTTATTAAGTGCAGAAGAGCGAGGTATTGGTGCAGCAACATCGGTCATGGGCTATCGCATCAGTATGTTGGTTTCTGGGGGATTAGCACTTTGGCTTGCTGATAAATTCCTCACTTGGCAGCAACTTTATTTATTCATGGCAGGGCTAATGTTTATTGGGATCTTCGCAACACTTTTTGCGAAAGAACCTCAAGAAAATACCGCTCCACCAACTTCGTTAAAAGATGCTATTTATGAGCCACTTGCCGAATTTTTTAGCCGCAATAATGCATGGCTGATTTTACTGCTTCTTATCTTTTATAAGATGGGAGACGCTTTCGTTATGGCGCTAAATACTAACTTTTTACTCAATGCCCTTGGCTTTAGTTTAAGCGAAGTAGGTACAGTAAATAAAACCGTTGGTATGGCGGCGACAATCATCGGAGCCCTATTTGGGGGTTATCTGATGAAGAATATGAGCCTATTTAGAGCATTATTCGTCTTCGGTGTGCTTCAAGGTGGTTCGAATATTGGCTACTGGTTCCTCGCAGTAACACCGCCAAATATTATCAGCATGGGATCTATTATATTCCTCGAAAATATCTTTTCAGGAATGGGAACTGCGGCATTTGTTGCCTTATTAATGACCTTATGTAATAAGTCTTTATCAGCCACTCAATTCGCCTTACTTTCAGCATTATCCGCTGTAGGCCGTGTCTATATCGGCCCCGTCGCAAGTATTTTTGTCAGCACCTATGGCTGGCCCATGTTCTACTTAATTTCCATCGGCGTTGCAGTACCGGGGGTTTTATTGCTACTCGCTTGCCGAACTTCGTTGTTATACACCCAAGATACGGGAGAATTTCAACGTAGAGAGTTTTTTCCTCGAGAATATAAAATCGCGGTTTATGCGCTAATGGCAGCAGCATGTATACTGACGGTTTGGTTAATTAGTTTACTAATCACATCATTTGCAGAGGTGAAAGTTTACTTGTTTACTACCCATATATCCCTGTGGTTAGCGCTCCCAACTTATCAGAATCTCATATTTAACATTGGTATAGCCATTGGCGCTATCAGCCTTATTGTTGGTGGAACCCTCGACTTCCTCGCTGTCCGCAAAGCCATAAAACATAAATCATTCTGATATTTTTGATTAATTCCCATTCTATTCAGCTCACGACTCCCCCAAGTTAAACTAATTAATTTGGGGAATCTCTCCTTTTTTCGCAAATTAGATCTCTCTTGCAAATATCGCTTAAAGATCGATAAAAACGTGATTTGAATCACTTATTTTCTGAAATGGATTTTTTAATTACAAATTGAAAGCTTAATATCTCACATGTTTGAGGATGGTTAGTTGACAAGCTAAAAATTTGCGTAACAACTAATTTTTATTAATACATAAACGAAAATAATGTCTTATGAAAAAAACACTACTCTGTGCTGCTGCTCTAGCATCATTGGCAGGGACCGCGAATGCTGAAAATTTTCTTGGGTATCAGAATGGTTTCGCAGATATCAACGTGAACTATCTCGACTGGTCCCGTCATACAGAAAATAAATCTAAAAATACAACCCATAAGGAAGATTTCGCTTACTTCGAATTAGAAGGTGGCGCTAATTTCAATTGGGGTGAATTATATGGTTTCTTTGACGTTGAAAACCCATTTAATAAACAGCATGAAGATCCAGGCAAAAACCAGCGTTATACGCTGAAAACAACAGCTCGCGTCTATATCGCAGATACTGGATTCAACTTATACGGCCACGTTTATGGCACTTGGTCTTTACCGGGTGACAAACACGGTGGCAACTTCCACGAAGTCAACACACTTTATGGTATCGGCTATAACACCTCGATTGGTGACCTGTGGTTCAAACCTTTCGTGGCTTTACACTATGTTGACCAAACCTATTATTCCGGTAATAACGGCTATGTAGTTGGTTGGGTTGCTGGTTATAACTTCAAAATGTTCCAAGAAGATTTCATGATCACGAACTGGCATGAAATGGAATTTGCACGTCATGAGCGTTATGGCAACGGTGGGCGTGATGGCGTGAACGGCGCATTAGCTTTCTGGTGGAACGCCACGCCAAATTTAGCTGCTGGTGTTCAATATCGTTATGCTGACAATAAGTTAGGTGATGATTTCTACCAAGATGCAATCATTTATACATTAAAGTATAACTTCTAGTGACTAAGGAAATATTGTTTATATTTTTAACATATTTTCTTTAATTTCAAAAATGTAACAATTTTTCTTTATTATTTTGCCGGTAAAGTAGCCAATTTCACTTTATCGGCAATATAATCAGTAATTTCCCCTACGGAATATCTTAACAATCCAAGCAGTTTTCACATTTTTTTGTCAATTTTGTATATATTTTTCTTTGAAAAATTACCAAGATAATTTAGTATTCATACTGTTTTATCAAAACATACCTATAATTAGCAGCAATTTTAACTTTTTAGAAGCAAAAGCTTTACATGTGATCATATTAACATAAAGAGCTAACAATTCCGTTTCTTTACCTTACAATCATTTACACTCGCACAACCTTACCGTAAAATGCCCGCACTGATGAAACGACAATTAGATTCTTGTCATTTGGGGTCGTGGATGAGACTTATGAACTACAAAAAAAGCATTGGAGCAATCTCACTTGTTGCAGCAGCCTTATTATTAGGCGGTTGTGATATGGTGTTGATGGATCCGAAAGGCGCCGTTGGCGTAAAACAAAAAGAACTGATTCTTATTGCAATTGGTTTGATGCTCCTTGTTGTGATTCCTGTTATTTTCATGGCGATTATCTTCGCTGTAAAATATCGTGAATCCAATAAGTCAGCTACCTACCGTCCTAACTGGGCTCACTCTAACAAAATTGAGTTAGTCTGCTGGACAGTTCCTATCATTATTATCATTATTCTGGGTGCTATCACTTGGAAAACGACTCATGAGCTGGACCCGTATCAGCCATTAGTTAGTGATCAGGAACCTGTTACCATTCAAGTTATTTCAGCTGACTGGAAATGGATCTTTATCTATCCAGATCAAGGCATTGCTACAGTCAATGAAATCGCATTCCCTACTGGTGTTCCTGTAAACTTCAAAATCACGTCTGATTCTGTGATGAACTCATTCTTCATCCCATCTTTAGGTGGACAGATCTACGCGATGGCGGGTATGCAGACAAAACTTCACTTAATCGCTAACGAACCAGGTACCTATAAAGGCTTCTCAGCAAGCTATAGCGGTCACGGATTCTCAGATATGAAGTTTAATGCTATTGCTACAGCAGATCGCCAAGGCTTCGATGAGTGGGTACAGAAAGTAAAAGCATCACCAAAAACTATGGATACGATGCAGGCATTCGACGAAGTTGCTAAACCTAGCATGAACGTTCCTGTTACCTACTTCTCTAGCGTGAAACCTAAACTTTATGAAGACATCATTATGAAGTTTGGTCATGAGCACCATAAAGGTCACGCTCCTGTAGATGCGAATAATGAAGCAAATCATTCTATGCACATGGGCAACACTGCTCAAGCGCAAGAATCTACAGGTCATTCAATGCATATGAGCCATAACGCTCATGCAGGCGCTGAGGAATAAGGGCATGTTTGGAAAATTAACACTGGACGCAGTTCCACTTCATGAACCGATTATCGTTATTACACTGATTGCCATTGTCCTCGGTGGACTTGGCTTAGTTGGTGCAATCACCTATTTCGGAAAATGGAAATGGCTGTGGAAAGAGTGGTTAACGTCTGTTGACCATAAAAAAATTGGTATTATGTACATCATCGTTGCGATGGTGATGTTATTCCGTGGATTCGCGGATGCTATCATGATGCGTGGTCAGCAAGTGCTGGCTTCAGCGGGTCAAGAAGGTTTCTTAAACCCTCACCACTATGATCAGATCTTTACAGCGCACGGCGTTATCATGATTTTCTTCATGGCAACTCCATTTGTTGTTGGTCTGATGAACTTAGTTGTTCCTCTGCAAATTGGTGCCCGTGACGTTGCATTCCCATTCCTTAACTCCCTGAGCTTCTGGTTCTTCGTAGTGGGTGTTGTATTAATCAACATCTCATTAGGGGTAGGTGAATTCGCACAAACTGGTTGGTTAGCATACCCTCCTCTGTCCGGCTTGGAGTACAACCCGGGGGTCGGGGTCGATTATTGGATATGGAGTCTCCAGATATCCGGTATTGGTACGCTATTAACAGGTGTTAACTTCTTCGCGACCATTATCCGCATGCGTGCACCGGGTATGTCGATGATGAAAATGCCAGTATTTAGCTGGGCAGCATTCTGTACCAACATCCTGATTATTGCAGCATTCCCAATTCTGACAGTGACCATCACGTTACTGACATTAGACCGTTATCTGGGCACCCATTTCTTCACTAACGATATGGGCGGCAACATGATGATGTACATCAACCTGATTTGGGCATGGGGTCACCCTGAGGTGTATATTCTTGTTCTGCCAGTGTTCGGTGTGTTCTCAGAAATTGCAGCAACCTTCTCGAAAAAGCGTTTGTTTGGTTATACCTCATTAGTGTGGGCAACCATCGTTATCACCGTTATGTCCTTCATCGTTTGGTTACACCACTTCTTTACGATGGGTTCAGGTGCGAACGTTAACGCCTTCTTTGGTATCGCTACAATGATTATCGCAATCCCTACAGGGGTTAAGATCTTCAACTGGCTGTTCACCATGTACCAAGGTCGTATCGAGTTCAAATCACCAATGTTATGGACTATCGGTTTTATCATCACCTTCTCCGTGGGTGGTATGACTGGTGTTCTGTTAGCGGTTCCAGGTGCGAACTTCGTTCTGCACAACAGCCTGTTCCTGATTGCTCACTTCCATAACGTTATTATCGGTGGTGTGGTATTTGGATGCTTCGCTGGTATGACTTACTGGTTCCCGAAAGCTTACGGCTTCACGCTAAATGAGAAATGGGGTGTTCGTGCCTTCTGGTTCTGGATCACTGGTTTCTTCTTAGCATTCATGCCGTTATATATCCTTGGCTTTATGGGTATGACCCGTCGTCTGAGCCAAAATATTGATCCAACCTATCACGGTATGCTGGTTGCAGCTGCGTGTGGTGCTGGTCTGATTGCTCTGGGTATTGCTTGCCAAGTTATCCAAATTATCGTGAGTATCCGTGACCGTCATGAAAACCGTGATTTAACCGGTGACCCATGGGGTGGACGTACTCTGGAGTGGGCAACTTCTTCTCCGGCACCATTCTACAACTTCGCTGTTGAACCACAGATTCAAACTCGCGATGCTTGGTGGGATATGAAAGAGAAAGGTATCGCTCATAAGAAACCTACTTCATATGAAGAAATTCATATGCCGAAAAATACAGGCGCTGGCGTTATCATCGCTGCATTTAGCTTGATTTTTGGTTTCGCAATGATCTGGCACATCTGGTGGCTGGCAATCGTTGGTTTCGGTGGCATGATTGTTACTTGGATTGCAAAAAGCTTCGACGAAGATGTTGATTACTACGTACCTGTGGCTGAAATCGAACAAATCGAGAATAAGCACTTTGAAGAATTACGTAAGGCAGGTGTGAACGATGTCAACTAATACAATGACTAATCATAATGTAGCCCATGCAGAGCATGGGCACCACGATGCGGGTGCAACAAAAGTATTCGGATTCTGGATCTACTTAATGAGTGACCTGATCCTGTTTGCTAGCTTGTTTGCAACTTACGTGGTTTTATCTGATGGCACTGCTGGCGGTCCTGCTGGTAAAGACATCTTTAGTTTGCAGTTCGTATTAGGTGAAACATTCTTACTGTTATTCAGTAGTATCACCTACGGTTTTGCAATGATTGCAATGCACAAAGAGAAAGTGGCTGCCGTTAACTTATGGCTGTTCATTACTTTCTTATTTGGTCTTGGCTTCGTTGTTATGGAAGTTTATGAGTTCCACGAACTGATCGCTGAAGGCTACGGCCCAGATCGCAGTGGCTTCTTATCTGCTTTCTTCGCATTAGTTGCGACTCACGGTATCCACGTAACTTGTGGTCTGGTTTGGATCATTCTGATGATTATCCAAAACTGTCGTCGTGGTCTGACTGCGGTTAACAAAACCCGTCTGAACTGCCTGAGCCTGTTCTGGCACTTCTTAGATGTTGTTTGGATCTGTGTATTTACCGTTGTTTATCTTCTGGGGGCTATTTAAATGAGTCATGCAAAAGATGCTCATACTGGAGCAAGCCACGGTAGCGTTAAGACATACCTGATTGGCTTTATTCTGTCAGTTATCCTGACTGTAATTCCTTTCTGGATGGTGATGAATGGAACAGCTTCACAAGGCGTTATTCTAGCAACTGTTGTTGGAATGGCTGTTGTGCAAATCCTTGTGCACCTTGTTTGTTTCTTACACATGAATACATCATCAGATGAGCGCTGGAACCTGATTGCATTCCTGTTCACTATGCTAATCATCGGTATCGTTGTTATTGGCTCTCTGTGGATTATGTACAACCTGAACATCAATATGATGCTCGACTAAAGAGTTGCCGATATGTTTAAGCAATACCTGCAAGTGACCAAACCAGGAATTATATTCGGAAATCTGATTTCTGTGATCGGCGGTTTTCTGCTGGCCTCTAAAGGGTCAATTGACTACCCGCTGTTTATTGCGACTTTGCTGGGTGTATCATTGGTCGTGGCTTCTGGTTGTGTATTTAACAACTACATCGACCGTGATATTGACCGTATCATGGAAAGAACCAAGAATCGCCCTTTAGTTAAAGGGCTGATTGACCCGAAAGTTAGCCTGATTTACGCTGCTGCATTAGGTATTGCTGGTATGGTGCTGCTACTCGTAGCAGCCAATGCACTGGCAATGCTACTTGCACTCATTGGTTTCATTGTGTACGTGGGCGTGTATAGCCTGTACATGAAGCGTAAGTCAGTATATGGCACGTTGATTGGCAGCCTATCTGGCGCAGCACCACCGGTTATCGGCTACTGCGCTGTTACAAATGAATTTGACGCTGGAGCCTTAATCCTGCTGTTAATATTCAGCTTGTGGCAGATGCCGCACTCATATGCTATCGCAATTTTCCGCTTTAAGGATTACAAAGCCGCAAACATTCCTGTGTTACCGGTGATCAAGGGCATATCTGTCGCTAAGACTCATATTTTCTTGTATATCCTTGCGTTTATGGTCGCAACATTAATGTTAGCGATTAGCGGATACGCGGGCTATAAATACCTGGTTGTCGGCGCTGCGGTTAGCTTATGGTGGCTTGGTATGGCAATTTCTGGTTTCAAAACCGAAAATGACGACCGAGTTTGGGCGCGTAAGCTGTTCATCTTCTCCATCGTAGCGATTACTTCGCTAAGCGTGATGATGTCAGTTGACCCAACCGTTACAAGCGATACTGTTATAGCGTTAGTCCGATAATTTATTGCATCATTGACAATAAATGTGTTCAAACGGCGGGGAGTGCAAACTTCCCGCCGTTTTTCTTTGTCTGCGAATATTTTTGTGATGATTTTTATGGTTAAATAGCCGCCTGTTATCAATAAGCCAATGCTTTTATATAAAAAAACATAACTCACTGATTTATCTTTAAATATATAAAGAATTAAATACTCAAAATAGTTCGTGTTGTAGCAAGGCGGCAAGTGAAGCTAATCCCTAGGAGCATACATCAGTATGTGACTTGGGTTAGTGAACGTAGCCAACACCGCTACAGCTCGAAATATGACGAGTATTGTCGGCAAGGAGCTAATCCCTAGGAACATACACCAGTATGTGACCTGGGTTAGTGAGCGTAGCCAACACCGCTACAGCTCAAAATATAACGAGTATTTTTATGAACGATAATAAAATGACAGCTTTAGAACTCCGCGCCACTTGGGGACTAGGATCCGTATTCTCCCTTCGCATGCTCGGCATGTTTATGGTGCTCCCGATCCTCACCAGCTATGGGATGCATTTACAGGGCGCTAACGAGTTTTTGATTGGTTTGGCGATTGGTATTTATGGGCTTAGCCAAGCTGTTTTTCAAATTCCTTTTGGTTTAATGTCTGACCGTATTGGTCGCAAACCACTGATTATTTTTGGGTTGCTGATATTTATTATGGGCAGCGTCATTGCCGCATTAAGCGATTCTATTTGGGGCATTATTATTGGTCGAGCTTTACAGGGAGCTGGCGCTATCTCTGCTGCCGTTATGGCTTTGTTATCGGATTTGACCCGTGAACAAAATCGTACAAAAGCGATGGCATTTTTAGGTATAAGCTTTGGCGTAACGTTTGCTATTGCCTTAGTTTTAGGACCGATTGTGACCCATGCCGTTGGTTTAAGCGGTTTATTTTGGGGGATCACTTTATTAGCCGTCGGCGCTATTTTCGTGACTCTCTTTGTGGTACCTAATAACACTCACCATGTTGTAAACCGTGAATCTGCTTTTGTTAAAAGCAATTTAAAAGCCGTTTTACTTAACTCTCAACTTCTCAAGCTGAATGTTGGGATTTTAAGCCTACATACACTGTTAATGTCCAGCTTTGTCGCCCTCCCCTTGATAATGGCCGATGCCGGTTACTTGGCAAAAGATCACTGGAAAGCGTATTTAGTCACCATGTTAGTCGCCTTTGTTTGCGTACTTCCTTTTATTATTTACGCGGAAAAACAGCGCAAAATGAAGCAGGTTTTCCTGTTCTGCATTTTGCTCTTAGCGGCTGCGGAAATTGTTTTATGGCAATCAGGTCGCCAACTTTGGATTATCTTCTTAGGGATCCAACTGTTCTTTATTGCATTTAACGTGATGGAAGCCATTTTACCGTCCCTGATCAGTAAAGAAGCGCCTGCCGGATATAAAGGTACAGCCATGGGCGTCTACTCCACCAGCCAATTTCTAGGAGTAGCCTTAGGCGGAATTCTGGGCGGCTGGTTGTATAAATTTGAAGGGGCCAGCACCGTATTTATCGGCGGATTACTACTTTGCGTTATCTGGTTCATTATCAGCTTAACCATGAAACAACCGCCTTACGTCAGCAGTATTCGCATGGTTCTCCCGCATCGTTTTAAAAATATCAGTAAGCTTCAAGAACAGTTAAAAGCCATGAACGGTGTGCTTGATGTGGTTGTGATTGCTGAAGAGATGAGTATTTATATCAAGATTGATAAAAAAGTGGTTAACCGAGCAGAGCTTGAAGCCATTGTTCATGCTTAATCATATGTAATCTTATAAATAACAAATAGCCCGCAATATCGCGGGCTATTTTCAATAACTAAAACACGCTTATCAATTAGTCGCGGAAGTTATTGAACTGGAATGGTTGACCTAAATTGCCGCCACGGACTAACGCCATAACAGCTTGCAAATCATCTCGCGCTTTGCCCGTTACACGCACTTGTTCACCTTGAATTTGCGCCTGCACTTTCAACTTGCTGTCTTTAATCAGCTTAACAACTTTCTTCGCCATACTCGCTTCAATGCCTTGTTTTAAAGTCACTTCCACGCTGTAAGTTTTACCACTATGTACAATATCTTCAGGGACATTCAGCACTGCGCCATCAATTCCCCGTTTTGCCATTTTCTCTCTTAAAATATCAAGCAGTTGTAAAACTTGGAAATCGGATTCACTGGTCACTTTGATAGACTCATTTTTATCGTTCAGTTCAAAGCTTGCAGTGATGTTTTTAAAATCCCAACGGCTAGTAAGTTCGCGCTGAGCATTTTCTACCGCATTGCGGACTTCACTCATTTCAACTTCAGATACAATATCAAATGATGGCATTTTAACGCTCTCCTATAATCAATCGGCTTATAATAGCTTATTTGCCCATGACACTCCATGTTGTCAGATTGTCTCACTTGTATAACATAACTAATTATTTGGATATCCTATTAAAATCGCTATGATAATAGTTATTAATCCAAATCAACCGCTCTCAGATAGTAGGGAAAATTGATGAAAATAACCCTGATTGGCTGTGGTGCTATTGGTAAACTTTGGCTAGCCGCCCTCTCCTCACAAGGACACGATGTTCAAGGATGGCTGCGAGTTGCTCAATCCGACTTATTTGTTGATGTTAATGGACCTGACGATAAAATTTTCCGCGAATTAATTCCTTGCAATAATCATCAGCACCTACACACAAGCGAATTAGTGATCGTCTGTTTGAAAGCATGGCAAGTTTCGGATGCCTTATTGCCCCTGCTGCCCATTATTCCTGAAACTAGCCCTATTCTCCTACTGCATAACGGATTAGGCACATTGGAAGAGTTAGGCACATTACGCCATCCATTTTTGAGTGGGGTCACAACTCATGCGGCATGGCAAGATAACAACCAAGTTTTTCATATTGCTAGCGGTATCACTCATATCGGCGCCGTCAACTCTCAAGCAGAAGCTTATTACCCTATCGCCAATATTTTGCATGAAGCCCTACCGGATGTGGCATGGCATAATCAAATCCTCAATACTATTTGGCGAAAACTGGTCGTTAATTGCGTGATAAACCCGCTTTCCACGGAACACAATTGTACCAATGGGCAAATCATTCACTATCCAGAACAGATTGTTCGGGTCATAGATGAATGCTGCCAAGTGATGGTTGCCGAGGGATTGCATACAGATAAAGAAGAGATGACTGAGCGCGTCTATGACATTATCCATCAAACCTCAGAAAACTATTCATCCATGCTGCAAGATGTGCGTCATCATCGCAGAACTGAAATTGATTACATCACGGGTTTTTTAATCAAAAAAGCCCGAGCTCATGGCTTAGCTACCCCTGAGAATGACCGTTTGTACCACTTAATTAAAAATAGAGAACAAAGTTATGACAACCTCCGTGCTGATATGCATCGCCAATGGTAGTGAAGAAATTGAAACCGTCACTACTGCCGATTTACTGGTTCGTGCCGGAATACAGGTGACATTAGCCAGTGTGACGGAAGACGGAGCGTTAGAGATAACCGCATCTCGAGGTATTAAACTCGTTGCTGACCTGCCCATCATCCGCGTTGCGGACGAACCTTTTGACGCCATCGTGTTACCCGGTGGTCTAGCCGGTGCAGAAGCTTTTCGTGATAGCCCACTGGTGGTTGAGAAAGTCAGGCGCATGCATTTAGATGGAAAAATTGTGGCAGCCATTTGTGCCGCCCCTGCATTAGTTTTGGAATACCACCAGCTATTTCCTCTCGGAAACATGACTGGTTTTCCAAGCATGCGGGATAAAATTCCAGCCCATAAATGGGTCGATAAGCGCGTCTATTTTGATGAGCGAGTGAATTTACTGACTAGCCAAGGCCCTGCAACAGCCTTTGACTTTGCACTGAAATTGATTGAATTATTGCAAGGGCGAGAAACCGCTGCCAATGTCGCCTCACAACTCGTTTTGCCACCGGGCATTAATGATTATCTAGAAGATTAGAAACAAAAAAGCGAGCTAATCAGCTCGCTTTTTTGTTCAATATCACCTGACAACTTACGGGCGATAAACCTTAATATTCTCAAAGCCTTGCTCTTTCAAGTACAATGCTTGCAGACGGCTCATTACACCACGGTCGCAATACAACAGGTACGTTTTCTCTTTTGGTAAATCACTAAATTGCGTGCCCAGTTTGTAGAATGGAATATGTTTAATTTCAATTCCTTCGACCTTCAATGGCTTATCTTCAAACTCATCGATTGAGCGAATATCTAAGATAACTTCATTATCTGCCGAAAGTTGGCTAACCATCTCAACTTCAGGTACTTTCTCAAGACTTTCTTGCGCAATCTGGCGAATATCAATGTTTTGTGCCTGCTCAACGACAGACTCTAAGATACCAAAATCAAAGTTCTCTTCTTCCGCTTCAATACGCGCTTTCACCGCTTTCACAGTTGGGCTTTTCGAAATCACACCGCAATATTCCGGCATAGTTTTCGCAAAATCTTCCGTACCAATTTGACGGGCTAATTTGATGATGTGTTCTTTATCATGAGAGATCAACGGACGTAACACTAAGGTGTCTGACGCATTATCAATTAAACGTAAGTTAGTCAGCGTTTGGCTAGAAACCTGTCCCAATGCTTCACCCGTTACGATAGCCTGAACGCCGTAACGCTCAGCGACTTTGGAAGCCGCACGTACCATCATACGTTTTAATACAACGCCCATTTGACCGTCATCGACTTTCTCTAAAATCTCAGCCACAACAGGTTCAAAGTTAACGGCAATAAAACGCACTTTATGGGAGCTACCAAAGCGGTTCCATAAATAGTGAGCAATTTGCTTCACGCCAATTTCATGGGCTGCGCCACCGAGGTTAAAGAAGCAGTAATGCACTCGGCAACCACGGCGCATTAACATATAGCTGGAAACCCCAGAGTCAAAACCACCTGAAATCAGTGACAGTACATCTTCTTGTGTACCAATTGGGAAGCCGCCGATCCCTTCGATACGCGCTTTCACGAGGATCAAATTATCATCTTCAATTTCCAGATGTACGGTGGTATCAGGATCTTTCAGTTTCACTTTTGCAGAGGCAATATGCTGATTTAAGCCGCCGCCGATATAACGCTCTGCATCAATGGATGAAAACTCGTGTTTACCACGGCGCTTCACTCGCACACAGAACGTTTTGTTCTCCACCGATGCCCCGTAGGCTTCCAGTGTCATTTCAAAAATATGGTGTAAACTGGTGAAAGGCTTCTCTTCGACTTCTAAGATGTGGTGGATACCGGGAATACGGCTCAGCATGTCACAAATTTCGTCGTGCTTTGATTCCCCTTTAACACGCACTTCAATGTTATCCCAATTACGGACAACCGAGATCTCTTCGCCAAGACTCTTCAATACATTGCGGATATTACTGGTTAGAATTTTAATAAAACGGAGTCTAACTGTTTGGCTTTTGATAGTGATTTCTGGGAATAACTTAATAATAAACTTCATAGTCGTGGCATGTTCTTGGTTAGTGGGGCAAACGGACGTTGCGAAAAAGTGACTGTCGTGCACTTTACCAGTTGTCAATAAAGAGGCGTATTATAGCACTATCTTGCGTACTGAATCTAAAAACACCAATAATAAATTGTAACCATTGCGAGACTAAGTTAGTCTGCACAATAATTAAAGTTCCCCCCACTTTTAAGTGATTTAACATTAGTGATTAACGATTATGGCTAAAGAAAAATCTCAGCAAGTTCCCACTGTTAGTTTTGAAAACTCCCTTCAAGAGCTTGAGCAAATTGTCGCTCGCCTAGAATCTGGAGAGCTGCCTTTGGAAGATGCCTTAAACGAATTTGAGCGAGGCGTCCAAATTGCTAAGCAAGGTCAAAAAGTCCTCCAGCAAGCAGAACAACGTGTACAAATTTTGCTGAGCGATGACGAAAATAAAGCCCTCGACGATTTCTCACCTGATACAGAATAAATTATGTCCGAACAACACCCTGACACCTTTGTGCGCCAGCAACGCCAAGCTCATGACAGAGTTAATCAATACTTATTAACCTCATTAGATGCGCTCCCTTTTGCTGATTTGCCATTAGCGCAAGCCATGAAATATGGCACTTTACTTGGTGGTAAACGCTTACGCCCTTTCTTAACGTATGCCGTCGGTGAAATGCTGGGCGTTAGCCTTGATAACTTAGATGCGCCCGCTGCCGCTGTAGAATGCATTCATGCTTATTCGCTGATCCATGACGATTTACCTGCCATGGATGACGATGACCTGCGCCGCGGGCAACCAACTTGCCACATAAAGTTTGGTGAAGGTAATGCCGTACTCGCGGGAGATGCCTTACAAACATTCGCATTCCAATTACTCTCCAGCGCCCCTATGCCTGATGTGTCCGATAAAGACCGTATTGCGATGATTGCAGAACTGGCTTATGCCAGCGGTTTAGCGGGGATGTGCGGTGGACAAGCATTGGATCTTGATGCTGAAGGCAAGCGCGTTGATCTAATTTCGCTCGAGCGTATCCACCAGCATAAAACTGGCGCATTAATTCGAGCCGCTATTCGTCTCGGCGCCTATGCCGCAGGTCATAAAGGTCATCAAGTATTAGCTAGTTTAGATAAATACGCCGAATCTATTGGGCTTGCCTTTCAAGTTCAAGACGATATTCTAGACGTCATCGGAGACAGCGCAGTGACAGGCAAACGCCAAGGTGCTGATGAACAACATGAAAAAAGCACTTATCCATCACTGTTAGGTCTTGAAGCTGCCCAACAAAAAGCCAAAGAGCTCTATCAAGATGCGATCGCGGCTTTAGAATCATTGCAATCTCAAGGTTACAATACTGAGTTATTGAGAGCTTTAGCCAATTTTGTCATTGAGCGCAAAAGCTAACAATATGCTTTGCCTTTTGGTATAGATAAGACCGATAATTATAACATTGATTACCTGAGTAACTTAGAGCCATTGTGACGACTTATAAAATACGTTCAACACAAAAAAAACACGGTCAGCAACCGCTCGACGTTAACAGGCATCGCCCTAATTAATTTAAGTAGTGAGCACCTAATGAGTATAGATACCGCGAAATATCCAACGCTGGCACTGGCAGAGACGCCTGATGAACTGCGCCTTCTGCCAAAAGAAAGCTTGCCAAAGCTTTGTGATGAACTGAGACAATTTCTATTAAATAGCGTCAGTCGCTCGAGCGGTCACTTTGCCTCTGGGTTGGGCGCCATTGAATTAACTGTTGCTCTACATTATGTCTATAAAACCCCGTTTGATAATCTTGTTTGGGACGTCGGTCATCAAGCGTACCCACACAAAATTTTGACTGGGCGCCGTGACAGAATCGACACCATTCGTCAAAAAAATGGGTTACATCCATTCCCATGGCGTGCCGAAAGCGAGTACGACATTCTTAGTGTTGGTCATTCCTCAACCTCCATTAGTGCCGGTTTAGGTATGGCTATCGCCGCAGAAAAAGAAGATAAAAACCGCAAAACAGTTTGTGTTATCGGTGATGGCGCCATTACTGCGGGTATGGCTTTCGAAGCAATGAACCATGCTGGGGATGCTGCGCCCGATATGCTGGTGATCCTCAACGACAATGAAATGTCGATTTCAGAAAACGTTGGCGCGCTGAATAACCATTTAGCCCATTTACTTTCCGGCAAGCTATATACCACGCTGCGTGAAGGTGGAAAGAAAGTTTTCTCGAATATTCCGCCAATCAAAGAGTTACTCAAGAAAACGGAAGAACATATCAAAGGCATGGTTGTGCCTGGCACCATGTTTGAAGAATTAGGCTTTAACTACATTGGTCCTGTTGACGGACACGATGTGATTGCGCTGATCCAAACGTTAAAAAATATGCGCGAGTTAAAAGGTCCTCAATTCCTGCACATTATGACCAAAAAAGGTCGTGGCTATGAGCCGGCAGAGAAAGACCCAATTAGCTGGCACGCCGTACCTAAGTTTGACCCTGCCACTTTTACGTTACCAAAAAGCAAAGATACCAGACCGACATTCTCCAAAATTTTTGGGGATTGGTTATGTGAAGAAGCTAAAGACGACGATAAACTGATGGCCGTCACCCCAGCGATGCGTGAAGGTTCTGGTATGGTGCGTTTCTCGAAAGAGTACCCAGACCAATATTTTGATGTCGCGATTGCCGAGCAGCATGCAGTCACCTTCGCCGCAGGTCTTGCCATTGGGGGTTATAACCCGATCGTAGCAATTTACTCGACATTCTTACAACGTGGTTACGACCAAGTGATCCACGATGTGGCCATCCAGAAACTCCCAGTGATGTTTGCCATTGACCGTGCTGGTATCGTCGGTGCTGATGGTCAAACTCACCAAGGATCATTCGATATTTCATTCTTACGTTGCATCCCAACAATGGTGATCATGACGCCAAGTGATGAAAATGAATGCCGTCAAATGCTGCACACTGGCTACCATTATCAAGAAGGTCCTACCGCGGTTCGCTACCCTCGTGGCGCAGGTACAGGGGCTGAGCTAATGTCATTAGCACCGCTTGAAATTGGTAAAGGGATTGTCCGCCGCCAAGGCGAAAAAGTGGCGATCCTCAGCTTTGGGACATTACTGAGTAACGCCTTAGAAGCCGCAGAACAAATCAATGCCACCGTCGTGGATATGCGTTTTGTGAAACCATTAGATGAAGCGCTGATCTTAGAAATGGCCAATACCCATGACCTAATCGTAACGCTGGAAGAAAATGCGATTATGGGCGGTGCAGGCAGCGGTGTGAATGAATTCCTGATGAGCGAGAAGAAAATTCTACCCGTTCTGAACTTGGGCCTACCGGATTTCTTTATCCCTCAAGGTACCCAAGATGAGTTACTAGCAGATCTCGGTTTAGATGCTGCAGGGATCGTGAGTGCCATCAATACTTACCAAAATAAGTAACTTATAAAAATTTAAGGCGTTACCACAAAAGTAACGCCTTAAATCACGGACTAATTCATCTTACTTTTAGCGCATAATTATTGATAATTCTGCACTGCCACTCACCTTACCCGCCACATTATTACCACGAGAATAAAGCTCATACACTAGCTCATTATTAAAGCTAACATTGGTTTGCAGTGCGGTAATTTTAGCTAAATCAATCGGCTTCTGATCTAAGGTAATCGGTGTTTTATTACCATTAACCATGACGTACATTTTGACATACGCACCGGCTTGCTGTTGAGCATTCAATAAGTTCACTTCCAGATTATTGCCTGCGTAGTACTGCGGCTTCACATTGCCTGATAACGAAATCGTCGCGGCGATCTTATTCGCAATTTGATCGCACTGCACCGACATGTTATTTCGCATAGTAGAAAGCAACTCATTACTTTTGCTACTTGCACTATGAGAACCAAAATTCACATAAGATGGTGTATTTAATGTGCAAGTTAGCCCTGATACCGTCACGATAATATTTTCTGTTTTGGGAACAATTTGCCTGGCAGTCGTTCTATTTTGAGGATTTTGAATAACAATGCCAATATCATCATCTAATCGGTAGGTACCACTACGTTGGTTACCCGTTCCATAAATCAACATACGTCCTGTTGCGGTAACGGTATGGCGTATTGCCGGTGTTGGCGTACTTTGATTAGGGGACCAGAGGCAGTCTCCTATACCTAACTGCTCATTGGTGCCAGATCCCCATCCATTAAAATGCCCAGTGATGGTATCGAGGTAGCTATTGTTTGAGTAGTTTCTTCTTTCATCAACAAACACAAATTCAGGTACCATGATCATCTCACCGCCAGCAATAGGCATTCCTCTGACACCATCAATATTGATGACTAACCCCCCACGATCAACGCAGTAGTTTATGATCCCATTAAAATTATTATAAAACTGTACATAGTAAAAATTAGCCTTTTCATTCCAAGCGGGTGGATTCGTCATCCCCGTTAGCGAGGTATTATATTCACCATAAACACCAATCAATCCACGCCCATTCATAACCGTCACTGTTTTGGCAAAACTGGGTATACTCGCCATAAAAGCTAACACACTGCCCAGTAGTAAGCTTTTCCATCCCACTAATATCTTGTTCTTTATTACATTGATTTTCATAAAATATTCATCCAATTAGTGGCATGACAGGGTTAAATTGCGTAATGATGAATAGGCATTTTCTGTGGATTTATCCATATTAAAAGGCGCTTCGCAGCGCTCGGAACCACTTTTACCCCATTTGATAACTATCTGCCCTGACTCTGGCAATCCACTTAAATAAACGCGTCCGTTATCACTTACAATGCCTGAAATGATGGCATCATCTGTATTATCATCTTGGTGCAACGAGGCGATTGCGCCCATTGGAACGTTGTTCGGTTGCTGCAAAGTGATCATCGCTTGATACCCTTTTAAGGTTTTAAAGTTCGCTCTCACGATTGCCCCTTTAGTTGGGTAAAGGTTCAGCGCATTCTCTTTGCTTTCAACGTTCTCAGGTAATGTATTCACATCCAAATTTGCAATATTTTGCGTATAGTCTGATAAATGCGGAATAATACCGTAGCCATTGGCATCGATAACCGTTGAGCCATTATTCACCTTAGTTCCCGCTGCATCTGGGGCATAAACTATGGCTGCCGAATTACCTAAATACTGACTTAGCAAAACACCACCTGAATGGATAACTATTCCACCTGATGCATTGGCATACATCATTTGGCTATCACGACCATAGCTATATCCGCCACCGTAATACCCTTTACTGCCTTGATAGCCCACATTCACCGAGTTTGTCATTTTTTGATCGCGATTATCGCCACTTTCAGTCAGCTGATAACTCAGCTTGTTATCTAATAACTGGCCATTAATACCAACCTGCTGGTAAGTGCGCCCTGAATTATCATGGCTCACTTGGAACGTACTATTAATGTTCTCAATATTCTTGTGTTCACTGAAAATGCTGAATGGAATACTCATATTCACACTAACTTGCTTATTTTCAGGCCAATTTCCATTACCTTCGGTACGGCTAATGCTGTAATCAATGCCATAGTTGATACCACGATAAAAACCGTTATAACCAATGCCTAGCGTCGTTACTGTGTCAGATTTACCCCAATAATCACTGCGCATTCCGCGTAAATAGATAGAACCCCATTTACCCAGAGATTGGTTAATATAGGTTTGGAAACTGCTACGCTGGCGACCATTAAGCCACGGTGCAACGTTCTCTTTTAACTGATAACCCACTTGGTTGAAATCCGCAAAACTGTAGTATTCTTTCGTAGAGTAGCGCAGTGCGGTTAAATCAACGGATGTGCCACTTTCTGATAAGTTTTTAGAATAGCGAACACGAAGAGATTGCCCTTGCTTACTTTCATGATTAATTGAGGCTTGTGCGTGGGTAATATCCATGGAAAGCGCACCAAAACTACCGAGTGAAATCCCGGTTCCAACCATTCCGCTCCAATAATGATTTGCCCCGAGTAAACCTGTATACAGAGTGATTGACTTCGGTAAACCATAGATCAGCGTTCCCATAATAAACTGCTGCTCTTTGGAACCGTCCGTGATCCCTCCATCATATTTACCCGCAGCAACTTCATATTTAACTCCGCCAGCACGTTGCATGACGGGTAATGAAGAGAATGCTTGAGTGAATACTCGCGTTGTTCCATCTTCCTCTTGAACAGAAACCTCTAAGTCCCCTGCCGTTCCCGTTGGATAAATATCATTGATGACAAAAGGTCCTGGTGCCACATAGGTTTGATAAATAATATTGCCATTTTGTCTGATGATGATCCGCGAGTTAGACATTGCAACACCACGAATTTCCGGAGCAAATCCACGATCTCCTTTGGACAGCATGAGTTCATTCGATAACAAGCGAACACCTTTAAATGGAACGCTATCAAAGACATCGCTGAGTGTACTGGTTTCCCCAATTACTAACTCAGAATCTAAACGCTGAATGTCCCGTGAAACCGTTGTACGCGAAAACTCGCTTTCCCGATGACTGGTGCTGTAGCCATTGCTCTTGGATTTGTTTTCCATATACTGAAAGTTTGAACGCAAGCGCCACGCCGCCAAGTTAAAACCACCGCTAATATTGGCATACAACGAATCATTGGTATTTTTACCACTTGCACTGGAGCCACTGTGCTTTTGTTTACTTCCATTGACTTGATAATTAAACAAAAACGCAGTGACCCCTTGGTCCAATAAACTCGGGTCTATCGCACCACGCGATTTATGACGCATGGCAACTTGAGGAATATTGATATTGAGATCCAACTTAGATATATCAAACTGAACTTGAGAATCTGGTAGAGCAGCCTCTAAAGACGCGATCGGTTCATCTTTTGGTAAGGATCTTAATGTTGGAATACTCTCAACATTAACGCCATATTCATCTAATAACGCAGGTGTAATTTCCGGCACAATATTTCCCGCCGTATCTGCGGAAAAATAGATCTCTTTTTGCCCTTGATCTTCTTTGTTGATCCTCAGTGTCACCACATAACGCCCCGCCGTTACCGATTCAGAGCGCGTAAATGCAGATAAATCAATGCTATCTACGCTAGTTCCTTCAGGTAGATTTAAGAGTGTCGGATCAAAATAAGGTTCTGCCACCGCATTCCCCATGGATAAACAACATGCCAGAGCCAAAGCAATCGGAGAGACGGTAAAAGCGCCATCACGCATTTTAGCTTTCATTCTCGCCTCTCACTTCAACCTTTGTCGGTATGCTGTATTCATTCAACACACGCCATGTAATCGTACCTGATACATTTTTTTCGAGAAAAATAACCTGTTGCCCAAAAGGGGCAATTCCATGAGTGAACTTTTCTACTGGCACCTCATAATCCCCCACTGACAGGCTGGCTAATGTCATAGAGAGTGGCGTTGGATTAGTAATCGTGATTTTGCTGCCTTGCACAGTGACGTCTAACTTTGCGGTTTGTGCATCTAAACGCAATTCTTCAATTTGTTTCGGGCGATACAACATTTTTAAATAAATAGTTGGCGCCAAAATAAATTGTGATGAGGCCTTATCATTCGCGCTAGATTCTGGGATCACTTTCAGTGCAACGTAAAAAACAGTTTCTCTATCGGTAGCGAGCTTTCCATCATTAACACGCTGAATACGCCAGTTAAAACGCTCATTGATATCTAATTTATGTAATGGCGGTGTAATCAAAAAAGCCTCATGACTTTCCCCTTGATGTTCAGTCAAAGGTAAACCGGTTTGAAGATCTGTCGGTACAACCTGCGCCTGGATCAATGCCGCTTTTGAGGTGCCATTTTGTAGACCCGCAGAGATCCCTTTGGTATTACTTTCCAAATAGACCAAACGTTCAGGTGAAAAATGAAAACCTTCATTTGTCTCTGAGGCAAATGCATGGCTTAGCGTCATCATTAAAACCCACCCACACAGCGATTTCATTACTGACATAACGACCCCTTATTTTCCTTCACCGAACCGGAGTAAGGTGCAGTGTCACCACCGTAATCATTGATGGCTTGCCAACGCATCGGAGTTTGTACGGAAATGGATTCTGAAATCGCCAATGTCTGCTGACTAAAAGGCGCCACCATCGTGCCAGCGAATTGAGCAAACACTTGATTACCCACTTTGACTTCGCTGAGCGTAATAAAATAAGGGGAGTGATTCGCTACACATAAACCTTTCGGCGATGTGTGAAATTGCAAATTAGCAACGGCAGCATCTGGCGACTGAGTAAATTTAACGGGACGATAAAATAGCTTAATGACTAAGCGAGTACCGATAGATAATTGCACCGCTGCATTTTCTGTTAATTCAGGAGAAACACCCGGAATAGCAATCGCGCTAAAATAGAAAACTGACTCTCTATCTTGAGGCAATGATTCTGGGGAGCTTTGTAATAAGACTTTCATCGTTTGCTGTTTATTCGCATCTAAACGATATAAAGGTGGAATAACAGAAAACAGTGGCGATTCTTGAGTGCCCGTTGGTGTATTAAATACACCGGATTGAATTAAATAAATGTCATCACTGTCATTGGTTAATGTCACTGATTGCTGAGTGTCGGAATCACTCCAAATAATACGACTTTTTTCTAGACGTAATCCCGCTTGTGCTGAATTAACGTTAATGCTAATTAACAGCACCAATAAATGAGAAATAAAAAATAATGTACCTGTTTTCTTAAACATTTTTGAAAGTATTCCGTTATTTTTATTATTAATAGATTTATCACTCAATAAACGGCTCAATAAGCTAAAACGGTAAACATCATGGTGGCTTTAAATGTGCCTAATTGAATTTTCTGAACGTTTTGACAATTTCCACATGAAAGTGCCGTGACCACGGTAATTTGACTTCCTTGATTGCTGGTCGTAGACAAATCCCAAACTGAATCTCCACTGACCTTATTTTTTCCATCTGCTTTTAATCGAATCCCCACACCGCCTGAAGAGCCACTTTCCTTAAACAAGGCTTCCCCGTTCATGACTTGACTAGGGCCAGTCACAATGACTTTGCTACCATTTAATGTTCCCAGTCCTGAGCAGTTAGCTAAGGTTAAAATAACATTACGATTCAGAGCGGTACTGGTACCTAAGTCATTATCAACAATGGTTTGAGGTTTCACTTTTCCATAAGCCACCACACTTTCGGAGAGGTTTACATCGCACGTTCTGCGATATAAATGCGCATCAAAGTTAATACTCACCGAATTTGAGGCTGCAAACATTTCCCCTGTGAAACCGAATAATGAAGCTATAAGAAAATATGAATATTTATTCATATCACCTCCATTTATGGCATCACAACAGTGAATAAAATGGCAGCTTTCACAGCACCTGCAGTGACGGTGTTATTACCGACTTGGCGAATAAACCCTACCGTAAAAGGTTTTTCTCCATCATTATCCCCTGCGGGTAGAAGCACAGAATCACCATTAACGACTGTTTTTCCTGCATTGTAATAACCAGAAAGCTCCTTCACCGCGCCATCTTTCAGCATAAAACCAACACCTTTGGCGCCTTTTGGATCAGCTGTTAAAAACAAATTGGTATCGGCAGCAGTATTCCCTGTCACTTTTATTTCAGGGCGAGCATTGGTTTCATAGCCCGTACATTTATACGACAAGCTTAATAGCTGGATATCTACCGCATCATTCGCCGCAAATTCGCCCACAGAAGGACGTCGTTTGAATTCAATCAATGAAGGGCTAACCGCAATATCGCACTCTCCTGCATTGTCAATTTCTGCGGTCAACTCTAAGGTATTCGCTGCATTCACTTCAGGTATCGCCACAATGGAAAATATCCCAGCGAAAAGCGCCCATCGATACTGTCCCAGTTTAAGGTTGTGAATACTCACTTCGTCCCCCAAGATCATTGATGGCAGCCCAGACTTTTTTGCCTTTTTTCACCGGGGTTGGGTAATCCATACTGCTAAAAGGCGCTATCATGGTGTTATTCATTTCAGGGTTTAACGTCACCGCTTTTCCCCCCACACTCAATGATGACAATGTGATGTAATACGGCGATGGATTAATCACTTTGATTCCGCTCGCTGTCTCTTCAAATGTCAGGCTACCTTGAGCTTGCTCTACCGTTAACGTCAGGTTTTTAGGGCGATAAAAAACTTTAATCACACTCTCTAATGCAATTTTCACTTCACCTTTCATCGCTGCATTCTGCTGCCCAGCATTCTTTTCACTTGCCGCAATGGCTCTAGCATGAAAATAAAAAACTGATTCCCTATCTTTCGGTAATACAGATGCTCCTGCACCTTCCACTAAACGAACATCGCGCTGCTGGCTTGATGCCAGATAGAACATAGGAGGAAGCACATCTAAAGCTTGGTCTTGCGCCGCACCTTTGGCGGTTTTTGTCAGATAAACCTGAACCAAATATTCTTCCTTCTCTGTACTATTGCGCAGAGTGACAGGGACTGACTGATTTCCTTGGTTGAAAATAACTCGAGTAGCATTGATGCCGACGCCAGCCGCAGACGCCGTTTCTACTTGAATAAAAAACAGGGTTGCAAAAACAGGGAGAGTACGAAGTAAATTTAGTAATTTCATTTTTTTACCTTCTCGTGATGCGTTACAAAGTGAAATGGCAGAAGCCTGCCATTTCACAACAAACTTACTCGTAGCTTACAGAGAAAGTAATCGGCGCTTCGATACGCTGTGAAGCAGGTTTGCTCACCGTTGAGTTCAGTGCCACATTCATTGGGATCACAGCTGAACCACCTTCAACCAGAGACTTAATGCTGCTTAATTGAACGTTTGTATTTGGTTTTACTTCTTTACCGTCAGCAGTCACTGCCACACCAACAGTTCCTTTTTCAACGTTGTTAAATAAAGAAGTATTCGCTGCTAACGCAGTACCTTTCGCGTACATTTGTACAAACTTACCATTTTCGCCATCGAACTCTTGGCTACAGTTAGATAAGCTCATATCAAAATTATGAGTACTACCAGCTATAGTTCCAACCGTTTGAATATCTGAAGAGATAAACGTTCCTAAATCGATATTGGTATTTGTGACGCTTAAATCACATGTTGCGGCAGCAATATTTCCAGTTACTGTCACTTGTGCGTTCGTTGCTGACATTGCTGCACCTGAAAAGCCTAAGCCAGCAGCGATAGATAATACGATCAGATTTTTTTTATTAATTAACATAGTAAACCCTTATTAATAGGCAATATAAAATTGAAGTAAATATATTTTTATCAAAACAAAACCGATATGACTTTATTAAAAATAACAGGCCAAATAAAAAATTTAATTTTTCTAAAAAACAAATTAAGGCGTGTTTTATAAAAATTAATTCATGCTTGTTATTTCCCAAGCATACTACTTGAATATTCTTACTCGGTATACGCACCTCAAGAGTCATATCAGTAACAATCTGTAAATTGCCATTTCATAATAAGACCCCAAAAGTACACTCATGGTTAGTAAATTCAATTAAAAATTTTAACTTTACTCAATTCCTGATTACATTAAATTAACAAAAACAACCTAAATAAATCATACTTGTGATTTTCGCATTTAAATAAATGAAAATCATTCTCACTTAGATAATAAAAGAATTATACCAAACATCACGTATACGTGAATTTGACTAAGTTATTTTTTTCTCATAACAGAAAAATAAAAAATAAAATAACCACCCATATTTCGAGTTAATATTGATTCTTTATTTTTTACATTTTTTAATAAATAGGAAACCATGATGAAAGCATAATTATAGTGAAATTAATTTTTACAAATAACGAATTTTTTATTTTTCATAATAAAAATAAATTTAACTTTATTCATAAAAAATAGAAGTGAAAATAAAAAATAATTTAGGATAAGAAAAAAGCCCTAGTATTTAACTAGGACTTTATTTATCTAAAAAAGATATTTTATCTTTGAAGGAGGGAATTAACTCAAATCAAAAAGGCATCACCTGATAATGCACTAATAGCCAAATTGTCACATAGGCAAATATGGCAGCAATAATGTCATCAATCATAATGCCAAACCCGCCACTGACTCGACGGTCAAAGATACGGATAGGCCAAGGTTTCCACATGTCGTAAACACGGAAAATCAAAAAGCCGGTGAGAACCCACTGGATACTCACCACAGGGATGGCCATTAACGTGATCCACATTCCAATAAACTCATCCCAAACAATACTGCCATGGTCATGGATCCTCATATCATCGGAAGTGCGTTGGCATATCCAACACCCAAACCAGAATCCAACGACGATAATAACCCAGAGGCTCCATACAGGGAGTTTGTCCATTAGCAACCAAAATGGAATGGCGGCTAATGAGCCCATTGTACCGGGAACAATTGGCGATAAACCACTTCCGAACCCCGTCGCTAGCAGGTGCCACGGATTACGCATATTCAATCGTTTTTTTGCTGCTGCTTTTTCTTGAGCGGTTGCCATGGACATTTTCCTAAACAAAATGATCGAAGCCCTTGAGGTCAACCTCAACAGCTTGGTTATCACAAAAATAACTGATCCCTTCAGATTGAGGCTTGATTTGACCAATACAGGTAAAACCTGACCCCGTATGAGCAAGCGCTACTTCTAAGGCTCCCCGATTCATTTCAGGTACTGTAAAGCATAGCTCATAGTCTTCACCACCACTTAACGACCAAACTCTTGCTTGCTCCACAGAACAGTTCTGCTTCAACGCATCGGACTGTGGTAGCGCATCGAGATTGATCCTCGCCCCACAACCGCTCGCTTTTAATATATGGTTGAGATCAGAAACTAACCCATCTGAAATATCTATCGCAGATGAAGCCAAATTGCGTAAAGCCTGCCCCTGCAAAATACGCGGTTGTGGGCGTAAATGACGCTCAATCAACCACTCCTTATGCTCAGGGCTTTCAGGCTGTAACCTGTTTTGCAGTATCGCAAGTCCCGCAGCACTATCTCCCAAAGTACCCGTCACATAAATCCAATCACCATTACGTGCACCAGAGCGAGATAACGCTTTGCCAATTGGCACAAGACCATGAACGGTATAGGTTAAACTCATTGGTCCACGGGTCGTATCTCCCCCAATCAGCTGCATTCCATAGTAATTCAGTTGTTCAAACAACATATCGCTAAAAGATTGCAACCATTCATGGTTTACGCTCGGTAGGGTAATAGCTAAAGAGACCCAAGCAGGATCAGCGCCCATCGCAGCAAGATCACTTAAATTTGAAGCTAGGGATTTATAGGCAAGGTCAGCGGGAGAGATATCGGGTAGAAAATGAATACCGGAAACTAGGGTGTCCGTACTCACAGCAAGTTGCTGTTTCTCAGGGATAGTCATTAGCGCACAATCATCGCCAATACCGATGTTAACATCACGTCGGTTTACAGGTTGGCGATTAAAAAAACGTGCGATGAGGTCAAATTCGCCATATGACATGGTAGATTTTCCATTTTCGCTATGCCTAGCTCGTCAATAAACTGAAAAGCCAGACATAAGTACTAGGATAGACTGGAACCCAGCCTACCCATTATGACTTACGTATTACAGGAGGGAACCTGATTATGTTTATTTCTTACGACGTACCGCAGGTGCTGCTTTATCTAACACACCGTTGACAAATTTATGGCTATCTTCGGCACCAAAAACTTTAGCTAATTCAATACCTTCGTTGATAGCAACTTTGAAAGGTACATCTTCTCTATAGCTTAGTTCATACATTGCTACACGTAAAATCGCTTTCTCAACTTGACCTAACTCTTCTAACTGACGAGATAAGTAAGGTGACATTAATTGATCCAGCTTCGTAGCATTGTTTGCAATACCAGAAATCAGCTCACGGAAATAGGTTACGTCAACGTCAGACATGTCCTGTTCAGCAATAAACTCATATTCTACGTCGGCAATAGGATTACCGGATAATTGCCATGAATAGATGGCCTGTACAGCACACTCACGAGCGCGGCGACGAGCAGCAGGTTTCACAAGATTCCCCTTAAATAAAAAAAACTACACAGCATATCTCGAACTCACAGAGCCCGAGATATGGCGCGTATTATTTGCCTTTTACAGCTTTAATCACATTAATCATTTCGAGAGCGGTCAGTGCAGCTTCTGCACCTTTGTTACCTGCTTTAGTACCAGCACGCTCAATGGCTTGCTCGATATTTTCAGTGGTTAATACACCGAAAGTCACAGGAACTTCGCTATTTAATGCAACATGAGACAGACCTGAGCTGCACTCACCCGCAACAAATTCAAAGTGGGCAGTACCGCCACGAATAACAGTACCTAATGCGATAACTGCATCATATTTTTTGGTTTCAACCAATGCTTTCACGGTCAGTGGTAATTCATAAGCACCTGGCACCCAAACAACGGTGATGTTATCTTGAGCAACTTGGCCAATACGCTCTAACGCGTCAACAGCACCGTCCAGCAGGCTATCATTAATAAAGTTGTTAAAACGAGCGATAGCGATAGCAACACGCGCTTTTGGCGCAGCAACAACACCTTTGATTACGTTCATAATCTTCCTCAAATATTAATTACAACCCGCGGGGCGCGGATTTTATCACATTCTTTAGGTAACCGTACGAGTGAATTTCAGCAAACCGCTAAAAAAACACATTTACCATACAGGGCGTAACCTGACGCGAAGGTCATTTCCGACTTTTTCAACGTCAGTAAATTCAAATTGAGGCGCATCTGATAATGCGCTTAATTCAGGGAGACTCACTAACCCACGCGCAGTATCCCCAAGTAATTTAGGGGCGATATAGACGATCAGTTCGTCGACTAAACCGAGTTTTAATAACGAACCTGCAAGCTTAGCGCCAGCCTCTACCCAAATACTGTTCACATTACGTTTCGCTAATTGCATCATCAAAATCACTAAGTCGATGCCATTATCATCAGCAGGAATAGCAAGCTGTTCGACATTTCCCTGCCATGTTTCTGTGGTATCCGGTGTTGGGCGAATTAGCCAGCATTCACCGTCTAACTGCGTCACTTTGTGTTCAGGTTTCACGCGATTGTGTCTATCTAACACGATACGGATAGGTTGGCGCAGCTTTTCTTCTGGGTATTGAGCTTGAACATCCGCAGGTAATTCGTTCCAGCGCACCGTTAATGCAGGGTCATCAGCAAGCACGGTATTACTGGTACTTAAAATAGCGCTGGCTTGAGCACGTAGAACTTGAACATCTTTACGCGCCGCAGGGCTAGTAATCCACTTGCTTTCCCCATTCGCTAATGCGGTTTTGCCATCTAATGATGCAGCAAGTTTTAATTGAATATAAGGAAATGCGGTACGCATACGTTTTAAAAAGCCACGGTTTATTGCTTCGGCTTCTTCCAACAAAATATTACTAGCAGTTTCTATTCCCGCTTGGGATAGCATAAATAAGCCGCGGCCAGCCACTTGAGGGTTAGGGTCTTGCATTGCAGCGACTACGCGGGTGATCCCCGCATTAATTAATGCTTCTGCACAAGGTGGGGTGCGACCGTGATGGCTACAAGGCTCAAGAGTCACATAAGCTGTCGCGCCTTTCGCTTTATCACCCGCCATTCGAAGCGCATGGACTTCCGCATGCGGCTCCCCCGCTTTTTGATGATAACCTTCGCCGACAATTTCACCTTCGCGCACAATCACGCAACCCACATTGGGGTTCGGCGATGTAGTAAAACGCCCTTTTTTTGCCAATTCAAAGGCCCGGGCCATGTAGATACGGTCTTGTTCAAGCATCGGTATTAGTCCTGTAACTTGGCAATTTCTTCGCCAAATTCACGTACATCTTCAAAACTACGATAGACCGAGGCAAAGCGAATGTAAGCCACTTTATCGAGTTTTTTGAGTTCATCCATCACCAAATTACCAATTAACTTCGAGGGAACTTCACGTTCGCCAGTCGCTCGTAGGTGGGATTTAATAGAAATTATGGCTTGATCGATAGCATCAGAACTGACAGGGCGTTTTTCTAGGGCTTTCAACATGCCTCTGTTGAGCTTTTCTTCATCGAAAGGCTCGCGAATGTCGTCACTTTTAATTACCCGAGGCATAACAAGTTCCGCCACTTCAAATGTAGTGAAGCGTTCATGGCAAACCAAACACTGGCGGCGCCTGCGCACTTGTGAGCCTTCACCAACCAGACGCGAGTCAATCACTTTCGTATCTACAGCTGAGCAAAATGGGCAATGCATAGGAATTCCTGATTCTATTTTTGTAGGGTAGATAGTGTAACTCAGACCTGAAATGAAAAACACCCTGAGGATTATTTATCCGCAGGGTGTTTATGATACACGAGTGTCTGTATTCGTTATGGTAATAAAGACTCTTGATCTGCGCCTTCTTTCTCGACTTTCGCCTGAATTAAGTGCTCACGCTTCATACCCATCTTCAGTGCTAATGCAGAAGCCACATAGATAGATGAAATCGTACCAATCGTCACACCGATTAACATAACCAGTGAGAAGCCTTCTAACATCGCGCCACCAAACAGATACAGCATCAGAACCACTAATAATGTCGTTGCTGATGTCATGATGGTACGGCTCAATGTTTGGGTCAAAGAGACGTTCATGATTTCGTAAGGTGTACCGCGACGGATCTTACGGAAGTTTTCACGGATACGGTCAGATACCACGATACTATCGTTAAGGGAGTAACCGATAACTGACATCAATGACGCCACGATAGTCATATCAATCTCAATGTGGAATAGAGACAGAATACCTAAAGTGATCACCACGTCATGAGCCAATGCCAATACGGCACCTGCCGCTAAACGCCATTCAAAACGGAAGCCAACGTAAATCAGGATACAGATAAGCGCTGTTAATAACGCTAATGCCCCTGTTTGTGCTAACTCAGCACCTACGCTTGGTCCCACGAATTCAATACGCTTAACCGTCGCTTGCTCATCAACGTTTTTATTGATGATAGTAATGATCTCTTTACCGACTTCTTGACCCGCTACGCCTTCAACCGGCGGTAAACGGATCATGATGTCTCGGCTGCTACCAAAATTCTGAATTAATGGATCTTTATGGTTCGTGTTAGACAGGCTATCACGAATTTTATCCAAATCAGCAGGCTGACTAAGGTTGATTTCAATGACGGTACCGCCCGTAAAATCAAGTCCCCAGTTAAAGCCTTTAACACCGATAATCACACAAGAAGCGATCAGTAAAATGATAGAAATGCTAAAGGCAACGTTGTCCCAGCGCATAAAGTCATAGACTTTACGACCATAGTTCAATTGTTCAACAGTATAATCCTGTGCCACAACGTGCTCCTTAAATTGACAGCTTGTTAATACGTTTACCGCCGTATAGCAGGTTCACGATTGCACGTGTACCAACAATAGCTGTAAACATAGAGGTTGCGACACCAATCGCTGTCGTAATCGCAAAGCCTTTAATCGAACCAGTACCCACTGCATACAGAATTATTGCAGTGATTAAAGTCGTTAAGTTTGCATCGGTAATACTTGAGAAGGCGCCTTTATACCCTTCGTGGATCGCTTGTTGCACTGAGCGTCCGTTGCGAAGTTCTTCTTTGATACGTTCGTTTATGAGAACGTTGGCATCGACGGCAACCGCAAGGGTTAGAACGATACCGGCAATACCTGGCATAGTCAGTGTCGCCCCTGGTAACAGAGACATCACACCCACGATTAAAACCAAGTTAGCCATCAGAGCACTACTCGCGATCAGACCAAATTTACGATAGTAAATAATCATAAACAGGATAGAGGCTAACAGACCCGCGATACAGGCTTTCAGACCTTGCTCGATGTTTTGCATACCCAATGTTGGACCAATAGTACGTTCTTCAACAATTTGGATTGGCGCAATCAGAGCACCAGCACGCAGCAGTAAAGATAATTGACGCGCTTCGTTCGCGTTATCAATTCCCGTAATACGGAATTTGCTACCGAAACGAGCTTGGATACGCGCGGCGTTAATCACTTTTTCATCTTTAACTAAAATCGCACGACCTGCGGCATCTTTTTTACCACTGTCTTTGTATTCAACAAACAGGGTTGCCATCAGCTTGTCTTGGTTGTCACGAGTAAAGTCAGACATGATTGAGCCACCGGCACTATCAAGGCTAATACTGACTTGCGGATAACCATTTTCATCAGTTTCAGATGTAGAATCAGTAATATGGTCGCCCGTTAAGACAACACGCTTATACAGAACATAAGGCACGCCATTACGATCAGACTTAAGCTCTGAATCACCCGGAATTCGTCCACTTTCTGCCGCTGCACTGTCTACACCAGTATTCACTAAGCGGAATTCTAAGGTTGCAGTTGCGCCTAAGATTTCTTTTGCGCGCGCAGTATCTTGGATACCCGGTAATTCAACAACAATGCGATCCGCACCTTGGCGTTGAACAAGTGGTTCAGCAACACCTAATTGGTTAACACGGTTACGAATGATCGTGATGTTTTGAGAGACGGCATAGTTACGCGCTTCACGTAAGCGCTCATCAGTCATAACAGCAATCATGGTGTTATCGCTGCCGTCAGAAAACACTAAATCTGGGTATTTACGCGCCAGTGTTTTCTCAGCAAGACTGCGATCATCAGCGTTACGGAAGCGAACTTCGACGCTGTAATCACTGCCTTTACGAATAGAAGAGTACGCAATACCTGCTTGGCGCAAGTCATTACGCAAACCATCCATGTTTTGTTCCTGCAATTTACCTAATGCAGTGTCCATATCAACTTCCATCAGGAAGTGAACCCCACCACGTAAGTCCAGACCCAGCTTCATCGGTTCACCACCGAGAGCCTCAAGCCATTTTGGTGTAGCAGGTGCAAGGTTTAATGCAACAACATACTGGTCACCCAGTGCATTCATGATGACTTCACGAGCACGTAACTGAACGTCAGAGTTGTTGAAACGGGCTAAAATTGCCCCATTTTCGAGAGCAACAGATTTGCTCTGAATTTTGTCTGTTTCTAAAGCTTTTTGGACTTGGATCAGCGTTTGTTCATTGGCGGCGGTTCCCCGCACGCCAGTGATCTGAACAGCCGGATCCTCACCATATAGGTTTGGAAGTGCATACAGCAAACCGATGAGGATCGCAGTGATCAACATCAGATACTTCCATAAAGGATAACGGTTTAGCACGGCAGTTCCCTTCGGGAAAATTCAGAATTAGATTGCTTTCATTGTGCCTTTAGGTAGAACAGCAGCAACGAAATCACGTTTGATAGTTACTTCAGTGTTCTCACTCAGTTCAAGAACAACATAACCTGTTTCAGACACTTTAGTCACACGACCGATTAAACCACCAGTGGTTAAAACTTCGTCACCCTTAGCGATTGATTCCATCAGTTTACGGTGATCTTTAGCACGTTTTTGTTGTGGACGCAGGATCATGAAATAGAAAATCAGCGCGAAAACAACCAGCATAATAATCAGAGAGTACGGGCTACCTTGAGCGGGTGCGCCTGCTGATGCCGCTGCTTCAGAAATAAAAAAACTCATTCAACTTTCCTCATTGTTATTGAAAGCAATTTCAAACTTACACTTTAACTAGTTCAAGTTACATAAAATACATCAAACCATCATATAACTAGAACCAAAAACTATAATTTGCACTAAATAATTCTTTTGGCTGATGCCAATAACCACAATCAGCTGCAAGAACGAAGGGTACAGCCCGATATGCTACACAGTTCGGGCTAACTTCGCACTTTAAATTCACTCTCTATTTAATGAAGGCTGGGCTTTGCCAATCTTCTGATAGAAATCCGCAGCAAACTGCTCAAAATTACCCGCTTCAATCGCTTGGCGAATACCCGCCATCAAACGTTGATAGTAACGTAAATTATGGATGGTATTGAGTCGTGCACCCAAAATTTCATTACAACGGTCAAGATGATGCAAATACGCGCGGCTGTAATGACGACAAGTATAGCAGTCACACTCTGCATCGAGAGGTGATGTGTCTGACTTATACTTCGCATTACGGATTTTTACCACGCCGTTGGTGACAAATAAATGCCCGTTACGTGCATTTCGTGTCGGCATCACACAGTCAAACATATCGATACCACGACGTACACCTTCCACTAAATCTTCCGGCTTACCAACGCCCATTAGGTAACGTGGTTTTTCTGCCGGAATTTGCGGGCATACATGCTCTAAGATACGGTGCATATCTTCTTTTGGTTCGCCGACTGCTAAGCCGCCTACAGCGTACCCATCAAAGCCAATTTCCACCAGCCCTTTCACGGAGATATCGCGTAAATCTTCGTAAACACTGCCTTGGATAATCCCGAACAGCGCATTTTTATTGTTCAACTCATCAAAGCGCTGACGGCTACGCGCAGCCCAACGTAATGACATTTCCATTGATGTCTTTGCGTAATCCCAGTCTGCTGGGTACGGCGTACACTCGTCGAAAATCATCACGATATCGGAACCGAGGTCGTACTGAATTTCCATCGATTTTTCGGGGCTTAAGAAGACTTTTTCACCATTAATTGGATTACGGAAATGAACGCCTTCTTCTTTAATTTTACGCATTGCACCAAGGCTAAAGACTTGGAAGCCACCTGAGTCCGTTAAGATAGGACCTTGCCATTGCATAAAATCGTGCAGGTCACCATGTAATTTCATGATTTCTTGACCTGGACGCAACCATAAATGGAAGGTATTACCCAGTAAAATTTGAGCACCGGTTTCTTTCACTTCTTCAGGAGTCATTCCCTTAACCGTGCCGTAAGTTCCTACTGGCATGAAAGCCGGAGTTTCTACCACGCCGCGTTCAAAAATCAGGCGACCACGACGCGCATTGCCGTCGGTTGTCTGTAATTCATATTTCACGTTTTATCTCCTAGCATCAGAAAAACAGTCTGGTGCTATTGGTTACTGAGTCTAAGCAAGCAGCTACGCCGCCACTTATTCTTGTTCTGCCGAGCCGACTTGCTCAAAACGAGCATTGGCGTTTGGCGTAATAAACATGGCATCACCATAACTAAAGAAACGATATTTTTGCTCAACAGCTTCTTTATAGGCTTGCATGGTGTTTTGATATCCCGCAAACGCAGAGACCAGCATAATTAATGTGGATTCTGGTAAGTGGAAGTTAGTGATCAAAGCATCAATCACTTGATATTCATAACCCGGATAAATAAATATCTGGGTATCGTCAAAGAATGGAGCAATTAAAGCGTTTTCGCTAGCTTTCGCGGCACTTTCGAGTGAACGAACTGACGTTGTTCCCACAGCAATCACACGATTTCCACGCGCTTTACACGCCAACACGGCATCGACCACCTCTTGCGGAACCTCTGCATATTCAGAGTGCATAATATGGTCTTCGATGGAATCAACACGCACTGGTTGGAACGTTCCCGCCCCGACATGCAGTGTTACAAATGCCATCTCAACGCCTTTTTGGCGTAATGCTTCTAATAAAGGCTCATCAAAGTGTAAACCCGCTGTTGGTGCAGCAACCGCGCCCGGACGCTGGCTATACACGGTTTGGTACAGCTCTTTATCAGACTCTTCATCTGGACGGTCGATATACGGAGGTAATGGCATGTGACCAATTTGGTTAAGAATGCTTAATACATCGCGCGCATCATCAAAACGTAGCTCAAACAGAGCACCGTGACGAGCGACCATCGTCGCATTCACACTTTCATCTTCCCCCAGTAGCAGCGCTGCACCTTCTTTTGGTGCTTTAGAGGCTCTAACATGAGCCAAAACACGATGTTCATCGAGCATACGCTCAATCAAAACCTCAATTTTACCGCCGCTCGCTTTACGACCGAACAATCTAGCAGGGATCACGCGAGTGTTGTTGAATACCAGCAAATCCCCTGGCTCCAATTTTTCAAGAATATCGGTAAACACACCATGCGTGAGCTGTCCCGTGGCACCATCAAGACCAAGTAAGCGACATGAGCTACGCTCAGCCTGAGGATAGTGGGCAATAAGTTCTTCTGGTAATTCAAAAGTAAAATCGGATACACGCATTGTATTGACATCAATCTAAAAAAATAAGGCGACTAGTCTAGTGCTGCACTGCCTTTGGCGCAAGAAATAAGCGCCATTTTGTATAAAAAAGAATCAATATTGTACAAATATTTTCTGAAACCGCACGGAATGTGTCGGCTGCCTTTTTTCTTTCAATTTTTCGTTTCTGACATTTTTCGTTTATAGTACCGATATGAACTATCTTGCTCATCTTCATCTTGCCCATCTTGCCAAAAGCTCCCTATTGGGAAATATGATGGCAGACTACGTACGCGGTAATCCTGCGGGAGCTTATTCCCCTGAAATTGTTGCAGGGATCCGTATGCACAGAGCCGTAGATAGAACCACCGATACCCATCCGCTCGTCAAACAAGCTCGTCAGCTATTTCGCGAAGAATACCGCCGAGTCGCGCCGATCACCTTAGATTTAGTCTGGGATCATTTTCTTTCTCGGCATTGGGAGCGTCTCGTTCCTTCACATTCACTCTCTGATTTTGTGCATTTTGCTAGGCAAACCATTGAACCGGATTTGTGTCATACCCCTGAAAAATTTCAGGAGTTAAATGAGTATCTTTGGTCTCAACAATGGTTGACCCGATACGCAGAAAAAGCGTATATCGGTAAGTCACTGAATGGTATGGCAAGGCGCCGCCCAAAACTCGCGGCTCTAAGTGGCTCATTCGATGATTTTTTGCTTAATTATCTAGAACTTGAACATATTTTCTTTCAGTTTTATCCACAAATGATTGAGACGGCAAAACAGCAACTTTTTGCCCAAGAGTTCACATTACGTGCATCCGAATAAATTAAAACTTGCACTTTAATGGAATAAAACTATCTTATTGATATTAATCTGCCAAATTGATACCATTGATAGGTAAAAGCTATCATATTGATTGGTTTTAATGTCTTTATTCTCCAAGGATAAAACCTTATCCTTAGGTTATATTTATCCGCATGCCCCATTTCGATTGCGGAGATAGAAACCCTTAAAACTCATAGGAGTACATTATGGTTCTGGTTACACGTCAAGCCCCTGACTTTACTGCTGCAGCTGTTCTTGGTAATGGTGAAATCGTTGAAAACTTCAACCTGAAAAAACACCTGAACGGTCGCCCAGCTGTGATCTTCTTCTGGCCGATGGACTTCACTTTTGTATGTCCTTCAGAACTGATTGCATTCGACCATCGCTATGAAGAATTCAAAAAACGCGGCGTAGAAATCGTTGGTGTTTCTTTCGACTCAGAATTCGTTCATAACGCATGGCGTAAAACTCCTGTTGATAACGGCGGTATCGGTGAAGTTAAATATCCGATGGTTGCTGATATCAAACGCGACATCATGAAAGCTTACGGCATCGAGCACCCAGAAGCGGGCGTTGCTCTGCGTGGTTCTTTCTTAGTTGACAAAAACGGTGTTGTTCGTCACCAAGTGGTTAACGACCTGCCATTAGGCCGTAACATCGACGAAATGCTGCGTATGGTTGACGCGCTGCAATTCCACGAAGAGCACGGTGATGTTTGCCCAGCTCAGTGGGAAAAAGGTAAAGAAGGCATGAACGCATCTCCAAAAGGCGTTGCTGCTTACCTGACTAAGAACGCAACTGGTCTGTAATTTGACCTGTTAAGTTTCCAAGTGCCGGCTTAATGCCGGCATTTTTGTATCTATACCTATCTAAAATTTTTTCCTACCGCGTTAACACTTTTTCACTTTTGTTATTCAACCCCTCAAACCATTCATGCTATATCTGAACGATACAAATATTTAACAAATTATTTATTTGTATTACATCTACGCGTTACTTCCTCATTTAATCGGGAGATACCAATGATAAAAAATGTATGGCGCCCTTCTTTACTACTAATTTCGTTGCTGACCTCAAGTCAACTTTATGCCGCTTCCGAACCCGCCGTTGAAGCAACAAAAGGCATGGTTGTCTCCTCTCAACACCTTGCTTCACAAATTGGTGCTGACATTTTAAAAGCCGGAGGAAATGCGGTTGATGCGGCAGTGGCTGTGGGTTATGCCCAAGCCGTTGTTAACCCTTGCTGTGGCAATATTGGTGGTGGTGGTTTTATGACACTGCATCTTGCGGATGGCAAAGATATCTTTATTAACTTCCGAGAAACCGCCCCAAAAGCGGCCAGCGCCGATATGTATATAGATAAAGACGGCAAACTTATCAAAGATGCCAGCTTATATGGCTACCTCGCATCGGGTGTACCGGGTACAGTGAAAGGCTTAGATTATGCCCTTGAAAAATACGGCACAATGAGCCGCCAGCAAGTAATGGCACCCGCGATTAAACTGGCTCGAGAAGGCTTTGTCCTAACCCGTGGCGATACCGATGTACTCGACACTACGACCGAGCGCTTCAAGCAAGACCCCGAAGTGGCTAGGATATTCTTAAAACCGGATGGAAGAGCTTACCAACCGGGAGACTTACTGGTACAAACCGATTTGGCAAACACACTGGAAAAAATCGCCAATAAAGGCCCCGTTGCATTCTATGAAGGGGATATTCCTAAAATCGTAGAAGCCGCATCGAAGAAAAATGGCGGGATCCTAACAGCTCAAGACTTTGCTGATTACTCTATCTCAGATACCACTCCCGTTAGCTGTACTTACCGTGGTTACAAATTTATCTCTGCACCACCACCAAGTTCGGGCGGCGTAACTATCTGCGAAACCCTCAATATTTTAGAAGGTTATGACCTCAAAGAAATGGGCTTCAACTCTGCTGAATACATTCATACGCTGACAGAGGCGATGCGCCACGCTTATATGGATCGCAATACATTCTTAGGCGACCCTGCATTTGTAGATAACCCGACAGGTAAGCTGCTCAGCAAACAATACGCCGCTGATCTGCGCAAAGAGATTGTGCCAAATAAAGCGACACCGTCCACTGAAGTTCAACCGGGAATAGGACCTCACGAAAAACCAGAAACGACCCACTATTCGGTCGTAGATGACAAAGGCAATGCCGTTTCAACCACTTATACAATCAATGGTCGATTTGGCTCTGTAGTGATTCCTCCGGGTACAGGTTTCTTCCTGAATGATGAAATGGATGATTTCACCACCAAAGTGGGTGAGAAAAATCTGTATGGGTTAGTACAAGGGGAAAGAAACTCTATCGCCCCCGGTAAGCGCCCACTATCATCAATGAGTCCGACAATTGTCACTAAAGACGGCAAAGTCTTCTTAGTACTCGGCTCTCCAGGAGGCTCAAGGATCATTTCAATTACCTTGCAAACTGCACTAAACATTATTGACCACGGCATGCCACCACAAGAGGCGGTAAATGCCCCTCGCATTCACCATCAATGGCTGCCTGACGAGGTTTATTATGAGCAACGCGGTGTGTCTAAAGACAGTTTAGCGTTACTCGATAAGATGGGTTATAAAATGGTAGAACAGACCCCATGGGGCGCTGCAGAGCTAATTATGATTGGCATTCCTGACGGTGCGGGTGTGAGCGCAAAATCTTCCGGCAACGATTCTGCTGTTTCTGGCAAAGTCCGTGAAGGCTTTATTTACGGATCTAACGATGTTCGCCGCCCTGCGGGCAGTGCGGTGGGTGTGAATTAGTTAGTCGATAACTAAAATGAAAATGCCAGTGGATTTATCATCTACTGGCATTTTTTTAGGAATTTACAATATATTATGCGTGCTTATGATGCTGACTTGATGGTGTGATAAGTCTGTCACATAGCGCAGCAACCACTAACACAACCACCGATGGTAATAACCACGCTAAATCTTGCTGATATAATGGAATAGACGTCATCCAGTCAGGGATATAAGTCTTCAAGTTATCAGAGGCTTTCACTGCACCAATCAAACCGACCACAAAGCTTGTTAACATCGTTGGAGCAATCACGATGGTTGGGTTACGCCACCACTTCAACGTAAAGCTCATTAAAATCAAAACGATACAAGGTGGATAAATCGAAACCAATACCGGCAATGAGAACGCAATCAGCTTACTCAGTCCTAGGTTTGAAATCACCATAGAGAACAAGCCTAAAATCAATACCAATTTACGGTAAGAGATTGGCACATAGCGGCTGAAGAACTCAGCACATGCACAGGTTAGCCCTACAGCAGTTACCATACAGGCAACAAAAATCAACACCGCTAAGAAGAAGCTACCGTAGTTACCGAACGTGTATTGAACATATTCGTGAAGAATATCAGCGCCATCAGCTGGATTTGGAATCAATGATCCACTATTTTCGCCCAGTTTAAACAACGATAAATAGACCAGAGTTAATAACACACCAGCAATTAAACCCGCCCACATGGTATAGCGAGTTAATAATGATGAGTTTTCAATACCGCGGGAACGCGCCGCATTCACAATGACAATACCAAAAACCATGGCACCTAATGTGTCCATCGTTAAATAGCCATTAATAAATCCATTGGAAAATGCCATATTTTGGTATTCAGGGGTTGCCAGAATCGGTTCTCCAGCAGGCCACATAACCGCAGCAACGCCTAAAATTGCCAGTGCCAACATTTTGACTGGAGCCAAAATGTGCCCAACACTATCTAGCAATTTACCTGGGTATAACGAAATACCGATTACCAGTACAAAATAGATGGCGCTATAAATCAGCAGTGATATTTCCGATTCACCGCCCAGCAATGGTGCAATACCCACTTTATAAGAAACGGTTGCCGTTCTTGGGGTCGCAAAAAGAGGCCCCACCGATAGATATGCAACGATAGCTAATAGCAGACCGGCAGTTTTACCAATTGGCGTGCTGAGCGCTTCAATACCGCCCCCCACTTTCGCCAATGCAACGACGGTAAGAACAGGAAGGCCGACACCAGTGACTAAGAAGCCAAGTGCCGCAGTCCAAACTTGTTCACCGGCTTGTAAACCGACCATTGGCGGGAAAATAATATTTCCAGCCCCAACAAACAGCGCAAAGGTCATAAAACCTAAGGCGAGGATATCTCTGGATGATAAACGATGAGCCATATTATGTTAATTTTTAGTAAATTATGAAATAAAAATAGGTCACTTCATCCGTAACCTATTGGAACATATATGACGAAATAGAGTTCTGATCAACATTACATTAACAATACAAAATGCATGTCTTGGTTAGCTTTGCAATACTAAACATCAAAAAACAGTAAAAATCGCCAATAACTGGCGACAAGTAAAACTTTTATAGGGAAAAAAGGCAAGAGCAAACCCGAAAACAAGAACAATGCACCAAACTAAATTTAAGAACCAGTGATTACTGTCAGTAAAATTGCAATATCCCGTATATATTCAGGCTAAAAAATCATCAATAAAACATTTTTTAACCATACTGAAGAAATATTCACAGAATAAGATGAAGAAAATTGCAGGATAAAATTGAAAATATAACGTAGGTGTTAGAAATAGTACCAATATAGGATGAAACACAAAACAAAAAACCTTGCTAATATGATGATTTTATTAGCAAGGTTTCGGTTTTTCGATTATTTCGTGCTTAATGTATTCACTTTCTTGTCTGACACAATAAACACTGGCGGTAATGTGAATGAAAACTCACTGCCCTTACCAACCTGACTGGTTACTGAGAGCTGGCTACTATGATGCTGAACCGCATGCTTAACAATCGCTAAGCCCAATCCTGTTCCGCCGCCACCTTGCCTTGAACGCGCTTTATCCACACGATAAAAACGCTCTGTTAAGCGAGGAAGATGCTCCGCTGGAATTCCTGGGCCATTGTCACTCACACTAAACTGGGCACCATTACTGGTTCGCTGCCATTTCACCTTAATTTTCGTACCATCTGGCGTATGGTTTATGGCGTTATACACTAAGTTAGCAACCGCGCTTCGTAGCTGCTCTTCATTTCCATGAACTCGAAGTTTTTCATCAATACTGAATTCAAACTCTTGCCGCCCTTGGCTTAAGCTAATTGCTTCTTGTTCAATCATCTTGAGAATGACCGGCATATTAATCTGTTCGTCTAAATTAATTTGAGGGGCAACCTCTATACGGGATAATTGCAGCAATTGCTTCACTAGATTATCCATTCGATGAGTCTGTTCTTGCATCACCGACAACGCTTTTTTATTCATCGGTGAAGTGCCTTCTTGATCATCCATGACTTCAAGATAACCTTGTATAACCGTTAATGGCGTTCGTAACTCATGGCTCACGTTAGCAAAAAAGTCTCTACGCGCTTTTTCTAGACGGCGTTTTTCAGTCACATCTCGAGCCACCATCAAAAGCTGATCACTCGCATATGGTAAGATCCGAAACTCAACAATTTCGCCACTATTAAGCTCAATCGTCAGTGCTTGGTCATAGTTTTTCACGGTGAAATAACGACTAAAATCAGGATAACGTAGCAAGTTAAAAATATGCTGTCCGTTATCCTCAGGCCAGCGAAAGCCTAGAAGCTGTTGAGCGTGGCGGTTACACCAGAAAATATTGCCTTCGGTGGTCATAATTACCACCGCATCAGGCAAGGATTCAGCTCCGCTGCGAAAGCGCTTAATCAACTGACCTAATTCACGGCGACGCTTACGGTTGCGCTGCTGCATCTGATAGATGCCATAAAATATCGGCTCCCATCCCCCCTTGCCATCCGGCGGCAGCATACTTCTATCCAACCAGAGCCAATCTGAAAGTTTTAGCAGGTTATATCCGTGCCAAATGAGTGCTGCGAGCAGCGAAATCACTAATAGCCACGGAAGATGCCCAATAAAAACAGACAGTATCAATGCGGGTAAAATAAATAAAAACAGCCCCCAAATCAGCTGTTTTAAGGATAAGCGTTCAAGCACCCATGTTTCTCCCTAATGGTTTCTCAATAGCGAACAGAGAAGCGGTAGCCAGTACCACGAACCGTTTGCACCATCTTATCATGCCCATCTAACTCTAACGCTTTTCTTAAACGACGAATATGCACATCCACCGTTCTGTCTTCCACATACACGTTTGCGCCCCAAACATAGTTGAGTAACTGCTCGCGGCTATATACTCGTTCTGGATGAGTCATAAAGAAGTGAAGTAACTTGTATTCGGTAGGCCCCATATCAATGGGAATTTCTTTGCTGGTAACTCGATGAGAAGTAGGATCAAGAACTAACCCGTTCATCTCAATAATGTCTTCTGTCGCCATTGGAGAGATACGTCGTAAAATGGCTTTAACTCGAGCTATCAATTCTTTTGGTGAAAATGGTTTGATTAAATAATCATCCGCACCCACTTCTAATCCTTTCACCCGATCTTCTTCTTCTCCCCTTGCAGTTAGCATCATCACGGGGACATCACGCGTGGCGCTATCACGCTTCATATGTTTAATGACTTGGATACCGGAACCACCGGGGATCATCCAGTCCAACAACACTAAATCAGGAAGTGGATCAACCAATTGCGCTATTGCAGAATCATAATCATCAGCCTCTGTGGGCTGAAAACCATTCTGTTCCAATACAAAACAAACCATTTCTCGGATGGGCGCTTCATCTTCAACGACTAGAATGCGTCTTGCCATGATTGTTCCTGTAAATAAGAAGAGATTTTTAATGTGACCGCATTATGCGTCAGTTTTGTGACAGAATTATGAATATCTCAACCCACAATCAAGATCTATCATTAGATTAACAGTTTAATGTCATGTAAGTGAAATATTAACACCACATCTGGCTATCATTGCGAAGCGCTTCGCAACTCTCTTATTTTTTACTGTTTAATTTGCCATACCTTTGCTTTCACTGAACCTATATACAGTATACTGTGACACAGCAAACCAAATGGTTTGAGTATTAGTATAAAGCATCAGAATATTAATATAGTAAAAGCGTCATAATTACAGGAACCGCTAGCTCATGCGCATCATCCACACTTCAGACTGGCATTTAGGTCAGTATTTTTTCACTAAAAACCGATCTGCTGAACACCAACACTTTTTGCGTTGGTTAATAGAACAAGTCAAACAGTACCGAGTGGATGCCCTGATTGTGGCTGGTGATGTTTTTGATACTGGCGCTCCGCCAAGTTATGCGCGCGAACTCTACAACCAGTTTATTGTTGATTTGCAAAAAACAGACTGCCAATTAGTTATTTTGAGCGGTAACCATGATTCTGTCTCTGTTTTGAATGAATCCAGCGCGTTATTACGTTATTTAAATACTCACGTCATCACATCAAACAGCGAGTCCCCAGTCATCACATTGAAAGATAAACAAGGGAACCCTAATGGGCTGGTGTGCGCGATCCCCTTTTTACGACCACGAGATATCCAAGTCAGCATTGCAGGGCAAAGCAGTGAAGAGAAACAACTTTCATTACAAAATGCCATTCATGAACACTACCAAAGCTGTTACCAAAAAGCCGTTGAGCAACGTACTGAACTGAACTTAGATATCCCGATTATTGCCACGGGGCATTTGACCGTTGTTGGTGCAGAGCTGACAGACTCCGTGCGTGAGATTTATATCGGTACATTGGATGCTTTTCCTTCCGGCGCATTCCCACCTGCGGATTATATTGCACTCGGACACATCCATCGCCCTCAACTGATTGGTGGGCAAGCACATATTCGCTACAGTGGTTCTCCGATTGCACTTAGCTTTGATGAATCACAACAACAAAAAAGTGTCTGCTTAGTGGAATTTAATCAGCACCAATTTGCCAATGTTACTTTACTACCAATACCCGTTTTTCAGCCACTATTGAGTTTAAAAGGCTCTTTGAAAGAACTACAAAAACAATTAATGGACTTACCTGTCAAAGAGAATGAGCCCCCTATTTGGTTAGATATTGAAGTCGCCACTCAAGATTATCTGGGAGATATCCAACAACGTATTGAAGCTCTTACTCAAGAACTCCCTGTTGAAGTTGTTCGCCTACGCCGAGCGCGGCGGGCACAAACTGGTCAAAACCTCACTCCACAGAATGAAACATTAAATGAGCTGACCGCCGAGGAAGTCTTTACTCGACGACTTACAGAAGAGTCATTGGAAGACAAAGCGTTAGAACAGCGTTTATTGCAGCTGTTCAAGCAATCCTGCGCCAACTTGCGCAATGAGCTGGGAGAATAACTATGAAAATCTTAAGCTTACGCCTGAAAAACATTAACTCCCTAAAAGGTGAATGGAAGATTGATTTCACAGAAGAGCCTTTTGCCAGCAATGGGTTATTTGCCATCACAGGCGCAACTGGCGCGGGAAAAACCACGTTATTGGATGCCATCTGCCTTGCACTTTACCACCAGACTCCACGGTTAGGCGCGATATCAAAAAGCAAAAATGAGTTAATGACCCGCCACACGGGTGAATGTTTAGCTGAAGTGGAATTTGAAGTTAAAGGCGTCGCTTATCGCGCATTTTGGAGCCAACGCAGGGCAAACAATAAACCCGATGGTAACCTGCAAGACGCAAAAGCTGAGCTAGCAACCATCGCTGATGGGCAAATCATTGCAGAAAAAATCAGTGAAGTGCGTGAAAAAATTGTGCAAATCACCGGGCTAGATTTTGGGCGTTTCACAAAATCCATTTTGCTCTCTCAAGGGGATTTTGCTGCCTTTTTAAATGCGACCGAAAAAGAGCGAGCCGATTTACTGGAAGAGATCACTGGCACCGAAATTTACAGCCAGATTTCGGTGTATATTTTTAACCAACATAAACAAGCTAAAACCGATCTCGATATTCTTCGGGCGCAAGCCAGTAGCATTAACTTACTCACTGAAGCTGAACATCAAGAACTCGTTGAAAAACAGCAACAATATTCAGCGCAAGAACAGCAACTGAATCAGAATAAAAACCGCCATCAACAAGCGCTAACATGGCACCAGCAACATCAACAATTGGTACAAAATACCCAGCGATTACAGATTGCACAGCAGCAAGCTCTACAACAATATCAAGCCGCCGAACCCCGCTTACATAAGCTGGCACAAAGTACCCCTGCAGAAGCCTTACGCCCAGATTGGTTGGCAGTACAAAGCTTGCAAACTCAACTCAATGAACAGACCCAAAAACAGCAGCGCACCACATTACTTTTAGAAGGCGCTCAAAAGCAGCGCTTGCCATTGGTTGCCCAACACACTCACGCTCAGTCGGAGCAAAATCAATATAAAGAGTGGGTACAAAAAACCACGGCAATGATCGATAACGAAGTGCGACCACTCGACAACTTGCTCACTCAGCTTAACCAACAAAAAGTCCAATTGGACCAGCAATTAAATCAGCTAAATGGCGAATATTTACAGAAAAAATCGAGTGTAGAAAACATTCAGCAGAAAATTCTTCATGCCAATAATGAGTTGAATAAAACCCAGTTATTTCTACAAGAACATCAAAATGATGCCCAGATTGTCGCGCAACTCGGAAGCTGGCAGCAGCAAGGGAAATTTATTTATGAACTCACAGAACGCCTAACCCAAAATCAGCAAAAGCAGAAAGCTATCCACCTAGAATGGCAAACCCTACAACAGGTTCAGCAGCAAAAAGCCAAAGAGTCTCAACAGGCTCAAAGCCATTTAGAAGAACAGCATTCTCGCTTTAATCAGCTCGAAAAGCAGTTTCAGGAATATAAAGAAAAGCACAATATCGAGGAAATTAAAGCAGCAATTTCACAGCAGCAAGAGCGTTTGCAGCATGCGAAAATACTGCCTGTTTTACTGACTCAACATGAGGAAAAACAGCTACAGTTACAGTCACAAACGCAGTTGCAAAACCAACTTAGCGAATCTATCAACCAATTGTCGCAACAGATTACCATTACGCAAGATAGAATGACTCAGCTCCAGCCGCAACGGCAAATTTTGGAGCAAAAACTTCAGCTAGAACAAAAGATTGTCAGCTTAGAACATGAACGCCAACAGCTCATAAAAGGGACTCCATGCCCTCTTTGTGGCTCATTGGATCATCCTGCTTTAGCATCATATCAAGCCGTTATACCTAATGAGACTCAGCAACAACTGGCTACGTTGATGACTCAAATTGAAACTGAAAAACAAAAGCTCACTGAGTATCAAGCCTTATTGCAAGCAGACAAACGCCGCCAGCAAGATAACGAATTGGCTCAAAAACAGCTACAAGAGCAGCTCAACAACCTGAACCGTCAATGGGTAAAAGCATGTGAGCAAGCACTTACGCCTGAACTAGCCAAAAACGTATCTGCGGTAGAACAATTGCTCGCTGAATTACAAGAAAAGCTTACCGCTCTGCAAACCATCATCAATGAATTTGCACAATTAGAGCGTCAGTATCAAGATGCTAAAAACCAATATTATGAACAGCAAACCCAAGCTAAACAGCTGTTTTCTGAGTTATCTCTCCTTGATGAGAAACTTAAGCATCTGTCCCTGCAATTAGAAGAAAACCAAGCTGAGCAGCAATCTCTGCAACAACGCTTAGAACAACAAGTACAGCAACTTACGGCCTCGCTGGCGCCATTCAATCTCATTCTTCCAAGCCAAGCGCAATTTACCACTTGGCTACAAGAGATTGAGCAACGCGGGCAATATTATGAAGCTCAAAAAAACACCTTTCTGCAAATCACCAAAAATATTGAAGTTGATACTGCTACGCTTGCAGCTGAAACAGCTAATGCTCAGCAACTAGCTCAGCAACTTTCTGCTCAACAGCAGCAATTAGAGCAATTGAATCAGCAAATTGAACAAAAAACCACACAGCGCCAGAATCTGTTAGATGGCCAAACAGTTACTGTTTTTGTTCAAAAAATGCAAGAAAAACAAGCTCAATACACATATCAAGTTGATACGCTTTCAGAGCAAATTAGCGCAATAGATAAAAATATTGCTGCACTCAACGGGAGTGCCCAAGAACTTGATTACCAATTGAAGCAACTAAGCCAACGACAGTTAGCCGCTCACACTCAGTTTGTTACTGCACTCAGTAGCAGCCCTTTCGATACTCAAGAGCAATTCCTTAATGCCTTACTGCCGACTGAAGAGAAAATTGAGCTAGAGCAACTTAAACAGCGAGTGACTCAACAGCGACTAGAGGCAGAAACTCGCTACCAAGAAAGTCTGTCAGCCATAGCAAATCATGAGCAACAGCGTTTAATGGAATTCACTGAGTTTTCTGTGGAACAAATTCAGCAAGCTCTCGAACAATTAGAGAGTCAAATCAAAATATTGAACCAGGAACAAGGTCAAATCATTAACCAGCTTGAGCGTGATCAGCAGCAACGTCACCAGCAGCGTGAGTTATTGAATAAAATTGAACAGAGCCAATTAAGCTACGATGATTGGAGTTATCTCAATACCTTAATCGGCTCCGCTGAAGGGGATAAATTCCGTCGCTATGCTCAAGGGCTAACTCTAGACTGTTTAGTCTCGCTCGCTAACCAACAACTCGATAAATTACATGGTCGTTATTTGCTACAGCGTAGCCATTTAGCTAACCTCGAATTACAAGTTATTGATGGTTGGCAAGGGGATAGTATTCGCGATACGAAGACCCTTTCAGGGGGTGAAAGTTTCTTAGTTAGTCTCGCCCTAGCCCTTGCACTCTCTGACATGGTGAGCCATCGCACACAATTAGAGTCACTCTTTTTAGATGAAGGTTTCGGTACGCTAGACGCTGAAACTTTAGACATCGCCCTAGATGCATTAGAGAGCCTAAATGCATCAGGAAAAACCATTGGTGTGATTAGCCATGTGGAAGCGATGAAAGAACGAATTCCTGTACAAATTGCGGTGAAAAAAACTAATGGACTCGGCTTTAGTGAACTTCCAAGCCACTATCGTGTTAGTTAACCAAGCAGGCTTAAAAATAAAAGCAACAATATGAATTTATTATACTTTTATAACAACATGCAAAAATTTGAACATTAAGGTTAAATTTTTTTTCTATGATTTGGTTGGGATATCTTTATAGTTATTCACATCGAAACAATTTACTTCGAAACAAGTTACGGCTTCTGAGGTTGTTCAATAAATTGCCGTGCTCTAAACAAAAGCAAGGGGACACACATGTCTAACGCATTTATCGAAATGATTAAAAATCGTCGCACTATTTATAACTTAGGCGATTCATTACCAATCTCGGAAGAGAAAGTGGCAGGGCTTATCAAAGAAGCGGTTAAGCACTCCCCATCAGCATTTAACTCACAAACTTCACGTATTGTGGTGCTATTTGGTGCAGAACATAAAAAACTGTGGAATATAACCAAAGAAGCGTTACGCGCTATCGTTCCTGAAGCCGCTTTTGCTGGAACAGAACAAAAAATTAATAGCTTTGCAGCAGGTGCTGGTACCGTTCTTTTCTTTGAAGATAAAAATGTCGTCACTGGTTTACAAGAACAATTTCCACTCTATGCAGATAACTTCCCTATCTGGTCAGAACAAGCGAGCGGTATGGCTCAACTGGCAGTGTGGACAACATTATCTCAGGAAAATGTAGGTGCATCATTACAGCACTACAACCCATTAATTGATAATCAAGTTCAACAAGAGTGGGATATCCCAGCAAATTGGATCTTACGTGCTCAAATGGTATTTGGTTCAATTGAGCAACCTGCTGGTGATAAAGACTTTATGGACGACGACGTTCGTTTCAAAGTATTCAAATAATTCATCACTGATCGTTATTATCTTTATTGCCTCTGCAAATATTTGCAGGGGCTTTATTTTATTTATTCACTCAAGCCATTATATATTTATTTATATAATACATTTGAATTTCATTAAATTATTAACAATATAAAACCCTCAACTATCACAAATTATCCCAATAGAAAAACACCCTCGGGATATTAATCAAAATCAATCACACTTATTCAAAAATAATATTTCATTTTTATATATTGGTCGCAATTTTATAAAAAATGGCATTTTTAATCACTTATATAAAACTGAAAAATAACCTTAATTTGATTGACATCAATATGTTATATCCTCAGGGTAATAGTATTTACTTATAGACTAAACTTTTATTTTTGCATTATCGGTATTTGAACTACACTAAAAATAAGAGCACAGAAGCAGTATTGGATGGTGGTCAGTGTTATTAAGGGGGTGGACTATGAAACGTTTATCTTTATTAACTACTGTAGTGGCAATCTTCATTTCGAGTTGTTCTTTTGCAAGTAATATCAACCCATCTTCAGGAGGTACAGTTTCATTTGGTGGTTATATCTATGAGCCTCAGTGTGAAGTCAATATCGTGAATCAAACCCATGCAAATGTGGATTGTTATCGTAATGGTAAAACAGTCACTGCATCAGGTTCATTGAAAAATGGTAAAAAAGTGGAATCCGAGTATGTCAAAGTTGAATATGACAAACACAGTAAATTACCTATGTTAAATGTGACTTATGAATAAGTTAATTGAAGATCTAATAAATACAATATTTCGGGGAGCTGCCATTTACTCTTAAGTTTAAACTCCCCGAACTTTATTTCTGTATTAATCCGCTTTTGCTGGCACATTGCCAGTCAGTTATTTTGTATTCCTCTATGCCTCTATACCGCTTTCCTCTATGGCTCTTTCCCTAATTATTTTTTTCATACGAATGCCATCGAACATACATTGTTATGAAAAAAAGCCTGACACAAGTGACAGGCTTTCGGTTATCAATATTTTATGACTGTTATTTCTTATTACTGCGATTACTTAGCAGTCAAATCAACTTGGTAAATAGCAAAACCGATATCGTCAGTACCCACTTTTTTCATTGGATATTGAGCATGTTGCTGAATAAACTCGGCAGCTTTTTCACTTGGTGAAGTTTCAAAACGAACATCGAGTTTTTTATCGGTTTTAATTGGCGTGAAGGACCAGTTATTATCAGCCTTCGAAACCACTTCACCTTTTTCTTTAGACACTTTAGCAATATAAGCCGCTAAAATTGCACGGTTTTCATCTGGGGAAGCAAACGCAATATGCGCATCACCAGTACCTGCAAATTTACCGCCGTAACCACGATAGTTATTAGTCGCGATTAAGAATGCCGCTTTAGGATCGATTGGTTTGCCTTGGTAAGTCACATTTTTGATACGATTTGCATCTTTATTCACCACTTGGCAATCGGTGTCATATTTAGCTGGCTGAGTCAGGTCAATTTGGTAATTCACACCACTAATGGTGTCAAAGTTATAGGTTCTGAAACCATCCCAGTTGATCAGACTTTGTGGTTTAGTTGATTGTGCATCAATTTGGTTGAACATGCCCGCAGAGCACTCTAACCATTCAACCACATCCGCACCTGTTGCTTTTACTACCACTAAGGTATTTGGATAGAGATATAAGTCAGCCGCATTACGGAAAGTTAAATCCCCTTTCTCCACTTCAACAAACTCAGAAGGCGCATTTTTACGTCCACCGGCTTTGAATGGTGCCGCTGCGGCCAATACTGGTAAATCAGCTAAATCTGGGTCGCCTTGGATAAAGTTACGGGTGTAATCCATCTGAGCATCATTCACAATCTGAACCGTTGGATCGCTTTGAACTAATGCCAAGTAGCTGTACATGTTTTCAGAGGCTTTACCAATCAGTTTACCCACGAAATCACGGGTACCTTGATGCTGCTCTTGGATGATTTTCACGAGTGATTCATCGCGCTCAACCAGAGCCTTCTTGTTGGCTTTATCATAAACAGGGCGGGCATGGGCCTGAGCGTCAACCACTTTCCAATCGCCGCTGTCATTGTTAACCACCAAATCAACCACACCTAAATGATCACCCCACTGCCCTGGCATAACTGCTGGAATACCATTGACAGTGCCTTTTGCAACATCGACGCCTTTAATATCGGCAAATTCTTTACTTGGGAACACACCATGAGAGTGACCAAACATGATGGCGTTGATACCCGGGACTTCGCTGAGATAGTACACAGAGTTTTCTGCCATCGCTTTGTATGGCTCTTGTGAGAATCCCGAGTGAGGAATTGCCACAATCAGGTCTGCGCCCTCTTTCTTCATTTGCGGCACAAACTTTTTAGCGGTTTCAGTGATGTCATTCACCGTCACTTTACCTTCTAAGTTTGGTTTATCCCAAATCATGATTTGTGGCGGAACAAAACCGATATAACCAACTTTAATAGTGTGCGTTTTGCCATCACGGTCTTTTACTGGAGTATCAACAATGATGTATGGTTTGAAGTAGTTTTCACCGGTTTTAGCATCAACGATATTGGCATTGACGTAAGGGAATTTCGCGCCTGCAATAGCTTGTTTCAGGTAATCTAAACCAAAGTTGAATTCGTGGTTACCAAAGTTACCGACGGTGTAGCCCATGGTGTTCATTAAGCTATGAGCAGGGTGAGATTCTCCCTCTTTTAAGCCTTTGTTCGCCATATAGTCAGCCAGTGGGCTGCCTTGGATTAAATCCCCGTTATCCACGAGGATAGCGTTGGTGGCTTCATTTTTCGCGGCTTTGATTAATGTCGCAGTACGTACTAGACCAAATTGTTCAGTAGATTTGTCTTTGTAGTAGTCGAAGTCAATGAGGTTGCTGTGTACATCGGATGTTTCCATGACACGCAAGTCAACCGTGGCAGCGTTGGCGTTAAATGCCACCAGCAGTGCCAAAGATGAAAGTTTTAGAGCCTTTTTCACGTTAAATCCCCTTTGTTGCCTTTTGAGAGAATGCCTCTCATAAAGTCCAGATTCATTTCATGGTTATTGATTAAAAACTCAACCATACCCGAAATTGAGCCTGTCACTGTGTGTTGGATATCAAGTTTTAATGATAATGCCTGCAAACAGTAACCATTTTTTGTGACTAAATCACGGTTTTAGTCCATTTATGAATCCCGACTTTTATATAGCTCACAAAAATAGATTTATCCGATAAAAATCACCGCTATTATTTGAGTTATCGATAAAACCCGCTATTCCCCATATAACTCACCAACACTCACTTTATAAGTAAACAAATCCACCAACTCATTTTTTACTTTTGCCTTGCTTTTGATTTTTTTCGCCCTTCCCCTCACCCAATGCTCAAACTAATTTACCTCATGACTAGGCAGCCAACGAACTAGACCCTAGGAGCATACATAAGTATGTGACTAGGGCTAGAGAGAGCAGCTAACAACGTCATGAGGCAAATTAGGAAGAGCAGAGCCAGGCTGCCCCCCGCACCCCACTCGAATCCCCATGCTCCGCCTTCCTGATTGGCGTATCAAACTCTCTACCAAACACCCATTGGCGAATTTTTTCTGGCAGATTTTCATAGAGCTCATCGACATTGCTCATTCCGCCCCCTAGCACTATGACGTCTGGGTCTAGCATGTTGACGGCTTGTGCTAATGCTTTTGCTAGGCGATTTTGGTAATGTTCAAAGGCTTTTATCGCGTGTTTGTCGCCATTTTGCGCCAATTGAATAATTTCAGTGCCTATTTTGGATTCTCCGGCCAGTTTTTTGTAATCCGCCATAAATCCCGTACCGGAGACAAATTGCTCTGTACAACCACTCAGCCCGCAATAACATTTTTCGTCAGCCAGAAATAGTCGGTCTTGGTCATCTTGCCATGGCAAAGGGTTGTGTCCCCATTCTCCTGCGACGCCATTTCCACCAGAATGAACTTGCCCATTAATGGCGATCCCTGCGCCACAGCCCGTTCCGATGATCACCGCAAATACCACTTTAGCGCCTGCCCCTGCACCATCTACGGCTTCTGAAACAGCAAGGCAATTAGCATCATTGGCCATTTTCACTGGGCGACCTAAACATTGAGCAAGATCTTTATCGAATGGTTGTCCGTTTAGCCACGTAGAATTGGCATTTTTCACTTTTCCCGTCACTGGAGAAAGTGTTCCAGGGATCCCTAAACCCACACTTCCAACTTGGCCCGTTGCCGCTTCCGCCTCATCAACTAAATGCTTAATTGCATCGAGTGTGCCTTGATAATCGCCTCGCGGCGTTGGCATACGCTGACGAAATAGAATATTGCCGCCATCATCCAGCGCGACCACTTCAATTTTTGTACCGCCTAAATCAATCCCTATTCTCATAATGGCACTCACTTATTATCGATTTTTCATTTAATTGCCTGCTTACATTATTAGACGACCTTTATAGAAAGTAAAACACCGCAAAATGGCGGGCATTTTTTTTCGCTTAATAACGGACAATTCGCTATCATGTCCGCCTTGCTAAACATGTTTTTAATGACAAAGGTAGGTTTTTCATGTGGTTCAAGAATATATTGGTCTATCGCCTGAATCGGGATTTGGCACTCTCCGCGGATGATCTGGAAAGACAACTTGCGCCGCTAGCTTATACCCCTTGTGGAAGCCAAGACATGATGAAAACGGGCTGGGTGCCGCCAATGCGTGGCGCAGATGCACTCACCCATGCTGCAAATAACCAAATTCTTATTTGTGCCAAGAAAGAAGATAAAATGCTGCCATCCCCCGTGATCAAGCAAGCATTACAAGAGAAAATTGAAAAATTAGAAGCGGACCAAGGTCGCCAACTGAAAAAAACTGAAAAAGCCTCGCTAAAAGATGAAGTGGTTCATGATTTACTTCCGCGCGCATTCAGTAAATTCAGCAAAACCTACATTTGGATTGATACCGTTAATCAGCTAATTATTGTTGATGCCGCTAGTGCTAAGCGTGCCGAAGATAATTTAGCGTTATTACGTAAAAGCTTAGGCTCGCTTCCTGTTGTTCCCCTGACCTTTAAAGACCCAATTGAGTTAACCCTGACTGAATGGGTGCGTTCTGGCGCATTACCTCAAGGTTTTGCCGCTATGGATGAAGCGGAATTAAAAGCGATTTTAGAAGAAGGCGGGATCATCCGTTGTAAGAAACAAGACCTAATTTCTGACGAAATTGCTACCCATATTGAAGCTGGCAAATTAGTCACTAAATTATCGTTAGATTGGGAAGAGCGCGTTCAGTTTATGCTGTCAGATGATGGCTCCCTGAAGAAACTGAAATTCAGTGAAAAACTAAAAGAACAAAATGACGATATTCCTAAAGAAGATTTCGCTCAGAAATTTGATGCTGATTATATTCTGATGACAGGCGAACTCAGCGCCTTAATCGCTCGCTTAATTGATGTTCTGGGCGGTGAAGCCGAACATTAATATTATTTAGCTTTTTATCCTAACTTCACGATGGCAACGGGCATTTACGCAAGTTGCCATTTTCTTTTTAGACCCCGCTTGCATAGCCACAATTAAGTCATTGACTGCCTCCTCGATCTCTGGTTGATTAAATTACATCCATGTAACAAATCAGTAGCAATTTTGATTATTCAATAATAACAACTCAAGCAGCTTCCTCGTGAAGCTTTGGTCAATATTCGAGCGAAGGAATGGTTATGATAGAGTTCATCGAGCCAGAAGTGGATGAAAATTCCGTTGTCTCCTTGCAGAAGGTAACAGCTGAAAACTTTTCGGAAATCTGTTTGCTGAGCCATACACTCAGTGAAGCACAACGTAGCATGGTGGCAGATAATGCCTATTCCATGGTTGAGGCGCAATTCTCTGACTGTGCTTGGTACCGGGGCATTTATGCGGATGATATCCCTGTAGGATTCATTATGCTGCATTCTGGGCTAGATGATGATGAGCTTGAATACGATGGCATTATGCTATGGCGATTTATGATAGCCGAGCCTTACCAAAAATTAGGATTTGGTCGTGAAGCGTTAATTCAAGTGATCCGCTACTTGAAAAAGAAAGGTTACCCACGGCTGTATAATAGTTGCGGTGAAGGAGAAGAGAGCCCATTTGAGTTTTATCAGAAACTTGGCTTTATTCCGACAGGTGGCTATATCGATGATGAGTGCGAGCTTGTGCTGGATATTGCGAACTGGCAGGATAAGTAACCGAACTATCACCTATAACAATCAGTTGTAATCTCACGACTGATAGGTAGCTTTAATATTTTAGGGTATCACTGAAATACGCTAAATAGTTTGTGCTGTCGCAAGGCGGCAAATGAGTTAGACCCTAAGAGCATACACAAGTATGTGACTAGGGCTAACGCATGAAGCCAACACCGCGACAGTGCAAAATATGACTAATACCAATACGCTAAATAGTTTGTGCTGTCGCAAGGCAGCAAATGAGTTAAACCCTAGGAGCATACACAAGTATGTGACTAGGGCTAACGCATGAAGCCAACACCGCGACAGTGCAAAATATGACTAATACCAATACGCTAAATAGTTTGTGCTGTCGCAAGGCAGCAAATGAGTTAGACCCTAGGAGCATACACAAGTATGTGACTAGGGCTAACGCATGAAGCCAACACCGCGACAGTGCAAAATATGACTAATACCAATACGCTAAATAGTTTGTGCTGTCGCAAGGCGGCAAATGAGTTAGACCCTAGGAGCATACACAAGTATGTGACTAGGGCTAACGCATGAAGCCAACACCGCGACAGTGCAAAATATGACGCGTATTTGTTATTTTTGGATAAGATAACGAATAGTCGGCCCATCTTGCTGAATATCCAACACTTTATAACCATAGTTTTTGGCATCTAAAGGGATATTATTGATGGATTGTGGGCAATCACTTACCACTTCTAATATCTCTCCAGGTTTTAACGATGGCATGGCTTCTAACGTCGCAACCGCAGGGTATGGGCAAGGTTCTCCCACCATATCTAATCGATAATCCGGTACGATTTCTTTTTTATGGCTCATGCGGCCTCCATGGAAGTATTCGCTAGTTTTTGGGCACGTTTACGGAAGAAATATTTTTCCCATACCAACATCAAAATAAATGCAATGGCTAATAAAGCGTATGTGACGAGCAAGCCACCTTGTGGACCAAATGTCTCGAGCAAGTTCACTTTGTCAAAGTCTGTAGCTAACCATGGGCCTAAATCATCCCAGTAATATGCTAAGATAGTCGCGCCGATAATGTTACCGAAACCAACCCACCAGTAATGAACTTGGCCTTCAACGGCACGGTACATCCAGCCAGTTTCACAACCACCCGCTAAGACAATACCAAACCCGAACAGTAATCCACCAATCACAGCATTTGGACCAGCCCACATAATCTTAGGTGTCGCACCCAGTTGCACATAACTGAAAATACCAATCGCACTAACCGCCATACCAATGATAATTGCTTTTGCCATATGAGTACGACCGGTGATCCATAAATCACGAAACGCGGAGGTAAAACAGATTTGGGCACGTTCAATAAGTAAACCAAAACCAATCCCACATAAGATAGCAAAGCCCATGACTGGTGCATCCAGCAGTGTATAAAAGCCCCACGCAAGTGCGACAGCAAAAATAGCCATGCCTAATTTAAAGCGTTTCTTAGCTGTATTCGGATTTTGAGTTAATGGCGATGCTGTTGAGACTTTTTTCAGTTTTACTGCAATACGGAACATTGGCAGCAGGGTGAATTTAGCTCCGAAGTAAGAGCCGACGGCAGTCGCTACAGCAAAGAACCAAGCGTGTAACGAGAATTGTGGAATTCCCGTAAAGAATGCGGCTAAGTTACATCCCATCGCTAGACGAGCGCCGAATCCAGCAATGATCCCACCGAGGATGGCTTGAAAAATTCGAACTCGATGCTGCGGCATACGAATTTTGACATTATTTGCCCAAAGTGCCGCGGCAAAACAGCCAGCAAACATACCGATAATCATCACGCCATCAATTCGATCAAGTGGCGAACCTTGAAAACCAATAACTTTGAAATAGCCCCATTCTTCTGGATGCGCACCAAATAGCTGCATGATATGCCCGCCCCAGCGAGTAAATTCACCGGTTACAGCCCAAAAAGTGCCTGTTAAACCAAAATAATAAGTCGATAAGATACCTGCCGCAATCACCGCAGGTAACGGTTTCCAAAAACCGATGAGATAGTGAGATTTAAACTCAGACCAAGTCATTTTTACTTCCAGAATGTTTCAAGCCAGTACCTGGCAAAGAATTTCGCTGTTGTATGATGTGTTGCTACATGATGTATAGCTTAGTGCCCCACAGCGAAGAGGTGCACATCATACTCTGATACTTTTTATCATTAAATAATAAATTATGAATACTCTCAGAAAGATTGATTTAACCACATGCTTAATCACACCGCATATCACCGATTCTTCACATAAATTCTGAGGGTACAGTTGATGCTTGAAAGATAAATAAACATGCATAAAAAAAACGCCATCTTAATGATGGCGCATGGAAGTATAGTCTTATCTTATTTATAGAGGAGTATAATATGAAATATTTTTATTACATCATTTTGCTGTGTGTCGTCTAAAGTCAGCCCATTTGACTTCAGTAATAACATCCGAACTTACATCTAACAACTGAACATCGTACACTCGAGTATGATTGATTATATTTATTTTTAATATAAAGCCTAATCAAACAGCAACTAGTACTTTATTTATTCCCTAGCATTAGTAAATTGAAAAATAAAAAACTCGAGATGAAAAGTTATTAAAAAGTATTTCTAAATGTTATTGGCTGCATTATAGCGCTCATGAAATGTTGCGCAAGTGTTTTTTTATTTTATTTAAGACATATTAACAAGAAGACAAAAAAACAATAAATAACAATGGATTATATCGAAAATCACTACTAAAAGTATCAAACTGGCATTTATAACAGTAATTACATATTTATATTTCATTGTTCAAGTACATTTAAAATAATTTTATTAATAACACTTATATTAATAAAATTACCCAGCTTATTTACTCGCTTTTTTTATCATTTCAATTAGATTTAAATGTATTAATAATTTTTATTATTCTCTTTTTTTGTCTGAACTTCATCTAACGGGTTAACCCTGCTGTTATTTTGAACGATGATATCGCCTTTATTCATGATTATTCTAATAATCAGTAAGTTCCATGGTAATTCACACGAAACACTCTAAAATTGACACTCCCAATTAGAGTATTCAGCAAAATTACTCTGTATGTGAATAATCCCGCACAATATGGATGGTTTATTTTCAATTAACCTTATCAAGCTTTTTTTAAACGTGGTTTTATGTGAGCAGAATTTAAAATTACTCTAACTTAAATAAAATTAGAAGAAATTCCGAATAAAATTAAACCATTTGTTTGTGAAACTATAAAGAGAGACCATTTTTTTATCAGAAATGTTGCAAGAATATGCAAAAAATATGATGGATGAAAATTGATAGGTATAAAAAAATGCGTTTTATCTCAAAGCATCAATGTGATTATGTCACCCACGATACAGAGATAAAACGCATGATTACGTGAAACAACTTAGCTATTTAGCGTTAGCCGCGGTTGCTTCCATACCGACTAAACCAATCTTGAGATACCCCGATTGACGCAATGCATTCATTACATCCATCATCGTTTCATAATCCACACTTTTGTCCGCTTGGAAGAAAATTGTGGTTTCTTTATTGGTGTTTGTGGCTTGATCAAGAGTTGAACCTAACTGCTCTTTACTAACCGCTTGCTCGCCGATAAACAGCTGACTATCTGATTTCACAGTTAAGAATACTGGCTTTTCTGGTCGAGGCTGAGGCTTCGCAGTGGAAGCAGGTAAGTCGACTTTAATATCAACGGTAGCCAGTGGCGCTGCAACCATAAAGATAATCAGCAGAACCAACATAACATCGATAAACGGTGTTACGTTGATTTCATGCATTTCACCGCTATCGTCTTGTTCGTCACCTAAACGCATTGCCATAATAATTACCTTGCTTTGCTGTTTGCCAGATCGAGGTCACGCCCCAGTAACAATGCTGCTTGTGCAGCAACATCACCCACTTGACCACGATAGTTGTTGATCATACGAGCAAAAATATTATAGATAACCACAGCAGGAATCGCGGCGATAAGACCGATTGCCGTTGCCAGAAGCGCTTCTGCGATCCCTGGAGCAACAACCGCTAAGTTTGTGGTTTGAGAGTGAGCAATACCAATGAAGCTGTTCATGATCCCCCACACGGTACCGAATAGACCGACAAATGGAGAAATCGCACCAATAGTTGCTAAATAGCCATTTCCACGTCCCATATAACGGCTGATTGCAGCAACCGCTCTTTCTAAACGGAAACCTGTACGGTCTTTAATACCCGCAAGATCTTGGCTGTTTGCCGAAAGCGCTCTTTCAGTTGTCGCTTCAGCTAATAACATGCGCGTAATGCTACCTGCTTTAAACCCTTCCGCGATAGATACCGCTTCATCAAGAGATTTTACTTCTGCAATTGCTTTTGCTTCATCTTTTAAACGACGACGTGCAATTAAAATCTCACTTCCTTTGGATAAGAATAGCGCCCATGTAATCACGGATGCGAGTAACAGACCAATCATCACCGTTTTTACAACAACATCTGCGTTTTGGTACATACCCCAAACCGATAAATCCTGATCAAAACCGCCACCATGAGCTTCAGTCGCAATCTCAACATTTTCAGTCACTACCGTATTTGTCACGACAGATTCCGGTGTTGCTGCTGGAGTTGTCGTTGTTGGAGTCGCAGTCACTTCCGTTGTGGAAGGTGTATTTGCAGGAGCTGCTGTTGAACCTTGGTTAGCTACTGGTGTAGTAGGTGTGACAGCGGGTGTTGTTTCTGCGGATGCCGTGCCCATTAAGCCGATCGCCAATAGAATAGAAGCTGTTAATTTACGCATCAGTTGGCCTTTACTCTCTTATTTTGTGTTGTATAAAAAAATTTATATCGATGATTGTGCCATTCATCGACTAACCATTAAAAGCGAAATTTGATTCACGCATTCATCTCTTTTCGTCAAGATGTCAGATAATATCAAACACACCACGAATTGATAGTAATTATCATTAGTATTCGCAATTTTTTGTCGCTTATCAACATAACCCTTCGAGAGACGACTCGATTTGCTGCTTGATAATGAAGAAAATTCAGCTAACCACTTTTATTCTTGCTCTGGTAGGCCAAAATCATTTAACGTCAGGTGATAACTTAGCCAATCATTTGATTTTCTATCGGTAAATAAGGGATAGCTCAATGGCAAACATAAGACCAGAAACCCAGCTCGTGCATCTTGGTAGAAACCCTAAATTCACTCAAAAAGGGGTAAACCCTGTCATTCAACGTACCTCTTCCGTGATTTTTGATTCGGTAGAAGATAAAAAGCATGCTGTGCGCAATCGCGCAAATGGCGTATTAATGTATGGTCGCCGAGGTACACAGACCCATTTTGCTTTCCAAGAAGCGATGAGCGAATTGGAGTGTGGTGCTGGCTGTGTTCTTTATCCTTCAGGTGCAGCAGCGATCACCAATGCCATCATGTCATTTATCAGCGCGGGGGATCATATTCTGGTCACGGGGTCAGCCTATGACCCGACACAAAACTTCTGCGACAAAATCCTCACTAATTTGAATGTTGAAACGAATTATTTCGACCCATTGATTGGCGCAAAAATTGCCGATTTAATCCGTCCAAATACCAAAATTGTTTTTTTGGAATCGCCAGGTTCTATCACTATGGAAGTCCATGACCTTCCTGCTATCGTAAAAGCCATTCGTCAAAAATCCCCAGAAATCATTATCATGATCGATAATACATGGGCTGCGGGTGTCTTACTCAAACCTCTTTTATTTGATGTAGATGTTTCTATTCAATCCGCAACAAAGTACATTAATGGTCATTCAGATGGCATGTTAGGGGCCGCTGTTGCCAACCAGCGCTGCATCGAAACCTTACGGGAAAATTCATATTTATTGGGGCAAACTGCCGATCCTGATACCGTTTACATGGCAGGTCGAGGGCTTCACACCCTACCAACTCGCCTCAAGCAGCATGAAGCGAACAGTTTAGCCGTCGCAAGCTGGTTAGTAGAGCATCCCGCTGTGGCACATGTTTTTCATCCTGCACTTCCGAGCCACCCTGGGCATGAATTCTTTAAACGGGATTTTAGTGGCTGCAACGGTTTGTTTTCATTTCAATTAAATTCGCGGTTATCCCCTAAACAGTTCAGCGATTTTCTCGACCACTTTAGCCATTTTAAAATGGGGTATTCATGGGGCGGGTTTGAATCACTGATTCTTGGTTATCAAACCGAAGATTTACTCAGTATGCGCCAATACAATTATCAACCGGATAGCGGGTCGTTTTTCCGCCTGCATATCGGCTTAGAACACCCGCAAGATCTCATTGATGATTTACAACGTGCTTTCGCGCGCATTTAAACATCAACATTCTGTCCTTAATTATTAGGCAGTTAATCGCTGCCTTTTAGATAATTACCCAAACAAATCAAACTAGGCTGAAATTTTTCCTGTAATATAGAGCCCAATAATTCGCTTTATGCAGATACAGGAACGATTATGGAAGTCATACGCGAAATCGTACTGGCACTTTGGCAACACGATTTTATGAAGCTCGCCAACCCAGAAGTTCTCTGGGTCATTTACACCGTACTCTTTGTGGTGATTGTATTAGAAAATGGCGTGCTCCCCGCCGCATTTTTACCAGGTGATACCCTTTTACTGCTTTCTGGTGCACTGATTGCCAAAGGTGTTTTGCACTTTGTCCCCACTATCTTGCTGCTGGCAACAGCCGCGAGTTTAGGTTGTTGGCTTGGATTTGTTCAAGGGCGTTGGTTAAGCGAAACGAAGATAGTTAAACGCTGGCTTTCTCAACTCCCTGAGGAATATCATAAAAAAGCCAATGATATGTTTAACCGACAAGGTTTGTATGCATTATTGATCGGGCGCTTTCTGGCATTCGTAAGAACGCTGCTGCCATTGTTAGCGGGGTTATCCGATTTAAGTCATCGCCGTTTCCAGTTATTCAACTGGCTTAGCGGGTTATTGTGGGTCGGTATTATTGTGACTTTGGGCTATGCCGTTAACCAAATTCCTTTCGTTAAAGAGCATGAGCAAGTTGTGATCACCGCACTGATGATCATCCCAGTCGTGCTGTTGGTCAGTGGTTTGATTGGCTCCATTATCGTCTACTGGAAACACCGTAAAGCTTTAAAAGGCAGCAAAGAAAGCTAAATTGCGCGCCTAAATCTCACGCGACCAACACAGGTTTAAGTGCTTGGTCGCCGCGACAAACCCCACATCTACCTCTCAATATGCGCCCCTTTCATCCCCATAAATAATAAAAAAGCGCGTAATTACCTTGGAGTCACTATGCAAAATACCGCAATACCTACCGGTGAACACACACTTAACGTTCACCTTGTAAACTCATTTACTCGAAATAACACTGGCGGAAACCCTGCCGGAGTCGTACTCAATCCCCCGAAACTCAGTGATGCACAAAAAATTACGATTGCTCGCCAAGTGGGATTTTCCGAAACGGCGTTTGTCTATTCTGGAGAAAGTGCGGGTGAAGAAACGGATTTTAAAGTGGATTTTTTCACCCCTGAAAGTGAAGTGGATTTTTGTGGGCATGCGACATTGGCTGTCTTTTTTACCCTATTTTCATTGAATCAATTAGCCGCTGGCACCTACTCCCAAAAAACCAAAGCCGGTATTTTAAATGTTACGGTCAGTGCTGATGGGGTCATTATGCAACAAACTCTTCCCGTTACCCGCCAAGGGCCTGATGTGAATACCGTCGCTGCCGCATTAGGTATCCCAGCTGAGACAATCACAGAAACAGGCTTACCTATTGAAATTATCTCCACTGGATTACCTGATATTTTAGTCCCCGTGCAATCCAATCAATTAGATAATTTAAAACCTAATTATGATGCTATCGCACAACTGAGCCGTGAGTTTGATTCGATTGGTTTCCATGTTTTTGAGCTAAGCCAGTCATCTTCTTTTACTGCTCATTGCCGAAATTTTGCTCCGCTCTACGGAATTAATGAAGAGTCCGCAACTGGTAGCTCAAGCGGTGCTCTTGGTTGTTATCTGGTGAAACATGTCTTCCCCACAGAAACCTGTTTTCTGTTAGAGCAAGGGCGGGCAATGGAATGCTCCTCGCAAATTCAAGTGGAGATTTCTCATCAAGATCAGGCTATCAGCCGAGTTTGTGTGGGTGGACAAGCCGCAACAATGGGTATCCAAACCGTCCATTTTTAGTCTACTAACGCACCTAAAACAAAAAAGTCGCGGCATATTCTGTCGCGACTTTGATATCAGGAATGGATTGCTAACTTACGCGGTTATTGCTTCGCCAATAAGAAACTAATGGCGGAAAACAGATACTGCCCAATTTCTGGCGTCATCCATGTTCCTTGAGAAATCACCGGATCTTCGCGGTAAATCGTGCGGATTTTTTCCTGTAATAGCGGATCGCCCCCAGTAAATTGGTTAAACATGGTTAACCATATTCCCGCCAGCTTCTGTACATTTGGCGAATCTGGAGCATCCCCCGCTTTCAAAGCATTATAAATTCCTGAAATAAATTCAGGCCACACTTTGCCTGACTCAAAGTAATGCCGGCTAACAACAGCAAATTGCTCAGCGGTTAAATGAGGTTTAAATCGCGACAGTTGGTACTCACTAAAGCCCCGAGTTACAAAGTCAATCACCGCTTCAGTGATCCCTGTCGAGAACATTAGCTCATTGTCGGTTAAGTGAATTTGATTTAAACGCGCAAAGAAATCCGGGTTTCCGCCCGTATCTCTTTCCAGGGCTGTCATCCACTCAACACCAACCGCTTGTGCTTCAGCTGATTTTGGTGATTCACCTTTTTCCATTAACGCTTTTACTGTGGCAACCCGCTGCTGCCACTCTTGATTTTTCAATGTGTTCGCCGTGTAGAGCGGCAATTGCTCAAGCTCTTGAGGGGTAAAATATTTATCAAACATCGACATCATCTCCAATAATGAAAACCAATCAGCCTGAGTGGGGTTATCTCCCCGTTGCATTTGCTGCTGTAACCGCTCGAGACGTGAACGCAGTTTTTCAATCTGCTTCATCTGCTCGGTTAACAGACTAATACGCTCTTGCAACAAAAGAGAGATATCGCCACTGTGACCATTAAGTAACTCGCCGATGTCTTTCAGTTTGACTCCCACCTGACGCAGCATCTGAATTTGCGTCAAGCGTTCAATACATTGCATATTATAGAGTCGATAACCTGCATCGGTTCTGGCAGTCGGCAGTAATAAACCAATCTCTTCATAATGATGAAGGGTACGAATGGTTAATCCTGTTTTCTCTGCGATCTCACCCACTTGAAATAGCATCTGCGCCTCCTGTCCTGAAATGCAGGTTAGTGCCTCACGTTACGTGAGGGTCAATCACTATTGTGCACTATTTTTCATTTATTTTAATTTATTCCATTTTTCGCTACCCATAAAAAAACCCCAGAGGCGATAACGCCACTGGGGTTAATAATCATCGAATCAGTGATTATTTAATTAATGCGTGCATTTCTTGTACAGAAATCACTTTATCCGTAGGGTCTGCGCTCAGAGATAATGCCGTCGCAAAGCCACCGTTGAGAGTTGTATCATAGTGAACTTTGTAACGCAGTGCACTGCCACGAATGAGTTTTGAGTCTTCAATCGCTTGACGACCTGCCGTTGTATTCACGATGTAGTTGTACTCACCATTCTTAATACGGTCTTGAATGTGTGGACGACCTTCGTGAACCTTGTTTACTAAACGTGGGTTGATACCCGCTTCACCCAGGACAATCGCCGTTCCGTGAGTCGCGTCTAACTCAAAACCGTGTTTCAGCAGTTTCGCTGCTAAATCAACAACTTTCGTTTTATCGCCTTCACGAACAGACAGCAGTGCGCGACCAGATTTCTTCATAGTTGAGTTGCTGCCTAACATCGCTTTAGCAAATGCTTCAGCAAATGTGCGGCCAACACCCATCACTTCACCCGTTGAGCGCATTTCTGGTCCGAGGATTGGGTCAACACCTTGGAACTTGTTGAATGGCAGAACCACTTCTTTGACTGAGTAGTAAGGCGGAATGACTTCTTCAGTCACGCCTTGCTGAGTCAGTGTTTGACCCGCCATAACACGCGCCGCAACTTTCGCTAGTGGTACGCCTGTTGCTTTAGAAACAAATGGCACCGTTCTTGCTGCGCGCGGGTTCACTTCAATCAGGTAAACTTCGTTGTTCTTCACCGCAAACTGGACGTTCATCAGACCGCGAACGCGCAATTCGAATGCCAGACTGCGCACTTGTTCACGCATCACATCCTGAATTTCTTGGCTTAATGTATAAGCTGGCAGTGAACATGCTGAGTCACCAGAGTGAACACCCGCTTGCTCAATGTGCTCCATAATTCCGCCAATCAGCACCATTTCACCGTCGCAGATTGCATCCACGTCAACTTCAATCGCATCATCAAGGAAGCGGTCTAATAGGACTGGCGCATCGTTAGACACACTCACCGCGGTTTGGAAGTAGCGACGCAGGTCAACTTCGTCATAAACGATTTCCATCGCACGACCGCCCAGTACATAAGATGGACGAACCACCAGCGGATAGCCGATACCCGCTGCTTTTTCAACGGCTTGTTCGATAGTTGCAACAGTGGCGTTTTGTGGCTGTTTCAGGTTTAAGCGGTTAACCGCTTGTTGGAAACGCTCACGGTCTTCTGCACGGTCAATCGCATCTGGGCTAGTACCAATAACCGGTACACCCGCGGCTTCTAATGCACGCGCTAATTTCAGTGGAGTTTGACCACCATATTGAACAATCACCCCTTTCGGCTGTTCAATGCGGACGATTTCTAATACATCTTCCAGTGTCACTGGTTCGAAATAGAGGCGGTCAGAGGTGTCGTAGTCCGTTGAAACAGTTTCTGGGTTACAGTTGACCATGATGGTTTCATAACCATCTTCACGCAGCGCTAATGAAGCATGTACGCAGCAGTAGTCGAATTCGATACCTTGCCCGATACGGTTTGGACCGCCACCTAATACCATGATTTTTGGTTTATCGTTGTTCGGATTGGATTCGCATTCGTCTTCATAAGTGGAGTACATATATGCGGTGTCGGTTGCAAACTCTGCCGCACAAGTATCTACACGCTTATAAACCGGATGTAAATCATAACCTTGACGTAACTTACGTAGTTCAGCTTCAGACACGCCGACTAAACTTGCCAGGCGCGCATCCGCAAAACCTTTGCGCTTCAGTTGGCGTAAGAAATCTTTAGTCAGACCGTTGATACCTAACTCTGCCACTTCGTTTTCTAAACGCACCAGCTCTTCAATTTGTACTAAGAACCAGCGGTCGATATTAGTTAGATTGAAGATACCATCGATAGATAGGCCTGCGCGGAATGCATCAGCGATGTACCAAATACGGTCGGAGCCCGCATCTTTCAGCTCACGGCGAATGCGAGTTAACGATTCTGGGTCGTCCAGGCTCACTTTCGGGTCGAAACCTGTTGCGCCCACTTCCAGACCACGCAGTGCTTTTTGCATAGATTCTTGGAATGTGCGACCGATAGCCATTACCTCACCCACTGATTTCATTTGGGTGGTCAGACGGTCATTGCTTCCGGCGAATTTTTCGAAGTTAAAACGAGGGATTTTGGTCACAACGTAGTCGATAGACGGTTCAAATGACGCAGGAGTACGACCGCCTGTGATGTCATTCATCAGCTCATCGAGAGTGTAACCGACTGCTAATTTGGCAGCGATTTTAGCAATTGGGAAGCCTGTTGCTTTTGACGCTAGTGCGGATGAACGAGAAACACGCGGGTTCATCTCGATAACGATTAAGCGACCATCTTTCGGGTTAACAGCAAACTGAACGTTAGAACCGCCAGTTTCAACACCGATTTCACGCAGTACTGCCATCGAGGCATCACGCATGATTTGGTATTCTTTATCTGTCAGTGTTTGCGCAGGTGCGACGGTGATGGAGTCACCAGTGTGAATTCCCATTGCGTCGAAGTTTTCAATGGAGCAGACGATAATGCAGTTATCTTTCTTATCGCGAACCACTTCCATTTCATACTCTTTCCAACCAATTAACGACTCATCGATTAATAATTCGTTAGTTGGGGATAAATCTAAACCACGAGTACAGATTTCTTCAAATTCTTCGCGGTTATACGCGATACCGCCACCGGAACCACCCATGGTGAAAGATGGACGAATGATACACGGGAAACCAACATCATCAGCGACGGCGTTAGCTTCTTCCATTGTGTGTGCGATACCTGAACGCGCTGTGCCTAAACCGATTTTTTTCATCGCTTTATCAAAGCGCTGGCGGTCTTCTGCTTTATCAATCGCGTCCGCAGTCGCACCAATCATGGTCACACCAAATTCAGCCAGTACACCTTGGCGTTCAAGCTCAAGAGCACAGTTCAGCGCGGTTTGTCCACCCATGGTTGGTAATACTGCATCTGGGCGCTCTTTTTCAATGATTTTGCGTACCACTTCCCAGTGAATTGGCTCGATGTAAGTTGCATCCGCCATTTCTGGGTCTGTCATGATAGTCGCTGGGTTCGAGTTCACTAGAATAACGCGGTAGCCTTCTTCTCTAAGAGCTTTACACGCTTGTGCACCTGAATAGTCAAACTCACACGCTTGGCCGATAACAATCGGGCCTGCACCGAGGATCAGAATGCTTTTAATATCTGTACGTTTTGCCATTTTCTTGCTCCCGATTATTTTGCGTTTGAACGTGGTGTGTTTTGACGGTATTCGTTGATTAAATCAATGAAGTGGTCAAAAAGACCTGCGGCATCATGAGGACCAGAACTAGCTTCTGGGTGACCTTGGAAACTGAATGCCGGTTTATCTGTGCGATGGATACCTTGTAAAGTGCCATCAAACAGCGATTTGTGTGTCACACGCAATGTGTCGGGTAGTGTGGATTCATCAACTGCAAAACCGTGGTTTTGAGCCGTGATCATCACCACGTCTTTATCTAAATCTTTAACTGGGTGGTTAGCACCGTGGTGACCAAACTTCATTTTCATGGTATTGGCGCCGCTTGCTAATGCTAGCAATTGGTGACCCAAGCAAATGCCAAATACGGGGATTTCAGTTTTTAAGAATTCTTGGATAGCGTTGATGGCGTAGTCACAAGGGGCTGGGTCGCCAGGGCCGTTTGATAAGAAAATCCCATCTGGGTTCATCGCTAACACCGTTTCTGCTGGTGTTGTTGCCGGAACGACGGTTAAGCGGCAACCACGGTCAACTAACATACGCAGAATGTTGCGCTTTGCACCAAAATCGTAAGCAACTACGTGTAATGGCAGCTCATCTTCTTTGCTTGCTGCTGGTTGCCCTTCTTCTAAGTTCCAAGAGCGTTGAGTCCAGCTGTAAATCTCTTTGGTGCAAACTTCTTTTGCTAAATCTAAGCCATTTAAACCTGAGAAGCTGCGTGCTTTTTCTAAAGCCAGCGCCGCATCTGGGTTATCCCCTGCGATAATACAACCGTTTTGTGCGCCTTTTTCTCTTAACAGGCGAGTTAATTTGCGCGTGTCGATATCCGCGATAGCCACTACATTGTGGCGTTTCAGATATTCAGACAAGCCTTCCTGACCACGAAAGTTACTGTAGATTAATGGTAAGTCGCGAATGATAAGGCCTTGAGCGTGTACGTTAGGAGATTCTTCGTCATCAGCATTAGTGCCGACATTACCAATATGGGGATAAGTGAGAGTAACAATTTGGCGGGAATAGGAAGGGTCAGTAATTATTTCTTGATATCCGGTCATTGAAGTATTGAAAACGACTTCTCCAATAGCGGCCCCTTCAGCACCAATGGCGCGCCCGTGGAATTGGGTTCCGTCTTCCAGAACCAATATAGCTGACTTAATCAAAACATCCTCCGGAGAATAATCAATCATATTTTTTGCATATTAATTCAGATTTTGCGATCTAAATCAATGCCAAAATGAGTTTTTAAGCAAATTTTTGGCAAATTGCGCGCATTCTAATGATGGGATAGAGTCTTGTCTAGAAAAAAATGCATTTTTTTCACTTTTAGCTTACTTTTTTGCATTCTTACCTATTTTTTCTATAGAAGGCTAATGAAATAACTATTCATGGGTAAAAACGCAAACGGTTAATAGAGAAGAAAAGTGCAAAATTGATAATAGCGCAGACAATGGAGGATCTAAAGTGCAATTTTTGAGTGGAAAAGAGGAAAAACATGAAGAAAACAACAATAAAAAACAAACTCACTTAATATTTTAAAAAAGAAATAAATAAACCAGAGACTTCAATTGAAGCCATCTGATTTTAAACAAAAAATTATTTCAAATAAAACTACAAATCATCAAGATTAAGGACACCTTTCATATTATACAGTCCATCTTTCTTACCATTAACCCAAGACGATGCTCTTATCGCACCTTTTGCAAAGGTCATACGGCTGGAAGCCTTGTGGCTTATCTCTACACGCTCGCCAATATCGGCAAACATTGCCGTGTGCTCACCAACAATATCGCCAGCACGCACCGTAGCAAAACCAATCGTACCCGGTTCACGCTCTCCGGTATAACCTTCCCGTGCATACACAGCGCACTCTTTTAGATCTTTACCTAATGCATCCGCGATAGATTCCCCCATTGCCAACGCAGTGCCTGAAGGGGCATCAACTTTATGACGATGATGAGCTTCAATAATTTCAATATCGGTGTAATCTCCCATCACTTTCGCCGCTTTTTCCAGTAATTTCAGCACCAGATTCACACCGACGCTAAAGTTGGCAGCGAAGACAATTGGGATAGATTTTGCGGCTTCAGCAATGGCCAATTTTCCTTGTTCATCAAACCCTGTGGTACCAATGACCATGCCTTTTTGGTGAGATTGACAGAATGCTAAGTATTGCAGGGTGCCTTCAGGGCGAGTGAAATCAATCAGCACATCAAAATCATTAACAACAGAATCTAAGTGACCAACGACTTTCACACCAATTTGCCCAATTCCCGCCAGCTCACCCGCATCCGTACCAATAAGTGAAGAGCCTTCACGCTCAATGGCTGCGCCAAGTTGAATTCCGTCTTGTTCTTGTGCTGCTTGAATTAATTGGCGCCCCATGCGCCCACCCGCACCGACAATCGCAACGCGTACAGTTGAATCTGCCATTTTTGATCCTTTCGTAAATATTGAGGCGAAAACCAAAATAAAATCTTGGTTATACCTTAAAGAAACTTGAATCGGGACGCCAGCACTAATCCGGAGATATTAATAAAACCGTAGAGAGGGGGATGATTATCAGAAAAAATTGTATTGATATGGGATGGGATACTGACAAAATAGAAAACAGCAGCGGCTAAATCAGCCGCCACTATAATAAAATCAATGTATTAGTTAATTTCTTTAACGTCCACACGCAGCTCTTTTGGTACTTCAAAAACGATATTCTCTTCTCGTCCTTGTAGCTCAACCACCGAGTCTGCACCCAGCTCTTTCAGTCTATCAATCACTTGGCGGACTAGAATATCTGGGGCGGATGCCCCCGCAGTTAATCCGATAATTTTCTTATCTTTTAACCACTCGGTTTGAATATCTTCAGCACCATCAATCAGAAATGCGGCCTTCCCCATTCGAGACGCTAATTCAGCTAAACGGTTTGAGTTTGAGGAATTTTTCGAACCGACAACTAACACGATATCGGCTTTTTCCGCGAGCTCACGCGCCGCTTCTTGGCGGTTCGTGGTCGCATAGCAAATATCGTCTTTACGCGGTCCCACAATATTTGGGAATCGACGGGTGAGCGCATCAATCACATCAGAGGTATCATCCACTGAAAGCGTCGTTTGCGTCATAAAACTCAGGTTGTTTTCATCTTTTACCTGCAGCTTCCAAACGTCTTCTGGACTTTCAACGAGATACATCCCCCCTTCAGGGTTATTGTATTGCCCCATTGTCCCTTCCACTTCAGGATGCCCTGCGTGACCGATTAAAATCGCTTCTTTGCCTTTACGGCTTGCACGAGCCACTTCCATATGCACTTTAGTCACTAATGGGCAGGTCGCATCAAATAGCATGGTTAAATCGCGGGAACGGGCTTCTTGGCGAATGGCTTGTGAAACACCATGGGCTGAGAAAATCAGAATAGAGCCATCGGGAACTTCGGAGATTTCTTCAATGAAGATAGCGCCACGCTGGCGTAAATCATCAACCACATAGCGGTTATGCACAACTTCATGGCGAACATAAATCGGTGCGCCATAAATTTCTAAGGCGCGTTCAACAATACTGATTGCACGGTCAACACCCGCACAAAATCCACGAGGATTAGCCATTAATATTTGCATGGTGACTCTCCAATTGTGGGTCTATTTCTAGCACTTCAATTTCAAAGGTGATTTGTTGCTCAGCAAGAGGATGGTTAAAATCAACAGTAATTGACTCCCCTTCAATCGCTTTCACGACACCCGGCATTTCGCTTCCATTCATGCCAGTAAACAGCATGATGGTACCAATTTCAGGGATCCCCGTTTCCATAAAATCACGCAATGAAAAGTATTGCACTAAGTCTGGATTATGTTTCCCGAATACCGTATCCCCTGCTAAGGAAAATGTTTTCTTTTCACCTTCAGATAGCCCAATAAGTTGCGCTTCTAATTCTGGCGACAGTGAATCATTTCCAAGAGCAAACAACGCAGGCTTTCCTTGTGCGTGAGAAGAATCCGCCGTGGAGCCATCTTCTAATTTCAGAGTGAAATGCAGTAAAACAGAACTCTGCGCCTGTATTTGAGTAGACATAATCTAAACCTGTTTTTTATCATAAAGTTCAGCCCGACTATCGTCGGGCTGAGATGACTAATATGCAATATTGGGTTTTATCAACCTATCGCGCTATCTGTTCTATTTAGCATCTTGCTGTTTAGGTTTATCCGGCAAAAAGCCTTCAAAAATCACCAACGCCGCACCGATACAAATGGCCATATCCGCCAAATTGAAGGTCGGCCAGTGCCAGTTGCCTACATAAAAATCAATGTAGTCAACTACAAAGCCATGCACTAAACGGTCACATAAGTTACCGATCGCACCACCAATAATTAACGCATAAGCAATATTACTCAGGCGTTTTTTCACGCTTTGGCGATACATCATCACCATTAACGTAATGGAGATGGCAATAGCTATTCCAGCAAAGAACCAGCGCTGCCAGCCGCCTTTATCCGCCAGGAAACTAAATGCCGCACCAAAGTTTTGAGCGTACATAAGGTTAAAGTACGGAATTAAAGGGTGTGGATCGTACAGAGTCAGCTCTTTTAAGACTAATTGCTTAATTGCTAAATCTGCAACGATAATCACAACCGTCAGCCACAACCAACGCAAACCAGTAGAACAAATAGGTGTCTTCATTAAGCAAACTTACGTAATTCACCGTTTCCGGCTACGTTAGTCACACAGCGACCACAGATTTCAGGTTGTTCTGCCGCTGCACCAATATCACTTGCATAATGCCAGCAACGAGGACATTTTTCCCCAGCCGCTTTACTGAAGGCAATTTTCAGGCCTTTCAGTTCACTGTCTTGTGCATCCGCAGGCGCCGTTGCAATATCAGCCACATTCGCTTGAGATGTTAACAGCACAAAACGCAGTTCATCACCTAAGCTATTTAACTTAGCGGCTAATACGCTATCTGCATATAAAGTTACCGATGCTTCTAACGAACCACCAATGTGCTTGTCTGTACGCGCTTGCTCCAGAACTTTGTTCACTTCGCCACGTACGGCTAACAGCTCAGCCCAGAAACTGTCATTCATCGCTTCTGATTCGTCTAAACCGAATAAGCCGTTATACCACTCTTCAATGAGAACGAATTGAGCACGTTTACCTGGTAATTCATTCCAGATTTCATCAGAGGTGAAGGACAGAACCGGTGCAATCCAACGAACCAACGCTTCCACGATATGGAACAGTGCAGTTTGGCAGCTACGACGCGCAACGCTATCACTTTTCGCGGTGTATTGACGATCTTTGATAATATCCAGATAGAACGAGCCCATCTCGATAGAGCAGAAATGCATTAAGCGTTGGATAACACCTAAGAAATCATACTCATCGTACGCTTTCGCAATCTCTTTTTGTGCTTCTAATGCACGACCAACTGCCCAGCGATCTAACACCACCATATCTTCTGGTTTCACCATATCGGTTTCTGGATTGAAACCATTTAAGTTTGCCAGTAAGAAACGCGCAGTATTACGGATACGGCGATAAGAGTCCGCTGCACGTTTTAAAATTTCATCAGATACCGCGATTTCGCCCGTATAGTCAGTTGATGCCACCCACAGGCGCAGGATATCAGCGCCCAGTTTGTTCATCACATCTTGCGGACTCACTGTATTACCTAAAGATTTAGACATCTTACGACCTTGACCATCAACGGTAAAACCGTGGGTCAGAACTTGGCGGTAAGGTGCTTTGCCTTTCATCGCAGTAGACAGCATCAGAGAAGACATGAACCAACCACGATGTTGGTCAGAACCTTCCAGATACATATCCGCAGAGTTACCATGGAATTCAGGACGCGCATCAACCACAGCAAAGTGGGTGGATCCTGAATCGAACCAAACGTCTAATGTGTCTGGTACTTTACGATAAGTTTCAGCATCAGCGCCGAGCAATTCAGCAGGGTCTAAATCCCACCATGCTTGGATACCATCAACTTCAACGCGCTTAGCGACTTCTTCCATCAGCTCTAAAGTACGCGGATGCAGTTCTTCAGTTTCTTTGTGCACGAATAACGACATTGGGGTACCCCAAGTACGTTGACGTGAGATACACCAGTCAGGGCGGTTTTCAACCATTGACTCGATACGTGCACGCCCCCAACCTGGGATCCACTGAACAATGTCGATCTCTTTCAGAGATTGTTCACGCAGACCGTTTTTATCCATGCCGATAAACCATTGTGGTGTCGCACGGAAAATAACTGGGGTTTTATGGCGCCAGCAACATGGATAGCTGTGAGAGATAGCTTTCTTGTACATCAATAAGCCTTTCTCGTTCAGAATTTCCAGCACCACATCATTAGCTTTGAAAATAAATAAACCATCTAAACCTGGGTAAGTATTTGGCAAGAAGCAGCCATCTGGACCCACTGGGTTCGCTGTTTCTAAACCATATTTTTGTCCAACAACATAGTCTTCAGGACCATGACCTGGCGCTGTATGTACCGCACCTGTACCCGCATCTAGCGTAACGTGGTCACCTAAAATTGCAGGCACATCAAAGCCCATAAATGGATGAGCAAAACGAAGTAACTCTAATGCACTACCTTCGCACTCGCCTAATACTGTCCATGACTCAACACCGACAGTCTTCATGACTTCTTCAACTAAGTCAGTTGCTAGAATGACTAAATCACCATGCGCATCCACCAAAGAGTATTTGAACTCTGGGTTCAGAGAGATTGCACGGTTAGCTGGTAACGTCCAAGGCGTTGTCGTCCAGATCACTAAAGATGGCGTTTTATCGCTAGAAACACCAAATTTTTCGCAAACGGCTTTGCTATCTACCGCAGGGAAGCGAACGTAGATAGATGGGGATGTTTTGTCGTAATACTCGACTTCCGCTTCAGCCAGTGAGGAACCACATGCTGTACACCAGTGAACGGGTTTTGCCCCTTTCACTAAATGACCATTTGCAACGGTTTTCGCCAGAGCACGGATGATGTTCGCTTCGGTTTTAAAATCCATGGTCAGGTAAGGTTTGTCCCACTCACCCAACACACCTAAGCGGATAAAATCAGCTTTTTGCCCTTCAATTTGCTCTTTGGCATATTCACGGCATTTTGCACGAAATTCAGCGGCGGAAACTTTTTCCCCTGGTTTACCTACGATTTGTTCAACTTTGTGTTCAATAGGTAAGCCATGGCAATCCCAACCAGGGATGTATGGGGAATCAAAGCCCGCCAGCCCTTTGGATTTAATAATAATATCTTTGAGAATTTTGTTTACTGAGTGACCAATATGAATACTACCGTTAGCATACGGAGGACCATCGTGCAGAATAAAGGTTTTCTTGCCCGATTTTGCTTTACGGATTGCCTGATACAAACCTTCTTTGTACCAGCGCTCTAACATCTGTGGTTCGCGTTTAGCGAGATCGCCACGCATTGGGAACCCTGTTTCTGGTAGATTCAGGGTATTTTTATAGTCACTCATCGATTCTCAGTTCCAATTTTCCGCTAAATTATCTGATTCCAATTGCTGCGAGATATTCTCTGGCTGCAACTACATCATTAGCAATTTGCTCCTTCAGCGCGTCCAACGAAGCAAACCGCTGTTCGTCACGTAATTTTTTACGTAACACAACATCAATATGACGCCCATATAAATCCATATGAGCATCAATCAGATGGACTTCTAACTGGGTACCTTTTCCAGATACCGTTGGACGTGTGCCAATGTTTGCCACGCCCGGTACAGGCTTATCGCCCAGACCATGAACTTCTACAGCATACACGCCAGTCACCGGTGTGACTAAACGTTTTAACGGTAGGTTTGCTGTCGGAAAACCTATCGTACGACCTAGCTGATTACCGTGAACCACACGCCCACTAATGCGATATGTGTGACCTAATAAATTTTCAGCTAATGTCAGATCATTGTTTTGTATCGCTTTACGGATCGCAGTGCTGCTGACGCGCACACCTGAATCACAAAAGCTTTCGGTGTCTGCGACTTCAAAACCAAACTTTTCACCGGCTTGCTGTAAAAAAGAAAAATCACCCATTCGATTTTTTCCGAATCGGAAATCATCACCAATGGCGAGATATTTCACACCGAGTTTGTCGACTAATAAGTCAGACACAAAAGCATCGGGCGTCAATGAAGCAAAATGCTGGTTAAATTCCACACATAATAGATAATCGACCCCGCTATCAGCAAGGTACTTCACTTTATCTCTTAGGCGTGTCAAACGCGCAGGAGCCTTATCACCCGTAAAAAATTCAAGGGGTTGTGGTTCAAATATCATCACAACAGTTGGTAAACCTAACTGTTTACCCTTGAGCTTCAAATTTTGAAGTAATACTTGGTGCCCACGATGGACACCATCAAAATTACCAATAGTCAGTACGCAACCATGATGGTACGACCGGATATTTTGTATACCGCGAATTAGCTCCATAACTGGCTCAATACCGAGGAAATTGCAGGATTATACCTTGTACGACGCATAAGGTTAACCTAAGTTCGTAAAAGCTTTCATTAAACCCTATTTTTTTGATCACTACACTATTTAATCAGATGATTTTACACTGCTAAGCATCTTTCTGCACGACACCGCGCTGCTGAATCTGATCATTGTCCATAGGCAAATCAAAAAAGTTTGGATAACCAATAGATTATCAATACAACAAATTGACGCGGAGATCTCTAAAAATATTTAATTTTTATAGTTTTCTTATCATCCATTTTGTATAACAAACTCAAGTGTACAAAAAACACTCTAGTTATCATTCAATTTCATCTTAATGAACGTTTGATATCACTAAAAAAATTTTTTCTGAAAAATGATTTAAAATATCTTCTATCAATTATGCTTTTTTTCACGCGCAGATCTGTATTCTTCTGATATTTGCTGGTAGAATCTTGCACCATTCACAACGCATTGACATCGAAGTACACGATGTTTATTTGCACAAATCCATTGACAAATGAAGGGCGAAAGGGCATATTCCTTGACCTTTAAATTGTCCTCAATAGAATACATTTGGGAGTTGGACCTTGGCTAATATCAAATCAGCTAAGAAACGTGCCGTTCAATCAGAGAAACGTCGCCAGCACAACGCTAGCCGTCGCTCTATGGTACGTACTTTTATTAAGAAAGTTTACCTTGCTATCGCTGCAGGCGATAAAGAAGCAGCTCAGAAAGCATTCAATGACATGCAACCTCTTGTTGATCGCCACGCTAGCAAAGGCCTGATCCACAAAAACAAAGCAGCACGTCATAAAGCTAACTTAGTTGCTCAAATCAAAGCAATGTAATTTCGCTTCTTGATTATAAAAAACCGGCTTAGGCCGGTTTTTTTGTCTGCTAATTTCTTGCCTCACACTTTCGTGTTCTAAACTTTCTGTTCTAAATTATTGAACGGCGCGGAAAATAACTCAGAAAAATCTTTGTTACAGACACGTTGTACTGCCGGGTGTTGGATCATTCTTTCCGCAAAAATCACGTAATACTCTTCTTTAACACTATCTAAGCGGCCAATTTCCTGCACTTCATTATCAGCAAAAATATCTTTCGCATACAAAGATGGCGCCACGAAAATGGCATTGTGATACATTCCGAATGCTTTCATTAATGCAGCATCATCAAATTCACCAAGTACTTCAACTTGCAGGTTTTTATTGCGGATCCATGTTAATAAATGGCGACCAAGCATCGAACGACGCCCTGGAATTAATAACCTGCGCTCTTCTAGACATTCAGGGAATGGTTTCTTTGGTACTGGCTGACGGCAGAAAAAACTGACGCTGCATTCGCCTAATTTAACAGAGAACAGCCCCTCTTGTTGTGAAGAGTCCACAGGGCAATCCGATAAAATCATATCCAGCTTGTGCTGGCTTAATTGCTCCAGTAACAGCTCATGAGTTGATTCAAAGCAACGTAAATGAATTTGCTCATGTTCTACAACTGCTGTTTCTAATACACGGCTGACTAAGCGTTTCGATAATGCATCAGCCACGCCCACATCAAACAGTAGGTTAGATTCTCGGCTGTAGTTGACGATATCCAGCATTTCTTGGCTGAGCATAAACATTTTGTCAGCATAACGAAAAATCAGTTGTCCCAGCTCTGAAGGCACTAGCCCCCGACCTTGGCGTTTAAATAATTTTCCACCTAACCGTTCTTCGAGTGCTTTAATTTGCCCAGTAATTGTCTGTGGAGTCAGGTAAAGAGCCTCGGCAGCACCGACAACAGAGCCTTCTTTGCAAACATGCCAGAAATAGTAAAGGTGGTTAAAATTAAGATGTGAAACCCGCATATCGATTCCTTTTGTATCGCCAATAATGACCGCAGTGCATAATGACCATACGCTTTACCCGTACCCCGTAATCGGGAGTTATAAGTTAAAATACCCGCAGTATGCAACTCATACCGCGGGCATATCATAGAAGATTAACTCGAAAATTCTTACTAATAATTACGTCTATTATGTTTATTTTGCATCACTGTGCGAAACTTTTGGTTTCGGTAACACTACCCTTAACATAAAGTACCCTAACAATGCAGCTGTTGTTGAACCGATTAAAATGCCCAGTCTCGAGTAGGTACTATACACTTCATCAAGCCCTTCAAAAGCGAGGCCTGTGATAAAAATAGACATAGTAAAACCGATCCCACAAAGCACAGAAACAGCAAACACTTGCTTCAAGTTAATCGATGCTGGCAATTTAGCCAACCCTACTTTTACCGAAATCCAACTAAATAAGAAAATACCGACTGGTTTGCCCAGTATCAAACCCGCTGCAACGCCAAGTGGTAATGGGCTCATTAAACCATCAAAGGTGACACCATTGAGCTGTACGCCTGAATTTGCAAATGCAAAGATAGGCAAAATGAGATAAACAACCCAAGGGTGCAGCACATGCTCTAATTCTTCCGAAGGTTTTGTATTATTAGTCCCTCTTAATGGAATTAAGAAACCAACAATCACTCCTGCCAGAGTGGCATGAACACCTGATTTCAGAATACAAACCCACAAGATTAGACCTATCACCAAGTAAGCTGCCGTATTTTCAACTCGTCGCCAGTTCATTAGACACAGTATTGCCACACACAGTACAGCTAAACTCAATGCGACGACAGAAACTGAGCTGGTATAGAAAAAGGCAATAATCACAATGACACCAAGGTCATCAATGATAGCTAATGCCAATAAAAATACTTTGAGCTCCGTAGGAACTCGCTTACCCAATAACGCCATCACACCCAACGCGAATGCAATATCTGTTGCTGCAGGGATAGCCCAACCTTGACGAGTAATATCGTCAGCACCATTGAACGCTAAGTAAACTAACGCTGGTGCAATCATTCCACCCACAGCCGCAATTGCCGGAAATATCGCTTTATCACGTCCCGCCAGGGATCCTTCCAATAACTCGCGCTTTACCTCTAAACCAACAACCAGGAAAAACACAGCCATTAAGAAATCATTAATCCATAGAATCAGAGGTTTATCTAATTCAAATGTTGAGATTTTAATGGCTACCGGAATATCTAAAAATTGCTGATAAGCTCCTTGTAATGGCGTATTAGCCATTATTAAAGCGACAATGGCAGCAATAATTAGGAGTAGCCCTCCTGCTGCTTCTAACTTTAAAAATTTACGAATAATTGCTGTCATATGAATAACCCCAAAAAATACTTTTGAATGTTAATATTATGATAATCATTAATTCGTAAAAAATCGTTTATTTATCCATTAATGATCGTAATTTCCGAGTATTTAACAATCGAGATCACGACGAATGATAATAAATCGTTAATTTAACTATAGGCAACTATTCTAAAAACCAACAATAAATTTACTGAGTAAAGCGCTTTAAATATTCAACTTTTTTAGAGACTAATGAAAAATGACCATTATCGATAGTCCAAAAAATCGTTTATTTTTTTATTTTCGAAGCCCTTCGCAAAAATAAAAGTACCTGCCCTCTCTTCCTTGCGTACCTCTTCATAAAAAAGACGCTTTATGTGATACTCGAGCCACTCTTAAGCAATCACTATCTCTCTATATTATGTCCCTATACGTACTGCTTTCTGTGCTGTTTGCTGCGTTTTGCCATGCCAGTTGGAATGCTCTGGTTAAATTTGGTAATGACCGCTTCTTTGGTTTGATAATGATTGCCGTTTTTTCTGGAATTTTAACTATTCCAGCTCTCTTTTGGTTTGGGCTGCCATCTCCCGATGCCGTCCCGTGGCTAGCTTTGTCAGTATTATTTCACATCGGTTATATCTATTTTCTCAGCCAAGCTTATAACCATGGTGACCTCAGCCAAATTTACCCTATTTCTCGCGGCTCAGCCCCTTTAATCACCGCGTTATTAAGTATTGTTTTATTCAATGAATCCTTACCATTTATGAGTTTTGTAGGGATTATTTTCATCATTTCAGGCGTGGTAGCCATCGCGTTTGCAGGTCGAAAATTTACTTTGAATATCAAAGGTAAAGCGCTTAGCTTTGCATTGTGCACTGCCTTTTTTACGGCTTGTTATACCCTCTCGGATGGATATGGTGCGAGAGCCAGCCAAGATCCCATTGTTTATACCCTATGGCTGTTTTTATTAAATGGTGCGGCACTCGCCATCCCCGGAGTGATGAAATACAAAAGTTCATTACTACACGGGTTTAGGCAATATTGGCGCTCAGGGTTGCTTGGCGGGTTAATGCAGCTAATTAGCTACGGCATCGCAATCTGGGCAATGAGCCAAGCCCCCATAGTACTCGTTGCTGCTATTCGTGAAACTAGCGTCCTTTTTGCTATGTTTCTTTCCATTGTATTTCTTAAAGAGAAATTTAATGGAATGCGAGTCCTCGCCTGTATTGTCATCTTACTTGGGGTGTTACTGGCGAAACTATCCAGTTAAGATAGTGGTGCTTAGAATATGAGTTTTACGTCCTATATTTGATACCCATAATATTTGATACAAATAATTTTTAGCCCTATTTTTCATTGAGTCATGAGGTAAGAATGACATTACTCCGATCTCTCGTTGCCATATCAATGATGGCAGCACCTATCGCGGCACTTGCCACCACTCCAGCGGATTTAATCATTGTTGATGGTACTGTTTTGACAATGGATGCCAATAATCAAGTTATTGAGAATGGAACCGTTGTTATTGATAAAAATAAAATTATCGCTGTTGGCGGCCCAGAGCTTGCCACTCAATATACCGCCAAAAAACGGCTAAATGTTGATGGCGATATTGTCATGCCTGGGTTAATCAATACCCATACTCACGCATCAATGACTGTATTTCGTTCCCTTGCCGACGATGTCCCCGACCGTTTGCACCGCTATATTTTCCCGTTAGAAAGTAAGATGGTTTCCCGTGAAATGGTGCGAGTAGGCGCTAACTTAGCCAACGTCGAGATGGTCAAAGGTGGCGTCACGACTTACGTGGATATGTACTATTTCGAAGACGAAGTTGCAAAAACTGTCGATAAAATTGGTATGCGTGCGATCCTTGGGGAATCCGTGATCAAATTCCCAGTTGCTGATGCTAAAAATGCAGATGAAGGTATCGCTTATGCGGTGAGTTTTATCAACCAATACAAAGACCACCCACGCATTACGCCAGCTTTTGCTCCTCATGCTCCTTATACCAACACCACTGAGCATCTACAGAAAATTGCTAAGCTTTCTCAAGAACTTAATGTTCCAGTGATGATCCACTTAGCTGAAACCGATCGAGAACAAGAAGAAATTGCCAAGCGTACTGGCGGAAAAAGCCCTGTTCAATATATGGCTGATATCGGTGCACTGAATAACAAAGTCATTGCGGCTCATGCCATTATGGTTGATGAAAACGATATCGACCTGCTCAAACAATATGATGTTGGAGTGGCTCATAATGTCAGTGCGAATACCAAATCAGCCAAAGGTGTTGCACCAGTGACCGCGATGTTAGCAAAAGGAGTTCGTGTAGGCTTAGGAACCGATGGTCCGATGTCCAGCAATACCTTAACAACCATGAACGAGCTAAATTTAGTAGGTAAAATTCATAAGCTCGAAAATAAAGATAGAGCTGCAATGCCGCCCATTACCGTGGTTGAATTAGCGACCAAAGGCTCCGCAAAAGCCATTCACATGGAAGATAAGTTAGGCTCTCTAGAAGCGGGGAAATTGGCAGATATTATCGTTGTCGATACAAAATCACCGAATATGGTTCCGATGTATAGCCCTTATGCCGCACTGGTTTATGGCGCGAATGCTTCCAATGTACGCCATACCATTGTGGACGGAAACCTATTAATGGAAGACCGAAAAGTACTCACAGTTGATGAAAATGCGATTGTGAAAGAGGCTCTACAATTTGCTGATCAAGTTCGTAAAACCGTGGTTGCTAGCGGTGAAACAGTGAAATAAAAAAATGGCTGATTCAGTATTTCACTGAATCAGCCATGATTCTTAACTTAGCGATTAACCCTTATTTATTGGTTAAATCATCAAAGAATTTTTTCACACCATCTAAGAAGCGTTTTGAACGTGGGCTATTTTTCTCGCCACCCGTACCGCCTAACGACTCACCAAACTCTCTGAGTAACTCTTTTTGTTTCTCATTCAGTTTGACTGGGGTTTCGACAACAATGTGACACATTAAATCACCTTGCATACCACCACGTACTGACTTCACGCCCTTACCTTTCATGCGGAATTTTTTACCCGTTTGGGTTTCCGCTGGAATTTTCAGTTTAACGCGACCATCAAGGGTTGGGACTTCAATTTCGCCGCCCAGTGCTGCTGTTGCAAAGTTGATTGGCACTTCACAATGTAAGTTATTACCATCACGCTCAAAAATATCGTGAGGTAAAACATGCATTTGAACGAATAAATCCCCTGCTGGTGCACCATTCTCACCGGGTTCACCTTCACCGGATAAACGAACGCGGTCACCCGTATCAACCCCTGCAGGGATCTTAACGGATAAGGTTTTAGATTTCTTAACGCTACCTTGACCATGACATTTGTTGCATGGGTCTTTGATAACTTTCCCGCGACCGTGACAGGTTGGGCAAGGTTGTTGCACTGAGAAGAAACCTTGGCGCATGTGTACTTGGCCCATACCGTGACAGGTTTGGCATGTATCTGCGCTAGTACCTGGTTTTGCACCGCTACCGTGGCACACGTCACAGCTTTCGAGCGTTGGAATACGGATCTCTTTGGTCACTCCACGGACTGCTTCTTCAAGAGTCAGTTCCATGTTGTATCGCAGATCAGAACCACGGCTTGGGCGCTGTTGACGACGACCTCCACCAAAAATGTCACCGAAGATGTCACCAAAAATATCACTGTTGAAATCGCCGCCACTAAAGCCGCCGAATCCACCGCCTCCACCCATACCGCCTTGTTCAAACGCGGCATGACCATATTGATCGTAAGCGGCACGTTTTTGCTCATCGGACAGGACTTCGTAAGCTTCTTTTATCTCTTTGAATTTCTCTTCAGATTCATCTTTGTTTTCCTGATTGCGGTCAGGATGGTATTTCATTGCTAAGCGCTTATACGCTCGCTTAATGTCTTTTTCTGAAGCATTTTTTTCGAGGCCTAAAACCTCATAAAAATCTCTTTTCGCCATTTATTTTTCCCTTAACATGCAGACACGGGCGCAGAGTTCCCTCAACGCCCGTGTCCGGTATCAGTCACTATTTAACATTATTGCGATAGTCACTGCGCCCGCTAAGGGCCTTATTTTTTGTCTTTGTCGTTAACTTCTTCGAATTCAGCGTCAACAACATCGTCATCTTTCTTCGCTTCCGCACCTGCACCCGCAGCGCCCGCTTGAGCTTGTTGCTGTGCAATTTCCAGAAGTTTCGCAGATGCCGTTACCAGTGCTTGGATTTTCGCTTCAATTTCAGCTTTATCTTCACCTTTAGAAGCGACTTCTAATTCTGAAGTTGCTTTTTCGATGTTCGCTTTATCTTCAGCTGGTAATTTGTCGCCTGCTTCTTCGATTTGTTTACGAGTACCGTGAATCAGTTGGTCTGCTTGGTTGCGAACCTGTACTAACTCTTCAAATTTACGGTCTGCTTCAGCGTTAGCTTCTGCGTCACGTACCATTTTTTCGATTTCCTCGTCATTCAGACCAGAAGATGCCTTAATGGTGATGTTTTGCTCGCGACCGCTGTTTTTGTCTTTCGCAGAAACATGCAGGATACCATCCGCATCGATGTCAAAAGTCACTTCGATTTGCGGCATACCGCGTGGCGCTGCTTGAATACCATCTAAGTTAAACTGACCCAGTGATTTGTTATCACTCGCACGTTTACGCTCACCTTGCAGTACGTGAATGGTCACGGCTGCTTGGTTGTCTTCTGCAGTAGAGAACACTTGGCTGTGTTTAGTTGGGATTGTGGTGTTCTTCGAGATTAACGAAGTCATCACGCCACCCATGGTTTCGATACCTAAAGACAGTGGAGTTACGTCAAGTAACAGAACGTCTTTAACATCACCCGCTAATACGCCACCTTGTACTGCTGCACCCATTGCAACGGCTTCGTCTGGGTTCACGTCTTTACGTGGTTCTTTACCAAAGAAATCAGCAACAACTTTCTGAACCATTGGCATACGAGTCTGACCACCAACTAAGATAACGTCGTTGATGTCACCTACACTTAAACCAGCGTCTTGCAGAGCAACTTTAACTGGCTCCATAGAACGTTTAACTAAATCTTCTACCAGTGACTCCAGTTTTGCACGAGTCACTTTGATGTTCATGTGTTTTGGACCTGTCGCATCTGCTGTGATGTATGGCAGGTTAACGTCAGTTTGTTGAGCAGAAGACAGCTCAATTTTTGCTTTTTCAGCAGACTCTTTCAGACGTTGCATTGCCAGTGGATCGTTACGCAGATCAACACCTTGTTCTTTCTTAAACTCGTCAACTAAATAGTTGATTAAACGAGTATCGAAGTCTTCACCACCTAAGTGAGTATCACCATTGGTTGCCAAAACTTCATAGGTTTTTTCGCCATCAACTTCATCGATTTCGATGATTGATAAGTCGAATGTACCACCACCTAAGTCGTAAACCGCGATAGTACGGTTACCAACTTCTCTATCTAAACCGTAAGCCAGTGCTGCTGCTGTTGGTTCGTTGATGATACGTTTTACTTCTAAACCAGCGATACGACCCGCATCTTTGGTTGCTTGACGCTGAGCATCGTTAAAGTAAGCTGGAACAGTGATAACCGCTTCAGTTACTGGTTCACCCAGATAGTCTTCCGCTGTTTTCTTCATTTTTTTCAGCACTTCAGCTGAAACTTGTGGCGGTGCCATTTTTTGGCCTTTCACATCTAACCACGCATCACCGTTATCAGCCGCTACAATTTTGTATGGCATGATAGACACGTCGCGCTGAACTTCTTCGTCTTGGAAACGACGACCGATCAAACGTTTGATCGCAAATAATGTATTTTCTGGGTTAGTGACAGCCTGACGTTTTGCTGGCTGACCAACTAAAATTTCACCATCTTGTGTATATGCAATGATGGAAGGAGTAGTTCTATCACCCTCGCTGTTCTCAAGAACACGCGCAGTAGTGCCATCCATAATCGCAACGCATGAGTTAGTTGTACCTAAATCGATACCAATAATTTTACCCATTTAAAACGCCTCCAAAGGAATTCTTTTCATTTAATTTCGATATCAATCTATATAAGGCTCAATATTTCATTTTCAAGGGAGTTTTTGCTTCAACCTTGATTTTTTTTACAACCTTAATTCTTTTTGCAATTCGCAATAATTTAGATTGATAACTGTTGATGTCTTAAAGATGGGGTCACAAATTCATTCATCAAGGGGGGAAACTAAAAAAGTTTTACATTTAATGCAAAAAAACCCGTCTCTTGATCATTGTTTCGACAATTAAAACTGCGTATTATGCGCCTCCCCGTCCTATGGGGCTACAAGTATTCATCATATCTATTTGATTTTTAAAAACTTTACCAGAGGTTATATGCAATCTAGTTCGCTTGCCAATCCAGGCCCACTCGGTTTATTGGGCTTTGGTATGACAACAATCCTGCTGAATATTCATAATGCAGGCTTTTTCCCTCTCTCATCTGTGATTTTAAGTATGGGGATTTTCTATGGTGGTATCGCGCAAGTGATTGCTGGGCTTATTGAATATAAGAAAGGTAACACGTTCGGTGCGACTGCATTTACCTCTTACGGCTTCTTTTGGCTTGCGTTAGTCGGTCTGCTGTTTTTACCGACCATGGGATTAGCTGAAGCAACTGACCCTGCATTTTTAGGGATTTTCCTTCTCTTATGGGGGATCTTTACTTTCTTTATGTTCTTAGGCACCTTCAAAGCAAATTTTGTGCTGCAATTTATCTTTGGCAGCCTAACCGTACTGTTTGCAATGTTAGCGGTGGGTAATTTGACCAACGATGCCACTCTGCTTCAATATGCGGGCTATGAAGGAATTATTTGTGGAGCGAGCGCATTCTATCTGGCTGTCGCTGAGATCTTAAATGAGCAATATGGCAGAACGATCCTGCCAATTGGTCAGCGTAGCTAAATTTATATATGGCTAAGTTGATAGACTGTTAAGCTAAATAGACGGAAAGAAAACTGTAACAAGAATTATCAGGCAGACATCACGTTCTGCCTGATTTTTTAGAAGGGATTACTCGGCTGTGCGAATAGCCGACTTTGGACGGAAAGCTTTCACTATGTTTTCATCTGTTTCAACGTATGGGCCATCGAGTAATTGAATGCAGTATGGCACACTCGCAAAAATGCCTGATACCAGCACATTTCCTTCTTTATCTTTAAGCCCTTCTAGAGTTTCCGCGATTGCTTTTGGCTGCCCCGGTAAGTTTAAAATCAGTGACTGATTGCGGATCACGCCAACTTGGCGAGATAAAATCGCCGTTGGCACGAACTTCAGGCTAATTTGGCGCATCTGTTCACCAAAACCAGGCATTTCACGATCGGCAACTGCAAGCGTTGCATCTGGGGTGACATCTCGACGAGCAGGACCTGTGCCGCCTGTGGTCAGGACTAAATGACAGGAAAATTCATCCACCAGCTCACACAACGTTTGCTCTATCATGACTTGCTCATCAGGGATCAAACGAGTTTCTAAACGAAAAGGCGTGGTGATGGTTTTCGTTAGCCACTCCTCCAGTGCTGGGATCCCTTTATCTTCGTAGATACCGCCTGAAGCACGATCAGAAACCGACACCAGACCTATGCGCAACTCATTCATACAAACCTCAAAAATTAATCATTTAAATTCGTTCATTTGGCGAGAAAATACTAACTCAACTAATACCAAGCCAATAATGATAAACACGGTGCATCATACCATGAGGTCGAATGCCTGACAGCGTCGTGTTTGTGTCGAAATGTGGAATTGAGAGTTTAATCAATGAAAACGCAGCATAAAAAAACCCAGCCAATTGACTGGGTTTTTTAAGAAAAAAGAAATTACAGCAGAGCTGCGATCATTTTTTCCAGTTTTTCTTGGTCTACAGCAAACTTACGGATACCGTCAGACAGTTTATCAACCGCCATTGGATCTTGGTTATGCTGCCAGTAGAACTCAGCTTCAGTCAGTTTAGCGCCTGGTTCTTGAGTTTTACCTTCATCTTTCAGTTTACAAACCAATTCGCCTTGTGATTCAGACAGCTCTTTCAGCAGCGCTGGAGAGATAGTCAGACGGTCACAACCTGCCAGCTCAATGATTTCACCCACGTTACGGAAGCTTGCACCCATCACGACGGTTTTATAACCATGAGCTTTATAGAAATTGTAGATTTCAGTCACAGAAACCACGCCTGGATCTTCATGCGCAGCAAACTCTTTTTTATCAGTGTTTGCTTTGTACCAGTCAAGGATACGACCTACGAATGGAGAGATCAGATAAACACCAGCTTCCGCACAAGCACGCGCTTGAGCAAAAGAGAATAATAAAGTTAAGTTACAGTTGATGCCTTCTTTTTCCAGTTTTTCCGCCGCGCGGATACCCTGCCAAGTAGAGGCTAATTTGATCAAAATGCGATCGTTGCTGATACCCGCTTCGTTATACATTTTCATCAGACGGCGAGCTTTAGTAATACACGCTTCTTCATCATAAGAAAGACGCGCATCAACTTCTGTTGAAATACGACCTGGGACTAATTTCAGAATTTCTAAACCGATATTAACAGCCAGTTTGTCACATGCATCAACAACTTGTTGTTCACGGTTATTACTTTGCTTACGCGCCCACTCTACCGCTTCATCAATTAATTTACGGTACTCAGGAATTTGTGCAGCATTTAAAATCAGCGATGGGTTAGTCGTCGCATCTTGTGGTTTATACAGCTTCATCGCTTCGATGTCGCCAGTATCGGCAACAACAGTTGTCAGACTACGTAAGGAGGTTAGTTTGTCGGTCATTTCTTTAATCTCGTTGTTATACCCGTCATACTTCAAGTTGTAGGGGTGTTGGCTACATTCACTCACCCTAGTCACATACTTGTGTATGCTCCTAGGAATTCGTTCTCTTGCCGCCTACCTACACCTTGAATTATTTAGGGTAAACCCGCCATGCTTCAAATTGTAGGGGTGTTGGCTACACTGATTAGCCACACATCTGCAACTTAAACTACTTTGTGTATTATTAAGGAATTGAGGCTAGCGCCGCACCGTCCCATGATAATATCACGCATCTACGTTGCTGCAAGCGAGGAAATATCCTTGAAAGCAACTATTTGATCAGCAATCGTTTTCGCGGTATCTCTAGGAACTGAATGCATTTAGCTTGGTAGAATAATCTCATCAGTAAACCAGATAGCCATCATAAGTGCGACTTATTACAGCGATTCGCCATTTCATCTGATTTTTTGTTAAAGTAATGGATAAATTTACTATCACAAGGGTTAAGTTATGCTGATTACTATTTCACCTGCCAAGACATTAGACTACGAAAGCCCGCTCGCCATCGACACGTTTACTCAACCCGAGCTCCTCGCTGAGTCTGAAAAACTAATTAAAACATGCCGAAAACTCACGCCAGCGGATATCGCCAGCTTAATGAAAATTAGTGATAAACTTGCAGGACTGAATGCGGCGCGTTTCGGTGAATGGCAGCCAAACTTTACCCCTGATAATGCACGCCAAGCCATCCTCGCCTTCAAAGGGGACGTGTATACCGGCATGCAAGCCGAAACGTTTTCTCCCGCTGATTTTGAATTTGCTCAGCAACATTTACGTATGTTATCTGGCCTATATGGTGTGCTGCGTCCATTAGACTTAATGCAGCCTTATCGCTTGGAAATGGGAATTCGCCTTAAAAACAGCCGTGGTAAAGACTTATATGAATTCTGGGGAGACATCATCACCCAGCATTTAAATAAAGCACTGGCAGCACAAGGGGATAATATCCTTGTTAATTTAGCTTCTGATGAATATTTTAAGTCTGTGAATACCAAAAAATTGGACGCTGAAATTATCAAACCCGTTTTCTTAGATGAGAAAAATGGCAAGTATAAAGTCATCAGTTTTTATGCAAAAAAAGCTCGCGGATTAATGAGCCGTTTTATCATTCAAAATAAACTGACTAAATCTGAACAGCTATCTGACTTTAATTTAGAAGGCTACCAATTTGATCAAGTGCAGTCGAAAGGTAATGAATTAGTCTTTACACGACCTGAGCAAGCCTAATCATAGACTCACTACGTTGGCTTATGGGGAATGCATCACACCCTATAAGCCTCATACTCAACATACGATATCTTATTTCAAATCCCCGTCACAATCTGGCGATAAAATAATCACCTCTTAAGCTGTATAGCATTCTTTCACCAGTGAGCTCGACAGAGTTATGCCAAAATTTGAGTAAATCTTTGCCATTTATTTTGGAGGTGAGTCATGCCATATTCTGCTGCGTCACATCGTTACACAGATATGGAATATCGTCAGTGCGGTCGGAGTGGATTAAAGCTCCCCCTTGTCTCTTTAGGACTCTGGCATAATTTTGGTGACAACAAGCCAATTGATAACTGCCGAGCCATGTTAAGACATGCGTTTGATCATGGGATCACCCATTTTGATCTCGCCAACAATTACGGACCACCTCCTGGCTCCGCAGAACAACAATTTGGTCGCATTCTACAACAAGATTTTCGTCCTTATCGCGATGAAATGGTGATCTCCTCCAAAGCAGGTTACACCATGTGGGAAGGTCCTTATGGTGATTGGGGTAGTAAAAAATATTTAGTTGCCAGTCTTAACCAAAGTTTAAAAAGAATTGGCATCGATTATGTGGATATTTTCTATCACCATAGACCCGATCCTCAAACTCCATTAGAAGAGACCATGGCAGCCCTTGATTTGATCGTTCGACAAGGTAAAGCGCTTTATGTGGGAATTTCGAATTACCCAGCAGAAACAGCGCAAGAAGCTATCCGTATTCTCAATCAACTGGGCACACCCTGCCTTATTCATCAACCTAAATACTCCATGCTAGAGCGTACCCCAGAAGAAGGTCTCCTCGATTTGCTCGAAGAGGAAGGTGTCGGCTCGATTGCCTACTCACCACTGGCTGGGGGTATTTTAACGGATCGTTATCTCAATGGCATTCCCGCTGATTCTCGTGCAGCAGGTAATCCATCACTGCCGCCAGAAAGACTTACATCCGCTATTTTAGCAAAAGTTAAAAAACTCAATGAATTAGCCTTAAGTCGTGGGCAAAAATTGAGTCAAATGTCTTTAGCGTGGTTACTGCGCCACGACCGCATTACTTCCGTGCTTATCGGCGCAAGCCGTATCAGCCAAATCGATGATGCTCTCGGCATGATGGAAAATCGTGATTTTAGCCAAAATGAGTTAAAAGCCATTGAGCTGATCCTCGAAGACTCAATCTAAGCCCTTCCTATCGCTATCTCTTAAAATATATTTAAGGGATAGCTTTCTATTTATTATCTTTAATTTAAATACAAACAAACGAATAACATTCTGGTTTATTATTTTATATTCATCCAAAACAAATTTGAGTTATTAATTAATCAATAACATTCTTTAATTATTTAAGTGAGTCATTTAGACTTTATTTGCAGTTTAATTAATTCACTTTATAACGAGGAATTTATATGCGTAAAATCTCTACTGTCTTAATCACCTTATTATTCCCTTTATCCGCACTTTCCATGACTATATCGACCAACGCCCAACAAACGGATACCGAATATCTGTGGAGCAACGGAGGAAATGGCGGTAACGGTGGACATGGGGGTAATGGTGGTAACGGTGGAAGCGGTGGTAGTGGCGGGCATGGAGGCAATGGTGGAAACGGTGGTAATGGAAATTAAATAAACCCGATTATTTAATTATTTCCCCCTTCACATACGAAGGGGGATGGAGGATACAATGGTTAATCAATCTCTATTTCAATTTTTCTCTATTTTATTTTTCACTGCAATACCAACATTAAGTCATTCCAATTATATTCAATCAAATAAAAACACTTTATTCCATTTAAATAAAACCATTTTTATCGATAATATTTCTCAGTCTAATTTCTGCATTCCTTTTCATTGCCAAAATTATTATTTTCATTTTTCCGAAAATGGCATAAATGGAACTCATGGACAAAATGGCAGTGGAGGAAACGGCGGTAATGGCGGAATCGGTGGTAATGGCGGCAGCGGAGGTAATGGCCAACATGGTGGAAATGGTGGCAACGGCGGCAGTCATGGCCACGGTAACCACGGAGGTCACGCGACGCCCGGCAGTAATGGAAATGGTGGCAATGGCGGAAATGGTGGCGTGAATGGCGGAGACGGCGGACACGGCGGTAACGGAGATGGTCTAGGTAACGGAGGGAACGGTGGAAATGGCTCCGTCAACGGCAATGGCGGTAATGGCGGACACGGAGGAAGCCATGGAGGTCATGGAGGTAATGGAGGGGATGGATCTGGTAGTGGCGATGGCGGCAACGGAGGAAATGCAGGTATTGGAGGACAAGCGGGCAAAGGTGGTAAAGGAGGACCCGATGGCGGTCAAAATGGCACGGACGGCTCTAATTATTAGTTTTTCCTCAAAAAAAACGGAAGCCAATACAGCTTCCGTTATTAAGATCCCCGTCAATCGCGGGTTTCAATTATTGCTTCGGTGCTAACTTCATTAAGAATTCGCGTAATTGAGCAAAATCTGACGGTAAGAAGTGAGAAAGTAGAGGTAAATCTGCACGTTCCGCCAGCTCTTTTGGCAGCGAAATTTGTTTATTTAAAATAGCTTCCACGCTCTCTTTAAATTTCGCAGGGTGAGCAGTTCCTAAGAACAGACCATATTCACCATCTTGCAGCTGATCACGCAGGACACGATAAGCAACCGCTGCATGAGGCTCCGATAAATACCCTTTCTTATCTAACTCACGTACGGTTTCTTGAGTTATTTCATCACTCACTGCACCGTAACCTAACTCTTTCAATGACCAACCTTTGCGACGGAATAACTCTTCAATACGAAGCCAGTTATTTGGCTGGCTGACATCCATTGCGTTAGATAAAGTCGCAACGGTTTGATGTGGCGCCCATTTACCATCAACTAAATAACGCGGAACCGTGTCATTAACGTTAGTGGCAGCGATAAAACGTTTCACTGGTAATCCCATAGATTTCGCCAGTAAACCTGCTGTTAAATCCCCAAAGTTACCGCTTGGTACAGAGATCACCAATTGATCGCGTTTTTCTGCTGGGATCTGAGCAACCGCTTCAAAATAATAACAAATCTGCGCTAACAGGCGGCTAATATTGATGGAGTTCGCTGAGTTCAAATACAGCGCTTTTTTCAGTTCTTCATCATCAAAAGCGTGTTTGACCATCGCCTGACACGCATCAAAATCATCTTTGATAGCCACAGTATGGATGTTTTTACCCAGCGTACAGAATAGTTTTTCTTGCAGTGGGCTGATTTTGCCTTCTGGGTATAAGATAACCACTTGAACATTATCCAAACCATAGAATGCATGGGCAACAGCAGCGCCGGTATCACCAGATGTCGCGGTTAAGATAGTGACTGGCGCACCACCAGCTACTTGACCTAACGCTTGCGCCATGAAGCGACCGCCAAAGTCTTTAAATGCCAGTGTTGGTCCGTGATACAGCTCTAACGTAGCCACATCATCTTCAACTTTGGAAACAGGTGCTGGAAATGCAAAAGCCGTTTTAACACGTTCAGCGAGCTGCTCCGCTGGGATTTCATCCCCGATAAACGCACTCAAGATACGGCTACTACGAGTGACAAAATCTAACTTCAGTAATTCATCAATTTCACTGGCGCTAAACTCAGGTAAGTCTTGAGGGAAAAATAACCCTTGTTGCTTACCTAACCCTTGTTTCACGGCTTGCGCGAAGCTGACTTGTTCGTTGTTATCTTTTAAATTATACAGTTTCATCGTTTACCCTATTGTCCTTGCACCCGCCATATCTAAACGACAGATATGCACAAAGCCTTCATCATTTTGAATGTAATGTTGTTGTAGGTACTGCACCATCTCTTCTGCGATTTTTTTATCATCACAAATGGTAAAAATTGTTGGTCCTGATCCCGAAATACCACATGCCAGAGCACCAATTTGCTTCGCATGTTCTCGTGCCTTCGCAAAACCCGGCAACAACTGAGTACGGTATGGCTCTGCGACGACGTCTTTGATCATCGTGACCGCTAGTTCAGGCTGATGAGTATGACATGCATGGATAAAACCCGATAAATAGCGTCCATGATTCACAATATCATGGCGAGAATAGCTATCAGGTAAAATGGCTCGAGCTTCCGCGGTGGAAACTTTAATACCCGGATAGGCCATCACCCAATACCAGTTTTCAAACGCAGGGACAGGCTGAGAAATAATGCCATTTTGCTCGATGATCAGCTGTAAACCACCTAAGTAGCAAGGCGCGACATTGTCATAGTGGATACTGCCTGAAATACGCCCTTCTAGCTCGCCCATCATGCCAAGCAGTGTAGTTTGGTCAAATGGCTTACCTGCAAACTCGTTGAGTGCCATCAGTGCAGCGACAACGGAGCAAGCACTTGAGCCTAACCCCGAACCAATTGGCATATTTTTTTCAAGGGTCATCGCCACGTTCAGTTTTTTACCTAGACGCTCGCAAAACAGTTCCCAGCATTGGTAAACAATGTTGTGTTCCATTTTTTTCGGTAGCTTAGAAACAAATCGACCTTGGTTTTCTAATGAAAATGTCTCTGCCGCTTCAATGCTGACACAGTCACCGAGCAGTGAGCCATCAACCGGAGAGACTGCTGCGCCTAGCACATCGAATCCAACGCTCACATTACCAATTGAAGCGGGTGCATAAACTTTGATCACTTCTTAAACTCCCAATTTCCATGATAGGGTACGCAGCATATCCGCAAATACACCCGCTGCAGTTACATCATTACCAGCACCGTAACCTCTGAGAACTAAAGGAATTGGTTGATAGTAGCGTGTGTAGAATGCCAGTGCGTTTTCGCCATTTTTTACTTTAAACAGTGGGTCATTTCCATCAACGGCAACCATTTTCACCTGACAGCGACCTTCTTCGATAAGACCCACATAGCGTAACACTTTTTCCTCTGCTTCTGCCGCTTTTATCCGCGCAGCAAACTGGGCATCAAGTTGTGGTAAACGCGCCATAAACTCGGCAACACTGCCTGAACTGTCGAAATCAGCAGGAAGTACAGATTCAATATTGATGTCGCTAAGTTCTAATTCATAACCCGCTTCACGGGCTAAAATCAGTAATTTACGCGCCACATCCATGCCGGATAAATCGTCGCGTGGATCTGGCTCGGTGAAGCCTTTTTCCTTCGCTAACGTTGTCGCTTCTGATAAGGACATTCCTTCATCCAATTTACCGAAAATAAATGACAAGGATCCTGACAAAATCCCACTGAAATGAACTAATTCATCCCCTGCGTTCAGTAAGTTTTGTAGGTTTTCGATAACCGGTAAACCCGCCCCTACGTTGGTATCATAAAGGAATTTACGTTTTGAGCTCTCGGCGGCAGCACGAAGCTGATGATAATAATCCATCGACAATGTGTTGGCTTTTTTGTTCGGTGTGACTACGTTAAAGCCATCTTTTAAGAAGCTAGCATATTGCTCTGCGATCTCTTGGTTAGACGTACAGTCGATGATCACCGGATTTAAAAAATGGTACTCACGCTCTAAACGGATCAGACGGCTGAGACTAAACGCTTCTTTGGCTTCAGCTAATTCTGCTTTCCAATTATCTAAATCAATTCCTTGCATATTGATCAGCATCGCTCTTGAGTTCGCTATCCCACAGACACGTAGATCAATATGTTTTTGTTTCAGCCACTGTTGTTGACGGTGGATCTGTTCAATCAATGCATTACCGACACCGCCTACACCAACAATAAAGGCCTCAATTACTTGCTCAGCATTAAACAGCATTTGGTGACATAAACGCACCGCTGAAGTGGCAGACTCATTGGCGATCACCGCAGAGATTGAACGTTCGGACGAGCCTTGCGCGATAGCAACGATGTTGATATTGCCGCGGGTTAATGCTGAGAAGAAACGTGCGGAGATACCTTTTAATGTACGCATACCATCCCCAACAACGGAGATGATGGACAGTTGCTCCATCACATCTAACGGGTCTAATACCCCGTCTTTAAGCTCTAAATAAAACTCTTCTTCTAATGCGCCACGAGCGCGCTGTAGCTCATTTTGCGGCACGCAGAAGCTGATACTGTATTCCGACGATGATTGCGTGATAAGTACCACGGAGATCCCTTTACGGGACATGACCGAGAAAATACGTGCGGCCATACCAACCATGCCTTTCATACCCGGACCTGAGACGTTGATCATCGCCATATTATTCAGGTTAGTAATCCCTTTCACTGGCGTACTAGCGTCCGTTTGACCATCACCAATCAGCGTACCCGGTGCACTTGGGTTAGTGGTGTTTTTGATCAGGCAAGGAATTTGGAATTGTGCAATTGGGGCGATAGTACGAGGGTGTAGGACTTTCGCACCAAAATAGGAAAGCTCCATCGCTTCTTGGTATGACATCCCTTTGAGTAAACGGGCATCAGGCACTAAACGTGGGTCACAAGTATAAACCCCATCAACATCCGTCCAAATTTCACAGCAATCAGCACGTAAGCATGCCGCTAATACCGCAGCCGAATAGTCGGAACCATTACGTCCTAACACCACCAGTTCACCCTTCTCATTTCCAGCCGTAAAGCCTGCCATCAACACGAAATGATCTTTAGGGATGTTCAACTCTGCAATACGTTTAGTGGATTCATTGATATCAACGGTGGATTCAAGATAGTGACCTTTTGCCAGCAAGCTTTTCACCGGATCAATCACGGTAACTTTGTGACCGCGAGCTTTTAATACAGATTCCATGATGGCGATAGAGAGCTTCTCACCACGGCAGATAATAGAGGCGTTGATGCTGTCAGGACATTGTCCTAGAAGAGTAATACCATGCAGTACTTGTTTGATTTGCGCGAATTCGTGTTCAGTCAGCTTTTTCAGTTTGTCATATTCAAAGCCGGGCTGCTTTTCTTTCAATCCCTTTAAGAGATTAGCAAAAATCATTTCTGCATCACTCACATGCGTGATGACATCCTGACCTGCTGCCGTTTTTTCAATCATCGCCACCAAATGGTTGGTGATTTTCGCGGGTGCAGATAGCACCAACGCAACTTGCCCATCTGCCAATTTGCTTTCCGCGATATCAGCAACATTAAGTACCCGTTCGTCATTTGCGACTGAAGTACCGCCAAATTTAAGCACACGCATGGTATTTCTCTCCTGAATTAGCGCCAAAAAAAAGCCCACATCTTTTTAGGATGCGGGCTTTTTCATTTTTATTTTTTGGATGCGTCAGCCCGCCCCGTTTCCTGTGGTCACGGTGGTGGTGGTAATAATCGTAGTCAGGCTGATGTTACGCATAAAATTTGTTTGTCTCGTAGGGAACATTTCGGTTTCTCCCTATACGGTTAAAGTAATCACACAATAATGTCAAATTTATTTGCATTTACGCCCCCAAAAGAAGCGGCAATTCAGCTCAGAGATCCACTGTATTCGTCAAAAATATCTTCATAAAAAGAGAGCTAGCCTTGAAATGCCAGTTGTAAAATTCATTGATTCTCAAATTAATAGATTTTAATTTTATTTAAAAAATAAGAACCTTGAATGTACAAAAAACAATCAAACACCAAATTTGATGACGGTATTTTAACCGTATTTCTCAGCAGTAAATTTGAAATAAATTGCCATTGATGTCCTATCTTTCTCTCTTTGATTAATCTTGATCAAGATTTATACCAACCTTAAAAAATCCTACTTAGTTTCAGATCAAAATTGCACATAAGAAACCAAATAGTCATTTAGTTAATTATAAGCATGTAAACATTAATTCAGATAGTTCTGAGCAGTCTTGTTGTTTTTTTGTAAAACAAAATAGATTCACGCAAAGCGAGTAAGTGTAATCACCTAGTTTTTCTTATAAAAAACCAAAAATACTTTTTTTACGCGATTTTGATGTGCTAAACGAAATTTTACTCTCTGACAATTTTAAGGTGTTCTAAAGACACAAAAATCACTTACGTGACTTAGCTTAAGTTAAATCCAAATATCTTCATCCCTATTCACATCTACCTTTCTGTACGGTATCACGATGAAAAACGTGCATTATCTCTCTTTTTTTCTCTTATTTTTATCGTCTATTCGATATCTCTATAACAAATAATTTTGGTATAATTATCTACCTAACAATCATTGTTAACGTGCTACAATTGATTTTGATATGTATCAACAAAAGTTAGTTTTTTAGGTGGTAAATGCAGTATTAGCTGTTATATTGCTGTTAACAGCCCAATATTGGGAAAGTGCTTAAGTTTTGGTGAGTTTTATGACCTTCAGCCTAATGGATAGGCAACGCTAAGCCACTGAAAAATGTAAAGACAAATTTATACTCATAGACGTGTTTTTCCAGATAATCATACCAACAACCACCTAACTGGAAACGGCCTATGGGTTCAGTATTTTTATTTTAATACTTTAGGTAGCAAATATGCAGACCCCACACATTTTGATCGTTGAAGACGAGATTGTCACACGTAATACGCTGAAAAGTATCTTTGAAGCGGAAGGTTATGTTGTTCATGAAGCCACCGACGGTGAAGAAATGAACAATGTTCTTTCTGAACATGACATCAACTTAGTGATCATGGATATTAACTTACCAGGCAAAAACGGCTTACTGCTGGCTCGTGAACTACGTGAGCAAGAAAGTATCGCATTAATGTTCTTAACTGGTCGTGATAACGAAGTTGATAAGATTCTTGGTCTTGAAATCGGTGCTGATGACTATATCACCAAACCATTCAACCCACGCGAATTGACTATCCGTGCACGTAACTTACTGTCCCGTACTATGAATTTAGCGGGTGGTACAGAAGAACGCCGTCTGGTTGAGAGCTATAAGTTCAATGGTTGGGAATTAGACATTAATAGCCGTTCTTTAGTAAGCCCTGCTGGTGAGCACTACAAATTACCACGTAGTGAATTCCGTGCAATGCTTCACTTCTGTGAAAACCCAGGCAAAATCCAAACTCGTGCAGACTTGCTGAAGAAAATGACTGGTCGTGAGTTAAAACCTCATGACAGAACAGTCGATGTGACTATCCGTCGCATTCGTAAACACTTTGAGTCTACGCCAGATACCCCAGAAATCATTGCCACCATCCACGGTGAAGGCTACCGTTTCTGCGGTGATTTAGACGAGTGATTTCATTCTGATTAATAAAAAACCGGCGCAAGCCGGTTTTTTATTGGAACTTAAAATACCAAAAACATTATTCCAATTCTAAAAAATTAAAACTGAAAGTCATTCAAAAATCGCCACTCATTTTAAACATAATCAGTGGCGATTTTTATATTAAAGCACTATCACCACGGCATAATTGGCACGGCGCTTAGCGCATTTTTAGGCGAGCCGTCGATCATCTTATCGGAATAGGTCAAATAGACGAGTGCATTACGTTTTGGGTCGTAAAAACGAACCACTTGGAGCTTTTTAAATACCAGTGACGTTCTCTTTTGGAAAACCACCTGCCCTTTTTTCGGGTTACGTTTCACTCGTTCATTTAGCTCAATAGGGCCCACCTGTTGGCAGGAAATGGCAGCATCCGAGGTATCTTCAGCTAATCCAAGCCCACCTTTAATCCCACCCGTTTTTGAACGGCTTAGGTAGCAAGTCACATTGTCCACATCCGGGTCATCAAAGGCTTCTACCACTATCTTATGGTCAGGTCCAAGCACCTTGAATACAGTATCAACTGAGCCGATTTCCTCTGCGACTGCCATAAAAGATAGTGCAGACAACATTGATACCAAAATGAGGTTTTTCAGTGTATTACCTTTCGCAATACCTTTTTTAAATTTGGAAGAACCCATACAGTATTCCCTTTTCAGCTTAACATCTGAATTTTAAATAACCTAAACGGCAATAATTCTGTTTATTAACTAATTCTTAAATACAACTCATTTACTATAAACGAAAAAGGTAACTTGTTATAGAATAGCCACTCATTGATTACTCATATCTGTTCTGTGAGTCGTATTGCCTGGGGATATCCATGGATCAAACAAATATTATTCGCGACCTTCTTCGTTGGATAGATGATAACCTTGATAAACCATTGTCATTAGATAATGTTGCCGCGAGAGCGGGTTATTCAAAGTGGCATTTACAGAGAATGTTCAAGGATGTGACCGACCAAGCAATTGGTGCTTATATTCGCGCTAGACGCCTATCTCGTGCTGCGGTTGCACTGCGCTTAACGAGCCGTCCCATTCTTGATATTGCATTACAGTATCGATTTGATTCACAACAAACTTTCACTCGCGCTTTTAAAAAACAGTTCAATTTGACGCCTGCATTTTATCGCCGCACTGAAGAATGGTGCGCAACCGGTATTTGTCCACCGATCGTGTTAGATGAACATTCTCCATTGGATTATGAATTTGTCACGATGGTCGAGCAGCCATTGGTTGGTTTGGAGCAAAGTTGTTCCTATGTGCTTGAAGAGTGGTCAACCGCCTGCTCGCAAATGCGTCAATCTTTCTGGCGCTATTATTTAGAGCACACCACCAAAGTGGCTTCCGAAGTATTTGGTTTGCATCATGCGATTCATAGTGCCGAGAAAGATGATGAGCAAACGGTGTTTTACACCACCGCAGTGAAACCCGAAGATGCGAGCTTTAGTAACACCGAATATAGCCATGTTACGATCCCCGCAGGCGAATATGTGAAATTTAATTATCGCGGTGAGACGACGAGAGAAAGAATGCAGGAGTTCCTTTACCATGTTTATGGGGTCTACTTGCCAAAACTGAATCTCACTCGCCGCCCAGGCTATGATGTAGAACACTACAAAATCAAGAATGTGACGCACAATGAGATAACGGATACAGATCCAAGAACTCACATTGAAGCATTTAGCTATTATGTTCCGATCAAAAAAACAGAAACTCACTAAACACTCGAACCAAGGCGCTTCATACACTGAAACGCCTTTTTCTTTTTCGCTGTTTGATTTATTAACGTGAAGGCTACTTCAGCTCCCTCTCAGTCGAGGCATGAGGAGAAATGACACAGGCTGTTGTTGCTTTTTGTCAGCCCAACAATTGATGTGATGTGGTGTACAGCCTAACAAGAAAAAGAAAGCTAAAACAAAATAACAGCGAGCATTTCTTCTCCCTCATCATCTAATCCAATTTCTTTGAAACCAAAAGATGCATAAAAAGACTTTGCTATAGGGTTTAATGGGTCATAACAGATTTCAATTTCATTTATCTGTGTGTCTTGTTTGATTTCACTTAAGGCCAACTCCATTGCCTTTCGCCCAATTCCAAGCTTCTGATGCGATTTATCCACCATGAAACGCCAAATCTCTATTTTAAGATCTGAGGCCTTTTTCCACATTAAAAAACCAACAGGTATATCACCATTGTAAATACCTCGAACAGTAAGGGTTTCATCATAAGCCGCTTCTACCAAAGAAAACATATTAGAAGCGACAAATTCTTCTTGGGTTTCAGTGACTTCAAGCATGATAATAGATTCATAATTTGATTTATCTATAGGCTTTAGATGGATATGCATATTTATCTCCCTCAAATTCATCACTCTATCAAGGTGTTTTAAGGTGATCAATTGTGAACGGTAGGAGTAGCACATTTGGAGCTAACAACATAGAAATGATCGAGTTAGCCACTCTTCAAATAGACGAGGATTTTGCAACTAGAAAGCAAAACTCAGCCCTCGAATATATCTTAAAATAAGAGACACTCTCTTCACTTATGCAAAAATCAGTCATATGTTTTCATTCGCCAACTAGAAATTCCTATTTAGCGGCTCAATGGCTGGCTAAGTCTTCAAAAAAACACTGGTTGTATTGGAGTGTGAGAGTTGACGCTAGCAGAGCGTATTATGTGGGCTTATGCTTATCCTCTATTTTTATTCCGAGAATGTACAATGACTAAAAAATTAATAAACCCTCCTTCTGTGTTTAATTCTTTACAGTATGGCTTTAGCCAAGCAATAGAAACAACAGGAACACGCCAATTATTCCTTTCCGGGCAGGTTGGTGTGAATGCTCAACAAGAAACCGTGGCAGGTGGAATGTATGAGCAAACAGTTCAATCGTTGATTAATATTGAGCATGTATTACGTGAAGCTGGCGGTGATTTATCCAACGTAACAATGTTGCGTATTTATATTAAGAATGGTTTTAATAGTCATGAAGAGCAGCTTGATATTGCAAATGCACTAAAAGAAAAATTTGGTGATTTCCCACCAGCGTCCTCTTGGGTGATCGTCTCAGGGCTTTCATTACCCGAATGGCTGATAGAGATAGAGGCTCATGCAGTTTTAGATTAGAGATATTGACTAGTCCTATAATAGGGGCACAAGTCACCAAACCTCTTCAAGTGTCTTTTCAAGGGTCTGAAACACCCAAAACAAAGGCGCTTCATACATTGAAACGCCTTTTTCTTTTTCGCTGATTTATTTCTTAACCTTGCTGTTCATCAAGAGCAGGCTGAGAAAGATGTGTCACCTCCCCCGCGGTTTCCACAATCCAGCCATTGGCTAACCATGGGCTATTTTGGTAATCAACGCGAGATAACGAGCAGTTACGCAGACGTAAACGTCGTGGAGAGTTTGCAGGCACACCTAAGATACGACTTAATAATGTACTGAGCGCCAAACCATGGCTGACCAATAAAGGACGGCTTCCTTCTGGTAGTTCAAGGCAATGATTTAACGCCGCAAACATACGCGTGAAAAGTTCATCCATCGATTCCCCTTCAGGAATACGTCCACCTTCAGCACCATTTATCAGGCTTTGGCGCCACTGTTCTTCCTGTTCAGACAGCGAGCCAATTTCTCGTTGCTCCAAGACACCCATATTTAATTCACGCAGACGCGGTTCTGTGATAATTTCACACCCGCACACTTGTGCAATAATTTGTGCAGTTTCAAGTGTGCGTCCCATATCACTAGTGATAATATGGGTAATACCTTCGGATTTAACCCGTTGAGCAACCTGCATGGCCTGTTGACGACCAAGTGAGGTCAGCGGGCTATCAGATTGTCCCTGTATGCGACGTGCAACGTTCCATTCAGTTTCGCCATGGCGAACAAGATAAACCTGTAACATAGATGTGTTCCGTTATTACTGTACAAAGTATGTGTTCAAAGGAAAATAATTAATGTACCAAGTTATAGCTGCAACGACGAATCCTGCCAAAATTAAAGCGATTCATCTTGCTTTCGATGCCGTTTTTGGGCCTGGCAGTTATCAAATTGAAGATATTAATGTCGATAGCAGTGTTCCACAGCAACCTATCGGTAATAATGAAACCCGTACAGGAGCAAGACAACGTGTGATGGCATCACGCCAAGTACGCCCAGAAGCTGACTTTTGGGTAGGTATTGAGGCGGGTGTTGAAGATGACATGACATTTGCATGGATTGTGATTGAGCACCATCAAATCCGTGGAGAATCACGCTCTGCCAGTATTATGATCCCAGAAAAAGTCCTTGCAGGGATCCGTGAAGGCCGTGAGCTGGGTGATGAAATGGCTGACCTTACTGGTATTGATAATATCAAACAACAAGGCGGTGCGATTGGCTTTTTCACCAATGGCGTGTTGACGCGCACCAGCGTTTATCAACAAGCACTCATACTGGCTTTAGTTCCTATTAAACACGAAATTTATAAAGAGCTAAATCACATAGAAGACTAATTATACTCAAAACGATTTAAAATGCATGTGGGGCTCTTAGCAATAAGAGCCCCACATTTATTTTTAGAGAATAATCATTGGCTGCTATAAAAGATAATCAAAAACTACAGTAGCTTAGATTCCAGCCACTCTTTTACCGGAATAGAGGCTGACTTCAAACTGTTTGAACCACGCGTAATGGTGGCAATGCCTACACCGAGCTCATTTTTTAATTCACGCTGGCTCATTTCACCGCGCATTAATTCTTGAACAATCCTAACGCGAGTCCCTAAAGCCGTCCGTTCATCCGGTGTGAGTAATAGCTGAAGAATCGAATCCTGTATATTTTGCTCAAAGGCCATTTGTAGCAATTCCACAAAACGTTGCCAATCCGCATTTTCATCGGCGGTTAACGCCGGGTCTGGTTTATATTCTACAGTCATCATCCCACCTTCCATACTATTAAACTAGTACAAATAATAGCACAGAACACTATTTCGTATAGTTAAAAATACAGTACTAATCTTGTTGGAGGTAAACCAAACCGACCAACAAGATCAAATCCTACACAAATTAATACTTCATATTCCATTCGTTCACGGATAACACATTACCTTTTTCACCTAAGAAATGTTTATAAAACAAATCATAAGAGAGAACATTCTTCACATAACCACGAGTTTCTGCAAACGGAATACTTTCCACAAAAGCTACCGCATCGATACGCCCTGCGCTGTTACCTAACCAGCGAGTCACTCGTGATGGGCCTGCATTATACGCCGCACTGGCTAAAATACGGTTATTACCAAATTGCTGATAAACATCGTCAAGATACGCGGTACCTAACTCAATGTTCATCACAGGGTTAGTCAGTTGCCCTGCGTTCACATAACCAGTGATGCCTTGTTTTTGCGCCGTATGTTTTGCTGTCGCAGGCATTAACTGCATTAAGCCTGTCGCGCCAACTGGAGACTGCGCTTGCGGGTTCCATGCGCTTTCTTGACGAGCAATGGCCATCGCATAGCTTTTTTGGATCATTTTACTGCGAGTGTAATTATCAAACTGTTTTTCCCATGCCAGCGGGAAACGCTCTTCCAGATGATCCCACAGTTTTGCGGTGATCGTGGCTTGAACGCTCAGATCTGCCCATTTATTATCGAAAGCATAACGGGCGAGCTGCTCTTGTTGATTAGGTGACATGGAAGAGACCAAATTGATCCACTCGGAGCGAGCCAGATTATCCATCTCCCAATACATTAGCTCACGGATGCGCTGAATTTGTGGCATGCTGTGAATACTGGAATCAGGTTTCACGGCTTTATTCACCATGACTGGGTAATCCATTTTTAACTGCTGAGCGGCAACCATTGGGTAGAATCCACGCTTCGACGTTAACTCTCGCAGTATGCTTTCACCTTCAGCCGTTTTACCTTGGTCAATCAAGGTGATAGCCTGCCAATATTGCCACTCTTCCTTATTTTTTACGTCGTTCGGCAGCTGTCGTAACCATGATGCTAATCCCGTTTTGTCCCCTTCTCCCAGCGCTAAACGTACACGGCGCTCTTTTAAAGAGGCTGAATTGGTTTCACGGATCACTTCATCACGCCACGTTGCCTGCTCAGGGGTAACATCAACCCCGATATATTGCCACGCAATGCTGTCTTTCATTTGCTGGTTTTCTGCCATATTCATTTTCTGGGCAGAGCTAATCCCTGCTAATGCAGTACGGGCTGCATCAGGGGATTGACGCGCATAGCGGCTAAATCCAGCTAATGTGGCTTGACGCGTAAAATCGGTCGGCGTCAATGTTTTCGCAAACGTGACAACCGAAGCGGGGTCATTTTGTAGTTTAACCAACGCATCAGAGATAGTTTTGTAACTGCTTGGTAAGCGTTTCGCGAGGTAAGTTGCCGTTGACGTATTACCATCTTTGATAGCAAGGTGAATACGCGCCAAAATCATATCCGTTGAAAGGTATCCGGCTTTTTCCCATTCAGTAAACAGTTTGTCACATGCAGCTGGCATGGAATTACCATTGAGCCACATTTTTTCAGCGCCCTGCCACGCGACCTGTTTATTTCCTGTCGCCCAATTCGCGAAATAGAAATTACATTGTGCTTCAGCAGGTTGTGGCGGCTCAGGGCTAAATGTCAATAACGATGTCCACTCTTGGCGACGCGCCAGCTCATTCACAAACCGGCTTTTGAGTGTTTTCGCCACAGGCAACGTTGGGTATGCATCGATAAATTCTTGCGCTTGTTTTGGCGAGATAATATCTAAATCTTGTGACAGCTCGCGGTATTCCAAATACGGATACAGCGGGTAATCACGTAAGGTTGGCAATAAACGCTCGACTTCATCCATTTTATTGGCATCCCAAGCAAGCTTAATTGCTTGATAACGTTCACGTTGTGCCTGTAAAGAATCTGCCCAGACTGTTGTGGATACCAACAGCATGGTGACCGGAACTGCCGCTAACCAACCTTTCATGTTTATTCGCTCCATCGCTTAAATCTTGTTAGAGATTGCTCTCAAACATACTCAAAGCATTCATTAGATATATCAATAATGTTAATGCTACCTAAAGTTTTCAGCCAGCGACAGAGGAGATTTCTTGAAATTATCGAGTTTACAATCCTTTACTTATTTGATTCGTTAATCCCAACAACACGGATAACCTAGACCAGCCTAGGGGCAATCGGGTATAGTTCATGACAAACCGTTTATGGCTGTTTTTCCTTGTGAATGGGTCACACTAGTTGATAAGGATAAAAAACAGAGAAAACTTAAAATTCCCTTTATAAAACAAAAGGTAAAATAAATTGGCTCAATACGTTTACAGTATGTATCGAGTGGGAAAAGTGGTTCCCCCGAAACGTCATATTTTAAAAAACATCTCTCTGAGCTTCTTCCCTGGGGCGAAAATTGGTGTTTTAGGTCTCAACGGCGCGGGTAAATCAACGCTACTGCGCATTATGGCTGGCATTGATACTGAGATTGAAGGGGAAGCACGCCCTCAACCAGGTATTAAAATTGGTTATCTGCCACAAGAACCGAAACTGAATCTGGAACATACCGTTCGTGAAGCGGTTGAAGAAGCGGTCAGCGAAGTTAAAAACGCTTTAACTCGCTTAGACGAAGTGTATGCGCAATATGCCGATCCAGACGCTGACTTTGACAAGCTTGCGAAAATCCAAGGCGAGCTAGAAGCCATTATTGCCGCACAAGACGGTCATAATTTAGATAACCAACTGGAACGTGCCGCTGATGCACTACGCCTGCCTGCTTGGGATGCTATTATTGGAAACCTCTCTGGGGGTGAACGCCGCCGTGTGGCTATCTGCCGCCTGCTGCTGGAAAAACCAGACATGCTGCTGCTCGACGAACCAACCAACCACTTGGATGCTGAATCCGTTGCTTGGTTAGAGCGCTTCCTGCACGACTACGAAGGTACCGTTGTGGCGATCACCCATGACCGTTACTTCCTCGATAACGTTGCAGGTTGGATCCTTGAACTTGACCGTGGTGAAGGTATTCCATGGGAAGGTAACTACTCTTCTTGGTTGGAACAAAAAGATGAGCGTCTGGCGCAAGAAGCGTCAACAGAAGCGGCTCGTCGTAAATCCATTGAGAAAGAACTTGAGTGGATCCGTCAAAACCCGAAAGGTCGCCAATCCAAAGGTAAAGCGCGTCTGGCTCGCTTTGAAGAGCTTAACAGCGTGGAATACCAAAAACGTAATGAAACCAGCGAACTGTTTATCCCACCTGGACCGCGTTTAGGTGACAAAGTTATCGAAGTGGAAAACCTGAGCAAGTCTTATGGTGATCGCGTTCTGATCGACAACCTGAATTTCTCGATCCCGAAAGGAGCAATTGTCGGGATCATCGGTCCAAACGGTGCGGGTAAATCTACCCTGTTCCGTATGATTTCCGGTCAAGAGCAGCCAGATTCTGGTTCAATCACCTTGGGTGATACCGTAAAAATTGCTTCTGTGGATCAGTTCCGTGATGCAATGGATGACAGCAAAACGGTGTGGGAAGAGATTTCCAACGGTCAAGATATCATGCGTATCGGCAACTTTGAAATCCCAAGCCGTGCTTACGTCGGTCGCTTTAACTTTAAAGGCGTTGACCAAGGTAAACGCGTAGGTGAGCTATCTGGTGGTGAGCGTGGTCGTTTACATCTGGCAAAACTGCTGCAAGTTGGCGGTAACGTATTGCTGCTCGATGAACCAACCAACGACCTCGACGTTGAAACCTTACGTGCACTGGAAAACGCCCTGTTAGAATTCCCAGGCTGTGCAATGGTTATTTCCCATGACCGTTGGTTCCTTGACCGTATCGCAACACACATCATTGACTACCAAGATGAAGGCAATATCACCTTCTTCGAAGGTAACTTCTCTGAATACGAAGATTACAAGAAACGTACTTTAGGTGCGGATGCACTGCAGCCACACCGCATCAAGTACAAAAAGATGACTAAATAATTCGTTTATTACGATCAAAAATGGCACCCTTGGGTGCCATTTTTTTATGCGGAAAGTGAATCATCCAGCATCAATAATTGCTGAACCAAAGAAACGCACTCTAAGAAACGTGAATCGTAGTCTGACGACTCCACATGCACAAATTCAATATTATTTTTCTTCAGCATTTCAATCAGTAATGTTTGAAATTCCATTCTGTCTTTATCACTGCCAAGGCTACGCAGACCATCCGCTACCCATGGAGTATTATTTTCCAGCAAGATAACGAGATCAAAACGGTATTCATCAATCAGCGCCTGCACAAATGGGTGTTCTTTCCCTTCATAGCGCAAACAGAATGCTTGCGTGGTGACAAAATCCGTATCAATAAACGCCACTTTATTCGCATATTTAATTGCAAAATCAATATATTGAGCGTGACCCAACGCAATTTTATCGTAATCAGAATATTGCAGCGCCATTTCATCGCCACCAAGGTGGCTAAACACATAATCGCGCCCATATTCCCACGCACTAGTGGTATTGAAGATATTGGCCAATTTATTGACGAGGGTGGATTTACCGCTTGATTCGCCGCCTAACACCGCCACTTTACGCACAAAGAATGGCTTCACTTCGGTTGGAATATATTCCCAATAGCGGAATGGCGCTTGGCGAATTTGGTTGCCGCTAATATTCATAAATGTGCGTTCAGGATCGATAAGAATAGTTTCGATCCCAAGGTATTTTTTATAACGATGCACATCGTGTGGCTCCCCGGAATAGATAAAGCTCGGGTTGATATTGTGCTTTTTCATAAAGCCTTTCATCCCGTCGCTCCACACTTCCCAACCGTGAGGGTATGGCTCTATCCCTTGCTCATCAAAAGAGTGAATATGAATATTTTTCTGATACTTAAAGGTTTGTAATAACCAACGCAGGCGGTCACTGACAGTAGGCTGTTGTGACATGGAGCTATTCACAAACAGCTCTTTATCACGAGGCTCATCATGACAGAGGATCACGTGCAACTCATCCACTTGGCTACAAGCCCGTTGAATCAAATAGATATGCCCTGTATGGAGTGGATAAAACTTACCGAAAACAACACCAATCGTTTTTTGTTGAAGCGGATACTCTAAGCCTAAAAAGCGATGAAGCGCCGCTATTTTGTGCGCGCTGGGGCTTTTAATTTTGTCATTAATTAACTGGCTGAGATAGCCTTTGGTCATCTCGGTCGCATCCGCTACTTGCTGCAATGTGTAACCCGCACCTTTGATGGCACTCTTTAGATAGTCAAATTCAGCCATATTATTTATCCTTTCGCTTTTATTCCCTTTTTAACAGAGAATCTTTTCTCTCGCTATCTCATCATTATCTGAACATTATATTATCTAAATGATCCGTGTTGTCGCTAGGCGCTAAGTGCCGCTAATCCCTAGGAGCATACACAAAGTATGTGACTAGGGTTAGCAAGCGCAAGCAACAACGCGACAGCGCGGAGCATGACGATAATTTAGAATTCATCGAGAATACTAAGCGCATCCGCCAACTTCTTCACCCCATACACTTTCATATCGGCTGGTAATTTCTTCGGCATATTGGCGTGAGGCACAATGGCGCGCTTGAAGCCATGCTTTGCAGCTTCGGAAATACGCTCTTGTCCGCTTGGAACTGGACGAATTTCCCCTGCCAGCCCCACTTCACCAAATACCACAAGGTCGCGAGGTAATGGACGATCACGAAAACTTGAAACCAACGATAATAGTAGTGCGAGGTCAGCACTGGTTTCCGTCACTTTTACCCCGCCCACTACGTTCACAAATACGTCTTGGTCAGACATTTGTAATCCACCGTGGCGATGCAATACCGCCAGCAAAATCGCTAAACGGTTCTGTTCCAGCCCCACCGCAACACGGCGCGGATTCGACATCATAGAATGATCGACAAGGGCTTGGATCTCCACCAGCAATGGTCGCGTACCTTCCCAAACGACCATCACAGAACTGCCCGAGGTAATTTCATCTCCACGGCTTAAAAAGATGGCGGACGGGTTGCTGACTTCTTTTAAGCCTTGTTCCGTCATGGCAAATACGCCCAGCTCATTGACGGCACCAAAGCGGTTTTTGTGGCTACGTAAGGTACGAAAGCGGTTGTCTGCATCCCCATCCAGCATAATGGAGCAGTCGATACAGTGTTCAAGCACTTTGGGTCCTGCCAGCGAGCCATCTTTGGTAACGTGACCCACCATAATAATCGCCACGCCGCGAGTTTTTGCGAAGCGAGTCAGATAGGCCGCAGTTTCACGCACTTGCGCCACACTGCCCGGCGAAGATTGAATATCCGCCATGTGCATCACTTGGATGGAGTCGATGACCATCAGCTTAGGTTGCTCTTGCTCTGCGGTCAGGCAGATTTGTTCGATACTGGTTTCCGACAGCATATTGAGTGAGTCGGTAGGCAGCCCTAATCGGTGGGCGCGCATGGCGACTTGCTGTAAGGATTCTTCCCCCGTGACATACAGGGTTTTCATATCACGTGATAGCAAGCACATGGTTTGCAGCAGCAAGGTACTTTTCCCCGCTCCGGGGTTCCCCCCGATAAGGATGGCACTACCTGGCACAACCCCACCACCCAGAACGCGGTCAAATTCTTTAAACCCAGTAGTAAAACGTGGTAGTTCTTCGAGGCTAATTTCAGAGAGTTTTTGGACTTTACTGACGCCCGCCGCATTACCGGCATAACCCGTCAGCCTATCCGTACGCGCCGTCGTCGTCGATGCCAAACGCACTTCCGTAATGGTATTCCATGCATTACAGGCACTACACTGCCCCTGCCAGCGCGGATAATCCGCCCCACACTCATTACACACAAATGCCCTTTTCGCACCTTTCGCCACAGCCACTCCTTAATCACCCAATAAAAATGTTTAACGCTTTATCTTTAAATCTTTAACTGACACAAGTTCTAATCTTCAAAATTATTCGCGTGACAACTAGGCGGCAAACGCAGACAGCCCTAGGAGCATACACAAGTATGTGACTAGGGTGGCTAAGAGCAGCCAACAACGTTGTCACGCTAAGAATGAAGAAGATTTTAGCGTTCTTCGTGCTTGAGGCCTCCGCTAAGGACACATAACACTCCCATCAGATCCGCATGCTTAATCCCCACTTTCGCCCTTGCAAACACTTTTGGTTTCGCGTGGTATGCAATCCCCAGTCCTGCTTTTCTGAGCATTTTCAAGTCGTTTGCTCCGTCACCGATGGCGACGGTTTGCTCCATTGGGATGTTCAATTTTTCTGCCAGTTTAACGAGGGTTTGCGCTTTGTATTTTGCATCGACAATCGCCCCTTTAACTTTACCTGTCAGTTTGCCATTTTTGACTTCGAGGTGGTTGGCAACTGCCGCGACCAGTTTTAATCGCTGGCGTAGGTTATCGGCAAAGAACGTAAATCCGCCGGAGGCGATGGCGATATGCCAGTCCATCGCTTGTAACTTACGAACTAAGCTGGTTAACCCCGGCATTAACGGCAAGGTTTCGAGCACTTGGTCGAGAATAGCCGCGTCGGCACCTTCAAGCAGCGCCACACGAGCACGTAGACTTTCTGTGAAATCGAGCTCCCCTTGCATGGCGCGCTCAGTCACTTCAGAGACTTGATCGCCGACTCCTGCCAGACGGGCGATTTCATCGATACACTCGATTTGGATCGCGGTGGAATCCATATCCATGAGTAAGATCCCTGGGGATCGTAAACGTGGGATTTTACCGAGTGGCACCACATCCAATTGGCTTTCATCTGCCAATTTTTTGATGCGAGGGGTAATGCTGCCCGCGATGCGCACAACTTGGTAATCATCAATGCGCCAAGAGGAGACAATCACAATCGCTATCCCTAAACGCTGCTGGAAATCACTGATACGTGCTTTATCTAAGCCGCGACCATATAACAACCACCCAGTGTCCCCTGCACGATAATCCAATGGCATCACCTCTTCACCACTTAGCGATAAGGGTAAACCCGGCCATTTTTGAATTTCATCAGGCAGATAACAGTAGGTCAAACTCGTTGGCATGAAAATTAGCTCCTGTTGTGAATACAACTTTTTTTATAATGTATACCCTGCATAAAATTACTATACTTAAATTTTCCAGCAAGTTAACGCTTCATAACTTTGCTAATTGCGATAAAACAGACAAAGAGCACGATTATTCCTATGAAACTCCCATTTAGGCTGCACAAAACCGTTATTATCATTGTTTGCGTTGCGCTGATAACCTTTCTAATGCACGGGGTTTCATATTTAGGTTATAACCAAAGCCAGAGCAGACTAGAGCAATTTAAGCAATTAACTCAAGTATTAGCTGAGCAAGTGGCATTCAGCTTATCCGATTATGTGGTTCCCGGCAGCAAAGATTTTAATTTAGAACGAATTAATGCCAATTTAAATCATCTAGCTAAAGATCACTATATTTTGGATGTCGGTTTATACACGGCAACAGGCGTGTTGGTCACCCAAGTGGGGGAACCCGCCACCGTCAAAGAGCGACTTTCTCTCGAAGGAAACACTGGATTACAGAACTTTCAGTATCAATTAGTGGTTCCAGTTCAAGGCGCCAAAGAACCTAAAGGCTATTTACGCCTTACCATCGATACTGAGTCGCTCACTACTGATCTTCAGCAAGCCGATAACACCGTTAATATCATGCGCGTATTTATTTTATTATCTTTGTGTATTGGCTTTATTTTGGCGAACACCCTAATGCGCCTGAAGAAAAAGAAAGGTCAGCAGCAATTGATTATCGAACCTGACGAAAACGCGGAAGAGTGTGAGGATAAGCCCGAAGTACAGAGCTATGGGACAAAAGGGGCTAAAAATACACGTAACCCCTTAAAATCACCATGCGCCAAACGCCGTAAAGAGCCAAGTCCACATCGACCAAGACGGGTGGCGCGCAAATATACAGAAAAGCAGTAACCGTTAATTCCGCCTAAATTGACGTCGTATCAAACACGATCGGCGCAATTACCTCCACTTTTCCGTTAGTTAACAAAGACTCAGGTGGCATCGGGAACGGTGCAGCACGTTCAATAGTGGCTAACGCTTCTTTATCGAGGATCTTGGTGCCTGACGAGTTAATCAAGCTGGCACTCACTACCTTGCCTTGGTTATCCACAATAATTTTAACTTGAGAAACGCCCGTTGAACGAAAACGCAATGCGGCGCGTGGGTATCGCTTTGCTTTCGCTAATCGTTGATGAATGTCACTTTCCCAGCCATGATGACCACTAACGGGTGCAGCGGCACTGCTCGCAAAATTCGCACTGCTATTAGAAGCGCTGCCAGAAGTTGGCACCGACGTCACTTCGGATTCTTGAGTCGAAACAGGGGCTTCTTCCACCACTTTTTTCTCTTGAACTGGCTTTTTCTTTGGCGGGCGTTTTTTCTCGGTGACGCGCGTCAATGTCCCATTATCAACCAGTGGTGTTTGGGGTAACTTTTCTGCTTTTTCAACAACTTCAGGCTCAATTTCTTCTCGTGTTGCCATCTGCTGTTTAGGCGCATTATTAACTTCAGGCTCCTGCTGCTGTTCCAGTTGATAAAGCCCTAATTGTAAAGAAATTGCGGGGGGTAAAACCCCAGTTTTGGGTAGGTTTGATGTAAACCACCCAATAAAAAACATTGCCAGTATTCCATGGAAAACAAGACTTCCACATAAACCGCCCAGAGGACGAAAAATTGGGCTTCCCAGCTGCCCCACACTGCTGTTCATATTTTGCCTCACATCTTTATTTTTCGCTGATTATAGGCATAATACAAATCAAAATGATATTCATTATTATTAATAAAATAACAATAGTAACTACAAGGTATTGATTTAATTTATAAAGTCAATTTGAGCTAATTATTAAACTATTTTCACTTTTGACACCAGAAAATGACTATCGATAAATCCCTTGCCCGCAAAATCAGCGGCGCATATCAATCAACCTATGGTCAGCTTGTGCGATTTTTCCGCAGTCGACTAGGTAATAGTAACGATGCGGATAATTTATCACAGGATGTGTTTACACTATGGCTAAACCGTAAAGCGCAGGATCCTGTGAAGGAGAACCGTGCTTATCTGTTTAAAATCGCTAGCAATGTGTTAATTGACCATTGGCGACGGAATCATCAACAGAGCCAGTCCCATACCTCGATTGATGAGGTGGTGCACGAACAAAGTTTTGAACAAACTACCGCCGACCCTAGCGAAATTTTAGAGCACCAACAGCGAATTGCGCGACTTGGCGAGGCGATTGATCTTTTGCCTCCACGACGTAAAGAAGCCTTTTTGCTGTATCGCTTTGATGGGTTATCTCAAAGTGAAATTGCAGAGCGTATGGAAATTTCGATCAGTATGGTGGAAAAACATATCGCAGCGGCATTAGTGCATTGTAAAAAATATCTAGACGATCAGAGCAATCATTCGTAATGGCAAACAACCAAACCCAGCAACCAGAAATTACCTCGTCAGTCGAACAACAACGCATCGACGAAGACGCGGCGCTGTGGTTTACCCGTGTCCATAGTCAACAACTCAGTGATCAACAATCTCAAGAATTTAAAATTTGGTTACGTGCTTCAAAAGCCCATGAGGATGCCTATGAAGCAATTGCGGGGATTTGGCAAGATATTGAAAAAGTTCCGCGCCCTGCACCTGTTAAATCGACAGCGTCAAAATTTGGTTTTTCATCGTTTTGGAAGCCTCTCGGTCATCTAGTTGCCGCCTGTTTTATTGCTGCCGTCCTGTTTTTACCTTACAGCCAGCTTCCCTCCATGTTGCTCAATAACATGACGCTGGTTTCCACTGACTCCACCAAAGAAGTGACGTTGTCAGATGGCTCTCAGCTGTTTCTCAATCGCGATACCCGCATTCGAGTCGCTTATGAAACGCCAATCCGCCAGCTCTACTTAGACCAAGGTTCCGCTTATTTTAAAGTGAAATCCAACCCTTATCGCCCGTTCGTTATCAATGTCGATCAACGGCGAATTCAGGTCGTCGGAACGGAATTTGAAGTGAATAAAAAAGGCGAGCAGGTGGCGGTCAGTGTCAGCCAAGGCATTGTGAGTTTTCAAAGCCTCAACAGCCAAAAACCCGTATTACTGCTTGCCGGACAAGGGGCGTTAAGCCCGAGCATCAATGGAAAAATCGCGCTCAATTCAGTCTCCCCGCAAGAGGTGGCAAGATGGCGTTTCGGTGAGCTCAGCTTTGTGGATAAGCCCCTCGGTGAAGTTTTGTCTGAATTAAAAACCTATTCCGACTTTCAGGTTGAACTCTCTCCGAGCAATTTAGCCAACCGGAAAATATCCGGACGCATTAACCTTCAGCAGCCAGATGCCTTTTTTCAGGCACTTCCCTCACTCCTTCCTGTGCAAGTCGTGTATCAGGATAAAAATAACCTACTGATTATCCAAAACAAAAAAAATAAATAAAAAATATTTTCATTTGCAGGTGAGGATAATTCTCATTTCACCCTCTTCTTAAGTAGCTTCATTTTATTGATGACTTTTTAGCACATTTTTCGTGCAGCTTAAGAATAAGGGATATCCATGGCAATTCAATTCACACTCGGCCGATTCAAGCCGATTGCGCTGTCACTGGCGGTCACCAGTGCTTTAGTCAGCCAATCTGCTATCGCCCAAGAAATTACTTTCTCGTTACCCGAACAAGGTCTTGCGAGCGCTATTGATCAAATCAGTCGCCAAGGTCAAGTTTCACTGCTGTATGACAAAAGCCAGCTCAACGGGCTACGCGCACCCGCCCTTTCTGGCAGCTATACCCCGCAAACCGCATTACAAAAAATTCTTATTGGTAGCGGGTTAGAGCTGGTTAACGAAAACGGCATGCTGGTTATTCGTCCTCAAAACTTAAACCAAGGCACGTTAGTTTTACCTGAAACCCAAGTGTCGGGCGTGGTGCAAAATCACCCTGCCATGGATGTCATGTCTGCGCCGCAATACGTCACCTCAGAAGAAATCAGCCAAAAAAATACTGGTGACGGCAATATTACCGATTTAATGAAAACCAACCCTGCCGTGCAGTTTGCGAATAACGATAGCAACTCCATGAACCAAGGGGAAATTAAGCCTTCGCGTATTTCTATTCATGGTTCCAGTAGCTACCAAAATGCCTATCGCCTTGATGGCGTGAGCTTCAACAATGACTTTGACCCTGCCGACAGTGGCTTAGGTGAAACCGCCACGCGACTGAGCAGCAGCGACCAAGGGATTTACATCGACAGTCGCTTGATTGATAGCATGGCCGTTTATGATAACAACATCCCAGTGGAATTCGGTGGTTTTACGGGAGGAACCGTTGAGGTAAACAGCCGTCGTTGGCAAGGTGAAAATAGCGCTCACGCTTACTACCGCTTAACCCGTTCTGGCTGGAATAATCTGTTCCATGATTCTACTCAATCTATCGATACCACCAAAAACGACACCGCCAACCCAGCTCGCTTCCAGAATCGCTACGATAAAAATGATTTCGGTGGCTGGTTTGAATTGGGCGTGACGGAAAATTCAGGCGTGGTGTTCTCCGCATCTCGTCGTAGTTCGACGATTCCGATGACGGTGACGGGTGGAGAAGCCTTTGTTTTAGAGAATAATACAATTAAGCCTATCTACTCAGACTCGGGTAAAAAAAATCAGCGCCGTACCTCCGATAACTACTTCTTGAAGTATTCGATGAATTTATCAGAGAAGAGCTCATTAGATTTATCAGCCAATTACGCTTCTTATGATAGTCGCCTATTTTCTTCATCAATCAGTAATTCTGGCTATGACTCAACCCATGATGGGTTAGGCTTGACCGCTGTCTTCAAACATCAATTCGATTTAGGTCAATTTGAAGCGACCGCCAATACTCAAAGCTTGAAAGATGATCGTAAAAACGATCAAAAATATTCGTTGATGGTTCGAGCAATCGAATTCGATGATGACTACAACTACCTTGGCACCACGGAACGTAATAGTGGAGGACTAGGGGATTTAGAGTCGAAACAAAATACTCATAGCCTGAAAACGGTCATGCGTTTTAACCCGCAAGAAGATAGCTTAGGGTTAACTCACCAACCAACCGCAGGGGCTGAAGTCAATTACACCAAAGGGACTTATGTCCGTGACCATGATTATTTCCAATATACCTACTCTGGAAATCTTATGGGGGATGACTACTCTGGGACCCTAACGAATATCAGCCGCTTTAAAAAAGGCAGCTACTCTGCGGATTACACCAATTACGCTATCTTCCTTGATGACAATATTCAATACGGAAAATTAACCTTACGCCCCGGCGTTCGACTTGATCGCGATGACTTTGTTAATCGCACCAACGTTGCTCCCCGAATTTCAGGTACCTACGACTTATTCGGCGATAAGAAAACGCTGTTGATTGCCGGTGCAAACCGCTATTACGGTCGTTCAATGCTCACTTATGCTCTGTATGGAGCACAAAATGGTGGCATGCAAACCTGTGCAGGATATTTCGAGCCATGTTCGCTGATCCCTGAAAATAATGAGTGGGACAACAAAAAAGACTACGAAGGGATCGATTCTCTTAAAACCCCTTATAACGATGAGCTAACCCTCGCGCTGCAACAAGAAATTTTATCGACCACTTGGCGCTTACAGTATGTTCACCGTGAAGGCTACGACGAAGTTCGTACCCGCACCAAATACGACAGTCGCGATGCCAATAAACGTAGCATTCGTATGTACGACAACGGTGGGCGCAGTTCTCACGATACCGTGACATTATCCGTCAACAATAGCCAACCGTGGGAATGGGCAGAGGCATCACATGTCATGACCGCCTCGTTCACATGGCAGCAAAGCGAAAGTAATACACCAAAAGACTCTGGCTATAACTCATTCGATCCAGGTAACAAAGTTAACCTCAACAAAGTGTGGTACGACGGCAAAGTGATTGATTCATCAAAACTGCCATCCACCAGCTTTAACTCGCCGATTAAGCTTAACCTAGAGATGACCAGTGTTTGGGATGAGTATGACGTCACATGGTACAACCGCCTTCAATGGTGGGGTTCTCGTGACCAAGCGGTTCGTTATGACAACGCTTACTACACCGATCCTGAATATGGTCAGTTACGCAAATACACCAAGCAAAACTTTGCGAGCAAATACACATGGGATACCCGCCTAGGCTGGAAACCTGACTTTGCTTACGGCTTTGGATTCTCGGTTGAAGTAAATAACGTACTGAATAATAAAAATATTGCAGACCGCTTTATGTTCAATGACCGCACGATCAAATCTTATGATCCGGGTCGTCAGTTCTGGCTGCAAGTGAATTACGATCTCTAAGTGATAGCCGTGAGCAATGTCAAACACATAACCTAAGAAATCGAGTCATGAAGACCATTAAACAATTTCTCTATTTAGTTAAACCTTTTTGGGGGCAGCGTGCTGCCCTTTTGTGCTGGGTGCTGCTGTTTGCCTCGTTAGGGCTTACCCTTTCTTCCGTCTGGTTCAATGTCAAAATGAACATGTGGAACGGGGATTTCTATAACGCCCTGCAAAAGCTAGACGGACAAGCACTGTATGGGCTGCTGCAATACTTTGTGATTTTAGTCAGTGGACTGATTTTTGTGGTGGTGATGGGCACCTACCTCAAGCAGATGCTAATTATCCGTTGGCGTAAAGGCATGACCGAGCAAGTACTTGGTCGCTGGCTTTCGGGCAACAGTAAGCACTATATGCTGAGGCTCGCCTCCCAAGAGCCAGATAACCCAGACCAACGTATCGCAGAAGATATCCGCTTACTGATTGAATCCACACTGAATCTGTTAGTCACCTTCCTGCATTCAATGCTGACATTGATCTCTTTTGCCGCGATTTTGTGGACGCTTTCAGGAAGCCTTACATTTAATTTCGCCGACAGCGATTGGACCATTCCGGGCTATATGTTCTGGGCCTGTATCATTTACACCATCATCGGCATCGCGCTAACCCAGCTCATTGGTTTCCCACTACGCCGCCTGCATATGGATAAACAACGCCGTGAAGCAGATTATCGTAGCTCGTTAATCAATTGCCGCCAACATGGGGATGCTATCGCAGGGCAACGGGGTGAGCCACAAGACCGCAAAGAGCTGATGACCCGCTTTAGTGAAATTATCCGTAACTGGAATCAGTTAATTCGCTGTGAACGTAATTTATCGTTTTATACCGTCGGCTATCAGCAAGTGACCGCCCTCGCCCCTGTGTTGCTCGCATTACCTAAGTTTTTAGCGGGTGAGATTATGCTGGGTGGATTAATGCAGCTACGCCAAGCGTTCACCAGTGTAGCGACTTCGTTGGGTTGGTTTATTTTTGCCTATAAAGAGATTGCCGCATGGCAAGCCACCGTCGCGCGTTTGTATAACTTTGTGGTGTTATTGGAAAACGATAAAACCCCAGAGGCCACTATCAACGAAGATAGCGTACCATTAACGGCAAACTTGAGCCTGTTTACGGCAGATCATCGTCCACTACTGAGCACCGTTTCTCTTAGCATCAACAGCGGTGAGCTGATGTTGATCTCCGGCCGTTCTGGTATTGGTAAATCCACGTTACTGCGCACATTAAGCGGTCATTGGCCATTTTTTGACGGCAAAATTACGCGTACGGATAACGTTATGTGGATCCCGCAGCGCCTTTATTTACCAATAAGTCGTTTAGATAATTTATTGGCTTACCCACAAGATGCCAGCCAATTTGCAGCTTCGGATCTGAAATATGCGCTGACCCTTGTTGGGCTGGAAAAACTTCATTCACAACTGGCTTTGGAGACCGATTGGAACAACCGACTTTCTGGCGGTGAACAGCAGCGCATTATGTTTGCACGACTGCTTCTGAATCGACCTAAGTTAATGCTATTGGATGAAATGACCTCCGCTCTTGATGAGCCAAGTGCACTCGCTTTACTGAATATGCTGAAAGCTCAGCTTCCCGCCAGCAGCATCATTTTGGTTAGCCACCAAAGCTTTATTGACCAATTAGCTGACAAGCATCTGCGTTTATCTGAAACAACGCAAAATACCCCATTTATGACAGGAGCCCCAGAATATGCTTCGTAAAATTACCTTGGTCGCCGTCATTGCCGCACTTTTAGGCGGCTGTGTTAACGGCGCACCTCGACAATCTGGCGAGCAAACATTGCTGCCAGTACGCCAAGATCTGCAACATTATCAACTCGATAATGGGCTACAAGTTTACTTACTTCAGCGCAACCAACCGGGCGTTGAGCTGCGTTTATTGGTCAATGCGGGTTCATTACAAGAAACCGAGCAACAGCTTGGTTTAGCTCACTTTACTGAGCATATGGCTTTTAAGGGCACCCAACATTTTCCGGGTACCACCGGCTTTAAACAGTTAGAACAGCAAGGACTGAAACTCGGTAGCCACGTTAATGCGATCACCAGCATCAACAGCACCCTATATAAATTATCATTGCCAAATGCCACGCCAGCGCAAGTCAGCACCGGGTTACAAGTGATGGCGGATTGGGCGGCGAATATGACCTTCGATGCAGAAGCATTTGAAAAAGAGCGCCCCGTCATTATTGAAGAGTGGCGTTTACGCCAAGGCATGGGCTATCGCATTAATGACAGCCTCGAGAAATTACGTTACCACGGTAGCCGCTACGCAGAGCGCAATCCTATTGGCTCTCTTGATGTGGTTCGCCAAGCCCCTATTGAACAAGCCAAAGCCTACTACAAAACGTGGTATCAGCCTCAGCGCATGAGCTTATTGATTATTGGGGATTTCAGTACATCGACAGTACGTGATGAAGTAAAAACCTTGTTTGCGTTACCGAAGCCGGAAAAAATTTCCCAAGATTCTCCTGAATGGAAGCGCTTTGCCGATTCCAACAATATGCTCGTTCAAGGGGTATTTGATAAGGAACAAGGCGCGCGCTACGTTCAGTTTTCACTGCAAAAAAATGTCTCCGCGCCGCTGAATACTCGCCAAGGTCAAACCGACGATCTGATGGATAATTTATGGTTAACCATCTTGAACCAACGTTTTTCCGTGATGGTGGATAATGGCATTTTGCCATCCATTAGTATTAATGAACAAGGGGCAATGCTAGATAACCAGCGCCTTCAACAGCTCATGATCATCCATCCAAAAGGCAATGATTATGCGGGTGCAACCGAAATTCTGTTTACTGAACTGCAACGTCTAGCGACCGAACCTGTGACGCAGCAAGAGCTGGATAGCGCTAAACAAGGCATGCTGAAGAAACTGAGCCAACAAGCTGGTTCCGAGCAGCGTTACAGTAATGAATACTTAGCTGGGCAACTGACCACCGCACTCGAATATGAGATGCCGATGTGGAACAAACGCCAGCAGTTGGATAATAGCTACCAATTAACCAAAAATATCCAACCTCAAGACTTACAGCGCCATGTAGCTAGCCTTTTACAGGTCGCATCCCCACGCTTAGCGCTGATTGGCCCAGATACCGATGAAAAGGCGGTGAACAAACAAACCTTCAGTGAACAGTGGCAACGTATTCGCCAAACACAGCCGGGCCCGTTCACGCTGCGTTCTCAAGCCATTAGCCTGAAGTTACCCGTCGTAGCAAAAGGCACAATTACCGAACAAGCGTCACTGCCTATTGAAAAAACAGAGCAGTGGACTCTCAGTAATGGCATTAAAGTGATTGTTAAAACGGATAAAAATCTCAAAGATGATATTCAGTTTAACTTACAGCTACCGGGTGGACGTTCTCTTGAAACCCTGCAAACCGCCGGCTTAACCGACTGGGCAATGAAACTGCCAGAAAGCAGCGGTTATGGCAATTACAGCGCCCGCGACTTAGCATTGTTAGCGAAACAAAATCAGATCAGCGTTCGCCCTTATAGCGAATTACTCAACCACGGTTATCGTGGTAAAACCCCGGTTGATAATCTTGAAACGGCGTTGCAGCTACTGAATTTAAAATTGACTGCACCTCAATTTAGTGGAGAGAAACTCGAGCAGCAAAAGCAGGCTTTCGCACTGAACTTATCGAAAATGCCTGTAGAGCGCACCTTCCTCGACCATATTAATCAGCAAAGTTACCAGCATGGTGAGCTGTTAGTGATCTCCCCTGAAGGAGCTTGGAAAACCTTTACCGCTCAGCAGCTTCAACAAGCCAACCGCCAATTACTCACCTCCACGTCAGATATGACACTGGTGATCACTGGTGCGATGAATGCCCGCGAACTGAAACCACTACTAGAGCAATGGGTCGCAACTCTACCTGCCCATGATGGCAAACTGGCATGGCGCAACCAAGGGATCATGCCGAAGATGGCGAGCTTTAATCAGCAGTATCCAATCAGTAGCAGCGATAAGAGCATGGTAAGCATTCAATTTGCTGCACCTGCCCAGTGGTCTCAGCAAGATCAGCTGGCTCTGCAATTGATTGATACTATTGTTAGTCAACGTCTGCGTAGCGAATTGCGTGAAAAAGCCAGCGGTATTTATGCCCTTAGCTTCTCGCAAATGTTAGCGAAGAAACCACAACCCTATTATACCGGACGCTTAAACTTCACTACCGCGCCAGAACGCGCTTCAGAAATGGTGACGTTGGCACACAATACCGTTGCGCAGCTGCGCCAAACGGGCGTAACGGAAAAAGAATTAACGGAAGCTAAAAATATTTGGCTCACTGAAAATGCGCAAGTCACGGATAGCTCTAGCTATTGGACTGAAGCCCTCGCACAAGTTGCGGCGGATGATGGGCAATATCAACGCCTCACGCAAGAACGTGCGGTGATTGAGTCCTTAACACTCCCACAGATAAATCAATTAGCTAGTAAATACTTAGGGCAAAATCAGAAAGTATTTATGATGACGCCTTAATCTGAGAAAAATCAGCTCGTAAATACAACGGGCTGATTTATTTTCTCTTCACCGTATTCTTAAAAAAATAAAATTCATACTTAATTTTTGGAAAAAAATTTTCGTACATTATTAATTACTCTCTTGAACACATGTGAAATTATCTTTTTTAAACTTAAACTCTTCATTAACTCTTCTGTATCGATATTTTCTTTAGGTTGCAATAACTCGGGTTTACTTTCAATACTATTTTTTTTATCTTTCTTCAATTCATTTACCATATCTAACGAATAAACCTCTATGAAATCATTAACCTGATTAGCAATATTTTTATGTGTATAACTTGATATTTTTTGCATTAATTCGGATGAATACTTTTCAATATTTTCAATTGGTTCTTCTTTCAAGTAATCTATGATTGCCATTTTAAATTCATTAAACTTACGTGGTGTAATATCTTGTAATAAACTCACTGAATTTATTGCATACCAGACTCGACTTATTGGACTTTTACTTTTTCTAATATAGACTTCATGTTTATCTAAATACTTATTAATAATATTATTGATTTTTTCACAAACCAATTTATTATCGTATTTTTTTAGTATTCCCTGTGCATTTAACATTTCTCTTTCAAAGAGTTCTGGGGTTTCACTTATCTTTAACTCATTAAATTTCGCTTTAATTTTAGACTTAATCAAGTTTAATGATTTATTCGAAATCCCATCAAAAATCACTTTAATTTTAATGGCTTCCTCTATCGTATGACTAGGAAGAATTCTTTGAGGTTTAGGTTCATTTTCACTTGAATCCCGATGATTTAATTTATTTTTTATTATTGAAAGCCCTCTGGTAAAACTATTTGTCTTCTCACCAACGACTTCATTCTTCGGCTTATCAATCACTCCGTCACAAGGTTCCATCTTTTCTATAGTTACATCATTTTTAGCATCACCCTCTATTGGCGTAGTTTTTTTTATTGAATTATTAGATAAATCATCAGCATATGCATTTCGAGTGACTACCTTATCGAGAGTATCTTTTCTTTGCTCCGTTTTTATTTCTTGAGTAGAAAATGGCTGTTCAGTCAGCATAGGAAAATGATTTTTACTTGCTTTTGTTCCTTCCATAAAATACTTATCAATTTTTCTTTTCGCTTCACCGCTCACAGCAGTACCCCATATTGCCTTTATTTCATCCAAACCATTCGCACCACTATTTTTAACTGCTTTTATTTTATTGATGATAATATAGCTTTTCCCTTCGAAAACCGTTGGTTTTTTGACTATTTCCCTTACCATTTCGCTTAATGAATAATTTATTAATACAGAATCTTGCGGTTTAGTTTGAAAAAGTTTCATATACATTCCTTTTTTATAAACTCATTTATTTTAAAAAGAGCTTACTCTTGGTTTTAATTAAGAAATAAGCTCTCCTGAGAATGGTAAAATTACTTTATTAAAAATTATTTAATTAAACTTTTCATAGCTATACAACGATCATGGAAATATAATTCATTAATTTTAGTGCTATAATTCTCATGCAAGTTAGAAAGATCTTTAGTTATTCCATTGCTTTCACTTTTAAAAATGAAAGCATTACTTTCATTACCTTCCTCCTCATCAACTTCCTCAATCGAAGGAAGAATGTCAATATTTTTACTGAGAATATATCTTTTATTTTCAGCTAAATTCATTTCAGCACTAAGATGCTCTTTATTATAATAAATATTAATTCCAAATTTACGATCAAGCATATCGCTAATTTTATCACGTACAGGTTTATTAGCTTCTCTCGTTTTAGATATGATTGCTTGTTTAATATCCACACTATCTAGGAAAGAGTATTTTTTATTAATTTCTATAACTTTACGCTCTATTTTTCTTAGTGATTTTTCTGAAATATCATTATTCGATGATTTAAATTCAATAGCTTCAATAACTGAATGATAGCTTCTAATGATTTTTTTTCGATAAACCATTTCACTGATTGAATCAAGATTATTTTGAACAGATAAAATAAAGCATCCAATTTTTGCATTCAATGCATTTTTGAACCCAGATTTTTTCTGAACATCATTATTTAGGAGAATATTATTGTTCTTTTCAACTGAACTAGTTTTAATAATAGACATACTCACTTCCTTAATTTAAATTAAATAAAAAAGATAATATATTTTTCAATTTTTTCACGATATCAAATATCGCTACTTATATATTTTCCATATGAAAATCGATATTCCTTATATTAATCCAAGGAGATAAACCATTTACTTCGTTGACATACATTGCTTTTAATGTGATTAATATTCTTCTAAAAAACGATAATAAAAGGAAAAATTTGTGAACAACGTAATAATACGTAGAGCCACCTTGGACGATGTCCACGCTATCACACAAATGCATGCTGATTACTCCGCTTATGCCAACACTTTACAGCTGCCTTATCCCACAGAGAAAACCTGGGAAGCACGACTGGGAGCCAATGATCCGCTGGTGACTCAATTTGTCGCCACACTTGATAATGCAGTGGTTGGATTACTTGTCGTACATCAACCAGCTCAAATACGCCGCCGACATGTAGCGAGTTTCGGTATTACCGTGAGTCAGGCTTATCAAGGCAAAGGAATTGGTTCGAAATTAATGCAAGTTATGGTGGATTACTGTGACAATTGGCTAAATGTTCACCGCATTGAATTAGAAGTCTTTGCCTCTAATGGTAGCGGCTTGGGTCTATATGAGAAATTTGGCTTCAAGCAAGAGGGGATTTTACGCGATTATGCTTTTCGTGATGGTGAGTATGTGGATGCGATTGTGATGAGTCGAATTAAATCGAAAGCTTAAGCAGATTTATAAATCAAAAATGCCACTCGAAAGTGGCATTTTTGTATTCAGATTAGAGCGTTAATCAACAATTATTTATCGCCTAAAAGAACTGAATCCAGTGCGATCTCAATCATTTCATTGAACGTGGTTTGACGCTCTTCTGAAGTTGTTTGTTCGCCAGTTTTGATGTGATCAGAAACGGTACAAATAGTCAGTGCACGAGCACCAAACTCAGCAGCCACACCGTAGATACCAGCAGCTTCCATTTCCACGCCGAGGATGCCGTATTTTTCCATCACTTTAAACATGTCTGGATCTGGAGAATAGAACAGATCCGCAGAGAACAGGTTACCAACACGAACGTTTACGTTACGCGCTTTTGCCGCTTCAACTGCGTTATGCACTAAGTCATAATCTGCAATGGCTGCAAAGTCATGATCTTTGAAACGCTGACGGTTCACTTTAGAGTCTGTACATGCGCCCATACCGATAACCACGTCACGCAGTTTCACATCATCCATGACTGCGCCACATGAACCAACACGGATCAGCGTTTTAACGCCAAAATCAGTGATCAACTCTTTTGCATAGATGGAGCATGAAGGAATACCCATTCCATGACCCATAACGGAAATTTTACGACCTTTATAAGTCCCTGTGAAACCTAACATACCGCGTACGTTATTTACTTGGCGAGCATCTTGAAGGAAAGTTTCTGCAATGTACTTCGCGCGCAGTGGGTCACCCGGCATCAGTACGACGTCTGCGAAATCACCCATTTCTGCATTAATATGTGGAGTAGCCATTCGTATTCCCTTTTAATCATTAAAATTGTGCACAATAAATAAGGCAGTTTCCTGCCTTATTTTCAAATCACCCTGTCGCAAGCTTAAAACATCGGCTTACCGTATTCCATTGGTGATAAATCAAAATAATTCGCGACTGTCTGGCCAATATCCGCGAACGTTTCACGGTGACCTAAAGAACCTGGCTTAACTTTTGGTCCGTACACCAGCACTGGGATGTGTTCACGAGTGTGGTCTGTACCTGGCCAAGTTGGGTCACAACCATGGTCAGCGGTTAAGATCAGAATGTCGTCTTCTTTAACCAGTTTCAGCATTTCAGGTAAGCGGCTATCGAATAACTCTAATGCAGCGGCATAACCGGCAACATCACGACGGTGACCATATGCTGAGTCAAAATCCACGAAGTTAGTGAAAACGATGGTGTCGTCACCTGCGATTTTCATCTCTTCTAAGGTTGCGTCAAACAGCGCATTAATACCTGTTGCTTTGATTTTTTTGGTGATACCAACGTGTGCGTAGATATCGGCAATTTTACCGATAGATACCACTTCACCTTGTTTTTCTTCCACTAATTTTTGCAGTACGGTTGGCGCTGGCGGCTCTACCGCTAAGTCATGACGGTTACCCGTACGCTCAAAGTGCCCCGCTTTGTCACCAACAAATGGGCGCGCAATGACACGACCGATGTTGTAACCACCTTTGGTTAATTCTTCACGGGCAATTTCGCACAGCTCATACAGTTTGTCTAAGCCGTAAGTCTCTTCATGGCACGCGATTTGGAATACAGAGTCCGCAGAGGTATAGAAAATTGGTTTGCCCGTTTTCATATGCTCTTCACCCAGTTGGTCCAGAATGACCGTACCCGATGAATGGCAGTTACCTAAGTAACCCGGTAAGTTAGCTTTTTCTACCAGTGTATCCAGCAATTCTTGTGGGAAGCTGTTTTCGTGTTTTTCGAAATAGCCCCAATCGAACAGAACAGGAACGCCCGCAATTTCCCAGTGGCCAGACGGCGTGTCTTTACCTGAAGATAACTCGCTCGCGTAACCATATGCACCGATAATTTCTGCATTTGGATCCAGACCCGCAGGGAATTTTCCGCTTGATTCTTCTCCTGCTTTTCCTAAACCTAATTTTGTTAAGTTAGGCAGGTGTAATGGACCTTTACGACCTTTGTCTGCTTCCCCGCGAGCACAAGCGTCTGCGATATGACCCAGTGTGTTCGAACCTTCGTCGCCGAATTTGTGGGCATCACCTGCAGCGCCGATCCCGAAGGAATCCAGTACCATGATAAATGTGCGTTTCATATTTATTCTCCTGCGATACAGCTTATCTGTTCATCGCGTCATCTAACCCACACCCTTCAGTGAAAGATGCGGATATCGGTTTATTCACTAATTTGACGATAGACCATTGGTGTCGCTTCTGGGGCTTTATCCCCAATAATCATAGCAGCGCGAACTTCTTTCGCTGCATCTTCCCATGATTTTTCGCTATTGGCATGAATGATCGCAAGTGGGGTTTGGGTATCAACTTTGCTACCTAATGCTGCGATATCACTTAAACCAACGCTGTAATCGATAGGATCTGAAGCTTTACGACGACCACCCCCTAACGTTACCACAGACATACCCAGTGCTCGTGTGTCCATTTGTGTGATAATGCCCGCTTGAGGTGCGTAGACGGCTTTACTGAGGACGGCAGTTGGCAGATATTTGCTGTAATTCTCAACAAAATCTTTCGGTCCTTTTTGTGCAGCTACCATACGCCCAAACACTTCAGCCGCTTTACCGTTATCCAGCACGGCTTGTAATTTCTGACGCGCATCGTCACGATCCGACGCCAACTTACCTGACACTAGCATTTCCACACACAACGCCATGGTGACTTCGAACAAACGTGGGTTACGGTATTCACCCGTCAAGAACTGCACGGCCTCGCGGACTTCAACGGCATTACCGGCGCTAGATGCCAGTACCTCGTTCATGTCAGTTAATAATGCGGTGGTATTACAACCTGCGCCATTGGCGACTTGCACGATAGATTCAGCCAGTTGCTCTGATTTTTCGTAGGTTGGCATAAATGCACCAGAACCCACTTTAACGTCCATCACTAACGCATCTAACCCTTCGGCTAATTTTTTACCTAAGATAGACGCGGTGATAAGCGGAATAGAATCCACAGTCGCCGTGATATCGCGAGTCGCATAGAAACGCTTGTCAGCAGGCGCTAATGAGTTGGTTTGACCAATAATCGCCACGCCGACATTTTTGATAATGTCGCGGAAACGCTCATCGTCAGGGAAAATATCAAACCCAGAAATAGCTTCGAGCTTATCAAGTGTTCCACCGGTGTGACCTAAGCCGCGACCAGAAATCATCGGAACATAACCACCACATGCAGCGACCATTGGGCCTAACATTAATGAAGTCACGTCACCCACGCCACCGGTGGAGTGTTTATCCACGAGTGGGCCATTAAGATTCAGTGATTTCCAATTTAATACGGTACCTGAGTCACGCATTGCTAGCGTTAGAGCCACACGCTCAGGGGTTGTCATATCATTGAAATAGATGGTCATTGCTAGAGCTGCAATCTGACCTTCAGAAACCGTGTTATCACGCACACCATTAATGAAGAAGCGGATCTCTTCCTCGCTTAATGGTTTGCCGTCACGTTTTTTACGAATAATTTCTTGAGCGAGAAACACAATAGGCTCCTTAATTCACATCGAATTCTTCGGCTAAATAGTCACGGCTGTTGCCCAAGACAGATTGGGCAACAGTCTAATGTCACTAATAATTGCGATTATTAATAGCTGCTGGAGGATTTTTTAACGTCAAATCCCAGCGTATTTAATAAATTCGCTAATAAGCTAGATGCACCAAAACGGAAATGGCGAGCATCAGCCCAGTTATCGCCTAAGATTTTGCTTGCTAAGGCTAAATATTGTGCTGCTTCTTCAGCGGTACGAACGCCGCCTGCAGGTTTGAAACCAACACTTTTCGCAACGCCCATATCATGAATGACTTGCATCATGATTTCTGCGCTTTCTAAAGTGGCATTCACAGGCACTTTACCTGTAGATGTCTTAATAAAATCAGCACCTGCATTAATTGAAATTTCAGACGCTTTACGGATTAAAGCGGCATCTTTTAGTTCGCCAGTTTCAATGATCACTTTCAGTAATACATTTGCAGCCGCACAAACATCTTTACATGCTTTCACTAAATCGAAACCGATTTTTTCATTACCAGCCATCAGTGCACGGTATGGGAATACAACGTCAACTTCATCCGCACCATAAGCAATGGCAGCTTTAGTTTCTGCTAAAGCAATCTCAATATCATCATTACCATGTGGGAAGTTGGTGACGGTTGCAATGCGGATATCTGGCGTTCCTTGCTCACGCAAAGTTTTACGTGCAATAGGAATAAAACGAGGATAAATACAGATAGCAGCGGTGTGACCTGCTGGGCTTTTTGCCTGATGACATAAGGCGATCACTTTTGCGTCAGTGTCGTCGTCATTTAACGTGGTTAAATCCATCAGGGTCAGTGCGCGTTGCGCTGCTGCTTTTAAATCAGTCATATAACTCTCCAACGATGTTAATTCTTTCAGAACGATACGTTCTTTGTTGGCGAGCGGGCTTGTTCCATAAAGATGCTAGTTAGGTTTTCCAAACTCAGCAGCTGAGATCCATCTCACCGCACGATGCCCTAGAGCCAGTTGACTCTATGAACTATCAGTTCCGTGGCAACTTACTGTTACCTATTTGACCACGTAACTGGGGTATTTTATGCGCTACAAATCACATTTATCGACTGAACGTTACATTATTAAATATATATTCGTGAACGATATCACAATTCCATAGATAATTGCTCACTCTTTGTCAGCCATTATACAGGCTGCAGCCTTCTCGTCTTAAATTGATTACGTTAAGAATAGTTGAAAAAGTAAGAGTTACGATAAAAACCAGAAAAAGAATATCGCAGAAGAAAATGACAGCGGAAAGACAAATCGCCTTTCCGCTACAAACAGGGGGATTACATTGCGGTCATTGCAGCTAATGTTAAGAAGAAGCCAGCAATCGTTGCACTCATTAAGTTAGAGAGTGTACCCGCCATAACAGCTTTCATACCTAAACGAGCCACATCACTACGGCGATTTGGTGCCATTCCACCTAAGCCGCCCAGCAAAATTGCCACAGAAGATAAGTTCGCAAAACCACACAGTGCGAAGGAAATAATCGCTTTAGTGTGGTCAGACAGAACTTGTTTGCCCGCCGCAATCACATCCGCATCTGCTTTCATATATTCACCGAAGTTCATGAAAGCAACGAATTCGTTTACAACCACTTTTTGCCCGATGAAAGAACCGGCAATTGTCGCTTCGCTCCACGGCACACCAATCAGGTATGCGATTGGGGCAAATACCCAACCTAGTAATAATTCGAGGGATAATTGCGGATAGTCAAACCAGCCACCCACGCCACTTAAAATACCGTTAATTAATGCAATTAATGCGATGAACGCCAGTAACATTGCCCCCACGTTCAGAGCCAGTTGCATACCGGATGCTGCACCAGATGCGGCTGCATCGATGATGTTCGCTGGGCGATCTTCTTCTGCCACTAAATCTTTAGCATCCACATTATCTTTAGCAACTTCAGTTTCAGGAACCATTAACTTAGCAAACAGTAATCCACCTGGTGCCGCCATGAAGGATGCCGCAATCAGATATTCCATTGGAACACCCATTTGCGCATAACCCGCTAATACTGAACCCGCTACAGACGCTAAACCACCACACATGATGGCAAACAGCTCAGAGTTAGTCATGGTAGAAATATAGGGACGAACAACCAGAGGCGCTTCAGTTTGACCGACGAAAATATTCGCGGTTGCAGACAGTGATTCGGTTCTTGACGTTCCCAGTACTTTTTGCAGACCACCACCTAGAATTTTGATGACCAGTTGCATGATGCCGAGATAATACAGGACTGCAATCAGAGATGAGAAGAAGACGATGATAGGCAATACACGGAAAGCAAAGATAAAGCCGCCGCCGCCAAACAATTCAAACATTTTGTCGGAAACTAGACCACCAAAGATGAAGCTCATCCCATCTTGACCGTAACCGATAACTTTAGAAACACCGTCGGACATGCCTTGTAAAACGCTACGTCCCGCTGGGGAGTAAAGAACGAATGCGCCGATAGCGACTTGGATTAAAAAAGCACCGCCGACTGTACGAAGTCTAATTGCGCGACGATTGCTGGAGAAGAGAACGGCTATCGCAATAAGCACCGCCATCCCAACAATACTCAAAATGAGTTGCATGGAAGTATCCCTGTTCACTTAATTCTAGGTTAATGTATAAAGAAACTCGCAAGATTCCACGAATCTTAGTTCGATGATTATAACCAGTCATCATTAATAACCCCCAACATTCATCACAAATCCAAAGTGCAATAAGTAACATAAATTCAAATATTGTGACGAAAATCACAATAGAAGATCAGTTTAGTCTGGAAAGGCACTAATGTGATAGTCGAAGAGGTAAAAAGCTGAATGGATTTACTCGGATAAATACATAAAATACTTAAGAAATAATTATTAATTAACTAATTATAGTCTAAATTAGATTAAATAACGTCCGGCTATTGTTGTAAAGTTGTTGTGCTATTTCATCCGGAGATTCGTGGCGCAGCTCACACAAAGATTGAAATACCCATTGAATACGCTCAGGCCGATTAGGCTCACCTTGAAAACCGGATACAGGCATATCCGGTGCATCAGTTTCAAACACAAGACAACTTAGCGGGAGTTGAGCCATCACTTGGCGAGTTTTATTCGCGCGCTCATAAGTGATTGTCCCTCCTACGCCAATGTAATACCCCAGTTTCACAAAACTCTCGGCTTGAGAAAGGCTGCCAGCAAAACCATGCACTACACCACGTGCGGGGACTTCGTAGCGACGTAACATCGCAACCAATTGGTCATGGGTTTTTCGTGAATGCAAAATAACGGGTAAATCAAACTGCTTAGCTAGCTTCAACTGGCGCTGAAGCAATATTTGCTGCCTTTCAAATTGAGGATCTTCCATATAGAGATCAAGCCCAATCTCTCCTACCGCCACGCACTTCTGGCTTTTACGCATCAGAAAATCCGTCAGTTTTTCAAAATGGGATTCTTGAAACTGACTTAAATATAGAGGATGAAATCCCATTGCTGCATGGAGTTGAGAATACTCATGCGCTAAATTCCAGATGCGTTGAAAGTTATCCTGACTAACCGCAGGAATAATAATATCCGTAATTCCACCTTGCTTCGCGGTTTCTAGGCTTTCTGTAAGTGCCTCACTGAACGGGGGAAAATCAAAATGACAGTGGGTGTCAATAAATCGAATATTATCACTCATGAGCAGGATTGCCTTGCAGGGCGCTAGCACTTGCTGCCTCAACTGTTTTTCCTGCTAATAAAGACTCTCGCTGATCTTCCATATGCATCAACTCTAATGAATTCGTATTCTTAGAAAATCGACCGAAATCAGCATCATTACTCGCAAACTGTTGAGCTAATGCCGCAATAAAGTAACGCCCACAGCGTCGTCCGACATGGTAATCTTGGTTTAAGGCACTAATTTTACTGCCTAAAGCACTGCTTTTCAGTGGTGTCGGTGGGTATATTTCAAAAATCTGCACGCCATCGGGTGGATTTTCGATAAATTCCTGGGTTTTTCGATAACTCTTCAAGTGAACTTTTAACATGGCCGCCATGCGTTGCAGCGCCGAATTATCACCTTCAAGCCAGCGTGTCATTCGTTTTACCCATTCAGGAGTAAAGTACATTTGAGAAGGTACAGTGCGGATCACAACTATCGTATCAGCCCCACGACGATAAGCTTCCTCGACAGGGATCGCTGCGCTTATTCCTCCATCGTGGTATCGCACGCCGCTAAACTCTACGCCAGTTCGATAAAATCCTGGAATGGCGCTAGAGGCACGAATGATATCCAACCAAGAATCCGCATCAGGCTGTAAAAATGCAGCTGAAAAATCATCGCTACGACTGGCTCCCATATAGAATTCACGACCAGAATCTAATAATTCAAGCCCTGCATCCATATTAAGTGGAAACTCTTTCGCCGTCGTTTCAATCAACCAATCAAGGTCAATTAAGTTTCCTCCACGAATAAATCTCAGCGGGTTAAAAAAATTAAGGTTTGTGGTATAGCGAGTAATAACTCGGCGGGCATATCCGGCTTGACCACAAATATAAGCGGATAAATTTTGGGCGCCCGCAGACGTCCCTATCATCAAATCAAAAGGGTTAAAGTTTTCTATCAGAAATTCATCCAATACACCGGCCGTAAAAATACCACGCTGACCGCCACCTTCGCAGATAAGGGCAGTTTTTCTTCCGTTAATTTCATCAGAAAACGCGAGTGGCTCAATCGTGCCTAAAGTGACTGGAACATGCTTTCCCATAGTAACCCTTTCTCTATATTGACGTGTATTTAATCAATCCCATTATAAATATGATTAAATTAAATGATTTTCATTAAACCGCTTTTCTCAGGGAGAGCAAATAGTAAAATGAGCTTTCGGCTGAAAGCCCATTTAAAAGAAATTACTTGTTCGTCAGAACTAAACCATTCTGTACTGATTTTACCCCTTTCGCGGTCGATGCAATCTGTACAACTTGATTTATCTGCTCGCTAGATTTGAGAAAACCAGAGAGGTAAACTACACCTTGAACAGTTTTCACCGACACACTATTACTTGGGAGCCCACTGGTACTTAAGAGTTTGCTTTTAATATCCGCAGTAATGGACGAATCATCAATATAGGTATCGGTGCTTTTCACACCACTAGAGATGGCATTACCTGTATCTTTTCCTGCCATTTCAACAGTTTTAGCTGCGCTGTCCCAAGTTTCTGAAGCTTGTTTTTTCAAGGCGCTATCAGATGATGAACTACAAGCAAAAAGTGCCCAGCTCAATCCAATGACACCTAAAGAACGTAAAACGGCGATCTTTTTCATTGGAACTTTCCTCTTGGTATGATTAATAAACTAACAATGTCATAGCCTAAGTAAAAAACAGGTAAAAATAAAGTCAAATAACTCATCTTCCAGAGTATGACTCAAGGTAATTTTCAGTTTTGAGATAATTAATCTTAATTAGATGATTTGAATAAGAAATTAAAAATAATTGTCTAATATCTATCGATGAGAAAAATAGAAAAAGGGTGCCTGTATCACCTAACCCACAATCAGAGAGAAATGTGGGGGATCGCTCCCCCACCAGACTACTCAACGCACAACAGAGTAGCTTGAACCATTGTGTTTCCACTCACTATGTTAACCGAACAAAGTCGGTCCCGCAGCAGCAGTGAAAGGCACAACACCGTGGCGCACACGGTCATTAGCCCGATAAGAGCAAACTTGGTCATTCCTCTTGACTCCTGTACAAAAAGGAGACAGAATCCAATTGTCGTGTTGGAGACTGCCTCGAGTTACTGTTAATGGAACTCGGGGCTTTCGTCTTTTTGGTCTCACAACTTGTTGTCTGCTTGAACCAAAATGATCCAAGCACCCACCGCCATCATAGCAGTATGCTCATCGCGAAAAAATATCGATTCAATTAACTAACTATATGATATTAAATTCATTTTTAATGATTATCATCATTAATGGCTATTTATTATAGCTAATCGATAGGCAATGGGATTTTTGAAGAGTTATCTGACTTGAAAAAGGGTGCCTGTATCACCTAACACGCAATCAGAGAGAAATGTGGGGGATCGCTCCCCCACCAGACTACTCAACGCATAACAGAGTAGCTTGAACCATTGTGTTTCCACTGACTACATTAACCGAACAAAGTCGGTCCCGCAGCAGCAGTGAAAGGCACAATACCGTGGCGCACACGGTCATTAGCCCGATAAGAGCAAACTTGGTCATTCCTCTTGACTCCTGTATAAAAAGGAGACAGAATCCAATTGTCTAGGTTGGAGACTGCCTCGAGTTACTGTTAATGGAACTCGGGGCTTTCGTCTTTTTGGTCTCACAACTTGTTGTCTGCTTGAACCAAAATGATCCAAGCACCCACTGCCATCATAGCAGCATGCTCATCGCGAAAAAATATTGATTCGATTAGTTATGACATTGAAAATATTAATAATTAATAGAATAAATAACAAAAATGGCCAACTCAGTTGACCATTTCGATATAAACGCACTAATTAGAGATAATGATTAGTGTTCGCGCGTTTTGCGGAATCTCACTTCAGGATAACGTTCACTGGTTAAGTTCAAATTAACCATTGTCGGTGCAATATACGATAAGTTATCACCACCATCTAAGGCTAAGTTTTGCTCATTTTTGCGCTTAAATTCTTCGAACTTCTTCACATCATCGCACTCAACCCAGCGAGCAGTAGAGACGTTAACCGCTTCATAAATCGCTTCAACGTTATATTCGCTCTTCAAGCGAGAAACTACCACGTCGAACTGGAGCACCCCTACCGCGCCCACAATCAAATCATTATTGATTAATGGACGGAAAACCTGCACAGCCCCCTCTTCGGATAACTGCACCAAACCTTTCAGTAGCTGCTTCTGCTTCAGCGGATCACGCAGACGAATACGACGGAATAATTCAGGTGCAAAGTTCGGGATCCCTGTAAATTTCAGCTCTTCACCTTGTGTAAAAGTATCCCCAATTTGGATAGTTCCGTGGTTATGCAGACCGATGATATCCCCTGCATAAGCATTCTCAACTTGAGAACGGTCACCCGCCATAAAGGTCAGTGCATCAGAAATCACCACGTCTTTCTTAATGCGAACTTGGCGCAGTTTCATCCCTTTTTCATAGGTACCCGAGACGATACGCATAAACGCAACACGGTCACGGTGTTTTGGATCCATATTCGCCTGAATTTTGAATACAAACCCAGTGAATTTTTCTTCTGTGGCTTCCACTTCACGCACATCAGTTTTACGTGCCTGAGGTGCAGGAGCCCACTCAACGAGACCATCAAGCATATGATCCACACCGAAGTTACCTAAGGCTGTACCAAAAAATACCGGGGTCAGTTCGCCCGCTAAGAACGCATCGTGGTCAAACTCATGGGAAGCCCCTTGAACTAACTCCAGCTCTTCGCGAAGCTGAGAAGCTAATTCATCACCAACAGCCGCGTCTAATTCAGGGTTATTTAACCCTTTAACGATGCGAACTTCTTGAATTGTGTGACCTTGACCTGTTTGGTACAAAATGGTTTCGTCACGCAGTAAGTGGTAAACACCTTTGAATAATTTACCGCAGCCAATCGGCCATGTGATTGGGCAACAAGCAATTTTCAGCTCATTTTCCACTTCATCTAACAGCTCCATTGGGTCGCGAATATCACGGTCCAATTTGTTCATAAAGGTCAGAATTGGCGTATCGCGCAGACGAGTAACTTCCATCAGCTTACGAGTACGATCCTCAACCCCTTTACCGGAGTCGATGACCATTAAGCAGCAGTCAACGGCGGTTAATGTACGATAAGTATCTTCCGAGAAGTCTTCGTGTCCTGGGGTATCTAATAGGTTCACTAAACAATCATTATAGGGAAATTGCATCACAGAGGTGGTGATTGAGATACCACGCTGCTTTTCCATTTCCATCCAGTCTGATTTGGCATGCTGGTTAGAACCGCGACCTTTTACTGTTCCCGCGCGTTGAATTGCGTGTCCGAAAAGTAATACTTTTTCAGTGATCGTGGTTTTACCTGCATCGGGGTGAGAAATGATAGCAAACGTTCTACGGGTGCTAACTTCATGGAGAAAATTCTGATCTGTCATTTAACCGTTCTTTTCGTCTATATCCAGATTTGTATGGGCATCAGGAAGAGGCTCGAGGTGGCTCTAAGCGCAGCAAATCCGTATTGTTAATCGTAATTGGCGGTTATTTTCGCAGATCTTGGGGTTATAAACAATCAGAGCCTGAAATGTTAGGCGCTCCACCCACTGGATGGAGCCCAACAAACTTACACCGACACAGCCACTAACTGAGTAATTTCCAGCCCCAATTCTTGTGTGCTGGCATTTCCGCCCATATCGCGAGTCAAGTGACGACGCTCGCGAATAGCCGTTTCAACCGCTGACATGATCGTATCGTGCATTTCTTGACAACCGAGATGCTGCATCATCATCGCTGCCGCCCAGATAGTCCCAATTGGGTTGGCAATATTTTTCCCAGCAATATCTGGCGCAGAACCGTGTACCGGTTCAAACATCGATGGAAACTGTTTTTCAGGGTTGATATTCGCTGACGGTGCAATGGCAATCGTCCCCGTACACGCAGGACCAAGATCCGACAAAATATCCCCAAATAAATTTGATCCCACAATCACATCATAAAATTCCGGCATTCTCACTAAGTTAGCCGCAAAAATATCAATGTGGAATTGATCGACTTTCACATCTGGATACTGTTTTGCCATTTCAGCCACACGGCTATCCCAATACGGCATGGAGTGGAATAATCCATTGGATTTCGTGGCTGAACTTACATGTTTTTTATCCCGAGAACGGGCAAGTTCGAAAGCATATTTTAAAATTCTGTCAGTCCCTTTGCGGGTAAAAATACTTTGCTGGGACACCATTTCATCTTCCGTCCCTTCATACTGAATCCCGCCAATTGCAGAATATTCGCCCTCTACGTTTTCACGCACTACATAAAAATCAATATCGCCCGGTTTTTTATCCGCCAGCGGGCATTTAATCCCTTCAAATAAACGAACGGGACGCAAATTCACATATTGATTAAATGCACGGCGGATTGGTAGTAACAAACCCCATAAGGAAATGTGGTCAGGAACCCCCGGAAACCCAACGGCACCGAGGAAAATAGCATCAAATTTTTTCAGTTGCTCTAAACCATCTTCTGGCATCATGCGACCAGTACGATGATAGGTTTCACACGACCAATCAAAGTGTGTAAAGTTAAGCTTTACACCGTGCTTCTGTGCTGCTGCCTCTAAAACACGTAATCCTTCAGGGATCACTTCCGTTCCAATTCCATCACCCGGAATGACTGCTATATTGAATTGTGCCATTTTCAACGCCCTTATTATTATCTATGCATGTCCTCCAGTTTATGGCTTGCTGTGATAAAGTATAGGCATGAACTGTAATCCCTAGGTTTACAAACTATGAACAAGCTACCTTTGCTTGAAGATATCCGTGTATTTGTCACCGCCGCCCGATTGATGAGCTTCTCTCAAGCGGCAGAACAACTATTGGTATCTCCAGCCTATATATCGAAACGCATTAAATTACTGGAAGAAAACTTAGGGCAAACGCTGTTTTTCCGTAATGCTCGCGCCATTCAATTGACGCCGGAAGGGAAAATTGTTCTGTGTAGTAGTGAGCGGTTGCTGGAAGAATTAGAACGTATGCAGGGAGAATTACAAGCTTGCCGCGAGGAGATCAGCGGAGAGCTGCGCATCAGTTGCAGTACAGGCTTTGGTAGCACCTATCTGAATCCCTTTATTCTGGCATTACGTGCTGATTACCCGCTTTTAGGTATTGATCTGACGTTAACGGACCGTTCTGTCGATATCATCAGTGAGAACATCGATCTTGATATCTGCATTGGCGGCACCATTTCGGATCAATTTATTGCACGCCGGTTAGCCCGCAATAGCCGAGTACTTTGTGCCTCACCTGCGTATATTCAAAAATATGGACAGCCTTCTTTGCCCCAAGAGCTAGAGCAGAAACATTTGTGCATTGCCATCAAAGAGCGCAATCAAGCTCCCGCAATCTGGAAACTAGAGTACCAACAAGAAAGCATGACCATCACACCGAATAGTAAATTAATGGTCAATAATGGCGAAGTCGCTAAACAATGGTGCCTCAGCGGTGAAGGGATTTTATTACGTTCACTTTGGAGTGTACTTCCTGAACTTCAGTCAGGAAAATTAGTGCGCGTTCTACCACAATGGCATCAAGGTGCTGACGTTTTTGCCGTCTATTCACGTAGTTTACGTAATAGTGCTAGTCTTAGAGTTTTCATTGAAAATCTTGAAAAGTATCTCGCCACCCATTTACCACCCATCTTTGGGGATGAATATAACCAATTGGATGCCCATTAATGACCGAACCAGAGACTTTTAAAGAGCGCTTACTCAAGCTATTAAAACAGAAAAAAATGAGCCAGTTAAAAGTTGGGGAGCAGCTTGGCGTTTCCCGTACTGCCGTCAATAAGTGGACAAAAGGCGGCATGATTGACGAAGATAACCTCAATAAGCTGGCTGATTTACTCAATGTCGATAAGATTTGGCTCAAGTATGGTGAATATACGCAATCCCAACATTCGCTATCTGGAGTAGGCGGTACGCGCAATATCAACGAAGTACATTTACAAGAATCGGCGGAGATCGTCACTTGGGAATGGGATTTATTGACTGGCGAACTGAATTATTCCGATAACGTTGAAGCGGTATATGGCATAAAAATCACCACCAACGAAGATTTCTGGGCATTAATGGATCCGGCATCCAAAGATAAGCTGGTCAATGGTTACTCCAAAATTATTAAAGAAGGCGGTGCCCATGAAATGGATTTTAAAATCAACTGGGAAGGTGACTACCGCTGGATAACATCCAGAGCCGCGGGCGTTAAAGGACCTAACGGCAAAGTCACAAAATTAGTTGGGATCAGCTTGGATAATACTGAGCGCAAAAACAATGAGTTACGCCTACGAAAAATCAAATGCTACTTTGATGTGTTACTGACACACTTCCAACATTTGGTTGCCTTTACCGACAAAGCCGGAGAAATCCTCGCCAGCAATCTTAAAAGCCAATCAACAGATATTGATTATTTAGCCTTACAGCGCCTTCTCTATCAGTTAACCATTAATCATAAAACGTGGCTCGACGATGTTATCCAAACAGGCCGTGGGCAAATTGTGTTTCAGGACAAGCAGATCACCGCCTACCATCATCTTAATGATGAGCATCAATCCTTCTTAATGTTTGAATTAAAACCGTCATAAATAACAGCAAAAACCCCAGTGATTAAGCTGGGGTTCACGGCTATAAACCTAAGAAATCGTGATTATAAATCTAAAACCAGCCGTTTGCCCTTCGCTCGAGACACACACAGCATCATGGTTTTTTGCTCCGCTTTCTCATCATCGTCAAGATACAAATCACGATGGTCAGCTTCCCCTTCCAAAATTGCCGTCTCACAGGTTCCACACACGCCATTACGGCACATACACTCCACCTTTATGCGCTTATCTGCTTCGATAACCTGCAAAATGGATTGATCTTTCGCAACCTGTAAACTGAATCCGGAACGCTGAAAATGTACTTCAAACGAATTCCCTTCGCTCGCCACTTCCCCAAAATTTTCAAAATGTACTTGCGCGCTGCCTAGATGCTGATTGCCCTGTTCAATGACTTCATTAATCAGCCTTTCAGGGCCGCAGACATATACATGGCTATTTTTAGGTTGGGATTGAATTAATGTGGTTACGGACATCCGTTGGCCTTGGGATTTATCATAAGTGAATAAACGAGCACCAATACGCACCTGCAATTCCTCAACAAACCCCGCCGTCGCTTTATCACTGAACCCGTAATGAAGTTCAAAATTCATTCCTGAATGCTCAAGCTCATACAAGTAGGATAAAAATGGCGTGATCCCAATCCCTCCTGCGATCAAAATATGTTTACTGCTCTGCGCTTGCGCTAATGCGAAAAAATTTTGCGCAGGGGATAAATAGAGTGCATCCCCCTGCGCAATGTTATCGTGCATGAAAACAGAGCCCCCTTTCGAGTTCTGGTCACGCAAAACAGAGATACAGTAACGATCGCACTGCTGAGGGTCACTTATTAATGAATAAGCACGTTGTAGCCCAGCTTGTTCATCCATGTGAACCGTGACATGGCTCCCCGCGCTAAACGGGCTAAGTTGTCCTTCTTGCGCCACGAATTCGAACATTTTAATGGTTGGGCTGACCTGTTCAATTCGGCTAACATTCACCGCTATTTTTTGTTGGCTCATCACAGTTCCTTTTTCCGTTACGCGATATCAAGGCACAAATATTTGATGCTTAAATAATCATCGATACCATAATGGGAGCCTTCTTTACCTAGCCCCGACTGCTTAACCCCACCAAACGGAGCCACTTCATTTGAAATCAAACCGGTATTGATCCCAACCATTCCGCTTTGCAGCTTTTCAGCCACTCGGTAAATACGGTTTACATCGCAAGAAAAGAAATAAGCGGCTAAACCATAAATGGTGTTATTGGCACGGCTGAGAACTTCATCTTCATCACTAAATCGAATCAATGTAGCAATAGGGCCAAAGATCTCTTCGTGGACGATATCCATTGAATCATCGACATCCACCAGCACTTTCGGATTGATAAAGTGGCCGTGCTCCTCAATTTCAGAACCTAATGTCACTCGACGGGCGCCTTTAGCGATGGCATCCTCAAGCAGTTGGTTCATACCATCAATTGCCTTAATGGTGATCATCGGTCCAATATCCACACCAGCATCCACGCCATTACCGACTTTCAATTTGGCTACTTGTGCCACAAACTTTCGTTCAAATTCATCAAAAATGGCATCATGAAGATAAAAACGATTAACACAAACACAGGTTTGCCCCCCATTACGGAATTTGGCTTGAATGGCGCTAGTGACCGCTTTATCAATATCCGCATCCTCGAAAACAATAAATGGTGCGTTTCCACCTAATTCAAGCGATGTTTTCTTGATAGTCGATGCACATTGCTCCGCTAATACACGCCCCACTTGGGTGGAACCCGTAAAAGAAAACTTACTGATCAGCGCATGTTTGGTCAGCCTTTCCCCCAAAATACGTGATTCTCCAGTGACCACGTTAAAAATACCCGCTGGGATCCCCGCTTCATCGGCAAGTTGAGCCAATGCCAATGCGGTAAATGGCGTTTCGGTGGCTGGCTTGATGATGATACTGCACCCTGCTGCAAGTGCGGGTGCCGCTTTACGAGTGATCATCGCCGCAGGGAAATTCCATGGCGTAATCGCACTGCACACGCCAATAGGTTGCTTAATCGTAGAAAGGCGATTAGTTCCAACGGTTTGTGGGATAGTTTCCCCATAAACACGCTTACCTTCTTCTGCAAACCACTCAATAAAAGAGGCGGCATAACGAATTTCGCCTTTTGCTTCATGTAGTGGCTTGCCTTGCTCAAGGGTCATCAGCAACCCAAGATCATCAATATTCGCCTCAATCAACTCAAACCAACGGCGCAAAATAATTGAGCGCGCTTTCGCGGTTAATTGACTCCATCCCACCATCGCGGCATGGGCTTGTTCAATGGCTTCATCAACCTGCGCTGCTGTTAGGCTGGGAATGGTGCCCAGCACCGTTTGAGAGGCCGGATTTGTCACGGGAATTGTTTTCTCCGTTTCCACCCAGCGACCATTGATATAGCAGGCTTGGCGAAATAGCACGGCATGTTTTAACCTGTTCATCGTCACGTCTCCCATCCCTTGCGATTATTCCGTATGAGCGCCAGCCACAATTTTGTGGAAATGGGCAACACCGTGCTCACTGATCCCACTGCGTTGTCTATCGGCCATAATGCGTCCTTGACCACGATATCCACGGGAACGCAGACCTTTTTGTACACTTTCCACCAAACGTAAATCTTCAGGGCGGAATACCGTGCGGTACCATTCCACTAAATTTTTCTGATATTCAGTCAGTTCTTCATTCAGGAAATAGATATCGTAATGCTGCAATGTCTCGCCCGCATTCACAGGGAATTCATAAATCACCGTCATAAAATCGCCGCCAGGAGGCATATTGAACATGGTGCTTGGCCAAATCCAAAAACCAAAGAAGCGCGGGTCTAATACTGACTCATCGAACTGATAAGAAGATTCAGATGGCTTGGCTTTGCCGATTTGTACCGTCCAATTATCTTTAAGCAAATGCTCATACACATTCACATCCACCGAACTGGCAAAGCTAACGTGGTTAGTCGGGCAGTGATAGCATTCAATGTAGTTATCAACGATGGTTTTCCAATTAGCTGGGGTATGGCTAACAAAGCGCGCTGCTAATTTCAGGTCATTGATAACCGCGCACGCTTCTTCCATTTTGTCTGCTAAACCAGGTAGCTGCTCTTCAATTGGCTGAGGTTCACCTTCCGTCAGGTTTATATAGATAAAACCTGCGTGCTCAGTCACATGGAAAGGACTTAATGACATAGCATCCGCTTCAAAGTTGTTCACGTTTTCACAGTTGGTTGCATGCGCCAACTGCCCATCCAACTTGAATGCCCAAGCATGGTAAGGGCAGGTAATCACATTTTTCATTTTCCCGCCATCACCACTAATTAATTGATGACCACGGTGTGGGCAAACATTGTAGAAGCCGCGCAGAATATCATCACGACCACGAACAATCACAAGACTTTCACCAATTAGTTGGCGTGTAATATAGGAATTTTTTTCTTTTACCTCACTCACATGACCAACACAAACCCATGAATTAGCAAAAATTTTTTCTTTTTCAAAATCAAAAATGTCTTCAGATGTGTAATAACGTGCAGGGATAGTCCATGCATTATCTATATCAAGGTGATCATTAATCGAAATGACTTTAGCTGCATTGCTCATAATTGCCCTCTCTTTTTGTAAACTTATAGTTAACATATTTTGATCGGATGTTAACGAAGATCGCAATAATGATCAAACAAAATCTCATCAGGCTTTATAAATAAAATTATTTATTATAAAATTCAATAAATTAAAAAATAAACACACAACCACAATGTTAATGCCTAGTTAATTATTTGTTGACTATGCAATCTTTGCATGGCTATTCTTTGTAAACCCAAAGTAAGCATCACCTGCAAAATAACGACTCAATAAAAGAGATAATAAAGAAGTGAGCAACTGGAGAAGAGGTATGATGAATCATAAAAGGTCTGTATTTTACGTATCCCTCGCTTTTAGCCTGATCCTCATCAGCTTAGGGGCTTTCATTCCCGATAAACTGGAAACATTTTCACACTCTGCCCTGAGCTTTATCTATAACAACTTAGGTTGGTTTATCCTTGGTGCCGTGTTTATTTTTTTTAGTTTTTGTATGTACCTTGGATTTTCGAAATTTGGCCATATTCGCTTAGGCGATGATAATGACAAGCCGGAATACAACACTGCCACTTGGGTTGGAATGCTGTTTAGCGCATCCATAGGGATCAGCTTAGTATTCTGGGGAGTCGCAGAACCCGTTTCTTACTACATCAGCCCACCAATGGGACCTGGAATGACAGAGCAATCCGCAAAAACAGCGATGCAATATGTCTATCTACATTGGGGTGTTTCAGCTTGGGCGTGTTATGCCTTAGTCGGGGTTTCTTTAGCCTTTTTCCAATTCAGAAAAAAATTACCATCCTCATTAAGTTCCGTGTTTTATCCATTAATTGGCGATCGTATCAAAGGATCAATTGGAAAATGGGTGGATGTACTGGTCGTGTTATCCATTGTGATTGGTATCGCCACATCCCTCGGATTTGGTACGCTACAAGTCAACAGCGGAATGCATTATCTGTGGGATTTGCCTGTTAGTATTTATATTCAAATCGCGATTATTGCCGTTGTGACTGTGATTTATATCGCTTCTACCATTTCAGGATTGCAGGGCGCCATCAAGCATCTTTCTAACCTCAACATGTTGCTTGCCTTCGCATTAATGGGGTTTATCCTGTTTGCCGGTCCAACACAAACTATCTTGAAAGTACTGTTCCAAGGTATCGGGGATTACATGCAAAATTTCGTCAGCATGTCATTTCGTACTGAGCCTTATAATGATGGTTCTTGGATTGCTAACTGGACACTGTTTTACTTCGGCTGGTGGATTGCATGGGCGCCATTAGTGGGTAGCTTCGTGGCGCGTATTTCCAAAGGTCGTACAATCAAAGAATTTATGATTGGTGCCGTATTTATTCCGGTATTAGGTTCATTTGCTTGGTTTGCGGTGATGGGCGGCTCAGCCATCCATATTATCCAAAATCTCGGTGAAGTGGCCTTGGCGGATGCTGTCAAAACCGATGTCACGTCTGCACTGTTTAAATTCTTAGATTATTTCCCTGCTCCGACTCTGATCAGTATTTTAGCTATGGTCTTGGTGATGGTGTTCTTTATTACGTCAGCAAACTCAGCGGTATTCGTCTTAGGTATGGTCAGTGAAAATGGTAACCCAAATCCAAGTCATGTGACCAAAACTATCTGGGGAGTAGTAATTGCAGCAATTGCTATCGTGCTTATCATGACCGGAGGGCTAACGGGTTTGCAGTCCGCACTTGTCGCCACAGCAATTCCACTTTCGGTATTAATGTTGATTATGTGCTACTCAACCTATAAAGGTTTGAATGAAGAAGTCAAAGCCACGGCCAAAGTAAAAAGGAGCCTGAGAGAAAAAGTAGGGCGCCTTAGAAAACCTATCTTCACGGAAACAGAAAAATCGTAAATTATAGGTTCATTAAGACATAAAAAACCACGGTGGCAGCTGACTTTATGGGGTCACTTCAGGCTACCGTGGTTTTTCTTTAGAAAAATGTATTACGCTTTTTGGCTAAACATGTCTTCGCTGAACAAGGTTAATGCCAGTACTAACGCATCTTCTCGACCCGTTTTCGTCGGATAATAGTCTTTACGTACTGTCGCCTGTTGAAAACCAAGTTTATCATACAGATGAATGGCTGAAGCGTTAGACTCTCTCACTTCCAACCACAGCGTTGAAATCCCTCGATTAACAAGATCGTGAATTAATCTTTCTAATAACATTCGTCCATAGCCATGTCCTTGAAAATCAGGGTGAATGGCAATATTGAACAGCGTAGCTTCATCTAATACATACTGAGTTATTGCATACCCAACAATTTGATTATTAACTAATATTTTTAGATTATGGTACTTTTCACCTTGATTGCCATAAAAAACTCGCTCAGTCCATGGAAAATCATGACTTAGCTTTTCAATTAAGAAGGCTGTCGCGAGATCAGATTGCTTGAGTGTTGAAATTTTCATCATATTGATAAATTTGTTTCCATAGTGCCTGTTTAGCATTGCTGCTTGCTATCAGTTCAGACAAAACAGGAGAAAGAAATGTGACTTTTGAACCTTCGGGATGAATGCCATCCCCTATCACCCAACAAGGTATTGTTATTGGTGTTGGAATGAGTTTGAGCTGATCGGAATTAATGCACACAACGTCAATCTCATCGATCTTCATTGTGAGAAAAATATCTTTTAACAGCTGGCTGTTTAAATCAAGGTTCTCATCAGTGATAATAATAAGCTTAGTCGACTCAGGAATGCGTACACCACGTTCACCACGTAACACAGTCGGATTTCTCACCATCCATTGAGTGATCCCCATTTGTTCTAAAAGTCTGTCACGTCGTGTCATTGCTTTACCCAGTCGTTAGTTAACAACCACATCTTATCAAAGGGGATTAATAGCGCCAACAGAGCAATGCTATTTATCTTTTTTCTGGTAAGGTAGTCCGCGTGGTTATATTCATTTTAGGAGATAGACAGAATATGTCATTACTGACACCCGCCAGCGAAGTTATTCAACGCCATTTAGAGCACTTTATCGATCGTCATGTTCTTTTGGCAGGCGATATTCAGGATGAACTGGGTGCAATTTTAGAAGCCGCCAGTGTGCGCGTGCTCACTAACCAGTACCATCGCTGGAAAAACTTACAGCCGGCATTGGGTGAAAATGTTCTGTTTGCTTCAACAGCAACCGCGGAATTTGTTCAACCTTGCGATACCTTAATTTACTTTTGGTCTAAGAACAAACAAGAAGCGGCATTCCAACTTGATGATTTATGTACCCATCTTGCTGCTGGCAGCCAAATTTTTATCGTCGGCGAAAACCGCAGTGGCGTAAAAAGTGCCGAAGCGATAATGGAAGGGATTGCGACACTGCAAAAAATTGATTCCGCACGCCGCTGTGGGCTCTATTATGGTGAATTAGAGCAACCAACCGAATTTGATATTAAGCGCTGGTGGCGTAACTATCAGGTTGATAATGTGAAAATTCATGCACTTCCAGGTGTATTCAGCCATAACGAGTTAGATATCGGCAGTGATTTACTGCTCTCCACATTGACTGAGCCAATGAGTGGTAATGTGCTTGATCTGGCTTGCGGTAACGGCGTACTCGCCGCGGTTATCGGCTCACAAAATCCAGATGTCACCTTAACCCTGAGTGATGTCAGCGCATCCGCGATTGATTCAGCTACAGCAACATTAGCGGCCAACAACCTGACCGGAAAAGTGATCCCAAGCGACGTCTATTCCGATCTTGATGATAAATTTGATTGGATCATTTCTAACCCGCCGTTCCATGATGGGATCAACACCAGTTATAACGCGGTAGAAACGCTTATTTTCCAAGCCCCTAAATACCTGAAAAAAGGTGGGCGCTTACGGATCGTGGCGAATGCATTTTTACCTTATCCTGACTTACTGGATAAAGCGTTTGGCGGTCATGTGGTTCTGGCTAAGACAGGTAAATTCAAAGTTTACGAAGCCATTAAGCGCTAAAACGACGAAATTATCTCATTGTCGATTTTGTTTCTAACGGTCAACTTTCTAAGTTGACCGTTTTTTCATCAAACAAAATTACGCGGATAAAAATTTATTGACGTCTGCGCAAATTAGCCTAAAATCCGCACCGTACTATTGATGCATGAGCAATTATGCAAAAGAGTTAGTATTGCGAGGGTGGCGGAATTGGTAGACGCGCTAGCTTCAGGTGTTAGTGTCCTTTGGACGTGGGGGTTCAAGTCCCCCCTTTCGCACCACTTACTCTTCATAATTTCAATTATCTATGCGTTGACTGCTCTTCGCTATCCGTATCACATAGTTATCTATGCTCAACGGAATAGCGGCGTTTGTCGCCTTTATCTAATTGAAATTCTTTTGAGTAAGAAAGCTCATATCATAATTTCAATTATCTATGTATTGAGCATGATATAGACAAGTATCAATAGAAAGAATTTTGACAGTATTTGCGAGGGTGGCGGAATTGGTAGACGCGCTAGCTTCAGGTGTTAGTGTCCTATGGACGTGGGGGTTCAAGTCCCCCCTTTCGCACCACTGTTAATGATTCGTAGCCTTATGATTTAATCTTCAGATGTTCAATCCTTGATAGCCATTCGCACAATATCCCTAACCTAAATATCGCTTAGACAATCTTAGCTTCGCATAATAAAAATCAGCAAGAAACAACCTAAAGACATCACTGCTGGAATAATTAATAAGCGGCGAGAACCTCGATTAAACAGCATGCCAGCCGTCGCAATCATCAAGGTGATCATTGCCACTTTCAGTGGATCAAACCCCATATTGCTCAGCAAATACATAATACTCAGTAACACCACCGCGAAGACGCCCCACAAACCAGCGCCAATACGCCGCAACCCTGTTGCTTTTGATACGCTAGTTCCCATAACGCCTCCCATTTATAGCTAACGAGTCTTTAGCTAACTATCAATTAGCCTATAATTTCGTTAAAGATGATAATGATTATCAATCATATCTACGTTTCTATAAAAATCAATCAAATTTTTGTGAGGAAAATATTTCCCCCACGGTAAAAACATCACTCAAAAATACAAACAAAGTGAATATCTTCAGGCTCTAGCGCAAACAGCACTGGATCGGGCTTTTCGAGCAGTTCACAGCCCATATATTGATAAAAATGCACCGTATTTTCGGAAGGGGTTGCAGAAATATACAACCCACCAGCGCCTTTCTCCAACGCCCTCTGCTGGCAAAGTTTGAAAAGCTGGCCGCCCAGCCCTTCACCACGATATTGGTGACTAACATGAAGAAAAGAGAGCTGTAACAGATCCTGATTTTCCCCTCGCCATACGTTATCTAAACTCGCTGCGGCGATCAGTTTTTCATCATCAAAAATACCAAAGAAAACAGCGCCATTATCATAACTTTCCAGCAAATGCGGGGTGTATGCATCGGTTTCACCTTCCGGCCAACCTTTCATATCAAAGCGTTGAGCAGAAAGAACTAACTCTCCTTGTTGGTGAAGATAAAGGTGTTCAATCAATTCAGTTCTATCAATCGACCACACATTTGGGATCTCATCCCGCGTGAGCTCGCGTGTTATTCTCATTTTTATTGTTCTCTTAATGCTTGTATAAATTCTATATAAATCGGATATATAGAGAGCATACAGGCTACACAATCAAAAAGAAATCAGGGCATGAAGAAGGAAACTTAATGAGGATTTATTGGACTTTATAAACAAAAAAGTTCTCTGTAGCATCCTGCCGCAGAGAACTTTTAACTACAGGGGTTGGTTTATTGCTTCAATCCCATCGCATCGCGCATGGTAAAGAACAAATCGGTTTGGTCAGTCAGACCCATTACGTTCGCGGCATGTGGACCATAGGCTGCGACACGTAGCTGAGCACCTGTATGCTCCTGTGAATCTTCTTCTTCAGAGTTACCGTAGTTCACGGTCATCACGGTACCATCTTTAGTAATCAGCGCTTGAGTTAAGCCTGATGATTTAGTTCCGTCTGGAATAATTTGACTAGAATGCGAGTGGTCAGCGGTCACGATAACCAGCGTATCACCGTGCTTCTTAGCGAAATCTAATCCCACTTGTACCGCTTGATCCAGCGAGACAGTCTCACCGATTTGACCACATGGGTTCGCTTTATGATCCTGCTTATCGATAGAAGCGCTTTCAACTTGTAAGAAGAAGCCATTCGGATTTACTTTCAATAAATCAATCGCTTTTTCAGTCATTTGCGCTAATGTCGGTGCATTCGGGTCTAACTTAGAATTCGGTTTACACTCTAATGCAGCGTTATTTAAGTTACCGTGATAAGTGGCTTTTGGGCCTTCCCACGCCACGGTCATGTTGCCATCATGGAACAGACCTAACACAGGTTTATCTTGGTTAGCTTCTTTGATTGCATCGAGTGACTTCGCATCACGGACGATAGTGAATCCACGCTCTTCCGCTTGTTTTTCCAAGGTTTTCCCTTTGTAATCACCCGCTTTAGCTTCCTGCTTAAAACTTTTCGCACCACCACCTAATGTGACATCGGCACGGGTGATCATTAACTGTTCAGAGATAGAACCACGACCGCCATTTTCCAGCGCATTGGTTGCACACTTTTCACTGGTCTCTTCAGGACCGTAACATTTACGCCCCGTCACATGAGAAAACTGAGCCGCTGGCGTTGCATCTTGGATTTCAGATGTCGTCACGTTACCCGTTGCTTTACCATTACGTTTCGCAATTTCAATCAATGTGTCATGGTCTTTACCGAATACATCAATCCCTAAAGCGCCGTTATAGGTTTTCACACCGGATGACCATGCTGTTGCAGATGCCGCAGAATCAGTCACATAGTCTGGTTTTTGTGTTTTCTTATCTAATGCGTAATGGGTGTATTGTCCAGTGATTGGCAATGCATCGATTCCTTTAAAGAAACCGCCAGCCCCTTCAGCATAGTTACGTGCGACGGTAATTTCAGAATCCCCCATACCATCGCCGATAAATAAAATGACGTTCTTTGCTTGACCATTATGCAGTGCCGCTTTCATGATATCCGTCTGTTCAGTCGATAAACGGCGAGCACCACCAAACTTAGTGATATCACCTTTTGCAGCGCGACTTTCTGAAACTGCATCATTTTTATCCGCGGCATAAGCGGGGATTGCAGTTCCTAAAATTAACGTACTTACAGCGACGGCTAACATAGATTTCATAAAATTACCTGTCATAACTTTTATCCTTGCCAATCAATAAAAAGAAGAGTGAATATACTTCGAATAATTGACCAGCATGCTAGAGCAGCCAGATGACAGTTGAATGACGGTTTTATGTCGATATAAAGATGATTGTCATAAACATAGCAGCCATAAACATAACAATCATAAAAGCGAAACGCCCAATCAGGGCGTTATCGATGAGAAAAAATTATTGATGAGGTGTTTGTTGGCTCATGAGTTGAGAAATCAGCTGTAGTGCGCTTAATAAGCGATGTCGCTGCTGATCAGTCAAACGTAAATAACGCCGAGCAGCAGGGATCCGGCTAACCATTTCAGAAGCAGTGTAAGGCTCAATTTCGCAACGCCAAACGCCATTTTTGACAGCAATATGACAGTGAGTGAAATCTAGCTCTTCGAAAGTTTGGCGGATCACGGGGTACTGCTCTAAGCTTTCGACCAAAAATTTCCCATCTGTTTGTTGAGTCGTGAACTGAACGTGTTTTTTCCGCGCTGACCCTGCTGTTTTCACATCAATCTGTGCCACCAGCGCACTGTCACATTTTCCCGAAACTGCAAAGCGACTATGCACAATAAACGCCATAAACAAGGTTTTCACACGCTCAGTCACTTCCACTTTAATACCTTGAGGCAATTGGATGAGCAACACTCCAGGCGCCCCCCACTCACAAACATAAGGAGCGATATCTTTCTCAATCCGATTTAAAGTTAACCCCGCTTGATACCCTGTCGGGAGGTGCTTTTGAGTTAACCTTTTCCACCACGATAACTTAGGCAAGGTTACGTAAAGGCTCAAGTTCCACCTCCTCTGCATTATCATCGTCAAATGAGTTGGACAATACTTGTTCAACCGGAACAGGCTTAAATGGATTTACTTTCTGCACTAACACGGTCCAACCTAATGCATAACTCGCGGTTAATCCCAACATAATGGCAAATGGAATATACACGTCCGCTTTATTCATGCCCGGAGGCGTGATGTAAACAATCGCTAGAATAATCCCTACACTCGAAATAATTTGAGGGATAGGAAAGAATGGTGAGCGATAAGCACGGTGCAAATCTGGGCGACGAATACGTAATAACACCACAGAAATCGTCACTAATAAGTATGCCGTTCCCCACGAGCACACAGCCGCCAGCACCAACGGGATAATACGGTCTAAATCCCCTTGGATAGCAAATGCGTGTAAACATGGGATCATCACCGCCACTAAAATACCGAACACAGGCGTTTTAAAACGAGGGTGTAAGTAGGCAAATACTTTTGGTAATGCCCCATCTAACGCCATACCGTAAAGAATACGCGGAACCGCTGCCATTAAGGTGTTGATGGTCGCCCCACCCGCCAGCAATAATGCAATTCCAATCCAGTATTTACCGAAATCACCCATGATTTGCCCAGCAAACGCAGGAATAGCCATCGGTGTTTCTAATAGGCTCACACCATTTTGTGGATCAACAATCACGTTTTCGACTTGGTTAGTCAGTGCCGCGCCAAACAAGAACATACAGAATGCCACACCACATAAACCAATCGCCATCGCACGCGGGATCACTTTGGCTGAATTTTTAATTTCAGGCGCCATCGGTGTCACTAACTCACAACCGACAAACATAAACATCGCCATTCCCACAAAGCTAAGAACAAGCGTCGGGTCAGAAATATTCAGCCCTTGACCAAACCAGCCTTCTGCGGAAACGTGAAATGGCATCAGTAGCCCACAAATACTGAAAATCACCAACGTGCTCCACATTGCAAAAGTGAGCACCACTTCCACTTTACCAAAAGCTTCGATACCAAATGCATTCAGTAAGCCGAATGCCACGACTAAACCAACACCCACCATCCAAGAGGAGTTGCTGGTTTCCAGCACTGTATTCAGGCTTTCAAAGTTCACTAACGCCATAATCCCGGACAAAATGGTTTCTGCTGTACCTGCAAAAACGTGAACTATCAGATAGGCAGACAGTGCCCCTGTAATCGCCCAAAAGCGCCCCATACCGCAGGAGATATAGTCGTAAACAGAACCGGAGGTCGGTAAAATTGCCGCCGCTTCTGAGAATGTGGTTAATTGAGCCTGCATCATGATAAAGCTCAGTAAAACAGCTAAGGCAAAAGTATCACCGCCGATCCCAAAACCACTGGTTACAGTGAGGATCACAGGGCTTGCCATAATCACGCCAACCGAGCTGGCGAGCGTTGTTGGAAAGCCAACCTTACCTTTTTCAATGTGTGATGTTAATTTTGAGGATAAATTCATTTTGCTTCCCTCTCTCTGCTCACAGCCCAAATTGTGAATTTTTTGTAAAAATGAAGTGACTGTATTCTCACTATAGAAATAAGCCTAAACATCTCGCCATCGTCCTTTAGAACGATACCCAGAGAGAGGGGAGCGAGCAGAGTCCAAAACGAAAAGTACCCTTTTAAAACTCAAATAATATAATAATCATTTAAATATCAACGATTAGTCAAAAATAACCTCATTAATATATTAACAAACACACTACGAAAGATACCCAAAGGCAGCAAACTCCCTTTAAGCGATAAAAAACAAGTTTTAAATAGTGTAACCACGCTCACGTTATTAACATGTTTATTTTATGTTAATTGAATTAAATTGCATGATAGTAAGCTGTATATTTTGATGGGGAATGATGATGGTTCAACCGCTATTTAGTGAGAGTCAACAGGGCTTAATCGACTGCTGCCTAAATACAATTGCCCATATCATTCCTATTTCTGCGGCGGTTTATTATCTAGTAAATGAGCACTGGCAGCCAGAAAACCATGTACTGTATGGAATTTCTGCACGTATGCATGAAGAGTATCTCTCTGCCTTTTCCCAGCACGACCCTCTACATCCCGACCATTTTCGCGGTGAGGATCTCCGTTTAGTGAAAATACCGGTGGAAATGCGTCAGCACGATCAAACCTTCTTCCATGATTTTATGCAGCCAAACCATATCGCAGATATGGCAGAGATTTTTATTCGCCGTAAAAATAAGATTGTGGCGGGAATTTCCGTGCTACGCGATACGCCATTTACACCGGAAGAGGTGATTAGGCTCAATGCAATCTTACCAATTGCGGAGCTTATGACATTTGATGTGCGACCCGATTCTCTGGTTTCCTATACCCCGAAAGAGCAAGAAATTATTCATTTAGTGCGAGAAGGCGCCAGTAATAAGCGTATTGCGCTGCTGTTGGGTGTTTCGCTTTCCACTGTAAAAACCCATCTACGCAATATTTTTACCAAAGCCAATGTGAGCAACCGGACAGAATTAGTTTCCTCCGGATTTATACTGCGCCAAGATAAAATTTTATAAAAAATCCCGGCGCATTGGCCGGGAAAACTGTTGCTTTACAGAAAAAACAAAACCACTAACGCTCTAATAACGCACCATGACGGACTTTAACTCAGTGTAGTGTTCGATGAATGCACTACCAAATTCACGACCAATTCCTGAAGACTTGATGCCACCGAAAGGCACTGCTGGGTCGAGGAAGGTGTGCATATTCACCCAAACGGTTCCTGCTTCAATTTGTGAAACCATGCGCATTGCTTTGCTGAGATCATTTGTCCACACGCTCGCAGCCAAACCAAACGGCGTGCTATTCATCATCGTAATCAGCTCTTCTTCATCATCATAAGCTAAGAAGGTACCGATTGGACCAAATGTCTCTTCTTTCATTAATACATCATCAGGGCCATTTGCACGAATAATCGTAGGCGGTACAAAGTAACCCGCTCCAGCAATTGGCTGCCCGCCATAGACAATTTCACTGCCATCTTGGCGTGCTTTTTCAAATAGGCTTAAGATCTTATCGTAATGGGCTTTATTGGCTAATGGTCCCATTTCTGTGGTTTCATCCAATGGCGAGCCAACCTTCATTGCCGATAAACGCGTTTTTAGCGCTTCCAGAACCGTATCCATCAATTTAGATGGAATATAGAAACGCTCTGCCGCTGCGCAGATTTGCCCTTGGTTTAAATAACCCGCTTCAATGATGCCGCTCACAATCTTATCCACGGATAAATCCGCTAAGAATGCAGCACCATTTTTACCGCCCAATTCTAATGTGACGCGAGTCAGTTTGCCTTCCATCGCTGAGCGCCCTACCGCCAATCCAGTCGGCACTGAGCCTGTAAAGGTCACTTTCGAACAAAGTTCATGGCTAATTAAAGCAGGTCCCACTTCGCGACCACCGCCATTCACAATATTGATTACACCATCAGGAATACCCGCTTCTTTGGCTAATTCAGCCACGCGCAACATGGTCAGAGGGGTAAACTCACTTGGCTTCAGTACAATCGTGCAGCCACATGTCAATGCAGCCGCTAATTTCCAAATGGAAATCATAATGGAGAAGTTCCATGGAATAATCCCCGCAACCACCCCGACAGGCTCACGCTGCGTGAATGCCGAGTATTTTTCGCCATTAAATGATGGCAAAGAAACATTTAGAGTTTCACCGCTAATTTTGGTTGCCCAGCCCGCAAAATAACGTAAAAACTGTGCCGCTGAACCTACTTCCAGAAAACGTGATAACTGAATGGTTTTCCCAGAACTTAAGGTTTCTAATTGCGCTAATTCTTCTAAGTGTTTTTCGAGCAAATCCGCTAAACGATTCAAACAGTTGCCTCGTTCCATCGGCGTAGTATTTGCCCATGAGCCTTTAAATGCGGCATATGCCGCATTCATCGCTGCATCAACTTCTTCGCAAGTCCCTTCTTTCACTTTCGCAATCACTTGCTCGGTGGCTGGATTCACGACTTCAAAATAAGCATCTCCCTTGCCAGAAACAGGCAATCCATTAATAAAATGACCGTGTTGACGGTTCAAGAATTCTCTAACTTCTGGTAACAGGGTTAACTCACTCATCGTTATCTCCACCTCGTTAATTTATCGAATTACGCATTCACGCAGGCTAAATAGTGTTTTACAAAACGTGGTGCGCTGATTTCCCAAAGTACTTCAGTGCCTTTGGCTGCAAACCAAGAGTCGCCTTTATGGTATTCCACGGTGACGCCTGTTTTTACGTCGGTTAATTTCACCGAACCTTCATGGACAGTTGCCATTTCATCAAATGGGTAAACCATCTTAAATTTGCCTGTTGTACAAGCAAAAATACCGCAAGTCAGATTATCTGTTGGCTCGCCGTGGATCATCGCCACGCTTGCTTGTGGATCCCCTTCAACAACCACAGAACCTAAATTGCTCACGCTACCAATGTTCAGTAATTCAGGAAGTGCTTTGTTTAACAGTAATGGGCTGATCATCTTTCTTACCTTCTCTTATGTAATAAAATCAAAAATGGACATTAAATTTAGGAAAACTTAGCGGCGACCTTGCCAATATCCTGATAACTGATGCCAACACTTGGCAAGTGACACAATGGCATTACGCATGCTGTCTTTCCCCATAATGTCAGCATGAGGAATCGAGCTCATCAGGTCATAGCGGCTGGATCCTTCAATCATTCCCTCAGCAAGCACCTTACACACGATCTGGCTCGGCGTAACACCAAAGCCAGAATAGCCTTGTACGTAGAATACGTTTTTATGGCCAGGGATCGTGCCAATTTGCGGGAATAAGTTGGCACTACACGCCATTGGTCCACCCCATGCCAGCTCGATTTTGACGTCTTTCAGGTATGGGAAAACATTCAGCATCAATTTACGATTCCACTCTTTCAAGTCGGATGGAATGTATTCTAAAAAGTACGTCGAGCTACCAAATAACAGGCGATTTTCGTTTGTCACACGGTAGTAATCGATGACTGGGCGAATATCGCTGTATGCCCCGCGAATTGGGCTAATGCGTTCAATTAATTCATCAGAAAGCTCTTCCGTCATTAACTGATAGGCATAAGTGTTAATTGTTTTTGGGTATATTGTCGGCTCAAGACCATTCAAGAAGCCATCACACGCCCACAACATTTTTCTCGCTTTCACGGAGCCCATCGCGGTACGAACCGTTACCGTATCGCCGTACTCAACATTCAAGACTTGGCTGTTTTCAAAAATTTTTGCGCCATATTCACTCACCGCTTTCGCTTCCCCCAGTAACAGGTTAAGTGAATGAACATGTCCGCCTCCCATGTGTTTGATCCCACAGGTATAAGCATCAGAGCCGATAATCTGCTTTAAATCTGAACCCGTATAAAATTCAATTTCTTCATCTGGCGCGACGGCTTTAAAATCTGCAAGCCAACTGCGCAATGTTTTTTCTTGGCGCTTGTTGCTACCTAAATAGGCATAACCATGGCAAAAATCCGCATCGATATTGTATTTGGCGATACGATCACGCATGATCCCCGCGCCCATGTTGCTCAGTTTAAAAATCGTTTCTAAACCTTCAGAACCAACATGTTTTTTAATCGCGTCGAGGTCATGACCAATACCAGCCATCACTTGCCCACCGTTACGTCCTGTACCGCCATAACCAAGATGGCGACCTTCCAAGATAGCAATGTTGGTAATTCCCTTTTCACACAATTCCAATGCTGTATTAATCCCTGAGAATCCGCCACCGATGATCACGACATCCACATCAATGTCTTCTTTCAAGGTTGGGAAACGCAGGTCATATTTTTTGGTTGCTGAGTAATAAGTTAATGATTCTACTTGGTTATTCATAATGGATACCCTATCTAGTATCTTGCAATAACCTTGATTATCTTAACCAATCATTAACAGTTACATAGCCCTTTAGGGACATTCGAAACATAAAGTTAACATTTGTGACGTGGATACAATATTTACTTATAAATAAGATTAAATCAATTCAAACCTTTTCTGTTTTAATTCAAAAGGATAAATATTTATTATTATATTAATAGAAATTATTACATATTTTAGTAAAGGATGAAGGCGAGGAGTATTTCATTGCTAAGAGAAAAATTCAATTCATTGAAAAATAAAGATTTATCAAGATTGTCTAGTTTAACCATCTGATATATCCAAGAAATACACTAGCTCTACTCAATTACTGTTTTATTGGAGTCATTAATAAATTAAAAAATTCAACTTGAGAGTTAATCTCTAATTTTTGATAGATATTCTTGCGGTGATTTTTGACAGTACCCAAGCTAATAAACAGCGCCTCGGCAATTTGTGGGGAGCCTTTACCTTCCAAAATTAATTCAACGACCTCACACTCTCTTGGCGTCAAACCAAAACAAGTCTGTAAGTCAGTATTACGGTAATGGCTGGATACTGAATTCGGCACCACTTCCTTATGTAATCGAGCAATACTTCTAATAATATCAAAGGCTTCTTTTAATGATTTCTGCTTACTTTCATCTGAAATAAAAGGCTGGTCTTCATTACCAAAGAAAATACCTAATTGCTTATCGGCTGATAGCTCCAGCAGCAAACCCGCCTCATCACACCAACCGGTCTTACGATAAAAGTTAAGATAATAATCAGTATGATAAAACCCTTTTGGTGCCACTTCTTTTAACGTTAGCACCTTCGAGCTGCCGCCTTTTTGTAGTTCTTGATAGAAAGGATCCATCAGATAAGCACCACGCTGATAAATACGATTGATACTGTCACTGTTGCGCTTCTCAACTTTCGACAGAAAACGCGGTGCACCTTCTTTTTCGAAGGCATAGATAATGGCGTTATCGAAGGCCACAAAAGAGGACAGCCATGACAACAAATTAGGGTAAAACTGATTGGTTGCCACGGAGTCAATAAGGTCAGGTAATTTATGCAGATAATGATCCATTCAGCCCTCACTCATTAACTTATTAATAATTTATCACCGTATATATTCAGGCGAACTATAGCCCTATAAAGACCATATTCTGAGCGGAAGCTCAATTTTTTTGTTATTAATATGTTAATTAAATCACAATATATGCTATGGATATTAATAATATTTTATCAATTATTTAATAAGTTGAAGGGGTTCGAAGAAAGTGCAGAAGAAATAAAAGAGAGCAGCCCGAAAGGCTGCTAGAGAACTATTTATTGATAATGGCCTTCAATTTGCTGTAACGACGGATCAAACGCCATTTTAATTTCAGCGTTGTGGCATGCTTCCAAACAATATCCCAGTAACCTTTATCGAAAAACAGCTGAACCATCTGCTTTTGCGTTTCCGGTGACTTGATGGCTAATAGCGCTAAAACAACCCCTAAGCCTTCTTTCCCCACTTGCCATAAGCAAGCCGGTGCTTGTTTCACTTCCTCAGGATGACGCTTATAGATATCCATCAACATATCTAAGATCTTCAGGTAGGTATTGATCTTACGTACTGAGCGCTCATCTCCAGTTAAAGAGTGAGAAACGGATTGGTTATGGATCAGATATTCATAATATTGTTCATTGATAAACTGCACTCGTTTAGCAACGAGCAGCATTTCGGTAGTCCAAGGAATATCTTGATGGTGTAATCTTGGTTCAAAGGAAAAATTGTGTTCTCTAATTAATGACAAGCGATACAGATTCAACCAAGTTACATGGAGAAATTTACGAGAGCTCAAGCCAATTTGCAGCCATTGAGGGCCCGTGATCACGCCAGTAGAAGGCACCTTATTTGGCGGAAAAATAGCTTTTGGCGCATCCCCATTGGTGTAAACATAAGTACCATTGCAAGTTGCCACGTCCAGATCCCCCGCTAAGGCAATCTCTAATAAGCGACCATACATTCTGGCATCAATTTCATCATCAATATCAGGGAAAGTGATGTATTTCCCTGTTGCGACAGCCATTCCGGTATTACGCGCAACGGAAACACCGCCGTTTTCCTGAGTGAGTACTTTGAAATTCTCAAACTTATCTTCGTATTGACGAATGACCGATTCGCTATCATCTTTTGAACCATCGTTCACAACGATCAGTTCCCAGTTTTCGAGCTTTTGGGCAATTAAGCTGTCAAAAAAATGGGGTAAAAACTTTTCGCCGTTATAAACAGCAACAACGATACTCAATACAGGCTGGAGGGACATGGATTAACCTTACGCTCATTAAAAATGATGATAATGACAAAATATATTCTTGTTTTTCATGAAAAATTCATAATCAAATCAAAGCTGTTATGATAAGAGCAACTTTACCTATCCCGATTATTACTCAAATTATCAAATCGCTGTGAACTAATTTTGACTTATCTTACCTAAGAAATGTCAATTATACCTCACCTTAACAAAAGGATCCTCCTGTGGCTGGAAGTAGCTTACTTGCCTTATTAGATGATATTGCAGCAGTTTTAGATGATGTGTCCGTGATGACAAAAATGGCGGCAAAAAAAACATCTGGTGTTCTGGGTGATGACCTCGCTTTAAATGCGCAACAAGTCACAGGCGTTCGCGCTGAAAGAGAGATCCCTGTCGTCTTGGCTGTCGCAAAGGGCTCATTCATCAACAAACTCATTTTAGTCCCACTAGCATTACTGATTAGCGCTTTCATTCCGTGGGCAGTCACACCATTATTAATGATTGGAGGCGCATATCTCTGCTTTGAAGGCGCTGAAAAGCTTGCCCATAAGTATCTACACAAACATGAAATCTCACCATCAGAAGCAGCACGAGAAGCTCAGCGTTCAGAACAAGAAATAGCGGCATTTGAAAAACAAAAAATTAAAGGTGCAATCCGTACTGATTTTGTTTTATCGGCAGAAATTATCGCTATTACTTTAGGTATCGTTTCTTCAACAACGCTCCTAAACCAATTTGCAGTTTTATCAATTATTGCCATTGTCATGACTGTCGGGGTGTATGGATTAGTTGCTGGTATAGTCAAACTAGATGACTTAGGCTTCTATCTACAGAAAAAAGCCTCTACTTTGCTGCGTAAATGCGGTAATGGGTTAATTTATGTAACCCCTTATTTAATGAAAACATTATCTGTTGTAGGAACGGCCGCGATGTTTATGGTCGGAGGGGGGATACTCACTCACGGAATTACCTATCTGCATTTATGGATCGAAAAAATAGCAGAAAAGACAGGTAGCATCGGTGTTGTTGGTAATACACTACAATTTTTGACTCCTTCCATTCTTAATTTAATTTTTGGTCTAGTTATCGGTTTACTTATTGTTTTCATTATTAACTTTTTTGCTCGATTTAAAAAAACAAAATAAAGCTAAAAACTGACTAATATCCTTAAATACATTATGGTAATAGTCAGTTTATTTTGTATCAGGAAAAAGAGAGAATGCCGACACTTTACCGACGATTTTCGATCATCAACCAGGTTATTGGGTTAATGCTACTTATTGCTGTTTTGGGCATTATCGGTATGACAATTTCCAACCGTATGATCATCAGTGTACAAGGCAACGCTCATGCCATTAACACATCAGGTTCCTTGCGCATGCAAAGTTACCGCCTACTTTCTTTAACGCCCATAAACCAGCATAGTCAGAATTATCTTGATGAATTAGAGAAAGACTTACTCAGCCCCGAACTCACCCAAGTGGTTAAAATTGAAAACCTTACACCTGAATTTAATAAAATACATGAATTTTGGCTAAACACTTTAAGACCCGCGCTCACTAAAGCATCTTCTCCTGATGATGCCCGTTATGAAGTCATTACTTTTGTTAATATGCTCAATGAGTTAGTTCATAATATTGATGATAAAACTGAGAAAAAAATCGCTTACGTTGCCATGACTCAGCTGATTTTTATTAGCTTAGTCTTTTTACTGTTGATGGGAACAATCTGGCATTTAAGACGAAAAATTTATTACCCATGGATGAAACTGCTTTCTATGGTTAATGCTATTGGGCGTAAAGACTTTACTCAGCGCTATCCCATGAAGAATAATAAGCAAGATGAGCTCAATGCCCTAGGTGAAACCCTTAATCGTATGTCTGATGAGCTGGCGCAAAGTTACCACCAACTCGAAGAACGTGTGGCAGAAAAAACCGCGGACTTACTCGCTAAAAACCGGGTTTTGTCATATCTTTATCAATCAAATCAAATATTACACTCATCGGAAACGCTTTATTCAAGATTACAAAAAGTTCTCGCAGAGCTGAAAAACATTACGCAGCTAGAGAACCTGCGCCTCAAATTATATGAAGATAGCAATGAACAATATTTTCATGAAATCTCTTATGCCACGACCAATCTCGAAATAGATAAAACAAAGCTATCTTCCACTAATCAGCATCCATTACACAATGATCCAGCAAAAGAATATCAAACGTTACAGTGGGATCTCTCTGATAACATGCACCGATATGGTGTAATTATTGGTGAAATAGAGCAAAAACAACCATTTTCTGATGAAAAAAACAGATTGGTTCTTATGCTAGCGAAACAGATTTCAGGTATGCTCACCATGGAGCAACAGATAGAGCAACAGCAGCAGCTGCTAATCATGGATGAACGTGCCGCTATTGCTAGAGAGCTTCATGACTCTATCGCACAATCACTCTCATGTTTAAAAATGCAAATTAGCTATCTGCAAATGCAACCAGAACCATTACCAGAAACAACTCTACATTTGCTCAATGAGATGCGTACAGAAATTAATACTGCATACAGCCAGTTACGGGAATTATTAACAACTTTCCGCTTGAAACTCACTGAATCAGGTCTATTACCTTCACTCAAAAGTACTTTAGGTGAATTTAGTGGGCGTATTGGCTTTAATATTCAGCTTCATTATGAAATTCCAGCGAAAAGTATCTCACCACATCAATCTATCCACATAATACAAATAATTCGTGAAGCGCTAAGTAATATTCTGAAGCATGCTAATGCAACTTGGGCTAAAGTTTCATTAAGCCAACATAGAGGCACTGTCACCATTACAATTGATGATAATGGCAATGGTATTGATGACAATCCAAATAAACTTAACCATTATGGCCTCATTATTATGAGAGAAAGAGCACTTAGCCTGAATGGCGAGTGCTACATTACTCAACGTGCCGGAGGGGGAACCGAAGTGAAAGTCACATTCCCCTTATCTGACATCTAAAACATTTGATATTTAGAACACCGGATCAAATCATTCATGGAGACTAAAAATATAATGACCGAAAAATCGACGATCCTACTTATTGATGATCACCCAATGCTCCGAAATGGTGTAAAACAGCTGATTAGCTTAGAGCCTTCACTTCAAGTTATCGGTGAAGCTGGAGATGGCAAAACAGGTATTCAGATAGCAGAAGAGCAAGATCCTGACCTGATCCTTTTAGATCTCAATATGCCTGGAATGAATGGCTTTGAAACCCTAGATGAACTCAGAAAACGTGAACTCTCAGGCAGAATTATTCTCTTTACCGTATCGAATTATAGTGATGATTTGATCAGTGCGCTTAAGCGGGGTGCTGATGGTTATTTGCTAAAAGATATGGAACCTGAAGAACTGATTATCGCACTCAAAGAAGCCGCAAGTGGAAAAATGGTGGTTAGCCCGACATTAACCTCTGTCCTTGCTGAATCATTAAGAGAAAACCAATCACAAAATGAAAGCGATGCAATCGCACTAACGCCACGAGAATCCGACATTTTAGAGCTTATCGCTCAAGGATTATCAAATAAAATGATCGCTCGAAATTTAGATATCGCAGAGAGCACAGTAAAAGTACATGTAAAACATTTACTTAAAAAACTAAATCTAAAATCTAGAGTCGAAGCTGCTGTCTGGGTGCTCCAACAAAAATAATATTTTTTCATCATACCGTCTTCATTCATAGCTAAATGATTGATTCATCTAGCTATGAGTGTACTTATCAATCTCACTGTACAAATTAGCAAGAGCTATTAATAGCTCTAATCTACAAGTCATTTTTTTCCAGTTATAATAAGCTTGCTTTTGACTCTTACTGATACAGATTATCCTTATGATAGAAGAACAACTTATTTTAGTTAATGAACAAGACACGCCAATTGGTAGCATGCCAAAACTACTTGCTCATCAGCAAGGCTGCCTACATCGTGCATTTTCTATCTTTATTTATAACCGTAAGAACGAATTACTCATTCAACAACGCGCATTTCATAAATATCATTCCGCTGGGCAGTGGGCAAATTCCTGCTGTAGCCATCCAAGGCCGCAAGAAGATACCCATGATGCAGCTTTACGTCGCTTAACGGAAGAACTCGGGTTTTCAACTTCATTAACTCATGTTGGTGAGTTTATTTATAAAGCTGATGTGAATGGCGGGCTAATTGAGCATGAGTATGACCACCTATTTGTGGGCTACTATGACAATCAAGTCATTCCTAATCCTGAAGAAGTCAGTGCTACCTGCTGGATTAGCCTTGAAACTTTAGCCCAAGAAATCAGTACTCATCCTGAAAAATTCACTCCGTGGTTCAAGAAAATCTGGGAAAAATACCCGTTACTGAATTTTTCTTCCTAATCCTTCTTTTATATTACGTCAGCCATAACGTATTCCTTTTTTCTCTGTTACCAGATAGTCTTCTCATAAGCAACAGATAGTATAACCAATTAATATATAGGTATTTTCTTACAATAGAATAACTAGAATGGCTTAGGCTTTTTTGATCTGAAGTAGAGAGGATTTTAAGACTTATGATTTCTTGAATAATGATTTTCGGGTGGTAATTTTTGCATAGTGGCCTTTAAATACAGGCATCCAGAGAGTAAGAACAACGAAATTAGTGAGATCTGAAGGGGGCTGTTTCGATAATCGCGCTTCAAAGGATGACTACCTTGCCTTTTATCACCTATTTTTTAGGCCCCCAAACGCAAAAAAGCCACCCAATGGGTGGCTTCTCGGCTAATTTAATGTCTGGCAGTTCCCTACTCTCACATGGGGAGACCCCACACTACCATCGGCGCTACGGCGTTTCACTTCTGAGTTCGGCATGGGGTCAGGTGGGACCACCGCGCTATTGCCGCCAGACAAATTCTGTTTATTCCCGTCTAAGTTTTTTCTTAAACCAGAACTTCAATCCTGAACAAGCTGTGTGTCTACCTTTCGGCTTCTCACTTGCTTTGAAAATCAACTCAATCTCTCTTCTCGAAAACACCTTCGGTGTTGTCAGGTTAAGCCTCACGGTTCATTAGTATTGGTTAGCTCAACGTATCGCTACGCTTACACACCCAACCTATCAACGTCTTAGTCTTAAACGTTCCTTTAGGACCCTTAAAGGGTCAGGGAAGACTCATCTCAAGGCAAGTTTCCCGCTTAGATGCTTTCAGCGGTTATCTCTTCCGCACTTAGCTACCGGGCAATGCCATTGGCATGACAACCCGAACACCAGTGGTGCGTCCACTCCGGTCCTCTCGTACTAGGAGCAGCCCCTTTCAATCTTCCAACGCCCACGGCAGATAGGGACCGAACTGTCTCACGACGTTCTAAACCCAGCTCGCGTACCACTTTAAACGGCGAACAGCCGTACCCTTGGGACCTACTTCAGCCCCAGGATGTGATGAGCCGACATCGAGGTGCCAAACACCGCCGTCGATATGAACTCTTGGGCGGTATCAGCCTGTTATCCCCGGAGTACCTTTTATCCGTTGAGCGATGGCCCTTCCATACAGAACCACCGGATCACTAAGACCTACTTTCGTACCTGCTCGAGCCGTCACTCTCGCAGTCAAGCTGGCTTATGCCTTTGCACTAACCGCATGATGTCCGACCATGCTTAGCCAACCTTCGTGCTCCTCCGTTACTCTTTGGGAGGAGACCGCCCCAGTCAAACTACCCACCAGACACTGTCCGCACCCCGGATTACGGGGCTACGTTAGAACATCAAACATTAAAGGGTGGTATTTCAAGGTTGGCTCCACGCAGACTGGCGTCCACGCTTCAAAGCCTCCCACCTATCCTACACATCAAGGCTCAATGTTCAGTGTCAAGCTATAGTAAAGGTTCACGGGGTCTTTCCGTCTTGCCGCGGGTACACTGCATCTTCACAGCGAGTTCAATTTCACTGAGTCTCGGGTGGAGACAGCCTGGCCATCATTACGCCATTCGTGCAGGTCGGAACTTACCCGACAAGGAATTTCGCTACCTTAGGACCGTTATAGTTACGGCCGCCGTTTACTGGGGCTTCGATCAAGAGCTTCTCCTTACGGATAACCCCATCAATTAACCTTCCAGCACCGGGCAGGCGTCACACCGTATACGTCCACTTTCGTGTTTGCACAGTGCTGTGTTTTTAATAAACAGTTGCAGCCAGCTGGTATCTGCGACTGGCTTCAGCTCCATGGGTAAACCACTTCACCTAATGCCAGCGTGCCTTCTCCCGAAGTTACGGCACCATTTTGCCTAGTTCCTTCACCCGAGTTCTCTCAAGCGCCTGAGTATTCTCTACCTGACCACCTGTGTCGGTTTGGGGTACGATTAATGATAATCTAGAGCTTAGAGGCTTTTCCTGGAAGCGGGGTATAAGCTACTTCGCCACCGTAGTGACTCGTCATCAGACCTCAGCATATAGTGAACCGGATTTGCCTAATTCACCTGCCTACATCCTTAAACCGGGACAACCGTCGCCCGGCCAGCCTAACCTTCTCCGTCCCCCCATCGCAATTATCACCAGTACGGGAATATTAACCCGTTTCCCATCGACTACGCATTTCTGCCTCGCCTTAGGGGTCGACTCACCCTGCCCCGATTAACGTTGGACAGGAACCCTTGGTCTTCCGGCGTGCGGGTTTTTCACCCGCATTATCGTTACTTATGTCAGCATTCGCACTTCTGATACCTCCAGCATGCCTCACAGCACACCTTCACAGGCTTACAGAACGCTCCCCTACCCAACAATATTTACATATCGCTGCCGCAGCTTCGGTGCATAGTTTAGCCCCGTTACATCTTCCGCGCAGGCCGACTCGACCAGTGAGCTATTACGCTTTCTTTAAATGATGGCTGCTTCTAAGCCAACATCCTGGCTGTCTGAGCCTTCCCACTTCGTTTCCCACTTAACTATGACTTTGGGACCTTAGCTGGCGGTCTGGGTTGTTTCCCTCTTCACGACGAACGTTAGCACCCGCCGTGTGTCTCCCGTGATAACATTCTTCGGTATTCGTAGTTTGCATCGAGTTGGTAAGTCGGGATGACCCCCTAGTCGAAACAGTGCTCTACCCCCGAAGATGAGTTCACGAGGCGCTACCTAAATAGCTTTCGGGGAGAACCAGCTATCTCCCGGTTTGATTGGCCTTTCACCCCCAGCCACAAGTCATCAGCTAATTTTTCAACATTAGTCGGTTCGGTCCTCCAGTTAGTGTTACCCAACCTTCAACCTGCCCATGGCTAGATCACCGGGTTTCGGGTCTATACACTGCAACTCATTCGCCCAGTTAAGACTCGGTTTCCCTACGGCTCCCCTATACGGTTAACCTTGCTACAGAATATAAGTCGCTGACCCATTATACAAAAGGTACGCAGTCACACCATAAAGGTGCTCCCACTGCTTGTACGTACACGGTTTCAGGTTCTATTTCACTCCCCTCGCCGGGGTTCTTTTCGCCTTTCCCTCACGGTACTGGTTCACTATCGGTCAATCAGGAGTATTTAGCCTTGGAGGATGGTCCCCCCATATTCAGACAGGATAACACGTGTCCCGCCCTACTCGTCGAGTTCACAACACTAACACCTTCGGATACGGGGCTATCACCCTTTACTGCCGGCCTTTCCAGACCGTTCTCCTGATGCTAATGCTGATTAAGACTCTGGGCTGCTCCCCGTTCGCTCGCCGCTACTAGGGGAATCTCGGTTGATTTCTTTTCCTCGAGGTACTGAGATGTTTCAGTTCCCTCGGTTCGCTTCGTTTGACTATGTATTCATCAAACGATAGTGCAACGAATTGCACTGGGTTTCCCCATTCGGAAATCGTCGGTTATAACGGTTCATATCACCTTACCGACGCTTATCGCAGATTAGCACGTCCTTCATCGCCTCTGATTGCCTAGGCATCCACCGTGTACGCTTAGTCGCTTAACCTCACAACCCGAAGGTGTCTTTACCAACTGACCCGACGGTCAATTGAACACATTCACGTTGAGATTTTTGAGAGACTCTCACATTGTTTAAGCGATAAACAATGTGCGTTGTTTTCAATTTTCAGCTTGTTCCAGATTGTTAAAGAGCATAATTGTTAAACCAACTACAACGTAATTGGCTTAATCATTATTTGTGGGGAACGTCTTTCACTCATTCTCCGCGCAATTGGCGTCCCCTAGGGGATTCGAACCCCTGTTACCGCCGTGAAAGGGCGGTGTCCTAGGCCTCTAGACGAAGGGGACACTACAGTCAGCTTCGCAGACGCGCTTTTTGCTCTACTTTCTATCAGACAATCTGTGTGAGCACTTCACAAGTACACTTCAATGGTAAGGAGGTGATCCAACCGCAGGTTCCCCTACGGTTACCTTGTTACGACTTCACCCCAGTCATGAATCACAAAGTGGTAAGCGCCCTCCCGAAGGTTAAGCTACCTACTTCTTTTGCAACCCACTCCCATGGTGTGACGGGCGGTGTGTACAAGGCCCGGGAACGTATTCACCGTAGCATTCTGATCTACGATTACTAGCGATTCCGACTTCATGGAGTCGAGTTGCAGACTCCAATCCGGACTACGACGTACTTTATGAGTTCCGCTTGCTCTCGCGAGGTCGCTTCTCTTTGTATACGCCATTGTAGCACGTGTGTAGCCCTACTCGTAAGGGCCATGATGACTTGACGTCATCCCCACCTTCCTCCGGTTTATCACCGGCAGTCTCCTTTGAGTTCCCGACCGAATCGCTGGCAACAAAGGATAAGGGTTGCGCTCGTTGCGGGACTTAACCCAACATTTCACAACACGAGCTGACGACAGCCATGCAGCACCTGTCTCAGAGTTCCCGAAGGCACTAAAGCATCTCTGCTAAATTCTCTGGATGTCAAGAGTAGGTAAGGTTCTTCGCGTTGCATCGAATTAAACCACATGCTCCACCGCTTGTGCGGGCCCCCGTCAATTCATTTGAGTTTTAACCTTGCGGCCGTACTCCCCAGGCGGTCGATTTAACGCGTTAGCTCCGGAAGCCACTCCTCAAGGGAACAACCTCCAAATCGACATCGTTTACAGCGTGGACTACCAGGGTATCTAATCCTGTTTGCTCCCCACGCTTTCGCACCTGAGCGTCAGTCTTTGTCCAGGGGGCCGCCTTCGCCACCGGTATTCCTCCACATCTCTACGCATTTCACCGCTACACATGGAATTCTACCCCCCTCTACAAGACTCTAGCTGACCAGTCTTAGATGCCATTCCCAGGTTAAGCCCGGGGATTTCACATCTAACTTAATCAACCGCCTGCGTGCGCTTTACGCCCAGTAATTCCGATTAACGCTTGCACCCTCCGTATTACCGCGGCTGCTGGCACGGAGTTAGCCGGTGCTTCTTCTGTTGGTAACGTCAATCGCTGATGATATTAGCATCAACGCCTTCCTCCCAACTGAAAGTACTTTACAACCCTAAGGCCTTCTTCATACACGCGGCATGGCTGCATCAGGCTTGCGCCCATTGTGCAATATTCCCCACTGCTGCCTCCCGTAGGAGTCTGGGCCGTGTCTCAGTCCCAGTGTGGCTGATCATCCTCTCAGACCAGCTAGGGATCGTCGCCTTGGTGAGCCATTACCTCACCAACTAGCTAATCCCATATGGGTTCATCCGATAGCGCAAGGACCGAAGTTCCCCTGCTTTGCTCCTAAGAGATTATGCGGTATTAGCTACCGTTTCCAGTAGTTATCCCCCTCTATCGGGCAGATCCCCATACATTACTCACCCGTCCGCCGCTCGTCAGCGAGAAGCAAGCTTCCCCTGTTACCGCTCGACTTGCATGTGTTAGGCCTGCCGCCAGCGTTCAATCTGAGCCATGATCAAACTCTTCAATTAAAAAGCTTGATGCTCAAAGAATGTTACTGTCGTTTGATTTCCGAAGAAACCAAATTACCTATTAATTCATATATATGAATTAACGTGTTAGTCACTCTTCAAGACTTAAAATCAAATATTTTTTTGATAGTGTCCTGTGAGTGCCCACACAGATTGTCTGATAAATTGTTAAAGAGCGGTGCGACTTAATCTTTTGATTATCGACTTTAGGTCGTTGTCGCGAGGTGTCGTATACTACGTTTTTTATTTAGAAAGTCAAGCGATTATTTTCAACTATTTTCTTTCTTCACCTCTGTTATCACGGGGCTTCGAGGTTTTCTTCGAGCCGGTTTGTCGTGACAACGGATGCGCATTATAGGGAGCTCCCAAAATCTCGCAAGTGTTTTTTGAATATTTTTATTCAACCGTTTCCTTTTTAAACAAATCGTGCAAAACAACTACGATTTGTTTAAATGTCGAGCTAGAGATTATCAAATTCAGTTGCGAAAACCGCAACATTATCCCAATTAGTATATTCAATTTCTGTATTTGGGTCGGTTGGTCCGTCTGTCATTTTCATAATGAGCCGGATCATCACTCTATCAAACCATTTATAGCGAGGGTAAAACAGCGCGCCTGCAAAAACAGACTTCACAGTCGGCTGCCATGGGCACTTCTCTAAGAACTTACGAGTATAGGCATTCGTCTCAACGGTATTCTTGCCTTCTTTTCTTGCTGTAAGGTTAACGGCAAAGAACCCCGTTTTCATCGAATTAAGTTGAGTCTGATGGGTTGTGGCAAAACGTACTAACTGCTTATTGAAATGTCCATAACGAATAGAAGCTCCCACTAGCACCTTTTCGTAAGCAGATAAGTTAAAGCTTTTATCTGAATTCAAATCACGAATATCACACTCACGCCCAGCGCGACGTAATTGATCTGCCATTTTAAGTATGATTTTTTTGGTTTGCCCATCGGTGCTTGAGTGCAAAAGTAGATAACTCATTTTTATTCCTAATCGTTACTATCTATATACGTTAGCGGCGCAGCTATATTACTCACGCCAAAAAGTAGGGGTCAGTAATACTAATAAAGTAAACACTTCCAAACGACCAAACAGCATCGTGACAACTAAAATCCATTTACCTGCAGGATTCATTGTCGTGAAGTTATCAGCAACAGTACCTAAGCCAGGGCCTAAGTTATTCAACGTTGTCGCAATCGCTGAGAATGCAGAAAACTCATCCACCCCAGTGGCGATTAAAAGCAGCAAGCTAACCACGAAAACTAAAGCATAAGCAGAGAAGAATCCCCAGACAGCTTCAATGATTCTTTCTGGCAGCGCCCGCTGTCCTAATTTAATGGTATAGACCGCATTAGGATGCACTAATCTTTTTAACTCTCGGGAACCTTGCAGGAACAGTAAAAGGATACGAATCACTTTTAATCCCCCACCCGTTGACCCTGCACAACCACCGACAAACGCCGCACATAGTAGAAGCATTGGCAAGAACAGCGGCCAGCCAGAAAAACTGTCAGTGGTGAAACCCGCAGTGGTCGCCATCGAGACCACTTGGAAAAAGGCTTGATCCAACGTTTGCCCAAAGCCAGCATATACGGAGTGATACATCAGCACCGCGGTACAGATCACGACTAGAACAAACTGGAAACTGATGAACATTCTAAATTCAGGGTCGCGCCAATAAATTCCGAGGCTTCTTCCCGTTAAAACCGCAAAGTGCAAGCCAAAGTTACAACCCGAGATAATTAGAAACACGCCAATAATGGTATTAATGGCAGGACTATTAAAGTAGCCTATGCTGGCATCATGAGTAGAAAACCCACCGATCGCGATGGTTGAAAAACTGTGTGATATCGCATCGAACACATCCATACCGGCGATCCATAATGCAATCGCACACGCGATAGTTAGCAACACATAAATAAGCCAAAGGGTTTTTGCCGTTTCCGCAATTCGCGGACGCATTTTGTTATCTTTTAATGGCCCCGGCATCTCTGCACGATAGAGCTGCATCCCCCCGACACCTAAGAGAGGCAAAATCGCGACGGCGAGTACAATGATCCCCATCCCTCCAAGCCATTGCAGCATCTGCCGATAGAATAAGATCGCTTTCGGAAGAGAGTCTAATCCCGTCAGAGTTGTTGCACCGGTGGTTGTTAGCCCAGAAAAGGACTCAAAGAAGGCATCTGTAACAGATAAATTGGGTTTTTCAGAGAAGATAAACGGCAGTGCCCCGACACTCCCTAGCACAGTCCAAAACAGAACAACAATTAAAAAACCTTCTTTTGCTTTTAATTCATGTCGACTATTTCGCGTAGGCAGCCATAAAAAAAGCCCAATCAGCAACGCCGTTATAAAAGTTTGACTGAATGCTCGTCCCGCACCATCGCGATATATCAGTGCGACAATACCAGGTATGACCATAGTAAAAGAGAAGATAATGACGAGTAACCCGACAATACGAGTTATTGCGCGAAAATGCATTCGGCCGGTTCCTTGCTATGCTGTTTGCTCTTGTGACGGTTCTAAGAGAGTAACTTCCCCACGACTGATATCACGTAATTTATCATTGACCTCCTGCTCACAAGTAGCAGGAATAGAAATTTGCAAAGATACAGACTCATTATAATCACTGAGCAATATAGTACCATTTACCTGAGCTAATAATTGCTCAACTCCATTGATAAGTGAGTAATCACATACCACATTGAAGATTTTTTGAGGGACTTTAGTTTGTGTTGGGAGCAACTTCAGCGCCTGCTGAACCCCACTGCCATAAGCACGGACTAACCCACCCGTACCTAGCTTTATTCCACCAAAATAACGCACAACAACGCAAGTGATCTCACCTAAGTTGCTACCTAATAGCTGCGCCATAATGGGTTTACCTGCCGTTCCCGTAGGCTCTCCATCATCGGAAAAACCTAATTGCTGGGAATCATCAGGTCGCCCCGCAACAAATGCCCAGCAATGGTGCCGAGCATCGGGGTATTGCGCTTTAATCGATTGAATATAATCTTTCGCAGCGTCAATACCCTCGGTGTGAGCGATATAAGTAATAAAACGGCTTTTTTTGATCTCTTCCGAAAAAGAGATCGTTTCTGCCGGAATTGAGTACGCTTTCATTACGGTAAATGCAAATCTCGAGTCATATTTTCAATATGGTTATGATGGATAACGATATTATCTTCAATTCGAATACCACCATAAGGTTTGAAGTGCTCGATTTTATCCCAATTAAAGTGCTGACTGAACTCCCCTGTACGCCACGCAGCAAGCAAGGACTCAATAAAGTAAAGACCCGGTTCGATAGTTAACACCATTCTTGGTTCCAAAATACGAGTACAGCGTAAGAATGGATACATTTTCGGTGCAGCTAAATGAGTACCATCTTCATCCTGCATAAAACCTGCTACATCATGCACTTGCAAACCTAATGGATGGCCTAATCCGTGTGGTAAAAATGGTGTTGTTAAACCGTTTTCAACCATAGCATCTTCGCTAATCCCTTTCACAATTCCATGCTTAGCAAGTAATTTCGCAATACGGTGATGCATATCTACATGGTAATCGGTATAACGCACACCAGCCTTAATTGAAGCGATCAGAGCGAGTTGTTCTGTATTCAAATCTGCAACCAATTCTGCAAACTCACTTTTGTTCTTAGCCGCATAAGTACGAGTAATATCAGCGGCATAACCATTATACTCAGCACCAGCATCAATCAAGAAGCTACGTAATTCACTCGGGGCCGTTTGCTGTAATTTAGTGTAGTGAAGCACGGCTGCATTTTCATTTAAAGCTACAATGTTACCGTAAGGCACATTCGTATCACGATGCCCTGTCGCTTCTAAATAGCTAATATTAATATCAAATTCACTAGCCCCAGCTTGGAAAGCTTCGAAAGCTGATAAGTGACCATTCACCGCCATTTTTTGGGCTTCGCGCATGCAGTACAGCTCATAGTCTGTCTTATATGAACGGTGATAGTGATAATAATCGAGTACAGGTTTTGGATTGATATTGTGTGTCGAAATACCTAAAGATTCAGCTTTGTTTGCAGAGGAGCCGATATAAGCTATATGCTCTTTCGGTAAATTCGCTAAAAAGCCTTTAATTTCATCCGCATTTTTCAGATGAATAAGCTCAACTTCTTTCGTCCAGAAGCTAGTTGGTAAAGGTTCAACGCTATGCCAATAATCAACCGGTGAGTAAAACCATAACTTCGGTTTATTCACGCCGTCGACTAATAACCAGGAATGAGGGACATCCGTCACTGGAACCCACGCTTTAAAATGCGGATTCACTTTAAATGGGTAGTCACTATCATCGAGGAAAATGCGAATTGGCTCTCCTGAATGAATCAAGATGGCATCTAATTTACTGCGTTGCAAAACTTGCTGAGTCGTTTTTTGTAGCGTTTTAATATGTTCTGCGTAGAGTCCAGCCAGTTTTTCCATTTCGTTCAACCTTTCAGTATTAGTTAGAAAAATCAAGCTTATCACGTTCTGCTAATAACGTGTATGCACTCAATACCAAGATAAGATTAATACATTGATTATTAATGAAAATATCATTTTCCCCTTGGGTTATTTACCTTAATTCCTGTGAGCCGCCTTCCAGTTTTGTTATTAACCATTTGCATTTAATTAACATTATCGTCACACTAATTTTCATCTGGTCATACCAGATAAGCCCGCCACATAAAGGAGAACAGCATGCTTTATCAAAGTGAGACAATCTCTATTCAATGGTTGAAAAAAGGTATTGCAGAACTGGTGTTTAACTCACCAGGACCAATCAATAAATTGGATACTCATACCGTCGCTTCACTTGATGAAGCAGTTGCAGTACTCGAACAACAAAGCGATTTACAGGGCGTTATTTTGCGCTCAGATAAGCCCGCTTTTATTGTTGGCGCAGATATTAAAGAATTTTTATCTCTATTCGAAGCATCCAAAGAAACCCTCAGTGACTGGCTTGGTTACGCGAATAGTATATTTAATCGCCTTGAAGATCTCCCTGTTCCAACTATTAGCGCAATTAATGGTTATGCCCTAGGCGGTGGATGTGAGTGTGTACTCGCTACCGATTTTAGAATTGCGTCACCCGATGCCAAAATTGGCTTACCTGAAACAAAGTTAGGAATTATGCCTGGCTTTGGCGGATCAGTCCGTTTGCCTCGACTTATTGGTCTTGATAGCGCCCTGGAAATTATCACTGCGGGTAAAGATGTTAGTGGATCTCAAGCACTGAAACTCGGTTTAGTGGATGCGATTGTCGAAACTGAAAAATTACCACAGGCAGCCTTGCACATCATCGAACAAGCTATTTCTGGCGCATTAAATTGGCGTCAAGCACGACAGCCAAAACTTGAGCCGCTAAAACTTAGCGCACTAGAGCAAGCAATGAGCTTTAACGTTGCTAAAGGTATGGTCTATCAAGTTGCTGGAAAACACTATCCAGCACCAATGAGTGCAGTCAATACTATCGAGAAAGCTGCAAACTGCACTCGAAATGAAGCACTGAAACATGAAACAGCTGCTTTCGTCCCGCTGGCTCATAGTGATGTTGCTCGTGCATTAGTTAGCGTTTTTCTGAATGATCAACAGGTTAAATCGACCAGTAAAAAAATCGCTGGCTCCTCTACTGCACCTGCACACGCCGCTGTGTTGGGTGCGGGCATTATGGGGGGCGGTATTGCTTATCAATCCGCGAGCAAAGGCGTTCCCGTTCTAATGAAGGATATCAATGAGAAATCCTTAGATTTAGGTATTGATGAAGCGAGAAAGCTTCTTAATGGTCAATTTGAACGGGGAAAAATCACCGCAGATAAGATGGCGACAACCTTAGCCTCTATCCACCCGTCTTTATCTTATGCTGGCATTGAAAATTCTCAGGTGATCGTTGAAGCTGTCGTTGAAAATCCTAAAGTAAAAGCAGCCGTGCTATCTGAAGTGGAATCACTAATCACAGCAGAAACTATACTGGCTTCGAATACTTCAACCATTCCAATCACCGAGCTAGCGAATTATCTTAAACGCCCAGAAAACTTCTGTGGTATGCATTTTTTCAATCCTGTTCACCGTATGCCTTTAGTCGAAATTATTCGAGGTGAAAAAACCAGTGATGCCACCATCGCTAAAGTGGTTGCTTATGCGAATAAAATGGGGAAAACCCCTATCGTTGTGAATGACTGTCCTGGCTTTTTCGTTAACCGTGTTCTTTTCCCTTATTTCGCTGGGTTTAACTTATTACTTCAAGATGGCGCCGATTTTAGAGAAATCGATAAAGTCATGGAAAAAGAGTTTGGTTGGCCAATGGGGCCTGCTTATCTACTTGATGTTGTCGGGATTGATACCGCATTTCATGCAGAGCAAGTCATGGCTCAAGGATTTCCGCAAAGAATGCAAAAAGTCGGTAAGAACGCCATTGATATTATGTTTGAACAACAACGTTTTGGTCAGAAAAATGGCAAAGGCTTTTATCAATATGAAAAAGATAAAAAAGGAAAGCCAAAGAAAATTGATGACCCACACACCGATGAGTTATTAAGTTCAATTCACCAAAGTAAACGTTCATTTACTAAAGATGAAATTATTGCTCGAATGATGGCACCAATGGTGAACGAAGTGGTTCGCTGCCTTGAAGAAGGTATTATTCAAAGTCCTTCAGATGCCGATATTGCGCTAGTTTATGGACTTGGTTTCCCGCCATTCCGCGGAGGTGTTTTCTGCTATCTTGATACACTCGGTAGCCAGTCTTATGTCAAAACTGCGGAGTCCTACTCCCATTTAAGCCCGCTTTATCAAGTTCCAAATGGATTGAAAGAAAAAGCGGCCACTAACGCTAGATACTATCCGCAGCCACCAGTTGTGGCTATTGATGTTAAAAAAGTTGCGAGAGGTTAATCCTATGGAAAATGTCTTCATTATTGATGGTATACGCACACCAATGGGCCGTTCCAAAGGCGGTGTATTTCGTCATGTAAGAGCAGAAGACCTCTCTGCACACCTGATGAATGCAATTTTTGAACGCAATCCCAATGCGAAAAAGAAAGAGTTGGATGACATTATTTGGGGATGTGTTCAGCAAACCTTAGAGCAAGGTTTTAACATCGCAAAAAATGCTGCTTTATTGACTGATATTCCTCATACGGTTCCTGCGGTCACGGTCAATCGCCTATGTGGTTCTTCGATGCAAGCCATTCATGACGCAAGCCGTTTCATTATGACTGGAGATGCACATTCCGTTTTGATTGGTGGTGTTGAGCATATGGGTCATGTTCCAATGACTCACGGTATTGATTTCAATCCAAAGCTCACATTACGCGTAGCGAAAGCCTCTGGAGCCATGGGTTTAACTGCCGAAATGCTCGCCAAAATGTATAAAATCAGTCGCGAAGAACAAGATGCCTTTGCATTGAGATCTCACCAACGCGCGGCAGCAGCAACTAAGAATGGTAAATTTAGCCGTGAAATCGTTCCGATTTCAGGACATGACTCCGATGGCAATCTTATTTCAATCAACTATGACGAAGTCATCCGTTTTGATGCCAATTTGGAAGGACTTGCTGCATTAAGACCCGCTTTCGACCCTGTCAGTGGTACCGTGACCGCAGGTAATTCGTCAGCACTGTCCGATGGTGCTTCAGCCATGCTACTTGCCAGTGAGTCTTATGCCAAACTGCATGGATTGAAACCTCGTGCAAAAATTCGCGCCATGGCCGTGGTTGGTTGCGATCCATCCATCATGGGGTTTGGACCAGTTCCTGCCACTGAGTTAGCGTTAAAGCGTGCAGGGCTGACGTTGAATGATATTGATATTATTGAACTTAATGAGGCTTTCGCAGCTCAGTCTATTGCTTGCCTAAAAGGGCTGCAAATTTCAGAAAGCCAAGTGGATCAGAAAGTGAATTTAAGTGGTGGAGCAATCGCTTTAGGGCACCCTCTCGGTTGCTCTGGCGCAAGAATCACAACTGCGTTGCTTAATCAGTTAGAACAACATGATAAGCAGTTTGGTTTAGCTACAATGTGTATTGGATTTGGGCAAGGCATCGCCACAATTATCGAAAGAGTCTAATTCATTTTGCCGTTACATTGTCATATCTTGCAATGTTCCCGCCTAGTCAGGGGCGGGATTTTTTTATCCATTAACCAGTCCAGTGAAATCAATCAATCAATCAACCAATCAACCAATCAACCAATCAATCAACCAATCAACCAATCAACCAATCAACCAATCAACCAGAATATTGATACAACTCAGTCCATCCCCTAAATAGTTCAGGTCACAGGTAGGCGGCAAGTAAAGCTATCCCTTGAGCATACTGGAGTATGTGATAGGGTAGCCTATGAAGCCAACCCCCCTACAACTTGAAATATGACGAGTTATAGAAAGTCGAAGGCATCGCCGAACAACTGGGTGGACTTTGCCCCCCTCTCATTACAAAACCTATCCCGCGCAATCTTCGCCATCTCAAAACGACCCGCAATATAAATATCATGCCCAGATAAGTCACCGAAATCTTCTAGCACGGTACTCAAAACAGTTCCCGTTCTTCCACGCCAATTTTCATCCGGCTGCTCGACAACAGGGACCACTTTCAGATTAGGATAACGTTCACTAATAGCCTGCAATTCACCGAGGTCATACAAATGCTCTAACTGGCGACCGCCCCAATAGAAAGTAATATCCCGCTGAGGGTTTTCAGCCAGAGCAGCCAATAGAATAGAGTGGGTATAAGAGAAGCCGGTACCGCCTGCGATCAAGATCATCGGGTTTTGGCTATTTTCGCGGAACCACGCTTTACCGTGAGGAATATCAATATCAATACGCTGCTGTTCTAAAATGCGATCCATCACCGCCATCGCATACAAATTAAATTCTGATGCGCCAATATGCAATTCGATAGATTTATTATTCTCGGGAGTCGAAGCCATAGAGAATGGTCGTTTGTCTCTTTCATCCATAACGACCATAAGATATTGACCCGCTTTAAAATGAAAAGGTCCGTCTGGCAACAAAATAACCCGATAAACTGTATCCGTGATAGATTCAACAGATGTGACTTTACAGCTCAAAGTTGCCATGATTTTCCTCTTACTTTTCAATAATATTTAACTGTTCCCAGATATCATCTACGCGGGATTTGACACTCTGCGTCATGACAATAGGGCGTCCCCACTCACGGTTGGTTTCTCCCGGCCATTTATTGGTCGCATCCATTCCCATTTTGGAACCAAGTCCAGAAATCGGTGATGCAAAATCGAGATAATCAATCGGCGTATTTTCCATCATGACGGTATCGCGAGCGGGATCCATACGTGTTGTGATAGCCCAAATAACATCTTTCCAATCACGAGCATTGATATCATCATCACAAACAATCACGAACTTCGTATACATAAATTGGCGCAGGTAAGACCAGACTCCCATCATTACTCTTTTTGCGTGTCCTGCATACTGTTTTTTCATGGTAACAACCGCCAAACGGTAGGAACAACCTTCTGGTGGCAAATAGAAATCCACAATTTCAGGGAACTGCTTTTGCAAAATAGGCACTAAAACTTCGTTCAGGGCTTCCCCTAATACTGCGGGTTCATCCGGTGGACGACCTGTATAGGTAGAGTGATAAATCGCATCGCGACGTTGAGTCACATGAGTCACAGTAAATACTGGGAAGTCATCAATCTCATTATAATAACCAGTGTGGTCACCGTAAGGGCCTTCTGGTGCCATTTCGCCCGGTTCAATATATCCTTCAAGGATAATTTCCGCCCCTGCAGGAACCTCTAAGTCGTTAGAAATACACTTTACGACTTCCGTTTTATTGCCTCGGAGTAACCCAGCAAAAGCATATTCAGATAGCGTATCAGGAACTGGTGTCACTGCGCCTAAAATCGTTGCGGGGTCAGCACCTAGCGCCACAGCGACTGGGAATCGTTCACCTGGATGTGCCTGACACCACTCTTGGAAATCCAGCGCACCACCACGATGAGATAACCAACGCATAATAACTTTATTTTTGCCAAGGACTTGCTGGCGATAGATACCTAAATTTTGGCGTTCTTTATGAGGGCCTTTAGTGACCGTTAAACCCCAAGTAATCAGTGGCGCAGCATCTTCCGGCCAGCAATGCATAACGGGGATCTTAGTCAGATCAACATCATCACCAGCCCAAATTTCTTCCTGACAAGGCGCTGAGCTTAAGCGTTTAGCTGGCATATTCAGCACTTGTTTGAATTTCGGCAACTTATCCATTAAGTCACGAAAACCCTTCGGAGGATCCGGTTCTTTCAAGAAAGCGAGTAACTTGCCCACATCATGTAAGGCTTTAATATCTTCTTGCCCCATTCCCATAGCAACGCGCTTGGTTGTACCAAACAAGTTACATAGAACGGGCATGTTATAGCCTTTAGGGTTTTCGAATAGTAAGGCTGGTCCCCCTGCTCTTAGTGTACGATCTGCGATTTCAGTCATTTCCAAGTAAGGATCAACTTCCATCGTAATGCGTTTTAGTTCGCCTTGCTTTTCAAGCTGCGCGATGAAATCTCTAAGGTCACGGTATTTCATTATCTTCTTTTACTATTACAGGGGGAACCTCATTATAAGGTTCCCAGCCAAGGTTACAAGTTGCTGTTAAACATACTTAATAATCAATATCTTCAGATTAAGTATATCACTTTACTTGCAATCAAACGGAACATAATCCTTTAATGATACGGTATCAAATTGCTCAGGGAATGTTTTGTTGTGCTGAAACAGCTTGAAACCTTCATTTTTACCACTGAAGTAGCTTAATTCATTTCCTTTGATCTGTAATCCGCTACCTTCGCGTAACGCGACAACAACTTCATGAGGGTTGATAACACAGAATTCTTGTAAACGCTCATCGCGTGTTTCACCCATATGCCCAGAAATATGCGCATCGATATAATGTGGGTTAATTTGCATTGGGAACAGCCCTAAAGACGGCATGATAACCGCATTGCTCACAGGCATATCATTCGTTGTACGAATGCTTGGGGTCGCCACATTACAACCCGCACTCCAACCAATGTAAGGTACACCGCGTTCACGTACTGCACGTTGGATAGCAACGATTAAGCCATTCTCATGCAAGCATTTGTTTAACCACCATGTATTACCGCCACTCACCAGAATACAGTCTGCTTGTTCGATGGCTTCGACTGGGCTTTCAAAATGTTCAATCGAAGTTACTTTAATGCCTAAAGCATCGCTTAGCTGCTCCGCACGCTCATCGTGAGAACCACGTAAAACAGCATAAGGCACTAATACTGCTGACTTAATCTGTTTACGTTCAATCATTTCGCTAATTCTTGGTAATGCGTAACTTAGCCATACAGGGTTGCCGGAAAGTTTGCCATTACTCAGTAAAAAGATATCCATGGTGTCTCCTACAAAAAGTGTATTAACTGCTGTGTTTATTGTGTATCTAATTTCGTAACTATCGAATTAATCTATACTTGTGTAGATGAATAATATTGTGCAACTCATCATTAGTCACATTCTTATGCCTTAATTTGTTATCATGAGCATAAATTTGTTGGATGGGATCAAAAAATGGAAAAATGGTATTTGCTGTATTGCAAACGAGGGCAACTGGATAGAGCGGTTGAGCACTTAACTCGACAGCATGTGACTTGTATGACTCCAATGACTGAAATGGAGAAAGTCGTTCGAGGCAAACGCACAGTTATCACTGAAGCGCTATTCCCCAATTACCTGTTTGTAAAATTCGACCATGAGCAAATTCATACAACCACTATCCAATCTACGCGCGGTGTCAGCCACTTTATTCGCTTTGGCACATTACCGGCTGAAGTTCCTGAAGAGATAATTGAGCTTATACAACAGACGCCCGTCAGCCATACTCAATCACCAGATCTTCCTTCTCAGGGAGACAGCGTTGTCATTACTGAAGGCATTTTTGCTGGCGTTAAAGCCATCTTCAATGAACCAAATGGTGAGTCACGCTCAATCCTCTTGCTTAACATCTTAAATACCACTGTCGCAAAAGTCATTGATAATACGCAATTTAGAAAAGAGTCTGAATAAGTTTTTCACGATATGTTTGCTTCAAACTGGCATAAAAAAAGCCCATAGATTGAATGGGCTTTTTATTTCAGAATAACGTTGTCACCGTGACTATTCTTCTGGCTCTTCTTCTTCGTCATCACCTCTACGTCGACCTTTGCCAACATAGAAATTAGACAGTAATACCCCAAGCTCAAACAGCAAATACATCGGTACTGCGAGTAGAGTTTGCGATAAAACATCTGGCGGAGTCAGGAACATCCCGACGATAAACGCACCCACTAAGATATATGGACGTTTACGTCTGAGTGATTCTGGAGTCGTTACGCCAGTCCAGCATAGTAAAATAATCGCGATTGGTACTTCAAACGCAGCCCCGAATGCCATGAACAATGTCATGACAAAACTGAGGTATTTGCTGATATCAGGTATAAAGTTAACACTTTCTGGTGTTGTTTTTACAAAGAAACCAAAAGCTAACGGGAATACCACAAAGTAAGCAAATGCCATTCCTAAATAGAATAGGAAGCTACTTGATACCAGTAACGGCAGCATTAATCGACGTTCATGCTTATACAGCGCAGGCGCGATAAATGCCCAGACCTGGTACAAAATGACGGGTATCGAAACAAATACAGATACCATCATGGTTAGTTTAATCGGAGTAAAAAACGTCGATGCTACGTCTGTCGCACTCATTTGAGAACCAACAGGCAGCTTATCAATCAAAGGCGCAGCAACAAGGCGATAAATATCATTTGAAAAATAAGCGAGCGCCGCAAAGACGATTAATACCGTAATCAAACAGTTTAGTAGCCGCTTTCTTAGTTCAATCAGGTGGCTAATAAGTGGTTGAGCATCATTGACAGCCATGTGTTATTTTTCACTTTCTGTTTGATTGGAGTTTGTTACTTTAGCATCGAGTGGCTTAGAGTCTGTTGGTGTTGCTGAAGCAGGTTTTTCTTCAACAACTGCAGCCATCTTAGCAGCATACTCAGGATCAGGATCTGACTCTTGAGTTTGCGAAGAATTAGCATGGGATTCCTTTACCGCAGCATCGTAGTTTTCTGTGATCTCTTTTGCTTTGTTCAACTCAGATTGGACATCATTGGTTGTTGCCTGATAACCACTTTGTAAAGACAAAGCAGCATGACGCAGGTCATCCATCGACTTTTTAAGTTCCGGAGAAAGAGTTTCCAAACCCGCCTTCTCTTCAACTTTTTTAAGAGTCTCTTGCAGTTCTTGCAATTTCAGTTCTTGTGATAGCTCATTCTGGACATTAGCAGCCATAGAGCGCATAGCACGAATCCAACCAGCAACAGTTCTCACTGCCACTGGTAGACGTTGGGGGCCTAATACCACAAGACCGATGATCGCAACTAGCAGTAGTTCACTAAAACCTATGTCAAACACGGTTTATCCCTGCTCTTTATTTTTGCTCTCAACTGGGCTGTCTTTTTTCTCAGGAGCCTGTTGTTCAGTGATGTTTTTTGGTGCAAAATCAGCATCTTGCTTCTCTTGCTCTGCTTTCGCTTTTGCAGCTTCATCATCACTCATTGCTTTTTTGAAGCCCTTAAGTGATTCGCCCAGATCAGAACCTAAAGAACGTAATTTCTTGGTGCCGAAAATTAAAATGATAAGCAAAGCAATGATAATTAATTGCCAAGGACTACCGAAAGCAGCCATTGCAAAAGTTGATTCCATTGTTAATACCTCTATAGTTTTGGGATCAATTGTAACTAACTCTATTATATACAACCAACGCTAAATACGGAAATGATCACAGCGTTATAAACTTGTCGCAAAACAAAGTCTATTTAATTATCCTCTCCTTTACACCAACCTACAAGCCACGACAATGCACCTACAGCCATAAATGCTGCTGCAATTCGGGTTAAGTCGGAAATAAAGAATAAGCTACCACAAAGAATAAAGGTTGCCCCAATTCCTAATAGGTACTGTGATTTACGTTGTTTAGTGCGCTGGTGCTTTAACTCTTGTGTAAGCTGTTCAATATTGGACTGCAAGAAACGGTGCTGCTTTAATGCCCCATAAATCAAATCAGGGATTTCTGGCATTTTTTCCGCCCAATACGGCGCTTTTTCTTTTAACGCTTTGGTGATGGCCGGAATACCCACTTGGCTATGGATCCAATCCTCTAAGAATGGTTTTGCTGTTTTCCATAAATCCAACTGCGGGTATAACTGACGACCCAGACCTTCAACGTACAATAAGGTTTTCTGCAATAACACCAATTGCGGCTGAACTTCCATATTAAATCGACGAGCGGTATTGAACAGATTCAATAACACATGCCCAAATGAAATCTCAGCTAATGGCTTTTCAAAGATAGGCTCACAAACGGTGCGAATAGCAAATTCAAAATCTTCAACATTAGTATCTGGCGGAACCCAGCCAGAATCCACATGCAATTCAGCGACTTTACGATAGTCACGATTAAAGAAGGCAATAAAGTTTTCAGCTAAATAGCGCTTATCTTCTTTGTTAAGCGAACCCACTATCCCACAATCGATACCAATGTAGAGCGGATCTTCTGGATGATCGTAACTAACAAAAATGTTGCCCGGATGCATATCTGCATGGAAGAAACTGTCACGAAATACTTGAGTAAAGAAGACTTTTACGCCCCGCTCTGCCAGCAATTTCATGTTCGTACCTTGCGCTTCTAATGCCGCAATATCCGAAACAGGAATACCGTAGATACGCTCCATGACCATCACGTTTTCACGGCAATAATCAGGGTAAACTTCTGGGATATACAGCATAGAGCTGTTTTCAAAGTTGCGTCGTAACTGGATAGCGTTAGCGGATTCGCGAAGAAGATTTAGCTCATCAATCAAGGTTTTCTCGTACTCGCGCACAACTTCTTTAGGACGTAAACGTCGTCCATCAGGAAGAAGAGGAACCCAATTGGCAATACGGTACATCAGCTTAATGTCCGCTTTGATGACAGGCAAAATATCAGGGCGAATAACTTTCAAAACAACATCTTTGCCATTTTCTTTCAATGTTGCAGTATGAACTTGGGCAATCGATGCAGAAGCAAGAGCCTGCTCATCAAAGTTATCAAACCACTGCTCTAATGGACCACCGAGTGACTCTTCAATATAACGACGGGCTAATTTACCATCGAAACTCGCCACTTTGTCTTGTAACAATGACAATTGATCAGCAATTGCAGGAGGGAATAAATCTCGGCGGGTCGAAAGCATTTGACCAAATTTTATCCAAACCGGTCCTAATTCTTGCAATGCTAAACGTAGTCGTTCACCAAGATCTTTATCTTTGTGTTTATTTTTGATCCAGAAAAAACCTAACCGCCCGATTCTTAAAGGCAATGTCAGCTTAATTTTAGGGATCAGCTCATCTAGTCCATAAGAGAGAAATACCCGAATAATGAAGTAAAGACGTTTTATTTCACCGGGAGTCATTCTTCTCCTCCAACTGATTGAGTCGTTGTTCTAACTGACTCATTGAATTTGAAACCTGCTCAACTTCATCGCTAAAGTGCACTAATTCCAGCTGACTTGGTGCCATTTTCCACTCTTCCAGAATAATGTCTTTAACGTATGTTTTTTGACGACTAACTAATCGAGAAGCGAGGCAAGCTCCTTTACCCAACACTTTACTGATGCCTTCTGCCGCAATATCACCAATATAAGGCGATAAATAATGAGCTGGATTCCAGATAGCTAAATCCAGTAATGAAGACCAGTGTTGAACAATTTGCATATCGCCTTCAATCACAATGTCGCCATTATTGATAAGTTGTGAAAGCTGCTGCTTATCTTTCAACTTAATCAACGTAAACAGTGACGTTTTGATAGTGCAATCTGCAGGTTCCTGCCATTCACTTAATACATCAACATGATTTTCAGCAAAAATAAGTGTCAGAGTTTTGTTCAGCTCTTTAAGCTCAATCCCCATCACTTTACCTGCTAAACGCATTCTTGCAGGTTGCAGGACTTTTTCCTTGAACAACATATGGTTCAAGGAGGTTTCCATTAATGCCGTTATCAAGGAATATAAAACAGTATTAGGATTTTCAATATGCGCTGATGGTGCTTCCATCTTAGAATTTAAACCCTTTATGTAATGCAACAATACCACCGGTCATATTGTCATAAGAGACTTGCTCAAAACCTGCGTTTTCCATCATCCCTTTCAAGGTTTCTTGATTTGGGTGCATACGGATAGATTCAGCGAGGTAACGGTAGCTTTCAGGATCATTCACAATCACTTGACCGATACGCGGTAAAATATGGAATGAGTATGCATCGTAAGCTTTGTTCAGTGGTTCAAGAATTGGTTTAGAGAATTCAAGCACTAACAGGCGTCCACCCGGCTTCAATACACGGAACATGGAGCGTAATGCTTTATCTTTATCGGTGACGTTACGTAAACCAAAAGAGATGGTAATACAGTCAAAATAGTTATCAGGGAATGGCAACTCTTCTGCGTTAGCTTGTACGTAATTAACATTACCAACAATGCCTAAATCGCGCAGTTTCTCGCGTCCCATTTTTAACATTGAATCGTTAATATCTGCGAGAACCACTTCACCTTTTTCACCCACAAGGCGAGAAAATTTTGCAGTGAGGTCACCGGTTCCACCAGCAAGGTCAAGTACGCGTTGATTACGACGCACACCACTCGCTTCGATTGTGAAACGTTTCCAGATACGATGAATACCAAAAGACATTAAGTCATTCATCAGGTCATATTTAGAGGCTACAGAGTGAAAAACATTTGCTACTAGGCCAGCTTTTTCTTCTTTCTCTACAGTACGGAAACCAAAATCGATGGTTTCTTTTGTTGGTTCGGTCATTTCTATTATGCCTGTTAATCGTTCAAACTTTTTTGTGAAGTGTACCAGCCTTTGAGTGAAAACCCTATTATAACTCTAAGATTCCGCACAATTAGACTTGTCAGCCCGCTCAGCTAGCTGAGGGTCTATAGATTGCTTAACTTCCACACCTAACTCTTTAAAACTTTCCGCTTGAGCAAGCAAATTACCTCGGCCTTCAGCAAGGCGCTTCATTGCTGAAGAATAAGTGTGATTTGCTTTCTCTAAACTCGAGCCCAATACCTGCATATCATCAATAAATAAACGTAGCTTATCGTACATTTTAGCGGCTCTATCTGCGATTTCTTGAGCATTTTGCTCTTGCCGTTCATAGCGCCATAAATTATTAATGGTACGCACTGCCACCAGCAAGGTGGATGGGCAAACCAACATGATATTCAGTTTTAATCCTTCATCAAGTAGTTCAGGCGCTTCTTTTAATGCTAATAAATACGCAGGCTCAATCGGAATAAACATGAGCACATAATCTAAAGAGCGAACTCCCGGTAATTGATGGTAGTCCTTGCGACTGAGCATTTTCATATGGTTACGAATGGAAGCCACATGCTCTTTGATGCCTTGCTGCTGCTGTTCTGGGTCATCACTATTAAAATAGTGCTCATAAGCCACCAGCGACATTTTCGCATCGACCACCACATCCTTGCCTTCAGGAAGATGGATAATCACATCGGGTTGGTATCGGCTATTAAAGCCGGTGTTGATACTCACCTGAGTTTCAAATTCACTGCCTTTTCGCAGCCCTGAAACTTCTAAAATCCGCGTTAAAATCGTTTCCCCCCAGTTCCCTTGGATTTTGTTATCTCCTTTTAGGGCTCGAGTTAAGTTGACCGCTTCTTTGGTCATTTGATTATTTAACTGCTGTAATTGGCGGATTTCATAAGTGAGTGTATGGCGCTCTTTGGCTTCTTCGCCATAGCTTTGCTGCACTTGTTGGCGAAACCCTTCAAGTTGCTCACGAAACGGTGACAGCATAGCCATTAAATTTTTCTGATGTTGTTCGGATGCTCGACGTTCGTTCTGCTCAAAAATACGATTAGCTAGATTTTCGAACTGAGCCGTAAGGCGCTGCTCGCTGTTTTGTAAAATTCGTTGTTTTTCTTCATTGGCAAGTTGCGTCTGTTCAAAGCGGGTCATCACTTCCCTCAGCTCTGCTTCTTGTTCGCGGTTAATATCTCGCTGTGTACGTAGCTCCTGATCGAGCCTGTCACATTCCTCTTTCCACTGCGCTAAATGCACATTTTTTTCATCGCTCGCCGCCAATTGGCGGTATACCTCTTGTAGCTCTCGCTCTTTTCCCGCTATTTTTTGGACAATAGAAAACCAGACCGCTAAACCGCCGACCAAAATGCCACTTAAGGCGCCAATAATTGCATATAAAAGAGAGGTATCCACGAATCAATCCTTACTTTTTAAAATCTAGAGTAAGGTAATGGGATACTGTATAAGTGTCCAGAGGTAAATCTCCCAACGGCTACTTTTTGCGAGCGGCTTCGCAGCTTATCCCATCCAGCTCGCAAACCAACGTAAACCAAGCGCACCGGGGGCTAAAATACCAAATGCCCAAATCATCGCAGAGGCTAAGTTAGCGACTTGGAAATGTCGTTGCCGCATTTCACAAATCCCTGCAACAAGCGGTACCACCGCGCGTAATGGCCCAAAGAATCGACCGAAGAATATTCCCCAAACGCCCCACTTCTCAAAGAATCGATGTCCTTTGTCAATCATTTCAGGATTGCGGGAAATTGGCCACATTTCACGAACTTTTTCTTTATAGTGAAAACCAAACCAATAAGAGACCCAATCCCCAAAAAATGCACCTAATGCAGCGGCTAACCAAATCGGGAAAAAGGCAATTTCACTTTCACCAATCAATGCACCCAGACCAAGTAAAATAACGGTCGCAGGGAGTAATAACGATAAAAACGCGAGGGATTCACCAAACGCAAGAATGAAAACAATAGGGATCGCCCACACTTCATGAGCGCGAGTAAATTCTGTAATGACCGTGACAATTTCATTAATGCTCAAGGGCGAATTCCTACAGTTTAAGATTGATTTGTTAACTATAAGTCGACTAAGTAACTATTATTCAGCTAAGTAAACATATTATAGTTCTTGGAAGTAAATAAAGTTGCAACAAAACTAACGCGTTGCAACTTCAATTCCGCAGAGATTTATTCGAGGAAGTAACTTTGAAGTACACCGCGCTGAGCGTTATCTAAACCAAAGTCTTTTTCTAGCCAGTTATCCACGCTTCCATAATTATTTTCTATACTTTTCAATGCAGTTTGTAAAAACTCTTCACGAACAGAAAATACATACTCGAATTTTTTCACCACATTTTCACTCATGGTCTTGGAAAATTCTTCGAGTAAATGGTTACGAAATGGCGCTAACGTCTCGTTCGTTAAAAGGTAATCATCCATCACAGTATTCACATCTGCGCCCAGCGCAAACAGCACGAGAGCCGAGCCAACCCCTGTCCGGTCTTTACCCACAGCACAGTGTTGCACAAGCCCACCTTTTTCTGGCTGCTTCAACATGTTCACTAATTGATGATAAGCGGCATTGTTCAACGGAAGCAACTCATAGAGGCGGAACATAAAGGCTTGAGGATCAAACTGTTCCAGCACTTCAGGAGTGAGTTTATCAAGGTTTGCACTCACTTCTTTTGCCAGCGGGTTTGCAGGGGCATGCACATAATGAGCACCACTCCACACCACATCTGGTTTATCTAAAATTTCAGCTTCATCGCGATAATCGATAATTTGGAAAAGGTTTTGTGACTGTAAGACTTTTTCATCATCTTGGGTTAAGCGGTCGAGCGCCCCAGAACGAAATAAAACACCGGGCTTTATTTTTCCGCCATTGGACAGTTTTTTTCCCCCTAAATCACGAAAGTTAATTCCACCGGTTAAAGGCAGCACAGAGGGGTGAAGGTAAGGTTTGGTTGACATACGTTTTCCCTTTTTAGCTCTGTCATTGCCCAAACTAAAAATAAACGAAATCATCAATTACTTGTAATTTGAGTAACTTAAGAGGCTTCTATTAATTGTTTTAAATGACAATAACAGATTCATAGATGAAGGGAATAAGAAAAACGCGAGAAAATAAATTTATCGCTGATCATTTAGAGATACAAGAATATTTAAGATACATGGGTATAAGGATGATAACTGAACCCGTTTACCGAAAATCCACAACCGAGTGAAATCAGTAAACGGGTCAGCTAATTAGGATTACAGCAGGCGGCGAGCAGCTTCGACAACGATGCTCAGAACATTACCTTCTGTTTTTTTCAGTAGCGCTTCATTTGGAATTTCTTGCTGAGTACGGTTTACGATAACCCCAGCCACCATACCCGCACGCAGGCCTTGGCTTGCACACATGGTTAACAGTGTCGCTGATTCCATTTCATAGTTCATTACGCCCATGTCTTGCCACTCTTTCATTGAGCCTCTGAAGTGGCGCATTACGCGACCTGTGTAGGTGTCGTAACGCTCTTGACCTGGGTAGAAGGTATCGGAAGATGCGGTAATACCGACGTGTACGGTTGCACCCGCTTCTGTCGCCGCAGCATACAGCGCATTAGTACAAGTGAAGTCAGCGACTGCTGGGAATTCCAGTGGTGCAAAGTGCTGGCTTGCACCATCTAAACGAACAGCACCGGTGGTGACAAGTACATCACCCACATTGATGTTTTCTTGGATTGCACCTGTTGTACCAATACGTAAGAAAGTACGGATACCTAACTGAGCCAGTTCTTCAACTGCGATAGAGGTTGATGGACCACCAATACCGGTTGAGCAGACAATCACAGCTTTGCCATCAAGCTCGCCACGCCATGAGGTGAATTCGCGTAATGAAGCCAGATGTACAGGGTTGTCCATCAGACGTGCAATTTTTTCAACACGGTTAGGATCCCCAGGAACAATAGCAACGGTTGCACCCTGTAAGTCACTCTTTTTTAAACCTAAGTGGAAAACGTCAGACATATCAAACTCCTTTACACAATGGCATCATTGAATTAGTACATTATTGTCAATATAGCGCTTAGCTTTGATTAATTTAGTGACCAATATCTACTTTAATGGAAACAGATTCACTTGAATTTCATTAAAACGAGATCATGATCACAAATAAACCATCTTGAGATGAATGTGAATAATGAGATACACCCAGTATAGATGAATGTTTGTGATTATCGAAAGAAAGCGCCCGAATGGGCGCTTTTATTAGGCAGAAGAAAAAAATACTATAATATCAATGTGCTAGATTTACAGCACGACATCAAGGATCAAGACCCCAACCAACCCGATAGCCCAAGCTATTGTTGTTGGAATAGACCAAACAATCATTTGTTGTTTAACGTCTTTGATCCCCATCATTCTGTTCACCACCCAGTAAAGGCTGTCGTTAAAGTAACCGAAGAACAGAGATCCCATCGTTGCCGCTTGGGCCGCAACTAATAAGTTGATATCAGGAATTTGGCTGATGATTGGCGCAGAGATCGAAGCTGCGGTGATCATTGCTACCGTTCCAGACCCTTGTATTAAACGCACTAATGTCGCGATAATAAACGGGATTAATACAGGTGTAATCGGTAAATTCGCGACATGCTCCGCAAGAATTGTTCCCGTTCCGCTGTCACGCAATACTGCGCCTAATGCTCCACCAGCGCCGGTTACAAGCAAGATGATACCCGCCGCTTGCAAACCTTCTTCCATACGGTCGATAACTTCTTCTTTCGACGCTTTTGGCATTAACGTATAAACCGAAATCAGGACGCTAATGGATAAGGCGATAATCGGTGCCCCTAAGAATTGGAATGATTGGAAATACCAGTTATCATCCATGCCTTGGAATGCGGCAGTTTTCAGTAATAATCCGTTGATAGCATTAATAAAAATCAACAAAATTGGCGTGATGATTGGTAACAATGATAAGAATAAGCTTGGTAATGGTTTATTGGCTTTTTCTTCCATGTAACGCGCATGCACTTCTTTTAAATCTTCACTGCCCGTCTCATCTGGCATGAATTCAGGGTATTTAGTTCCCAGCCATTTGGCGTAGAACACAATCCCGATGACGCACGGTACTGCCAGTGTCATACCCGCTAAAATCATGGCTCCAACATCAACCCCGAAAATCCCAGCAACACCGAGAGGACCCGGAGTTGGCGGCACAGTATGGTGGGTAACAACTAATCCCCCCGCCAATGCGACACCAAGGGTTAAAATACTGCGTTTTCCATTCTTCGCTAACGCTTTTGCCAGCGGATACAAAATAACAAATGCAGAGTCTACAAAGATAGGAATACTAACAATATAACCGGTAATTGCCAGCGCCCACTCTTCACGTTTTTTACCTAACCATTTGATAAAACTATAAGCTATCTGCTCAGCAGCACCGGAGACTTCCAGCACCCTTCCCATCATTACCCCGAGACCGATAACAATACCAATGCTACCGAGGGTCGAACCAAAGCCCTTTGTAATAACGGTGACGGTTTCCGCCGCAGTTAATCCCCCTGATAACCCTGCGATTGCAGCCGCAATCAACATCGCTAACAAGGCGTGAACCCGCGTTCGCAATACTAAAAAGATAAGGACAAATATGGCCACCGCGAGGCCAATAATAGGAATATAGGACATTATTTAATCTCCTATTTTGCACAGCCGTGGTGCTTAATGAAGGAACGGATCGCATCACTAAATGACCCATCAGCTTTAAAACCTAAATCCAGTGCACGGCGAATATCGAATTTACCCGGCCAGCTTGCCACAATGCGGTTGACGGCTTCATCAGGCTCAAAACGAATTAAATCAACCGCTTGTTGACCAGCGACATCACGCAGGGCATCAATCATCTCTTGCACTGTCACAGTGATCCCCGGCAGGTTCACGGTACGTGAAAGACCAAATTTTTCTGCTGGAATTGAAACCGCATGGATGAAGTTGTTGATTACCGTTTCAGGGCTAGATAACCATAGCGCCAACTCTGGAGACACTGGGCAAACACTCTCAATCCCATTTAGAGGCTCGCGGATAATGCCACTAGCAAAAGAAGATGCTGCTTTATTCGGAACTCCCGGGCGAATACTAATGGTAGGTAAGCGCATCACGCGTCCATCCACATAACCTTTACGGGAATAGTCGTTCACCATCAATTCACACATGGCTTTTTGAGCACCATAAGAAGACTGAGGGTTAACAACACACAGGTCTGTGATCACATCCGGTAATTCACCGCCAAATACCGCAAGGGAGCTGGTGAATAAAAACTTGATGGCAGGTTTTTTCGCGCGAGCAACTTCAAGCAATTGGCGAGTCGCATCGAAGTTCACTTTCATGCCTAAGTTAAAATCACTTTCAGCATGGCTACTGACAATCGCCGCAAGATGGAATACCACGTCAGTTTGCGCGTCAATCAGCTTATCTGCGGCTTCTGGCTGGGTTAAGTCTAATGCAACGCAACTCACGCGAGGATCTTCAATAGGCGATGTAGGGCATTGAATATCCGCTAAAACGAGTTGGTTAAATTTTAATCCTTGGTTGTTTTTAAGCAAAGCAGCGGCTAGCTGCTGGCCCAGAAAACCTGCGCCACCAGTAATAATAACTTTCATTGTCATTCTCCTTGCTATAACCCTGCCGGGCTATGCATCAGTAGGTAAGATGTTTTTTATGTATTTATTAAATGAAGTTTTATGTTTTTTTCGAGTATCTGTTGCACCACATCAGACGGTAAATGTTGGTCACAAATGATGTCGTGCAATTGATCTAATGGGCAGACACGGAACATACCGTATTTACCGAATTTACTGCTATCTGAAACCAGTACACACCGACGAGCGACATCCAATAAAGTTTGTTTTATTTGGACTTTTTCCTCATGTGGCGTGGAAACCCCATGTTGCAGATCCCATGAGCTAGTGCTAATAAACGCAATATCCACGTTTAATGTTTGCAACATAGCGGCCGCCGTATTGCCAACACAGGAATGGTTGCGTTTATCAACCTGCCCACCAGTGTGATACAAGTTCAGTTGTGATTTATTCATCAAATACTGCATGATGGAAAAATCATTGGTCACAATAGTGAGATTAAAACGCTCACCCAATACGCGGGCAATTTCGAAAGTAGTGGTGCCTGCATCGAGGTAAACCACCTGACCATCTTCAACCAGCGAACTGGCAAATTGACCGATTTCACGCTTCGTTTGATGATGAAGTCTTGCCTTTTCGCTCCACGGTAGCTCTTGGCGTAACGCATCATTTAATCGAACACCGCCGCTAATTCCGACAACCTTCCCTTCCTCTTCCAACATGCGAATATCACGTCGAACCGTCATATGAGAGACATTCATTAAGCCAACTAAGTCATTGATAGACACAGTTTGATGCTCATAGACATAGCGATAAATAAAATCACGACGTTCGGAAGGGATCATTCGGTTCTCCTAGGAATTAGCTTGTTTTAGCCAGCCTAAACCGTCTTCGGTGCGTCCTGCTGGGTGATATTCACATCCCAGCCAGCCTTCATATCCCATTTCATCAAGTTGATTAAAAATCCATGGGTAATTGACTTCACCGCTATCAGGTTCATGGCGAAAAGGTACTGATGCTATCTGAATATGACTAAATTTACCCCAAAGACGCTCAATTGTTTTCAATAAGTCACCTTCCATAATCTGGCAGTGATACAAATCCAATTGAATGAACACGTTTTCGCGATTGATTTCAGGTAACAGCGCTTCAGCCTGCTTTTGGGTCGTTAAGAAATACCCTGGCATATCGCGGGTATTAATCGGCTCGATAAGCACACGAATTCCGTGCTCAGCCATCACATCCGCAGCATGCTGTATATTCTTAATAAAACACGCTTTTTGCTCTTCATGTGTAAACTTGTCATCCACTTTGCCCGCCATGGCATGCACTTGTTTACAGCCTAGTGCTAAAGCGTATTTCAGGGCAGTTTGTACACCTTGAGCGAACTCGGCTTCACGACCAGGAATAGATGCCATTCCACGCTCGCCAGCACCCCAATTCCCCGCAGGCATATTAAATAATGCTTGAGTAAGCTGATGTTTTTTCAATTCACCCGCAATAACCTCCGCATCTTCTTCATAAGGGAAAAGATACTCAACGCCCTTAAACCCAGCTTGAGCGGCACGTTCAAAGCGTTGAATAAACGGAACTTCGTTAAACATCATACTGAGATTTGCTGCAAATTTAGCCATGTCTATCGCCTCATTTCTGTGGATAACGGCTTTCGAGCTCATGAACCTGCTCTTGCGTTAACGTGGTGAAGCCGTGTGGGCGCAATGTAATGTATAGGCGCGCGGTATCTTCTAATTCTTCCGCATTGAAAAACGCCTGTCTTAAGGTTTTTCCGCCAACAACGGGGCCGTGGTTAGAGAGTAAAATCGCATTATGGTTTGGCGCTAATTTTGCAATTTCTTCACCAATACGGTCATCACCCGGTGGTAAATATTCAATCAAAGGTAGTTTGCCCACACGCATCACGTAATAAGGCGTGATCGGCGGTAAGCAGTTTGCGGTATCCAAATTCGGTAAACAGGACAGTGCCGTTAGCCAAGGTGAATGTAGATGAACAACCGCTTGGCAATCTGGACGCTGCAAATACATTGCCATATGCATGGAAACTTCTTTTGTTGGTTTGTCACCATCAATCCAGTTACCTTGCGCATCGAGCTTGCTCAGGCGCTCAGGATCTAAATCGCCAAAGCTCGAGTTAGTTGGGGTGACAATAATACAGCCATCCGGCAAGCGTGCGCTGATATTGCCTGCACCACCGCTGCTGTATCCGCGATTAAACATTGACTTCGCCCAATCCACTAACTCTTGGCGTAGCGCCTTTTCATTACTCATTAACCATCTCCTGTGCTAACTGGAAGAAATTCTCTTGACCAAAATTGCCTGATTTCAGTGCTAACCAGTTACCGCTTGCTAAGTCTTGTACCCAAGGCACACCCGGCGCGATAGGTGAGCCAATACTTAATTGTTCTGTTCCAAGGCTTTGTACCACTTTTCCAGACGTTTCGCCGCCCGCGATAATAAAAGTGTTATAACCTTGCTGCTGAAGTAACGTCACCACCTGCCCAAACACATTTTCTACCGCGGTACTCGATAATGCGGCACCGTATTTTTCCTGCGTTTGCTTCAATAACTCTGGTGGTTGGGTGGCATATAACAAAGGCGCTAACCCAGTGATTTTCTGGTCTTTAACCCATTGTGCTAATACGGTTGCATAGCCTGGATTATTGATGCATTCACCCACATCTAGCGCTTTGCTAGGTGCAACTTGTTGATAGCTTTGTACTTGCTTGTTGGTCATTAGCGAGCAGCTTCCCGATAGAATGACCGTTTTTCTGTCTTTCCCTGTCGGCTTACTGCCACGGCTTTCCCCTTGTCCCCAAGCCACTTGGCTATCAATATTCGCAAGGGCAGCCCCCAATCCTGACCCGCCCGTTAATAAAGGCAGTGATTGCGAAGCCTGAGCAATAGGCAGTAAATCATCCATCGTGAAGCTATCCATAACCGCATAACTGATGCCTTGCTGGCGTAACTGTTCTAACTGTTCAGTGATAGCGGCACTGCCCTTTTGCACTGTCGCAAGATTAATCAGCCCTGCTTTACCGGCTGACTGTTTTTCCATTACGCGCATCAGGTTGGCATCAGTCATTGGTGTGACTGGGTGGTGCTGCATTCCACTTTCATTAAGCAATTGACCATTAACAAACAGGTGCCCATGTACCACGGTTCGACCGTTAACGGGCAATGCAGGGCATACTAATGATAATGACGTACCCAGTTGCTTCATCAGTGCATCGGTTACTGGACCAATGTTGCCTTTCTCTGTTGAATCAAAGGTTGAGCAATATTTAAAGAAAATCTGCTGACATTTCGCTGATTCTTTCAGCCAGCGGCATGCATTTACCGAGGCACTAATGGCTTCATTTACTGGACAAGAACGGCTTTTCAAGCTCACCACAATGGCATCCACATCTTGAGGGATTGGAGTGTTTTCATTCGGCTCATTCAGTAGCTGCACCACTTTCCAGCCGTTTTGCACCATAAAGCCTGCAATATCTGTCGCGCCGGTAAAATCATCAGCAATCACACCTAATTTCACTGTCATGCCTTTTTCTCCGGTAAAGTAATGCCTTTAAAGGTTTTGATAACGGCACTATCATCCTGTAAGCCAAAACCTTCATTACTGGCTGAGATAAACATTTGATGCGCCGTTGATGCCAATGGCAGTGGGAAATTCAGCGCTTTTCCGGTTTGCATCACCAAACCGAGATCTTTCACAAAAATATCGACTGACGATTTAGGGGTATAGTCTCCATCAAGCACATGCTGCATACGGTTCTCAAACATCCATGAGTTGCCAGCTGCATGGGTGACGATGTCATACATCACATCTAAATCGATGCCCGCTTTTGCCGCCAGCGCCATACTTTCCGCTGCAACCGCAATATGTACCCCCGCCAATAGCTGGTGGATAGTTTTCACTGTGGAGCCAAGACCGATTTCATCTCCCACACGATAGAGACGCTCTGAAATTGCATCAAACACCGTAGAAAGCTGAGCGAATAGCTCAGGGGAACCCGATGCCATAACGGTCAGTTTACCTTCTGCCGCTTTAATCGCTCCGCCAGATATAGGCGCATCGACTAATGGAAGCTGGTATTCAGCAAGGCGCTGCGCGATCTGTTTTGTCTGCTCCGCAGCCAGTGTACTGTGCAACACAATGACAGTATTTGGACGAAGCTGCTCTACCAGTGGCTTCTCACCACCAAATAAAATCGCCTCAACCTGCCGATCATTGACGACGACCATAAGTAGCGCATCTAGCTGTTGTGCATACTGCGCGGCATCTTGTCCTGAGGCTTGCGCCCCATATTCGAGTAGCGCCTCGCATGCCTGTGGATTTAAATCAAACCCATAGGTTGGGATCTTATTTCTTATTAGTGATTGCGCGATCCCCATCCCCATCGAACCCAGACCAATAACGCCAACATGGTTAACGGTATTTTTCATCTAGCCCCCTGATGTTGTCAGTTCCAACAAATGATAAATTCTGGTGAATACGGTTAGTTTTGGTAAACACTGTGAATTCTGGTGAATGTTGTGAATTTTCACATAACCAAATTCACAAACACATGACTATCATCACACTAAAGATAATATAAATTTTAAACAATTAAACCTTAATATACTGATATATATTGATTTTTATATTTAACATTCTGATACTACCCTTCACAAGAAAGTGTGATAAAAATTGTGACCGATTTGGTTGTTTTCTGATCTGCTGGTTTTTATACCTATTAAATTCCCTCTTTGTTTCTGATTTTCATTGACCTGTTGAGTAAATTCCCCAAAATAGCCGCCTATTATTTTTTGTAAAATGTTCCATACTTGGTATTGAACGCATCAATTACGTTATCGAGGAGTCAAAATGGGTCTGTTTGATCAAGTGTTAGGCATGGTTGCAGGTGACAAAATGCAACAGTTTCAATCTGTTATTGATTGGGTTGAAAAGCAAGGCGGGCTCTCAGGTGTCATCGATAAATTTAACACTGAAGGCTTAGGCGGGATCGTTTCATCATGGGTTGCTGAAGGTGAAAATTTGCCAGTTAATGCTAGCCAGTTAATGCAAGTTTTCGGTGATTCAGGGATCCAAGAACTCGCTCAACGCGTTGGTTTAGATCCACAGCAAGCAACAGATATGGTCGCTAAATATTTACCGACTATCGTAGATAGCGCGAGCCCGAATGGTGTGCTGCCAGAAAATATCGATTTAGCGTCAATTGGCATGAACTTACTGAAACAAAAACTGTTCGGTTAAGCCCAGTCTTTGGCACAAATAAAAGCCCACTTTAAAGTGGGCTTTTTACTAAACTAACTCGTTACTAGCTTTGATACTCATTTCGCAGTTTTTTCGCCGCTTCCACCATGTTAGCCAGCGCTTGGCGAGTCTCTGTCCAACCGCGGGTTTTTAAACCGCAGTCTGGGTTCACCCATAAACGCTCCACCGGCACTCGCTGTGCAGCCTTACGTAATAGCGCCACAATCCACTCTACATTTGGGACGTTAGGCGAGTGAATATCATAAACTCCCGGACCAATTTCATTTGGGTAATCAAAATCTTCGAATGCATCTAATAAATCCATATCCGAGCGCGAGGTTTCAATGGTGATCACATCGGCATCCAGCGCAGCAATCGAATCCATGATGTCATTGAACTCGCAATAACACATATGGGTGTGAATTTGCGTCTTATCATCGGCGATGGCTGCACTTAATTTAAAGGCATCCACCGCCCAAGTCAGATAGTCATTCCATTCATCGCGACGCAACGGTAACCCTTCACGTAACGCTGGCTCATCAATCTGAATAATGCCAATACCCGCTTTTTGTAAATCATCCACTTCGTCACGCAATGCCAGCGCAATTTGCTTGGCTATCGTTTCACGGCTGACATCTTCTCGAGGGAATGACCAACACAGAATGGTCACCGGACCTGTCAGCATTCCTTTAACGGGTTTACCCGTCAACGACTGCGCATACTTCGCCCATTCCACGGTAATAGCTTCTGGGCGGCTAATGTCGCCAATAATCACTGGTGGCTTCACGCAGCGAGAGCCGTAACTCTGTACCCAACCATTTTGCGTAAAAACATAACCATCAAAGTGTTCACCGAAATATTCCACCATGTCATTTCGCTCAGCTTCACCATGCACGAGGACGTCAATATCCAGCAGCTCCTGCTCCTTGATAGCTTGTTTGATGTGCTCACTGATACTGGTGCGGTAATTCAGTTGGTCTACATTCCCTTTTTTGAAATCAAGGCGCAAAGAACGAATTTCACTGGTCTGCGGGAAAGAGCCAATTGTCGTGGTTGGCCACAATGGCAGATTAAAACGTTGGCGCTGAAGTTCAGCACGCTCTACATAAGGGCGAGTACGCTCGGTATCTTTCGCGTTAATTGCGGCTAAGCGCTGAGCGACCTGTGCATTATTGACTCGAGAAGAGGTGCGGCGAGCACGAATTGGCGCACTATAGGTTTCTAACGCTGCAATATTTTCTGCCGTTGGCTGATTAAGTGTTTTCGTCAATAGCGCCAGTTCTTCACATTTTTGCAGCGCAAATGCAAACCAGCTTTTCACTTCGGCATCCAGACGTGTTTCATCATTTAAATCAATTGGGCTATGCAGTAGCGAGCAAGATGAACCGACCCACAGAGTGCGCCCCCCTAGCAGCGGTTTCACCCGTTGGAATTTCTCGCCTAAATCCCCTTTCCACACGTTACGTCCATTAATTAATCCTAACGAAAGCACCCAATCCTTAGGAAGCGCTTGATGCAATGCTGCGATATCATCCTTGCCCGCAACCACATCCACATGCAGTCCTTGCACTGGCAGTTGTTTGATGACATCCAAGTGATGGCTAATACCGTCAAAATAGGTGGTTAACAGTAAGTTAGTTTTACCTGCGAGGGATTGATACGCTTGTTGGTAAGCATTCTGCCATTCAATAGGTAAATCGAGTACCAGTGCTGGCTCGTCAATTTGCACCCATTCCACGCCTTTTTCAGCCAGTCGAGCAAGAATTTCTTGGTAAGCAGGCAGCAGATCCTTCAGCAAGGATAGGCGGTCAAAGGCTGGTCCCTTCACTTTTCCTAACCACAGGTAGGTAATTGGACCAATGACGACAGGTTTAACGTTATGACCGAGTTTTAATGCTTCGTCGACTTCGTCAAACAGTTGATTCCACGACAGTTTAAATTGTTGTCCTTGCTGGAATTCTGGCACGATATAGTGATAGTTAGTATTAAACCATTTCGTCATTTCCCCCGCTGCCGCTGGCTTGCCTGTTGGCGCACGACCCCGAGCTACACGGAATAAGGTATCTAAATCGACAGAGCCATCTTCATTTTGATGACGCGGTGGAACGTTTCCTAGTAATAAACTAGTGGTTAAAACTTGGTCATACCATGCAAAGTCACCGACGGGTAGCAGGTCTACACCTGCATTTTTTTGTTGTTCCCAGTGACGAACACGTAGTTGGTAACCTGTTTCAAGAAGTGCAGATTGGTCAATTTTGCCTGCCCAATAATCTTCTTGTGCACGTTTGAGTTCTCTTTTCAGACCGACACGTGGAAAACCAAGTGTATGATTTATAACAGACATATTGACCCCTTAAAATATTTAGCCGTCTAGATGTTTACACATCTATAATCAACAGGTACTGTATAAAGCACAAGCGCAAATTATTCATCGTCTACTTGAAGGTTTCTCATGATCGAATTAAAACATTTAAAAACGTTGCAGGCGCTCAGCCAATACGGATCATTAGCTGCCACTGCGACGCACCTGCACCAGACTCAGTCTGCGCTATCTCACCAATTCAGTGATTTAGAGCATCGCTTAGGCTACAAACTATTTGTTCGTAAAACTCAGCCCGTCCATTTCACGCCGCAAGGGGAAGTTCTCCTGCAATTAGCGCAACGTATTTTGCCAATGGTGAAAGATGCCATTCGTGTCTGCAATGAACCGACGGTCAGTACGCTACGTATCGCGATTGAATGCCACAGCTGTATTCAGTGGCTGACCCCTGCATTGCAACAGTTTAGACAAGCATGGCCACAAGTGACCGTAGATTTTAAATCTGGCGTGACCTTTGACCCGCAACCCGAGTTACTTTCGCGAGAATTAGATATCGTGATGACCTCTGATATTCTTGCGGATCAAGATTTACACTACACGCCAATGTTTGATTATGAAGTGAAACTGGTCGTGGCGAATGACCATCCATTAGCTAAAAAACCGTTAATTGAGCCTCATGATCTTGCCAAAGAGACATTGCTGATTTATCCAGTTCAGCGTCAACGTTTTGATATCTGGCGTCATTTCTTACAGCCAGCCGGTGTTTCACCTAATATTAAAACCGTCGACAATACGCTGATTTTAATTCAGATGGTGGCGGCTAAAATGGGGATTGCGGCACTGCCACACTGGGCGGTGGATTCCTTTGAAAAGCAAGGTTTGATTACGACGAAAACGTTAGGAAGTGGGTTATGGAGCCGACTGTACGCTGCATGTCGTGAAGGAGAACAGCGCCAGCCAGCCATTGAAACATTTACCAATACCGCTACTGATCACGCGGTGGAGAATTTGTCTTACGTGAAGCCGGTGCGAGGATCCAGCGCTTATGCACCCACAGAGACGCAATTATCAGGCTCGACCCCATGGTGAAACTGAGCCAATTAGGATGTTGCTGCCAAATGGCAAAGTTCACTAATAAACCTGCTGGAACCATCATGTTATTCATTATCGCGAGGGTTCCGGCATCCACTTTCGTGGCACCATAGTTCCACAGAAAATAGCCTATCCCCGACGCAACCACACCCAGCCAGAGTAAAACTATCCATTGAGCTTGGCTTGTCGGCACCATCGCCTTATTCCCAAACAGTAGCCATCCTATTAAGGCAATCAACGTCGCCCCGAGATAGAACCATGAAAAGGCTTGATGCTGGGGGATCGGGTGCACTTCCATTAAGCGCTTATAGCCTACTTGCCCAAGTGCAAAGAAGATGTTGGCGAGCTGCACAAACATCAATCCAATCCAAAATGATTCGCTGAGGTGGTCATAACGAATAATGGCAGCACCAATCACGGCTAATATCGAGCTAAACAGGTAGCCTTTACGTAGGCGTTGGCGCTCTAAGAGATCGTAAATTAATGTGACATACAGCGGGGTTAATACCGTAAATAGCAAAAATTCTGCCACGCTCAGGTATTTATAGGCTTGGAAAACAAAGTAATACATGATCCCCAGCTGGCAAGCGCCCACCAGCATATACAGTGAGATCACTTTGGCACTGAAGTTACGCCAACGCAGGAAAGGTAGGAATACCAGAGAAGCTAAACTCACGCGGATAAGCACAGACAACCAGCTATCCACCTGCCCTGCGAGGTATTCCCCCATTAAACTAAAAGACGCTGCCCAGAGCAGCGTCGTGAAAACGAGTAACCACATTGTTGTTCACTCTCAAGCACAATGATTTAACAAACAAGATGCCTGTAGAATACTCGTTTTTTCGTTTTAATGCTCTTTTTCAATCAGCACGGCTTCTAATAAATCCAAATCCACCAGCAAGCTTTGCAAGGTTTCATTACTGATTTTCCGTGTTGCACGTAAGTGATAGAGCTCACCGCGTTCTGCACGTAGCGCCGTTAAACGAAAACGCCGTTCAAGATCTTCAATCTGCAAGTTGTGTTCCATCTCGTCTTGGTCGGCGGTTCGACGACGTAAATGACCAATCACCCTTGTTGCGACCTCGTTGATGTCTTCCGAGTCTAATTGCTCTTCCACATCCGCAGATAAACGCTCTTGCATCTTGTTCAAGCTGACAATTGCCACTTCAGCCATTGCTGCTTTCGCCATACGGATTTCGTTAATATCCGCCTCTTTATCCCCCACTTTAAAATTGCGCAGCAGGAGTGGTAACGCCACAACGCCCGCAAAAATGGAGAATAAAATAACCCCAGCGGCGATAAATACTAGCTGGTACCTTGCAGGGAACGGAGAACCATCGGTTAAAAACAGTGGCACCGAGAGCACACCGGCTAAAGTAATCGCCCCGCGAACCCCAGCAAACGACGCTAACCACAATTCACGGACGGTATAGCTCGCGAACTGTAATGGGCGTTTTTTCAGGAACAGACGGCTGAATCTCTTCATCAACCATAACCAGCAGAAACGTAAAATCAGCAAGGCAAAATAGATGATAACGACCGCGGTAAACAGCATCCAAGTTTCGACGCTTGGGTCGAGTTCTGCTTGAATAACTGACGTTTCCCAAATCCCCGGTAATTGCAGACCGAGCATAATGAACACTAAGCCGTTAAAGACAAACTCTAACATCGACCAGACGCTATCGGCACGTAAACGCATTGCCAAAGGCGCATTACGGATAACGCCGGATTTCGTGATAGTCATACCCGCAGCAACCGCTGCCAAAATACCCGAGAAACCGATATGTTCCGCAATCATGTAAGAGGCGAATGGTAACAGCAGCATGAAGACAATTTGCGTTGCTGGGTCATCCCCACTCCAGCGGCTCATTAAGCGCAGAGACTTACTGTATAACCATGTCACAGCAACACCCGCCAACAGACCACCGACTGCGACTTTAAAGAATTCGATTGTGACACCCGATACGCTGAAGACCATCGTTCCCATAGCAATCGCCACGGCGAACTTCAACGCTACCAGACCGGAAGCATCGTTCATCAATGCTTCCCCTTCGAGTACGCTCATCATCCGTTTGGGAATTCGCCCTTTCCCGACGATAGAGGACAATGCCACCGCATCTGTTGGGGAAAGTACAGCAGCCAGCGCAAAGGCGGCAATAAGCGGGATCCCGGGCATCAGCCAGTAAATCAAATAACCAATCCCGATAACGGTTACCAACACTAGCACTAATACCAGAATGAAAATTTCTCGTCCATTCTGGAAAAATTCACGGGTAGGAGTTTTCCAACCATCGACGAATAACAGCGGTGGAATCAACAGAACCATAAAGAGTTCAGGGTCAAAAGAGACATGTAACCCAAACTGAGGCCACGCTAATAATGCACCGATAGCAATTTGAATAAGAGGAAGGGGAATACGGATGGGAATGACTTTCGTCACCACACCAGAAACAGAGACAGCCAAGATCAAAATAAGAATAGTAAAGAAAATTTCCATGTTGCCCTTACTTATTAACTAATGCATACCCTAAATATCGCAGCTTAAAGTATAACGGGAGAACCCAAAATTTGCCTGCCGCCGCATAGTAAGAGATAGCACCGTCCAGACCATGAGATTTTCAGTCAAGGCAGCCACTGGTTAAAAATAGGCATTTTCACTTCATTTACCGCCTTAGCACTATTCTATCCTTAACAGGCTATCTGACGGGAAAATAATTTGGACTTTAGAACGAATCGCAACAATCCGTTAAAGGGCGACAGCAGCTGCCGCCCTATCATTAGAATTACCTTTAGATAGCGAGGTCGGCAGCATAAAACGCTACCAGCAGAACAGCGATAACTACGCTACCAATATTCAGTTTACGCCACTCACCCGCACAAATACGCCCGATAACCAGTGATGCGAAACCTAACATAATACCGGTGACGATATTACAGGTTAATACGATGAATACCGCACACAGTAAACCTGACATCGAATCCACAAAATCATCGAAATCCAATTTCGAGACATTGCTCAGCATCAGCAGACCCACATACATCAGCGCTGGTGCTGTCGCATAGGCAGGTACCAGATAAGATAATGGCGATAAGAACAAGATAAATAAGAATAAAACACCAACAACTACGGCGGTTAAACCTGTACGGCCGCCTGCTGCAGTTCCTGCTGCGGATTCAATATATACCGCAGCGGGTGATGCGCCGATCGCCCCAGCAAAAATGCTGCTGACAGAGTCAGCGGTTAATGCTTTTCCACCATCGATAATCTGACCGTCTTTATCCAGCAAGTTCGCTTGACCCGCAACAGCGCGGATAGTCCCTGTTGCATCAAAAACTGCTGTCATCACTAATGCCAGAACACTTGGTAGAACCGCCGCTTGAAGTGCGCCCATGATATCCATACTGAACATCAGCGCTAAACCATCTTCACCGAATGAAGGCAGTTTAAAGAAACCTTGGTATTTAACGGCTGGGTCGAAAATCAAACCAATAATCGAAATCGCGATAATGACTAATAACACCCCACCCGGTACACGGCGTTTTTCTAAACCGAAAATTACCGCTAAACCAATCAGAGACATTAAAACAGGGAATGAAGTGAATTCACCCAACGCAACAGGTAAACCTGCATTTGGGTTTTTAACCACTAAGCCAACGCCCGTTGCTGCTATCAACAGTAAAAACAGACCGATACCAATACCCGTACCGTGAGCCACGCCCATTGGCATGTTACGTAAAATCCAACTACGGATACCTGTCACAGAGATAATGGTGAATAAACACCCCATTAAGAATACGGCACCCAGCGCAACTGGAATACTAATATGTTGCCCTAACACCAAGCTAAAGGCAGTAAACGCGGTTAATGAGATTGCACAGCCAATTGCCATTGGCAGATTCGCCCATAACCCCATTAATAAAGAACCGAAACCTGCCACTAAACAGGTTGCGATAAACACAGCAGTAGGTGGAAAGCCTGCTTGTCCTAACATACCCGGCACCACGATGACAGAATAAACCATCGCTAAGAATGTCGTTAATCCCGCAATGATTTCGCGGCGCACTGATGAGCCACGCGCTGTGATCTTAAAATATGAATCCAATTTGCAATTGGATGAAGCCTGTTGGCCTGCCATGGTATACCTCTGCTATTAATTTTAGAAAATTCTATGTCACTATTTTTGCTAAGCTTTTTATAAGCATTTATTCATTTTTGCTTGATAACTTAGCGAATATCACCTCAAACTGAAACTCACGTAAACGATTACCTTTTTGATAAATGTTCACTGAACCGAGATAACTGGTGAACAGAATGACTCTCTAGGAACAGTGCGCAAACGTTTGGCTTTCAGAAAAAAATGAGGCGAATTGTGAAGAGCGTAATTATCGTTCGAAAGGGGGGAATTGATCAAGTGTTTTATGGCTGGCCATTTTTTAACCATGAACCATAAAAACTGTGTCATATTCTTACAATCTTCCATAAAAGTCAGTCATATTCCGTTCTATATACTCTTTGTTTAAATATACGCGTGAGAGTGTTGCTAAAATCCCCACTAATATTGAGTTTTTAATAAATAGTCTGTTTATGAAAATATTTATTTTCTAATACTAATTAAATAACTCATTTCTCTGGTGATTATTTTTATAAATATATTTTTTAATAATACTTAACACTCGCTATAAATATTATGTCAACCATTACAGCCTCAATTAAAACAATACCAAAAAGTGCCTTAATACTTTTTGCTGTATTTTTACTGATTTATCTCCTTCCCGGGATTTATGGGCATAGTCCATGGAAGCAGGATGAAAACTACAGTTTTGGTATTATTCAAACGATGTATGAAACGGGTAATTGGCTGGTTCCTACCAATGCGGGCGAGCCTTTTATGGAAAAACCGCCATTCTATTATTGGACGGCGACGGTTTTTTCTCATTTATTATCGGGAATTATGCCGTTATACGATGCCGCACGCAGTGCGAGCTTATTTTTTTCTATTATTAATTTTTCATTTTTTATTTTATTAGCTCGTCGCTTTTTTAAATCCGACAGCTTTTCTGATGCCCGTATTTGGACTGCCTTTGCGCTGTATATTTGTGCGCCGGGAATATTGCGACACACCCATGAAATGTTCACGGATGTTTCATTAATGACCGGAGCAACCATCGGTTTATATGGCTTATTAGGGTTAATTCAGCAACAGAAAATTACCGCGTCCGCCTTCTGGCTCTGCCTTGGCACCATTATCACCACCTTATCTAAAGGCGTGTTTATTCCTGGCGTTCTGTGGATCAGCCTATTTTTAGCGCCTGTATTTCTTGTTCAATGCCGATCTAAACAGTTTTGGCTACCCGCACTATTCGCAGGCTTGGTCGCTCTCATTGCTATCCTACCTTGGCCAATTATGCTGTATGTGCAGCATCCCGAGCTGTTCGTAACTTGGTTTTGGGAAAATAACATTGGTCGCTTCCTTGGATTCTCCGTTGAAAAGTTAGGGGCTAAAGCCAATTTCACGCGTATTCCTTCTGCAGTCGCATTTTTTGCGCTTCCTGCTGGGCTACTGGCAACTGCCTATTTTTTACGTCATCCGCTCAGACGCCTGCGTGATCATAATGAATATTTGATTGCCATATTTCCTGTCCTTGGCGTGGTATTCTTGCAAATGTCTGCCAGTGGGCGAGCGCTCTATTTACTGCCCTTTATTGCTCCGATGGCGCTCCTCGCTGTACAGGCTCTTGGCTGGTTTTCAGAGAAAGTCTTAAACGCATTCGCACGCTTCGCCGCCTTCTTCTGGTCTGGGGTAATTCTCTTTCTGTGGGCTTGCTACGCTATCGTATTAACGGGTCATCACGCCCAATGGTTGCCTGTTTTTGGTCGTTGGCTACCTCTTGATTACCAAATGCATTTTTCTGTATTTGCGTTGATAGCGGGTATTTTTATTACCTGTTTTTGGTTCTTCCGCAATCATCTTATTTCCTCATCCAGCAGCGCTTTCCAAGCGATAAGAAACTGGTCACTGGGAATGGTGAGTGTGTGGAGCATTATTCTCACATTATTTGTTGGTTGGATTGATTATTCAAAAGGCTACGAAGGGGTTTTCCTGGATCTTCGACATCATTTAGAAGGGCAATTTACCCAAAATGACTGCATGGCTTCCGAAAACCTTGGGGAATCAGAAGCGCCGATGCTCTATTACTACACTGGTATTTTGCATCAAAGACAGATGGAATTTGAAAAACCACAACAGTGCCGCTGGCTGATTGTATTATCCAAAGAAGTTCAACCCGCTCCTGAAGACATGGAACTGTTTTGGTCAAATCATCGTCCTGATGAATTTCGCGAAAATTTAGTGGTTTATCAAGTAATAGAATAGTTGGTTGCAAATAAAAATCCCCGAGACAAAACTCGGGGATTTTTTAATACATTGGTGATAAAAAGACGTTACTGAGCTTGTTGCTCAATGGCTTGAGCACCATATTTTTCACGGGTAAACCATAAAAATAGCCCCGCTATTCCAATCAATAATATCGGCAGACCTGATGGCGAAATCGCCGTTGCAGCCCCTGCCAATAACGGACCAGAAAGGTTACCTATACCCCATAACATTGCCGCTGCGGCGTTGGCAATAATCAGCTCATTCCCTCTGAAGTATTGACCAATCTGCACTAAAGCGATGGTGTAAATGGCGCCAGCTGTCGCCCCCAACACAAACAATAAAACCCAGATAAAGTAAGTGTGAGTAATTAAGAATGGCAGCAGCATGCTGGCTCCTAACGTCACCACGCCACAAATACGATACAATTTTTCGCGATTCATATGATCAGCTAACCAACCAAACGGCATCTGCATAATCGCATCTCCTGCCAAAATTGCACTGATCATCATCGCCGCAACCGCCTCGGTATGCCCCATGCCCATCCCGTAAATTGGGAACATCGACAAGATAGTGCCATCGAAAAAAGCAAAAAATAGGATCCCGGCACAAATTCCAGGGGCAACTTTCACGAATTGCACAATTGAAAAGTTAGATTCTGACGCCGTTTCTGCGAGCCTATCTCCCACTTTCTGATCCATCAGTAGGAATAAAGCCACAGAAATTAAGTGAATCAAGGTACAAATAAACAGAGGCGATTTATCTTCCACACCATAATAAGCAATAAATGACGGACCTAATAATTGGCTTACGGTAAATACCGTCGTGTAAATCGCCAATATCCGCCCTCTCTTGTTTTCAGGGGATAATTCGTTGATCCACGTTTCCCCCAAGCAAATCATTACACCGCTTGCAAGTCCCGTAATCAACCGCAAAGGGAAAAGTAGCCATAAAGGCAATGAACTTAACAGTGGCAGTAAGCTAATGGCGGAGATCACCGTCGCGATTAACATCGCTTTGCGCTTTCCACACCACTTCACAATACGCTGTACCACAGGGGCAATCAAAAACATTCCCAAGGCAGGAGCCGCAGAGATAATGCCAATGTACAATTCACTCACACCAAAATTATTCAGTCGCAGCGCCACCATCGGGATACTGAGACCAATCACGATACCGATAACGGCAATGCTGGTTGTAATCGTAAAAATAGCAAAAGAAGCAGAACGTCGAAAATGTTGAAAACTCGAATTAGCAGGGCTCATTTTTGTATTAATCTGCTCAATTAGGATTAATTGTCAGATATAAACTCCGAAAAGATATGATTTATTTGAAATAAAACACTACGACAAATTCAGTCATTAGAATAATACAAATTAAATTATATCATGAATTTATTCAACAAAATAACACACTGAAAAAACAATAAATCTTATTTTTATAACTATGTATTTAAAAAATAATTTTTAGATTATTTTTCCATTTATTCGCATTCAGCAAAATATTATTTTCATAATATCGGGTTTCTGACATTTCATATTTAAGATGTTAGAATTGGCAGCAGAAATGAGAATTTATAAAAGCAATATTGTGGAAGACAGTGTCGTGGAAAATAAAATAAATATAAAAATTGGTCAGAAAGTACGTCTGCTACGTCAGGCGAGAAACCTGTCTCTGAGTGAGCTTTCTCACTTATCAGGGATCTCTAAAGCCGCCCTTTCTAAATTGGAATCAGGGGATTCAAACCCGCGCATCGACACCTTAGAGTCCATTGCAGCGGCACTGCGTTTTCCACTCAGTGATTTATTTACACGCCAAAATGAATCTTATCCCTATTTGGTGAAGGCCACACCGCTCGAAGGCGATTATTTAGAGCAATTTAAATTTCGTATCAGCATGGGCAACGTATCCGAAATTTGGCAACTCAGTATGAAACGAGGCGCAATTATTAACAGCCCAGCGCATATGGTCGGCACCCATGAACACATTATGGTGCACGCGGGCTCCCTTATGCTGCGCTTAGACGATGAGCAAAATGTCGTTCTTGAGGCTGGAGATTTTTACGCTTTCAGCGGAGACTTTCCTCACGCTTACTTATGTATTGAGGGGGATGTACACGCCACCGTCGTGATGACCTATTCACATTTAAGTGATGGGGTCTAATCAATCAGCCCACGCTCCTTGTAGGCTGACCTTATTTATTCAGAATTACTGCAAATAATCTTGCATGGTTTCAAACACACGCAGATCATCGCTAAAGCGAACTTCACGGACGTCTTCCAATTTTTCAACTTGGTTAACCATCTGCGACAAACGCTCATCTTTCTGAACTAATAACCAAATTCGGCTTTCGTCCCTATCTTTAATTGGCATACATAGGATGCCATCCACGTTAAATGCTCGACGCGCAAACAACCCACAAATATGTGACATGACGCCCGGATGGTTGCGAACAATTAATTCTAAGGCGATTGGGTGATGTTCAAATACCATAATTACGCTCCGATCATATCAATATTAGCGGCACCAGGAGGAACCATTGGATATACCTTCTGATTGACATCAATCAGGGCATGAATTAAGCAAGGTCCTTTAGTGTTCATAATCGCTTCCAGCGCCATTTCAGGGTCGGCTTCATTATTTAAATCGCACGTTTGGAAACCAAACCCAGAGGCAATTTTAATAAAGTCGGTCTGATACGGGTAAGCCGCTGCAAAGATACGATTTTCAAAAAATAAATCTTGCTGCTGATGCACCATGCCCAGCGCTTGGTTGTTCATTAAAACTATCTTAATGTTTAATTGATGCTCCGCCGCCGTCGCCAGTTCCTGAATATTCATCATTAAGCTGCCATCACCGGAGAAACAAACGATGGTTTTATCTGGGTGAGCCAATGCCGCGCCAATGGCTGCCGGTAAACCAAAGCCCATGGTGCCCAAACCACCGGATGTTAACCATTGGCGAGGTCGTGATAATGGGTAAGCTTGCGCCGCCCACATTTGATGTTGCCCAACATCCGTCGTGACAATCGCCTCTTCCCCTGCGGCGCGCGCGGTGGCTAATACCAAACCGTAATGATCTAATGGATCATCCGCATTGGCTAAATTCAGCGGATAATTATTTTTCAGATCATTAACTTGCTGAACCCACTCGTGACGATCATTGCGCTCAACTAATGGCAGCAACAGCTCCAATATTTGTCCCGCATCCGCATGGATAGCAATGTCTGGACGTTTGATTTTACTGATTTCCGCTTTATCGATATCAACATGAATAATTTTGGCATTCGGGCAGAACTTTTCCGCTTTACCAATGGCGCGATCATCAAAGCGAGCACCGATAACAATCAGTAAATCAGACTCTTCCATGATCATGTTCGTGCTTCGTGCCGCATGCATACCCAACATGCCCAAATACAGCGGGTGACGCATTGGGATCGTTCCCAGCGCCATCAAGGTCATTGTCGTTGGTAAAGAGGCTTTTTCCGCAAAAGCGATAGCCGTCGCGGTTGAATCTGAGCTAATCACCCCACCACCGAAATAGAGTACAGGACGCTTCGCACGGTTGATCATTTCCGCCGCTTGAATTACTTTTTCCATATCGAAACTTGGGGCTTTATCTTTCGGTAAAACCTCTGGCAGCACATCTAACTCAATGGTCGCAGTCTGTACATCTTTTGGAATATCAATCCAAACAGGTCCTGGACGCCCAGACTCAGCAATACGAAATGCTTCGCAGATAACACGAGGCAGGTCTTCAATGCTGCGCACCAAATAATTGTGTTTCGTAATCGGAATTGAAATACCGTAAGTATCAACTTCCTGAAACGCATCGGTACCAATCATCGAAGATGGCACTTGCGCAGTGATGCATACCAGTGGAATTGAATCCAGCTTCGCATCCGCAATGGCTGTCACTAAGTTAGTGGCACCGGGACCGCTTGAGGAAATACACACCGCCGCTTTGCCTGTGCTACGTGCAATCCCCTGTGCAATAAAACCCGCACCTTGCTCGTGACGCGCCAGTATGTGGCGAATTTTTTTGCTCTGCCCCAGCGCATCGTAGAATGGCAATGCAGCCCCGCCGGGGATACCAGAAACGATGGTAATACCATGTTTTTCCAACAAATAGACGATCAATTCTGCGCCTGTAAAACAAGTTTTTTGTGCTGATGTTGTGCCCGACTCGCTCATAATTTTTTATTCCTTCACTAGCCTGCGGATCCGAGTTTTAGGTCATAAAAAAACCCCGCTCGGTTTGCGCCGGCGGGGTTTCTAAATCGCGTGATTTGTTCCCGTTACGGCGCTAAGCCCACGACCACCACCACACGCACGACTACCGCGGCTAGTGGCGCGGTAAGTAGTAGGTTTGAACGGTTAGCAGTCATTTTCACGAGAGTTTCCTGTAATTTAATTCTGTCTGATTTTTCATTTTTGTGTTTGCTGCATCTAAGAAACCATAAAACCCTAACCTTCACAACCCTTTTTTTCGTTTTTCTTGGTTGTGGATTTCAAATGAGAGGCATATCACAGAATGTTGTTGAGTTGTGATAATTTGAATTGAAATTGCTCATAAAAAATTAAAGCCCTTAAAATTAAGGGCTTTAATCGATGATTTTGACTTTCTAATTTAAAAATTAGAACGGGATGTCGTCATCAAAATCCATTGGTGGTTCATTGGTTTGTGGAGCTGGTGAACGCGCTGGTGCTGCGCCACCGCCACTGAATTGTTGTGCTGCTTGTGGTTGTTGTGGTTGACCCCAACCGCCTTGTCCGCCGCTTTGACCTTGTGATGGGGCATCGCCGCCGCGACCGCCAAGCATCTGCATTGAACCGCCGATATTTACCACAACTTCGGTGGTGTAGCGATCTTGACCGCTTTGGTCTTGCCATTTACGGGTTTGCAGTGAACCTTCGATATAAACTTGTGAACCTTTTTTCAGGTATTCACCAGCAACTTCGGCTAATTTGCCGAAAATCACAACACGGTGCCATTCAGTTTTTTCACGCATTTCACCGGTTTGCTTGTCACGCCAACTTTCAGAAGTTGCCAGAGTCAGGTTAGCGACAGCTCCGCCGTTAGGCATATAACGGATTTCTGGATCTTGTCCTAAGTTACCGATAAGAATTACTTTATTTACGCCTCTGGTGGCCATTTATTACTCCTGATGCATTGAATTTTTAATCTCTGGACTGACCGTGAAGTTTACCACGACCTATCTGTATTGCACCATAAATTGAGATTGCTGATGAGAAGTTGCGAAGCGCTTTCCAAATTTAAGTGAAATCTGCATTACTGTTTTTTAGTATAGACGCTAATTATTGGCGTCACAGATAAGTTGCCATCAGCCCCCTATGAAATGATATAGAAAGAGCACATATACTGTATATCCATTCAGCAAATTTTGTGCAATACTAAATCGTTTATTAGTACTGGCTCATTCATTAAGACGACCAAGTTCATTTTTGTTCACTATCAATTCATTCGGGAAGTGGTAAATGGAGAATATCGAAGTCCGCGGCGCACGCACGCATAACCTAAAAAATATCAATCTCATCATCCCCCGAGACAAGCTGATAGTTATTACAGGGCTATCTGGCTCAGGGAAATCCTCCCTCGCCTTTGATACCCTCTATGCTGAAGGTCAGCGTCGTTATGTTGAATCACTATCCGCGTATGCTCGTCAATTCCTTTCTTTAATGGAAAAGCCGGATGTTGACCATATCGAAGGGCTATCGCCAGCTATCTCCATTGAACAAAAATCCACTTCCCATAACCCGCGTTCAACGGTCGGAACCATTACCGAAATCCATGATTACCTGCGCCTATTGTTTGCCCGTGTAGGCGAGCCACGCTGCCCTGATCATGATATTCCGCTTGCGGCACAAACCGTTAGCCAGATGGTGGATAACGTCCTCGCACAGCCGACCGATCGCCGTATGATGCTGCTGGCTCCGGTCGTGAAAGAACGTAAAGGTGAACACGTTAAGTTACTCGATAACTTAGCGAGCCAAGGGTATATTCGCGCCCGTATTGATGGTGAAGTTTGTGATTTATCTGATCCACCAAAACTCGAATTACAGAAAAAACATACCATTGAAGTCGTGATTGACCGTTTCAAAGTACGCGACGATATCGCCCAGCGTCTTGCAGAATCCTTTGAAACTGCACTCGAGTTATCTGGCGGCACTGCTGTTGTTGCAGATATGGATGATCCAAAAGCCGAAGAATTAGTGTTCTCCGCTAACTTTGCGTGCCCCGTTTGTGGCTATAGCATGATGGAGTTAGAACCGCGCCTGTTCTCATTCAACAACCCTGCAGGGGCTTGCCCAAGCTGCGACGGCTTAGGGGTTCAGCAGTTTTTTGACCCAGAACGCGTGATTCAAAATCCCGAAATTTCCCTTGCAGGCGGGGCTATCCGCGGCTGGGATCGTCGTAATTTCTATTATTTTCAGATGTTAATGTCATTGGGCGAACACTATAAGTTTGATGTTGAAGCCCCCTATGACTCACTCAGCCCTGCAATTCAAAAAGTGATTTTGTATGGTTCTGGCAAAGAAACTATTGAATTCAAATACCGTAATGATCGCGGAGATATTACCGTACGCCACCATCCGTTCGAAGGTGTGCTTAACAATATGGAACGCCGTTATAAAGAAACGGAATCTACCGCGGTGCGCGAAGAGTTAGCAAAATACATTAGCAACCGCCCTTGTGTGACTTGCTCCGGAACACGCTTGCGTAAAGAAGCTCGCTTTGTGTTTGTGGAAAATACCACCCTGCCTGAAATTGCAGATTACAGCATTGGTCATGCAATGGAGTTTTTCCAAAACTTAAAACTCAGTGGGCAACGCGCCAAGATTGCCGAAAAAATCCTGAAGGAGATCAGCGACCGTCTGAAGTTCTTAGTGAATGTGGGACTCAATTACTTAAGCCTTTCACGCTCCGCAGAAACATTATCCGGCGGTGAGGCACAGCGTATCCGTCTAGCAAGCCAAATCGGTGCGGGTCTGGTCGGTGTGATGTATGTGCTGGATGAACCGTCTATCGGGCTCCACCAGCGCGATAATGACCGATTACTGGAAACCCTGATTCACCTACGTAACTTAGGGAACACAGTGATTGTGGTTGAGCACGATGAAGATGCGATCCGCGCAGCCGACCATGTGATTGATATTGGTCCAGGTGCCGGTGTTCATGGTGGGCAAATTGTGGCGCAAGGCACATTGGAAGATATTGTTGCTAACCCAGAATCCTTAACGGGCAAATTCTTAAGTGGTGAGCGCAAGATTGATATCCCGCAAACACGTGTTCCATTTAATAAAGACAAAGTCCTGACTGTCTCCGGCGCAACAGGCAATAACCTGAAGAATGTCACCCTGAATATTCCTGTTGGCTTATTTACATGTATTACAGGGGTTTCTGGTTCCGGTAAATCCACTCTCATCAACGATACGCTATTCCCAATTGCTCAGCGCCAGTTAAATGGGGCAACGGTGATTAACCCTGCGCCGTATACCAATGTCGAAGGTTTAGAGCATTTCGATAAAGTGATCGATATCGACCAAAGCCCTATTGGACGCACCCCACGTTCAAACCCAGCCACTTATACGGGAATATTTACGCCAATTCGCGAGCTGTTCGCGGGTGTACCAGAGTCACGGACTCGCGGCTATAACCCAGGGCGTTTCAGCTTTAACGTGAAAGGCGGTCGTTGTGAAGCCTGCCAAGGGGATGGTGTAATTAAGGTGGAAATGCACTTCTTACCTGATGTCTATGTGCCGTGTGACCAATGTAAGGGCAAGCGCTATAACCGCGAAACCTTAGAAATCAAATACAAAGGTAAAAGCATTCATGAAGTGTTGGATATGACCATCGAAGAGTCCCGCGAATTCTTTGATGCCGTGCCTGCGCTAGCGCGTAAGCTGCAAACACTGATGGACGTTGGTCTCTCCTACATTCGCTTAGGACAATCTGCGACAACCTTATCCGGCGGTGAAGCCCAGCGTGTGAAATTAGCTCGCGAGTTGTCTAAACGCGGCACCGGACAGACCATCTATATCTTGGATGAGCCAACCACCGGATTGCACTTTGCCGATATCCAGCAACTGCTTGTCGTCTTGCACCAACTGCGCGATCAAGGCAATACCATCGTCGTCATCGAGCATAACTTGGATGTAATCAAAACTGCAGACTGGATTGTCGACTTAGGACCAGAAGGTGGTAGCGGTGGCGGTGAGATTTTAATTTCAGGTACCCCTGAGCAAGTGGCTAAGTGTGAAAAATCCCATACTGCGCGTTTCTTGAAGCCTATCTTAGCGCGTGGCTACTGAGTTAACTGAAGTAAAAATAGTTAACAGAAACCGCCAATCAAAATAGAAAAAGGGGAACTCAGTTCCCCTTTTTAATGCTTATATAACCGTTCGTTACTAACGATTACTGGCTAACTGCCGCGAACGCTTCCACGATACGCTTCACGTTATGACGGTTTACACCTGCCATACACACGCGACCTGTTCCAACTAAATAAACCGCAAACTCATCTTTCAAACGGTCAACTTGTTGTTGAGAAAATCCGGTGTAGCTGAACATACCGCGCTGTTTTAACAAGTGATCGAAGTTTTTGTTTGGTAGTGCTTTTTTCAGCTCATCTACCAAAACAGTACGCATATCTAAAATACGCAAACGCATCTCTTCCACTTCGTCCAGCCATTTGGCTTTTTGTTGGCTATCAGTCAGTACTGCCGCAACAATTTTTGCGCCGTTAGACGGTGGGCTTGAATACAGACGACGGACACCCGCTTTCAGCTGACCTAATACACGGTCACGCTCATCTTTATCTTTACAGATAACAGATAAACCACCCGCACGTTCACCGTAGATACCAAAGATTTTCGAGAATGAATTGCTGACAAATACTGGCAGACCCGCTTTTACCATCGTGCGAATTGCATAAGCATCTTCATTAATACCTTCCGCAAAACCTTGATATGCAATATCTAAGAATGGGATCAATTTATGTTCAAGTGCCACTTTCGTCACTTCATCCCACTGGGCTGGCGTTAAATCTGAGCCTGTTGGGTTATGGCAGCAAGGGTGCATTAAGATGATGCTGTTTTCTGGTAACTTTTTGAAAGTCTCCAGCATTTCATCAAATTTAACCCCTTTAGTTTTTTCATCGAAATAAGGGTAGTAATGCACTTTTGTGCCAGCGCCAGAGAAGATAGAGGCGTGGTTTTCCCATGTAGGGTTACTGCACCAGACTTCTGAATTCGGGAAATAATGGTGCAAAAAATCAGCCCCAATTTTCAGTGCGCCAGAACCACCGATGGTTTGTACGGTAGCAATACGCTCTTGAGCGATTAGCGGGCAATCTTCACCGAACACCAATTTTTGTAATTCAGTACGGTAATCTTTCAAACCTTCCATTGGCAGATAAAGCGATGCACTTGCCGGAAGCTTTCTCAGTGCAGCTTTCGCTGTGCCGACGGTTTCCAGCTCAGGGGTTTTCCCCTCTGCATCATAATAAAGACCAATACTCAGGTTAATTTTGCCTTCACGAGTATCTTTATTAAATTCATCCATCAGCGATAAAATTGGGTCGCCCGGATAAGCATCAACATGTTGGTACACAGGATATCTCCTACTTGTAGGTTTTCTTTATTACTTTTGTCTTGTGAAAATAACCCTTTAAAACCTATTCGTCTACATATTCCATTGCGACTCGTGAGGTCAATTTCGTCAAAAGCTCATAGTTAATGATGCCTGTTTGTGCGGCAATTTCTTCCACTGGCAGAGCATTTCCCCATAGAATGACGTCATCCCCCACTTTATCGGTGGCATCTGGCCCTAAATCCACGACAGTCATATCCATGGAAATTCGTCCAATAATCGGCACTTTTCGCCCATTTACTAGAACGGGTGTTCCTGATGGCACGTTACGCGGATAACCATCTCCATAACCAATCGCTACCACCCCAAGGCGGGTATTGCGTTCACTGCACCATGTTTCGCCATAGCCAACACACTGCCCTGCCGAATGCTCTCTCACAGCAATCAGACTGGATTTTAAGGTCATGACGGGTAATAAACCGAAGCTTGCAGCGCTTTTGCCTTCTTGCGGTGAGGCGCCATACATCATAATGCCGGGGCGAACCCAGTCATAATGAGCTTCTGGCCATAAAAGGATCCCTGCGGATGCCGCGATGGATTTTTCACCCGGTTTATCAGAGACAAACTGTTGGAAGCATTCGATTTGTTTTTTGGTGGTTGGGAGCTCAGGCGCATCGGCCTGACAGAAGTGGCTGACAATGTTGATAGGTAAATCCACGTTGCTACAGCTTTGAAGACGTTGGTAAAAACTTTCCGCATGCTGAGGAAGTACGCCAAGGCGATGCATGCCAGTATCGAGTTTCATCCATACTTTGATTTTTTTAGCAAGCTGGGCATTTTCCAGCATTTCCAGTTGTTCAATGCAGTGGATCACCGTATCGATGTTGTATTCCACCATCAACTGCAAATCGGATTTTTCGAAGAAACCTTCTAATAAGACAATCGGTTTTGTCACGCCTTGATGTCGAAGCAGCAGGGCTTCATTTAAACGCGCCACCCCAAAACCATCGACAATTCCTTGAATTTCGGTGCCAACTCCAATTAATCCATGACCATAAGCGTTTGCTTTAACAACTGCAATCAGACGGCTATTCGGCGCCAATTCTCTCACGCGTTGCAGGTTGTGTCGCAGAGCGCGGCGGTTTATTAATGCGGTTGCCGCTTTCATTTCTTCCTCTTAATTATTCATTTTAAAATGTATCAACCAACTACCTAAACTTAAATTAACCGAAATATTCTTTAATCTTTAATTATCAATAAGCTCTAAATAGTTTGAACTGTAGCAAGGCGGTAAACGAAGTCATCCCTAGGAGCATACACAAGTATGTGACTAGGGTGGCTGAGAGCAACCAACACAGCTACAGCTCAAAATATGACGAGATTACTCATCGTCGTAAGCTGGCCCCGCATAATTATCAAACCTCGACCACTGCCCATTAAACGTCAGCCTCACCGTCCCTATCGGACCATTACGTTGTTTACCTAAAATAATTTCTGCGACCCCTTTGAGGTCGCTGTTATCGTGATAGACCTCATCACGATAGATAAACATGATTAAGTCGGCATCTTGCTCGATGGAGCCTGATTCACGTAAGTCGGAGTTTACTGGGCGTTTGTCTGCACGTTGCTCCAAGCTACGGTTTAGCTGAGAAAGCGCCACCACTGGTACGTTTAATTCTTTCGCTAACGCTTTGAGAGAACGGGAAATTTCGGCGATTTCTAATGTACGGTTATCCGACAACGCTGGCACTCGCATTAACTGAAGGTAGTCGATCATAATCAGGCTTAGCCCGCCGTGTTCGCGGTAAATTCGGCGTGCACGAGAACGCACTTCCGTTGGCGTTAACCCCGATGAGTCATCAATGTACATATTGCGTTTTTCCATCAATATGCCCATGGTGCTCGAAATTCGCGCCCAATCCTCATCATCAAGCTGCCCCGTACGAATACGGGTTTGGTCTACGCGAGACAGTGATGCGAGCATACGCATCATGATCTGGTTGCCGGGCATCTCCAAACTGAAGATAAGTACTGGTTTTTCTTCAGTCATCGCCGCATTTTCACACAAGTTCATCGCAAAGGTGGTTTTACCCATGGATGGACGCGCGGCAACAATAATTAAATCTGAGCCTTGTAGCCCTGCGGTTTTCTTATCTAAATCTTGATAACCCGTAGAAACACCGGTGACACCATCATGAGGCTGCTGATAAAGCTGTTCGATTTTCTCAACGGTTTCCGACAAAATCGCTTCAATCCCTTTCGGGCCTTCATCTTTATTCGCGCGAGATTCTGCGATTTGGAAAACTTTGGTTTCTGCGAAATCGAGTAAATCTTCGCTACTGCGACCTTGTGGGTCATACCCTGCATCAGCAATATCATTGGCGACAGAAATCATATCGCGAACAATGGCTCGTTCGCGCACGATGTCCGCATAAGCGTTAATGTTTGCCGCACTTGGGGTATTTTTCGATAATTCCGCTAAATAAGCAAAGCCTCCGACGCTGTCCAATTCTCCTTGCTGTTCAAGGGATTCTGACAGGGTGATCAAGTCAATAGGCTTACCCTGCTCGAGCAGGATCTGCATTTGTGCAAAGATTGTGCGGTGAGGACGACTAAAAAAGTCCGCTGACGTGACACGCTCAGAGACCGTATCCCAGCGTTCGTTGTCTAACATCAGTCCCCCCAATACAGACTGTTCCGCTTCGATAGAGTGCGGCGGAAGTTTTAAGCCTTCCATTTGCTGATCGCGCGGTGGGTTTGTCTTGTAATCTGAGGAGGGTTTTTTAGCCATACTTGAAATATCCACGTCTATAATTAACCAACAGTTAGTATACGCCAATCTTAGGTGTCATGTGGCGTCTTTATTGTTATCTGCACAAGATATTATTGCAGGCACAATCTTAACGCAGCGCACAAACCGATAATTCTTCTCAGTAAAGCATCGCGTTATGATGGGGCAATTGATACTGTTAATAAAAACAAACTCACTCATTGGAGATGATCATGGCAAAACGTATTGAATTTTCGCAACATGGTGGTCCTGAAGTCCTCAATTTTGTCGACTATTCCCCAAATGCGCCGGCTGAAAACGAAATCCAAATCGAAAACCGTGCAATTGGTATTAACTTTATTGATACCTATGTACGCAGTGGACTGTATCCAGTTGCAAGTTTGCCATGTGGACTCGGCACAGAAGCGGCGGGTGTCGTGGTTAAAACTGGCTCCCAAGTCACAGGTTTCAAACCGGGTGATCGCGTCGTTTACGCACAAGGCCCTCTCGGCGCATACAGTGAAGTTCATAATGTGCCCGTCAATGCCGTGGCACATTTACCCGACGGAATTACCTTCGAACAAGCGGCAGCCTGTTCACTTAAGGGTATGACGGTTTACTATCTGCTCAATCAAACCTATCAAGTTCAAAAAGATGAAGTTTTCTTATTCCACGCAGCAGCGGGTGGTGTTGGTCTAATTGCTTGCCAATGGGCAAAAGCGTTAGGTGCGAAAATGATTGGTACCGTTGGCTCTGAAGAGAAGGCACAGCGTGCGAAAGCCGCAGGCGCTTGGGAAGTCATTAATTACCAAACCGAAAATATTGCTGAGCGAGTAAAAGAAATCACCCACGGTGAAAAAGTGAATGTGGTGTATGACTCCGTAGGCCAAGCGACTTGGTTAGCGTCTTTAGATTCACTGAAACGTCGCGGTTTGATGGTGAGCTTTGGTAATGCTTCTGGCGCCGTAACTGGAGTTAACTTAGGGATCTTAAATCAAAAAGGCTCCTTGTATGTGACCCGCCCATCATTAGGTGGCTATGTCACTAACAGAGAAGAGTTAGACCAAGCCAGCAAAGCCCTGTTTGACATGATTTTAAGTGGCAAAGTGAATGTGGATGTGCCGGCATCTCAAATTTTTGCGCTGAAAGATGCCCAAAAAGCCCACCAAACACTGGAACAACGTAAGACTCAAGGCTCAAGCTTGCTCATTCCTTAATTCATAAAAAAGCGCCAGCTATCAATAACTGGCGCTTTTAAAATTCTAACAACGGTAATTTTTACTCACTTCCGTTGCACTAAATAATTACTTCAGTTGCACGAATTAATAGTGCCCTTTGCGTGCTTGCTGCTCTTTGTAGATCTGCTGGTTCTCTTTAATGGTGTTTAACACCGTTCCCTCATAGGGATCTTGCTTTGGTGGTTCTCGCATCTGCCCACCTGACCCCGAACATCCAGCAATTAACAGCAGCAAAGAGGTTGCTATTAATATTTTCATCTGCTTCTTCCTCATTCATTAATGAGTTTTATCATAGCATGCAGATAATCCTATTCAGCCCGCATCAACCAAAATCACAATTTTATTTAAGTAATATTTACTCACCACGGGTCACAAACGCGAGCGCTTGTTCAACCACTGATAAGTCAGCACCTTGTTTATGGGCGTTTTCGCTTAAGTGGCGACGCCATTGACGAGCCCCCGGAATTCCTTGGAAAATCCCTAACATATGGCGAGTCATATGCCCTAAATAAGCCCCGTTAGACAACTCTTTTTCGATGTATGGATACATGCTACGGACAGCAGCAACACTATCGACAATGGGCATTGTTTCATCAAACAATTGATTATCTACCGCGGTTAAAATTGACGGATTTTGATACGCTTCACGACCCACCATCACGCCATCTAAATGTTTTAGATGTTCTTTAGCTTCTTCGAGGGTTTTAACGCCCCCATTGATAGCCATGGTGAGATGCGGGAAATCACGTTTTAATTGGTATACGCGAGGGTAATCCAGAGGGGGAATTTCACGGTTTTCTTTTGGACTTAATCCTGATAACCACGCCTTGCGAGCATGGATAATAAACATGTCGCAGTCCCCTTTTGTGGAGACGGTATCAATGAATTCGCATAAAAATTCGTAGCTATCTTGCTCATCAATCCCAATGCGCGTTTTCACCGTCACAGGGATAGACACCACGTCACGCATCGCTTTGACACAATCTGCGACCAGCTGAGCATCCGCCATTAAACATGCACCAAAACGCCCGTTCTGTACGCGGTCTGATGGGCAACCGACGTTCAGGTTGATTTCATCGTAGCCACGCTCTTGAGCTAATTTTGCGCATTGCGCTAAAGCCGCGGGGTCACTACCGCCCAATTGCAAGGAAACGGGATGCTCTTCTTCGCTATAAGCAAGATAATTGCCTTTGCCATAAATGATCGCACCCGTCGTCACCATTTCGGTGTACAGCAACGTATTTTTCGTTAATAAGCGATGGAAATAACGGCAATGACGGTCAGTCCAATCGAGCATAGGCGCAACCGAGAAGCGGTTAAGATTTTTGTAACCACCTGTTGTTGATGGTGTATTTTGTTCTATCGTTTGATTTTGTTGCATGTTGGTCTTTTGGCGTTGATATCGAATTTAAGGCTTATGCTGTTGTGAAATAGCAAAAGAAAGCCGCATTTTAACAGCTGACTTTCTTTTGTCATAATAAACTATTGCCATAATAAACTGGGCAGGTCGTTTTCCAGGAGTTGGTGGCGCCCTTATTATCTATGATAAAAAAGGCGCCTCTGGCTTAGTTTTTTTGAAGGGAAACTTGGCCGAACGTCATAAAAATCAGTGTACTACCCGCAACGCCGCGATAAACACCTTGTTGCTCATTTAACTCACAAGCCAATGCCGCCAACTGCCATGCATCATACTCTTCGATATCGCTCACTCGGGAAGTCAGCAAGCTATTATCTTGGCGCTCGCCGTAGGCTTTAACCGCAATCGCATCTCGCATTAATGACTCATCAATGGAGCTATTCGCCCAGCCCCACATCCAGCTCCCCACATTTTGGTCATAAGTCCCAATGATTTGCACGGGTGCCGTCACCATTATATTATCCGGTGCATGGAAAATAATGGTGCCTTCATCTTGATCCACCGACCAACTGGCCTCATCCAGTTTCCAATTATCGCAATGAAACTGATTTTTCAATTCCAGAGAGTTCATGCTGCGTTCAATTAATGCCTCATAAGGCATCTGTTCTAATTCACTCTTCATGTTAAATACGATTCCATTAACCAATATTTTTCAGTGCGTCGATAACCATCTGCCAAAACTTGTCACTGTCTAATTTCACGGCAACTTGCGTATGGCAATCAGCAGGAGCGGGATGTCGAAAATCTGCCACCGTCATACCAAGGGTCAGCGTTCCCGTTAATTCGATGTCCACAGGGACTTTTTGGGTGGTCATTACTGACGGGTCAATCACATAGGCAACAGCGCAAGGATCATGCACTGGCGGCGCATCAAAACCCTGAGCTTGTTTATACATTTTTCCGAAGAAATCCAGCAATTCGACAACAAACTGCGAGCATTTCGTGTCTATTTCGGCAATTTTCGCCACCACATCTTGCGTTGCCAGTGCTTGGTGAGTGAGATCCAGACCAACCATCGTTAGCGGCCATTTTTCATTGAAAACAATATGGGCAGCTTCTGGATCTATTTTGATATTAAATTCCGCGACTGGACTCCAATTTCCCACATGGTAGCCACCGCCCATCAACACCACTTCTTTCACACGTTCCACAATCTGTGGTTCTAACCTTGCCGCTAACGCGATATTGGTCAGCGCCCCCGTAGGCACTAAGGTAATGGTTTTTGGCGGGTGGGACATAATCGTATCGATGATCAAATTCACCCCATGGCGCTCATCCAACACTAACGTTGGAGTTGGAAGCTCAGGACCATCCAATCCGGAATCGCCATGAATATCGGGCGCCACTTCCACTTCACGCACTAATGGGCGCGCTGAACCCGCAGCAAAAGGAATGCCGCGAATATTCGCCATTTCAGCAATCGCACGGGCATTACGGGTGACTTTTTCGAGAGTTTGGTTGCCTGCAACCGTGGTGACGGCGAGTAAATCGATGTCTGGATTACCGTAAGCCAGTAGCATAGCGATGGCATCGTCATGCCCTGGGTCACAGTCTAAAATAATCTTTTTCGTCATAGGGTTGCCTTATCGTCAATCGGGATCCACATTTTGCGGATCCCAATTTAGCTATCTCATGCGGCAAAATCTATGCTCGATGTCTGAATACGGAGAAATTTATTTCAAAACATGCGCATACACGCGTTTTGGTCCATTTTCATTTTTTGAAATATAGACCCCTTGTAGCTCTGGAGCAAAGCCCGGCAAGGCGTTAATTCCCGCTTCCAGCGCTTTAAAATACTGAAGAACAGGCCCTGACCAGACTTCCCCCGGTACCACACACAGCACGCCCGGCGGATAAGGTAACGCCCCTTCTGCGGCAATTCGCCCCTCTAACTCATCCAGTGGCAGCAATTCCACATTGCCGCGAATAAACTCCAGATGTGCCTGTTGTGGATTCATTTTCACTACCGGGAAATACGCCTTGCGGAACATCTCTTTTTGTAGCTGTTTAATATTAAAATCCACGCTTAATTGATGCATTTCTTGGCACAATCGACGCAGAGTATACCCTTGATACTGTTCCTGATAACGCTGATACACGGATGGTAAAACGTCTTCAAATAATGCGTCTTCATCCAGAAGCTGCTCGAAACGCACTAAGTGAGAAACCAGCAATTCCAGCTTTTCACGTGATTCCGCTGGTGTTAGCAGGAATAAAATCGAGTTTAAATCGCATTTTTCAGGGATCACCCCATGTTCACGCAGGAAATGTGCCAAAATCGTCGCAGGAACCCCGAAAGACTCATACTCGCCGCTTTCTACATCAATCCCCGGCGTCGTCAGCATCAGCTTGCATGGGTCAACGAAATATTGGTCTTGCGCGTAACCCTCAAACGCATGCCAACGCTCTTTCGGAATGAAATTAAAGAAACGCTGCTCCGATGCAATTTGTTCTGTTGGGTATTCATGCCACGGCTTGCCATCCACTCGCTCAGGGACAAACGGTCTAAAGTGACGGCAGTGTTGAATAATGGATTTTCTAACTTCAATCCCTTGCCTCACACACTCCATCCACATCATTTCCCCCGCTTCCCCTTGGTGCATACGCGCATTCACATCTAATGAAGCAAACAGCGGATAAAACGGGCTAGTAGAGGCGTGCATCATAAACGCGTTATTCAGTTTCTTATGGGAAACAAAGCGCTCTTGACCTTTGATATGGTTATCTTTTTTATGGATCTGCGAAGCCTGCGAAAAACCCGCCAACTGCTTATGAACAGATTGCGTCACCATAATACCGGGGTCATTCTCGTTCAGTTCCAGCAGCAGCGGTGAGCATTGGCGCATCATTGGAATAAACTGTTCGTAACCCACCCACGCAGAATCAAACAGAATGTATTCGCAAAGATGCCCAATCTTATCCACCACTTGTCTCGCGTTGTAGACTGTTCCGTCATAAGTCCCTAGCTGGATCACGGCAAGGCGGAACGGTTTTTCTGCCTGTGATTTTTCCGGCATCACTTCGCTCACCGCGTTTCTTAAGTATTCTTCGGTAAAACAGTGGGCATCAATCCCACCAATAAACCCAAATGGGTTACGCGCTGTTTCCAAATAAACCGGTGTTGCCCCTGCTTGGATCAGGGCGCCATGATGGTTAGATTTATGGTTATTGCGGTCAAACAGCACTAAGTCACCCGGTGTTAATAAGGCGTTCAGAACGACTTTATTGGATGACGACGTGCCATTAAGCACAAAGTAGGTTTTATCTGCATTGAACACTTTCGCCGCAAATTTTTGGGCTTCTTTTGCTGCACCTTCGTGGATCAGCAAATCCCCCATCGCCACATCGGCGTTACATAAATCAGTGCGAAAGAGATTTTCACCATAGAATTGGTAGAACTGTTCACCTGTTGGATGGCGACGGAAAAATTGCCCGCCTTGGTGCCCGGGGCAGGCAAACGTCACATTGTGACCCGCAGCATAATCCATCATTCGCGCAAAGAATGGCGGTAATAATTGTTCAAGGTATTGGTTCGCAGCATCCTGTAGTTGGCGGCTATTCTCTTCACGCGCAGCCGGTGCTGGCGGTAATAATGCCGTCAAATAGTCAGGGGTTGGTGCATTGTCTGGTAGCTGCTTGTCATTAATGACAAACAGCGGAATACTGAGTTTACTGTCTGCAACTCTCTTCCACAGCCCTTGGTTGGCATCTTGTTCAGAGAGCACAACCGCAGCGATATTATTTAACTGTGCATCGCGAATATCTACCCACTGGAATTGACCCGTAAAATAGATAGCGACCCCCTGGCTACATGCCACATTGATTTTCTTCATAGCAGTCTGGCTCTTGGTTAGCTGAGGTAAAGAGGGGCTCAATATACTTGATAGATACTGAGATTGAAATAGTCAGAATTAATGCAAAATTATTCAGTTTTGCCTAGGGTGAATATTTTTTATAACTCACTGGTTAATAGTATAAAAATTTCCGGATAACCTCACCGGCTTTTTAGTCATAAACCATAAAAAATAGATTGTTTGCAGATTAACCGACCGAAACAGACAATAATGACAGTGGATCAGTCGGTTAATTTTTCGGGATGACGAGGTTACTTGTTTCTTTCCACATACAGGGTTTGAGATGGATACGCAAAGTCCGCATTGTGACGCTTAACTATATCAATAATTTTCAAATAGACCGCTTGCTGCGCATCCAGCCATTCTGCCCATACGGTGGTTTTCGTAAAGCAGTACACCATAATATTTAGGGAAGAATCCGCAAACGCATCGAAATAGACCAGCAAGGTTTGCCCTGTATCGATATTTTCATCTTGCTTCAGCATGGTACGAATATCGTCCACAATCGCGCTGACTTTGTCGGAATCTTCATAACGTAAACCAATTTCCGTTTTAATCCGTCGGTTGGTCATGCGCCCTGGGTTTTCAACACTAATGGAAGAAAACAGCGAGTTAGGAATATAGAGTGGACGATGGTCAAACGTAACAATCTTGGTGATCCGCCAGCCAATTTCAACGACTGTCCCTTCAATATTTCTATCCGGCGAACTGACCCAATCCCCAATATTAAACGGGCGGTCAAAATAGAGCATGATCCCTGAGAAAAAGTTACTCAGAATATCTTTACCCGCCATACCGATGGCGATACCGCCAATGCCCCCAAATGCCATTAATCCTGACAAACTCATGCCAAAATGTTCGCCAAATAACAGCATAATGATGACGATGACCGCAGTCTTAAATACTCGCGCAATAATCCGCGCGGAAGTCGGGTCACTGCCTTTTTTAATCTGTTTTTTCTCTAGGCGGTTAACCAACTGAAAGAATTTTCGCGTGATAATCAATGCTATCACCGATATGGCGACTAAATTAATCAGCGGTGTTGAAATAAAGGTTAAATCAAAGTCACTGGCTGCCATATCTACAGATTGAGCTGCCACCAACACCATCACGCACAGCACCATGGTTTGGATCACATGCACCAAAATGCTTTTTCGCTTATGTTTGTGCCGCTTGTGTAAAACTTCAAAAAGCAAATACAACGCTAAACAGACGGCAATGATGGTCATGCCAATGGCATATTTTTCAAGTAATGCTTCTATCATGTTTATTGCCCTAAACTGACATTGAAAACTAATTTGCTGTGTAAAATATAACACTCTAAATAGTGAGTGAATAACTGCTAAGATATCAATTATTCATTTAATTTTCTCAATAATTATCAATTACTTTTCAGGTAGTCTAATAATGAACAGTGTCTATTTCTCACCTAAAAAACAAGAAATTCAAAATGTTCTACTACTGAACCCTCATCAACGATATGACTATTTTATCGGCAAGGTTGCGGATTGGGAGCAAGTATGGACACTGGGTAACCATGAGGGTTTAGTCACGGCACAAGATGATAGTCAGTGTTTATTTTTACCGTTATGGGCCGCAAAAGAGTATGCCGAATTATGTTTAACCGATGAATGGGTCGGATGTTCCCCGCTTCCTATGACGTTGGAACATTTAATGACGGAAATATTACCTGACATGGCGAGCGCCAATATTAAAACGGCAATTATGATGCTACCTAATGGCAAGGGTACCCCGATATTTGATGCTCAGAGCGTGCTCGATGACTTACAAGAAGAGTGCCAGCAATATGAGTAAAAGGCTGCGCATTGGCAGCCTCATAAAAAACTCAAAAACAAAACTTACTGTTCAACACCCGTCGTCACGGTAAATTGACGGTTTTCCCCCGCCTCCAACCAAATCAGCGTTTGGTTATTTTTCGCAGCAATAAACCCTTCAGGGCGACAGGTTGCTGGTAACACGAATGCCCCCACTTTTTGATCTCCATTATATAAAATCCAGCGAGTCGCATAATTCAGTTCATTGGCTTTAAAGCGGGTCACAAAGGTATTACCCGCTGGCGAAGTCATCTTAAATTCAGGATTTGCCGTGTATTGGCTCAAATTGTCCATAAAGAAAACAATTTCAGGGTCACACATTTGCGGCTGATTCAGCTGATTAAGTGTCACTTCGCCTGACTTAAGCGCTTGGTTAAAATCGAGCCATTTTTGAGTTGGATGCACATGTCCCGGAATGGATTCACGCAGCTTAATCGCCTGTTCAGGAATATTTTGCGTTAAAGTGGCGTCGTCCACATAGGCATAGTTCATATGGCACATATATTGAAGCGGCATTGGCACGGATGCCAAGTTAGTGACGGACATATGAATATCAAACAGAGCGCTATCGGTATGTAATTGCACAGACGGCGCGGCACGATAATGATGGCCAAAGCCCATCACATACTCATACTCGCCACACACTGTAAGGCTGTTTTCCGTCAATTCAAGCCATGCGTTATCCATTGGTGCGCAAGGCATTTCCCCGTGTAGTGGATGGTTATCTTCTGGTGATGGGCAACCATTACTGATTAATCCAGAATGGAAGGCGAAGCAGCCATAGGTTTCAATCACAGTTGGAACAGGCTTAGGTTCTGAAAACATATTTTCCATTTTCAGATTTTGCCCGCAAAACTCAGCATCCCAAATCATCTGCCCTAAAAATGGCAAAATGGTTAAGTGCCCCTGCGAGTTTTCAACACGCAGCCCTTGCACGCCAGATTGATAGACAAATGCGGAAACGGAAAACTGGCTATTTTTCAGAACTAAGGTCGGTTTTTCCGTAAATAAGCGTTTATGTAACGGGATAATTGTGTTCATTGTCATACTCACGGTTTGAGGTAAAGATGGGGTAGGCAGGAAGCCTACCCTGAGTCACAGTTTATTATTTGGCTTGTTGTTTAGCTTTAAAGCGACGTTCGCCAACGAAGTAAATTCCTACGTAGACGAAGCACAACATGGAAACTAAGAAAGAGAGTTGCAGAGAGTGAGTGATATCCGCGACATAGCCTTGGATAGCAGGTACAACTGCCGCACCAACAATCGCCATGACAATCACTGCACCCGCCATTTCAGTATGCTCGTTGTCGACAGTTTCCAAAGTACCCGCATAGATAGTTGCCCAGCACGGTCCAAACAGGATGCTCACCAGTACAGCTGCATACACCGCAGTGAAGCTCGGCATAAAGGCCACATACACCAGGAACAGCACACCAATAATTGAATAGATAATCAGGACCTTATCCGCGTTAAAGCGAGTCATTAAGATGTTGGCAATAAATTTACCGATAAAGAAGCAGGCGAAGCTGTACACCATGAAGTTAGAGGCATCACGCTCGTTGATATCCCCCATTTCCAGCGCTAAACGGATGGTGAACGACCAAACGGCAACTTGCATTCCCACATATAAGAACTGGGCGATGATCCCTTTTCTAAAGCGACTGTTTTTAGCTAAATATTTTAAGGTATCTAGTGCAGAAGGACGTTTATGTTCCGCCGTTTCTGCCACTTTGCATTTCGGGAATTTAGTCAGTAAAAACAGGATCATCACAACCACCAATACCATGATCATATAACGGTATGGCTCAAGGGTGTTTTCCAGCATCGCTAAGCGGAATTCATGGATTTGCGTCGCATCCATGTTTGCCATTTGGTTTTGAAGGCTTTCCCCTTCAGAGAAGACCAAATATTTACCTAATAAGATCCCGCCTGCGGCACCAATTGGGTAGAAGGTTTGGCTGATGTTCAGACGCAGAGTCGCGTACTGTTTTGGACCAATCATCGAACTGTAGGTATTCGCTGCGGTTTCAAGGAAGCTTAAACCAATCGCGATAGCAAAAATCGCGGCTAAAAACATGGTGTAAGTCGCCATATGAGACGCAGGGAAGAACATGGAACAACCCGCGATATACAAAATAAGCCCGATCATAATCGCGTATTTATAACTGGTTTTTTTGATAACCAGTGAAGCTGGAATGGCAATCAAGAAGTAACCGCCATAGAACGCACTTTGCACTAATGCAGAGGCAAAGTTACTGAGTTCGAAAACGCTTTTAAACTGTGTGATTAAAATATCATTCAGTGCTGCTGCACATCCCCAGAGCGGGAATAAGCAAGAAAGTAGGATAAATTGGAATATAGGTGTCTTATTCAGGTACCCATCAGGTAACTGAGTTATATTTTTGATGTTCATATTAACCCTTAATAATTTTTATTATATTTTTAACCGGTTAAACGGGCTTTTTGCTCTAATGGCAACCTTCATTTCAACCGGTCATGCTCAACATCATTCAAATTCAGAGCAAATATTGTGGGTACAGGTAATGCTTCTGGTGCTTGAAAGATGATGCGTACTAATTATTCAACTGCACAAACTCACTGAACTGCTCGATGCTTGGGTAAGACGATTGCGTGCCTTTTCCAGTTACGCTAAAGGCTGAAAACAGAACCGCTTTTTTCATCGCTTCTTCGATATTTCCGGTATGAACATAGTAATGAGAGAAGCAACCAATGAATGCATCCCCAGCCCCGCTGGTATCAATCGCGTTCACTTTGATAGCGGGAATGAATAGCTCACTGTCGCGAGTCATCCATAGCGCACCTTTATCACCTAAAGTGACAATCAGGTTTTTCAGGCCTTTGTCTAACAGGGATTGCGCAGCACGACGCACGTTATCCATGGTATCCACAGGCATATTGGTCAGAATTTCTAGCTCGGTTTCATTCGGTACAAAGAAATCACAACGGCATGCGTAATCTAAATCCAGTGCGCGTTGTGCTGGCGCTGGGTTAAGCAACACAGGGATGTTGTGCTTATTACCAAAGGCAATTGCGTGGTAAACCGTTTCCAGCTGCACTTCCAGCTGCAATACGATCAATTTACATTTTTTCAGATCTTCCGCCGCGCGGTCGATATCTTCAGGGGATAAAAACTTATTCGCCCCTTTGACGATCAAGATGCTGTTAGATGAGTTTTGATTCACAAAAATCGGTGCGACGCCGCTCGAGGTGCAAGGCACTTTTTCTACATAACGCGTATTGATGCCGTAAGACTCAAGATTACGAATAGTGTTATCCGCAAAAATGTCGTCACCGACCTTAGTTAGCATAATGACTTTGGAGTTTAATTTTGCTGCGGCAACAGCTTGATTTGCCCCTTTACCGCCACAACCGATTTTGAAGGCTGGGGCTTCGAGGGTTTCCCCTTCTTTAGGCATTTGATCAATGTAGGTGATCAAATCGACCATGTTTGAACCGATAACTGCTATATCCATAATGTCCCTCGTGTTAAATAAATCACATAATGATATAATCATAACATTATCATGTTGCAAAAATATCATTTGTGATTAGGATCTCGAATAACGAATGATCAAGTGTTATATCTGCCACATTTCCTCATTCTTTGTTACCTATTCCACATCTATTCTGAAAAACGTCATATAGGAAGGTTTAAAATGCAAGATTTAGCGAAATATATTGATCACACTTTATTGGCTGCCAACGCAACAGTTAACGATATCAAAACGTTATGTGCAGAAGCCGCAGAGCATCACTTTGCCTCTGTGTGTGTTAACACTGGCTATGTACCATTGGCAAGCGAATGTTTAAAAGATAGCGATGTGATGGTGTGCTGTGTTGTTGGTTTCCCATTAGGCGCATGTTTAACAGAAGCCAAAGCGTTTGAAGCAGCTGAAGCAGTGCGCCGTGGTGCCGATGAAGTGGATATGGTCATCAACGTAGGCATGCTGAAAAGCGGTGATTTAGACTTTGTTCGTCAAGATATCGAAGCTGTTTTTGCGGCTTGTGGTAAGGCAACATTAAAGGTGATCCTCGAAACTTGCCTGTTAACTGATGAAGAAATCACACAGGTTTGTGAAATTTGCCGCACAATTAACGTTGGATTTGTGAAAACTTCAACAGGATTCAGTACAATGGGTGCCACTGAGCATCACGTCGCTTTAATGCGCAAAGTGGTTGGTAATGAAATTGGCGTCAAAGCATCCGGTGGCGTACGTACGCGTGAAACCGCAATTAAGATGATTGAAGCTGGTGCTAACCGCGTTGGTGCAAGTGCGAGTGTCGCTATTGTGACGGGAGAAAATACCACTCCAAGTGACTACTAAACAACGGGGCGCGGTTCGTCCGCGCCATCATAAAAAGGATTGCAGGGTGATAGAAACTAAACAAAAAGAACGCCTTCGCCGATTAAGTGAATGTATTAAACGTTCAGGACGCATTCATCTTAAAGAAGCCGCGAGAATACTCGAAGTCTCTGAAATGACCATTCGCCGAGATCTCAATGCGGACACCGAAGGCCCTATCCCAATGTCACTGCTTGGTGGCTATATTGTTTCTGTCACTCAACCTACCGCTTTAGCCCCTCACGAACCCCATGCCGATATTTTCACGCCAGATCAAACTGAAGAGCTGTATATCCCAAATTTAGCCGCCAGTATGGTCAGTGAAGACGATGTGATCTTTTTCGACAATGGCATCGAAATGGCGACCTTAATAGCCTTAATCCCAGAAGAAATTAGCTTTACCGGAATTTGTTATTCTCATAACGTTTTTCTCGCATTGAGCCAGAAAAAAAATGCCACGGCGCTACTGTGTGGTGGGGAATACCGCCCAAAAAGTGATTCTTTTTACAGCCCAACGCTGCCTTCGTTATTAGATTCCATTAACCCCAAAAAAGCATTTATGTCCGCCACTGGCGTTCACAGTGCGTATGGGGTGACTTGCTATAATCTCGATGATTTACCGATGAAAAAGAAAGGCATGGAAAAATCTATCCGTAAGATTTTATTAGCGCCTTACAATCTGTTTGATGAAGTGGCGACCGCCAATATGGGCGAACTATCCCAGTTTGATGTGATTGTCACAAATCGGCAACTCAGTGATGAATACGAAACATATTGCCGCAATGGGTTTGTGAAAGTGATTTACTAACCTGATGCTACTTATTCAAAAAATCGACACGTTTTCCTTATGCGTGTCGATTGCTTAAAAACTAAATCCGCACCGTCAAATAATCTTCCGCAATCTGCGTCTCAGGAAACTCAGCTTGGCACTCCGCCAGTAAACGCGGAATTTCATCCGAGCCATAACGTCCACTAATGTGCGTCGCAATAAACCGTTTTACCCCCGCTAGCTTGGCTAGCTGCGCAGCTTGACGGGTCGAAGAGTGCCCATGTTCATTGGCTTTCGACTCCAGCGCCACTTCTAGCGTAGTCTCATGCACCATCACATCAGCATTTTTTGCCAATAACAACGCATCTGGCGTTGGGATGGTATCCCCAAAAATCGCCACTACTTTACCTGCAACTGGCTCACCAAGGTAGTCAGCTCCATTCACGGTGCGACCATCTTCTAACTCAATCACTTCGCCCTTTTTCAGCGCCTGCATCCAAGGCCCGCGAGGGATCCCATCTTGCTCCAGTTTTTGCACATTTAGCGCCCCCGGTTTTGGATGTTCTTCAATACGATAGCCATAACATTCTACTCGGTGATCCAACCGATACGCAGTGACGACCATCTCCCCATCATCAAATAACTTACCTGCCTCAATTTCTACAATTTCAAGAGGATAAGTCATATAGGAGTCGCTCACTGATAAAACAGTTTCCACATACTGCTTCAGCCCTTTTGGCCCATATAGCGTCAAGGGATCCGTCGTTCCCCCCATAGAGCGGCTACACAGCAATCCTGGCAACCCAAAAATATGGTCACCGTGTAAATGGGTAATAAAAATCTTCTCGATTTTGGGTGTTTTAAAAGGGCTGTTTAAGATTCGGTGCTGAGTACCTTCGCCACAGTCAAAGAGCCAGTAGCTTTTACGGATACCGACTAAATTTAATATCATACTGGTGACATTGCGCTCTTTTGTTGGCACACCTGCGCTAGTACCCAAGAAAGTCAGCTCCATCATAATTCCTTGTTTTATCGTTGTTATTATTTAAATCTGATTGATTTTATTCCAATCCAATCCAAATTTAGCTAAATACTTTCGCAGCCGGTCGGCATCATTCGGCTGTTTTTTCTGTTGGCGAGACACCGCAAATAACGTGCGCCCAGCTTCTGATAATGATGAAGATTTTCGGCACACATCCAGTACGGTGGCTAACTGCTGCTGTTCAAACAGGTCGATTTCCCCCACTTCGGTAGGAAGCTGTAATTTAGATTTCGGCTGCCACTGCTGACTCAGGCGCTGAATTTCTTCTTCCACCACAGACTGCGTAATACGCCCTCGTTCGGCGAAGGTTGCCATACGGGAAATTGAAGCGCCTAATTCACGGAAGTTACCTCGCCATGCAGCTTGAGGGGAGCAAGCAAACTGAACATAAAGTTGACGTGCTTCTCTATCAAAACGGATTTGGCTCTGCTGCGCTTGGCAGAATTTTGCCAGTTCATAATCGATATTCGGCTCAATATCCTCACGGCGATCCGCCAGCCCTGGCAGCGCAAACGTCCACATATTAATACGGGCGAATAAATCTTCGCGGAATTTTCCCTCTTCCACCCACTCGGCAAGGTTGCGATGGGTGCCAGCTATCAACTGAAAATCACTTTGAATTTCACTGTCCGAACCAAATGGGAAAAAGCTTTTTTCTTCAATGGCTTTTAATAGCATTGCCTGCTCATCAAGCCCTAACTCGGCAATTTCATCCAAAAATAAAATGCCGCCGTCGGCCTCTTTCAGTAACCCTTGGCGTGGGTTAAGTGCGCCCGTAAATGCGCCCTTCACATGCCCAAATAACGTGGACATCGCATTATCACCGCGCAAGGTGGCGCAGTTAATCTCCACAAAACGCCCTTTGACTTGATGGCGCCCTTGGCGTAACTGATAAATTCGCCGAGCCAGAAACGATTTACCTGCCCCCGTTGGACCATTGAGCAAAATCGGCGCTTTAGAGCGCAGTGCCACACGCTCGATTTGCCCAATCATGGCATTAAACGCCTGATTACGGGTGGCGATCCCCGCTTTTAAGAATGCCAACTGAGTTTGCTGCTGGCTATCAAAGCGGCTGGTGATCTGCGCATAACGGCTTAAATCAAGATCAATCACCGCGTACATACCCACAGGATCGGTTTCCCGTTCCCCGCGAGTCGGTGAAGTTTGGAGCAATTTTGCAGGCAGATAGTGGGCTTCCGTCAACAAGAACCAACAGATTTGTACCACGTGGGTGCCTGTCGTGATATGCACCAAATACTCTTCGTTTTCTGTGTCGAAAGGGTAGTCCGCAGAAAAATCCAGCAGTGAAGTGTAGACCTCTTCAAAATCCCACGGATCCGCAATATCCACTTCACGCAGTATCACCTCAGTTTTCGGTGATGCCTGCTCAATATCTTCTTTCACCCGGCACGCGAGCGAGTAGTCGTTCACCTGATGAATTAGCTCAAAACGGTGAATATCTAAATCTGCTTGCTGGCACAGCCCCACAGTAGGGCGCCATTTTTTCCAGCGATTGGCTTTTTTACCGCGTCTATCAAGCACAGTCCCCAATACGCCAATAACCACTTTTCTTTTTTGATTCATATTTATAAATATTTATAAGTTACGATATAAAAATATATAAATAAGCATAAGTCATTCTGATAAACAATGGCACCGGAAAAATCATAAAAATAATTAAATGTTAATTATCAATTAATTAAAAATATTTAATGGCATTTTTAGAAAGTTGGCACGCATCTGGCAATAGTCTGACTGTCCACTACCGGAATTTGTCAGAACTTCAGTTCTACCGGTGCAGACATGGTGGCTAGCCCCACTTCATGGTCTGTATTCCGCCGTTGGTAAGACCTATCTGGTAATAGCATGCGCTATCGGGTTCGAGTCCCGACATTCAAAACCAAATGAATAAAACGTGGTTGCCGTTTCGCCACACAGTGTTATCCGAGTCATCGCACCGGGCATTGAGCAAAACAGTAGACAGCCGTATGGCGCTCGATTGTTTCCCTCCTCGCTTCGTCGATGATTTCGATAACACCTCAATAAATAAAAAGGAAAATAATAATGACTAAAATTAACGTGGCACAGGGATACATTGCACTGACTTCACACAAAGGCGACTTCAAGCAACTGTTCGTGGCTGGCGAACATCGCCTCTATGATTTATTTAATAAACTGACAGTGACTCAATTTGAACTGAATAATGATCCGATCGAAGAGAAACTCTCTGAACATTTACGCCAGTTTCACCCTGATTGGGTTGAAGAATACTGTGTGGATATCACTCTTGCAGATGATGAAATGGGCTTTGTTTATTTGCATAACAGCTTGAATGAAATTTTAGCGCCCGCGACGCGCCGACTGTACTGGAAAACGGGCAATACCTTGCGCATCGAAACCCAATCTACGGACGATGTGGTTATCAACCCAACATTACTGGCGCGTTTGGCGGGTAAAAAACGCATCAAAGGTACCGATCTGGCGTTAATCAGCCAAGTTCCTGCATGGCATGAAGGTATCTTCAAATTAGATGGTGAAATTCAATCCATTTTGCAACCCGGCACTTACGGCTATTGGAAGATTTGTCGCAAACCTGAAGTGGACGTGATTGATACCCGATTACAGGCTTTGGAAGTCAGTGGTCAGGAAATCTTGACCAAAGATAAAGTGACTTTACGTGTTAACTTATCGGCAAACTGGCGCTATGCCGACATTCTGTTGGCGTTATCCAAATTGAGCCAACCGGTAGATTATTTATATCGCGAGCTGCAATTTGCCCTGCGTGAAATTATCGGCACACGTACCTTAGATGAACTGTTGGAAAACAAGCAGTTAATCGACCAGCTGATGATGGAGCATGTGGTACAAACCGCCCTCACCTTCGGTTTAGAAATCGATAGCATTGGCGTGAAAGATATTATTTTACCGGGAGACATGCGCACCATCTTGTCTCAGGTAGTAGAAGCCGAAAAATCAGCGCAAGCCAACGTGATCCGTCGCCGCGAAGAAACCGCCGCCACCCGTTCACTGTTGAATACCGCCAAAGTGATGGAAAACAACCCTATTGCCTTGCGTTTGAAAGAGCTCGAAACCTTAGAAAATATTGCACATCGAATCGACCAAATTTCCGTTTACGGTGGATTGGACCAAGTATTAAACGGATTGGTAAAAATTAAGGAATAACAATGAATAACAATAACTTTAACCAAATCATGCAACCTAATAGTGCGCCAGTAAAAATGTGGACTCACGGAGTCCCTGTTGACCCTGCGGCAGTGACCCAATTGCAAAACACCGCAAAAATGCCGTTTATCTTTAAACACCTCGCAGTGATGCCGGACGTGCATGTGGGTAAAGGTTCCACTATCGGGAGCGTGATCCCAACCAAAGGGGCGATTATCCCTGCGGCGGTTGGCGTGGATATTGGGTGTGGAATGATTGCGGTGCGTACATCGCTAACCGCATCGGATTTGCCAGATAGCCTGCAAAATATTCGTTTTGCCATTGAAGCGGCAGTACCTCATGGGCGAACCACTCATCGACACGGTCGAGATAAAGGCGCTTGGCATCGTGCCCCTGATATTGTGGATACCCACTGGGCGCAGCTAGATGAAGAGTTCAAACGCATCTGCGATAAGTACCCGAAGCTACGTGGGACAAACCATTACAACCACTTAGGGACGTTGGGAACAGGGAACCACTTTATTGAGCTGTGTTTGGATGAGCAAAACCGCGTTTGGGTGATGCTACATAGCGGGTCTCGCGGCGTGGGAAATGCGATTGGTAACTTGTTTATTACCTTGGCGCAAAAAGATATGCAGCAGCATATCGCCAACTTACCCGATCGCGATTTGGCGTACTTTCAAGAAGGAAGTCAATACTTCAACGACTATATGGAAGCCGTAGGTTGGGCACAAGATTTTGCCCGTCATAACCGTGAAGTAATGATGCATCGCGTACTGGAAGCGCTATCAAAAGAAATCACCAAACCGTTTATGACCCAGCAAGAAGCCGTAAACTGCCACCATAACTATGTGCAAAAAGAGCAACATTTTGGTGAAGAAATTTTGGTGACTCGAAAAGGGGCTGTATCTGCCCAAAAAGGGCAAATGGGGATCATTCCAGGCTCAATGGGAGCCAAAAGCTTTATTGTTCGCGGTCTAGGAAACGAAGAGAGTTTTTGCTCATGTAGCCACGGCGCAGGGCGCGTAATGAGCCGAACAGAAGCTAAAAAACGTTTTTCCGTGAGCGACCAAAAGATAGCGACCGCCCATGTTGAGTGCCGAAAAGATAGCGATGTGATTGATGAAATTCCAATGGCGTATAAAGACATTGATGCAGTTATGGCAGCCCAATCATCGCTGGTAGAAATTGTGCATACGCTACGCCAAGTAGTGTGTGTGAAGGGGTAATACCCCCTTTAGGAGTAAAAAAGATGAAAAGTAGCAGCATGGAAAAAATGAGTGATGGCGTATCCATGCTTATGCAAGAAAGGATACGTGAAACATTAAGCGAGATAGAACGCACTCACCAAGTCAAAATATTATTTGCCTGTGAATCCGGTAGTCGTGGTTGGGGATTTGCCTCACAAGACAGTGATTATGATGTGCGCTTTATCTATGTGCATTCCCTCGATTGGTATCTGACACTCGATAGAAAGCGTGATGTGATAGAAAAGCCGATTGACGACGAGCTAGATGTGTCGGGTTGGGAATTATCAAAAGCCTTAAAACTGATGCGTAATTCCAACCCCGCATTAATTGAATGGTTACAGTCGCCGATTGTTTATCATAAAGATGAGGACTTTTTTGCTCAGTTAGAATCATTGGCTGAACAATTTTACTCGCCGTTAAAGGCGCGTTATCACTATCTTTCTATCAGTAAAAGGAACTTACACACTGATTTGAAGGGCGAAGAAGTGAGATTAAAAAAATACTTTTATATCTTACGGTCAGTATTAGCTTTGCGATGGATAGAGAACCATAAAAATATGCCACCGATGGCTTTTCGTGATTTAGTCGCGGCATGTGTGAGACAAAAGGATGTATTAACGGAAATTAATACGCTGCTAGAGATAAAAGGTCGAGGCAAAGAATGCCTGTATGGTGCTCGCAGACCCGCTATTGATGCCTTAATCCAAGAAACCATAGACAGCATGGAACGCTACCAATTTCCAGAGCCGTCTTGTAAAAATAGTCGCCTGTTAGATGCGTTCTTACAGAAAACCATCTTAGAATTTAGTGCTAAATAGCGTTTCTCGTTATCAAACAAAGGGCATCGATTTCGATGCCCTTTTCACTATTCCACGCTATTTATCGCCAATTCTCACTTTTTACCACAGAGAATTTCCCTGCCCCTAGTAACGCAATCGCCAGCGCACTCACAAAGAAATAAACGATACTCTCAATCGCCCATGCCCCTGTTTTATCCAGTAAGAACGTTTTATCTAACCCCACCATTAACCATGCAACAACCATCGTGAACGCCACTAACAATGCAGATGGTCGGGTTAAAATACCCAACACAATAAAAATAGGAGCGACCACTTCACCCAAAATTGTGCCGTAAGCAATAAATTCAGGTAAACCATAAGAGGCTAACAACCCTTTGATGCCACTCGCACCTGTTAGCAACTTGCTCATTCCGTGAAATAGCATTAACCCACCCACAGCTAAGCGCAACAGCAATTTTCCTGCGTCTTCATGTGACAAACAACGATTGAAAAGTCCGACCATTTTGCATCCCCCATCTCTCTACGTTATGTTACTTATCATTATGGTTCAAAAATCAGAAATGAGAATTGTTTTAATTTTCATTTTATTCATCTATATCAAGGTAATTCTAGTTATTTTTAATCCACTATTTCTTATTCAAAAATAGAGTTTATGCTCTCTTTTCTTGAACTAATTTTTTGAACTCCATAACTCAATGGCAGTTAAATTGAAAAACACCTCATCAAAAATTAACCATATAATTAATGAGACTAATTACTCAATAAATTTTTAATTAATTAAACAAAAATATTAAAAAAATAATACTCTTTTTACTTGTTTAAATATTGAAGATAAATAGAAACAAAAAAATCCAGAATAAAAATAAAATAGAAACAAAATCACAAAATAAAATATTCCTTATATTATCTATACTTAACTAAGTAACATCACTCATTACAAGCAAAAATTCAGCACATTGAACAATAAAGAATAAAAAATACAGAATTTTACTCCGAAAATTTGAAATCATTGGATTTATAAACCTATTAATTCCACTTTACATATCTTGAAGATCTTTAAACCTTGTCTAAGCTTAAAAAGCTAGTTAATTCTGACTCGCAAAAAAAATCACTTATTTTAATTAATCGAGAACCTCGATGGGGTTAATTATGCCTAGACATATACTTTCTCTATCAATACTGTCCTTATCCGTGTTATCTGGCTCAGTAATTGCTGCCACAAATAGCCCTGGAGGTATTATTTCTTTCTCCGGTGCAATTAGTGATACTACCTGTACGATTAATGGTAATAACAGCGCTGATATGTCGATTGCTTTAGATCCGATTATATCTTCTGATGCAGGAACAACGGCAAGTACAGTTATTACAAAAAACCAAAAAGCCTTTGGGCTTACCTTTTCAAACTGTGCAATTGTTGGTGGAGGTACGCCAGCAGGGACATTAAAACTTCACTTCTCTTCAAGTAATATTTCGCCTTCAGGCCTGTATTTAATGAATACAACAGTGAACGAAAATGATCCGGCCGTTGCTCGTAACGTGGGCTTTAGCTTGTCACAGACTGGATCACCAACCGTTGCTATTCCATTAAATACGACCTTTGATACTCAGTTAACCGCAGCCAATACCACTTCAGCTGCGGGTGCAACATTGAACTTAATTGCTAGCTACTACAAAACAAATGCGACTGCCGCATCTGTCGGTGCGCTGCAATCAAACGTTGTTTATACCGTTTCGTATCTATAACAATAAACTCAAGCTAGGTTCCTCTGAACCTAGCTTTTAGTGAGAATTTATTATGAAAATAAAACTATTATTCTTACTTCTTTTATTATTTTCTAAAGAAACATTTTCAAACGTTATTATTACAGGAACAAGGATTATATATCCAGAAGCTGCACAAAGCATGTCTGTGCAATTAACTAATAACAGTAACACACCGTCATTAGTTCAATCATGGATTGATGATGGTAATATAAACTCAACACCTGAAAATTCAGATGCACCATTTTATCTTTATCCTCCTATTATCAAAATAGAGGGTTTACAAGGCCAACAATTAAAAATTAAAAAAACAGACAGAAAACTTCCAGATAATGTTGAAAGTGTTTTTTATTTAAATGTCCTAGATATTCCTAAAGCGCCAGATTCAATGAAAGGGAAAAATGTCATTCAATTAGCGGCGCGTTCAAGAATAAAATTATTTTATCGACCTAAGGGATTAACTGAATTACCTGAAAATATCACGGACAATATTAATTACCAGCTAAATAATAACGGTATTGTCGTGAATAATAACTCCCAATACCACTTTACTATTGCTGCTATTACAACGCCTGAAGATAAAAAAACAGCGCTTGTTGATTCAGAGATGGTTCCACCACACACATCCAAAACACTGCCTTTAAAAAAGCAGTTAAAAGGTAGCAATCTTATTCTGACTTATGTTGATGATTATGGTGTTTTCAAATCTAAAAACCTTCAGCTTTAACAGAAGAAACCATCATGAAAAAAGAAAATTATCTCTACATCCTTATTTTAATAGGGCTACAGACTTATCTAAAAAATGCATTTGCAGATGAATTCGATACCTCCCTTTTGGTGGGTGAATCTGCGAAAGGAGATATTTCTCGTTTCTATTCTGATGGACAAATTCCAGCGGGCAAGCAGCTTGCGGATATCTATGTTAATCAGGTTTGGAAAGGGCAGTTTGACATCAATGTTGAAGACAATGGTAAGCAGATCAGCCTTGCGCAAAGTGATGTCCCTAAGCTCGGTTTAAAAACCACACCTAACCAAGTAGATCAGCCTGAGAATAACGCATATGTTCAACTCAGCTCACTGGCACCCAATTTACATTACCAATTTAAAATCAGCGAATTACGACTAAACATTACCGTTCCACAAGTGTCGATTAAACAATCTGAATCTGGTTATGTCGATCCCAGCTTGTGGCAACATGGCGTACCCGCCATTATTTTTGCTTACAATACAAACTATTACAGCTATAAAGAAAAGAAACACGAAAAAAGAAATAATGAGAATTTCTATGCCACCCTCAACTCGGGTGTCAATTTAGGTGCGTGGCAATTTCGTGATGAATCCAGTTATCGCTATTCATCCCATGGCTCGCAAAAATGGCGCAACAACACCCGCTATGTATACCGCCCAATCAGCCAGATTAATTCAGGACTAAAGGCTGGCGATTTTTATACACCAACAGCGCTATTTAATAGCATTCGTATGCGAGGCATTATGCTCGCCACGGAAGTGGGCATGTTGCCAAACTCAAGCCAAAACTTTGTTCCTATTATTCGGGGCGTCGCACAAACCAATGCCTTAGTCACCGTTTATCAAAATGGGTATTTGGTCTATCAAGAAAACGTGCCGCCAGGAGAGTTCGCATTTAACGATATTCAGCCTAGCGCGGGAAGTGGTGATTTATTGGTGGTCATACAAGAGGCTGATGGTCGAAAAGAGTCATTTTCTGTTCCCTACTCCGCCGTACCCGACATGCTCAAAGAGGGCGTTTCCAACTATAACGTTCTTGCTGGGCAAGCAAAAATCGACAATACCTCATACCAACCTAAATTTATTCAAGGTGAATATCATTACGGCTTGAATAACTTAGTGACACTCTATTCAGGCGCTCTACTCAGTGAGAAATATTATTCCGCCGTCATTGGAAGTGGTTGGAACTTTCGCTTTGGTGCTATCTCGGCGGACGTCACTCACGCCAAAACTAAATTGGATAGCGGAGATAAAAGTGGTCAAAGCTATCGTTTAACCTACAGTAAATTTATTGATGCCACCTCGACCAGTTTAACTCTCGCCACATACCGCTATTCCACTAGCGGCTACTATAGCTTTGTTGATTCAATCTACTCCCATGATAACTACAAAGCATGGCAGCGATATCAAGACGAGAATGCCAACCAAATTGGCAATAATAACAATTCAGATCTCTCGTTAAGCAACTTCGATGCCTTACGTGGCTCACGGGCGAAAAATACCTTCACCCTTAATTTGAATCAGCAGCTTGGCGACGGTTATGGCTCTGTTTTTGTTTCTGGTACCCATCGTGATTACTGGAACACTCACGGCAGTAGCCGAGAATATCAAGTCGGTTATGCCAACAACTACAACGACATTTCCTACAACGTATCCGTATCACGGGTGCGTAATTATGATAATAAAGAAGAAACTCGCGTTTATATGAATATCAGCGTTCCCATTAGCCTATTCGAAAAACGCGCTAACGTTAGCTTAGGTAGCTATTTTACTGACTCTCACTATGAACAAACAGCTTTGAGTGTCAGTGGCATCGCGGGGAAAGATAACCAAGTTAATTACACCGTGACTGGCACGAATCAGTCTGGGGGTAATAATGTCCTCGGTGGAAATATTACCTATAAACACCCTTACACCACATTATCCGGTTCTTATACCGAAGCGAATGATTATCGTCAGGCAGGATTAGGCGCTCGAGGCACCTTGGTCGCTATTCCTAACCATATCGCCTTATCGGGTGATACTGGAGATACCTACACCATCATTGATGCCCCAATGGCCAATAATATGATGGTAAATGACGATAAAACCACGCTAACCAATCAGCGAGGTGTGGTACTAGTGACCAACAGTACCCCTTATCGCGCTAACTCATATACCCTCTCTGATACCGAAAACACGGCAGGCGCTGAAGTGCTCGGAAATATGGCAAACATCAGCCCGTACCAAGGCGCAGTTAACTACATCAAGTTAGAAACAGACACTCGACAAACCTTTATTTTACGCGGTGAATTAGCCAATGGTCACAGCCTGCCATTCGGTACTGAAGTCGTCGATCCACAACAGCAAAATATTGGATATGTTGGGCAATCTGGCGTGCTGTACCTTAAGAGTGAACAGCTACCTTCAGCCTTACACATCAAGCTGAAAGGGGAGAAAGAGTGCGTGATCCATCAACCAGTTAACACGATGGATAAAGGTAAAAACCGCTGTCAATAAAGGAAAATCCAATGAAAAAAACCACATTGGCACTATTATTTTCAAGTTTACTTGCCGTCAGCCAGTATGCTTCCGCTAACTGCCGACAAGCGTCAACCGTCACGGCATCCCCTATTGCTTTTAATTTATCAAACGATTTAACCAGCTCATCGACTGTCGTGACCAAAGACTCTCGAACCATATTTTCCGGTACATTTACTTGTACCAATAATGGATTACTCCCCAATGTCGTAGGTATTGCCTCACCATTTCAAGGTCGAAAAGCGACCGTAGGATTTAATGGGGGTAAGCAATTAGTCGAAGTCACCGTCACCCAATTAGAAAAAAATAATGTGTCAAACTTGTCCCCCGGTCCCCACAATGCCAATGAACTCAATGTAAATTTCACCATGCAATTTACCCTAGTGACCGTCAAACCAAGCTCGAACTATATTGAAATTGCAGGAAGCACCGCAACCATTAACCCCGTTGTTTTTGCTTCGGATGCATCCACTTTAGGTCTTGTACAATGGCTTCTTGATGTGGTGGCTAGGCTCTTAGCATTTTTACTGGGATTTGTATGGACAACTCAGCCTGATGATATCTATTTACAACCCGTTCAAGTGACTTATAGCCCTATTACCACCACCTGTAACTTTTCAAACCAAGGTTTAGTCGTCACTCTGCCCCCTGTCAGCATCAGTACCGTCAAATCAGCAACGCGCGCAGGTTACACTCCCTTTAATCTCAACTTCACTTGCAGTGATTTTCTTGCGGGAGGCAACGCATCAAGGGATATCAGTATTTTCTTATCCAGCAGCAGCTTACTCCCAGCAGATAAAACCACCATGAATAACACCGCCAGCCAAGGCGCTGCCGGTGTAGGTTTTAGACTCGTGATGGCGAGTAATCCTAATACGCCTATCACTCTATCCAATAGCGTGTCAGCACAAAGTACTGCAACGTCTATATTCACTGTGGCAAAAGGAAGTCCCATTTCCCCATCATTTACCCTCAACATGGGGGCTTACTATTACCCTTATACCCCTGCCATCGTGACGCAAGGCCCTGTATCCAGCACCGCAACTGTGGTCATGTCTTATAATTAGAAGGATGAAAAAATGCGGTATATTCAAGGGATTATTTACGGTTTTATGTTGCTCCTTCTCAGCTCACAGACGCACGCGAGCTTAATACTCAAAAAAACGCGTTTGATTTACTTAAGCGACCAAAAATCTGCCAATATTCAAACCGTTAATGACAGTGAACACGCAAGCTTAGTACAGAGTTGGATTGATGAGGGCAATATCCATTCCACCCCTGAAACAACAGAGGCGCCGTTTATTGTGACGCCTCCTGTGACCAAAATCGCCGCTCATGATGGCGCGCAATTACGGATTCGATTTATTGGTGGGGATTTACCGCAAGATAGAGAATCCGTTTTTTACCTGAATGTACTTGATATTTCACCAAAACCTCAAAATAAAGAAGGAATGAATATTATCCAGCTGGCGCTACAAATTCGTATTAAAGTTTTTTATCGACCCGCTGCGCTTGCCAATGGCGTAGAGTCGTTTATCAATAACGTGAGTGCGTTACATTCCGAGAATCAGCTTTCGATTAAAAACCCCACCCCTTATTTTTTGAATATTTCACAGCTCTATTATGAAAATAGCCAAAATACCCCCATCGCAAAAAGCGTTATGATCCCACCCTATTCAACCGAAAAGCTCGAAGGAAGTCATTGGCAAAATGGCAAACTTATTGCGGTGTATATCAATGATCAAGGTAGCTTAGTCACCCATGCTTTAAGCGTAAATTAGATAACCGAACCTATCTGGCTCGGTTATTCATTTTTAAATATGGATTGTATAAAAACAGTAACGCAGCATAAATTCAGCAATCAAAGCACAAACGCAGCCCACCACAAGAACATATTGGCTACGCCCAACCAGAACACCCTGTGCCTCGCCTTTAATTCGGTAAAATGCCCCCATGCCGATAGCCACAATGGCAATAAACCCAACCACCCAACTGGCTAAACGCAGTGACCAAATTTGTTGATAAGCATTAATTGAATCAATGGGAAAAGTAACGGATTCATTAGTGTAAGCAGTTTCCAGCAAATAGTTTTCGTAGAATGGTTGATAAATCAAACGAACCACTAAGCTCACTCCCACCACCATCAATAATGCAAGCGCCCTATTTTGACCTTTATCTTTCAATAGGAAGCTAACCAATAAATAGTACCCTGCCGCCCCTAGGGTCAATATCGCCCCATAAAACATCAGGTAGGTATTGTCATTCATCCACACTAACATGGAGGTATAACGGTAAATTGATCCCATCGCATACACATCACACAGCCCCGCAATAATCGCCAGCCCCAGTAACCCGTAGGAGAGTCGTTTTTTGAACCACATCCACAAAAAAGTGAGGCCCAAGAACGTAAAGTAAGTTGCCGTAAAAACCACTTCACGACTGAGCCAAGAGGAGAAAATGTTTAATAACGAATTAGGCGCGTTGAGCGGTACCCCCAAGTGTGTAATGGAGGAGAGCAAACCCACACCCGCCAGAACACAAGCGATAAATAAATAGCGCAGCAGAAAGCTCGAAGGAATATTTCCACCCAGAGTCGTCGCCAATCTTTTTGCACAAATCCCCAGCATCACGCTTAGCCCGATAGAGGCTTGCATCAACAAGGTAAATATTAGTAGTGGCCATTCATTCATTTTTTCGCTCCTTGGATCACGGTATAACGCCCCGCCCCTTGGTGCGGATGGATCACTAAATTGGGGTGAGTAATGGATGAGTCAGGCAGCCCTTTCACATCCGCTTGCGAACCAAAGCGTTCGCGCAGCTCATCGATAGGCCCAAACTGAATCGCACCGAGTGGGCAGGTCGTCACACATACGGGAGTCTGCCCTTGCAGTTGCAAATCAATACAGAAATCGCACTTGGACATTTGCTTGGTTTCGGGATTCATCTGCGGCGCACCATAGGGGCACGACCACGCGCAAGTTCCGCACCCCACGCATTTATCCGTATTCACCATCACGATGCCATCCCCTTCACGCTTATGCATTGCAGTAGTTGGGCAGTTTTTTACGCACATTGGGTCAGCACAATGGTTGCACGAAATAGACAAGGTGTAGGCGAACACATTGTTCTCCCAACTACCGCAGCCATTTTCGATAAATTCTCCGCCCGTGATTTCATAAACCCGACGAAATTTACGTCCAACTTCGAGATTGTTTTTATCTTTGCAGGACACCTGGCACGCTTTACATCCTGAGCAGCGCGCCGAATCAATATAAAACCCGAGTTGTTTGTCGCTCACTGCGGGATAAACGTGGAATTTACTCATGCTTTTGCTACCTCCACCAATAAGGTTTGATGGGCATTACCGTGCGCCATTGCCGTACTGCGTGCTGACGTTAAAACGTTGGCGCATCCCCCTTGATCGACACCATTTTCATCTGGCTGCCACCATGCTCCCGCTTGTAGTGCCACCACCCCCGGCATGATCCGTGAGGTAATTTTAACGGGTACCATCGTGACCCCTCGATCGTTATGCACTTTCACGCGATCGTCATCCGTAATGTGGCGGCGTTTCGCGTCGATCGGGTTGATCCACAACTCTTGGCGCTGTACCTCTTGTAACCATGGGTTAGCAAATTGAGTGGAATTCGCACGGTTGCGCCCTTTCCATGTAATCAATTGCAGCGGGTATTGCTGTGTCAACGTGTCTTCAGGACCTTCAATCGCAGGCACATAATGAGAAAGAGCGGGAATATCGCGGTCATTACGGTCATACAGACGTTTCGAAAAAATCTCGATTTTGCCCGATGGGGTTTCAAACGGGTTATTGGCTAAATCTTTAATATTTTTCTCAAATGCCACATGCCCCGTATGGGGTTTATGTTTCAAAAGATGGCGGCGTTTAACCAGCAATTCATCAAAGGTGGGAATTCCATCTTCAGGACGTTTTTCATGAGCATCATTGACCAGATGTTCAATCCACTGCTTTTCCGTGCGCCCTTCACTGAATTTTTCACCCACCCCCAATTTGTTTGCCACATCACAGAGCCATTCATAATCACTGCGGCGCTCAAATTCAGGTTCCACGACCTTTTCAGACAGAATAATGTAGTTCCCTGTACCCCATGTCCCGCCGACATTCCAGCGCTCTAAAAAGCTGGTTTCAGGCAGTAAGATGTCGGCATATTTGGCACTTGGCGTCATATACAAGTCGCTGTAGACGATAAACTCAACTTTGTTTTCATCTTCCAGCACTTTGGCGGCATGGCGAATATCGGGGTTCTGGTTCGTCATGTAATTTCCCGCAAGGGAAAAAATCATTTTGATTTCGGTATCCAGTTTTTCTGCATTTTTTAAGCCGTTATCCGGTGTGACTAGGCTGGCATCCTCACAGGCTTGTACCCAGTTGGTGATATTAATTTTCGCTTTAACGGGGTTTTCAAATAGGCTGGGACCCGCCAGTGTTTTACGAAGATCAGGCGTCACGGCCATGCCATAACCAGCAGCCCAACCCCCTTTCACACCGACGTTTCCCGTAATGGTTGCTAGCAATGTCGCACCACGCGCAGAGCGCTCCCCGCAAATATGACGCTGAGGTCCCCACCCTTGCATCAAGGCGGCAGGTTTGGTTGTGGCATATTCTCGAGCCAGTTGGCGAATGGTTTGCGCTGGCACCTTGGTTATCGGTTCCGCCCACTCAGGGGTTTTCACCACACCATCTTTTTTTCCCATCAAATAGGCGACTAAGGATTCATTCTCCGGTACTCCGTCTGGCATTTGGTGTTCATCAAAACCAACGGTATAGCTATCGATAAATGCCTGATCATGCAGACCTTCGCTAATAATCACGTACATCATGGCATCCATCATGGCGTTATCGGTGGTAGGCAAAATCGGGATCCACTGATCCGCTAACGAAGACGCGGTATCGGAATAGCGTGGATCCACCACAATAAACTTGGTGCCATTTTTCTTCATTTTTTGGAAGTAATGGTTGGTATGCCCGAAAATAGTCTCATTCGGGTTATGTCCCCATAGAATAACTAGTGGAGTCTCTTCCAATGTGTCTAATGTACTGCCACTCGCCGAGGTGCCATAAGTGTAGGGTGTCACTGCCATGGTGTTGCCGTTACTGACAGAGTGGTAATTTTCCAGAAATCCCCCCGTCAAATTAAACAGACGGCGTAACATATTCGCCCCTGAAAAAATACCGCCCGTCACCCCAGTACTTAAGCTAACAAAGCGCGATGCAGGGCCGTATTGCTGGTTAATGCGTTGCATATTTTCAGCAATCAGCGTGGTGGCTTCTTCCCAGCTAATTCGTTCAAAATGCCCTTCACCACGCTTGCCTACGCGCTTCATTGGGTATTTTAAGCGGTTCGGATGATAAACAAATTTGCGATAACTGCGTCCGCGCACACAAGCACGCATAATCGGCATCTCTTCATCAAGATCCCCGTCAGGACGTGTGCTAATGCGCGTAACGACGCCCTGTTTAACGTGGGCGCGAATATCACATTTTCCGCCGCAGTCAAAACTGCTGCATGTGGAAACCACTCGCTCACCGTCATTCGGTAAGGTGGTCGTAGGAATAATAGTGGGGTTTTCTGGTATTGAAGCGACCGTATTCGTGGCAATAAATGGGACAGCCATGAGTGCAGAGCTGCCTTGAATAAACCGACGACGGGTCAATGGTTCAATCAGATGTTCACTCTGATCATTATAATTTTTCATGATAACTCTACCTCTGGCATACATTAGGTTGCCGCGATAGCGTAAACATTTCCCACTGAGCCAACTTTTGAAAAACCGCCAAAGGCATTGGAATTTCAGCCAACCGCGTGAAACATGTGGTTATATCAATAAATTTTGCCTATATTCAGAAAATAATTCGTTATGTTTGAATTTCAGCCAATAAACGACGGTAACCAAAATTACAATGAGAAATATTCCACTGAGTACCATTGATAGTGTCGCTCGGGATGTTATCGCACTCGCGACAGATTACTTACCCAACGTGCTGTTGGATTCTCACAAGCATCGCCGCGCTCAATTCTTATATGGTGCAACAGGGCTAATTGAGGTGAGCACTGAAGATGGTGAGTGGGTTATTCCCCCCGACAGTGGCGTGTGGATCCCTGAGAATACAGCCCATGAAACACGGATGCTGAATGTCAGCACTCGCAGTTTATATATCGAACCTGCGGCAGCGCCCCGCCAAGGCAATCGATGCGAAGTTTTGCGCGTCACGCCTTTACTTCGCCAATTGCTATTAGAAGCGGTTGATGTGCCACTGGAATATGATCTTAACGGACGCGATGGCTCATTGATGCAGCTGATCCTCCATGAAGTGGCGCGCGCCGAGCCGCTGCCATTCTTTGCCCCGATCCCGCGAGATGAAAGCCTCGCAGCCTTGTGCCGCGAATTTTTAAAATCACCGCAAATTACCTCGCTTCCCCAAGAGTGGGCTGCAAAACTGCACAAAAGCGACCGCTCATTTAGCCGCTTTTTTGGGGCGCAAACGGGTTTGTCATTTTCAGATTGGCGACAACAAGCCTGCTTACTGAGTGCCATTAGCCAAATTTCAGCAGGTAAATCGATCACTGAAGTGGCGTTTGATCTTGGTTACAGCAATGTGGGTTCGTTCTCAACCATGTTTAAGAAATGGCTCGGACAAACCCCATCGAGTTTTATTCAGCGTATTGAGTCCTAACCTTAATCCAAGGTGGCAATCAGCCATGCAGAACCACGATAGTCACCCGCTTGGGCATTTTCCCCTTGCAGGTGGCTACTGATTTCGAACTCTTTCAGGCTGTGAATTTCTGCGTTGATCTCTTTGCCGGATTGTCCCGTTTCAAGATCCGTAATCACCAAATTGCTGTAGATCGTATCATTCGCCTCATTTTTCATCGGTAAACGCTTTTGAGGATCATCATCCTGCGTGTAATCCAAGCGTAAACGTACTTTAGTTGCCGACTGGAAGAGGCAACTGTAGGTAACTTGACCACTAGCGCGGTTATCATAGTACAAGCTGTTTAACTGCCCATGGCGTAAATTTAATATCCCTTGATCCCCGTTGCTGGTACTGGATGTGCATTTTGCACCGATATTAATTTGCGAAGCCGCCAAGCGTAATGGCACAGAAGATTCGTGAAGCGTCCAGCTATCATAAGGTGGCGCCACTTTTGGGTTGGTAAATGCACGCACGTAGCCTGCTAACGGCATTTCACTGATAATCAACTGCCCATCGATAATTTGCTCTTTGATATAAAACGTCATGGTGATAGGAAAATGGTTATTAAATCGAGGAACCTCAAATTGTGTATCTGCATAAGACATTGAGCACACACCGGAGCTGCGGTTCGTCCATTCCATCATGTCGGATTGCACCGTCATCACTAGGTTGGCGTTCAACCGATACGCTTTGAGTCCTGCAATCGAAAACCCCGTTTCAGGCACATACATAAATAATCGATGAAACGCATTTGCTGGCAAAATTTGCGTGTTCGTACTTCCCCAGCGACGCCCAATACACTTCACCATACCAGTCGGTTCCGCAAGGTTACTATCCACCACAAAAGGCTCCCCAACTTGATAGTAATTTTGACCGTCCGATCCCCTATCAGGATGATCCGCCAGCATACTGCTGTTATTCACGCGTATGGTGTAACCCGTATTAGGATCGATAATTTGCGCCGCATAATCTGCATGAGCCATCATCGCTGACAGTATTCCTCCGACTAAACAACCTGCCCGCGCTATGGATTTAATTGTCAACATATTGCTGTTCCCATTAGTGATAAGTGACTGAGATCATCATGGCCGACGTAAATCTTCCTGCGGGTAATTGGCTTAGTGGTCGAGTGTTCACCAACTTTGCTTGAAGATTAATACGGTGCTCCGTCGCGCTGATAGGCTGTGGTGTAATAGTTTGTATTTGATTGAGCTCTAAAGGAAATGTTAGTCCATCCGTGATATCAAAAAAATCGATCCCCAACCCTTTTGCGCTGGTGGATAAAATTTGGCGACCTTGGTACTCTTCCGTTCCATAACCTTTTGGGTTGAGTAACACCGACAACGTTTTTCTCCCTGAGCACCCACTGATATACACCGGAAAATCTTTGGTCAACGAAACCCCTGGCGCGCCATTAATTTCAACCACCCCAAAATTAATTTGCAGTGGTGAGTCGTTATTTTCACTGCGTACGTGGCAAGCAGGGTCGACCATTGTCGCCACGACATCCACAAACACATCCCCATTAACCACCGGTGAGATAAATATCAGTAAACCCCACCAATACTTTCTGATTTTATTGATTTGCTTCACTATTTATACTCCACGGAAAACGTAGCCCAACCGGAGAACTGCCCTGTGCTGACGTAGCCATAAGGGGGCTTGCGCGCTACCACCCCAAAAGATAAAGACTGTTCATCGTTCACCACTGCAACGCTGCCTACATCAATCGGCTCATCCCAATCAATGAGTTTATCTTTACTATCCATAATCCCCAGTACTACGCCGCTATCACCTTGAGTGATAAGGTAGTTATCCCCATCAATATTCACTAGCTGCGTTCCATGCCACGTTATCTTGATGAGCTTTCCCAGCTCCGCACGCTGACAATGGTCAATTTCAATGGAAAACGGCGTGATAACGCTGGTCTCCCCCAGATTAAGAGACTCCATGCGTAAATTTTCTAATTGAATCTCTTTTTTGACGGAACCTGCACTCACTTTGCAGGATAAATGCACTAACTCTCCGCTAAATTCCACATCCAAAAATTGCGCATTAGCTTGAGTCGAAAAGCTCCAGAAAAGGGGCACTAGCAGCCACCAAAACAGGGTTAGCTTACTCATAACTCACCTCCAGTCGCAGTGGATGCGCGCTCTCAATCACAGAAGGAAGCTGAACGGGGTTATTTCCATCAATAAGTGCCACGGGGTAACGCACTGTTTCTTCCCCCGTTAACATATCCACCACGAGCAAAATTGCCGGTGTTTTTGCTCCATGTTTATTTTCACTGAATGCAACTCCTGCGCCGCAATGGGTTAATGTCAGCGTTTTCCCTACCGTTAAACCACACGGGGCATTGAATAGCGTGGCATTCACCAAAAACCAGCCCGTCTGTGAAGATTCATAATGGGATTCAGTGGGTGGCACGCTGCCTAGAAATTCCTCTCCATTTCCCCAAGCACTTATGGTCATTGTGATAATCCCGATAACGAACCGGACAATATTCATCCACTTTTTCCCCTTTTATGTCTTGGCTCCATTACTGTTCCCCAGAGACTGTGCAGGTGTCTCCTTGGCAACGAAATACCAGTGTTGGCTTGCCACCATAGTCATTGATGTAAGTGAGATAGGGGGTGTTCAGCGTGTGGCTGTTAATCTCGAATGTGGATTTAGGGGCGACCATCACAACCTCAAAGCTGCTCTCCTCCGACTGTTTCTTGCTATTCCCCACCCCAATCACCGTTAAATTAAACGGCGTAGTGTTATTCAAACGGTAGCCTTTGACCGTTTTTTGTAACGTAATGTTGTGCGCCCATTTAGTTTGAGATGCTTCGAGAATTTTCTCAGGGCGATAGAACAATTTGACACGGGATTGCAGTGCGATTTGCAGTGTATTTTCTTCCGTGGATTTCGGCGGAACTTCACGCAAATTGAAATAAAAAACAGATTCTCTATCATCAGGTAATTGGCTTAATAACGGCGTTTTGCTCAAGCGCACTAAACTGTAGCTATTAGCTTCTACCCGCTGTAATGGTGGCGTGGCAAGGATAGCGCCTTGAGTGAGTTTTTTACCTTGAAGGTCTTCAATCCAACTTTGCGCTAAATAGGCTTCTTCAGGATTATCATTCGCGATGCGTACATTAATAGAGTTTTCATTGCCCGGAAAAACAATTCGCGTTCTATCCAGAGTTACCGCGCCATAAGAGGCTTGTGGCATTCCAATAAGCATGCTTATCAATGCTGCGAAAATAGGTTTAAAGTTCAACATAATCAACCCCATAGATTAAAGATAATAAAAATTTTGTTATTTTTGGCATGCCGGTTATTTTTGGCATGGCAGTAACAGCATTGAAGAGGATGTGGTTAACCTATCTGGCAACGTTATCTGACACTGTTTTTGGTTGCGCCAATAGACCCACAACGCGGCATTTTTCTCGATACCCACCAGCCAGGTCACGCCCTCTTCCCCAACAATTCCCAGCTCTTGATTCGCCTCATTACGCACACTGGCGCCAAACGGAGGATTTTTGCCATTCGGTAAGGTGATCACCGAGAAGAGTTTTTCCCCTTTCATCACAGGGAAACTTCGATAGCCAATCGCGCCTTTTGTGAGCGTGATATCACTGGTAGCACTGAGCGCTTCAATGTTGTTCGGTAATTTACTGGTATTAATGGAAGCCGAGGATTTACGGTAGCTATTCACATTTGGGATCACCGCTAAACCGAAGCGGTTGGTTTTTGTAACGCCATGATTCAGTGGTACGCCGCCAATATCTGAAGTTTCCACCATTAAGCGAGTATCACCGTGGGCAGAGAGATGCAGCGCGGCTCCCTTGGTCGTTATTGTGATCCCGCTATTAATCGATGCCCCAATACTGCGGTATTGATGAGGGACATAGCTGCCATTAATGGACACACTGGCATCCGAGAGATCACGGGAATAAAAACCGCTCAAGCTCGTTTGGCTATCCACATCTTGCCCGTGGTTATACCCCATCGTTAGGCTGTAATTATCCCTCTCCCCATAACCGCTATATCCCACATTATGGTTATATTGATTCTTTTTATTGGAACGAGAGTACAACTCAGAAAACGTCAAGCTATGTCCGCTGTACAGCGGGATCGTCAAATAAAGGTTAATGGCATCATCTTCATAACCATTACTTCGCTCTGTTCGCGTCGCAGAGATAGCAATATTGCCGCTATATTGGGAAAGGGAAGCAAAATTCAGGCTCGTATTGGCGTATAAACCGTACTGGGTTTGTGGGTCATCCTGCCAATAGGTGCTGTACTGGTAATTTAACGAGAGGTTAAAATCATCAAAATATTTATTTAAGTAGACTTGGTAATTTTCCTTGGTGGCTCGCGGTGAATGCCCAGTTCTGTCCTCATCCATATATTGCATTAACGTTCGATACTCTTTATCGGCAAAACGGTAGCCCGCAAAAGTAATATCTGTACGAAGATCCTCGAATGACTTCGCATAATTAAAACGGTAAGAGCGCCCCTGTAAATGACCTTTATTGTCATCTGAATAATCAGCAAAAGATTGGGTAATATCCACCGCGACGGCCCCAAAAGAGAACAAGTCACGCCCAATCCCTAAAGCGGCACTTTGGTAATAGGCATTAAGTTGAGCTCCCCCATACAGCGACCACGCATTTGATACACCATATGACAATTCACCACTAATGACGGGATCTCCCGTTAAATGTCGATTGTCATAACGTGTTTTCCCTAGCGCCGCTTTATAATTTACCCGACCCGGACGAGTTAAATAGGGCAGCGATGCAGTACTAAGACTAAATTTATTCTCTTCCCCACTTTCTTCACGTACCGTCACATCCAGCACACCACGGATCCCGCTATCAAGGGTTTGAATGCGAAAAGGTCCCGGTGGCACCGAGGTTTCTGAAATGATCCGATCCTGACTGCGAACGATCACAATGGCGTTAGTTTTCGCCACACCGATAATTTCAGGAGCATATCCCACCAATTTTGGCGGCAACATGCGATCATCACTTTCAATCGAAATACCCGTGTATTGCCAAGAATCAAACACGTCCGAGTAAAAGTTATTTTCCCCGAGCGTGAGCAAAGCAGCGCTTTCTTTCAATGATCGAAAAGCATATAACCGACTGAAATCAAAGTTGTGTTTTTCTTGCGAATAACTGCCTCCATGTTGCTTTTGATAAGTCCCATTGAAGTCACCGCGCAGCCGCCAAGCCCCAATGTTAATGCCCGATGTTCCATTACCAGATAAGTAAACACGCTTGTCGCCATCGGTCTCTTTTGTGGCAGAAATATTCGCACTGTAGTCCACAAACAAACCATTGATCCCCTCTTCCCATAATTTTGGGGGAACCCAATAAGGATCACGATATTCCATCCACAGTTGGGGAATGGTCATTTTTAGGGACATAGAAGGCAAATCCACTTTGGTTTGTACCCCAGCCAGAGCCGAAAAATTCAAACATTTTTCATCATGAAATAATGTGACTTTTTCCTCCGCAGATTTTTTTAGTCCCATAAAATCCAGCAACTGAGGTGCCAAACACACTTGCTGAGAACCTACACTTTTTGTACTTTTATCATCAAAAACAGCAACATCTCTCGGCTCGCCTAAACGCTGACCGTTAACAAAAACAGTCAAAACATAGTCTCCAGGTGGAACATATCCCGCAACAGAGAACTGGCTCATATCAATGTTATTCATATCTTCGGCATCTAACACATCGGTATTAAATTCAGCAGCATAGCTATTGCCAATCCCTATAATTAGCGCCAATAAAATCGTCTGTCTTAGTTTGCTATGTTTGAACATCATGCTCTATACCATCCCAAATGCGACGAGTGTGCCCCTCTCGAAAATGACTTCGAGATCATGTTTATCTGCAATTTATTGATAATCGATGTTATTGATAATCGATAAAAAAACGGATTAACCCTTGATAGTTACCCGCTTGAATAGGTCGCCCAGTTAGCTCTAGACGTAAAAAGTACTGTAGATAGAGCGCTTTCCCTGATTTGTCTTGCCGTAATACATTATTTGCCAAAGGGTAATATTGCCCTGGAATCAATGTATTAAAACGGCTATCAAGGACAGAAACCCCGAGACCTTGTGATGCGCCTCTTAGTACAAATGCATCAATGTGTTCCGCTGTTTCCCCTGCAAATCGAATAGACCATGTTTTACTGTCGAGTAAAGAGTAAAGGCTTCCGCAGTCTCGTAACTCAATAATAAAAGGTTGGTTATGCTGCTCACGCTGCAGCTTTGTACCAAGCAGGGGGATTGCCAAAGGTGAAAAATCAATCGTTTGAAATCTATTTTCCATTACAACCGAACACGGTGTAGCGATAACAATACCTTTCAATGTTGCGCTGCCATTAAGCTCTATTTTTTTATTCGCCGCCGCCCCCGAAATCATCAGGCACATCAGAATGGTCATCGTCATCAGTTGAGCTAATTGGCGAGTTACCCGTTGATAAACAATCACAATTGTCTCCCTCAACTTTCTCCTTCAACTCCGTATTGATACCGCCAGTTATTCACTGGCGGTAGACTCAGATGCTTACTGATAGGTAATTCGGAAGTTAGTTACGGCGCTAAACTTACCTTCAGCGACATCTTTTGTGGTATCAATCGCTTTAGCTAATGCTTTGAAGGTTAAGGTGTTATCCCCCTTCTTATTGATAATTCTCGATAAAATATCCTTAGCTTTGCCAAATTCAAAACCATCAATACCAATACCTACGTTGTTTGCATTGCCCGGAGAAGTTGAAAGCAAAGTGTTACCCGCATCGGCGTAATTTTGCCCTGTAAAGACTAACTCCATGCTTTTCACCGCTGCTGACGCCCCTGTACCATCTTTGGTGTAATCTGAAAAATCACACCCTGTTAATTCAATATTAAAATTCACTTCAGCCGTTCTGCCATTCTCTAAACCACGGCGAGAAAGCTGACCAAAATCAATAGTTTGTTTTAACGATGGTTGTGCAATATTGCAGGGTGAAGTCACCACTGTACCGATAAAATTCACCGTACCTGTATTCTCTGCCATTACACTAAAAGAAGTCGCTGATGTTGCCAGCAGTGTAATGATTGCTAACTGATTAAGTTTCATATAATGACTTTCCTTTCGTTTAAAAATAGGAGAAACGCAATACACCATTAAATAATTAATGGAACAGAAAAACATTAAATAACAATTAGTTATATAACCACCGAAGAACATGTTAATTTAATTACTCATGATTAAAGATCATGTAAGGCTTTGAATTTTAATTTATCGTAATAGGAATATTTTGATTTTTTATCTTGAAATAAAAAATTATCTTGTAATTTTATCTCTGCTATTTCATCTGAATAGTTAGCAATAACTTTGAAAAAGAATTCAGACCAATCCTTACCTAATTTCTTTAATATGGCATCAAGCGTTTCTATATTTACACTAGTAATACCACGTTCATAGCGAGATATTTGCTGTTGACTAATATGAAGCATACGCCCTAATTCCTCACCTGTTAATGAGCAATTAAGCCGTGCTTCCCGAATAAATAAACCAACTTCTTCACGTAATCGATATTTGTTTTTCATCATATTAAAACCAGTTTAAATAGCTTTAATTTTATTTACTCAAAGGTAGCCAATTCATTGAGCAAATAGCGTAATAAAAAATGGATATATCCAAAGTGCAGGAAATTTAATTTATTAAAATATAGATACAGTAAATAAATCTGTAAATACGTTTATATCGATCGAAATTATATCATTTAATAGTTAATACCTATCAAATTAACTTTATTGATCGTTTTTATATCTGAATTTTATTTATATAATATTAAATATCAATAGATTATATAAATAAGACAATATGATATAATTAGCTAGTAATTTAAATATTCACTTATCTTAATCATGATAATTCTTTAAAAATATTATTTAAATTTAAATAATAGAGAATTATTAAATTATAAATACCGTATATAATAACTTAATTAAATTTATTAAAATAAAAAAAAAAATATCAAACATAAAACTTAATATTTTAATGAGAAATAAAAATACACTTAAATAACTCATATTTTGTGTTTTATAAATTCATTCAATAAATCTTTAAATATAATTTAAATTCATCAAAATAAGTCATATTAATCATGATAAATTTACCATTATCCATATCATGCTTAAACTATGCATATCGTGCACTTTTCATTTTCTAATATTAACTAGAATAAATTAATCCGTTAGGATAACAAAAAAAGGAGCCAATAATGACAACTCAGTTTTACAGCTACCAACCGCAACAAGGTCATGGGCTTCCCCATGATCCGATCCCCTCATTAATTGGTCCACGCCCTATTGGTTGGATCTCCACATGCGATAAGCAAGGTAACACCAATCTTGCGCCCTATAGCTTCTTCAATATCTTTAATTATTCACCGCCCATTTTGGTCTTCTCGAGCGTTGGGAAAAAAGATTCCGTCACCAATGCAATCGAAACAGGTGAGTTCGTTTATAATCTTGCAACTCTTGAGCTTGGGCAGCAGGTCAATTCAAGCAGTGCAATGTTACCTCGTGGAGAAAGTGAGTTTGACCTTACTGGGCTTTCCACCTTACCGTCCACATTGATTACGCCTCCGCGCATCGCCCAAACGCCTGTTTCCATGGAGTGTGTGGTCACTGAATATCAGCAATTAAAACGCGCTGACGGTAGCCTATTGGATACGTGGATGGTCATGGGAGAAGTGGTGATGGTGCATATCGATGAAGCTACCTTAGAGCAAGGCTTATATAACAGTGCTCGCCAAAAACCTTTGATGCGGGCAGGCGGACCTGCGGATTATTATTGGATTGAAGAGCAGCAAAAACTCGAAATGTATCGCCCTAAATAACGTAAAAAGTCTTAGGCCAGTTTCTATCACGCCGGCCTAAGATTCATTATTTGGGGACACAGGTATACACCCAAGCAGGTGGAAAATTGCGATACACACGTTCTTTTGTGAATGAAAAATAACGTGAAAATAGCGGTTCACAACCTTGGGTATACTGAAATAACACCAATTTACCCTGATTCTTTAATAGGCTCTGATGCACCTGTTTTAATATTCGCATGCTGGTTTTTTTATTCAGGGACAGAAAAGGAATTCCTGAAATAATCAAATCATAATCACCCAATAAATATTCTGCTGAACATGGATTAACAGCCACTCTCGGGTCATCAATCTGATTTAAAATATCGATAAAATCACGATTAATTTCATAGAGGTCTAAACGTGTTTGCGTCGTAATTTTGTTCACAATATAGCGAGTCATGACGCCGTTACCCGCACCAATCTCTGCAATTTGATGACATTGAGCCCAATCAATATTGTCAATCATGGTATGACATAACCAACGAGATGATGGGAACACCGTTCCCATCGAAGCTGGTGACGCAATGAAATTCTTAACGTAGAGCTGGTAATGATTTTTATGAGAAAAAAACGATTCCGCCATGCTTCCTCCTGAATCAAAAATACCTTTTCTATTTCCTTAAATTGATGCTCCACATTCACCGCAAAAATTGGCATTTGGGTCTACGGCACTTTTGCATTGTCGGCATCTTATTTTTTGGATGTTTTGTCCGTGTGAAAAATAGTTGTCTTCGCCTCGACCATCATTGTGCTGATAACCCCCACCATGCTTACCTCGAGAACCATGCTTGGAACTGCTGCCATGCCCTGAATGACCCCGATATTGGTTATCGCGTTTCGAGTTATAGCGATTTCTGTCGAGGTTAAATAACCAGCTGAAAATTGACATAATAAATATCCTCCACTGTTATTCTTGTCCCGAGTATAAACCTTAGACTTAACTCCAGAGACAACAATAAAACTGAATAATTACAATAAAAAACCATTTATTACGTAAACTGAATATCGCTATTTTTTCATGATACACGCGGGTGAATGAGGCAAAGCTTTCCTTAGGATTTGAGCAGTGAAGTTCCATAAGAATTATCAATCACACATAGCCACTTACCGTCGATGAGTTTAAATACGTAGGTGGCATCTCGCACAGTATTAAACGGCGTACCATCTTGCATTTGCGCACTCAAAATAGTTTCAGCTAAGACTAAGGCGCAATCTTCACCAAAAATAACTTTCACCGTACCTTGAGACACTTGCAGGCTGTGATTAAAAAATTCAGCGATAGCAGAAAATGCTTTCTTTAGGTTCTCTTTTCCATGGACATGTAAACCGTCTTTCACCACTAACGAGCCATTCTCAGAATAAAAATCCATTAAATAGCTAAAATTTTCTTCTGTGATGGCACGATCTGCACTGGCAATTAAGGCTTCAAGTTCTTGCGTGTGTTGTTGAGTATTGTCGAAAAGATTCATAGAGGGCTCCTTGTTGAATGCTAACCAGACAAGGACAAAAAACCCGCCTTATCTGGCGGGTTGAGGATGTAGCAAACTCCCACCAGTTAAGTGATGGTCATCATAATAATGAGGTGAGCTACATGCTGTGACATAATTTTTTCCTGAATGTAATTAGAGATTACATTATCAGCAATAAAAATTTTTTCAATGAGTATATAAAAAGGGCTTAAGTCACCTTAAGCCCTTTAGTCGTAAATTAGAAACTAGTGTTTTGAACTCTTATGGTGATTTAATGTTTCTTCTTTTAAATCAAGCTCATCACGTAAGCGATGGTACACTCGCTCATTGATATTTTTCCCTTTACGCATTTGATATAACGCTTCCCGCTTCGCCTTCAGAGCCGAATCTGACATCGAACGTTCCATCTCGATCATCCGATGTAAATCAAACACATCTGACTCTGTTTCATCCGTATTATCTAAACGACGACCATAAATTTCTAACAGCTGAGCACCCACTTCGGTACGCATCGCAATTTCATCCATATCATCAGAAGGGTGGTTCATCAGCTCACGAATATGTGCCATTGCTGCTTCATTGAGTGCCAGACGAGCTCGAATCTCATCGTTATCATAAGGTAAATCTTGTACTAAACCTTTGGTTAAAATCGGCAAGGCGATGCTGGCAATTAACAGCGAACACAGGATCACCCCCATCGCGAGGAAGATAGCCACATCACGGTTCGGGAATAATGATCCATCGGGCATTAAGAATGGCAACGTTAAAATACCGGCTAACGTAATTGCCCCGCGAACTCCCGCCGTTGCCATCACCGCCATCATGCGAATACGTACTTCATCCGCTTGCTTTCCACGACGACGATTGTGGAAAACTGTCAGGGTCATTGATATCCATACCCAAGCAAAACGCAGTGCACCTAATGCAATGGTGATAACGGCAACATACACAAACAGCATCCAAGGATGGCTAGCACCTGCAGCTTCGGCCACCTGAGGCAAATTGGTCCACATCCCTGGTAGCTGCTCACCCAGTAGAATAAAGATCATGCCGTTCAAACCTGTTTGTACCGTGTCCCAAACTGCCTTACTTTGCATTCGAGTCGCCGCTTGCATACGCCCTGCGATTTTTTCGTAGTGCATCGCAATACCCGCAACAACGGCAGCAAGGATCCCGGAAACATGTAAATGTTCAGCCAGCAGATACGCAGTAAAAGGCATTAACAGGCTGATCATAATTTGGATAGCTGGCTCTTCACCTGTGCGCTTGACTAAGAATTGGTTTAACCAGCCAATTGCCCATGCGACTAATAAACCAATCACTATCCCACCAAATGCCACCAGCACAAATTGCCCCGCAGCAGATGTCAGAGAGAATTCCCCTGTCAGCGCAGCCACAACCGCAAAGCTAAAGCATACTAAGCCCGTCGCATCATTGAGTAGAGATTCCCCTTCAAGAATGTGCGCCATACGCGATGGCAGTGGCGAATTCACTGTCATTGCAGATACCGACACAGGGTCAGTTGGGGAAAGGATAGCTGCCAGTGCAAAGGCAACCGCCAGTGAAATCGTTGGGATCAGCCAATGGATAAAGAACCCCATTCCAATAACGGTGACGACCACTAAGCCAATCGCCAATGACATAATTGGCTTAATTTCTTGGAATAAGGCTTCTTTTGGAATTCGCCATCCATCAAGAAATAGCAATGGAGGAATAAATAAAAAGAGAAAAAGATGCGGTTCGAATTCCACTGTAAATCCGTAGAACGATAAGGCAGCCCCTAACGCTATCTGGATAATTGGCAATGGAATGATATCTTTAAGTAATCGAGAAACAAATACGCTCACGATCACTGCAAGTAAAAAAACGAGTACAAGTGTCACTACTGACATTGAGTGCTCCATAATGGTTTATCTTAGTTATCTGCCTTGCAGTAAATAGATAAATCAAATCAATGTAAAGCATCAATTTATTACTGAATAAAAAAACAAAATAAATCAAAAACTACGATAGCAATCATTGTGTTACAGGATATTACTTAATTTCCAATACATTACATATCCATTCAATATACTCGTGTTTTATAAGGATTTAATCTGTTCTTCTGTTACAAACCCTTATTACTCATCAAAAACGGATAATTCCGAGTATTTTAATGCAACTTATCTATTTGATTTCTGGGCTATGTCTGTCAATTAATTCTTGTAAAACCTGCTTGAGCATTTTGCTTTTACGAACACCAAGAGGCGCTAAAACTTGCCTTTCATGTTCTTCCGCAGCAATCAATAACCCTTCGACTAGCTCAACGCCACTAGAAGTCACACTCACTAAAGTCACACGGCGGTCACTTCCCGTATGGTTATTGTGACGGATCACATGCCCTTGTTGTTCCAATCGTTGTAATACCCGAGTGATTGTCGGTTGCTTGCTGACGGTTTTCTGTGACAGCTCGGTGATCCCCATCGAACCATTATTGGCCAATGTAGAAAGCACTCGCCACTCCAACACTGATAGCCCATTGGCTTCCACAACCGCATGAAATTCAGATGAAACTAGCATCCATGCCTGCCCCAAAAGAGCAGGCAGGTAATTATCAACGAAGACTTTCGATTCAGGCATCAATTCCTCTTTTCTGGCTTCTGGTTTTATGACATTAGAAGCTAGCAGAGTAGCAGAAGGAAATCGAACTCTTAACATAATTTAACTAAAATCTTCCGCTAAGTAGTGAGCCAAAACCATCCACTCGCGTATCAAGTCCCAATTTTTTTAGCATCATGTAAGTTGTTGCCACAGACGAAGACAATACTGGTAAGCCCACTCTATCTTCGATAAGTTGAATCGACGGTAATGACGGCATTTGCACGCAAGCTGATGCCACAATCGCATCCACATTGGTATTTAGCTTTCTGGTGATTTCCACTGGTGCTAATGGGTTTTGTCTCCCCACCTCGAGGTTATCGGGGATCTCCAATGAGATGCTATCAACCACTTCAATGCCTTCATGTTCAATATAGTCAATAACCAGTTGAGTTAGTGGCTTCATATATGGCGTCAAAATTGATACTTTTTTCGCGCCAATGGCATGTAACCCTTCGACTAACGCCCCTGCACTAGTGACAACCGGCGCTGGATGCCCATTATCTATTGTGCATTGATGGAGGCGTTTTTGCGAAACTCGGTGATACCCCTTCCCCATGCTCATAATGGCAACCAAGCAGGCATACCCCAATACATCGACGTCGGCGTCTGACAGTTCAATGGCGCAGCGATCACTGTCTGAGTCCATTTTGGCAAGCTCATCCTTAGTCACTTTCTGCATACGCATACGGCTAGAGTGAAATGTAAAACGCTCTGCAAACATCGCTTCACGGGCGCGTAATATCGCCGGAATTTCAGTTTCCATGGTGGTATTAGATGAAGGCACAATCTGCCCAATACGAAACGTACGCGCTAAGCTCATAATCCTTTCTCCACTGAAGAGTCATCCGATTCAGCAAACTGATTAAGTTCATCAACATCTTGCCCACCATGATGGAAACGAGCTGCTGTTAATGGACGTCTATTGACCTGTAAGTCAAAGATATCAAAGCGATTATAGTGCCCTGTAATATCATGCATTTGGCGAGGTTGAATACAGCGATTCAAATCAATTTCAGCGTATACAATGCCTTCTTTATCAATCAATGGTTCCCCAATCACTCGACCGTCTGGGCCGATAATGCCGGAAAACGCGCTATTTGGACGCGCAAGCAACTCACGGGATTCGGGATGCGACGCAGCCATAGCTTCAACAATTTCTTCAGAGACTGTCGAACACGAAATGATGGTAAACACTTTACCTTCAAAGCAGTGGGCAGAAGCCCGTAAACGAATCGCATCCGCCATGTCATAGTCTTTTGGTGCCACTGGCAGTGCAATATAACTGGCAATATGAACCAACTCACCTTGAGCCAATAGCGAGAAACGTGCCAATGTATTGGTGTTTTCGCCACATGCCAACGCCCCTAAAGGACCAATGCTGGTTTGGTGAACTTTCAGCGAGGAGGCATCCCCATTTGCCCACGTCAATTTTTCCGCCCACGTTGGGACTAATTTACGGTGACGTCCTAAAATTTTACCTTCATCAGAAATCGTCACTAACGTGTTGTATAACGTGGCAATTCCGTTCGGATTGCGCTCATTCACTCCCACAACCACGTTGATATGGTGACGAGCGGCAGCTTGGGCAATTTTTTTAATTTCAGGTCCAGGAACTTCAATGGCAGATTTGCACAGTTTTTCAAACCAAGGGCTGCCATCAATCGGGTTCATTACCCAACTCCAATACGGGTAGCCAGAGACAAACACTTCAGGAAATGCCACTAATTTGGCACCATTGTCCGCTGCTTCTTCAATCAACCGACACACTTTATCAACGGTAGCATCGGTATCGAGGAATACAGGGGCGGCCTGTACAGCCGCTGCCTTAAATTGAGGTAGATTTAACATGCTGCTATCTCCCTTGGGTTATACCGCAACCACTGGGTGGCGTAACTCACCGATTTTTTCGACATACGCTTCAATTACATCACCCGGCCATACCCACTCTTGTGGGGAACGACCCGCACCAACCCCTTCAGGTGTGCCTGTTGCGATAATATCCCCCGGTTCCAACGTAATGCCTTTGCTGATATCAGCAATCAACGCATTCACATTGAACAGCATATGGCGAGTATTGGAGTCTTGCTTGGTTACACCGTTAACTTTCAAACTCAGGTTTAATGAGTGAGGATCAGGAATTTCATCGGCAGTCACAATACAAGGACCGAATGGAGCGTAGGTATCCTGCCCTTTAGAGTAAATCCATTGACCCGCACGGCGACAATCACGTGCACTCATATCAATCATTAAGCTATAACCGAACACATAGTTCAGGGCATCCGCTTCAGAAACCCCTTTAGCACGCGTCCCCATGATCACCGCCAACTCCACTTCCCAATCTAATTGCTGAGTAATTTGGCTGTTATGTTCAATCGCATCACCCGGTCCAATCACCGTTGTTGGCGGCTTAGAAAAGATAACCGGCTCTTTTGGTAGCTCTTTAGAGGTATCCAGCGTACGGCTCGACTCAGCAACGTGCTCAACATAGTTCAGACCGATCCCAAAAATGTTTTTTCTTGGGCGTGGAATTGGCGCTAAAATTTTTACATTCTGTACTGGCCATGCAGTTCCCGCAGGAAATTGCCCTTTATGTGCGTTTAATAATTCAGTACCTGCACGGATCCCTTGTGGACCTAAATCAATAAAATCCAGCATGTTATCAGGGAGATATTGACCATTCTCTTCAGCTAATCTCGCTAAATCCACGACTTGCTCGTTAACAATCGCCCCTAAACGTGCTGCTGCGGTAACATCTGAACGGTAAGTAATAAGACGCATAATTTTTCTCCTTGAGTCAGGTCTCAGACCTAACTAAAATCTTCACGTAAACAATTAAAATAAGTCATCGGAATAAAAAGTTATAAAAAATAAATAGTTAGCTAATCACTTTTTGGTGCCCGTCATTGTCCACAAGCGCCTCTTCATAATAGAGGCCAAGGGAGTGCATCACTGGCAAGTCGTTAAAACAGAACAGACACGCGTCTTCGCTCTGGGATGTATTCACATGTTCGTGGAACATCCATGATGGCACACAAAAAATATCTCGCTCTTGCCAGTCAAAGCGCTGCCCATTAATAATCGAATACCCTTTTCCTTTCGCCACTTGGTAGATAAAACTGCCCGTATGACGATGAGCTTTGCCGACAAATCCAGGGCGTAATAACTGCATACTAGCCCCAATCGTTGGCATCACTGGCCCGCCGGTTAATGGGTTGGTGTAATTCATTAAAACATCATCAAATACTGAGCCATCCGTTACTTTTGCGGCGCGTTGCAGCGCTTCATAAGTGGGTCCCCACTGGTATTTGAATAATGGCGAATAGGGCTTATCCCATCCCACATGGTGCGGACGTAATGCAGTCGCTCCCCACATGCCAACGGGATAATCAATTGGACGAGTTTGTGCTTGATGCAAATCGGGGTGAACTTTGTAGAAACCCGCTTCCATTGCATTGACTAATGGAATATCTAAACCATCTTGCCAAATACACGGTAATCCACCTTCTTCCACACCATGTTCATGCCAAGTACCATTTGGTGTCAGCACAAAGTCATTGGCTTCTAAAATCATTTTTTGCCCTTCCACAATGGTGTAGGCGCCGCGCCCTTCCATGATGAAACGCAATGCTGATGATGAATGTGCGTGAGCCGAAGCGGCTTCTCCCGGATGCATCACCTGTAAACCGGAATACAACCAACCCACTGCCGCTGCCACATCTTGACGACCAGGGTTGTTTAAGTAGATAACACGGCGACCTGCTTTTTCCGGAGTCACCAAATCCACCGAACGCAAAACATGCTCACGTAAATCTTGGTAACGCCATAAAACAGGCACAGATTGAGATTTTGGCTGCCACGGCTCAATTTTGTTGGCAACCGTCCACAATGCGCCCGTTTTGAGTTCATCTAACTGTTTGTAATACGCCAACAATTCTGGTGTATCTTCCACATCTGCGCGTCCTGCGACATTTTCTCTGTATTGGTCATGGGACTGAATCGTCATGGTGTTTCCTCCTCTCGCATTTACGCCATTAACGGCTTTTCGATTGTTGGATTAATTGTTGGCGACCATACTCATAAGGCGCTGGCCACGTGACTGAATTCCACCCAAAGCGAGCACACTCATGGAGCAACCAAGCAGGGTCGGCAAGAAGTGGTCGAGAGAGCGCACAAAGATCTGCTCGCCCTGACGCGATAATGCTATTCACTTGATCCGCATCAGTGATCGCACCAACGGCAATTACCGGCACCGATCCTTCATTGCGAATACGATCCGCCATTGGGGTTTGGTACATACGCCCATAAACAGGCTGTTGAAGAGGGGATACTTCGCCAGATGAGCAGTCGATAATATCCGCGCCAGCTTGATGGAGAGCTTGCCCAATCAGTACCGCCTCATCGACTGTTGTGCCGCCGTCAACCCAATCTGTCGCAGAGATACGCACAGACAGTGGCTTATCCTCAGACCATACTTTTCTGACCGCACTCACTACCGCTAGCGGGAAACGCAGACGATTTTCTAAAGACCCACCAAACCCATCGGTACGCTGGTTAGTTAACGGAGAAATAAAGCTTGATAGCAGATAACCATGCCCAGCTTGCAACTCTAACCAATCAAAACCGGCTTGATCCGCGCGTTTTGCTGCCGCCACAAACTGGTCGATAATCTTTGCCATTTGGGCTTCGGTTAGCTCAGTGGGCGTCTGTGAAATTGAAGGTAAATAAGGTAATGGTGATGCGGAAACTAATGGCCAATTACCTTGTTTCATTGGATGGTTTTCTTGCTCCCAGCCGCGCTGTGTTGAGCCTCGACGCCCAGCATGTCCTAGTTGGATCCCAATTTTCGCATCCGTTTTTTGGTGTACAAATTGCGTCACATTTTTCCATGCCGCCACTTGCGCATCATTCCAAATTCCCGGGCAGCCTGTCGTGACTCGCGCTTCAGGAGAAATTGCCGTCATTTCCGTCATAATCAGGCTAGCCCCACCTAATGCGCGGCTACCGATATGTACCAGATGGAAATCACTGACTAGCCCATCAGTTGCGCAATACAGCAACGTTGGAGACGCTATCACACGGTTTTTCAGTTCCACATTTCGCAAGCGAAATGGCGTCAACATCGGGGCAACTTTTTGATTAGCCACCTGCGCTGGTAAACCCGATTTTTCGGCAAACCAGTTTTCATAGTGAGTTAACCAGTTACCATCACGCACACGTAAATTTTCATGAGAAATGCGCTGAGAGCGAGTTAATAAAGAGTAAGCAAACTGCTCAGGATCGAGGTTTTCATAGCGCTGCACATTTTCAAACCACTCGGTTGAGTTACGCGCCGCATTCTGGATTTTTAGCACTTCGACACTGCGAACTTTTTGGTAGTGCTCAAGTCCTTTGCGCAAATCTCCTTGAGTCGCTTTCAAGCTTTCGCACAGCTCAATCGCATCTTCTAGAGCCAATTTAGTTCCTGAACCAATAGAGAAGTGGGCGGTATGAGCGGCATCCCCCATCAGCACCACAGGAACCTCCTTGCGGCTTGTTGGTTGTGTCCAGTGCACCCAGTTATCACAAATCACGCGAGGGAAACGAATCCAAATCGCGGCACCACGTAAGTGTGCTGCATTGGCAATCAGTTTTTCACCATCCAGCCATGGGGCAAATAACTTTTCACAGTAAGCAATCCCATCTTCCTGAGACATTTGGTCGATACCTGCCTTCAACCAAGTTTCTTCCGTGGTTTCTACGATAAATGTGGATAACCCTTCTTGGAATTGATACGCGTGAACTTGGAACCAACCGTGTTCATTTTCTGCGAACAAGAAGGTAAATGCGTCGAAAATCTTTTTCGTACCTAGCCAAACAAAACGGCAACGGCGTTGGTCGATATCGGGTTTGAAGATATTTTCATAGCGAGTACGTACTGCGCTATTGATCCCGTCCGACGCAATCACTAGATCCGCATCATATTGGCGTGCAATTTCTTGGTCATCCGCCACTTGGGTTTCAAATACCAATTCCACCCCCACTTCAAGGCAGCGATCTTGTAAGATATTGAGGAGCTTTTTACGCCCAATACCGATGAATCCATGCCCGCCACTGCGGTTACAGCTACCTTTAAAATGAATGTCGATATCATCCCAATGGCTAAATTCAGCACTGATCGTTTCTGCTGAGACTGGGTCTGCTTTGCGCAAGTTACTTAATGTAGCATCCGAAAATACCACGCCCCAACCGAAGGTGTCATAAGGGCGGTTACGTTCAACAACCACCACACGGTTGCTTGGGTTTTGCAGTTTCATCAGCAACCCGAAATAAAGCCCAGCGGGACCGCCGCCGATACAAACGATATTCATGGAGTTTCTCCTTTATTACGTTGTGCCATTACACCGGTTGCTGCTGGGTTAAGGCGCTATACAGTGCTTCAGGGATTGGAATAGCCTGATGCGTAATCAGTGATGTAGTGACATAGGTTTGCGTCACTTCCATGCGCAACTCGCCATCAAGGCTGGTACAGCGTTGACGTAAAGTCAGTGATTTACCGCCAATGCGTTCGACATGCAGCTCAAGCTGAACGTCATCCCCCATACGGCTAATCGCTTTAAAATCCGCCTCTAAATGCACGGTGGGCAAACCAAAACGTTGATCGAGGATGTACCCTGCAAATCCTTCAGGGAGTAATTCATCAAACCAACGCTCAATGAGATTGTTAAACATCACGAAATATTGTGGGTAAAACACGATCCCAGCAGGATCACATTCTGAAAAATTGATCCGATGGTTTCGAGAAAATGTCAGTAAACTCATGATGCTATCCTTATTCCATCGCCAAACGCTGACGGCATTTTTTCAACTCATTACCATGTTCATCCGCCAGTGCCGCTTCACGTAATTCACGTAAATTTATCGGTGCTAGCTGGCTACCATGACGTTCAACAATCTCCATCAAAACTTGGAAATTGCGCAATCCACGAGCATGGGTGTCGCTATACCCCTTAACCACTCTCTGACATTGCGCAATTTCGGTTGCTAAAGCAGGGTTGCTGCTTGCAGCTTGCACCACAGTGGCTAGCCATTTTTCAATACGATTATTTTCAAGCTGATAGCGCAGGGTTGAGCGACGCCCTCTGCGCCATGCGGCTAGCACGTATAACTGTAAGAATCCCCACAAGGAACTGGTAGTGATTGTTCGCCCCCTTTGCGTCAATTTGCGAACGGCTTTGTGTACCCAATGTGGTTTCATCAACCAATTGCCTAAATTTTTGGGAAGCGTTTCGCAAATCTCTTCGATTCTTGGATGCATAAATTCATTGATGTCGAGCAATTGGTTATCTTTCGCTTGGACTTCACTGCGTACTCGGGCAAAACGGCTATCACGAATTTTTAAGTCCGCAACGCGAATGGTGTCTTCATAGGACATCCATAGCGCTAAGTGGCGTACTAACGCACGCTGTAAACGCGGGTCATCACCGCCTTTTTGCGCAAACAGCCCTTGTAGTCGATTGAGGTACGTTTCGGCATATGCAGGGTCTTGATAATCAACCAGCCGACGAACACCTTCGGTCGCAAGGTAGTGAACATGGTCAGGAAACTGACTTTCAATCCGAGAAAGGAGAGCTGCTACATGTTTGTTTTTTGGTGTTTTTTCTACCGCTTTTGCAGATCCCGCTTGATAAGCCTCTTCAGGCTGAGCCGCTTTTTCAGCGCCCAATGCAAATGCCCGCAAACTTGGTTTCACGCCAACGCCACCACGAACGATGGTTTCTTCAAATTGTTCACGGCTAAAGGGCAGAACCCCCGAACCAAACAGCGCACCGAACAACACGGCGCTGATTACGCTGCCACTCTCTTGCGCAGCTTGTGCCATATCAAAATGCACAAACTGGCGGGCAGCTTGCCCCGCATGGCGGATCAACGCTTGGCTATCCACTCGCCCATCCCCCATTGCCGATTTTTCTGCGATGGAATAAACCCGATGGGTCGAACTAATCAGCGTGGTACGCTCCGCGGTCACAAAACCACGTTGTACCGCACGCCCAGCCTCCATCAGCTCTGAGGCCAGTACCACATCCACATCACCGGGCATTGGCATTAACGCTAAAACAGGTGAAGGGGTTTTCGGGTTATCCGCACCGGGGAATAATTCAACATAATAAATTGTTGCCCCTGTACGCTGTGCCACGCCAGGCACAGAGGTGGTTTGCGCAAAATAACCGTTATCTTCGCCAAGATTGACAATCCAGTCAGCGAGAACGCCACCACCTTCTCCACCCATCGCAAGGATGGCGATTTTGATCGGCTGTAAGGCCATTAGCGATTGAGAGGTCATTAACGGTTGAGAAGTCATTAAAGATTGAGCCATGTGCCCCCCTAGAAACTCAGTTGTTCACGGCGGCGTGCATCACGACGCTGCAAGAAACCAATAAACCAACCGCGAACACGGTGGCGCAATTTGTCCCAGCCATTTGGGTTGGTAATAATCTGAGCTTTAAAGAATGAAGGGCACAGCACTGCGGCATGAGAGACTTCACCGCATAGCCCACAGCCTACGCAACTATCCATCACTGTCGCGACAGGGTCTGTACGTAAAGGATCTGGGTTAGGTTTGATTGATAACGATGGACAACCCGATAAACGAATACAAGAGTGGTCTCCCGTGCAAGTGTCTGAATCGACACCAAAACGTTCACGGACAACTCGCTTGCCTGCTGAAACGTCATCACGAACTTTTTTCTTTTCGCGGCGCTGTTTGTTCAACATACATTCGCTTTGCGCAATTAACACTTTAGGACCGCTTTCTGTCGTCGTCAGTGCCTCACGCAGCGTATTCGTCATAGCTTTTAAATCGTAGGTACGTTTGATGGTTTTTACCCAATTAACTCCAACGCCTTTAACTGCTTTTTCAATCTCATGCCCAGTGCTGCGGGTAGAATTTAGCGCCGTTGACGATAAAATATCTTGCCCACCGGTTGCAGAGGTATAACTGTTATCAACAACAATGGTTAAGTTATCGCTACGGTTAAATACGCTGTTAGCAATACCGCTGGTTAACCCGTTGTGCCAAAAACCGCCATCGCCCATCACAGAAATCGCTCGTTTACCCGCTTTGGCATTTAATGCAGCAGCACCCGCGCCACCAAGTCCGTAACCCATCGTGGTGTTACCAAGGTTAAAAGGCGGCAGAATAGAGAATAAATGGCAGCCAATATCCGCGCTCACATGGTGTTCACCCAGTTCACGCTCAATTAGCTTCATTGCAGTAAAAATGGGACGTTCAGGGCAGCCCGTACAAAATCCAGGTGGGCGTGCATGCACCGTTTCATTCAGAGTCGGTTCCGCCGCATTCACATATTCAGGTAGGTCATCATCGGCTTTGACAGCCGCGACATTAATAGTTGGAATACGAATCTGATTTGCAGCCGCTTTCACTTGTGGCTCGATTTTGCCATAACGTTCGAAGAATGAGCGCAGCCCTGCTAATACCGTTGCGGTGTTATATTCTCCCGCCATCGGCAGCATATCTTTACCGTGTAGCGCCACATCAATATTGCGTTGACGTAAAATATTCGCCACGTTTTGCTCAACGAAATTCGGTTGCCCTTCTTCTAAAACTAAAATAGCTTTTTTATTGCGGCAAAAACGTTCAAATTCGTCATCAATCAACGGGTAAGCCACATTCATGACATACAACGGGATTTTGCTATTACCAAAAACGTCGGCTAGACCAATTTGGTTTAATGCGCGGATCAGCGTGTTGTAGTTACCACCTTGTAAGGCGATCCCCACATCTTCGGCATCTTCCGCAAAAAATTCGTTGAGTTCACGTTCTTGAATAAATTTGATGGCAGCAGGCCAGCGAGCCTCAATTTTCTCTTTTTCATGTAAAAAACTGGCTGGTGGTAACACGATGCGGCTCACGTCGCGAGTTGGGTTCTCTAGCGCGTCTTTGACCGTAAATTTTGGATATTGATTATCAGAGCATGTGAACTGCCCATGAACATGGCAAGAGCGAATACGCATTTGCAGCATAACTGGGGTATTACTGGCTTCGGAAAGATCAAAACCATCTTTAACTGCTTGAACGATGCAAGGTAAATTAGGGCGTGGGTCGAGTAGCCACATTTGGGATTTCATGGCAAATGCGTGGCTACGTTCCTGCATGATGGAGGAGCCTTCGCCGTAATCTTCACCGACGATGATCAACGCACCACCCAGTACACCGCCAGAGGCTAAGTTTGCCAATGCATCTGAAGCCACGTTAGTACCAACAGTTGCTTTGAATGTCACTGCACCACGTAAAGGGTAGTTAACTGATGCGGCCAGTGTTGCGGCAGCAGTAGCTTCACTGGCGCTATTTTCGAAGCGAATACCGTATTCCGATAAGATATCCTGCGCATCTGCCAGCACATCCATTAGGTGGGAGATGGGGGCGCCTTGATAACCTGCCACATAGGAAACCCCTGATTCGAGTAATGCTTTCGTAACGGCGAGGATCCCTTCACCGCTGAAGACTTCACCTTCACCTTGCCGTAATTTTTGAACTTCTTGAACAAACGAGCGCTCAGCCATTTTAACCTCACCAGTCAACGTCAGCACGTTGTTATCTTTTTTGTGTTTCTTTCTTGTATCCCATTTGTTAATAAATGGTCAATCCATGATTAATCATGCATATTAGATTTTTGCAGAGAGTGGATAAGAGGTGCATAGAGCGGACAAATTCATTGTAAAACAATGAAAAAATGTCATAGAAAGGGGCAATGGATAAGAATCTTCGCCAAAGAAATCTGTGGCTAAATTTCCTAATGAATCAACTAATAATCCTAATTATCACTTACAAATAGAAGGGTATTAGAGTATTCCTCTAATAAAAAATAAAATACCACCATAGATAACTTTTTGCTTAATCAATAGGTAGGTGAATATACAAAACAATATGAAAAATCATATATTTATAACTAAAAATTAATAAGAATAACTTTATTTTTTAGTTTGTTATAGAAATCACATTCAGTGAATTATCTCTATTTTTTTGCAGTATCTGGATAGTTTTTGCACAAATATGGCTAGGTAAGCAAATTCCTTTATGCTATGTTCGAAGCGTAATTGGTTAAAATTTGTTTAATAAAATGTTAATAAAATCGACCTGTGTGATAAGTCGAAGATAATAAAAAAATAACAATGAGATATCGAAATATCCCATAGTGACCCTCGAGGATCCTAGCTTATCGCGACACTCGCTAGGCAATCTATCAAGGGCACAGTGTTTACTTTGGAGGCACCTCCTTATGTTGAGCAATTCATGGCCTTACGCACCTGCACCTCAGATAGAGAACCAACTCTGTTCTTCTGAGCGATTATTATTCAGTTCTGCTGATCCTGAAGAGATTAAATCTATGGTGGGGCGTGTGATGAAGCCTCATCAATTTCAGTTACTTAACCAGCATCAGCGTCTTGATGCTCGCATGCATTACATTCCAATGGGGGATATTTCTCTCAGCCGGCTACGCTATGGGGCAGATGTCGCTATCACCCCTGGACAACTGGAAGATTTTTTCCTGGTGCAAATGCCATTATCAGGTAGTGCAATTATCGAAAGTGGCGGGAAAACTTTAGAATCCACACCACAAATGGCTTCTTTGCTTAGCCCAGAAGAGTCTACGGTGATGCGTTGGAACAGTGACAATGACCAATTTATGCTACGAATTTCTCGTTCTTTATTAGAACGTACGTTGGTTGGGCAGCTTGGGCATACCTTAGAGAAACCATTAGTTTTTGAATTAGGGTTTGCTTGGCAGTCTTGTATTGCATGGCGTACGTTGATGAATTATTTGGTTGAATGCGCTACACGTACACCTGATTTACTGCAGCATAAACTGATAACCACCCAAGTAGAGCAGTTGGTTTCTGTTACCCTACTTTCCACCCACCAGCATAATTATTTAGAAGATTCTGGTATGCGCCGTGCCACCATTCGCCCGCGTCATGTGCGCCGCGTTCAAGAGTACCTAGAAGCACACGCCCATGAACCGATTACCGTTGAACAACTCGCCCATATTGCTGGCGTCAGTTTGCGCAGCTTATATGCCGGTTTTAAAGAGTTTTTAGATATTAGCCCAATGCAATATTTACGTGATTTGCGTATGGAGCGAGTTCGAGCCGAATTGATGTCAGGGGAAGCCACCAGCGTGACTGGCGTGGCACTACGCTGGGGATTCGCCCACATGGGACGGTTTAGTGCAGAATATAAGCAACGCTATGGAGAGAGCCCAAGCCAAAGTATGAAAAAAGCGTAAATTCACGTATTAAAACCTATCTAGGTTAAAGTGACCGTATGGCTGATTAGCAAGCTGTACGGTCATTTTTTCATATATGAAAGACTCGACTATCACCTGAAAATGAAAATAGGTAATAGGAATTATGTACTTCAATATCAGCAGCCTTTCGGCTGCCAATATTGAGGAGGAAGGAATTAAAACGGAATAGACGCTTTGAGGTAAATTTGTGAACCTTCAGGACGGTTTTTCACAGAAAAATCCTTCTCCCACTTCGCCGTAAATAGCCAACCTTGTGGGTTTGCATAACGGATTGAAGGACCGACTGCGAAAGCTTGAGCCTTACCTTGCGCTGAGTTTGGACCACTGTCATTGGTGGTTTGCATAAATCCATAACCCCCAACACCCGCGACCCAGCCATTACCAAAGCCCCAGCCTAATGCATAATCGGCGTGGAATGCTTGCCCTGAACGCGTGTCCGTATCATTGTTACGGAAGTTAAAGTCATACATCATTTTTAAATCCGCATTCACCCCGACAGGAGGAATGTAGCTGATTGCCCACACCGGCTGTAATACCCAGTAATTTTTCCCTAAACTTGATGGGTCGGTTTTACTGTATTTTCCGGTTGGCGCGTAAGCATCCAGCCCTAAGACATAATGCAAGTCAGCGGAAGGATGGAAACCGAGTGCGGGACCAAAAGTAATATCCCCGAGTCCACGACTGGTTTCTTTATTCCCCGCCGCCTTCGCCGTCACATCCAACAAAGGAAGGATGGTATGAAACGCTAAATCGCCACCAAACACTTTTTGGTCAGTTACCCAGATAAAACGTGGTGCGAGTACGTTCACATTCACACTAAACCCGGGGATTGGAATTTTATCGCCTTTGTTGTCGCGAACACTGTCATAGTGGGCATTTCCACCATAGACCAACACATGGACACCTTGCGGTGGCAGTGCGCCAGACATAAAGTTTTCTAGCCCATCAGGGTAGATCCCAAGACCGCCCCCTTCTGTTGCGACAGCACCAAATGACAGTGCACCCAAGCACGAGCCGACGAGCAGCTTATTCACCATTTCTTTATTCATCATTTACCTGCCGCTGTAGTGGTTTTATGATATTTTTTATATGTTTACTTTGATGTTTACTTGTATGTTTGCTGTGTTTGTCTTGCCTTGAATTGATTCAGGCCCATTCTCTATTACCGCTTTTTCTTCGCTGCTAATTTCTCAGCGACTAAATACCCAGAGCCCCCGCCAAGACCGGGACCCGGATGGGTTGATGCCCCAATATGGAACAGATTTTTGACTGCTGTTTGATGTGCTTTGGTCTGCCCTGAAGCGGCAAACGGTCGCAACCAAAAGAATTGATCTGGCGAACAAGTTCCTGAGTAAGGATCCCCCCCCACCAGATTGCAGTTATAACGCTCAAGATCGGCTGGGGAAATTGCTTTACGACCGACTATCAAATCAGACACCCCCGGCATCACCATTTCCAAACGCTGCTGAATGCGATCGGCAACTGCTTCACGCACCGCATCATTCCAACGGCCATCTTCAGGGATTGCAATTTCTCCCGCTGCATCCCCTTTAAGATGGCGAGGCAGTTCCTGCATTTGGATCCACAAGATCCACCCGCCTTCAGGAGCTCGGCTTGGGTCTAATGTGGTAGGTTGGCCAATCCCAAATGTCGGGCGATCCGGTAGATAGCCATTATTGGCTTGCGTGACAGATAAGCACACTTGTTCCATGCTCTCTGTGAAATGAACCAACGGCACATTCAGTAATTCAGGGTTACACCAAGGTGGCGGCGCGCTTAGCGCAAAATGGATTTGCATCCCACCGCGACCATAACGATAACCTTTCGCCCGCTGCTTCACTTGTGGTGAAACCTCATCAAGCAAGCCGCCATATAGCTGGGTTGGTGTTACGTTGCACACCACACTTTCGCTCGCAGGGATAAACTGTCCATTCACACGAACCCCTGTGGCGCGGCTATTTTTACCGCTGCCTTGTGTGATGATCTTCTCCACATGGGCGTTGGTACGTAACTCACCACCATGTTGCTCAATCACTTTGGTGAACGCATCGACAATTCGATAGCTGCCACCTTTGACAACGGGCATTCCACCCGCCACAACCGCGGCAAACGTCAGTTTACCAATCAGCGCCGAGCTGGCTTCATCAGGCCCTAACCCCGTATGCAGCACCCACGGCGCCATCAACGCACGGCTAAAATCATGCTGTAATTCCCGCTCAGACCAGCGACGAAAACTTTCCACACCAGATTTAGCAAAATCCAGCAAGCCATCAACACCGCGTTTGCGCCACTCGGAAAACAGCAACTTGAACATGCCGCCGCTGTAGGGGTTTTGCCCTAATAAACCAAATGTCAGTGCGGCATCTTCGCTAAACAGTTTTTCTGCCATTTGACGAAACGCTAAGCCATCTCCGGGGGCGATAGCATCTAGCTGCTTAGCAGCCTGCGCAATATCCCGCTTTAATGCCACAGATTTGCCATCAGGTTGCACCAATCCAGTGGAATAATCGCATTGCGCGAACTCCAAACCCTGTTGTTGAAGCAATGGCGCTAACTCTTGGTAGCCTGGGCTACCAACGAACAGTGAATACCAGCATGAAAGTAAGTCGTGAGTGTAGCCTTCAAATAACGCTTCGGTACGAATACAACCGCCAAGGCGGTCGTTACGTTCCAGAACCAAAACCGATTTCCCACGCACCGCCAATAAGGCGGCGCACATCAGCGAATTCATCCCGCTACCGACCACGATCACTTGGGGATTGGATAAGGTCGCCATACCTCACCCCACCAGCGCAAGCACGCGTAATGGGCTGCCCGAACCGCCTTCAATTTTCAGGGGCGCAGCGACGATCACCACTCCAGTAGCCGGTAGTTGGTCGAGGTTTTTCAAGCATTGCAGACCGTATTTATTGTTGCCGTGCATTAACGTGTGGCACGGGTATGGCACAGGCCAGCTGTAAGATTGCCCCGCATCCGTATTGATAGTTTCAACCCCAAAACCTTTGACATCACGCTGGTGGATAAGCCATTCAACCGCTTCTTGAGAAGGACCCGGTGTATGAGCGCCATCTTCGCGCATATTCACATACGCTTCTGGGTTATCGGACTTTTTCGACCAATCCGTACGTAGTAAAACCCATGCCGCTTTTGGAATTTTGCCGTGTTTCTCTTCCCACTTTTGCAGGAAATCCACAGTTAAGACCCAATCGGGGTTTTGCGCGACTTCTTTACTTGCGTCAACGACGACCGCTGGGGCAATAAAGTGGTGGAGCGGGATGGTATCAACGGTGTTTTTTGGCTGATCTTTACCACTGATCCAATGAATGGGAGCATCAAAGTGGGTACCGGTGTGCTCACCGCAGCTAAAATTGTTCCAATACCAAGCGGGACCATTCTCATCATAACGGGAAATTTGCTCCATTTTGAATGACCACACTTGCCCAAACTCAGCTGGCAGTTGCAATGCCGGAAATGAAGGCGATAAGGTTTGTGTCAGGTCGATAATCTGAATATTGCCTTTTTGTAACTCGCTGGCGAATGACATCAAAGTTTGCTGTTCCATACTATCTCCTGCGCCTATTGCGCTTCATGTAGGGCGGTAAATGTGCCGCCATGGAAAACTAAAGGCTTGCCCGTTTCACTACCGATACGGCGCACATGTCCCACCATCAATAAGTGATCGCCAATATGATCTTGCTTGTGGTTTTCACACACTAAGGTGGCGATCGCGCCGTGTAAGGCGGGGATCCCTTCTGGCGTGATGTGTACGGCGACATCTTCGAATTTGTTTTCGATTCGAGGATTAGCAAAACGCATTGCTAACTCTTGGTGATCTTTGCCTAAGATATTGATCGTGAAATGTTGGCAATCACGAAATACCGCGAGATTGGGCGAATGGTTAACTAAACTCCATAGCACCAAAGGCGGGTCGAGCGACAGTGACGCAAATGAGTTGATGGTCAACCCAACGTCACGTCCATCAGGGGTGCGAGTGGTCACAACCGCTACCCCTGTGGGGTAGCAGCCTAGTAAATTGCGTAAGGTTTTCGATTCAAACTCGGTATAACCCCATTCGCTTTCGCACATAAGCGTGTCCTCTGCAATCATCGACATACTGATTTCTCCTACGAAGCGCGAACTTCTTCTTGCATCAGAGATTGAATATAGGCATCGCAGGCATGGGCATCATGCCACCATGGTGCAAGAACTGGCGGATAGTTAAAGGCGTTCGCGATGGTGTGCGCTAAGGTTGGCAGTTGTTGCGCTGCACCTAATGCATTAAGAACATGCGGCTGTGGCGGCGCCAATAGAGCGTTCGTCCACTCCACCACATGGCGACCGTATTTCCAGAATTGCTCAAACGTGTCGTTCATCCACTCCGCCGTATACGGCTTGTCACCACGGGCTAAAATAGCGTCGTAGTAGACTTTGCTGGCTTTCGTGGCGTTATTCGATCCTTGTCCAGTCAGTGGATCGTTGGTCACTAATGCATCCCCTAAACCAAAGACAATTTTGCCTGATGGCAGCGTGAGAACTGGCTTACGGACTGTTGGGGCAAAGCGCCCTGCCAGAATGCCATTTTCGTCAGTTAACTCCACATGGCGGCAGCGTTCTGCTTCCCACGGTAAATAGGTATCAATGATTTTTTTGCTGTAGGCCAAATGCTCTTGTGGGGTACGCGCCTCTCCCCATTGATCCATCGGCCCACCCGGTACACCTTCAAAAACCATGATGTGGCAGTCACCGCTATTGGTTAGAGATGGGAACACAAAGTATTCCCCCACTCCTGGTATCAGGTTGAAGGAGACTTGGGAGAATTCAGGAGTTGGCAGCATGCCGTGAACGTACGTGAGTGCTAACGCACGCTGAGGTTTATCATACGGAGAACGGATAGGGTCACGTTCTAGCAGCTTAACGATTTCCCCTTTTCCTCCCGCTAAAATCACTAAATCGTGAGTTTCAGCGAGTTTTTCTAACTCTGCTACACCCACATCTTCAATCATCAAGTTGCCACCGCGAGCGGCAAATAACTCCAGCCAGTAAGGCATTTTGATACGCTGATCAACGGCTTGAGCGTAATTATCGATACGTGAGCGCCAGCTAATGGCTTTTTCACCTGCCTTTTCAGGATGCGGGACAGTAAAACCAATACCTTCTACTGGCGGACATTTGTCTTCCCAGAAGTTGATCCCTAAATCGCGCTCAAATTGCAGCGAAATATCGAACATACATTGGCTGGACATCACGCGACCATTTTTCACATCATCTGGAGTACGGTTGGTGGCAACCGTCACGTCATAACCTTTGTCCAGCAGCCCTAATGCCAATGGCATACCCGCCTGACCACCACCTACGATTGCAATACGACGCATAGTGAATTCCTCGATAAAATTAAAATCAGGGTGTCTTATTCAGCAAGACGGGGAATGGCGGGTTTCGCCTGTTCAGGTCCCATGGCGGAATATCCACCATCGACCGCGTAATCTGCGCCAGTGACAAAACTCGCCAACTCAGACAGTAGGAATGCCACAACTTGAGCCACCTCTTCAGGGTCGCCAACACGTTGTAAAAGATGATAATCCGCCGCGACACGGTCGGTTTTTTGGCGATCGCCACCCGTCAATTCGTCCATCACCCGAGACCATGTCCAACCGGGGGAAACAGAATTGACGCGAATACCGTCGAGGGCATAATCCATCGCTTGGCTACGCGTCACTTCTAGCATGGCGGCTTTCGATGCGGGATAGAGCCAGCGACCCGTTTGCGCCACCGAAGAGGAGATACTGGTGAAGTTTACAATTGCACCTTTGCCCGCTTTGGCTAGATGGGGCTTGGCAAATTGCGCTGCCATCACAGCGCTCACCACATTGATATTTAATGCCGTTAGCCAGTCTTGACGTGAAGAGGCTTGACCGTCATCCAGATAGGTGGCGGCCAGATTAACCAAAAAATCGAGTTGACCATATTTTTGCGCAACGCGGTCAATGCCTTGCTTTAACTGTTGGTCATCAGTGATATCTACGGGTAGAAAATCAATGTTGGGCTCCGATTGCGCCACTCTTTCCCCATTGGTTTTGTCGATATCAAAAATGGTGACTTTGACCCCATAGGAACATAAGATTTTTGCCACGGTTGCGCCGATTTTGGTTGCACCACCCGTCACGATGGCAATTTTATTATTCAGACCTTTCATCGCTGTGCCCTCTTTGCTCTCATTCGTTCACAAAAAATTAACATGACGAATCATTACGCAAAAAAGGCAAAAATCGGTAGCCCATATGCGCAAAGATTATCCACACAGCGCGGCTATTTCGTTAATAACATGATGATAATACAGAACAAATAGCCACATCTTGCTGTGGCTATCCAGATAGTGAAAAGTGTGATTTAAGGACGTTCGAGGATTTGGGCGCCCGAACCCTGATGACCTAAGATATCTTCAGGGTTGCGCAATGGGCAATCTTTGAGAGACAAACAACCACAACCAATACAGTGATCCAACTCATTGCGCAATCGAGTTAACTGTTTGATTCGTCTATCTAATGAACTTTTCCATTCCGTTGACATCCCTTTCCACTCTTCCGCGGTCAACTTGCTGTTTGCCGGAAACTGACCCAGTGCATCTTGGATCTCTTTGAGGGGAATACCTGTGCTTTGTGCCACTTTGATAATGGCAATGTAGCGTAAAACCACAGGTGGAAAACGCCGTTGATTCCCTTGTGTTCGGGTACTTTGAATCAGCCCTTTCGCCTCATAGAAATGTACGGTAGAAACCGGAACGCCTGCGCGCTTAGCCACTTCTCCTACCGTCAGTGCCCGTGAAAAATCCACCTTTTCAGCGGCAATTTTTCGCGTTTTTATCGTATTCATGGTTTTACCCACCATTTCTTCTTTCCCCCTATTGACCTCAACTTAACTTAAGGTTTTATAGTGCCAGCCTCTTTAATTGTCAATTTAAGATGCCAATGATAATGAATAAAAAAACGCTAACTTTGCTATGTGCAGGGCTTCTCTCCGTAGGTGGAGGAGCCGCCATTTACTCGACTTACGCCAGCTCAGACGATAAGCCACAAGCGGCTTATCAGTATCCTCCAGTGAAAGTGGCTCTTGCTCCCGTCACCTTGGCTAATGCTCCACGCACTTTTTACGGTGTGGGGGAATTAGAAGCGGGTAGTCAGGTGTTTGTAGCCGCAGAAACCAGTGGGCGCATCACCAAAATTGGTTTTGAATCCGGTCAACAGGTCAAAAAAGGGCAATTATTAGTGCAGCTCAATGATGCGGTGGAACGTGCAGATTTAGCTCGCTATCAAGCACAATACCGCAATGCTGCCCGCCTATATGACAGAACCCGTTCTCTGTCTGCGCAACATTTAGTGGCAGAAGCGCAGGTGGATAGCACCCGTGCCGAGCGCGATATGGCGCAAGGGCTGATTCAGCAAACCCAAGCGCTGATTGCACAAAAAGCCATTTATGCCCCTTTCGATGGCACGATTGGTATTCGCCAAGTCCATGAAGGCCAATACCTTAGTCCTGGTGAAGCGATAGCCAGCCTTGTGGATACCCAAACGTTGAAGCTGAATTTCTCATTGGATGAGCAAGCCTCCCCGGAATTGCATCAAGGGCAAGTGGTGGATATCACCGTCGATGCTTACCCCGATACACCATTCCCCGCCAAAGTGACGGCGATTGATCCGTTGATTGGCAAATCCCGAACAATTGCGTTGCAAGCTACGCTCGATAACAGCAATGGCAAGCTAAAAGCGGGTATGTACGCCAATGTCACTGTAGTGCGACAAGCCAACAATGCAGTGCTGACCATTCCTGAAACAGCGGTCACTTACACCGCTTATGGGGATACGGTATTTATCGCTGAAGGTACTGGGGACACCATGACGGTCAAACGCGTTTCCGTGAAAACGGGGCAGCGTTTTGATGGCAATATCGAAATTGAACACGGACTTGCCGAGGGCGACCAAGTGGTCAGTTCTGGCCAGCTACGTCTGAATAATGGCTCTGCCATTACCCCTATCGCTCAAAATACATTATCTGAAACTCCGCAAGGTTCCTAAGGACGGTGCTATGAAATTTACGGACCTGTTTGTGCGCCGACCGGTATTGGCTTTAGTCGTCAGTGCCTTAATTGTATTGATCGGGCTGTTTGCGCTGAGTAAATTACCCATTCGCCAATATCCTCAATTAGAAAGTTCAACCATCACAATTACCACGCAATATCCGGGCGCATCGGCAAAATTAATGCAGGGGTTTGTGACTCAGCCGATTGCCCAAGCGGTCTCTTCCGTTGAAGGGGTTGATTACCTCTCCTCATCATCCGTTCAAGGCAGCAGCCTTGTGACGGTTCGCATGGAGCTAAACCGCGATTCAACCCAAGCTCTCACCCAAGTGATGGCGAAGGTGAACCAAGTACGTTATAAGTTACCGAAAGAGGCCTATGACCCTGTGATTGAGCTCTCTTCAGGAGAGTCCACTGCCGTCGCTTATATTGGTTTTTCCAGTACCGAACTTTCGATTCCCGCACTAACCGATTACCTTTCCCGCGTGGTAGAACCAATGTATTCCGCCATTGATGGCGTAGCGAAAGTGCAAGTATTTGGCGGGCAACAACTGGCGATGCGTTTATGGCTGGATGCGGATAAGCTCGCGGGTCGCGGCATTTCAGCGGCTGAGGTCGCCCAAGCGGTGCGCCAAAATAACTATCAAGCAGCTCCCGGTAAGGTGAAGGGTGAGTTTGTCATTTCTAACGTGTATGTGAACACCGATTTAACCAATGTGGATGAATTTCGCGATTTGGTGATCCGCAATGATGGTAACGGATTGGTACGCTTAAAGGATGTGGGTACCATTGAGCTGGGGGCAGCATCTACAGAAACCAGCGGTTTAATGAACGGGGAACCTGCCATTTACTTAGGTTTATTTGCAACCCCAACCGGTAACCCGCTGGTGATTGTAGATGGCATGAATAAGTTAATGCCAGATATCATCAAAACCCTGCCGCCGGGGGTAAAAGTGGAAATGGCCTTTGAAACTTCACGGTTTATTAAAGCCTCCATCGACCAAGTGATCCACACCCTTGTTGAAGCCCTACTGATTGTTATCGCCGTGATTTATCTGTGCCTTGGTTCGATTCGCAGCGTAATTATTCCTATTCTTGCCATCCCGCTGTCTATGCTGGGTGCAGCGGCATTGATGATGGCGTTCGGCTTTAGTATTAACTTGCTGACCTTACTGGCGATGGTACTGGCGATTGGGTTGGTGGTGGATGATGCCATTGTGGTGGTGGAAAACGTGCATCGCCATATTGAGGAAGGAAAATCCCCTGTTTTGGCAGCCTTGATCGGCGCTCGTGAGGTAGCAGGTCCCGTTATCGCGATGACCATTACCCTCGCTGCGGTGTATGCACCGATTGGCTTAATGTCTGGATTAACAGGGGCATTGTTTAAAGAGTTTGCGCTCACGTTAGCGGGCGCGGTGATTGTATCTGGCATCGTGGCGTTAACCCTCTCCCCTGTCATGAGTTCGTTTATGTTGAACTCAAAACAGAATGAAGGGCGCATGGCGCGAATGGCAGAAACCTTCTTCGAGACCCTTGCCCATTACTATACGGCGGTGCTGAATTTCTCATTGAAAAACCGCTGGATCACCGGAATTTTAGCTATCGGCGTCGTGATCAGCCTGCCGATGTTGTATCAATCCGCACCGCGAGAGCTGGCCCCAGTTGAAGACCAATCGAGCGTCTTAACGGCAATTAAGTCTCCGCAGCATGCCAACCTTGAGTATGTGGAGCGTTTCTCCCGTAAATTACACGATGTGTTTATGGAGCTACCCGAAACGGAAAGTACGTGGATTATTAACGGTACCGATGGCCCATCAGCCAGTTTCGGAGGCACAAACTTAACGTCTTGGGAGCAACGAGAGCGCCCTGCGTCGGCGATCCAATCAGATTTACAAAATCGTGTTGGCGATGTGGAAGGTAACAGTATCTTTGTGTTCCAGTTACCTGCATTACCCGGCTCTACGGGCGGATTGCCTATTCAGATGGTGCTAAAAAGCCCACAAGATTATCCGGTGCTATATCGCACCATGGAAGAGATTAAACAGCAAGCTCGTGAAAGTGGCCTGTTTATGGTGGTAGATAGCGACCTCGACTATAACAACCCTGTGGTTGAGGTTCGCATTAATCGTTCGAAAGCCAATAGTTTAGGCATTCGTATGCAGGATATTGGTGAGTCCCTAACGTTGCTGGTGGGTGAGAATTATATCAACCGCTTTGGCATGGATGGACGCTCTTATGATGTGATACCGCAAAGCCTACGCAGCCAGCGACTGACGCCTGAAGCGTTATCCCGCCATTATGTTAAGTCCGAAGATGGCAGCATGATCCCGCTGTCGACGGTGGTGGATATTTCAACGCAAGTAGAGCCGAATAAATTGTCTCAGTTTAATCAGCAAAATGCCGCCATTTTCCAAGCGATCCCTGCACCGGGCGTTACCATAGGGCAAGCGGTGGCGTATCTCGATGAGATAGCCAGTGAGCTGCCAGCTGGTTTTAGCCATGATTGGCAATCTGATTCGCGCCAATATAAACAAGAAGGAAACACCCTCGCCTTCGCGTTTATGGCGGCGCTGCTCATTATCTATTTAGTGCTCGCGGCTCAGTATGAAAGTTTAGTAGATCCGTTGATTATCTTAATTACCGTTCCGCTTTCTATCTGTGGTGCCTTGATTCCGCTGGCATTGGGTTATGCCACCCTCAATATTTATACCCAAATTGGCTTAGTTACCTTGATCGGGCTAATCAGTAAACACGGGATCTTGATGGTGGAGTTTGCCAATGAGCTGCAAGCTAACGAAGGGTTAGATAAACGCCATGCCATTTTAAAAGCAGCACAAATCCGTTTACGCCCAATTTTGATGACGACGGCAGCAATGGTTATCGGTTTAGTTCCTCTTCTGTTCGCGACTGGCGCTGGAGCAAATAGCCGCTTTGGGCTGGGTTTGGTGATTGTCACAGGCATGCTGGTGGGGACGTTATTTACCCTGTTTGTGTTGCCAACTATCTATTCCGTGCTCGCACGTAATCACAGCGCAACAGCGTTAACCCCAAGACGTTATGAGCTGGCTGAAGCTAACCGTTTAATTAAACACTCTGAGGAGACGGCACCATGAATTTATCATCGTTAAACCATCTTTCACTTGTTCCCGCTCGCAAGGAAAAGCGAAGCGTTCATGATAAACGGTCAGCTCATGACAGCAAATCAGCAGGTTCTGTGGCTAATCCTATGAGCAACAGTGTGGCAATGATGATGATTTATCATCCTTATCCGGTATGGAAAACGCGCTCCGACGCAACTAACCGATGGCGTAAATAGTGTTCTCAGCGATGTTTGAATTAATACTCTAATCAACAGAAAGAAGAGCCGCATACTTTCGTAGTGCGGCTCTTCTTCAAGCTATTATCAGGCTGTTAATTTACTGACCTTCATAGAAAGCCATCACTAACTTACCTTCTTTAATAATGATTGGTGTACCCGGTAAAGCATCAATGACTTCATTTTGCGAAGCATCAACCACCACCGCAACGTTGCGGTTATTTTGGCTCGCCAACAAGCTTGGTAGCTGCTCTAAACGGTAAAAACGATTTTCCGCATCTGGGTAATTCAGCCCGTAGCCTAGCTCACCCGTTTGATACAGCATGGTAATGTCATCGCGTTTGAGTACCCAAGCCAATGCAGTGCCTAATCCCACATTGTTGGTTAAAAGTACCGCGCGGTTTTGTAGCTGATCTTGGTATTTTGTTAACACGCCTTGCGGGGTGTTATTGCTCTCAATATATTTAGGGATCACATGCCCAATACTGAGGCTGAGTGCTAACGTACAGGCGGCTGCCAATGACCAGAATTTGCGGTTAAATGACACCACGCCCATCACTGCCCAAAACAGAAATGCCCCTGCGGCAATCCACATTTTGTAGCTTTCATCCCCTTGATATAAATTCATTTTAGGGAAGTAAGGTGATGCAATAAATGCCCCTGCCGCCGCGATACCCAACGTGATGTTTATCAGCGCATTCAGGCGAATGGTAGCCACTTTATTCTGAGTTAAAACCTGCTGCAAATAGGATGCCATCAAAATCGCGATGGGTGCGATGCACGGCAGAATATAGGTGAGAAGCTTCCCTTTAGTGACACTAAAAAACAGGAAAGGTAGCGCCGCCCACAATAAGAAATAAAGGTTCATGCCTCTCGCGCGAACTGCGTGTGCAATGGATGAGAAGAGGTAACCTAACCACGGAAGCACCGCCGCCAACAAAATCGGCATATAGAACCAGAACGGAGATTTGTTTTGTGCGTTATCCGCCATAAAACGCTGAATATGCTCAACCCAGAAAAAGTAACTCCAATAATCTGGCTCTAGGCTTGCAATAGTAAGCGCCCACGGTAAGCAAACTAACACGGCAACAAGAATCGAAATTAATGCGTAAAGGCAGACGTCTTTGAACTTTTTAAAGTAAATTGCGCTAACGGAACACACTAAAACGGGAAGCACTAAAACTAAAAAGCCTTTTGTCATAACGCCTAAACCGCATGCCACGCCAATCAGAATATAGGCATACAATTTATGAGCACGTTGTGTCGTGGTTATCCCCCATTGGAAAAAGAAGATAATCATCGTAATAAAGGCGGTCACAATTGGGTCAAGGATGTTATAAGTCCCAATGGTCAAAATCATAAACATGGAAAGATAAATAAGCACCGCATTAAACGCGAGATCTTTATTTTTCCATGCCATCTTTGCACTAAGATAAACAAATAACCCGCTGATAAGGGTGCTAAACACCACACCTAACCGAACCGAGACATTGTTTTCACCAAATAACATTTGGAAGAAAGAACCGACCCAATAACCAAAAATCGGCTTTTCAAAATAGCGGATACCAAGCAGCTCAGGCACGCTCCAATGGCTACTTAATATCAGCTCACGGCTGATTTCTGCATAGCGTAGCTCATCGGGCTGCCATAGCATGCGCCCATTGAGAGGAAGAAAATAGGTTATGAGTACAAAACCGAATAATAGGCACCACTTAAAGTAGGCAACTTTATTATTTGCCATCATCATTTAATCTCAACCATTATTGTCATAAATATTTAATAATTATTATTTGCGCCGAAGCTTCAGGCACTTTTGATTAATAAAATCAGGGTTCTATTATCATTAGTTCGACTAAACCCAGTATAAACCAATAAACATTTTCGTATTTCATACATCCATATGAGATAAACAATCAATAAATGAATATTTTATTTCAACATTAAGATAACAGGATGAGCTGCTTGTTAAGACTCGATTAAAAAACAATAGTTCAGCGATTTCCATTTATTTTTAACAGAATGAAAAATAAATTAAAAAACGGTGCCGCTTGCGAATAGTTATTAATTCTAGAAAGAAGAATAAAACCCAATAGTTAATCACGCAGGTAACAATAAAGGCAGTTATTGCAATATATTCTTCACAATAACCGCCTTTATTTATCGGTAGCTACTTAACAAGATTTACTTGGCTGCATCCAAGGCTTGGATTAAGTCAGCAAGAATGTCATCGATATGTTCAATACCAATGGATAAACGGATCATATCGCGCGATACTCCTGCACGAGCTAGCTCTGCATCATTTAATTGACGATGGGTGGTCGATGCTGGGTGGCAAGCTAATGATTTTGCATCGCCAATATTGACCAAGCGAACAATCAGGTTCAGTGCATCAATAAAACGCGCCCCCGCTTCTTGCCCGCCTTTGATCCCAAAAGACATAATACTGGCAGGTTTACCTTGCATATATTTTTGCGCAAGTGCGTGCTCAGGGTTGCTTGGTAGCCCCGCATATTTTACCCATGCCACTTGCGGATGGTTTTCGAGGAATTGTGCCACTTTCACTGCGTTTTCAGTATGGCGCTCCATTCTTAACGCGAGCGTTTCCAGACCTTGTAAGATCAAGAAGGCGTTAAATGGCGATAATGCTGCTCCCGTTCCACGCAGCGGTGCCACGCGGCAACGCGCAATAAACGCCGCTGCACCGAAGTGCTCTGTATAGCTGACACCGTGATAGGCGATATCCGGCTCAACCAGCAGAGAAAAACGCTCTGCGTGCTCTGCCCATGGGAATTTACCTGAATCAATCACCATTCCGCCGATTGAGGTGCCATGACCACCGATGTATTTGGTTAACGAGTGCACCACGATATCCGCACCGTGTTCGAATGGGCGGCATAAATACGGAGTCGCTACGGTATTATCGACAATCAAAGGTACGCCATGGCGATGAGCGACCTCCGCCAGCGCGGCAAGGTCAACAATAAAGCCCGCAGGGTTAGAGATAGATTCGCAGAAAACGGCTTTTGTTTTCTCGTCAATCAGGGCTTCTAGTGCGGCTAAATCGTCGTGTTCAGCAAACCGGGTTTCGATACCAAGGCGCGGTAGAGTATGCGCCAGTAAGTTGTACGTACCGCCATACAGTTTTGCCACCGAAACAATGTTATCGCCGACTTGGGCAATAGTTTGAATTGCATAGGTGATAGCTGCCATGCCCGAAGCCACCGCCAGCCCAGCAATTCCCCCTTCAAGAGCAGCAACGCGCTTTTCTAGCACATCGTTGGTCGGGTTCATAATGCGGGTATAGATATTACCTGCAACTTTTAAGTCGAACAGATCCGCGCCGTGCTGTGTATCGTCAAATGCATAAGAGGTGGTTTGATAAATAGGCACCGCGACAGACTTGGTTGTAGGGTCTGGAGAATAGCCTGCGTGGATTGATAATGTTTCTAATTTCATTGAGTTATCCTTGTTATACCCGCACTGCCAATTGAATGGGGTCTTGTTTTTATTTCACGGTACTTATTATTTCACGGCAGTCCTTTCCAATATCCCCCAAGTAAATTCCTCGCACAACCATCTAGACTTGAAATAATTTCATCTAAAGTTATTCATAAAATAAATAAGACCGCATTAGAAACAAAAAAAACCCATATTGCCGAAGCAATATGGGTTTCGGTACAACTGAATTTAATTACGCGAACGCGCCATAAATCACAGAGGTAATTGATGCTAAGCCGCATAGCAGCGTAAAGATTTGCGCTAGCTTAGAGGTACTAAACGGTTTCATTGCAGGCACGATACGCATCGCCACAACTGGCAGGATAAACAGGATTGCCGCAATCATTGGGGCACCCATGGTTTCAATCATACCTAAGATACTTGGGTTGATAATCGCGACGATCCAAGTGGTGATTACAATGAACAGTAAAGAGATTAACTCAATTTTCTTCACAGAAACTGAAGAGCGCGATTTGACTAATCCAACCAGACCTTCGTGCGCACCTAAGAAGTGACCAAAGTAGCTAGAAACGATAGCTGCGAATGCCACGATAGGACCTAAATAAGACAGGATTGGTGATGGATTAATGTTCGCAATGTGGGATAACACGCTGATATTTTCTTTCTTCGCGATTTCTAACTCAGCAGGACTCAGTGACAGAACCACAGAGAATACGAAAAACATCACGAAGCCAGTTAGCATAAATGCTGCACCGCCAGTGATCATGTCGGTTTTAATCACGGCTTGGTCGCCAAATTGCTGACGTTGGTCTTTTGCAAACTGGCTGATGATTGGGCTATGGTTAAAAGAGAATACAATGATAGGAATCGCCATCCAGACAACAATCGGCATTGTGCTCCAATCTGGTGCGACTTCTAACATCGACGTATTCCACTCAGGGATCAGGTACAGAGACAGCGCTAATAAGATGAAGACTAATGGATAAACCATCATAGAAGTGAGCTTCAGCATTAAGTCACGACCGAATACGACACCTGCGGTCATTGCTGCAATTAACACACCAGACAGCAACCAACGTGGCAGTGGGTCCATACCAATTTGGTTCACTAAAAATGAGTCTACTGTGTTAGTGATACCCACGCCGTAAATTAATACGATTGGGTAAATCGCAAAGAAATAAGCAAAAGTGATGATATTCGCACCTGTTTTACCGAAATGTTCTTCCACAGTATCGGTAATATCAGCATCGTGTTTCTTAGCCGATAAAACAAAACGCGCTAACCCTTTATGAGCTAACCAAATCATTGGCGTTGCAATTAAAGCTAATACAACTAATGGCCAGAAACCACCCGCGCCAGCTTTAATTGGCAGAAAAAGAACACCCGCACCAACGGCGGTACCAAAAAGAGATAATACCCAAGTGAAGTCTTTATAAGTCCACTTACTGGCGGATTTGTCTGTCGTGTTTACTGCGGTTTTTATTGTGCTCATACCGTCACTTCATCGTTTTAAAATGGATAAAAAAAGATGCGCGAATTTTGCATTAAATGCGTTAGAGCAACTAGCTTATTTTGATTAATCTTTCTGGCTTTTTGGTGTAGATCTCATATCTGAATTTAAAAAAATGACAATTTGTTAATAATCGCAAATAAATTTTTATCATTTGATTGAAAATACCAAAACACCACGTCAAAAAAGCGTAGAGTTTTTTTCTTTTGAACCTAAGTTTTAACCGAAATAAATATCGATAAAAAAAATGGCTAGAATAATTTCTAGCCATCAGACCATTTCCAAACCCATCAGGGTTGGAAATGGCTCTTTTGGGTTGTAGAATTAACAAGGAAAATCAATTCATTGATTTTCGCCTGATAACACAAAGAGGGAAAAACCACGCTTTTATCCCTCTTTGTCAGCAACATAATGGCTAGAATAATTTCTAGCCATTTTTGTTTGGTAAATACCTATTTTGTTACAAATAGACTGGCACTAAAATCTCAGTGGCAATCACAACAACGATAAGCCCAACTAATACGGGAACCGAGGTTCTTTTCACCACTTCAAACGGTGAAATCTTCGCCATCCCCGATACCGCAACCACCACCCCAGAAACCGGTGATAATGTACGACCTAAGTTAGATGCCTGTAGCATTGGAATGACAAGGTAAGCTGGGTTGACGCCCATTTGCTTCGCTAAGTGAGGGATCAATTCAACGAATGCGTAGAATGGCGCGTTACCAGAACCAGTGGTCATCGCCGCTAACATAGTGATCACCACCAGCGCAATCATCATCACAATCGCGCCAGAACCAAAGGATTGTGCTAAGTCGATCAAGCCTTTAATAAAGCCGATGGTGCTTAGACCCTGAGCAAATACGCCAGCTGCCACTAACAGCATCACGACGGTTGCAAACGCATCAGCCATACCTCTATAGCAAACTTCTAAGCCACCATAGACGTGTTTTGCACTGAAGCTACGGATGAACTCAATGATTGCAGCCATAATAATACAGCCAACAATAATGGTGACAATATGTAGCTCAGGCGCCCATTTACCATCAAACACTAATACGCCGATGATTGGAGTAAATGGTAGAATCGCGTAGAAACCTGGCGCGTGGGTTTTAATTTCATTCACATCCAGCATTTCGGTTTTGACGTGCTCTTTTCTATCCAGAAAACGCTGCCAGAAGAAGTGAGCCACTGACATCGCAACAATGGCAGCGATGGAGATAGGCAGTGTGGTTTTGAATGCGAAATCAATCAGAGGCATTTCTGCTGCTTTCGCCGCTAAAATAACGTCTCCAGACGTTGGTGCCAGAATGATAGCGGCCGGTGATGCACAGATAGCCGCCGCTGCGCCACGGCTGATCCCAACGTTAACCATCACAGGGAACAGGGTTGCCATCAATAACACCCCTAAACCTGTTGCCGATGAAACTGCCAGTGACATCAAGCAAGCAACAATATACGCCGCAACCATCAATAAGTATGGGGAGTTGATCATTTTTAATGGCTTGGAGGCAATTTTAACCACCACGTCATTCGCACCGATGTGAGTCATATAAGACGCAAACCCACACAGCACCATGATCATCATACCGAGGTCACCACCTCGGCTCATTAATAAGAACTTGATGTATTCCAGAATATCAGTAACGCGCCATCCCGTTGCTTTCACTGATTCTGGTAAAATGCTTTTACCCATTAACGCAGTAATAATTAGGAGTAAAATACCCCCCGTCATTAATACCCCAGTTGCAGAGTAACCCTTTATTATATAGCGCCCAACTCCAACGGCGACCAATACGCCTATTAAGAGCTCAATCATGTGTTTCTCCTGCCCGTCTCATTTTGTAATTATTGGTGGTACTCTGCCTAAAAAAAAAGCGAAATACACTGATAATGATCATAGTGGACAATATTTTTAATCTAGAAATAGATAAAAACACAAGTCAAAAAAATATTATTTTTTGACTAAGCAAAAGAAATGAAACTCAGGGGCATTAATCATTTAAACTAAAGTCAAATAATAGTCATTTGAGCGATATTAAATGGCGTGATTATCCATATAATGACCATCATAAATAATGCAAGATTAACTGCAAAAATTAGCGCGAGAATAACTCAAATATCATGTCACCAAAAAAACCTCGGTATTGCAGATAACGAATTTGTTTACCCTTCTCTTTAAAGTCAGTTGGGATTTCATCCCCAAATTTTTTACTGCGTACTTCTGCTGCCTTTTCAAACCAGTCGACATCAAGCTCAGCAAAATGGTGTTCGACTAATGTCTCGGCAAATCCTTTTTGCCGCATTTCTTGTTTGATCCGTAAAGGTCCATATCCTTTACGCGAATACCCTTGCAATAGCAGTGATACCACACGGTCATCATCCAAAAAGTGCTGCTCACTCAGTTTATCCAACACCCCTTCAATCAACTGCTCATCGATAATCCCCTCATTTTTTTCATACATACGGCGCTTCATACGGGCAAATAACTCCGCTTTGCCATAATCGCGTCTGGAAAGTAAAAATAGGGCATATTGGTACAGTTCAGGTTGGGTCATTGTCACATTTAACTCATTAAAAAGGGCACTGAATTCAGTGCCCTATTCGCATTAGTCAATCAAGATAGATTAATGCACTTGAGCATCACTAAGAAGTTTATAGATTGTATCAGGAGTATAGCTACCGTCCTGATAATAAATAGTCCAATCCGTGATATGGTCGCGCGTTAGCGGATAAACTCCGCCTTCTTCCATGGTTTCCACATAGAATGGGTGATTAATTAAACGGCCTTCAAATTGGTCACCGTTCCATGTTAACGGCTCAAACCACATATGTTCGTGCCCTTCATCACCCTCTTCATCTTGATAACTAATGCCGCATTTAACTAGGAAACGCCACTCTGACTCTTCCTCTTCTTCCGATTTTCCGAGCAGCTTCGCAAATAGCCCTTTTTTCGGTGCGACTGGTTTTGGACCATAGTTATCGAGCATGTGAGTGAAGTATTCCCAACGTAGTCTGGCTTTGCTGGACATATCCGCCGTTTCTTCATCAGTGCGCATAAACATCATTGCATTTTGGTCTTCAAACCCTTCAAAGAAGCTTTCCAATGTTGGGTTTTCTTGCGTGACACGGAATAACATTACGGATGGATGCTGGTGAGATTCGTCACGGTCGTGCCAATCCCCCATAAAACGCTCAGAGCTCATATCGCCAAACTCGAAGTTCATCTCTTCCAGCGGTTTTAAGTTATCGATCGGTGTGGAGGTGCCTACATGAAGGAGACCTTCTTCAAAAGGCACCGCCACTAAATATTCATAACCAGTTTGTGTTTGCCCAATGAAAATCGGCTCATTAAAGTCGATTTTTCCGTTGGTAATGCTGTTGTTCACAAAGCTCCAAAACAACTCAGGGATCCCATAATAAGACGCAATCGGGTGTGGAATGATAATTTCCGCTTCCGATAAACCACAACGGGCTAACCCATGAGTATGGAACCAATATTTGGTCGGCGCTGAATCTTCGGAGTTTTCATCGTGATCGTAAATAGCATGCACCACATACAGGGAATCAATGCTTGGCATTAAATCGTCGATCAGCTGGAAGTTAAGCCATTCACGGGTAAAGACTTTACCTGCGGCAGAAATATCCAAGCCCAGTAATAAATCAGGCACTAAAATTTGGATAATTTTAAGCTGCTGTAAGTAGCTCACTAAAGGCTTTTCTTGAAATAGGCATTCAACCACCACAGCTTGTGGCGCATTGCTTGCCTGCGCATAGAGTTCTTGGCTAATAGGATCTGTCGCAAAATACGGGTTGATGGTGTATTCCGGGTCGCTTTCCACAAGCGAAACGTAAAAACGTAACTCTTCTTCGCCACGTTTACAGGTAAAAAAGAAACCGCCTCCTTCTTCATCTGGCAGGTAATCGATCTCCCCTTCAGTAAAGTAGGTTTGCTCTTCCAGACGCTGTTCAAGTTGTAGGGAGGTCAGCTCTGATGCAGGGATTGCCACCATCATCGAGGCTTCTTTCTCCCCGTTTCCAGCAGCAATATCAAGGTATTGTTGTTTATTGTTCACTATTTTGCCCTGTTATTTATTATCTTACTGGAGGATATCAGCTTATATTCGATAAGAATATTGTGATTATTCTTAACCCAATCAGATAGGCGTTTAATCTCTCATATTTAAACTAGGAGCATTAATCATCATTATTTGATGCAACGTAATTCCACTTTTCATCCCGTATTCACTAGGGCACAATGAGAACCAGCATCACCAAGGCTTTTGGTTGGTGAAATAATCCTTTCTTATATAGGTTTTGAAAATAGAGGCTTTACAACATGGCTGATTTATCTGAGAAACAAAAAGAATATATTGATGACCTCGCAATGAAGCGCGTTTTTGATATGAATAATGATGATGTCTTAATTAATGCGCTGGAACAAAAAATTCACAGCATGGAAGCGCATTTAAAAGATTACTTCCATGAGCGTGTTCAGTTTCATCAGAAAAACAGCAAATAATACCGCTCTTACTCCTCTAATGCATTTCAGTGCTGAAATACCTAGAGTTTCAGCACGTTTTTTAGTACCTCAATAGCATCTTCTTAATATCTTAATCACATCCATCATATTGATAATAATATGCGTTCATAGGTAGCGAAATATCATTAAAATAGCACCATGAGCCATACTATCAATTGCCATATATGCTAAACTTTTGTCGATAACTGTAAGTTAATTAATTTATTGTTTCCTTCATTCTATTCTACTAATCATTGAGTCCATTATGACACGCATTCAATACAGCGCAGCGCTGCTACTTTCCTCTTGTCTGGTTATCCCTGCCAGTTTTGCCGATAGTGACACACCACTATTTTCATTAAGCATGAGCGAATCTGGAGTCCCTAAAAATAATAGCGAAGGCGGCGTCACGCGTTCATCCACGACTGAATCCCGTGTATTGCCTATTTGGGGAGATGAAGCACGCGCTCGAGGTTATGACTTACCAGAACCTTTTGGTGTCAGTTATGGCTATATGAATCTGCGTCAGGATATTGTTGTTGATAGCATTGGGTTTAATGCAAGCAAACCATTGGGGCAAGCTTTACTCTCCCAAATATCAGTAAAAACAGGTCATACTCGTGAGAAGAATGAATCACATACATTGAAGCTTGATGCTTGGGTGTTACCTTTCATGAATCTATATGGCGTCTACGGTAAAACCAAAGGTACCTCTAAAACGAACATCACAGGGATTTATATGGGTGATAGTCCTGATCGCATGTGGGATAAAGACATGCCTTTCGTTTTAGATTTTGAAGGTAAAACCTATGGTGGAGGCGTCACATTTGCAGGTGCATATAATCAGTTCTTCGGTACGTTAGATATGAACTATACCCGTACCAACCTCGATATTCTTGATGGTGATATTAGTGCCTTTGTTGTCACACCGCGTATCGGTTATGAATTCGTTTTTGAACCTTTAATTGCCGGTCAAGGGAATACCAAAGTTCAAGTTTGGACAGGTGCTATGTACCAAGATATTACCCAACGCTTTAAAGGGGATGTCAGTAAACTTAGCTTGCCAGAAGAACTCGACGATATGATGAATGGTGATTTTAAGCCTTTGATTGGAAATGTAAAATTCGATGTTAAACAACACCTTGCCCATAAATGGAACAATACCGTCGGTGCTCGTGTTGAGTTAACCCGCAACTTTAACGTTCTGACCGAAGTGGGCTTTAATAACCGTAATAGCTTCTTTATTTCAGGCGAGTTCCGTTTTTAATGTTGCAACAGAAATACCTGCGTAGGCTGACACTGCTCAGCCTTATCGCTACCTTCTCCTCGCAAGCACAAATTCTTCCTGAACGGGAACAAATTGATGGTTGGCTCAGCGAGCTTGGGGGCGAAAACAGCTTTGATGAATCCAAAACTATCGACTGGGGCGTCTTACCGGGACCTTTCTATACTCCTGAAATGGGGTTAGGTGTCGGAACCGCTTTAGTGGGTTTATATCGTCTCGACAAACAAGACACTAAAACACAGCCCTCTTCGATTGGATTAAGTGGTTTTGCATCATCCACAGGGGCTTTTGGACTCAACTTCACTAACTACAACTTTGTAGATAGCGACCAATGGCGACTGTTTGTATCTGGCACCATCAATAATGTACCGACTTATTATTGGGGCAAAGGATACGCAGCGGGTAAAAAAGAGAGCAATAAAGAAAAATACCATTCCCAAGAGTTCAAAATTACCCCAAGGGCTTTATATAAGCTAACCGATGCCACCTATGTGGGACTAGGCTGGAATTTTTCGTCGATCAATGCCAGCGATCCCGATGAAGGCGCAAAAGCTTACTTTTCGCAGTCCGTTGGCGGGCGTTCGGTTATCAGCTCAGGCATCAGCGCCTACTATAGCTATGACACCCGAGACTTTTTACCCAACGCACACCATGGGCAAACACTTGAGGTTATTTATACTTATTTTTCACCGAACCTCGGTAGTGATACCCGTTTTCAAACGACCCAGTTGCAGTATGCCTATTACCATGAGCTCACAGAGAAAACCGTCGTAGCCGTTGATAACTATGCCCGCTTTACCACGGGAGATGTGCCGTGGAATCAGCTTTCCTTATTAGGTAACAGTAACCGCATGCGGGGTTACTATGAAGGGCGCTATCGGGACAACAATATTTTTACTAGTCAAATCGAGTTACGACATAAATTAGACTGGCGGCACGGGGTTGTTGGCTGGTTAGGCACGGGGACCATGAGCGACTCTCCCTCAGAATTAGGTGCTGGACACTGGCTACCAAGTGCCGGTGTAGGCTATCGTTTTGAATTTAAGCCTCGGATGAATGTGAGACTGGATTTTGGTGTTGGTCGCAACAGTACGGGCGTCTATTTCCAAGTTGGTGAGTCTTTTTAATGTTTAAGCTGCTAATAACTTCATGTTTTTTACTTATGCTCGTCGCCTGCCAAACTCGCGAGGAGCTGAACTTACCTGCGGCGAACCTTAATCTAGATACGATTTCCAACGAGGACGCATCTAAAGCGTGGTCTGTTCTACAAGATCTCAAAGCCCCTCAAGGACTTCGAGCCTGCTGTGCTTTTGGCTATAACCTGCAAGCGGAAGTGGCAGGTATCCCCGTACCTTTCTATACCATCGACAACATAGTGGAAGCCGATAATCTTGGTGAGCACCATTATAATGATAGTTACTTGGGCGCCACAGCAGGTCTAATGGGGATCAGTAACGAAAAAGTGGGGCTTATCTATACCATAGATGGCGGGTTTATTGATATTGCCCATGTTCGAGATACCGCCGACTATACGTTATATCTCTTTAGCCAGATTTACCCAAAACTTGGTGAAGAGTGGACACTAACCCTCAGCGATGAACTCGCGAGCAGACAAATCCATTTTTCAGCCTTTACACCACCTGCGTCCCCCGCAGAGCGCTATACGTTAAGCACTTATCTGGCAGCTAAACTTGCATTTCAGTTAGCTGCTTGGCATGAAATTGCACAATGGTATGGTTATCAATCAGTTCCTGGCTTTTCGGAGGGAATATCTGCCTTCTCTCCCGAAGACTTATATTCCAACTTAGTGGGGGCAAGGCTAGCAAGTTCGCTGATTTTACAAGGTCGTGCAGAGTCACTTGCGATATTCTCGCAATCTCTCGAAGCACTGCTTCCCATTGCACTACATCAACTTGGGGCCCAAGAAAAACCCTTAACTCGCTATGCATTTAACAAAATTGATGGGCTTTGGTGGAATAGTGCGAAGCGTGTTCCAGATAAATTTTTAGTACTCACACGCGATTATGACACCACCGATAGCCGCTATCCGTTTTTACCTACCCAAGCTGTAGCGACTTTGGGGCTGAAACTCAGTTTGCCGTCGGAATATGCAGGATTTGCATTATCCTCTCTCGCACAGTTTCGCTTAGTACCCACCGATCATATGGCACAACTTCCTATCCCAGAGACATATTGGACAGTTGATGATTTCAAACGGCTCGCGGAGAATGCAAAAATTGAAGATCAGAAACAGCAAACCGTGCCATTCAACGACTAAAAAAGTCGTCGACTAATAGTAATATTTGGCTGAGGCAAAAGGCCAAAAAACGGCATTTTTTTTGTCCTTTTCACACATTGAAAGTCGATTTTGATTCTGTATTTTTAACAACCAATACCACTCATAAAATGCGAAACACCCCATTTTGTTTAAAATTTAGACCACCGATCGGTTATTTTTTAAGCACAATAACCCTACAATACACCTGTTAATTGTTTGAAAATCAATCTAATTTAGCTTAAATCAGATGATTGCATGATGAAATCAAAAACAAAAATTGATAAATAAAGCATTGAAAATATAAATAACTCAATTATTTTTAATCTAAAATCATTAAGTTAAAATAAATCAACACTTAATGACATACTAATACAGAAATTTACCTAATGTGAGTCGGATAAAGGTAGCTCGTGAAAAATTATTCTGCTACCATTCGCTCGATTTTTGTTCAGAGAAACATAGGAGAAGCAAATGCCCTCTCGAACGATGGGGACAAACGCCGTCTTCGCTTTCTTATTTTTACTTTTGTTTTCGGGCCTCAGTTTTGGCTCCACCAGTACCAGTACGATGCTTAAAAAAGACTTCACACTGAAGTCGGCACAAAACTCAAATCAAGCAGAAACACCACTGCCTGATATGCGTAAATACCCGTCTGGTACTCCACGTAAGAAAGCGTTTTTGAAAACGATTGTCCCGGTGATTGAAAAAGTCAATCAACAGATTATGGAAGAGCGTAACTGGCTGCTTTCCGTGCGCACGAACACCAAATGGAGCGCCCAAGAGCTACGTCGCCTAACCCAAATCTGCGATAGTTATGGCATCAGTTGCAGCAACCCAAAACGTATTAATTGGGATAAGCTGTTAAGTCGTGTAGACATCATGCCAACGCATTTAGTTGCGACACAAGCGGCTACAGAGTCTGGTTGGGGTACTTCTCAGCTTGCTCTACAAAACGGAAATTTATTTGGTATGCGCTGTGGTAGCGGTTGCCAAGTTAGCAAAGGAAAGATCAAAGGCTACTCAGCTTACGCTTCTGTTGAAGCAACAGTGACTGCCTATATGAAGAATATGAATACCCATAACGCGTATGAGTCTTTACGTCACTCGCGTGCTAAACAGCGTCAATCACAAGATGAGTTAGACTCCGTCAAGCTGATTAACGATATGAAAGGGTACTCAGAGTTAGGTTCATCATATAACCGCTATTTGAAAGAGATGTACGCGAGCAACGAAGAATTGATTACACAAGCTCAACAAAGAGCAGCGACTCGCAGCTAATTTTAGTATCTACACACCAGGTACACAGTATAAAAATCCACTTTTTCGAAAGTGGATTTTTTTTGCACTTTCTCCCACCCACTCGAAATATGACAACCCACCCCGCCCCAGCTATACTTCTTGCTTATTGAATCAGTCATTTTTTCTTTTTTGTTTTCTATCTATTTGAATTTCTAAATAGTTCGTGTTGTCGCTAGGCGTCGAGGATTGATATCCCTAGGAGCATACACAAGTATGTGACTAGGGTGGCAATACGATGACAACACCGCGACAGCGCGAAATATGACGAAATTCCGATTGCATGCCGGAAAAGAATAAATATTATGGTCACCCATAACAAATAACACCTGAGTCTAATATGAATTTCTTCTCATTTGAGTTTCTTGGCTCTTTTTTAGTTTTTTTTCTTATTTATTGGGGCTGCCAACCCAGCTCTAAATTGCAGAATGGGTTGCTCATCACAGCAAGTTATTTCTTTGTCTACTCATTTAGCCCTGACTTTGCTTATATTCTGTTTGGCTACACGTTATTTATCTATTTGCTCACCAACTGGGCAACGGTTTGGTTATCTAATCGATGGGTATATTCATTATTAGCTATCGGGATCATTGGCTGCTTTACTGCGTTTAAATATTATTCTTTTTTCCAGGAAACTATTCAGCAAACCCTCGATAAGTTTGGATTTAGCGTTGGACTGCCTGTACTGGAACTGTTGGCACCATTGGGGCTCTCTTTCTACGCCTTCCATTCCGTCAGCTATACCGTTTCTGTATGCCGCAAAGAAATTGAAAAAGCCGACTTTTTTGACGTCGTATTATATTTGGCTTTTTTCCCAAGTATCGTTGCGGGTCCAATTAACCGTGCAAAAAACTTTTTACCGCAAATCCAAGCTGAAAGCCGCGTTATTCTCGACTCTCGCCGCGCCATTTTGTTAATTAGCTTAGCACTGGTAAAACTGTTTCTATTCAGCTCATACCTCGCTGAAAACTACGTTAATCCCGTATTTGATGCTCCCGCAGGCTTTAGTGCAGGGGAAATATTAATTGCCACCTACGCTTACGCGTGGAATATCTATTTTAACTTCTCCGGTTATACCAATTTAGTGACGGGGATTGCGTTACTATTAGGCTTTAGAGTGCCACTTAACTTTAGTGCCCCATATTTAGCCACTAACTTGCAAGATTTCTGGAAACGTTGGCATATCAGTTTATCGACCTTCATCATGGATTATATCTATATTCCATTAGGTGGCAGTCGCAAAGGATTTGTACGCAAAAATATCAACGTATTAACCGCAATGTTAATTTCAGGTCTGTGGCATGGTGCAGCAATGACATTTGTTATTTGGGGCGCAATTCATGGATTAGGGACGGTAATTTTTAATATTAAAACTGAGCTAATGAAAAAACTGGGGAGAACCCACTTAATTCCCAACGCCCATGTTTCAAAATTACTTGCACGAATTCTGACTTTCCATTTTGTCTGCTTTGCATGGATTTTCTTCCGTAGCCCATCATTTGATGATGCTCTGGTGATGCTCAATCAATTTATTGAGCCTGGATTTATCGCCTCAATTAGCGCGAACCTTGGCTTGCTGATTGCATTCTGGTTACTGTTCTTCGCCTACCCTTATTTTGTTCAAGGCTACCAGTATGTTGCCAAGAAATATCAAGATATCGCTTGGTACTATTACCCAATCCCATTAGCCATCGTGTTGACGATTATGTTTATGCTTTCACCTTCGGGAATGCCAGGATTTATCTATGCTAACTTCTGAGTTTAAAAATAACCTGAAAAAAACCGGACAAGTGGTGCTGATTGTCGTCATCACTGGCTTGCTACTGATTTGGTTAAACCAAAGCTCCTTAGAGCGATTCTGGCAGCAAAAGTATCACCAAGATACACCATGGGCAAAAATCAGTGGAAACCCTGTCTGGGATTACGGGAGCGCGTTACATGATGGTGTCCAAGAAGCAGGGGCAACTTTTGCCTATCACGCATCTGGACAAAAAGCCGCTGAAGATAAACTTGCCGCCCAAATGGCCGCTAACCACGAAACATTAGTTTTTCCACAAGATTTCCGTGTCGGGCTACACTTTGTTAATGGTTATATTCATCCCGCAGAGAGCTTATCGGTCACATTCCCTGAGTTATTAAAACGCCCTCAAGCTCGCGCTAAAATTCCAGGTCGAACCTTTGCAGGAGTGACTATTGCGCAGCCTGAAGGACCTGTTGTTCAAAAACAGATAGCCAATATTGCTGCAGGGGATCAAGTCTTGTTTGCAGGGGACTCCATGATGCAGGGCGTCGCTCCCCATGTTAAAAACATGCTGTTGAAAAAGTATAATATTGAGAGTATTAACTTAAGTAAGCAGAGTACCGGTCTTGCGTACCCTAAATTCTTTAACTGGCCAGATACCATTGCCAACGCATTGAACGATAACCCGAAAATTAAAGTCTTAGTGGTATTTTTAGGTCCTAATGACCCGTGGGATATGCCACCACAATCGGGCTATAAGTATGTGAAATTCAAGAGTGAAGAGTGGGAACAAACCTATCGCTCGCGTATCAGTGAAATTCTTTCCACCGCACGCCAACATCATGTCGATGTGATTTGGGTGGGTCCACCGAATATGCGTAAAAACACTCTCTCCGATGGAATGAAGTTCCTACGCGGTCTCTACCAAACCGAAGTTGCGAAGTACGGCGAAATGTACATTTCTGCCAATGACGTCTTTAAATATAAAAATGACGACTATTCCGACTATATTGGGGATGGTAGCAATGCTATAAAATTGCGCAGTGGTGATGGGATCCATTTCAGTGGTAAAGGGCAACAAATGATTGCCGAAAGCGTATTTTCACTGATCCATTTCGAAGAGGAAGATAAGGAACCTCATGAAACTGAACAACCAGAATCAGGTCAAGAGCAAGCTACTCACAGCTAGTGTTATTACCCTGCTGTCATTAGGCTTAGTCTCTTGTCAAACCCCTGATACTAAACGCGGCAAAACGTCGCAAACTCAGTGGCAAGCGCCTACAGAGCAAGGGCAGTTAGTCAATAACGGTGAACCCAATTTAAGCCAATTGGCGTCTAAACTGCGCCAAGGTGGTCAACAAGTCCATATCGTTCAGATAGGGGATTCACACACGGCTGCCGATTTTTTCACCGGTGAATTAAGAGCATTGTTCCAACAACGTTATGGAGATGCAGGCCCAGGTTTTGTACCGCCAATTTCGGTACCGGGTCAACGCACTGCCACCATTAATCGCGTCAGTGATAAGTCAGATTGGTCACTTTCAAGTAGCCGCAAAGACGAGCGTTTTGACTACCCGTTAGGTGGATTGATAGCGGAGCCGCAAGGCAACAAAAGCAATGTGTTATTAAAACCGTTGCAGCCTGTCCAAAATAGTTATCGCTTACAAGCACTGTACCAAAGCTCGAATAGTGCCCAGATGCAGGTTTCGCCATCCTCATCTTCGACGGTTGCCTTACCTGCCACGGGAAATAGCTGGCAATTCTCTGCGCCAGTGAGCACGCAATTGCCATCAACTGTGTCAGTTGGAACAACAAGTAATCTCAAAGTGGGTGGATGGTTAGTCCGTTCGAATAAACCCGGTGTGATGTTATCTGCTATCGGTTTAAACGGTGCGACCATCAACATGCTGGATAAGTGGCAACCACAGTGGAGCGCCACGCTGGCTCAAATGTCGCCAGATATGGTGATTTTAGCCTTCGGCACCAATGAAGCGTTTAATGACACACTGAACTTAGTGGCTTACGAACAAAATCTACGGGATAAAATTCGTCAAATTCGCCAGCAATCACCTAATGCCGTGATTATGCTAGTGGGGCCTAGCGACTCAATTAAATTCAGTAATGCGGCGGGTTGTAGCGCACAGATGCCAGTGAATTTGATGGATGTGATTCGTATTCAGAAAAACATTGCCGCTCAGGAACATACGCTGTTTTGGGATTGGCAAGCGAACATGGGCGGGCCTTGCTCTATCCGCGCATGGGCATCACAAGGTTTAGCCCGTCCTGATAATGTGCATTTCTCTGCGGATGGTTATAAGAAAAGCGCACAGGCTTTATATAGCCAGTTTAATCAGATGTTGAAATAAACCTATTTCGTTATCTTCACATACAAAAAAGTCAGCCTACCTAAGTAAGCTGACTTTTGTTTTTTACAAAAGAGATAGAAAGAAATCAGTTTTACAGGAAGGTAAAGAAAATCATCCCAACAATCGCACCCGTCGTTCCTAAAATCGTTTCCATGATAGTCCACGTTTTTAAGGTTTGAGCTTCAGTTGCACCTGTAAATTTACCGAATAACCAGAAACCGGAGTCATTCACATGGCTCAGAATTAATGAACCACCAGAGATACAAATCGCTAATGCAGCCAGTTGTGCGCCAGAGTAACCTAGCTCACCGATAACAGGCAGGACTAAACCAACAGTCGTTAGACAAGCAACAGTCGCAGAACCTTGGATAACACGCACCGCACCCGCTAAGACGAAACACGCGACAGCAATCGGTAAACCTGCACCAATCAGCGAATCACCTAATGCCGGACCTACACCTGAGTCCACCAGCACTTGTTTGAATACACCACCTGCACCAGTCACTAACAGGATGATCCCCGCAGGTTGAATTGCCGCAGAACAAACTGCCATCACGCGCTCTTTATCCATGCCGTAGCGGAAGCCTAAGCCGTAGATTGCCAGCAAACATGCCAGTAATAATGCAGTAAATGGATGACCAATAAACTCTAACCAGTTTTCTAGATTCGAGCCTTTTTCCACAAAGTGAGTCCCGATGGTTTTTAAACCGACCAGCAATAGTGGGAACAACACTAGGCTTAAGCTGAAGCCAAAGCTTGGCATTTTGCCGTTAGTGCTTTGTGGTGCTTGGTAGTCAGCAGGGATTTCAATGCTAACAAACTTGCTGATAAAGCTACCAAACAGTGGACCCGCTAAAATCATGCTCGGGATAGCCGCACACAGGCCAATTAAGATCATCCAGCCATAATCTGCACCCATTTGTGATGCCACCAGCATTGGCGTTGGTCCCGGTAACAGGAAGGCTGCCGCTGCTGCCACACCGGCAAACAGAGGAATAGCTAAGCGAACCACGTTGTGACCCGTACGGTTTGCTACCGCAAATACCACGCCGATTAATAGTACGATAGCCACGTCAAAGAACAATGGCAGTGCGCAGATTAAACCGGCGATCCCCACCGCATAGTGCGCGCGCTTTTCACCGAACAGATCTAATAGCTTATGAGCGACCTGATCCAAAGCGCCCGTTTCATGCAGGATTTTACCAAACATGGCTCCTAAGGCGACGACGATAGCAAGGAATCCCAGGGTTCCCGCCATCCCTTTTTGCATGGTTGCAGTGATATCTTGGACTGGCATACCAGAAAATAGACCCGCGCCAATCGACACAATCATTAACGCTACAAAAGCGTGTAAACGCGCGTACATCACTAAGAATAGCAATAACACCACCGAGCCAACGGCGGTCAGTACCAGTGTTAAGGTACTTAATGTTTCTACTGGTGCGTTCATGCTTTATCTCCCGTCATGATTTGACGAATGGTTGCACAGGTATTGTCGATAACCTCATTGAGCGCAGGACGGATATCAACCGCATAAGCGTCGGCTTCTTGGGTATCTGGTTCTTGCAGTGTATCAAACTGGGATTTCAACATTTCTGGTTTAAAGAAATGACCACGACGCGCTCTTAAACGCTCTTCAATCACTGCTGCATCGCCTTTCAGATAGATAAAATAGAGATTTTTATTATCTTCACGAAGAATATCGCGATAACTCTTTTTCAATGCAGAGCACACAACCAGAGAAACCTGATTGGTTCTTTGCATTGCAAAAATGGCACCGTTCAGCGCTTCTAACCACGGACGACGGTCATCATCATTCAGTGCATGTCCTGATGCCATTTTCATAATATTGGATTTCGGGTGCAAAAAGTCCCCGTCTAAAAAGGCAGCTTGTAACTGCTGAGCAACGCCACTCGCCACTGCGGATTTGCCGCTACCCGATACCCCCATTAAGACAAATGTGTAGTTTTGATTTTGGGTATCACTCATAGGAAACTCCTCGGGTGTTGAAAAGAGGTTATTTAATTCTAGATTTGAAATTTAATTTAGGTTGTTATTCCGGTGCCCTGGCGGGATGTTACCGGTAACAGGTTACGGGTAACATTATTGCTAGTGGATATTTATTTAGCAATTAGATAGGTGAAGAAAACAGCGGAATTGTGATGGTAATCGCAATAATGTTTTGCTGACTCGATGCAACCTTATTAGATACTTTCACCAGTTAGTAACTTAAAACCAACATCGAATTTTTTCTGCGCTAATTTTTCACCGCGCATCCTTGCCAGCAGCACTTCTGCCGCCTTGCGCCCCATAAGGTCACGAGGGGTTAAGATACTGGCTAATTTCGGGGTCATCACCTGTCCCACATCGTGTCCGTGGAAGCCTGAAATCGCCAAATCGTTGGGGACATTGATCCCTAAGCGCTGGCATTCAAAAATCGCGCCAATGGCTAAGTCATCGTTGGTACAAAATAGCCCATCGGTATCAGGATATTTTACGCGGCATTCTTGAAGTAATTGTGCACCAAGAGAATAAGAGGAGCTCTCTTGAGTCATTAAATTACGTGGAGTCAGTTTGGCGTCGAGCATGGCTTTTTCATAACCTTCCAAGCGGATGATTGTTCGCTCATCTTGCCTCGCCCCTAAATAGACGACTTTTTTGCAGCCACGGTCGATCATCGCCTGCGTCATTTGTCGAGATGCTTCAAAGTTATCAATGCCTACCGCGGCATCAAAACAAGGCGAAATACTGTCCATAATTTCGACGACAGGGATCCCCGCCGTTTTTAACATACGCAGAGTGCGCTCAGTATGGGTACGCTCCGCTAAAATCACGCCATCGATATTGTAAGAAAGTAACGAAGTTAGACGCTCTTCCTCTTTTTCTGCACGATAACCATAGTGCGCCAACATGGTTTGATAACCGTGTTTGTCGGTGACGGCTTCAATACCGCGGATCACTTCGGCAAAAACTTGGTTAGTTAATGATGGCAATAGAACGCCGATGGCGTGGCTTGTGGCATTCGACAAAATATCAGGGGCTTTGTTTGGGATATAGCCTAATTCCTCCACTGCACTGGCAATTTTCCCGCGCAAGGATTCTGAAACTTGCTCAGGATTTCGCAGGAAACGGCTCACCGTCATTTTTGTGATACCGACTCGGTCGGCTACATCTTGCAAAGAAGGTCTTTTATTCTTCATATATCCCAGATTATCTATAATACGCCGTTATATTTCGCTATGTTCTGCGATCTGCCAGTGGATATCAATCCTTGATATTGCTTTAAATCACAGAAACATCGACTTTTCAGTGCTATCTCGTTTTTACTGTTGACTCTGTTGCCTGACTTCGCTAATTTTCGCGCTATATAAATATAAGTATAACGATATTAATTATGGCAATGAATAGACGACATTTTATCCAATCCTGCGCTGTCCTTGCGGCATTCTACAGTTTACCTGCATTTAGTCGCAGCCCTGTCGCAGAGGCATTATTCGGTACTTTACCTGCAAGCGGTAACATTCAAAAAGTGATCACGGCAGGCCCGCCCGCAGATTTACTGGTATTTGCCCTCGCCCCCGAAAAAATGGTGGGTTTTGCCTCGATTAACTTGAAAAAAGGAAACAGTGAACTGTTTGCGCCACAATGGATGAATTTGCCTGTTTATGGTCGTCTTGCGGGGCGAGGTAGCACGTTATCCCTTGAACAATTATTGGCTTACCATCCTGATTTGATCCTCGATACTGGCAATATCGATGAAACCTACCGTTCCCAAGCGGAAAAAGTCGCCAAACAAACGGGGATCCCGTATTTGCTGATGGACGGTAAGCTGATTGATGCTCCACAACAGCTGCGTCAACTTGGTCGCCTATTGAATGTTAATCAGCAAGCTGAAAAACTGAGTATGGTAGCAGAACGCTATCTTAGCAATGCGCAGCAATTTGCACTGACTCAGCAACAAAAACCCCTTAGTTTTTACCTCGCCAGAGGTGCAAAAGGGCTACAAACCGGCACAAAAGGCTCAATTCACACTGAAGCCATCGAAATGCTCGGTTTTCGCAATGTAGTAGACATCGATGGATTCCACGGTTTGACCGATGTTTCCATGGAACAGCTGTACCAGTGGGAGCCCGATATTATCATCACCCAATATGATGAATCTGTTGAATTAATCACTCATTCGCCATTATGGGCAGGACTCAAAGCCATCTCATCGAATAACCTGTTCGTATTCAGTGGGATGCCATTCGGTTGGTTAGATGGTCCACCAGGGATCAACCGTTTACTGGGCATGAGACGCTTACAGAGCCACTTTGATAAAGCAGTTGAAGAGACGATGACTCACGATCTCCGACAATTTTTTGAGCTGTTCTACCACTCATCGCTCACTCAAGAGCAGGTCGACTTGCTAATGGAAAGGTCATGACGACGAGCTGGCTCAACACCAAAACTAAGCCATTGTTATTGATGGTTATTTTGCTACTTTTTTTTCTGATAGCATTAACCAGTGGTAAATACTCACTAACCTTGGAAGAGCTCTATCGCTTGTTTACTCAAGCGCCCGTCGATGATCCTCGTAGCAATACGGTATTTTGGCAAATTCGCTTTCCGCGCGTCTTAGCCGCCATCTTAATTGGTGGCGGGCTGGCGATTGCAGGCGCAGCTTATCAAGGCATGTTCCGTAACCCCCTCGTTTCTCCCGATATTCTTGGTGTTTCCGCAGGCGCTGGCGTCGGGGCGGTTTTAGGGATATTTCTCGGACAGTCTCTGGTTTCTATCCAACTGTTTGCTTTTGTGGGTGGGCTTATCACGGTGGCGGTGGTGTATCTGATTGCTCGTCTAGCCCGCCAGCACGATCCTATTCTATCCCTTGTGCTGGTTGGGGTTGCCGTCAGTGCGATTTGTGGCTCCGCCATCTCATTGATGAAAATTTTAGCCGACCCCTACACGCAGCTTCCATCTATCACATTCTGGCTGCTCGGTGGTTTATCTTCCATTACTCAGCAAGATTTATGGTCAGTGCTGCCCATTATGATCGTGGGTTTCGTGCCATTATTGATGCTACGTTGGCGCATGAATTTGCTGAGTTTGTCCGATGAAGAAGCCAAAAGCTTAGGCGTGAATGTTACGCTCAATCGCACCATTTTGATTGTTAGCGCAACTCTGATTACCGCCAGCACCGTGTCGATAGCTGGCATTATTGGCTGGGTAGGATTGATTGTTCCCCATATTACACGAATGATAGTGGGCGCTAACTTCCGCTATCAGCTCCCTGCAGCAATGGCTATCGGCGCTATTTTACTGCTGATCACCGATACGCTAGCTCGCACCATTGCAGCCATTGAATTACCGCTCGGGATCTTAACCTCAGCCGTGGGCGCGCCCTTTTTCTTAGCCATTTTGCTACAAACAAGGCGGGTTAAATGAGTATTTTAACCCTAGACAATGTGGCGATTGGCTACCACCGCCAAGCCATTATTGAAGGCATTAACCTGCATTTACCTGAAGGTGAGATGACCTGCTTGCTGGGCGCGAATGGGTGCGGAAAAACCACCTTAATGAAAACCTTATTAGGGTTACTTCCTGCCATTGATGGGGATATACGCTTGCAAGGACAATCCATCAGCCGGCTGAAACAGCGAGATATCGCGAAAGTGATTGCTTACGTACCCCAAGCTCACGATACGCCCTTTACGTTTTCGGTGGTCGATATGGTGATGATGGGGCTCACCCCTTATCTCTCAGCGTTCAGCGTACCGGGGGAAAAAGAAAAAGCCAGTGCCATGGAGCAATTGACCCAGTTTGGCATTGCTCACCTTGCAGAGCGCTTGTATAGCACCCTTAGCGGAGGAGAAAAGCAGCTGGTTTTAATTGCCAGAGCCTTAGTCCAAAAACCCAAGTTATTGATTATGGATGAACCCGCAGCTAGCCTCGATTTTGGGAATCAAATTCGGCTGTTACAGCATATCGAAACACTAAAGCAGCATGGGATCACGGTGCTGATGTCCACCCATCACCCCCAACATGCCGCTGCCATTGCCGACCATGTGATTTTATTAAACAAACAACAGCAGGCACGGCAAGGCTCGACTCAAAGTATGTTAACGCTCACTAACTTGGCAGAACTCTATAATATCGATGCACCGAGTATTACGGCGCATTTTCAGCTTCCACTCAATTTTACTTGTTAAGGTCAGGGACAATGCTTATTCACCAACTCGATTTTGCCGCAATGTATCAGCAGCATATGCAACAAGCCCAACGCACACGCAAAGAGCCAGAGCATTGGGATAAAAAAGCCCACCAAATGGCGCAAAACTGTGCCAATCCGAACGATCCATACTTAATTCGCTTTCGCCAATTAATGGATTTTACAGGAGCAAAAACCCTGCTGGATGTGGGATGTGGACCCGGCTCTATTAGCCTTTATCTCGCTAACCAATTTCAATCTGTCACCGGCATTGACTACAGCGCAGGTATGCTCGAAATGGCCAATATTCGCGCCAAAGAGATGAATGTCATCAACGCGCAATTTAAAACCCTTGCATGGGAAGATAGCTGGGACGATTTACCAAAAGCCGATATTTCTGTGGCCTCCCGCTCTACCCTTGTGGATGACTTAAAAGCGGCGATGTTAAAACTCAATCGCCAAACTAACCTGCGCGTGTATACCACTCACACCGTTAACCCGACATTTATTGATGAGAAAATTATCCGTGAAATTGGGCGCGAAGTGGTTAGCCTGCCAACCTATATCTATGCCGTGAATATCCTGCATCAAATGGGGATCCATGCCCGTGTCGACTTTATTAAAAGTCCAAATCGGGGTGGATTCGATAACGTGGATGCATTTATTGACAGCGTGAACTGGTCGCTCAAAGATCTCACCGAAGAAGAAACTGAAAAGCTGCGCGCTTACTACGAGAAACAAACCGCCGATGGTAAAACCCTGCCTTTCCCATCCCGCGATTGGGCGATGGTCTCATGGGATGTGGTGGATGAAGCGGAACTGACATTATGATTTACTTGCCCGACACCTTAATTGACCAGCTGCTTCTCGACGATATCCAGTATGGGGATCTCACCTGCCGCGCCCTTGGCTTACACACCCAGCAAGGCACCATGACCTTTACCTCGAAGCTTGGCGGCTGTGTAAGCGGGTTGGATATCGCCCAGCGTATGCTCACAAAGCTGGGCATACACAGCGAATGCCTATTTCGTGACGGAGAAATTGTGGAGCCACAAAGCCGCTTGATTAACGCGTCTGGCTCGGTTGAAGCACTGCATCAAGGGTGGAAGGCAGTCCAGAATGTCTTGGAATGGTGCGGTGGCATCAGTCACTACACCCATCAAATGGTCACGATATTAAAAAAATATCACCCACATGGGCAACTCGCTTGCACACGGAAAACCATTCCCGCGACCAAGCCCCTTGCGTTAACCGCGATCCTCGCTGGCGGTGGCATTATCCATCGTGCTGGCAGCGCAGAAACTATCTTGCTGTTTACCAATCATCGCAACTGCCTCGCCAACCCCGATGATTGGCAATCTCATGTCGATACGTTACGAGCGGCCGCGCCTGAGAAACAGATCATCGTTGAAGCCGATGATTATCAGCAAGCTCTGCTCGCCATTGATGCCAACGCCGATATTGTCCAGCTGGATAAACTTCCTGTGGAGCAGATTCAGCAATTACAAGGCTTGGTGAATGAGAAAAAATCCCGCTGCCGATTATCCATTGCCGGTGGCGTTAACTTGCAAACTATCGAAAGTTTCGCTCAAGCGGGTGTTCCTCTGTTGGTCACTTCAGCTCCCTATTACGCAAACCCAAGAGACATCAAAGTACAGATATTTAAATCTTAACGACCCAAATACATAGATTTAAAACCTTATCCTGCGGCTCACCGCGGGATGGTGTTTTATGGCAAAAGCGACGCTCATCGTTATATAAAAATAAATATATCGATATAAGTCGCAGGAAAAACTAACTGGAAATTATTAATAATGAAAATAAAACAAATTACCTATTTGATAGGAATGGCGTTATTCGCAACACAGGGGCAAGCAGCAACGACCTCTCCAGAAAATAATCAGGCACAAGCTGATGCAAGCCGCGATGTGATGTCAGTCTGGAGTACCCCACTCGCCGCTGATGCTAACGTGATTACTGAGTCGCAAATGAAGCAACTCAATAAAACCAACGTGGCTCAAGCTCTCAGCACCCTACCCGGCGTGGCGATTCAAAAATCCGGTAACCGTAACGAAACTCAAGTCAACGTACGTGGCTTTGACAGCCGCCAAGTGCCTGTTTTCTTCGACGGTATCCCAACCTATGTTCCTTATGATGGCACCCTTGATCTTGGGCGCTTTATGACCAGTGAACTGGCGAGTGTTGAGCTTTCTACGGGGTATACGTCCCTGTTACAAGGTCCGAACTTAATGGGCGGCGCCATCAACTTAACCACCGCGACCCCAAAAAAACCGTTCGAAGCGAATATCAGCCTGAACCAAGGCTTTGCGCGTGGTGCAGATAATGCCCATAACGTTAGCGCCCGCCTTGGTGGTCGCAATGATTTAGGTTTTATTCAAGTCAGCGGCAGCCAATATAAGCAGCGCTTTATGGGTCTGCCTAGCTCTGACGACAATAACCCTTACGCGGGAACTCACGGGCGCCGTACTAACTCAGCCACCGATGATAAGCGTTTGATGTTGAAAATGGGTTGGACACCACGAGAAGCCGATGAGTATGTAGTGACTTATATTAAGCAAGATGGTGACAAGAATAGTGCGCCGAATGCCAACTCGGATAAGCAGCAGATCTGGCAGTGGCCAGCTTATGATAAAGAAAGCATTTACTTTAATGGCACGACCCAAGTCACTGACGGTATTGCACTGCAAAGCCGCGTTTATCACGATTCATTCAAAAACACGCTGCACCAGTACAAATCGGTCAAAGATTATCAAAAAGGTAATTATAACTACAGCCGCTATGACGACTACAGCAACGGCGCAGACCTACGCGCAGACTTTACTGTGCGTGAATTAGATATGCTGTCATTTGCCGCACACTGGAAAGAAGACGTTCACCGCTCTCGCAGTAATAAAACCAACCCATTTGACCGTTATAAAGATCAAACCTGGTCTGTCTCTACCGAATACCAATGGGTCGCGACAGATAAACTCGATATCATCGGCGGAATTGGCTATGACTGGCGTGATAGTGATGATGGAAAACGCTATGTATACAATAAAAAAACTGGCGCAATGGAAGGTGTCCAACATTATGACAATAACAACCAACATGCCTTTAACTGGGAGATGATGGCCCGTTACCATTTAGAAAATGAAGATACCGTTCAATTCTCTGTATCCGAAAGAAGTCGATTCCCGACACAAAAAGAGCGCTACACCGAAAATAAAATGAAGAATAATGATTCATTCCTCATTAACCCGCATTTAGATGCAGAGCGTGCACTAACCTTTGATTTGACTTATAAAGGACATTTCACTCCAGTGTGGAGCTACACCGCAAGCACCTACTATAACCACGTTTCTGATGCCATTATGGCGCACCATGTAGGCGAAAATAAAAAAGGTGGCGCATTACTGCAAAACCGTAATAGCGGCAAAGTGGATTATATCGGCGCGGATTTAGGCACTACAGGGCAAATCACTGATTGGATGGAAGCAGGTGTGAACTACAGCTATATCCACTCGGATCCGAAACACTATAGCGTACGCCATGTTGCAGAGCTGCCGACCCACAAAGCGTTTGCTTGGGTGAAATTTACCCCATATCAGCCAATGAGCATTACGATTACAGAAGAAGCCAGAAGCTGGGCATTTAACTATGTGGATAGTGAAGATAAGGTACGCGGCTTCGCCAAAACTGACCTCCGCGTGGATTATGACTTAGGGCATGGGCTATCCGTGAACAGCTCAGTCAACAACCTGTTCGACAAGTCTTATGAATATACTGATGGCTATATAGAAGAAGGTCGCAACTATTGGCTAGGAATTGAATATAAATACTAATACTTAATTTTATAAGGCAAGATATTACTTTCTTGCCTTATAAATTGAGAAATAAATTGTCTAATCAGTTAATTTGACCTATAAATAGAATTAAGCGAAACCCCTTAGGATAATTCTTATAAATAACTATACTTAGCACCCTGAAAATTTAGTTTTATCTACCAATATAACAACGAAAACGAATATATTTATAATAATAAACTATCAATAATATTTTATTTAGTTTATTACTCCAATATGATATTCAAATCAATATTTTTGCTAATTTATAGCAAAAAAGCTCATCTCCGAATACTTGAAGTTATTCCAATCCCTATTTAGACTATACCTATAATTAAATTAATAAAAATATATAAACCCCCAGAATAAATTTAACTTAAATTACACTAAGCCACTAATTAATAGTGGCTTAGCTATTGAATTATTTGAATTTCAGAGAGCAGACGATAACTATGATTGAAAAACATGATTATACAATCGATAACAAGTTTATTTTTGAGCACAGGACAAGTCGTATTTTTCTAAAAGATGATCCAGATCAACATATTGAATTATCTAAACCTGCTGCTCGATTATTTGGTGAAATCCTTTTATTAAATTTAAAGAAAGGTATTGCAACACGAGACGAACTTCTTACAAATGTTTGGGAAGAATATGGTCTGGTTGGATCAAATAATAATTTAAACACCTATATCAGCGAAATAAGGAAAAAACTTGAGCTGGTTGGTATTGATCCAAAAACAATTGTTACGGTTCCCAAAAAAGGATTTAGAATTGATAGTCATCTATCCAGTATTGCAATGGATAATGACAACAAGCAAACTGTATCTAGTGAAATTATCACTTCAGATAATTATGGAATAACAGAAACACTTGTCACCTCATCTAAAAATTTACTAATACCTCAAAATACTGAGCTGACAAACGTATCTATTTCAGAGGATAAAAATGAAACTGTAGTACTTAATACTTCAATAAGTAATAGTACAGATAATTCAACGATAAAACCCATTGCAACTTCAGAAATCATTGCCACTAAAAATAGCAATCTAAAAGGTAGGATGCTTTTATTCGCTATCATTTCATTCATCTTGATTGGATCATTTTACTTATATATCAACACACTAAAACCAAACAATGATGAAAGGAATAGCTATACAACATTTGGAAATCGAGATAATTGCGTATTTCAATCACCCATCAAAATGAATGAACAGGCAAAAAAAACCAATCTCGATTTTATTAATAAAAAGTTAGATAAATATAATATTGCCTGCGAAGAACCAAAACGAATTATTGTTCTTTCAGATGTCAATGTCTCTTACTCATTCGATAAAAATGCTGCAATTAGCGTTTGTAAAGAAAAAAATAATAAGTTTGACTGTGTTTCTATTAACGATCAGAGAATTTAAATGAAAAAGTATCTTATTACTGCGGCTCTAGCTGCGGTTATTATCCCCATTACTTATGTTACCTTTGCAAAAGATAAAGATGATGTGAAACTTTGTCATTCTGAAATTGTTTGGATAAAAGAAAATGGCACACCAGATGGTATTATCCTTAAATCTAAAATGTCATTACAGGTTTCAGACAATCATAATGGCAGAATGAATTTTTATGGTTATATAAAAAACCAAGAAACCATTTATCGATTAGATCGTGCTATTTATTTTTCCTATACACCGGTAGATAAAAAGGGTAATTATTTAATTGTGATGAATTCCTCATCAGTGACAAACTCTGACAGCACCCCTAATGACGTATTCACCAATTTCATTCAATTGGAAAAAGACAAAATAAAATATTATGTAAATGTGACTAGAATGGAAGATAATGTTTATATTTTGAAGGATGAGGCCTATTCTGCCTTCACCTGTTATGTTGAATAAGCATAAAGCTTAATAAGTTCTATATTAGAAATGCGTATTTTAGAATAAATAAAAAAGATTAAAAAAAAGCCTACCAACATTTACGTTTAAGTAGGCAAAACCGTCAACATGGGAAAATGACGAATACAAAATTCTTAACGCTTTACATTATGGAATGGTCATTACCAGTGTAATTACACCACTAAAGTTACCCGCTGCAACCGTACCATTCGTTTTCAATACAGATTCTACTGTCACAAGCTCATTCGTATTTGCTCTTGCATTGATGATCGTGCCAAACCAAGCCGGTTGACCGTTCAATGTCACTCGTGACATCAATTCACCATTCGGACGTAAATTCACATACTCTTGCAACATATTTGAAGAAACTTTTACTCGCATGTTTTGGTTACAAACAATCGAGAAGAATCCACGCTGCGTATTTCCATTCAGATCCCCAGTGTTCAATGTACCGTGATCTAATTCCATTCGGTTATTTGCAACATAATTGAAATAGCACTTACCGGCAGGTGGTGGCGCAATACCACAGATCCCACCGGGTAGCATTTTCGCAGAACTACTAGTACGGTTTGTGTCTAAAAAGATACCGACACACTCATCTGCTGTAATCGCTCCGGAGTGACGACTATCCCCTCTTTTAGGAAAACTTAAACCGCATTGATTTTGCGCTGCATCAATAATTGATTGCATCGTCGGGTAAGTCGCGAAATTTATGGAACACTCCCAGTCTTTACGAGACCCTGCTCCCCCAATATTTGGCGCTGTATGTAAATGGTTAATCGTAAAATAACAGTTCCTAGCGCCACCAGAACCCAGAACAGAAACACATGGGTTTGGTTCCGTAGGAGAGCTAGCTCTCCAATAGTCAAATTGGTAATAATAGGTATGGCTACTCCCTGAAGAGACAATGTCTTCAACATACGAAAAATATGTCGACCCATAACCAAGAGAGCTTATAAAAAGCAACGGTATTAAAAATAACCTTTGAATTCGTTTTCCCATTTCAGTTCTCTTTATTTACTTAATAAAGCTTAATTAAATCAAAGCCATAAACTTTGATAATAAAATTACTCGTACTCAAATATAAATGTTGCAGTGGCTGATATTTTACCGACTTTCACTTGTTTATTATTCACAACATCCGATGTCGCTTTGATAAATGAATTAAACTGTAATTCATTCTTACCCGCTTTACTGATCGGCATTAGCGATGAAAATTGGTTAATTTTCATCGGGGTTCCATCAGTTAACTCAATAAAAATACCTAATCCAGGGTTTAAATCACTGCCCGTCAACGCAAGGGAACCCGGCAACAATAAGTTTTCAGTTCCAGAGAATTTCACTTTCAACTTTTGAGCAATGGTCAAATCGCAATCTGACAACACTAACGTGAAGGATTCATTCGGAAATTGAAATCCCGGCTCATAGATATCCAACAGTCGGATATCACCAAAATCGACTTCAACCTTTGAATTTTCTGGTAACACCACACAAGGTGCGTTCACCAGCGTCCCTTTGATTTTCATATTATTCTGCGCGGCTTGCGCAGGCATCGTTGCTACCACAGCGAAGTTTCCCAGTAATGCAAATAAAATTCCAAAACGTATTTTCTTATTCATTATTGGTACTCCACTAGCATGGTTCCGTTTGCAATAAAGTCGCCCGTTTTCAGCTCTTTATTACCATCACGAACCAATACAGCCCAAAGTACCCCAGGGTTACTTGGGTTAATTAAATATTTTTTGCCTAAATCTAAAGTTTGATCGCCCAGTTGAAATTTAACCGCAAGATTGGTAATTCCTGTATTCAACCCATTAGTATCAAATGCACTTTTTGCGCCATTTAATGTTAAATACATGGCCCAGTTGTTCTTGTTTTCTTCACACTGGATTTGGTAATTCACTTGTCTTTTTTGAGCATTACCTTGAATGGATTTAATGGAAACGTTACCAAACTCCACTTCAATATCTTTACCATTATCAATATGGCACGGTGGCGGCGTGATTAAATTACCTTTAATCAAAATGTCTGTTTCGTTATCTCTCGCCATTGAAGAGAAAGGAAATAAGATAAACAGTAAAAACACCCCAATAAGCTTATAAATGTCCCGCATGTTTATCACCCTTATTGATACTCAACTTTGAGTGTCGCATTAGCCGTGAAGGCTTTCGCTGGCAAATCAGTACCACTTTTCTTCACCAACACCGCAAATAATTTAGTCGGTGATGCAAAGTTAAAGGCACGCCTAGTTTTTAATGGGAAATCGCTGGTATCCGCCTTAAAAAGGACACCGAGATTATCGACACTCGTTTTAAGCACCCGCTGGTCAAATGCAGCGGGCGTGCCGTCAATATACATATTCAATTTTGGCTGAACGCCGTCTTTACAGGTAATGGTGTAGTCCATTGGCTGTTTATACACTTCACCTTCAATACGTGTTGTCATGACATCGCCAAAATCGACTTCTATGGCTTGTCCATTATTAATCTGGCAGGGTTTGGATAAGACGACACCTTTAATTTCTACATACAGGTAGCCTGAAAATCCAAGGGCTCCTGACGTAAAAAGAGTCGATGATATCAATAATACCTTGGCTAAATTTTTAATAGACATCATAGCGGTAGACCTTATTTTCTAGGTACGACAGAACACTCAACCGCGCTGCAGTTAAATTTCAAGTCAATCGTACCGCCAAAATCGTTGAGATATACTAAGGTTGGTGATGCCCCGATATCCCCTGTATTTTTTCCTAAGCTAGTTTCACCACGTGGTGGAACCATAATAGGTTCAAAATCGGCAACTTCTGTCTTACCTTTGCTGAGTTTAGTGACTGATAGGAAGTAAGGGGTTGGGTTTTTAACGACATATCCCCCCCCCTGTTTCACCAGTTTGATATCGTTTTCTTGAGGAATAGTTTCCATTCTATCTTTAGTTGCAATCGCAGCGGGACGATAGAACAGTTTAATTTTTGTTTGTAACGCAATTTGTAATACGTTGGCTTTCTCACTGCGCGGTGGTATTTCTCGCACGTTTAGGTAATAAACGCTTTCCTGATCTTTCGGTAATTTAGCGATAGCAGGTACAGACTGAATTTTAATTTGGCTTTTTGAATCCGCCTCAAGTCGGTGTACCGGCGGAGTCACAATAAAAGGTGAATTTACTTTTTCATCTTTATCGTTTTCTATCCATGCTTGCGCCAAATAAGGGCTGGTTTTGTGTTCATTACTCAAACCAACGCTCACTGATTTATCGCCCTCGTTGTAAATCACACGAGTTCTATCAATAGCAATGGCTGCATAAGCTGATTGAGCCAGTAATGAGGCGCTTAAAATAGCGACCGCATTGCGTTTAGTTAATAAATTCATATATTCACCGTTGACGTTAAAAATTTTTTTTTAATTATTTACATGGCAGTAAAACATCATGCTCCATGTTGCTATCTAATTTTTCAGGCAGTTGAATATGGCATGAAGTATCATCACCCCATGTCACATCAAGCAACTCTGATGGGTTAACACCCGCTAAGTAAACAAAACCTTTATCTGAAATAATCCCGACTTCTATTTTTTTCGCATTTTTCACTGAAGCCCCAAATGGTGGATAGCTTCCATCAGCTAAGCTGATAATTCCCATTAATTTTTCACCCGTGATGACATTGAATTTACGGTAACCAATGGCACCTTCTGTCAAAGTTGCGTACTGTGTGGATTGCAGCGCTTCTGCATTATCCGGCACATTTTTCAGATCAATATTTAAGTTGTTACGGTTATAGTCCATCACACTGGTGACCACCGCTTTACCGTAACGGTTAGTTTTTATTGGTGTTACTCCATTTAAGATGGGTACATCTGCGACACCATTAGTATCGACTAATATTCTGGATCCGCCACGAACTGAGTTATTACGGTGTATCGCACCACCTTCAGGTGTCATCGTCATACCGCCTTTTAACTGCATAGAAACGGCAGTTTGGTTATCCTGAATATAGGTACCACTCAAATTCAGCTGGCTTCTATCGCCATCGTAACTATATGTACCTGCGGTCGTGACTTTATCTTTATCCCAGTTACCTGCAGATACAGAGTAAGAGGAGCGATTATCAATTCGGCTATAATAGTTAACGTTATTAGAGTTATTCCCCCCAGAAAAGGAACTGGAATAACTTATGCTCGACTCATTTTTATTTAATGGGATCATGAGGTTTAAATAAACGCCATCATCATCACGGTCACGTGATTTCGTTTTATACGCCGTTAAACTCAAGCTGATATTTTTTACTTTGCCGATATCAAAATAGTTTGAAAGCGTAAAGTTATACTGGTTGGTTGATGCTCTATTCCAATACGTTTGGTGCGAATAGTTTAAATACATATTGGCGTTATAATCAGGGAACGCCGTACCAAAGATAATGGTATAAAGTTCTTTACCGCTATCGACCTTATCGCCTTTATAGCGACGGTCAATAAACTGACTCATTGACATATAATTTCGTTCAGAGAATCGATAGCCCGCAAACGTAATCTGGCTGTTAATTTCATCAAACTGCTTAGAATACGTCAGGTTATAAGAGTTACCGGTTAACGTTTCATTGTCATCCAGTCGCCCCATTTGCGCGCGAGAAATGTTGATGTTTCCAGATAAAACACCAAATGGCGCAAAGTCACGACCTAAACCAAATGCAACGTTTTGATATTCAGATGATGCCTGTAAACCACCATAAACCGTGATATTGTTTGTCGCCCCCCAAGAGAGCGATCCCATGCTAAATGCAGGGCCTTGAGTATCATGGTCATCTTTTGTCGGTTTACCCATTACAAATTGATAAATCAGCTGACCAGGGCGTGTCAACGTACCCAGTCGAGAGGTTTCCACTCGATAGCTGCTTGTTGTGCCATCTTGTTCTTGAATCACTACATCCAGCGTACCGCCACCGAATGAGTTCACATCCTGGATACGGAATGGGCCAGGGCTAACTTCTGTTTGATAAATAATACGACCATCTTGTTTTACCATGACTGTCGCATTCGTTTTTGCAACACCCGCAATTTCAGGCGCATAGCCTTGTAAGCGAGGTGGCAGCATGGATTCGTTGGTTTCTAAACTCGCACCAAGATAACGAATACTGTCAAACAGGTTTGACGCTAAATATTGCTCCCCGATCGTCAAACGCGCACTCAGTGAACGAATCGCTCTATAGGCGTATAATTGGTTCCAAGACCATGATTTACTACCTTTATTCAGCTCACCGTTTTGAGTTTGCCAATCGGCACGCAAACGCCATGCACCGAAGTTTGCACCCATTGTCCCTGTGGCCGTCAGACCTGATTTCGTTCCTTTATCGCCGGTTTGTCTATTAACAACGCGTCCTGTCGCGTTATAGTCAATAAATGCACCCATAATCCCGTCATCCCAACGAGATGGTGGGTCCCAATCAGGGTCTGAGTACTCCATGTAGGCCTGAGGAATATTGAACTGTACAACGTTCTTTGCCAAATCCCCTTGAATGGTCATATCCGGAACTGAGCGAATATCCAAACATTTTCCATCATCTAGCCATTTGACTTGGCTATTCCACTCCTTTTTTAATCCCAATAATGCATAAATTTCAGGCGTGATACATGCCAACGAAACTTTGTCGTCGTAATTAGGATTAAAAAAGGTGATAGGTTGTTCCATAGAAACTTTAGCGCGGTTAACTTCAATCGCTAAAGAGTAATCCCCAGGAGGGACATAGTTGGCATGAGAAAACTTACTGAAGTCGACGTTTTCTTTACCTTCAGAATCAATGAAGTCGGTGTTAAAATCAACGGCCTCTTCAGAGAATGCAACCATTGGCGTTAACATTAAAAGCATTAATTTTGTAATTAGATTTAGCTTCATGCTTTTCATTAACTATGCGCCTATACAAACAAATACAGTGAAGACGATATAAGAAATATGGCGTATGACTACGCCATATTGTTCTCTATAGAAACTGACTATTATTGGTAAACAATTTTGAAGTTAGCTACAGTGTCAAAACGACCTGTAGTAGCTTTTTGAGTTGGATCTTCGTTACCTTTAACGTACGCTGCGAAGTGCAGAGTTGTTTGTGAACCGTCACCATTGTTTAACGCGTAGCCGTCACCAGTACCTGGGAATGCTTTACCGAATTCAACGATTTTGTCAGCGCCGTTAGTGATTACGATACCAGCGTTTTTAACTTTACCGCCTAAGCCCAGTAAGTCACCAGTGAAGCCTTGGAAACCGTTTACTGTAGAACCAGTAAATGTGATTTTTGCGTTTTTGTAAGTTTCAGTAGAGCAGTTTTTCAGAACGATATCGAACGCTTTGCTGTCTGAACGGAATTGGTTAGAAGTCAGTTCGTGTAACGCGATTTCGCCGAATTCAACTAATTGCTTCAGGTTGTCAGCATCGATTGAACATGGAACGTCGTTAATGAAACCAGTAAAACGGATTTCACCTTGTGAGCTTTCTACTGGATCAGCAGCTAAAGCAACACCTGAAACGCCAACACCTAAACCTAAAGCTAGAGTTAATGCTAATTTATTCAGTTTCATAAAAGTTTTCCTTTAAATGAGTAGGAACTGCTATTTCTCTTTTTCTCTTTCCTGTTTCCACTGATGCAAAATTAAGTCCATTTACTTAATCAGTGCACCCTTGAAAAATTCCTCTAGCTTTCCTACTTGATGAATTTCATTCAGGTTAGAGATTTTTTTATATAAACGAGCTCCATCTCATTTATGTGATTTAAAAAACAGAAATCATTAAGCCAACATTCTCACTTCTAAATTAATTACTGAGTCATTCATTAATTAATTAAAATTGATATAGAACACTAAATGAATTCTGATAACTACCTTGTGATATTTTCTGATGTCAATTCTACATACGTGACATATGTTGTCAAAAACCACCCAAATGAAGCGTTGACTTGGTTTTTTATATCGACAAAATGCACAAAGACAACTTTTATCCACTGAATGAGTAATTAAATCTAAAGAAATGATGAATTACTTAGAAAGATTTATATGAAGACTTCATTTTGCATTTATAAAAATGTCTAAATATTGCAAAAAACCTATAAATATAAAAATCTATATTTATATTTAAATACAACTTAATAAACCGAACATATGTAAATTTATTAGATTTAACATCTATCCAGTATCTTTTTCGCATCAATAATCGCTACATAAGAAACAAGAGGTAAGATAAGTCTTAATTAAAATTAACGCCAAATAGTAACAATGAATTTCAATAATTGTTTTTATTTGGTTAAATTTAACACCCAATAATTAACTAAAATGTAGCAATTAATGATTTATTTAAAATAGAAAAAACCATCTCTTAAATAAGGAGTTCATTTTTTATTAATGTTGCCTTTATTAAAGTTAAAATTGCGTATTCAATTTAGTACGAAATTGTTTATTTCATCACCACCATTTCAAACACAACAGAAATGGAAGTTATGGTAAACTAAACAGTAATAAAAACTTGAAGCTATCTAGGTGGGGCCAAACAAGATGAAAACAATCAGTGAAGACATGCTGCTTACGACGGCCGAACGTATTTGTCAGTCTCGAGGCGTGCGTTTGACCCCACAAAGAGAGACTGTTCTGCGATTAATTGCGCAGCAACACGGTGCGATCAGTGCTTATGATCTACTAGATTTACTGCGTGAAATAGAGCCTCAGGCTAAACCCCCTACCGTTTATCGCGGTTTAGAGTTCCTCATGGAACAAGGATTTATTCATAAAATTGAATCAACAAACAGCTATGTGGTTTGTCACCATGTGGATAATCCAAGCCATATTTCAGTGATGTTGATTTGTGATAATTGTGGCAATGTGACCGAAAGTGACTGCACGACTATCGAACAAGCGATTAGCACACTAGCGGAAGAAAATCATTTTCATCTCAGGCATACGGTGGTAGAAAACCATGGTTTATGTCAAAAATGTTTTGAGATTTCCAATTGCCAAGATCATGAACACTGTGAGCATAACCATCACGCCACGGTCAGTTCAAAAAAGAAGTGATATAGAATAAGTGGTCTACAGGAAGTAAAAGAAAGAAAGCTATATAGCAACATGGAAGATGGCTATATAAAGAAAGGCTATTCAAAAAATAGAGATATTGAGTCTGCTGCCAGACTCAATCACTCATCATCAATGCCAATCACTGTTACGGATAACCCCAACAGCTAGACCTTCGATAGTAAAATTCTGTTCGCGTAAATCAACCACAATTGGTGCAAAATCAGAGTTTTCAGCAATAAGCTCAACGCGATTGCCTTGTTGCTTAAAGCGTTTAACAGTAACTTCATCTTCGATACGTGCCACAACAATTTGCCCATTATGGACATTCTGCGTTTTATGTACCGCAAGTAAATCACCATCCATAATACCGATATCTTTCATCGACATACCATTTACGCGTAATAAAAAGTCTGCGTGTGGTTTAAATAATTCTGGGTCGACTTGGTAATGGCTTTCAATATGTTCTTGTGCAAGCAATGGTTCGCCAGCAGCAACACGTCCAATCAGAGGAAGTCCTAAATCTTCGGATTCTTCTTCTAACAACAGACGAATGCCTCTGGAAGCTCCAGAAACAATTTCAATTACCCCTTTACGAGCTAAGGCTTTTAAATGTTCTTCTGCCGCATTAGGCGAACGAAAACCCAAACTTGCTGCTATCTCAGCGCGTGTTGGTGGCATGCCCGTTTGCGAAATGTGGTCACGCACCAGATCGTAAACTTGCTGTTGTCGAGCTGTCAGTGCTTTCATCCCGTTCCCCTGTTTGTTTATACAGTCAGACTGTGAGTATATACAGGTAAATGGGTATTGGGAACTGTTAAATTAGCCAAAACCTGCTTTTATTGATGAATTTCTGGCTTTTTATCTATTTTACTGTTTTTAGCCCACTAAACCGTAAAATAACGTGTCCATAATACGGTTCCCCAGATAAACAGAGCTAATCCTATCGTGACGAACACGGCTGCGGAGCCGATATCTTTCGCTCGCCCAGATAATTCATGGTATTCACTGCCAATACGATCAACAACCGCCTCAATTGCACTGTTAATTAACTCAACGATTGCGACTAATACAACTGAACCAATCAACAAAATTCTGTCAATTTGGCTAATATCCAAGTAAAAAGCTATAATTATCGCAATGATAGCAGCAATCGCTTCTTGACGAAATGCAGCTTCATTTACCCATGCTGCTTTTAAACCTTTAAGGGAGTATCCAGCCGCTTTGATGACCCGAGTGAGTCCCTTAGTTTGACTTGCCATATTTTTTCCTTAATTTTTAAACAATAATCAACTTTTGCAGTCAAAGTGAATTATCGATAACAGATCTAAACGTTGCTTTCTGCTATGATTGCGCAGCATTACTAACAAGAGGCTATAATCATTTATGTCACTATGGCGTAAAATATATTACAACACGTTGAATTTACCACTGAAATTATTGGTAAAAAGTAAACTAATCCCAACGGATCCGATAACAGAGTTACAGCTTGACCCAAGCAAGCCAACGCTGTACGTCTTGCCATATCACTCAAAGTCCGACCTGCTCACGCTTCGCCAACAATGCTTAGCGATTGGTTTACCTGATCCGCTCGTGGATAACGACATCAATGGCACCAAGCTTCCAGCCTATGTGTTTATTGATGATGGTCCGCGCGTGTTCCGTTACTACTCCCCAGATCCACGTAAAGAGTCAGTAAAAATATTCCATGCGTATCTGGATTTGCATAAAAACAATCCAAATCTTGATATTCAAATGCTACCTGCATCCGTCATGTTTGGACGTGCGCCGGGTCGCGAAGGGCATAAGCCTGCCCCGCTAAAACTCTTAAACGGTGTGCAAAAATTCTTTGCAGTCCTGTGGTTAGGGCGCGATAGCTTTGTGCGTTTTTCTCCGAGCATTTCTCTTGGCCAGATGGCACAAGAGCATGGCACTGATACCATCATTGCCAATAAACTTGCTCGCGTAGCACGTATTCACTACTCTCGTCAGCGTTTAGCTGCGGTCGGGCCAAAACTGCCTGCCCGTTATGAGCTATTTAATAAGCTGCTATCCTCTAAAGCGATTGAAAAAGCCGTTGAAGACGAAGCGCGCAGTAAAAAAATTCCATTACAAAAAGCCCAGCAAAATGCCGTGGCGATGATGGAAGAGATTGCTGCTAACTTCTCTTATGAAGCAGTGCGACTGACTGACCGTGTACTCGGTTGGACATGGAACCGCTTATACCAAGGGATCAACGTTCAACATGCTGAGCGCGTTCGCCAGCTGGCGCAAGATGGTCACGAAATTGTGTATGTGCCCTCTCACCGTAGCCATATGGACTACCTGCTGCTTTCTTATGTGCTTTATCACCAAGGCTTGGTGCCACCACACATTGCGGCGGGTATTAACCTTAACTTTTGGCCAGCCGGTCCTATTTTCCGCCGTTTAGGTGCGTTCTTTATTCGCCGTACGTTCAAAGGCAATAAACTCTATTCCACCGTATTCCGCGAATACCTCAGTGAGCTATTTGCTCGCGGCTATTCGATTGAATACTTTGTGGAAGGCGGTCGTTCACGTACAGGTCGCTTACTGGAACCGAAAACCGGTACCTTGTCGATGACCCTACAAGCGATGCTACGCGGAGACTCCCGCCCTATCACCATCGTTCCTATCTATATTGGTTACGAGCATGTGATGGAAGTGGGAACTTACGCAAAAGAGCTGCGTGGCGCTGAGAAAGAGAAAGAAGGCTTCTTCTCCATGGTACGTGGTCTGCGTAAACTACGTAATTTGGGTCAAGGTTATGTGAACTTTGGGCAACCAATTTCACTGACCCAGTACTTAAATAACCGCGTACCAAATTGGCGTGAATCTATCGACCCGATTGAACCACAGCGCCCGAGCTGGTTAAACCCAACCGTCAGCAGCTTAGCCGATAACATTATGGTGAATATCAATAATGCGGCAGCTGCCAACGCGATTAACCTATGTTCAACGGCATTGTTGGCTTCACGTCAGCGCTCGCTCACCCGTGAACAACTGCTTGAACAAATCGAGTGCTATCTACAGCTACTGCGCAATGTGCCTTACACTGCCGATGCAACTACGCCGAACAAAACGGCTGAAGAGCTGCTTGAACACGCTTTGCAGATGAACAAGTTTGAAGTCGAAAAAGACAGCATGGGGGATATTATTATTCTGCCACGCGAAAATGCCGTCTTAATGACCTATTACCGTAACAATATTCATCACTTACTGGTTCTGCCTTCGCTTATCGCCAGCATTGTACTGCACCATGAGCGCATTAGCCGTGATGCAATCCACCAGCAAGTTGCGCTGATTTATCCATTCCTGAAAGCTGAGCTGTTTATGCGTTATGACGCAAACGCGCTCACGGAAACAGTGGATACATTGATTGATGAGCTGAACAGCCAACAACTGATCTGCTTGAAAGATGAGAATATGGTGGTGTTAAATCCTCGCCGTATCCGTCCTTTACAGCTACTGGCAGCTGGTGTTCGTGAAACACTGCAACGCTACGCCATTACGCTATCATTGCTCAATGCAAGCCCAGAAGTCAGTCGCAATACGTTAGAGAAAGAAAGTCGTATGCTCGCGCAGCGTCTGTCCGTTCTGCACGGTATTAACGCCCCTGAATTCTTTGATAAAGCCGTGTTCTCAACACTGGTCGATACCCTCAAAGAAGAAGGCTATATCGATAATAACGAGAATGATATTTTCTCAACCAATGCGAAAAACTTGTACGCAGTGCTTGCACGCTTAATGTCACCGGAAATCCGTCTGACTATTGAGAGCGTTAGCCAAACTGAAGAGCTCTCAGCACCAAAACCGACACCGAAAAATACGCCGGAAAGTGCTGATGCAGACTCAGAAGCTCCACAAGAGTAATATCGCAAGTCAATGATATGCACCAACAAAAAAGGGTAATGCATCTGCATTACCCTTTTTCTTATCCCATTTTAGCGGTTAAAAATAGCTAATCACCATACCGATAAACAGAATAAAGCCAACATAGTTGTTATTCATAAACGCTTTGAAACACGGTGTTCGTTCTCGGTTCACCATCAATTGCTGTTGATAAACAAACAGCGCAGCGGCTAACACTAACGAACCATAATAAACCATGCCTAAGTTAGCTAATGAGCCAATCACCACCAGCAAACCAACCATGACAATTTGCAGCAAACCAATAATCAGCTTGTCATATTGACCGAACAGAATCGCCGTCGATTTCACGCCAATTTTTAAATCATCGTTACGGTCGACCATGGCATACTGCGTGTCATAAATCACTGACCAGATGATATTCACTAAAAACAGTAACCAACAAACTAGTGGTAAGGACTCACTAACTGCGGAAAATCCCATCGGGATTGACCAGCCAAATGCCGCACCCAAGACTACTTGAGGTAAATGGCTCACGCGTTTCACAAACGGGTAGATCCACGCTAGCGCTAAGCCTGCAACCGATAACCAGATGGTCATGGTATTCAGACTCAATACCAATAAGAAAGAGAGCCCCACCAGTGCAGCAAATAGAATTTTTGCTTCTTTTTCCGTGACATCACCGCTAGGTAGTGGTCGGTGTTTGGTTCTTTCTACATGCCCATCGAAATTACGATCAGCAAAGTCATTGATAACACAGCCTGCGGCACGCATTAAAAATACACCGGCCGTAAAGACAATTAGAATATGCAAACTTGGCGTGCCTTGGGCGGCAATCCACAGCGCCCAATAGGTTGGCCACAGTAATAACAGTGAGCCAATAGGTCTATCAATACGCATTAAACGGCTGTATGCATGCCATTTACTTAGCGCCATACTTCCCTCCACGTTATCGTGCTCCTTTATGCTTCTATTTTACCCATAAACGTTATTTGAATTATGTTAGATAGTTATCTATATGCAGGTGATTCAGGTAAAAATATTTCGGTTAATAATAATGGTTTTTGGGACAATCTAAGTAGGGAGCGGCGTACCCAGCGGTCAGCGCTGGATCCCATTTCAATATAATCTCGGGTTAGGTTTTCATGACTAAAGAGGTAGCGCCCTAATGGGACACGCCCAATATCCACTAATTTTTTGTCATTATCAGTGAGCGTCTCTTCTGGGATCAGCGTTCTGCCAATCAACCAAGGGATATTATCCCCATACATAATCACTTCCCGTAGCCAATAACGCTCACTAATTGGTAAGCATTTTTGTTCGTCGGCGGTAAGCATATCTAGTGAGATATAGCGTTCTAAATAAGGTATTACCGTCACTTTCTGACTATGCTGCTCAAACCGCTTGGTCATCGACCCTTGCTCTTGCAACCAACCTAATACACTTTCAGGAACACTATCGTCGCCCTCTTCTAACCAGTTTATCGGGTGAGAGGTAAAAATCGTTTCAGGCATTCAATCAAATTCCACCATAGTAATTATGGTTATCCCCTGATTGCTACTCAAGCTTGTTAACGTCTAGCGTATTAAAGCCACAACCAGCATCGTTCATCTAAATTATTGGGCGATAGAATAGCACGTTGTTATTGTGCAAGGTTAAAGATAGATAACAATTTATATAAAAAGTCGCTAATTCAACACAAATTGTAAAAATTTTGTGAAAAATATTTGATTTATAATGAGTTAGCTTAAAAATCGTATTTTATTAGGATACTAATAGCCTGCCAATCACAGGCTATTAGTCGCTTAAAAAAACGCCATTAACGCCAGTTTTTATAGCAATTAATCAGCCCATTGGTAGAGCTATCATGGCTCTCTACCGCTTGGCTATTTTCCAATTCAGGCAGAATACGGCTCGCCAGTTGCTTACCTAACTCAACCCCCCATTGGTCAAAGGTGAAAATATTCAAAATTGCACCTTGGGTAAAGATTTTATGCTCATACATAGCGATCAGCGCCCCTAATGAATACGGAGTGATCTCTTTAAGTAAAATAGAGTTAGTTGGGCGGTTGCCTTCAAACACTTTGTAAGGCGCCACATATTCCATCTCTTCGACAGTTTTACCTTGCGCAGCAAATTCAGCATCCACCACTTCACGGGTTTTACCGAAGGCTAATGCTTCCGTTTGTGCGAAGAAGTTAGACAGCAACTTAGCGTGGTGATCCCCCAGCGGGTTATGTGTCACTGCAGGGGCAATAAAGTCACATGGGATCATTTTTGTCCCTTGGTGAATTAACTGGTAAAACGCATGTTGCCCGTTAGTTCCCGGTTCACCCCAAATAATCGGACCTGTTTGGTAAGTGACTGCATTGCCATTACGGTCGATATATTTTCCGTTTGATTCCATATTGCCTTGTTGGAAATAGGCGGCAAAGCGATGCATGTATTGGTCGTATGGAAGAATCGCTTCAGTTTCTGAACCAAAAAAGTTGTTGTACCAGATGCCGATCAACGCTAATAAAACAGGGATATTGCTTTCTAGAGGCGTTTGCGTGAAATGCTTATCCATTGCATGAGCACCGCTCAGTAATTGAACGAAATTCTCATAACCGATGGATAAAATGATAGACAAACCAATCGCTGACCACAGAGAGTAACGACCACCAACCCAATCCCAGAATTCAAACATGTTATTGGTATCAATACCAAATTTTGCGACTTGCTCGCTGTTTGTTGAAAGCGCCACAAAATGCTTCGCAATATGTTTTTCATCTTTGGCAAACGTCAATAACCACTCACGCGCAGAATGCGCATTGGTCATGGTTTCTTGCGTCGTAAATGTTTTCGATGCAATCAGGAATAACGTAGTTTCAGGATTGAGATCCTTCAATGTTTCTGCAATTTGAGTGCCATCAACGTTAGAAACAAAATGCATATTTAAATGGTTTTTATAAGGACGTAGCGCCTCAGTCACCATAAATGGTCCCAGATCTGAACCACCAATCCCAATGTTCACCACATCAGTAATGGCTTTACCGGTGTATCCTTTCCACTCGCCACTGATAATGCGTGCGCTGAATTGCTGCATTTTTTCCAGTACCGCGTTCACTTCTGGCATCACATCTTTGCCATCCACCAGCACTGGGGTATTGTCGCGGTTACGTAATGCGGTATGCAGCACAGCACGATCTTCAGTGCGGTTGATTTTCTCACCACTGAACAGACTTTTGATTGCATCTTCCAGTTGCGTTTCTTTGGCTAATGCCAAAAGTTTGTCCAATGTCTCTTGTGTAATACGGTTTTTGGAGAAATCCACTAAGATTTGGTCATCAAAAGTGGCAGAAAACTTCGTAAAGCGCTGTGTATCTTGTGCAAATAAGTCACGCATATGCACATTTTTCATGTCTGCATAATGCTGCTCTAGCGCTCGCCATGCCGCCGTCTGGCTTGGATTGATACTTTTCATGGATAACACCTCCAAAACAATTTCAAATAATAATAGATTGTAACTCGCCGAGGACACGAAGCTTATCGGTTTTCTGCGTTCTTATAATCTGCTGTTGTTAGGTCTATTCTCCCAAACCTAACGGCAACTGTCATCTCATCCCCAAAATGATATTGAGAAAACCGATAATCATTTGCCCATCATTAGAATTACTGATTTACCTCGATTCATTATTGACGATACGTGCCAAAGTCGATAAATCTATTACTCCAACGTATTTCAAGCTGTTGATGTCGTGCCGTATTCGGCCTGCGCCGCAGGAATTATTTTGGGTTCATGCATTATTTAAAGATAGGCGGTTTAATTAAAGGGATTGGAAAATGAATACAGTAGCTGGCAGTAATCAGTTTGTTATCGCAAAATTCGGCGGCACAAGCGTCGCTAACTTCGACGCCATGAATAAAAGTGCGGATATCGTACTGGCAAATGATCAAGTTCGTGTGGTTGTGCTTTCTGCAAGTGCGGGGATTACCAACTTACTCATTGAACTCGCTGAAGGCTGCGACACTGATAAACGCAATGAGCTACTGCAAAGAGTCAAACAGACTCAGTATGACATTATCGAACACCTGCAAACTGCGAACGTTATTCGCGAAGAAATCGACCGTCTACTTGAGAACATCGCTCATTTAGCTGATTCCGCCTCTCTTGCCACTTCTGATGCCTTAACGGACGAAATGGTCAGCCACGGTGAGATTATGTCCACATTACTGTTTGTGGAAGTATTGCGCCAGCGCGGGGCATCCTCACAATGGTTTGATGTCCGTAAAGTGATGAGAACCAATGAAAGCTTTGGTCGTGCTGAGCCGGATCTTGAACAGCTACAAGTGCTCGCACAGCAGCAATTACTTCCACGCTTAGCCGAGTCGATTGTTATCACTCAAGGGTTTATTGGGCGTGATGCCAAAGGGCGCACTACCACACTAGGGCGCGGAGGAAGTGACTATACCGCTGCCTTACTGGCTGAAGTATTGCACCTATCCCGCGTGGATATTTGGACGGATGTACCCGGCATTTACACCACCGACCCTCGTGTGGTGCCGAATGCCCAAAAAATCGATGAAATCGCCTTTGATGAAGCCGCTGAAATGGCGACTTTCGGAGCAAAAATTCTGCATCCAGCCACGTTATTACCCGCAGTACGTGCGGGGATCCCTGTATTCGTCGGTTCAAGTAAAGCCCCAGAAGCAGGTGGAACGATTGTCAGCGACCAAACAGAAAACCCACCGCAATTTAGAGCGCTCGCACTACGCCGCAAACAAACGTTACTGACCCTGCACAGTTTGAAAATGCTGCATGCACGTGGTTTCCTCGCAGAGATTTTTACTATCCTGCTGCGCCATAATATTTCCGTGGATTTGATCACCACGTCAGAAGTAAGCGTCGCACTGACATTAGATACAACGGGCTCAACAGGCACTAATGGTAGCTTGCTGACCAATGCCTTGATGACAGAATTATCCGCGCTGTGCCGCGTAGAAGTGGAAGAAAACCTTGCTCTCGTGGCGATTATCGGTAACCAACTTTCGCAAGTGAACGGGCTCGGCAAACAGATTTTCGGTGCGCTGGAATCCTTTAATATCCGTATGATCAGCTACGGTGCTAGCAGCCATAATATTTGCCTGCTCGTACCAGGTAACGACGCGGAAGAAATTGTTCGCACGCTGCACAATAATCTTTTTGAGTGATAGCGGATAGCTATCTATAAACGATAACGGGCAATCTTTTGATTGCCCGTTTGACTTGCTAATAAAAATAAATTTAACGACTTAGGAAAGAGGTAATCAGCCCACTAAACGTCGACTCACCCGCAAAAGCATAAGTGCTTTTTAGCTCTTCTCCGCGAATATCTGCAAAGCGCGCTAACGCTAATTCTTTGCTATTCGCCTCAATCTCTTCAAACTGCTTTTGATAACCCATATTCACTAACTCGGTAGCAGTTTGGGTTTCAGTCATCTCTAACGCAACAACTTCGTCAGATTTAATAAAAAAACAATAAGTGCTCATTTAACACCTCATTTTTTCATGCTCAAAAAACAACTAGACTCGTTCTAATCTAATGGAGAGATTTACAACAAAGACTCAACAAAGAACCAGTTAATAAAACTATACTTCATTATTTAACTAAATAAAAATAGCTTCCTAATTCACAAAGATTGATAAATTTTATGGTGTAGAAATACGTAATTATCTTAAAAAGAAAGAGTAAGAAAGTAATTTTTAAGAATATCAAAATGATATTTGTCATTACGATGAAAAAAGCAAAATAGATAGAGATGATTAAAAGCCAATAGTATTAATAAGGTTATTGGCTTTTAAATGAAATGGAATGGATTCTTTCAGTGATTCATTTTTTAGAAGGCAATGAATTTTTTACACTTTCTGTATATTGCAGCATATTCGCTTTCGCATTATGGTCTTTTTGCAATAAAGCTAAGTTATTTTTTGCGGTCACATTACCCAATTTATCCGCACGCTCAAACCACATAATAGCGCGGAAAATATTTTTACTGCCACCTTCTCCTCGGGCATACATTACGCCGAGGTTATTTTGCGCATCACTGTTTTCTTTGAATGCTGCAGACTCCAAAAGCTCTCGTGCTTTTTGGCTATCTTGCTGAACCCCAGTTCCAGTCAGGTAGAAAATCGCTAACTGGTTTTTTGCATCCATATTGTCTTCTTTAGTAACTTCCAGCCACTTCACAATCTGCTGGATCTCAACATCTTTCAACTGACCCGCCAGATATAAGTTCGCTAACTTTAATTGTGCGTCGACAATATCTGAATCCGCTAATTCGATATACCACTGGGTCGCTTTCGCCATATCCGGTTTAACGCCGCCAAGACCTTTTTCATAATACTCAGCGACTTTCATGGCGGCTTCAGCAGATTCATTATCCGCAGCCATTTGGTACCACTTGAAGGCTTCACTCAGGTCTTGCCCAACGCCATCGCCTGTCTCATACGCTTGCGCTAACGCATATTGAGCCGAAAATTCACCTTGATTTGCCGCGCGCTTATACCAGTAAACGGCTTGGTAGTTATTTTGCTCAACGAGCGGATGGCCTTTACTGTAAAAGTCCCCCATGTTTTTTTGTGCAACTGGGGAGCCCATGTTCGCGGCTTGGCGATACAGGTAAATCGCTGTATCCTCATCTTTTTCCATGCCTTCGCCATTTTCATACATCACGGCTAAGTTGTTCACGGCAGAGGCTACGCCATTACGTGCACTGCGCTCATACCATGTAAAAGCTTTATTGTAGTCAATATCACCACCAAGCCCATCATGGTAGAACAGCCCAATGGCAAACTGTGCATACTCTTGCTCTTGCTCTGCGGCCTCATAATACCAAGCGCGTGCTTGTTTATAGTCTTTTTCGACACCTAAACCACGCTCAAATAAATAGCCCATCGCATATTGGCAGTATGCATCGCCTTTTTCGGCGCATTTACGATACCAATTACCCGCTTGCTCATAATCCCTTTTGCGCTGTGCCAGCATCCCGATGTAGTAATCACCATCATTGCTATTTAAATCAGAAGCTTTCTTAAACCAGTAATAGGCCTTATTTTCATCGGCATCGAGAAAATCTGTGCCATCCAAATAAGCGACACCCACGTCAATCATGGCATCAACTTTGCCTGCATTGGCCTCTTTAATGCTGCTTTGGAAATCGGTTGGAAGGTTGCTTGGCTCAGTGACTTCAAGGGCTTTAGGTAAAGGTTCGACTAAAGAGGAGTCCGCCTGAGGCGTCAAAACCACAGGGGTGATAATTGGGTTGGAAGATTGGTTAGCAGCCGCTTTGGTTGGCTGGTTATGAAACGAACCCGACTCTATTGGCTCTGCTTGCACATAAGGGGCACAGATAATGCAGAAACTAAATAAGAGAGAGGGTAATTTCATGACATTTACTCACAGCTTGGCATTGACCACTGCTATATAAGATATCATTCCCATACAAAAATCATAAGGACTATAAGCAGAAAATAACCAAATGATGTGAATTTTTAAGAAAATAATTTGGGTGATTATCGTAATTGGTTATAAAACGAGCTAATCACCCTCTAATTAATAATTAAATTGTCTTAATGCGCAAAATTAATTAACGCGATATCCACCATGCTTACTGGCAAATAAATTAAACTTACCCCACTCAATTAAAATCAATTCTAATTTTTGATGACTAATTTTGCATAGCGTCGATATTTGGGAAACCACAAAATGGTTTTCACCCACTAATTCTTCTGAAAATACCTCGGCAATTAATTCACTCTCTTTAGCTGTAATTAACCAGCCATCATTAGTCGCAAATTTATGAACCGGAACCATACCTTCTTTGGTACTTTCTTTAGAGAGTAACTTATCTTCTGCTTGTTGGGCTTGATAAAACGCGTCGATTTCCTCTTGTGAAGGGATCGGCTCAACCCGCTCTTGGTTTTCCAAGAACAGATAAATTTCTTCTGCTCTTGCTGGCGTTAACTCGCTTCTTAACCAAATTTGGTTAAAGCAATGTTCCGTCAATGAATCTTCAGTATCCAATTTGTCCATGATTTGCAAAATACTCATCATGGCACTCACCGCGTCTTCGCTCATCATAAATGTCTCTGGCGCGGCGCTATTTTGGATCTGATAAGGATAAACTACCGAGGACGGCAGTTTTCCTTCAATAATAAATTCATAGCTCATCATTTGCTCCCAATAGATTTCCTACCTATAAGATGGAGGCGAATAACTGAAAAATCAATCTTATGAATCAAATCAATCTTCTGGGTCATAGCCTAAATTTGGCGCTAACCAACGTTCTAATTCTGCGACAGTCATTCCTTTGCGTTTGGCATAATCTTCAACTTGATCTTTTTGCACTTGTGCCACCGCAAAGTATTTACTATCAGGGTGACTAAAGTACCAACCTGACACTGAGGCTCCCGGCCACATTGCGTATGAGCTAGTCAATTTCATACCAATTTTGTCTTCCACATTCAGGAGCTGCCAGATTTTTTCCTTTTCTGTGTGTTCAGGGCAAGCTGCATAACCCGGTGCAGGGCGAATGCCTTGATAATTTTCACGGATCAACTCTTCGTTACTCAGTGCTTCCTCTGAAGCATAGCCCCAATACTGGGTTCTAACTTGTTGATGCAGATATTCCGCAAAAGCTTCTGCTAAGCGATCAGACAAGGCTTTCACCATGATTTTATTATAATCATCGTGGGCATTTTCATACTGCTGGGCCAGCTCATCCTCTTCTAACCCGCCAGTAACGGCAAATGCACCAATATAATCCGCTTTACCGCTCTCTTTAGGTGCCACAAAATCGGATAAACAGTAGTTCGGAAAATCGGTTTTCAACGTTTGTTGGCGTAAATTAAGTGCCACCGCTTGGACTTCATCCCGAGCATCGGAATGATAGATTTCCACATCATCCACCACGCGGTTTGCTGGGAAAATTCCAAAAATCCCTTTTGGCGTCAGTAAGTTTTGGCTTTCCAGCGTGTCGAGCATCGCATTGGCATCAGACAACAATTTGCGCGCCTCTTCCCCGACCACTTCATCTTCGAGAATTCGCGGGTATTTACCAGCCAATGACCATGTCATAAAAAATGGCGTCCAGTCGATATAGTCACGCAATGTTTTAATCGATGCCGTCACTTCTTGAACGCCTAAGAATTTAGGAGCCGGCGGCTGATACTGTTGCCAATCAATATTCACCCCATTAGCGCGAGCGGTTTCTAATGTAACGGGTGGCGTTCTTGGCTTTTTGCGCCCATGTTGCAGGCGAACCGTGTCATATTCACGACGCGTTCGGGCAACAAACTCGGCTTTTTGGGTTGCTGAAAGTAATGCGGCGACGACACCCACCGTACGGGATGCGTTCTGCACATAGACCGTGGGTCCTGAATAGTTTTGCTCAATTTTCACGGCGGTATGGGCTTTCGAGGTGGTTGCGCCACCAATCAATAGTGGTAAGGTAAACTCTTGTCGCTCCATCTCCTTTGCCACATGCACCATCTCATCCAATGACGGCGTAATCAGACCCGATAAACCGATAATATCGACGTTTTGTTCCCGGGCGGTTTTTAGGATCGTTTCACACGGCACCATGACGCCTAAATCAATGATTTCATAGTTATTACACTGTAAAACGACACCCACGATATTTTTGCCAATGTCGTGTACGTCCCCTTTCACCGTCGCTAGTAATACTTTACCTGCACTGCTTCCCGACTGTTTTAGCTCCTGAATATACGGCTCTAAGTACGCCACGGCTTGCTTCATCACGCGGGCGGATTTCACCACTTGGGGCAGGAACATTTTTCCTTCACCAAATAAGTCACCCACCACGTTCATGCCGTTCATTAGCGGGCCTTCAATCACTTCGATCGGGCTTGACGCACGTTGGCGAGTCTCTTCCGTATCTTGGATAATAAATTCCGTAATCCCTTTCACTAGCGAGTATTCAAGCCGTTTTTCCACTTCCCAGCTGCGCCATTCCGCTTGTTGAACTTGCTGCTCTTGTCCTCCTGTTCCACGGTATTTTTCAGCCAGTTCCAGTAGCTTTTCAGTGCCGTCTTCTCGGCGATTGAGGATCACATCTTCTACCGCGTTTTTGAGCTCAGCGGGAAGATCGTCATAAATGGCCAGTTGCCCCGCATTGACGATCCCCATATCCATCCCATTGCGGATCGCGTGATACAGGAAAACAGCGTGAATTGCCTCACGCACCGGATCATTGCCTCGGAATGAGAAAGAGACGTTAGATACCCCACCCGAGATCAACGCATGGGGCAGTTGATCTTTGATATCTTTACAGACTTCAATAAAATCAACAGCATAGTTATTATGCTCTTCAATCCCCGTAGCAACTGCAAAAATATTCGGGTCAAAAATAATATCTTCAGGTGGGAAACCGACCGTTTCCGTTAATATTTGGTATGCGCGGCGGCAAATTTCGATTTTACGCTCGCGGGTATCAGCTTGCCCCACTTCATCGAACGCCATGACCACCATTGCCGCACCATATTTACGGACTAATTTGGCGTGTTCAATAAAGGCATCAACCCCCTCTTTCATGGAGATGGAGTTCACGATCCCTTTGCCTTGGATGCACTTCAGCCCTTTTTCGATCACGTCCCATTTCGAGGAGTCGATCATAATAGGCACTCGTGCAATGTCAGGTTCTCCCGCGATCAAATTCAGAAAACGCACGATCGCCGCGTGGGAATCTAACATGCCCTCATCCATATTGATGTCGATGATCTGCGCGCCGTTTTCCACTTGTTGGCGAGCGATATCAAGGGCTTCTTGGTAATTTTCTTCTTTAATTAAACGCTTAAATTTTGCAGAGCCTGTGACGTTAGTGCGCTCACCAACGTTCACAAACAGAGATTGTGCACCAATATTCAGCGGTTCTAAACCGGATAACCGACATTCCACAGGTAATTTTGGTAACTGGCGAGGTTTTAGTCCCTCAACGGCTTGTGCCATTTTTTGGATGTGAAGTGGCGTGGTACCACAGCATCCACCGACGATATTTAAAAAGCCAGCCTCCGCCCATTCGCGGATCTGCTGCGCCATATTTTGGGCATCAAGATCGTATTCACCGAATGCATTCGGTAACCCTGCATTGGGGTGAGCGCTAACATAGCACTCTGAAATACGAGATAATTCAGCGATATATTGACGAAGTTCATCAGGTCCCAATGCGCAGTTAAGCCCAAATGATAACGGCTGAGAGTGACGCAATGAGTTGTAAAATGCTTCCGTGGTTTGCCCCGATAAAGTTCGCCCCGAAGCATCAGTGATAGTCCCTGAAATCATCACAGGCAAGTGGATCCCAAGGGATTCAAATTCAGTTTCTACGGCAAAAATCGCCGCTTTTGCATTTAATGTGTCAAAGATAGTTTCGATCATGATCAGATCGACACCACCCTTAATCAGCGATCGTGTGGATTCACGATACGCGTCCACCAGCAGATCAAACGTCACGTTGCGATAGGCCGGATCATTCACATCAGGGGAGATCGATGCCGTACGGTTTGTTGGTCCCAAAACCCCAGCCACATAACGCGGTTTTTCGGGGGTTTTACATGTCCACTCATCGGCACATTCACGAGCAAGGCGAGCTGCGGTTTCATTTATTTCCGCAGAAAGGGCTTCCATTTTATAATCCGCCATCGCAATGGTGGTGGAGTTAAACGTATTGGTTTCAACAATATCCGCCCCTGCCGCAAAATATTGGCTATGGATATCGCGAATAATCTCAGGTTGAGTGAGCACAAGTAAGTCATTGTTGCCTTTCAAATCACTTGGCCAATCTGCAAAACGCGCGCCGCGAAACTGCTCTTCAGAGAGCTTATGGCGTTGGATCATCGTTCCCATCGCACCATCTAGGACGAGAATTCTATTTTTTAATTGTTGTTCTAATTGGTTTTTCTTGCTGGACACTGCACTGTCCTCCTGAAAATGATAATCCCTCGGCTTAATCGGCCCCATGCTGTGACTTCACACAGCTAAAACGTCAATGAATTGAAACTAAACTAAATTTGTATGAATCACATCCTACCATAACTTCAGAAGAGAAAATTCGTCGTTATGATGAGAGTTTTTCAGGTTGCCAAAGATCGACTTTTTGCTGATCCGATGAGTATTTTTGAATGAAATCATTCATAATAGAAACGAATACTCATTCCTGTCAGGAGACACTTGATGGCGGCTACACCCATTACTAAAAAAATAAAGAAGGCAAAAGGACCTGCGAGTGGCGCTACGGCTGCCGGACAAGTTCAATCCTTAAGCCGTGGACTGACGCTTTTGGAATACATTTCTGAATCAACCGGGGGGATCGCCCTTACCGATTTAGCCCTTCAAGCCGGTTTACCTAATTCCACAACTCACCGCTTATTAATGACCCTAGAGCAGCACGGTTTTGTGCGCCAGACAGGGGATCTTGGGTTGTGGGTCATCGCTTCTCATGCCTTTATCATCGGCAGTAGCTTCCTTGAAAGTCGTAATTTATTAGCCCTTGTCCATCCAATATTACGCCGTTTGATGGAAGAATCTGGCGAAACCGTCAATTTAGCGATTTTGGATCACACAGAATATGACGCTGTGATTGTTGACCAGGTGCAATGTAATGCGTTAATGCGCATGTCTGCCCCAATTGGTGGAAAGCTGCCATTACATGCATCGGGTGCAGGAAAAGCGTTTATTGCCAATTTGCCTGAAGAGCAGCTAATTCCATTACTTGGCAAAAAAGGCTTACATGCCTATACACCGCATACATTAACTAATCCATCAGCATTGAAAGAAAATCTGCAACAAGCTAAAAAACAAGGATTTTCTTATGATGATGAAGAGCATGCGCTGGGGTTAAGATGTATTGGTGCCTGTATTTATGATGAGCATAAAGAGGCATTTGCCGCGATCTCAATTTCTGGACCACTTTCGCGGATCACCGATGATCGGGTAACAGAGCTGGGAGCTATGGTGATCAAAGCCGCTAAAGAAATCAGCCATGAATATGGCGCTAATCGCTAGCAAGCAAAAGTGCGGGATCTCCCCGCACTTCTTCAATTAATCATGTTACTGGCGGGCTAATCACCCTGTTGATTGGACGCACTTTCCGATTTATTCGATTTCAAAGATTGTTTGAACTTCGGCATATTGCGATATTTTTCAATCAAGGCTAAAGCGATAGCTTCCGTTTCTGCATCTGCCCGCCCATCAATATCCCGTGGACGATAATGCATTTGGAATGCACGCAACGTCTGTTTCGTTTCTTTATCTAATTTTCCTGTCAGTGGGATCCCTGCATAGCCATAAAATTTCAATGCTTTTTGTAGGTTTAACACACTGACAGATGCATTAATCTGCCGCCCTGCTAAATACTTATTAACGATTTGAGGGTCTGGCCAAGCGCCAATCCCATGCAGCGCTAATGATTGCCACGGGAATGCACGACCCGGATCTTGTTTACGCAGCGGGGCGATATCACTATGGCCAATGACATTTTCTGGAGGAATGTCATAACGTTGCATAATGTCTTTCAATAGCGGGATCAACGCATCTATCTGCGAGTCATTAAAAGGCGGCCAGATATCTTGACCATTTTTTCTCACCAAACCTTCATTAACGATTTCAATACCAATCGAGCTATCATTAAGCCCGTGATGATATTGCCAACGACTATCCCCTGCATGCCACGCTTTCAAGCGCTCAGGAACAAGCTGTAAAATGACAGGCTGACCATTTTTTTGTGCAGGTTGACTAGGAATGAGGTAATGGGAACTCACCTTTCCTTTCGTTAATATTTTAATTGAGTGGGCATCATCAGAAACAGTGTAATGCAGGACAATAAATTGAATACGCTCGCTGGTATTCTGTGACGGGTAACTCTGATCGAGATAGTAACCCGTTTTTGAAGGTGTCGTTGAACAACCGACAAGTAGGAATATGACAAATATCCATATTGCCCTAGCCATTTAAAACTGCCCTTTTTCCATGTTGAATTATCGCACATTTAAGCACACCGCCCTCGATAAAACCATGAGAACTTTGCGCAAAGAATCGTCTTAAATATGAACAAACATTAAAAAAAGCGTAAATTAAATGAATCAAAAAAACAAAACATGAATACTTTTATAAAAAAATCTAATTGAATTTAATCGTTATCTGCTTTTATCATTTAAAAGCAGAATCATCAGATTCATGATATTTAATTACTACGTTAAAGATAACATTAATAATTAAAATCATTTAATCATTATAGTTTTATTAATCTATAAGATTTTAAGATAAGGTAAAATAAATTAAAAACTCGCTAACGCTAGCTCACTTGAATTAATCCTCTCTTTCTCAAACTGACGTGCAATCATAGTGGTAATTTCATGAATATCAATTTCAAGTAAAATAGCAATCTCGATTAATTTATCTAAACTTAGCTTGTTAACACCCAATTCATATCGAGATACCTGCTGCTGGCTAAGCTGAATAATAGCCGCTAACTCCTGTCCTGATAACCCTTTACGTACCCTAGCTTTACGAAGATGATTGCCAAGCAAAGCATAAATATTTTGTTTTTCTGACATGTACATGCTCACCTCAATATAAAGAATCTAATCAAACATTAACGGGCATTATAAAAACAATCTATTTTTTTTAAAATAGATAAAAACAATCGAATTAACTATTATTGATAGGAATTTAAGGTGTCATTATGATTTTAATTTTTAATCTTTACTACTCTGAGTTGTAATTCATTGCTTTATAAAATATTTTTTTAATATCAGTGGTTGTTTTAACCATGTGAAACTATTATTAAAATATCTCTAACTTAATAATGTCTTACAATTTACACGGTTATGGCAATGATTAGTAACTAAAAATCACTTGTACTTACGATTTAAGTTTATTTTAAAAATTAAAATTTATTTAAAATAAGACGGCGTAATTAACATTAAAAAATAGGTAATTAGATAGCTTAACTTTAAAACCGACTTTATCTAAATACCATAATTCCACTTTTTCCTTGAAGATAAGAAAATAGCTCGACATCCATTACCCGTAAATTTTTTCGTTGCGAAGAGGCATGGCGAAATATCACCTTTTCCCCTTCTCGAATCACAACCCCCACATGGGTAACATCCAATCCTGATGCTGAGGAATAAATACCAATGTAATCCCCTGTTTTTAACTGCTTCAGTAGTGTTCTATCAATAAATCGAGTTGGGACATAACTAATCACTCTTGGTGTTATTTTAACCGTAGCAATAATAGGGTCACCGTTACTTTTTTTATTAAGTTGTTTATTAACAAAAACCGTATGGGGGCTTAATTGAGCCGTTATATCAGAGACAACTTTATGCTCCCCTTCCGCCCAATCAGAAAAGAAATGACGACGTTGATTAAATGCGACTTTTGCATCGACATAGCGTATTTTTTCTAAATATGAGGCAAATTGTTCAGCATCATCCGCATGTTTAAAGGCTTCGCTATACTCAATGAATGTCATGCAATCAACGGCTTTTAAATCAATAATTAACCGTTCAGCAGAGAATGCATCCATATTTAAAGTGCGATTGTTGTACGGGGTGCCCAACAAAATAGCGGTGGCATTCACCATTTTTTGCTCCGCAGAACTACCTTGGCTGGCTGAAATCGCCTTCTCTAAAACGCCGTAAGATCCAGTGGTTAAGACCACTTCAGGCACTTCTGTCGCTTGAACGCTGCTTGAGCACAACCAAAAAATACCTAACAGCCACCCAAGCGGATTACATTTTTTCAACCCAGCCATATTCCCCTACTTGATTTTCATCTTAATGCCATCGACTAACTCATTATAGTTATTATTTATCATTCTGTTAGGCTGAAATGGTCACGATTACTCCCAAATTACTCTCCGATCCTCTTCTTGATTCAGATCACAGATATGTCGAAATCTTCATTTTGATCATTGCAACAATTGTTTTTTCATTGAACAATGTTACCGGTAACATAAAGAGTACTGTTTGTATAATGGAGCCATTATCATGAGCAAAAATATTTCTGACGTCACGCCTTCAACGAAGGTCAATGACCACATTTTACAGATCACCCAACGTATCATCGAGCGTTCTAAAGAGACTCGAAAAGCCTATCTCGAAAAAATTGAACAGGCTCGTAGCAGTACTGTGCATCGCGCTGAATTAGCGTGTGGGAATCTGGCTCATGGTTTTGCCGCCTGCCAAAGCGAAGAAAAAAGCATTCTCAAAAGCATGACCCGTTCCGATATCGCTATCATTAACTCCTATAACGACATGCTTTCCGCCCATCGCCCCTATGACCGCTACCCTGACCAATTGAAACAAGCACTCTTGGAAAATGGCGCCATTGGGCAAGTAGCCGCTGGTGTTCCTGCCATGTGTGATGGCGTTACCCAAGGGCAAGATGGTATGGAGCTCTCATTACTGAGCCGCGATGTTATCGCGATGTCCACTGCCATCGGGCTTTCCCACAATATGTTCGATGGTGCGCTCTATTTAGGGATCTGCGACAAAATTGTTCCAGGGCTGATGATGGGCGCACTCTCTTTTGGGCACCTACCCGCAGTTTTTGTCCCCGCAGGTCCCATGAGCACTGGCTTGCCCAACAAAGAAAAAGTGAGAATTCGTCAGCTATATGTTGAAGGAAAAGTGGATCGCAATGCATTACTTGATGCTGAAGCCGCGTCCTATCACAGCATTGGTACCTGCACATTTTACGGCACCGCAAACTCTAACCAAATGGTGATGGAAGTGATGGGACTACATTTACCTGGCTCTTCCTTTGTTCCGCCTGATTCCCCATTACGTGATGAACTTACTCATGCTGCAGCTCGCCAAATTACACGTCTTACTGAGCAATCAGGAAATTATTTACCGATTGGTAAACTGGTTGATGAAAAAGTGATTGTGAATGGTGTTGTGGCGCTTCTGGCAACAGGGGGATCCACCAACCTCACCATGCATCTGGTGGCGATTGCACGCGCCGCTGGTATCATTATCAATTGGGATGATTTCTCTGATCTTTCTGCTGTCGTTCCGCTGATTTGCCGTATTTATCCAAATGGCCAAGCCGATATTAACCAATTCCAAGCGGCCGGTGGCGTTCAGTTGTTGATCCGCCAGCTCCTTGCTAAAGGTTTACTCCATGATGACGTTCACACTGTTGCCGGATTTGGGCTATCACGCTATACCCTCGAACCTTGGTTGGACAACGGTCAATTATCTTGGCGTGAAGGGGCAAAAAATTCTTATGATCTTGAAGTGATTGCTGATATTGATCATCCTTTCTCCCATCATGGTGGGACTAAACTACTGTCTGGAAACCTCGGTCGCGCTGTGATGAAAACCTCAGCCGTACCCGTTGAAAACCAAGTGATTGAAGCCCCAGCCATCGTGTTCAATAATCAAAATGATATTGCACCACGTTTTGAAGCTGGTGAATTAGATAGAGACTGCGTAATTGTGGTTCGTTTCCAAGGACCATCTGCGAATGGCATGCCTGAATTACATAAATTAATGCCACCACTCGGGGTATTATTGGACAAAGGCTATAAAGTAGCGTTAGTCACTGACGGACGGTTGTCGGGAGCATCGGGTAAAGTGCCTTCCGCTATTCATGTCACGCCAGAAGCTTACAATGGCGGCTTACTTGCAAAAGTCCAAGATGGTGATTTAATTCGCGTTAATGCATTAACGGGAGAGATTGAGCTTCTCGTGGACGAACAAATTTTATCTGCTCGTCAACCTTATCAAGCTGACCTGAGTGCGGAACGAGTGGGTTGTGGTCGAGAGCTGTTTGGTGCATTAAGACAACATTTATCTGGCGCCGAAGAAGGTGCTTGCAGCATTAATTTTTAATTTATACCGCTTAATAGGATTTATTATGAATAATTGGAAAATGACCGCTGAAGATGTTCTAAAACAAGGTCCTGTTGTTCCTGTCATTGTGATCAAAAAACTCGAGCAAGCCGTTCCTTTAGCAAAAGCCTTACTCAAAGGCGGTATCAAAGTATTGGAAGTCACGTTAAGAACGGAATGCGCTATCGAAGCTATCCGACTTATTGCTGAAGAAGTCCCTGAAGCGATTGTAGGTGCTGGTACTGTCATCAATGCAAAACAGCTAGCAGAAGTGACCCAAGCGGGTGCGCAATTTGCTATCAGTCCTGGTTTAACGGACGAGTTATTAGCGGCGGCAAATCAAGGCAGTATTCCATTAATTCCTGGGATTTCCACCGTATCTGAATTAATGGCGGGCATGAACTATGGGCTTAAAGAATTCAAATTCTTCCCAGCCGAAGCCAATGGTGGCGTGAAAGCGCTCAAAGCAATTGCAGGACCTTTCTCTCAAGTTCGCTTCTGCCCAACTGGCGGGATCTCCCTCGCCAATTACCGTGATTATCTCGCGCTAGACAGCGTGTTATGTATTGGCGGCTCATGGTTGGTACCTGAAGATGCTCTGGAAAATGGCAACTACGATAAAATCACCGAATTAGCACAGCAAGCAGTGCAAGGTGCTCTGTAATTGCTAAGTCATGAAGTGGGTCATTGACCCACTTTTAATCAACTAAACCGTAGAGATAGCGCGAAGAAATCGACGACAAAAGCGCTGATCTTCCGAGTAAGCAAACACATCTTCGACATACCCATCCAAAATGCGTTTTTGCAGTTTTTGCCAATAATCCGCGCTAAATAAATCTTGATGATGCAGCTGCAAATAGTCCCTGACTTTCGGATCTTGGCATAAGAATTGCGCAAACTCTTCGGGGAAAACATCTTGCTCTCGCACACTGTACCAAGGTTCGCCTGAGAGCTCTTGTTCAGGGTAGAGCGGCTCAGGGATATGGCGAAAATTCACCTCGGTCATATAGCAAATTTCATCATAATCATAAAATACCACCCGACCATGGCGTGTTACCCCAAAGTTTTTAAATAGCATATCCCCCGGGAAAATATTGGCGGCAGCCAGCTGCTTGATGGCGCAACCATATTCTTCTATCGCGTGATAAAGCTGCTCATCCGATGCTTCATCCATAAAGATATTCAGCGGGATCATCTTACGTTCCATATAGAGATGACGAATTAATATTTTATCCCCCAAATCTTCAACCTGAGACGGCGACTCCGTCAGTAACTCGGTCATTAGCTCATCACTGACAAAACGCTTTTCAATAATAAAGTTTTCAAACTCTTGAGTATCTGCCATGCGCCCCACTCGGTCGTGCTCTTTGACCATTTGATAACACTCAAGCACTCGAGCTTTAGTTACCTCTTTTTGTGGCGCAAATTTATCTTTAATAATCTTAAATACCCGATCAAATGATGGCGCCGTAAACACCAACATCACCATCCCTTTCACGCCGGGGGCAAGGGTAAATTGTTCTCGTGAAAAGTTTAAATACGCCAAATATTCTCGGTAATATTCTGTTTTACCGTGCTTTTGGCAACCAATCGCCATATACAATTCAGCGATTGATTTACTAGGTAAAATTTCACGGAGCCAGAAAACTAACCCTGCCGGAAATGGCGCATACACCATAAAATAGGAACGAGCGAAGCCAAACACTATGCTCGCGTCATCAAACCCAGTTAAACACGCGTCTACATACATTTTTCCGTCTTCATTATGGTGTATAGGCAATAAGAATGGGTAAACTTGGTGATTGATATATAGCTTTCCAACTAACCATGCAGCTTTATTTCGGTAAAACAACTCATTCGCCACATGTAATTGGGCACTTTGCTCTACAATCTCAGGGAAGCGCTGCCTTAGTGTTTCCACAATACATTCAATATCAAAGGCTAAATCTCGCCACACCAAGCGAATCGGCAACCCGCTTAAGATCCCATTAAATACCGTTTCCATGTTCCCATTAAGCTTATATTCGCGAGCTAATGGCCTCGGTAAGGTGCAAAAGCGCCTAGCAGGTTGTGAAGTAAAGATAAACAGATTTTCTTGGGTTAACTCTCGATGTTGAAACAGTCGGCAATACACTGAATTAAAAAAACTTTCAGCAATTTCAAAACGTGGGTAATCCGGTAGCAATGTCGCATAGACCTGTTTGATCCTCGCCAAATTGTAGGGACTGAGCGATTGCACTAGCCCCATACATTGCAGCTGAGCAACGACAAGCCCCACATGATGGTCATACAGCTTTATCCTTTGTTTCATCGCGTGTTGAACCGCATGCCAATCCCCGCGTTCAAAGCGTTCTTGAGCACCCGATGTGATTTCAAGAAATCGCCCATATTGCGCATCAAAGCCCTGCAAAATGGTTTGAGCGATGATCTGTTCAGTTTCGAGGGTCATCTTCACTCTCCCAATAAAAAACAGGCACTTACGTGCCTGAAAACTCAAAAGATACACTTATGTCAACACATATACACCGAGCAATAGGAACCGTATATTTCTCCCCGACTAGAATTGCTCTTCTTCAGTCGAACCTGTTAATGCCGTGACTGAAGAGCTCCCCCCTTGAATCACCGTCGTCACCTTATCAAAATAGCCAGTTCCCACTTCTTGCTGATGAGAAGAAAAGGTATAGCCTTTATTGATAGCCGCGAATTCACATTCCTGTACTTTATCAACATAGTGTTTCATTCCCTCGCCTTGCGCATAGGCGTGGGCAAGGTCAAACATGTTGAACCACATGCTGTGAATCCCCGCCAAGGTAATAAACTGGAAGCGATAACCCATATCTGACAACTCTTGTTGGAAACGAGCAATGGTGCTGTCGTCCAAATTTTTCTTCCAATTAAATGAAGGTGAACAATTATAAGCCAGTAATTTTCCTGGGAATTTAGCGTGAATTGCCTCAGCAAATTGGCGCGCAGCTTCCAGATCTGGCTTGGAGGTTTCACACCAAACTAAATCAGCATAAGGGGCATAAGCTAAGCCTCGGCTAATCGCTTGCTCTATCCCTGCCGTGGTACGGAAGAAGCCTTCGGCCGTACGCTCACCAGTGATAAATGGCTCATCATAAGAGTCACAATCTGATGTTAATAAATCAGCAGCGTCCGCATCCGTTCTAGCAACTAAGATAGTAGGAACACCTGAAACATCCGCCGCTAAGCGTGCCGCAACTAATTTTTGGATTGCTTCTTGGGTTGGAACTAAGACTTTCCCGCCCATATGGCCACATTTTTTCACCGCCGCCAATTGATCCTCAAAATGCACCGCCGCTGCGCCCGCTTCAATCATATGCTTCATCAATTCAAACGCATTCAGAACCCCACCAAAGCCAGCCTCTGCATCCGCGACGATAGGTAAAAAGAAATCAATATATTCTTTATTATCGGGACCAATGCCATTCGCCCACTGAATTTGATCCGCACGACGGAATGTGTTGTTGATCCGCTGAACCACGTTAGGCACTGAATCCACAGGATAGAGTGATTGGTCTGGGTACATGCTGGATGCCGAGTTCGCATCTGCCGCAACCTGCCAGCCAGAGAGATAAACAGCTTCAATCCCCGCTTTTGCTTGTTGCAATGCTTGCCCACCAGTTAATGCACCTAATGCATTTACGTAGCCTTTCTTCGCGCCGCCATTCAGCTGTGCCCAAAAGCGTTCAGCACCTTTACGAGCTAATGTATGCTCAGGATTGACCGAGCCACGTAATTTAATTACTTCTTCCGCCGTATATGGGCGAGTGATGCCTTTCCAGCGTGGTTTTTTCCACTCATTTTCCAATTGAGCAATCTGTTCTAAGCGCGATGTTGTCATGATTTACATCCTTTCTTGTTATCTGTCTTTGTAGGGTAATTGAGTGTTATTTGTATTCTTCAGGTTGGCTAATCAAGTAACTGGTAGCCTGGTATCGTTAAGAATTCGATCAATTCATCTTGGGTTGTGATTCGGCGCATCAACTCACTAGCTTCTTTGAATCGCCCACTTTGAAAACGATGGTCACCAAGCTCTTTCTGGATGACTTGCAACTCTTCATCCAGCATCTCTTCAAATAACTCTTTAGTGACTTTCATGCCGTTCGATAGTGATTTGCTATGACGGATCCACTGCCAAATTGATGTCCGCGAAATTTCAGCCGTCGCCGCATCCTCCATCAAACCGTAGATAGGTACACAGCCATTTCCTGAAATCCATGCTTCAATGTATTGCACCGCCACTCGAATATTGGCGCGCATACCCGCTTCGGTTCTTTCGCCTTCACAAGGTTTTAGTAGCCGCTGCGCTGTAATTTCATCATCATTTTCACGTCGGATATTCAGCTGGTTTTTTCGCTCACCTAATGCTTCGTTGAAAACCGCCATGACGGTGTCAGCCAAACCTGGGTGCGCTATCCATGACCCATCATGACCATTACGCGCTTCCAACTCTTTGTCCGCTTTCACTTTGGCGAGAATGGCTTGGTTTTCCTGCGCATCTTTACTTGGAATAAATGCGGACATTCCTCCCATTGCAAACGCACCGCGGCGATGACAGGTTTTAATCAGCAAACGTGAATAGGCACTTAGAAATTCCTGCGTCATTGTCACGGACTGTCTATCCGGTAAAACGCGGTCAGCGTGCTCTTTCAATGTTTTGATGTAACTAAAAATGTAGTCCCAACGCCCACAGTTAAGCCCAACAATGTGATGACGCATGTGGTACAAAATTTCATCCATTTGAAAAACCGCTGGGAGTGTTTCAATTAACACGGTGGCTTTGATAGTGCCGCGTGGTAAGCCCACATAATCTTCTGCGGCGCTAAATACATCGCTCCACCACTGAGCTTCCTGCCAAGATTCCAGTTTCGGAATATAGAAGTAAGGACCGCTCCCCTTCGCCAGTAATGCCTGATAGTTATTGAAAAAGTAGAGCGCGAAATCAAACAGCCCACCGGGGATCGGTTGATTATCAACAAGTACATGTTTTTCATCTAAATGCAATCCACGAACTCGGGCGATCAACACTGCTGGATTAGATTTCAGTTGATAAACTTTGCCATTTTCATTGGTGTAAGAGATTTCGCCAGTGATCGCATCCCGTAGGTTAATTTGCCCATCGATCAATCTTTCCCATGATGGAGATAGAGAGTCTTCAAAGTCAGCCATAAATACTTTTACGTTAGCATTCAATGCGTTGATCACCATTTTCCGATCAACTGGTCCTGTAATTTCTATACGACGATCTTGCAAATCGTCAGGAATATTTTGAATCTTCCAATCTGAATTTTTAATGGAATTAGATTCCATAATAAAATCAGGTAAATTTCCTGCATCAATCCCTTTTTGGCGGTGAACTCTATCCTTAAGTAACTGCTCTCTTCTTGGCAAGAAACCTTCGACAAGATAAGAGAGAAAGCCAATAGAATCAGCATTTAATATCTGTTTTGCTTGCTGAGAAAATGCTTTCTTGAAGGTTAAATCTGAAATAGATAACTGCTGATCCATTGTTTTTTCCTCACTCATGGCTGGCTATGAATTAAGAGTAAACTTAAAAAACAAATAAATCAAAAACGGTTTCCATTTTAGCTTTAAATTACCGCATTGCGTTGATTATAAAAGAATTAAATGAATTTATTATTTTGCTTTTAATTTCTATCATTAAAAATAAAATGTTAAATATAAGTTAAATCATATGGTTATGTATAAACGGAAATTTTCTTTCGAAAAACAGAAAATGAGTAAACAGACAAAAGTCGCTTATTTATTCATCTAAAAAATGGAGAAAACCTTGATTAAAAGGCTAAATAATTTTGATTATTCAGCCTTATATTCGGAGATATGACCAGTTAACTGGCATTAAGTGAGTTTTTTAATCTAATGTCGGTTCCATATGAGTAAGATCGAATGGTGTGATCTGATACACATAATAATTGAGCCAATTGGAGAATAACAAGTGACCATGACTACGCCAACGAACTTCCGGCGAGTTATTGGGATCATCATTTTTGAAATAATTGCACGGCAGTTCAGGGGTGATCCCTGCATCCACATCACGCCAATATTCTTGGGACAATGTCTCTGCATCGTACTCAGGGTGCCCCGTGACAAAGGCCAAACGCTTATCTTTTGATGCAAATAAGTATGCTCCCGCTTCCGGTGAGCTGGCTAAAATATCAAGATCAGTGTTCTGACGAATATAGTCTTCAGGGAAATCGGCATAACGGGAATGCGGCGCATAAAAAGAAGCATCAAACCCGCGAGTTAATAACGCATAAGGCGCTAATGTTTCGTGTGAATATACACCAGAGAGTTTCTCTTTGCGGGTCAATTTAGGTAAATCATACAATACGTTAAGTGCAGCTTGAACTGCCCAACAAACAAACAATGTTGATGTCACATGCTCTTTTGCCCATGCAATCACTCGCTCTATTTGTTCCCAATAACATACGTCAGCAAATTCAACTAAGCCTAGCGGAGCACCTGTGACAATTAAGCCGTCAAAATTTTGGTGTTTAATATCTTCAAAATCGCAGTAAAAATTATTCAAGTGTTCAGTTGGCGTATTCTTAGATTCTCGCTGATCAATGCGTAGAAGCTGAATGTCGACTTGCAATGGCGTGTTTGATAACAACCGTAAAAATTGGTTTTCAGTTTCAATTTTTTTCGGCATCAAGTTCAGTATCAGTACTTTCAAGGGACGAATCTCCTGAAGGCTGGCTCTTGTCGTGGTCATGACAAAAACATTTTCTTCACGCAAGAAATTAACTGCTGGTAGCTCATCAGGCAGGCGAATTGGCATAGTTCATCCCCTTAAATATACTTTGTACGTTTAGACTTCTAGAATGCTAAACAATCTAACCAATGTAACTCTACTTGTCGAGCGTTTCAAAGCAAGTTGAAATAATTTCAAGCGATGGTTGGTGTATTAGGAATATTAAAAGTCTAGCAAACTAGTAACTTAATGATATTCAGACTTTTTATTACAGCTTAATAGCTAAAATGGCTTAGACTTTTTTGATCTGAAGTAGAGAGGATTTTAAGACTTATGATTTCTTGAATAATGATTTTCGGGTGGTAGTTTTTGCATAGTAGCCTTTAAATACAGGCATCCAGAGAGTAAGAACAACGAAATTAGTGAGATCTGAAGGGGGCTGTTTCGATAATCGCGCTTCAAAGGATGACTACCTTGCCTTTTATCACCTATTTTTTAGGCCCCCAAACGCAAAAAAGCCACCCAATGGGTGGCTTCTCGGCTAATTTAATGTCTGGCAGTTCCCTACTCTCACATGGGGAGACCCCACACTACCATCGGCGCTACGGCGTTTCACTTCTGAGTTCGGCATGGGGTCAGGTGGGACCACCGCGCTATTGCCGCCAGACAAATTCTGTTTATTCCCGTCTAAGTTTTTTCTTAAACCAGAACTTCAATCCTGAACAAGCTGTGTGTCTACCTTTCGGCTTCTCACTTGCTTTGAAAATCAACTCAATCTCTCTTCTCGAAAACACCTTCTGTGTTGTCAGGTTAAGCCTCACGGTTCATTAGTATTGGTTAGCTCAACGTATCGCTACGCTTACACACCCAACCTATCAACGTCTTAGTCTTAAACGTTCCTTTAGGACCCTTAAAGGGTCAGGGAAGACTCATCTCAAGGCAAGTTTCCCGCTTAGATGCTTTCAGCGGTTATCTCTTCCGCACTTAGCTACCGGGCAATGCCATTGGCATGACAACCCGAACACCAGTGGTGCGTCCACTCCGGTCCTCTCGTACTAGGAGCAGCCCCTTTCAATCTTCCAACGCCCACGGCAGATAGGGACCGAACTGTCTCACGACGTTCTAAACCCAGCTCGCGTACCACTTTAAACGGCGAACAGCCGTACCCTTGGGACCTACTTCAGCCCCAGGATGTGATGAGCCGACATCGAGGTGCCAAACACCGCCGTCGATATGAACTCTTGGGCGGTATCAGCCTGTTATCCCCGGAGTACCTTTTATCCGTTGAGCGATGGCCCTTCCATACAGAACCACCGGATCACTAAGACCTACTTTCGTACCTGCTCGAGCCGTCACTCTCGCAGTCAAGCTGGCTTATGCCTTTGCACTAACCGCATGATGTCCGACCATGCTTAGCCAACCTTCGTGCTCCTCCGTTACTCTTTGGGAGGAGACCGCCCCAGTCAAACTACCCACCAGACACTGTCCGCACCCCAGATAATGGGGCTACGTTAGAACATCAAACATTAAAGGGTGGTATTTCAAGGTTGGCTCCACGCAGACTGGCGTCCACGCTTCGAAGCCTCCCACCTATCCTACACATCAAGGCTCAATGTTCAGTGTCAAGCTATAGTAAAGGTTCACGGGGTCTTTCCGTCTTGCCGCGGGTACACTGCATCTTCACAGCGAGTTCAATTTCACTGAGTCTCGGGTGGAGACAGCCTGGCCATCATTACGCCATTCGTGCAGGTCGGAACTTACCCGACAAGGAATTTCGCTACCTTAGGACCGTTATAGTTACGGCCGCCGTTTACTGGGGCTTCGATCAAGAGCTTCTCCTTACGGATAACCCCATCAATTAACCTTCCAGCACCGGGCAGGCGTCACACCGTATACGTCCACTTTCGTGTTTGCACAGTGCTGTGTTTTTAATAAACAGTTGCAGCCAGCTGGTATCTGCGACTGGCTTCAGCTCCATGGGTAAACCACTTCACCTAATGCCAGCGTGCCTTCTCCCGAAGTTACGGCACCATTTTGCCTAGTTCCTTCACCCGAGTTCTCTCAAGCGCCTGAGTATTCTCTACCTGACCACCTGTGTCGGTTTGGGGTACGATTAATGATAATCTAGAGCTTAGAGGCTTTTCCTGGAAGCGGGGTATAAGCTACTTCGCCACCGTAGTGACTCGTCATCAGACCTCAGCATATAGTGAACCGGATTTGCCTAATTTACCTGCCTACATCCTTAAACCGGGACAACCGTCGCCCGGCCAGCCTAACCTTCTCCGTCCCCCCATCGCAATTATCACCAGTACGGGAATATTAACCCGTTTCCCATCGACTACGCATTTCTGCCTCGCCTTAGGGGTCGACTCACCCTGCCCCGATTAACGTTGGACAGGAACCCTTGGTCTTCCGGCGTGCGGGTTTTTCACCCGCATTATCGTTACTTATGTCAGCATTCGCACTTCTGATACCTCCAGCATGCCTCACAGCACACCTTCACAGGCTTACAGAACGCTCCCCTACCCAACAATATTTACATATCGCTGCCGCAGCTTCGGTGCATAGTTTAGCCCCGTTACATCTTCCGCGCAGGCCGACTCGACCAGTGAGCTATTACGCTTTCTTTAAATGATGGCTGCTTCTAAGCCAACATCCTGGCTGTCTGAGCCTTCCCACTTCGTTTCCCACTTAACTATGACTTTGGGACCTTAGCTGGCGGTCTGGGTTGTTTCCCTCTTCACGACGAACGTTAGCACCCGCCGTGTGTCTCCCGTGATAACATTCTTCGGTATTCGTAGTTTGCATCGAGTTGGTAAGTCGGGATGACCCCCTAGTCGAAACAGTGCTCTACCCCCGAAGATGAGTTCACGAGGCGCTACCTAAATAGCTTTCGGGGAGAACCAGCTATCTCCCGGTTTGATTGGCCTTTCACCCCCAGCCACAAGTCATCCGCTAATTTTTCAACATTAGTCGGTTCGGTCCTCCAGTTAGTGTTACCCAACCTTCAACCTGCCCATGGCTAGATCACCGGGTTTCGGGTCTATACCCTGCAACTCATTCGCCCAGTTAAGACTCGGTTTCCCTACGGCTCCCCTATACGGTTAACCTTGCTACAGAATATAAGTCGCTGACCCATTATACAAAAGGTACGCAGTCACACCATAAAGGTGCTCCCACTGCTTGTACGTACACGGTTTCAGGTTCTATTTCACTCCCCTCGCCGGGGTTCTTTTCGCCTTTCCCTCACGGTACTGGTTCACTATCGGTCAATCAGGAGTATTTAGCCTTGGAGGATGGTCCCCCCATATTCAGACAGGATAACACGTGTCCCGCCCTACTCGTCGAGTTCACAACACTAACACCTTCGGATACGGGGCTATCACCCTTTACTGCCGGCCTTTCCAGACCGTTCTCCTGATGCTAATGCTGATTAAGACTCTGGGCTGCTCCCCGTTCGCTCGCCGCTACTAGGGGAATCTCGGTTGATTTCTTTTCCTCGAGGTACTGAGATGTTTCAGTTCCCTCGGTTCGCTTCGTTTGACTATGTATTCATCAAACGATAGTGCAACGAATTGCACTGGGTTTCCCCATTCGGAAATCGTCGGTTGTAACGGTTCATATCACCTTACCGACGCTTATCGCAGATTAGCACGTCCTTCATCGCCTCTGATTGCCTAGGCATCCACCGTGTACGCTTAGTCGCTTAACCTCACAACCCGAAGGTGTCTTTTTATCAGACGACACGAAACGTCATGGCTGTGCGTGGTGAACTTCTTCGTTGGGCAGGGTTCGCAATGCTCACGTACTTATGTACGCTGCGCTTGCTGCACGCTGTCCACCTTGAATTTCACACTGCTCGCTCATGCCACTCGCTTGTGTGTTTGAAAAACACATTCAAGTTGAGATTTTTGAGAGACTCTCACATTGTTTAAGCGATAAACAATGTGCGTTGTTTTCAATTTTCAGCTTGTTCCAGATTGTTAAAGAGCATAATTGTTAAACCAACTACAACGTAATTGGCTTAATCATTATTTGTGGGGAACGTCTTTCACTCATTCTCCGCGCAATTGGCGTCCCCTAGGGGATTCGAACCCCTGTTACCGCCGTGAAAGGGCGGTGTCCTAGGCCTCTAGACGAAGGGGACACTACAGTCAGCTTCGCAGACGCGCTTTTTGCTCTACTTTCTATCAGACAATCTGTGTGAGCACTTCACAAGTACACTTCAATGGTAAGGAGGTGATCCAACCGCAGGTTCCCCTACGGTTACCTTGTTACGACTTCACCCCAGTCATGAATCACAAAGTGGTAAGCGCCCTCCCGAAGGTTAAGCTACCTACTTCTTTTGCAACCCACTCCCATGGTGTGACGGGCGGTGTGTACAAGGCCCGGGAACGTATTCACCGTAGCATTCTGATCTACGATTACTAGCGATTCCGACTTCATGGAGTCGAGTTGCAGACTCCAATCCGGACTACGACGTACTTTATGAGTTCCGCTTGCTCTCGCGAGGTCGCTTCTCTTTGTATACGCCATTGTAGCACGTGTGTAGCCCTACTCGTAAGGGCCATGATGACTTGACGTCATCCCCACCTTCCTCCGGTTTATCACCGGCAGTCTCCTTTGAGTTCCCGACCGAATCGCTGGCAACAAAGGATAAGGGTTGCGCTCGTTGCGGGACTTAACCCAACATTTCACAACACGAGCTGACGACAGCCATGCAGCACCTGTCTCAGAGTTCCCGAAGGCACTAAAGCATCTCTGCTAAATTCTCTGGATGTCAAGAGTAGGTAAGGTTCTTCGCGTTGCATCGAATTAAACCACATGCTCCACCGCTTGTGCGGGCCCCCGTCAATTCATTTGAGTTTTAACCTTGCGGCCGTACTCCCCAGGCGGTCGATTTAACGCGTTAGCTCCGGAAGCCACTCCTCAAGGGAACAACCTCCAAATCGACATCGTTTACAGCGTGGACTACCAGGGTATCTAATCCTGTTTGCTCCCCACGCTTTCGCACCTGAGCGTCAGTCTTTGTCCAGGGGGCCGCCTTCGCCACCGGTATTCCTCCACATCTCTACGCATTTCACCGCTACACATGGAATTCTACCCCCCTCTACAAGACTCTAGCTGACCAGTCTTAGATGCCATTCCCAGGTTAAGCCCGGGGATTTCACATCTAACTTAATCAACCGCCTGCGTGCGCTTTACGCCCAGTAATTCCGATTAACGCTTGCACCCTCCGTATTACCGCGGCTGCTGGCACGGAGTTAGCCGGTGCTTCTTCTGTTGGTAACGTCAATCGCTGATGATATTAGCATCAACGCCTTCCTCCCAACTGAAAGTACTTTACAACCCTAAGGCCTTCTTCATACACGCGGCATGGCTGCATCAGGCTTGCGCCCATTGTGCAATATTCCCCACTGCTGCCTCCCGTAGGAGTCTGGGCCGTGTCTCAGTCCCAGTGTGGCTGATCATCCTCTCAGACCAGCTAGGGATCGTCGCCTTGGTGAGCCATTACCTCACCAACTAGCTAATCCCATATGGGTTCATCCGATAGCGCAAGGACCGAAGTTCCCCTGCTTTGCTCCTAAGAGATTATGCGGTATTAGCTACCGTTTCCAGTAGTTATCCCCCTCTATCGGGCAGATCCCCATACATTACTCACCCGTCCGCCGCTCGTCAGCGAGAAGCAAGCTTCCCCTGTTACCGCTCGACTTGCATGTGTTAGGCCTGCCGCCAGCGTTCAATCTGAGCCATGATCAAACTCTTCAATTAAAAAGCTTGATGCTCAAAGAATGTTACTGTCGTTTGATTTCCGAAGAAACCAAATTACCTATTAGTTCATATATATGAATTAACGTGTTAGTCACTCTTCAAGACTTAAAATCAAATATTTTTTTGATAGTGTCCTGTGAGTGCCCACACAGATTGTCTGATAAATTGTTAAAGAGCGGTGCGACATTTCTTTAGAAATTCGACTCAGTTTTTATCAACTTAGGTCGTTGTCGCGAGGTGGCGTATATTACGCTTTCCTCATTGAGAGTCAAGTATTTTTTTACTTAATCTTTTCAGATTCTCTCGCTGCCGGTTCAGTGTCCATCGCGCTTTGCGTTGGCTTGTTCCCGGTCAGTGGATGCGCATTATAGGGAGTCGCAGAAATCCTGCAACCCTTTTTTTAAGATTTTTTACGGTTTTTAGTTCAACTGCTGCATTCCACAGCAAAACCCCTATTTATACCTACTTACACACAGATTTATCCACAGACTGAAAAAATAGTGAAAATAGTTCGCGCATTACGCAAACGTTTGCGCTACAATTAGCGCGAAAATTCGGCATTGATTTTATTTTGATGCTCTGAAATTGTTAGTGACTTATATATAGATATTGCTTCTTTATCCAAATCCAAGGGATCTATCTCATGCAACAGCTTCGTCCTATTCGCCGTGCCCTGCTTAGTGTGTCTGATAAAACAGGGGTTGTTGAATTCGCTAAGGCGCTTTCTCACCGTGGTGTTGAACTGCTTTCTACCGGTGGAACCGCTAAATTACTAGCAGAGCAAGGCCTTAAGGTCACTGAAGTTTCAGATTACACAGGTTTTCCTGAAATGATGGATGGTCGCGTTAAGACTCTGCACCCGAAAGTTCACGGTGGGATCTTAGGTCGTCGCGGTAAAGATGATGCCATCATGCAGCAGCATGACATTGCACCTATTGATATGGTGGTTGTGAACCTTTATCCATTTGCTCAAACCGTCGCAAAACCAAATTGCACATTAGAAGACGCCGTTGAGAATATTGATATTGGCGGTCCAACCATGGTTCGCTCCGCAGCGAAGAACCATAAAGACGTGGCTATCGTGGTTAACAGTAATGACTATGACAAAATCATCGAAGAGATGGATAACCACGAAAATTCCCTGAATTGGTCAACACGCTTTGACTTAGCTATCAAAGCATTCGAGCACACAGCAGCTTATGACAGCATGATTGCCAACTACTTTGGCGAACTGGTTGCCCCATATCATGGTGATACTACTCAGCCATCAGGTCGTTTCCCTCGTACCCTGAATTTAAACTTCATTAAGAAGCAAGATATGCGCTATGGAGAAAACAGCCATCAAGACGCGGCTTTCTATATAGAAGAAAATCCAAAAGAAGCGTCGATTGCCACTGCGAACCAAATTCAAGGTAAAGCACTTTCTTATAATAATATCGCAGACACCGATGCAGCTCTGGAATGTGTAAAATCCTTTGATGAGCCAGCTTGTGTTATTGTTAAGCATGCTAACCCTTGTGGTGTTGCCATTGGTGACAATATCCATGCCGCTTATGATAAAGCATTCAAGACTGACCCAACCTCTGCATTCGGTGGCATCATTGCTTTTAACCGTCAATTAGATAAAGCCACCGCAGAAGCCATCATTGAACGCCAATTTGTTGAAGTGATCATTGCCCCTTCTATTGCTGAAGACGCGTTACCTTCTTTATCTACCAAGCAAAACGTGCGTGTTCTGGTATGTGGTGAGTGGAGCAAACCTGTTGCAGGTTTAGATTTCAAACGCGTGAATGGAGGTTTACTGGTTCAAGATCGTGACTTAGGTATGGTCGAAGCGGAAGATTTACGCGTCGTAACCACACGCCAACCTACGGAACGTGAGTTAAAAGATGCGCTGTTCTGCTGGAAAGTGGCGAAATTCGTGAAATCAAACGCGATTGTTTATTCGAAGAACGACATGACCATCGGTATTGGTGCAGGACAAATGAGCCGCGTGTACTCTGCTAAGATTGCGGGGATCAAAGCTGCTGATGAAGGTTTAGAAGTTGCTGGTTGTGCAATGGCATCCGATGCATTCTTCCCATTCCGTGATGGCATCGATGCTGCTGCTTCTGTAGGTGTTACTTGCGTTATTCAACCAGGTGGATCTATTCGTGATGATGAAGTGATTGCCGCTGCCAATGAACATGGCATCGCAATGATCTTTACTAACATGCGTCACTTCCGTCACTAATTGCTAGGGGTTTCTATGAATATACTGATTATTGGTGGTGGCGGTCGCGAGCACGCTTTAGCATGGAAAGCCGCACAATCTCCATTAGCAGATAAAGTGTATGTTGCGCCGGGTAACGCGGGTACTGCACTGGAACCTGCACTGGAAAATGTCGATATCTCAGCAACTGACATTGATGGCTTACTGCAATTTGCCAAAGACAAACAAATCGGTCTAACCATCGTAGGCCCAGAAGCACCATTAGTTATCGGTGTGGTCGATGCATTCAAACAAGCTGGTTTAACCATTTTTGGACCAACTCAAGGTGCTGCGCAGTTAGAAGGCTCGAAAGCGTTCACCAAAGATTTCTTAGCGCGTCACAATATTCCGACCGCAGCTTATGAAAACTTTACTGAAATTGAGCCTGCTTTGGCTTATTTAGATAAAGTTGGCGCACCTATCGTTATCAAGGCTGATGGTTTGGCTGCGGGTAAAGGCGTGATTGTGGCAATGACGCTGCAAGAAGCCAAAGATGCCGTCCATGATATGCTGGCTGGCAATGCATTCGGTGATGCAGGTCATCGTATCGTTATCGAAGAGTTCCTTGATGGCGAAGAAGCGAGTTTCATCGTCATGGTGGATGGTGAGAATGTCATTCCGATGGCAACTAGCCAAGATCATAAACGTGTTGGCGATGGTGATACTGGGTTAAACACTGGCGGTATGGGTGCATATTCACCTGCGCCAGTGGTGACAGATACGGTTCATCAACGTGTCATGGAGCAAGTCATTTATCCAACCGTTAAAGGGATGGATCAAGAAGGGAACCGTTATCAAGGTTTCTTATATGCAGGTTTGATGATTGATAAAGCGGGTAACCCGAAAGTCATCGAATTTAACTGCCGTTTTGGCGATCCAGAAACTCAGCCAATTATGATGCGCTTACAATCTGATTTAGTCGCTCTGTGTTTAGCGGGTGCTAAAGGCGAACTCGCAGGTAAAGATTCTCTGTGGGATGAACGTCCAGCGCTCGGCGTCGTGATTGCGGCAGGGGGATATCCGGGTGATTATCGTAATGGCGATATAATTTCAGGTCTACCAACGTCAGAAGCCGCTGATAGCAAAGTGTTCCACGCAGGTACCAAGCTCAACCAAGCAGGCGAAGTCGTCACTGCCGGTGGTCGCGTTCTGTGTGTCACTGCATTAGGTAACGACATCGCAAAAGCTCAAGCTAAAGCATACGAAGTTGCCAAAACCATCAATTGGTCCGACAGCTTCTATCGCAACGATATCGGCTACCGCGCTATCGCCCGCATTAAGTAATAGAAACAAATAATCCCAAAGCTGATAAGAGGAAACTTTTATCAGCTTTTTGCTTTTCTGTTTCTTGTTTTTGCCTTTGACCTTCACCCAGCCAATAGCTCTAAGTCTTTCGAATCACAGCAAAGCTGCAAGAGAGAGAATCTCTAGGAGCATACATAAGTATGTGACTAGGGTGAACGAACGTAGCAATACAGCTGTGGTTCGAAAGACGACGAGCGGTTACTTATGCCCAGGAGCATAGATAACTACTATGTGACTGGGTTAAGTCACCGAAGCCAACAACGCTAGGATTTGAAAGACGACGAGCGGTGACCTACAAAGAATCTTTACTAGGTTGCCAATTGCAGAAATTAGTATCCGCCACCATCAAAAGCTGAGTGCCCTCTGGTGACTCCAACCACGCCAAATTCAGCTCTTTCGTCCAGACTTTGGCTCTATCATCTAGCCATTTCTGTGCATACGGTTCGAAAGTAACATCGCGCTTTTCACCATCACAAGTGGTGATTTTACCTTGCTTCCAATACCCTTGATGTAGTTCTACACCACCCACTATCAACGCGGTATTGATATTCAGGATACGGTCAGCTTCAAAGCGCCAGCGGTTAATTTCATCAGAGGAAAGCGGGGTTTTGATATTATTTTGCGCGCGCTGCATAAACACAATTTCATTATCTTTACTAAAGCGCAGTTGTTCCGTGATGTTGTTATCCCCTTGATTGAGGACTTGGCTGCGGATCTGCCACAATTTACCATCACGATATTCGAAGAAATTGACGGAGGTGTCGGTTCTTTTATAGGGGCTATACACCACCATTAAGACCAACGGCTGACTCTTCGCATCATTCAGTCTCCACATTCGGATTACGCCTTCATCGGCAATAAATCCGCTGGCACTAAACTCAGGGAGTCGAGGCGAATTAGAAGAACAGGCGCTTAGTATTGAGACTGCTCCCAACACCAGCAACCTTTGGCGAATAAACAAAAGGGGTAACTTCATACCCCCTCTGATAATTCTCGTAGACAATGTACTTATTTTACAGCGTCTTTCAGTGCTTTACCGGCAGAGAATGCTGGTACAGTTGTTGCAGGAATTTGGATTTCTGCTTTAGTTTGTGGGTTACGACCGGTACGAGCTGCACGGTGGCTAACTTTAAAAGTACCGAAACCGACCAGTTGTACTGCTTCGCCGCTTTTCAGAGAATCTGAAATTGCGCTCAGAGTTGCTTCTAAAGCTGCTTTAGCTTGAGTTTTAGTCAGATCTGCTGATTCTGCGATAGCATCAACTAATTCAGTCTTGTTCATAAATTATCCTTACACAGTGTGTTTATCGTTTGCAAAGCATCGAGTGCGTCGGATATGCCAGATAGACAGCCCCTGATACACGCCCCCGATAGCCACTTCTTCTCGCCCCTAAATGTAGAACAGAGTAGGGGTAAATGTGAAGTCTTAGTACACAGCATTACTGCTTTAAGTCACGTTTTCGCACTTAAAAGTGCAAAATTTACGCGACAGTAATGCCGATATTGCTGACACCCGCTTCGCGGAGGTCAGATTTTAATCCTTTAATTAACTCTAAGTCTCGTTCTTCGCAAGCGGCTAATAAGCGGAAAATGTCCCATTGAATGTCCCACTCTTCTTCCACAGCAGGCACCACTTTTAGCTCTTCATCGGTCATTTCACGCCCTGCTTGAGTCATTTCAAGCATAGCAACAGTACGAATCGATGCTTCACTGACTAAGATTGCGTGCTCAAGGGTTTCACCACTCAGTTTTGCATGAATGAGTTCACCTAAAGCAATACAAGCGTCGATAGCGGGATAAACACCGTACATATCGAAGTCATCGGCGACTGGAATAATTTCTTCTAGCTTCTCTAACTGATTGTCGAAATTGACTTTGCTATCTTTGATAACCAAGGTTTCCCAAACTAAATCAAGGATGGCACGATAAACCTTCGCATCAGCAAATTCAGTTTGCTGGCAAAACATTTGATAATTAGGATACATTCTCTCGCACAGGGATGCCATGAAGGTCATATGCTGCCAGCTTTCTAGTTTCTCTAACCTCAAATGAATAGGATTTCTTAACATAATTTCTGACTCATCAATCTCAATACTTCGCAGTTTACCTGAAAATCTGCCAATGCCACATATTTTGCTGATAATTAGCCAATTTTCTCATTCATTCGCTTAAAAAATGTGCGATTCGAAGCGATTCCATCAGCAAAACGGGTCGGTTCTGGCAATCTATACCCCTGAATACACCGTCTTACCCACTCTAGCGAGGAAATAAAACTGACTTTGTGACCCGGAGAAAGATATAAAGGATTACAGCGTTTCTTACTGCGATAAACCCATCCTAATTGCTCTTGAGCCACTTTCAACATTTCGACACTTTCAGGTTCAGCATTGAGTTCAACATCATCACCACATAAACGGCTTTTTGCTACCCCTATCGTTGCGACATCGGCCAATAATCCGAAATGGCAAGCCACACCAAAACGCCGTGGATGAGCAATACCTTGACCATCCACCAGCACTAAGTCGGGCTTTTGTTGGATTTTTTCCCACGCAGCCATTAACCCTGGGACTTCACGAAACGAGAGCAACCCGGGTATATAGGGTAACTGAGTTGGGATCCGTGCTATTTGATACTCCACCAATTGCAGCTCAGGCCATGAAAGCACCACAATCACCGCGCGAGTTACGGTGCCGTCTTGCTCAAAACCGACATCCGCACCACCAATAAAACGCGGTGGAACAAACTCATCATTCAGAATGACTTGTTGAGCTAGCTCTACCTGCTGTTGTCGCAACTGCTGAGTATCAATTGCCATCACGGAACCATTATTAATAAGGATTAATCATAGATGATAATGATGTACTTACAAGATCCTGTAAATACACTACACATTGAGAGGTTCAAATCGAGATAAAACACCAAGTTCTACCTCGATTATGCCTTGGCGGCTACTGATGATATTGACGAGAGAAACGGTGAACCGCGTCCACAAACGCACCCGCATGTTCAGGCGCCACATCTTGATGAATACCATGACCTAAATTGAAGACATGCCCTTCACCTTGACCAAAGCCTGCTAAAATGTGCTGCACTTCTTGTTCAATACGCGCAGGTGGTGCATATAACATTGAAGGATCCATATTGCCTTGCAGCGCAACTTTGTCACCAACGCGACGACGAGCATCCGCAATTTCGGTAGTCCAATCCAAACCTAGCGCATCACAGCCTGTTGCCGCCATCTCTTCTAACCACTGCCCACCACCTTTGGTAAACAGGGTCACAGGCACACGACGACCGTCATTTTCACGAATTAAGCCATCGACAATTTTGTGCATGTAGCGCAAGGAGAATTCCAGGTAATCACGCTTAGTCAGCACGCCGCCCCACGTATCGAAAATCATCAGGGATTGAGCACCAGCACGCACTTGAGCATTCAGATACAAAATCACGCTATCTGCTAGTTTATCTAGTAGCAAATGCAGCGTATTCGGATCTTCATACATCATTTTTTTGATTTTAGTGAACGCTTTGCTGCTACCACCTTCAACCATATAGGTCGCTAATGTCCACGGGCTACCCGAGAAACCAATCAGTGGTACATCACCATTTAAGGCTTTACGGATGGCACGAACTGCGTCCATCACGTAGCCCAGTTCCATTTCTGGATCGGGAATTGGGATATTTTTAACATCGGCAGCGCTTGCTACTGGTCTTTCAAAACGAGGACCTTCTCCCGTTTCAAAATAAAGACCCAGCCCCATTGCATCGGGGATGGTCAGAATATCAGAGAATAAAATTGCGGCGTCTAATGGAAAACGACGAAGTGGCTGTAACGTGACTTCGCACGCTAACTCAGTATTTTTGCATAAAGCAATAAAATCACCAGCTTCTGCGCGGGTCGCTTTGTATTCTGGTAGGTAACGCCCGGCTTGACGCATCATCCATACTGGGGTCACATCTACAGGCTGACGTAGCAACGCACGTAGATAGCGGTCATTTTTCAACTCAGTCATTATTTACTCCATTATTATTGTGGCCGCCGCAAATGGCTAAGGCGCCATATTATACCAGCAAAGGGAAACAATATCAGCGCCAGCGCAATTAGTGGTTATCTTCATCAAATTGACGACATAGCACCACACTATCTTCAATTAATCGCCGGGCAATCGTATCTCCTGGTGGGATCAGCGGCAGATCATTATAGTGATACCAGTTAGCGCTCACTAACTCTTTAGGATCCACTTGAATGTCCCCACTATCATAATCCGCTAAAAAGCCCATCATCAGCGAGTGTGGGAATGGCCAAGGCTGGGAAGAGACATAACGAATATTCCGCACTTTTATATGGCTCTCTTCCATCACTTCGCGAGCCACCGCCTCTTCTAAGGTTTCCCCCACTTCCACAAACCCTGCCAGCACCGTGAACAGCGGATTTTGTGAATGGCGACGGTGTTGTGCCAGCAAAATATGATCATCGCGGCGAATACCAACGATAATACATGGGGCAATTTGTGGATAATAACGTTCATGGCAGTGGTCGCACAAACACGCCCATTCCGTTGAACTATGGCGCATCGCCGTTCCGCAATAACCACAGTAACGATGCGAGCGATAAAATTCCGCGAGTTGCACACCCCGTCCAGCTAAACGAAACAGCCCTTCATCTTGGGAAGCGACCACGCGAGGGGAAGCCATATCTGATGGCATTTTTTCAGCGATCAGCCAGACAATTTCTCCTTGCCACTCACCTATGGGAGTGGCTAGTTTCCCCGTTAATCCAAATTGCTGTGCAGCACCTTTAGGTACATCACCTTGGGGCAGCCACAACCGCCCCGCAAAGCAGACAAACCACCAGCCGCTTTCGGTTCCTGCTAATGTGTGTTTATTCATTCTGTTTCTCTATGTCAGCACGCTGAGTTGCGGTTAAAGATACGCTTGTTTTATAGATTGTCATACAACCGTTTGATTCGTCACTACCCTTTCATTATTTTGACACTTTTTAGACATTTAAACGTCACAGCATCTAAAAAGTGTCACACAACTGTCAATTCATTGTCATCTCGAATAATTAGCATGCCAACTAACCAATACGGCGACTCTTATAGAGAGAAACAAGATGAAAGCTATCGTACCTGCAATTTTACTGTCACTCAGCGCTTCTCAAATGGCATTTGCGGCTGACAGCGATTTAACCCAACTTATCGAAGCTGCAAAGAAAGAAGGCCAAGTTTATAGCGTCGGAATGCCTGATACATGGGCAAACTGGAAAGGCACATGGCAGGATTTATCGACAGAATACGGTTTAAAGCATCAAGATACGGACATGAGCTCTGCGCAGGAAATTGCAAAGTTTGCTGCTGAAAAAAATAACGCCACCGCAGATATCGGTGATGTCGGCGCGTCTTTCGGCCCTGTTGCTGTGCAAAAAGGCGTGACTCAGCCGTACAAACCGACCACTTGGTCACAAGTGCCTGATTGGGCAAAAGATAAAGATGGCCACTGGGCATTAGCTTACACCGGCACTATTGCGTTTATGATCAATAAAGACTTAGTTAAAGACGCACCAAAGAGCTGGGATGATTTACTTAAAGGAAAATATAAAGTCACCGTTGGGGATGTGGGCATTGCCGCACAAGCCAACAACGCCGTACTGGCTGCCGCTTTTGCCCGTGGTGGTGATGAAAATAACCTGAAGCCTGCCATTGAATTCTTTGGCGAATTAGCAAAACAGAAGCGTTTATCCGTCAATGACCCAACCGTTGCCAACATCGAAAAAGGCGAAGTGGAAGTGGGCATTTTATGGGACTTCAACGCACTGAACTACCGTGACCAAATCAACCGCGACCGCTTTATCGTGGTGATCCCATCCGATGGCAGCGTTATCTCTGGCTACACCACCATCATCAATAAATTTGCTAAAAACCCAAATGCCGCGAAATTAGCTCGCGAGTTTATCTTCAGTGATAAAGGACAAATCAACCTTGCAGAAGGCTATGCGCGCCCAATTCGTGCTCAATACCTGACACTGCCTGCGGATATCCAAGCCAAATTACTGCCAGATGAGCAATACAAAAATGTTCACCCGATTAAAGATGCGCAAGGCTGGGAAAAGTCATCACGCAACTTACCGAAAATGTGGCAGCAGCAAGTATTAATTCACCAGCAATAATCGCAATTAGGAATCAACAGTCTGATGTCTGAAAAAGTCATACTTGTTGTTCTCGACGGTTTAAGTTATTCAGTAGCCCATCAATGTATGGGCTATCTCAATGGTCTTATCAAAGCCGATAGAGCAACACTTTATAAAATGGAGTGTGAGCTCCCATCCATGTCTCGCCCGCTGTACGAATGCATTTTGACGGGCATTCCTCCGGTTCAAAGTGGCATCGTCAACAACGATGTTGTGCGACTTTCTCACTTCGATAGCATCTTTTCATTGGCTCACCAAGCCGGAAAAACGACAGCGGCAGCAGCCTATTATTGGGTCAGTGAGCTGTATAATCGCGCGCCATTTGAGGCGAATCGTGACCGATTTACCCATGATAAGCAGCTGCCTATTCAGCATGGTTGCTTCTACCAAGCAGACCACTACCCTGATGACCACCTGTTTATGGATGCGGAATATCTACGCACCCAGCACGACCCCGATTTTTTGCTGATCCACCCAATGAATATCGATGATGCGGGGCACAAGTTTGGTTTTGATTCGTCCCAATATCGCAATGCGGCTCGTAAAGCAGACATTTATTTATCCCATTACTTACCGATGTGGATAGAGCAAGGCTACCAAATCATCATCACCAGCGACCACGGGATGAATAACGACCGTAGCCACGGTGGTATTTTACCGGAAGAGTGTACGGTTCCGCTGTTGACTATTGGCAGCGCATTCTCTCATCGCCCAGACGTTCCGATGGAACAAACAGCGATTTGTGGCACAGTTTGCCAACTACTGGGTGTGCCATTCTCAAACAAAACTGTCTGTGATGATTTACTGGCAGGAGGTCGCTAATGGCGGATATCCCTGCCAACGACCAGTCCCGTCAACAAGAGGGAGGCTTAACCATGTTTAACAAGCCCAATGTGCGTTTTCACTGGCGCGCCGCACTGTTAATCGTGCCGTTTATTGTGCTGTTTTGCCTATTTCAAATCGCCCCGATGATTTGGGTACTCTTCAACAGTTTTGTCTACGAAGAAGCCTGGTCTTTTGAAAATTACGTTGAAATTTTCTCCAATGATTTCTACCTACAAGCATTCCAAAATACCCTATGGCTATCGCTGATTTGTAGCGTTGTGGGTTTGCTGATCGCCTGCGTAACGGCATTTTCTATCTATAAGATGCAAGGCAAAGTGCGCAATTTCATGATTTCGTTTACCACCATGGCGAGCAACTTCAGCGGCGTACCGTTAGCCTTCGCGTTTATTATTATCTTAGGTTTTAACGGAGCCATTACCCTGCAACTTAAAGCGTGGGGATGGATTGATGATTTTAATATCTACAGCGCCAGCGGCTTGATGCTGCTGTATATCTACTTCCAAATCCCACTCGGTATTTTACTGCTTTACCCTGCATTCGATGCACTCAAACCTGAGTGGGAAGATGCCGCAAAAACTATGGGAGCCAGCAAGTTAACCTATTGGCTGAAAGTGGGTATTCCGGTCATTTCTCCTGCACTATTAGGCACATTTATTATCTTAGTTGCCAATGCCGTTGGCGCTTATGCCAGTACTTACGCACTCACCAGTGGTAACTACAACTTAGTGACTATCCGCATTGCCAGCCTTGTCTCTGGCGACCTGTTCTTAGAGCCAAATATGGCAGCCGCGCTATCCGTTGTTCTGATTGCGATCCTCGGGTTTATCACCGCCATTCACCACTGGTTATTAAAGCGGAGCTACCATGCTAAATCCTAATATTCGTAGCCCAAAAGCACCGAGTTTACTGTTTCATAAAATGGTTCTTGGTACCGTTGCCGCCATTCTTGCGCTGCCTATTATCGCCACCTTTATTTACTCCATTTCGAGCTCATGGGGTGCGACGATTATGCCTGATGCGCTCTCGATCAAATGGTATTTGCAACTGTGGCAAGATCCGCGCTTTTTGATGGCATTTGGACGATCACTCTTGATCTGCTTTGGCACATTGCTGATCAGCGTGCTCGTGATTTTACCCATGACTTTTGCCGTTTTTTACCGCTTTCCAAAGCTCAAAGGATTGATGGATTTACTGATTATTCTCCCTTTTGCGATCCCACCCGTGGTCTCTTCAGTCGGTTTACTGCAAATCTTTGCGGATGAGCCATTCATGTTGGTCGGTACCCCGTGGATCTTAATTGGCACCTACTTCACCATTACATTGCCATTTATGTACCGCGCACTGGCGAATAGCTTTCAAGGGATCAATCTGCATGACTTAATGGACGCTGCTCACTTACTCGGTGCCAGCACCTTTAAAGCCTTTTTAATGATAGTTCTGCCAAATATCCGTAAAGGGTTATTGGTTTCTTTACTGATTTCCTTCTCATTCTTAATGGGGGAGTTCGTATTCGCCAATATCTTAGTGGGAACCCGCTTCGAAACCTTGCAGATCTATCTGTTTAATATGCGCCAAACTAGCGGACACTTTACCTCTGCGCTAGTGATGTCTTACTTCCTATTTACGTTGCTGCTGACTTGGCTAGCAACGCGCTTGAATCGTGCGGGAGATGAACGATGAGCTACGTCATTGCCGAAAACCTAACAAAATCCTTTGGTCAGAACCAAGTATTCTCCGATATCCAGTTTACGATTGAACAAGGGGAATTTATTACGCTATTGGGGCCAAGTGGCTGCGGAAAATCCACGTTACTACGTTGTATCGCGGGACTTGAACAGCCCGATAGCGGGGAGCTGTATATCAACCGCCAGAATATCACTCAGCAGCCAGCTCAACAGCGCGGCGTGGGCATGGTGTTTCAAAGCTACGCTCTATTCCCAAATATGACCGTGGCTGAAAACATCGCGTTTGGGTTGAAAATGCGTAAGATGCCCGCCGCTGAGCGAGATAAAGCCGTGGCAGAAGTCATTGATATGGTGGAATTACAAGGCAAAGAGAATCAATATCCGCACCAGCTTTCGGGTGGTCAGCGCCAACGTGTCGCCCTTGCCCGCGCATTGGTTATGAAGCCGCAAATTTTACTCCTCGATGAACCGTTATCCGCCCTTGATGCCCGTATTCGTAAGCACTTACGCCAGCAGATTCGTGAAATCCAGCGAGAGCTGAAGCTCACCACCATTTTCGTCACCCACGACCAAGACGAAGCGATGATTATGTCTGACCGCATCTTCTTAATGAATAAAGGCTCGATTATCCAAAGCGATACCGCGGAAAATATCTATACTCAGCCTGCCACTGAATTTGTGGCTCGATTTATGGGGCATTACAATTTGGTGGATGCTGAAAAAGCCAATGGGATGCTGGGCGTCAATTTACAAGGCACCCTCGCCATTCGCCCTGAGTCCATTTATGTTCGCGAAGTCGGGCGCCAATATGGCAGCCATATTTCCGCCCCTGTAGATGCCGTGATCCTTGACCACCAGCTTTTAGGGAATATTATTCGCTATAGCGTGAACACGCCTGCGGGGGATATGACCGTAGACTTGCTCAACCGCTCATCCGAGCGTTTATTTGAGCCGGGCACACGCCTTGAGTTAATGTTTAATAAAAATGAAATTCGAGCTTTAAGTTAATCAACGACGAGCTAGTCAACGAAAGGAACCCCATGCAAAGCCTATCTACACCAACCAAATTAGCGATTTTTGATCTCGATGACACCCTAATCCGTGGTGATAGCAGCGTACTTTGGACGCAATATTTGTGGGATAAGAAAATCATTACCGACCCACGTTTTGTCGAAGCCGATAAAGAGATGATGGCGCAATACAACGCGGGCAATTTGGATATGGTGACTTACTTAAAGTTTAGTTTGCAGACCCTTGCTGGCATCAAGACAGAGCAAGTCGATGAGTGGTTAGATGATTTTGTGGATACCATTATCATTCCGCGCATTTACCCTAGCGCATTAAGCACCGTCGCCTCATATCGATCTCAAGGGATCCCGATCATTGTGATCTCCGCAACGGTTACCTTTATCGTGAAGAAGGTAGCGGATCGCCTTGGCGCCGATGTTACGATGGGCATTGATATTAAGCGTTCAAATGGCTGCTACACTACCGAAGTTGACGGTATCCCGACCTTTAAAGAGGGTAAAGTTAAGCGTTTAACTCAGTGGATTTCCCACCAGCCCATCACCGATGCGTATATTTATTTCTACACCGATTCCGCCAATGACCTACCAATGTGTCATTTCGCCGATGAGACATTTATCGTCAACGGCGACTCGCGCCTTCTCCAAGCCGCCAATGAAAACCACTGGCCGCAATATTCGTGGAGTTTGTAAAACCCTATTTAACCAACCTAGTTTTAATTTTTAACTCTTAATTTTTAGGTTTTGGATTTTTACCCAATACACTGATTTCCCGTAAATTATTCGAGTGAGAAGAAGGCGGCAAGCGAGGATATCCCTAGGAGCATACACAAGTATGTGACTAGGGTAGCCGAGAGAAGCCAACGCACTTATCGCTTGAAGAATGACGGGGAAACTTTATACTGAATGCTCTTGTCGGAGTGCCTAGTATGCATATGCATCAGGCTGAGACCGTTAATTCGGGATCCGCGGAACCTGATCGGGTTAATACCCGCGAAGGGAACAAGAGTAATCATTCAGCGCAATTTTCGCTTATTTATTTGGCGAAAAACTAGCCGCAACGCCTTACCATTACTCCTCCGAACTCCAGACAAGCAACTTTCTTTCGATAAACCCGCTATTGGCGCTTTACGCCGTATAGCCTGTGACGATGTCAGGAAATTGCTATGTCCAATAATGCTAATAATTCAGTTATACCGAGTACCGATATTTCCCCTAAAGCTGCGCCAGCACGCTCTCGAAAAGAACAGCGTGATGCCGCAGAAGACTTTATCAATACCATTTCCGGTGTTTCATTCCCAAACTCTGAACGTATCTACCTGCAAGGCTCGCGGGATGACATCCAAGTTCCCATGCGCGAAATCCAGCTCTCCCCAACGCTTATCGGCGGAGACAAAGATAATCCCAAATTTGAAGATAACGAGGCAGTCCCTGTCTATGACACTTCAGGCCCTTACGGCGACCCTGCCTCTGAACTCAATGTTCACAAAGGATTGAAGAAAATACGCGCTCCGTGGATCAGTGAACGTGCGGATACTATTGCCGTCGAAAATCTCAGCTCCGACTTTACCCAGCAGCGCTTAGCCGATGCGGGCTTAGATCACTTACGTTTTAATCACCGCCCTGCACCACTGAAAGCGCAAGCAGGCAAATGCGTCACTCAGTTGCATTATGCTCGCCAAGGCATTGTGACTCCTGAAATGGAATTTATCGCCATCCGTGAAAATATGGGTCGTGAACGCATTCGCAGTGAAGTGTTAAGGCAGCAACATCCGGGGCAAAGCTTTGGTGCTATTTTGCCAGAAAATATTACGCCGGAATTTGTACGCCAAGAAGTGGCGGCAGGTCGCGCTATCATCCCTGCCAATATTAACCATCCAGAATCTGAGCCGATGATTATCGGGCGCAATTTCTTAGTGAAAGTGAATGCCAATATCGGTAACTCCTCCGTGACTTCATCCATCGAAGAAGAGGTAGAAAAACTGATTTGGTCTACTCGCTGGGGTGCAGATACGGTGATGGATTTATCCACGGGTCGCTATATTCACGAAACCCGCGAATGGATTTTACGTAATAGCCCAGTGCCAATTGGTACCGTGCCTATCTACCAAGCGCTCGAAAAAGTGAACGGTGTTGCTGAAAACCTCACGTGGGAAATGTTCCGCGATACCCTGCTAGAGCAAGCCGAGCAAGGGGTAGATTACTTCACTATCCATGCTGGCGTTTTACTGCGCTATGTACCAATGACGGCGAAGCGCCTGACCGGCATAGTCTCCCGTGGAGGCTCTATCATGGCGAAATGGTGTTTATCCCACCATCAAGAAAACTTCCTGTATGAGCATTTCCGTGAAATTTGCGAAATTTGTGCCGCTTATGATGTATCGCTGTCGCTTGGAGATGGGTTACGTCCGGGTTCTGTGCAAGATGCCAACGATGAAGCCCAATTCTCAGAGCTGCATACCTTAGGCGAGCTGACCAAAATTGCATGGGAATACGATGTGCAGGTGATGATTGAAGGACCGGGACATGTGCCGATGCAGATGATCCGCCGCAATATGACCGAAGAGCTAGAGCACTGCCACGAAGCCCCATTCTATACGTTAGGCCCCCTAACCACCGATATCGCACCAGGCTATGACCACTTCACTTCCGGTATTGGCGCAGCAATGATCGGCTGGTTTGGTTGTGCGATGCTGTGCTACGTGACGCCAAAAGAGCACCTTGGTTTACCGAACAAAGAAGACGTCAAACAGGGGCTGATTACCTACAAGATTGCTGCCCACGCCGCTGATCTCGCGAAAGGTCATCCGGGTGCGCAAATTCGTGATAATGCCATGTCCAAAGCGCGTTTTGAGTTCCGTTGGGAAGACCAGTTTAACCTCGCCCTAGACCCTGAAACCGCGCGTAAATATCACGATGAAACCTTGCCGCAAGCGTCAGGGAAAATCGCCCACTTCTGCTCTATGTGTGGACCAAAATTCTGCTCTATGAAGATTTCCCAAGAAGTTCGTGACTATGCTGCACAAAAAGAAGCGGGCATGGAGCAGATGTCGGAAGCTTTCCGCGCTCACGGTAGCGAACTCTATCATGGGGCTGAGATTGCTGAGGTCGTAAGTGATGAACAAAACGCTTAATCTCCCGAATAGTCCATTTCCACCGACTGAGCACTGCCTCGGTCTGTACCCGGTTGTGGATTCTGTTGAATGGATTGAACGCCTGCTAAATGCAGGTGTTTCCACCTTGCAATTGCGCATCAAAGATAAGCAAGACCACCAAGTCCGTGAACAGATCCAGCAGGCAATCTCTCTTGGCAAGCAGCATAACGCCCGATTATTTATTAATGACTATTGGCGTTTAGCCATAGAGCTGGGTGCCTATGGCGTACACTTAGGGCAAGAAGATCTGGAAACTACCGATCTAGTAGCGATTCACCAAGCGGGGCTACGGCTGGGGATCTCCACCCACGATCCTGATGAAGTCGAGATTGCCAAAACCGTGCGTCCGTCTTATATCGCACTGGGGCATATCTTTCCAACCCAAACCAAGCAGATGCCTTCCTCTCCGCAAGGTTTAGAAGCGTTAAAACAGATGGTTGAGGAGACGCCAGACTATCCGACAGTGGCAATAGGCGGGATATCCATTGAACGCGTGCCTGCCGTGCTCGCCACTGGCGTTGGCAGTGTAGCGGTTGTCAGTGCCATCACCCAAGCCGATGACTGGCAAAGTGCAACGCGAACATTGCTGGATCTGGTTGAACCAACCTCTCGCTTAAAGGAAAACGACCATGCTCAATGATCTCGAATTTATGCGTTATAGCCGCCAATTGCTGCTTGAGGATGTCAGCCCTGAAGGGCAACAAAAACTCAAACAAAGCAAGGTACTGATTGTCGGTTTAGGTGGACTAGGCTCCCCTGCAAGTTTGTATCTCGCGGGGGCGGGTGTCGGCGAATTATGGATAGCGGATCATGATGACCTGCATGTGTCTAACTTGCAGCGCCAAGTGCTGTATGACACGCAGGATATTAACCAGTCGAAAGCGCAGCTGGCCGCAGCACGTTTAAAGCAGCTTAATCCCCATACTAAGACGCTCATTTTCCAACAAAAGCTTGATGCGGACAGTTTGCTTCCCTTAGTGGAACAGGTGGATTTGGTGCTGGATTGCTGTGACAACATGGCCACTCGCCATGCGGTCAATGCCGCGTGCGTCATTAGCAATACCCCGCTCGTCAGCGGCAGTGCCGTTGGTTTTGGTGGACAATTGATGGTTCTGGAGCCTCCTTTTCAATCGGGCTGCTACGCCTGTTTGTATCCCGACCAAGAAGAACCACAACGTAACTGCCGCACGGCGGGGGTTTTAGGTCCGGTAGTAGGAGTTATTGGGACGTTACAAGCATTAGAAGCCATCAAATTGCTGGTGGGGTTACCGTCCCCGTTAAGTGGAAAACTACGCCTGTTTGATGGAAAGCAGCAGCAATGGAATACCTTGCAGCTGACCCGTTCAAAACAGTGCCCTGTCTGCCGAGAGGTCACATGCATATCATAATCAATGACCAGCCGATGGAGGTTGAACCGCCCATTACCGTCCACCAGCTATTAACGCAACTCGGGCAAAGTACATCCGGCTCAGCACTGGCTATCAACCAAGTCATCATTCCTAAAAGCCAGTGGGAAAGTCATTTTTTGAATGAACAAGACAACATTCTGCTGTTTCAAGCTATCGCAGGGGGTTAATGATGTTAAAAATTGCTGATGTCACTTTTCAATCACGTTTATTTACCGGAACAGGCAAATTTGCCAATCCAACATTAATGCAGCAAGCCATCCAAGCATCGGGCAGCCAGCTGGTGACCATGGCGATGAAACGCGTTAATTTACGTGGGCAAGATGATGGTATTTTACAGCCACTTCAAGAGTTGGGAGTTAAATTGCTTCCCAATACTTCCGGCGCCAAGAATGCCCAAGAAGCGATTTTTGCTGCGCGTCTCGCTCGTGAAGCCCTCGGTACTCATTGGGTAAAACTCGAAATCCATCCCGATGTCCGTTACTTATTGCCAGACCCTATCGAAACGTTACTCGCAGCAGAGCAACTGGTTAAAGAAGGATTTGTGGTGTTGCCTTATTGCAGCGCGGATCCCGTGCTATGTAAGCGACTGGAAGAAGTGGGCTGCGCTGCCGTGATGCCTCTGGGCGCGCCGATTGGTACCAATAAAGGCTTAGTGACTAAGGAGATGCTGCAAATCATCATCGAACAGGCTAATGTACCAGTAGTGGTGGATGCAGGAATTGGCGCACCTAGCCATGCCGCCGAAGCTATTGAGATGGGCGCCGATGCGGTGCTAGTCAATACCGCCATTGCCGTGGCTAAACAGCCCATATTAATGGCACAAGCCTTTAAAATGGCGGTCGAAGCTGCACAACTCGCTCGTCAAAGTGGACTTGCGGCACCCAAACAGAGAGCGGAGGCATCTAGCCCTCTGACTCAATTTTTGGAGGCGCTGCAATGATTGAAAGCTTTCGGGAGCGTTGGGAACAGTTAGATTGGGATAACCTCACATTACAGATCAATAGCAAAACCGCCTCGGATGTAGAGCAAGCGTTGCAGAGTGATACATTGACCCTCGATGACTTTATGGCGCTGCTTTCCCCTGCGGCGCGGCATTACATCGAGCCGATGGCACAAAAGGCGCAGCGCCTAACGCGTCAACGCTTCGGCCATACTGTTGGGTTTTATGTTCCTCTGTACCTTTCCAACTTATGTGCCAATGACTGTACCTATTGCGGGTTTTCGATGAGCAACCGCATTAAGCGCAAAACCCTCGACGAGACCGAAATTGTCCGTGAATGTGAAACCATCCGCCAAATCGGTTTTGACAGTTTGCTCTTGGTAACGGGTGAACATCAAACCAAAGTCGGAATGGACTATTTTCGTCGCCATATCCCGGTGATCCGCTCCTATTTCAGTTCCCTTATGATGGAGGTTCAGCCTTTATCAACTGAAGAGTACCGCGAGCTGAAAACCTTAGGATTAGATGGCGTGATGGTATACCAAGAAACCTACCATGAGCCGACTTATCAACTTCATCATTTAAAAGGCAAAAAACAGGATTTTCATTGGCGATTAGCAACGCCAGAGCGCCTTGGTCAAGCAGGTGTTGATAAAATTGGATTGGGGGCATTAATCGGGCTTTCCAGTAGCTGGCGAACGGATTGTTACATGGTGGCAGAGCATCTTCTGTATATGCAGCAACACTATTGGCAAAGCCGCTATTCTATATCATTTCCACGCTTGCGCCCTTGCGCGGGAGGAATCGAACCCGCCTCGCTGATGGGGGATGCGGAGCTGGTTCAGTTAATCTGTGCATTTCGCTTGCTTGCCCCAACGGTAGAATTGTCGCTATCCACCCGAGAATCCCCTTATTTTCGGGACCATGTGGTACCACTGGCGATTAACAGCGTCAGTGCTGGCTCTAAAACCCAACCAGGAGGCTATGCGGATTCGAAAACCGAGTTAGAGCAGTTCTCGCCCCACGATAACCGCAGTGCAGCACAAGTCGCACATGCCTTAGTACAAGCCGGTCTACAACCTGTTTGGAAAGATTGGGATGGCTACTTAGGACGTTAATGGCTCATTTTTCAATGGGAAATATTGAAGAGAATATTTCCCATTAAATGGAACTAAGAATATACGACGTTTAATTTTTAAATAATAATATTAATCTGATCACAAAAACTAAAAGAATACGTCATCAATCAGGCTGAATTAAAATATTAATAATATTTAAAAAATATTTTAATAGTTTTTTAAACTACGATAAAATTATGATAATAGTATAACTGAATTTTAAATTGTTATTATCTTCGTTAAATAACAATTTAAGTTAGGAAAGATGAATATCTAGCATTAAATATAACCAGCGGTAGCTAACCAAAAATACCTCATTTATATCAATTAGATAAATTAATCTCCCGCCGGGTATTTTTTGATGCACATTCTAATTTAATAATTAAATATTGCCACTTCTATTCTTCTTTTTTAATCACTCTGTGTCTTTAGTCAAAAAAATAACTGGTCAGATATTTATTTTGGCATTATTCATGATAAAAGAATATTGCAACGAAGTATGTTTATCTTCATTGCAATAATGAAAGTATAAAAATAATGCATCACGATGATGCTGGAGAATGAGAATAATGAATATTGTTGACCGTTTTATTTCTTATACAAAAATTAACACCACCACGAATAGGGAAAAAGGCGCCGCAGGCATCATGCCATCCTCTGAAGGCCAGCGCGTTCTTGCCAAACAGCTAGTTCAAGAGTTAGAAGGCTTAGGCTTACAGGATATCAAACTGCGTGATACAGCTATCGTTACCGCAACACTGCCTTCCAACCTCGATTATAAAGTGCCAACGGTGGCATTCTTTGGTCACTTAGATACGAGCGCAGAGCAAACTAACGACACCAAAGCACAAATTTTGCCTTATAACGGCGATGATATTTGCATGAATAAAGAACTCAATATTTACCTGCGTAAAAGTGAGTTCCCAGAATTAGAAAATTACCTTGGTGATGACATCATTGTCACCGACGGTACCAGCCTATTAGGTGCCGATGATAAAGCCGCTATCGCCTCGATTATGGATATGTTGCAGTACTTTAAACAAAACCCAGACATCAAACACGGGGATATCAAAGTGGGCTTCGTTCCTGATGAAGAACAAGGTCTACGCGGCGCGAAAGTGTTTGATGTGAAAGAGTTTGGTGCAGATTTTGCCTACACCCTAGACTGCTGTGGTATTGGCGAGCTGGTGTATGAAAACTGGAATGCGGGGGATGTTGAAATCGTCTTTACAGGTAAGTCAGCTCACCCAATGTCCGCTAAAGGCAAACTGGTGAATTCCCTGCTAATGGCGCAGAAATTTATCGCAATGCTGCCCGGTGGCGAAGCGCCTGAATATACTGAAAACCGTGAAGGTTATTACTGGGTTAAGCAGATGTCCGGTAACAGCGCTCGCACTGTTCTGAAAATGGATGTGCGTGACTTTACCGAAGAGGGCTACCGCGCTCGTATGGCATTCCTGAAAAAATTGGCGGGTCACTGTGAAGACCTGTGGGGACCAGAAAGCGTAACCTGTACCTTAGCTGACCGTTACTCAAACGTGTACAACAGCTTACAAGGTGAAAACCGTTATCCAATCGATATTGCTCACGCAGCTTATGAAGCTTGCGGGATCACGCCAAAAGTTATCCCTATGCGTGGAGGCTATGATGGTGCAGCACTTTCACAGAATGGTCTTCCTTGCCCGAACATTTTCACTGGCGCTCATAACTTCCACTCGATTTATGAATATCTACCAGTGAAATCTCTGTATGCCGCCAGTGATGTTTTAAAACAAGTGGTACAAATTACGGCAGAACGTTTCAAGCCAGGAGCTAAAGCATGATCCCAATTCTAACGGTTCTGATTATCGTTGTTTTGGTTGCACGCTTTATTCTGAAGGGATACAAAGCTGAACCAGTGTTGTTAATTGCCGGTTTAGTGTTGATGATTTTCACCCTAGCCTTAGGCTGGGGTCCTATCCTACCGAAAAGCGTCGCAACCACGGGCATTACTTGGCTTGACCCGTTTGAAGTGATGCGTGACCTATTTAGTAGCCGTGCTGCTGATCTTGGTTTGATGATCATGGCACTAATGGGTTTTGCTCACTATATGGATCACATCGGTGCCAACGAAGCGGTAGTACGCGTAGCAACTAAACCACTGAAAAATATGCGTTCGCCTTATGTGCTGCTATTTTTCTCATTCTTGTTAGCAAGTATCTTGCAGTTAGCGATTCCGTCAGCGACAGGCTTAGCTGTACTGTTAATGGGGACCATGTTCCCAATTATGATTGGTTTGGGGCTCTCCCCTGCATCTGCCGCTGGGGTTATCGCAACATCCCTTGGGGTTGCTTATACACCAACCGCAATTGATGCTATCCGTGGTGCGAAAGCCGTTGATATGTCAGTCGTTGAATATGTACTTTACTACCAAGGGCCTGCGGCATTAGCCACGGTGCTGGTGGTCGGTATTACCCATATTTTTTGGCAACGTCATTGTGACCGTAAACAAGGTTTCGTCCCTGAAATTGGTAAAGCGGTGCAGTCCCATGACAAAGAAGTGACAGCTAAATCGGTGCCGGGCTACTATGCCATTTTACCGATGCTGCCAATCATTATGGCAGTCGGCTCTTCCAACCTGTTTTTTGAGGGAATTCACCTCGACGTTGTGACCATCGTACTGATTGCTATGGCAATTTGTATGGTATTGGAAACCGTGCGAGTGCGTAACTTCAAGCAAGTGTGTAATGGTTTCCAAACCTTCTTAAATGGGATGGGGCATGCGTTTAGTAACGTAGTCGGACTGTTAGTTGCTGCGGGTGTGTTTGCTCACGGGATCAAAGTCAGTGGTGCCATCGACCAATTAATCCTTGGCGCAGAATCCGTCGGTTTACCACCATTTGCGATGGCGATTGTGTTTGCATTAGTCACGTTAGCCGCCGCTATTATTATGGGTTCTGGTAACGCACCATTCTTAGCATTCGTGGAGTTAATTCCACAAATTGCACACAGTATGGGGGTTAACCCGATTGCGATGATCCTACCAATGCAGCAAGCTTCGCATATGGGGCGTGGTATGTCTCCGGTTTCGGGGGTGATAATCGCCGTATCCAGTGGTGCCAAACTTCAACCATTCGATGTGGTAAAACGAACCGCCATACCGCTGATGGTCGGGTTTGTCGCGCACTGTGCAATTATTGGAATTTTCTACTAAATCGTACTCTGGGATATATCCATAGAGTTTAATCTGCACACCACAAATAAGACCCCAATGGAATCCATTGAGGGTCTTATTCTATTGAAGAACAATAATCTGTTTCCACTCATTTCTTATCTTGTCGGACAGCAATATTGTGTGATTACCTTGATTGGTGGTCAATCCTGAAATAGATAGTCTTAATTGCAATCTATTCGATGTCTGGATTAGGTGAAGGGTGCTAATCGGGAGCTGCGCATGCAGAATAATGCTATCTCCGCTGTAATAACAGTGACAAGGTAATCCCTCTTCTTCCCCATCATCTATTTTGAGAAAAGTGTCTGAGTGGACATCACCACAGCCATACTCTGCATCATAATCTAGCCATAAAATATCTTCTGAGCTGGAACGGCTAGCATGGCTATATATTTCAATTTCATATTCAGGTTTATCTGTTCCGATTCGATAAAACATAATAGATGTTCCATCATTTAGCCGTGAGCTACTGACGAGTAGGATTTGTCCATCATGCTTTTCTTCGGTGATAGGTGCCAAAATATTATCCTTTGCTACGCTGTGGTTAACGTTGTAAGTGGCATATTAGCAGGGTACTTTATTCATTTTTTATCATAGATACCAGCCAGTAATCCCTATTTATAAAGGCTTTCTCACAAATATTCGTTTGGCTCTCATAGTATTAGGCCTGCAATTGCAGACCTGTTTGTTATTATTTTTGACACTGGCAAGCTGAATGATGATGCGAGTGATGACCGTGATGACTTTCGTTACCACAGCAGGCATCTATCGCCTTATTGATAATTTCAGCTAGCGTATTCACTGTTCCTAAAATAGTCGGCAGTTGCTCACAGACATTCGCACAGTCCGAACGATCTGGATTTGGGATAGTCGGCGGGATCAGGCTATCACAGAGAATTTCTTGCAAGACTAAAGCAAAATTGGCGATACCCGTGGTGTAGATATAAGAACGTCCACCCGTTTGCTCAGCTAGACGGGCATATTCTTGTGTTACTCTGTCTCTATCAGCTAGGCTTGGGAAACGGTCAAGATTGGTTGGCGCATCATCCGGTGTCCCTTGATAGGTGTACACTTTGACATGAGCATGTTGAGCAATTTCAATCGCTTCATTGTTTTTGGCTATTGCCGCACTGGTAAGTCGACCACCACCGCCCTCCATGCCTTCATCACCTAAGACAAAAATGGCTCGTCTAGCACCATCACGCCAGTCAAAGTATCGACTCACATCAATGACGGCTCGGCAGAGATCTTCTTTGTTCCCCGCATGGTCAATACCATCCGCTTCTTTAAATGGAGGACGTGCTTGTAGGCTACTTTCGTTAACTCCTTTTAAGATTAAATAATCACTCACCGATTGATCGAATTTAGTCCCCGTCCAAACACCTTGTATCCCCAAGAATGTGGCGCGTAAATGTGATGGACAATTTGCTGCTGCTTTTTCAATAGCTGCGTCAATTTGTTGGCTAAGATCCGTAGATTCATCAGACATGGAACCGCTGGTATCAATCACCACGACCAAATCTAAGGCAATATCCCCCGTTCCTGTAACCAGCTGCGAAGTTTGGTTAACCATAATACTTGGTGCTCCAAACGAAGCCATATTTTGCATCATGCTGTTAGATGTTATTTTATTATCATTTTCAATGTCATTACTTTCTGTATTTTTACCCATAGTTATATTCCTGTTAATTTCATAGTATTTAATTTATTGGATTTCCATATTTGAATAATATATTTATATAATACTTTTATAACGTATTTAATCACTCCTTAATTGATTCAATCGAGGGCGGTATTATTAATTTATTCGTATTTGCATTGACATAATAATAAATGTCAATGCGTTAATATTTATTAAAATATCCAATTAAAAATCAATGCATTAACAAATAAAGTTAATTAAATATTTTTATTATTTATGTTTTACCAGGCAAGATAAAAAGACAATGCATTGATTTAAAATAAAGCAATGCATTCTCCATAGGAGCATTTCAATTATTATTAGTCCCTAATAAATGAGGTAATATTCATTGCGTTACTGTTCACCTATATTACTTCAAAATTTTAACTGACATACTTAATCACCATGAAAACAGTCAATTAAAAGCATCTCGTTATACAAAAATTATTCTAATAATGAAATAAATCATTTACTAACACCGAATTAGAACACTATCTAAAAAATGAAAAAATTTGATAATTTAGCCGAACTCTATAATGAAAGTTTGGAATGGCCATATCGAAAAGAACTCGAATTACCCACGATAAAAAATTGGTTAGGTGACACTCGTTCACTAAAAATACTGGATTATGGTTGTGGCGCAGGAGGGATTTCGCGTTGGTTAGCAAACCAAAGATGTCAGCAAGTTGTAGGGTATGATAGTTCAATTGGCATGATTAATAGCGCCCAAATGCATGAAATAAAAGAACCATTAAATATTGAGTATTTCAGTGAATTAGACGCCCTCACTCATCACCAATTTGATATTGTGGTCGCTATCTATGTTCTTCCGTATGCAACCAATGAAACACATCTACTCTCACTACTTAAAAGCATGTACCGTACCTTAACCCCTCGAGGTAAGATTATTGCAATAACCCTATCTCCTGATTTTTCGGCTGACCCCGATTATTATCTTCCTTATGGTTTTCAATTAATTGAGTCGAAACCTCGGCATGATGGAAGCTGTGTCGATTTGATACTTTATACAGGGCAAAAGCGTTATACACTGCCCGCCTACTATTATGCGATGCAAACGTTAGAGAATACGTTTTTACATGCTGGGTTCATCCATGTCTCGACGCTTTGTTATTCAACTTCATCTTTAGAAAAAGACCCATCTCTGTTTCATTATATTCAGTGTCCTCATTCTGTCATTATCACTGCAACAAAAACAATTCCTTAAATTAGTTCAAAACATGATACCCAATCACGAAAGTCCCTACAGTGGGCTTTCTTCTTATATACATACAATGGAGACCCCATGAGTTTAAAGCAGCGCAGTTTAACTCTTTTGCACACCACCCGTTTTGTTACTTTTGCTACACTCAGCCCCGAAAATGTTCCGTGGGCAACCACCGTCGAGCCGAAAATTCTGTTCAATCCTCTACGATTTCTTTGGTATTCCGCACATCAAAGCCAGCATTCCCAAAATATTCGCCATCACGCCCAAGTAAGTGGAACGCTGTTTAATTATCATTTACCTGAGTTTGGTTCTGCCGGTTTTGACGGCGCTCAGTTCATAGGAACAGCACGGGAATTATCGGTTGATGAGTCTGCAGAAGCTTATAGGGAATTTCATCAACATTCACTTTTCGATGAAGCTCAAAATACGTTGCCTTCTATTGCCCTTGAGCAACTTCAAAAAGGCGGCCATTCACGCTTTTATGAACTTATTATTGATCAGTGGTGGTTGTTTGATATGGAACATTGGCTGGCTAATCAAGAAAGTCGCCGCATTCCTGTGCCGCTGAGCTACCTTAATGATGAATAGCTGGCAATGGGTAGGTAAAAAAAACCGGCATCTTTCGACACCGGTTTCTATTAAGCGATTTTGTAAATCAGAAATTAGTTCTGATTGTCGCTGGTGAAGCCTGCATTTAACAGTTCAGCTAAGTTCGCTGTTGCTTCATCTGCGCTAACTTGTGGAGCTTCCACAGCTTCGCTCAGATGACGACGACGGATACGATCCTGGTGGTACGCGAAACCAGTACCTGCTGGGATCAGACGTCCAACAATAACGTTCTCTTTCAGACCGCGCAGTTCATCACGCTTACCTGCTACCGCTGCTTCTGTCAGTACGCGAGTTGTTTCTTGGAACGATGCCGCTGAGATGAAGGATTCTGTTGCCAGAGATGCCTTAGTAATACCCAACAGATCACGTTCAAAGTTAGCTGGAATCTTACCTTCAGTTTCCAGTTTACGGTTAGAAACTTTAACTCGTGAGTACTCAACTTGCTCACCTTCGAGGAATTCAGAGCTTCCTGCATCCGCGATGGTGACTTTACGCAGCATCTGACGAACGATAACTTCGATGTGTTTATCGTTAATCTTAACGCCTTGTAAGCGGTAAACTTCCTGAACTTCGTTCGTGATGTAACGAGTCACAGCATGAACACCACGCAGACGCAGGATATCATGTGGAGACTCTGGACCATCAGAAACTACGTCACCGCGTTCAACGATTTCACCTTCGAATACGTTAAGCTGACGCCATTTAGGGATCATCTCTTCGTATGGCTCACTTCCATCTAATGGAGTGATAACCAGACGGCGTTTCCCTTTGGTTTCTTTACCAAACGAGATAATGCCGCTGATTTCAGCCAGAATCGCAGGCTCTTTCGGACGACGAGCTTCGAACAGGTCAGCAACGCGTGGCAGACCACCCGTGATATCTTTAGTACCTACGGATTCTTGTGGAATACGCGCTAAAGTATCACCGACGTTGATTGCAATGCCATCATCTAACTGAACAATTGCGTTACCCGGTAAGAAATACTGAGCAGGCATGTCTGTGTTAGGGATCAGAACATCTTTACCGTTCGCATCGACTACACGCAGTGCAGGACGTAAGTCTTTACCAGCACTGGTACGCTCAGCGGTATCCATAACAACGATTGAAGATAAACCAGTTAACTCATCAGTTTGACGAGTCATTGACAGACCTTCAAGCATGTCGGAGAAGCTGATGATACCCGATACTTCACTGACAACTGGCATGGTGTGTGGATCCCAGTTTGCAACGGTTTCACCGCCGATCACTGCTGCACCATCACCCTTCGTTAAGTGCGCACCGTAAGGAACTTTATAGCTCTCTTTAGTACGACCGAATTCGTCGATCAGACGCAGTTCTGTATTACGAGAGGTAATTACCAGCTTGCCTTCTGAGTTAGTAACATATTTCGCGTTGAACAGTTTCAACGTACCTGTGTTACGAACTTGGATGCTAGATTCTGCTGCCGCACGAGATGCCGCACCACCGATGTGGAACGTACGCATCGTCAGCTGTGTACCCGGCTCACCGATTGACTGTGCCGCGATAACACCGATAGCTTCACCTTTGTTGATGATATGACCACGAGCAAGGTCACGACCATAACAGTGAGCACACACACCGAAGTCAGTTTCACAACTTACTACGGAACGTACTTTCACGCTGTCAACAGAGTTAGCTTCTAACAGGTCACACAGTTTTTCGTGTAACAGTGTATTACGTGGAACCAGAATATCTGCAGTACCTGGGATCAGGATATCTTCTGCAGTTACACGTCCAAGTACACGTTCACGCAGTGGTTCTTTAACGTCGCCACCCTCGATAACTGGAGTCATCAGGATACCTTCGTGAGTACCACAGTCATCTTCAGTGACAACCAAGTCCTGAGCAACGTCAACTAAACGACGAGTCAGATAACCGGAGTTCGCAGTTTTCAATGCGGTATCCGCAAGACCTTTACGAGCACCGTGGGTAGAAATAAAGTACTGGAGAACGTTCAGACCTTCACGGAAGTTCGCCGTGATTGGCGTTTCGATGATTGAGCCATCTGGCTTAGCCATCAGACCACGCATACCGGCCAGCTGACGAATCTGCGCTGCAGAACCACGAGCACCGGAGTCGGCCATCATAAAGATACTGTTGAAAGAAACTTGTTGTTCTTCTTCGCCGTCACGGTTAATGACTGCTTCAGTAGACAAGTTTTCCATCATCGCTTTAGCAACACGTTCGTTTGCCGCTGCCCAGATATCGATAACTTTGTTGTAACGTTCGCCTGCTGTAACCAGACCAGACTGGAACTGTTCCTGAATTTCTGCAACTTCTGCTTCTGCTTCGGCGATGATCCCAGCTTTTTTCTCTGGAATAACCATATCGTCGATACCAACTGATGCACCAGAACGTGCCGCATAGGCAAAACCGGTATACATAATTTGGTCAGCAAAAATAACTGTTGGTTTCAGACCCAGTACGCGGTAACAGGTGTTCAGCATTTTGGAGATAGCTTTCTTACCTAACGCTTGGTTAACCAGCGAGTAAGGCAGACCTTTCGGTACGATCATCCATAAAATTGCACGACCAACAGTGGTATCAACTAAACCAGTGTTAATCGTAATGTTACCTTCGCTGTCTTTCACTTCTTCAGTGATACGAACTTTAACGCGAGCATGCAGTGAAGCATGACCAGAACGGTAAACACGCTCAGCTTCTTTAGGACCGGCTAAAACCATGCCCTCGCCTTTCGCGTTTACGCAGTCGCGCGTCATGTAGTAGATACCTAATACAACGTCCTGAGAAGGAACGATGATAGGCTCACCACTTGCCGGAGACAGGATGTTGTTGGTTGACATCATCAACGCACGCGCTTCTAACTGAGCTTCCAGAGTCAGAGGAACGTGTACCGCCATTTGGTCACCATCGAAGTCGGCGTTATATGCCGCACAAACGAGTGGGTGCAATTGGATAGCTTTACCTTCGATCAGAATAGGTTCGAACGCTTGGATACCCAGACGGTGAAGTGTTGGTGCACGGTTCAGCATAACTGGGTGTTCGCGGATAACTTCATCCAAGATATCCCAAACAACCGCTTCTTCGCGCTCAACCATTTTCTTCGCAGCTTTAATGGTTGTTGCCAGACCACGTAATTCTAATTTGCCGTAGATAAATGGTTTGAATAACTCAAGAGCCATTTTCTTAGGCAGACCGCACTGATGCAGACGCAGGTATGGACCTACGGTGATTACAGAACGACCTGAGTAGTCAACACGCTTACCAAGTAAGTTCTGACGGAAACGACCTTGTTTACCTTTGATCATATCTGCCAAAGATTTCAGAGGACGTTTGTTAGAACCAGTGATTGCGCGACCACGACGACCGTTATCTAACAGTGCATCAACCGCTTCTTGCAGCATACGTTTTTCGTTACGTACGATGATATCTGGCGCAGCCAGATCCAGAAGACGTTTCAGACGGTTGTTACGGTTGATTACGCGACGATACAGATCGTTCAGATCCGATGTAGCGAAACGACCACCATCCAGTGGTACTAATGGACGCAGATCAGGTGGCAGAACTGGCAGAACGTTCAGGATCATCCACTCTGGTTTGTTACCAGATTGAATAAACGCTTCTAACAGTTTGATACGCTTAGTCAGCTTTTTACGCTTGGTTTCTGAGTTAGTTTCGTTTAACTCTTCACGCAGCGTTTCACACTCGTTCTCAAGATCGAGGTTTTTCAGCAGACCTTGGATTGCTTCCGCACCCATTTTCGCGTCAAATTCGTCACCGAACTCTTCCAACGCATCTAAGTATTGCTCTTCTGTCAGAATCTGTGCGCGCTCAAGGCTAGTCATCCCGCCTTCAACAACAACATAAGATTCAAAATACAGAACGCGTTCGATATCGCGCAGTGGCATATCGAGCAGCAAACCGATACGAGATGGCAGTGATTTTAAGAACCAAATATGTGCAGTTGGAGACGCGAGTTCAATATGACCCATACGCTCACGACGCACTTTAGTTTGTGTAACTTCAACGCCACACTTCTCACAAATCACACCACGGTGTTTTAAACGCTTGTACTTACCGCACAGGCATTCGTAGTCTTTTACTGGCCCGAAAATACGCGCACAGAAAAGACCGTCACGCTCAGGTTTGAACGTACGGTAGTTAATGGTTTCTGGCTTTTTAACTTCACCGAATGACCATGAACGGATCATGTCAGGTGATGCCAGAGCAATCTTGATCGCATCAAACTCTTCGGTCTTGGTTTGCGCTTTCAGAAACTTAATTAAGTCTTTCACAAAATGGCTCCTGTCGGAGTTAGACCTGTCAGGTGAGTGCTCGAGGCCACTCTCCCCAAATCCCAGTGCTTACATGGGCCGGAAGGCGAACCTTCCGGCACAGAACGAATTACTCGTCTTCCAGCTCGATGTTGATACCCAGTGAGCGGATTTCTTTCAGCAATACGTTGAAAGATTCCGGCATACCAGGTTCCATCTGATGGCTGCCATCGACGATGTTTTTATACATCTTCGTACGGCCGTTAACGTCATCCGATTTAACTGTAAGCATTTCTTGAAGAGTATAGGCTGCACCGTATGCTTCCAGTGCCCACACTTCCATCTCCCCGAAACGCTGACCACCGAACTGCGCTTTACCACCCAGCGGTTGCTGAGTAACCAAGCTGTAAGAACCAGTTGAACGGGCGTGCATCTTATCGTCAACCAAGTGGTTCAGTTTCAGCATGTACATGTAACCTACGGTGACTTGACGCTCAAATTTCTCGCCAGTACGACCGTCGAACAATGTAATCTGACCTGAAGTTGGCAGACCGCCCAGTTTCAGCAGTTCTTTAATTTCTTTCTCTTTTGCACCATCAAACACTGGTGTTGCAATTGGCATACCTTTTCTCAGGTTCTCTGCCAAACGCATAACTTCTTCATCAGAGAAAGTATTTAAGTCAACTTTCTGACGCGGATCATCACCTAAATCGTAAGCTTTCTGGATGAATTCACGCAGTTTGGCAACTTCTTGCTGCTGTTTAAGCATAGCATTGATTTTTTCACCAATACCTTTAGCAGCCATACCTAAGTGAGTTTCCAGAATCTGACCGATGTTCATACGTGATGGTACGCCCAGCGGGTTCAGAACGATGTCAACTGGGTTACCGTTTTCATCGTAAGGCATGTCTTCAACTGGGTTGATTTTTGAGATAACACCTTTGTTACCATGGCGACCCGCCATTTTATCACCCGGTTGAATCTGACGTTTAACTGCCAGATAAACCTTAACAATTTTCAGTACGCCCGGTGCAAGGTCATCACCTTGAGTGATCTTGCGACGTTTTGCTTCCAGTTTCTTAGCGAACTCAGATTTCAGTTCATCATACTGTTCAGCTAATTGCTCTAACTGGTTCTGTTTCTCTTCATCAGCTAATGCTAATTCTAACCAACGGTCACGAGGCAGTTTGTCCAGTTTATCAGCTTCAATACCACCGCTGATCAGTACGGAACGGATACGAGAGAACAGTGCGGATTCAAAAATACGCAGCTCTTCTGTTAAGTCTTTCTTCGCATCACGTAACTGAGTTTCTTCGATTTCCAGAGCACGTTTGTCTTTCTCTACGCCATCACGGGTAAATACTTGTACGTCAATAACCGTACCAGATACGCCGTTAGGAATACGTAAAGAAGAGTCTTTAACGTCTGAAGCTTTTTCACCGAAGATAGCACGCAGCAGTTTTTCTTCTGGTGTTAATTGGGTTTCACCTTTAGGGGTTACTTTACCAACCAGAATGTCTCCGCCTTTCACTTCTGCACCGATATAAACGATACCGGATTCATCAAGTTTAGACAGTGCTGCTTCACCAACGTTTGGAATATCCGCAGTGATCTCTTCAGGCCCTAATTTGGTGTCACGAGACACACAAGAGAGTTCCTGAATGTGAATAGTTGTGAAACGGTCTTCTTGAACAACACGCTCAGAAACTAAGATGGAGTCTTCGAAGTTATAACCATTCCATGGCATGAATGCCACGCGCATGTTTTGACCCAGTGCTAATTCACCGAGGTCTGTTGAAGGGCCATCAGCTAACACATCACCACGTTCAACTGGTTCACCTAAAGATACGCAAGGCATCTGGTTAATACAGGTGTTCTGGTTAGAACGAGTGTATTTAGTCAGGTTATAAATATCGATTCCAGCTTCGCCCGGATACATCTCATCTTCGTTAACTTTGATAACGATACGAGAAGCATCAACGTATTGAACTGAACCACCACGTCTTGCAACAGCAGTAACACCGGAGTCAACCGCTACTGCACGTTCCATACCTGTACCAACTAATGGTTTGTCAGCACGTAAAGTAGGAACCGCTTGACGTTGCATGTTCGCACCCATCAATGCACGGTTAGCATCATCGTGTTCAAGGAATGGGATCAGTGACGCACCAACAGAAACAACCTGTTGAGTCGAAACGTCCATATATTCAACTTGTTCACGGCTGAATAAGCTTGACTCGCCTTTGTTACGGCAAGTAACTAATTCTTCGATGAAACGGCCATCGTCGCTTAATACGGTGTTAGCCTGAGCAATGATGAAGTTACCTTCTTCGATTGCAGACAGGTAATGGATTTCATCAGTTACGATGCCATCACGGACTAAACGGTATGGAGTTTCTAAGAAACCGTACTCATTGGTCTGTGCATAAACAGATAATGAGTTGATCAGACCGATGTTCGGACCTTCAGGGGTTTCGATTGGACAAACACGACCATAGTGAGTTGGGTGTACGTCACGTACTTCGAAGCCTGCGCGTTCACGAGTCAGACCACCTGGGCCTAATGCAGAGATACGACGTTTGTGCGTAATTTCAGACAGTGGGTTGTTCTGGTCCATAAATTGAGACAGCTGGCTGGAACCAAAGAACTCTTTAACTGCTGCTGAAATTGGCTTAGCGTTGATCATATCCTGTGGCATTAATGCATCGAGGTCGCCCAGAGAAAGACGCTCTTTCACTGCACGCTCAACACGAACCAAACCTACACGGAATTGGTTCTCAGCCATTTCGCCAACGGAACGAATACGACGGTTACCTAAGTGGTCAATATCATCGACTTCGCCTTTACCGTTACGGATATCGATGAGTTTACGCATAACATCAATGATGTCTTCTTCACTCAGGATACCAGAACCTTCGATTTCATCGCGGTTCAGTGAACGGTTGAACTTCATACGACCTACAGCAGACAAGTCGTAACGGTCTTCAGAGAAGAACAAGTTATCGAACAGGTTTTCTGCAGCTTCGCGTGTTGGCGGCTCACCAGGGCGCATCATACGGTAGATTTCTACCAGTGCACTTAAGCGATCGTTCGTTGGGTCGACGCGAACGGTTTCAGAGATATAAGCACCGTGGTCTAAGTCGTTGGTGAACAATGTTTCGATTGTTTTGTGACCAGACTGGCTCAGACGTGCCAACATATCTAATGACAGTTCCATGTTTGCTGCACAAATCAGCTCACCGGTGCTCTCATCGATGTAATCTCTTGCAACAACTTTACCTGCGATGTATTCAACAGGAACTTCGATGTTGCTAACTTCTTCTTTTTCTAACTGACGAATATGACGAGCAGTGATACGACGGCCTTTTTCAACATACACTTTGCCGTTTGCTTCGATATCGAAAGAAGCAGTTTCACCACGCAGACGCTCAGGAACCAGCGTCATCATCAGTTTGTTATCGCGGATTTGGAATACAGTTTTGTCGAAGAACAGATTTAAGATTTCTTCGGTGTTGTAATCCATTGCACGCAGAATAATGGTCGCAGGTAATTTACGGCGACGGTCAATACGTACAAACAGGTTATCTTTCGGATCGAATTCGAAATCAAGCCATGAACCACGGTAAGGAATAATACGTGCGTTATACAGCACTTTACCTGAAGAGTGAGTTTTACCTTTATCGCTATCGAAGAATACACCAGGACTACGGTGTAACTGAGAAACGATAACACGCTCAGTACCGTTGATAACAAAAGTTCCGTTTTCAGTCATGAGTGGAATTTCACCCATGTAGACTTCTTGTTCTTTGATGTCTTTAACGGTGCCTTCAGGAGCTTCTCGCTCATACACGATCAGGCGCAGTTTTACACGCAGTGGTGCAGAATAGGTCACGCCGCGAATTTGACATTCTTTAACGTCAAAAACAGGCTCACCTAAACGATAGCTGACATATTGCAGCTCAGCATTACCGCTGTAGCTCTGAATTGGGAATACGGAACGGAAAGCAGCTTCCAGACCATTCTGGCCATCAGGATCTTGCTCGATAAACTTCTGGAACGAGTCAAGTTGGATGGAAAGGAGATAAGGTATATCCAAAACTTGTGGACGTTTACCAAAATCCTTACGAATACGTTTTTTCTCGGTATAGGAGTAAACCATAGGTTTCCTCAGCTCGTTGATCAGTGACCCAAATCGTTCGCCTTTAGATTAAGGGCAGAACAGGAACGCGTTTTTTGAAGAAATGGAAAATGAATACTTTCCTGAATACCCATTTCTATTACTCTTAAATCATTTCATTGCGTTGCAGTTGCTACCGAGCTACCCGAGCGGGTCGTAGCGCAGAACACAGTATATTAAGTCGTCAAATAGAAAGAAGTATTGGAGGGTTGTTTGTTAACATTAAAACTGCGTGAAAAGCTGTTAACACCCATCACGCTTTACAGCGCAAAAAGGCTGGTGATTAAAAAATCACCAGCCATCAGCCTAATTACTTAAGCTGCGTTCTTGAAATTGAACTTATTTAAGTTCAACAGAAGCGCCTGCTTCTTCAAGAGATTTTTTCAGAGTTTCAGCTTCGTCTTTGCTTGCAGCTTCTTTGATAACTGCTGGAGCTGATTCTACCATGTCTTTAGCTTCTTTCAGGCCAAGACCGGTTGCGCCACGAACTGCTTTGATAACTGCAACTTTGTTTGCACCAACAGATGCCAGAACAACGTCGAATTCAGTTTTTTCTTCAGCAGCTTCAGCTGGACCCGCAGCAACAGCAACAGCTGCAGCAGCAGAAACGCCGAATTTTTCTTCCATCATAGTAATCAGTTCAACAACGTCCATTACAGACATTTCTGCAACTGCATCAAGGATTTGGTCTTTAGTGATAGACATAACAAGTGTTCCTAAAATTCAGAAATAGTTTATACGTTAAAAAGCAACGAAGGAAAGGGCTTATGCAGCTTCTTTCTGATCGCGCAGAGCAGCCAGAGTACGAACCAATTTGCCGGCAGCGGCTTCTTTCATGGTTGCCATCAGGCGTGCGATTGCTTCATCGTAAGTTGGGAGAGTTGCCAGACGATCGATATCTTTCGCTTGGATTAACTCACCTTCAAAGGCCGCAGCTTTAATCTCAAATGCTGGATTCGCTTTCGCGAACTCTTTGAACAGACGAGCGCCAGCGCCCGGATGTTCGTTAGAGAAAGCAATTAAGGTTGGACCAACAAACGCGTCTTTCAGTACATCATAAGCTGTACCTTCAACAGCACGGCGAATCAGTGTGTTACGAACAACACGGATATAAACGCCAGCTTCGCGACCTGCTTTACGCAGTTCAGTCATTTTTGCTACAGTTACGCCGCGTGAATCAGCAACAACTGCAGAAAGCGCGCCTTTGGCTACTTCGCTGACTTCAGCAACAATCGCTTGTTTGTCTTGAAGATTTAGTGCCATTAGCTTCTTGCTCCTGGATTAACCGGGAAAACCCGGGACTCACATCACTCAAACACAACATTATGTAAGAGCGCTAAAACACGGTGAGCAGAATAGAAATCCAGAATTAAATTCTAGGTATCTCTGTCACCGTCTACGCAGGTAAATTAAGTAGCTACTAGTAACTAATAAACTACACCTGCGGTCTTGGACGGGGTCTGGAAAGGCCAGACTCCATACCGAAATTTGTGGTTTGTTGAGTATATTTCTATACCCAACAAACTCGAGGCGTCAAATTTTATACAAATTTGACGCAAAGGTAAAGCCTAATTGCCGATTAGCAAATGCTAACGGAATTAAACTGCTGCTGACAGACCAGATTGGTCGATAGCAACACCTGCGCCCATGGTAGTGGACAGGCTGATTTTCTTGATGAAAACACCTTTAGCAGAAGCTGGTTTTGCTTTTTTCAGCGCGATCAGCAGTGCTTCTAAGTTTTCTTTCAGTTTGTCAGCGTCGAAATCAGCTTTACCGATAGTGGTATGGATGATTCCGTTTTTGTCGTTACGGTAACGAACCTGACCAGCTTTAGCGTTATTAACTGCTTCAGCAACGTTAGGAGTTACAGTACCAACTTTCGGGTTTGGCATTAGACCACGTGGGCCCAGAACTTGACCTAATTGGCCAACAACGCGCATTGCATCTGGAGAAGCAATAACAACGTCAAAGTTCATTTCACCAGCTTTGATTTTATCAGCCAGATCTTCCATACCAACCAGTTCAGCGCCAGCAGCTTTAGCAGCTTCAGCGTTTGCGCCTTGTGCGAACACAGCAACGCGAACTGAACGGCCAGTACCGTTTGGCAGTACAGTTGCACCACGAACGTTCTGGTCAGATTTACGAGCATCGATACCAAGATTGATAGCTACGTCAACGCTTTCAACGAATTTAGCAGTCGCTAATTCTTTCAGCAGAGCAACGGCTTCATTGATGTCATACTGTTTAGTTACATCAACTTTCTCACGGATATTGCGCATGCGCTTAGTCAGTTTAGCCATTCTATTAGTCCTCCACTACCAGGCCCATGGAACGAGCAGTACCAGCGATTGAACGCATCATCGCGTCAACGTCAGCACCAGTCATATCCGCAGCTTTAGTTTCTGCGATTTCGCGAACCTGTGCAGAAGTCACTTTACCAACTTTGTCTTTGTTCGGCTTACCAGAACCAGACTTAACGCCAGCCGCTTTTTTCAGCAGAACTGCTGCTGGTGGAGTTTTAGTTACGAAAGTGAATGAACGGTCTGCATAAACAGTAATAACAACAGGAATTGGTAAACCTTTTTCCAGGCTGTCTGTTTTTGCGTTGAACGCTTTACAGAATTCCATGATGTTCACACCTTGCTGACCCAGTGCTGGACCAACCGGTGGACTTGGGTTTGCCATACCAGCTGCTACTTGCAGCTTAACGTAGGCTTGTACTTTCTTAGCCATGAATATTTCCTCAAATTGGGTAATAACGCCTTAATGGATTAAGGCTCCCCGTTACATTAACGCCCCGCAAAATACCGTTTGCACCGTATAATGCCAAGCATAAAAAACAAAAGGCGCGAAATTGTATGAAAATTTCGCGCCTTTTGCAAGTCTGCTATTCGGATTAGTTAGGCTTTTTCTACCTGTCCGAAGTCTAACTCAACTGGAGTTGCACGACCAAAAATAGAAACAGAGACTTTTAAGCGGCTCTTTTCATAGTCGATTTCTTCAACAACACCGTTGAAGTCAGCGAATGGACCTTCGCTAACACGAACCATTTCACCTGGTTCAAATAGCGTTTTAGGACGTGGCTTATCACCAACTTGTTGTAAGCGATTCATAATCGCATCAACTTCTTTATCACTAATTGGTGCTGGACGATCTGAAGTCCCACCGATAAAGCCCATTACACGCGGAACACTGCGTACTAAGTGCCAAGAGTCATCATTCATGACCATTTGAACTAATACGTAACCAGGGAAGAATTTGCGCTCACTTTTACGGCGCTGGCCACTACGGATCTCAACAACTTCTTCAGTTGGGACCATAACATCGCCAAACAACTCTTCCATATTATGTAATTTGATATGTTCACGCAGAGACTGTGCTACGCGACCTTCAAAACCAGAGAATGCCTGAATGACATACCAGCGTTTTTTAGGTAAATCTGACATTTAGAATAACCTCAGGCTTGTAATAAATGAAACTAAACGCACTAGGATACCATCTAATCCCCACAGGATCAGTGACATTACAGCCGTTACAGCAGCAACAATCAAAGTCGTTTGTAATGCTTCCTGGCGAGTAGGCCAAATGACTTTCTTCACCTCGATGCGAGCTTCGCGCGCAAACGCCAGAGTTGCTTTACCTTTTGTGGTCCACAAAGCAACAGCACCAGCAATAGCTACTACAGCCACAACTGCAAAAGCACGCAGTGCGAGATTATATTGACGGAAGTAATAGTTGCCTACGATAGCAACTAATAATAAGGCACAGACAACTACCCATTTGAAGATGTCTGCACTGCGTCCACTTCCTTGAGCTTCGCTATTCGCACTCATAATTCAACCTGTTACCATGAAGTATGTATAAAGCTCGCTTGCCTTACCTTTGCAGTATGGCAATCAGAGCACACCAATAGAATATGCCAGCATACCCAGTAAATTTAATGACCACCCTATTTCGAAAATAAATTTCTTTTCGTGGCAGCGGTAAAATATACCATAACTTCTGAGCAAAACCTTAATAAATCTCATATAACTGCATCGGGCTCTCAATACAGTTAGTAAATCGTTGTTTCAGAGCCTATCTCACCAATAATTATGAAAACGATTGATGAGATAGGTTCTTAGGTTTAAACGCTAACATTTTAAAAACTTGAGTATAAAAAGGGCATCAGTCGATGCCCTTTTTACTAAAGTGGTTCTTTCTTATTCAGAAAGAGCGGTATTATGCAATGATTTTTGCAACAACACCCGCACCTACAGTACGACCACCTTCACGGATTGCGAAACGTAAACCATCATCCATCGCGATTGGGTGAATCAGAGTCACGATCATGTTGATGTTATCGCCTGGCATTACCATCTCTACGCCTTCTGGCAGTTCGATAGTACCGGTTACGTCAGTTGTACGGAAGTAGAACTGTGGACGGTAGCCTTTGAAGAATGGAGTATGACGACCACCTTCATCTTTGCTCAGAATATAAACTTCTGATTCGAATTGGGTGTGTGGCTTGATTGAACCTGGTTTAGCCAGTACTTGACCACGTTGAATTTCTTCACGCTTAGTACCACGCAGCAGAACACCAACGTTCTCACCCGCACGACCTTCGTCCAGCAGTTTACGGAACATTTCAACGCCAGTACAAGTAGTTTTAGCCGTTGCTTGAATACCAACGATTTCAACTTCTTCACCAACTTTGATGATACCACGCTCAACACGGCCTGTTACTACTGTACCACGACCAGAGATTGAGAATACGTCTTCGATTGGCAGCAGGAATGGCTTGTCAATTGCACGCTCTGGTTCTGGGATGTAAGAATCCAGGTAGCCTGCTAATTCAACAATTTTCGCTTCCCACTCTGGGTTGCCTTCCAGCGCTTTCAGTGCTGAACCGCGAACAACTGGAGTGTCATCGCCTGGGAAATCGTATTGAGACAGAAGTTCACGAACTTCCATTTCAACTAATTCTAACAGTTCTTCGTCGTCTACCATGTCACATTTGTTCAGGAAAACGATGATGTAAGGAACACCTACTTGGCGACCTAACAGGATGTGCTCACGAGTTTGTGGCATTGGGCCATCAGTCGCAGCAACAACCAGAATTGCACCGTCCATCTGCGCAGCACCAGTGATCATGTTTTTAACATAGTCGGCGTGACCTGGGCAGTCTACGTGTGCGTAGTGGCGAGTTGGAGTATCGTATTCTACGTGAGAAGTAGAAATGGTGATACCACGCGCTTTTTCTTCTGGTGCGTTATCGATTTGGTCGAATGCACGAGCGTTACCGCCGTAAGTTTTAGCCAGAACAGTAGTGATTGCTGCTGTCAGGGTAGTTTTACCATGGTCAACGTGGCCGATTGTACCAACGTTAACGTGCGGTTTTGAACGTTCAAATTTTTCTTTAGACACGACTCTATTCCTTATGGAGTTCCCTCTTCACGATAAAGAAGGAACTTAAATTAAAGTAGTTAAATCGATAAAAATCGATTATCTAGCGTTACGAGCTTCGATTACAGCTTGTGCAACGTTGTTTGGCGCTTCATTGTACTTCAGGAACTCCATAGAGTATGAAGCACGACCTTGTGTCTGAGAACGCAGGTCAGTAGCATAACCGAACATTTCGGACAATGGTACTTGTGCACGAACAACTTTACCAGTAGGTAAGTCATCCATACCTTCAATCATACCACGACGACGGTTCAGGTCACCAATTACATCGCCCATGTAGTCTTCTGGAGTTTCCACTTCAACTTTCATGATTGGCTCAAGCAGAACTGGTTTCGCTTTTTTGAAGCCGTCTTTAAATGCCAGCGATGCTGCCAATTTAAACGCCAATTCAGAGGAGTCAACATCATGGTAAGAACCGAAATGCAGACGAACACCCATGTTAACTACTGGATAACCAGCTAATGGACCAGACTTCAGCTGCTCTTGCAGACCTTTGTCAACCGCAGGAATGTATTCCGTAGGGATTACACCACCTTTGATTTCGTTGACAAATTCGTAGTCCATTGGCAGACCATCTTTGTCTTTCTTGTCCAGTGGGTACATATCGATAACGACATGACCGTACTGACCACGACCACCAGACTGTTTCGCGTGTTTACCTTCGATATCAGTCACTTTAGCAGTGATTGCTTCGCGGTAAGCTACTTGTGGTTTACCAACGTTCGCTTCAACTTTGAATTCACGACGCATACGGTCAACCAGAACGTCCAAGTGCAATTCACCCATACCAGCGATGATAGTCTGATTAGTCTCTTCATCACTTGATACGCGGAATGATGGGTCTTCTTGAGCCAGACGGCCTAATGCGATACCCATTTTTTCTTGGTCAGCTTTAGTTTTTGGTTCGATTGCAACAGAGATTACTGGCTCTGGGAATTCCATACGCTCCAGGATGATTGGTGCATCAACTGCACATAAAGTATCACCTGTAGTTACGTCTTTCAGACCGATAGCAGCCGCGATGTCACCAGCGCGAACTTCTTTAATCTCTTCACGCTTGTTAGCGTGCATCTGAACGATACGACCAAAACGCTCTTTCTTCGCTTTAACAGCGTTCAGAACGGTATCACCTGAGTTAACAACACCGGAGTAAACACGGAAGAATGTCAGGTTACCAACGAATGGGTCAGTTGCAATTTTAAATGCTAAAGATGAGAACGGCTCTTCGTCACTTGCATGACGTTCAGCTGGAGTATCTTTACCATCGTCCAGAACACCGTTAATTGCCGGTACATCTGTAGGAGCTGGTAAGTAATCCACGACCGCATCCAGCATCGCCTGAACACCTTTGTTCTTAAATGCAGAACCACAGGTAACCAGGATAATTTCGCTAGCAAGAACACGTTGACGTAAAGCACCTTTGATTTCTGCTTCAGTCAGTTCTTCACCGCCCAGATATTTTTCCATCAGTTCTTCTGATGCTTCTGCAGCGGATTCGATCAGGTTGTTGTGCCACTCTTCAGCCAGCTCTTGCATGTCCGCAGGGATATCTTCGTATTCGAAGGTAACGCCTTGGTCTTCATCGTTCCATTTGATTGCTTTCATTTTCAGCAAGTCAACAACACCAGTGAACGACTCTTCTGCGCCAACTGGTAATTGCAGTGGAACTGCAGTAGCTGCTAAACGAGTTTTTAACTGCTCAACAACACGTAAGAAGTTCGCACCCATACGGTCCATTTTGTTAACGAACGCGATACGTGGAACTTTATATTTGTTAGCCTGACGCCATACAGTTTCAGACTGTGGCTGAACACCACCAACCGCACAGTAAACCATTACCGCGCCATCAAGAACACGCATAGAACGTTCTACTTCGATTGTGAAGTCAACGTGTCCCGGGGTGTCGATGATGTTGATACGGTGTGGTTCATACTGCTTAGCCATACCAGACCAGAATGCAGTAGTCGCAGCTGAAGTGATAGTAATACCACGCTCTTGCTCCTGCTCCATCCAGTCCATTGTTGCAGAACCTTCGTGGGTTTCACCGATCTTATGGTTTACACCAGTATAGAACAGAATACGTTCAGAAGTTGTGGTTTTACCGGCGTCGATGTGTGCACTGATACCGATGTTACGATAGCGTGCTATGGGCGTTTGACGAGCCATTTTTTCCTCTCTCGTGGGCGTTCAATTCTTCATATAAAGGGCAGCTGAAAGCTACCCTGAGATACATCACTAAGATTGGTAAGAGATTACCAACGGTAGTGTGCGAACGCCTTGTTAGCTTCTGCCATACGGTGAACGTCTTCACGTTTCTTAACAGATGAACCTTTGTTCTCAGCAGCGTCTGATAATTCGTTTGCCAGGCGAAGTGCCATAGATTTATCACCGCGTTTACGAGCAGCATCAACGATCCAACGCATTGCCAGGGCATTACGACGAACCGGGCGAACTTCAACTGGAACTTGGTAAGTTGAACCACCAACACGGCGGGATTTAACTTCCACAGTCGGACGCACGTTATCAAGTGCTAATTCGAATGCGTCAAGTTCAGTTTTACCAGAACGCTGAGCAAGGAGCTCAAGTGCGTTATATACGATTGCTTCAGCAGTAGATTTTTTCCCGTCTACCATCAGGATATTTACAAATTTGGCCAGTAATTCTGATCCGAACTTAGGATCTGGAAGAATTTTACGTTGACCAATTACGCGACGACGTGGCATGGATATGACTCCGTTGTTAATTCAGGTTTGTCCAAAACTCTACGAGAGTATTTTGACATTAAGATTAAAAATGTTTGGCCTTACTTAACGGAAATCCATTAAGCCTTAGGTTTCTTCGCGCCGTATTTAGAACGAGCTTGCTTACGGTCTTTAACACCAGAACAGTCCAGTGCGCCGCGAACGGTGTGATAACGCACACCTGGCAAGTCTTTAACACGACCGCCACGGATCAGGATTACGGAGTGTTCCTGCAAGTTGTGGCCTTCACCACCGATGTAGGAAGATACTTCGAAACCGTTAGTTAAACGAACACGGCATACTTTACGTAATGCTGAGTTTGGTTTTTTAGGAGTGGTAGTATATACACGAGTACATACGCCACGTTTTTGCGGGCAAGCTTCCAGTGCTGGAACGTTGCTTTTCACAACTTTCGAGCTACGAGATTTGCGTACCAGCTGATTAATAGTTGCCATTATTAAAAAAGCTCCTGGTTTTTTGCTTCGTAAACACGGATTTTGACCTCGTTCGCCAACATGACGATACACGAGGACGCGAAATTTTATTGCCGACTGGCTCAGGTGTCAAGAAATATACAACTTTTAGTGACTTTATAAGGCAAAATGTTGCTTATGAGCTTCAGTTAGCTTTACAAAACCTTGATATGAGATGATAGAAACGTCATCAGCTACCTGATCTTGTAGCCCTCGGGCATGAATATCTGCATCCAAGGCATAGATTTGGGCACCGCTATTTTGTAGTTCCGCAAGATATTTGGATTGTGAAACAGCGGCAATCACACCATCTTGGAAAAGCAATATAGCGTCTTCATTGGTGATTAAACGCAATAGCGCGGAGAAATCACATTTAAATGGAGAAGTGGCTAGAGTGTATAGCATAGGTAGGATCCTACTATAGATCAAAATCCGAACACAAGATCAAATTTTGAACGCAATCTCAAAATTTGAGCACAACATCACAGGCGGATAGCCTCTCTTGGATCTGCTGGGGTGTTAAGAATTCAGGCGTCACAACCCACTCATTTTGCTGGCTAAGACCTCTTTCCTTTAATGACTCTGAACATAGGTAAATATTTTCAATGTCATAGAGAGGTAAGATCTTGAACGTCGAAATATAGTCCCGAGCTAAAATTTCTTTAGGCTGCTGATGAGCGAGTAATTGGCATACACCATCAGAAAGGAAGAATACGCTAATTTCTTCTGTCAGTGCCGAGGTTGCTAATAATGCATCCAGTCCTTCGCGCCCACTGGCACTACCATGTGGCATAGTCGTAAAAACAAAGGCTATTTTCTTCACAAGAGACCTTATCTTATAGAGTGACGTCGTTCATGATGTTCAGGTTTAAAACTGGATGGTGCGGTCAGTGGTTAACATGGATTCAGCAAGACTGCCTAAACCGCTCATGGTAAAACTTTCAGATAAGTTATGAGCAGATAGCGATAGCGCGTTAGCTTGTTCTTTATCTGTAATACCACGACGTAACCCTGCGGCAACACAGATATTCATTTCACAGCCCGATTCTTGTGCCAGTTGGCGCCATGCTTTGACCAGGTCAAATTCATCATTTGCAGGGGAAGTTAAAGCATTGCCATTAAGAACGCCATCTTGATAGAAAAACACCGTCTTCAATAAATGCCCCTCTTTAAGAAGGGCCTTGGCAAATTGATAGGCACTTGCTGATTGTGAAGTGCCGTATGTGGGGCCAGTCACTAACAAACAATAGGTTAGCGGGGTTGTTTTACTCATTCACCACTCTTAAATTGGCGGATATATAAATAGACGGTGTGCTTGGAAATATTCAGGCGGTCAGCCACTTGGTTGATAGCATCTTTGATATCAAAGATACCTTTTTCGTACAAGTTCAGAACCACTTGTTTATTTTTCGCGTTGTTAGAAACATTACGGTCATTGCTAACTTCTTCGATAGTGTATTCTAATGTTTGTGCAACCAAGTCATCGACTGAAGACGCGAAGTTGACATCCGAAGTCACTTCTTGCTTTTCTTCTGGCACAAAAGACTTAATGATTTCAGAGAATGGCACATCTAAGTTCATGTTGATACACAGTAAGCCGATAACACGTTGCTTACGGTTACGAATCGCAATCGTCACCGACTTCATTAAGTCGCCGCTTTTTGCTTTCGTAAAATAGGCTTTAGATACATTGGATTCCGCATCCGCCATATCATGAAGCATTCTTAATGCTAAGTCAGTGATAGGGGAGCCAATCTTACGCCCTGTATGCTGACCATTCGCTATTCTCACTGCTGAACATTTGAGGTCTTCTAAAGAGTGAAGAACAATTTCACAATGCTCACCAATTAGCATAGCGAGCCCGTCAACCGCAGCTTCATATGATTTTAAAATTTCGTGGTCAGTCTCAGTAAACGGCTGGTTATCAAGAATATTAATATCACTGAGGTCTTGGGATTGTAATGCATCAGACATTTCAACGTCATCCTTCTAAAGTGTATAAAATTCATCACGTCAACCAATGAGGCATTCATTATTCGACTCATTTGCCTTCATTTTATCGTACATAGTCAACGGATGTGATGATTAAAAATAAAAACGAATCTATTGAAGTTAAAACTCCGAGGCGTTGCCGTCAAGCGAATGAATGCAAGAGAGTATGTTTTATCACAAGTTTTAAAGAATATAAGATTTTTAAATGCAAATTTTTAATCGAGAATGACACAACTCTGCTTTTTTAGCATTGGATTGCGTAACTGAATGAAAAAAGCCCAGAACGAATCTGAGCTTTTTTATTTTTAACGATGTGAAATCTTATTTTGCAGCAGGTTTGATGTCTAATAACTCAACATCGAAGACAAGCGTTGAGTTTGCAGGGATACCTGGAACGCCATTTTCACCGTAAGCTAATTCTGGTGGGATAACTAATGTCATCTTGCCACCTTTCTTCAGGTTAGATAAACCTTCAGTCCAGCCTTTGATCACTGAGTTTAATGGGATAGTCAGTGGCTCGTTACGAGAATAAGAGCTATCGAATTCAGTTCCATCAACTAAAGAGCCTTTATAGTGAACAACAACGGTTTCGTCTTCTTTAGGTTTTGCGCCAGTGCCATCTTTCTCAATTTTGTACAGTAGGCCAGACTTAGTTTTCACTACGCCCTTTTCTTTTGCAAACTTCTCGCGATATTCGTCACCTTTCTTCACGTTAGCTACTGATTCAGCTTTGATTTTATCTTCAGCTGCTTTTTTCACTTGTCCTTCGAATTGACGTAATGTTTCTTCAACTTGAGCATCAGTCATTTTGCTTTTGCCGTTGAATGCATCTTGGACACCAGCCAGTAATTGAGCTTTGTCCAGATTAATACCGATCGATTTTTGCTCTTCTAAAGAATTCTGCATATAGCGACCTAAAGAGGCACCTAATGCGTATGCGTTACGCTCTTCAGCATTTTTGAAAGCGCTCGCTTGTGTTTTTGCTTCTTCTGCCATAACTTGTGGGGCAGTAAAAGCGAATGCTAATGTTGTTGCTAATAGACTTGCCTTAAACAGTGATTTCATCCTAATCTCCGATAGCTATTATTCGAGCCATACGGCTCATTTTTATTGATAGCTGTTCCTTATCTTAAAAAACAAGCTGTCAGTTAACACAAAAAATATAAGAATATCTTAGACCACATTAACAAAAAGAGGTTTCAACGCCTACACCTTTAAATAAAACTTATCTGTTGATTTGTAATGTTCGGTTATTATGATGTTTTTTTCATGATGAGAACCCATAAGGAGAGTCTAAAATGGATTCATCAGACAATTTTGAACAGCGTTTAGAACTTTTAGAAAGCAAAGTTGCTTTCCAAGAATTGACCATTGAGCAGCTTAACCAAGTGATTACAGAACAACAAATGCAGCTGTCAAAAATGCAAGAACATTTGCGCATCGTTGCGGAGAGGTTGAAAGCTTCGCAATCATCTCACCTTGCCCGCCCTGAAGAAGAGACTCCCCCTCCACATTATTAATCTCTCAGCTATTCGCCTTGATATGAAATTGGGAGATATCAATATCAGGCAATGCCACTTCTTCGGGCTTATTCAATTGAGGAACCCATTCATAGGGAACTCGATAAGCCCGATAAATCATGTTATTCCATGCGTATTGCTCGTCGGTATAAGGGGAAATATATTCCCAAACAATTTTATTTTCCTTGGTAACTTCAATAATTCGTCCATCCGCGCCCTCTGTAATCAGAGTATTACCATTAAGTAATCGTTGCGCACTGCTAACATGCGGACTATAAAATCGAAAACGATTCGTCGGCATTTTAAATCCCTGCTCATTTGCAGAATGCTGCCAAACAATATCTAAACTGATCGGGTCTATCTCCAAGACTCGAGAATAGTCACGACCCGCATTTTTTAATCCATAAAGCGAGGTTGGCGTTGCTTGCCCATAGCCTGCTTGCCAGCCATTATCAAACAGTAAAATATTCCCCGCACCCGGTAACCCTTGGGGAATAAGATGGGCATGATGTTGACCAATAATCCCCCCTAAATGTTTAACATCATCATGGGTATAATCAGGTCCAATTTGCCATACAATCTTTCTTGTTTCACGGCTGGTAATTCCAATAATATTCGCTTCCCGAGAGCTCCATATTATATTCTCAGGATGAAAATCAGCATTGCCATTATCATAGTGTTTGTTGGGGCCAAGCCAAGATAGGCTATTGATATGTAAATAATCCCCTACATCACCAACGATGAGATTAGGATTACGATAAAAGACATTTTTAGCAGTTTCAGAAAAACCGAGTTCCGAAAAGTAATCACTGAACGCCCATGTCCATACAATATTTCCCTGCCAATCAATCTCAACAAAGACGTCATCCAGTAATGGCTTATCTGATATTTGAGGATTTTGAATATTTCGATGGCAAAGTAATAATGTTTTTCCATTATGAACAGGGGATATCAAGTCAGGCGTATAATACCCGACGGGATTTCCTTCTCGTTGAAAATCATGATGCGCTCTTGCAGACCAATATTGTTTTCTGACATCATCCGTCAATGACTCGACACGATCGAATGACCAAACTTCGTTATTATCCCAATCCCGCTGAACCAACCGGGTATATTCGCGATATTTATTACCCTCTTTTGGCTTTTCATAACTCAGCAGATTGCCTTGAGGTAACATTTTGCAAGGCACGCCATCACTGTCCTGCCAAACATGAACTTCATTGCCATTCATATCAATAAGCACAGCGCCCTTATTCGCCGCTGAGAATAATGTATAACCATTCCATGCTTTATCTTGTCTATAAATTGTTGTTTTTGTAGGGTAAATAGAGGGAGTTCCCATAATAATTTTCCTAGATGATTGAGACTATGGCGCGAGATAAACAAAGAAATTAATCTCGATAAACATCATGGGAATTATAAGATAGAAAAATAACCAATTGATTTATAATAAATTTCAGTAATTACTAAATTTAATGACGGGGAATGCTTGAGACTGAATTTTGAGCAAAAAAAAGCCCAACATAAAAAATGTTGAGCCTACTTTCGAAATAAAAAACGAGTTCGTTTTTTATTGAATCTCTCTTTTAGAGATTAGTGGCAACCACAACCGCCATGCTTGTGACCGTGGCCTTGACCTTCGCCACCACCACAGCAACCGCCTTCTGAACCGTGGCTATGACCGCCACCACCACAGCAACCACCTTCGTGGTCATGGTCGTGGTCGTGGTCGTGACCATCAGCACCATGGACGTGGCCATGAGCGATTTCTTCTTCAGTTGCTTCACGGATAGCCATGACTTCAACATTAAATTTCAGGTTTTGACCTGCTAACATATGGTTACCGTCAACGATAACTTCATCGCCTTCGATGCCAGTGATTTCAACTGGAACTGGACCCATGTCAGTATCCGCTAAGAAACGCATACCCACTTCCAGCTCGTCAACGCCCATGAATACATCTTTCGGTACGCGTTGAACTAAGTTGTCATCATATTGACCATATGCATCGTCTGAAGCGACTTCAACATCGAAATGTTCGCCAACTTCACGACCTTCTAATGCTTTTTCCAGACCAGAAATTAAAGAACCACGGCCATGCAGATAGTCCATTGGCGCATTTGCCGGGGACTCATCAACTAAAACACCGTCTTCTGTTCTTACTTGGTAAGCTAAGCTTACAACCAAGTCTTTTGCTACTTTCATGACATCTCCTACGACCCGTAAGGGAAAAATTTTTGCCAATTGTACCGGAAAACAATTGTGCTGTATTGAGAATTGACAAAATTCTCTTATTCTGGGGTAAAAATTCCAATAACTTGTTCTTGCTTTCTCACATGCTCAGTCGCATCACCTTCAGCTTGACGTTGTTGATCCCCACAATTGACACATTCAACCACATCAATTTTATCTTCTCGCCACATCATTAAGGTGTCTTGAGACTTGCATTTAGGACAGGTTGCCCCAGCAATAAAACGCTTACGTGTTGCTGCCATTTTTCTACCTTACTGTTCGTTGTTCCAGCTGTGCGGTTGGCGATTTTCTCTTTGCATCTCTTTTTCGAAAAGTTCGTTGAGTTCACGCCGTGCCTCTTTAATACGCGAAATCTGCCCGCTATCGCTATTCTCATTTTCAGGAATGATATCCCTTAACATACGCATATCAAGCCGGCGGAAATGCTGTTTTGCACGATAAGCTTTATGAGGATGCATACCTGTACTAATCAGTGCCTTGCTTCCCATTTCTAACGCGCTTGAGAAGGTTTCACGGCTAAAATCCGTCACGCCACTGTGCAGTAATTCGTGAGCCTCTAAACGCCCTTTTGCACGGGCAATAATATGCAAATTCGGGAAGTTTTCTTGGCAAATACGCACAATTTCCATCACTTCTTCAGGAACATTGCTGGTGATCACAATCGCTTTGGCTTTATCCGCTCCCGCTGAGCGCAGAAGTTGTAGCTCTCGCGCATCCCCATAATAGACGGTGTAACCGTAGCGGCGCATGGTACTAATCGCGGTAACATCTTGTTCAAGCACCGTAATATTCACTTTGTTCGCCATCAATAGACGACCAACCACCTGCCCCATTCGCCCAAATCCCACTAAAATCACGTGAGGATTGGTGTCTTCCACAAACGGTTTTTCGGTGGATGTTGCTTGCTGATTATAACGGCGGTTGAGATACGCATCTATCAGCTGCATCACAAGTGGCGTTGTCATCATCGATAGCGTCACCACCACCAACAATAAATCCATTTGCCTTTCATCAATCACGCTAGCTCCGAATGCCGTGGCATAAATCACAAAGGCGAACTCACCACCTTGGCTAAGCACCCCTGAGAATTGCGCTCGGGCGCCTGTACGTAAACGTGCCACAAATCCCAGCACATATAAGACAAGCGCTTTCACAGCGACCAGCACCAAAACTGCCAATAAAACTTGAGGGAGATAAGCCCACAATACTTGTAAATTTAATGACATACCGACGGAAATGAAAAACAGCCCCAGCAGCAAACCTTTAAACGGCTCGATATTGATTTCAAGTTCATGACGAAATTCCGTCTCAGCGAGCATCACCCCCGCCATAAACGTCCCCAAGGCCATTGAAAAGCCAAGGCTTTCCATTATCAATGCGGAACCCAGTACGACTAACAACGCCGCTGCGGTAAAAATTTCATGCACGCCCGATTTCGCTGCAAGCCTAAATAATGGTCGTAGTAAATAACGTCCGACAATCCATAATCCCGCAAACGCCACCACTTTCAATCCAATTTTGTACCAATCGCTGCTTCCCGTATCACCTGCCAACAGCGGAATCAGCGCCATAATCGGGATTACCGCCATATCTTGGAACAGTAAAACAGAAAAACCGAGCTGCCCACTTTCTTGATTGGACATCCCTTTTTCATTCATTAATTGCAGTGCCATTGCTGTGGAGGACATCGCCATCCCCAGCCCACCAACCACTGCTGCCTGCCAAGAAAACTGAGCAAGAAACAGGATCCCTGCCATCAAAGCTGCGGTCACAACCACTTGAATGGTGCCGACACCAAAAATCGATCGGTGCAGCTCCCATAGTTTCGAGGGCTTCAGTTCCAACCCAATCAAAAACATTAAGAAGACAACACCCAGTTCCGAGAAATGCAGGATGTCATCCACATTGCGAATAAAGCCCAATACAAATGGACCAATCGCAATCCCTGCCAGTAAATAACCTAACACCGCACCCAAACGGATTTTTTGGGCAATTGGCACCATCACCACACCGGCGCATAGAAATATGATCACCGATTCAAATAGATTTAATTCATCCATTTGAAATATCTCCCGTATTGAGGGGTTGTCTCATCCATTGCTTATACTCTTCAACCATTTGCTGTAACTGTTGTGGGCTCTGTCGGCGGGCAGAATAGATAATGTTCGGTTCCATCCAGTGCATATCACACATCAATGAGGTCAACTCAAATGGACGAAGGATTTCAGATAATGGATAACGATTATAACCACCATATTGGTAAGCTTCTTCTGGCTCTCCAGTAGTAATAATCGAGCGCCAATACTTGCCTTTCAATTTTTGGTATCCTTGGTCTGTGGCAAATCGGCGAGTCAGAACTTGGTCAAACCACTCTTTTAATAGCGCGGGGCAACTATAAGTATACAGCGGGTGCTGAAATACGATGACATCATGCTGGCAAAGCAGCTTTTGTTCTGCGGTGACATCAATAAAATAATCGGGATATGTTGCGTATAAATCGTGGATAGTGACATTGTCAAAATCGCGCACTGCATTTAACAACAGACGATTAGCAACAGATTCATGGGGGTCTGGGTGAGCGTAGACCACGAGCACTTTTGGCGTATTTGACATCTTTCCCTCCTCAAAGGCGTGTCAGGCGGATAATTTTCCGTTACCATGCAGCCTGCTAAATGTACTTTAAGCTTAATATATTTAAGTAATAACTTTATTATTCGAATATATCTAACTCAATAATTTAACATATTTTCAATAGACGGTTTCTATGATTGTTTTCTCTTCATTACAAATTCGCCGAGGTGTACGTGTTCTGCTGGACAATGCAACTGCGACTATCAATCCGGGGCAAAAAGTCGGGTTAGTGGGTAAAAACGGCTGCGGAAAATCCACATTGCTGGCACTGTTAAAGGGTGAATTGCAAGCGGAAGCAGGATCAGCAACCTTTCCAAGCAATTGGTCTATGGCGTGGGTGAACCAAGAAACCCCCGCCCTTGATGTACCTTGTATTGAGTATGTGATTGATGGCGATCGTGAATTTCGCGCCTTAGAACATAAACTCCAACAGGCGAACGAAAAAAATGATGGTCACGCTATTGCCGTCATTCATGGGCAATTAGATGCCATTGATGCGTGGACAATTCAGTCCCGAGCAGCGAGCTTGCTACATGGTCTTGGCTTTAGCCAAGCACAGCTACAGTCTCCGGTAAAATCATTTTCTGGTGGATGGCGTATGCGCCTGAACCTTGCACAAGCCCTGCTGTGCCGTTCCGATTTATTACTTCTCGATGAACCAACGAACCACTTAGATTTAGATGCAGTGATTTGGCTGGAAAAATGGCTTAAAAGCTACTCTGGCACCTTGATTTTGATTTCCCATGATAGAGACTTCCTCGACCCAATCATCGACAAAGTGCTGCATATCGAGCAAGAAACCATGTTCGAATACACGGGCAACTACTCCTCATTCGAACGCCAACGTGCCACTAAACTGGCGCAGCAACAAGCCTTGTATGAGAGCCAACAAGCTAAAGCCGCCCACTTACAAAGCTATATTGACCGCTTTAGAGTTCAAGCCACCAAAGCTAAACAGGCACAAAGTCGAATTAAAATGCTTGAACGCATGGAGATGGTCGCCCCTGCGCACGTGGATAACCCATTCCATTTCTCATTCCGTCAACCTGAAAGCCTGCCGAATCCATTATTAAAAATGGAAAAAGTCAGTGCAGGTTACGGCGAAAAAGTGGTATTAGAATCCATAAAATTAAATTTAGTTCCGGGTTCTCGCATTGGGTTACTCGGCCGTAACGGTGCCGGTAAATCCACATTAATCAAAATGCTAGCAGGCGACTTACCGCCATTACACGGTGAAATCTCACTCGCTAAAGGGATCAAACTGGGGTATTTCGCCCAGCATCAATTAGAATATTTGCATGCGGATGAGTCCCCATTACAGCATCTTGCTCGCCTTGCGCCAGAGCAAACCGAGCAGCAATTACGCGATTACCTTGGCGGCTTTGGTTTTAAAGGTGACCAAGTGACGGATCCTAGCGGACGTTTCTCCGGCGGAGAAAAAGCCCGCTTAGTATTAGCTCTAATTGTCTGGCAGCGCCCTAACTTACTGTTACTCGATGAGCCAACCAACCACTTAGATTTGGATATGCGCCAAGCACTGACCGAAGCGTTAATGGCTTTCGAAGGCGCATTGGTTGTGGTTTCCCATGATAGGCACTTACTGCGCACGACCACCGATGAGCTGTATCTGGTTCATGGCGGAAAAGTCGAGCAATTTGATGGCGATCTTGAGGATTACCAACAATGGTTAGCCGAGCAGAACAAAATGGAGCTACAGCAAGCTCGTGATCTGCTTGATAAAGAAAAACCAGCCAGCACATCAACCGTGACGGCGCAAGATAGAAAAGACCAAAAACGCCGTGAAGCCGAATTCCGTCAGCTGACCCAGCCTATCCGTAAAAAAATCACGGAGCTGGAAAAGAAAATGGAAAAACACTCTGCATCATTAGCTGAGTTAGAGGCGAAGTTATCCGATGCTGCCATTTATGAGCAAGATAAAAAAGCGGAGCTAACTGACTGTTTGAAAAAGCAAACTGAGCATAAATCAGCCCTTGAAGACGTTGAAATGGAATGGATGGATCTGCAAGAGCAGTTAGAAACTATGACCAATGAGTTTGAAGCTGGCTAATTCGTAATAGCCTTTCAATAATAACCCTTTATTAAAATCAAATTAATAAGGGGTTATTTCAATAAACAACCAAAAAAGATAATCATAATTGGATTTCTTGCATTTAAAAATTTAATTACACATAAAAATCTTATTTAAGGTTTCTTTAAAACATAATCCGAAGCGTTGACGTATTATTAATAGAATTAAATATTAACATATCGTTAACCTGAAGCAGTTATAGCCACACAATCAAAGTGTAACACAAGAAATAACACTTATTCTTCAATGAATTAAAATCACCATAAAACGCACTAATTGCCATCTATTTTGTCGCTTAAATATCCCCATTATAATGAAGCCAATTCTACAAACTAAAAATAAAAACCTATAAAGATAAGGCATTAGCACTTATCAAGATTCTATGGTTGGTGCAGCATGATTTATATCATTACGATGCTCTATGGCAGAGACACAGCAAAAAAATATTTCTGGTTTATTCTGGCACTCACATTATTTGGTGTACTGATTGGTGCCTGCTTTTTTCTATTACCTTTTTTTGCTGATCCCCATGAGTTTATGATCTTCCTCTGTATTCCAATTTTATTGGAAGCCATTCGCTCGTTTGTCTGCGCGATGTATTGCCAAGGTGCTACCCGAGGACTGAGGATCAGTCGCGGATTAGTGCTACTTTTAATGGTTTACATTGTCTTGTTTTCTAAAATACATGCGTGGGAAACCGTTCTCTCTGGATTTATTACTGGCTTATATCTCATGGTCAGCGCTATCTGGAAAATGTCCAATAGCGTGGTTTTGAAATTTAAACGCTGGAAGTTGATGCTCACTGTCTCCATTATTGAATTCTCATTAGGTTTATGGAATTTCATTCCTTGGTCTTTTGACTATTCATCTCGCCAAGTTTATTGGGATGTCGGCACGCTGATTATGATCTTCTCCCTCGACTCATTCTTTGTTTACTACTTTGTTGTGAGCAGCCAAATTCCCAATGCCAATCATATGGTATTTACGCGCAATAATGACGCTTCAAATAGAGAGCGCGGCACACTACATGTATGGACAACTACCGGGCAACTGCCGCTATTTTTTAAAATTATCCAGCGTTATATTGTTTCCCGTAATTCATTGGGTGTGATTAGTACTGGGCATGTTGCTTTCGAGCTGGATGAAATTTATATCAGCCACTACCCAGAGAAAGATATTGACCGCGATACCGCGCAATTCTTGCAGATATTAAAATCCACCGAAGAAAACAATGACACAGGCGTTTTTCAAATCAGTTATCTTGATGAAATGAAAATTGCACCGCCATCCAACTTCAAATTAACCATTGAAGGGATCAGCAAAGAAAAGCTAGACGCATTCTGGCAAGAATACAGTAAAGACACGACCTACAATTTAACTAGTCGCAATTGTTCAACCGTCGTTTCTTTGGCGCTGATAAAAAGTACCGAGGGATATTTTACTGAGAAAAAAGGCGGTTTCATGCTACTGCTTAAATTGCTCTTTAGCCCTGAGCTTTGGGTTATGTCCCAACTCAGAAAACATGCAAGTATTATGACGTGGACACCGGGCATTGTTTTAGATTATTCCCGCGCCATGTCCGTTTTATTAAAAATGTAGCGTGCAGATGAGCAATCTATTACCTCAAAATGAGTGGAGAACGGAGTATCGCTATAAATCCCATATGGATTTTAATAACGAAACTTCAGACATCTCCATACATAATTTTCGCTCTTTTCAGTTTGCCGACAAAAATGAATATACTTGGGATACTAAGCATTACAATCTGTCTAACTTGCAAAGTGTAGATTTAGTACAATCCCACTGGTCTGGCAAAATGATCGCCCATGTTTTTCTGAGCTTCGGTTTTTCCAATGGGGATTATGTCTCTTTTTCTATCGAGACAAGGCGAAAAGCACATCAACAATTTTCGGTTTGGAAGGGATTTTTCTATAACTACGATATTATCTATGTGGTTGCTGATGAGCAGGATTTAATTGGCACTCGCGTTAATTTACGCAATGAGCAAGTCTATATTTATCCCTTAAATTTAGATAAGCCACTTATTACAGAACTGTTTCTCAATTATATGAGCAAACTTAATCAGCTCAAAGAGACCAACGAAAAATACCATTCCATGTGGAATAACTGCACAACCAGCATTTATAAAATCGCCAAAAAAACCTACCCTGATTTTAAATTTAACTGGAAACTGTTAGTCAGTGGCTACGCTTCACAATATTGCCATCAATTAGGCTTTATTGAAGATAAAGATTATTTTAATAAACAGCAAATCCCATTAATCCAATTGGTCGATAACCAATTTTCTCAAATAATACGCCGATAATAATGAAAAAAACCAGCCAAACGCTATAAAAAATAGCGAAGGCAGCGTTGAAATGTATGGCAAAAACAGCCTAAATCAATTTGGCTAGGCAGTACAAGAATAAAAAATATTAGACGCATTTCATGCAATTGTTATAGGGTGTCGTTTCACACCTTCACGCACATAACATGGTATTCGCCATCAATTTTTTCCGTGCCTTCCGTTTCATGTTCAAAACCCGGGAACTCACTATCCCATGCTTGTAAACTACGCAAATAGCCAATATGCGGGCTGTTGGTTTCTCCAAAGCTTTCACCCGATAACAACATTGGTATCCCCGGTGGGTAAGGAATAATCGAGTTCGCCGCAATACGCCCAGCCAGCTTATCTAACGGCACAGCTTCAACGCGATTCGCAACGATCTGCTGATAGGCATCACGCGGGCTCATCATAACATTGGGTAACTCTGAATAGGCTTGATTTAGCTGACTTCCCGGATTATTACGCTGCAAGTAAGCAAACATCTTATCCCCCAAGTCCCTCAGCCCCATCTCACCATAAATTTCAGGCGCCACTTCCACCACTTCAGGTAACACTTTTTTCAGTTGAGTGTTGGTATCATAGTGGCGTTTAAAGGAGAGCAATGCATTGACTAATGTGCCCCATTTTCCTTTGGTGATCCCCATAGAAAACAGGAACATAATTTGGAAATCGGTAGTGCGGGTCGGCACAATACCATAGTGATTTAGCCATGCGGTGACGAGCGCGGCAGGAACACCGGAATCAAGTAGCTTGCCATCGTCCCCCATTCCTGGTGCCAAAATACTCACTTTGATAGGGTCTAACATTGCCCAATCTGCAGGAATATTTTTGAAACCATGCCACGTATCTTCAGGGTTCATTACCCAGCAGCGTTGCTCTTTCATCAACAATTCAACAGGAGCAAACTCAAAATCATAGCGCTCACCAGTTGCAGGATCCTTCACCGTTTCCTGATTCCACGGTTTGAAAAACCACTCACCATCATTTTGGAACTCTTTGTACAGATAGCCGAGTGATTGACGAAAGTCGATGGCTTCGCGGATCACTTCATCGGTTAATGAGCGCCCACTATTTCCATCCATCATATCTGCCGCAATATCGTTCGATGCGCAAATGGCATACAGCGGCGATGTGGTTGCATGCATGTGATAGGCTTGATTAAAGCGATTAAAATCAATGGCATTACGTCCATTACGAACATGAATGAACGAGGCTTGCGACAGCGCATTCAATAATTTGTGCGTTGAATGAGTAGCGAAAATGGTAGGGTCATCCTCTTTGCGCTCTTCATCGCGCATCGCAAAATGGTCACGATAAATCGGATTGAATCGCGCGTAACCGTACCATGCCTCATCAAAATGAATTCTATCGAGGGATTTATCCAATAAATTTTGCACTTTACGCGCGTTGTAGCAAACACCATCATAAGTACAGTTTGTTACCACGCTATACGCCGGTTTTTTACCGATTTTATCGGCAGTAAATGGATTATTAGCGATCTTTTTCTGAATGGCTTCAGGGGACATCTCTGTGGGGTAAATCGGTCCAATAATCCCATAACGGTTACGACTCGGAACCATATAAACAGGCTTTGCTCCCGTTAAAATCAAACCTTGTTCGATGGATTTATGGCAGTTTCGGTCAATGACCACCACATCGTCATCCGTCATGCAAGCTTGCATAATGGTACGGTTCGAGCCCGAAGTCCCGACTACTACGGAATAGGATTGATCTGCACCAAAAATCCGTGCTGCGTTTTTCTCACACTCGCCAAATGCCCCAGTGTGATCAAGCAACGAACCAACGGCAACTCGCTCGATACCGATATCTGTGCGAAATAAATTTTCGCCAAAAAAATCGTGATAAATACGCCCTGCTGGCGTTTTAGTGAAACCCACTCCGCCTTGATGCCCCGGCGCTGCCCATGAGTGTTCGTGTACATCACTGTATTTAATCAAGCTTTTCATTAATGGTGGGAGCAATTGCGCACGGTAACGGATGATAGCAGCAAGAACACGTCCGGCAATAAAGTCCGCGGAGTCCTCTAAAATCCATGCAAATTCATCCACTTGCTCCATCATTTTTCTATCAAATGCCACTAAGGCTTCTTCACGATCACTCAACAGAAAAACGGGCACATCTTCTTGGCGACGATGTAGTTGGGTGATCAGCCGGTGAGCTTGAGCCTGTTCTTCCTTATCCGACATATCTCGCCCGTAAAGCAAGCAGTCAATGCTGGTATTTGAGCGAATATAGGCAAGACCGTCTTCAAAATCACGGATAATGACCGTTTCGACGTGTTCGTCATTCAGTTCGCTTGCCAGCCGCGCAACCGCATGGCTGATCACAGAATCTTCGTCTGTAAGCTCGGTATAAACGATCAATGCCCTCATGGACTCTCCCTCAATGAATTGTTTTAAGCTAAATAATGCCTCCTTTAGTCTTAACGCAGATAAGATTATTTTGCAAAGTTATCGAGACATTAATAGCTATTCGTCAAGTTTATTAATCATCACTTTGGCATTCATCACCAATGCTTTCGCTTTATCTTCCCGTTTTTGTAACAACGCCATAAACAGTAAATCGGTAAGGGTATTTTGTGCCGTTCTTGAAGAAATTGATGAACTGCGCCATTCGTTCTCTTCCGCCACACTTTCCAACATATAGTCTGACATTTGAGCGAGTGGAGAATCTTTCGAGCGCGTGATAGCGATAACACAAGCACCATTTTGATGCCCAATATTCGCGGCAGTGAGCATATCTTTACGCTTTCCAGAGAAGGAAATAACAATTTGCACATCTTTCGGCGTCAAGGTTAAGGCAGCGGCAATTTGAACGTGATGATCCGGCTCCACGAGAGTGGTAATACCGATTTTTTGAAGTTTATAGCTTAAATCTTTTGCAGTGAGCCCAGAGCCACCAATCCCAACAATCTGCACACGTTGCGCACTGTCTATACGTTCAATAATTTTTTCAAACTGTTTAAAATCAAGGCGTTTTGTTGTTTCTGTGATGGAATAATTTTTCTCTAATGCCAGCTTCTGCGCGACCACCATCAAGCTATCCGTTTGAGTAATACGGTTATGCAACGCACTGTGAGGCTCCCCCAACTCTTGCTGTTGGCGACCAATGATTTCACTCAACGCCAATTTCAGCGCGGGATACCCCTTTACACCTAACTTTTGACTAAACTTCACAATAGCGGATTGGCTGATCCCCAACTGATCCGCTAACTGTGAAGACGATAATTTCAGCACATTTTCCGGACTTTCTAAGATAAATTGTGCAATTTTACGTTGATTTTCCGCTAATCGCGGTAATAAGTACGTGATGGTATCGAGTAACGTCATAGTAGCTCTCAAGAAGATAAACCTTCATCAACAGAATAAATTTACAAATAAATTATTCCTCCAATAGAAACTCAATGCTTGATAATTAATCATTTAAATTCAAATAAATATTATTTTATTGAGTCATAAGCAAGCAAATTTATTCGCTTATATTGGCAGGAGAGAATAGATAACACCGTGATAACCATCACATCAAAGGAATAAATAATTCCATAGCATACCCCCATGATACGTTTAAGGAGTTATTACTATGTCGATTGATTTAAGCAAAATGGTCACGGAAAGCCGTAACGAAGCCAGTACCCACATTGACCAATTATCTACCATTGAAATGCTTCAAGTAATCAACAATGAAGATAAAAAAGTCCCTTTGGCTGTCGAAAAAACCTTACCGCAAATTGCACAATTGGTCGATAAAGTTGCGGCAGCTTTCCAGCAAGGTGGCCGTCTGATTTATTCCGGTGCAGGTACTTCGGGACGTTTAGGGATCCTCGATGCCAGTGAGTGTCCACCGACCTATGGAACCCCTCATGAACAAGTTATTGGGCTGATTGCTGGTGGTCACCAAGCCATCTTCCGTGCAGTTGAAAATGCGGAAGATAAACCCGAGTTAGGAGAGCAAGACTTAAAGAATATCGATTTTAATCAAAAAGATATTCTAGTTGGCATCGCCGCTAGTGGTCGCACGCCTTATGTTCTGGGAGCCATGAAATATGCTCGCTCCTTAGGTGCAACCGTTGCCTCAATTAGCTGCAACCCTGATAGCCCTGTTTCCCAAGCGGCTGACATTGCCATCACCCCGATTGTGGGTGCTGAAGTTGTCACTGGCTCTTCGCGCATGAAAGCGGGAACCGCACAAAAACTGATTTTAAATATGATCACCACAGGGGCGATGATCCGCATCGGCAAAGTCTTTGGCAATTTAATGGTAGATGTGGAGGCGACCAACGCCAAGCTCATTGAGCGCCAGACTAAAATTGTGATGGAAGCAACCGAATGTGACCGCCAAAGCGCAGAATCTGCATTACAACAATGTGATAGACACTGTAAGACCGCGATTTTGATGATTTTATCTGGCTTAAATGCCGATGAAGCTCGTCAATTGCTCGCTAAAAATCATGGCTTTATTCGCACTGCCCTCAACATCGCAAAATCCGTCTAATCAGCGGATCTCTATGAGAGAAACAGTATGGCTAAAATAACAAATGAAATGATACAGCAGATCCTGCAACACGTGGGGGGCGGTCGCAATATCAAGCAGTGCGGTAACTGCATGACGCGTTTACGGCTCACCTTACATGATGACCAGTTTGTCGATAAAACCGAAATCAAAAAAATCCCCGGTGTACTGGGCGTGATTGAAAGTGACGACCAGCTGCAAATTGTTTTGGGTCCAGGAAAAGCCCAAACAGCCGCGGATTTAATGAAGCAAATGTTAGAAAATGGCGAAGCGGATGAAGCTCATGACGCTACCGCGACCCAAGATCTGAAAGAGATTGCTTCTGCCAATAAACAGCAGATGAAGAAGAAACAAACCAGCGCCGTTCACCGCTTTCTATCTAAATTTGCGACTATTTTTACCCCATTAATTCCGGGCTTTATCGGCGCAGGTCTCTTAATGGGCTTGGCGTCATTACTCACATTATTATCGGCGAACCAAAACTTATTCCCTGCGGATTCAACCCAACTTGCCCATCTCAAAAGCTTAATTGCGTATATGAGTGTATTCGGTAAAGGGTTATTCACCTTTATGGGATTGTTGATTGGTTATAACGCCCAAAAAGCGTTTGGGGGAAGCGGTGTTAACGGTGCCATTATCGCTGCGCTGTTTATTTTAGGTTACGACCCGGCGGCCACTAAAGGCTTCTATTCCGGCATGACAGACTTCTTTGGTTGGTATATCGACCCGAGAGGCAACATTATCGGGATCCTAATTGCCTGTATTTTTGGTGCTTGGGTTGAAAAACAAGTACGCAAAATTATTCCAGCCAGCTTGGATATTATTTTAACCTCAACGATTACACTGTTAATCGTCGGTGCTGCGACCTTTGTTTTCATTATGCCTATCGGTGTGTGGTTATTCGAAGGAATGTCTTGGCTATTCATGCATTTAAACGGAAACCCTATCGGCACAGCCGTCTTAGCGGGTCTGTTCTTAATTGCGGTAATGTTTGGTGTCCACCAAGGCTTTATTCCGGTGTATGTCGCGTTAGTTGAAGCGCAAGGGTTTAACTCGTTATTCCCAATCTTAGCGATGGCGGGTGCGGGTCAAGTAGGCGCCGCATTAGCGCTGTACGTGAAAGCCCAAAAAGGCTCTGTTACCCGTAGTCAAATTGGTGGTGCCCTATTCCCCGGTTTCTTAGGCATTGGTGAACCATTAATTTACGGGGTGACGTTACCGCGCGTGAAACCGTTTGTCACCGCTTGTTTAGGGGGCGCTGCTGGTGGTTTCTTTATCGGAGCGGTCGCGTGGATGGGTTTACCTGTTGGGTTAAATACTGTATTCGGTCCTTCAGGGCTAATCGCTATTCCGTTGATGACGTCAGATCAAGGTGTGCTTCCTGCAATGGCAGTGTATGCTGGCGGTGTCTTAGTCTCTTATCTATGCGGGTTCATTTTCACTTATCTATTTGGTAGTAAAAATGTCGATTTGGACTAGAGAATAGTGTGGATTGAAAAGCAAAAAGGCACCTTAGGTGCCTTTTTTCTCGTAAAAAAACTTACTCCAACCAAATTAACGGTACACACGCAGCGGTCAATATTCCCATCACTAGGTTGAAAATAAACCATGCGCGGCGGCTACGTAAGAAAATCCCAATCAAGGAACCAAAGCCCATCCAAATCAAGCCCGCGACAAAATTCACAATCACAAACGCGATGCTCATCACGATAATAGACTGAGTAAATAACTCGCCTGGAAGACTAAAACTCCCTACTGCGCCTAGCCCCATCATCCACGCTTTCGGGTTTAAGAACTGCAACAATCCGCCTTGAAACCAAGTAACGCTTTTAGAGGCTTTACTGTCTGTTTTGAGTGGCTCGTAACTGGCAGTGGCTGTTTTCCACGCTAGCCATAATAAATAAACGCTACCAATGATTTTCAGCACAATATGAATTGCAGGATATAATAGTAATAGCGCGGCAACACCGAAGGCGGACAAATATAAGATTGACTGCATGCCCAGCATTATTCCTAATAATAATCCGATACTGCGACGAAAACCGTAGTTAGCTGCACAAGAGGTCAACAACATGTTGTTAGGGCCGGGTGTAACTGCTGCAATGAATAAAAACGTAAAAAGCGAAAAAATTAGCCCTAGAGTCATTTATACTATATTCCTCAACCTAAATTTGTTTCTAGATTTGTTTACTTGCATCACAGAAAAATAACAGTATGTTATGTCACTCACAAGCGTTCCACTAAATAAAAAATAAGGCCATGTCAGAAAATTTCCGCCCTATGAGTTGGGCAAAGAACCCACATCTCCAAACCTTATTGCCAAGGATCTTTCGCCGTACCCCGAAAATTATCCCAACATGGCAGCGATTAGAATTGCCTGACGGTGATTTTATCGATCTTGCTTGGAGTGAAAACCCAGAACAAGCGAGCGAAAAGCCTCGTTTAGTGATTTTTCATGGGTTGGAAGGAAATTTTAAAAGCCCCTATGCCCACGGGATGTTAGAAAGCGCCCAAAAACAAGGCTGGCTCGGCGTGATTATGCATTTTAGAGGATGCAGTGGTGAACCTAATCGCCAAAAACGCATTTACCATTCTGGTGAAACCAGTGATGCTCGCTATTTTTTACATTGGCTAAAACAGACATGGGGTGATGCCCCCACCGCCGCGGTAGGTTATTCCCTTGGCGGTAATATGCTCGCCTGTTATTTAGCTGAAAACGGTGAGAATGCTGAATTAGATGCAGGCGTTGTTGTCTCGGCGCCATTAATGCTCGAAGCCTGCTCCATGAAAATGGAGAAAGGAATTTCTCAGCTCTATCAACGTTACCTATTAAATGGATTGAAACGTAACGCCACCCGCAAACTGGTGCGCTATCCCGGTTCACTCCCTCTTAACTTGTTGCAGCTAAAACAGTTAAAACGCATTCGTGAATTCGATGATGTGATCACCGCGCGTATTCATGGTTTTGATGACGCTGCTGATTATTACCAAAAATGCAGTGCGCTACCTAAGTTATCTCAAATTACTAAGCCAACCCTGATTATTCACGCAAAAGACGACCCATTCATGGCGCCCGAAGTCGTGCCTGATTTAAGCCATTTACCCGAAAATATTGAATACCAAATGACGGAGCATGGTGGGCACGTCGGGTTTGTCGGCGGTAGTTTTAGAAAACCACAAATGTGGTTAGAAACTCGCATCCCTCTGTGGCTAACTGCGTATTTGAATGAGCAAAAATCATGATTATTCCGTGGAAAGATCTCGCACCTGAAACCCTCGAAAATCTTATCGAGAGTTATGTTTTGCGCGAAGGAACCGATTATGGCGTTCACGAAAAAAGCTTGCAGGACAAAGTCAATGATGTGAAACGGCAGTTAGTTTCCGGCGAAATTGTGCTAGTCTGGTCTGAGTTACATGAATCGGTAAATTTCATGCCTAATAACCAGTTTCGCCCGTAGCGCTGTTTCTCAAAAATAGTGGTCATGGCGTAAAACAGGGAGTCCACTATGTCGAAGAAGCATCCGATTATTGCAGTGACGGGTTCGAGTGGCGCAGGAACAACCTCAACGAGCCAAGCTTTTCGTAAAATTTTCCATCAATTAAATATCCGCCCGGCTACCCTCGAGGGGGATAGTTTTCATCGTTATACCCGCCCTGAAATGGATATGGCTATTCGTAAAGCTCGCGAGCAAGGGCGCCATATCAGTTATTTCGGTCCAGAAGCCAATGATTTTTCTCTACTTGAACAGACTCTAATTGATTATGCCCGAACAGGTGAGGGCCAATCTCGGAAATATTTACACACTTACGATGAAGCCGTGCCTTATGGTCTACAACCCGGAACATTTACGCCATGGGAGCCATTACCCGCTAATACCGATGTGCTGTTTTATGAAGGATTACATGGTGGCGTAGTCACCCCAGAGCATGATGTTGCTCAGCACGTTGATTTACTTGTGGGTGTAGTGCCGATTGTTAACCTTGAATGGATTCAGAAATTGATCCGCGATACCACCGAGCGAGGGCATTCTCGTGAAGCCGTAATGGATTCTGTAGTCCGTTCGATGGGGGATTATATTAACTATATTACGCCGCAGTTTTCTCGTACTCATATTAACTTCCAACGGGTTCCTACCGTTGACACCTCTAACCCTTTCTCTGCTAAAGCAATACCTTCACAAGACGAAAGTTTTATCGTTATTCGCTTTAGAGGATTAGAGCAGATCGATTTTCCTTATTTATTATCCATGTTAAATGGCTCATTTATTTCCGCGATGAATACCATTGTAGTACCCGGTGGGAAATTAGGACTCGCAATGGAGCTTATTATGATGCCATTAGTGGAAAAGCTAATGAAACAGCGAAATGGGTAGTTTGACACTCTCATTAAAGAGATAAATAACAAGATGCTTATCTTAATTATCGATAAGCATCTTAATATCAAGAAAACAATTACGGCGCTTTAATTTCGAAACTATGAGTCACGTTAACCGTTTTTTCTAGCATGATAGCAACGGAACAATATTTTTCAGCCGAAAGTTGAACCGCACGCTCTACCACTTTGTCCGTTAATTCACGTCCCGTCACAATAAAGTGCAGGTTGATATCCGTAAAATAACGAGGGGCTTCTTCACGACGCTGTGAAGTTAACTTCACTTCACAATCAACAATATCCTGACGACCTTTTTGCAGAATAGAAACCACATCAATCGCGCTACATCCGCCTGCCGCCATTAAAACCATTTCCATCGGACTCGGTGCTTTATCGCCCGCATTACCATCCATCATGATTTGATGACCTGATGCTGACTCACCTAGAAAAGAGAGCCCTTCAACCCACTTTACGCGTGCTTCCATTTTTATTCCTCTCGAAAATAGTGATATTTATCGTCACATTGTTCCATATATCTAGACAATGTTATATCAGCATTATTAGGCTGAAGCGATACAGGGAAGACTTTCGGCATTGGATATGATACAAACAATGGTCAGTTGATAGGATTAAGATCAAAACTCAACGATTTAATTGATTATATTATACAATTGATATTAATTTACGTTAGCCTAGAGCAGCATTAATAATAGGCATCAATGTGACTTAATATGCTAAGCTAGACACTTTAAAGTCAGCCTTTCCCTACTTTTCGAAAGGTTGCAATAACATACAGAGGATAACGCTAATGGTTCTCGGCAAGCCACAAACAGACCCTACTCTTGAATGGTTTTTGTCACACTGCCATATTCATAAGTATCCATCCAAGAGCACTCTGATCCATCAGGGTGAAAAAGCAGAAACCCTTTACTACATTGTTAAAGGTTCAGTGGCTGTTTTAATCAAAGATGAAGAAGGCAAGGAAATGATTCTCTCTTACCTCAATCAGGGAGATTTCATTGGCGAACTTGGGTTATTTGAAGAAGGGCAAGAACGTACTGCATGGGTTCGCGCGAAAGTTGCTTGCGAAGTCGCGGAAATTTCTTACAAGAAATTCCGTCAGCTGATTCAAGTCAATCCAGATATCCTGATGCGCCTTTCCGCGCAAATGGCAAGTCGTTTGCAAACCACGTCCGAAAAAGTGGGTAACCTTGCATTCTTAGATGTTACTGGTCGTATTGCTCAAACATTATTGAATTTAGCTAAACAGCCTGATGCGATGACTCACCCAGACGGTATGCAAATCAAAATTACTCGTCAGGAGATCGGTCAAATCGTAGGTTGTTCTCGCGAAACTGTCGGTCGTATTTTAAAGATGCTGGAAGATCAAAACTTAATCTCAGCACATGGCAAAACAATTGTTGTTTACGGCACTCGCTAATTTACCTGTCAGCCTCACCTTTCTTGGTGAGGCTTCGATATTGAAATAGCTTTATACTTCACGTACAAAGCTATTTTTCTTACTTATAGTTCCGTTTATATCATCTCAGTAACAAGTGTCGTTTCTTTATATTATTTCTATTTATTGTCGCTATAAAATAATAACTAACACAGTTAATAGTGATTAAATAATGAATAGGAGCAATAAACATGATGGTATCCAATAATTCTCGACACTCTAGCTACACAACCGTATTAGATTCAAACCAAAATGCAAAAAAGAATACTCACAGATCACGTTTAATTGACTCAATTAGCAATATTATAAGCACTATCGCCTCTTACTTTAAAAGGCAAAATAACTCATCGGTAGAGAGCGAAAAATCGAAGTTTTATATTTCATTGAATGGTTATGAGAAAGATGGTTTATTAGATGCTAACGACCTACTACGAATGAATATATCTAATCTTCAAGAAGAAATATCTTTATATGACAGAGAAATATTCTCAGAAGGAAAAAAGAAAAATCTATTCCCTATCCTTCAGACTCATGCACATTTAAAATCAAGAATTAAAAATAGCCTTGAAATAAAAGATATCCACAAACAGAACATAGAGTTTGAAGATATTATGAAGGTACAATGTCAAGTTATAAGTGACTCAATAAAAAAACTAAATGATATAAAGTCAACTGAAGCAAAAGTCTTTGGAAAAAAACCTATCAATGCCAAAGAGTTTATTCAAAATATCACAAATAAAATCAATGAATCTCAAGAGAAATTGGGTACAACCTGTGTAACAGATAAAGCTAACAGTAAAGTTAAAAGCATTCCTGACAGTCATCAGAACGATGAGTTTGAGTTCAACGAAAGGTTTGAGTGGAATTATGAATTAAATGAATTACCATTCGTAGTACAGAGAAATTTAACAAGCATACCGAGTACTTTATCCATGACTACACCTTTTTTAATTGAAGGTAATTTAGATACTCAATCAATAATAAATCATATTGAATTCACTGAAACACTGAATCAGTGGGATAACGATTTCCATCCTAATAATAGTAATTTAAAGACTAATAGCAATGAAAGCGAAAATAATAAAATCATTACTGAACTAAAAAATAGACTTAAATTACAGCAAGAGCTCACTGAAAGATTACAGAATGATAAAGATGATCTACAAGATAAAATTAATAAAAATAAAGAAGGATTAAATTTATTAAAGAAAATAATCACTGCGGACACTAAAATAATCAAATCCACACATATGCAAGAAAAAATCATATCAAAGAGTAATGAATCTATTGATGACTTAAATGATTCAACTGAAGCAAAAGAAAATCTCTCAAAAGTAATGTCTTCTGAAAAGTTCGACTCCCAAAAAACAGACTCAGACATCAAGCGAAATAAGAGCAAACGTAAACTAACTAGCTTTAATCACAGCGAAAAGACGAGACGTCTCCATAAAGGCGTTCCAACGATCGATATCAGTCGTATACCACACTCGTCTAATCGACCTGAAATCAAAGAAACAAGAACATCAGAACTAAGAAAAGCAATTATACAAGCTGATAAATAGTCAATTGTGCGTTATTCACCGCTAAGTTGCAGAAGAGAATATTCTGCAACTTAGCACACAACTTATTTCAATAATTTATTTATTGCCGTTTCTAACTTCGCCATACCGCTATTAATTTCATCTTCAGAAATAATCAGCGATGGTGTGAAGCGCAATACATTCGTGCCCGCATTCAGCATCATCAGCCCTTCTGCCGCACAAGCTTGCAAAATATCTTTTGAGCGATTCAGTAATTTGCCATTTAGTTCTGCGCCAATTAATAAACCCATACCGCGAATTTCAGCGAAAATGCCATATTGGTCATTAAGCTTGTTTAAATGGGCGACAAATAACTCACGACGTTTAGCAACACCATCAAGTACTTCATCGGTATTGATAATATCAAAAGCAGCATTGCCGACAGCACACGCCAGCGGATTACCGCCATAAGTGGTTCCATGTGAACCTACTTCCATAGTATTCGCAATGTCCGCGGTTGTAATCATCGCACTAATCGGGAAGCCACCACCGAGCGCTTTTGCCGTGGTTAAAATATCGGGAACGACATCATAGTGCATATAAGAGAATAATTTCCCCGTACGCCCCATTCCACTTTGCACTTCATCAAAAATAAGTAATGCATTATTTTCATCACAAAGTTTACGCACTCCTTGCAGAAATTCTGATGTCGCAGGGGTGACTCCACCTTCCCCTTGAACTGGCTCCAATACTACCGCGCAGGTATTTTCATCAATCACGGCTTTAACAGCCTCAAGGTCATTAAAAGGCACGTGAATAATATCCGCAGGCTTTGGACCAAAACCATCAGCATATTTCGCTTGTCCACCGACTGAGACAGTAAATAATGTTCTACCGTGGAACGCTTGCTTGAATGCAATGATCTTCGTTTTATATGGGCTATATTTGGTGATGGCATAACGACGCGCTAACTTGAATGCGGCTTCATTCGCTTCAGAACCAGAGTTCACAAAAAATGCACGGTCTGCAAACGTTGCTTTGGTTAATTTTTGAGCCAGTTTTAACGCCTGTTCATTGGTAAAAACATTGCTCACATGCCAAAGTTTTTCGCTTTGTTCACGAACAGCAGCAACTAAACTTGGATGACAATGACCCAGTGCTAAAACCGCAATCCCGCCTGCAAAATCAATATATTCTTTACCTTGCTGATCCCAAACGCGACTACCTTCGCCTTTAACTGGAATAAATTCAGCTGGCGAAAAAATAGGTAACATAACCTGATCAAAAGTTTGCCGATTGACTGCGTGTTGTTCTGACATACCCCTCACCTGCTCTTTATCGAATGCTTAAATGAAAATATAAGCATCAAATATGAATAAAAAATCAATAAAGAGCAATAGGGAAGGGTAAAATATGCATAATTAATTTTGCTATTCGCGAAAATCAACCACTAATATTTGAGAAAGTTACTCAACAACTCATGACCTTGTTCGCTGAGAATACTTTCAGGATGGAATTGAACCCCTTCAATGGGCAGGGTTTTATGGCGGATCCCCATAATTTCATCGATATCCCCGTTATTCAGTGACCATGCGGAGACATCAAAAGAGGCTGGCAGTGTTTCTGCCGCAATCACTAAAGAGTGATAGCGAGTCACCGTTAAAGGCCGATTAAGTCCTTTAAATACCCCTTGATGATTATGGTGGATAGATGATGTTTTGCCGTGCATCACTTCTCTCGCTTTCACGACAGAGGCACCAAAAGCTTGCCCAATGGCTTGATGACCTAAGCAGATCCCCAAAATGGGCACTTTTCCGGCAAAATGTTTTATCGCTTCCAGAGAAATCCCTGCCTCATCAGGCGTGCAAGGACCCGGTGAAATGACCAAATGGGTTGGAGCCAATTGTTCAATTTCTTCAATGGTAATTTCGTCATTACGTTTCACCAGCACTTCCGCCCCTAGTTCGCAGAAATATTGGTATAAGTTGTATGTAAATGAATCGTAATTATCAATAAGTAAAAGCATAGTAGCCTATCCGACTGATTTTTATCATTATAAGTTTTTTTGTTTATGCATAATTTGTGGCGGTTAGCAATTAGAACGCGTCCCAAAAACCATAAATTATCACAAAGGGCGGCTATCATAGCACAGCCAAGACAGGAAAATAGCCTATTTACGTCAAGTAACCCACTTTCAGTATAAAATTTCCATATAAAAATCATGGGATTATGTTCACAAGAATATAACAACATTCAAAATTTGATAATAATTGCTTTAAATACAATGGAATAAAATAGCAGCAGCCAGACTAAATTAGATCCCCCTTCGATTGTATATTTTATGGGCAATTTATTTTTTTACTCTAAAATTAGCTCTATATTTAGTACTAATTTTAGAGGTTGCTATGTATACCAAAACGCTTCTTGCTAAAAAAACATCATCAATTAGCGAATTTAAAAAAAATCCCTCCGCCGCAATGAATCAAATGGAGAGCCTGTTGCCATTTTGAGCCACAACAAAGCGATCTTCTACTGCGTACCTACCGATTTATTCGAGCTCATGGTAGAAAAACTTGGCGATCAACTCCTATTAGAAAAAGCAATCGCACGCATGGATGATGATGAAATAGAAGTGAGTTGGGATGACTTATAATGGAAAGAGTGTAAGAAAAAATGCAAAGAAAGACTTTATGATAAGAGGATGACTAACAAGAATCACCCTCTCTATTAGACGATATTACAGCAAACAGTATTAAGGCTTTTTAATCACTTCCGCAGAAATAATCGTAATAGGTTCAACAGGAACATTTTGATATGGACCTACGTTCTCTGTTTTCACTTTAGAAATTTTGTCTGCAACATCCATTCCTTTAACAACTTTACCAAATACCGCATAGCCGAAATCACGTTGGCCGTGATCTAAAAACGCATTATCAGCAACATTAATAAAGAATTGGCTGGTTGCACTGTCTTTATTTGCGCTACGAGCCATTGAAATAGTGCCACGTAAATTACGTAATCCATTATCAGCTTCATTAGCGATTGGTGCACGAGTTTGTTTTTGCTGCAATTCTTTATTAAAACCGCCGCCTTGGATCATAAATCCAGGAATAACACGGTGGAAGGTTGTACCATTGTAATAACCTTCATTAACATATTGCAGGAAGTTTTCAGTACTAACAGGGGCTTTTTTACTATTGAGTTCTAACTCAATATTACCTGCGGAGGTGACTAATTTGACGTAAGTTTCACCCGCGGCTAATGCAAGAGAAGTTGTGCTCATTGCACAGATTGCCAATAATGGCACAAAAATTCGTTTCAACATTCAAGATCCCTTTTGTTAATACCCAAAAACATATTAATGCCCAATTCTAGAGCGAAGCGGGAGTAATTGCTAAAGATTTACCTATATTTACGCCAAATAGTTAAATTTCGCTGAATTAAATTAATTGTAGAGTAATTTAATGAAAAAGCCTTCGCTTAATGTCATTCTCAAATAGATATCACACCAAATATCCCCCTTTTGTTGTTTGTATGCTATTCAGTCGCTATAATCCCCCAGCCTTTTGAGGCTACTCAGGGAGAACCACCAATGGCAATTAAAAACCACAACTACCACATGACAAAATTTGTCATCAGTGCCCCCGATATCCGTCATCTACCAAAAGATACGGGCATTGAGGTGGCGTTTGCTGGCCGATCTAACGCGGGCAAATCCAGTGCATTAAATGCATTAACACAGCAAAAAAGCTTAGCGCGAACCAGTAAAACACCGGGAAGAACTCAGCTTATCAACCTATTTGAAGTTGAAGAGGGCATCCGCCTAGTTGACCTTCCGGGCTACGGTTATGCCGAAGTACCTGAAGAGATGAAGCGCAAATGGCAGCAAGCTCTCGGTGAATATTTACAGAAAAGAGAATGTATCAAAGGGTTAGTGATTTTGATGGATATCCGTCATCCATTAAAAGATCTCGATATGCAGATGATCGAATGGTCAGTCGCCATGAGCATTCCTGTTCTTGTTCTACTCACCAAAGCGGATAAGCTCGCGTCAGGCGCAAGAAAGAAACAGTTAATGGAAGTTCGCCAAGCATTAGCGCCGTTATCAGCGGAAGGCGATATTGAAGTGGAATATTTTTCTGCACTGAAAAAAATGGGTATCGATAAATTACGTATCAAACTCGACAGTTGGTACAGTAACGCCGCAGAATAATCTTTTCATTCCTTGTACGCCCATGCGGCGTACAACGGTCTATGCCGTTAGCGCATCAAAATTTATGCAAAAAAAATGCTCCAGTCAAAAACTTGACTGGAGCAGCTAATATTCAGCTAAATCCGATTACGTGAAGTAAAAGGTCTGAAAGATAGAACATCTTACCTCTGTACCCTACGCCTGATAATGTACTTTATTTTCCGCTCGAAAAAAAGGCTTTTTGTAGTTTTTTTTCAAAGCTTACTACGATTCAGCCCTGTATATTGCCTAATAATTCGTTAAAAACGTATTTTTACTACATATTTATGAGATCTAAGTCGCATAATAACAACCTTAGCTATCCCAACGATATATTTAAAATTCAGTGTTTTACCCATGAATTATGTGCAATTTAAAGGGAATAAAACGCCTCCAAATTTCTGCGTAAATACCACTATAAAAAATATTCTAAGCATAAAAAAACACCCCAAAAATTGTCGCCAACCTTTGGGGTGCCTTACATTATCTTTTGCTATTCGCTTTTAGGTTTTATTAAGAGTTTTTTCTCTTTATCTCTTACCCAACCAATACTCTAAATAGTTCATGTTGTGGCAAGGCGGTGAGCGAAGACAGCTTGGGGAGCATACACAAGTATGTGACCCAAGTGGCTGAGTGAAACCAACACAGCCACAGCGTGAAATATGACGAGTATTAGTGGGCTTCGTCCCAGTTCGAGCCGACACCCACCTCCACTTTGAGGGGAACATCCAGCACCATACTCTGCTCCATCAGCGCCTGAACCTTCGCTTGCACCTTCTCTAACTCGGACTCTTTGACTTCAAACACCAGTTCATCGTGCACCTGCATGAGCATATCTGCATCTGGTTTTTCGGTTTCGAGCCAATTATCTACTGCTATCATCGCTTTTTTGATGATGTCAGCTGCTGTACCTTGCATTGGGGCATTGATCGCTTCGCGTTCTGCTGCTTTACGGCGCATACCATTGCTAGATTTAATATCGGCAAGATACAATCTACGCCCTTCTAATGTCTCAACATAACCTTGTTCAGACGCTTGCAGGCGGGTATTTTCCATATAACGCAACACACCTGGATAACGCTCAAAGTAGAGATCCATATAACGCTGCGCTTCTCCACGTGGGATGCCTAACTGGCGAGCCAAACCAAATGCACTCATGCCATAAATCAAACCGAAGTTAATCGCTTTTGCACTACGGCGTTGGTCGCTGGTGACTTCCTCTAACGGAACACCAAATACCTCGGCTGCGGTGGCTCTATGGATATCTTTCCCTTCCGCAAACGCCGTCAATAAGCCTTTATCTTGGGAAAGGTGCGCCATAATACGCAATTCAATTTGTGAATAGTCCGCTGCCATCACTTTGTAGCCATCACGCGCCACAAACGCTTGGCGGATACGTCGACCTTCTTCGGTTCGCACTGGAATATTTTGCAAGTTCGGGTCACGGGAAGATAAACGTCCCGTCGCTGTTACTGCTTGGTGATAAGAGGTATGCACGCGATGAGTTTTTGGATTAATCATCAGCGGCAGCTTATCTGTATAGGTGGATTTTAGCTTCGCTAAGCTACGATGCTCTAACAGTAATTTTGGTAGTGCATGGTTTAATGCCAGCTCTTCCAACACTTCTTCGTTGGTTGAAGCCGCGCCACTTGGTGTTTTCTTGATAACTGGCAATTGAAGCTTTTCGAATAAAATCGTCTGCAACTGTTTCGGAGATGCCAGATTGAACTCTTCACCCGCTAACTCAAACGCCTGTTTTTCCAACTCCGCTAAACGCGCGGTGATCACCTGAGACTGCGCCCCTAATGCCGCCGCGTCAATCAGCACACCTTTGCGTTCCATACGCACCAACACAGGCACCAACGGCATTTCGATATTTTGGAAAACGTGGACTAATTTTGGCTCTGCTTCCAGTTGCGGATACAGCGCTTGATGCAGTAACAATGTCACATCCGCATCTTCCGCCGCATAGTTTGCCGCTTGTTCCAATGGAATTTGGTTAAAGGTTAACTGCTTTTTGCCTTTACCCGCTATCTCTTCAAAACTTACGGTCTTATGGTTGAGATGGCGATCTGCAAGGCTGTCCATATCATGACGTCCCATGCCTGCCACACTGTTCAATACATAAGATTCCAACATAGTGTCAAACGCGATGCCTTTTAGCGAAATATCGTAATTTAATAACACTTCCGCATCGTATTTTAGATTTTGACCGATTTTGCCAATCTTCTCATTCTCCAAGATAGGCTTCATGGCAGCCAAAACGTCTTTTAAAGGCAGCTGATCTGGCGCATCAAGATAGTCATGTCCGACAGGTAAATACGCGGCATGACCAGCTTCGATAGCAAAAGACATACCCACTAAACGAGCCTCTTGGGTATCCAGGCTGTCAGTTTCTGTATCAAAGGCAAACAGCGTCGCTTCGCTGAGTTTTTTCACCCAGCTGTCTAGCTGTTCTTTATCGAGAATTGTTTGGTAATTTTCAGCACATAGTGTTGGGACGGCAGGCTTAGATTTTGCCGCAGGCTGGCTTGCTGGTGCACGGTAACTTTCTGCGGCTTTAGTTGGTTTCGCCCCTTTGCCGTCCATCCAGCTACCATTTTCAACATCGGCCAACCAGCGTTTAAATTCATAACGGCTAAACAGTGAATGAAGTTTATCCGCATCCAGTTCCGTTACTTTGAGTTCTTCACACGGTTTTTCTAGCTCAACATCCGTTTTAATCGTCGCCAGTTGGTAAGATAACAGTGCGAGTTCGCGGTTCTCTTCCATTTTTGGTGCGAGGGTTTTAGAGCCACGGAAACCGAGTGGAGCAATTGCATCTAAGTTTTTATAGATGTCGTCTAAGCTACCAATACCTTGCAATAATGCTAATGCGGTTTTTTCACCGACACCCGGCACACCCGGAATATTATCGGATGAGTCACCCATTAAGGCTAAAAAGTCGATAATTAGGCTTGGTGGAACCCCATACTTCGCTTCCACTTCTTCAGGACCTAAGATGGTGTTGGTCATGGTGTTGATCAGGGTGATATTCGGTTCAACCAACTGCGCCATATCTTTATCGCCCGTACTGATCAGCACTGGCATCCCTTTGCTGCTCGCTTCACGCGCCAACGTACCGATGACGTCATCCGCTTCCACACCAGGTACCACTAGCAGCGGCAGCCCCATAGCTTCCACCATTTCATGCAATGGTGCAATTTGAGCGCGCAGATCGTCCGGCATTGGCGGGCGATGGGATTTGTAGCTTTCAAACAGTTCATCACGGAACGTTTTTCCCTTAGCATCAAAGACAACCGCCACATGACTCGGGGTATATTGCATGATTAGGCTACGCAGCATATTCAACACACCATACATCGCTCCGGTAGGTTCACCAGCGCTGTTGGTCAATGGAGGGAATGCATGATAAGCACGGTACAGGTAGGAAGAGCCATCTACCAAAATAAGGGGATTTTCAGCAATCTGAGCCATAATCTGTCATCATCTTTTTTATCGGGAATGAATGGGGGATAGGATGCCACATTGTGGCTTCAGATACACCTTGAGATTCAATTTCCCGCTGAGTTATCCCATTTCTTATGCGATAACTTCCTGTGGATAACTTTGTGAGTAAAATTTAGTTATCTAAAGGATTCAATGAGTAAGAGAATTGCAAGAAGAAAACAATAAAATAAAATCAATAAGTTAGCTAATGAGGCTTTGATTTATCGCAAATCAGAGGGGATGGTCGAATTGTGGATATTGATAACGGACAATCAGCAAATAAAAAGATAGCGGCACATTGCCGCTATCTTCACAGATTATTTTTTGCTAACTAAGAAGTTCACAACTTTTGAGTATTCTTTAGCATAATCCTCTGCGTTATCGACAGAAATTCCGTTATTACGGATTTGATATTTACCATCGACGAATAACGCTGGCACGCCACGCAGTTTTAAATCTTGTGCGGCATTTTGTTGCTTAGCAACTAACGATTTCACGACAAAGCTATTTAGCGCTGCATCGTATTCTTCACCCGTTACGCCCGCTTTGATAAATGCATTACGGATATCCGCAGGGGTATTGATAGTTTGGGTTTTCTGAATACCTTCAAACAGAATTGGCGTCACTTTATCTTCAACTTTCAGCACCATCGCCACAGCCCACGCTTGAGTCATTTGAGCACCTAGAGGGCCTAAGAAATCAACGTGATAACGCGCTTTAGTGACACCTTCTGGCAGGTTTTTCTCTACCGTTTGTGGCACTTTGTAGATGCTTTCAAACTGATAACAGTGTGGGCAGTAGAATGAGAAAAACTCCAGAACTTGCGGTAAGTCTTGTACCGGAGGCTTAACATCCGTGTACTCTTTACCTTCTGAATAATTTGCTGCCGCAGCACCAAAAGACATGGCAATACCAATCAAAGCCAACATGATTTTTTTCATAGAAAACTTTCTCCAAAAACACAGTCTTAAATATTAAAATTGCGGGTTCAATTGCAAAGGAGCATCTAACAACCGCTCAGTTTGCTGTGCAAACTCGATAGATTGCTTTTGCCAAAAATCAGCAGATTGGATCCAAGAAAATGCTTTCGGGAAAGCGGGATCTTGCCAGCGACGAAGGATCCATCCTAAATAATGCACCATTCGCATCGCACGTAGCGGTTCAATCAGCTTTAACTCACGTACATCAAAATCACAAAACTCGTTATACGCTTCTAATAACGTATCCAGTTGGATAATTTGCTCTTGGCGTGAACCATTAAGCAACATCCATAAATCTTGCACCGCAGGGCCATTGCGCGCATCGTCAAAATCCACCAGCCACGCTTCATCACGCCACAAAATATTGCCAGGGTGGCAATCCCCTTGCAGGCGAATAAAAGATTGTTGAGCAGGCCACAGGGCTTTAACTTGGGCAATCAACTTATCCAATGAATCTATCAAAGGTGCTTTATCACGTTCAGTAATCAATGAACTGGCGGCGATAATATTTCTCGGCTGGTCAAGGTACTCTTCCATACCAAGAGTCGGACGAAATGCAAAGTTTCGCTGTTTACCGATTTGATGCACTCGTCCTAATAAATGACCGACACCCTCAAGCTGGAATAAATTATCCGTTTCATATTGGCGCCCTCCGATACTCGGAAAGAGTGCAAACATAAACCCACCAAACTCTAATACCGTTTGTCCGGCAAATTCTAAAGGCGCAGCCACCGATAAGCCTTCATCTTGTAGCTCAAGGGTAAAATCATGCTCTTCTTGAATTTGAGAACGGTTCCAGCGCTCAGGACGATAAAATTTCACCACATAGCGTTGGCGATTTTCATCCTGAAATTGGTAAACGCGATTTTCGTAGCTGTTAAGCTCTGTCAGCCCTGATTCTGGGTAAATCCCCGCTTCCATCAGCGCATCAAGGATCAAATCAGGGGAGATCCCACTAAAATGGAAGCTCGATTGTTCTGTTAAATCCATGTTCATTTAATCTTTTATGATGCCACGAGCACGTAGAATGGCCGTTTTAAAATCATCTTCGTAATCTTTTTGAATACCGGGGATCACCGCATTGCTGTCGGTGCCACGCATTTTTAGATGATAAATTAATACGTCGTCTGTCAGTTCAGATAAACTGCCTTTAAAACCCGCTTCATCTGCCAGTTTTTGCAGTAATTGCACTAAATTTAAATCTGAATTGTCCTTCCATACTGGATGCAGAAGTTCGATGACTTCATTTAAACGATGGCATTTCATGTTTATTCCTTATCACGAATATTCGATACAAGTTACCAATAATCCTACAAGAGAAAAAGGGAACAGTTGTCAATCTAAGTAAAGTTTAACCGTTTCTTGTATTAATATTCATTGATTTTATAGGAAAATAGAATAGATTTTAGCTGTTACTATACTCAAAAAACTACTTAAGTTCGTTAAAACATTTTCGCTAAGATTTTCAGAGATATTGAACATGTCATTTCGTCAGTCGATTACAGGCGTGATCCTCGCCGGGGGCAAAGGCACCCGCATGGGTGGCCAAGATAAGGGTTTAATTCCTTTATTGGGTAAGCCGCTATACCGCTATATTATTGAACGCTTGCAGCCACAAGTCGGTCAATTGATGATCAACGCTAATCGCCACCACGCAGAATATGCACAAAGCCAACTGCCCGTTTTCACGGATTTAACCGCAGATTTTTCGGGTCCCTTAGCAGGGATGCAAGCTGCACTCCATCAGGTCACCACCGATTGGCTGCTATTTGTCCCTTGCGATGTTCCAGAATTCCCAACTGATTTAGCCGAAAAAATGTTTCGCGAAAAAGGCGAGCATCTTGCCTGCTACGCCTGCGATAACGAACGAGAGCACCCGACATTTACCCTACTCCATCGGTCTCTCCAGAAACCGTTGGATGATTACCTCGCAAGAGGAGATCGCAAACTGATGCTATTTATGCGTGAAATCGATGCAAAAGGCGTCATGTTTACCTCTGAAACCGGCACATTTGCTAATTTAAATACGCCGGAAGATAGCCGTAACTGGGAGTTACAACAAAAAAAATCATGAACCAGAACACGTTACCTCTACTCGGGATCACCGCCTACAGTGGCACCGGGAAAACTACTTTGCTCAAGAAAGTTATCCCTTTACTGAGACAGCGCCATGTTCGTGTGGGCTTAATCAAGCACACGCATCACGATATGGAAATTGATACGCCGGGCAAAGACAGTTATGAATTACGCAAAGCAGGGGCAGACCAAACGTTAGTCGCCAGCAATCAGCGCTGGGCATTAATGACCGAAACCCCTGAATGCAACGAAATGGATCTGAACTATCTCGCTAGCCGCTTTGATCCTGCTTCGTTAGATCTGATTTTAGTGGAAGGATTCAAAAGTGAGCCCATCGATAAAATCGCGCTATTTCGATCCGATGTGGGTAAACCGCTAAACGGCTTAATTGACGAGTATGTCGTGGCGGTTGCCAGCGACGAAATTATTGATACCGACGTGCCACAATTGGATATCAATAACCCCGAACAGGTGGCGGATTATATTGTTTCCTGGTGGCAGAAAAGCCAGTAATTGCCGCTCTAAATGCCTCATTTGAGGCATTTTTTATGCGCTTTTGCGTACAACCAGCTCAGGTTCAAGCTTGATAAGATTCGGTTGATTCTCTGACTGCGCCCAAATGCCTTCAAGCAAGGTAATCACTTGCTGGGCAATACGATTCACGGGCTGCGCCAATGTGGTAAGCTGATACCCTTCCCACCCCGCCATCGGAATATCATCACACCCCACGATCCTGAGTTGTTCAGGAACCGCGATATTCAGCGCTTGCCGGCAACAATCCATCACGCCCAACGCCAAAGAATCTGCGGCACAAAATAAGCCATCCAACGATTGAAGTTGCTGCTGATGCTGCAACGCCGCTTCAAAACCCGCTTGATAACGATAGCTCCCCGCAGATAAGCACATTGGCTCAGGATAACCCGCTGCCATTAAATAGTTTTTAAAACCTTGATAGCGTTCATTTGATGCTTGCCCATCTCCACGCCCAGCCAGAAACCCCAACCGAGTTAAGCCTAAACTTAATAGATATTTTGCCGCCATTTCTCCGGCTAATTGGTTATCTGTTTGTACTGATGGAACCAATCCCGCAGCATCACTGCGTCCCAGCGTAATTAGCGGTAAAGAGAGTTTTAAACATTGATGAAAATGCTCGACTGGCAGTGATCCCACGACAGCAACCACCCCATCAATTTGATATCCCGATAATTGCAAAATCGCCTCATCAAGGTCGCCCGCCTTTTTCACATTCAACAGCATCGGCTGTTTTCCGTGCCCTTGTAATGCGCTGGATAAGGCTTCAAACAAATAGGATTCATACGGGTTCGACAAATCACTGACAAGAATCGCCACGATATTGGAACGTTTTTTCTGGTTAGGCGTACTCAGTGTACGAGCAAAAAAATTAGGTTGATAACCTAACTGCTTCGCTGCGTCTAAAATTTTTTGCTGTTTCTTCGGGTGAATACTCGCACCTTCGGTAAATGCCCGTGATACCGACGAACGGGAAACGCCTGCCACTTCCGCCACATCCGATGCCGTCACTTTGCGATTTTGCATCATGATAAGCATTCCCCCTGCTGAGCCAACTGAAGAAACGGATATTCGGAAATATGTTCACGCAGGCTATCTCGGTAACGCTGCTCAATATGATAAAGCCGCCATTGGCTATTAGATTTGGGAGATAACTTTTGCAACCGCTGGTGTAGTGATGCCCAAGAGCCATGACCGGGATGAATATCGAGGGTTTCACACTCCAAAAATACCCAATCACTTTGCAGTGCCAGTTGTTCCCCTTGGGGTGAAATCTCACCATCTCCTGAATAAAACAGACTACGCCCTGAATTCGCCGTCAGGTGCAAACTACGGTTACTGACCGAATGTCGGGTTAACGCCGTTGTCACTTTCCAATCACCAATAAATTGAATCTCTTCACTATTTTGTTGGATGATCTCAAAACCTAATTGCGCTTTAGGCCAATGAGCAAAGGCAAGAAGCGGCATCAATAGCGCCCATTGTTCCCGCTGAGCAATAATCGTGAGTGGGCGCTGGCGTCGGTACGAATCCATCCAGTTAAGCAAGGAGGTTAGCCCCAAACAGTGGTCAGGATGGGTATGGGTTAAATAGATAGCATCCAATTCTTCCACATGCATTTGTCCAAACAGCGCTTGAGGCACCGTCGGACCACAATCCACCAGCAATTGGTAGCCTGACTCTTCCACCAGAATGCTAGCATTGATGCGTTCGCTATCATAAGCATCCCCCGTTCCCACTACCGTAATTTGAAAACTAGGCTGCATGGTTTTTCCTTGTTTTAGCCATTTCAATCCGTTGTTCTTGCTCATCAAAAAGGTGCAACGTCGAACGCGCTAAGCTTATGGGTAACCTCTCCCCCAATCCATAAATCTGGTCACTCTCCACCACAAAATGCTGCCCCTTTAATAAACCATAGTAAAGTCGTGAATGCCCAAGAGGCTCCACCACCGTGATTGGCATAAAGGCATCCGGGTTTTGGCTATCCACCACCACTTGATTAGGACGAACGCCTATACACTCCGTTCCAGCAGGTAGCGAAATATCGATTGAATCGAACATTTGCGGTGGGAGAAAATTCATCACCGGTGACCCAATAAATGACGCTACAAATTTATTGGCTGGCTTCTGGTATAACGTTTCAGGCGTACCTACTTGCTCAATGCGTCCTTGATTTAAGACCACAATGCGGTCAGCCAAAGTCATCGCTTCAACTTGGTCGTGAGTCACGTAAATCATGGTGGCTTTCAAGTTTTGATGAAGTTGCTTCAAGTAAATGCGCATTTCGCCGCGTAATTTGGCATCAAGGTTAGACAGCGGTTCATCAAACAAAAATAACTCTGGGTCACGCACAATTGCGCGCCCAATCGCCACCCGTTGACGCTGCCCACCAGACAGCGCCGAGGGTAGTCGGTCAAGCAAATGGGTTAATTGTAAATTCTCGGCGGTTTCCCGTACTTTTTGGGTAATTTCTCGCGCACTCATTCCCGCCATCTTCAGCGGAAATCCCATATTTTTTTCCACGCTCATGTGAGGATATAACGCATAGGATTGGAACACCATCGCCACTTGTCGCAGTGAGGGATGCACATCATTCAACGGTTGACCATTGAGTCTCAATTCCCCCTCGGTGATGGATTCTAGCCCTGCAATCATGCGTAGCAATGTGGATTTCCCGCAGCCAGAAGGTCCAACAAACACCACGAATTCGCCATTGTCGATGGTTAAATCCACCTGTGGGATCACGCAATGCCCTGCGTAGCTTTTACCAATATTAATCAGTTCAAGTTTTTTCATAATAAGTGCCTACTATTTCAATCCCATCGAGAAACCACGTAATAAATAGCGCTGCATATAGCCCGCCAGCGCCAGCATCGGCAGCGAAGAAACAATCCCTATCGCCATCATTTCTCCCCATGCGGTACCGTCTTCAGTCATAAAGTTAGAGATAAATAATGGGATAGTGAATTTGTCTGGCGTATGAATAAATAACAGCGAGAATAAAAACTCATTCCAACCGAGGATCATGGAGAAAATCGCCGTCGCGACTAACCCCGGCGCACAAAGCGGAAAGACAATATAGGCTAAACGGCGCAGTAAGTTCGCCCCATCCATCGCCCCTGCCTCTTCAATCTCTAATGGAATATCGCGAATAAAACCGAGCAGCATCCAGATACAAAACGGCAAGGTATACACCTGATAAGACAAAATCAGCCCAATGCGGGTATTCAGTAACCCGACATGGTTCATCAAGGAATAGAGCGGAATGGCAATCACAATCGGCGGCATCATTTTAATAATCAATACACCGAGCAAAAACACGTTATCGAGCTTAGCAGGGAAGCGATAACGCACTAAGGCGTAAGCACAAAAGAACGCCAGTACCACTGAAACCGCCGTTGCCCCTACCGAAACTAAAACCGTGTTGCCCACTAAGCGCAGCAAGTCCCCTTCAAATAGCTTTTCAAACGACGATAAGCTCGGTTGGCTTGGTAGTAATTGCGCCCCCGATTGCATAATTTCAGACGGGGATTTAAACGCCGTGCCGAACATCCAAATAATCGGCAGCGTCATGATCAACACCGCCAACCAAACCAACAATGTGTGTATTTTGGCTTTCATGATCAGCGTCCTTTCATTACGTTGCGGGCATAAATCAATGTCATCAGCAAGGAAATCGCCAACATCACTAACGCCGCCGCACTCGCCATGCCTAAGTCAAAGAAGCGGAAACCGTATTTATAAACAAACATAGATAATGTCTCGGTTGAATTTCCTGGGCCGCCCCCCGTCATCACATACACTTTGTCGAATAATTTAAAGGTGTCGATAGAGCGCAATAAAAATGCCAGCATCAGTTGCTTTTTGATCAGCGGAAGCGTGATGTAGACAAAGGATTTCCAGCCTTTTGCTCCATCCACCATCGCCGCTTCACCAATATCTTTAGGAATGGATTGCAAGCCCGCCAAAATGATCAGAAATGCCATTGGCGTCCATTGCCATGTATCCACTAACGCTATGAAATATAAGGCTAAATCTGGATTGAACAACCACTCTTGGGCGGGTAAACCCACCGCCACCAGTAGGCTATTTAAAAATCCAAAATCATAGTTGTACCAAGAGCGCCAAATCGAGGAGCACACCAGCGTGGAGAGCATCATCGGGTAGATAATGATGGGCAACGCAAATTTGCGCCCAGCAAATTGACGGTTAAATAGCAGTGCTAGCCACAGCCCTAAGAGAACTTGGGCAATGGACGCCACGAGGGTAAACACGAAGGTATTTTTAATTGCAGCCAAAAAGAAAAAGTCATCGAACAATTCAGAGAAATTCGACCAGCCAATAAAGTGATAGCTGTCATCGATGTAATCCACTTGCCCAAATGCGTGATACAGCACGGATACGATGGGATACAACGTTAATAATCCCAGCATAATCAACGCTGGGAGGAGTAACCAAAACAACTGTTTACGGTTTTCAAATAACATACTCAGCATTCCATAAAGGCGCTAGAAACTAGCGCCAGAAAAACATCACTATTTTTTGGTGCTGCGCTCAATGCGTTTCTGCGCTTGTTCCAAAGCTTGATCCGCGGTCATCTGTCCCATCATCGCCATTTGTAAAAAGTCCCCAAGAATACTTTCCACTTCTGCCCAGTTTTGAATGCGTGGGCGTGCTTTACCGGCTTCTAATGCGGCTGCTTGTTGCGGATACCAACGGTATTGACTTACAACTTGCGGATCTGCGTAGACGCTATGGCGCGTTGGCGGTGTACCGAAGTTTAGTGCTAACGCTTTTTGTATTTCGGCACTGCTAGCAAATGCAAGAAATTGCTCCGCTTCCACTTTGTTTTTCGCATCCGCCGGAATCGCAAGCTGCCAGATACCCAGCATCGGTGATGGTTGTCCTATTTCTGCTGGTGGAGCCATCATTTCCATTTTGCCGACCACATTCGAGACTTTGGCATTATCAAGATCCGGTACCCAAGCTGGCCATACTTCGATTGCCATTGCTGCGGTACCTTTTTGTAATGCATCGCGAACTTCATCTGCGTTAAACACATCCACCCCTTTCGGCGCATATTGCTTCATGGCTAAGAAGGTTTCTAACGCGTGTTTGGCCTGCGGGGTATTCAAGGTCGGTTTTCCGTTACTATCGACAACATCGCCACCATATCCCCACAGAATGGGTAAAAATCCCGTCACGATCGGGTTACCTTTCACGCCGCGATACACCACGCCATTGGCTTTGCCATCTTGGCTAATGGTTTTCGCTGAGTTCAACACATCCGTCCATGTTTTCGGTTGTTGAAGCTTGTACTGGTCGAACAGGTCTTTATTCCATGCGAACATCGCCACGTTACCCACCATTGGCAATGCATAGCTCGCACCTTTGCCGTCTTGGCGACCGATATCCACGGTGGATTGAATAAAGTCTTTATCTTGGAGTGAATCAGAAAGTGGGGATAACCACTTGTTGGCAAGGAATTCAGGTGCCCAGGTGTCATCCATTAAAATCACGTCATAGTTACCGGTTTTCTCGCGCATGGAGAGCACGACGCTTTCATACAGCCCTTTACTCGGACGCTTAACTAACGTGATTTCTGCCTTAGGATTATTTTTTTTATATTCGTCGACAACAAACTGCATCGCATCGCCGTAGCTGCTATCTCGTCCGGCAATAATTAATTCTGAGGCGCTAGCGCCAAGTGTTGAGGCTATCAGAGCGGATGCCAATAATGTGCGCTTAATCATTTGCTTCTCCTAGTGGATGTCTCTTGTTTTTTGTATGAATTTTCGGTTGAGTTTTTTTGCACGCGCGTTCAAATTGCCATGGCAGGCTACGGCTGGGAGATGACAGTTAGATGAAGGTGAAGTGAAGGTTTTATTCAGAATGGCAAAGACGATTGGAATTCAATGATGGCTTTCTTTAGTATGATGGCAATTCTTTGCATAACATCCTAACTGAGAGCCGAATGACTCGCACCCAACGCTTACTCACATTGATTCAGATCCTGAAAGAGAATCGCTATCCGGTCACCGCAGACGCCCTCGCCTGTCAGTTAGAGGTGAGTGTTCGTTCCATTTATCGGGATATCGAATCGCTACGCGACCAAGGAGCTGAAATTACTGGTGAAGCGGGCATTGGTTATCAGTTAAAAAGCGGATTGTTACTGCCGCCATTGATGTTCGATGAGAATGAACTGGAAGCGCTGATATTAGGTTTACGCTGGGTACAAAGTAATGCCGATGAAGAACTCAAAAATTCAGCTCTACGCACGCTCAATAAAATTAATGCCGTGGTGGGTAAAGAGGCGCAGATCATCCTAAACAGTAATACGCTATTTGCACCAACGACCCAACTTAATGAAATTGACGAGCATGTGGCTAAAAATTTACGCCTGAGTTTACGGGAAGAGCGCAAAGCCAAAATCGCGTATGTGGATATTAAAGGACAACCCAGTGAACGGATTATTTGGCCGATTGCGGTGGGTTATATGAAAGATACCCAAGTGTTAGCGGCATGGTGCGAGTTGCGCCAAAGCTATCGCCATTTCCGCTTAGATAGAATCCAATCTTACACCGTCTTGGGGGAGTCGCTCCCCTACCCGAAAGGCTATTTACTCACCCGCTGGCAGCAAGAAGTTTTGTGTGTCACTCCTGACAATTTCTGACACCGCCTTAGCTTATAGTCAGTGCTCTACTTCATTTAAGGAAAAATCACTATGAGCGAGCTAGTTCTATTTACCAATGCAATGTCCCGCGGCAATACCGTTGATTTACTATTAAAAATGATGGACGTTCCCTATAAGCGCATTGAATTAGCTTATGGTGCAGAGATGCACACCAAGGAATATCTTGCCATTAATCCGATGGCAAAAGTGCCGGCTTTAGTTGATGGTGATGTGGTTGTTACTGAGTGTGCGGCGATTTGTCTTTATTTAGCCGATAAGTTTATTGAAAAGGGTTTTGCCCCTGCGCTCAATAGCCCTGAGCGTGGTGCTTATTATCGCTGGTTTTTATTCACGGCAGGTCCGATTGAATCTGCGTTTACCGTCCTTGATTTAGGTGTTGAATTAACAGAAGAACAGCAAAAATCGTCAGGCTTTGGTAGCGTTGAACGCACTTTAGCGACGCTAGATGTCTGCCTAGCCAGTGCCAAGCCCTATATTTGTGGTGAAACATTAACCGCGGTGGATGTGTATGTGGGCTGCTTTGTAATGTTTTTAATCAAATATTGCGGGTATACCGCAACACCGCCGATGCAAACCTATATGGATAGCCTAGCAACACACCCAGAGATTGCTGCGTTGCTGGCGATGTAGTACGTATTATCATCACCCTGAAATACAAAAAGGCGCAGAATTAACCTGCGCCTTTTTAAGTTCTCGCTAAAGAGAGTTAAACGATGCTTAACGCATTGTCACAAACTCTTCGGCGGCAGTCGGGTGGATTGCGACAGTGTTGTCGAAATCTTTCTTGGTTGCGCCCATTTTGAGAGCGACCGCGAAGCCTTGCAGCATTTCATCCATACCAAAACCGATACCGTGGATGCCGACAATTTTCTCTTCTTTACCCACACACACCAGCTTCATGCGGCATGGTTGGCGATGAGAAGTGACTGCGGTATACATCGCCGTAAATGAAGATTTATAGCATTTCACTGCATCTGCGCCATATTTTTCAATCGCTTCTGGCTCAGTTAAACCCACTGTACCAATTGGCGGATGGCTGAATACCACCGTTGGCACGTTGGTGTAATCTAAATGCTCGTCAGGCTTGTTATTAAATAAACGCTCAGACAAACGGCGACCCGCAGCAACGGCGACTGGCGTTAACTCTACCGCGCCGGTGTTATCGCCCACCGCGTAAACACCCGCAACATTGGTATTCTGATATTTATCGACTTTAATATAGCCTTTCGCATTTAACTCAACGCCTGCCGCTTCAATATTCAGGTTATCTGTCATTGGCTCACGACCAATTGCCCAAATCAGCGCATCAACGGTTTGCTCGTGACCATTTTCTAATTTCAGTGTCAGTGAGCCGTCTGCATTTTTGACCACTTCTTTCGGAATGGATTCTGTGTGCAGCGTTGGGCCTTCTGCGTTCATCACTTCCACTAACGTTTCAACGATAAGCGGGTCAAACGCACGCAGTGGAGCATGTTTACGCACAAACAGGTGCGCTTCGCTACCTAAACCATTCAGTACGCCAGCCAGTTCAACGGCAATGTAACCCGCGCCGACAACGGCAACACGTTTAGGCAGCGCTTCCAGTTCAAAGAAACCGTCAGAAGTCATGCCATATTCTGCGCCAGGGATCGCAGGGATCACCGGACGACCACCGGTTGCGATCAAAATATGATCCGCGGTGTAAATCTCGCCATTCACTTCAACGGTATGTGCATCAACAAAACGAGCAAAACCTTTGATCACATCAACTTTATTATTGCCAAGTACGCGATCGTAAGATTGGTGGATACGGTCAATATAAGCAGTACGGCTCTCAATTAATTTCTTCCAGTTGAAATCATTGATAATGGTATCGAAACCATAGTCTGGACCATAAGCGCGAATTGCTTCAGAAATTTGCGCTGCATGCCACATCACTTTTTTCGGTACACAACCGACGTTAACACAAGTGCCGCCTAACTCTTTAGCTTCAATCAGGGCACACTTTTGTCCGTACATTGCCGCACGGTTCATTGACGCAATACCGCCGCTACCGCCGCCAATTGCAATATAGTCGTAATGTTTGCTCATAACTTGGTGATTCCCATTTGTTGAATTACGAATACGTTAATATTCTCTTATTATGCTATGTAAACATAAACATTTAAGATAGCTATTGCCTGTTACTGCAATAGCTAGAGTCTATTATTACTCAAGTACAATTTACTCAGGTACAATCCACTCAACTAATGTATGCCCAGAGCCTTCTGGCACCAGTGTTTTATGTAACCATGGCAGGACATTTTTCATCTGCTGCTCAAGTTTCCAAGGCGGGTTAATGACAATCATACCGGATGCGGTCATGCCGCGTTGGTCGCTGTCAGGGCGCACCGCTAATTCAATTTGCAGAATTTTACGGATACCCGTTGCTTCTAGCTGGTTCACCATGCGTTTGATTTGTTGGCGCAGAACCACTGGATACCAAATCGCATAAGTGCCTGTTGCGAAACGTTTATAACCTTCAACAACGCCTTTTACGACCGCTTCGTAGTCTGATTTCATCTCATAAGGTGGATCCATCAGCATAAAACCACGGCGGCTTTGCGGAGGTAATTTCGATTTTAACTGTTGATAACCATCTTCACGGGCAACTTGTGCACGCTCATCGCGAGAAAACTCAGTACGCAATAATGGGTAATCACTTGGATGTAACTCGGTTAAAATCAGTTTATCGTGCTCACGCAATAAATGTTTCGCTAATAGTGGCGAGCCAGGGTAATAGCGTAAGCGACCGTTTTCATTTAAACGGCGTACAACTTGCATATAGGGCAGTAGTTCCTCAGGTAAGTCCGGTTGCTCCCAAACTCGTGCAATCCCTTCGAGATACTCCCCTGTTTTTTCTGAATGTTCGCTAGTTAATTGATAACGACCCGCGCCGGAATGGGTATCCAGATACAGAAATGGTTTCTCTTTTTCTTTAAGAGATTCAATGATCAGGCTTTGCACCGTATGTTTGAGAACATCCGCATGGTTGCCTGCGTGAAAGCTATGACGATAACTTAACATGTCGCGTTTATTTCCTGAGGAATTCAGCGGTCACTTTTGTGAACGCTGTTAATAGAATCTGTACAGAAGGTCTGTTGAATGAAAAATAGACCGAATAATTTCTTTCGCGCCATTATAGCTAAAATTTGATGGGATTGTCATAGTGACAAAACATGACAAAATTGCACATGACCTTTCCTTAGCAAAAAGCTATCCTAAGCAAAATTAAAAACCACAACAGGGGAAACCAATGAAACGAGTATTTATAATATCTTCCATTTTAGCGTTATTTTTAGTGAATAATTCTGCAATGGCAGGTAATTCATCCCAAGGATGTGAAATCAAAAAACAAAAAATTGAAACTCAGCTCAAATATGCCAAAGCACACGGTAATACTTACCGCGTAAATGGCTTAGAGCGAGCGCTCGAGAACGTTAATCGCTACTGTACCTCTGATTCTCTGTATCGCGATAGCCAGCAGAAAATTGCTGAAAAACAGAAAAAAGTTGCTGAGCGTGAAGCTGAATTGCAAGAATCTGTTCAAAAAGGTGACCCTGAAAAAATCGCTAAACATAAGCGTAAGGTCGCCGAAGCAAAGGCTGAACTTAAAGAAGCTCAAGACCTCTCCGACATCTACAAAGATACCCTTTAATAAAAATTCAATTTTAATCAAATAGTTAATTTCTATTCTTTATCTCACCCTATGCCTAATTTTGGATAAATAAAGGCATAGGGTGAAATTATCAACAAACTTAGGCTATAGTATAAAAGAATATAGAATGGTGAATTATAAGAATATTTTGATTAAGCAGTGAAAAGGGGAACGCATGTCAGACATGCAAGATGAGCAACAAAAAGAGACCAACAAATTAAAATCCACTCTAAACAAAAGCCTAGACGGTAGTAAAAAAGCCTTAACGTTCTCAATGAGAGTGGTCGATTTTGTTTGTGCAATTCCATTTATTGCGCATTTAATCCGCACTGCCCAACGTTTTACCGATAGAATGGGTAACCAGTTTGGTGCCGCAATTACCTATTTCTCGTTTTTATCCCTGATCCCTGTACTGATGTTTAGCTTCGCTGCGGCGGGTTTCGTGTTAGCCAGCAATCCTGAATTACTTGAGAAGCTCATTCGTGGCATTTCTGCCAATATTACTGATCCCACACTCGCAAATACCCTTGAACAAACCATTGATACGGCTATCCGCCAGCGTACCACCGTGGGGTTAACTGGTTTAGCACTAGCGGTCTATTCTGGCGTTAACTGGGTAAATAACTTGCGCTTAGCGATTTTGGCACAATCTCGCACCATTTGGGAACGAAATGAATCAGAGCAAGAAAATATCATTTTCCGCTATGTTCGGGACTTTTTCGCGCTAATTGGCTTGCTAATTGCGTTAATTGTCACCATTACACTGACCTCCGTAGCAGGCTCTGCACAAGCAACCATTGTCAGTACACTTGGTTTAGACAGCATCGAGTGGCTTAAACCTGTATGGACACTGATCGGCTTAGCAATTTCCATTACCGCCAACTTCTTATTATTTTTGTGGATTTTCTGGATTTTACCGCGCATGCAGCACCGTCGCCGCTCACTGCTGAAAGGCACCTTGCTCGCCGCGATTGGATTTGAAATCATCAAATCTATCATGACATGGATTTTACCAACCTTAGCCTCTTCGCCATCGGGTGCAGCTTTTGGTTCAGTATTGGGGTTAATGGCATTTTTCTATTTCTTTGCCCGACTTACTCTCTTTTGCGCCGCGTGGATTGCCACGGATGAGCCGAAAGGTCGTGTACAAGACGTTCTCACTTCTTAATCTCAATCATAAGGGAATGATGAATTCATCATTCCCTTCACGCATTTATTCCATCTCTTTCACTAATGTCGCCATCAAATCTTTTGCACTCATTTCACGGACTTTTGCCACATTTTGTCCCGCCCAATGGGCGGCAAATTCATCACTACCGGAGTGAGTTGCCGCGGCATTCAGTTGCTTACCCACATCATAAGCGATGGGATAATCCGGCAATTTACTTTCATCATACTGCTGCCCCGCTTGCATAAATTGGTTGAAAATACCTCGGGCTGGTCGCCCTGAAATAGCGGCTGTTAAATAAGTATTATCCGTTGTTTGGCTTTTCAGTTTACGACGATATCCTTCATTTGCCGCAGATTCTGGGCATAACAGAAAGGCGGTTCCTAATTGTGCGGCAGAAGCACCATGAGCAAGGGCTTGCTTGATATCCGCACCATCCATGATCCCCCCTGTCGCAATAATCGGTAATTGCGTGTGTTTAGCAAGTAGCGCAACCAGCTGATTTGTTGTCAGTTCTTCATCTTTTAATTGCACATCAAACATGCCACGATGGCCACCAGCTTCTATTCCTTGCGCCACAATTGCATCAATGCCTGCTTGTTCAATTAATTGGGCTTCATGTAAGTTTGTCGCCGTCGCCATCGTAAAAATACCTTTTTCTTTCAAAGCATTGATAACTTCACGAGACGGCACATTGAAGTGGAAACTCACGACTGCGGGTTTCATTTCTAAAAATAGTTCCAACATGGCTGGGTTATCTAAAAATGAGAGATAAATTTCATCCAATTGCTCTGGGGCTTGATGGTTAAACTGCTGAAATTTAGGCTGTAAATGTGCCAACCAAGCCTGTTCGTTCTGGCTATTGCGTTGTGGTGTCGTATGGCAAAACACATTCACATTAAATGGTTTGTTTGTTAGTGCTTGAGTGGCTGCAATCATTGACCTAGCTTGATCTACCGAGCTGGCGCCCAGTGCTAAGGAGCCCAATCCGCCCGCCTCACAAACGGCGGCGACCAACGCAGGTGTTGAAACTACCGCCATAGGTGCTTGAATAATAGGATAACGTAGGTTTAGGCGATGCAGTAATACATTGGAATAGCTCATACTTTCCTTACCTTTTTATGCTTATGCGATAGATGAATGGCATGTTAATAAATTGCATATAATATGTATCTTTATCATTCTATCCCAATATTTACTCAATGAACCTAACTGTTTTTCGGAATGTGATAACAGCCGCATTTCTCATTACTATCATAAAATTAGCAAACTAAACGCATTTTAAGCGTGTATGTTATAGCAACAAACTGCCTAAGATACAGTGAACTCACGCCTAAGGAATCCGACAATGCAAATCTCTCAATTGGAAAATCTATCTTGTGGTGTCGTCGTTTATTACCATAATCAGCCACAAAACTGCGTTGGAACATTCTGTGCGCGAGGTAGCGATCTTGCGGGGGAACCATTAACTGTCGATACGCCTTTGCGCATTGCGAGTAACACCAAGCCCTTTACTGCAGCGGCGATTTTACGCTTGGCTGAGATGGGCAAGCTGTTTGTGGATGACAGTATTTCTCATTATATTTCACCAAAATACAATCAATTACTCTCACCAAAATACGACACCGATGCGATTACGATCCGTCACCTACTCAACCATAGTAGTGGGCTATTGGATCATGCCAACGAGGAATACCTCAAAGACGTCTTAAAACGTCCTGATTATCAATGGACACGTTCAGAGCAAATTGAGCTATATGTTCAGCAAGATCACCCCTTTTTCCGCCCCTCCGAAGCTTTTATCTATTCTGATACGGGCTATATTCTACTTGGGAATATTATTGAACGAATAACGGGACAAGCACTGGGAGAAGCCGTCCGAGAACTCTTGAAGTTTAATGAAATTGGCTTGCAGACCGCCTACTGGGAAACATTTGAACTCCCTGCTACAACGGAACCTCGTGCAAAACAGTACCTCGGAAAACTCGATTGCTCCGACATGGATCCTTCAATGGATGTGTATGGCGGTGGTGGCTTAGTGATGTCCTCGAAACAAATGGCACAGTTCTTTGAAGCGCTATTTAGCGGTAAGATTTTTACCAAATCGGAAACCCTAGACACCATGTTAAGTGCAGGCTCCCATGAAGGGGCGCAAGGCTATCGGCAAGGGATCATGGTCAGCGAGGTCAACGGCATGACACTCTATTCCCATTTAGGCTTTTGGGGTTCCGTTGCGTACTACTCACCGGCAACTCAAACCAGTGCTGCGGGGTTTGTGGATAATCGAGATTCACGGAACGAACTGATTAACGCGATTGAAGCATTGTTGACGTCTAAATAAAGCGCCATCAACACAAAAAAATAACCCTCATTATTGAGGGCTTAGACCATTCTCAAACCTAGAGGGTTTGAGAATGGCTCTTTTGGATTGTAAAATTAATTAGAAAAATCAATTTATTGATTTTCGCCTGATAACACAAAGAGGGAAAAACCACGCTTTTATCCCTCTTTGTCTGCAATCTTAGCCCTCATTAGTGAGGGCTATTTTTATTCAATTGACCACTAACGAGTCAATGGTGCTGGAATCGGTAACGCTGGTGCAGGCCCGCCCTCTTGAGGCTCTGCGACTGCTGGAGATTCTGGTGCCGGCTCCACAACCGCAGGTAATTTAGGCCATAACACTTGCGTGAATTTCTGGCGAATTTGCTCTGCATCCATGGTCTGTTTTTCTTTCGGCTGTGCTAAGACAATCGCCGCTTCTTGAGACAGTAAACGACGCGCTTCCATGTTTACTTGTTCAAGATTTTGAGTTCCTAAGAACGCTTGTCTGAGTAATTGATACTGCTCAGGTGCGATATCCACGACGCCATTTTGTTGTGAAATCAAACGCTGGCTAATTAACACATCGGTACTGGTACGAGCATATGCCGCAAACAGTTGTGATAATTGAACTTGCTTCTCTTTCATCATGTCATTGAACAGCTCTGGGTCAATACCATTTTGTTTGATTGCCGCCAGCTCATTCAACGCCACGTCTGCCACTGCAGCCATTTTTTCTGGTGGTGCAGAAATCGCTAGCGTACAGCTCGCTTTTTGATACTGAACACGACAATCTAAGCCCGGTGTCACACCCTCTTCAGCAAACTTTTGTTTAAAGGACTTCTGTAATGAGCGGTAAATGGCTTCGCGAGCGAGGTCACTTCCCCAATAACGCAGCAACACGTTGGAATCTTTGATTGGCAACCAATCAATATCCCAAATTAGCGAGAGTGTATCTTGCGTTGATTTGTCTTGAAGGATATCAATTGCCTGAGGCTTCACTGACGATAAAACAGCAACTGAAACAGGCTCAGAACGCTTACCTTCTAACGATGAAAACGCTTGAGTGATACTGTCAGATAACATGCGAGAATCCACATGCCCCGCGACATATAATGTCATGACATCAGGTGTGTACCATTTTTGATAGAACGAATTCACGCTGGCTAAATCGACTTTACCGTTTGGCTTCTGCCCTGGATCATAACCTAGCATCGCCGACCCATTGAGACGAGCACGCCAAACAGGGTCGTTGGCATTGACTGGTAAGGTAGCCACTGGGATATTGGGAACAGTTAAGCCACTCTGTAATGAATTCTCAGTATATTGCGCCCCAGCGACAGACGTTGCCAACCAACTTAATGCTTGTTTTACCAAATCAGGGCGGTTATTAGGCAGACTTAAACTATAAATTGTGTAGTCGTAAGAAACGACGGCTGGAGGTAACGGCATATCAGGGTCGGTTGCCTGACGCCAAAAATTTTGCAATGTAGCAGCAGGAAAAGCTTCAGATTGATGGAATAGCGCCATTCGAGGGATCAGATAACTGTACCCTTTTTCACTGGCTTTTTCAGATAACGAACCTGTTTTAATGGCTAACCGAAGTTGGATTCGATCATTTGGACGCTGTGGTGTTTGTAATAACTGCCAATTAAAGCCATTCTCGAGCTTTCCTTGCTGCCATGCTGGATCGGGTTGTAAAGGTTCAGCACTAGCAAAACCAGTGACTGATAAAAGTACCACGCCGATGATATATCGCACTTTCAAACCCTGCATGTAGACCCCTATGTTCTTTATATCCTTGTATTTAACCGTAAACAGCAACAGAAAAATTAACGAAAAACGCTAATTGACTCGGTTAAGCGATATAGTTTGGCTTCATCAAAAATTTGATTATCACTATACCCGAAAAATACATCGCTGCATGTTATTGAGATAATTGGGCGGCACTCAATACGCTAAGTCGCTAAGTTGATCACTAAAATGCATGTTAAACATCACCATTTATTTGCCGATATTTCGCATTTTGGATACGACAGATAGTGAGTAAGTCGCCCGAATCTTGCTGCTAACAATATGATAGGTATGTGTAATGATATTAGACCACAAACCTTATAACATGTTCATGGCTTAATCTGAATTTTGTTGTTTTATTTGACGATTATAACCTTTCGCCAATAATCCTATCTCATCATCTTGATGATATTGAGAAACTTCCAAATGGTCGATGTGTTGATTTGCTTGCAACTCGCCCGCAATTTTACGCAATGGGCGCACAATCATGCGGCTCACACACCACGTCATCGCAATGGAGATAATCAGCGCTAGCAGCAAATACGTTGTCGTTAACAACGCAAAGGTGTTGAGTGCAAAACGGTAAACCCGGTTAGAATCCACTTGTAACGTCAAATAACCTTGAGGTTTCGCTTGTGGCGCTACCGTACCATAGGCATACAATGGAACAGTCATCTCAACCGGAATACCAATAAGCGGTAAAGACCATTCTGGGATCGGTTTCGGCGTGGCAAAGCTTAAATTCATTACCGTCGCATTATCCACCGTAACAATGGCTTTTCCCATAATCCCCGAGGTTTTCAGGCTCACAAGTAGCCTTTTGGCTTCGTTTAAATCAGAGCTAAGTAGTGAATCCGTCAATGGTTTTTGGACTTGAACTACGGCATTGCTCAGTTGATTTAAATAATCTTGTTTGCGCTGTTCTAAGAGGTAAGTAAATTGAATGGACAAAAAAAGTGCAAGAAAAAGCAACGTAATCACAAAGAATACGACCATGCTCTTAAACGTGAGTGAACGTTGGACACGAGTGTTCATTTCCCACAACCTTCCTAATCAAGCTGCTTTTTAAAGAAAAAAATCGGACAAACAGTATACTTGATTTTCTGTATAAAGGTGCAGCTTTAAAAAAGAAAGATCACTTATTTAAGATAAGCTCCAAATTAACCGCTAAAGTGAGTAGATACAGCATAAAGAAACGGCAGAAAGTCTGCTTTTCTGCCGTCTAAAGTAATTAATTTGCGACTATTACCTGCTTTTCGTCTTCATCAACGGCAAAACAAGCGACTAACTGCTCACGGTAATTTTTCAATGCTGGCTGAGATTGCGTGCAAGGACCAAAAGCGCGTCGACAACGTGCTGCAAACGCACACCCCGGAGGCGGATTCATGGGGCTCGGTAATTCTCCCGTTAATTTGATTCGCTCACGGCGTTGGTCAGGGTTCAAACGTGGCGTCGCAGAAAGTAGCGCTTGAGTGTATGGATGCTGAGGATTATTAAAAATCTGCTCTTTAGTCCCCTTTTCCACACAACGCCCCAAATACATCACCATCACTTCATCCGCGATATGCTCTACCACCGATAAATCGTGAGAGATGAACACATAGGAAAGCCCCAATTCTTGCTGTAAATCCATCATCAGGTTCAATACCTGAGCACGTACGGACACATCCAACGCCGATACTGGCTCATCCGCCACAACCACATCAGGGTCTAACATCAACCCACGAGCGATAGCGATACGTTGACGCTGCCCACCAGAAAACATGTGTGGATAACGGCTATAGTGCTCCGTTTTCAAACCCACTTTTGCCATCATGGATAACACTTTTTCTTTACGCTGCTCTTTCGATAGCGAGGTGTTAATCAATAAAGGCTCTTCCAAAATTTGCCCGACTTTTTTACGCGGGTTCAGCGAACCATATGGGTTTTGGAAGACAATTTGGATTTTTTGGCGACGTAGTTTCTCTGCTGCTTTATCAGCAATCAGTAAGTTTTGGTCACGATAATACAGCTCACCGTCCGATGGTTGCTCAATCATCGTTAATAAGCGCCCAAGTGTGGATTTTCCACAACCTGACTCCCCAACCACCGCCAATGTTTTCCCTTTTTCTAACTCAAAAGAGACACCATCAAGCGCTTTGAGTGTTTTCTCCTTCGAGAAGACCCCGCCTTTCACGGAATAGTATTTTTTCAAGTCCACCGCTTTTAATAACGGCATTCCTTTAGCTTGTTGCTCACTCATAGCGTTGGTCTCCCCATATCATCCAGTGGCATGTGACATTTCACCTGACGGTCACCAATGGTTTGTAACGCAGGCTCCTCTTGGCGACAACGATCCGTTGCATACGGGCAACGCGGGTTGAGTAAGCATCCTTCAGGGCGGTCATATTTACCGGGTACAACACCCGGCAAAGAAGCTAAACGCGATTTGTTGCTAGCAAACTCAGGCAATGCGCGCAGCAATGCTTGGGTATAGGGGTGTCTCGGATGTTTAAAAATATCCTTCGCTTTCGCAGACTCGACCACTTGCCCTGCATACATCACGATAATATGGTGTGCGGCTTCCGACACTAACGCTAAGTCATGGGTAATCAGTACTAGCGCCATATTTTCTTGTTGTTGTAATTCCAACAATAATTCAATGATTTGTGCTTGAATGGTCACATCAAGCGCCGTAGTGGGTTCATCGGCGATCAACAACTTTGGACGACAAGCAATCGCCATCGCAATCATAATTCGCTGACTCATCCCGCCAGATAACTGGTGAGGATATACATCAAGGCGTGACTGCGGATCAGGAATTCCCACCATGTTTAGCAGGTCAATGGCCCGCTGTTTACGGGTGCTTCTATTGCCCCCTTGGTGTACTTTTAACGCTTCCATGATCTGATAACCGACCGTAAAGCATGGGTTCAAACTGGTCATCGGATCTTGGAAAATCATTGCCACATCTGCGCCGACAATTTGGCGACGCTCTTTTTCAGGAATCGACAATAAATCGCGTCCATCAAACTGCAATGATTTCGCCATCACTTTGCCGGGGTAATCAATTAACCCCATAATCGCCAGTGAACTAACTGATTTACCGGAACCTGATTCGCCTACGATCCCCACCACTTGCCCTTTCTCAACTTGGTAGCTGATGCGGTCAACGGCGCGAAACGGTGTCCCTTCGTCACCAAAGTGAACGGAGAGTTCTTCTACATTTAACAATGCCATTAGATTACCTCATCACTGCTTGAGTTTTGGATCAAAGGCGTCACGTAAACCATCACCCATCAGGTTAAACGCTAATACCGTTAATAAAATTGCTAATCCTGGGAACGTTACGACCCACCATGCGCTTTGTGCAAACTGCAACACATCAGACAACATAGTTCCCCATTCTGGTGTTGGTGGCTGTGCCCCCATTCCCAGAAAACCCAGTGCAGCCATATCTAAGATGGCGTTCGAGAAGCCTAAAGATGCCTGTACAATCAATGGTGCCAGACAGTTAGGTAAAATATTGACGAACATTTGACGCAACGCCCCTGCTCCCGCCACTCTCGAGGCAGTCACATAGTCACGATTCACTTCCACGAGAACCGCGGCTCGCGTCAAACGAATATAGTGCGGTAATGCCACAAAGGTTAACGCTATCGAGGCATTGACAATCGAAGGTCCGAAAATTGCCACCAAGACCAATGCGAGTAATAAACTTGGCAGAGCCAACATAATGTCGACGACACGCATAATCAGCGCATCCACTACGCCGCCAAAATAGCCCGCAATCACCCCAATAGTGACCCCCATAATTAGGGATAACACCACCACGAGACAGCCCACTAATAACGAAAGCCTTGCTCCGTACATTAGGCGAGATAATAAATCGCGCCCGACATCATCCGTACCAAGAATAAACTCCCATGAGCCACCCTCTTCCCAGACTGGCGGCGTCAGTAACGCCTGACGGAATTGCTCATCAGGAGCATGAGGCGCTAATACACCCGCAAGGATAGCAATTAATACCATCAAGATGATGTAGAACATACCAACAACAGCGCCTTTGTTGCGCTTAAAGTAATGCCAGAATTCTTGTAAGGGTGTCATCGGCTTCGGGGCGCTGACAGCTTTCGACTCAGTTGTTTGAGACATGTTTGCGCTCCTTATTTCTTATGACGAATACGTGGGTTAACAATGCCATACAGCACATCAACCACTAAGTTAACGAAGATAATCAACGTTGCGACAAGTAAGACGCCACCTTGAACCACTGGGTAATCTCGACGTTGTAATCCTTCAATTAACCAACGACCTAATCCCGGCCATGAAAAAATAGTTTCTGTCAAAATTGCACCGGCGAGCATCACACCGACCTGCAAACCAATGACCGTGACAACCGGCAGTAATGCGTTACGCAGGGCGTGAATTAAAATCACGCGAGCACGGCTAACACCTTTGGCTCTCGCCGTACGAATATAGTCTTCCCCTAATACTTCCAGCATCGCCGAGCGAGTCATACGCACAATCACAGCCAGTGGAATGGTTCCGAGTACAATGGATGGCAAAATTAAGTGCTCCACTGCATCTTTGAAGTCTCCCGCTTCTCCCCAAATTAGGGTATCAATCAGCATAAAACCCGTGAGCGGATTCGAGTCATCAAGGAAAACAGTGTCGCTTACCCTTCCCGCAACGGGAGTGAGATCCCACTGAACAGAGACCAACATGATCAACATGATCCCCCACCAGAAGATCGGCATAGAGTAGCCTGTTAATGAAACGCCGATCGCAGTGTGATCGAAAATCGAACCACGTTTAACTGCCGCTAAAACCCCGACAGGGATCCCAACAGAAACCGCAAAAATCATGGCGCAAGTGGCCAGTTCTACGGTGGCTAAAAAGCGAGGTAAAAATTCTTCCCAAACACCAATGCGGCTTTTTAAGGAGATCCCTAAATCACCGTGCATTATGCCGTTCAGGTAATGGAGATATTGTTTCCAAAGTGGCTGGTCAAGTCCTAATTCAGCCATTAAGTATGCGTGTCTTTCTGGAGATAATCCGCGTTCACCCGCCATAATCATGACTGGGTCGCCTGGGATCATGTGAACGAAAGCAAAAGTAAGTAGCGTGATACCGATAAAGGTGGGGATCACGAGCCCGAATCGTCGGAGGATAAATTGCAGCATATCCTGAGTCTCTTTAATAATGCCGTCGACGGCTCTTAGTCCGCTTGGCTGGTCAGAAAAACAACGTTTTCATCTGCTCACAAATAACTAAATTTATCTGCATCTTCTGAACGTCAGAGGAGAAAACGCCCTCCGCTGCAAAGAGGCAACGAAGGGCATTTACAGATTAAAAACAATTACTTATCAATGTCTACGTTTTCGAAGTGGTGTTTACCTAACGGATCAACCACGTAGCCTTTTACTTCTTTACGCACAGGCTCAAACACGGTGGAATGAGCGACGATCAGCGCAGGCGCTTGTTCGTTCATTATCACTTGAGCTTGTTTGTACAGTTCTACACGTTTGTTGTGATCTGATGTCATACGTGCTGGCTGGATCACGTCTTCAAAGCTTTGATTACACCATTTAGAGTAGTTAGAACCCTGTTTTTTCGCTGCGCAGCTGAATAAGGTCGCGAAAAAGTTATCAGGGTCACCGTTGTCCCCAGTCCAACCCATCATTACAGTTTGAGGCTCGCCGCTCTTAGCACGCTTCAGGTATTCACCCCATTCGTAGCTAACCACTTTCGATTTAACGCCGATTTTCGCCCAGTCAGCTTGGATCATTTCTGCCATTCGGCGTGCATTCGGGTTATATGGACGTTGAACTGGCATTGCCCACAGGTCAATTTCAAAACCTTCTGGGAAGCCCGCTTCCGCCAGCAATTTCTTGGCTTTTTCTGGGTTATATTCGGTATCTTTAATCGCGTCGTTGTAACCCCACATAGTTGGTGGAATTAAGTTTTTCGCTTTTTGACCCGCACCTTGATAAACCGCTTGGATAATGGCGTCTTTGTTCACAGCCATCGACAGCGCTTGGCGAACCTTTTGGTTATCCAGTGGTTTCTTTTCAACGTTGTAAGACAGGTAGCCTACGTTCAGACCAGGCTGCTCCATTAACGTAATTTCTTTATCTGCTCTCATGCGCTCTAAGTCAGCCGGATTAGGATACGGCATCACTTGGCACTCATTTTTCTGCAGTTTTGCATAACGTACTGACGCGTCAGGGGTGATAGAGAAAACTAAACGGTCAATTTTCGGTACTGCTCCCCAGTAATCTTTATTCGCTTTGTACAGAATACGAGAATCTTTCTGATATTGTTGCAGTTCAAAAGGCCCTGTTCCAATTGGGTTCAGGTCAACTTTCTCTGGGGTTTTCGCCTTCATCATTTGATCAGCATATTCCGCTGATAAGATTGATGCGAAGTCCATTGCCATATCCGCTAAGAATGGCGCTTCTGGACGCGTTAATGTGATACGCACTGTGTTGTCATCGACTTTTTCAACTTTGTCGATAATTTTGTCCATGTCCATTCCCATAAAGTATTCATAGCTACCACCAGAAACTTTGTGGTATGGGTGGTTTGGATCTTTTTGACGCATGAACGTATAGATCACGTCATCCGCATTTAAGTCACGGCTTGGTTTGAAATCTTTATTGGAGTGCCATTTCACACCTTTACGCAAGTGGAATGTATACACTTTACCATCGTCACTGACTTCCCAGCTTTCTGCTAAGCCCGGCTCAATTTCAGTCGTACCCAGCTTAAATTCAACCAAACGGTTATACAGAGGGATTGAACTCGCATCATAAGTTGTTCCTGAGGTGAACAACTGCGGGTTAAACCCTTCAGGTGAACCTTCAGAACAATAAACCAGTGTTTTAGCCTGTACTGAGGCAGATACCGCTAAAGCAGCTAATGTTAAGCCTACCGTCAATAAACCTGTCTTTTTCATCGAGAGCGTCATTGGTAATGCTCCTGTGGTGTATGTTGTTTTATCGAATACTGAAATCCATCTTGGATAAGACAGATGCCGTATCTGTATTTTTTGTTATTCACTGTGCAATTAATCAACTGGAATACATTTCGTCAATAGCATTATTCACTGTAACAATTTCGCTTAAATAACATTTATTGGATTATTTCGGTGCAAATATAGCCTTATATGTTACGAAAATGTTTATTTCCTAGCGGTTATAACCACAGAAACATTACTGGATAGATTTTTATAAGGACGTTAATTATTTGTATATTTGTGATTAAGTGCTGAATTACTGAGCGGAAATAGTGGGCAATACAAAAAACTGCAACATAAAACGCTAAATAGAATTCACATGAAACTATTTGTTAGCTGATTGTTTTGCATGTTTTTTATACTAAAAAGAATTATTGGCGGATTTATATATCCTCTTACCATTTTCAGGGAATCGCGGGGGAAAATACCAATCACATTATGAAAGCTAGTTTTGATTAACAGACTTGTTTTGATAGATAAGTTTGTTTTGTTCTGAGCACTGAGCTTAAAAGCAATGAAAAGCTTATTAATACGTAATGTGTATTAAATGAGCGTAATAGTGGTAACTAAAAGGCGTTGGAAAAATAAGGGAGATAGAAACGAAAAAACCCACCTCAATGAGGTGGGTTTTAGAATTTGGTCGGCGAGAGAGGATTCGAACCTCCGACCCACTGGTCCCAAACCAGTTGCGCTACCAAGCTGCGCTACTCGCCGAAAACAGTGTGAATAATACTGCCAAGAATGGGGATCGTCAACCCTATTTTTCGCTAAAACCGTTCGTATGCTGATAAAACCATCAAAATGGTATGGTTTCTTATTTTTACGTCTACTTTTGGGTAAAAAATAAGCGCTAAAAATATTTTAGCGCTTATTTTATCCCAATCACTGGGAAGGTCATATTTATTCAATTATTTTCTAAATCAAAAATAACTGACTAAAAATCAACCTATTGAAGCAGTGAAATATCTGCAACTTTTAAGAATAGCTCGCGAAGCTGGCTTAACAGTGTTAAACGGTTATTCCGCACAGCAGGATCTTCATCCATCACCATGACGTTCGCAAAGAATTCATCCACCACTTCACGTAAAGAAGCTAACTCTACGAGTGCTTCTTGGTAGTTACGTTCAGCAAACATTGGCGCAAGCTTGTCTTGCAGTACCACAACGTGAGTGGCCAATTTTACTTCTTCTGGCGTTTTCAGTACAGACGCTAACACGCTATCAGCGAGTTTCTCTTCTGACTTACTCAGAATGTTAGAAACACGTTTGTTGGCAGCTGCCAGCGCCTGTGCTTCTTCTAAAGAACGGAAATGAGTCACAGCTTTAACGCGCGCATCGAAGTCAGCTGGCTGAGTTGGGCGGCGAGCTAATACGGCTTGGATAGTGTCGATGCTGTAGCCCAGTTCTTGGTACCAAGAACGGAAGCGACCTAGCATGAACTCAACCACATCTTCCACGACATTTTTGTTAGTCAGTTTATCGCCATATAGACGTACAGCCTCTTGGGTCATTTCCACAAGATCAAGCTGATAGCCTTTTTCAACAATAATACGTAACACACCTAATGCCGCACGGCGCAGAGCGAATGGGTCTTTATCCCCTTTCGGATGCTGGCCGATACCGAAAATACCTGCAAGGGTATCCATTTTTTCAGCTAACGCTAATGCCGCAGAAACATCGGTAGATGGCAATTCATCACCCGCAAAACGCGGTTGATACTGTTCTTTTAGTGCAAGTGCAACATCTTCTGACTCACCGTCATGGCGAGCATAGTGCATCCCCATAACACCTTGAGTGTCTGTGAATTCAAAGACCATGTTGGTCATCAAGTCACATTTAGCCAGTAAGCCTGCACGGGTTGCGTGATTTACATCCGCACCAATCTTGCTCGCAATCCAACCTGCTAACGCTTCTAAGCGATCGGTTTTATCACGCAGAGTACCTAGCTGTTGCTGGAACAGAACAGTTTCTAAACGTGGTAAGTTATCTTCTAAGCGCTGCTTACGGTCAGTTTTGAAGAAGAATTCCGCATCTGCTAAACGCGGGCGAACGACTTTTTCGTTACCGGAGATAATTTGCTGAGGATCTGAAGATTCAATATTTGCCACGAAGATAAAGTTTGGCATTAACTTGCCAGCATTATCATAAACAGGGAAATATTTTTGGTCGCCTTTCATGGTGTATACCAGTGCTTCAGCAGGAACTTCTAAGAATTTCTCTTCGAATTTTGCTGTTAATACTACTGGCCATTCAACCAAAGAAGCCACTTCTTCAACTAAGCTGTCGGTTAAATCTGCTTTACCGCCCAACGCTTGAGCTGCTTTTTCTGCATCGGCAATAATTGTCGCTTTACGCTCAGTGTAATCTGCGATGACTTTACCGCGAGTGCGTAAAATTTCTGGGTATTGTTCCGCGTTATCAATTGTGAATTCAGCTTCACCCATAAAACGGTGACCACGGATAATACGGTCACTCTTAATACCAAGAATTTCGCCCTTAACAACATCGCTACCCAGCAGTAATGTCACAGTATGCACAGGACGTACAAACTGAGTCTCTTTATCTGCCCAGCGCATTAATTTAGGGATTGGTAATTTTGCTAATGAACGGCTAACCATATCAATCAATAATTCACTGACTGGCTGCCCTTTCATTTGTGCGCGATACAGTAACCATTCGCCTTTATCGGTGGTTAAGCGTTCTGCTTGGTCAACGGTGATCCCACAGCCACGAGCCCAACCTTCGGCTGCTTTTGTTGGTTTACCTTCAGCATCAAATGCTTGGGAAATTGCAGGGCCACGTTTTTCAACTTCGCGATCTGGCTGAGCCGCGGATAAGTTTTCCACTTTCAGCGCTAAACGACGAGGCGCAGCAAACCAATTCACTGCCCCATGAGCGATATCTGCACCATCTAATTCCGCAGTAAAGTTAGCGGCGAATGATTCTGCAAGAGAACGAAGAGCCTTCGGCGGTAACTCTTCTGTACCGATTTCCACTAGGAAAGTCTGTTGAGTCATGACAGCCTCTTAGTTCTTATGACACATAGGGAAACCCAGCGCTTCACGAGAAGCATAATAAGCTTCTGCCACCCCTTTCGTCAGGGTACGGATGCGTAAAATATAGCGCTGGCGTTCTGTGACTGAAATTGCCTTACGGGCATCCAGTAAGTTAAAGGTATGAGCAGCTTTTAAAATACGCTCATAAGCCGGAAGTGGCAGAGGCGTTTCTAAAGCAAGCAGATATTGAGCTTCTTTTTCATACTCTTCAAAGCATTTGAATAAGAATTCAACATTGGCATGTTCAAAGTTATACGTGGATTGCTCAACTTCGTTTTGGTGATAAATATCGCCATACGTGGTTTTACCTAGTGGGCCATCGCACCAAACCAGATCGTACACGCTATCAACGCCTTGAATATACATAGCAAGACGCTCAAGACCATAAGTGATTTCACCGGTTACAGGTTTACACTCCAAACCACCCACTTGCTGGAAGTAAGTGAACTGAGTCACTTCCATACCATTTAACCAAACTTCCCAACCCAGACCCCAAGCACCCAATGTTGGGTTTTCCCAGTTATCTTCAACGAAGCGGATATCATGGACAGTTGGGTCAATACCAAGTTCTTTTAATGAACCTAAGTACAACTCTTGGATATTGTCAGGCGAAGGCTTAATGATCACCTGAAATTGGTAATAGTGCTGTAGACGGTTCGGGTTTTCACCATAGCGACCATCAGTTGGTCGGCGAGATGGCTGAACATAAGCTGCTGCGATAGGCTCTGGACCTAAAGCGCGCAAACACGTCATTGGGTGTGAAGTACCTGCGCCGACTTCCATGTCCAGTGGTTGAACAATGGTACAGCCTTGGCGCGCCCAGTAATCCTGTAATGTCAGGATAAGACCTTGAAAGGTTTTGGTATCAAACTTTTGCATGTTAGATCCGCACGCGATACGTGAAATTTAAGAAAGTGACCAGTATACCCTTTGACCGCCAGATATACAGCAATGAATACGTCTGTAACCATTCTAAAAAGAAAAAAAATTAATTTCACCCCTTTAAAACTGTATTTTTATACAGTATAAAGATTCTATTCTTGCTCACAAGCTGAACATTATTAGAAAAAGGATGAAAATGGAAACCTCACTCACTCGCTGTCATTGGGTCAACCAAGATCCCGAATATATTGCCTATCACGATAATGAATGGGGAAAACCCACCAAGGATAATCAAGAATTATTCGAAATGATCTGCCTCGAAGGCCAGCAAGCAGGGCTCTCTTGGTACACTATTTTGAAAAAGCGCCAAGGGTACCGAGACCTATTCCATCAATTTGATCCTGAAAAGATTGCCTTGATGGATGAAAAAGATGTAGAACGCCTTATGCAAGACGCTAGAATTATTCGTAACCGATTAAAAATCAACGCGATTATTGCTAACGCCAAAGCTTATTTAGCGATGAGAAACGAAGGAATAGATTTTTCTACTTTCATTTGGAACTTTGTGAACCACCAATCTATTGTGAATAAATGGACGGAATCTGCCCAAGTCCCTGCGGAAACAGAACTTTCTAAAAGCTTGTCTAACGCACTGAAAAAACATGGCTTCAAATTTGTAGGTTCTGTTACTTGCTACGCCTTTATGCAAGCCACTGGGATGGTCAATGACCACCTTGTAAATTGTTGCCAGTATCGATAAATCAAAATTTATCGATGGAAACTGAATATATAACAACACAAATAAACTAAGCTTGATCAATAAGCTAACCCAAAAAACTAATTTATTACCTATGTTTGACATTTTATATGAAAAATAACTGTAATTAAGCTATTGAACTCTAGGTGGGGGCGCGGTATGTTGGAAATTCCATTAACAACCTAATAAACAAATGTGAATAAATACAATGAATTTCTCTAAATTTGGTAATAAATTTGCTAAGAATTCAGGCATTTCAGAATTAATGAAAGACTTGAATGAAGGTCTCAGAACTCCCGGCGCTATTATGCTTGGTGGTGGGAACCCTGCTCATATTCCTGAGATGGATAAATATTTCCAAGACCTCCTCGCTGAAATGTGTGCCAATGGGCAATTGACCGATACCTTGTGTAACTATGATGGTCCTCAAGGCAAAGATGCCATGTTGAAAGCGCTAGCAGCAACTTTAAAAGCGAAACTAGGCTGGAATATCAGCGCGAAAAATATTGCGCTAACAAACGGCAGCCAAAGTGCGTTTTTCTATCTATTTAACCTACTTGCTGGTCGCTTTGAAGATGGTATCTCTCGTAAAGTGCTTTTCCCAATTGCCCCTGAATATGTGGGTTATGCAGACTCTGGACTTGATGATGATCTCTTTGTGGCAAATAAGCCGCAAATTGAATTTTTGCCTGATGGTCAGTTTAAATATCACGTTGATTTCAACACCCTTGAAATTACTGAAGATATTGGTGTGATTTGCGTATCTCGCCCAACGAATCCAACAGGGAACGTGATCACCGATGAGGAAGTTCTGCATCTTGACCAATTAGCTAAGCAACACAATATTCCATTATTGATTGATAATGCGTATGGAGTTCCCTTCCCCGGCATTATCTTTAGCGAAGCCACACCATTTTGGAATGAAAATGTCATTCTCTGCATGAGCTTGTCAAAACTCGGTTTACCGGGAACTCGCTGCGGTATTATTATTGGTAGCGAAGAGTTGATTGATGCCATCAGTAATATGAATGGCATTATTAGTCTTGCTCCGGGTGGTATCGGTCCAAGCATCGCACTTGAAATGCTACAGCGTGACGATTTATTTGAATTATCTCAAAATGTTATAGGACCATTCTATAAACAGCGCGTTGAAGAAGTCATTAAGATCATTCGCCGCTATATCCCTGAAGATAAATGCCTTATTCATAAACCTGAGGGCGCCATTTTCTTGTGGTTGTGGTTTAAAGACCTGCCAATTAGTTGTTTAGAACTTTATCGCCGCTTAAAAGTACGTGGTGTATTGATGGTTCCGGGACATTACTTTTTCCCAGGACTTGAAGAAGATTGGCAACATGCCCATGAATGTATGCGAATGAACTATGTTCCTGAGCCAGAAAAGATTGAGCAAGGGATTCAAATCCTTGCTCAAGAATTAGAAAAAGCCTATCAAGAATCTGAACGCTAAATCTAGCTATAGGGTTAAAAAAAGCCCTTTCCATTGAGGAAAGGGCCAAAATTAGCGAGAACTCCATAATTGAAATCGAATATATTTGTACATGACAAATCTTATTCGCGGTTATTAAACCACTTTTTCAATATCAGTTATGGCTAGAACAAAGACCAATTACGCCCTTATATAGACGGATACTTTTTCTCCATATCTTATTCCTTCCTTTATTCACAATCATAATGCCCAAAATAAGATAGCTAATAACTGCGGCGAAATAATGCGTAAAAACATCGCTAAAGGGTATACCGTGGCATAAGAAAGTGCCGGTGCTCCGCTGGTTGGATGGATATTATTTGCAAAAGCTAATGCTGGTGGATCTGTCATAGAGCCTGCCAATACACCACATAGGCTTAAATAATTCATTTTTCCGAAAATGCGTGCAACTAAGCCGGTGATAAACAGAGGAATAAAGGTAATTAATAGCCCATAGCCAATCCATGTGAGCCCATCACCTTGAATAAGAGTTTCAATAAAACTCCCTCCCGAATTCAGCCCTACAACGGCCAAGAACATCACAATTCCAAGCTCTCTCAACGCTAAGTTGGCACTTGGTGGCATAAACCAATACAGTCGTCCAATGGGACCTATTCGTCCAAGGATCAAGGCAACAACTAATGGTCCGCCCGCTAAACCTAACTTCAATGCAGCAGGAAAGCCCGGTACAAATATCGGTAACGAGCCTAAAACAACCCCCAAACCTATCCCAATAAATACAGGCAGCATCTGGACTTGCTGTAATTTTTGTTTCGCGTTTCCGAGTAAGGCTGTGACTGCTTCAATTGATTCAGGACGACCAACAATATTGAGGATATCACCAAATTGCAGTACGGAATTGTTGTTTGCCATCAGGTCAATCCCGGTCCGGTTCAAACGAGTTACCACCACATCATACTTCTGCTTGAGATTCAGTTCTTTTAAACGTTTACTTAGTACAGCGTCATTAGTCACGACCACTCGGACAGAGTGCAATACAGAACTTGAAGTTGATAATGAAGCTTCAACCTCCTCACCCAGGATTAGGCGGACTTTATTTAAGTCCTCTCTTTGCCCAACAACATGCAGTAGATCTCCCAGATGTATTTCTGTCGTCGGTTGAGGCACCACCAGCATTTCCCCGCGCTTTAGCCGCGAGCAAACAATGTCTTCACTGCCAAGCATGGGAATATCTTGCATCATCAAGCCATCAAGATTGGTATTTCGCACCGCGATGTTCATCGTTTGCAGTGAGTCACGATGCTGAACGTTCGCACTATTAAACTCCGCGGATTCTTTATCTACCGAGATACGAAAAATAATACGAACGAGCCACATCACCAGCAAAATACCGCAAATTCCCATAGGGTAAGCCATCGCATACCCCATTCCCATTTGCCCGACCAAACTCGGATCAGACCCTAAATCAGATAGAATTTGCTGCCCAGCCCCTAACGATGGTGTATTCGTGACTGCGCCCGAGAAAATGCCCAAAATAATAGGTAAAGGGATATCTGCGATTTTATAGATAATAGCAGTAACGACTGCCCCTAAAATAACCACCATCAAGGCAAATCCATTGAGTTTTAAACCTGAAACACGCAAAGAAGAGAAAAAACCGGGTCCAACTTGTATCCCGATGGTATAAACGAAGAGGATCAAACCAAATTCTTGAATAAAATGCAGCATGTCATTATTGAGAGACAAGCCATAACTTCGCGCAAAATGCCCAACAATAATTCCACCAAAAAGAACCCCGCCAATCCCTAAGCCAACGTTGCGGATTTTCCAATTACCTATCCATAAGCCTAGTGCGGCAGCTAATGCTAATAAACTGACTGTAAGCGCTAATTCACTCATAGACCGCTATCCTTTTGACGACAATGAACCAAAATACGGGACATACGGAGTTATTACATTTGCAACTGAATCGATTGTGCCAAATAAACACAGAGGAAGTTGTGTGATAGAGCACAGTTCACAGCAATTCAATTATGCATTTTCATACTTTAGTTAAAAACAATTTAATTGCTAATTATTAACATCACCGACATAAAATAATACAAAAAAGAGCTATTATTCTGAGGGTATCTTAAATAATAATAGAGTTGCTCGATTGTGAATTTTTAGTTTTTAGTTATTATGATCTCTGATTAGGCAAAATTCATTTAAATGCAGGTCAACATATATATGCCAAGCTTGATTTTTTTTAGGTCGTTAGCATTTTCCACATTATTGACTCTTACATTAAGTGGGTGCTCCAGTATTATGACTCATGCTGGTCCTACTGATAGCTATTATCCTGGGACAAAAAATAGCGTTGATATGCTGCAGCATGAAGATACTGGCTGGGTAGTTAAGCCGTTGCTGGTTATTGATTTACCATTTACTGCACTCATGGATACATTATTAATTCCGATGGATTATATGCATTCAAACAGTTCACAAGAGGCAGACTCACCAAAAAAACGTGTAGAACAGCTTGATAAACAGCGACTTGATAAACAATCATCTGACAAGCTGCAATCTGATAAACAACCGCCAAAGAACCCTCAATGATTTTCCTATATTAAAGTAGCTTATTGATGCTCTAATCAGGAATATAATACTTAAAATGCAATTAATATTATTAAGTTAATTTAGGTTAATAAATCCTTTATCTTACTGAACAAATTTCCATCTTTTTTAATCTATTCTATTAACCCACCGCTTATTAATTTCAAATCAATATACATGAATCAAATATTGAGCATTTAATTTAATGATTACTTAACCCCTCTTTTTTTGAAGAATAAAAAGATGAATACCCACCTTTTTATTCTTCATGAGTGTTATTCCAGATAAACTTTAATTAGACAACCCTGTTTCAACAATATAAATCTGTCTAAACCCATTAATATCTCGCATAAATGCTACAAATTTATCATTTGGAGAAAAGACAACAGCATCTGCCACAGGGGCTATTTCTGTTCTCTGAGTTAACCGTTCTAAATCTCCAGTCGCCACATGGCAACGTACAACGCTATTGTCATACACAAAGCAGAGATACTCACCAGTTTTATTCCAACTAAATGCAGACTGAATTGAAAACTTGCCAAATGTCACCTGGGTGAGCGCTCCTGTTGCCGTTGCCACCAACCATAATTGCACAATGCCATGATCATCATGCATCAAACAGGCGATTGATTCGCCATTTGGTGAAGAACGCAACCAATGTCTTGGCTGTTTCGCTAACCCTGGAAATTTCCGATGATGCGTATACGTTAAACGCCTTTGTTTCACATCCTTAGGCGGCGCTGGCATGGTTTTTTCGGTACCTTGCAGAGGTTCATCGCCTTGGATTTTGAATTCATTTGGATCTTCGGGTAAATCAACTAAGTAAACTTCAGGGATCACTTCGCCATTTTGATGATGCGTATCTCCAATAAACGCTAATGCACGCCGTTGCCACTGACCTTGTTGATTCATATAACCACGTTGACCAACCCACCCCTCTTCATAGGCTCGGCTAATCTCGTCGCTATTCGGAGTTGGCGCCAAAGTCGTCTTCGTCACAACACTACAGAAAAAATCGCCGCTATATTCTCTTTCATGGCCAATAGGTTCAACAGTCACAGCGCCTGCAGGTACGGCAACAGCCACATTGCGTTGGTCTAATTGAAGATCGAGCTCATGTAAAACATGGTCATTATAGGTAAAGCTCAGCCACTTCCCATCAGGGCTGAAAACATGAACATGTGTTCCACCTCTGAGCGCACCCGCCATATAGGGTGACGTAATGCACATTGCATCAATCGGATGTGCATTACCGAGTTGGCAATCATCAACGTAAACACCTCGGCGATGATGGAAATCATACTGCCAAGACTCATCGGGATACTCTGGCCCCTGAATAAAAGCATAACGAGGAGGATTTTCAGCGCTTACAGTGACTACGCCAACATGGGCACCATGCAACCCTCGATAAATTTCTACTTTTTGATGGGTAATAACATGAATTTTTTCTATGGTTTGCCCGGTAAATGAACTGCCACTTGGTCGAACATCATAAGCTAACCACTGGCTATCTGGTGTCCAAACATTAATATTTGTAAGCTGATGACTTCGCGAATCATCAGTAATACACATTTCTTTATAAGGCATTTTATTGTTCAATCTGTTATCCTTTGACATCATTTAACACAGGCTATCGGATTACTTTAACTAATCAATTCTTTAAGAGAATAAAAAATCTCAGTCGAGAAGTTTCACAAGTAATATTACCCTTAGACAATCACTATAGTATTGAATAAAACCATCATGTTATTAAGTGTTCTCTATATTATTGGTATTACTGCCGAAGCCATGACAGGCGCTTTAGCTGCTGGACGCCGTAAAATGGACGTCTTTGGCGTGATTATTATTGCTTCTGCGACAGCCATCGGCGGTGGCTCTGTTCGTGATATTCTACTCGGTCACTATCCTCTAGGTTGGGTTGCTCACCCCGAATACATCATGACCGTGGCAGGTGCCGCCATTGTCACCATCTGGATAGCCCCGATGATGAAACACCTTCGTCGGCTCTTCTTAATACTTGATGCAATTGGCTTAATCGTCTTCTCTATTCTTGGTGCTCAAATAGCCCTCGATATGAATTATAGCCCTATTATTGCCGCCATTGCGGCTGTAGTTACCGGTGTATTTGGGGGTGTACTTCGTGACATGCTGTGTAACACCATCCCTCTGGTTTTCCAAAAAGAAGTTTACGCAGGCGTCTCTTTTGCTGCCGCATGGTTATATATCGGCTTGCTGTATACACCGCTCCCTAAAGATATCGTGGTTATTATCACGTTGGTCGCAGGTTTAAGTGCCAGGCTGCTTGCCATCCGCTACCGTTTGGGATTACCTATTTTTAATTATGAAAGCCAAGATTAACCAAAATCTGATTTTCCCATCAGCCATTCGTTTAACCGCTAATGGCTGATATCTAGCTTCTGCAGAGTATACAGTTCCTGCAAAGTGTATAGCACCTTCTGAATTTCAGGCTCTGCCAACCAGTACTTTAATGCCTGCTTCCGCTTTTCAGATAAACCCAGCGCCTCCACAGTCTCTTGTTCACTCAATTCTTCTATCGTTGATATCATGCTTAGATGTTTAATTTCTAAAGGAATTCCTATCCCCTTCAACCAATTTTTTATTGGCTGCATAGATGTTTTTTGTAGCTGGCTAAGCGCATTTGTCGTTTTCTTATTCTTAGGTAATGAATCTTGCCAATGAGGAGAAAGCCAGCCAAGTAACGTTGAGAGTCCATATTGCTCTACCCATATCTTCCATGTTTTTTCGCCCACCCCGCGAATCTTTAATTGTTTACCTAGCCAAGCCAGGCGAGCAACAAATTGGGGAGCACAATCCGGTGTATACGCTAAACAGCTCAATGAATGAAAGTTTTCGAGAGAGGATGTATTTGGATGCAACCTAGGCTCTCGCCGCCAAATGACTTGCTCCATAAATGGCGTCCCATGTCCTGATAACGTTAGCTGGATTTTATCCCCAACTAACACATCTTTTTGTTTCCAGGAATTGAGCGAGCCAATGCGGATTTTACTCACTTTTTTATCATCGATCGTGACGGGTTCAATGCTAGCAATCACATTTACAGCCCCTGATTTTCCTACCCGAAAAGTTAAATCCATAACCTCTGAAACCACGCTTTTTAGCGGGTATTTCCATGCCACACTCCAACTGTTTTGGTTTGCTCGCCAAGCCAATGAAGGCGGTGATGGAAAGCTTTTCAAAACGATACCATCGGTTGCAAATGGCATTGGCGCTGAATAATAGTGGTCACGCCACTTGGCTGCTGATTGATAGTCAGAGATTAGATGGCTATATCGTTGTACCCAATCAAATCCTAGCGTCGATAATTCACTCAATTGACGATTCATAGCGACAGAGTTATCTGGCCATGCCCAGATAAAAATGCCGATATCATCCGTGACCTGTGTAGGTAGCTCCTTGCGCATCAGCCAACCTGCAATTTTACTCCGTGCATTTTTTCCACCATCCACACTTTGTACATGTCCATTGAGCTTCCAGAATAATTCCCCCTGTAAAACAAGAGATTGCTTCGCTGAAATAGTTTTGGTAATAGCTTGAATAAAATCGGCTTTATCGCGCCAATTCAGTCCTTCACTCCCATTTCCTCGACTAATCATTGACACTAAACGTCCATTTTCATAGTGCAGAGTCACTGCGACACCATCGACTTTAGGTTGCAACCAAACTTCATGACGAGCCGCCATCCATGTGTTTATTTCTTCTGATTTCAATTTTTTCAATCCCGTATGGGGTATGGGATGTTTTGTTAATCGTCCAGTTTTAGGCTGTGACGGTTGTACTAGCGTATCAGGTAAATTTTGACAGCGCTGCCCCAGCTGCCACTTAGCCAAAAGTTGGTCATAAACCTCGTCACTCACACCGCTCACACCATCGATTTGATATTGCCTATCCCACTCTTGTAGCTGCTCCTCCAACCGCCGCTGTTCCGTTCTTGTTAATTCATTATCTAATGAGCGGCATACTTTTTGAGAACCTACCGTTTCCGCGCCATAGCCTATTGAAATAACAGATTGAAGTAATAGGCAGAACCAACCAAATTTCCAGAGTTTCCTGACTGAAAAATAATGCATAATGTCCCTATTATATTTAAGTTTAATACCATGTTCCGAACTGCTATGTGTTGCATTACATTCTGAGTCAATAAATCAAGGGCGACAGCAGGCAATGCCGTTAATTGCATAGCGCTTCGCAAAACAGATGGTATTTTCATTAAGTGAAATTTATTTTCTGGAAGGCGTTCACAATTTTCCAATAACCAAAATTTTTTTACTCTTATTTCATGGTTAATTGATATCGCTGCATGTTGTCTTAAGTACGTGTATACTATGTAGGGTTTATCACTATCTTTTATGTCTAACCCACAAATATTCAAGAAATCATCATGATACAAGGCACGTTATATATTCTCTCTGCTCCTAGTGGCGCAGGTAAGTCCAGTCTTATCCAAGCATTACTGAAGACACAACCGTTGTATGACACTCAAGTTTCTGTTTCTCATACAACTCGAGCTGCACGCCCAGGCGAAATTCATGGCGAGCATTACTTCTTTGTTTCTGAAGCTGAATTTCTTCAGATGGTTGAGAACAATGACTTTTTAGAGCATGCCTGTGTTTTCGGTAACTACTACGGCACCTCAAAACCCATTATTGAGGAAGTCTTAAATAGTGGTGTGGATGTGTTTCTCGATATTGACTGGCAAGGTGCTCAGCAAATTCGCGCGAAAATGCCAGAGGCACGTAGTATTTTTATTCTACCGCCATCAAAAGATGAGCTATATCGCCGTCTACGTGGTCGTGGTCAAGATAGTGATGAAGTCATTGAAAAGCGCATGTCACAAGCAGTTGGCGAAATTGAGCATTACAATGAATACGATTACGTCATTGTAAACGACGATTTCAACACCGCACTGAGCGATTTACAATCTATCATGCGTGCTGAGCGCTTGAGATTAGGTCGCCAAGTCCAGCGACATGATGCTTTAATCAGCAAATTACTAGCAGACTGAGAATAGTTTCAGTATCATATCAGGTCATTTTTTTATTTCTTTGGAGTAGCACACTTATGGCACGCGTAACTGTTCAAGACGCAGTAGAAAAAATTGGTAACCGTTTTGACCTCGTACTGGTCGCAGCACGTAGAGCTCGTCAGTTACAAACTGGTGGTAAAGATCCTTTAGTTCCAGAAGAAAACGATAAGCACACTGTTATCGCGCTACGTGAAGTAGAAGAAGGTTTAATTAACGGTCACATTTTGGATGTGCGTGAACGCCAAGAACAGCAAGAGCAAGAAGCCGCTGAAATGCAGGCAGTTTCTGCGATCGCTGAAGGTCGTCGCTAATTACTAAGGTGGGTCTGCCTTGTATCTGTTTGAAAGCCTAAATCTAATAATTCAGCAATATCTCCCAAAAGAGCAAGTTGAATTACTGAAAAAAGCCTATGTTGTCGCACGGGATGCTCATGAAGGGCAGACCCGTTCCAGTGGTGAGCCTTATATTACTCACCCTGTTGCTGTTGCTTGTATTCTGGCTGAAATGCGTTTGGATCATGAAACACTGATGGCTGCGCTACTTCATGATGTGATTGAAGATACTCCAGCGACATTTCAAGACATAGAGCAGCTGTTTGGAACTACCGTCGCCGGCTTAGTCGAAGGGGTTTCCAAACTGGATAAGCTGAATTTCCGCGACAAGAAAGAAGCTCAAGCAGAAAACTTCCGTAAAATGATCATGGCAATGGTGAAAGATATCCGTGTCATTTTGATCAAACTGGCAGACCGTACTCACAATATGCGCACGCTTGGGTCATTACGACCCGATAAGCGTCGACGCATAGCGCGTGAAACACTGGAAATTTACAGTCCTCTCGCGCATCGATTAGGTATCCACCATATTAAAACCGAACTCGAAGAGTTAGGTTTCGAAGCGCTTTATCCAAACCGTTATCGTGTTATCAAGGAAGTGGTTAAATCCGCTCGTGGTAACCGTAAAGAAATGATCCAAAAAATCCTTTCTGAAATTGACGGTCGATTAACAGAGGCGGGTGTACCCTGTACAGTCAGTGGTCGCGAAAAACACCTGTATTCTATCTATCGAAAAATGCATCAAAAAGAGCAACGATTCCATTCCATTATGGATATCTATGCTTTTAGGGTCATCGTTGAAGACGTTGATACCTGCTACCGTGTTTTAGGGCAAATGCACAGTCTTTACAAACCTCGTCCGGGGCGAATCAAAGACTATATTGCTATTCCTAAAGCTAACGGATACCAATCCCTCCACACCTCACTAATTGGGCCTCATGGAGTACCTGTCGAAGTACAAATTCGTACTGAAGATATGGACCAAATGGCCGAAATGGGTGTTGCTGCTCACTGGGCATATAAAGAACAAGGCGAATTGGGAACCACTGCGCAGGTAAAAGCCCAGCGTTGGATGCAAAGCTTGCTCGAACTCCAACAGAGTGCGGGAAGCTCATTTGAATTTATTGAAAGCGTAAAATCAGACCTATTTCCTGATGAAATTTACGTTTTCACCCCCGAAGGTCGTATTGTCGAATTACCGACAGGCGCAACACCGGTGGACTTCGCTTATGCCGTACATACTGACATCGGGCATGCTTGTGTGGGTGCGCGAGTTGATCGCCAACCTTACCCACTCTCCCAGTCACTTTCTAGCGGTCAAACGGTAGAAATTATTACGGCTCCAGGCGCTCGACCAAATGCGGCATGGTTGAACTTTGTGGTGAGTTCAAAAGCACGTGCAAAAATCCGTCAGTTGCTGAAGAATTTAAAACGCGAAGACTCCGTTAATTTAGGTCGTCGCTTACTCAATCATGCACTAGGTACAGGCACCAAAATCACAGATATACCTCGTGAAAGTATTGATGCTGAATTAGCTCGCATGAAGCTCCACTCTATTGATGATTTACTTGCCGAAATTGGTTTAGGTAATGCCATGAGTGTTGTGGTCGCTCGCAACTTGCAAAGTAACCCTCAAAGTGCTCACCCAAGTGCCGTTGAAGAACCAGTGATTACGGAAAGCCGTAATAAACTGTCCATCAAGGGAGCTGATGGTGTCTTAATCACCTTTGCAAAATGCTGCCGACCTATCCCGGGCGATCCAATTATTGCGCATATTAGCCCAGGTAAAGGATTGGTTATTCACCATGAATCTTGCCGTAATATCCGTGGTTATCAGAAAGAACCGGATAAATTTATGGCTGTTGAGTGGGATACCGAGACAGACACAGATTTTATCGCTGAAATTAAAGTCGATATGATAAACCATCAAGGTGCCCTTGCTAACTTGACCGCCGCTATCAATGATGCGAATTCAAGTATTCAAAGCATGAACACTGAAGAGAAAGATGGTCGTGTTTACTGTGCCTTTATTCGCTTGTCGATTAAAAACCGTATTCAATTGGCTAACGTGATGCGTAAAATTCGTATCATGCCAGACGTTCTACGCGTCAGCCGTAACCGTAATTAGTCGATATCATTAAAAACACGAACTCTCACTATGAATGAACGCCGCTATCGCCGCATTTGCCAAATGATGGCGATGCGGCAGCCCGACCTAACACTCTGTCTTGAAGAAATTCATAAGCCTCATAATGTTTCTGCAATTGTGCGCAGTGCTGATGCTGTCGGGATCCACAAAATTCATGCCATTTGGCCAGACCAGCAGGTTAAACTCTCCGTCTCTTCTGCGGCGGGAAGTAATAGTTGGGTAAAAGTCATCTCGCACCAATCCACCGAAAACGCCATTGCTCAGATAAAATCCCAAGGTATGCAGATTTTAGTCACGAATCTGTCAGATACGGCTGTCGATTTTCGAGAAATTGATTATACCCGCCCAACCTGTATTATGGTGGGACAAGAGAAAACGGGTATCTCAGATAAAGCATTAGCCCTTGCAGATCAACATATTATCATCCCAATGGTTGGTATGGTGCAGTCACTCAATGTCTCTGTCGCCTCTGCACTTATTTTGTATGAAGCCCAACGTCAGCGCCAACTCGCAGGCATGTATGACCGAGAAAATAGTCTATTATCTGAGCAAGAACAACAAGAATGGCTATTTGAAGGCGGCTATCCTGTATTGGCTGAAGTTGCTAAACGCAAAGGGCTTCCTCGCCCATTTATCAATCAGCAAGGTCAGATAGAAGCTGATGATGCTTGGTGGGCACAAATGCAGCTTTCTGAAAAAATGAAAAGAAAACAACTCAGTTAAGGAATCGACATGAACCGTGGTCTGCTTAATACCATTTCACTGACTTCACTTCATGGCATCGGTGCCAGCCAGTCAGAAAAAATGAGTAAAATCGGGTTGAACACAGTTCAGGACTTGCTTCTGCATTTTCCACTGCGTTATGAAGATCATACGCGTCTTTATCAGATTAAAGACTTGATGCCCGGCACAACAGCCACTATCACTGGTCACGTTCTACAAACCAAAGTCGTTTTTGGACGTAAAAGAATGATGACCTGCCTGATCAGCGATGGTACAGGCAACCTAACACTGCGTTTTTTCAACTTCTCTGCTGCAATGAAAAATAGTTTAGCCGAAGGTCGCCAAGTGACTGCCTACGGAGAAGTGCGTCGTGGTAGTACAGGACCTGAAATTATTCACCCTGAATATAAAGTCTCCCAAGAGACCGATAATGTCACTCTTCAAGAAAACCTAACTCCGGTTTATCCGACAACCGAAGGTGTCCGCCAAGCCACACTGCGTAAAGTGATGGAGCAAGCGCTCACCATGTTAGAAAGTGGCAATATTCAAGAATTACTGCCTGAAGAGTTCAGCCGTAGCCTAATTAGCCTCCCCGACGCCATCCGACTGTTACACACTCCACCACCGGATGTTTCGTTAGAAGAGTTGGAAAAAGGGCATCACCCAGCCCAAAAGCGTTTGATCCTCGAAGAGTTACTGGCTCACCATTTAAGTATGCTTGCCATTCGAGCTGGCAATGAGCGGCTATATGCTGAACCACTGGTTTCATCTGGAAAGTTTAAAACGCCTTTACTGGCAAATTTGCCGTTCTCACCAACTAACGCGCAAAAACGCGTCGTGGCAGAAATCGAAACTGATTTACGAAAAAATGCCCCAATGATGCGTTTGATCCAAGGTGATGTCGGTTCCGGTAAAACACTTGTGGCCGCATTAGCCGCACTGTGCGCCATTGAAAATGGTAAACAAGTTGCCTTAATGGCGCCGACTGAAATTCTTGCAGAGCAGCACGCGAATACCTTTAAGCAGTGGTTTGAACCTCTAGGTATCAAAGTAGGCTGGTTAGCAGGTAAGCAAAAAGGTAAAGCCCGCCAGCAACAACAAGATGCCATTGCGAGTGGTGAAGTCTCGATGGTAGTCGGTACCCATGCCATCTTCCAAGAGCAAGTGAGCTTTCACTCTTTAGGGTTAGTCATCATTGATGAACAACACCGCTTTGGCGTTCACCAGCGGCTCGCTCTGCGCGAGAAAGGTGAACAGCAAGGGTTCCACCCACATCAATTAATCATGACCGCTACGCCAATCCCACGCACGCTGGCAATGACTGCTTACGCCGATCTCGATACCTCAGTGATTGACGAGCTTCCACCAGGAAGAACTCCGGTCACTACTGTGGCGATTCCAGACACCCGACGTAGTGATATTGTCGAGCGCGTTCGCCAAGCCTGTTTAGAGGAAGGACGGCAAGCTTATTGGGTGTGCACATTGATTGATGACTCAGAGGTACTTGAAGCGCAAGCTGCCCAAGTTACCAGCGAAGAACTCGCGTTGGCCCTACCTGAACTCAAAGTTGGACTAGTCCATGGTCGAATGAAACCCGCCGAAAAGCAGAGCATTATGGCGGCATTTAAGAATAACGAAATACAGTTACTTGTTGCTACCACCGTTATCGAAGTCGGGGTGGATGTTCCGAACGCAAGCCTGATGATTATAGATAACCCCGAACGGCTTGGATTAGCACAATTGCACCAACTACGGGGGCGGGTTGGTCGTGGCTCTGTCGCATCTCACTGTGTGCTACTTTATAAAACGCCACTCACTCATACCGCCAAGCAGCGCTTACAAGTTTTACGAGACAGTAATGATGGCTTTGTGATTGCCCAAAAAGACTTAGAAATTCGAGGCCCCGGAGAGCTGCTAGGTACCAGGCAGACAGGGAATGCGGATTTTAAAGTGGCAGACTTGCTACGAGATCAATATATGTTGCCAGAAGTGCAACGGCTAGCTAGACACATCCAGCAAAACTACCCTGAGCATGCTCAAAAGATTATTGAACGCTGGCTCCCTGAGCGCGAGCAATATAGCCACGCTTAAGCTTTTTCCTTCCTTAAAATGAAAATTGCCGTGAACACATCCATGTCCACGGCAATACCTGCTTTATTTATACATTTAGTTATATATGTTTGTATTTACTTCAATACTTGTTCTGTACTAGCCGCCAATCGTTGGGAAAACTGGTAACCATAAGTAGAACTTAATCACTAACGCATTCACAATATCGATAAAGAATGCCCCTACCATCGGCACGACTAAGAATGCTAGGTGAGATGGACCAAATTTATCGGTTACCGCTTGCATGTTAGCGATAGCGGTTGGTGTTGCCCCTAAACCGAAACCACAATGACCCGCCGCTAAAATGGCAGCATCATAGTTTTTACCCATCACACGGAAGGTAACAAAAATCGCATATCCTGCCATAACGCAAGCTTGAACGCCGAGAATAACTAACATTGGGATTGCTAAAGACGCCAGTTCCCACAGTTTTAAACTCATTAATGCCATGGCTAAGAATAAGGATAGACTGACGTTACCCATCACAGAAACCGCGCGGTCAAATACTCGATAAAAACCAAGTAAAGACAGGCTGTTACTTAAGATAACACCGACGAACAATACGCAAACAAATTTAGGCAGTGCAAATGCGGTGCCTGATAGTAGCCCTGCAATCCAGCTTCCTGCTAGCAAACAGATAGCGATCAACGCAATAGTTTCAATCAATACCATCGAGTTGATCATGCGGTTGGATTGTGGCTTTTCAAATGCGGTAGGAACATCTTTGTCCTCATCCGCGGTACCAGGTGTTGGGATATTGCGAATTAAGAAACGTGCAACAGGGCCACCAATAAGCCCTCCAAGTACTAAACCAAAGGTTGCACAAGCCATTGCAACTTCAGTTGCACTCTTGAAGCCATAATCTTCAGTAAAGATTTTACCCCAAGCGGCGCCTGTACCATGTCCACCGGATAAAGTGATTGAGCCGGCTAATAGCCCCATAAGAGGGTCTAAACCTAATAATTTCGCAAGTGCGATACCGACTGTGTTTTGAACTAGCAATAAACCGACAACGACAAAAATGAAGATTAACAATGCTTTACCGCCAGCTTTTAAGCTCGCTAAGTTAGCATTCAAACCAATGGTCGCAAAGAATGCGAGCATCATCGGTTCTTGCAGTGATAAGTCGAAGGAGAGGCTCCAATCAAATACTTGCTTAACCACTAACAGGGTAAAAGCGACTAATAATCCCCCTGCAACGGGTTCAGGGATAGTGTATTTTTCAAGAAATGAAACTGACTTTACCAGTTTACGTCCGAGTAATAGCACGAGTGTAGCAGCGACCAGAGTGCCGTAGACATCGAGATGATACATTTATGTACCTCGTCTGTTGTTAATATTATTTAAAACTAATTAGACGTTATTTTTTTCCTTAAAACGCCAAAAGCAGGTGCATGGATTAGAAAAAAAAATCGCGATAAATACAAGTTAAAACATATAAAAATGTGACGCTCTTAGTTTAATATCCACCTTAATTTTTTTGCGCAACCGATTGCTTTTTGTATTATTCTCTTTAAAATGCGCTTTTTGCTAGTGGAATTGGAATAATGAACGCAACGGCATCTGAAGAACAAAATGTTGAAAAAACAGTACAAAACCAAAGCGAACTGATCTATCGCCTTGAAGATAGGCCGCCTTTACCTCAGGCGCTGTTTGCTGCTGGACAGCATCTATTAGCGATGTTTGTCGCGGTGATTACCCCCGCAATGCTTATCTGCCAAGCACTTGGGCTACCCGCTCATGACACCCAGCGAATCATCAGCATGTCATTGTTTGCTTCAGGAATCGCCTCTCTGATTCAGATCCGCGCGTGGGGTCCTGTCGGCTCAGGATTACTTTCCATTCAAGGCACCAGTTTCAACTTTGTTGCACCGTTGATTATGGGGGGAGTTGCACTCAAGCAAGGCGGAGCCGATATCCCTTCCATGATGGCGGCATTATTCGGCACATTAATGGTCGCAGCACTGACCGAAGTTATCTTATCGCGTTTCTTACATTTAGCTCGCCGAGTTATCACGCCGCTGGTTTCTGGTGTTGTGGTCATGATCATTGGTTTATCACTGATTCAAGTCGGTTTAACCTCAATTGGTGGGGGTTACAGTGCGCTGAGCGATAACACATTCGGTTCCCCTGATAACCTCATTCTTGCAGGCATTGTGTTAGCCGTCATTATCCTGTTAACTCGCCAGAAGAATCCGTACTTACGCGTTGCATCATTAGTGATTGCAATGGCAGTAGGCTACCTTGCTGCTTGGTGGATGAATATGCTGCCAACTACGCAAGCCAGTGATGCCAATCAATCTCTGATTACAGTTCCTGAACCTTTTTATTATGGTCTCTCTTTTGACTGGAATTTACTCATTCCACTAATTCTGATTTTTATGGTGACGTCGCTAGAAACCATTGGTGATATCACCGCAACGTCGGATGTCTCTGAGCAACCAGTACGTGGCCCTCTGTATATGAAACGTATCAAAGGCGGCGTATTAGCAAATGGCTTAAACTCTATGGTTTCTGCGGTATTTAATACCTTCCCTAACTCCTGTTTTGGTCAGAATAATGGCGTTATCCAATTAACAGGTGTTGCTAGCCGCTATGTGGGTTACTTAGTGGCGTTAATGTTAGTGCTACTGGGTCTGTTCCCAGCAGTGGCAGGTTTTGTGCAACAAATTCCTGAACCTGTTCTAGGTGGTGCTACCATTGTGATGTTCGGCACAATTGCTGCGTCCGGTGTGCGTATCGTTTCTCGCGAGCCACTCAATCGCCGCGCAATTATGATCATTGCATTGTCTCTAGCCGTAGGAATGGGAGTTTCTCAACAACCACTAATCCTGCAATTTGCGCCTGACTGGCTGAAAACCCTGTTTTCATCCGGTATTGCAGCAGGTGGTTTAACTGCGATTGTACTGAACTTGATTTTCCCTCACGAAAAATAATTCCCTATACCGCCGCAAGAGTTGAACACGCCGGCGGTTCTTCTGTATGCTATCCTTGAGTTGCCGATATATTAAACATATCGGCAATTTATATTTTTATCTGATTAATAAGGGAGCAGACAAACGTGAAAGGGTTACTGAGGTTTTTCGGCTATATTTTTCTGCTTCTTTTGATTGTATTTCTTGCCTGTTATATTGCCTTACAAACCCGATGGGGAGCAGGTTACGCCAGCCAACTTCTGAGTAAATTTACGCCTTACGACATTAACGTCGGCATTATGGGACATCAGTTCTCTGAGCCGGGTAAATTTATTTTCCAAGACATTAAGATTGAGTCAAGCAACAAGCAGCTAGAATTAGATGCTCGGCAAATTGTGGTGGATATCAATTGGCGGCATATTTTCAGTGGTGAAGCCATTCAACGCTTAACCATCACTCAAGGCGACTTATCTGCAAACTTTACCGATAACACATCACCACTACCGCTTTCTGCGAAAGTTCTGCAATTTGAAAATAGCCAGATTCAATTAACTCAAGACAAAAACACCGTTCAAGTCGCAGGGTTTACTGGGGGTATAACTCCATGGAAACCGACAACTGAAAATCCATTTGGTTATGGTGATTTTCGCTTTACTACCAACCAATTAACCTTGAACTCTCTCCCTTTTAGAAATGTCGCGGTCACGGGGAAATTACAAGAAAAGGTAACAGATTTTAGCCAAATCAGCGGCTACCTCAATAATGGAGCGATCACGGGTAAAGGAAAATGGTTTGCTGACGATTCTATCACCATTGATAACCTGTCGATGAATAAAGTGGGCTGGCAGAATGACTTAACCTTTGATGCGCTATTTGATGCAATAAACAGTGACCGAACATTGCAAATCAACCAATTACAACTGACCAATGTGGATATTCAAGGGCGCGATTGGGCGCTTTCAGGTCTGAGTAGCGAAGTCGATCAAATTGCCTTGGTAAGAGGGAGTTGGAGTAGCCCGAAAAGCCATATTAATTTCAATGTCGATCAATTGGTTATCCAAGACCAACAAGTTGATACGCTTATCGGTGAGCTGAACATTGACGGTGATAACCTCAATGTTGATAAGCTCTCCGGCTACTACAATAAAGGTATTTTTAACCTCAGTGCGGTTTGGCAACGTAATGATAAATCACTGACCATCACTGAAGGTACGCTCGCTGGGGTTCTGTATACCTTGCCAGATAATTGGCTGTCGTTCTTTGCTCAACCCGCACCAGCGTGGTTATCCACATTCGCCATTGATAATTTTACCGTCACGCAATCTTTGCTGATGAATATTCAACCTGAGTTTCCTTTCGAATTTACCGCGTTAAGCGGCAACATTCGCTATGTTGACCTGATCAAACAGAAACAGTGGGGAATTTGGAAGGGACAAGCGACTTTCAATGCCGATACAGGTACCATCAACCAGGTGATGATCCGCCGTCCACTTTTAGAAATTGCAGGAAGTAATGGACGTACCGCCGCCAGTCTCAGTGGCAGCGTTGACCGTGGTATCGCAAAAATCGGTTTACTGGCGCAACAAGAGCCGGGTAAAGCACCTTTTGAATTACGTGCATCAGGCACCAACATTGATTTAAGTGATTTAAACCAATGGGGTTGGTCAGGCTTTTCACCACAAATGTGGGGAGATTTCGAGGCTTCATTACAAGGGGATTTACTCGCATCACCTCTAGTATCAAGCCTCAACGGAAAATTAACCGCTAAGCCACTTCAAGGAAGCGCTCAACTGCGTACTGTGGTTGATGGCCATGTGGTATCTGGCGTCGCCCCCGTAGAGCCATCAGCAGAACCCCAACCCAAGCTAGAATCACACACTGTACCAGCAGAAAATACCTACCCTGTTGATAGGCATGTTCCTGATATGGTTACTCAATAAAGCAGTGAGTTAATAAGCAATAAAAAGCAGGCTCATCCCTTCGGATGGCCTGCTTTTTCGACTCTTCACCAAAAACAGTCAGTCACCTAAAAACATTATTCGATTTTCTCTTTTTTCGTTTCTGGCAGCACCATATATATGCCACTAAATACCGCACCCACTTGGTTTTCTGCATTGCTCACATGCACTTCTAGTTTTACCCGCGCTTTACTTCCTCGGGCGAGGCGATCTAAATCCCCACTAAGATGTGAGAGATCGGCGACTGCGGTTGGGCGCCCACTAACGGGTTTTGCATAACGAATATTGGCATCTACCAGAACGATTTCTCCGCCTAATTGATGCTCTTGCAGCAGTAGCCAAATCATTCCCCAGCCAGTTAACGTGGCGAGAGAAAATTGGCTTCCAGCAAAGATAGTATTATGGGGATTTTGGTTCCCTGCTTCTGGCATTGTCGTCACAAAGCGCTTTCCTGTGTACTGTTCAATACGTACACCCATTTTTTCACTTAATGGAATATGCTTGTGCCAAGCTTGCTGAAGCTCACCGCACCAATCCGGACGATGGAGAATTTGGTCAAGGGTTTCAATCGGTTTGATCATCAAATAGTGTCGAACAGGGGTTTTCAGCTCCCCAGTGACTTCGCCACGACGTTCAAAACCCATTTTGGCGAAAAATGGTACGGCTTCTTCTCGAACACTGGACACAATGCGTTTAACACCTTCTCGCCTTGCAATGGTTTCAAGCGCCATAATAATCAGTTTGCCTAAGCCCTTACCTTGCATAACAGGATTAACCGCGAGAAAGCGAATAGCACCTTCGTTATCGGCATTAATATATAGGCGCCCAATAGCCAAAATACGATTTTTTTCATCAACCACCATTTGATGGTGAGCGGTTAAATCATAACCGTCTTTTTCAGAGCCAAGGGGTTGTTTGAACGGTTCTCGCAGCATTGACCAGCGAAATTGGTAGTATGCAGCGAATTCAAGTTCATCTTTTGGTGTCCGTAGGTGGTACATCTCTCCCCCTCCCTTAAGCGATTTTTCTACACTTGCAGCCAAAAAGTCACGGGACCATCATTGGTCAAGCTAACTTGCATGTCCGCCGCAAATTCACCGGTTTCTGTCACGATGCCTTGTGCACGGCTTTGCTCAACAAAATATTGATACAGCTGATCCGCTTTCGCTGGCTCCGCTCCGCCGGAGAAGCTTGGGCGCATCCCTTTCTTGGTATCTGCGGCTAACGTGAACTGTGAAACCACTAATAAACTTCCGCCAGCTTGTTGAACGTTAAGGTTCATTTTGCCTTGTTCATCGCTAAAAATACGATAGCCAAGGACTTTCTCACAAAGGCGTTTTGCTTTCTGCTCATCATCGTCTTTTTCAACACCGAGCAAAACTAAAAGACCAGGACCAATTTGCCCTACTGTTTTTTCATCAACAACCACACTCGCGTGAGTGACTCTTTGGATTAATGCAATCATGGGTACTCGATAAAAAAAGGAGTAACGTCGCCGTTACTCCTTATTAAGAACTGGATTATTCGACTTCGGCGCTAAAGTCGTAAGTACGAAAATATTCAGGAACGGTGTCTTTATTCAAGACATGAACACCTTTGATACCAAGTGCTTCAGCCGCTTTTACGTTTTCTTCTACATCATCAAAGAACACCGCATCAGCTGCTTCAAATTCTTCAGATTCCAGAACATATTTGAAAATTTCTGGATCTGGCTTACGCATTCCTAAATCTTGGGATAGATACAGGAAATCAGAGGACGCTGCAATTTCAGGGTAGTGTTCTGGCCAATAATCAAGATGCAGGCGGTTAGTGTTAGATAACACGACAACGCGATGACCTTGCTCACGCAGACGTTCCATAATATCAATGACTTCTGGTCTTAGTGAGATGAAAATTGAGTGCCAGCCTTCTGCAAAATCTTCAAAGCTTAGGGTGATACCCAATTCTTCACAGAGCAGTTCAGCAAATTCGATATCTGAAATTTTGCCACACTCGTGGAGTTGGAAGATATTGCCAAAAGTGAATCGCTTTTTGATTTCTGAACTTGGGGTACCACTTAGTTCAGACCACTTATCAAATACACGATTGAAGTCGATATCAATAATCACATTACCCATATCGAAGATATACAGCATAAATTGTCCTCTTAGTTATTCATTAAATTTACTTTAATCATTATTGAGGCAACTGAACAGTCCTAATTGAGGATTATTAAGGTTATTTTTTCAATTTATCGATTAAGCAAATTGGCTAGAGGAATGACGTTTGTATCTGGATAAACAAATTTTTTCCTCCGATATAACCTAAATTCATTTACCGTTCAATTTTTGTGCATAAAAAAAGGTGCCATATTTGGCACCTTCTATTTTAATTCAAAGACTAACGATTAATCTTCTTTAGAACGGCCAGCACGACGGCGATCGTTCTCTGTCAAGTGGCGCTTACGCAGACGAATTGACAGTGGAGTTACTTCAACTAATTCATCATCATCGATAAACTCAAGAGCTTGTTCCAGAGTCATTTTGATAGGTGGTGACAGAGTTGTCGCTTCATCAGTACCTGACGCACGCATGTTAGTCAGTTTTTTACCAGTTAAGCAGTTAACAGTCAGGTCATTAGAACGTGAGTGAATACCGATGATTTGGCCTTCATACACTTCAGCACCGTGACCTAAGAATAACTTACCGCGATCTTGCAGGCTGTACAGTGCGTATGCAACTGCTTTACCTTGACCATTAGAGATCAGAACACCGTTTTGACGGCCGCCGATTTCGCCTGGGCGAACATCGTCGTAGTGGCTGAATGTGGAGTACAGTAAGCCAGTACCTGAAGTCATAGTCATGAACTCAGTACGGAAGCCAATCAGACCACGGCTAGGAATGATGTAGTCTAAACGTACACGACCTTTACCGTCTGGCATCATGTCACGCAGGTCACCTTTACGCTCACCTAACGCTTTCATCACGTCGCCTTGGTTTTGTTCTTCAACATCCAAAGTCACTTGTTCGAATGGCTCTTGTTTACGACCATCGATTTCACGAACGATAACTTTTGGACGAGAAACGGCTAATTCGAAGCCTTCACGACGCATGTTTTCGATCAGAACAGATAAGTGCAGCTCACCACGACCAGAAACGCGGAATGCATCTGGATCTTGAGTTTCTTCAACACGCAGTGCAACGTTGTGAACCAGTTCTTTATTCAGACGATCAAGGATTTGACGTGAAGTAACGAACTTACCTTCTTTACCACAGAATGGTGAGGTGTTAACACAGTAGAACATGCTAACTGTAGGCTCATCAACCGCCAGTGCAGGCAGTGCTTCAACGTTACCCACTTGGCAGATAGTGTCAGAAATATTCAGTTCACCTAAACCAGTCAGTGCAACAATGTCGCCAGCTTCAGCTTGTTGTGAATCAATACGCTCTAAACCTAAGTGAGTCAGAACTTTACCGATTTTACCGTTGCGAGTCTTACCTTCGCTGTCGATAACAGTCACTTGTTGGTTAGGTTTAACAGTACCACGCTTGATGCGACCGATACCGATAACACCTAAGTAGCTGTTGTAATCTAACTGAGACACTTGCATCTGGAATGGACCTTCCAGATCAACTGCTGGTGGCTCAACGTGTTCCACGATAGCTTCGTACAGTGGAGTCATGTCTTCAGCCATATCTGTATGGTCAAGACCAGCGATACCGTTTAATGCAGATGCATAAACGATAGGGAAATCTAATTGCTCATCCGTAGCACCTAAGTTCACGAATAAGTCGAATACTTGGTCAACAACCCAATCAGGACGCGCGCCTGGGCGGTCAACTTTGTTGATAACAACAATTGGACGTAAACCGTGGTCGAACGCTTTTTGCGTTACGAAGCGAGTTTGTGGCATTGGGCCGTCCATCGCATCAACAACCAGCAGAACGCAGTCAACCATGGACATAACACGTTCAACTTCACCACCAAAGTCGGCGTGACCTGGGGTGTCTACGATATTGATGTGATAACCATTCCATTGGATAGCGGTGTTTTTAGCAAGGATTGTAATACCACGCTCTTTCTCCAAGTCATTGGAGTCCATAACACGCTCATCAACAGTTTCACGTTCACCGAAAGTGCCGGACTGTTGCAGTAATTTACCAACCAGTGTTGTCTTGCCATGGTCAACGTGAGCGATGATGGCGATGTTTCTTAAGTTTTGAATTGACAAGGATTTTTACCGTTTAATTGACAGGAAAGGAATATGCTTTATGAGTTGTTGTAATGCCCTAAGCATACTTTCTACGTTAATTTGCTGTTATTTTACACGTTTTTCCACACAAGTGGAATAAATGTGAAAGCCATCACTATTAAAAAAGTTTTTAGCTAAAAAACATTCAGTTGCGTCGTCGTGCAAAGATGCTCAAAAAAATAGCAATTATCAGCACTAGGAAATCACAAAGTGGCAGGATAATACGCTAAAAAGGAAATATTAGCAGCCGAAAAAGAGAATAAAAAATAAACTTTCTTCGTCTATCACTCATTTCAATGTATTTTTTATTATTTAGATATATCTAATTTGACAATTTAGATATATCGGAATAAAGTGAACCCATCAACGCAATTTAGATATATCGAAATAATAACAGAGGTTCCTATGAGAATACATCAATGCCGTCATATTTATGCCTCACATCATGACGAACATCAACGAGGACACGGTGGCTGCTGCCACAATAGCGAGCACCAAGAACATCGCCATGGTCATGGCCACGGGGAATGTTGTCACGGCGAGGGTCGTCATGGTCGTGGACACGGTGAAGGCTGCCACGGCGAGGGTCGTCACGGTCGTGGACACGGTGAAGGCTGTCACGGCGAGGGTCGTCACGGTCGTGGACACGGTGAAGGCTGTCACGGCGAGGGTCGTCACGGTCGTGGACACGGTGAAGGCTGTCACGGCGAGGGTCGTCACGGTCATGGACGTAATGAAGGCTGCCACGGCGAAGGGCGTCGCGGACGCGGCAAAGGCTTACGTCGCCTATTTGACCATGGAGATCTGCACATTATGGTGCTCTCTTTAGTGGCAAAAAAACCAAGCTATGGTTATGAAATCATCAAAGACATCCAAGAAGCATCTAATGGCTTATATGTACCAAGCCCTGGGGTCATCTACCCAACCTTAACCCTATTAGAAGAACAAGGCTTTTTGGAATCCCAAATTGTCGAGCGTAATCGCAAAAGTTTCTCTATTACTCCAGAAGGGGCTGAACACCTCGCGCAGAATAAAGAAACTGAAGCCGTTATCAGCCGTAAATTAGCCAAAGCCCGTGAACTACAGCAAGGCACCAACTTATCAGAAGATATCGAAATGGCAGTGAGCCGTTTTAAAGCCCTGCTCCGCCATAAAATGGTGCTCAAGCAATTAAATGAAGAACAAACTCATCAAATTGCAGCGATCATCAATGATGCCGTCAAACAAATTGAAGAAGTAAACACGTTATTAACTGACAGTAATGACGAATAAACCTTTTTATATCTCTAAAAATACCAACGGTGTGGCGCCAATCAATGGCACTACACCGTTTTTGTTTCCGCCCTCCATTAATTGCACCATATTAGTGCGGCAAATCTTTTCCTTGCACCAATACAGCGCAATGATAGACTGTTTTTTAGCCTAATCATTGCCATCTTCTTGTCATCATCCCCATTTACGATGATTTTAAAAGTTGGCACGCTTTTCGCTTATACAACCCTAGAGAGCTTGCAATATTGTTAATGAAATAATCATTAATCTTGCGAAGCCAGATAAACCAACTCATGCGCACCTTAATTGCTGCGTGAGTTGATTAGACCCGACCAGGAGAGCCGAGAATGTCCGCTAAACATGTTTTATCGTTAATCGAAGAGCACAATGTTAGATTTATTGATCTGCGTTTTACTGATACCAAAGGTAAAGAGCAACACATCACTATCCCTGCTCATCAAGTTGACGAAGACTTCTTTGAAGAAGGTCAAATGTTTGATGGCTCATCCATCGGTGGCTGGAAAGGCATCAACGAGTCTGACATGGTATTAATGCCTGATGCATCTACCGCAATGTTAGACCCATTCTACGCCGATAATACCTTAATCATTCGTTGCGACATTTTAGAGCCAGGCACTATGCAAGGTTATGATCGCGACCCCCGCTCTATCTCTAAACGTGCTGAAGATTACCTGCGTTCTAGCGGTATTGCGGATATGGTGTTATTTGGACCTGAACCAGAATTTTTCGTGTTCGATGACATTCGCTTCGGCAACAGCATGCACAGCAGCTACTATCACATCGATGATATCGAAGCCGCATGGAACACTGGCACTAAATACGAAGGCGGTAACAAAGGTCACCGTCCAGCAGTGAAAGGCGGTTACTTCCCAGTACCACCAGTAGACTCATCACAAGATTTACGTTCGGCTATGTGTACCACGATGGAAGAGATGGGCTTAGTGGTTGAAGCTCACCACCATGAAGTGGCAACTGCAGGTCAAAACGAAATCGCAACTCGCTTTAACACCATGACCAAAAAAGCGGATGAGACTCAAATTTACAAATACGTTGTCCACAACGTTGCACACGCATACGGCAAAACTGCGACCTTTATGCCAAAACCATTAGTTGGTGATAACGGTTCCGGTATGCACTGCCACATGTCTTTATCTAAAGGTGGTGTAAACCTATTTGCAGGCGATAAATACGGCGGATTATCTGAGATGGCGCTGTACTACATCGGCGGTATCATCAAACACGCTCGCGCACTGAACGCATTCACTAACCCAACGACTAACTCCTACAAACGTTTAGTCCCAGGTTTTGAAGCACCAGTCATGCTGGCTTACTCTGCACGTAACCGCTCTGCATCTATCCGTATCCCAGTGGTTGCAAGCACGAAAGCACGTCGTATCGAAGTTCGCTTCCCAGACCCAGCGGCTAACCCATACTTAGCGTTTGCTGCTCAGTTAATGGCAGGTCTTGATGGCATCATCAACAAGATCCACCCAGGTGATGCGATGGACAAAAACCTGTATGACTTACCGCCAGAAGAAGCCAAAGAGATCCCAACAGTGGCGGGTTCTTTAGAAGAAGCACTGGCTGAACTGGATAAAAACCGTGAGTTCTTAACTCGTGGTGGTGTATTTACTGATGATGCTATCGACGCTTACATCGAATTACTGCGTGCTGATATCCAACGCGTTCGTATGGCACCACACCCACTCGAATTTGAAATGTACTACAGTGCGTAACACGCCGTTCCACTGATAGTCTTTGTTGCCGTGAAGCACTTGCCCCATCTTTGGATGGGGCCTTTTCTCTGCACCGAGTGATAAACAGCAAATATTGGCTTCGACGTATCGGTTAATCAGTAAATAACGTATAATGCACCAAAATAGTGCAGGAGCAATATTACATGAAAGCCGAGCATTTACCTGTCCCCGAACATCTCCTCGATTCCTTAATTAACAGCGTATTAGTGCTGGATTACGATTTAGTCATTCATTATGCCAACCATGCCGCCTTACAAATTTTGGCACAAAGCCCCCGTAAGCTCTATGGCACCCCGCTCCCGTTACTATTCAACTATTGTTCATTAAATGATGAACAGATGCTCAATAGCCTCAAAACTGGCCACAGTTTTACCGAAAACGAAGTGACACTAGTGCTTAATAACCACTCTCACATGATGTCTTTAAGTGCTCAGCCTTTATCCGACCAATTTATTCTTGTCGAGCTGTCCCAATTGGATAGCCAGCGACGCCTTAGCCAAGAGTTAGCGCAAAATGCCCAGCAGCTTGCTGCCCGTGAATTGATCCGTGGGCTTGCCCATGAAATCAAAAACCCATTGGGTGGATTACGTGGTGCGGCGCAATTATTGTCTAAGGCGCTGCCCGACCCGCAGCTAAATGAATATACCCAAGTGATTATTGAGCAAGCCGACCGCCTACGTGCCTTAGTCGATAGGCTGCTAGGCCCTCAATATCCGGGACCGAAAACCGAGCAAAGTATCCATCATAGTGTGGAAAATGTGATGCGCTTAGTCGGGTTAGAAAAACCAGACAATATCACGCTGGTTCGCGATTACGACCCAAGCCTTCCCGATTTGGAATACTACCCAGACCAAGTGGAGCAAGTGCTGCTCAATATCACCCGTAACGCCTTGCAAGCGCTTGGCGATACAGGTGGCAGCATCACTTTGCGCACGCGCACCGCATTTCAAGTGATGCTGCAAGGGGAACGCTATAAGCTAGCTGCACGGATTGATATTGAAGATAACGGTCCCGGTATTCCACTCGCTATCCAAGATACGCTGTTTTACCCGATGGTCAGCGGTCGCCCTGATGGCACTGGCTTAGGCTTATCTATCGCGCGCAGTCTAGTGGACCAACATGCGGGGAAAATTGAATTTAACAGTTGGCCGGGTCACACCGAGTTTTCTATTTATCTACCCATCAAAAAATAGGAGATAGCCATGCAGAAGGGAAAAATCTGGGTTGTTGATGATGACAGTTCAATCCGCTGGGTACTGGAGCGAGCGCTCAACAGTGCTGAACTTAATTGCACCTGTTTTGACAGCGCCGATGCAGTGCTTACCGCCCTCAACAATGACGTCCCTGACGTATTGCTCTCCGATATTCGTATGCCGGGCATGGATGGGCTTGCCTTACTCAGCCAGCTAAAACAGTCCCATCCATTACTGCCGATTATCATCATGACCGCGCATTCCGATTTAGATGCTGCCGTTAATGCTTATCAATCTGGCGCTTTTGACTATCTCCCTAAGCCCTTTGATATTGATGAAACCGTCGCCTTGGTGGAACGCGCGTTAAACCATAGTCGAGAACAAAACAGCGCAGTAAGCGACAAACCGCAAGCTCCCGTGATTTCATCTACCATGATCGGCGAAGCCCCTGCCATGCAGGAGGTGTATCGGATCATTGGGCGCCTTTCCCGCTCCTCAATTAGTGTGCTTATCAACGGAGAATCTGGAACGGGTAAAGAGCTCGTTGCCCACGCATTGCATCAACACAGCCCACGAGCGAATGAACCGTTTATCGCCTTAAATATGGCGGCTATTCCAAAAGATTTAATTGAATCTGAGCTATTTGGTCACGAAAAAGGGGCTTTTACAGGCGCATCCCAAGTTCGCCAAGGGCGCTTTGAGCAAGCTAATCGAGGTTCACTATTCCTCGATGAAATCGGTGACATGCCTCTGGATGTGCAAACGCGCTTATTGCGGGTACTGGCTGAAGGGCAATTTTATCGAATTGGTGGCTATACCCCTGTTAAGGTCGACGTGCGAATTATCGCCGCAACGCACCAAAACTTAGAAAAGCGCGTGGAAGAAGGATTATTCCGCGAAGACTTGTTCCATCGACTGAACGTGATCCGCGTACAGCTTCCGCCATTACGGGAACGCGTTGAAGATATTCCTCGTCTTGCCCATTACTTTTTGCAAAATACCGCCAAGGAGTTAGGGGTAGAAAGCAAAGTTCTGCACCCTGACAGCATTAAAATTCTTCAACGCTATTCTTGGTCGGGAAATGTGCGCCAATTGGAGAACGTCTGTCGTTGGTTAACCGTTATGGCAGCTAGCCAAGAGGTGCTTCCGCAAGATTTACCAAGCGATCTATTTAATAAGCAAGAATCCAACAAGTCAGCGAAAGATCCTGCTTCAACCGCCATCCATTCTCAAGATCCTAACATCACATGGTTTGATCTATTAGAAAAATGGACTGATTCCGCACTGAACGCCGGCCAGCAAAATTTATTTAATGACGCCATGCCGTTATTAGAGAAAACCATGCTCAATTGCGCCCTCAAATATACCCACGGACATAAGCAAGAAGCAGCTCGCTTATTAGGCTGGGGTCGAAATACCCTAACGCGAAAATTAAAAGAGCTGGGTATCGAAGATTAATTTCTAGAAAGCTCGCCATCTAGCAGCTATGATTTAATTAAGTTAACACGCGAAAAAACGTGTTAACTTTTCATTGGTTAATATTGATTATCAATAAAATATCATCAAAAAGCCGCACTAATTGAATATCGATGCTCGATAACCATCATCTGTCAATATACCGTCATTGAGGGTTTCCTATGAGCGAAAACCATACAATATCCGAAATTATTGGACATAAAATAACACTAATCCGTGAATATCATCATTTGTCATTAAAAGAACTAGCGGACGAAATTGGTGTTTGCGAATTTCAACAGCTGAAATATGAAAAAGGAAAGGCACGAATTCCCGTCGATAAACTAAAACAATACGCCGATTATTTTGAGATTAGTTTATTAAGCTTTTTTATATTTAGTGAAGCGGAGAAGAAATTTATCGTACATTATCTTAATAAAAAGTAATCACTATAAGATATACGCAAATAGACCAATCTTATTTCATGATTGAAATAGGATGATTTAACTTCATAAAAAATAAATCAATGTATAAATAAGAATATTGTTTTATGTCAAAACCTGCCATCAATATTTTACATTTAAGATAAAATCTCACTCTCCCAACTCATAAAGCGTGTTTTTGTACAATCTCGCACTCTAAAATAAATCCTGACATTTAATTTTTATTTTCAATTCACATTGAAATTGAAATTATTAATATTTCAATTTTCCAAATTAACCTAAATAAAAACCCCACCCGTATAGTGAATTTAAAACAAAAATAAATAACCGTAACTCAAGATGAAATTTAAAATCTAAAAAAACACAAACTTGTTTATTTATAAAAACAAACACAAAATACTTAAGCTTTAATTCACAAGCGAAAAACATTCACGAAATTATATTTATATCGAACTCAGTTCGGAGAGTTAAAATGAAAAAACAGATTATTGCATCGTTAATTGCAACAGGAACTTTATTAATTTCTGCTAATAGCTTTGCCAAAGATGGTGATATTAATTTCACAGGCGAAATTATCGATAACGCATGTCAGTTAGCATCCGGTTCTGATGCGATTCAAGTGAACTTAGGTAAAGTCTCTAAAACATCATTAGCCAGTACTGGTAGTACTGCTGCTGCCACTAAGTTTTCCATTCAATTAGAAAACTGCCCTGCCGCAGTAACCACTGCAACGGTAAAATTTGATGGCGTTTCTTATGAAGGTGATAGCAGCGTTCTGCAGTTAACCAATGCGGGAGCATCTGGAATTGCTAAAGATGTTGGTATTCAGATCCAAGATGCTAAAGGGGTGACTGTTCCTTTATATACAGAATCCAATGAGTACACACTAAAAGAAACAGTTGTAAATAATTTAGATTTTACTGCACGTTATATTGCGATGTCTGATGCTGTCAGTGCTGGTTTAGCAAACTCAACGGCAACATTCACAATTAATTATAACTAATTTCAATTTAAGGTTTATAGGGATATAAGCCTTAGTGATTTATTTTTTGTTTTGTTATAACTCAGTGGTGGCTATATGAAATCAATAATTACTATTTTTATCTTTTTTTTCACATTTATCAGTACAGCCAATGCCGGTGTTATTATTGGTGGTACCCGCGTCATTTATCCTGAAGGAAAGAAAGACGTGAGTATTAGCGTGGAAAACCCAGATAAAATACCTTATTTAATTCAGTCATGGATTGAAAATGCCAATGAAGGTAAGCAAACGGACTTTACTATTACGCCACCACTTTTTCGTTTAAACCAAGAAAAAACTAACGCATTACGGATATTTTTAACTCAAGACACTTTACCTAAAGATAGAGAATCTTTATTCTGGTTAAATGTAAAAACAATTCCTGCAACAGAGAAAAAATCAGAAAACTCACTAAAGATCGCATTCAAAACTCAGATGAAATTAATTTATCGCCCTGATTCATTAACGAATGTCGATTTTAATGAAGAGCAAAAAAAACTTAAGTGGTCGAAAAATAGTAAGGTAATCACTGTGAATAACCCAACACCTTATTACATGAACTTCCAGAGTATTAAATTTAATGGAAAGAGCGCAGAGAACATTTCATATGTCGCTCCGTTTTCAGAAAAAAGCTTCAATATTAACAATCCCGAATTACACGGAACCATTAAATGGGAAGTGATTAATGATTATGGCTCCGCCAATAATCCAGCAGAAATAAAAATATAGCTTTAAGGATAGTCAGGTTTATCTATGAAAATAAATAAAATATGCCTTAGCCTATTTTTATCTCTAGGCTATATTGCGACATCTTCGGCAGAAACGGACACCTATTTTGATCCTGAATTTCTTGAGCTACCGAATAAAGAATCCGTGGACTTAGAACAGTTTGAGCGTAATGAACAATTACCGGGTCAATATTATGTGGATATTTACATTAATAAGAGCTTGATTGGCTCAAAAAGTGTTAGCTTTTCCACCAATAAAAATAATGAACTGGAGCCTTGCTTAACGCTCTCCGACTTGAAAGATGTCGGGGTTAAAGTGGGGGAATATCCTGAGCTGCAAGTCGCGGGTAACCAATGCATTAATTTATCTGCGATTCCTGATGCCAAAAGTGAGTTTGAATTTGGTTCTCAGCGCCTTTATTTAAGCATTCCGCAGATTGCATTGAACATGAACCCGCGCGGCTATGTGGATCTCGCGGAGATCGACAATGGGATCACTGCCCTGTTACTCAATTACAGCTATAACGGCTCGCGCAGTATCGATCGTAAAAATGATAATAACAGCAGCAATTCCAACTATGTGAATCTTCGTCCGGGACTGAATATCGGCCCGTGGCGTCTGCGCAACTACACCACGTGGCAAAGTAGTGATGGGCAACGCAATAAGTGGGACACGGTATATACCTATTTAAGCCGTAATATCAATGCGATAAAAAGTCAGCTGATCCTTGGAGACAGCTCATCACCGTCCGATATTTTCGACAGTGTGCCGTTTCGTGGGGTGCAACTCTCCACTGACGATGATATGAATCCAGAAAGCCTACGTGGGTACGCACCAGTGGTACGCGGTATCGCGCGCAGTAATGCACAGATCACCATTCGTCAAAACGGTTACACCATTTACCAAACCGATGTTGCAGCAGGTCCGTTCGAAATCAACGATCTCTACCCTACAGGGGGGAGTGGTGATTTACACGTCACGATTAAAGAAGCCAACGGTAGTGAACAGTACCAAATTATTCCGTTTGCCTCTTTACCGGTTTTACAACGTGAAGGGTATCTCTCCTATAGCGTGACAGGCGGGCAATACCGCAGTTATGACAGTAGCGTAGATAAAAAAACCTTTGCCCAATTTGCACTGACTTACGGGCTGCCTTGGGGGGTGACTCTGTTTGGCGGTAGCCAAGTCAGTGACAAATATCAGGCTTACTCCATCGGCTCAGGGCAAAACTTAGGGCGATTTGGTGCATTATCTATCGATGTCACCCACGCCAGTTCGACCCTCAGTAATGGTGAAAAAGAGAGCGGACAATCCTACCGTTTTCGCTATAACAAAAACCTGAATGATATTGGCACCAACATCGCTTTAGCGGGCTATCGTTATTCCACTAAAGGGTTTTATAGCTTGTCAGAAGTGTTTGATGGCTATCGAAAAGAAGCATTTACCGCATTGCATGAGCGCCGCCGTAACCGTGGAGAAATTACCCTTAGCCAAAGCTTAGGGGACGGCTGGGGTTCCTTATCTGTCGGCTTTGTGAGCGAGGATTACTGGAATAGTGATCGCAAAACGCAGTCTACAACTATTGGCTATAACAATAGCTGGAACGACATTAGCTATGGGGTGAATTATAGCTATAACAAAAACACCAACCCAAATAACTACGATGGACGCAATAAAGACGATGACCACCAGTTTGCCTTTACGGTCAGTGTGCCATTTAGCCTGTTTGATAGCACTTTCTATTACAACTTTAACGGCACAAACAGCAGTAGCAATGGCTCCTCGGGCAGCATGGGAGTTTCAGCAACGCAACTGGATAATCGCTTGAACTGGAGTGCTCAGCAAAACTTCCCAACCCGCGATTCTGGGGCTTCCGGTAACTTAAATGCCAGCTACCGTGGACAATATGGAGAAGTCACTGGGGGTACGGGTTACAGCACCAATAATTACAACCTGTATTACGGTGCCAGCGGCAGTATGGTCGCCCATTCCGGAGGGGTAGTTCTCGGTCAGCAACTGGGTGAAACTGCGGCATTGGTGGAAATTCCCGATGCGGCTAATGTCCCTATTCTGAACCAAACTGGTATTCAAACTAACGGGCAAGGCTATGCGTTAGTGCCGTATGTCACTGCATATCGCAGCAATGGCATCCAAATTGATACCAGTAAATTGCCAGATGATACCGAAATGGAGTTAACCACCCAGAATGTGGCACCAAGCCGAGGGGCAATTGCCAAAGCCAGCTTTAATGCCAATGTGGGCTATCGCGCCATCATGACCTTACATTTTAAAGATGGCAAACCCGTGCCATTCGGTGCGCAGGCTGTTTTTCCAAGCAATAATCAGCTCAATGCGATGGTCGGAAATGACGGGGAAATTTATCTGTCAGGAATGCCAGAGAGTGGCTCATTTACGATTCAATATAACGATAAGCAACAGTGTCAGGTGAATTATAGCTTGGCGGGATTACCGAATTATATTGGTTTATATAAAACGGAGGCGGTATGCCAATAGCGAGAATATTTACAATGAAGAGATTGATGTACAAACTAGTCATCATCATTACCTTATTTATCTTACCTTACTCTTTAGCAAATGCAGCAGGGTGTGTATTTAATCCTCAATTGGGTAAAACAAGTTATTTACCGGTAGATAATATCATTATACAGTCCGATAAATCGATAGCAGTCAATTCTCTTCTAAAGCGCTACACAATTAATGTTTATCCTGCAAAAACTTATTTATTCACGTCAGGAAGCTGCTCTTATATTAGCGCTAGTCAATATTTAAATGGCTGGTTAGTAGATTCCAGTAAAGTTGCTCGAACAAATATTAATGGAATCGGTATAAGAATCACATCTGGAACTTATTATTCCACTGGTACTAATTATTCTGCAGGAATTCCTTACACATCTGCTACTCAGACTATGCAGGGCTATGCCTATTTCTCTGGAGAAACAAACTGGTTTGTTGATATTATTAAAATAGGGCCTATTAGTAATTCAAATGGGCAAACACTAAAAATGGGAGACCTTGCTGAAAGATATTATTACGACAATACTGCTCAAAAAAAAATAATTCTTGCTAAAATTGCCATTCCGAGTAACTTTCGAATTACGCTTGCTAGCTGCACAATAAATGGAGTAGATACTCATAATATCAACTTAGGTGATTGGGATGATAAAAAATTTAAAAATATTGGTGACACCAGTAATAATGTAGATATTCCCATAGCATTATCTTGTGTTGCTAACACTAATATTAAAGTCAATGTCACATCCGATGCTATCGATAACGCATCAACAGGTAAGTTAAGTTTAACTGGAGCTAATAAAGCTACGGGCATTGCTGTGCAATTATTAAATAATTCCAGCAACCCTATAGCTTTAAATACCCAATGGACACAGCAAGATAATGCACCTGAAGGGGATTATATTTTTGGTTGGAAAGCGCGTTATATTAAAACATCAAATACAGTCACTCCGGGGACAGCTAACGCCAGTGCAACCGTCAATATTCGTTATGAATAAAGGTAATATAATGAAAAAAAGCATTTTACTATTTTTACTTTTAAGCTTGACAGGAGTACCTTTATTATCTTATTCCACAAGCGTAGTTAAACTAAATTTTTCCGGAAATATTAAAGCAGCAACCTGTAATTTATCTGCTGGAAATAATATTGATGTTGACCTTACGAATATAGGTTTAGATTCCTTTATTTCTGCACAAGGCGCCTCACCTTGGAAAACTTTTAATATTGAATTAAGAGATTGCTCCGCATATATCAATAGTGTGAAATTAACCTTCACAGGCACAGGGGATAACGCGGATATCAACAGCCTGTATAAAAATAGCGGCACCGCTACCAATATAGCTATTCAATTACAAAGTGGCGATGGCACAACACCGCTGGGCAATACTAAAGTCTTAACGGTTCCCACCAACGGACAGCCTTTGGTGAGTGTTCCCCTACGTACACGGGCATTCTCTTCACTCGGTAATGGTACCGCGGGCACCTTATCTACCAATATTACTGCCACCATTACCTATCTATAGGAGCGAATAATGAAAATATTTTTCTTTAGTGTATTGGGATTATTTGCATTACCTGCAATGGCAGAAACCGTCAATATTAAGGTACATGGCAATGTGATTGCCATGCCCTGCAAAGTCGAAAATACCAGTTATAACGTGGAGCTCGGTAAGATAAATCGTTGGAATTACCGTAACCCTGCACAAAGCCCATGGGTGGATTTTTCTATTAAATTGGTTGATTGCCCTGTGACAACCAAAAATGCCAAATTCAGTATTAACGGAACACCCGATACCATCGACAATAACTATTTTGTGAATACAGGCAGTTCCACAGGCAGCTTGCTGCATCTCGCGCAAGCAAATAATAAAACGACCATTAAAAATGGCAGTATGGTAGATGTGGCTATCAATAGCGCCACTAAAAGTGCCGAAATTCCACTATCGGCAAGAATGGTTAGCCTTCAACCTATGTTTACATCAGGAAATTTTAAAAGCCATTTAGAGTTTTCCGTTATATATCCTTAATAAAGGAATATGATATTCATATGATTATCCGTTAAAGATAATCTTAATATAATGCTCTTATTATGAAAAACATTATAAATAGGATGAAAATAGCATTCTCTAATTGAAATTTTAATTATTAACCTCCATATAAAATGGATAACTTTAATTGATGTGATTTAAGTCAAGATATCAAGTTAAATACCTGATAAACATATCTTTGAGGTAATAATATTCATTTGCCATCTGTTAGTTTATTTAACATATCGCAAATAATAAAAAGAGGTGAATTAATGGAAAATAGCTATCCAGTCTCCGCTGTTATTGGATATAAAATACGAAAGTTACGTAAAGAAAAAGGGTTATCCCTACTCACTGTAGCTCAATCGATTGGAATTAGTGAACAGCAACAGCTTCGTTATGAACGTGGGAATAATCGAATATCGATTGATCGGCTCAAACAATATGCTATTTATTTCAATACGAGTATTAATGACTTCTTTTTATTTAATGAAAGTGAAAGGGAAAAAATAAAGCAGAGTCTTAAAAGATCTCCAAATATATAGTATTTTTACTTAATCAATATTGGTCATTATAATGAAAAAGAACACCTCCAAAATTGTTGGAGCTCGCATTCGTTCATTCAGAAAAGAGCGAAATATGAGCATTCAACAGTTAAGCAAATTACTGGGCATTAGCCAACAACACCATTCCCGCCATGAACTGGGCGATATGCGTATTCACGTTGATACCTTATATTCAATTGCTGAAATTTTAGACATCGATATTATAGAATTAATCTGTGACGGCACTGAACAAGAAGATGGCTTTAATTATGTCTGTAAGGCTGATCGCAGTCGTCGCTATCAGGCTGAATCTTTGATTTCACCAGAACAAGATTTTTCACTGTTTAAATAATACTCAAGCCGCCTACCGGTATCTTTTTTATCATTGATACTGGCAGGTATCCTTTTAAAGTTTCTCTCTGACCAACATTAGCAAAAATAACCCCCATTAATGACAGACTAAAATTTATAATCATTTACGCTATTTCGGTATAGATACTCATCCTAAGACTAATTTCGATATTCTTATTGAGAATGTTAAGTTTTATTTTTCATTTTTAGATAATACATATTTGTCACTAATAATAAAACCGTATTCTCCCCTCAAATTTTACGTTTAAATAATCTCCATATGCGAGATAGTTTATAGTTTAAAATCATCAAATAAGTATTTTTAGTTTTATGTTGTTATTTTAATTTGGTTTAAATAAATAAAATTTAATAAAAACACCTTATTTAAATAATTATACCAAACGCTAGCGCATAGTGTGTTTATATAATAATTAATAATAACAATTTAAAAATATTGTTATTAAAATCCAAAATACCCCCATCTTGTTTATTTATAAAAATAGCCACAAAATACTCGTGCTTTGAGTAGATAAGCAAATTTATATATTCCCCCCAATTAAATTGAATATCGAATTAAGTTTCGGAGAGTAAAAAATGAAAAAACACATCATTGCATCTTTAATTGCAACGAGCACCTTATTAATTTCTGCCAATGGCTTTGCCAAAGATGGTGATATTAATTTCACGGGTGAAATTACGGATAACGCATGCCAACTTGCAGCGGGCTCAGATGCTATCCAAGTAAATTTAGGGAAAGTTTCTAGAACGGCATTGCCAAGCACAGGTAGCACGGCCGCTGCCACTAAATTTACTATCCAATTGGAAAACTGCCCTGCGGCAGTGACCACCGCAACAGTAAAATTTGATGGTGTTTCCTATGAAGGCAACAACAGCGTACTTCAATTAACTAATCCAAATACCTCTGGTGTTGCAACCGGTGTTGGTATCCAAATTCAAGACGTTAAAGGCTTAACTGTCCCACTGTATACCGCTTCTAGCCCATACACATTACAAGAAACCGTTGTGAACAACTTAGATTTTACAGCGCGTTATATTGCGATGTCTGACACAGTGACCGTCGGTTTAGCAAATTCAACAGCAACCTTCACAATTAACTATAACTAATGATTAATTAAGGTTTATACGGACATAAACCTTAATTATTTCTACCCAGTGGTGGCAATATGAAAACAATTATCTCTGTCTGTATCATGTTATTTGCGCTCAGTCAGTCGGCCTATGCCGGTGTGATTATTGGGGGAACCCGCGTAATTTATCCAGAAGGGAATAAGGATGTCAGTATTAGCGTCGAAAATCCGGATAAAGTGCCCTATTTAATTCAATCATGGATTGAAAATGCCAATGAAGGCAAGCAAACGGACTTTACCATTACGCCACCACTTTTTCGTTTAAACCAAGAAAAAACCAACACATTACGTATTTTCTTAACCCAAAATACACTACCCAATGATAGAGAATCGTTATTCTGGCTAAATATTAAAACTATTCCAGCCACTGAAAAGAAAACAGAAAACTCATTAAAAATCGCGTTTAAAACTCAGATGAAATTAATTTATCGCCCGAGTGCCATTAGTAAAGTCGATTTTGTGGAAGAGCAGAAGAAATTAACCTGGTTAAAAGACGGTCAATCGATCACCGTCAAAAACCCAACCCCCTATTATATGAATTTCCAAAGTATCAGTTTTAATGGAAAAAAAGTGAATGATGTCTCTTACGTGGCACCATTTTCCAGTAAGTCTTTCTCACTAATTAGCCCTGAACTGCACGGCACCATTAAATGGGAAGTGATCAACGATTATGGCTCAGCCAATAATCCGGCGGAAATAAAAATATAGCCTTAATGGCAATTAGGTTTATCTATGAAAATAAATAAAATATGCCTTAGCCTATTTATCGCCTTAGGCTATATTGCGACGTCCTCAGCAGAGCCAGACACCTATTTTGATCCTGAATTTCTTGAGCTACCAAATAAAGAATCGGTGGACTTAGGGCAATTCGAACGTAATGAACAATTACCAGGTCAATATTATGTGGATATCTATATTAATAAGAGCCTGATAGGTTCAAAGAGTGTCAGTTTTTCCAATAATGCCAAGAAAGAGCTGGAGCCATGCCTGACGCTCAACGATTTAAAAGATGTGGGCGTGAAAGTTGCAGATTATCCTAATCTACAAACCGCAGGGAATTCGTGCGTGAATCTATCCGCGATCCCTGATGCCAAAAGTGAGTTTGAATTTGGCTCTCAACGCCTCTATTTAAGTATTCCGCAGATTGCGTTGAATATGAACCCGCGCGGCTATGTGGATCTGGCGGCGATTGATGATGGGATCAACGCCCTGTTACTCAATTACAGTTATAACGGCTCACGCAATACCGATCGCAAAAACGATAAAAACAGCAGCAATTCCAACTATGTGAACTTGCGTCCAGGGCTCAATATCGGCCCTTGGCGCCTGCGTAACTACACCACATGGCAAAGTAGTGACGGGCAGCGCAATAAATGGGACACGGTATATACCTATTTAAGCCGGAATATCAATGCGATAAAAAGCCAGCTGATTCTCGGGGATAGCACATCACCATCGGATATTTTTGACAGCGTGCCGTTTCGTGGGGCGCAGTTGGCGACCGATGATGATATGAACCCAGAGAGCTTACGTGGGTATGCACCCGTGGTACGCGGTATTGCGCGCAGTAATGCGCAGATCACCATTCGCCAAAACGGTTACACCATTTACCAAACCGATGTGGCAGCAGGTCCGTTTGAAATTAACGACCTCTACCCCACTGGCGGTAGCGGAGATCTGCACGTCACCATCAAAGAGGCCAATGGTAGCGAGCAATATCAAATTATCCCGTATGCCTCTTTGCCAGTTTTACAACGTGAAGGCTATGTTTCCTATAGCGTGACGGGTGGGCAATATCGCAGCTATGACAGCAGCGTAGATAAAAAACCGTTCGCCCAGTTCACATTGATCTACGGCTTACCGTGGGGGCTCACCGCCTTTGGGGGTAGCCAACTGAGTGATAAATACCAAGCCTATTCTGTGGGTGCGGGGCAAAACTTAGGGCGCTTTGGGGCATTATCTGTGGATGTCACCCACGCCAACTCCACTTTAAATAATGGCACCACGGAAAGCGGGCAATCTTACCGTTTTCGCTATAACAAAAACCTGAATGATATTGGTACCAACATTGCCCTCGCAGGGTATCGCTACTCTACGCAAGGCTTCTACAGTTTGGCGGAAGTGTTTGATGGCTATCGTAAAAGTGGATTTAGCTCACTGTATGAACGCCGCCGTAACCGCGGGGAAATCACCCTTAGCCAAAGCTTAGGGGGTAACTGGGGTTCACTGTCTGTCGGTTTTGTTAGCGAAGATTACTGGAACAGTGATCGTAAAACCCAATCCACTACTATTGGCTATAACAATAGCTGGAATAATATCAGTTACGGATTGAATTACAGCTATAACAAAAATACTAACCCGAACATGAATAGTGGTGGACGCACGAAAGATGATGATCACCAATTTGCTTTTACAGTGAGCGTGCCGTTTAGCGTGTTTGAAGACACCTTCTATTACAACTTTAACAGTACCAGTAGCAGCGCCAATGGCTCGTCAGGGAGCATGGGGATTTCAGCAACCCAGCTGAACAATCGCTTAAATTGGAGTGCTCAGCAAAACTTCCCAACCCGTGATTCAGGGGCTTCCGGTAACTTAAATGCCAGCTACCGCGGGCAGTATGGGGAAATCACTGGGGGGACGGGATACAGCACCAACAATTACAACCTGTATTACGGTGCCAGCGGCAGTGTGGTCGCTCATTCCGGAGGGGTAGTTCTCGGTCAGCAACTGGGTGAAACGGCAGCGTTGGTGGAAATTCCCGATGCACCTAATGTCCCGATTCTGAACCAAACCGGTATTCAAACTAACGGGCAAGGCTATGCCTTAGTGCCGTATGTCACCGCGTATCGCAGTAATGGGATTCAAATTGATACCAGCAAATTACCAAGTGATACCGAAATGGAGTTAACCACCCAAAACGTGGAGCCAAGCCGTGGAGCCATTGCTAAAGCCAGCTTTAATGCCAATGTGGGCTATCGCGCCATCATGATTTTGAATTTTAAAGATGGTAAACCAGTGCCATTCGGGGCGCAGGCGATTTTCCCAGATAATAATCAACTCAATGCGATGGTAGGTAATGACGGGGAAATTTATTTGTCGGGAATGCCAGAAAGCGGTTCATTTACCATTCAATATAACGATAAACAGCAGTGCCAAGTTTCTTATAACTTAGCAGGGTTACCGAATTATATTGGCTTATATAAAACCACTGCGGTTTGCCAATAAGGGGGAAGCAAGATGAGACAATTGATCATTAAATCCGTATTCACAATGGGATGTTTATATTCCGGGTATGTGAGTGCGGCTTGTATTCAAAACCCAAGCTTTAATAATATTCAAGTGAATGTTCCATCAAGAACCCTCAACATACAATATGATGATACAACCATAAAAGATCTGGTCACATTAACAGTACCATTTGGCTCCCAGAACCTAACCACATATTCTGGTGGAAATGGAGTATGTGGAGCTGCATCACTATATGGTAACTACATTAATGGTTGGACACCTAACTCCGCTAAAGTAGCTAATACTAATGTTTCAGGCATTGGTGTATTAGTAAGGAGTTCAGGGTTAGGTGATTTTAATATGTTTTATGGGACTGTACAAAATGGAGGTATGGGCTGGCAAATATTCAATCCTAGTTGGACAATCATCATCAAGAAAACTGGATTAGTTAATACTAATGGTTCATTAAAATCAGGAGCTATTGCTCGTTTATATCAAGGAAACCCTTCACCACATAACACAACATGGATTTTATCAACATTTAATATGCCAGCTAATGCAATAAAAATTAATGTTCTTAGCTGTTCATTAAAAAATAATAAAAATACTTACGATATTAATATGGGCGACTGGTATGACACTCAATTTAAAAATATTAATGATACGCAAGGTACAGTTGCTATTCCAATTGCATTAAGTTGTCTCTCTGGTACCAATATTAAAGTCACGGTAACGTCAGATACAATTGATAATGCTGCAAATGGTCGGCTAGGTTTAACCGGTGCAGATAAAGCGTCAGGTATTGCAGTGCAATTATTAAATAATGCCGGAACGCCTATTGTATTAAATCAAAAATTGACTCAACAAGATAACGTTGCCCAAGGCGATTATATCTTCGGCTGGAAAGCCCGTTATATTAAAACGGCCGCCACAATTACACCAGGTACGGCAAATGCTAATGCCACTGTCAATATTCGCTATGAATAGAGGTTTAAAATGAAAAAATTACTGCTCACCCTACTATTCTTAAATATTTCGATAACGGCTGATGCGGCGGATACTGTCTATTTGAAATTTACCGGAAATATAAAAGCTGCAACGTGCAATTTATCTACCGGTAATAATGTGGATGTGGATCTGACCACCATTCCTTTAGATACTTTTTATAGTGGAACGAAAGCCTCAGATTGGAAACCTTTTACTATTGAATTAAAAGATTGCTCCTCATTTATTAATAGCGTGAAATTAACGTTCACAGGAACCGCAGATAGTGCCGATATCGCCAGCCTGTATAAAAATAGCGGCACCGCTACCAATATTGCCATTCAACTACAAAGTGGCGATGGGGCTACACCGCTAGGCAATACCAAGATATTAACGGTTCCCACCAACGGGCAGCCTTTGGTCAGTATTCCCCTACGCACACGGGCATTTTCCTCACTCGGCAATGGTACCGCAGGCAGTTTATCCGCCAATATTACCGCCACTATTACCTATTTATAAGAGGCTGATCATGAAAAGAATATTATTCAGTTTACTTGGATTGTGCGCCCTGCCGGTGATGGCAGAAAACGTCAATATCTATGTGCATGGTAATGTCGTGGTTATGCCCTGCAAAGTTGAAAATACCAGTTATAACGTGGAATTAGGTAAGATAAACCGTTGGAATTATCGCAACCCTGCACAAAGCCCGTGGGTGGATTTTTCTATCAAATTAATCGATTGCCCTATTTCAACAAAAAGTGCCAAATTCAGTGTCAATGGCACAGCTGATGCCACCGATAATAACTATTTTGTGAATACAGGTAGCTCTACAAACAGCTTGCTGCATCTGGCACAAAAAAGTAATAAAGCCACCATTAAAAATGGTAGTACAGTAGATATGGCTATCAATAGCACCACCAAAAGTGCCGAAATTCCGCTATCCGCAAGAATGATTAGCCTTCAACCCATGTTTACCCCTGGGGATTTTAAAAGCCATTTAGAGTTTTCGCTGACATATCAGTAAAACATAATCTTAAAAACGTACTGTAATAGCTTAATAATATTTAACAGCACTCTTGTGATAAATCTTTAATAAGGTATACAAAATGAAAAATCGTATTTATCGCACCATATTAGTTATTGGGACTTTATTTTTATATTCCCATTACTCTTTGGCTGAATGTGCTCAAAATCCGCAAAATAACTTAAGAAGTACAGCTTCAGGAAAAACAATTACTGTGCAGTACGATAATATCTCAGCAATCGGAACCGTTCTTGATACACAATATGTGCAAGCATTTTCGAGTAATTATAATTTTGCAGATGTTGCAACTGGTAAAATTGCATGCGGTGGATATCAAGATCTTTATTATGTTAATGGATGGGCAGCTAACGCCAGTAAAATAGCAGCAACCGGTATCGCTGGTATAGGTATTAGAATCAATTACAATACTTTTGGTTCAGGTAGCTATATTCCTATAACATCAGCAAATGCAGGAAGTGGCTCTAGTTGGACTATGCCACCCTCTGGTTGGAATATTCAAATTGTAAAAACAGGTACTATTACATCCTCAGGAACATTAAGAAGTGGAGAAATCGCCTATATAACCCAAGGTAATTCGACAACAGGAACCCGATTTATAGGAAATAGATTAAGTCTTCCAACAAACTATCGAATCAACGTCGTTAGTTGTTCACTAAAAAACAGTAAAAATACCTATGATATTAATTTAGGTGACTGGTATGACACCCAATTTAAAAATATTGGTGATTTCCAAGGAACGGTTAATATTCCGATAACATTAAGTTGCCAAACAGGTACCAATATAAAATACACAGTAACTTCAGATACTGTTGATAATGCAGCAAATGGGCGGCTTGGGTTAAGTGGAGCAAATAAAGCCACAGGCATTGCTGTGCAATTACTGAATAACGCTGGGACCCCAATTCAGTTAAATACTAAATTAGTACAACAAAATTCCGTTCCTGCAAATGACTATATTTTTGGTTGGAAAGCACGCTATATCAAAACCGCAGCAATAGTAACACCAGGAACCGCAAATGCTAATGCAACTGTTAATATTCGCTATGAGTAGGTAAGAAATAGATTATCTATTTTCGTTAATTAGAAATTTTATTGAATAATAATCGAATTAGATGATTAAAGAGGAGTTGATGATGCCTGAATATTACCCTGTTTCCCGAATTATTGGCAATAAAATAACCTATTATCGAAAAATGAATGGCTTATCTCTTTACGATATTGCCAAAATGATTAATGTTAGCGAACAGCAACAATCTCGCTATGAACGAGGTATTAATCGTATTAATTTGGATAGACTTAGTCAGTATGCGGAAATATTCAATATTGATTTATTAGATTTTTTTAACCTGAGTGAACATGAAACTAAAAATATAAAAATACATTTTAATAGATAATCTAATATCGATAATTATCAAATAAAAGACAACAAGAGAAATTTTCATTTATTGACCTAGATCTATAGTTTAACCTGAGAATTAATGCTAGGTTAATAATCATATTGAGCTTATTAAGCTTAATAAATCATCTAATTAAGATTGATTTATTTCTATGTATTCACTTATTCACAGAGAGGCTCAATATGTCTAAAGATTATCTCATATCTAAAATGGTCGGTAGTAAAATTATTTATTATCGCAAAATGAATGGAATCACATTACGGGAGCTTGCGGATACCATTGGTGTTAGCGAGCAGCAACAGTCACGTTATGAAAGAGGAGTTAATAGAATTAATTTAGATAGATTATGGCAATATGCGGATTATTTTGAAATTGGTATAAAAGACCTTTTAGATATCAATGAAAAATAAGTATTTAGATATATTCTATTTATATAAAAATCTAATTAACTCTCATAATAAATATACCTAGGAGTTAACGATATGGAGAAAATCGTATCAAAATCTGTCGGTCTAAAAATAAGAGCGCTAAGAGATAGCCATGGAATCAGTGGAAAACAACTGAGCGAACAAATGGGGATCAGTCAGCAACATTTATCTCGCTACGAAAATGGCGATGTGAATATTCATGTGGACACGCTCTATCATTTCTCTCTTATTTTCTCGGTCGACCCTGCCTATTTCTTTGCGGAGTTTAATGAAATAACTGGCAGCCGCGAGGAGCAAGACCATAAAAAAAGTTACTACGCTGCCGAGTCGGTCGTTTTCTGAATGAACGTTTCTGAATTCATACCCGCCACACCCTAGCTAATTTCACGGTCGGTGCTTTACAATTTAAGCACCGATTTATCACCCTATACATGATCCTTCTTTTTGGATTCTTCAAGTAACCATTGCTGGAAAATCGTCATAGCTGGTGTCATCGGTTTGGATTTTAATCGACTCAGCCAGTAACCCCCGAGAGTCACGGAAATATCAAATGGCTGAACCAAATTCCCTGCACTTAGCTCCCGCTCAAACATACAGCTTGGTGCGATGGCAACACCGTCCATCAGTAAAGCCGATTCCACCATTAAACGGGAAGAATCAAAAACAGGTCCTTTCACACGCCACGGTTCCACATTCGCCGCTAAAAACCATTTTTCCCATTCATCTTTACGATAAGATCGCATCAACGGAAAATTTTGTAAATCAATGGGATGCTTAAGTTTATGAGCGACCTTTTCGGCACAAAGCACCGTATGCGGCGCAGAAAACAGCGGCGTATTTTCCACTAATGGCCAAAGCCCTTCCCCAAAACGAATCGCAAAATCAGCCCCTTCTCCAGCTAAATTCACCACGTTATTGTGGGTCATAATGCGCAAATCAATATAAGGGTAAAGATCAGAAAAATGCGATAAACGCGGTAATAACCAGCCCGCCGCAAAGGTGCCTACCACAGAGACATTCAGGACTTCATGATAATGACCATCTTCGAATTGCTGTAATAATGATTCGATTTGGTCGAAAGATCGGCTAACGACAGGCAATAATGCCAGCCCCTCATCGGTCAGCGCCAGCCCTCTTGGCAAGCGAATAAATAGCTCCAAGCCTAACTGTTCTTCCAGCGCACGAACTTGCTGACTTACCGCTGCCTGAGTGACATTTAACTCCATACCTGCTCGAGTAAAGCTGAGGTGACGCGCGGATGCCTCAAAGGCTCTGAGTGCATTAAGGGGTAAACGGTAACGAGCATTTTCAGCCATAAGATTTTCTTTTGCCTCATCGAATTTTATATCGTTTTAACTAATGCCAAAAAAGCCGCATACTCCGACACCAGAATCACTCTTCCTTTGGTATGTGACCGCCTCTTGTTTGTCACTCATCATAACTAAAACTTTTATTTAAATGGATATCTGTATGAAAAATCTTTTTCGTCGCGGACGGCTGCTTGTCGCCCTAAGTTTGGCATTTACCTCACTATCTAGCGTGGCATTAACGCAATCCGATGTGGACAGCATTATTAAACCGTTGATGAAACAGCAGCAAATTCCAGGGATGTCCGTTGCGATTTCCGTGGATGGTGAGCATTTTATCTATCACTATGGCGTGCAGTCTAAACAGACTCAGGTGCCTGTGAGCAACAATACGCTGTACGAAATCGGTTCATTATCAAAGACCTTTACCGCCACGCTTGCCGCCTATGCTCAAGGACAAGGTAAGTTAGATTTTGCGCAAACTGTCAGCCATTATTTACCCGAATTAAAAAATAGCGCATTTGATAAAGTGACTGTGATGAACCTAGCTACTCACACTTCTGGCTTATCGCTATTTGTACCGGACGCAGTGACTAACCGTGCGGAGCTAATCCATTATTATCAGCAATGGTCCCCTGTAAAACCTATTGGTGAATACCGTTCATACTCCAATCTTGGTGTGGGTTTATTAGGCATGGTGACTGCTAAGCAACTTAATCAGTCATTCCCTGATGCAATGGAAAAGATGATGTTACCGGCTTTGGGCATGAAGCATACTTATTTACAGGTACCGCAAAATCAGCAAAAAAATTATGCTCAAGGGTATAACAAGCAGCATCAGCCGGTGCGTGTGACGCCGCAAATTTTAGATAATGAGGCGTATGGTTTGAAGTCTAATGCGAAGGATTTGATCCATTTTTTAGATATTAATATGCAAGTGGCCGACGTGGCAAAACCGTGGCAAGAGGCAGTGGAAGATACGCACGCTGGCGTGTATATGACGGATTCTTTTGTGCAAGATTTGATGTGGGAAAGTTACCCGTGGCCGGTTTCACTCGCCCAGTTACAACAAGGTAACCGTGATGATATGGCACTGAAACCGCAAAAAGTGGACGCCATTCAGCCACCGATGCCACCAGAATCTCGCTCACTGTATAACAAAACTGGCTCTACCGGCGGATTCGCCACCTACGCGGTATTTATTCCTGAGGAAAAAATCGCCGTGGTGCTGCTTTCCAACCAATGGTACCCAATTCCTGAGCGCATCAACACCGCTTACCAGCTGATCGAAAAAGTGAAACACTAACCCTGTGAAATATGCAGAGTATGGAATCTGGAATCTGGAATCTGGAATCTGGAATCTGGAATGTTTTAAATAACTATCTAATAAACATCCAATGTTCTAAATAGTTCGCGCTAGAGCAAGGCGGCAAAATTCGGATATCTCGGGGAGCATACAAAAGTATGTGACCCGAGTAGCCGAATAAAGCCAACGCAGCTATTGTGCGAAATATGACGAACATTTAGATGACGCGAGAAAATTGGTGTAATCTCATTTGACTTCGTAAGTAAACATCAAAACACATACACACATTACGAATCAGCAAACGCCCGCGTGGCGTGACTTTAATCGCCGTTTCACTGACTTCCACCAGCCCATCTTCTGCCATTGGTTTGAGCAGTTCTAGGTCTTCTTTAAAATAGGTTTTGAAGTCAATTGGGTAGAGCGCTTCTATTTGCGCAAAACTCAGTTGGAAATTGCAAATCAATGTTTTGATCACGTCACGGCGCAGGCAGTCGTCGTCAGTTAGCACTAATCCACGCCATAGGGCATGCCCCTTTTCTTCCACTTGCGCGTAGTAAGTTTTTAAATCTTTCTGATTTTGGGCGTAGTTATCGCCGAGCATGCTGATCGCTGATACTCCTAATCCTAATAAATCACAATCTCCTTGGGTGGTATACCCTTGGAAATTACGATGTAAAATTCCTTCTCGCTGTGCGACCGCCAGTTCATCTTCTGGGCGCGCAAAGTGATCCATCCCGATAAATTGATAACCGTCGGATGTCAGCGTTGCGATAGTATCTTGCAGAATATCCAGTTTTTGCTCCGCCGTTGGCAGGTCTTCATCTTTAATTTTACGCTGCGCTGCAAATAAATTCGGCAAATGTGCATAGTTGAAAACGCTTAAACGATCGGGAGCGAGCTCCGCCACTTTTTTCAATGTAAATGCGAAGCTTTCTGGGGTTTGTTTTGGTAAACCATAAATTAGGTCGATACTGGTTGAAGTGAAGCCAGTCTCTTTGGCACGTTTAATCAGCGCAAAAATAAACTCTTCATCTTGCTCGCGGTTAACCAGAACTTGCACTTCTTTATTAAAATCTTGAACACCCATGCTTAGGCGGTTAAAGCCTTCACTGCGCAGATGGTCAATCATGTCGAGTTCGATTTCGCGGGGATCCACTTCGATGGACATCTCGGCATCAGGCGCAAAATGAAAATGTTTTTTCAGCAAGCCAACTAAATGGCTCACTTGCACCTTGTCTAAATACGTTGGTGTACCGCCGCCCCAGTGCATTTGAGTCACTGTACGATTTTTAAGTAACGCGGCACGCTGGATAATTTCTTTTTCAATGACTTGTAAATACTCATCCGCTTTATGTTTTTGGCGAGTAACTAGCTTATTACAGCCGCAGAAATAGCACAGTTTGTGGCAAAACGGGATATGCACATACAGAGACAAAGGGCGATCAGGATAACGCTGGGTTGCCTCAACAAAAGCCTGTTCGTTGTAGTCTTGATTGAACTCTAAGGCTGTTGGATAAGAGGTATAACGCGGGCCTGAATAATTATATTTCTGGATGAGAGAGAGATCCCAAACGATATTTTGCTCTGACATTGATATTCCTTAATTGACCACAAGCTCGAAAGCATCACTGTTAATTATATCTCTTTAGATTATTTTTTAGCTATTTATGTAAAGAGTCTATACCGCAAAGATTATAGCGATGTTAGGAAAAACAGATTTGATGCAACATCAAAGAAAAGGAAGATAGGCGAGAAATTAAGCAGAATTCCTCCCGTTTACCACGGGAGGAACGAATAGAGAGGAAATTATTTACTTTTTAAGATGCGCATAATGTCATCAAATTTCTCTTCTTCCTCTTCATCACCGTCTTCGTCCGCATATTCGATACCGAGGATATTCATCAGTTCATCGATGCGATCTAAGCAGGTATCAACATATTGCTGCTCTTGCGCAGTGATGGTTTCGCCATCTTCCAGACGTGCCAGAATCTCATCTAAGCGATCGTTGCTTTCCAGCATTTCCAGTTCTTTTTCTGGCGTCAGTTTTTCTTTAACAACTGGCTTCTCTTTCACGACAGGACGCGCAACTGGCTGGTTACTTTCAACCACCAGTGGAATTGGTTTTTTACTGCCAATACGTGGGTCAGCCTGAACATTTTGCCCATTTTTTTGACCATTCGAAGCACCGTCTTGGTTACGGCTACCAGACTTATGCCCGCGATGTTTTTTCTCGCGTTTACGCTCACGACCTTCTGCGTTGAGCTCTTCTTTCGTCTTACGGTATTTTTTCTTCAGTTTTGCGGTCGGTTTTTTCGGTGAATTCATGGTTTGCTACCTTGATAAAATCAGTTTCTGCGGCGGAATCTAGCAGGATCCCTTAAGCAGCGAAAGCACTACTTTGCAATTTAGGTGAATTTTATCTCACTTTGCATTCGCAACAGTACTTTAATGATTATACCTTAAATAATTTGAGTTGCATGCAAGCAACAAAAAGGGAGAGCCTAACTAGCTGTACGCCAGAAAATAGAAAGATATCCTGAGCAATATTCTAAATAATTCAAGTTGCCTAAGCATTCCAATGCTCTCAATAGCTGTATCGCCAGAGGGCAAAAAATAGAGAGTCACCTTGAGCAATGCTCTAAATAGTTTGTGCTGTAGCAAGGCGGCAAGAGTTGCTAATCCCTAGGAGCATACATAAGTATGTGACTAGGGTTAGCAACCGAAGCCAACGCCGCTACAGTGCAAAGTATGACGAGCATTCACGCTACAGCGCAAAATATGACGAGCATATTAGGCGTCGACGAGAACCATTTTTAGTAGAAACATCGCCGCTACTAAAATCACACACAGACCCAGATCACGCCAGCGCCCTGTACCAATCTTCATCGCACAGTACGCAATAAACCCTAACGCAATACCTTCTGTAATCGAGAAGCTAAATGGCATCATGACCGCAGTAATAAACGCAGGAACGGATTCCGTTAAGTCATCCCATTTCACGCGCGTTAAGCTTGAAGTCATCAGAACACCAACATAAATCAGCGCGCCTGCGGTTGCATAAGCAGGAACCATGCCTGCCAGCGGAGAGATAAACATCGTCAACAGGAATAACACACCGACGACAATCGCGGTTAAACCTGTGCGACCGCCCACTGATACCCCTGAAGAGCTTTCGATGTACGCCGTTACAGATGAAGTTCCCATTGCAGAGCCTGCCACAGAACTTAAGCTATCCACATACAGCGCTTGTTTCATGCGAGGGAAAGTCCCGCGCTCGTTGGTAATACCGGCTTTATCTGTTACCCCAATCATGGTGCCGGAGGAGTCAAACAGGTTTACCAACATAAAGGCAAAGATAACCCCAGAAAGTGCCAGATCCAGTGAGCCTGCAAAATCCACTTGTCCAACAACACTGGTAATGCTTGGTGGCATTGAGAAAATGCCCGTATATTTCACATCCCCCAGCGCTAAACCAATCAGCGTCGTCACGGCGATAGATACCAATACTGCCGCATGAATATTACGGGCGGCTAAAATGGCGATAATGAAAAAGCCTAATGCCCCTAACCACACATTATGGTGAGTTAAGTTACCAATCGACACTAAGGTATCTGGGTTTGCGACGATAATACCTGAGTTCTTCAGTCCCATCATGGCGATAAACAGACCAATACCGCTGGTGATCCCCACGCGTAAACTCAGGGGAATATTGGCGATGATCCAGTAACGAATACGGAATAATGTCAGAATAAATAAGCCAACTGCGCCCCAGAATACCGCCCCCATAGCGACTTGCCATGAATAGCCCATCGCCCCAACGACCACAAAGGCAAAGAAGGCGTTTAGCCCCATTGCAGGTGCAACAGCGATAGGTAAGTTAGCCAGTAAGCCCATTAAAATACTGCCGATGGCTGCGATTAAGCAGGTGGTCACGAATACCGCTTTGATATCCATGCCAGCGACGGACAAAATTTGTGGGTTAACGAAAACGATATAGACCATCGTCAGGAAGGTAGTGAACCCTGCAACAACTTCTGTTCTTGCGGTGGTGCCGTGTTCTTGTAATTTAAACACACGCTGAAACAGACCCTGCGATTGCGAGGAGCCAGATGATTGATTAGTCATTAAAATGCGCCTTGTCGAAATGTCATGCCCTAGATTGCCAATGGATGCGTGGTGGGCACGAAAAAAAGTTTTTTTCGGCTCATGGTACAACTAAACGATGCAAAAGAAAACGATTGCGTCATTTTAAATAAGTCGCATTTCCTAACTGACTGATACTGTAAATGAATATCGAGGGAGATATGGCGGTTGTCATACCGCCATTGAGAGATTAAGGCGCTTTTGCGCTATTTGGCGTAACTCAAGAAAGCGCTATAAGCTTTTGGCGTCGCCAAAACAGCCAACCACGTTTTGCTGAACGGCTGCGCACTGCACTTTTATCACTGAGTTTTTTCGCCACTTGATTGGCAATAATTTCTACTGACAGGCACATCACAAAGTAGATAAATGCCACAAACAGGAACACTTCCAGCGGATAGATCATTTCACGGTTATTCACCTGTGTTGCTAGGAATGACAGTTCTGCTACCCCCACAATATATGCCAGAGAAGTATCTTTAATTAACGCAACCCATTGGTTAATAAAGGAAGGCACCATCATTCGTAATGCCTGAGGTAACACCACATTCCACAGCACTTGCCAGCGATTAAACCCAAGAGAAAGCCCGGCGTTCCATTGCCCTTGCCCGATAGCTAAAATTCCCGCTTTCACGCCGTGTGCTAAATAGGCAGAGGTGATCAGTGCTAATGCGCACACCACCGCCGTCACGCCCGGAATTTCCGTTCCGAAGACAATAGGCAGTAGAAAGTAAGTCCAGAAAATCAACATGATGACGGGAATGGCGCGGAAAAAACCTAAAACGGCGGCAAATAAATTCATCCAGAAGCCACGTAGCATCGCCAGCGCAATACCACCCAATGTGCCGAGGACAATAGACGCAGCGCCGGCCAATATGCTCATAATTAGCGTTAGGGCTGCCCCCTCCAAGGGACCATCAGGATAAGCCCCAAATAGCAAGTATTGCCAGTTATCCGTAATGACTGAAAAGTCCATCTTATACCCCCTGAGCCAATTGACGCTGTTGTCGCCACTGACCCCAGCCTTCCATAAAGGCGATGATTGCAATGTACAGTACTGTAGCTAAACCAAATGCAGCAAATGTTTGTAATGATTGGCTATCTACTTGGCGTGATACATAAGAAAGCTCAGCCACCCCGATCGCCATCGTTAATGACGAGTTTTTGACGACGTTCATGTATTGCCCTAACAGCGGCGGTAACGCGATTTTTACAGCTTGCGGTAAAATCACTAAACGCATGGACTGCCATGATGTCAGCCCTAAAGCGAGAGCTGCTTGTTTCTGTCCTTGACGCACTCCTCGGATACCAGAGCGCACTTCTTCCGCAATGAAAGGCACGGTGTATAGCGTTAAGCCGACAAATCCGGCTAAAAATTCAAAGGATGGCCAACCCAATGTTATCCCTAAAATTTCAATTTCATGGGGAGTATTCAGCCATTCCATCGCTGATTCAGGGAGAATTTCTCCCGAGGCGAAATACCAGAAAAACAGTTGCACCAGTAGTGGCGTATTACGGAAAATCGAAATATAAACGGTCACAAACCAGCGTAGCGGCACGATTTGGCTATCTCTTGCCGAGGCGGCAATAAAACCTAATAACGTGGCTGCGATGATCGTACAAATCGAGATCCAGACTGTGAGCAAAAAGCCATAGCCAAACCACTCAAGGTATTGTGGTGCTAGTAGATGCGCAGACCAGAAGTCACCGCTGAAAAATTTGTCGAACATGTTTCGCCTCGCTATAACTGACAACCCCTGCAACATGGCAGGGGCGTTTACTCTCACTAAACTGCATGACTAACTTAAGATTTAGGCTGTTCGCTCAATGGGGCAAATTTGAATTCACCACGTGGTTGTGCTGCTTTGGTGTCTGGACCAAACCAACGGTTATAAATCTCGTTCGCTTTGCCTTCTTTCTCCAGTTTCAGCAAAGTGGCATTCACGTTTTCAATTAAACGTGTTTCCCCTTTGCTAGCGCCTAGCGCTTGGTACTCTTTGGTTAAGCTAAATGGTGAAATTTCAAAGTCTGCTTTCACTTTTTCTGGCAAGTTACCGAGCAAGCCCACCAGCTTCGCATCATCTTGGGTGATCGCTTGTACGTTACCGTTACGTAGCGCTGCGAAAGCTTGCGGGGTATCGTCGTAAGAGATGACTTTGGTATTCGGGAAACGTTCGCGCAGAGTCACTTCCTGAACAGTTCCTTTGTCTGCACCAATACGCAGTGGAGCGATATCTTCAGGGGTTTTCAGTACGCCTTTACGCGCGATAAATTTTTGCCCTGTTGCAAAGTCAGGAATGGAGAAATCCACCTGTTTTGCACGTTCGTCTGTAATTGTGAAGTTGGCACCAATCAGGTCAACTTTGCCGGATGTTAGCAGTGGAATACGGTTAGCTGGGTTGGTTGGACGCAGCTCTAATTTCACGCCAAGATCATCAGCAATCGCTTGGGCGATATCGATATCATAGCCAGCGAGTTTCTTGGTTTTAGGATCAATAAATCCGAATGGGGGATTACTGTCAAAAACAGAAATGCGGATCACTCCCGCTTGTTTAATATCATCTAATTTATCTGCGCTAGCGACATTCGCTGTCAGCGCCAGACCTGCAACTAAAAGTGCGGAAGTAAGAAAACGAGCTTTCATTGAATACCCCTAACGGTAAATTTGTGTAAATCGACCATCACAAGCTATCAACTATTTCTTAGCACTTGAAATAATATTAAATAATATATTTATATCAATTTGGAATATGAATAGACATAAAAAAAGGGGCGAAAATCCATCGGAGCGACCCCTAAAATGTTGCAGATTAAGACTCTTATCGAGCAAGAAGAAAATGAAGAAGATGAACACTGAGGTGGCCAGCACCCCAGTGGTTTAACAGTTACTCTTTGTTGCTGTCTTTCGAGCTAGTCAGCATTTTTTCAAGACTGTCTCCACCTACATGGCGGAAATCTTGCCCTTTAACATAGTAGAAAATAAATTCACAAATATTCTGGCAACGGTCACCGATACGCTCAATGGAGCGAGCACAGAACAGCGCAGTTAAAACACTTGGAATGGTACGCGGGTCTTCCATCATATACGTCATTAACTGACGGACAATCCCTTCGTACTCTTGGTCTACCTTTTCATCTTCACGATAAATACGGATAGCTTCTTCCAAGTCCATTCGCGCAAAAGCATCTAGCACGTCATGCAGCATTTGCACGGTATGGCGACCTAATGACTCCAAGCTCACCAACAATGGCTGGTGCTGCTGAGAGAATTTTTCCAGTGCGGTTTGGCAGATTTTATCCGCAACGTCACCGATTCGTTCCAGTTCGGCGATGGTTTTTGAGATTGCCATAATCAAACGCAAGTCGCTCGCGGTTGGCTGGCGCTTGGCGATGATTTTGACGCACTCTTCATCGATTGCCACTTCCATCATGTTGACTTTATGGTCATTGGCAATCACTTCTCGCGCTAGGGCTTCATCCTGATTATGCATCGCAGTGATAGCCTTGGTGAGCTGCTCTTCAACTAGCCCTCCCATGGTCATCAACTCAGTATGGATATGTTCCAGTTCAGCGTTGAACTGCCCTGATATATGTTTGTTGTGGTTCAGCGTATCCATCGTCGGCTCCATATCAACCGTAGCGGCCAGTAATATAATCTTCAGTTTGTTTCATTTCTGGGGTGGTAAACATCTTGTCAGTGTTATTAAATTCCACCAACTCACCCAAGTACATAAATGCCGTGTAATCAGAGCAGCGCGCCGCTTGTTGCATGTTGTGAGTAACAATCACCACGGTATATTCTGATTTCAATTCGCTGATCAGCTCTTCGATACGCCCCGTTGAAATTGGGTCCAGAGCAGAACATGGCTCATCGAGTAACAGAACTTCTGGGCGAATGGCGATACCACGCGCAATACACAGACGCTGTTGCTGACCACCAGAGAGGCTATAGCCGCTTTGGTGAAGTTTATCTTTGGTTTCATTCCACAGTGCTGCTTTTGTTAGCGCCCACTGCACACGCTCGTCCATTTCGACGCGGGACAGCTTTTCAAACAAACGAACACCGAACGCGATATTGTCGTAGATAGACATCGGGAATGGCGTTGGTTTTTGGAACACCATACCGACCTTCGCACGTAATAAAGCGATGTCTTGTTTGTCAGTCAGGATGTTTTGACCATCCAGTAAAATTTCGCCTTCTGCGCGTTGCTCACCATACAGTTCGTACATTTTGTTGAAGGTACGCAGCAGTGTGGATTTACCACAACCGGATGGGCCGATAAACGCAGTCACTTTGTTCTTTTCAATGTCTAAAGAGATATTCTTCAGCGCGTGAAACTTTCCATAGTAGAAGTTAAGGTCACGAACTTTAATTTTACTGTTTGCAATATCGTTTGCATTAATCATGGCTACTTCTCTCTATCAATTCTTTTATTCGTCTGGGATTAGTATTTTTTCTGTGCAAACACAACACGGGCAATGATATTGATTAACAGGACACATAAGGTGATTAGGAGAACCCCTGCCCATGCTAATTGCTGCCATTCAGAGAACGGACTCATTGCAAATTTGAAGATAGTCACTGGTAAGTTAGCAATTGGCTCATTCATGTCGGTACTCCAGAATTGGTTCGACAGTGACGTGAACAGCAGCGGTGCGGTTTCCCCCGCAATACGCGCGATAGCCAGCAAAATACCGGTAATAATCCCAGATACAGATGCTTTTAATGTAATGGATAAAATCATTTTCCATTTTGGTGTGCCCAGTGCATATGCCGCTTCACGCAGGCTATCAGGCACGAGCTTCAACATGTTCTCAGTGGTACGGATAACAATTGGGATTTGCAGTAATGCCAGTGCAATTACACCCGCCCAACCCGAGAAATGCTGCATTTGAGCCACCACAATGGTGTAAACAAACAGACCAACCACAATTGAAGGCGCAGATAACAGAATGTCGTTAATAAAACGCGTCACCGAAGCTAACCACGATTTGCGACCATATTCCGCTAAGTAGATACCCGCTAAAATCCCTAATGGTGTTCCGATAACGGTCGCCCACAAGATAAGCAATCCACTTCCCACAATGGCGTTCGCCAAACCACCGCCTTCAGTGTTTGGCGGCGGTGTCATTTCAGTAAACAGATTGAGGGACATACCATCAATCCCTTTGGTTACCGTGGAGAATAAAATCCACACTAACCAGAACAGTCCAAATGCCATCGTCAGCATGGAGACTAATAATGCCATTCTGTTGACTTGACGGCGCCATGCTTGGCGGCGTGCACGCTCTTTTTGATTCACTACAACAGGTTCAGAAATTGACATATTAGCGTCCCTCATTCTTAGCAAGGCGCATTACCATCAGCTTGGAAATCGCCAGAACGATGAAGGTAATCACAAACAGAATTAAGCCAAGTTCCATCAGCGCTGCGGTGTGTAAACCACTTTCCGCTTCAGCAAATTCGTTCGCCAGCGCAGAGGTAATACTGTTACCCGGCATAAACAGTGAAGGGCTATCGAGCTGGTAAGTGTTACCGATGACGAAGGTGACCGCCATGGTTTCTCCCAGTGCACGACCGAGCCCCAGCATCACCCCACCAATCACCCCATTACGGGTATAAGGCAGAACGATATTCCAAATCACTTCCCATGTAGTACAACCAATTCCATAGGCTGACTCTTTCATCATCACAGGAGTTTGTTCAAATACATCGCGCATTACCGAGGCGATGTAAGGAATGATCATAATGGCAAGGATAATACCCGCCGCAAGAATACCAATACCAAACGCAGGCCCGGTGAACAGTTCACCAACAATTGGAATGCTCGACATGACATTACCAACTGGTTCTTGGAAGTATTCTGCAAATAACGGAGCGAAGACAAACAGTCCCCACATACCATAAACAATACTTGGGATTGCAGCGAGAAGCTCAATCGCAATACCTAATGGGCGTTTTAACCAGTTAGGCGCTAGCTCTGTTAAGAATAATGCGATACCAAAACTCACTGGTACGGCGATGATCAGAGCGATTAATGATGTAACGATGGTGCCGTAGATAGGCACTAATGCACCAAACTGCTCTGCTGGCGCATCCCACTCTTTATTCCACAAAAACGAAAACCCGAATTTCTGCATACTTGGCCAAGATGCGAAAATCAGGGAAATAATAATGCCACCAAGCATGAGGAGAGTGATTAGCGCTGCTATTTTGACTAATGCACTAAAAATCACGTCGCCCGATTTACTAGGGGCTTTGAATGCCGTTATTTTTTCGGCCATGCGCTTTGTTCTCATTCCATGCCTACTTTTCAGTAGGACTTACGTTACTACGGTGAATAAGCGGGAGCTATTCCCCAGCACCCGCTTACCCTTTTCCAACCCGAGGGGCACTTAGAACAGTGCTTTACCTTGGCTATCTTTTACTTCTGTTTTCCATGCTGCACGTACTGCGGTCACAACTTCTTGAGGTAACACAGCGTAATCTAATGCTTCTGCTTGTTTACCGCCTTTGTCGTAAGCCCAGTTGAAGAAATCAAGAACCGCTTTACCTTTCTCAGCATCCGCTTGTTGCTTGTGAACTAAGATGAATGTGGTAGAAGTAATTGGCCATGCGTTAGCGCCTTCACGGTTAGTCAGGTCTTGTGCAAATGATTTAGACCAATCCACTTTTTTCGCTGCTGCGCTGAAGCTTTCACCTGTTGGTGAAACTGGCTGACCATCTGCAGAAACCAGCTTAGTATACGCAAGATTATTCTGTTTTGCGTAAGCATATTCTACATAACCGATAGAGCCTGGCAGACGTTGAACAAAGGCTGCAACGCCGTCGTTACCTTTACCGCCTACGCTGTTTTTCGGCCAGTTAACCGTTGAACCTGCACCCACTTCATCTTTCCAGTTTGAGCTAACTTTGGCTAAGTAGCTTGTGAAAACGAATGTGGTACCAGAACCATCAGAGCGGCGAACTACAGCGATGTTTTGGTCAGGTAATTTTACGTTTGGATTCAGTTTTGCGATGGCTGGGTCATTCCATTTTGCAATTTTACCTAAGTAGATGTCGCCCAGAGTTTTACCATCAAGAACCAGTTGATTAGATTCGATGCCTTTAACGTTTACCGCTAAAACCACACCACCAATCACGGTTGGGAATTGGAATAAGCCGTCTTCTTTGAGTTTTTCATCAGTCAATGGCGCATCAGACGCACCGAAATCAACTGTTTTTGCATTAATTTGTTTTACACCACCAGAAGAACCAATCCCCTGATAGTTAATTTTATTACCTGTTTCTTTCTGATAAGTATCTGCCCACTTCGCATAAACAGGAGCAGGGAATGTCGCGCCAGCTCCGGTCAGGCTGGTAGCAGCAAAAGAAGACATTGCAGTCAGAGATAAGGTTGCTGCCATTACGCTTGCTAGTGTGGTACGCATCATTTTCATAATCCCTCCGGGGATGTAAGAAATAATCAAGTATTAAATTATTGGGTGTATGTCACGGTAGGGAAAATAGGACAATTGAGTTACGGCAATATGTCAGCTTTATGACAGTTTTATGACATTTGCGGATTTTATCGACATGATTAAGTGTAGCAGAATGGTACAAAAATGATTATTTACTTATTTTTCAACAAACTATATAAGAACAGCGAATGTGACAGCTTAACGTGTGGAATATGACATATTGTCATAAATGAAAAAATTTATTTCTCTTTTCTCTTTTGTTATTTCTATCTTTTATCTTTTATCTTTTATCTTTTATCTTTTATCTTTTATCTTTTATCTTTTATCTTTTATCTTTCTACAGAGCATATCTCTAAGTAGTTCGTGTTGTAGCTAGGCGGCAAACGAGTTAAGCCCTGGGAGCATACACAAGTATGTGACTAGGGTTAACGAGCGCAGCCAACAACGCTACAACGCGAAATACGACGAGATATTTAGTCTTCGCGTTCTTTGAGAGGGAGCAAGGCTCTAATAGCAAACCCGCCGCGCTCACTTTTATGGATCTCAATATTCCCTTCGTGAGCATCTATAATTCTGCGAATTATCGCGAGTCCCAGCCCTGTACCTTTGTTGCTACGGGCTTTTTCACCCTGTACGAACGGCTGGAATAGGCGTTGAATGTCTTCTTCTTTGATCCCTGCGCCATCATCTTCAACTTGGAACCAAACATAATCTTCATTTTTACCACTGCTGACTTTGATCCAGCCATTTCCGTAGCGATAAGCGTTAACTATCATGTTGGTAATCGCGCGTTTGATAGCAAGATGGTTACCGTTGAACATCACTGGTCCTGGGACTAAATTGGTTTCAATTTCTCCCACGACGTTGGTTTCAGCAACAACAGCTTCGTTGAGGATAGCGTTAAGGTCGCAGAACTCCATATCCATCTCTTGCCCTGTTTTCAGGTAAGACATGAATTGACCGATGATTGCGTCGCACTCTTCAATATCTTTGTTGATAGACTCAGCGAGATAGCCATCTTCTGGTCCCATCATTTCCGTCGCGAGACGAATTCGCGTCAGTGGCGTTCGAAGGTCATGGCTGACCCCTGCCATTAATACAGTGCGGTCATTTTCGAGGGATTTTATCCCTGCCGCCATATGGTTGAACGAGCGAATAGCCGCGCGAACCTCTGTGGCACCTTTCTCTTGCATCGGCGGCATAACATGCCCCTTACCGACCTCACCCGCGTGATATTCCAGCTCTAATAATGGCTTGTTTTGATAGCGAATATAGAGCCAAACCCCCGCAAAAATCGTGAGGAAGACTGTGAGTGTATAGCGGAAAACTTGAGAAAACTGATTTTGGCCGATTTCGGTGAGCGGAACGCGCACCCAAATATCTGGTGCTAGGTAGGATGTTAACCACAATATCGGATACTCACGTCCAAGTTCCAGATGCACGCTGGCCTTGCCACCCAAGTATTCCGACATGTTTTCACTTAGAAAATCATACTCTTTTGCCCAGTTTAATCCCTCTTCCATCGCCGCTGAATGGGCGTAAAAGGTAATACCGAGCTCATTGTAGATTTTTTTACGTAATGCGGGGGAAACTCGCACTGAGGTTCCATCTTGTAGAACCATTTTCTCTGTCATCAATGTACGTACTTCATAGGCAAGCACTTTATTGAACTGCTGTAAGCTTGGCATCACAACAAAATTCAATACAACCATGTAGCTGGTCACAAGGCTTGCGAACAGGAGCGCGACAAACAAAAATAACGAGCGAGAAAATGTACTACGTCGTGAGAACCTCAGTCGCTTCATGCTTTACTTCCATCTGGAACAAATACGTATCCTAAGCCCCAAACGGTTTGAATGTAACGTGGGTGCGCAGGATCTTCTTCAATCATACGGCGTAAACGTGAAATTTGAACGTCGATAGAACGTTCCATCGCACTGTATTCACGACCTCGAGCCAAACTCATCAGCTTGTCACGAGATAATGGTTCGCGTGGATAAGAAACTAATACTTTCAACACCGCAAACTCACCACTGGTTAATGGCATATTTTCTTCGCCTTGGAACATTTCACGGGTTCCGAGGTTCAATTTAAATTTACCAAACGTGATGACGGCATCATCTTGCGATGGAGCCCCCGGTAACTCGTTCGCTTGGCGACGCAGCACCGCACGAATACGCGCTAACAGTTCACGAGGGTTAAACGGTTTAGGGATATAGTCATCCGCACCAATTTCTAAGCCCACAATACGGTCAACTTCTTCGCCTTTCGCGGTAACCATAATGATTGGAATTGGGTTATTTTGACTACGTAAACGACGGCAAATAGATAAGCCATCTTCCCCAGGAAGCATCAAGTCCAATACGATTAAATGAATAGATTCCCGTGTTAGGATCCTGTCCATCTGTTCAGCATTCGCTGCACTTCTTACCTGAAAACCCTGCTCGGTGAGGTAACGTTCAAGCAGAGCACGTAAACGCATATCATCATCGACGACGAGAACTTTATAACTTTCCTGCATTTATAGCCCCCAAAGTGTGGAATTTTAGAATTATTCTGCTGATGAAAGTAACAAAAATAATATTCATGCCATTAATTTACCATTAACACTAACTTTAATGAATCATTTTACTCGTTAACTGATTAATGGTTTATAGCTAATCTCTAGCACAAAATACGTGACTTTTCCGCCAGGTGTTGTAACGACCACTTCATCATCAACCTGCTTGCCAATTAATGCGCGAGCCACTGGTGAATCGATAGAAATCCACTGCTTAGCAGGATCAAATTCATCAGCCCCCACTAACCGGAAAATTCTGATATTTTCATTATCATCTTCAAGCTTAACCCATGCGCCAAAAAACACACGCCCCTCTTGTCGAGGATCAGGTTCAACAATTCTAAGCTGATCCAATCTTTTGGATAGAAAACGAATACGACGATCTATTTCCCGCAGCCGCTTTTTACCGTAAATATATTCTGCGTTTTCAGAACGATCCCCCTGGGCTGCGGCTTCAGAGACAGACTGTGTCACTCGAGGGCGCTCTTCTTTCCAAAGATATTTAAGTTCTTTGTCTAAAGCGTCCCATCCTTCACGGGTAATTAAAAGGCTCTTATTCATCTCATTAAAGGTATATAAATCGGATAATTATAATATTTTATAAAATATAATCTGCGACTTGCCTACCACTAGACAAAAATTCTGTCTGGCAATTCTGTCTACCAGCAAGTATAACTGTGCAGTCTATTTTCACTGTTCTTTGAGTAGGTATTTAAACACGACATGAATGAAACTCTAAGCCAAATTATTGCGGCCGAACTACAAGCCCAACCGAAACAGGTGTTTTCAGCCATTACATTATTGGATGAAGGCAATACCGTCCCATTTATCGCCCGCTACCGTAAAGAGGTTACGGGGGGATTGGATGACACTCAGCTACGTCAGCTAGAGAGCCGTTTAGGGTATTTGAGAGAGTTAAACGACCGTAAGCAAACCATTCTAAAATCCATTGATGAACAAGGTAAGCTTACTCCAGAACTCGCTTCTGCTATCAGTACAACGCTGAATAAAACCGAACTCGAAGATCTTTACCTCCCTTACAAACCAAAGCGCCGTACTCGTGGGCAAATTGCTATCGAAGCGGGCTTAGAACCCTTAGCGGATACGCTGTGGAACGATCCAAGCCAGTCACCGGATACACTTGCACAAAGCTATGTTGACGCAGATAAAGGCGTTGCGGATACCAAAGCCGCTTTAGATGGTGCTCGCTACATTTTAATGGAGCGTTTCGCCGAAGATGCTACCTTATTAGCGAAAGTTCGCGACTATATTTGGAAGAATGCGCACATTGTTTCTGTTGTTGCTGATGGCAAACAGACTGAAGGCGTAAAATTTAGCGACTATTTTGATCACCATGAACCGGTTGCTCAAGTTCCTTCACACCGCGCTTTGGCCATGTTCCGTGGTCGTAATGAAGGTGTTTTGCAATTATCCCTCAACTGTGACCCTCAATTTGAAGAGCCGCCAAAAGAAAGTTATTGCGAAGAAATTATTACTCGCCATTTAGATGTTCGTTTGAACAATGCCCCTGCTGACCAATGGCGTAAAGCCGTCATCAGCTGGACGTGGCGAGTCAAAGTGTTACTGCACCTAGAAACCGAAATCATGAGCGCCCTGCGCGAGAAAGCGGAAGAAGAAGCAATTAACGTATTCGCCCGTAACCTCAGTGACTTATTGATGGCAGCTCCTGCGGGTATGCGTGCCACGATGGGTCTCGATCCGGGTTTACGTACAGGTGTCAAAGTGGCGGTCGTTGATGCGACGGGTAAAGTCATGGCGACAGATACCATTTACCCGCACACAGGCCAAGCTGCCAAAGCGGCTGCTATCGTTGCCGCATTATGCCAGAAATACCACGTTGAGCTGGTCGCGATTGGTAACGGAACTGCATCACGAGAAACCGAACGCTTCTTTGCTGAAGTACAAAAACAATTCCCTGACGTCACGGCGCAAAAAGTCATTGTCAGTGAAGCAGGCGCCTCTGTTTATTCCGCTTCTGAGCTGGCAGCATTAGAATTCCCTGATTTAGACGTATCTCTACGTGGCGCGGTTTCTATTGCTCGTCGCTTACAAGACCCGCTGGCTGAACTGGTCAAAATCGATCCGAAATCTATTGGTGTCGGCCAATATCAGCATGATGTCAGCCAAACTCAGTTAGCCCGTAAGTTAGATGCGGTTGTTGAAGATTGCGTAAACTCCGTCGGCGTCGATTTGAACACCGCTTCTGTTGCTCTCCTCACCCGTGTTGCAGGACTGAGCAAAATGATCGCGCAAAATGTTGTTGATTGGCGTGATGCGAATGGCCAATTCAATGACAGAAAACAGTTACTCAAGGTTGCTCGCTTAGGGCCGAAAGCCTTTGAGCAGTGTGCTGGTTTCTTGCGTATCACCAATGGGGATAACCCACTGGATGCCTCAACGGTTCACCCAGAAGCCTACCCAATCGTTGAAAAAATCCTTGAAGCTGTACGTCAGCCACTCAAAGAGATCATGGGCAATTCACAGGTATTAAATGGCTTAAGCCCACGTGAATTTACCACCGAACAGTTTGGGGTTCCTACCGTCACAGACATCATCAAAGAGCTGGAAAAACCGGGCCGAGACCCACGCCCTGAGTTTAAAACGGCAACCTTTGCTGACGGCGTCGAAACGATGAATGACTTAACACCGGGAATGATCTTAGAAGGTGCAGTGACTAACGTCACTAATTTCGGGGCATTTGTGGATATTGGTGTTCATCAAGATGGCCTAGTGCATATTTCTTCCCTTTCAAACAGCTATGTTGAAGATCCTCACAAAGTCGTCAAAACGGGTGACATTGTGAAAGTCAAAGTGCTGGATGTGGATATTGCTCGTAAGCGTATTGCGCTCACTATGCGCTTAGATGAACAAGCGGGTGAAGGTAGCAGCGCACCTCGCAGTGCGGCTCCAGCGCAAGATAGAAATACCCGCAAAGCCCCTGCTTCACGAGGGAATGCGCGAGGAAATTCATCATCTAGCTCTGCGTCTAGCAACAGTGCGATGAGTGATGCACTGGCTGCTGCTTTTGGTAAAAAGCGCTAAGATATGATGCCCTTGCTGTTTCATCGGTAAGGGCATTTATTAAAATGCATTTAATCATCTCTCAGTACTTAATTTAAACATATTCCATTTTTCTTATAGAAATAAATTAAATAACTAATTCAATTTATTATCTGCATTTTGTCTTATTTAATTATATTAATTAACAATACTAACATCTGCCTTTTCGGTTTAAAAAACTCCGCCAACTAAATCCCTTTTTGATCCACATCATTTAATATTGCCCGAAAAAGAGGCTAAATATAACCATGGTAGATGATTATGATTCTCATTGTTAATTAGATTTAATTTTATCTTCCATTCTATTTCTTTTAAAGATAACCACTTTTATAATAATTATTATCAATATTATTCTTAATAACACTCTCTGTAATTTAACATCGCAGTTTTCATGTTAAATCAACAGAATAAACCGTAATTGGAAGGTACTATGTCCATACTTCCTCAATGCAGTTATAAAATACTTGGCTTTTCACCAGAGATAAGTCCGGCCTATCGCCAAAAATTACTTTCCCTCGGTCTGCTTCCAGGCTCAGTGTTCAAAGTTGTGCGCGTAGCGCCGTTTGGTGATCCCGTGCAAATTGAAACTCATCGCGTCAGCTTAGTATTACGCAAAAAAGATTTAGCTCTGATTAACTTAGATGAAGCTCAAGCGAACTAATTATTTTTGGATTAATTCCAATAAAGATTTTCATTTTCACGACTGGCATACACTATGAAACCATTAACTATCGGCCTTATTGGCAACCCTAACGCAGGTAAAACAACCTTGTTTAACCAGTTAACAGGGTCACGTCAGCGCGTCGGTAACTGGGCAGGAGTGACCGTCGAACGTAAAGTTGGACGCTTCCACACACCTGAACACAAGATTGAACTTGTTGATTTACCAGGTACTTATTCCCTTACAACTATCTCAGAGCAAACCTCCCTCGATGAGCAAATCGCCTGCTACTTTATTTTAAGTGGCGAAGCCGACATGTTGATCAACGTGGTGGATGCCTCAAACCTCGAGCGTAATTTATATCTGACATTGCAGCTTGTTGAGCTAGGTGTTCCCTGTATCGTCGCACTGAACATGCTGGATATTGCCAAAAGCCAACATATCGATATCGATGTTAAACAGCTCGAAAAGCAGCTCGGTTGCCCTGTTATCCCAATGGTCTCTACCCGTGCAACTGGCCTTGAACAGCTCAAACAAGCGATTGATAGCCATCCTCAAAACAACCAACAAGCCCTAGTGCAATATCCGCCACAACTGTTACAAACAGTGGATATGCTTTCAGAGCAAATTTCTGCTCAGCAATTTAGTCAGCAGCAGCGCCGTTGGTTAGCTCTCCAGATTTTAGAAGGCGATATTTATAGCCGCCAACGAGCTGATATCTCTGAGCAAGTATTTGCTGAAACTCGCCTTAGACTTAAAGATACCTTGCAAGAAGAACCCGAGTTGCTTATTGCGGACGCTCGCTATCAATCCATTGCCTCAATTTGTGACGCCGCGATTAATAACAGTGCCGCTGAGCCGAATAAACTCACTCAAGCGCTGGATAAATTTATCTTGAACCGCTGGCTTGGTGTGCCAATTTTCTTGTTCGTGATGTATCTAATGTTCGTCCTTGCGATCAATATCGGTGGTGCTTTACAACCGTTCTTTGAAGGAGCCTCTGAAGCTATCTTTATTCATGGTATTCAATGGATTGGAGCAACTGCAAACTTCCCTGATTGGTTGACCGTTTTCCTTGCTCAAGGTGTTGGCGGTGGTATCAATACCGTTCTGCCTCTGGTGCCACAAATCGGTATGATGTATCTGTTCTTATCTATCTTGGAAGACTCAGGCTATATGGCTCGGGCAGCTTTCGTTATGGATAGACTGATGCAATCTCTTGGTTTACCGGGTAAATCTTTTGTTCCATTAATTGTTGGCTTCGGTTGTAACGTACCTTCTATCATGGGAGCAAGAACCTTAGATGCACCTCGTGAACGCTTGATCACCGTACTTATGGCACCGTTTATGTCCTGCGGTGCTCGCTTAGCTATCTTCGCAGTATTTGCAGCGGCATTCTTTGGTAAAAACGGCGCAAGCGTCGTGTTCTCCCTCTACATTCTCGGTATTGTCGTGGCAATTCTAACAGGCCTGCTACTGAAACATACTTTGATGCGCGGTGAAGCGTCCCCGTTTGTGATGGAACTGCCGGTCTACCATGTACCTCATGCAAAAACATTGCTTATCCAAACTTGGCAGCGTTTAAAAGGCTTTGTGATCCGTGCGGGTAAAGTCATTGTGGTAGCGAGTATTTTTATCGGTGCGCTAAATAGCTTTTCGTTATCCGGCAAGCCTGTGGACAACATTAATGACTCTGCACTGGCTTCCGTCAGTAAAGTGATCACCCCAGTATTACAGCCTATCGGCGTACACAATGATAACTGGCAAGCGACTGTCGGTTTGATCACTGGTGCAATGGCTAAAGAAGTGGTAGTTGGGACTTTAAATACCCTGTACACCGCCGAAGCAATCACCAGCGAACCTTTCGATGCCGAATCGTTTGACCTGCTCGATGAGTTAGGTGCGGCAGTCACGGATACGTGGGATAGCTTAAAAGAGACATTCTCCATCAGCGCATTATCCAACCCAATCGAAGCGAGTATGGGTGATGCCGAGATGGCAACAGGCTCCATGGGTACCATGGCAGCGAAATTTGGTTCAGATATCGCCGCTTATAGTTACCTAATCTTTGTGCTGCTGTATGTGCCTTGTGTGTCAGTAATGGGAGCAATCGCCCGTGAAACCAACAAAAGCTGGATGACATTCTCTATTCTGTGGGGATTAAACGTGGCTTATAGCCTAGCAGCACTGTTCTATCAAACAGCCACATTTAGCGAACATCCACAAAGCAGCTTGGTCATAATTAGCGCGGTGCTGCTGTTTAATATTGTGCTGATCACTGCTCTACGCCGTATACGCAGCCGTGTGACGTTTAATATTAAATCCAAAACAGCACAACAGTGTTCCGGTTGTTCAAACAACAGTTGCCACTAAGGAAAATACGATGGTCAGCTTGCTGCAAGTCCGAGATTTAATTGCATTATATGGGCAAGCTGACATTGCGCTTCTGAGTTCTCAACTAAACGCCCCTGCTGCACTGGTGAATGCGATGGCTGAAAAGCTGGTCAGTATGGGGAAAATTGAAAAAGTCGATGTGAGCGCGTGCCTTACGGGTACCAGTTGTAAAGGATGCCCCGAGAGTCACGATTGCTCACATTTTGTCTATAAGATTAAATAGTCGTTTTCATCTCAGCGAATCAGCTTCTAATGCACTGATTTAGTTCAATGATTTCGCAAATTGAACCAATGTTTCACAAAACTCATCGGGATGAGAAATAAACGGCGCATGAGCGCTATTGCGCATCACAAAGGATAATGAATTGGGATACAACTCATCTAATTTCCCTGCGATTTTACGCGGGACCAAGCCATCTAAATAACCATAAACGCGTAAGAAAGGCACCTGTAAATGGGTGAGTTCCTCTCGTAAATCTTCAGTACGTAAAGATTCCAGCCCCATATTCAAGGCTTCAACCGATGGCATTGGCAACGCCAATACCACAGATTTCAATGTACGCGCATCCTCACGGGCGCTTTCAGTTCCCAATGTTTGCAGTGCCAGAAAACGCTCAACGGTACGCTGGAAATTTTCAGCCAGCATATGCTCAAAATTAAGTAAGACTTCAGGCTTGATACCTTGCCACTCATCATGAGCCCCAAAGCAAGGGGAAGATGCCACGGTGATTAAGGCTTTTACCTCATTAGGGTGATCAAGCGCGATACGGCTTGCTACTAACCCACCTAAAGACCACCCCAGCCAAATCGCATTTTTAGGCGCTTGTTCCCATACCACATTGGCCATTGATTGAATGGTCATCGGAGTGAAATCGTGACTACGTCCATAACCTGGTAAATCAACTAAATGGATGCGAAATTGCGAAGCCAGTCGAGGAATAATTGTTTGCCAGACTTCGGCATTCAGTCCCCATCCGTGCAGTAACACAATATCTTGTTTTCCTTCACCCACTGTCTGCCAATATAACGTCGCCATGGTTACACTCTCTTCAATGTTATTTTCATTCTGATTTTTCAATCTAGGACTCGCCTATGCTAGCAATGGAAGGGGTCTGTTGGCTATGCCGGCAGTTATTAAAAATTCCCCAGCAAGGAATATGCAGCTTTTGTATCAAAAACTTACCGCCAATGCCGAAGGTTTGTCCACAATGCGCTCTTCCTTGTGAATATCACCAATTTCCTTGCGGGCGCTGCCTTGTACAGCCACCGCCTTGGCAAAGGTTGATTACCGTAACGCCATATCAAGCGCCATTACGCCAGCTTATCCATCAATATAAATTTCGTTATCAACCCCAGTTAGCTATCCCCCTGACGCGGATATTTTTACTTTATTGGCTGAATGGATATCGCCAACAGCAATGGAAAAAACCCGACTTATTGATATCCATACCTCCCCACCCTCGACGATGTTGGCGTCGAGGATTTGATCACATGGCATTAATTGGTGGTAATTTAACCACATGGTTAAATATTGCCTATTCGCAAAATTCATTATTGCGCTCTCGTGATACACTGGCGCAAGTTTCATTAACACGTAAGCAGCGCCGCAATAACCTAAAAGAGGCATTTACCCTTGAAACTTCGGTTTCAGGTCTACACATAGCTATTATTGATGATGTGATTACAACTGGCTCAACCATGCATGCCGCCGCTCAATTGTTGATTTGTGCGGGAGCGCATACTGTTGACGCGTGGTCACTCTGTCGCACCTTGTAGGATGGGTGTAAATGGGCGTATTATAACCAACTAAAGCAGTCAACTATTATTGAGCAAGAGATTATGATTAATATTACAGAAGCAGCACAGACTCACTTCTCCAAGTTATTGGAAAGCCAAGAGTCAGGAACCCAAATTCGAGTATTTGTCATTAACCCAGGCACACCAACCGCTGAGTGTGGTGTTTCTTATTGCCCTCCTGGTGCCGTAGAAGCCACCGATAAAGAGCTGAAGTTTGAAAAACTCTCTGCTTATGTTGATGAAATTAGCGCTCCATTCTTAGAAGATGCTGAGATTGATTTCGTCACAGACCAATTAGGCTCTCAGTTAACCTTAAAAGCACCGAACGCGAAAATGCGTAAAGTGTCTGAAGATGCGCCATTAATTGAGCGTGTTGAATACGTTTTACAATCACAAATTAACCCACAACTAGCGAGCCATGGCGGTCGTGTTTCCTTAATGGAAATCACCGAAGATGGTTTTGCTATCCTGCAATTCGGCGGCGGCTGTAATGGTTGTTCCATGGTCGATGTGACGCTGAAAGAAGGTATCGAAAAAGAATTACTGAAAATGTTCGAAGGTGAATTAAAAGGTGTTAAAGACCTGACTGAGCACCAACGCGGCGAGCACTCTTTCTACTAATAGATTCTGCTCACACGCATTTTCTACTGAGTATTGGAGCATCCTCAGCACTCCTGTGGATGCTCTTTCATGACATTTCCCCTAATTTTCCGGTATTTTATGGACCATTTTGAGACACTAACACCCGAACAAGCTTATCAGCACTGGTTAGATGGCACTGCTATCCTTGTCGATGTTCGCGATCCCCAAAGTTTTCGTGCTGGTCACGCGACAGGCGCTTACCACTTAACCAATGAATCACTTCACCCGTTTGTCGAAAAAACAGATTACGAACAAACGATTATGGTGATGTGCTACCACGGTCACAGCAGCCAAGGCGCGGCGCAATACTTAATTAATATTGGTTTTGAATCTGTATATAGTATTAATGGCGGATTTGAGGCATGGTCACGGGAATACCCACAAGCCATAACGGCGCTCTAAACGAGACAACGTATTTATGATCCACATTATCTCTTTTGAAAACCCACGGATGGCTCAAGCGTTTGTCGATTATATGGCAGGACAAAATATCCAACTACAACTCCATCCTTCCAACGACCAACAACATTATGAACTTTGGCTCGCCGATGAGCAGCATACTGAGCAAGTACGCCAAGAGTTAGAAACCTTTTTGCGTAACCCTAATGATCCTCGTTACCTCGAAGCCAGCTGGCAAACGGGTCGCACAGATGCCCAATTTCAGTATCGAAACTATCTGACATTCAGTTATTTAAAACAGCAATCAGGCCCATTAACTATCGCCGTTATTTTGCTGTCTATCGCGGTCTATCTTTGGGTCACCCTGACAGATCCCCGTGTCGTTCTATACTATCTAGGTTGGCCTATTGGTGATCAGCAAAGTGAATTGTGGCGTTGGATAAGCCCAGCGTTCGTTCACTTTTCTATTTCGCACATCGGTTTCAACCTTGCGCTCTGGTGGTTTCTTGCCGGGCAAGTTGAGAAAAAAATGGGCACAGGAAAACTGTTCACCATTTTATTAGTCTCCGCATTATTCAGTAACTGGGGTCAATCCCTATTCAGTGAAAATAACTTCGGCGGCTTATCGGGTGTCGTTTATGCACTGGTTAGCTATGTTTGGCTCACTGGCGAACGTCGCCCAGAAATCGGTATCGGCATCCCTCGCGGGCTCATGGTATTCTCGATTATCTGGTTATTTTTCGGTTACTTTGACTTGCTTGGTATGGACATTGCTAATGCCGCACATACTTCAGGGTTAATTATCGGATTATTGATGGGAATATGGGATAATAGGCTCAGTTTTAAACACCAAGGTTCCAAATAGAACATTTTATAATTAGAGGCTAATGCAGTGAAACAAACCCAGAGACATGATGCAATTGTTGAACTTGTGCGTCTTCAGGGATATGTCAGTACTGAAGAACTTGTCGAACAGTTTGAGGTTAGCCCTCAGACCATTCGCCGAGACCTCAATGATCTTGCTGAACAAAATAAAATCCTACGACACCATGGTGGCGCAGCCTTGCCTTCGAGTTCCGTCAATACTGCCTATAATGACCGCAAAACTATGTGGTCTGAAGAAAAAGCGCGTATTGCTCAACGTGTGGCAAGCCAAATTCCTGACGGCGCGACCCTATTTATTGATATTGGCACAACCCCTGAGGCTGTCGCTCACGCATTGGTTAATCATAAAAACCTGCGAGTAGTGACCAACAACCTGAACGTCGCAACATTGCTCATGGCAAAAGAGGATTTTCGTTTGATCCTTGCAGGCGGTGAAGTTCGTTCTCGCGATGGCGGAATTGTCGGTGAAGCGACCCTCGACTTTATCTCTCAGTTTAGGCTGGATTACGGCATCCTGGGGATCAGCGGGATTGATATGGACGGCTCATTGCTTGAGTTTGATTATCATGAAGTGCGCACCAAGCGCGCGATTATCGAAAATTCTCGTCATGTCATGTTGGTTACCGACCACTCCAAATTTGGTCGAAATGCGATGGTAAATTTAGGCAATATGAACCTAATCAATACCTTGTTTACCACCCAAGCGCCTCCTGCCAGTATCCTAAAGGTTATCGAACAGCATAACGTTCAATTAGAGCTCTGCTAGCCCCCCGGCTTTAACCTCCCAATGATGGTAGCTTGCCTACCATCAATTCTTATTTTTCCCTTTATTTTCATTCTGTTGTCATCCCTTTGTCATATTGCCAACTTATTAAACAGATTAAATTTATACACAAAATGTTATTAGCATCACGCGCTTGTTATTTTTATGGATTACAGGTTGGCAGACGTACAAAATTTGATTACAATCAAATGAGCGAAAACGAACATTATAGAAAATGGTTCGAACATCTCAGGGGGATGCATGGAAACGAAAGACTTGATTGTAATTGGCGGCGGAATCAACGGCGCTGGAATTGCGGCTGATGCCGCTGGGCGTGGATTATCTGTACTGCTGCTTGAATCTCAAGACTTAGCGAGTGCAACTTCATCTGCAAGTTCGAAACTAATCCACGGTGGTTTACGCTACCTCGAACATTATGAATTTAGACTGGTGAGTGAAGCACTTGCAGAGCGTGAAGTCTTATTACGACTGGCTCCGCACATCGCATTCCCAATGCGCTTCCGTCTACCTCATCAGCCTCACTTACGCCCAGCTTGGATGATCCGTATCGGCCTGTTCCTGTACGACCATTTAGGTAAACGCGTTAGTCTGCCAAGCAGCAAGAGCTTAAAATTCAACCAGAATTCTGTGTTAAAACCTGAACTAACCAAAGGTTTCGAATACTCAGATTGTTGGGTTGATGATGCGCGTTTAGTGGTATTGAACGCTCAAGAAGTGGTACGTAAAAACGGTGAAGTGCGCACTCGTACAAAAGTGACTCGCGCATACCGTGAAGATGGTCTTTGGGTAGTTGAAGCTCAAGACTTACGTACTGGCGAAACTCATACTTGGAAAGCTAAAGGTCTGGTCAATGCAACAGGACCTTGGGTTAAAGAGTTCTTCGATGACGGCTTAAAACTGAAATCCCCTTATGGTATTCGTCTGATCAAAGGCAGCCATATCGTGGTTCCACGCGCTCACGATGAACCACAAGCATATATCCTGCAAAACGAAGATAACCGAATCGTCTTTGTGATCCCTTGGATGGATGAATTCTCAATTATTGGTACCACCGATGTTGAGTACAAAGGGGATCCAAAAGATGTGAAAATTGACGAAAACGAAGTTAATTATCTGCTGAAAGTGTATAACGACCACTTCAAAAAACAGCTGACTAAACAAGATATTGTGTGGGATTACTCTGGTGTTCGCCCTCTGTGTGATGACGAGTCAGACTCTCCACAAGCTATCACTCGTGACTACACTTTAGATATTCACGATGAAGAGGGTAAAGCGCCATTACTGTCAGTCTTCGGTGGTAAATTAACGACTTACCGTAAACTGGCTGAAGCAGCTGTGGGTAAATTAGCGGCGTACTACCCTAACGCTAGCGGTCCATGGACTAAAAATGGTCAGTTACCTGGTGGCGATATCGAAGGCTGTGACCGCGATGGTTACGCACGCGTATTAACCCAGCATTACCCATGGCTCCCAGAAGGCTTAGCACTGCGTTATGCAAGAACTTACGGCAGCAACAGTAAGTTGATTTTAGCAGATGCAAACTCACTGTCTGATTTAGGTGAAGCATTTGCCGCAAACGTCTATGAAGCCGAATTACGCTACTTAGTCGAAAATGAGTGGGTTGTAGAATTAGACGATGCAATTTGGCGTCGTACCAAATTGGGCATGTGGCTGAACGACGCTGAGAAACAGCACATTGCACAATGGCTTGCAGAGCACACTAAAGTGGCTGTGACAGCATAATCTCGCAAGAGATACGCAGTAAGATAGAATCGTAAAAAACTCGTTGTTGTACCAAAAGCGCCTATCTGTGCCCACAGACTGGCGCTTTTACTTTATTATCTTTCTAAGAATTTGATGTTGTCATCAATTCTGGATTGGATCTGTTTCAATGTCGTGGACGTAATTCTATTAGGATAATGTTCATTTGCGATATCGCTAAATTTGCGAGCAACATGGCATAGGCGTGATATCGTCTCATCCGCTTCTTGCGCTGTGATATCCGCATCATCAGCCAATGCTCCCCCCAGCCATTATAATAAACATCAACTTGCTTCAGCATTTCACTTATCCTTTTTCACGCGCTGACGGTTTTTGCTTTCATCGTAACGAACAATATCATCGATGCTGTTTAAATTTGGCATAAACAATCCTTCAAGCTCTTTACTGCGCCCAAGCACCATCGCAATACGGATCATGTTCTCAAAACTAACATTTCTCCCTGCCTCTAGGTTTGAAACTGTATTCGCACTCACACCCGCACGTTCCGCGACATCTGCCTGCGTCATTTTTAATGTCAGTCGCTCTAAACGTAATCTTTCACAGAGTTTTTTGACAATTTCACTCGGTTTACTCAAGCTTAAATCCAACATATTGCGTCTTAAGTTAAAATATTACCAATAACACACAATATTATGGATTTAGAAGTCGATTACTGCAAGTTTACTTTTCATACAACCCATGCTTGCTTCCACCTCGCAATCCTGTTTATAATTCACCCGTAATTTTGCCCCTTCTAAAGTGAGCCTTTCCGACGATGAACTAAGTACTGCCAGAAAATATCCACAATGCCTTGTTTAAGGTCATTATTTTTCTGTTCTTGGCAGACACAGTTTTCATCGCTTCTTTTTCGAAATATGCTTTTTAAAAGAAAATGCTTCGAAAAATGATCGTGCGAAAGATAGCGTAACATTGTCTGCCCCTCTATTTGGAGGTCTCTATGACAATAGCTAACCCAGCTCTCGCGTGCCATTTTTCACAATTAACCATCGAGTTCGACCAATCCGCGCTCTTTCCGCCATTGAGTGGTAGCTTATTTAGCAAAAAAAATGCGCTGATTGGTCACAATGGTCGTGGAAAATCCGTATTAATGCGATTACTTGCCCGACAACTCACTCCAACTCACGGCAAAGTTGATTGGCATTTACCGATAATTCATGTGGATCAACTCAACCGCTTAACGGGCGACACCCTTGCTCAAGCGCTAGGCATTGATGCACTTTGGCAAGCTTTTTCGCGCATTGAACAAGGTCACGGCACCATGACCGATTTCGAGCTAACGGAAGATAATTGGCATCTACCCGCAACATGGGAAACGCTGTTAGCGTCTGCGCAGCTAACGGTATCAATGGATGCCGCTATTGAACAACTGAGCGGCGGTGAACGCACTCGCTTAGCGCTATGTCGTGCATTTTTACATCCTGACCACTTTCTTTTGCTCGACGAACCCGACAACCATCTTGATCAGCAAGGGCGCCAATGGCTGAGTGAAAAACTCAGTCAGCACAAAGCCGGCTGTTTAGTCATCAGCCATAGCCGCCATCTTCTCGAAGAGATGGACGCAATTTTTGAATTAACCGATAAAGGCTTAGTGGAGTACGGCGGAAATTACACCCTGTATGATGAACAGAAAACTTTTGCTATCAATGCAATTGAAGCGGAAGGTGAACAACTGGAAAAACAGATCCGCCAAGAGAAAAAACAGCAGCAAGCCACCTTACAAAAAGCCGCTCAACGACGTAAGCAAGGCGAAAATATTCGCTATGGCGGTTCTCAATCCTTACTGTTACTCGATATGCAGAAAAACAGAGCCGAAAAAAGACAATCCAATGTGGCAGAGCGTCACCAGCGAGTATTAGGCGAATTACAACATCAACATCAGCAAAATCAAGACAAAGTCAGCCATATTCAACCTCAAAAAATGGTACTCAATTACCAAAGCGAAGGTGGGAAAATGCGCATTTTTGTCTCCCAATTGAAGCTACCTTATGGGCAAATTGCGCCACTCTCGTTCACTGCCTATAGCGGTGAGCATTGGCATATTCAAGGGCGCAATGGCTCGGGGAAATCCACCTTATTGAAAGTGTTGGCAAATAAGTTGCAGGCACTTTCTGGGGAATCCCGCATTAGCGGTGCTTTTTGCTATTTAGACCAACATCTGAATCTTTTGGATAAATCGTTACCAGTTGCCGAAGCTCTCTATCAATATCAACCAGCAATTTCCGTAGAGCAGTGGAGAACTCAATTGGGTATGTTGCGTATTCGAGGAGATAAATCGTTACTACCATTGTGCCAGCTCAGTGGTGGTGAGCAGCTCAAGGCGACGCTCCTAGCTCTGACGCATAGCCCTTATCCTCCCGCTGTTTTACTGCTCGATGAGCCAGACAATCACTTAGATTTAGATTCAAAACAGCTATTGGAAGGGCTATTACGGGATTACCAAGGGACACTATTATTGGTTTCTCACGATGAAGCATTCGTGGAACAGTGCAATATTACCCATGATTTACAACTAGGTGGTTAATAAAGGTTAGATAGTTAACTGTGCGGGCTGTGCTTCGCAGCCCTTTATTTAATTCACAAAGGTATTTTTAACGCGGGCAGAAACCAGAAAATAAGGAACCCAAATCAAGCAATAAAAACTGCCATTAAAAAAGCTAGTAATGTAGCTATAGTCGATTTCGAGGTGAAACGCGACGGGAAAAGCGATGCGCGAGGCGCCAATTACCACAACATAAAGCATCATCGTAATGATAAACAGCCACTTAACCATAGACTTCTTTTTAACCACCGCAATGAACGAACCTACCATTAATGCGATAATTACTCCAAGGCTGAGCTGCACAGCATAAAAACCAGAGGCAAACCCTGACATATAAAAGTCCGATGCTGGGTTCGTTGCCAACGACCAAGCACCTTGAACCTCAGCAATATCATTCACCATCATTTTGATCAAATTCCCCAGCATATACAGTTGACCTAACAGAGGTAGAATAAGCCACCCACCAATCCCTTGGAGGGATTTTTGAGGCTTAGCATGACTCTGCACAGGTATTTGAGCCGCGGGCAATGATTCGGGATTAGATGATAAATTCACATCCATAGTAATAACCTTTTTATTCTTTACGCTCTTTGAGTTTTTCTTCGATAAATGCTTTCAGAACCAACGCCTGATTATGTTGCGTATCTTTGGCGCTATATAACAACGTGATATCTCCTTGTTGCGCCTTCGTAAATACAGCACACCACTCATCATTTTGCTGAAGTTCTTGCTGATATTTCGTCACAAACTGCTCAAACTGGTCAGTATGTTGATGAAACCATTTGCGCAATTCATTGGAGGGCGCAACCGCTTTGTTCCATTCATCACACTGCAAATCCACCTTTTTGATCCCTCGAGGCCACAGCCTATCCACCAAGATGCGATAGCCATCCTGAGGACTACAAGGGTCATAGACTCGTTTACAGTAAATCATTAGCAGGCTCCACGGTCATTGGGGTTCACTAATTAATAAAAGTATTACGAACACGCACAGAGACAAAAAAGTAAGGCACCCAGACAAAGCAACCAAATAATCCTCGTATCAATTCACGAATATCATTGGAATCTATTTCGAGGTCTAACAATTGATTGGCAAGCACCAAATCAAAAACCATCACAGACAATGAAAAAATTTGAAAAAAGGCATACACCTTAATAATTAATTTTTTCTTAGTGAAAAAGAGATAACAAAGATACAAGACTGTACCGTAAATAATCGCGTTACCAACCATTTCAAAATATATCACTTCTTTGAATAGCGGTATGAAATAGTCTGAACCCGGTGACGTCAATTCACTCCAATATTCAATCACTTCTTGATTATGATGCCAAAGTCTAAATGGCATAAATAGTGCCGAAAAAATCACCCCAAGTAATGGGAGAATCAACCATCCACCGATGCCATTTAATTCAGGCTTAGGTTTTGGTACAGGAGGCATTTCATTATTTTCTGCGCTCATCTTCACATCCTTGATTTAATTTATGCTGTTAATCTGCTCATCGATTTGCGCAAGAATTTGCTGAATAGATATGAGCAAGCTAAATTAGCACATGATTATCTGAATCACCTTTTTGCTAAGCTAACATACTCTAACGGCTAAAAATGTAGCGTTTGACGTTTTTTGTCAAAATTTAACCAAAAATGAGCATAAATCAGAAGAAGACGAACTATGGCATCAACGCAATCCGTTTCTATATCACTGCCACTTCATTATCGTATTGATGATTTTTTTGCCTTTCACTTACGGGATCCGCAAAATATCGCCGAGATTGTTGAAAAAAACACCTTGCGCAAAGGGATTATCTGGCAGGAACGTGCTGCGCAAATTCGCCTATCCATTAACGACCAAGCCACTGACAATAAACAAGCAATATTGCAGCTTGATGTTGATAATGCAGAAACCTCGCCTTCCTTAAATGAGCTACACACACTTGCGATTCATTTACTCGGATTGAATCAACCCGTTGAGCAATTTGAAGAAAAATACCTTACCCACCCCATACTCGGTAAACTGATTGCGCCACAGCGAGGTGTGCGAGTGTATCAATCCGCCACCACGTTTGAAGCGCTCGTATGGGCCATTATCGGTCAACAAATTAGTGTTCTTGCTGCCATCGCCATCCGCCGACGTTTTATTCAAGCTGTTGGACAACAGCACTCATCAGGAATTTGGTGCTTTCCTACCGTTACCTCAGTCATCAATGTGGACGATGAAATTTTACGACAAGCGGGGTTTTCTCTTGGAAAAATCATCGCCTTACGCGGGCTTTGTGACGCTATTCAAGCGGGTGAATTAGACTTAGACAACGCCGTTACCCCCGAAAATGTCCATGATGTCACCGAAAAATTGCTAGCCATCAAAGGCATTGGGCCTTGGACTGTCAGCTATGGTCTCCTGCGGGGATTTAATTACCTAGATGGCTCCCTGCATGGGGATGTTGCCGTGCGGCGCAATCTACAAACTTTATTAGCTCAAGATGCGCAACCATCCGCGAAAGAAACCCAGCAATGGCTAGCCCAATTTGCACCGTGGCGAGCACTGGTTGCAGCCCACCTTTGGCGCAGCCAATCCGCTGCGGGCTATTAAACAAAAATCCCCAATCCAGTACACCGAATTGGGGATTTATTTATGATACTAATTTTAGGGTGCTACTCGATTAGATAGCGATTAACGCAACCAGTTGGTTTTCACCAATTGCACCACTTCATCACCGCGACCGCTCATAATCGCCTTCAGCATATATAAGCTAAAGCCTTTGGCTTCTTGCGCTTCAATTTCCGGAGGCATTGAAAGCTCTTGCTTCGCCGTCAATACATCCACAACAACTGGACCATCATGGGCAAAAGCTTCTTTCAGCGCACCGTCCAGATCTTCGCTTTTCTCAACGCGAATGCCTTTGATACCTGCCGCATTGGCAATCGCTGCAAAGTTTGGATTCTGTAAATCGGTGCCCGCAGTCATAAAGCCTGCAACCTTCATTTCCATCGCCACAAAGCCCAACACGCCGTTGTTATGAATGATGATTTTTACTGGTAATTTCATCTGCGACAGTGAAATAAAGTCACCCATCAACATACTGAAACCGCCATCACCACACATCGCAACCACTTGGCGATTTTTATCAACCGCTTGCGCACCAATCGCTTGCGGCATTGCGTTGGCCATCGAACCGTGGTTAAACGAACCGATCAGACGACGTTTACCGTTCATTTTTAAGTAACGCGCAGCCCACACCGTTGGTGTGCCCACATCGCAGGTAAAGATAGTGTCGTCGTTCGCCAGCTCGCTCAATTTGGTAGCTAAATATTGTGGATGGATCAACCCTTCATGACCCGGCTTAGCTAAATCATCCAACCCTTTACGCGCCTCGGCATAGTGCTTCAGTGCGCCATCCAAATGTTTGCGATTCTGTTTCGCTGTTAAATGTGGCTGTAAGGCGGTCAATGTCGCCTTAATATCCCCGATTAGCCCCATATCAATATGACAATGGGAGCCTAAGCTTCCGGCATTCAGGTCAATCTGAATAATTTTCGCATCAGTTGGGTAAAACGGACGATACGGGAATTGGGTGCCTAGCAATACAACGGTATCCGCATTCATCATCGCGTGGTAGCCAGATGAGAAACCGATTAACCCCGTCATACCCACGCTATTTGGGTTATCCCACTCAATATGCTCTTTACCACGCAGCGCATGTACCACTGGTGCATTCAAGGTTTCTGCCAGTTTCACCACTTCATCATGAGCGCCAGCACAACCATTACCGCAGAACAATGTGATGTTTTCTGACTGATTCAATGCTTCTGCCAGTTTTTCAATTTCAGGGCGCTGAGGCATGATCAAAGGTGCTTGTGGCTGATACCACTCTTCTTTCGCCGATTCTGGTGCATCTTTCAGGGCGATATCACCCGGAATAACGACAACGGAAACGCCTTTATTCAGGATCGCTTTACGCATCGCAATACCCAGAACTTGTTGAATTTGCTCAGGGTTAGTCACCATTTCACAATAGTGGCTACATTCACGGAACAGTTCTGTTGGGTGGGTTTCTTGGAAGTAATTACTACCGATTTCACTCGATGGGATATGTGCAGCAATGGCTAATACAGGTACACGGTTACGATGGCAATCATACAACCCGTTGATTAAGTGCATGTTACCGGGTCCACAAGACCCCGCGCACACCGCTAGCTCACCCGTTAGTTGCGCTTCTGCGCCCGCGGCAAATGCAGCCACTTCTTCATGACGGGTGCCTAACCACTCAATAGCCCCTTGCTTACGTAAACTATCCGTTAAACCGTTTAATGAGTCCCCAGTGACTCCCCAGATGCGCTTAACACCTGCGTTATCCAGTACTTTCGCAATATAGGATGCAATACTCTGTTTTTTCATAATGGCACTCTTTTTAAGTCGGATTAAATTCAATGTATTCTTGTTAACAATGACATATTTAACAAGAGGTGCTAATTTTCAAATACGCTTAATAATATGTATTTGATTCTAACTAAATCGATTCCCCATTCCTACCAATGCAGTACATTCAAAAACAGAACAAGATATTCATCCGCGAATATCGAAAGAAGAATGAGATAACAGGACAAATTTAAGGTCGTAAAAAGAGGGTTAGTTTTAGTTATGAACAACCCAGCAAAATCCCGTTTATTTTGCGCGCATCGAAAATCATAAATATCTTTATATTTTCCAAAGAACGATTCCAAATTGATAACCTGCACCTAACGTCCAAAATAAGACAATATCTTCATCACGGAGTAAATTCTTTTTCTGGTGGCAATAATAAGCAATAAATGGGCTGGTTGCCCCTGTATAACCATATTCATCCGCAATATATTCTATTTTTTTATTAGGAATATTTAATGCTTCTGCCAATTCTGAAATATTGCTTTTCATTACCTGAGAAAAGAAAAAACAACTTATATCATCAATAGTTAACCCATTATTTTTTAATAATTTGTCAATGTGATAAATAGCATGAGGCAAACACTCTTTTGTTGTAAATTTACCCCAGTAAATTTTCTCATCTTGCATATTTTGGCTCTGTGAAAAACCATGCTTAGGAAAACGAGTCTCCCGGCAAAAACTCGAATCCGTATAATAAAAGCTATCCATCAAACCAGAGCTTGTCCCGTTTTGTACTTTTTCTAATGTCATAGCAACTGCTGCATCCCCAAAGAGAACTGATGGGAATAGCTCATTTTGATTACATAGATTTGAAAGATGGTCCGAGGCAACAATAAGGGCTTTTTTAGCTGTTTTTTTCATCTTTAGTATGATAGCAGCCTGCTCTAACGCCATTAACATTCCGAGGCAATTACCGTTAATATCAATACATACGCACTCATTTTTTAAGGCTAAATGATGATGTAAATATAGGGCATTAAGTGGTGACAAATATTCCATCGTCGTTGAGGCGAATATCAAAACATCGATATCTTTATCACTCATTGGGGCTAATGCATTAATCGACATCGTCAACGCATTTTCATCAGGCTGGATCGTGATATATCGCTGCTTCTGCCCAAAATCATTCAATAATTCCGGTAAATTTTTGACATTTGGATACTTATCAAAATAATATTGGTTATTCCTAATATTTTCAGGATGGTAGATATGAATAGATGAAATTTTTATTGCCTCATTCATTGCATTTCCCTTATCTGTATTAGTTTACCCACATGGTATAACCCACCAATTAATAAAAAACAATCGACACAAACCACCGCATTTTACATTTTGTCGATATTATTGTATTATTGGATCATATTTGACTATCTAAAGGTGACATTTTTGCTTTATTTTAAAAACACAATAAATCAGTATTTCCCTATCAATACACTTCGTTATAAAAACTTGATATAGCTTATTCAACAAGCTTATTAATCAATAAATTTCCATTCAATTAGTTTAGATACTGCATTTAATTATCCATACTAATTTTCATTATTTGCAGATTGTCCGAGCAAATCGGATCGGGAAACCCACATCTTAAAATTCAAATAAGAGGATGGTTCCATGAAAATCAGAAAGAAAAAAGAAAAACCATTAAATATCAACGATATTACAATTATTGATGATGGAAAATTGAAAAAAGCAATCACAGCGGCTTCGCTGGGTAATGCGATGGAATGGTTCGACTTCGGTGTTTACGGCTTCTTAGCCTATGTACTGGGTCAAGTCTTCTTTCCGGACGCATCACCGAGCGTTCAGATGATTGCGGCGTTAGCCACTTTCTCCGTGCCTTTCTTGGTTAGACCCCTTGGGGGCGTTGTCTTCGGTATTCTCGGAGATAAATACGGCCGACAAAAAGTGTTGTCCATGACCATTATTATTATGGCAATCAGTACCTTCTGTATCGGTCTGATCCCATCATACGAGAGAATTGGTATTTGGGCGCCTATCTTATTACTGCTCGCTAAACTGGCTCAAGGTTTCTCCGTGGGTGGTGAATATTCCGGTGCAGCTATCTTTGTTGCTGAGTATTCCCCAGACCGTAAGCGTGGCTTTATGGGCAGCTGGTTAGATTTCGGTTCTATCGCAGGTTTTGTGATGGGTGCGGGTGTCGTCGTGCTGATTTCAAGCCTTGTCGGTGAAGCTAACTTCCACGATTGGGGATGGAGAATTCCGTTCTTCTTAGCCTTACCGCTAGGTATTATCGGTCTCTATTTACGTCATTCATTGGAAGAAACCCCTGCATTCCAGCAACATATTGAAAGTTTAGAGCAGCAAGACAAAGCCAATATCCAGAATCCACCGAAAGTCTCTTTCCGTGAAGTTGCATCTAAATATTGGAAAAGCTTGATGATTTGTGTCGGCTTAGTTATCGCCACTAACGTGACGTACTATATGCTGCTGACCTATATGCCGAGCTATTTGTCCCATAATTTGAACTACTCGACCGACCACGGTGTGTTGATTATTATCGCCATTATGATTGGTATGCTGTTTGTTCAGCCAATTATTGGTTTAGCCAGTGACAAAATTGGTCGCCGACCTTTTGTGATCATGGGCAGTGTAGGGTTAATTGTGTTGGCTTACCCCGCATTTATGATGATTAATAGCGGCTCTGTTGGCCTAATTTTTGTCGGATTGTTGATTCTTGCGGTATTACTCAACTGCTTTACAGGGGTCATGGCATCGATTTTACCGGCTATTTTCCCTACCCATATTCGTTATAGTGCATTAGCCATCGCCTTTAATATTTCGGTATTAATTGCGGGTGCAACACCAACGGCGGCAGCATGGTTAGTGGAAGCCACTAATGATTTGTATATGCCTGCATATTATCTGATAGTCATTGCATTAATTGGTCTGTATACCGGTATTAGAATGCCAGAGACGGCTAATAAACCACTACGTGGTGCAACACCGGCGGCCTCAGATAAAGCAGAAGCAAAAGAAATTTTGAGTGAGCATTTTGACAATATCGAACAGAAAGTTGAAGATATCGAGCAACAAATTGCTGAGCTGGAAAAACAGCGTCAATCGCTAATCAACCAGCACCCAAAATTAGATTAACCCTAAAAAAAACAGCGAGGAAAGCGATGTCGGCTTGTCACTTAGTTTGGTTTCGCAACGATCTACGAGTCACCGATAATAAAGCGCTTACCTTTGCTTGTGAGGATCCTACTGCCACTGTGATTGGCGTCTATATTGCGACGCCAGAACAGTGGGCAACTCACAACGTATCACCAAGGCAAATTGCCTTCTTGCATCAAAACCTGGTGGAGCTACAACACGCTTTAGCGAAACGAGGTATTCCTCTGATTTGCCATACCACCGCGACCTTTGCGGATTCCGTGAAATGGTTACTGGATTTTGCCCAACAGCAAAATGCCACAGGGTTATATTTCAATCACCAGTACGAGTTAAATGAGCGCTTGCGGGATGAACAGTTACGCCAGCAAGCGCAACATCTGAATATTTTCACCTATGATGATGCGCTATTACTTCCGCCAGGTTCAGTGACGACGCAAAAAGGGGATATGTACCAAGTCTATACCCCGTTTCGCCGCGCCTTTTTGAGCCAATTGATGATGAGTGATTTTCGCTCGTTTCCCGCCCCCAAATCACGGGGTGCGGCATTAGCCGTTGAAAATACACATCCACTTTTTGCTCACCAACCTGTTGAAATTTCACCGCAATTTATTGCCGGAGAACAAGCTGCATTAGCGAAGTTACGGCAGTTTTGCAGCGAGCGCGTACAAGATTACCAACGCGATCGAGACATTCCCGCCATTGATGGTACCAGCCAATTATCCCCCTATTTAGCCCTTGGAGTGCTTTCGCCTCGCCAATGTGTGAATCGCTTATTGGCCGAGAACCCGCAGGTTTTTGACTCCCAAGAAAGTGGCGGTTTTAGCTGGCTAAATGAATTAATTTGGCGAGAATTTTATAGTCATCTATTGGTCGCTTTTCCGCGCCTTTGTCGTCACCAACCGTTTATTGAATGGACGCAGCATATTCAATGGAACCCCGATGAAACCGGATTTACCGCATGGAAAAATGGACAAACAGGCTACCCGATAGTGGATGCCGCCATGCGCCAGCTCAACCAAACGGGCTGGATGCATAATCGACTACGGATGATTGTGGCGAGTTTTTTAGTCAAGGATTTGCTGGTCGATTGGCGCAAAGGGGAACACTACTTTATGAGCCAGTTAATTGATGGCACTTTGGCGGCGAATAATGGCGGCTGGCAATGGTCAGCTTCAACAGGGGTTGATGCCTCGCCGTGGTTTCGTATTTTTAATCCAACCACTCAAGGGAAAAAATTCGACCCACAAGGGACGTTTATCCGCGAGTGGCTTCCCGAACTTCGCGATGTTCCCGAGAAGTTTATTCACGAACCCCATACATGGGCTGAATCTCACCAAGTCTCTCTGAATTATCCAACCCCGATTGTTGACCATAAGCAGGCACGGCTAATGACGCTGGAGGTGTTTGAGGTGGGGAAGCGGAACAGCATAAGGAAATGAGTTCATCATTTACTAAAATGCCATTCACGCCTATATCTTAATGGGATTAATTAAAAAATTTAATACGCGTTCGGACGCAGCTTAAATGACTGTAAAACTCGATCCCAAATTTCAACCATTTGCTCATCCGTATAATGGACAACCTTACTGGTCGAATGCATTAATATGCTAACGGAGGGATGCAGATAACCGATATTTTTTTCATTCGCGTAATATTGAAAATAATAGAATTTATCGGATTGATTGTCATAGCGAGGATCTCGCCCCAACGTTAACCACTCTTCGCCTGCCACGTTATTAAATTGAACGTTTCCTTTCCGTAAAGTTTTACCCCCATATTGAGAAAGAACAGATTTAATTTCATCAGCTCTATCCAACATACTTTCTTTTTCACTTTCTATCGTATTATCCATATCAACAGCCCAATAGAATTGAGGGTTTTCAAAAACCATCGAGATTTCTTCTTGGTGCGATTTTCCATCATCGCGAATAAATCCATAAGGGATACAAATCCCTTTATCTGTCGGAATTTCATTCTTTGGACGCCCCTGTAACCGAGAAATCAAGGATTGCATTGCTGCTAGTTTCTGAGGTTTATCACTAATAGGTATATTATATTTCTGATCCCTTACCTGCATATTTTTATATTTAGGACTCGATACATCCCTTATTTCAGTTTTAATAATGAAAGCTACATTATCAATATAAACATGACCTTCTAAAACTCGACCAAAATCTGGTGTTGTAGCGTTTTCGTTACTATCGAATATAACTCCATTATCTAACTTAATTACTTCTTTTAAAAAAGGGAAATCAGATGAATCGATAACTCTTTTATTTTTCAACTCATCTTCACGCAGCTCAATGCGCTGCTTAAACGAAGGAGGATAAATAAACTGGCTCTCAATCGTCATATCATCAATTTTAATCACCGATGAAAGCGCTTGCGTTAACGCTTTCGGATAATTAAAGGTATAACGCCCTAAACAGTAGGTCGGCGCATCATCAAATAGAGTGTTAATCACAGCAGAATCCTTTTCATTAAGTGAAGTTGAATACGTTTTATTCGGCATAGAGCACGCAAGCAAACTCGCCAATAAGACCAAACCGAAAAAACTCACCAGTCCTTTTTTCATTAGGGTTTTACCTCCTCCGTTTGCAATATCCGGCATAAGGAACGTAACGTAAATTTAATGGCTGGTGAGACATCACCTGTTTTCTCATGCGTATCAAACTCCGCATCCCCTTTTAGCGGTGCAAACTGATACGCGTTCTGATGGTCAACATTCATTTCTAAAATTTCTTTAAATAGGTCTTTTCTATCTAAATTGATAGAATATTTGGGCACTGTACCGTCACCGCGCCCTCCCTCATAATCTATTGAGGGCGTATTCTTCCACTTATCACTGGACTTGAGTAAGGTATACTCGCGTTTTTCGCCATAGTCGTCTGTCGCTCGGCTATCGTCAGATACCCATAACCACGAGGTTTTATCCCGTAATTTCCATGTCACGGTCTCATCTGAACGGCGAGAATCTTTCGGGTCATTTTCATCAAAATACGCCCCATAAAATTGGTAAGTATTAACATGATACTTATTGTCCATTCTTTGAATAAAAGGAGCTACTTTCCGTTCAATTATAGTTTTATAATTAATAAAATTTTTTTTGCTAGAAGCATCGTTTTTATCAAGAATGTCTGACTCATACATTTTCCACCACACGTCATCCTGAAGATAAATTTCTTCAAACGGGTCCCCATTTTTGGGCAGCAATAAATCTGCCACACCATCTGGACTGCCTTTTTCAATTCGTAGCCACGGTTGACCATGATTATATTTCGGAGAGGGTAAGAGTTGTAACGGTGCAGGGGATTGCGCTAATACCGACATGAGTCGTGTGGCACTCATGCCTAGCACTAACCCCATCGGCATGGAATGCTCACCAATCTTCATCATTTTGTAGGCGGTCGGCGAACCCAAATCCGGCATCACACCATGCACAATGCCCAGAATTTTATCTTTGTAGGGGGTATCTAATAATTCGGAAGCGTACCGGGATACCAAGCCCCCCATCGAATGGGTCACCAGAATGACTTTCTCATGCCCTTCTTCAAAGGCGAGCCCATGCCCAATCCCGCCATTGCGTTTGGGGCTATATAATTTTAAGACCTCATCAATGTATTTGGCGAGATCTTGAGCGGACTGAGCATTGTCTTGTAACCAGTTATAACCAAAAGCATGAAGTGGAAGCAGCAAATTACGGTATTTGCCCGCTTCACGAAATGAAAGGGGGTTGGTATCCTCTGGCGTGAGGGTTTTATCTAAAATGAACTTGAACGTTGATTCTTGAGAAAAATAGGCCTCGGCTTCGTCTGCCGTAGCGCATCCCTGTCCTTTCGCTTTATTGTAATACTGCTCCCAAACCAGTAATTCTTTCTGTAACTTGTCGAGTGGATCTGCATACGAAAACTGCAATACACTTCCCCATCCTCTTTTCTGCCTTGAATTGGCAAAGTAGGTTGACTCGTTGTCATTTTTATCAACATCCTGAGTAGGGTCAGTTTCAGTTGTTTCAGGATCGAGTAATTTTTTCCGTTTATTGCCTGAAGTAAAAAGCCAACCAAGCGCATCCGCAGCCATTCCAAGCTTACTCGTGCGAATACGCCAGATTGATTTTTTATCTTTTTTACTTCGTAAGTTAGATCCCATAATGCCAGGCAAAAAAATAACCGGAACCACTTTAGTTGACGGGAGATAACAATTCGCTTTGGCATTTTCAGATTGATGTTTTAGCTGTAAATCTTTCCAAACAGCACATTTATTGTCATCAAATTCAGCGAAGCAATGCTGAATATTTTCAGTTTGTTCATCCTGACTCATAGGACATCCTTAAAATTTAGGTTATGTAACGAAGCATAACTCAAATAATAAAGAACAACATTAGGAAAATGGGATAAATGCCTCGATTAACGCAATGAAATAAAATTCATTCCCCCCAATCCCCAATTTGATCAATCCTAAATAAAAATTACTGGTTATGATAACCAGACAACAACAATAGGAGGCAATAATGCAGGTGATTTTACAGGTTGATTTCCCATACCAAGGCCCATGGGGTGAAGAGATGGCGGCGGCAATGGAAGGATTAGCGCAATCCATTAACCAAGAGCCGGGATTTATTTGGAAAATTTGGACTGAAAACCAACAAACTCAACGGGCGGGAGGCATTTACTTATTTGCTAACCAAGCCGATGCGCAAGCATATCTCGAGATGCACAGTGCGCGACTCAAATCCTTTGGTGTACCTGAAGTCAGCGGGCAAATTTTTAGTGTGAATACCGCACTCAGCCAGCTTAACCAAGCACAATTTATTCAAAAATAGTTTTAATGGAGAGGGCATTTGCCCTCTCTGATAACTTCGCCCTCTACCACTGCATCAAAAATCCCCGTGGCGGCGTTCCACCAGCGTTAAAATACTGTATAGCGCCACGATATCGTTGTGCTGATTAAACACTTGGACATCCCACTCGATAACTCCATTAGGCTTATCTTCGGCTTTTTTCTGGGCTTTTTTGATCTTTTTCTTGCACGTTAAGCGCACTTGGATGGTATCGCCAATTTTGACTGGCTCGATAAAACGCAAGTTTTCCATCCCATAGTTCGCGATAACAGGCCCGACTCCCGCATCCACAAACAGCCCCGCCGCCGCTGATACCACAAAATAACCGTGGGCGATGCGCTCGCCGAACATGGATTGCTCGGCGCCAAGTTTATCCACATGCACATAGAAATTATCCCCGCTGAGACAGGCAAAATTCACAATATCCGCTTCAGTTACCGTGCGTCTCGCGGTCAGTAGAGTGTCGCCAATCACTAACTCTTCGAAATATTTACGGAACGGATGCACCACATCAGCAATAGCCTCAGCGCCGCGCATCCACTGCTTACTAATCGCGGTCAACATCGATGGGCTGCCTTGAAGTGCCGTGCGCTGCATATAATGTTTTACCGCTCGTAAACCGCCCAGCTCTTCACCGCCCCCGGCACGCCCCGGTCCACCATGTACCAACATTGGCAAAGGTGAGCCGTGCCCCGTGGATTCTTTTGATGCTGCTTCATCCAGAATAAACATCCGCCCATGCGCCCGTGCCGTTGCGCGGATCACCGTCTGCGCGACTTGGCTATCGGCAGTCACCAGCGAACCGACTAAGCTTCCGCCTCCTAGCGCCGCCAATTGCACCGCTTGATCTAACCCGTCATAACTCATTAATGTCGCCACGGGACCAAACGCTTCGGTTTCGTGTACCGCTTGATGCACAAATGGCTTGGCACAGTACAGCAATGTCGGTGGGAAAAATGCCCCTTTCTCGCTATCGCCACCCACCACCTGCATATTGACAAAGCTACCACCACATAAGCGTTCGCAGCCATTGGCGAGCAGATAATTCACTTTGTCCTGCACGTCTTGGCGCTGTTCAAGGTTAATCAATGCGCCCATTCGAACCCCTTCGGCAGCAGGGTCACCCACCACGACATTCGAGATGCGTTTTAGGAGGGCATTTTTCACATTTTCCAACTGAGTTTTAGGGACGATAATGCGGCGAATTGCAGTACATTTTTGCCCTGCCTTCGTCGTCATTTCATTAACCACTTCTTTGATAAACAGTGCAAATTCAGGTTGTTCAGGCTGAACATCTGAACCTAAAATGGCGCAGTTTAATGAGTCCGCTTCCATGGTAAAAGACACAGATTTTTGATTGATGCGCGGGTGAGATTTGAGTTTTTGTCCAGTGCCTGCTGAGCCTGTAAAGGTCACCACATCTTCAAAATCCAAGTGGTCGAACATATCCCCAACGCCGCCACAAATTAATTGAATCGCCCCTTCGGGAACTAATCCGCTCTCCATCATCAGTTTCACCATTGCGTGAGTCAGTTGGGCGGATGCGGTGGCAGGTTTGATAATAGCAGGCATCCCCGCTAACCACGTTGGCGCTAGTTTTTCTAGCATACCCCAGCACGGAAAGTTGAACGCATTGATGTGCAAAGCCACGCCACGGCGCGATGTTAAAATATGGCGGGCAACAAACTGCCCCTGTTTTGATAGCGGGATCATCTCGTCTTCTGACCACACGGTATCATCCGGCAGCTCACGGCTTGCCAGTCCCGCATAGGAAAATAGGGTGCCGATCCCCCCTTCGATATCCACCCAACTGTCTGATTTAGTGGCGCCAGTCTGGGCAGAAATGGCATATAACGCCTCTTTATGGGCAAGTAAATGTCGAGCAACCGCTTTAAGCATCTCTCCGCGCTGTTGAAACGTTAATTTCCCTAGCGCCTCGCCACCGACATCACGCCCGTACTGTAAGCTTTGCGCTAACGGTAGCCCTTCAGAGGTCACGGCATAGAGTGCTTCATTGGTCAGTGCATGAAAAATCGGACGACCTTCCCCTGCTCCCGTTGCCCACTTCCCCATAATGTAACTTGTTAAATGTTGCATGTTCCATCTCCAGAAAACGACAATAAACCAGATTTAGATATTAAATATGTATCATATAAACAATCATAGATGCCAATCTAAATTTAACAAATAAAATACAAATAGGGTTAATTTGAGTGTTTACGGCAAGAATCAAACAAAAAACGATGATTTTACTACATTGATTTATATGAATATAATTTAATTACTTGTGAGATGAATCGCAAAAACCCCACAAACAGCATTGATCTTATTGTTAACTATTCCTAGCATTAATGTTAAATAAATGTGTTCCATATTTTTACATTAACTTAATTTTTATGAATCACTTTAATGGAAAATAACAATGAGCGAGCAAAACCAAATCCACTTCGATGCCAAAATCGAAGCCGACATCGCCATCGAGCCAAAAGATTGGATGCCCGATGCTTACAGACAAAACCTCATTCGCCAGATTGGGCAACACGCCCATTCAGAAGTGATTGGCATGCTGCCGGAAGCCAACTGGCTCAGTCGCGCCCCAACCCTACGCCGTAAGGCTGTTCTGCTGGCAAAAATTCAAGATGAAGCAGGACACGGTTTGTACCTCTATAGCGCCGCAGAAACGTTGGGATGTACTCGCCAAGATATCTACCAAAAAATGCTCGACGAAAAGATGAAATACTCCTCCATTTTCAACTATCCGACGCTCAACTGGGCAGATGTGGGCGTGATTGGCTGGCTGGTTGATGGCGCAGCAATAGTTAACCAAGTGGCGCTATGTCGCGCTTCTTACGGACCTTACGCCCGTGCGATGGTGAAAATCTGCAAAGAGGAGAGTTTTCATCAACGCCAAGGTTATGAAGCTGTTATGGCATTGGCTGAAGGTACGGACGAGCAAAAAGCCATGCTGCAAGACTCTATCAACCGCTTTTGGTGGCCAGTATTAATGATGTTTGGTCCGAATGATTCTGACTCCCCTCATAGCGCCCAAAGTATGGCCTGGAAAATCAAGCGATTCAGTAATGACGAGCTGCGCCAGAAATTTGTGGATAACACCGTGCCGCAGGTGGAAGCCCTTGGCATGACCATCCCCGATCCTGATCTGCACTGGGATGATGCACTAGGTCACTACCGTTTTGGTGAGATTGATTGGGAAGAGTTCTACCAAGTGATTAAAGGGCAAGGGATCTGCAACCAAGAACGCCTTGATGCGAAACGTAAAGGTTGGGAAGAAGGAGCTTGGGTGCGCGAAGGCGCAATGGCTCACAGTCAAAAACAAAAAGCCATTAAATCTGCGGCTTAGCCACCAAGAAGGAAAAGACGATGAACAATCAAGATTGGCCACTGTATGAAGTGTTTGTTCGCAGTAAACAAGGTTTAGCCCATCGCCATGTGGGAAGTTTGCACGCCGCCGATGACCAAATGGCGCTGGAAAATGCTCGCGATGCTTACACTCGCCGTAGCGAAGGTTGCTCCATTTGGGTCGTCAAAGCCACCCATTTGGTTGCGTCTCAACCTGATGAAAAAGATCAATTTTTTGACCCCGCGGACAGCAAGGTTTACCGCCATCCAACCTTTTACACCATCCCTGATGGCATCAAAAACATGTAAGGAGCTTGAAATGACCGAAAAACAGCAGCTCCAGCATTATGTGTTACGCCTCGGAGACACCCCACTGATTCTGGCACAGCGCCTGTGTGAGTGGTGTGGTCACGCTCCAGAAATCGAAATTGACCTTGCACTGTCTAACATCGGTTTAGATTTACTGGGGCAAGCGCGCAATTTCCTCAGCTATGCCGCAGAACTCAAAGGCGCGGGTTACAACGAAGACAAGCTGGCTTATCTGCGCGATGAGCGTGAATTCAGCAATTTGCTGCTTGTTGAGCAACCAAATGATGGCTTCAATGATACCCTCGTACGCCAGTTTTTTATCGATGCCTACCATGTGCCTCTGTACAGCGCACTCACTCAAAGCCGTGACCCACAGCTCGCCGCCATTGCCGCAAAATCCCTTAAAGAAGCCTTGTACCATCTACGTTTTAGTCGTGGCTGGATGATCCGATTAGGGGATGGTACCCCAGTGAGTCAGCAGAAATTGCAGCAATCTATCAACCGCTTATGGCGCTTTACTGGTGAATTATTCCATGCTGATGAAATTGAAATGTCATTAAGCGAGGCAGGCATTGCCGTTGACCCTCGTACGCTGCGCGATATTTGGCTGCAAACTGTGAATGAAACCTTTGATGAAGCTACTCTCAGCCTACCAGAGCAAGCGGCATATCGATTAGGCGGCAAACAAGGTAGCCATACCGAGCACCTCGGTTTAATTCTCACGCAGCTGCAATTTGTGCAACGCGCTTATCCCAACAGCCAGTGGTGATAGTGATGGAACAGAGAATGCAACTTCAATCCCCCGATATTCATCAGATCTGGCAGCAGCTTCAGCAGATCCCTGACCCTGAATTGCCGGCTCTGTCTATTACTGATCTTGGTATGGTGCGCCATGTGAAGCCGACCGAGCAAGGCTGGCAAATTGGGTTTACCCCGACCTATTCAGGCTGCCCTGCCACTGAATTTTTAATCAATGAAATCAAAACGGTTCTCGATAGCGCCGGTTTCTCACCTGTGGATGTGGAAGTGGTATTAACCCCCGCATGGACCACAGACTGGATGAACCAAGATGCCAAACGGCGCTTACGTGAATTTGGCATTGCGCCCCCACAAGGCGTTGCCTGTGAGCATCCTGAACATACTGGGGCAATTTGTTGCCCGCGTTGTGACAGCGAACAGACGGAAAAAATTAGCGAGTTTGGCTCTACCGCCTGCAAAGCGCTGTATCGCTGTAATGAATGCTTAGAACCGTTTGATTACTTTAAATGTATTTAAGGGCACACTCATGACTGTCTTTCACCGTTTAAGTATTGCCGCTATTGACCGTGACACACCCGATGCTGTGGCGGTCACCTTTCATATTCCTGAATCGCTGCAAGCGCAATATCGCTACCGCCCAGGTCAACATTTGACCCTAAAAGCCGCAATTAATGGCGAAAATCTTCGTCGCTGCTACTCCATTTGTAGCGCCCCCGATGAAAACGGGCTAAAAATTGGCGTTAAAGCTATCTACGAAGGGCGATTTTCTAACTTTATCAACCAACAACTGAATGTTGGGGATAGCTTAGACGTGATGATCCCCCAAGGGCAATTTGGCTACCAGCCTGATAGCCAGCAACAAGGGCGCTATTTAGCCGTGGCGGCAGGTTCGGGTATTACCCCGCTGTTATCCATCATCAAAGCTACGCTGCAAACCGAGCCAAATAGCCGCTTTGTACTGATTTACGGTAATCGCAATAGCCGCTCAGTGATGTTCAAAGAAGCCATCGCTGACTTAAAAAACCGCTTTGCCACCCGTTTTCAAGTGCTGTATCTGTTTAGCCAAGAGCCTCAAGAGAGCGCGTTGCTCAGCGGGCGCATTGATGCGCAACAACTTAGTGCCTTAGGGAAATCCCTTCTCAATTTTAGCCAATTCAACCGCGCCTTTATTTGTGGTCCAGAGTCCATGATGGATGAGGTTCAAGAAACCTTAATTCATCACGGTATGGCGCAAGAGCGCGTTCACACTGAGCGCTTTAATACCTCTGGCGCGAAATTCAAACCGACCCTTGCCACCAGCGAAAACCGTCAAGTCACCCTTCAATTAGATGGGCGCACCTTAAATATCAATATGGATGGGCAAGATGACAGCATCCTCGATGCCGCACTGCGCCAAGGAGCAGACCTGCCTTATGCCTGTAAAGGCGGTGTTTGCGCCACTTGCAAATGTAAGTTGCGCTCAGGAGAAGTTGAAATGGGCGTGAACTACAGTCTCGAACCTGACCAAATTGCCGCCGGTTATATCCTCAGTTGCCAAGCATGGCCAAAAGGGGATGGCGTGGTATTGGACTTTGATGTGTAGGGATGAGCAATGGAAAATAATTGGATTTTATCTCAACAACATCACCGCGTTCTAACACTGACGCTTAATCGCCCCGATGTGCGCAACGCACTGAGTACGCCATGCCTTGAATTACTGGTTAAGCATCTTGAACATGCGCAAACCGACGACAATATCGGCGCTATCGTCATCACGGGCAATCCGCGTTTCTTTGCCGCAGGGGCTGATCTTAAAGAGCTTCAGCAGCAAACCGTTGCCAGCGCTATCACGGATAAACGTCCACAAGTTTGGCGCCGCTTTGCGCAAATCAGCAAGCCGATTATTTGTGCCGCTAATGGCTATGCGTTAGGAGCTGGGTTCGAGTTATTGCTCGCCAGCGACATCATTATTGCGGGGGAATCCGCTCGCTTTGGTCTACCGGAAATTACCCTTGGACTGATCCCCGGAGCGGGCGGTACTCAGCGACTTATTCGTGCCGTGGGTAAATCCCTTGCAATGCAGATGGTACTTACCGGAGAAACCATCAGCGCTGAGCAAGCCCAACAAGCCGGATTGGTCAGTGAAGTGTGTGTGGACGCACTCACCCTTGAACGCGCTCAAGCCATTGCCAAACGCATTGCAGGGCATGCGCCTTTAGCCGTGAATGCCGCCAAATCTGCGCTAGTGAGCGCCCAAGAAACTCACCTGACCGAAGGCTTAAAACTGGAGCGCCAATACTTTGTCAGCCTTGCGGGTACTGACGATCGCCAAGAGGGGATCGCCGCCTTTTTCGAAAAACGATCCCCCCAATTTACAGGACGATAATCATGATAAATGACACCGTGATCACTGAAGAAATGATCCTTACAACACTGGAACATGGGGTGCTCACGATTACCTTAAACCGCCCTGACCGCCTAAATAGCTTTAACGATGAGATGCATCGCCAGCTGAGCGCAGCTATTAAAATCGCCGAACAAGATGAAACCGTCCGTTGCTTAGTGATCACTGGCGCGGGTCGTGGATTCTGTGCGGGGCAAGATCTTAACGATCGTAATGTCGCCGTCGGATCCGAAGCCCCTGATCTGGGCTTTTCCGTCGAAACCTACTACAACCCGCTGATCCGCCGTTTAGTCGCATTACCCAAACCGATTATTTGTGCCGTGAACGGCGTTGCCGCAGGCGCGGGTGCGGCGATTGCCCTTACGGGAGATATCGTTATCGCCGCGAAAAGCGCCAGCTTTATTCAATCATTTTGCCGCCTTGGGCTGGTGCCTGACTCCGGGGGAAGCTGGTTTTTACCGCAATTAGTCGGTCGTGCTCGTGCCATGGGTATGGCGATGCTAGGGGATAAAATCAGCGCAGAACAAGCATTGCAGTGGGGCATGATTTGGCAAGTCACGGAAAATGACCAACTCGCCATCACCGTCAACAACCTCGCGAAGCACCTTGCAACTCAACCGACCTATGGGTTGGGGCTGATCAAAAAAGCGATTCACAGTGCCGCCATCAATACCCTTGATGAGCAGCTCAATTTAGAGCGAGATTTACAGCGCTTAGGCGGGCGCAGCCAAGATTATCGCGAAGGCGTCGATGCGTTTTTAAATAAACGTGAACCGACGTTCCAAGGGAAATAACCATGAAGACTTCACTAAGCTCATCAATACAAAATGTCGCTGTGATTGGCGCAGGTACTATGGGCATTGGAATTGCGCAAGTCGCTGCGAGTATAGGTCTACAAGTGCACATTTTTGACGTGAATGCCCAAGTGTTGCAGCAATCTTTGACAGTACTCACCGCCCGTTTACGCAAACGCGTTGAACAAGGCAAAGCCGACGCCAAAAGCACGGAAGAAACTCTTGCTCGCCTCCATGTTGCCGACAGCCTTGCTGCTCTTGCTGGCGCCGATTTAGTGATTGAGGCTGTCGCAGAGAAACTCACCATTAAGCAAGCTATTTTCAGTGAACTTGAAGGCATTTGTCGCGAAAGCACGATTTTTGCCAGCAACACCTCGTCATTATCTATCACGGCGATTGCCAGCGTACTCAAACACCCTGAGCGCATGGCCGGATTGCATTTTTTTAACCCTGCTCCCGTAATGAAGCTGGTTGAAGTGATCCGCGGGCTCGAAACCGCGGAAAACGTGATTGAAACCTTAAAAGCCCTGACACTGGCATTCAATAAAATTCCGGTGATTTGCCGCTCCACACCAGGCTTTATTGTTAATCGTGTAGCAAGACCTTTTTATGCAGAAACCTTACGCGCACTAGAAGAGCAAGTGGGCAACCCCGCCACATTAGACAGTGTCATGCGTGATGCTGGAGGCTTTTCCATGGGTCCTTTGCAGCTCACCGATTTAATCGGGCATGATGTTAATTACGCCGTGACAGAATCCATGTTTCAAGCATTTGGCTATGACCCGCGTTTCCAAACTGCATTTGCGCAATTGGCGCTAGTACAAGCAGGACACTTAGGACGTAAATCAGGTCGCGGGTTTTATGATTACACCGCCGATAATCATGATGATCATAATAAACCCGCATCTCGGGTTGATGTCGTGCCTGCCGTGACACAGCCTCGCCAGCTCGACATCAAAGCCTATGGAAATTGGCAAATATTTCCTGATCTTAAGCAACTCTTACAGCAAAATGGGATCTGCCTCGAAGAAGCTGAACAAAAAACGCGCCCGTCACCCTCACTAGTTGTTAACGGAGTTGTTATTATGTTAACAAATGGTGAAATGACATCCACTCTTGCGCAAAAGCTTGATAAGCCCGTGGTGCAATTTGATTTATCCGCCAACTACGTTGCGGCAACCACTATCGCTATCAGTTGCGCAGTACAAAATAGCCACCAGCAAAACCAAGATGCGATTGCCTTTTTTCAGTCCCTCGGCAAGCAAGTGATTGTGCTGCCGGACTACCCTGCGCTGTTAACCCTACGCACCGTTGCCATGTTGTGTAATGAGGCTTTGGATGTTGTGAATAAGGGCGTCGCAAGCGCCCAAGATACTGATTTGGCGATGCGTTTCGGTGTGAATTACCCGAAAGGACCATTAGCATGGGGCGCCCAAGTCGGTTGGTCGCATATTTTGCATACCCTTGAACATTTAACCGACTTCTATGGGGACACGCGTTATCGCCCCAACCCATTACTACGCCAGCTTGCCGCCGGTTTTCAATCACTCTCATTGGAGGCGTTGTCATGAATTCACTGCCCAACCTCACCCTCGCTCAGCAAGCGGCACATGCCATGTATCGCGATGATACTTGCGCTAAAGCCATGGGCATGGTGATTGAAGATGTTGCTGAAGGCTATGCGCAACTCACCATGGTGGTTATGCCCAATATGCTTAACGGGCATAAAACCTGCCACGGCGGGCAGTTGTTTAGTCTGGCAGATACCGCGTTTGCGTATGCCTGCAACAGCCAAGGTTATGCCGCCGTCGCCTCTATGTGCTCTATCGATTTTTTGCGCCCCGGTTTTGAAGGGGATGTACTGACTGCCACTGCAAAAATGCAGCACCAAGGTAAGCGCAGCGGGCTGTATGAAGTCGAGATCATCAACCAAGATGGCAAGCCACTGGCGCTGTTTCAAGGCCGTTCCCACCGTTTAGGTCACCGTTTAGTTGGAGAAGCCTCATGAATGACGCCTATATTTGCGATGGTATTCGTACCCCGATTGGTCGCTATGGCGGCGCATTATCCTCACTGCGTCCCGATGACCTTTCTGCCGTCACGCTTAAAGCATTGATGGCACGTAACCCACAACTGGACTGGACCCTGACCGATGACATCATTCTCGGTTGCGCCAACCAAGCGGGGGAAGATAACCGCAACGTCGCGCGAATGGCGGGGCTACTGTCTGGCTTACCAATTTCAGTTTCCGGCACCACCATCAATCGCCTGTGCGGCTCTGGCTTAGATGCCATAGCTCTTGCCGCTCGCAGTATCAAAGCAGGGGAATCGGGATTGATGATTGCCGGTGGTGTGGAATCCATGAGCCGCGCGCCGTTCGTGATGGGAAAACAAGATTCTGCCTTTTCTCGCCAAGCGCAAATTTTTGATACCACTATTGGCTGGCGGTTTATCAACCCATTAATGGAGCAGCAATTCTCCACCGACTCCATGCCAGAAACCGCCGAAAACGTGGCGCACACCTACAATATCAGCCGCGAAGACCAAGATGCCTTTGCCCTACGCAGCCAACAGCGCACCGAAGCGGCTCGCCTTAAAGGCATCTTTGCCGAAGAGATTGTTCCTGTCACCGTGACATTGCGCAAATCAGAGCAGCAAGTGACGGAAGATGAACACCCTCGCCCTGAAACCACACACGAACAGCTGCAAAAACTGAAAACGCCGTTTCGTGAAAATGGCAGCGTCACCGCAGGCAATGCTTCTGGAGTCAATGATGGCGCCGCCGCCTTAATCATTGCCTCCGAAGCCGTTGCCAAGCAACAAGGGTTAACCCCGCGAGCGCGGGTGATTGCTACTGCCACCTGTGGCGTTGAGCCGCGTTTAATGGGCATCGGGCCACTGCCTGCCACTCAAAAAGTGTTGAAAATGGCAGGGCTGACTATCGAACAAATGGATGTGATTGAACTTAACGAAGCCTTTGCCGCTCAAGCACTGGCTGTATTACGGGGCTTAGGTCTGCCAGATGACGCCCCACAGGTTAACCCCAATGGTGGGGCTATCTCCTTAGGGCATCCGCTGGGTATGAGCGGGTCTCGCTTGGTGATTTCCGCCATGAATGAACTGCACCGCAAGCAAGGTCGCTACGGGTTATGCACCATGTGCATCGGTGTGGGTCAAGGTATTGCAATGATTATTGAACGCGTCTGAATAACAAAACTGCCTGACTTCCCCTACACCTACTCAGGCAAGTATCAATAATAATAAGGATTGGCAATTATGAGCATGACACAACACGATAATATCGACCCGATCGAGTTTGCTTCCCGCGATGAGATCGAGGCGTTGCAGTTCTCACGAATGAAGTGGACACTCACTCACGCATACGAAAATGTGCCAATGTACCGCAAAAAATTCGATGCCGCGGGCGTACACCCTGACGATTTTAAACAGCTTAGCGACATCGAAAAATTTCCCTATACCACAAAGCAGGATTTACGTGAAAACTACCCATTCGATACTTTTGCCGTACCAATGGATCAAATTATCCGTATTCACGCCTCTTCCGGTACCACAGGGCGCCCGACGGTTGTCGGTTATACCCAACAAGATATTGATAATTGGGCAGATTTAATCGCTCGTAGCCTGCGCTCTGCGGGTGCCACTCGCGGGGATAAAGTCCACGTTGCTTACGGTTACGGGCTATTTACTGGCGGACTCGGAGCACACTATGGTGCTGAGCGTCTTGGCGCGGCAGTTATTCCCATGTCCGGCGGTCAAACCGAGAAACAAGCGCAGCTGATTGTCGATTTTAAGCCCGATATCATCATGGTAACGCCATCTTACTGCCTTAGTATTATCGACGAACTTGAGAAAATCATGGGCGGAGACGCTAGTAAGTGCTCACTAAGAATTGGTGTCTTTGGAGCAGAACCGTGGACAGAATCCCTCAGAACTGAAATTGAAACTCGCTTGGGGATCAAAGCCTTAGATATTTATGGCTTATCTGAAGTGATGGGACCTGGCGTTGCCATGGAGTGTGCAGACTCCGACGAAAGCGGTCCAACTATTTGGGAAGACCACTTTTACCCTGAAATTATCTGCCCAAATAGCCTAAAAACCCTCGGTCATGGAGAGCATGGTGAGTTAGTGTTCACTACCCTTACAAAAGAAGCCATGCCAGTGATCCGCTATCGAACCCGCGACCTTACTCACCTAAAATCCGGTGGAAACCGCCAGATGCGCAGTATCGGAAAAATCACGGGGCGCTCCGATGACATGATGATTATCCGTGGAGTGAACGTTTTCCCGTCTCAAATTGAAGAGCAAATTATGCAATTCAAAGAGTTATCTCCACACTACCAGCTGGAAATCGGTCGCCAAGGCAACATGGATAACCTCTCTGTTCGTGTTGAGCTCAAACACCCTGAACAACTGACCTTTGATGAACGCTGTAATATCTGCCACAACCTCAAACACCGTATTAAATCCATGGTGGGGATCAGCACCCGCGTAAGCATAGTCAACTGTGGGGATATCCCCCGCTCACAAGGCAAAGCCCAACGAGTGATTGATACACGAATTGCCATTTAATCCCCGAGAATGAGGTGTATTCATAATGAATACGCCTCTCGGCAGGTTTCCTCACAATGCTCACACTCTTTGGTATGAAAACAAGACAACCTTCTGGTTTTTGTCTAAGATTTGCCAAGTACCTGATACATTAATTTTAGGGATAAAAGCATAATGGAAACCAAACTCAGCCAATTTATACACTACGCTATCGAGAGCCAACCTATCAGCGGAACATCGCTTATTAGCTCCCTATATGGGGATGCCCTGCACCACCGTGGGGGCGAGGTTTGGCTAGGTAGCCTGACCAAATTGCTTGAGCCTATGGGTTTTTCCGACCGCTTTGTACGTACTTCCGTATTTCGTCTACAAAAAGAAAACTGGCTGGATGTCGAGAAAATAGGACGCCGTAGCTATTACCGTATTTCAGAGCGTGGGCAAAATCGCTTTCGTCGAGCGGAAAGCAAGATTTACCTCAGCGAACAACCTGAATGGGATGGAACATGGGACTTGCTGCTGCTGGAAAGCGCAGATAAAGATGAAAAAATTCGCCTTAAAAAAGAGTTTGGTTGGCTCGGGTTTGGGCAATTTAATAGCGGCTTGATGGCAGCGCCAAGCCGGACACAAAGCGATATTCCCGCCCTACTTGGTGAGTTAAACGCGGCTGACCAAGTGATTTACTTCCGTGCCGATTATCCCTTCAACCGCTCCGAGAAAAAATTAAAAGAGTTGGTGTTTGATGCCTGGTCTCTCCCTGAAATTTCAGAGCATTATCATCAATTTATCAGTTTATTCCGCCCAGTCGCATTATTACTAAAAGAGCATGGAGAACAGGCGATTTCCCCTGAATTGTGCTTCCAGCTGCGCCTATTACTGATCCACTTTTATCGCCGCGTGATATTAAAAGACCCGTTGCTCCCTGATGAGCTGCTCCCAGCACAGTGGGAAGGACATATTGCGCGCCATTTGTGCACCAATATTTACCAGCGTATCGACCAAGGCGCCACCCAGTACGTTACCGGCTTATGCGAAACCACCGTTGGGGAACTTCCACAACCCTCCAGCGCCTATTATCGACGTTTTGGCGGTATTCTTCGGGAGCTAGCAGCCGCATAATCATTTTGCTAAAGGAACCTTTATGCCATTTTATCAAATTGACGGTATTACCCCTGTAGTCAGCCCTGAAAGTTTTGTTCACCCTACCGCCGTGATCATTGGTGATGTGGTGATTGGAAAGCGCGTTTATATTGGACCTAACGCCAGTTTACGTGGAGATTTTGGGCGACTGATTATTAAAGATGGGGCGAATGTGCAGGATAACTGCGTGATGCACGGTTTTCCGCAATTCGATACTATCATTGAAGAAGATGGACATATCGGTCATGGGGCTATTTTGCATGGCTGCCATATTAAACGTAATGCACTGATAGGCATGAACAGCGTGGTGATGGATGGCGCGGTAGTGGGCGAAAATTCTATTGTTGGCGCCTGTGCATTTATCAAAGCGGATGCACAATTCCCCGATAACAGTTTGATTGTTGGAACACCCGCTAAAGTACTGCGTAGCCTGTCAGAGCAAGAAATTGAATGGAAAAGCAAGGGGACACTGGATTACCAAACCTTAGTGACCCGCTGCCTCAATACGTTCCAAGAAGTGACGCCGCTGGCGGAGGAAGAACCTAACCGCCCGAAACTGGCCTTTGACGATGTTGTTCCCAAGTCCAGACTGTAAAAACTATTTTGTAAAAACCTGCCATAAAAAAGCGCGTGCCAATCACTCACGCGCCCTTATTTCCATCAATGACTTATCCATCAATGACTCGCCGTATTTATGATTTATTGGCTTTGCTGCCAAACGGCGGCTTCGCAAACCACACCGTCACAATCAACGCAATAAACACCCAGCCACATAACCAGAAAATTTCATTCGCCGCGATAATCAGCCCTTGGCTAGTGATCTGCTGAGCAATAAAGCCGGAGGTTTGCTCCGTGGTCATGCCATGTGCAGCCATCCCTTGGTACATATCGAGGGATTCTGGGTTATAATCCGTAATAAATTCAGTGAGCTGGCTATGATGCACGGCCTCCCTATCACTCCACAGTGTGGTGGTGATCGATGTTCCAATTGAGCCCGCCAACGTACGGAAAAAGTTCGCCAAGCTGGAAGCCGAGGCTAATTTTTCAGGAGGCAGCCCCGACAGCGTCAAGGTGGTCAACGGCATAAAGAAACAGGCTACCGCCATCCCCTGCACCAACTGCGGCCAGACAACGGCATCGAACCCCATGGATGGCTCAAACGTATAGGCTCGCCAGAAGAAGCAAATGGCATAAAACACGAAGCTAAAGGTGACTATCCAGCGAATGTCTAAAAAGTCAGAGAGTTTCGCGACAGGTGCTGAGAACAAGACTGGCAAAAGACCGATTGGCGCGAGCGCTAATCCCGCCCATGTTGCGGTATAGCCGTACACTTCTTGCAGTAGCTGCGGCAAAAGTACGATCGCCCCAAAATATGCCATATACGCCAAACTGACCGAAATCGTCCCGATGGTAAAATTGCGGGATTTAAACAGTGATAATTCGACAATTGGGTTTTTGGAGGTCAGTTCCCAAATAACCATAAACACCAGCGCAATCGTGGAAATCACGGCAAGAATCACAATCTCATTGGACGCTAACCAACCAAGCTCTTTCCCTTTATCCAGCAATACCTGCAAGCAGCCAACACCGACAGATAACAACGCTAAACCGATCACATTGAATGGCACTTTAACCACTGTCGATTCCATTCCCTTGAGGATGATCGAGCCAACAATGATCACGAAGATCCCAAGAGGGATATTCATAAAGAAGATCCAGCTCCAATGGAAGTTATCGCTAATATAGCCGCCAAAAATAGGTCCAAAAACAGGGGCTAAAATAATGGTCATCGACCAAAATGCCAATGCCATATTCTGCATTTTCGGCGGATAACACCGCATGATGAGACTTTGCGAGAGCGGGATAACAGGCCCAGCAACTGCCCCTTGTAGCACACGGAATAAAATCAACATGCCAAGGCTATCGGAAAATCCACACAGTAATGAAAACAGCGTAAACAGTGCCGTTGCCCACAGGAAGACTCTTATTTCCCCAAACCGTTTGGCTAGAAAACCGGAAATCGCGATAGAGATGGCGTTCGATACCCCAAACGAGGTGATCACCCACGTCCCTTGAGAGACAGACACCCCAAGATTTCCCGCAATTGTCGGGATAGCCACGTTAGCAATCGTGGAGTCCAACACCTGCATAAATGTTGCCAGAGACAGGGCGATAGTCGCCCAGACGAGTTTAGCCCCTTTTAGCGGTTGAATATCAGCCATGGGACTAATCCGCGTTATCGCTGATAATGGTGTCGATCACCTGATCCACATCGTTTAACTTCAGCACCAAAACATCACTTTCAAACGCAGGGGTAGTGCGTTGAACTTCTGACAACACGGGGCCATTTTGGTCTTTAATATCGATGGTCACATTCATGGATAAACCGATACGCAGCGGGTATTTCGCCACTTGCTCAGGGTCTAACTCCACACGAACGGGTAGGCGCTGCACCACTTTGATCCAGTTCCCCGTGGCATTTTGCGCAGGTAGCAATGAGAACGCACTTCCCGTCCCCATATCCAGCCCTACCACGGTGCCTTTATAACTTACATTGCTACCATAAAAGTCACTGTTAATCGTGACTGGCTGACCGATACGTACATTTTCAAGTTGCGTCTCTTTAAAGTTAGCATCGACCCAAACAGGCTGAACCGGCACAATCGCCATTAACGAGCTTTGCGGGCTGACTTGGGAACCCACTTGCACATTACGGCGAGAAACATACCCCGTCATCGGGCTTTTGATTTCTGTCCGCTGTAGATTGATCCACGCACTGCGCACGCTATCGGCCGCTTGTTGCACCGCTGGCTGGTTTTTCAGTGCCGTATTACGCAACAACGCGCGGTTGGCATTATATTGTTGAATCGAAATATCCAGCGCTGCTTGCGCCAGTTGCACCGCTTCTTGAGAGTGCTGTAAATCCTCTTTTGAAATCGTCCCACTGCGACCTAATGCGGCACGGCGCTGATAATCTTTTTGCGCTTGTGCAAGCGAAACTCGATTTTGTTGGATTTGGGCTTGGTACTGATCTCCATTGATATACAACTCTTTAGTTTTGCGCACCGTAGACGCTAAATCATGTTTGGCCTGTTCATAAGCCAGTTGCGCATTGGTTTTATCTAATACCACCAGCACATCACCTGCTTTCACCAAGTCGGTATTCTCAAAGTTCACTTGAGTGACATTTCCGGTAGTTTGCGCAACGATAGGGATCTGCAAACCCGACACATAGGCATCATCGGTATATTCTTGAAAACGCAGAACCAAAAACCAATACACCCCATAGGCGACAAACAGCAAAACAAAAATAACCGTGGCGATGATCATCCACAGTGTTCTTTTATTTTCTTGCTTCGTTTTTTGATGTTCTTCAATTGAATTTGTCGGTTGTTCCATAATAACTCTCAAGGGAAATAGACTTTATTTAAGCAATAAACCTATCTTTACGAACTCACCGTGATAATGCAATAGCCAACTGTTTTATATTAACTAAATATCCATTTTAATTTTTATTTTCTGTTTTAAATCAATCTTCAATCTTGTTTTTAAATTAGAAAAATCAAATGCAATCAAAAAAAGATGAGATTATTTAAAGATAATAAAAAACATTCTAAATAAGATAATTGCGAATCGTTAAATAATAATTGGTATTTATTTCTTTCACTCCAGAAAAGTCATTCTCTCGTTTTTTAGTCTATTTACTACCATGTGTACGGCTTTTTACTCTCTCTAGTTCCCTCGCAAAAAATGTTAACCGTGATCAAACTTTGCCCAAAAAATAGCTCGCTAATTATTTATTTTCTATCTGTATCGGTGTTAATATTCGCAAACATTATGATTATCATTATCATTTAGTTTTACTAGGGAAAAACATGAAAACGCACTATCACTACTCTTTAATCGCTGCGGGTGTTTGCGCAGCGTTGGCTTCATTTAGCGCCACAGCAGAAGAAAATTCAGACAAAATGATCGTTACGGCATCGGGTTATTCCCAGCAATTACGCGATGCTCCTGCCAGTGTTACCGTTATTACCGCCGAGCAGCTACAAAACAAACCTGTGCGCGACTTAGCCGATGCGGTCAAAGATGTTGAAGGTGTCAGCGTCGTCGGAAGCGCCAATAAACAAGATATTAATATTCGCGGGTTATCCGGCGAATACACCTTAATTTTGGTAGATGGTCGTCGTCAAAATAGCCGTGAATCTCGCCCAAATGGTAGCGGCGGCTTTGAAGCGGGCTTTATGCCGCCTGTTGAAGCTATCGAGCGTATCGAGGTGATCCGTGGTCCTATGTCCTCCCTGTATGGCTCTGATGCCATGGGCGGCGTCATTAACATCATCACCAAAAAAGTGACCAATGAATGGCACGGTAGTGTCACTACGGGCGCAATTATTCAAGAAAATAGCGAAAGCGGCGATTCCATGGACGGTAACTTCTATCTGTCTGGTCCGCTGATCAAAGATAAACTCGGTTTACAACTGTACGGTGGCGGGGATTACCGTAAAGAAGACAAAATTCCAGATGGTCATGATAAAAAGGACAATAAAAGCCTGACCGCGAAATTAACCTTCACGCCGATGGAAAATCAAACCTTCTTATTTGAAGCGGGTAGAACCACCCAAGAACGCTATGCGGAACCGGGTAAATCACTGGCGGAATACTCCATGTTCAATGGTGTAAAACGCGATAATACCAAGTCTGAAACTCACAATAACCGTAACCATATGGCGCTGACCTACAAAGGCGATTGGGATGTTATCCAAACAGAAGTGAGTGTTTATCAAGAACAAACCAAACGTAAGACTAAAGCCGAAACCAAAGACGCAAAAACGGGGCTGTATAATTACGCTTATGAAGCGCGCGTACCAGAAATTACTAACACGGTAGTGGATGGTAAAGTCACCGCCTTCTTGCCGGATAATATCTTAACGGCGGGTACTCAGTATCAACATGCCAAACTGAAAGATACTTCTGCAACTGGCGCTAAAACCACGGAAAATGTGTCTTTAACGGCTGACCAATACGCCCTGTTCTTAGAAGATGAATTTACTGCCACTGAAAACCTGATTTTAACCGGTGGTATTCGTTTAGATCACCACGAATTCTATGGCGACCATTGGAACCCACGCGGCTACGCGATTTATCATTTAACCGATGAAATCACCATCAAAGGTGGGGTATCGCAAGCATTCCGTGCACCAACCCTGCGTGAAATCAGCCCGAACTACAAAACCTCGACAGAAAAAGGTAAGGGGATCATTTACGGTAATGACAACCTGAAACCTGAAAAAAGCTTTAACCAAGAAATTGGTATCGCCTATGACCATGAGTCTGGCTTCAACGCGAGCCTGATGTTCTTCAATACTGACTTTAAAAATAAGCTCACCAGCTACTACACCGGTGATAAAGACCCAGTGACAGGCTTAAACCTGTACACCTATGACAACGTCGGTGAAGCCAATATTAAAGGGGTAGAAATCGCAGCAGGTATTCCATTTGCCGAAGATTGGAACCTTAGCCTGAACTACACTTACACCGATTCAGAACGTAAAAGTAATGATGAAAAACTCACCAGTGGCGAATCCCTCAAAGGCTACCCATTGGATAAAACGCCGAAACACTTAGCGAATGCGAAGTTAGATTGGCAATATAGCCCTGACCTCAACTTATACACCCGAGCGCATTATGAAGGTGAGCAAGTGTGGGCAGCTCAACGTAACGGTTCTTCCGTTCCACGTTACCGTAAAGGCTATACCACTATGGATGTGGGCGCGACTTATCAGCTACTGAAAAATACTAAGCTGAATTTCGCGGTGTTAAATATTGCCAACGAGAAAGGCTCTAAGATTGACGCTGAGAATGGCGGTAACTGGGATGTTGAAGATGGTCGCCGTTACTGGGCGAATGTCAACGTGACATTCTAATCCCTGATTGCGGGTATGATGCTTATCGCTGATTACCCGCTGATTCTTTTTAGTTCGATGGCAATCCCAATGATAAAAAAACGGTTTATAGCGAGTCTCTTGATGTGTATCGCAAGTATATGTATCGCAAGCAATACTTGGGCGCGCCCCAACCCGAATATTCCTGAATTCGATGCGCGTGTGGCAGACGTATACACGGTGCAGCATCATGACATGCGCAATGGTCAGCGCGAGCTGCGTATCTACAGCGCCGTTCCACAGCATATTTCAGGAAAACGTCCCGTGCTGTTTATGTTAGACGGGAACGGTCTGTACCCGCTTGCGGTCAATCAGGCTGCTCAGCAATTTTCCCCCGAAAAATTACCGATTATTATTGGTATCGGCTATCCCAGCCCTGAGGCATTTCCAAAGAAAGAGCGCACTTACGACTACACGCCGAAAGTGGCTGGCAATGCATTCCAACACGGGGGCGGTGCGGAATCTCTGTACCAGTTCCTCACCTTCACCATTCGCCCATGGGCTGAGCAGCAGTTCCCGATAGATACCCAGCGTGAAACCTTATTTGGGCACTCATTTGGCGGTTTATTTACCCTGATGGCATACCAAGACCACCCTGCGGATTTCCAGCATTTTGTCGCGGCAAGCCCATCATTGTGGTGGGGAGAAGGGAAAATGGTGAATTTAGATAAGTTAACGCGCCCATCGAAAGCATCACCGCTAGATATCACTCTCGGTGAGTTAGAAGAGACGCCAGATTTAAGCCGTTTAACCGATGAGCAGAAGCAGAATTATCAAACGCGCAAAAGTTGGATTTCCCCACGTGAAGTGTGTGAAGCCATAAACAGTCCTCAACGGGTTTGTGATTTCACCTTATTTGCGGGCAAAACTCATGGTAGCGTCATTCCTGATGCCATCAAGAAAGCGTTGGAAATCGCAACATCTGAGCCATAAAAAACTCGGTTTCCTGCCCTAAAGCACGAAACCGAGTTGTTATTGATGAAAACTGACAAGACAACTTAACTGTCTATGGTGGCGCTAACGAGGTAATCCACAATATCCTGTAAGCGTCGCCACTTCATCCACACTTCATCTTTTAATGGCTGTTCGGTATATTCCTCTATCGCCGCAATCAATTCCAACAGCTCTAAAGAATCGATATGCACATCGGCAATCAGCTCTGCATCCATGGAATAGGTTTTGTTGATACCTGAATACTCACGAATTTGCTGAAGATGGCGTTCTAGCCATTGCTGCGCAATATCTTGTTGTGTGGTCATGTCATTACCTTATGGAAAACGTTTGGCGTTATCGTTATACCGCTCGACTTCCGCTTGGTTTGGTCTTAACGCGCCACGCTCCGTACCCGTGAAAAGCTCATCAGCTTTTGCGATAGAATCTACCAACATTTGCTCCGCAGGTACTGTTTGTGGGGCTGTACGCAACCCTTGATAAATCTCTTTATCTGCTTGGCTGCGATTTAATCCGCCGACTGTCGTAACGACGGGCTTAACTTCACTTTCTGATCCATTACTCGATTTCCAGCCTGACTCAGTTCGAATATAGCGATTCTGGAAACCTGTATTTCTTGGCAATAGCCATTGAATATCAGTAATATGTTTTCGAGGTTGCTCAGCCAGTTCTTTATCCTCTGGGCTTTCTAACTCAATCGTGAACGTAGTCTCTTCCTTCACAGGTTGAGAGCTAACGCTATTTATATTCTCCGATGTCGCTCTTAACTCAGGGCGGTTCTTATTCATTGACTTCCCGTCAATCTCGTTTGTCAAAACTGTGCTCGGCGCGGGAACTGGCGCTCTGTATGGCGTCCAGTCTGATGGATCATTTTTAGGTGTATTGATGACCGTATTTATCCCTTGAGACAAAGATGGTGGCAATACGCTTTCTCCAACATTATTTTGCACTTTTGTCGTGCTGTCGCTGGATGCCCCGTTATGGTAGTGGTTGATATTGTAAGTATTACCGACATTTCTATAATTGGTAGTATTCACTGTATTCGGCGCTAAAGCTGGCGATAACGCAGGACGCGGATGCCCAGCATCGACATCATCCCCCACAAAATTTTGCGGATTTGATGCAGGCCCTTGATGTGCCGATTCACTTGTATTATTCATATATTTAGCTGAACGAATGTGCTCAATTTTGCTTTCTAGTTCTAAAAATACGTTATGCAGCTGAAGTGCTTTATCCGCAAAAGATGTTTTCCCATGCTGTTTATATTCTTGAATGTAGCCTTCCATTTTCAGCTTGCTTTGATGTTCTAGCATGCTCACGAGGGTATCATTCACATTACAGCTTTCAACATCAGCTCTATCAAAAACTTCCGCTAACTTATCTTTAATTGCAGGGTTCACATACTTCTCGACAAAACGGTCAGAAATAGTTTGCCATCTGTTATCACCAAGGCTTTTAAATACGGATTCCATTTTTTTATCAAAAGCACATTCTTCATTATTTAAAGTGCTTTTAAGTTGCGAGTATTTATTTTCTTGCGTATTGAGTGAGTTAATTAAATCTGCCGCAGACTTCAACAACCCAGGTTCACGATTAATTTCATTCTGCGTTAATAAACTTAAAAGAATTAAACTATTCTCTGGGCGATAATTAATCTCTTGTTGAATCAAATTACCACTCGCCCCCGCGCAGAGTGCCGATGAAATCATGTCCTCTGATATTTTTGGAAATGTTTTGCTTAGCATCTGATGAATAACTGCGGCTTGTTTACTATGATTAGCTCGGTGTAATTCATTACGATCTGCTGCAATCGAAACCTGACTATTCGTTTCCGAATGCACAGGAAAATTAATTTGACTCCCTGTTGAGTTAACAGCCGCAATTTGTGTGCTGATAGCATTATTCCCTGCTAAAAATTTTGTAGGTAACACTGCTTGCGCTGGGTGTCCAACTCCAGTCGTTAAGTTTATATTAGGCATAAAAACTCCTCATAATTGCTTATGATTAAAATTAAATAAGATAAATAACTTAAATTACATATTGATCAGGCTATTATTATTTTGATTTAAATCTTTAATTAATTGAATTAATAACTGAACTAGCGTTTCAAAATGACTATTATCTTGACGAAAAGTCTCTAATAATCGTGAAACACTGCTATTAACCGCATTTTTTTGAGCATCAATAGCGGTTTGTAGGCTTTGGAATGACTGAGACATCATGTCCCCACCACCCCAATCAACTGGGGACCCTTTAATGCTTGAGTAAATTTCTCTGATTGGTTTGAAATCTGGATAAATAAGTATTTCATTGCCACTTTTTTTAACAACAAACCCTTGCCCAGATAATTTTTTTTCCCAAAAACTAAACTCTACATCCACATTTGATCTAGCTTGAATTGTATATAAAGGAGGGGTTTTCATGCCATATTCACTGGAATCTAAAGTTCTAAGGTACTCCCTCATGATATTTTTATCGTTGGTATTTGCATCCGTTTCATTTTTCTTACCTAGATCTTGACCCCACATTTCACAATATTCAGTTAATAATTCTGCCTCCGTATATGAAGAAGACGAGTAAAAACTTGAATAATCAGAATATGAAATTCCTGAATATTTTGACATTGCTGAATCAAAAGCTATCAGAAAATCTTTGGGTTTGAATTTTATTTTTCCATCCTTCCCCGCGCTGACATGCTCACTCATTTTACCTAACTGAGTATTCACTTCTTGCATATATTCCGTCGAAGCTTTAACTATTTCACCGTAGGTTTTTTGGTAATTGCCATGAATTTCTCCAACTAAATTCTCCACAGCTGGAATATGGCTACGACCATCTGCAACAGGTTGGGAAATCCTCTGATACTTATCAGATGAATGCTTCATCGCCATCATCATGGAGCGATATTGATCTTTGACTTTATCAAGGTTGCCCGAAACCGCACTCTCACGAAATTGCGTTTCGATCACCTCTGAACCCAATTGTGCGGCAAGTTGAAGACCTTGTTGGTAGACATCTAAAGAGGGGTTTAGTACTAGCTCTTTCCCCATAACAGAGGCGGTGTTCTGAGCATCTAGATTCTTGGTAGCAGGACCATTGACTGGTGCCTGCGGGTTTAAATGTCTCTGTGTGATGATTTCCATCGTGCTTAACCCCTTACCACGCTTTGGAAAGTGCGCAATTTACCTTCACGGATTTCACGTAAATGTTCATTCATTTGTTTAACCAAGTCTTGGCTTTTATCCACTTGCTTATCCTTGTCCGCAGAGACACTGCGCGCCACATCTGCAACGGATTGCTGCGTCATTTTATTCGCTTCTTCCGCTTTGACATTAACCTGATTCGCGGATGTTGCCATTTGCCCTGCGTTATCAGATAAGCGCCCACCTTGCTCAGCAATTCCCATCTTCGTGCGGGTTTTGTTCATGATACGTTCATGTTCATCGCGCTCAGACAGACCCAGTTTATTGGTACGTTGCGCAGCTTCTGCGCCACGCTGGTTGGCAAGTGCCTGCTGTGCTGGCGTTGCTTGATCAACGAGTTCCACATTCACACCTTCTTTATTTTTCAGTGTCAGTGAACTGTTTTTTGAAGACGAAGACAGTGAATTTGCATTCAGCTCATTCAAGCGATCCGCTGCTGAACCATTTTGGTTAGCTTTAACCAAATTGTTTTTAATCGATTGATTCTGTTGATGGAGAGATTTCGCTTGGAAAGCTGCGCCAGCTGTACTAATTGCCAAGGCAGTAAAGAACCCCGTCAATGCACCTGTGAACATCTCTTTACCTTCTTTGATGGTCGATTCTGCTGCCGCTTCCACCATTTTCGCGTTGAGCATTAAAAATTCGGCACTAATTCTACGATCTGAAATGTTCAGTTCTGCAACCACTTTACGAACCAGCTTAATCAGTTCCATCATAATATCGCTGCTAATAATGCCAACAAATTGCTGAGCTTTTGCGCCCTCTAGTGATTTGGTGGATTTCTTATCCGACTCAATCACGTCCGAACTTTTCGATGACCCATCGAAGAAACTGCTGCCAATCATCACTTGAATGGCAAGGGCAATTTGTTTGTAATCAGTTTCATCCAGCTGCTGGTTATTAGCCAACACCTGATTAAGCGTTTTACTTTCTGCGGCGAAGACTTTTTCTACTGCTTGTTGCGCTTGTTCTGGCGTTATTAGAGTAAAGCCGTATAAATCGTTCAATAGCGCATTTTTTTCCACTGAATCTAACTTTGATAATGCAGCTTGCAGTTGTATTGGCGTCATTATTGATGCAGGTACAGATAATGCAGGTCTATCAATGGCGCTCTCAGAGAAATCACCAGAAATATCATTCAACTGAATATCTTGGCGCGTATTATTTATCATAGAAGGCTGTGTTTTAGGCATAAGTGAAAACCCAATGCCATTCTGTTGGATCTGTGCAGGTAAATTTAATGATTGAGCGATAGTTGTCATATAAAAATTCTCCAAAGTTTAAGCGAAACGAGCCGTTTTCAGCATATCGACTTTATTGTTATTTGATTGGTGAAGAGTGGTCATCATGCCGCTGAACATTTCCTCAAATTGCTCATGGCTTTTAGACATAGATTTGATTAATGAATTAATGAGCTCCGTCAGCATTTGGATACTTTCATTATTGAGCATCATGCCTGCGAGCATCTCTTTCATATCACGCATCTGAGCTGCTGCTTCTAGACGTAACCCACCTGAAGTTGCCGCATTGGCAACAGAAAGACCTGCGCCAGTTCCTTTCATACCAACTTCCAAACGCGCCATTTTGACGCTTTGCGTTTTTCCTGAAGAAGCTACTTTTTCTACTGTTTTACCAATATCTTTTACGTCATCAAGCTTATCAGCGGCTTTCGCGAGTTTTGCAGTATCACTCACTTTCACCATTTGCCCACCAAGGGAAACATAGTCCGAAGATTGATCTGCCGCCTTAGCAAAATTTTGAACATCATCGAATTTATCGGCTAGCTTGGTGAATTTTGTCAGCTTCACCATTTCATCCGTATTATCTGCAACGGTCTGCCCCATTTTGGTGCCTTTCGTTGCCATATTGCCCAGCGCATTCGTAAAACTTTTCGGCATCGCTTTCACGGCACTTTTCAGTAAAGTTCCCACGTTCTTCGCCAACATTTTGGTGACATTAGTTACTGTATTTGCGATATTTTTAACAAATGAAGACATAGAAAGTAGTGAAATTGCCAAAAATGCCACTGCGGCAAGAACCATTCCCACGATGCTACCAATTTTTTTTGCTTCCGCTTCTGGCACACCAAAAGTAATCAACATATCCGTGACGACACTGGAAATTTCCGTCGCCAACATTTGCATCAAGCTCCCCTGTCCGGTCTCTTCCAAGACAATATCCGCGACAGACATCGCAATACCAATCGCGGCAACGGCCAACGTTAAAGGTGCGGCGGCACCAAACGTAGCAACCGTGGCAATCACAGAAACTGCGAGCATCACATAACTGAAAATCTTACTGGCGCAAGATGCAGCTTTATTGGCGTCTGCCGCCTTACGTTCTGCTTCAGCCGCTTCTTTGGCTTTTTTATCAGAGTCTTTACGAGAGGCTTCATTGATTTTCATCATCACCTCTTCTTGCTCTTTCATGTTGCGGATTGAATCTTCATTCATCGCTTTTTTGAGCTGTGCGGTGAGCATGGTTAACAGCGCAATGGTATTTTCCCATTTTTCACCATCAACATTCGTTTGCAGCGGTGCAGTCTCTATAAATTGATTTAATTTTTGACGATCTTTATCCGCAATTGCGGCTATCTTGGCAGAATCATCTAGCAACGAATCTAATGATACGTTTAACTGGTTAATCTCATTTTTGAGTACGCTGAGCTCGCTATCGAAGGCTGTAATGCTTGAATCTAACGTTTTTTGCTGTTGGGTAACTTGCTCAATTTCACTCGAAAGTTGCGCAATGTTCGCTTCCAACATCACCTCTCGCTGATACACTTCTTCGGTATAAGGCTTCGGGAGCGAATCTAATTGAGCTAATGCGGTTTTGTTTTCTGCTAACTGAGTGCTTAGCTCGGTCAGCTTTTGCTCATTACTTGTAAATAAAGAGACATTTTTCGAGCGCTGGCTAACTAGATCGTTAGATTTAAGATTGAGCGGCTTTAACTGAGCCTTTTTTTCAGCAATTTTGTTATGGGTGTCTTTCAGCTGGTCAGTGGAATCAGCAAATGAGTCCAATAACTCCGCACCTTTTTGGCGTAATGCAGCCGACTCAATATTTAATAACTGCAAGCGGTTATTTAACTCACCGATATTACCTTCATGTAATAACTGGCGGATGGTTGAGAATGTTTCAATCAGTACCGCGTTGGCATTAAATCCTTTCGCTTGCTGAGCTTCAGGTGACATTTTCATTGCCGACATTTTAGGCTTTACTAGCTTTGGAAGATGCTCTGAACGCTGACGTTTCATTTGTTCTGAAGACATCAGTTCACCACATGCCTCTTCTAAGGCTAATACCGCTTTTGCGCTCGCCTCACCTAGCCCCAAAGGGTTATTCCCTTGCAAGAAAGTGTGAATATTATTAATTCGATCATTACCTGAAGCGTGACTTACGCCTGGCATGGTGACTTGACTCATGGTGTTTCCTTCTCTAGGTGTTAGAGTTCGATAATTCTGATGTCTCTGCTTTTTCGATATTTGCCTTCAAAGCACTCAAATAAGCTTCTGATTTTTTCTGTAAATCCGCATCAAGGCTGTTTTCAATTACGCTTTCAAAACAGTGAATTGCCGCACTGCTTTTCTTCAGCATCAAGTTGCACTGCCCTGCGTGGAATAATGGTCGGTAATCATTTTTCGCCAAAACAAAGGCGAGTGCGTATAATTCCGTTGCTTTCTCATAACGTTTTGTTAATTGATAAACAGCCGCTAATCCCATGACATAGTCAGTGTTATAAAAATCGTAAATACTTAAAAATCGGAAAAAGGTTTCTGCTTCTTCTAACTTGCCTTGCTGATAAAATTCATAAGCGTAGGCATAAATGCCATCCATCGTTGTTTGTGGAATACCATGAATATCTTTATAGGTTGCCCCATCCATGAGTGCTGCGGTAATTCCGTCGAGTAATGCTTCCATTTCGATTTGAGTGCTGTCAGTTTGGGTACTGCTTGTTTCAGTGTGGTTCATATAGTCACCTCGTTATTAATACGTGATATATGATGCAAACTGCTCTGTTGCATCATAATTAATCAAATTTCCCATTTCTTATAAAAAACGATTCAATGTGTGAATAATTAATTCATAGCGCCATTAATTTATGATGAAATTAACTTTTCCAATGCTTCATCAACATCTATTCCTAATTTTTCTAATTCAACACGGATCAGCCAAGTAATTATTTGCATAACATCCTGCAATCCATTTTCATCAATAAAGCTGTTCTTTTTATAATTTCGCCATATTTGGCGAGCCAAAATAATATCTCGTACTACAGGTACATTCTGTTGCTCTGCATATTTAATAACGGCTTTAGCTTGTACCCCGCGAGTTTTTAACATTAAGAAAGGCAGTGGTGCGACATTCGAATCATAATAAATTAACATGGCAATATGTGTCGGGTTTGCCATAACGAATGTTGAGTTTTTAATATTCGACTTCACTTCCTCTGATAATATTTCTTGGTGTAGCCCTTTACGTGCGCTTTTAATATGGGGATCACCTTCATTATCTTTGTACTCTTTTTTGACTTCCTGTTTTTCCATTTTTAGGTTTTTAATAAATAAGAAAAACTCTGCAATTGCATCCACCAAAACAATAATGAGTGCCACTACAAGAAAGACAAATACAAATATAATACAAAGGCTTACCCACTGCGTAGTCATGCCATTTATCGTGGTGCGATATAACATGAAAATTTCATGTCGCCACACCACAAAAAAAGTGGCAGCGGAAACACTAAAAACCAATAAGTACAAAATGGCTTTAATCAGCTCTTTAAGCGAATTTAAAGAGAATATTTTCTTAAATCCGGCAATTGGGTTTAATTTTGTAAAATCAAGTTTGATTGCCTCGGTCGCTAATCTAAACCGACTCTGTAATAGTGAAATAATGGTGCCTGATAAAAAACAGGCAATCAAAATAGGCACCACTATGCTCAAAAATATTTTTGAGAATTGCCAAAGTAAATTGTCGATATGAATATCATGTGGGTTTAATAATAATTTTTTCATTAACCCACCCAATTCATATAAACTGGACATTCCGCCAATAACAAATGCACCGGTGACTAAAACAATTGCTGCTATGGTGTCCTTACTTTTATAACTTTGTCCTTTTTTGGCAGAGTCTTTTATTTTCTTGTCGGTAGGCTTTTCTGTTTTTTCAGCCATAACACTGTCTCATAATTCCGTGTCAATAATCATCAAGATGAATAAAAAATAGTTTTTAATGGCGATATCGAAATCATATTGACCAAAATATCTGGAACTTCATTTTGGAAATAAAGTAAAAACACAATAAAAGCGATAATCGACTTAATTGCCAGAGACAATGAAAATGCATTTAATTGTGGACAAAAACGGGAGTATAACCCGAGCGCTACTTCCGAAATAAAGAGTGTCACAATAATCGGCGCCGTTAATATCACTCCGTTCACTACTGCCTTATTTATCCATTCCCCTAACGGTAAACTATTGAATGACGTAAACCCATGAGCAAAGGGCAATAATTGATAGCTTTGTGCAAATACGTTGGCGAGTTGGTACATACCCCCTTGCGCCAAAAACACCATACACACGATATAACTGATAAATACCGCCAATTCAGAGGCTTCCGTACCACTCGCAGGGTCTACAATACTACTAATAGTTTCTCCCCGCTGGGTATCTATCAACTCGCCGATAACATTGGCAATCATAAATGGCAGCCCTAAAATCAGCGCCAATACAATGCCAATACTGACCTCGTAAATAAAAACCTCACTGAGGCTAATTTCATCCCAATTTATTTCGCGGGCAGTAAGATAAGGCCACATCCCTAACGCCAAATACGCAACAACACAGTTTTTAATGATCCCGCCATTAAGTAATTTGTTACTCAAAAAAGGCAGGAAGAACATCACAGGGGCAATGCGCAACCATGCAAATGCAATTTTCACTAGCCCTTGTTGGAAATTAAAATACAAGGACGACGCTAATGAGAGCATCTCCTGGTTCATCCAAATAACCCTATCGCAGGCAAAGCGGTGGTCATGACTTCAATAGCGTAATTCATCACTTTATCCGCCAGCCAACCTGAAATCATAAACAAGGAACCAAATACGGCTAATAGCTTGATACCAAAAGGTAATGTCTGTTCCTGAAGTTGAGTCACGGTTTGTAAAAGCCCCACTAACAACCCCACGACCGTCGCCACAATCACAGGAATCGCTGACAATATGACGATCAACAACATCGCTTTATTACTGACATAAATGATTGAATCCATTTTCTATTCCCTTACGTCAATGCTGTGCGAGTTCGAAATACTGCATCACCAGCCCTTTCGAAATCAGTGACCATCCATCAATTGCCACAAACAGAATCAATTTCACTGGCACTGAGATAGTCACGGGACTCATCATCATCATACCGAGTGCCAACAGAATGCTTGAGATCACCAAGTCGATAACCACAAACGGTAAATAGATATAAAAACCAATTTCAAACGCGGATTTAATTTCACTCAATGCGTAGGCTGGCAGTAATGAAAATAGTGTTGGTGCCGCTTGCTCTTCTTGTACCTCGGCTTCCGTTTTACCCTGCTGAATAGATTCGAAGAAATTCACTAATTGAGGATCGGAATATTTCACTAAGTAATCTTTATAACGCCCTAGCCCGTTATCAACGAAGTTGTCGATGGACTCCACATTGCTAAAATCCACGCTTTCGTGGCGCATGTAATTGTTCACATCTTGCAGCACAGGCATCATCACAAAAATGGACAGTAATAAGGCAATACCATTAAGTGCCATCGTCGAAGGGACTTGTTGTACGCCCATCGCATTGCGCACCATAATCAGCACAATCGAGATTTTTAGATAGCAAGTTCCCGCTGCAATAATAAAAGGTAGCAGTGTGGAAAAGGCAATAAGGACTAATAAAGGTATTTCATTCGGAACCGTTGGCATGCTTATAACCTTTTATCGCCTAAGCTTACCAATCGCTTAATTTCTAAGCCTAATTCGTCACTATCACCAATATAGGTCAGCTCGCCTTCTGCGATCAGTTGTTTGTTTGCATACACTTTCACTTCACGTTCTTTATTTTCACCAATTGAGTAAACTTCTCCTGGCTGGAGTGAATCCAATTCCTCCACACTGATGTCTGAATGACCCAATACAAAGGTCAGTTTGACCGTGAGGTCGTGCAAATTAAAAGGACGAACAGTTTCATCAACAAACTCCTCTTCCACCGCAGAATCTATCTGTTCGTCATCTGCTGTCATTAACTGTTCAATCATAAAAATGCCTTCTTGTTGTTTTTGAAAATGGGCCAATACACGCCCTGCAACGGTCATATCTAATTGCAATTGCTGAATACGCAGCACATCGCCAAGCGCGATAGACTGCAAAATTTTGCTACTGATATGGCTATAACCTAAAATCCAGTCGGCTTGCAGCTTAAGCTGCTCGGCTATCCCGTTTTGCGCCTTACGCTCGATTAGCCCTTCAATAGGCTCAGCTAACAGCACAATGCCAAGTTTCTTTTCTTTCACCGTGAACCTTGGTTGTAGGAGCTGTTCATCATCAATAATCTCGACGCCATGACAACGGAATTGCTCGGAGAAAAACGCCTTTCCGATATTTTCATAAGTAAAAACTTTGCATAAGCTTTTGGTATCTAAAAGATTCCATGCGTAATGAGCCAACTTAGGCCAACGGTGACGGCACCACTCTTCAGCATTCACCAGCACTTGAGTTTTCTGCTTTTTACTGTGTAGAGTGACTTGAAAATAGCGCTCTCCAACTTTGGGGATATGCATGTCTAAGTCCCATTGAAAACGCTGCTGCCACTCTCTAACCTGCTTTTCTCGGTGGCTAATTCGATGAATATTTAGCATTAGGACTCCTCGTCTTGCTGATGCTGTTGCTGCCGTTGACGCTGTTGACCTTCCTGCTCTTCACGTCGGATCACCATTTTTTGTTCGCCTGTCCATAAATGCTGGTTGTCTTGCAAGGCCTGCTGAACCTCATGGCTTTGCGTTGATGCCACCACCTGATCTTTGTTGGCACTCGCTAAAGCAAAAGAGACCGTTGGTGCGTTTTGCCATTGGCTAAAGGTGTAACTCAGTGTGCGAGAAGGTGCAGTTTGGAAACTTTCAACCTCAGAAGCTGCCATCAATTCAGCGACTTTGCTGACCATTGAAGAGGCTTGCTGTGTGTGTGTTGAAGTTTGAGAAGCCGAGGTTTGAAAAGTAGAAATTTGAGGCGTCGCCGCCAGTGGCTTCTCTCCCATCTCTGCACGCACTTGCGTTAAAATGTTTTTGGTAATATCTATTTCATCCGGTTGAATGACTTCTGATTTTTCAATATTGAAGCTTTTCATATCAGGAAAATGTTGAGATGCAGGACGCTCATTTGGCACAGGGCGGCCTTCATGGCTTGCAGAGACATTCGGCTCTTTGACCTCATGTTGAATTTGCATGCCAGGTTCAAAAGAAGATTGAGCTTCACTCACTGAATTTGATTGACCATCACGCAGAGGTGATTTCAATACAGCGATATCCACAACTTCAGTCTGCTGCGCTAATGGGATGCTCATCCATTGGGTCTGCTTGACACTTGTCGGATTATTTGACAAAAATCGAGCCGCTTTTTGTGCTATAGTTTTTGTTTTAACGGTCTTCGTGTCAGCCAATTGACCAATCGATACCACCCCAACATTGGCGTTAAACGTAATCTGAGGAGCATCGTCTTCACTCACCGTTTGCCCTAATAAGTCATCAGGTTGTGTACTGAGTGAATGGTTCGCTTCGCTGTTGTTTTTATCTGAGCCATATTCCGCAGAGAGAAATGCCACTTTCCCGCCAGAGTGCATATGCTGGATTTGAGTCGGTAAGTTCAACAGAACGGGTACTGCCAACTCTTCTACTGGTTTTTTGGGCTTTTTATTATTACCAGTCACTTGAGTCAGTTTTTTTTGAACAATATCCTGAGCCGCTTTTTTGACTGAATGCTGCTGACTACCCTGCTTTTGAAAACCCGGTTTTTGCTGGTTATATTTTTGATGATTAAAACCAAATGATGAACTTTTAGCTTCCATTACGGAATTAAATGTATTGTCACTGGGCAGTGATTTTATTGTCGACATGAACAAACAGCTCCTCGATTTCATTTTGTTGCTGGCGCTCTAATTTTAACCACTGCGCCCTACGTTGTTGCTTGAGATATTTTCGGAATTTCTCGCACTTATTACGCAAAATGAACGTCCGTTCAGTCATTTGCTGCTTCAATAAATGGTACTTAGATAATTCAGCGTCTATGTTTTCTATCTGAAATTCACATTGGGCGATTTCTGATAAAACCACGGCTTTTTGCCGTTGACGTTCCCAAAAATCCATTTGGGTTAATTCTTCAGATTTTTCATACACCCCAACTTGTAGAGTTAATATAGCGATCCGTTGGTGAAGATCTTGGCGTTGTTGCTGCAACTGCAAAATGGCGCTTTTCAGCTTGCTTTGCTCTAACTGCACTCTTTCGAGACGCTTTTCAGTCAACGCTAATAATTGATTAATCATCAGGATGCCAAATGATGTAATTGGGCTAACATCTCCTCAAAGCCCTCTGACTCATCCATGTTTTGTTGTAAGAAATGATTGATATCCTGCTGTTTATCTAACGCACGGTCATTTTCTTGGCTTTCACCTCGCTGGTATTCCCCTAATTCGAGGTACAGCTTGATCTGCTCTAAGCGAGATAAATTTTCACGAATATCGACAGCAAATTGGCGATGTTCCGGCGTTGTCACCTTCTGAAAAACACGGCTAATACTGTGCAAAATATCAATCGCAGGGTAATGTCCTCGCCCCGCAAGTTTATGACTGAGATAAATGTGCCCATCCAAAATAGAGCGAATTTCATCGCCAATAGGGTCGGCTTCTTCCTCGCTTTCTAATAACACGGTGTAAAACGCAGTGATAGAACCCTGTTTTACGCGCCCTGGACGTTCGAGTAATAACGGAAGTTGCTCGAAAACCGAGGCAGGATAACCACGACGTGCAGGTAGCTCCCCTGCCGCAAGTGCCACATCGCGCAATGCCCTTGCATAACGGGTCATCGAGTCGACATACAATAAAACCTGGTTTCCTAAATCGCGGAAATATTCCGCCATCGCCGTTGCCAACAAAGCAGCATTACAGCGTTCAATCGGCGGGCTGTCGGAGGTGGCATACACTAAAATGGTTTTATCCGCATGGGGGGATTGCTTGAGTTCTTCAATAAACTCAATCACTTCTCGCCCACGTTCACCAATCAGTGCCACGATATGAATATCCCCGTGAGCGTGATTGATTAACATGTTCATTAATGAGGTTTTACCGCTACCCGCCGCTGCAAAAATACCGATACGCTGACCTAACCCGCACGTGAGCAATCCATCGATAGCGCGAATTCCTGTGACCATCGGTTCATTCACCGGACGGCGTTTATTCACACTCACTGGAGGATTATCAATGCGTTGCAGTTTGGTTTTTAACTGTGTAATTTCGCTATTTTTCTGACTTAATGCGCCTTCTAATTCCCCAGCAGCATTAAAAATATTCCCAGCAAGATGCTCCCCCATTTGAAATACAAACGGGTAACCACTTGGGCGAATAACCACTTCACGAGTGAAGCCCTGAGCGCGACCAATAAGGCTCAAAACCGTTAGCCCTTCTTTGAAGCCTATTACTTGCGCTTTGGCGATAACTTTTGGCTGTGCCAATGACTGCTCAATAAAGCAGATCTCGCCAATAAATACGCCATTCAATGGAGCTTCAATCAGGCATCCATGAATGCGCACAGGATGTGCGCAAACGTCAAAAAGTTTCATCATCAATTACGATAATTGCAGACGCAATTCGTTAATGCGTTCAAAGAATTCTTCAAAAGAATCAGCAAATAACTGCATGTCATTCAATGAAGTCTCCTTTAATACCGCGGATAACACCAAGTTATTTTCCATAATATTGAGTGCAGGTTGCCCCGGATGAAAATTACGTGGTACATATTCTAAAATGCTTTTCAATAATGAAGCATGGGATGCTTCGAGTCGGCTGTAATTACATTCCATTAAGCTGCACCAAATAATTAAATCATCGGATGACAAATCAATATTAATCGCAGGTACATCACTCATTTCGAGTTGAATATTGGAATGGCAATCAAGCTGCGGATTCACTAAATCACTGCGCCCCATGGCATTTAAAAATTCATTCAATTTCTCGACAAAACGGTATTTCATTTATGTGCTCCTTATATCGTTTTAATAACGTTGACCTTCACCATTTCGGAAACCTCATTAAATGAGAGCACCTCAAGTTCAGGGAAACGACCTTCTAAGATTTTTTTCACAAACCGGCGGATATCCACAGGTACCAGTACATTGACATCCCTAACAGATAAGTAACTGTTTTCTAATGCCAATTCAGCAGCTTGAATAAGCTCATTACTTTTTTCAGGTTCTAAATGCAAATAAACACCACCGGATGATTGGCGAATACCTTGGCGAATAGTGTCTTCCAGTTCCGCATTCACCATTAAGACATTTAGGCGCCCTTCCACCGAGAAACGGGATGAGATATAACGCGCCATTGAGCTGCGAATGTGCTCTACCAGCATCATGCTGTCTTTCTCTTTGGGCACCCATTGCACTAAGGTTTCAATAATTAGCTTCATATTGCGCACCGAAATTTTTTCCATTAATAAACGTTGAAAAACTTCCGTGACTTTTTGTACGGTGGCGTGGCGATAACATTCTTTCAGTAATTCGGGGTACTTTCTTTCAAGATCATCCAGTAAATTTTTAGTTTCTTGGATCCCGAAGAATTCATTGATGTGGCGTAAAAGCAACGTACTGACGCAATCAATCATTTCCGTTACGTCATCGCGCACTAATAGACCGAGTTGCTCGACGTTTTCGCTGTATTGGTTGTCAAACCAGGTGCTGACTGAACCATATTCATCGGTATATTTGATGAGTTCCATCCCAAGGTATTCCAGCTCATCATTCGCCGTTAGTAAGCGTTGACCATGAAAATAGACATCGTATTCACCCGCTTTTACTTCGTTTATTAGCACTACAATTTTGTTTTCTGACACGATAGGCGAATAGTTAATGGCAATATCGGGAATGCGATATCCATAACGAATAAACACATCTTTTTTCATGCGAGATAGAAAATTATTATCTTCTAGGTGCTGCTTATATTGCTGATTAACCGAGATAATGACGGGTAAGGTTTCTGGGATATACTCATCGTCGAAATCATCATTCGCGCGCTGAGTTTCCCCTTCAGTGGCGTCGGTTTGCAGATTTTCTTCACCCAATTGCTGCTCTTTTCGCTGTGCTTTACGCTTTTTAAAATAGCGAGTGGCAAATAACCCCATCAGCAATGCCGCAAGAAACAAGAAAATGGCCGTTGGAAATCCGGGTAAAAAACCCATAAATAGCACGATAAATGCGGTGATCAGGATGGTGAAATCATTGTCAAAAAGTTCAGAAACAATGTTTTCACCCAAGTTTTTATCATTGCCCCCCACGCGAGTCACAATAAAGCCAGCACTGATAGAGATAAGCAGCGCAGGAATTTGCGCGACCAACCCATCACCGATAGTTAATAACGTGAAGGTGTTTAATGCCGTGGAAAGATCCATACCTTGCTGAGCCGTACCCACTGATATTCCGCCGATTAAGTTGACGAAAATAATCACGATACCGGCAATGGCATCCCCTTTGATGAACTTCATCGCACCGTCAAAAGAACCGAATAATTGGCTCTCTTTTTCCAGTTCGCCACGTTTAATTTTTACGGTTGCTTCATCGATAACCCCAGCGCGTAAATCCGCATCGATGCTCATCTGCTTTCCGGGCATCGCATCCAAGGAGAAGCGAGCTGCCACTTCAGCAATACGTTCTGAACCTTTGGTGATAACAATAAATTGCACGATCGTCACGATGGCGAATACCACCATTCCTACCACTAAGTTGTCCTGAATAACGAATTCACCAAAAGTATCGATAATATCGCCAGCATCCGCCTCAAGCAGAATAAGTCGGCTGGTACTAATAGAGAGCGCCAATCTAAACAGCGTGCTAATCAGTAGAATGGATGGGAAGGATTGGAAATTAAGAACTCGCGTAATATAAAACGAGCTCATAAAGATCAGTACCGAAATCATAATGTTCAGTGCGATCAATAAATCGACCAAGACGGTAGGTAACGGAATAATCAGCATCGCAATAACCATCACCATGATGACTAGCACCATCAGTTCAGGGCGATTACGGATCTGCAATAAAAATCCGGTTAAGTTTTTCATGAAATCGTGTATTTCCTGTCAAATTAGGGTTGTCGACGTAAGCGCTGCTCTTGCGCCAACAGTTGATCCATCTGTATTTTTAATTGGTCGAGTAATTCATCACGCGCTTCCAATGAGTAAAAAATGGCAACGGGAATAATTGAAAACGCAATAATTAGAAGCTGAACAAAGCGGGCGCGTAGATCCGTGGTCATGGCACTTAATTGTTCCTGAATAAAATTCACAAGCTTGTCATTGAAACTTTCTTGGCTACGGATCCCACTGGTAAATAATTGGCTTAGCACCTTCTCCAATTGGCTCTGCGGCAAGAGGCTTTGTGACAACTGTTTTTGTGACAAGCTCGCTTGCTGGCGAAACAGACCTGATTGGAGAAATTGCTGACTAAATGTGCGGTCTAGTGACTGCAATTCACGCAGACGACCAATTCGTGTAAAGAAGCTGCCAAACTCACTAATATTCAGGTCTCCAAGCGGCAGTGCTTGTAAGTCACACGCCAAGGCTCTTGCGAGATAACGCATCATGTTTTCGCGTTGAGCCAGCTCCATTTCTTCTACCCACTGTTCATATAAATAGACCACAGGACCGTCATAACCGATAAATTCGCGGTATAAGGTGCGTAAGTTCCCAGCACTTTCACGCAGAGTTTGGGCAAACGCTTTGGCAATTAGCGCGATGTTTGCCCCTGCCTGCGCCGTACGGTTGGTATCTTCCGTTAGCAGTAACCGCTCTAACTCTTGTAAATGATCAATCTGCTCCTGCTTGAGTTTTTTACGGTTGATAAGCGCGGCAAGCACCATCAGTAAATCGCTAGGATCAGAGAAAAACTGCAATAAAAAGGCCCGTAACTGCTGAGGCGTCATCAATTGACGATTGAGTATTCCTTCAATTCTCAGCACTTTTTCGTCTGCATTGTTTTCTAAGATGCGCTCAGCAAAGCGCATCCACTCCTCTTCTTGCCCTTTTTTCGAACCGCCTCGACGAACATGGCTCGCAGCCAGCATCGCCATCGAAGCGTATTCGCTGGAACTATCAATCACCCCCGCACCGCGCGCAGCTTCATCGGAGTCATCACTGCTTTTCGTGGCTGTACGACTCTTATCTTGTGCGCTCAGTAGCGTGCGATTGCTATAGCTCAGTGGGGTTATTGCCATGAATCCCTCATGTATTGCTGGAGAAACTGTACAGTTCCATGCAGTTGGCTATCTTTTTGTGTAATACGGGTTTTCTCGGAAAATTGTCGCCCATCCCACACTTCGTTTTCATCCAATAAACGCGGCTGGATTAAAAAGATGCGCACCATTTTTTGTTGATTGGTCGAGCTATGACGGAATAAGCCTCCCACCCAAGGAATATCACCAAGAAGAGGGATTTTGCTTTCATTTTCAATATATTGGTCGCGGGTATAGCCACCGATTAACAGACTACTGTCTTTGGCGATACGTGCCACGGTATTAATGCTGGTGCGGTTAACCGTCGGAAGCCCTTCAACGCTGGACGTTTTGCCGCTGCTATCGCGGTTCTCTGCACCGTCTTCGATATTCACTTCCATTTCAACACTTTGACCGGCTGAAATGCGCGGCATGACGCTGATCATCGTGCCGTAAGTAACTGATTCGAGGGTTGCAGTACGTTCACCTTGTAGCTTGGCGTAGAAACTGGTGTTGTTATCAAACAGCGCAGGAACGTTTTCTTGGGTGAGTAACACCGGGCGCGAGACAATTTGGCTATTACCATTTTTGCTTAGCGCATCAATTTGCACTAAAAACTTGCTGCTATCAGGTAAGGTGCTTCGATTAAAAGAAACCGAGCCGCCGCCTACATTAAAAGAACCCACTTCCCAATTCACCCCTAAGTTATCTAACTCAGAACGTGTGATATCGATAATCCACAAGGAAAGCTCCACTTGGCGACGGCGGTTATCTAATGTTTTAACCAAATCACGGACGTAACGGATCTGCTCAGGGCTACCTTTCACAATCAGGCTGTTGCTGTCAGGATGGGCAACCAGAGAAAAGCTACTATTTGATGCACCACCACGTTTGACGGTGACTTGGCGATTTTCAGAACGAGCGCCACCAATGGGTGCATCCATCAAGGCATCAATTTCATCCCCATCGGTATTGAGCTTTGCAGGTAAAATTTCGAGGGTTTCTTCAACGCTACTGCCCCCATTTTTAAACAGGGAACTGATCACCGATAACATGCCGGGAACCGTGATCGATTGACCACGTAATGAGTAACTTCGATCGCTTACAGAGGCATGCTTCAGCGGGAGTACCGCAACATTACCACTGGTTTTTTCTTCTTGTTTGCGTTGCTCGCCAAGATACAGCGCGGCACCTTTAATCAACTCAACATAGAGCGGCGGTCCGGACACAAATAACATCGTGTCGCCACCTTGGGAACGAACAGGAAAACGCGCATCATAGATGCCATTACGTTGAATATAGCTGAGAACTTGCTGGCTACTGACTTTGTGAGTCGGAATAATCAGACTACGCATTTCACTATTATCATAGACATAAATACCTGCACCATCGTCATACCAGACTAACGCGATACGACGCGTTAAGGCTTTAAACATTTCATCGGCATTCGCGAGGTTAAAATTTCCCGTCACTTTTTTCTGGGATGCCAATTTACTTAAAATAATTGGCTTATTAATTTGTTCTGCTACAGCATCAAACACTTTACCTACCGCGATATTATTCGCGACAAACGTATCTGCACTTCTTTCTTGCGTCACCGGCTCTGCAATCATCATTTCTGATTGAGCGGTATTGATATTTACACTCAGTAAAAACAGCGAAATAAAAACCGCCATTAATTTTTTACTGTTCATATAACGTTGCTCCAAGGTGCCTTATTTCTGATGGGGTTAATCCCAATTCTTTTTTCAAATCATTCGTGAAGTGAGAGGCGGAGCAGTAACCTGCTTCTAACCCAACATCTAAAATAGAACTTTCACTTTCAATTAATTGCAAAATAGCCGCCCCCATACGTACGCCCATAATTTTGCGTTTAGCGGTTTTATTAAAGTTTTCTCGGTAGAGTTGTCTAAAATAAGAAGCTGAAATGCCGTAACGGGCACACAGTTGATTAATATTGGCGTTTTTGTCTTGCTGAGCGGCTGAAATTAAAAAGCGCATCATTCCATACGCTTCATAGCGTCTTAATACATCACACCAATCATCAAATAACGGCTGTTTTTTAATGATCAAATCAATCACGATGTTTTTAATTAAAACAGGTGCTGATATTTCATCGTCAAATATAATGAATTCACCTAGTTGGTTTTCATCACTCTCTCTGGTGGCTTTTTTTGCAAGAAAGGATTGCCCCATTGCAGTATCAATAATAGCCAGCGTTTCAACGAGTTCAGATAATTCCATTGTATAGATATCCCATAAGGTTTTATCTTCAATCGTTAATTCATCCAGACCGCAAACAAAGATAGCGGGTTCTTGTACTTTAATATTTAAATTTGTATATCGAGATTTATAACAAAGCGTCGCTTTCGCTTTTACTGTGGTTATATTTTCTATTGAGGTTATAGTTTCTTTTGGTATTGACAAGACCAGTACGTCTTGTAAAGAAAAGCAACTATTTCTACTCGCCAATAATTTAGCAATATCTTCATTCGACATTATAAATAGGCCTTATCCATTGATTTTTACTTGATGTAGATTCATTGATTAAATATAAAAAAACAAATGAATACTCTGGAATAGTTTGGAATTAACTATAAAAATACAGGGTATGAATGAATAAGATAAATTCAGCTGACTATATTATGTTCTTATATTTAAATACTGAGCATTGAAGTCAATATGACTCGCTATTTTTTATTAATTGAGATTATCTTATGATAGAAGCAAAATACCACACCTGCATAATGAAAATTATTAGTGGTTCGATGAATAGTCAAGAGCTAATGATTAACATCGATAAAAATCTTATTGTCGTTGGGCAATATACTAAATACAAAACTGAAATAGATGAAAACGGTTTCACAACCTATTATATTCCTAGCGAACATACCCAGTGCGAGTTTTCTATTGTTTCTCATGACGAACATAATAATAATTTTGCAATTAATCTTAAACAAGATGGGAAAAGTCGTCACCTCTCTGTCACACTACAAGAAATCTTGCTCATTGACACCTTTCCAATCGTCATTAAGCTATTGAATACTGAATGGAATTAATCTAAGAAAGAGCCTAATCCATTGCCATCTAAATCACTATTGCTTACAGAAAATAGCGCCATTGCCATAAAACAGAAACCAAAGTTTAATAAAAAATGGCTTTTTGTTTTATTACTAACATTTGTCGTTATTTTTATATTATTCGTTGAATTCCAAATTAATCCAAAAAATAACACTGCAAAACAGATTAAAAATATAGATAATATATTAAAAGGAAGCTATTACCCTATTATCTATACGCAGAATAAAAATGGCGAAATACTTATTCTCGTCAAATCGCAAAGAGATGAAGACTGGAGCCGTCAAGTTTTACTAAAATCAGATTATCAAGAAAAATATACCATCAAAAAAATAAACCTTCTTGAAAAAGAAATTGAAGATAAGTTAATAGATACTGTACCCAATTTATTAAAGGTTGACATTAGCAACCCTTGTCAACCCGTCATTCGAGTCGTGAAAAACCCACTACCGAATAATGATGATAAAAATATTAATCGCATTTTATCTAGTTACTTCAGTTGTTATAACCAAAGCCAACTTGTACAGATTCCTCTTGAGGAACTCATCAAGAGAGCAGAGTTAGGATTGACTGAAAGTAATGTGAAATGGCAAAGAATAACCAAAGGTAACTACGTTATCTTTGTTATAAGAGATAGTTTAAATGATAAACAGACTCTCTCTTTAATTAGCTTCACCAATTCATTTAGTCAAAAGTGGGGAACCAAGAAAATTCAATTTTCCGTCTCCCTTGCCAATAATGAACTGGCTGGAAAATCGTTTATCACCAATTCTAATGGTATTACGTTGTTAGGTAATAATCATTGGTTATTTAACTCAAATCAACCTAATTAATGAGGTAATAAATATGGCAACTCCAGGCATTAGTAATGCAAATGGTAATTGGGATGCATCTGCATTAGAACAAGCATCTACCACAGCAACAGATAATAAATGGGGCATGATGTATCGCAGCTCCGCAGGTATTAGCGAAAGAACAAAAACTATCGCTGATGAATTAAAGTCTATGATCGACAACCCAAATCTGGAAGTCGATAACCCGCTGAATCTGGGTAAAATCACAGCATTAAGCGGTAACTATAATATGGCACGTCAATTACAAAGCAACATAATGAAGTCCTTTAAAGATGCGGCACAAGCCATTATTCGTAACATGTGAGCCCGCAACGTTTAATTTAAATCAGAGCATCACTGATCCTGATGCTCTATTTTTATAGGAGATACTTATGTTACCTATTAATCCTGTTTCAGTATTATCAAATATCGCTGAAATGGCACCTGTTACTCCAGCGACCATCCCTTTGGAAGATAAAGTGAAACAGTTATTTGCTGAGTACACGACCTCTGTGAGCCAAGAAAAAGCAGATCTTCTGGAGAAAATGAATACCATTGACCCTAGCGATTCCGCTAAATTATTGGAATTACAAAACCAAGTCGGTAATTACAGCCTTGCCTTGAATATGGTCAGTACACTTACACATAAAAGTGTTTCTGCCATTGATACTGTATTAAAAGCACAATAAACCATGAATATATTAAAGAAATTCCTATTAATCGGGTTTATTGGCTTACTGCTCGGCTGTGATAACCAGTTATTACTGAGCAATTTAAGCCAGCGCCAAAGCAACGAAGTGCTTGCGATTTTGCAAGAGCACGGAGTTGATGCTAAGCGTAAACAGGATTCTAAAAATGGAGACTCGATTCGCGTAGCACCTGACGATTTTGTTATTGCGGTGGATCTTTTACGTCAATACAACCTGCCATCCAAAAATCCGGTGGAAATTATTGATGCCTTTCCTGGAGATTCGTTGGTTGCCTCACCGCAAGCTGAACGAACACGATTATTATCTTTGATTGAACAACGGCTTGAGCAATCTCTACTAACCATTCCTAATGTGGTCAATGCGAGAGTCCATGTGAGCTACCCTATCTCAGGTAATGGTCCCGTAAAACAGGCGCAAAAAGTTTCCAGTCTCGTGACTTACTCAGGTAATGAAGACCCAAAAGTGATGATGAATAAGATTAAGTTATTCCTCAATAATAGCTTTGCCGAAACCACCTATGACAATGTTTCTGTCGTGATAGTCAGTCGCCCTCCGCTGCTGTATCAAACAAAAAATGGTCCAACACCAGCATTTAATCCCGTGATTGCCTCTGCTTTAATCACTGCATTAATCGGTATGCTAATTGCATTTGGATTGTATCTATACCATCGCAACAATAAACAAAGCGATGAAAATGAAGAAGAGGTGGAGAAATCAAACCATGCCCCAATTGAGTAAGCTGCTGATTGACCAAAAAAATATTTTCTTAGCACCGGGGGATTATTTTCACTCGGAGTTCGTTGATGAGCATTATCATCAGCTACCCGTTCCGCTACAACAGCTGCAAAACTTGCAGCTTATTGAGCAATATCAATTAGATTTACCCGATGAAAAAACGTTGATATTACCCGAGATACTTGCCGAAAATTGGTCATTATTACCTTCTGTGGCGTGGGGTTTGGGGGTTATTCAGTACCCAGGTCCTCTGCCTTGGTGGGGAGAGCTATCTCAATATAGACAATTGCATCAGAAATTTAGCCACCTTTTATGGCAAGACATAACACAGGCCATCGATACGCCTCAGCATTTACTTGCATTAGGCGCTGAGCAGCTTTTGATGTGTTTAAACACCTTTAGTCACGGCTATGCTACCCGCGCAAAATATATGTTTAGCCACCGCACACAGCAGATGATCCCTCACACGGCTTCCACTCTGCTACCTTGGAATATTATTGAAGAAACTTGCCGCTATGTCAGAGAACACACAACCTAATATCCAGCAGACTTTAATTGAAAATGTGCTGATTAAGTATCCGGTTTTAGACACCAATAGATATGCCCAGTCGGTTGTTAAACAGGCACATCAAAAAGCCAAAGCCCATGTTCAACAAGCTCAACAGTCTGAGAAAAGTATTCATACTATAGCCTACCAACAAGGCTATCAAGATGGATTAACACAGCTTTTGAATGATTTTATTGGTGCCCTCAATGACAGTGAAGCCCAATACCAAAATCAGGTGAGCCAAACAGAAAGCCAATTAACTCAATTACTCATCGGTTTGTTTACTGACGCGCGTCTACAAGAAATTGTGGTAGAACACTTTGCTCAATTACAATCCGAAGCTCGCCATGTTCAATTACACATACCGGCATCATTGCAAACCAAGATAAGCACTAGAGCTAACGGCGCCAAAATATGTACTAGCCCCGATAATTCAATCACGTTAGAAGTGAATAACGAAATTACACAATTCTCGCCGAAACTGGCGGCAGAAAAAATATTACCGCATATTTTTCCGATTTCGACCCGTTGTTTAATTTTGCAACAACACAAACAAGCTTATGCACTATTAATTCAACAAAAACGGCTAATTCAACAAGAACGTGCTCTCCAACAAGAAGAAACAAGGAGGGGAAAATATGAAAATTGACTCTAATTTGCTGAATACTTTGTCAGCTTCGCGTACTCATGGCAATACGCCATCGAGTCTATCCGATCTACACACTAAAATGAGTACCCTTTGGAAATCCCGTAACAACATGAAAGATATACAAAACTACCAAGCAAAAAACATTCCCCACATTTCGGAGGATAAAAACGCTAAAATACAAAGCTTTATTACTGAATTTAAACATCAGGATAGTGATAAAACACGCTTCGCATTGGTGTTTAAAACTATGGTAAATTTGAATCGCAATGATAAAGAATCATTCATTACTCAAATCGTTCAAATATTAAAGTCTCCATCTGAATCTGAACCTGCTTTATATAAAGATTTCACTAAAGCTATTCAACGTTATATGTCGATAAGTTTAATGAATACTCCATTCACTGAACAATTGAATAAAAATATGACTAGCTTCAATCTTGATGGTGATGAAGATGAAGATTCATCAATTATATAATTCCAACGATTGAATAACTTTGTACTATCAGATTAGTTCATTACTTAACGTTTTACCGACGAATATTTATAAGCTTAGAGTGTGTTTTTTATAACCTAAGCTTTTTAACTCCCTCCTTTTTAAAAAACATAAAAAAAATAAATTTGAAATTGATATATACACTCACAGATAGTAGTTTAAATTTACATCACCAAAACACATTGTTCGAATTTAAAAAAACGCTTTGATTTTTCATCAACTCATTACCCTACTGTTTTTTTATATTCAACATAATTTTACTGATGATTACGATGTCGATAATTAATTTTATATTGAACTATATCTGTGGGAAATATTATGAATAACATGGAATACAATCAAATAGAGCCAATGGTGCTTTTATGTGGTCAAGTCGTTTATGACCCTCTGAAGAGAACGCTATCTCGTGGAAAAAGAACCGTGAATTTATCTGAAAATGAATCCTGCCTCTTAAAGCTGTTGTTATTAAAGACGAATAGCAAGCGAGAAGTCATGCATGAAATTTGGGAAAAGCGCGGAACTATTGTGACTGAGAGTAGTTACTACAAGCTTGTCAGGCAGTTACGTCAATCATTTAAGAAAGTTGAATTAGATGAAAATCTCATCATGACACTGCCCAGAATTGGTATCTTGTATACTGGCGAAAAATCAGAAATGCCAATTTTATCAAGAGTTAATGAGCGAAAAAACATGTATGCGTATGTTCGCTGTTTTTTTCAGAAAGTATTTAATCGTTCATATCAATAAATTATTCATATAAAAGAAGAAAAATCATGCCAAGAATTTCTATATCAAAATCTATTTTACATTCAATTTTTATTTTAGCGTGTTGTTTATTCCTATTTGCTTGTAATAACCCAATAAATAAAAATCGAAACACATTTAATATTCAAGGTGATATTTACAGCCAATCTATCGACATTCCTAGTGATGCGTTAATTACCGTTTCTGTCACCCCAATAAACGGAAACAGTTACTCTGAAAAAAGTCATTATGATTATACTATGACAACCAGAAAATCAGCGAGAACGGTTAATTTTTCCATTAATTTACCGGAATCGCTATTAGCCCAAGGACACTATTTCGGATTAAGCGTAAGAGTTGAAAAAAAAGGTGAATTACTGATGATGAGCAATCAAATCACTCAATTAAATCAATCTAAATCTGAAAGAATTTCTTTAAAAGTAAATTCTATTTGATTTATTAGATTAGAAAATATCAGTAATCACAGCACTCAAATACTTTAACGCATAATAAAAAGTTGCTAAATGCACAAATCGACACAACAGAGAATTAGTCATCACTAGAATTTATTGGAATTGCTTTTCTGTGAAGAAAATTTCCAAATTATTCAAAAAATAGATCTCAAAAAAGTAAATATACTTCATTCAAATATAAATCGAATGATGTTGAGTATTGGCAATTCATTTTAATGACTGCATAAACCTTAAGGATAGTTAGAACTCAGGGATTTTTAGAATACTCATCAAAGAAATTTAATTAACCCTCTATTCTCGGAGTTCCTTAATGAATCGCAAGTCTAAGGATTTTATTCCTTATCATGTTACATTTATCGCGTGGATAAATATTGCAACGCAGATTAGTTTTCCTTTAGCATCAGTTTTTGCACCTGTCGCAGCCAATGCATTTACAGAGCAAAACCATCAACAACGCACGTTTTTATTACCAAAAAAAAATACGCTTACTTTAAGAGAAACTCAGCCATATACACTACAAGCGGGAGAAACAACTCAGAGTATTGCCAAAAAATATAATATAAGTTTGGAGCAATTACGTAAGCTTAATCAATTTAGAACATTTTCTCAAAGTTTCGAGACCCTAAAAGTCGGCGATGAGCTAGATATTCCTATGTCGCCGTTACCAACTTTAGAATGGGAAAACGAAAAACCTGTTTATATTCCACCAGAAGCAGCGAGTGAAGAAGAAATTAAACTGGCGCAGTTTGTTTCCAAAGCGGGCCAATTTTTTACAAAGCAGCCTAATCATGACAAAACCAAAGCATTTACCCAAGAGATAATCACAACCACAGCAAGCAGCTATCTACAAGATTGGTTTAATCATTTTGGTAGCTCACAAATAAAGCTGGTTGCGGATAAGAAATTTTCATTAAAAAATTCACAAATTGATTTGCTGCTGCCAATTTATGAAAACGAAGAAAGTTTATTCTTTACTCAAGGTAGTTTTCATCGTCAAGAACAGCGCATTGAAACCAACCTCGGCTTTGGGGCACGTTGGTATGGTGAAAATCAAATGGTTGGCGGAAATACCTTCTTTGACTACGATATTTCACGTGGTCATTCTCGTTTAGGATTAGGTGTTGAATATCGTCGTGACTTCTTAAAATTGTCAGGTAACAGCTACCATCGTCTTAGCAGCTGGCGCAATGCCCGAGAATTAACCGATCATTCAGCTAGACCATCTAATGGATGGGATCTCCGCGCAGAGGGTTGGTTACCTACCTATCCACATATTGGTGGAAAGCTCACTTACGAACAATATTATGGTGATGATGTCGCACTATTCGGCATCAAAAATTTACAACGTGATCCGTATTCCATCAATATCGGTCTTAACTATACTCCGGTTCCATTAATCACATTCAATGCGGAACATCGCCAAGGAAAAGCCAGCAAGAAAGATTCGCGAATTGGTTTACAACTGAACTACCAATTTGGCAAAACCTTGAAGCAACATTTGGATCCGGAATCCGTCAATGCATTTCGTTCATTGATGGGTAATCGCTATGATTTTGTCAGTCGTAACAACCATATCGTTCTGGATTATAAAAAAAATGACGTCATCCACTTAAACATAACGGACTCTATCACGGGCTACGCAGGGGAAAAGATCCCTTTACATTTCACAGTGACCAGCAAATATGGGTTAAGTCACATAAAATGGGATGCTCAAGCACTGGTTGCCGCAGGCGGACACATACTCAATGAAAATGGTCAATACAGCCTTGTGTTGCCTTCTTATAAAAATATCAAAAATTCGAACAATTACGCCATTACTGCCATTGCCATCGACAAGAAAGGGAATACCTCTTCTAAAGCTATTGTCCGAGTTTCTGTTACTCAACCAGCGATTCACACCCTAAAAAGTGTCGTTTCATCCAGCAGAATTGATTTAATCGCTAACGGTAAAAGCAGCCAAAAGCTGTCGTTATCCATTAAAGATAAAGCTGGAAATATCATTGATCTCGCAGCTAAAGAAATTACGCTTGAGCGAGCCACAACTCGAAAAGTGAAGAGAGCGATGCCAGCTAAAGGGCTAAAAGCAGCACCACCAGCCAAATACACTGCCATAAGCCCATTTACCCGCTTAGCAGCCGGACAATATGAAGTGACGTTAACCGCAGGCACTAAGCCTGAAAGCTTTATACTGGTTCCCAAGGCCCGTAATGCTGTCTTCCCTGAAATTAAAGTGACCGTTGTTGCGGATACGACAACAATTCAAGCCACAAAGCCCACGCTCAATACACAAACGCCTCAGTTAGCTAACGGAAAGGCGCCTATTGAAGTCAAAACACAGCTTAAAGATGCGAATGGTAACCCTATCATTAATAGTGTGGTGACTTGGAGCTCCAACAAAGATCCGCAAAAAGTGATATTCACCCCTGTGAGCAGCACAACGGATAACAACGGCTATGCCACCACTCTCATCGCCAGCACACTAGCTGGTGAGGTCACGATCACGGCAACACCAACAAATGGCTCTCCACAAGACGTCACGCTGACATTTATACCGGATGCCACCACTTCAGTGCTGAAACCGCAAAATATTAACATTACTCAAAATGGTTCGATTGCTGACGGGAAAAAACCCAATCTGGTATCTATCACCATTACCGACCAATTTGGCAACCCATTACCAAATGTCGATGTACAATTCGCAACGGATAAAGGAACTCTCGCCAATACCCTCGTAAAAACGGATGCTAATGGGGTTGCACAAACTGCGATCACCAGTACGCAAGCAGGTGAAGCGAATGTGACGATCACAGTGGATGGCAAAGACATCCAACATAAAGTTCAATTTGTGGGAGATAAATCAACACCACAAATCGCAAAGCCAACCGTCAGCCAGATAACGCAAATCGCCGATGGTAAAAAACCGATTGAAATCACCACAAAATTAGTCGATGCCCATAATAACCCGCTGCCAAATACGGTCGTGACCTGGAGTTCAAATAAAAACGCCAATGATGTTCAGTTTACGCAACAAACCACCACAACCGATGCTAATGGTCTAGCAACCACCACGATTACCAGTACCGTGGCCGGGGACATTATCATTACCGCCACTGCACCGAATGCTACACCACAAGAAGTAAAAGTGGATTTCTTACCTGATACCACAACAGCTGCGGTGCAATCGAATGATATTCATGTATCCCAGACAAGCACTGTCGCGAACAGCAACTCGGCAAATACCATTTCTATTACTGTGACGGATGCAAAAGGCAACCCAGTTCCAAATGTTGAGGTCGCATTCGCTACAGATAAAGGAACATTAGCTGATAGCAAAGTGACCACAAACAGCCAAGGAGTCGCACAAACCGCTATTTCCAGCGATAAAGCTGGAGATGCTACCGTGACGATTACCGTAGATGGCAAAGATGTTAAACAGACTATCTCATTTGTTGGAGATAAAAACACTCCACAGGTTGTGAAACCGACAACCAATACCGTTCCACAAATTGCCAATGGTAATAAGCCATTTGAAGTCAAAACACAGATTGTAGATGTCAATAATAACCCGCTGCCAAATACCGTGGTTAATTGGACATCAAATAAGAATGGCAATGAGGTTAGCTTCTCTGAAATCAGCAGTATCACTGATGCCAATGGTTTTGCTACGACTCAAGTCACCAGTACCGTTTCAGGTGATGTCCTGATCACGGCGGCAACACCTAACGCAACATCACAAGACATTAGCCTTACGTTTTTACCGGATTCAACCACTGCAACAATTAAACCTACAGATATCATTGTTGGCTCAATGACATCCGTTGCGAATGGTGTAACAGGCAATCCAATTGCGATCACCGTGACGGATGCTAATGGCAACGTCGTTCCAAATGTTGAAGTTCAATTTGCAACCAATAACGGTTCTCTGGCTGACCAAAAGGTGATGACAGATAACCAAGGTGTGGCAAAAACCACCATCACCAGCAAGCAAGCAGGAGATGCAAAAATTACGGTGACTGTCGGTGGAAAATCGTTTGATAAAACCGTTGTATTTACGGCAAATATACAGACGGCGAAAGTCAGTTCAGTCATACCAGAAGTTAAAAATCAGTATCTCGCTGATGGCAAAATGACCGTCACTTATACAGCAAAAATTGTGGATGCGAATAACAACCCTATTTCTAATGTTGATACCGACTGGCTATCTAACTTAAGTGCATCAGAAGTGAAATTTAGCCAAGCAAAAACCAAAACCAATGCCCAAGGGGAAACGACCACTACCATTACCAGCACAAAAGCTGAAATGGTGATCGTGACAGCATCAACAAATGGCGATGGGAAAATGGCCAAAGAAATTCATTTTGTTGCTGATAAAGCCCAAGCTCGAATCACATCGTTAAACGTCAAGAAATCAACTATTGTGGCTAATGGCGTGGATAAAACCGATATTTATGTCTTCGTGGAAGATAACTACGGCAACCCTGTTGAAGGTGTAGATGTTCAATTACAGACGAACAATGGTGCCCAACTCACCGTAATCACACCGTTCTCTAAAACAGATATCAATGGATTGGTTCACGCCACGCTGTCTACCTCCCAAGCTGCCAACAATATTATGGTTGCAGCAGTATTAGCGAACGGTAACCAACAACCGATTTCGAGCACCGTAAAAGCGGTCGCTGATAATACAACCGCGACAGTGACGATTGCATCATCAGCTAACCAAGTGCAAATTCGACCACAAGCCCAAAAAGTATTACTGACAGCAACCGTCGTCGATAACCTGAACAACCCATTAGTTGAAACGCCAGTAACTTGGCTCAGTGATAACAACACGCTAAGTGTAAATACAACCCGTACTGATAATCGAGGGCAAGTGACCGTTGAACTATCAGGCTATATCGCAGGAGAAACGACGGTCACTGCACAACTGCTTAACCGCCGTGAAGCACAGGAAAAAATTCAATTTATTGCAGGCGATGCAAACCCACTAAATAGTTTCTTTGAAATTAAACCACAAACTATTGTGGCGAATAACCGTGAACAAGCAACAGCAACGTTGACCTTACGTGACCAATGGAATAACCCAGTTACAGGGCAAAGAATTGATTGGGATAGTAACAACAATGCCATTACATTCACGGACGCAAAAGAGCTTACTAACACAGGTGAATACCAAGTTAAAGTGAGTGGTAACCTTGCTGATACCATTGATATCACTGCTAAAAATGGTGCTATTTCCAAACAGAAAAGCCTCGGTTTAATCGCGGACAGCGCCACTGCACTCATCAAGGATATTAACATCACCAGTCATGCTACGGTTCCTGCTGATGGCATCAGCCGCATTACCGTACAAGCAACTATTACAGATGCCGCCAATAATCTGGCACCTGCGGGTATTGCGATTGGTTGGCGTAGTGATGTTGGTGAGCTATCACAACCCGTTAGCCATACAGATCATAATGGTATTGCCCAAATTACTTTAACTAGCGCACAAGCTGGAAAAGGCAGCGTAACCGCTATTTTAGGTCAAAATACTAAGCAAACCGTTCAAAATATCGAGTTCTTAGCAGGGAACGTTTCTAGCAGCGCCTCCACTGTTGCTCTGAGCACGCCATCATTAACAGCAGCAACAGGTGAAACTGAAATTACCGTTACGCTGAAAGATGATATTGGTAACCGACTGGGTAACTTGGCGAATAAAATCACGCTAGATTACTCAACTGATTTGGGCTTAGAAAACTCACCGTCTTTCACAGAGATAACACCTGTAGGAACCTATCGTGCGAAGTTACACAGTACCAAAGCAGGTAATACAGACATTACCGTCCTGGTTGATGGTGTGACTCTGAACCAGAAAGCCCCTCTGACTGTGATTGCTGACGCACAAAGCGCACAGGTACGTGGTGATATCAAGGTTTCAAAAACCACTGAAACTGTAGGAAATAAAGTCACGGTCAGCGCCCAGTTTGAAGACGCTAACGGTAACCAACTCGGCGCGGGTATACCTGTATTCTGGACGGCTAACAATGGTAGCCAGCTTTCGGATAACCAGACAACCACCGATGCCAATGGACGCAGCGAAGTTACCGTTCAACGTAGTGATGTGGGTTATGCAAATATCACCGTTAACTTAACATCGCAAAATACTAAAACCGCCCCAACTATCTCCTTTACACAAGGTACGATTGATACCAGTAAAACAGTATTCAATATAACCCCTGCCACAATTGTGGCGGGCCAATCTGCGACGGTTGAGCTGATATTAAAGGATCAGTTTGGTAATTTATTAACCAATCAAATATCTGCTATTCAAATCAGTAGCAATAACAATGAGGTAAGAATTGCTCCAGTAACGATGCCATCGGCAGGGGTGTATCACGCCGTTGTGAGCAGTGATAAAACAGGCGCTGCCATATTATCAGCCAATCTCAACGGCAGTGCATTATCGCAAACCTTAACGTTGAATGTGACCAGTGACAAGGCCACCAGCGTAATCACTAGTTTAGATATCAGCACCAATAACATTCAGGCTGGTAATGCCCAAGGCGTAGTTTATACCGCCAAAATTGTGGATAAGTTCAATAACCCAGTGCCGCAGGTGAATGTTTCATGGCACTTACAGGGTAAAGCAGAACCTTTCCCACACTCATCAATAACGGATATTAACGGTAACACTAAAATTTCGGTCACCAGCCATACTGTAGGTGCATTAGTGATGACAGCAGCACTTTCCGCAAGCGAAGATAAAAAAGCCAGTGTGGTTAACGTCCTTGCCGGTACTGTAAACATCGCTAACTCTACCTTTACGACCACTAAAACTGATATTGGTCCAGATGGGCTTGAAAGCACCTTGTTCACGGTTAAATTGCAAGATGATTTTGGCAACGCCTTACTGAATGAAACGGTTGATCTTACAAGTAATGTCCCTACTCAGGATTTTACTATCAGTCCAGTCACCAATCACCAAGATGGTCGCTACAGTGCAACAGCCACCGCGACGAAGCAAGGCACCGCTAAAATCACGGCAAAAGTGGGCAATCAAACCATTGCTAACCCGATTGAAATCAAAGTCGACGCCATTAACCCAACACTGCGTTTCGACAACATGCAACAGCGTCTGACTTACTCTTCTGCCGTAAATAATGGCCAGGTTGTTAAAGGGTTGCCAAACGGTGCTCAGCCTGTTTGGTCCAGTGATAACACCAGTATTGCTACCGTTGACCAGCAAGGGAAAGTTAAACTGAAAAAAGCGGGACGCACCAAAATTTGGGCGCGTATCGATGGAAATGGTATATATAAATCCGCAGCGGCTAGCTATGAGGTCGATGTTGAAAAAGCCAAACCAAACTTGACATTAACCAGTGCAGACACTATTTCCACAATTTGGTCAGATAACCAAGCTCACAATATTCAAACCTCATTCAATAATACGGATGTCACCACCATTCCTCTCGAATATGTCAGCCAAAATACCAATATCGCCCAAATAGATTCTGTTTCTGGTGCAATTACTCAGGTCAAGCCAGGGATAGCAAAACTGACCGTGCGTTCCAAAGAGACAGATCAGTTTGTTTCTGAAAGCCAAGATATTACCTACAACCTCGCAAAAGCACGTTTTAATGTGAATTTTAACCAGAAAGAGCAAGAAATCACGGATCAGCGTAATCTTTTTAACCTACAACAAACCAGTGTGGCTATCCCACCTAAAGCAGATATTGAATGGAATTCAGGGGCTAATAATGTCGTGAATATTGCCAAAAATGGCTCGATTCAAAGCCTAGGCAAAGGCGAAGCCAATTTAACCATGACAGTAAAAGCCAATGATTACTTTGAGCAAAGTAGCGGTGACTATAAGGTCAAGGTGTACACTAAGCCTTTGATTACTATAAATTCAATCTCTTATGGCAATAATGGCAACCAAGAAACTAATTCGGCTTATTGGTCCCCTGTTTATACTGACGATAACCTAACAGTTAACTGGTCGGTCGCAGGAACAAGTGATTTTGATATGCCTTCCGATGTCAAAATCGTTATAACAAAACCAGATGGCGGGACAGATAGCGCCACATCATCAGTGACTAGCGGTCCGCGTTCAAATACCTATGAGCCAAAGCAAAGCTACTTGAAAACGAACCAAAAAGTTAAAGTTGAAATTATTGCAATAGGTAAGTCCCAACATAAAATTGAAAACCGAGTCCAAGCTGTTGATGTTCCTATTGTTATAACTGAACCCAAAGATATCGGAAACATATCTATTAGCTATAAGACTTTCGCTTACGTCGTAGGAGACAACGTAGTCGATAACGATAATAGTTGTAATCCACCTTCTGCCTTGTTCAACAACCATCGTAAAGCGATTATATTTCCTAAAGTACAGATTGGGTTATCAGGAAAACAGCTATTAGAGAATATTCAGGTGAGCCATCAGATATTGAAGTCTGAATATAGCGGGAGCGAATCATTTAGCTCAGATAGGCTAGCGTATCCAGTACTGGCAAACCCAACTAGAGGTCTGGATACTTATGAGTATACATACTCACAGATTAGTAATAAGGCAATAAAAAATGAATGTTATACGAATCATAACGGTAAGGGAAACCTCACTACAATATTAGAATTTGCAGGTCAACAATCTCAACTCAAAACCCATTTTTCTTGGACTGGTTATTAACTTATTCCACAGGGTGCTTTGCGCCCTGTTTTTTTATTACCCTCCCTCTTTACCTCGTTCAACAAATTACAATCACTAAGCAAATACACGTAAGATCTTGGAGATTTTTTAAAATATGCAAAAATCATAATCTGAACTTTATTACTTTATTGATAGCCGTATAACGAATATTTATACTATAAAGATTAAAATCGGAAATCCTTTACTACTAAAGTGGCATACCATTTAGTACAATTTGACTTAAAAGGATTAATGCGAAGTTTCAATGTCAATCATCATACAAACCTCTCACAAACTCACCAAATCTTTGATACTAAAATAACTATCACGTTAGAAACAAAAAAATAAAATAGAAATCAAAATATTTTGATTTCTATTAAGATGCCATGAATATACATATTTCATAAAATCATAAAAAAATTGATCAAATAACGATCTTCCTAGATTGATGTCTTTATGAAATAAACCTAAAACCCAAAATAATTAAGCCAAATCACAGAGATTAAATATAGAAACCCAGTATTGTTAATGTTTTATTTTCTGTTTTTTTTGGTTTTATATATTGAATTAATCAAAATTAACAATAAATTATATTGATCAAAAACAATACAATGAAATTTACATTTGTTATAACATTGCATAGATTTAAATTTAAATCATTGAAAATAAAAAAATAATTATTAAGATAAATATTTAAAATTAATAATCGTAAACATGCAGATATTTGAGACGTCATTTTGGGACTAATTGAAAACAATTATAAGGATAGTATATCATTCAGTGAGTGGCACTTGAGGGTCACTATATATTTAGCCCAAAATTAAAATGCACAGATTATATTAAGTCACTTTTATAAAATCTGAAAATTCACATTGATTGTTATCTCAACAATATAATTTAATAGAGAATATTTATGAATAGAAAATTTCCTGTCGCTTATGCTGTCGGACAAAAAATCAAGTCATTAAGAAAATCTCAAGGTTATACTGTTTTTCAATTAGCACGAGAGTGTAATATCAGTGAACAACAACTATTCCGTTATGAACGAGGTGTTAATCGTATTGATATTGATTGCTTAGCTAGAGTAACAAAAATATTAGATGTTAATATTAGTGATATATTTTGTGATGTATTTCAAGACAATCAAGATACTAAATACGAAAATAAAATCCAAGAATCAGTTGAATCTTACGCATAATTAGCGTAATTAGCATTCCGTATTAATTTCAACTATTTCTTGATTTAAGAAGTCCATATATGATGCCCCTGTATAAAAAGTAAAAGCCTATTTTAAGGCTTTTACTTTTTATTTTACTTCGAGCTCTGTTTTACTAATATAGGCGCTTTCCGCCTCTGTTTGCGATTTCTCTCCACAAGCACTAACCTATACACAGTTTTATTCACCCATCTGCGAAAAACCATGTCACAGCCAACTACATTAATGCAGCGAGTCGGATTTGATTCTGACCGTTTACGCTTTGCAATGATCACCGCCTGCTCATCCATTCTCGCGCTATTTATTGCTGAATATGCAGGACTTACCCACCCTCAATGGGCGGCAATGACTGTGTGGGCTTCCGCGCAACCTTGGCGTGAAAACTTATTAGAAAAAAGTTGGTGGCGTTTTGCAGGTACAGTTATTGGTGTCGTTGCCGGCATTGCACTTATTCAAATTCATCTAGTCAGCCCATTATTATTTGTGATCGGTTTAGCGGGATGGTTAGGTGCATGTAGCGGTATTGGACAGCTGCAAAAAGGCTTTGTAGCCTACGGTACTTTTTTGGCAGGTTACTCAGCGGTGATGGTGAGCATGCTTAGTGTTCATGCCACTGACAATATTTTTTCTGTTGCATGGGATCGATTTTGGACTATTTTAGTTGGCGTCTTATGCGCAGTTTTGTTTAACTTTTTATTTACCCCCAAACGTGAACAAGCCTCTATCATCGCGCTCAAACAACAAATTGATCAGCAGTTTTACCAAATTTTGCACCGTTCTTTATATAGAAAAGAGTCTATTGAACAACGGAACATTGACACCTTATGGCAGCAAATGGCCACCTATGATGAACAGCTAGAAGCCAACCGTATTGGGTGGCGTTATCACCGTAAACAAGTCGTAAAAGCCCGCCAACAACTACTCGCACAAAGCCAAATTTTGCTACAACTTGATACGTTTAAAGAAACAGCTGCATTTCCATTCCCGGAAACACAACCGAGTGAATTACAATGGAAACATATCCTATCCCTATGCCCTAATGGCGTATTGAAAAATCTTCTTATCCCACTGTTTTACGCGTCAAAAGGGTTAGCTATCAAGGCAAAATACCGGGTAGATAAGCTAAAGCTCCATCATGATCGCATTGCTGCTTGGCAAGCTTTTGCGCGCTCGTTCGTTGCCATTGCCACCGTAGGCTTACTCTGGCTAGTGACTCAGTGGCAAGCACTGGCGTATTTAACTCTCGGGTTATCGGTGATGATCGCTCTGTTCGCATCCCTCGATTACCCCGCTAGGTTTATGAAAAACATCTTCACGGGACAATCTTTCGGAGCACTTGCTGCGTTAATTTGTACTTGGTGCCTATGGCCATTTGCATCATCATCATGGCAAATGACCTTATTCATTGTGCCCGTCATCATCAGTGGAATTTTGGTTTTTGCCCACAAAAAACTGATTTTAATCGCCTTTGATTACATCATGGTCTCTTTGATCTTACTGCAACCAAGCTACCCTTTTACCTTAAGTTTTCCAGAAAGCCTCGGTAATGCCATCGCCATTATTTGTGGACCGTTAGTCGCGATGGGGGCTTTTTATTGGATTTACCCAACAAATCCGAAGAAACGTTACCAAAACCTTATTTTACTCAGTGAACAACAATTTAAATTGGGTCTTAATAAGATTATTACTGGGCAAAAACCATCAACATCACAGATGAGCCATCGCCTATTTAGCGGGTTAATATTGGCACGTAAAAGTGATTATCCATTTGATAGAACAATGCAATTTTTTGCTGTCCGCCACGCTATTTGGCTCAATCTGATGCAAGTTTATAAACAGTTTTCTACCTCTGAATCACACAATCGAGCCCTAAAAGGACTCGTTTTACGTTTGCAGCACCCACAGCCTCATGTTGAAAAAATTCACCGCCTGTTGAAAACACTATTACGTAGACAACAAAACAGTGCTGAATTACGTCAATTGTATAATGATGTTCATCTCTACTTGCATTATTTAGAAACTAACAATTGAATATAAAAAATAACAATCAGCGAGAGATTGAAAACAATAAAATAAATTACCGTTCTAAATTAATTAAAAAAAATAAATCTCTTACTTAAATTATAGAACCCCAAAATATCATCAATAAATAATGAAAAAATCGAGGGTTAATTTAAAAAATATTTAAATTAACCCTTAATAACTTCAATCTGTTACAAACGTAAAATTTGTTATATTTTCGTTTAATATCAGTAATTTGATAAACATCATGCAACCTTCTTTTTTTCATACTTCTGTTTGACTTACTCCATTTCTATTTGCATAGTAGTACTCATAATAATTTTTATACTTTTCTGCTTTTTATTTTCAATCCTATTTATTCCAACACATTTAAATATATCTGATTACAATTTATGAAAGAGGTTTTCATGACTAGGGAATTATTTTCTACTAATGAAATGAAATTATTATTTGAAAAATTAGCATCCTTTACTGTTTATCCTGAAAATAAAGGTGTGACACGTTTGGCTTATACACCCACAGACCAATTGGCACACCAATACATGATAGAAACCATGCAAAAAGCTGGGTTTACTGTTCGCCAAGATGCAGTAGGGAATATTTTTTGCCGATTACCGGGAAAAAATCCCGATTTACCTGCTGTTGGCACCGGCTCTCATTTGGATACAGTTCCTAATGGTGGTGCTTATGATGGTACACTTGGTGTCGTGGCAGGATTTTATGCGCTAATGCAATTTGAGCCACAACAATTATCCCGTTCCCTTGAACTCGTCATTTTCAGGGCGGAAGAATCCAGTAGATTTGGTTTTTCCTGTATTGGCAGCAAAGTTTTACTTGGGAAAGTTGATCGTGAAAAGTGGGCTCTCAACCGAGATGATGATGGACGCAGCTTTTTCGATGTCCTCGATAGCCTAGGTTATCCAAGCCACGAAATTGAACAGTGCCAATTGGCTGATGACCATTATTCCGCTTTTATCGAAATGCATATCGAACAAGGTCGGCGCCTTGAACTTGAAGGAAAATCAGTGGGGATTGTGAACGGAATTGCAGCGCCGACCCGCTTCCAAGTTCAGGTTACAGGGCATGCAGATCACTCCGGCGCCACCCCAATGTACCAACGCCACGATGCATTAGTGGCCAGCGCCGCCATTATCAGCGATGTGAATCGAGCGGCTTGCCGTGAATCTGTATGGGGAACCGTCGGTACCATTGGAAAGCTCAATGTATATCCAAATTCCATGAACGTTATTCCCGGTGAAGTGAACTTCTTGGTTGATATTCGCGGCATTGAGCCAGAAAGTATTGCTCGCGTTGCCACTCACTTGAAAAATTCCATTAAAAAATCTGAACAAGACAACGATGTTTCGATTCAAATTCGTGAAATTTCAGCAGAAGCACCAGTGAAATTAGATAACGAGATTTGTCAGTGTATTGAACAACATTGCCTTGAACAAAACATCGGTTATATGACCATGTTGAGCGGTGCGGGTCATGATTCTATGAATCTCGCCCAAAAATTCCCAACCGCAATGATTTTCACACCATCAAAAAATGGAATTAGCCATCACCCTGATGAATTCACTGATTTCGACGACATCATTATTGCCGCTAATCTATTGAAAGATACCCTGTATTCATTAGCAAAATAAAGCCTTAACGAAATAGAAAAGCCGCTGGGAGATTGCTCTCTCAGCGGCTTTTTCCTATCACCAAAAAATTACATTAATGACACCAAACATCCGGTATACAGCTGATAGGCTGTTAACATCTGTTTTTCATCAAAATCAAAATTAGCTTGGTGATGCCCTGCGGTTCTGTCAGCACCGACAACAAAATACAGAGATTTACCCCCGTGACGCTGGACGCGTTTTGCCAAAATAGTGGCATCTTCGCTACCACCAAACGGTCGAGTCGCCACTGCAGTTAATTCCCCATGTTGCCCTACCACACTTGCCAAGGTGTCAATCAGCTCTTGGTCATTGGTTAAATCAACAGCTTCTCCCATCACTTCACTTTCCATTTCTAGCTGGAAGCTGTGTGCGGAGCCTTCTGCCATGCGAATCGCGTTTTCGCTCATAAAGCGGTTAATCTCTTCATTTTCGCCGCGGACTTCTATCTGCATTTGGGCATAAGATGGCGTCACGTTTCGCCCTTCACCGGCATTTAGTACCCCAACGTTAATGCGTGACATTCCTTTACCGTGTCTTGAAATTCCCAACATTTGCGTTGTGGCATGACAAGCGCCGGCTAGCGCATTACGTCCCAATTCAGGCTCTGCTCCTGCGTGGGATGGTGCGCCTTTGAAGCGAAAATCCAGTTTTGTTGTGCAGAGGAAATGGGTTGGGTTAATCACAATTTCACCGCTATTGGCAATGAACCCTAAGTGCGCCCCTAAGAAATAATCCACATCATCCACAATACCACTTTCTGCCATTGCTCTCGCACCACGAACGCCTTCTTCCGCAGGTTGGAATAACAATTTTACTTTGCCAGATAAGCTCTCTTTATTTGCCACTAGCCAATGCGCGACCGCTAAACCAATCGCGATATGCCCATCATGACCACACGCATGCATTTCACCGGGATGACAAGAGCTAAAATTATCATTTTTTGGACGATGGGTTTCATCAGTACTTTCTGTCACACCGACACAGTCAATATCAAAACGCAGTGCGATTGTCGGCCCTGCTTTGCCACTATCGAAAATGGCAACACACCCTGTCAGCTCCTGCATTTCAGCCAGCAAATTTTCATCAACTTGGTGCTTTCTCGCCACCGCTAAACCTTTATCAACCACTTTCTGTTGACGTCCAAAGGCATATTCAGGATTGATCACCTGCGGACCCACTTTGACGTCCAAGTTTAAACGACGCAGTTCTTCAACGATTTTTGCTGTGGTTAAAAACTCAGACCAACCAATTTCAGGGTATTGATGGAATTCACTACGCCATTGAGTCAGTTGTTCTAATGTAATGTTTGACATGTTATCTCCTTAAAATTAAAGCATGATGAGCGCAATGAAGATCACCCCAACAATCATGCCAGGCGCAGTACGCTTCACAATTTCCATCGGGTTCACATTGGCTAAACCTGCACAGACGATAGCCGCACCTGCTAACGGTGACATGGTTCTACCCAATGCGCCTGAAATTGCAGAAGCCATCCCCAAATCAGGAATTTCATAACCAAATTGCTGGGCAAATGGTGTTACCGTTTCGTTGAAAGCAAACGCGGCCGCATCACCTGAACCCGTGATAATTCCCATTAAGAATGGGCCCAATGTCCCTCCCCAACGTGCAAATTCAGGAGAGTGGATCAGAAAACCAATAAAGGAATCAATTAAGCCAGATGCTTTGAGACCCGCAGAGAAAACAGCAGCAGCAATGATGATCCCAAGAACATCCCCATAGGCATTCCCCATCCCTTTAAAGAACTCTTTAGTAATGGTTGAAGGGTTAGTACGCGTGATAACTAACGCATAAATTGCCCCAATGACCATCGCCGCTGGCACACTGATTTGATACGCTTTCAGCGCATCCATAAATGGCAGAATTAATAGAATTAATGGAATAAACGGCGCTGTCGCGTAAAGATAATTTGGCTGTTCTGCCGCTGCGTTTTGTTCTGTGCCCGCGGTGCCATTCACTTCGACAACCGCTTTCATGTTGTACTCTTTTTTCACTAAAGCAACGATAGCTAAGGAAACGGCAGCGATGCCTCCAACTGCTAAGCTGTATGGTCCGTGGCGAGCAATTAAGTCAACAATACTCATGTTCGACATCTGCGCCACAAATGGGTTATGTGACAACCCAGGGCTTAGCATAGAACCTATCGTACCGCACAGCACAGCACCACCAGCAATAGCTGGGTGAATACGTGCAGCAATCAGTAACGGAATCAATGTCGCACCAACCGCGGCGGCACATCCAGCCGCAGAAGGGATCGCGATATTAATAAAGAAAGTCAGTACGACTGCCGCGGGGATCAGGAAAAAACCCAGTCGAGTCAGAACACGAGATAGCACCAGTACTAAATGTTTATCGCACTTGGTGTATTTCATAACATAGGCAAAACCCATACTGGAACAAATGGCTTGGATCAGCGGAGCCGAAACCATGCGCTCGCTAAATGCATTTAAGGCATCCATTGGCACGAGGCTAATAATACAGAGTACTAGCCCAGCAGCAATTAATACCATCCGAGTTTCATATTTTTTAATTAAAAGATAAATTGTAGCAACGATAACTAATGCCGCGATAATTTGTATTATCATGACTGACCTCTTTTATTCCCTGGAGAAATAGATAGAACAAATAAAGAAAAGAATGAATTTTTAATTGGTAATTCATTGTGAACTTTAATTGTTTTATTTAATTGAGGGATATCAATTTTAATTCCCTATCTGGAAATTAACCCTCATTTTGTGATCAGCGCGATGTTTACTATAAAAAAATCATTCAAAATTAAAAAATATCCTTTAAAAACATAATCATGATCAACCAGCAAGAAACATTAAATTCCGTCAAAATGACTATAAAATTAACGTTGTTATCATTTTGGTAATATTGAAACTCTTTTTTCACTCTTTACTCATTAAATAATTAAATATTAAATTACGTAAATAATTAGATTTACAAATATCGATTCTCATTTAGATTAAAATCATATTTTACTCAAAAAAGGAGTAATAAATTCCAATCAACAATTTAAATGCATAATAACAAATAAAATATTAAAATTTGTTTAAACATTATATTTTATTGAATAAATATAAATAAAAAAAACGAATCATTGATACCCACACATTCGGAAGTCTTTTATCTTAATTTTACGTTTTTTGTTTGTATCATTAGCTGTTCTAACCGCTGGTTTTTATCGTGACTTTATCTCACCCCATCAAGCTGTTTACCGCCTCGCACCCTTTCCAGTTACGCTACAGACTAGAATAAAAAATGAGCAAAAACACAATTCATTAATTCTTTTTAAGCATGTGCGAAACCGTTTGCTTTTTATTTTTACGGCTATAGAATTCGTCAGATTTTTTTGGCCAGAGGAAAGCTACAGGAGGCAATTGTGTCCGGTGATAAAAATTATAGTCATGAGCCAGTACCCATATCCGCAAGAAAAGGCGGGCTCGCATTAACCTTTGTAATGCTGGGTTTAACGTTCTTTTCCGCCAGCATGTGGACCGGAGGCGCTCTCGGTACCGGTCTTAGTTTCAACGATTTCTTCCTCGCAGTTCTCATTGGTAATCTTATTCTTGGTGTCTACACCGCCTTCCTTGGTTTTATCGGTTCTAAAACAGGCTTAACAACCCACCTTCTTGCACGTTATTCTTTCGGTATTCGCGGCTCTTGGCTCCCTTCTTTCTTACTTGGCGGTACACAGGTCGGCTGGTTCGGTGTCGGCGTTGCCATGTTCGCCATTCCCGTTGGTAAAGCAACAGGCTGGGATATCAACTTACTGATTGGTATTTCCGGTATTTTGATGACCGTCACAGTGTTCTTCGGTATCTCCGCGTTAACCGTGCTGTCCATTGTCGCCGTTCCTGCCATTGCTATCTTAGGAAGCTACTCCGTATATCTTGCTGTCACTGATGCCGGTGGTTTAAGTGCTCTGCAAATGGTTAAACCGGAACAACCAATCGATTTCAACCTTGCACTGGCGATGGTCGTCGGCTCGTTTGTTAGTGCGGGAACTTTAACCGCTGACTTCGTGCGCTTCGGGCGTAAGCCGAAAATCGCGGTACTGGTGGCGATTGTGGCCTTCTTCTTGGGTAACTCATTGATGTTTATCTTCGGTGCGGCGGGCGCTGCTTCCTTAGGCATGGCGGATATCTCCGACGTAATGATCGCGCAAGGATTACTCTTACCAGCAATTATCGTGCTTGGTTTGAACATTTGGACAACCAACGACAACGCGCTATACGCATCTGGCTTAGGGTTCGCCAACATTACGGGCTTATCCAGCAAGACGTTATCCATTATCAACGGCCTAGTGGGTACACTCTGCGCACTGTGGCTGTACAACAACTTTGTTAGCTGGCTGACCTTCTTATCCGCAGCCATTCCACCGATTGGTGGCATTATCATTGCGGATTACTTAATGTATCGTCATCGCTATGCCACTTTTGACATGAGCAAAATGCGCGATGTGAATATCAGTGCGTTAATCGCTGTGGCTGCGGGTGTTGCCGCAGGACATTGGCTACCGGGAATTGTCCCTGTTAACGCAGTGCTTGGCGGCGCTATCTGCTACGCCATCCTGAATCCACTATTGAATCGCGTACGCGCCACTAATTCGGAGATGACCCGTGCTTAATCAACATATTCAACATATCCACAATGTCCGTTTACCTGAGCGTGAAGGTCTGTGGCGAATCGATATTGAAAATCAACAAATTAAAGCTATCGTTCCGCAGCCCGCAGGTGAAGTACTCGCTAATAGCCTTGATGGTGAAGGCGGCTTAGCCATTCCACCGTTTGTTGAGCCACATATCCATTTGGATACAACCCAAACTGCTGGGCAGCCAAATTGGAACCAGTCTGGCACCCTGTTTGAAGGGATTGAACGCTGGGCAGAACGCAAAGCAATACTGACCCATGACGATGTGAAACTGCGTGCATGGCAAACTCTAAAATGGCAGATTGCTAACGGCATCCAACATGTTCGTACCCACGTTGACGTTTCCGATGCCACTTTAACGGCACTGAAAGCCATGCTGGAAGTGAAAAAAGAAGTGGCGCCTTGGGTGGATATGCAGATCGTTGCTTTCCCTCAAGAGGGGATCATGTCCTATCCAAACGGCGAAGAGCTATTAGAAGAAGCGCTACGTTTAGGGGCGGATGTGGTCGGGGCTATCCCGCACTTTGAATTCACCCGTGAATATGGTGTGGAATCCCTGCATAAGACCTTTGCACTGGCACAAAAGTATGACCGTTTAATTGATGTTCACTGTGATGAAATTGATGATGAACAGTCACGTTTTGTCGAAACCGTTGCTGCCCTTGCTCATCGTGAAAATATGGGCGCACGCGTTACCGCCAGCCATACAACGGCGATGCACTCTTACAACGGGGCATATGCTTCACGTTTATTCCGTCTGCTGAAAATGTCAGGGATTAACTTTGTCGCCAACCCGTTAGTGAACATTCACTTACAAGGTCGTTTCGATACCTATCCAAAGCGTCGTGGGATCACCCGCGTGAAGGAAATGCTCGCCGCCAATATTAATGTCTGCTTCGGTCACGACGATGTGTTCGACCCTTGGTACCCACTGGGTACCGCGAATATGCTGCAAGTGCTACATATGGGTCTGCATGTTTGCCAATTGATGGGCTATGGTCAAATTAATGATGGTTTGAAGCTTATCACTGAGCACAGTGCAAAAACGTTGAATTTGCAAAATTACGGTATCGATGAAGGGAAACGTGCAAGCCTGCTGATCCTGCCTGCTGAAAACGGTTTTGATGCAGTGCGTCGCCAAGTGCCAGTACGCTATTCCATCCGCGATGGTCGCGTGATTGCCACTACGCAGCCAACCGTGACTCAAATTCAACTCGACGATGTCGAGACGATTCGTTACGGCTACCAGCCACATAGCGAAAACTAAGTTTTACCCCAACACGGGGCTTATTGAGCCTGCAATCAATGAGTTCCCCGTGTTTCTCTCCTCTGAAACATCTTCATTTACCTCATTTTTATTGCTAAACCCCAGACTGTTTCTTTACAGTAAAAGTTTCTTTAAGATGAATTAAGTCAAATCGAACGATTGCTGGGTTTCCATGAGAATACTATTAATTGAAGATCACCTTAAAACCCAAGGTTGGGTTAAAAATGGCTTAGAAGAAGCAGGTTTTCTGGTGGATGTCGCTAATGATGGCCGTGATGGACTCTACTTTGCTTTAGAAAACAATTATCAATTGGTTATTCTCGATATCATGCTGCCGGGTATGAGTGGCTGGGATATTTTAAAAATCTTACGCACTGCGAAAAGTATTCCCGTTATTTGCCTCACCGCGCGGGATGCCGTAGATGATCGCATTAAAGGTTTAGAGCTCGGTGCCAATGACTACCTTGTGAAACCATTTTCGTTTTCTGAATTATTAGCGCGCGTTAAAAACCAACTCAAAGTGAATCAACCCACCTCAACAACCATGACGATTGCAGATTTAAAGATAGATCTGACCCGCCATGATGTTGAACGTGGAGGAAAGAAAATCATCTTAACCCGCCAAGAATTTTCTCTGTTGCTATTTTTCGTGCTACATAGCGATGAAATTTTACCGAGAACCTTAATTGCCAGTGAAGTTTGGGGCATCGATTTTGACAGTGATACCAATATCATCGATGTCGCCATTCGTCGATTGAGAAAGAAAATTGATGATGAGTTTGAGGTTAAGCTTATCGAAACCATTCGAGGGATGGGATACCGCTTAAATAGGCCAATAGAATGAAAAAAAAGTCGCTACGCTTTAAACTTATTTCCCTGTTTATCATCCTGATGGTCGCTAATGCTGGCGTCGTGACATGGGTTTTGTATCACTCACTGAAGAATGAGCTGTCTGAACAAGACAATAATTTGCTCGTGAACCGCGCGGAGCAACTCGCTAAATTAATTTCGGGTGGCATCGATATCAAAACGCTACCGATGTATTTCCAAAGCATGATGGACATGCGCCAAGATTTGATCCAGATTTCTGATGCGAGTGGGCACATACTCGTCGCGACTAACAGCGAACTTCTGGATACCCAACCACTGCGGCTAGTGAACCTTGAGCAGCTCAATATCCATGCCATCAACCATTGGCAAACCGCACAAAACATTCCCATCTCCGCGGTCTATTTCGCCATGAACTCACCATTAGGACAGCTCCATGTGGTACTCGGTAAAGTCTCCGTCGACCGCAGCGGAGTATTAACCCAATATTTAACCCAAAGCGTGCTGGTGTCTGCCCTCTCAATACTGTTGATGGGATTACTGAGTTTATGGTTACTGAAAAAAGGGCTCTCCGATATTCAATCACTGAGCCAGATCACGATCAAAACGGACGTACATGCGCTGAATGATCCGATCGATATTGATCAGCTTCCACAAGAGTTAAAAGAGCTGGGCGAATCAATGAATACCATGCGCCAACGGCTAAAACATGACTTTGTTAAACTAACCCAGTTCGCCGATGACTTAGCCCATGAGCTAAGAACGCCCATTAATGCCATACGAGTGCAAAATGAAATTACACTCCAACGCTCCCGTAATGTGAGCGAATATGAAGAGGTCATCATTAGCAATATCGAAGAGCTCGATAAGCTGGCACAGATGATCCAAAGCACGTTATTTATTGCTCGAGCTGAAAATAAAAACATTACGTTAAATCGAGAAAACCTTTCAATATCAGAATTAGTGAATGATGTTTATGAACTATTTTCGGCTTATGCAGAAGAGAAACAGATTACGCTTTATTGTGAGCCTTCAACTCTCAGGATTGATGCTGATCCGGTATTACTGAGCCGTGTATTCATGAATGTTATCGCTAATGCGATTAAATACTCTCACCCAAATACTCGCGTGGTCACCCAGATCATTGAGCTTCCCCAGCAGCGAGAAATCCGCATCACTAACCAAGGGAACTCCCTACAAAATAGCGAGGAAATTTTCACCCGTTTTTGGCGCGGAGATAATGCCAGAACCACGGAGGGAACTGGGTTGGGGCTGGCGATTGTCAAAGCGATTGTTGAACTGCATGGCGGTTCGGTTAGTTTTGAACACGAAGCAGGTACCAGCACCATTACGCTAACGTTTCCTACAATCTAAAATCTCCTACAATTAAGTAAGATGACAAATTTGTCATCTTACTGTCAGCCACTTTTATCACGCATTCGGTATAACTGATTTCATTCCTCTTTTTGCTATGGAGCGCACAATGAAAAAGTTACCTAAAATCCCCGATTCTCAAATCACGGATGAATCCATTTTCTTTATGAAGCGCCGGCAGCTACTCAAAGCCTTAGGTGTGGGGGCAGCTGGTTTAACCGTTGCAGCGACAGCAAATGCGGGCTTATTTTCTTGGCTAAGTGACGATGCATCAGCAACGCCCTCAGCGCCAAGAAAAACACTGACATTTATTCAGCCTGAGGAGTTTCAGTCATCGTTAACCTTGACACCTGAAGATAAAGTGACTGGCTATAATAACTTTTATGAGTTTGGGCTAGGAAAATCTGATCCAGCTGAAAACGCGCATACCCTCATTACCGACGAATGGACGGTCACCATTGATGGGGAAGTGAATCGTCCTTTGACCCTTAATTTAGATGATATCAACGCCAAGTTTCCCCTAGAGGAGCGTATTTATCGCATGCGCTGCGTCGAAGCTTGGTCGATGGTTATTCCTTGGGTGGGCTTTCCGTTAGCCAAACTATTGGCATTGGTGGAGCCCACCAGCAAAGCCAAATATGTCGCCTTTGAAACTCGTTATGCTCCCGAACAAATGCCAGGACAAAAAAGCCGTTATATCGGCGGTGGCTTACCTTATCCCTATGTTGAAGGGCTACGTTTAGATGAAGCCATGAATCCGCTAACCTTACTTGCCACTGGCGTATATGGAAAAACATTACCCAATCAAAATGGCGCACCGATCCGCTTGGTTGTTCCTTGGAAATATGGTTTTAAAGGAATTAAGTCTATCGTCAAAATTCGCCTAACCGAACAGATGCCAGATACCACATGGAACCTATCCGCGCCCAGTGAATATGGTTTTTTTGCCAATGTGAACCCGCAAGTTGATCACCCTCGTTGGTCGCAAGCGACCGAGCGTTTTATTGGTGCGGGGGGTTTAGGTCAAGTAACCCGACAGCCTACGTTACTTTTTAATGGATACGCAGACCAAGTCGCGAGCTTGTATCAGGGAATGGACTTGCGGAGATACTTCTAATGCCCCAAGAAAACAGGCTATTAGTGAGATTAACCAAAGGGGGCTTTCATCTTATTGCTCTGCTTCCTTTGGCATGGCTGATTTTTTTAATTGATACTCAGCGACTTGGCGCTGATCCCGCTAAAGACATCCAACATTTTACGGGAATAGCCGCTTTGCGTTTGCTCATCGTTATCGCACTGATCCCCGTTATCGCTAAATTATTGCGATTTACCACGCTGTTTCAGACACGAAAATTACTGGGATTATGGTGCTTTTTCTGGGCTCTACTGCATTTGAGTAGCTATTTATTATTGGAGATTGGCGTCAATAATTTATCACTCTTTTTTGAGGAGATTTTTTCGCGGATCTACTTAGTGATTGGCGCTACGGCTTGGCTATGCTTATTTTTGATGGCGGTGAGTTCGTTCAACCGCATACGAATGAGCCTAGGTGTATGGTGGAAAAGAATTCACATGCTGCTTTACCCAACACTATTACTCGCACTTTGCCACTATGCTTTGTCATTAAAAACCCTAACGCCTGAGCCAATGATTTACTTAGTGTTAGTGGGCGCTGCTTTTGCTTATCGTGTTTGGAGCCAACAAAAACAGCCGATCAAACCTTAGGATAAATTGGCGATCCCCAAGATCGCCAACCGACTCATCAGCGATAAAAAATCAGTTTTTTATCCACTTCAATATTCATCGAATCCTGCCAAGCCACCAGCGTTAAATGCGCTAACTTACTCAGCCCCACATAAAAGGGAGAATCGCCTTTTTCCTGCATTTTATCTAAATACAGCAGGCCCCACGGCAAAATATGTTTCCCTAATAATTCAGAAAGATTTTCAGGTTGATGTTCCGCCACCCAAGCCACCATCATCATCAATAAACCAAAATGGTCTTCGGGTTCGTTTTGGGTTAAATGAATATCAATTTGATTGGCTTGCATCCACTCGCGAAGTTGCAAGGTAGACTCGCCAAACAGCACATTTTCTTTATCAAGCCAGACTGAACCCCACGGTGGAGAAGGAAGCGCATAAGGGCCAATAAAAAGGCGTTGATAGGCTTCATCTAGGGTTTCATCATCACGTTGCATTGTCGCCATCTCTGCGGCAATCCCTTGTTTTTGCTCTTCAGAGCCGTAATGCCAGTCTGCCACCCACTCACCGGATGCCAATAATTCGATAATATCCGGCACTTGGTCAGGGGAATAATAGAATGCCGCACCAAGGATCCGAGCTGTCACAGAAACGTCATTTAAAGCGAGTTCGTTCATGGTGTGTAATCCACTGTTCATGTGTTATTTGTTGTTTTGCTTATTATTGATAAAAATTCTTGGGAACGAAAGGCTTAGCAACCATCTGCTAAGCCTTTGAGGTGATGATTAGTTAACTGCCATGCCCACGGTCATATGCAGACCATAGAACACACCGCGTCCAACAATCTCGCCCGCCAACACTAACAGAGTACCGATACCCAAGTTGATGACGGATGGATTACGTTTCGCGATTAACGGCATGATCCAGCAGCCCAGCCCCATCGCTACGGCAACAATCTTAATATCCATTAAGAAACCGTAATCAGGCACTAAATCCGTTGCTTTTTGTACCGCGGTTTCAATGCTCGCCAAGTCAAATCCTTGAGAGATTGCGGCGGCTGCACTCACTAATAATGCTATCGCACTCAATGCAGGGAGACGACGAATGCATTGCAGGTCAAACCCAGCGACACGCAATAGCAATGCGGCTAAGATAGGTCCGCCCAAGAATGCCGTTAGCACAAAGTTGATCATGGTGTAGCTGTTATTCCATGTTGGTACCGTTGGGATTTGGTACACACGGGAAGTCGCCACCACAAAGATAGCCGCAAGAACAGCCACCACCACTAACCACAGTTTACCTAGCGCAACAGGCATTTTATTTAACACTGCCAACAACCAATACAAACCACCAAATGCAAAGAAGATTGCACCACTGGCAATTTCATTACTCAGTGAAGAAGCCCCTAAGCGATTAAAGGCATTAAATGCACGCAGTGGTGTGCCCATGTGCATCGTGGATAATAAGAAACCAATACCCATTAACACCCACAAGCCAAACATGCTGTAATGCACTTTACGGTTAAGTTCAGGGGATAGTTTTCCACTTAACAAAACCGCTGCCATCACAATAAATGCACCCGCAACACTTTGACCAATAACGGTGAAAAACATCAATGGCCATTCATGAATTCCCGCGCCCATATTAAACTTCCTCCGGGTTAGCCAGATGACCCGTGGTATCACCGACAGGTTTGCTATTGGCATTCAATTTTAAAACGATATTTGGATGAGTATACTCAGCCGATGGTAACGGTGCGATTTCCGCTAAATCGCCATATTTAGCGCGTAGCTCTTCAATCGGCGCCATATCCAATGCGCGTAATGGGCAAGATTCCACACATATTGGTTTTTTGCCTTCTGCAACACGCTCATAGCAACCATCACACTTGGTCATATGACCTTTGACTTGGTCAAACTGAGGCGCACCGTAAGGGCATGCCATACTGCAATAGCGGCAACCAATACAGACCTCTTCATCCACCACCACAAACCCATCTTCGCGTTTGTGCATCGCACCACTTGGACACACTTTAGCGCACGCTGGATCATCACAGTGGTTACACGAAATAGACAGGTAATAGGCGAAAACATTCTGCCCATAAACGCCATCTTGCTCAGTCCAATCACCGCCCGCGTATTCATAAATACGACGGAAATTCACTTCTGGAGATAAGTTTTTAAAGTCTTTGCAGGCTAACTCACAGGTTTTGCAGCCAGTGCAACGACTTGAATCGATATAAAAACCATATTGCGTTGACATATCTGGCATCCTTAAGCTTTCACAACTTCAACAAGATTAGAGTGTGATGGGTTTCCTTTCGCCAGTGGCGATGGACGCTGCGTGGTCAGCACGTTAATGCTGCCCGCATGGTCAATACGGTTACCATCTGGGTCATACCATGCACCCTCACCCAAACCAACCACACCCGGTAAAATACGTGGGGTGACTTTGACTTTGACACGCACTTCGCCTCGGTCATTGTATACGCGGACTAAATCCCCATGTTTCAGGGAGCGTTTCGCCGCATCTTGTGGGTTGATCCATAACTCTTGAGGACAAGCCGCTTTCAATACATCCACGTTGCCATAGGTTGAGTGGGTACGTGATTTATAGTGGAAGCCCGTCAACTGTAATGGGAATTTCTCCATTAATGGGTCGCCATACTGCTCAAACCCAACGGAATAGACTGGCAATGGATGGATAACATCTCCCTCTTCCAGCTCCCATGAGTTTTGCAGCTCCGCTAATTGTGCGGAATAGATTTCGATCTTGCCTGATGGCGTGGTTAATGGATTCGCAATCGGGTCTTCACGGAAACTTTGGTAAGCCACATGGTGACCTTTAGGATCACGTTTTTTGAAGATACCTTGCTCACGGAATTCTTCGAACGTTGGCAGCTCAGGTAATGCAGCGCGAGATTGTTCGTATAAATGACGTAACCACTCTTCTTGGGTACGATTTTCAGTGAACTGCTCACCTACACCCATGCGTTTGGCAATTTCGCTGGTCATTTCATAGATATTGCGGCTTTCAAAACGGGGTTTGATAGCTTGGTCAGCAAAAATAACGTAGGACATATTCCCCGCGGAAGCATCCATACAGAAATCCATTTGCTCAGACGCAGTGCAGTCTGGCAGTAAGATATCGGCATATTTTGCAGAGGCGGTCATGTGGTTATCAATCACTACAATCATCTCGCACTTCGATTCGTCTTGCAGGATATCGTGGGTACGGTTGATTTCTGAATGTTGGTTAACTAAGCAGTTACCTGCGTAGTTCCATACCATTTTAATTGGTACATCCAATTTATCTTTACCACGGACACCATCACGGGTAGCCGTCATTTCAGGACCACGCAGGATAGCGTCTGTCCACATAAACATGGAAATGCTGGTTTGCACTGGGTTAGTTAAGGTCGGCATACGCACGAAGGGAATACTGTAAGAGCCTTCACGAGCCCCCGTGTTACCACCATGAATACCGATGTTACCGGTTAAAATCGCCAGCATTGAGATAGCACGAGACGTCAGCTCACCATTCGAACGACGCTGAGGACCCCAACCTTGCACAATATACGCAGGTTTTGCGGTACCAATTTCACGGGCTAATTTTACAATGCGATCTGCCGGAATACCGGTGATGGATGACGCCCATTCAGGGGTTTTCGCTTGACCGTCAGGACCATCACCCAGGATATAAGCTTTGTAGTGCGCATTTTTTGGTGCGCCAGCTGGCATGGTGGTTTCATCGTATCCTACGCAATATTTATCTAAGAATGGCTTATCCACTAAGTCTTCTTTGATCATCACATACGCAATAGCGTTAACGAGCGCCGCATCAGTACCCGGACGAATTGGGATCCATTCATCTTCACGCCCTGCACCTGTATCGGTGTAGCGAGGGTCGATGATGATCATTTTCGCGTTAGATTTTTCGCGTGCTTGTTCAACATAGTAAGTCACCCCACCGCCGCTCATACGCGTTTCGCCAGGGTTGTTACCAAACATCACCACTAATTTAGAGTTTTCGATGTCTGAAGGGCTATTACCGTCTGCCCAGCCACCAAAGGTATAATTCAGACCTGCCGCAATTTGTGCGGTACTGTAGTCGCCATAATGATTTAAATAACCACCACAGCAGTTCATGAGACGAGCAATCAAAGTTGCGCCCGGTGGCCATGATTTTGTCATGGTGCCGCCAAGAGTACCTGTACCGTAGTTCAGGTAAATGGACTCATTACCATAATCTTTAATTAAGCGCTTCATGTTATCGGCAATAGCGTCGAAAGCTTCTTCCCAACTGATTCGCTTAAATTTACCTTCACCGCGTTTGCCTACACGCATCATTGGGTAGCGCAGACGGTCAGGGTTATAGACCCGGCGGCGCATAGAGCGGCCACGTAAACATGCACGGACTTGATGCAGCTCTTCATACACGTCATTACCCGTATTATCGGTTTCGACGTATTTGATCTCGCCATCTACGACATGCATGCGCAATGGGCAACGGCTTCCGCAGTTAACTGTACACGCACTCCAAACAACTTTTTCATTCCCTGATGGTGCCGATGTTTTTTGCTCTGTTTCCGCTGAAGCGCTAAACGGAAGAGAAAATCCTCCCGCTGCGGCAGCTAAACCTGTCACGGCGCCCGCTTTCACAAAGCCGCGACGGCTAAGAGGAGCAAAAATAGCAGCTTTCTCTTTTATATTGGCCATATATAACTCGCTCACTTAAATTGCAATTGCTTAAAATAATAAGAAGTTTTTTCGCTAAATTTTTTTCGTTAAAACAATGGAATTAAAAAATGCAGTTTGTGTGCCATTAGCGATAAAACCGCCAGCCACATAATTAGAGGTAATTAGAGTTTTTGATTGAGTTAATAATATCAATCGGGGAATTCGAGAGATTGTCTTACATCAATAAATACATTGATAATCAACACAATGAACTATTTTCTGCAACTTAACTCGCGGTTTATTTCATCCACTCGTTATATAGTGAGATATATAAAAAAGAGATTTATAATATATAACTGTCTATATTCAAATGATTATTCAAAAATAACACGCTTAAAGCTTTATTATTTTCTGATTATTTTTATCGATATTCCTGCGAAAAGAACCCTTGATTAAAAAACATCATATTGCGCAAATTATTGTGATACCACTAATAATAAATAATAATACTAATAAGATTGGTTTCTATTATCATTTCAAACGATTTCTCTTTCAAAATACTCATTTTGCTTTTAATTAAGAAAATATGAAAACTTAATTTTTTAATAAAGAAATTCCCTAACCACATAAAAAACCTAGATTAAAAGACTAAAAACTATTTGATTTTTAATTTGGTTTACACCCCTCGGTGGAAATACAACAATTATGATTCCATCACGCAAGAGGACATATGATGAGTGAACACCTTTCCTTTGAAAGCACGCAAGCCTATAAATTACCCATTCAAGATATTAGCTTTTACTTTGCCGGAGAGAATGAAGCTCAAATAAACAATTTAATCGGGCACTATATAAGAAAAAAAAGAAAAGAACTGGGTTTGACTGGAAGCCAAATCGCTAGCCGTGTCGGTGTCAGTCAGCAACAGTTTTCACGGTATGAGGTAGGGATCAGCAATATCACATTACCGAGATTATTTTTAATTATTAGCAAACTTGACATGGATATTGAGACTTTCCTCAACGACCTTGTCATGATCGTTAAACGACTACATACACAGGATTAAAGAGGTAGTGATAGATAATCTTTTTATTGGGTAGATTATCTATCACGCTCATATTTAATCATTTGCAATAAAAAGCATACATATCATTGGTGAAAAAGACATACCCACCACTTTTCTGAGGATAGAGAAAGATATCCATATCTAGGTTGGGGTCCAAATAAGACTGAGACAAATATTTTTCTAACTCCGAAGAGTCCGTATTATCCGAATTCAATAAAATATTTTTCTTAGATTTAATTTTAAGACTATCGCCAATCTTTATAATATCGATATAAACCTTTCTTGCTACCTCACTCTCAATACCATTTTGGCTAAACTTACCCTTTAAATTCACCCACCCTTCATGATCGCCTAATGTGTAAGAAATACTCAAAGAAAGTTTTACATTGTTTTCAATAGAAATAGTCCTAAATGAGGATCGACAAATAATATCATCTGACTCATTAACCTGGTATACCGCAATAGAAGAAAGAATAATTGCTGATGTATAAACAACAGCTTTCAAGATGCTTTTTTTCATTTTTATTATCCAGCCCAATCCATGATGTAATACGAAACACATTCATTATCTTTTAACGAAAATGAATCTAACTCTCTGATGCAATAAATGATCGACAATTTATTAGTGAAATTCCGTCTTATCACATACATATATTGATAATCATCAAATGACTTTGAAATAATTTCATCTGAGAGAAATTTAGATAAGTTCGCATTTAAATCCATCTGCTTATTACAGAGTATTATTTTACTATTAATTTCTCCACAATGGGTGTAATTCGATAAGCTACTACTTTTTTTTTGAAAATCGATATAGCTAAAAAAAATTGTTGTCATCAACACAATTAGAACTAGCATAATGATTGTTCTTTTCACTTCACGATTTGAGAAACTGAGCCACACATTCTTTTTTTTAATATACCCAGAGGGATATTTAGGAGGAGTATTTATGCTAATGTTTTTATGGTTTTCTACTTTTTCCACTTTAGGGATATGGATTTTTTCTATTTTCCCATCATATTTTCTATCAATTTTGTGCTTATGTCTAAACCTACTACTATTTACATTATTTATCGATGAGTTAAGAATATGTATATCATCAACAAGTCTATATCCTCTTTTAGGAATATTCTTTATTATCTCAAAGTTATTTTCGAGTTCGCTAAATGCCTTTCGTAACAATAAAATGTTTTGATAAAACGTATTGATTGTCACAAACTTCTTTTTTTCACCCCAACCTGCACTAAATAGCTCATCTTGTGAAATAACTTCATTATCTCCATCTACCTTGTTTTTTATTAAAAATAAAAGAATATTCGCAGCTGGCGTTAAGACTTTACGTTTATCTCCATTAAGTATGTATGTGATTTTCTTATTGGTGTAGTCAAACTCAAACTTGTCATTAATTATATATTTTATACTCGATTTCATAATTTCATTCTTTATTAATATAGTAAAACATCGCCACACTATACTACCCATGCGAGTGAACCGAAAATTGAAATAAATCATAAAAAACTAAAATAAATTTGAAGGTTTTATTGAGTTTTTTAGCACTGTGAATCCACAACACATTGTTAATAATGGATATTTTTAGAATTCCATATAAATAAAAATACTTAAGTAGTTTATTTAGTTTATCCAGCTGAGGAGTGAGAGTATTCTGCATCACAGAACGAGCAGGCTCCAAAACATTCATCTCTTAATGATGTAAATGATTTTTATTACCTATCATTTCGCCTGCACAGTTCCTTACATTAAAAATGGTGAAATTTAAATTTGAATCTTTGGATATGCATATCCAGAGATTCTTAATACACATTATTAAATATAAATACTCTTATGAGGATGATTAAATGAAAAAGATGTTATTACCTTTAATTTGTAGCAGCGTATTACTTAGTGGCGCTGCATTTGCAAACACAGGGGAAGTACAATTTATTGGAGCGGTAACTTCTGCAACGTGTGATATTGATACCGAAGTCGGTGGATTAGTTAAATCTACAATTGATTTAGGCAAAATGACAACAGCAGATACCAATGGTGACTACGTTGAATTTAGTTTAGTTCCACGTACTGACGAATGTTTGAAAAAAACTAATGGTCAAGTAGGTTGGCAAAGCGCTGGATTTACTAATTCTGGTCTTGCAAATATGAAAGGAACAGCAAATGGTGTTTCTATTCAATTAACCGCAATGAACTCAACCACTCCAAATCAAGATGTAACTTATAACAGCCAAACAGTTGATTTTGGTAATGGAACAGATGCTATTGGAAATATGAATTTCAAAGCAAGAATGCTGGCAACAACAGGTCAAACAGTTACCGAAGGTACCATCATTTCTACTGCAACTTATGCAGTGGCATATAAATAATTAGTTTTATATTTTTAAATTAAGGGTCTTTGACCCTTATTACCGCTTACAAATAGTGATGGATATATGCGTTTAAAACCAGTCAATGCTTTTATATTATCCCTGTTGGTAAGTCCATTTTGTGTATATGCAAACTTGAATATGGACTTCTTACATGGAGGAGTTCAATCTCAAGCAGCAAGTATTTTTGATGACAGTGTTAAATATCCTGAAGGTCACTATATTGTAGAGGTGATTTTTAATCGCCACCCAATGGGAAAAAAAGAATTAATTATATTAACCAAAGATAGAGAAAATCTTTGTTTAAATACAACATGGATAAATGAGCTTTCATTACCTATTAATTTATCCTTATTTGAAAATGAATTCGATGCAGAAAGAAACTGCTACAACTTGGGTCATTATCCAGGTGTTAAAATTGACTTTGATAATGCAAAACAGGTTTTGACTTTTAATATTCCACAAGTCGCCTTAGATAACTCAAAAAATCAACAAGAATGGGATTATGGAATACCAGGGATCAAAGTTAACTATTCCGGATATGTCTCTAAAACAACATCCGCTAATACCCAACTTTATGGGGATTTCGATTTATATTCTAATTTTGGTCGATGGGTAGGCTACGTCCGCAGTAGTTATCTTAAAGATTCAGGAACCGAGACTTCAGAAGCAACCATTTCAACTGCCATGAAGTCTATACAGGGAAGTTTTATTGCCGGTAAAACAATAACATCAATGACGATGTTACCTAACTTTGTGTTTTACGGAATGGCGTTACGTTCAGAAAAAAATATGCGCCCATGGGAAATGCGAGGTTACGCCCCTGTCATTTCAGGTGTGGTCAGTTCGAATGCAAAAATTACTATTTCACAAAATGGATACGTTCTTAGTTCTCAAGTCGTTCCTGCGGGAGCATATCAATTAAATGATATTTCACCCGTCAGTAATGGTGATTTGACCATTACTGTTGAAGAAGATAATGGAACCAAAACCGTGAGATATGTGCCAGTTGCCACACTCCCATCATTATTACGAGCCAATGAAATGGATTACAACCTCGTCATTGGTGAGCGAGAGCTAGCTGGAAAGCGTGAAAGCCACCCATTCCTTTTGGGCGCTCTTGATTATGGATTTACGTATTTTACGTTGCAAACGGCGGGAATTTTACACAGTGATTATCAAAGTGCTGGAATTGGTCTGAGTAAAGAGTTTGGTCAATTTGGTGCGGTCTCTTTTAACGTGAACGCGGCCAACAGTCACTTTCAAAAACAGACTCCCACATCACCTGATGCTCAGCAATCAGGGATAAGTTATATGCTGAAGTATGCCAATTCACTGTCGAATACGACTAACTTACAGCTTTTAACTTACCGTTATACAGGTAAAGAGTACGTTGATTTTAATGAGTTTAACCAAAATGCGCTGTACCAAAGAAGTAATCGTAAAGAGCGCTATGAAACCATTATTTCTCAAAATTTTGATAACAGCTTTATCAGCCTGTCGGGATGGGTACAAACCTACCGTAATCGTATCCGCAATGAAATCGGTGCTAACGTGACTTATAACACGGCCTTCAAAGGTATCGACTTTTCGGTATCTGCTGATTATCAAAAATTAAATGACCATGACCGTGATAATTATGCCATCTCCGTCGGTGTGAATATTCCGTTTAGTGTATTTGATAAAAACCATTTTTGGACGAACTCGGTGAGCTATGACCGTGATAATAAAGCCAGTTTTAACTCTGGTATCGCAGGGAACATTAATGAAAAAGTGAACTACAGCGTGAATACCAGCAAAGATCGTGATAGTTGGTCAAACTCTGCTTACTTTGGATTTAACCAAGACTGGGTGAATACAGGTGTGGCTATTGCCCAAAACCAACATCAAACCACAGGCTCTATCAATGCCTCCGGTAGCTTGCTTGCCACGCAACAAACCGGCTTATTTTTAACTAATGTGCGACAAGATACTGTCGCCATCGCCAACATTAAGAATATCGGAAATATTGTTTTTAATGATTCACCGCCTACGGATAGACATGGAAATACCGTAATTGGTGTCTCTCCTTATATTGAAAATAATTTAAAAATCAATACTGAGGAAGTTCCAAACAACGTTGAGTTACTCGATTCTGTACAACGCGTTGTTCCAACAGATAAAGCCATTGTTTATCGCGAGTTCAAATACTCAACCATACATCGATACATTTTAAGACTGAAAAAGAAAAACGGTGAGTTTGTGTCTGCCGGTAGCTCAGCACGAACAGAAAATAACGACTATGTGGGATTTGTCTCCAATGGCGGTGTTTTGCTGTTGAATTTATTAAGTCAGCCTAATGCCATTTTCATTACCTCCTCAAATGATGAGGTATGCACCTTAAATATGAATGGGGTAGAACCCAATGAAAACCAAATCATGGAGATCGAATGCAATGATTAAGCTCATATCCAAACTCGCTATCTTGCCATTTTTGTTAACCTGTTTTAATGCCTATTCCGCATTCACGCTGAATGGCACTCGATTTATCTATGATGAAGGTCGTAAAAATATTGCGGTTGAAGTTAAGAATAATAGCGAAAAAGCTTACGGTGGGCAGGTCTGGATCGATAACCTCAAAGGGGATGATGTTTTCTTTGTTCCTGCACCCAACTTATTTAAAGTCGCAGCCAATGAAAAACAGCTTGTTCGCTTAATTTATATTAATGACATACTGCCAAAAGACAGGGAATCACTGTTTTGGCTGAATGTTCAAGAAATCCCGCCAGTTGCCTCTGCGGAAGAGGGCAATGTCCTTGCTGTGGCATTAAATACGCAAGTTAAGCTCATTTATCGCCCTAAAATCCTTGCAGAAAGCCGTGAAGATGCAGAAAAAAATATCACGTATAGCGGTTCAACACTGAAGAACCCAACACCTTACTACTTTGCACTCACACAAGTTTCCGTCAACAACAAACCGCTGTCTTTATCCGCGGATGTTGAACGCTCAATTAGCTTATTCCCGCCTTTCAGCGAGATGGATTTACAGCGCCCGTTATCCGGTAAAGTCACCGTTGAAGCCATTGATGACTACGGCGCTCGACGTGTGATCGAACTGCAATAAGGACATCATCATGGCAAAAAAAGGGTTTTACCTTGGAATATTGATGCTTTTTTTCGCGTTAGATGCCTCTGCGGCAAGATGCCGAAATATATCCATCAAATATTCATTTCCAGCACAAATCGACGTGACGAACAAAAAAGTTGGCGATCAGCTCTATACTTTTGGCGCCCCTGGTGTCCCATTAACTTTAGCAGGGCAATGCTTACGCGCTTCAAGTGGTGCGGGAAATACAACCGGAAACTTTATTTATATTGTTGATAAATATGGCGCATCGCCAAATGATTGCCCAAATGGTGGAACCGTCGATAAAAACTCATCTGATGGAATTTTAAGATTTCGATCAACAGGAAGCTGTAGTAACAGTGCTTGGATACTGGTTTTAGACTACAAAACCAGTGGAACGGGCTATACCAATTTAGCCAATGCTGGCGGAGGAACAGACTCTGGTACCGTTTACTTACAGAAAAAACCCCCTGTCGGAAAAACGGTTGTAAACCCTACTTACATGTTAACCAGAAAATTCTATTCACGAATTGGTAATAACAGCCGTACGTTAATGACAGAGAGTGTTGCGTTCAGTGCCCCAACATCGATGACCCTCGTCAATAACGCATCATGTGCGGTCTCAGTCAACGATGTGGATTTTGGCAACCAAACGGCAAGTTCAGTTAACGCAAAATCTGTTGCCGGTAAAACCATCAACGTCGCGTTTACCTGTAATGCGGTACTACCCGCCTATACCTTAAGTTTTTCAGGAAAAGATGGTGTCAACAATGCTGCGAATGGAATTATCAATGTGAAAAGTAATCCATCCGTTGGTTATCAATTCACATGGGGTAATAGTGCATTTAAACCTGTAAATAGTGCCGTCGTTATCAATGGAGCCGCTATGGCACCAAACACTAAGCCAACAACAGCAAGCTTCACGATCCCAATTACCGTCAAACCCGTTCCGTTAACAACTCAAACGGCAGTGGGGGCAGCTAATACCGCCTTGACCATTAATGTAAAACTAAACTAACAGGATTTTTTATGATCAAGAGATCTCTATTCCTTTGTACTGTATCGTTATTTTCTATTTATGCTAATGCAACAAGCTTTGCGACCAACGTAACAGGCGGGACAGTCACCTCGAATATTAAGATGACGGTCAAGGCTTCTTGTGCCGCTTCAGTTGCAGATATCGACTTTGGCGAGCAATCTGTCAGTGACATTAAAAATGGCAAAGTGGTTGAAAAACCGATGACGATTGCAATCACTTGTGATGCGACTTTAGCATCTTATACGATGGCATTAACCTCGGCTGATGGCGTTGATTCCACAAAAAGTATTTTGAAGACCAAACAAAATACCACTATAGGTTATCAGTTGACATGGAAGACCGCTGAAATGGCTCCCATCAATACTCCCGTTTTGGTTGATGGCGTTGCAAAAGCCCCTGTCACGAAACCCACAACACCTAACGTATCCATTCCTATTAACGTAAAACCCGTTTTACTTGGTACGACGGGTTCACCAGGAGCCGCCAGTACAGCATTAAATATTAAGTTAACATTCAACTAGTTGAGGTGACTATGCGCAAATCTATTTTGCTCATCAGCGTATTGATTTTTACGCATATCAATAGCTATGGAGCACTCACCAAACAGTCATCCATGGTTGGTCAAGAGCTGGCATCGCAAATTAGGATGAGTGTGAAAATTGCCACTTGCTTGCCAGCAACGATCGATAATATTGCTTTTGGTGCATTAGATAGCGCAACTGTTTTATCTGGCGAAATAGAGGGGCATACCACGCTATCATTAGATTGCTCAGGAACCATAGTTCCACAACGTGTTTCACTCTTATTTGAACCCGCTACCCCTCATTTAACCATGGGGGCATCTGGCTATATTGGATCTGTTAACAACACTCTTGGTTATTTAGTCGCATGGGAAGATAGCCAAGTTGGAAATATTGGTGCAGGTGTACCAATGGGAAAAGAGCTTTTACTTAAAAAACCCACCGCCTCATTAATGAAAGTGAAACTGAAAGTAAAACCTATTGCACTACCCATTGGCAGCAATAGCGTGACTCTAGGCAGTGGGAGCACCCACATTACAATCAAAATAAAATACCTTTAATGTGAGCGAATTGATGAATAAAACACTTTCCTTCTGCTTTCTTTTCATGCTGATGAGTGGCTATCCTCTACATACCGTTGCCGATGAAATTTTACCGGACACGGTTCTGAGCATCTCGCTAGATATCGTCAATATCACTTGCGATATTAATGATGGGAAAGGCTTCAATAAAATTGTCGATTTCGATGTGATCAATGAAACCGATTTACTTGCAGGAAAACAACCTGCTGTAAAAACGCAATTTATTGTGGATTGCAATAAAAGTGGCTTTAAGCCTAATAACATAGATATTAAAGTTTATCCTGGTGCTCAAGGGGCTCTTAATAATGGTGTTGGTGGTGAGTTGAAAACCAACTTATCTGGTGTTGGAATTTATTTATCTTGGATGGATAAGAGTCCTATTGATTTATCTGGAAAAAACCAACGATTCAGTGCTAATGGTAATAACCAATTTGATATTAGCTTTTTTGCCAAGCCATATGCTCAATCACCAAGTGTCGAAAAAGGTATCATGAAAAGCAGCGTTATTATTAGTGCGCTCTACAAATAATAACGATTACTCACAGTTACCCACGGCGTAATATTTATCAAAAATCACAATGTACTTACGACTTTTCTTGGTTAAACGTGCATCTTGATACGTTTGATTAGGTAGCAAGTAAAGGACGTAAGGCTCGGTATCATCCTCTGCATCACAATTGTTATGCAAAAGCACTCTAAAGTAGGTATTCCCTGTATTTTTCAGCACGCCTGCATTTTGGTCGAGCGTATATTTAAAATCAGGTTGTTTGGGCCTCACGACGAAGTACGTTTCTAAACTGACCGTTGGGTAAAACAGCGGCTGTTTACGTTGCTCATGATCATTTTGCATTTCAAGCGGTGTTTCACTAATGATGATTTTGTAATAGCGTTCTTGGTTGTCCGCGGTTCCGCGATAAAAAATTTTAAAGAATTCCTGCTCTCCTGGTAATAAAATTTTCTTCAGTGGGGTAAAGATAATTTCCCCATTATGAATGGCTCGCCCTTGTTCATGGCTGCCCGGTTTATCAATTTGATACGCGCTAAAATTATATAAATTGGTCTTTTTCGTATCGTTAATATAGGGCTTAGAAAAAAATTCTTTATCGGAATCCATCGAAGAGATATCCGAATTAATGTAAAGCGCATGAACGCTAGCATTAAACGAAAACAGTGTGCATAGTAATAAGAATTTCAGCAAAGAATTGAGTTTCATAATTAACCTGTTAGCGCTGAAGAAAAAGGCAACTGCATACTGAATGAGTCGCCTAAAAAATGAATTAATTTATTGAATATCGGGCCCTGTCCAGATGGCTTTTACTGTCACCGTTCCGCTCGCTGAGACTGTCCCTAGCCAATCAATGCCGTCTAACGTAAAGAAAGAATTCGCCTCATTCATTGGGAATAACAGGTCTAAGTTGGTGCGATAAAAGGAACCTAAATCTTCATTTGGTCTTGCCCACGGCGTCTCTTCCCATAACGCATTTTTGAGGGAAATTTCATTGCTATCGCAACTGGCTCGGTAAGACTCTAAGCTTCCCGTGTGATTTTTAAATGACAAATACGCTGAAAATGGCACTTTGAATTTGTCATCATTTGAGCTAAATAAGCAGTACGATTGCCCTTTTAACGTGGTGCTTGGACCTTCCACTTTGGCGGTGATTGAATCTGCCTGCCTTGGTCCGCTGGTCGTCACAATATAATTAAATTCAATTGGCGGCTCTTCATTACCCACTTTCCCGGTTTTCGATTGATTCGGGTTAAAGTCGGCAGGGATAATACTGATCCCATAATCTCGAGGTTTAATAATCAGATAGTTCGATGGAGTAAACTCATAGAACCCTGATTGAGGCAGTGGAGATTGAAAAGCAAACGTATAAACACTATCCGCCAAGGTCACACTCGAGTTAGGAGAAGCATCAACAATGGATTTCAAATATGTATTCGATAGGAACACTTCAATAAAATTCGAGCCGTTATTAAATATTTCCGACATATTGGTGGTTGATGACCAGTTAGTCCAACGGGTACTGTTACTCCCTTTATATTGGATTAATGCAGCTCTAGGCGCCGCCGTCAGACCCAATTTTTGGTGATCGATATACATACGGACGGTAAATGACCCACTGATCGATGAACCTTTCGTTTCCAATTCAACGAGCTGACAAATAACGCCAGAAACGTTTCCAACAATTCCCGTAGTACAAAAGTTTGATCCCAACCCAACCGTTGGGTTGCCGTTACTATCCACGAAGACTTCCTGCAAAGCCCCCGTTCCCTTCAGGATAATATTTCCCTTTTTATTCGTTGGAATATAATGCTGCTGAGTCGAGGTTCGCCCGCCGCTGGTCATACAGGTCGAATTACTCAGGTCATAATCATCTCGACTCGTACAAGTTCTTAAATCAAACGTGTATTCGGTTCCCGGCGGTAATTCTGCAATCCAACGGTAAAATGATTCAGAAAAAATGGGTCTAGAGTATCCGGATTCTCCGGGTGTTCCTGTTTGCTGAATTTTATATGCACCATTATCCCGAAGTTGTTGAGCTGACCAATAGGATGTTGCAGGGCAATTTCGGTTGTTTGTCATACAACGGTTCCCCACAAATGGTTGGTTTACAGGGGAGTTTTCTAGCCAAATATCCCCTATATTATAGGTCGAGCTAAAAGGGGTACCGGTATACCCCATATAGCCTAAGCTTAATTGGCTATTTCGTTGATATTTAGTAAAAACGTTGGATCCAGAAAAGCGAGGGTCAACCCTGTTGGCAACGATAAAAAATTCGTTATCAATCTGGTTCTCAACAATGACGTATTCCTGCAATGGTGCTGTCGCTGCCAATGCATTTGACGTGAGTACCGCCAGTGAAAAACAGAGTGCTGATGTCGATAATACTCGCATGTTTTATTAACCTTAAAATTGAGAGTTAGCGTTTTGCTAATGCTTCTTGAGGCTCACAGGTCACCTCACCGACCCATAAAGCACCGCGTGCGCCTTGTAGGTTTAAATCGGCTTCGCAGATCGTTTTCTCATCTTCTTGCAATAACGAAATTACGGGATAGCGCACATCAACGTCCATGGAGAACTCCCCATTTTTATCGGTTTTTGTTCGCCCTATATGGTTACGAATCGAAGCATATTTTATGTATTCACCATCTGGTGATTTAAGCCGTCCAAACACCGTGACCAACTGACGAACCTCAGGTTGATAAAACGCGATATTGCCGGGATACAGCGTGACGGATTTATTGCGCCCAGAGACAATGTCAAAACTGTCTTTGGACTTCCCATCATTCATTAACTGGATGTCGTAATCTGAATACGGTGACAATGGAATAAAGGTATTTTTTCCGCTGATTGGGTAGTTTTGCCCATTCACCTTCGCCACCATGCTACCGGCACCTTGAATCTCAGAATTAATAATTACCCCTGATTTTCCTTGATTGCCGCTTGGTGTGATCATGCCGTTGCTATAAGCCACCGATCCGCGAGAGGTTAAGTTACCGTTCAGTCGGTCACCATCCGGTCGGTTAATCGTAACGGTGCCCGAGTTATATTTCATGTCATAAGAGGCGTAAGCCAGCGTCGAAAAATCTGATTCGCCATTATCTTTGTCACGCACCAACTTAGAGACTGAAATTCCCGCATTGGTGATCGGCGAGTTTTCAAAACTCTTGTTGGCATAAATATTGGCTTTCATGTTGCCGTTCGTGGAAGAAACGCCCGTGCTTAACCACGTAGACAGCGGTAATGAGAAATCCAGATTCACATATTTTTCGTTGGTACTGTTTTGATTGTCATAGTGATAACGCTGCACACCGGCTCTGAGTCCAACTGTTCCATAGCGTCCAGAAAACAGCGTATTTGCATATTCGTAGTTAATTGAATCACTACCTACGCGACGGTCTTTGGTATTACTGATCGTGAATGAACCCGCCCTATCAATAATCTTGTCGAAGTTAACTGTTGCGCCATAGGAATAGTTATCCGCATCGTAAAGCGGCAAATCTCCTTCGACCACCGTTCGCTCTCGTGATGCCCAAAAGGAACCATAGCCTTCAGGAAGACTGACAGAAATTGTCCCAATGTTGCGATGGCTGCCGTGGTTTTCCAGCATGCCCTGCCAAGAAACCGAAATGTAGTTATTAATCGACGCGTTAATGCTCGTTTCTTGAACCAGGAATTTATCAAAACCATAGTTTGACATCTGGAAGCGTATCCCCGACAGCACGGGGAAGTTATAGGCGAATGACGCGCCCGCTAAATAACTTTTCTCTGGAGCTTGGCTATGACGATCTTCGCCACGGACATAATTCCTTTTATCGAAATCAACATAGCCCCCGTACATTTCCCAATTCAGTTTGTCGAAGTTTCCTCCGATTGCCCCTAAGGATTTATTGATGGTTTGATTTTGAGTGGTGACCACTTTCCCATCAACAACCGTTTCGATAGTAACGTCATAAATACCAAAAGGCAGTGTACTGGTGTCTACCTCAAAGTTACCCATTGGGAAGTTTTGGATGTTAAGAAGCTTACCTTGACGATAAATACGAACTTCGCCAGGGCTATTTAAGAAGGCATAAATAGGGGTCAGTGACTGCTGTTTATTATTGACCACACTCGCGGAGTTATTCCCGATAGTGACCGCATAAATTTTGCTGCTGCTCAACGCAGTTAAACTCGCAATGGATTGTAAATTCCACGTACTCATTAAACCCAATGCGACACGCAATCCATTAAAATCACGCTCATACATCGCTCGATATAATTCAACATTCGCATTGGATTTACCGATGCTATAAGCCGATGCATTAATATTAAAATGGTGCTCTGCTGCGGCAAATAACGCGTCTAAATTGAAATAGCTACTGGAGCTATTTTTTGCATTTTTTACCTGACTTTGGAATACACCTAAATCATAGTTTGCCACTGCCGAAAGTGAATTAACGGATGAATCACCTAATACAGAATGCCTTGCGTGAGTTTTCGGTGTAAATGCAGCTTTATCAACATCTAATGATAAATTGAATGACGAAATATTTAATTTCAGCACTGCATTATTGTCGATAACGATACCATTGTTATCATCAAAAATGGCATCTTGTTTATTTTCAATTTTATCAACTAGCAAACTATTCAGTTGCGGACCTTGCGTACTGTCAATGAGGTGAATACTCGATAACTTAATTTTACCTTGGTCAATGACAATAACTGCATCCGCGATTTTATCTTCGCTTTGGTTTTTTTTAGCATCATCACTTAATCGTAGAAAAACAGGCACAGACATTCCTTCTTCCAATGCACTCACAAATGCCGGAGGAATAATGTAACCACCAATTTTAATACTCTTCATCTCACTAGCATGAATGGTGTTTGAAAAAAAAATGCTTAATATTGATAAAGCAATAACACTCTTACGCATGATTAAAGTCCGTTATTAATTATTTGACGACAATGAAATCTCCTTTGTGCCAAATACCTACGCTAGATTTTTTATTATTAAGATCGACAAACTGTAGTTTCACAGCTAAATGTGGCATGAGGTAATAACGTTCACGACAAATACCATCCACGCTATATTTTTGTTTTTCAGGTAAACATGGCCCTGATGCCACCACACGAAATGAACTATTCCCTATATTGGAAACTTGAGAGTTTGCATATTGGTAATTAAATTTTTCAATCCTTGGTGCAACAACCAAGATGGTGCTAATGGTCGCTGACGTTGTCGCTGAGGCAGATTTTGCACTTTTTGTTACACCGCTTTCGCCAATAGGGTCATCTTTCCAATTTAATCGGTAATAACGTTCTTTATCGTCTTTGGGACCTTGATAAATAATTTTAAAAACATCTTTTGCTTGCCCCGGCAAAATCAGATTAGCGGGGGTTGATAATATTTCGTTCGGATCCGTAACGGGAATAACTTTTCCATTCTCAAGTGGCGAGTCTATTTTCTCGATAGTTAAATTAACGAGCCTTGCCGTATTAACTGTATTTTCAATTTCTTTTGCTAATGAGTCTTCATCTGACGATATGATTTCAGTAATATTACCTACATTAACCGCCAAGCTCATTTTTATTGGGAGAATAGATAATAAAGCTAATGCTAGTGTTATTTTTTTCATAATTATTAATTTTAAAAAAGATAACGATAAAGATAATATTTCCCTATAGTATCTTTATCGTGAAAATTAGTTATTCACTAAGCGTAAATAATCAATTAAGGAGCTGGTGTGAAAGTACCATCCCAAGTTGCAGTGAACTGAACTTTAACATCACCATCCCATGAACCGTCGGTCAGTGCTTTGAAGTCTGTCGCTGCACCAGCCGCTTCCGCGCTAGCGATAACGAAGGTGAACTCACCACGGTCAGTTGCACGCTCTGAACCATTGTAGATACCATCTGCAGCTAAGTTATCTAAACCTGATGTTAAGCCTTTTGAAGTATCGATTAACACAGTGTCAGTCGTTTTATTCAGATCTTCACCATTCCATTTAACGCCAACAGTTAATTTAGAATCATCTGTTGTTCTCGCTAAAGTGTTAGAAATGATTTTTGATGCTAATTTAAAATCTGTTGCACCTGATTGACCTTGAATAGCGATATCAAATGCGCCATTTTGTTGGTTAAAGCTTTTCTGACCTTCTGCATAGTTAAATGTTAAGCTTTTTAATGGCGTAACAACCAGCATACTTGTCGTATCTTTAATTGCGGTCGCTTGCCATGTTGCTGTCGCTTGAGCAGTACGAGTGTCAGCATTAGCAACTGTAGCAAAGGAAGCAGCAATAATTGTTGATAGCAAAACAGATGCCATTTTTTTATTTAACATGTTGTTCTCTCTATTTAATATCCATGAAGAAAAATTTAATTGCATAGCATAAAAAACACATTCATTGTGTGTTTTATAAAAAACAATCGAATTTCCCAGAGAATATGCTTAATAAAATAACCAGAATTAACTGATTATTTTATTTCTAATTTAAGAGGAAAAATTAGCAGTTATTTATGATGGTTTTTGTTGAGTAATTTCCCCAGGAAGTATATTTACTCGCACTTCCTTTATTACCCATTCTTTTTTCAGAGTCAGTATCTTTTTCGACATATTTAATGACATCGACCCATCGTTTATCTAGAATACTTAAAAAAACATCAAGCTGATCTAAAGTAATCGCAGTGATTCCCATTTCATATCTTGATATCTGTTGCTGGCTGATTCCTATTAATTTCGCCAGTTGCTTTCCCGTCATGTTCTTTTCTTTACGTGATTTTCTTAAAAAAGCTCCCACCTGACCACTAATTATATTAGATTTCATTAACCACACTCCAATATAAAGAAACAATTTATTTAATTTCCATTAATAATAAATACATTAAAATAAGAGTAAAAACGTTTATACCGATCGAACAAGATTATTTTGATAGGTACTACCTATCAAATAGTAATTTATTGATCGTCGGGCTTTATTAAGATACAACGAGTGCGAGTACACCTAATATGATAAGTAGAATTAACTAACTGATATATATTAAATAAAGCTTTGTTCAATTTATTTAATATATTTTTTATTTTTTTAAAATAAAATTTACGTAGGAGGAGTAAAACTCTATAAAAACGAGATAAAATACATCATTTATTACAACAAATTACAATTTGAAACAGCTAAATTGTTTTTTGCAAAATAAAAAACCCATGAGATGAGTAATATACCAATATAAAAATATATTTCTACAGCTTAATTCGTTATTCCGCAATAATTTTCATTTAGATTATCAACTTAACAACAACTAACCCGCATCATAATATTTACAATCCAGATTGTATGCCATAAAGGTACTATAAATTGGACGTATCAGAATGCGATTCGCGCATATATTAATACATCTTGCTTAATATGTAGCGATGGCTTATTAAAAATATTATCTTTTTAGATCGTTTGTTGATTTTTCATTCAAATTTAGGAAAGGGTATCGTAGATAGTGCTGGAAAAGCATTGCCTCTAAAAGAGAGGCAATGGAATTGGGGGATTTTTTAATTCAGTCGAAAGCTATTTAACACCTTTAAGCTGTTTCATGGTTTCATCCACGTCAATCTCATCTTCAGAGAACGTTAATGTTGTTCCATGCTGGGTTTCAATAATTAGCTTTTTCAGCGCTCGAGTTGCTCCCGGCTTAATATTCGTTTTAGGTTTAATACTGTTCATTAGTGCACCAATCGATAACACGGTATTTTCTTTATCAATACGTGTATCTGCAGGAACATCTTCATAATAGATACGGAATGATTTGATAGCCGTCAGCTTAATGCGCTCGCCAGCAATATAGATATATTTGCTTTCAGGGATCACTTTAACCGCAAAGGCGGATAAGCCTTTATTATTTGTGGTCGGCTCAAACGTAACCGCCGCCCCTTTTTTAATCAGTTCTGGGTTGGCAACTTTAATCACATGAAAATAACGGTTATCCCCGTTTTCATCTTTGAGAAACCCAAAACCTTTATCTTCAAACCACGTTGTGATTGTTCCGTTCATTGCCATACCACCCTCTATATTGACTCAATTTCACAGCGCGCAGTATAAAACACAATGCCTGCCCAGACTATGCCTTTAGTTTTACACACCCAATAACATTATCGTCAGATAGCGCAAAATTGGGTATTATCCATAGCCACTTTTTATCTGGATAACCTGATGTCGACGATTATTGATACCTTTATTGCGCCCCCTTGCCATGATGACATTGAAATCATTGAGCAGGATGAGCACCTTATTATTATCAATAAACCTTCAGGGCTACTGAGCCTCTCTGGAAAGAATCCACAAAATCTCGATTCAGTACATTACCGGCTCGTTCAATTGTTCCCTGAATGCACCCTAGTGCACCGCCTTGATTTTGGTACTTCTGGTGTCATGGTCGTGGCTCGCAATAAAGCCATAAATGCAGAGTTATGCCGACAGTTTAGCCAGCGAACCGTGACGAAAGCCTACAGCGCATTACTATGTGGGCATGTGGAAAATGATCATGGTGTGATAGATGCGCCGATAGCCAAAGATCCGGCTCTGTTTCCCCGAATGTCGATTTGCGTGACTCACGGTAAACCGGCACGTTCCAATTATCAGGTAATTGAGCGGTTTTATCGTGAGCTAGACGATGGACGTAAGTTACCACTGACGAGGGTGAAATTTATTCCAGAAACAGGACGAACCCATCAGCTGCGCATTCACAGCCAACTTTTCGGTCATCCTATTTTGGGGTGCGATCTGTATGGAGGCATACTGCCTGCAGATATTGAACCTGCGCCGAGGCTGATGCTGCATGCCAGTGAATTGAATTTTATTCATCCGATAACTGGAAAACCCATTCACGCACACAGCAAAAGCCCGTTCTAAACAACTACCACATTAAATCGTCAGGAATTTTAAAATCTGCGTACGGATCGTCTTCATCCTGCTCTTCCTGACTCAAGGCGTTATTTAATACGATGCTGCTTTCATCACGTTGAGCGATTTTATCCGCCACACTCGCAGGAATAATTGCGTAAGTGCTCATTTCTGGATTGTCAGTCGCTAAACGCGCAATAGCGAGACGGCCGCTAATAAGTTGGTTTTGTGTTGTTTTGTCGACGGTCACTTGCTTGATGAGGTTATTATCTGTGAAGTTAAAGCTGATATCGCCTTTCGCCACATCAATTTTGTTCATCTCAATCAGCTGCTTCACCTGAGCTTTATACTCTTTCGTCAGTGCCGCTTGTTTTTGTTGATCGCTCAGTTGCTTATCGCGCTCAAGCTGTGCTTTTTTATTCTCTTCTACCGCTTCTCTGGCTTCTCTAGCCTGTACTCGTGATTTTTTCGCTGTGCGCTGTACCTTCGCCATTTTTTTACTGGTGACGAGTCCTGCTTGGAGCATTTGCTCTTGTAAGGTGAGTTTTGCCATGTTGGTATCTAAGCCTGTTGAATGAAATTGGAGAGATTATACCTGCAAATTCGATTTCTTTTCGGTTACTTTTGCGATTCTTGCTTGATGAGTGATGGAAACATCATGTCATCAATTCCCATCAAAAAATGTCGGTATGACCAACAATAATCTGAATTTGTTTCAACCCCATAAATAAAACCCGCGTCTTAAATGAATGTGTCATTTTCAATACATCTTAAAGTGATCTGAATCACAAACATCAACAACTTAAGTCAAATTCAATGTCATTAAATGTAATCGAAATAACATTTCGACATATTTTGTATATTTCATTTTTTGAATTCATAATTGTTACTAAGCATGTCTTGAATGATGCATAGCCTATACATCTGAATTTTATTGTTATTTTTATATTCCTCATTGTTACGTATTAATATTCTTTGATTTTTTAAAATGTAACTATGAAAATATATTTTTGACGACATATAAATCTAAAATCACCTACAAAAAAGAATTATAATAGAATTTATCGCTACCATATTAAGCCGCATTAAGCCATATTACGAGTAAGGATATCGTAACCTTTTGTAATTTATTTATTTTAACAAACTCACATTGAGGATAATGTGTAAATCATGCTTTGGTTGGAAATATTGTCAAATTTCACCCTATTGTTTTTTACTCTTAATTTGTTTAAAAATAAAAACAGATATGTGCTTACGCATTTGTTTTATTTAATATGTTTTGAAATTGATTCTTATTTAAGGTTTATGATGAGTTTGAAAAAAATAGAGAGAATTACAGAATCATTTTCTCAAGCTATCGCAGATGAAATTGCAAGCTTAAGAAGGAAAAAATTATTATCAGGTAGACAATTAGGCTCACTCATTGGAGTTTCCCAACAACAAATTTCACGCTATGAAAATGGTATCTGTGAAATAACTTTATCTACCTTATGTCTTTTACTTCATTATTTGGGTGTATCTTTAGAATCGTTCTTCTTCTTTGTTTCTGAACGCATAGAAGCCAAGGAACCAGAGCTTTACGATGAGTTTAATTTATTATTTGAGCAACATGGCGCTCTAATTTCAAAATAAATCACAGTGGATTAATAACACTAAATTAGCGTTTAATTTAAAATCATTTAAATTAAAGCTTATTATCATTCATTCTCAATTAAAAAAATAATTAATTGAAATTAGTGTTTTTTAATCTATAAAAAACAGTTTTAAAAACCCACTCCATATGGGTATTTTCCATTTGTTTTAATCAATACTTCTAAAATAGCTTTATTTAAAGCTATTTATTGTTTTTTTATTAAAGAAATTAAATCAGTGAAAAATCATTGTAGATGCGCTTGCTGTTAGTTTAATGAGCGCATCTGTTTTTACTGTGAATGTGGGTAAAGATATCACCACTTTCACAGATTTCTTGAAGTATGTTTTATTTCGTTTTTTATATATAAAGGAATTTCAATATGGCTTTTAAAAAATTAGCGTTAACAACATTATTTGCTGGCGCTTCCTGTGTAAGTTTAAACGCAATGGCAGCACCTTCTGCAGAAGTGACTCTGCAAGGGATCCTGACCAACACAACCTGTGAAGTCACCATCAATGGCGGTAAATCAGTCTTAAACGTGGGTGTTTTAAAAACGTCTGTGGGTGAAGCAGATTCAGATTTTGCCGCTGTTAATGCAATGTCCTCTACAACCGTTGAGATGCCAGTGACTTTAGTCGGTTGCACCAAGGGTGAAAACGGCAACCTGATCATTCAGGGTATTACTTCAGTAGGTAACAACGAACGTAACCTCTTTGTTTCTGACGATTCGAAAACCGTTGGTTTTATGATTGAAAACGAAGCGAATAAAACTGTCACTAATGGCGAAAAAATCGCATTTAACATTGGTGCAGAAAATACTGACGCGCAATACACCTTCAAAGTTGGTATGGCAACGACAACAGATGCACCTGAAGCAGGTTCCTACAGCGCACCCATCTTAGTGGCTTATATCGTTGACTAATTCGATTTAATTAACTCAGTCGATTGAGGTAAGGCGGGCTCCGTCTTACCTATATTCTGCCACGAAAACTATGAGGATAGACAAATGCGAAATAACCGATTTATGCAAGGGATCTGCGGTGGCTTGCTATTGCTATCAGGTTCATCGATAGCCGGGATCGCTATCGACACCACTCGAATTATCTTTTCAGAAAGTGATAACACCACCGGAAAAAGCGTGGGAATTACCAGTTCGAGCCAATCACTTACGCCTTATTTGGTCAAAGCACAGATTTTGAGAACCCCCTATGGCGACAATGGTGAGACTCCCTTTATGGTGACGCCATCGTTATTCCGACTAGAGTCTGGTTCCACGAATCAAGTCCGCATAATGAAAAAAAATGTGGCGCTCCCACAAGATAAAGAATCTGTTTTTTATTTTCGTACCGTCGCCATGCCGACCAGCGAAAAAGGATTGAATACCCCACAAAATCATATTGATGGTGCCGTACAAGTGTCGACGGGAAACATCATCAAGCTGTTTTATCGCCCGAATCAGTTAGGCATGACCCAGCCTCAAGCGATGAAATCACTGAAATTTTCGAGTGTAAATAATGGGGTTCAAGTGTCCAATCCGTCCCCGTACTACATCACCTTAGACAGCGTAAAAATTGCCAATAAGCCCGTTTCTCTGAGTACCAAAAAGGGAAATAACATGATTGCGCCGTTTAGCAGCATCACCTATTCCCATGTTCAACGACAAGGCTCGGTTGAATGGAAAGCCATTAATGACTATGGCGGAAAGGACGAGTTTCATGCGCAAATTCAATAAATTATGCATGTTTTTTTTCGCCGTGTTACTTAACGGATGGCACATGGCACTGGCCGAAAATACCGAGATTAGAGCGCTCATTACCGATGATGTTGGGTGCGAAATTCGCATTCCTAACTCATTGCAATTTACACCAATGCGCACATCCGATTTTCAAGGCGCAGTGACCACGCATCAAATTAAGCCCTTGAAAGCGCAATTTATCTGTGTGGATAAAACGGGAAATCTCACCCCAAAAATTACGTTACAGGGAAATACCCCCTATAACGAAAGCTCAATTTTCTTGGATGGAACCCCAAATAGCACAGGGTTTATGTTACGCCTCAGTGATGGCACGCCGCTCTCCCTGAGTGATTTTTATGACACAAGCAAAGCCTTTAAACGCGGTGAACAGATTGCCTTAACACCACTGACCAAAGAGAACCATCACCAAACGGAAGAGACTTTTCTCGTGGGTTTAGTGGGGCCCGTGGATGGGGAAGCCATCCCCGGTGAATTCTCAGCCTCATTGACGTTTAACCTTATTTTTCAGTAAGACCTAAAAATAGGAAATCATCATGACACTGACTAAAAAGTCACTCTATTCCCTGTTCATTCCCACCGCATTGTATGGGGCAAGTCTGGGGCAATCCGCGATGGCGGCTACCACAGCCTCCACCAAAATCAGTGCCAGCATTGTCGGTGGTGGCTGCCAAATTACCGCCCCCCCGACGGTTTCGATCCGTAACGGGGATCTTATTCCTGCTGAAGATATCACCACCACCAGTGATATCAGCGAAACCTTTGATCTCACCATTCTGGGCTGTAAAGGTTACGGGTTAACCCCCTCGATAACCATCCAAGGAGATACCGATAATGCCTCCGGTGAAGCGCTGTTTGTGAGTCCCGGCAGCACCAGTACAGGCTATGGCATTTTATTATCCACAGACGGTAACAGTAATTTTAATCAAAGTGACAACCTGGCAACGGATAAAGAAATTAAGGCACTCACCACCACAAACTGGGGTAAAACCTTTGCCAGCACATTGGATGGAAAAATTCCCCTGAAAGCAACCGTCAGTTGTGGAACCTGTACCGCCGATGGCTTACAAGGTGGCGAGTTAACCGCCTCACTAACGTTTAATTTTATCTATCACTGATTTTGAAGGCTGTTAATAACAATGATACGAAAACTTTCTTTCTTCAGCGTGATTGTAGGGTTGCTATTACCAGCCAGTGAATTACAGGCAGGCAGTGCCTCAACCACCCTCTCATTTTCCGCTTTTTTTTATGGCGGTAGCTGCGATGTGACGGTGCCAAGTACCGTCACGTATAACAATGGCGCACCACTGCCCTACGATGAAATTCTGAAAAGTCCGCAACGTAGCGGATTCACGTTAACCCTCTCAGGGTGCCAGGGCTATTTTTTAACACCCAGAATTGCGGTCAAAGGGAACACATTCACCGCGGATAACAATGAACCGCTGTATGCCGATGCATCCAGCACCACAAAAGGCTATGGCTTTAAGCTATCCACCACGGGGAATAAGGTTTTCAATGCCAATGACAATACGGCCAAATCCGGCAATGAGGTCATTACCATCAAAACATGGCCACCGGGTGGAACCAGCGATGTCGCAAGCTTAAACAGCTCGCTTGATTTTACTGCCGAGCTGGCCTGCGGCACCTGCACCGCCAGTGACAATTTACAGAACGGTGAACTTATCGCAACCGTCACGTTTAGCTTCGTATATGACTAATTGGGTAATCAGCATGTTTTCGAATCGTTTTTTTGACTATCGCGCGCTTATTATTTTGTTGATATGCAGCAGTTTTTCAACGCTATCCTTTGCCGCAGAAGGCGGGCTGCGTTTGGCTCAAACTCGTGTCGTCTTTGATGCTGCCAATCCAAATACAAAACTTGCCATCAAAAACAGCAGTTCGCAGGTTTACTTAATCAAAGCTGACGTCCTCAATACGCCAGAGGGGAATGCCCACAAACCCGCGCCCCCGTTTATTGTGACACCACCGATGTCTCGCTTAGAAAAAGAGAGCCAAAGCACACTGCTTATTGTACGTAATGGTACCGCGGAGCTGCCGACAGACCGAGAATCCGTGTTTTATTTAAGCTTATTAGCGATCCCTTCCACCACAAAAGCGAGTGCCCCCGAAGGTGAGATGACCAGTGCGCAAGTTTCGGTGGGGATCCGCAACGTTATCAAGCTGTTTTATCGCCCGAAAGGGTTCCCCATGAGCGTCGAAACCGCCTCAAGCCAACTGGTTTTTCGCCAGCAAGGTCAACAGCTTGAAGTCCGTAACTCAACGCCGTATTACATCACGTTGGCGCAATTGAGTGTGGATCAGCACCCCATTGATGTACGAGAGCTGGGCCCTATGATTGCGCCCTTCTCCACCCAAACGTACCCCGTCAACGGCGGTGCCACACACGCAGAGTGGAGAGTGATTACCGATTATGGGGATATGAGCACCGCGTATCAGGGGAAGATTCAATCAGGAGATATTCGCGATGAAAAACATTAAGTTATTGAAGATGATAAAACCTGTGTTGTATCGCCTGATGAGTGGAGTTGCCCTATTGGCGGCACTTTTTACCCAACCTGTGTTGGCAAATAACATCCAAGACCAAATTAATGGGCTGACACTGCATTCAACCCGTGTGATTTACCCCCATGATGCCAAAAACGGGGTGACGTACACTATCACCAATAATACGGCGATACCGTATTTATTACAGGCGCGCCTCTTGCCGTGGGAAGGGAATTCATCAAGCAAAACGGCGAACGAGAATACCGAAACCGTGGATGAAAACCTGACGGCATTTATTGCCTTACCGCCGTTACAGCGCTTCGAACCGGGCGAAACGCTCACATTGCGTATTCTTCAAAAGCATCATTTACTCGCGCAAGATAAAGAGTCGATTGCGCAGTTATCATTGACTGCCATCCCCGCCCAGTCAAAAGAGGCGGCTGAAGGCGCGCAAATGATCCTGGCGGTACAAAACAATCTGAAGCTGTTTTATCGCCCCGCGGGATTACCGGAACATCATCTCGACAATATCGCCGAACAGCTGCAATTTCAGCGCACAAAAAATACGCTAACCCTGAAAAACCCGACGCCCTTTTATGTCACGTTAGCGTCACTGTCGGTGGGGAAAAACGCCCTGAATTTAAGTTCCTCACGCATGATCCCTCCCTTTGGGGAGGCGCAGTGGCCCCTTGATGCCAGCCATGTCGCAAACGACATTCATTGGCAGCTCATGGAAGACGATGGCGGAACCGACACAATGAGAACACGCCAACTCTCAGCAATGTAACCACAACCGACAGATAAACACATTCACCCGATGCGCATTGGCAACGGGGGGATTCTTGCATTCGCAAGATAAAGGAAGATCATGAAAAAAGCCCATAAAATTGCTGAACACCAGCCAAAAAATCCTTTTTTCCGTTATCACCCGCTGGCGTGTCTATTGCTATTGGCGGTCGCGCCAACACAGGCCGAAGATTACTTTGACCCCAGTTTTTTAGGGGTGGTGGGTGAAAACACAGACGTGGATTTATCCGCGTTCTCACAAGCCGGTGGCGTTGCCGAAGGGGAATACACCGTTTCCGTATTTGTGAACCAACAGGACGTGGGACAATTCACGCTTAATTTTATCAAAAATGCCCACGGTGAAATCGCACCGGAATTAACCCCTGAGCAACTCGACACCTTTGGGGTCAATGTGCCGCAAATTCCTGTCCTGAAAGACTTACCTAACGGCGAGTTTATTTCAGATTTAGGCGCACTGATCCCACAAGCGACAACCCGATTAGATTTGTCACGCTTGCGATTAAACATCAGCGTGCCGCAAGTAGCGATGCAATCTCAAGTCAACCGTAATGCGGATCCGTCATTATGGGACGATGGCATTCCGGCACTCATGGCGAACTATAACGTCAGCGCCGGTCGCACCACGAGCCGCTATGACCACGGCAAAAAAAATCAAAATACCAACGTATTTGCGTCCGCACGATTGGGTGCCAATGCAGGGCCGTGGCGTCTGCGCAGTAACCTCACCCACTCTCGCTTTGAATACAGCGGGAGCGAGAACCAATCGGCCACGACCAACACCCAAACCTACTTTTCCAATACCACCCTATCACGGGATATTCGGGCATTGCGCTCAACATTGTTAGTGGGTGAAAGCAGCACGGGCAGCGATGTGTTTGATGGTGTGCCTTTTAAGGGCGTGCAGCTGACTTCCAACGAGCAGATGCTGCCAAGCCAATTACGCGGCTATGCGCCGGCGATCAGTGGTGTCGCCAACAGCAATGCCCGCGTCACTATCCGCCAAAATGGCAATATCGTGTATGAAGCCTATGTGGCTCCAGGGCCTTTTTATATCAATGATATCCAGCAAGCGGGGTTATCCGGGGATTATGACGTCACGGTCACCGAAGCCGATGGCGCTGAACGCCAGTTTGTGGTGCCCTATTCATCCTTACCCGTGATGCTGCGCCCCGGCGGCTGGAAATACGAAGTGGCCTCCGGTCGTTATAACGGTAACTTGACCACCAGCTCGCGTCGTTCTGACTTTATTCTCGGTACCGCTGTTTATGGGCTGCATAACGATGTCACGGTGTATGGCGGCGCCTTGCTGGCAAAAGATTATCAATCACTGAGTGCGGGAGCCGGGGTCTCGTTAGGGGATTTCGGTGCCGTCTCCACGGACGTCACTCACTCATCGGCTAAATTTACTTATTCCAACCCTGTGTCTAGCTCTAGCGAGCGAAAAACGGGGCAATCTTACCGTATCCGTTACTCAAAAAGCTTAATGGCAACAGGCACGTCAGTGGATTTAACCGCATTACGTTACTCCACCGAGCATTTCTATAATTTCAGCGAATTTAACAGCCAAGGTTATCGCCTTGAAGAGGGTCTTAGCCCGTGGACGTTGCAACGTCGTCGCAGCAGCTTCCAAACCCAACTCAGCCAACAGATGCAACAGTATGGCTCACTGCATTTTCGCGCTAACCGCGATGATTACTGGGGCAGCAGCCGAACCTTAACCGGTTTATCCATGGGCTACAGCAACAGCTTTAAAGGGGTCAGTTACGGTGTGAACTACAATATCGACCGCGTGAAAGACAGCCGCAATCACTGGCCGGAAAACCGCCAGCTCTCTTTTAACTTAAGCGTGCCGTTCAGTGTGTTTACCCAAGACCGTGATTTGCAGTCCATTTATGCCACTTACTCCATGAGCCATGACCAAAATGGGCGCACGCAAAATAATAGCGGCCTGAGCGGCAACATGCTGGATGGCAAGCTGTCTTATGGCGCATCACAAAGCTGGGGAAATAAAGGGCAAATTGCCAACACCAACCTGAATGCGGGCTACCAAGGCGATAAAGGCAGCATCAGCACGGGTTATAGCTACAGCAATAATTCCCAGTCAATCAATATGAACGCCAGCGGCGGTGCATTACTGCACGCCGAAGGGCTGACATTAAGCCGCTCTATGGGGGATTCAGTTGCGCTTATCAGCGCGCCGGGCGCCGAAGGGGTCAGTGTTAATGGCGGTTCTGCTGTCACGGATTGGCGAGGCTATGCCGTGGCACCTTATCTTTCCGACTATAACAAAAACAGCATTGGCTTAGACCCAAGCACACTGCCTGAAAATGTCGATTTACCGCAATCCAATACCAACGTTTACCCCACCAAAGGTGCTGTGGTGAAAGCCAGTTTCCGTACCCGTATTGGTTACCAAGTGTTAATGACCTTAAAACAGGGGGCCAAATATGTGCCCTTTGGGGCGATTGCGACCTTAACCTCCGATAACAGCGCTGACAACATTAGCAGCATTGTGGGGGATGCCGGGCAGGTGTACCTCACTGGGTTACCAGAAACGGGGGAATTGTTGGTGAAGTGGGGAGAGACCGCCGCACAGCAATGTCAGGTGAAGTTCGATTTACGTCATATTGATGTCTCTGCGGATATGCCAATCCGTCAAGTGACATATACCTGCGGTACTGAAAGTAAAACAGAAATGGCGTTACCAGCAAAAGAGCCCGTTAGCTTGACTTCAGAAATACAGACATTCGAAGACCTAGCGAATGAAGAAAAATCTCCATTTTCACAATGGACAAACTTTGAGTAATAAAAGGATTAATAAAATATGAAATATTATTTTTATAAATTAATTGGGAGTATTTGTTTCTTTTTGCTAGGTCAGCCTCAAGCGTTATCTCTTAGCGGGCCTTCTGGTGAATATGATATCGGAGGTGGTTTAGTATGGAGCAATGCTGTTAATGATACATATCGTTCAGCAACCGGTTGGGGGTACCAAACTATAATGGACCAAAGCTGTTTTGCCTTTAATATTCGCAGTACAGATGATAATTCTGTTTTTAATCGTGCAAGTACAACATATACATCATCAGATGGTAAATATACAGGCTTAAAGATTGCTGAAGACATCCTTTTTATTGTAAAAGATGCGACTGCTAATACTTATGGAGGAGGAGGGGATAATGGTGGAGCCACGTTTAATTCTTATGGAAAGACGACTGCGACGGGTAGAGCAGTGATCCAAAAATCCCCATTTACATATTGTGTTACAGGGACATCTTATAATAGTTTTCCTAACCCGATGGGGGCAGGAAGAAGCCTCTCTTTTAATGGAACTGTTGCTATTTATGTGGGGCCTAATGCACAGCCAGGGAAGTATAGTGTCCCTGCTTTCTATGCTGGCCTATATATGGAAACTGGGATCCCCCTTTCTTCAGCAGGATTTATCACAGTAAAAACTCCGTTATCCTGCTCTATTTCTACACCACCTAAGATTGATTTCGGCAAAGTGAATGTTTGGGAGTGGGAAGGCAATACTTCAGGTACACCTGGTGGGAATCGTAAGGATGTTTTAGGGGTAGTGGATGGAAATTTATCCATAAATTGTACCGGTGATAATAACGTTGTTACTCCTGCTAAATTAACACTTAAGGGAAACACTCAAGGTTATGCGAATGACTTAAAAATGACGATGGATGCCACCGGTGAAGTTGCTCCTGCAACCATACGAGCATCAATTAAATCAATTTACTCAGCATGCTCCTCTAATGGTATATATTTTAATTCTGGAACAAACCCTGAACCAGGAAATGTCGTGGATTTAGGTGGACTTACCGTCGGTTCACATCAAGTCCCTTACCGTTTTAGCCTCTGTGCGCTTGGAGAAGGTTTTAAATCTGGCGCCGCTTCTGCCACCGCCACCGTCACCATTGATTGGGAATAACCTAGGTGAGTTTTCTGGTCAAACAGTGATTATTCTAAATAATAACTAAAGCGGCTGATCATCACTTAAATTATTTTCCTTCCCTTTAAAAATTAACCATCTCTTTAAATTGCATCTAAAGAGATGGTTACATTCATTCTCCACTATTTTTCTGAGATAAATTGTTCTTCATAAGCGTCTAGATGATGCTTAAAAAATTTCTCGAACTCTTCTGCTGACTCGACTAAAACCGTTACCTCGATGTATTGCTCACCAAACTTGTCTGAATGATCTTCAATCATGATAGATTTACAAAGGATCTCTTCATGGGCATCACTGCAATACAGTTTGCAGCTCACGGTACTGATATTGGGTTTATAAAACGGTGTTGGTACTAATTCACCAAAGACAAATCCCATTGGCGGGTCACTTTTTTCAAGTTCGCTCATCCCAATAATTTGGTCTTTGTAGATAATTTTATATTTCATTGGGAAGTCCTTTGTATCTCTTCACCATAAAATGTTATTTTAAAAAACCCCAAGCATTAAGAAACAAAATCACATCATAAAATTAACATTAAATAATAAACTTAAACATTATCCTCACAAAATCAAAACTAGCATATTATTTTATCATTACCAAATTAATTAGTTCATTTTTAATGTGATAATGGTTTAATCAATATAATTTAGTTACTTTAATATAACTGGCTGATACTAAATATTAGCATTGAATTTTAATCAAGGGTCATACATTAAATGAGATGCTATTAATACCCTTCAGTATCACTATTAAAATTCTCTTACTGACTTTTAAAACTAAAGTATTAAGTCTTATTAAACTTCATGTTTAAGACATATTTTTACCAATAAAACGAGTATTTAATATATTAAAAATAATCATTACCTCCCCCAAGAAAACCCAATCAATAAAAAATTAAAAACCGAATATAATTCCAATAAAAACAACTAAATACAATAACACCACCAACAATTTAAATTATTTTCATCTCAACATTCAGATACATTCAAAAAGAAATATAAGGTACATAGAAAGCGAGTCACCTTATTAGATGCACCATCAAAAATTGCTTTTTATTACTTTTCTATATAACGAATTAAGAATTATCTTAATTTTTAGGCGGAAACATTTTTTACTAAAAAATTTATTACATACGTTTTTCTACTTATCCTAAATTTAAATTAGTCTAACTAAGTTAACTTAGAGTGATTCATTTTTACTTATTTAATTAGCCTTTTGATTTTTCAAAATAATAAGCATCACTTATTTATCATTAATTATTTTTATGCTTTAAGATTTTGTATCAAAATATGTTTAATTGTTTCAAATTGAAAGTATTTACATCCCTAAATTTGTTTTTCACACCTTTTAAGTGAGTATTAGTTATGTTAATATTTTTTTGATTTAAATTTCCTTGTATTTATAGGGATACATTTTTAAATGTGGTAACGATAATAAAGAAATGAAATTCATTCTCATAACTTTATTTTCCTAACAAAGAAAAATTAAACATCTCCTTTAAATACCTCTCATTAACTTATTAATGAGATGGCTTTTAGCATCTTTAATAAATAATGTATTAGTTTTTCTTGTATCAATTTAATACTTTTTTGTAAGCAAATAAAAATTACATATTTTTGAATGGAGAGAATGTAATCATGAATAAATATTTAGTTATCGCAGCCTGTATTGTTTCTTCTAATGCAATAGCTGCTTCTAATAATACAATACGTTTTCAAGGCGAAGTTGCTGATGAAACATGTACTGTAACAATTAATGGAAACACCGCGTTACCTGTTGTTTTATTGCCAACAGTATCAAAGAAAGACCTAGCATCATCAGGTAGTACTGCTGGTGAAACACCATTTACCATCGCAGTGAGTGGCTGTACAGGATCGACAACTACAGATACAAATATCAACACCATTTTTGTTGCTAACAATATTACATCCAGTAACCGCGTTGGTAATACTGGTACGGCAACTAATGTTTCTTTAGAACTCATTGAACCAACTGGTAGTAAAGCCGCACTTGATGTAACAGGTACTAAATCTAATGCTGGATTAGTATTAAAACAAAATGAAAAATCGGCAACTCATGACTATGCCGTTCGTTATTATGCTGAAGGTCAGGCTGAAGCGGGTACTGTGTTAGGAAGTGTTCAATATTCTATTTCTTATAATTAAGCCCCTAATCTCTCTTCTCAAAAAGAAGAGAGATTGTTTTTATAAAAAGAGCCAAATAATGAAAAAATTTATTTTTTTTATTCTTTTTATTTCTGCCTTTGTTTCAAGCGCATCAGCATCTGTCACGATGTTAAAAACTCGTGTTGTTTATCTGTCAGATACCAAGTCAGAAACATTAAAATTAAAGAATAACGACAATACCCCCTATATCATGCAAATCTGGACGGATATCGATAATCCGAATTCAACACCAGCCGATGCAGATGGCCCTTTCATTGTTCAACCGACAGTATTTCGTATTGAGCCAAATACAGGTAGAGACGCGAACTTAATTTATACCGGAGGAAGTTTACCTCAAGATAAGGAATCCCTATTTTATTTAAATTTAGTGCAAATTCCTCCTCGCGATGCTGCTTCAAGTGAGAATGAACTTTCTTTTTTAATTCGCCATCGTATTAAAATTTTCTACCGTCCAGCATCACTCTCCTCAGGAGCCGATGACATAGGGAAACATATCTCATTTTCAGGCATAACGTCTTCAGGTATCGAAGTTAAGAACAACTCACCTTATTTTTTATCATTGAACTCTGTAAAAGTATTCGGTCAAGCAGGTGAAAAAATAGAATTAATACCAACAATGATCCCGCCATTTGCCAGTAAAAAATTGCCGCTTAAAGATGAAAAAACCATAAATTCAAAGCAAGACAAAGTCATATTCTCATTTACCAACGATTTGGGTGGTAATGTCGAATACACGTATAAATATAATTAGTGGATAAAAATAAGATGACAATCAGACGTTGTTACTATTTAAGGAGAGAAAACCTATCGTTTAAATACAAGATTGCATCTTATTGCTTTATTGCTGTTTTATTTATCTCTAAAGCTAATGCTCAACATCATGAGCAATCATTTGTCTTTGACCAAAGTATGTTACTAGGTGGAGGGCAAAATATTGATATTAATAAATTTAGTGAGAATAACTATGTCCCAACAGGGCAATATTTAGTCAATCTTTTTGTTAACAGTAACTTCTATGAAAAAAAAGAGGTTGAGTTCAAGTTAGATAAGACAGATACCACCTCTCCATGTTTTTCACCTGAAGAATTAGAGTCTATGGGCATTTTGCTCAAAAAAGCCAATGCTTCCATAGAAACAGAATCCGCCCAATGCTTGTTTATTCAAGACATTATCCCTGACGCTAAAGTGAGTTTTGACTCTTCTAATTTAAGATTAAATCTCCTCATTCCACAGATTTATATCAAACAAGATGCTAAAGGATTTGTCCCGGAAAGTAGCTTAAATGCTGGAACAGCGATGCTTTTCGCTAATTATGATACCAACTATTACAAAAATAAGTCCAAAGGGTACAACTCTGATTATGCGTTTGCCAGTTTCAACGGGGGAATAAATTTAGGTTTATGGCAGTTTCGCCAACAAGCATCAATGAATTACACATCGACAGAAAATAATAATGGCAAAAAAACGAAATTTAATTGGATAAGAACTTATCTGCAACGTCCTATTGTTTCACTAAAATCGCAATTGTTAGTCGGTGAAATATCTACCGCTGGTTCAATTTTTGGCAGCCTTTCATTTAGAGGCATTCAGCTAATTTCAGATGATCGGATGCTGCCTGACTCACAAAAAGGGTATGCGCCCGTTATCCGTGGTGTCGCCACAACAACCGCTCGCGTCTCAGTAAAGCAAAATGGCGTTGAAATCTACCAAACGACGGTATCTCCAGGCCAATTTGAAATCACAGATTTATACCCAACCAGCTATGAAGGCGACCTGCTTGTTGAAGTTCAAGAAGCAAATGACAAGGTAACATCATTTGTTGTGCCTTTCTCTGCCGTACCTGAGTCTGTTCGCCCAGGATATACTCGCTATGCTATCGCGATGGGTGAATTGAAGAATTTCAACCGAATAAATAATCGGTTTGTTGATGCATCTTTTCAGCATGGTTTAACAAACATGCTAACGCTAAGCAGTGGTATCCGTGCAGCAGATAAATACTATGCGGCTTCTGTTGGAACAGTACTTGCGACTCAATTTGGTGCTTTTGGGCTACAATCCGCCTTTTCTAATGCTGATATCAATGGTGAAACTCATCAGGGCGCGCGAGTTGGCATAAATTACAGCCGTACTTTGTCGACAACAAATACGATTATTACATTAGCTGGCTATAAATATTCAACTGAAGGGTTTCGTGAATTAGCTGATGTTTTAGGTGTGAGAGGAATGAAATCAGAAAATGAAGTCTGGAACTCCAATACCTATAAACAAGAAAGCCAAATGGTGCTACACATCAACCAATCTTTAGGGGAGTGGGGACAAGTTTTTACATCGGGTTCAATCAATAATTATTATGGTAACCGTGAACGCGATACTCAATTCCAACTAGGGTATTCAAACACATATAAAAATATTGGATACAGTATTGTTTATAGCCAACAAAAAGTTGGACATGTTAACGACAATTACACGTATAGTGATCAACGTGATAATTCAAAAACCGATAAAATCGTGATGTTCACGGTTTCAGTCCCTCTGGGAGGGAGCTATGACTCTCCTATGCTGATGCTCGGTGGTACAAATAGCGACAGTAATTCCAGCTATCAAGCCAACCTATCTGGAATTATGGGAGAAGACCAAACACTCAGTTACAGCGTGAATGCCGACTATGATGCGAATAATAGAAATGTAAGCTCAGGAATTCATTTAACGAAACAATTTCCTGAAGCGACAATTTCCGGCAGTGTATCTAAAGGTGAAAATTATACTCAAGGCAGCCTTTCTGCTAGGGGAGCCATCGTTGCTCATGGTGGAGGAGTCACTATGGGTCCGTATGTTAGCGACACATTTGCGTTAGTTGAAGCGCAAGGCGCTAAAGGGGCTAGAGTGATTAATGGTTCTGGCGCTTCAATTGATAGGTTCGGATATGCAATTATCCCGTCTCTCATCCCTTATCAATACAATAACGTTGGCTTAGACAGTAAAGAAATTGAGGATAATCATGTTGCATTAGCTGAAAACTCCCAAAAAATTGCACCTTACGCAGGTGCCAACGTAAAACTGAAGTTTAATACATCCGTAGGTTATCCTATTCTTATTTCTATACCTCAATCTATATCATTACCTCTGGGTGCAGACGTTTATGATGCCAACAAACAAGTCGTTGGATTAGTAGGACAAGGAAATCAGATATACGCTCGAGTTGAACAATTGAATGGCACTCTATCCGTTGCCCAGCAATTAGGCGATTGCCACGTAACGTACAACATTCCTGATGACAAAAAAGCATTGAGTCTTATTTTATTAAATGAAACTTGCGAGTAAGTAAAGGCGATTAAAATGACAACATCTTCTTTTGCAAAAATATTGCTAGCCCTGCTACTTTCTTCTTTTACTACCTATACATTCGCAACATGCTATCGAATCACATCAATAAATACGAACTCTGGTAGCGTATATTATACCGAACCTGGAAAGGGAACGGCTGGTGCTTGGGGAGGGTCTACGGATTCATCGGGTACAATGGGTACAACGCCAAGAGTTATTAATATTAATAATAATAACTTTCAACCTTTAGGGTCTTTAATCGCTACAGGATATGTTTCTTTTTTAGATTCAGGTTCTGCACGTTATGAACCGGAACAAATTTTATTTCGTTGCACCGCTGATGAAGATGGGTTTTTAAAAGAATTCTATGCCACCAATGGTGATTCAGCATATGCTGGCATGTATCAAGCTAACCCTGCTTTAGGGCTCGATCAGACCTATACAACCATCGTTAATGGTGTCGGAATTAGAGTTAAGAATGTCAATACAGGGGAGTATTTTTCTCGCTATTGGAAATCTCGCCCACTAACAAATCTAGATAGAGATAGCCAAGGTTGGATTCTGGTTAAAGCCAAAAACTTTTCCGACTCAAGCATAGAGTTATTTAAAATTGACTATGGTTCAGGAGTTCCCGTGCCAAGCGTAACAACGGGGACTGTTTCTTGGACTCAACCTTCTACCTATACGGCATTTAAATGTAAGCAATGCTCTTTAAACGTAACGGAGAATGCAGATTCCGCATACTACTATAATGGTTGGTATCTATATTGGCCCGGAGCCATTAATTTGCACCAAAACATCGTTGTTAGACGAGCCGCCACTTGTATGGTTGAAAACGTGACACCAAATGTATTTTTCCCATTAATCTCTAAGAATGAGATCGATAATAATGTGAAAGTCACCGCGCCTATTAATATTCGATTTCAGTGCCAATCCGGCTCCCCTGCAAATAGCGGACTTTCAGGGTTTGTCAGCGGAACCGCAAATACACAAACTGCGATGGGTTTTTTACCTAACCCAGCAAATATTACCTCTGCCATTCAAGAAAACTTAACCGTTAGTTCGGGATCCGGAGTCACGCATTTACTGTCAAATGGGTATGGCATGCCAAACATTGCAACAGGCGTCGGGGTTAGATTGTATCAACTGAACGGCACGGCTTTAAATTACCTATCGTCTTTATCAAACACCGGTCAAGGAGCGGCTAATGGGTGGTACCCTGTTCTGACCGATGCTATTTCTGTTGGTGTAGTCAATGGCGTGACGACGTATTCTAAAACAGTCAATGCCTCACTTGAAAAGATCCCAGGTAAAGTCGTCAAACCCGGAAAGTTTGATGCAACTGTTCAAGTGATTATTCAGGTTCAATGACAATGAAATCTACCTTATTCGCGTTAATGATCTTGCTTTCTTCTTATAGTCAGGCAGCAATGATGATTGAAGGCTCACGGGTTATCATCAAGCATTCTCAAAGAGAAGCAACATTGCCCATTAAAAATACCAGTAAATACCCAGTTATTATCCAAAGCTGGGTTGATGATGGGGCTCCCGATGGCACACCAGAAAAAGCAAGTCACTCTCCTGTCATTGCTATTCCTACTATTTTCCGCCTTAATGAAAACGAATTAAAATACATTCGGTTAGTTAATAAATTTATGCCATCTTCAACAGACAGAGAATCACTTTATTGGCTAAATTTATATGAAATCACACCGACCCCTGACAATGAAAAAGGCAATGCCAGTATTATCAATGTCGCAGTCAGGCTACAAATTAAGGTCTTTTACCGACCTGATAACCTTAACGCGACCATTGGTGAAATAAGCGATCAAATCCAATTTACGTTAGATAAAGGAAGCCAACGCTTAACTATCAAAAACCCCACCCCTTTTTATATTACGTTCAATAAACTACAAATGGGTAAAACAGAAGAACAACTACCGACCATGTTATTGCCCCCCTTTTCGGAGCAACAGACTGAAATTAAAAAAGATAATACTAATGACAAGATACTGTTTAGCCTCATTGATGATTCCGGTGAACAAAATCATTATGAAAAAGAAATAATTGTCCGCTGATAATTCAACTCACCATGCTTCGAATTGGTTTTTGAGTAAAAATAAGCAGTGAAATAGTGATAGATAAATCGCAAATAACCGTATTTTGATGATGAGCCTTAATAGGTGCTATCCCCTTTCGCCCTCTTATGCGGAATGATGTATACTTGCCGGCAGGAAATTTATTCACGGTTAATTAATGATGAAAGAAACTGAAAAAACACAAATTAAAACGCTTAGCGACCGCTTAGACCTTATTCGTCACCAAATGGCAAGTATGCAACTGTCGACCCAAGCGGAAAAATACGCCGAGCTCGAAAAAGAAAAAGCGACGCTGGAAGTTGAAATCGCTCGTCTGAAAGAAACGCGTAACAAGAAGCTAAGTAAAGAAGCACAGAAATTGATGGATATGCCATTCAAGCGCCCTATCACTAAGAAAGAGCAAGCGGATATGGGCAAACTGAAGAAATCCGTACGAGGCCTCGTTATTGTCCACCCAATGACAGCATTAGGTCGCGAAATGGAGTTGGATGCTATGACCGGTTTTTCTAAGACTGATTTTTAATAAGAAAAATTTGTCCTAGATCGTGTTTTTCCTAGATTGAAAAATGCGCGGTTTCTGTATTGGAAAGCGTGCAGTTCTCTGACAAATTTTGTGCCGCGAACAGAACGGGCGCGGTAACCGACCGCAAGAATGGCAAGTAAACTATAGTCATCTACCTCTCTGGAAGCCTGGCCATTTCCCTCTAATCGAACTATCTGGAACTTCAGGATGATTGAGTTTTGAGCAAGTCTTTATAGATTAAGACAAACTACAAAAAATGGTATTAATACGAAGGGAGAAAAGTGGCGGAAGATCACAGGAGTCGAACCTGCCCGGGACTGCTGGCAGCCCCAACTGGATTTGAAATCCAGCCGCCTCACCGGAGACGACGATCTTCCTCTATTTGGTAGGTGTTCGATTATAAACTGAATTATTTATTTTCCAAGGTATTGTGAGAACAACCATTCAAATTATTGATGCACACCAATAATGCCACGCCATTCTCAAAAACTGATAACAAAAAGCACAAATGTGATATTGAGGTTTGTACAATTGCCCCCATATACTTATTCATGTCTACATACGGCGCGCTGATGTCAAAATCACCCCGCCAACACTTTCATTGTCAGCACAGTAAGCCTTGGCTCCCGAGCGCAAGCCTGCATTCAAGGATGTTTTTTTATGACAAACTCATTATTAGCCAATTCCTCATTACCTCGTTTTGAACATATTGAACCTGCACATATTTTCCCGGCAGTTGAACATGTTTTAGGCGAATATCGCCAAACCGTTGAAAATATTCTGGCGGCCAACAGCCACTATACTTGGGACAACCTGTGCCAACCATTAGAAGAAGCGAGCGATAAACTCTCCCGCGTTTGGTCCCCAGTAAGCCATCTGCATTCTGTTAAAAATAGCCCTGAACTACGTGAAGCTTATGAACAATGCCTGCCATTACTGTCCGAATTCAGTACATGGATGGGACAACATGAGCCACTGTATCAAGCTTATAAATCCCTCAAAGAAGACGCTGGATTTAATCAATTAAGCCAAGCTCAACGTAAATCTATCGAAAATACCCTGCGTGATTTTGAGCTGTCCGGTATTGGTTTACCTGCTGAAAAACAGCAACGTTATGGTGAAATCGTCGCACGTTTATCGGAGATCGCCTCTAAGTTTGGTAATAACGTCCTAGATTCCACAATGGGTTGGTCAAAACTCATTAAAGATGAAAGCGAGCTGGCAGGCATGCCAGAAAGCGCCATCGCCGCAGCAAAAGCCATGGCGGAATCTAAAGGTGAAGAAGGTTATTTACTGACTTTAGATATGCCAAGCTACCTGCCAGTCATGACCTATGCCGATAATGCAGAACTGCGCCGCGAAATGAGCTATGCCTATAGCACTCGCGCCTCAGACCAAGGTCCAAACGCAGGTAAATGGGATAACAGCGAACTTATCGATGAGTTAATGGCGCTACGCCATGAACTTGCTCAACTGCTTGGTTTTAAAAACTTTGCCGAAAAATCCCTCGCCACCAAAATGGCAGAATCCCCTGAGCAAGTTTTAGGTTTCCTGAATGATTTGGCTAACCGTGCTCATCAGCAAGGTAAAGAAGAACTCGCAGAACTGACCGCATTCGCGAAAGAAAATTATGGTGTTGAAACCCTCGAATCTTGGGATTTAGCCTATTACAGCGAAAAACAAAAACAGCATAAATTCTCACTTAATGATGAGCAATTACGCCCTTATTTCCCAGAGCAGCGCGTATTAAATGGGCTGTTTGAAGTCGTTCACCGTATTTATGGTTTAACGGCTAAAGAACGCCATGATGTTGAAACTTGGCACGATGATGTCCGTTTCTTCGAACTGTATGATGATACCAATACCCTACGCGGTAGCTTCTATCTCGATTTATATGCTCGCGAACACAAACGCGGCGGTGCATGGATGGATGATTGCGTGGGTCGTATGGTGCATAAAGATGGTTCGCTGCAAAATCCTGTGGCTTATTTAACTTGTAACTTTAATAAGCCGCTAGGGGATAAGCCTGCTTTATTTACCCACGATGAAGTCATCACCCTGTTCCACGAATTTGGTCATGGTCTACACCATATGCTGACCCAGATTGATGTTGCCGATGTGGCAGGTATCAATGGGGTTCCATGGGATGCCGTTGAATTACCAAGCCAATTTATGGAGAACTGGTGCTGGGAACCTGAAGCCCTTGAGTTTATCTCTGGTCACTATGAAACTGGCGAACCTTTGCCAGCTGACATGCTACAAAGCATGTTAGCCGCGAAAAATTACCAGTCTGCGATGTTTGTACTGCGCCAGCTTGAGTTTGGTCTGTTTGATTTCACCTTACACGCAGAATATGACCCAGCAAAAGGCGCGCAAGTGATGCCAACGCTGTATGCCATCAAAGAAAAAGTTGCCGTGGTACCATCACCAAAATGGGGACGTTTCCCACACGCGTTTAGCCACATTTTTGCCGGCGGTTACGCGGCGGGTTATTACAGCTATTTATGGGCGGATGTGTTGGCTGCTGATGCGTTCTCTCGCTTCTCTGAAGAAGGCATTTTTAATCGCCAAACTGGTCAATCCTTCCTCGACAATATTTTAAGTCGCGGGGGTTCTGAAGCACCAATGGTACTGTTCGAACGTTTCCGTGGTCGTAAACCAGAATTAGATGCGATGTTGAAGAGCTACGGTATTCATGGCTGAGAATATTGCTATCCAATTAATCTGTGAAGAGGGTGCCGATGTTGGCACTCTCAATCAACTTGCTGAAAAATGGCAACTCACACATACACCTGACGCCTTGATGGCGTTAGTGTTAACCCCTGAAAACCTGCAACTACGCAAAATGGATGAGCCAAAATTAGGTGGCATCTTTGTGGATTTTGTCTCGGGTGCGATGGCGCATCGCCGTAAATTTGGCGGTGGACGCGGTGAAGCGGTTGCTAAAGCGGTGGGGATCAAAAAAGAGTATCTGCCCGATGTAATTGATGCGACAGCCGGTTTAGGGCGCGATGCTTTTGTACTGGCAGCTTTAGGTTGTAAAGTGCGGATGTTAGAGCGTCATCCAGTGGTGGCTGCACTGCTTGATGATGGTTTACAACGTGGCTATCAAGACCCTGAAATTGGGGAATGGTTACAATCACGAATGTCACTGATCCATGCATCGAGCATTACGGCATTAGCTGAAATTACTGAGGCGCCGGACGTGATTTACCTCGACCCGATGTACCCACATCGGCAAAAAAGTGCATTAGTGAAGAAAGAGATGCGGGTGTTTCAGTCATTGGTCGGGGCTGATGATGATGCAGATTCTTTACTGGCACCAGCCATTGCGCTGGCAAAACGCCGTGTTGTGGTTAAGCGACCTGATTACGCCGAACCGCTTGCGGGGCAAAAAGCACCTTCAGCAGTCACAACCAAAAGCCATCGATTCGATATCTATCCCTGTATTAAACACAGCGATTAAAACGTAACGGCGAAGGGCGTTTGTACGGTTTATCACAGCGACAAACTTGTACGACCGCCCTTTCGCTTACGTTTTGAGTTAAACCTTACACAACGCCTTGTGCAAACATAGCGTCAGCGACTTTAACAAAGCCAGCAATGTTCGCGCCTTGGACGTAGTTGGTTTGTTTGGCTTCGCCACCGAATTCAACACAGTGGTGGTGAATGTCCAACATGATGTGGTGTAAACGCGTATCCACTTTTTCTGCTTTCCAGCTTAAGCGTGCTGCGTTCTGCGCCATTTCCAGACCGGAAGTTGCAACACCGCCAGCGTTAGCTGCTTTACCTGGAGCAAATAGAACGCCTGCTTCAAGGAATAGCTCAGTTGCAGGAATAGTGGTTGGCATATTTGCGCCTTCCGCGACAGCTTTAACGCCATTTTGGATCAGCACTTTAGCCGCGTCTACATCCAGTTCGTTCTGTGTTGCACATGGCAGTGCGATATCCACTGGAACGCCCCAAGGTTGTTTACCCGCTAAGTAAGTTAAACCAAACTCTTTCGCGTATTCTTCAACACGACCATAGTTGTTTTTGATAGCTTCTAAGCGTGCAAGTTTTTCAGGGGTGAAACCGGCTTCATCGACTACAGTACCGCTAGAGTCAGATGCAGTGATAACCTTCGCACCTAATTCCATACATTTTTCAATGGTGTACTGAGCAACGTTACCCGAACCTGAAACAGCCACTCGCATGCCTTCAAAACCTAAACCGTGGCGTTTGAGCATCGCGTCAGTGAAGTAAACAAGACCGTAACCGGTTGCTTCTGGACGAATTAAGCTACCACCAAATGACAAACCTTTACCGGTGAAAACGCAAGAGGTGTCATTAGACAGTTTTTTCATCATCCCAGTCATAAAGCCAACTTCACGACCGCCCACACCGATATCACCAGCAGGAACGTCAGTATCAGCCCCTAAGTGGCGATAAAGTTCTGTCATTAATGCTTGGCAGAAACGCATCACTTCACCATGGCTTTTTCCTTTAGGATCAAAGTCAGAACCGCCTTTTGCTCCGCCCATTGGTAGGGTTGTGAGTGCATTTTTAAGGGTTTGTTCGAAGCCTAAGAATTTCAGGATGGATAAGTTAACGGATGGGTGGAAACGCATGCCGCCTTTGAATGGACCAATCGCAGAGCTGAATTGAACACGCCATGCGCGGTTAACTTGCACCTTTCCTTGATCGTCCATCCAACATACGCGGAACTGGATCACTCTTTCTGGCTCAACGAAGCGTTCGAGAAGTGCTTGATCGCGATATTTTGAATTTTGTTCAATGAAAGGCCAAAGAGAAGTGAATACTTCACGCACTGCTTGTAGGAATTCAGGCTGTGAAGGATCTCTTTTTTGGACAGACTCCAAGAATGAAGATAGTGTTTGAGCCATCTTTGTCTTCCTTTTTCAATGTGGATATTGTTGTGAGGTGCCTCACTATTTCTTATCTTTTTTTTTAGGAAATGTGAGGTCGATTTGTGTTTGCCTATTGAATATATCATTAGTTTATATTCTCAATTCAAGGTTTTTTTTTACTCATTTGAAAAAAAAATTGCTTGACCTGCCAATCACTCCCTTCAGACGATTATTTTGTCACAAAAAAAACGCCTGCATAAGCAGGCGTTTTCAGTGAATAATATTTCAATTTATCTGTGAAGAATTATTCTTCTTCGTCATTCAGTGGCACAATCAGCATATCCACATGAACGGTATTGATTAACTGGCGAGCCGAAGACATCAGCTTGCTCCAGAAATCTTGGTGATGTCCGCAAACAACTAAGTCCATATCGTATTTTTTGATAGCATCCACTAACACCTGACCTAAATCACCACTACCGCTAAGGGTTTCTTGGATGTCATAACCCGCACCTGCGGAAAGGTCTCTTAGTGAATTACGAGTTTCGTCAGTGATGCGTTGTTGCATATCACCTAAATTCACATCGATAAGGCCGGTGTACAGATCCGAGTAATTAACATCAACATGGATCATAGAGACTTTGGCTCCGTACGGTTTCGCCATAGAAACTGCTTTATCCAGTAAAACTTTACTTTCAGGTGATAAATCAACCGCGACAAGAATATGTTTATAAGCCATAAGTAAACTCCTTCCAAATGCTGATTTAACTGGTGGTTAACGACGTTCACCAATATCTTATGAATATACTATACCTGCTAATCGCGATAACTAAGTGTCGTTTTGATCACATCTAGCAGATTAATTTTTAAGGATTAAAAGACAGAACATTTGATAAAACAATAACATCATTCATTCAATATTAATATATATCGGTTCAAAATTCGAATTACCGCAATGCCAGTAAGTGTAATCAACAATCTGTAAATTAACAGTTTATGACTCCCACTTTTTTGAAGTCAAAATTTGAACCATCTGCACTTTTTTTAAGCAATGAATTGTGTTTAAGTAACGACATGCCCTACAATAAAAATAAATGATGTTAGTGCAATATTTTGGCGGTATTTCCTTTAGTGACAACGGGGCAATTTAGGTTCGTTCTAAGGAGGGGATTATGTTCAGTGTAATTGCATTATTTTGGGCACTCTGCATTTTGTGCATCTTAAATATGATGCGCTATTTTTCTTCTATTCGCGTTTTATTATCTATTCTGAGGGATTCGGATCCTCTACTTTATCAATCCGTTGATGGTAATGGCTTTTTCACGACTCACGGTCAGCTTAACAAGCAATTGCGCCTTGTCCGTTATATCAATACCAAACAGTACCTTGAGCACTACGATCCTGATGTGATATTCCGTTGTGAACGTATTCGCAAGCAGTTTATGTTGATCAGCCGATTAAGCATTTTAGTCGTTGTGAGTTTGGTCTATATGGTGATAGCCAATTAACCTCGCGTTTGTTATTCCCTTTATTCAAGGCAAAAAAATAGTGATGACCGGAAACCGATCATCACTATTTTAGAATGCTTAGAGTGTGCAGGAAGCCCTAACTGGGCTCCCTACTGCTGATTAGATAATCTTCAGCGCAATCCAGTACAGTACGCCAGACAGAATGATGGAAACAGGAAGCGTCAGTAACCATGCAAGCGCAATGCTCTTAATCGTTTTACTCTGAACACCACCACCATCAACTACCATCGTACCCGCTACCGCAGAAGAGAGAACTTGGGTTGTTGAAACAGGCATACCTGTATAACTTGCCACACCGATAGATACCGCCGCAGTGACCTGAGCCGATACGCCTTGTGCGTAAGTCATACCTTTCTTACCGATTTTCTCACCGATAGTCACCGCAACACGCTGCCAACCGAACATGGTACCCAGTGCCAGTGCTAACGCAACGGCAACGATAATCCATAACGGTGCATACTCAACAGTATACAGCAGGTCATTACTCAGCTTTTTCAGTAAGCTCGCATCTTTCGCGCTAGTTTCTGGTAGCTTCGCCACTGCATTCGCAGTATCGGAGATACACATTAACAAGCGACGAGTTTGGTTGCGCTGGTCAGGTGTTAACTCATCATAGCTCTGAATGCCGCTGAGCATCTTCTGAGCTTGATTTAAGATAATTGGCGTACGTGAACTGTCGCAATGGAACTCGCCTTCTTCTGGCTTGTTCTCCGCCATCATAGGCGTATTTTCAATTGCGTGGTTTAAGGCTGGTTTATGTGTTTCATAGTATTGTTGCAGATGAACCACCGCATCATGTGTTCTCGCGATATCATAACCGTTTGAATTCATGTTAACGACGAAGCCTGCTGGTGCAACACCAATTAACACCAGCATAATCAGACCGATACCTTTTTGCCCATCATTCGCGCCGTGAGAGAAGCTCACGCCGACAGCAGACAGGATCAATGCAGTACGCGTCCAAAATGGTGGTTTGCGTTTACCATCTTTCTTCTCACGCTCAGCTGGCGTTAAGTGAATACGGCGACGTTTTTTCGTTCCGCTCCAATAACGGCGTAACATGAAAATCATCAGCCCTGCAATCACAAAACCGATAGCCGGAGAAAGAATTAAGGACATGAAAATGCTGATCATTTTAGGAATATTCAGCGCATCAACCACCGATGTATCAGTCACTATCGCATTGGTTAAACCAACACCGATAATGGCACCGATCAGCGTATGAGAACTTGATGCTGGAATACCTAAATACCAGGTTCCAAGGTTCCAGATGATAGCAGCCAGTAGCAATGAAAAGACCATTGCAAGGCCGTGAGCAGAGCTCACGTTAAGGAGAAGGTCTGTTGGTAAAAGATGAACAATGGCATATGCCACGCTCAGCCCCCCCAGCAAGACACCGAAAAAGTTAAATACCCCGGCCATGACAACCGCGAACTGAGCGCGCATTGCTCGGGTGTAAATCACCGTTGCGACCGCGTTAGCAGTATCATGGAATCCGTTAATCGCCTCATAGAACAGCACAAATAACAGTGCTAGAACTAACAATAGACCTGTGTAAAATTCTAAACCTGTAAAAAGATGTAGCATAGACGTTAAGCCATTATTGGTTGGACATGAACGCGGCGCATTATCAGTGACAAACGCTAGCGGTGGAAGCGAAATCTGACCTTTTTTTGATTTAAATACCAATCAAAAAATCATCAAATACAAACTATCCCTTTAATATCATCCAGTTACCACAATTAAAGTTATTCTGAATTTTTGAAACTTTTTTTATGATAATTTGTGAAAATCTGGGGGAAATAGTCTTTTTTCGCGATTTTTCCTAATTATAATACGTCTACCATACTTTTCATTAATTCTTCGATGATACGCTGCATTACAACCTACGTTAAATCGCGTAAAATAGCAGCATAAATAATCGTAATTACGATAAAAATCAAACGCATACAGAGAACCCTAATTGTGAGAAATATTGACGTTATTATTTTAGGTGCAGGCGCTGCCGGATTATTTTGCGCTTCACTCGCGGGTAAGCGTGGTTTAAATACCCTTGTACTGGATAACGGTAAAAAATTGGGGCGTAAAATTTTGATGTCCGGCGGTGGACGCTGTAATTTCACCAATATGTACGCCGATCACAATAACTATCTCTCGACTAACCCTCATTTTTGTAAGTCAGCACTTGCTCGCTATACACAATGGGATTTTATTGAGCTTGTTGGCAAATATCAGATTCCTTATCACGAAAAAACCCTAGGACAGCTATTTTGCGATAATAGTGCGCAAGATATCGTCGATATGCTGAAAAGTGAGTGTGATCAGCCCAATGTCACTATCAAGCTACGCAGTGAAGTCACCCAAGTCGACAAAACGGATGACGGCTATGTTGTCACGATGAATGGGGATCAAGTAAGTACTCGCTTACTGGTGGTTGCGACTGGCGGACTTTCAATGCCAGGCTTAGGAGCAACTCCGTTTGGCTATCGACTTGCCGAGCAATTTGGGCACAGCATCATCCCTACCCGTGCTGCACTCGTTCCTTTTACCTTACACAAACCTCTACTTGAAGCACTGCAAGCCCTTTCTGGGGTTTCCGTGGCGGCAACCGTCACATCCGCCAGCGGTGTGCTATTTAAAGAAAATATCCTGTTCACTCACAGGGGACTATCAGGTCCGGCAATTTTACAAATTTCGAATTACTGGCAACCCGGCGAGTATGTGAGTATTAACTTACTTCCAGAGATTTCATTGGGGGAATTTCTGACCAATGAGAAACAACAGCGCCCTAATCAATCACTCAAAAATACCTTAGCGACACTGTTACCTAAACGCTTAATTGAGGTCTTACAACAACTTGGACAGATTCCAGATTGCCCACTCAAACAACTCACCCACGCACAGATTGATGCTCTTGATGACTTATTACATAACTGGCAAGTACAACCCAACGGCACAGAAGGTTATCGTACTGCTGAAGTGACTCTTGGTGGCGTTGATACCCATGAAATTTCATCCAAAACCATGGAATCGCTCAAGTCTCCCGGACTTTATTTTATTGGCGAAGTGATGGATGTGACGGGTTGGTTAGGGGGATACAATTTCCAATGGGCGTGGAGTTCCGCTTCTGCTTGTGCGGAAAACTTGCCCCATCAAGCTTAATCGCGCACACTTTTATGAAATTATTTAATCCATTGAAAAATAATGGATATTATTTAATTTCAACCAAATCAGGCAGTTGAGCATTGAGTTTAAATAAATCTAAAATTGGTTAAAAATAACTCTTTACAAACGATAGTGATAACTATTATCATTATCACATCTTCCGCAGGCGACTTAACTTAGTCAGTCTCTTGTAGGAGGTACGACATTGCTCACATTGCTTCCAGTGTTTACTTTAGCCAGCATATGCTGGCTATTTTTTTATCTGTACCTTGCCATTCATGCACTTATTCTCATCCACCAAAACTTGCCATTTCATACCGAAAATCATCTTGGTGATATCCTAAAATCTTATTCAAATTTTTTGGATCCTATGGTTAATGTCGCCTACTTTTCTCTTTCTACAATTTGGCTAAACTGTCATCAACAAGTTAAGCAAGAGCCCAATGAAAATTGGATATCCGCTTTTAAGGAGATGACTCAATGATCTATTTACGCCAAGCAAATGAACGTGGACACGCAAACCACGGTTGGCTGGACAGCTGGCACACTTTCTCGTTCGCTAACTATTACGATGAAAAATTTATGGGTTTCTCAGCGTTAAGAGTCATCAATGAAGACTACATCGCTGCGGGACAAGGGTTTGGTACTCACCCTCATAAAGACATGGAAATATTGACCTACGTGCTGGATGGTGCCGTTGAGCACAAAGACAGCATGGGCAATATGGAGCAGATCCCTGCAGGTGAATTCCAAATCATGAGCGCGGGAACGGGTGTTCGTCACTCTGAATACAACCCAAGTAATGAAAAAGAGCTGCGTTTATACCAAATCTGGATCATTCCAGATAAAAATGGCATCGAACCACGTTACGAGCAAAAACGCTTTGATTCGACAAGTGGTAAGCAATTGGTGTTATCACCAGATGCACGCGATGGCTCGCTAAAAGTTAACCAAGACATGACCTTATGGCGCTGGGCATTACCAGCTAATGAGCAAAGCACTTACGACATCGCAGAAAAACGTGTTGTGTGGATCCAAGTCGTTAAAGGCAACATTGAAGTTAATGGGCAGAAAGCAACGGCTAGCGATGGTTTAGCCATTTGGCAAGAAAATCAGCTAACGATTAAAGCTGATGAAGAGAGTGAAATTTTAGTTTTTGACTTGCCTGCTGCGGAATAACTTTTCAGGTAAGTAAACGCTAACACCAATGGGAAAGGCTCTACACGATGATGTTATCTTCAATCGTTGTAGAGCCCTTTTTTTATCTGTACTACCCGAAATTACAGTTTAGGACCGGCTTTAACCAGTGCTGCACCTGCAGGGGTATCCGTGTACTTATCGAAGTTCTTCACGAAGCGATCCGCTAAGTCTTTAGATTTTTCATCCCACTGAGATTTATCAGCGTAAGTATTACGTGGGTCAAGGATATTGGTATCCACACCCGGTAATGCTGTTGGGACTTCTAAATCAAACACTGGCAGCTTGATGGTATCCGCTTTTTCGATATCACCACTTAAGATTGCATCAATGATTGCACGCGTATCTTTAATAGAGATACGTTTGCCTGTACCGTTCCAACCAGTATTGACTAAGTATGCTTTCGCGCCTGCTGCTTCCATACGCTTCACTAACACTTCCGCGTATTGAGTTGGGTGCAGAGATAAGAATGCTGCGCCGAAACATGCAGAGAATGTTGGAGTTGGTTCAGTCACACCACGTTCTGTACCGGCTAACTTCGCCGTGAAACCAGACAGGAAGTGGTACTGAGTTTGTTCTGGCGTTAAGCGAGAAACTGGTGGTAACACACCGAATGCATCTGCCGTCAGGAAGATAACTTTTGTCGCATGGCCAGCTTTAGAAACTGGTTTTACGATGTTTTCGATGTGATAGATAGGGTAAGAAACACGCGTGTTCTCAGTTTTAGAACCGTCATTGAAATCAACGGAACCGTCAGCCAATACCATGACGTTTTCTAATAACGCATCACGTTTGATTGCGCCATAGATATCTGGCTCAGCTTCTTTAGACAGGTTGATAGTCTTCGCGTAGCAACCGCCTTCGAAGTTGAATACACCGTCATCATCCCAACCGTGCTCATCATCACCAATTAACTTACGTTTTGGATCTGTAGACAGTGTGGTTTTACCTGTACCAGACAGGCCGAAGAAAATTGCAACGTCGCCTTTTTCACCAACGTTTGCAGAGCAGTGCATTGATGCGATGCCTTTTAATGGCAGCAGGTAGTTCATCATAGAGAACATACCTTTCTTCATTTCGCCGCCGTACCAAGAACCGCCGATTAACTGCATACGCTCAGTTAAGTTGAAAGCAACAAAGTTTTCTGAGTTCAGACCTTGCTCTTTCCAATTCGGGTTAGTGCATTTTGCACCGTTCATCACGATAAAGTCTGGTTCAAAACCAACTAACTCTTCATCAGATGGACGAATGAACATGTTTTTCACGAAGTGAGCTTGCCATGCAACCTCAGTGATAAAACGGACTTTCAGACGAGTATCTGCGTTCGCACCACAGAATGCATCCACAACAAACAAACGTTTGCCTGATAGCTGCTCAGTCACTAAGTGTTTCAGGCTGCTCCAAACCTCTTGGCTCATTGGTTTGTTATCGTTTTTACCTTTACCTTGGTCAGCCCACCAAACGGTATCACGGGTTACATCATCGCGAACGATATATTTATCTTTTGGGGAACGTCCTGTAAAAATACCGGTATCAACAGCAACAGCACCTAACGTAGTGACGGTACCGCGTTCATAACCTTCAAGACCTGGCTTGGTTTCTTCCTGAAATAACAGCTCATAACTTGGGTTATAAACAACTTCAGCGACGTCATGAATGCCGTACTTTTCGAGATCCTTCAGGGTAATGCTTTTAGCGCTCATTATATTGCTCCTGGTAAACATAGCTATTCTGCCGACGATCATAAATCTTTACGACTAATTAACAGCGATAGTTATCAAAGAATTGAAAATGTATAATTTTTTTTAATTCATAATGAGACTTAGAGCACGTTATAATCCTTTAAAATTATAAAAAAAGGGTGCAAAATTGCACCCTTGTCACATAATTAGGTTGCTAAATCGTATCAGTGAAGTTGCTGATTTCGCTCATTATTTAACCCGATGATATCGGATTCAATAAATACATAGTGTGAGCCACAATATTCACACTCCATATCAATTTTCCCATCTTTGTGCAAAATATCCATAACATCTTCATGGGTTAATGTCGCTAAAGACGCTTCACAACGTTCACGTGAACAAGTACAACGAAACTCAACAGATTGTGGGTCATACAGCGTGACATCTTCTTCATGATATAGACGATGAAGTACCTCTTTCACGTCTAATTCGCTGAGCTCTTTGCCTTTGATAGTCGCAGTCAGTTGCACTAAGTGATCAAAAAACTCGTGGCTAGTCTCTCCTGCAGCAGGTAAAACTTGCAGCAACATCCCGCCAGCAATCGCTTTGCCATCTTGTTCACTAACACGGATAAACAGGCGGGTTGGTAACTGTTCAGATTGGCGGAAATAGGCATCAATACTCTCTTCAATGCTGTTGCCTTCAATCGCCACAATTCCTTGATAACGCTCACCTTGTTTTGGTGTAATTGTGATGACAATGAACCCGTTACCAATCATTTGCTGTAACGTACTTCCCGCGACAACAGGACCATCAACACGTGCAACACCGCGCATTTGTTGTAGGTTATTACCGTTAATCACAGCTAACTTAACAGGACCATCACCTTGGATTTGAACGGTAATATCGCCATCAAATTTTAAGGTAGCTGTTAGTAAGCTGGTCGCAACCAGCAGTTCGCCCAGCAGCATTTTGACGGCTTCTGGGTAATCATGATTTTCTAGAATATGATGAAAAGTCTCATCGACAGTAATCATTTCTCCACGTACCGCATGCTGTTCGAACAGGAAACGGTGGAGTTGGTCTTGTTTAGCCATAATTTCTCTCTATTACTCAGGCAGTCTATTAAGACGATTCATGGGAATTCGTGTGTTTAAATTTTAGCAGAGTCCGACGCTCTTTTTTATCGGGACGTCTGTCAGGATGTGGCATCGTGAGTGCATTCATCTTACGTGCCATCGCCATCTTTTCACGTTGTTCAAGGCTTTCTACGGTTTCACGGTAGAGTAACTGAGCTTCTGGTGCACCTTTACGTTGATTGCTGATCTCGAGCACTTCGATAATCCGCTCATCATTTCCTTGACGCACTTTTATCATCGCACCCAGTTCAACAATTTTGCCCGGCTTACTTCTTTGCCCATTGTAATGGACTTTTCCGCCATCAATCATCTCACGAGCAATCGAACGTGTTTTATAAAAACGTGCAACCCATAGCCATTTATCAAGGCGAACTTGTTCAGCGGATGATGGCTTTGTTGAAGATTGATTTGTCGATAACGGCTTCATGGTGCCTCCTCACACTTAGTTTGAATGCCAAACCAAAATGAGGCTCCATGGTCAGGGAAGGATAATACTATCTAGACTCGGAAGGATTATCTGCCTCATAGCATTTATCGTAATATTCAGTGATTTTACGCAAACGCCGTTTGTTATTCAAAACTCGAATAATAATTAATGTTCCATTTATCAAGGTACAAATGATTAAGAAGAAAACCAACATTGAACGGCAGACATATTCTGATAACACATCTTCATCCAAGCGTTCATGAACCACCACTTGCAATGTGCCATTGGCATCTGTCGAAATGTTCGTGATAACCCCTTCAACATCAAATGGGGTATTAATCAGAATGCTAGATAAGCGCTTTAACTCATACCATCGCTGAACTTGGTTCATTTCGCTCAGTGAACTTACTGGCATTATATCTACCAGCGGGCGGTTTTCATCGCTGATCAACAATACCCCACCTGGTGGTGGGCTATTGAGTTTACGAACTTCCTTCTCAAGTTCTTTCTTGATGAAATCATATGTGGTGTCTTCAACGAGGTTTTCCAAGGCATCAGCACTTCCTGCACGTAATAAAACATGCGCACCACTTAATTTTCCTGAAGACGCTTTATTTACCAACCCCGGCCAATCATCCACACTTCCACCTAAGTTAGACAATGCGCTTTTGAGTTTAATGCAATGATCTTGTTGATCACACAACGCGTTGGTTTTTAATACGATTTCTGAAAAATCGAAAATAATATTCATTCCCGATTTCATGATTTCACGCTGTAATCTTGGGTTAATTCCCGGGGCATCTTTATCTGGATGTAATTGATTTTTTACGCTATTCAATAAATCTATGGCTCGATTCACAATCTCAGATTGCGGCTCAGTAATCAGGTTAATATTATTCCAATACACACCCGAACAATCAAAAGGCACAAACAACGCTTGGTTGGCATCATTCAAATTAGGAGGGCGATAACACATCCCCATTCCCTTCGCTGATAATGTATCCCCAACTCTAATTTTACGCGCTGTTAAATCTGAAGGGTCAACAACACTGACTTTTTTCGCACCTTCAATCCACGCAAAACCTAATTTTACTGGCAAGCTAATCGATTGATAAGAAAACACCATCGCCAAAACGAGCAATGCACTGAAAAACATCAGCACATTCTTTTTAAATCGTTTATAGGGGTAATAGCGTTCCTCTTCATGAACTGAGAGATATCGACCATACCGCAGCACTTCTCCCGTCGAATAGAGGTCAATATTCGTAGGATGGTTTAGCTCATATTTTAGGTAAGGGAGCCAATAGGTGGGATAGTGCAGATCCACGCCCCCTATCGAAATCGTGGATGAGTATTTTTTATCTAACTCTCCGTACAATTCCCAGCGTTTGGCTTGCCCATAAATACATTGCACATCTTGATAGGGTCTAGGAAAAAGACGTAAACGGAATAATAAAAACATTCCGAGGATAAAAACCACCGCAGCTAATGTCAGCCCCCATCCTTGAAAAATGGGAATAGAAACAATCGTCAGATAGCCGATAAAAAAACTGAGACTCACCACAATCGCCCCCAACCACCCGGAAGAATTATGGAGTCGATGCTCCTCTTTACTTTCCTTACGCATCTTCAGCAATTGAATGGTGTTCGGTTCACCTTCATGGATATCAGCCTCAGGTTGAGTCCTAGGCTCCTCTGAAGGGACTTCCCATTCATAGCTAAATTCCTTCAATGAGTGACCATTGAGAGCCACAATTAAAGGCAGATGATCCGTTTCTACAATTTCCATGGCATTTTGTCGTTGTAAGAACGGTTCTAGCTGAGAAGGTAACTGAACTTCAATCGTATCAATAAAATAACGCCAACCCTGCCCTTGCTCTTGACGCAAATTAAATCGCGTAATGGCATTACAGATGGTGGCAACAGTCGCATTTTTTCGTATTTGCCATGCAGCTTGGGAAGGCGTATGAAGGTTTTTAGATGCACTGTGATTAAGATACTGGGTGATAGTCTGGAAATCAGACTCAATCATTTTTTTAAACGCGGGTGTTGCTAGAGAGGGTATTTGATAGACACTAGAACGCCGTCCCCGCCGGAAGAACAGAACGGAAACCATTATAATTAGGCTAGCTACTATCAGAGCCAGTATAATGACGGTGTTTAGCATTTTTTTCTCAACAGAATTGTCTACTCAAAAAGCATAGCAACGTAATGCTATTCACTATATAAGCCAATTCCTATTCTCTTTCAGTTTTTGTTTTATTTTACAATATGTTGTAAATAAAATGTTTTACTTATTAATCAGTGCGATTTTCATAAGTAGATTATACTAACAGCATTTTCTCCACCCTATAATCTCTATCATTTTTTTTTGATATGCGTCATAGTTAAAGACAATGTATGCTTGCCCTCATGGATCCCATTCACCTGATTCGGAAATCGTTATGACAGAGTTAAAAAAACCAAAAATCCTGAATATTCAAGATGTTGCTCAATCTAAACTATTCAGTATCCAATCTGTTGACCTCGAATTTAGTAATGGCGAAAAACGTGTTTATGAAAGAATGCGCCCCGCAAAGCGTGAAGCAGTTCTTATCGTCCCCATCATTGATGATCACCTGATTTTGATCCGTGAATACGCCGTGGGTATCGAAAACTATGAGCTAGGCTTCCCTAAAGGAGCCGTAGACCCAGGAGAAGCCCCTCTTGAGGCAGCTCAGCGCGAACTCAAAGAAGAAATCGGTTATGGGGCTCGCCAAATTACCCCTTTGGCAAAACTCACCATGTCCCCATCTTACTTTTCCAGCAAGATGAACATACTTATAGCTAACGACCTATTTAGCGAAAAACTTGAGGGGGATGAGCCAGAACCGCTCCAACAAGTCAAATGGCCGATTGCACGTATGATGGAGCTCCTCGACCACCCTGACTTCAATGAAGCCCGCAATATTAGCGCGTTGTTTTATGTGGAACGTTACTTAAAAAATAACGCGAAATAACGCCACTCGATATTCAATCTATCCAATACCCTAAATAATTACACCCCATGCCAAACGGCGATGGGGTGCAGTTTATTTACGCTCAAAACAGCTCATTAGAATAGCTCTTGGCTGGCTCCATTTTCCGTTGAAATGGTCGTTCCAACCTCTTGTACCGCGCGCTCTTTCGGCTCAGTTCCTTCGATAAAATACTCACTACGAGAAGGTCCACCGGATGAGAGTTTACCTGTACGGGTATCGATAGAGACTGAAATAATTCCTTTTGGTGGTTGCATAGTTTTCACCGGAACGCCGTCAAGGGCGGCTTTCATAAAGTCATCCCAAATCGGCTGAGCACTCTTCGCACCTGCTTCACCACCGCTTATTCCGGTGCGACCTAATGTGCGCTTGTTATCATCAAAGCCAATCCATGCTGAGGCAACAATATCAGGGCCATAACCGGAGAACCACGCATCTTTCGAGCTATTCGTGGTTCCTGTTTTCCCGCCAATGTCACGACGACCGCCCAGATCACGACCCGCACGCCAACCGGTACCTGACCAACCTGGCTCACCATAAATATTTGTCACCATCGCATCGCGAATTAAAAACGCCAGCGGTGTGCTAATAACATGCGGCGCATATTGGTCTTCAGGGCTCTGTTGTTCTGCGGTCGTAGACAGTGCCATCGTTGGCTCTTGCTCCACCACATTATTATTCGATTGAGTCACTTCCTCTGTTGCATCTTCGCCTTCAGAATCACTCAGCGCAATCGTACGCGCCGTATCCCCATAAATGACCGGAATATTTGTACACTCAGGACACGCAATTTTTGGTTTCGCTTCAAAAATCACTTCATCGCTGTGATTCTCAATCTTCAAGATATAGTAAGGATCAACAAGGTATCCCCCGTTCACCATCACAGCGTAACCACGTACCATTTGCATTGGGGTAAATGATGGAGCACCCAGCGCCAACGCTTCTGTACGGTTAATATTCTCTTTCGGGAAACCAAAACGCGTTAAATAATCTGCGGCATAATCCACACCCATGGCGCGCATCGCACGCACCATTACCACGTTTTTCGACTGACCTAAACCTTGACGTAAACGGATAGGACCATCATAGCGTGGTGGTGAGTTCTTCGGACGCCAATCGGAACCAGCCCCTGCATCCCAACGGCTAATCGGCACATCATTAAGTAATGACGATAACGTTAAGCCTTTATCCATCGCAGCCGTATACAAAAATGGCTTAATGTTTGAGCCCACTTGGCGCAATGATTGCGTCACGCGGTTAAATTCACTCATATTAAAATCAAAACCACCCACAAGGGCTATCACCGCCCCATCATTCGGATTCAATGCAACAAATGCTGCGTTCACATCAGGGACTTGTGCTAACCACCAGCTATCTTTAACCTGACGAACCCAAATTTGCTCACCAGGCTGCACAACTTTATTCACGGCAGATGGCGTACCACCTTGCTGAGTATCTGAAATAAATTTACGCGCCCAGCGCACACCCGAAATCGTAATTTGGATGTCCGATCCATCCGCCAGCATAACTTTTGCATCGCTGCTGCTCGCAGACGTGACAACGGCTGGAACCAATGAACCATAGTTTGGTAATTTTTTCAGTTTCTCAACGATTTGTTCTTTATCCCATGCGGCTTGGCTTCCGCTCCATAACACTTCCGCAGGACCACGATAACCATGGCGAATATCGTAATCTATCAAATTATTACGTACGGCTTCGGTCGCCGCTAACTGGTCTTTGCGCACAACCGTGGTGTACACCTTATAACCATCTGTATAGGCATCTTCACCGTATTTTTCATACATCGTTTGGCGTGCCATTTCCGCTAAATAAGGCGCAGAAAAATCCACTTTTGGTGCGTGATAAGAAGCGACAATTTTTTCACTTTTCGCTTGCTCGTACTGATCTTGCGTGATGTATTTTTCTTCTAACATCCGCATCAATACGACGTTACGGCGGTTAACCGCACGGTCATAAGAGTAAAGCGGGTTGAATGTTGACGGCGCTTTCGGTAAGCCGGCAATCATCGCCATTTCACTTAGTGTTAACTCATTGACTGTTTTACCAAAATAAACATAAGCGGCTGCACCCACACCATAAGCACGGTTACCTAAATAAATTTTATTCAGGTACAGCTCCATAATTTCATCTTTGGTAAATAACTGTTCGATACGAATCGCCAAAAATGCCTCTTTTGCTTTACGCATCAAGGTTTTTTCTGGGCTTAAATAGAAGTTTCTCGCCAGCTGCTGAGTAATGGTACTCGCCCCTTGCGATGCATGACCCGATGAAGCCATCACAGTCACAGCACGGAAGATACCAATTGGGTCAATACCGTGGTGCTCATAGAAGCGGCTATCTTCTGTTGCAATAAAGGCATGCACTAACATTGGAGGAATGTCAGTTAATGGCAATGGAATACGGCGCTTTTCACCATATTGGGCGATCAGTTCATTATCTGCACTGAATACCTGCATTGGCGTTTGCAGACGAATGTCTTTCATTGTTGCGACATCAGGCAGCTCACCTTCGACATATTTGTACATGCCATAAATCGAGGCGCTTCCCAAAAAAATGCAACAGAAAATCAGAATTAAAAAATATTTTACGAACTTCACCGAAGAATTCCCATATGCAACTGACAGGCGGGTTTAGATATCACTGCTGCATAGTATAAAGCTTATACAGCACAATAGAAAACGTAATTTAATTGTTAATGATAAGGATATTATGTATGTATTCACCAAAATGGCACATCGGAATTGAGCTATCTCAGCACCACATTCAGTTAGTTGCTGCAAAAAAACATCGCAAACTCTGGTCGTTATGTGAATGTTGGCAACAAGCGCTACCTTTTGACAGCGCACCACATACCCTTGATGAACACCGCGTAATTTTACGCAATATTTTACGACAATGGCGTCAGAAATTACCTAAAAACTGCTCTGTTTCTATCGCATTACCCTCACTAAGGTCTCTCCAAAAACAGGTCTCACTTCCCAACCAAATGAGCTTGCAGCAACCCGAGCTAAGCTGGTATTTACAAGCGCAAGTTGACCAACTTTTTCCCATGCAAGCCCAAGAGCTTGCTGTAGATTATCGGATCATTGGGCAACAAGTTTACTTCAATGCCGCACGCCAATCTGATATTACCTTCTGGCAAGATTTATTACTGGAGAGCGGCTATCACCTGCTGGCTGTAGATATTGCTCCCATCGCGCTGCGTTACCTTGCTCGGCATGCTCAGCTGCCTAACGAATGTTGGCTTGTTTACTATCGCCAAAACGAATGGTTTTGGTCAGGGCCTATCAGCCAACCTGCAAGTTATAGTCATATTCAAAGCGATAATCCGACTCAAGATAATCAATCAGTGCACATTAACCAGATTCAATCCTTATTAACGGACGATCCTGAAGCCTTAAAATTACCGATTTACTGCATTAGTGACCACGATATTCAAGGCATAGAGTATCGATGGGATTTACTGCAAGCTTTTCATCAATACCCCATCAAATTACCCCGTCAATTGGGGGACTTTGTGATTGCTGCGGGGCTGGCTCTGCGTCATGGGGATCTTTAATATGTATCAGGTTAACTTCCTACCTTGGCGAACCGATAAGCTCACTCGCCAGCGACGCTATTTTTTAATGGTGACGTGGAGCAGCTGTATTTTTGTCATCGTTATCTTTGGTTATTTAATCAGTTTGCTTCTAGAGGATATATCGCAAGCCCACTTATACCTTGCTACTCAGCAGCAACATCAACAGCACATTGAACAACTAAAAACACAATTACAAGCGCAGCAACAACAGCTAGAAAAATTCACGTTTCAGCAAAATCAGCGTCAATCCTATGCACAACATAACCATGCCTTACTCAACCTATTAAGGTCGCTATCCAATCTCACGCCACCTAAAAGCTGGCTATCCACCTTTCAGCTACGTGAAGGTCGTTTAGAAATTAAAGCGCTCAGTTATCGCTTTCAAGACCTGAACTTGCTGTTAACTCAATTTAGCCAGACACCTCAGGTCGATAACGTGCAACTGCGCACGTTACGGCGGGTTGCTGCCGTTAACCAACTACACCTTATTGCCGATTATCGAGGTGTCATTGATGAATAACCACTTTGCCGCTTTTTGGTATCGCCCCCTTTGGCAGCAATATCTAACGATACCGTTGATTTTGGTGGTAGGCATTACCGCTGGCTATACCTTTATTTGGCAAGACAAGCGAAATCAATGGGCAGATTTACAACAAAACAGCTCTGCCTTGCGCCTACAAAACCAGACCAGTAGCCAATTTTTCGCCCAAAATCCGACTCGCGTTTGGCTAGAACAAGAACTTGCTTCATTCCCTTCTAATGAGGAAATTACCTTAGATCCTCATTTCTTTGTTCTTCACTTACAGCAGCTCATTGCGAATTACAATATTGTCTTAAATCAGCTTCAGCCATCGGATCCGTTGAATTCTCAGTACCAACTTGAGATCCAAGGGAAATTTAAGGATCTCCTCGAATTTATGCAATCACTCACCCATACGCTCCCACAGCAACATTGGCAATTTTCTGATGTCATTTTGACTACCAAAAATCAGCAACTGACCGCCAATTTATCGCTCACATTTATCAAGGATGAACACCCTAATGAGCAAAACTAATTTTTTCGTTCCCATATTAATGTTAATGCTATGCAGCGCTTTCTTCGGGTATGCGCAAACACCCCGAGACCCTTTTGAACCCATATCCCCAACAGAAGAAGATACCCAGCTCTTAGACACCATCATTCCACCTAAAGCACCGGAAATAATTCTCACTGAAAAAATTTTTCCATTAGTCTCTATCGACGCTCAAACTGTTCATCAACAGATCACGGAGCCTGACATGCGCCTCCTATCCGATAAAGGCATAGCCCACTTTGATGCCACCACCAACAGTTTGATCATTACGGACACCAAAGAACGCTTGGCATTAATTGAAACATGGCTTGCCCAAAAAGATATTCCCCAGCAGCAAGTACAAATCACGGCCCACATCATCAGCAGTTCACGCACCGCTTTACAAGCGTTAGGTTTAGAGTGGGGAATGCTAGGTGAGTCAGCAACTGATGGGCACCATAGCCGCTATAACCGTTACAGCAGCCAATCAGGACAGATGGCATTAAATGTATTACGGCTCGGAGAAGGCCTACTTGAAATGAAGCTTAACGCCCTAGAAAAAGAAAATTTATTGTCAATTATTGCGAGCCCACGTTTGGTTGCATCCCATAAACAGCCCGCCAGCATCCAACAAGGCAGCGAAATTCCCTATGTCACCACTTCCGATAAAAAAAGCCATGTTCAGTTTAAAGATGCGGTGTTAGGTATGGAAGTCACGCCAACCATTGCCTGGGATGACAGAGTCGAAATGGTATTAAAAATCAGCCATAACTCCCCAGATACCGCTCTCACCGTCAATCCAAACCAACATCTCGCCATCAATAAACAAGAAATTGCGACCTCAGTGACTATCAAAAATAATAACACCCTAATATTGGGTGGCATTTTTCAACAGAAGCAAGAAAAAACGGATTCAGGTATCCCATTTCTTTCACAAATCCCACTATTAGGAAGTTTATTTATCAATAAGACACAACACGTTGATAAGCGTGTTTTACTGGTATTTATTACGCCAAAACTTATTAAGATTTAGCGTAAAAAATAACGCCTATACATTCAATTAGTTGAATGTTTAATTCCTCAAAGTACCGTGAAATTATTACTTTTTGTGCCATAAACATACCGGATAAATTTGACGCTGAGGTCGTTTTAGCATACAAGGTTATCCATTGAGTGTTCTAACTATCGGTAGATGAAAGAACAAACTATCAGCCGCTTATAAAATAGCTACAGAAATTTTGCTTTATAATTAACAGCTTCCATTCATTTAGTGGAATAAACAACCTGTTAATAAGCTCGCTAAACAGTGCATTATGTAATGTAGACGGCTCAAATATATAGAAACCCGCAACGAAGAATATGGCACTTTGTTTTCTAAGTGCCATATTTATATAGTTGCAATTCAGGTTGATGTATTGAGATAATTTTCTTATCTGATCTCACATCATCACTTATGAGGTTTCAGTTTAGGTCCCGCCGCTAATTTGATTGGCGGGGCGGGTGATCATTAACGAATAATCGTAGTAATACCAAAAAACATGGCAGAGAAACGCAATATCTTTCTGGTTGGACCAATGGGAGCCGGAAAAAGCACTATTGGTCGTCAGTTAGCTCAACAGCTTAATATGGAGTTCTTTGACTCCGATCACGAGATTGAAAAACGCACTGGCGCAGATGTAGGTTGGGTATTCGACCTAGAAGGTGAAGAAGGCTTTCGCGATCGCGAAGAGAAAGTCATCAATGAACTCACTGAAAAGCAAGGCATTGTCTTAGCGACAGGTGGTGGCTCTGTTAAATCCAAAGAGACGCGTAACCGCTTGTCCGCTCGTGGGGTTGTCGTGTATCTCGAAACCACCATTGAGAAGCAATTATCCCGCACACAACGCGATAAAAAACGTCCTCTTTTACAAGTGGATGAGCCCGCTCGCGAAGTTTTAGAAAAATTAGCCGATGAACGCAATCCTATGTATGAAGAGATAGCGGATATAACAATTCATACTGATGAGCAAAGCGCAAAAGTTGTTGCCAATCAAATCATTGAAATGTTAGAAAAAAACTAATTTTTATACATCAGAAGTCATGAATTCAAGGTAAAGCAAGATGGAAAAAGTCACTGTTACTCTGGATGAACGCAGTTATCCAATCAATATTGCACCTGGTTTGTACCAAGGAAAGGATGCATTTTGGCCACTAACTGCGGGTCAGCGAGCAATGATAGTGACTAACGAAACTCTCGCTCCACTTTACCTACATAAGATCCAAGCCGTTCTTGAAGCCTCAGGTGTCAAAGTCGATTCCATCGTCTTACCTGATGGCGAACAGTATAAATCTTTATTTATCATGAATGATGTTTTTACGGCATTACTCGAAAAGCACCATAACCGTGACACGACCCTCATCGCCCTTGGTGGGGGAGTAATCGGTGACTTAACTGGATTTGCAGCAGCTAGCTATCAACGTGGCGTACGCTTTATTCAAGTTCCTACTACATTACTCTCCCAAGTGGACTCTTCGGTTGGTGGAAAAACCGCCGTTAACCACCCATTGGGGAAAAATATGATTGGGGCATTTTATCAACCGGCATCCGTCGTGATTGACCTCGATTGTTTAAAAACCTTACCTAAGCGCGAACTCTCTTCTGGCCTGGCTGAAGTTATTAAATACGGCATCATTCTTGATGGTGAATTTTTTAGCTGGTTGGAAAAAAATATCGATGCCTTAATGGCATTAGATAACCAAGCCATGGCGTACTGCATTCGCCGTTGTTGCGAACTGAAAGCGCAAGTGGTCGCTGCCGATGAAAAAGAAACCAGCGGGCTACGTGCACTATTAAATTTAGGGCATACCTTTGGTCATGCTATCGAAGCTGAAATGGGCTACGGCGTATGGCTCCATGGAGAAGCTGTTGCTGCTGGTATGGTGATGGCTGCAAAAACCGCTGAGCTGATTGGCCAATTTACCCCAGAACAAACAGAACGCATCATCGCCCTTTTAAAACGCGCCGAGCTACCTGTTACTGGTCCTGCAAAAATGCAACCTGATGACTATTTACCTCACATGATGCGAGATAAAAAAGTCATGGGAGGCAAATTGCATCTTATCCTTCCAACCACTATCGGCAGTTCAGAAATGCGTTCCGATGTGGATGCCTCAACAGTCATTGCCGCTATTTCGGCTTGTATGCCATAAATTATTACTGAACTAAGTAAAAATCATTAATTAGCTCCTGAATATTTTCAGGGGTTTTAAAATGTTACTGGCAGATATCAACTAAAGCCGTTAAATTATACGCACGCCTAGCACCTATAACGAGTAACGAAGTAAGGTGGTCGCAATCTCATTGAAATTGGAATGAAATTGCTAAACAATCTATTCTTTAAAAGTGAGCAGAAGCAATTGCTTAGTCGTGAACAGGTCGTAATGATAAGAGACATTTCATCTCTACACAGGCGAACTAATTTCGGGAGAGGAAAATGGACGAATTTAAACCAGACAATCAGCCTCAAGTACAGAATGATTTAAGGCCTGATACATCAGATAGACCAACCGGACGTGCGCGTCCTGCTGCGGCAGCTAAGCCAAAAATTGCGTTATCACGTCAACACATCATGATCGGTGTCGGCGTTTTAGTGCTGCTTCTGTTGATCATCGCAATCAGTTCCGCATTAAAAGCACCAACAGAACATGAGAAATTACAAAATGATAGCGCTAATCAGCGTAATATCGATTTATCAGGTTCTTCATCACTGACCAACTCAGATACTCAATCCACAACGCAACCGCAAACAAGCCAAGCGCAAGAGTTAAATGGTCAGCAAATTAACCCAATGCCAACTCAAGCAGACACTCAGACTCAACAAAATGGTCTTGGTGAACGTATTGAAATTCCGGGTGATGTTGCCGACGCTCTCAACCAAGGTCAAAACCTGCCGTCTGAAAGCACCACGACGCCACCACAAAATGTGACACCGTTGACACCACCACAAGTCAAACCTGTGGAAAAACAGCCAACAGTTAAACCTGTCACCCCAGAAAAAACGCAACCAAAAGCGACTAAGCCTGTTGAACAAAAACAACCTGCTCAGCCAAAAACAACCACTAAGCCAGCAACTAGCACAAGCCAAAGTGGTAGTACCGTTGCAACACCCTCTGGAAGCTATACATTGCAATTAAGTAGCGCAAGTCGTTCAGATACACTGGAAGCTTTCGCAAAAGAGAATAAACTTGCTAACTATCAAGTGTATAAAACCATTCGTAATGGCCAAACTTGGTATGTATTGATCCACGGAAATTACAGCTCAGTGAGCGAAGCAAAAAATGCAATTGCAGCCTTACCTGCCGCAGTGCAAGCGAAAAAACCGTGGGTGCGTAATATGAAACAAGTTAAACAGGATCAAAAATAACAACGTTTTTCCCCGGGCGCATAATGTTGTCCTGAAAGAGCCGCCAAGTGGCGGCTCTTAAACGATTGTAATAATAAGACGGCATGAAAAAAAAACGCGCTTTTTTAAAATGGGCTGGGGGTAAATACCCGCTTGTGGACGAGATCAAAAAACATCTTCCACAAGGAGATTGCTTAATAGAACCTTTTGTTGGTGCAGGATCGGTATTTTTAAATACCAACTACGATTCGTACGTACTTGCAGATATTAACAGCGATCTTATCAACCTCTACAACACGGTTAAATATCGCTCTGATGCTTTTATCGAAGAAGCTCAGCAACTGTTCACACCTGAATTTAATACCTCTGAACAGTATTATTTAATGCGCCAAGCATTTAACCAATCAGATGACCCTGCTAAACGTAGCATTCTGTTTTTGTATCTTAACCGCCACTGTTATAACGGATTATGCCGCTATAACCTAAGTGGTGAATTCAATGTGCCTTTCGGGCGCTATAAAAAACCCTATTTTCCGAGAGACGAATTACTGTGGTTTGCTGAAAAAGCCCAGAAAGCGACCTTTGTGACGCAGTCTTACAGCAAAACATTACTCGATGCGCAGGATGGCTCAGTCATCTACTGCGATCCACCTTATGCACCGCTGTCTGATACCGCTAATTTTACGGCCTATCACACCAACGCCTTTAGTGCGCAAGAACAACAGAATCTGGCTTTTTTGGCACATAAGTTGTCATCTGAGCGCAAGATCCCAGTTCTTATCTCAAATCATGAGACCCCGGTGACTCGAGAGTGGTATTATCAAGCACAGTTACATATCGTAAAAGTGCGTCGCACCATTAGTAGAAATATTTTGAACCGTGCCAAAGTCAACGAGCTTTTGGCTTTATATGCGGGAGCGGGAGCATCTAAAAAATCATAGGTGCTGTCAGATAACGACGAATAATCGGAGACAATTATGAAAGATTTTCTCATTGCCCCATCTATTTTATCTGCTGACTTTGCACGTTTAGGCGAAGATACCGCCAAAGTTCTTGCTGCGGGCGCAGACATTGTCCATTTCGACGTGATGGACAACCACTATGTACCGAACCTCACGTTCGGTGCACCAATCTGTAAAGCCCTGCGCAATTACGGTATCACCGCCCCGATTGATGTTCACTTAATGGTTAAACCGGTCGATCGCATTATTCCAGATTTCGCTAAAGCGGGTGCGACTCACATCAGTTTCCACCCAGAAGCCAGCGAGCACATCGATAGAACCTTACAACTCATCAAAGAGAATGGTTGTACTGCGGGTCTGGTATTTAACCCTGCGACCCCACTTAGCTATCTCGATTATGTGATGGATAAAGTTGATATGATCCTACTGATGTCTGTTAACCCAGGATTCGGCGGTCAATCTTTTATCCCACAAACCCTGAACAAATTGCGCCAAGTTCGTAAATTGATTGACGAAAGTGGTTATGATATTCGTTTAGAAGTCGATGGTGGCGTGAAGGTCAATAACATTGCAGAAATTGCCGCAGCAGGTGCAGACACCTTCGTTGCTGGCTCCGCGATTTTTGATCAACCAGATTACAAAAAAGTCATCGATGAAATGCGCCAAGAATTGAAAAAGGTATCTCAATGACATATGCAGTTTTAGAGAGTATTAAAGCGATTGCGTTTGATTTGGATGGAACCCTTGTTGACAGCGCCGGCGGTTTAGCCGACGCCATCGACAAGACCCTCGAAGAGCTAAACCTACCACCAGCAGGCAAAGAGCGTGTCTCCATCTGGGTAGGTAACGGCGCTGATATGCTCGTAGAGCGTGCGCTAGAATGGGCGGGAATGACTGTAACGCCAGAGCTGAAAAAGCAAGCTCGTATCCGCTTCGATGAACATTATGCGACGACCGTTAATACCGGTAGCCAGCTGTTCCCTGAGGTCAAAGAGACCCTCGAAACTATTGCGAAACACAACTTGCCTATGGCGATTGTGACCAACAAACCAACCCCATTTGTGGCGCCATTACTCGAAAAGCTGGGCATCGATAGCTACTTTTCATTAGTACTTGGTGGCGATGATGTGGTAAAAACCAAACCGCACCCAGCACCACTCTATTTAACAATGGGTCAGTTCGGTTTACGCAAAGAAGAATTGCTTTTTGTCGGCGATTCCCGTAATGATATTATCGCAGCCCACAATGCAGGCTGCCCAAGTGTAGGGTTAACCTACGGCTACAACTATGGTGAATCAATCGCAATTACCGAGCCCGACTACGTGTTAAGCCACTTTTCTGAGCTACTCTCCGTTATTGATTTATCAAAATAAAATTCCCAATAATTCGAGTCACCAACGGTGTGGCTCGAAACTTAACAGGGTATAAAAATACTACAAGGACATACAAAGAAATGAGCACACCCACTGAGAAATCTAAACAAACCCAGAAACCTATTGTATTCAGCGGCGCACAGCCTTCCGGTGAATTAACCATCGGTAACTACATGGGTGCGTTACGTCAGTGGGTTAAAATGCAAGATGATTATGATTGCATCTACTGTATCGTTGACCAACACGCCATTACCGTTCGCCAAGACCCAACGGAACTGCGTAAAAGAACTCTCGATACATTAGCGCTCTACTTAGCTTGCGGTATTGATCCTAAGAAAAGCACCATTTTTGTTCAGTCACATGTGCCACAACATGCACAACTGAGCTGGGCACTAAACTGCTACACCTATTTCGGTGAACTGAGCCGCATGACCCAGTTCAAAGACAAATCTGCTCGCCACTCAGAAAATATCAACGCCGGTCTGTTTGACTACCCAGTTCTGATGGCTGCCGATATTCTGGTTTACCAAACTAACCAAGTTCCTGTTGGAATTGACCAGAAACAGCACCTTGAACTGAGCCGTGATATTGCTCAGCGCTTCAATGCCATTTACGGAGATATTTTCACCGTACCTGAGCCATTTATCCCAACTGATGGCGGCGCTCGCGTGATGGCATTACAAGAGCCAACCAAGAAAATGTCTAAGTCTGATGACAACCGCAATAACGTGATTGCGCTGTTGGAAGATCCGAAATCCGTTGTGAAGAAAATCAAGCGTGCCATGACCGACTCTGAAGAGCCACCACGTATTTGCTACGATGTTGAAAACAAAGCGGGTGTTTCTAACCTGCTAGATATCCTTGCTGGTGTGACAGGAAAAAGCGTGAAAACACTGGAAGCCGAGTTCGAAGGCCAAATGTACGGTCATCTGAAAGGCGCGGTCGCGGAAGCTGTTTCTGACATGCTGACTAACTTACAAGCTCGTTACCATGAGTTCCGCAATAATGAAGCGCTGCTGAACCAAATTATGGATGAAGGCGCGACCAAAGCAGCGGCTCGCGCTCAAGAAACCTTAGACAAGGTTTACGATGCGATCGGCTTTGTAAAACGTCCACAGCTGTAATCTTACATCGCTATTCAATAGCAAAAAGCCAATTAATTTTCTCACAGTTAATTGGCTTTTATTTTAATCTGTAATCCACTTACTTCGCGGTGTACAACTTACCGTCTTTAATCAGACCCTGCTTTAATAGCTCGCCATCCTGTCCGCGCTCTTCAAGAACACCTTCCGCGACCCCATTAACAAAACTCGTTTTAAGATGCAGATTATTCTTTGGCGTGTCGTAATAGGATTTATAATCGCCGTTGAGTCGGTCATTGCTATATCCCATCTCGGTATCTAAATTCCCATTAGGATGGTAAGACTTAATGACGCCATCTACTTTGCAATTTTTTATAGGAATAAACATTTTTGGCTGGCCATTTTTATAATAAACCGTGATGCTCTTATCTAAGCAGTTGTTTTTCACCCACGATTTAAACTGAATGGCACCATTTCCATAACGCTCGATATAGTCCCCGTCTGGCGCCCCTTCAGGAATGTTCAGCTCTGGCATTCTCAAGCTTTCTAGCTCTTTAAACTCTTCTAACTGGATGCCATTGTTGTCATACTGAGGTGCTGGTTGAGAAAGGCAGCCAGACAACATAAAGGCAACAGAAAATGCCATGGCGATATTAGTCGTTTTCATAACAACCCTTTTATGTGTATACAAAAAACATAGAATGCCATGATATTTCATTTTATCTTCAAAGAAATGAAAAGGAATTCTCTTATTTTGAAGAAAAGAAAGATGTCATTTTACTTTTAGTCACATAAAAATGCCCGATAGCAATTTACCGGGCCGGCGACTACACCAAGAGGACTCACTTTTTCATACCATTTTCAAAATGCTTAACGTATGAATAAGCAGCCTTTACCAAGGGTAAAGGCTGAAAGAAATCAGAGGAAATTAACGGTTAGAATCTAATTGCTCATTATTACTGACAACATCCTGAGCTTTCATATAGCTCTCAATAAGCAGTTGGTAAGCAGGGAAAATTTGGGTATACGCTTGAGCCCATTCCGCCGCATCTTCACGATTCCATGTTTTCTGTAATTCAGAGGCAACAGCTGCAGTGTCCATTGGCACGATCCCAGCTTGAACGACTCGCGCTAATGTAATTTCTTGCGCCATCTTGCTATAAGTACCAGAAGCATCAATGACCACAAATACTTGATAACCATCCGCTACCGCGCTAATTGCAGGAAATGCCATACATACACTGGTAATTGTTCCAGCAATAATCAGCTGCTTTTTACCCGTCGCTTTTACTGCTGCAACGAACTCTGGGTTATCCCACGCATTTATTTCGCCACGGCGAGCAATATATTGTGCATGTGGTGCATTTTGGTGGATTTCAGGGATCAATGGGCCATTCGGACCTTGTGGTACAGAGGCGGTTGTAATGACAGGCATTTTTGCTAACGATGCCATTTTTGCTAGAACAGAAGCTCTAGCACGTAATTCCGTCATCGGCATATCACCAACCGTTTGGAATAAACCACTTTGGTGGTCTATCAATAACATGACTGCATCATCTGGGTTGATAACAGGACGCTGACCATTGAAGTTTGCTGGATTACTCATAATAGAACCTCTTAATCGATAAAGTCGTAAACATTATTAGGTTAGAAAATAGAACACTGACTGGCTCTTTTTCTTGCTGATTACAGTAATACACCGATTTTTAGCTGAGTAGTCCGGATTTTGGTAAACTCTGTCCTATAAATAGGATAATAGCCCTAATCCTGTTGTCCTGTTTTTGCAACAATGAAACCTATTTTTGCTACTACTCGTCCTCTGCTGACTCTTCTATTATTTGCTCATCAAACAAATTTAGGAGTCACACCATGAAAAAGATTATTGGTATTTATCAATCCCCACGTAGCCACTGGGTTGGTGATGGTTTCCCTGTTCGCTCCATGTTTAGTTATAGCAACCACGGGAAATACCTGAACCCATTCTTACTGTTGGACAGAGCGGGGCCGCACCCATTCCCAGCATCTGAAGGGGATAATCGTGGTGTTGGCGAGCATCCACATAAAGGCTTTGAAACCGTCACCATCGTGTATGACGGCGAAGTGGCTCACCACGACTCTACGGGAGAAGGTGGGGTTATCGGACCAGGTGATGTGCAGTGGATGACAGCGGCATCAGGAATACTTCATCAAGAATATCAATCTGATAACTTTATGAAAAATGGCGGTACTTTGGATATGGTGCAGTTGTGGGTCAACTTACCCGCTAAAGATAAGCTGGCTGCACCGGGTTACCAATTGCTGACTCGCGATGCTATCCCGACCATTAACTTACCGAATGAGGCGGGCACATTACGGGTCATTGCAGGCGACTATCTAGGCAACACAGGCGCCGCACGCACATTTACCGCCCTTGATGTTTGGGATCTGCGTCTGAATAAAGGGAAAGTCGTGGGACTGCCAACAAAAACGGGTCGCAATGTTGGACTGGTGATGTTGAAAGGCAGCTTATTTGTGGATGGTCATACTGCATTGAATGAAGGTGAGTTGATGATCCTTGATGCTACTGATAGCAATGTGCTGTTAGAAGCCACCACCGATGAAGCTTTAGTGCTGCTGCTCAGCGGTGATCCTATCGATGAGCCAGTGGTGGGATATGGCCCATTCGTCATGAATACGAGCCAAGAAATAAACGAAGCCGTGAATGATTTTAATAGCGGTAAATTTGGTCGGATCCCGAATGCCAGCTAACCATAAAGTCCTCTGAATTTTTTCAGGGGACTTTATTTTTTCCCTGCCGCCATATTCTCAGCCAAATAAGTGAGAAATAACTGAACTGCGGGTAACAACCCTTTACGGGAAGGGTACACCGCATGAATGATATCTTCTGGAAACTGCCAATCTGGCAACACTTCCACCAATTCACCACTTTTTAACTCATTTTCAACCACACCTCGGGGTATACGAGCAATCCCCAGCCCTCTTACCGCAGCACGATATAACGTTAAAATATCGGTGGTTGCTAGCTTGGGAGTGACATGCACTGTCACACTGAGATCATCACTATTTTTTAAAGATAGCGAATAACGCTGTGAATGCTCCGTATTGGCAAGAACAGGGTAATCCACCAGCTGTTCAGGGGTTGATGGCTCCCCTTTTTCACGAAAAACATTTGGGCTAGCAACTAATATCCGCCGAGAATACCCCAACACTTTCATCATCATTCCAGAATCATCCAGGGGTAATGAACGTACGCGTAATGCCAAATCCAACCCTTCGCTGATCACATCGACGGGGCGGTTAACTGCCAGAATTTGCACATCGATATCAGGATATTTTTCCATAAAATCAATCAGTAAATCCTGCAAATAGACTTGTAATAAAGTAACGGGGCAAGAGAGCTTAATAGTACCTTTGGGATGTGTTTGTACTGAGCAAATCAGTTCATGGGCGATATCAGCTTCTTCCACGACATTCTTACATTGCTGATAAAAAACTTGCCCAATATCAGTGACATGAAATTGCCGTGTTGATCGATAAATCAGTGAGACATTTAGTTTTTGCTCTAAGTCGGCAATACGACGACTGAGTTTTGATTTTGGGATCCCAAGCGCCGCACCTGCTTGAGAAAAACCACCATGTTCAACGACTTTAACGAAATAATAGAGGTCATTTAAATCGTACTGCATGCTGTTTTCCTCAATCCTAATGACAGTGATAAACCATCAGCCGCGTCGACCAAATAAACGGTGGCTAAACTCTTCAATTTTATGATGCTCTAACCGATTTTGCATCGTCAGGCTCCAACTCGCCGATAGCCCCGCCGCAGACAATAATCGACGGTATAACTCTTCATCATACGGCGCATGGAAAGCTATCATAATCGCTTCTTGCATCGAGACATCACTATTACGGCTCAGTAGTTTAAGTGGGGTATCCGCACCGACACTACCGCCTTTAATCACTCGGTACAACCAGCCGCAACGACCTTCGTCCTGCATCACTTGAGCAAAATTTTCTACACCCGTTAACCCATTGAGTTTATAGCAAGGGGAACGCGGCTGAGTAACTTGAATGCGTGCATCACCCCAAGCATAAATATCACCGATAAAAACGTTTTCTTCGGTCATTCCTTGAGTTGACAGGTTTTCACCAAAAGCGGAAGGAAGGAATAAATCCTCTAATTGCGGGTATCGTTGTCGCCAAAATTCATAATGTTCTTGCGGGTAATGACATAACGCTCTATCAGGCCCACCGTGAAAACGCGTTTCTGCTTGTTCATCCCCTTCAATGCCTAAGCTGTTTAAAGTTAATACCCCATCCACAGCTCGCTTATGAATAGCGCTAACTCCACAATGGGCTGTGCTTTGAATGGTACCAATAAAAACTTGAGGATGTATTTTCACCGTTTTGCTCCCGATAACCCCGCCAGAAAGAGTTTTCATCATAAAGAATGACCATAGAGATAACAACGTTATACCGACGGTAAAAACAAAAAACGCGACTCCTAAGAACCGCGCTTATTAAAAAAATCAGTTAGCAAAAAAATTACTTGGTTTTTTCTGCGAAGCGTTTTGCTGCTTCATCCCAGTTCACAACTGACCAGAAAGCTTTGATGTAGTCAGGGCGACGGTTTTGATATTTCAGGTAGTAAGCGTGCTCCCAAACATCTAAACCAAGGATTGGGTAACCTGAAGCGCCGGAAATTGCTTCACCCATTAATGGGCTGTCTTGGTTTGCAGTAGAAACCACAGCCAGTTTGCCATCGGCTTTTAATACCAGCCACGCCCAACCAGAACCAAAACGGGAAGCTGCGGCTTTTTCAAACAGATCTTTAAAGGCATCAACGCTACCAAAGTCACGCTCAATAGCGGCTTTCAGTTCGCCTTGCAGTTCAGTACCTAATTTTAACCCTTTCCAGAACAGGCTATGGTTTGAGTGGCCGCCCGCGTTATTACGTACAAAAGTACGTTGATCTGCGGGGATTTGGTCTAATTTTTGGATTAACACATCAATATCTAAACCCGCCAATTCAGGCAGTTTTTCTAAGGCGGTATTGGTGTTATTCACGTAAGTTTGGTGGTGCTTGGTGTGATGGATTTCCATGGTTTGTTTATCAAAATGAGGTTCCAGCGCATCGTAAGCATAAGGTAAAGCAGGTAATGTATAACTCATATTGTTTGTCTCCAGTGACTTATCTTTCTACCTCACAGACTGAATTAGGATTTCAGTAACTGCGTGTTTTTAACCACGCACCCATTATAGTTATTTTAGTGTTAATGAAAATCATTATCATATCCATGTGAATTCTGTGGATTTTTCCAACAACTATCATCAATAGATTATTCAGTAACTAATACCACTATAATTCGCCTTTGTTTTTCTTTAATTCTAATGTTAGTTATATTTTTGAATTTTTATTTCAATCATGGATTTAGCATCAAATGATCATACTGCAAATCCCATTACTATTAATACGTGATCTTCCGCTCAAAAGAAAAACAAAGTAACCATCCATACTTCAGTTAACTGTTTTTTGACATACTATTAACATCTGCAAGGAGATAATAATATGACACAAATAACTAAACATCCCGTTCCTGCTAATATTGCTAAAAATGCCCTGATAAACGAACAACAGTATAACGATGAGTACCAACGCTCGATTCAAGACCCCGAAGGATTTTGGGGCGAAAAAGGGAAAATCGTTGATTGGATTAAACCTTACACTCGCGTTAAGAACACCTCATTTGACCCAGGGCACGTCAATATCCGCTGGTTCGAAGATGGCACCTTAAACCTGAGCGCTAACTGTTTAGACCGTCACCTAGCCACTCGTGGCGACCAAACCGCTATCATCTGGGAAGGTGATGACCCTAACCAATCAAAAAATATCACTTACCGTGAGCTGCACCATGATGTGTGCCAGTTCGCAAACGTTCTTAAGAAGCAAGGCATCCACAAAGGGGATGTCGTCGCTATCTATATGCCAATGGTGGTTGAAGCCGCTGTCGCGATGCTGGCATGTGCGCGTATCGGTGCTATCCATACCGTCATCTTTGCGGGATTCTCCCCTGAGGCAGTCTCTGGGCGCGTTATTGACTGTAAAGCTAAGCTTATCATCACCTCTGATGAAGGCTTGCGTGCAGGTCGCGCTATTCCACTGAAAAAGAACGTGGACGATGCACTGCAAAACCCACAAGTCACTACCGTCGCGAATGTGATTGTTTACCGCCGTACAGGTAATGCACCAAGCTGGGTTGAAGGCCGTGACCTTTGGTGGCACGACGTTATCCAAGGCGTAAGCGCAGATTGCCCACCGGAAGAGGTTAATGCAGAAGATCCGCTGTTTATTCTCTACACTTCCGGCTCCACAGGTAAACCTAAAGGGGTTCTCCACACCACGGGCGGTTATCTGGTTTATGCAACGCTGACATTCAAATACACCTTTGATTATCATGAAAATGAAGTCTACTGGTGTACGGCGGATGTGGGCTGGGTAACGGGTCATAGCTATCTGCTTTATGGACCGTTATCTAATGGTGCAAAAACCTTAATGTTCGAAGGTGTGCCAAATTATCCAGCGGTTAACCGCATGGCTCAAGTCGTTGATAAGCACCAAGTCAATATCCTATATACCGCACCAACTGCTATTCGTGCACTGATGGCGGAAGGTGATAAAGCGATTGAAGGTACCCAGCGCGATTCTCTACGTATTTTGGGATCGGTCGGTGAGCCAATCAACCCAGAAGCGTGGGAATGGTTCTACAAGAAAATGGGGAACAGCCGCTGCCCAGTGGTTGATACATGGTGGCAAACGGAAACCGGTGGTTTCATGATCACACCACTGCCGGGTGCAACGATGTTAAAACCAGGTTCAGCAACACTGCCATTCTTTGGCGTTCGCCCTGCATTGGTTGATAACCTTGGTGAGCCTATCGATGGTGCAACAGAAGGTAACTTAGTCATTGTGGATTCTTGGCCGGGTCAAGCTCGTACCCTGTTTGGGGACCATGAACGTTTCGAACAAACCTATTTCTCCACCTTTAAAGGAATGTACTTTAGTGGTGATGGTGCGCGTCGTGATGAAGATGGCTATTACTGGATCACTGGTCGTGTTGATGACGTGCTGAATATTTCAGGTCACCGTTTAGGGACAGCAGAAATTGAATCTGCCCTCGTTTCACATCCGAAGGTTGCTGAAGCTGCTGTCGTGGGTATTCCTCATAGCATCAAAGGGCAGGCAATCTATGCCTATGTCACGTTGATTTCCGGCGAGGAACCATCCCCAGAGTTGTACACTGAAGTGCGTAATTGGGTTCGTAAAGAAATTGGTCCGATTGCCACGCCAGACGTTTTGCATTGGACAGATTCTTTACCGAAAACGCGTTCCGGTAAGATAATGCGCCGTATCCTACGAAAAATTGCATCAGGTGATACCAGTAATTTTGGAGATACTTCCACACTGGCAGATCCAGGTGTTGTCGAAAAACTGCTCGAAGAAAAACAGTCAATGAGTATCTCGTAGCTATATAAATAGTTGTGTAGATAGCTCATGGCACTACAGGTCGCCTTCGGGCGACCTAAAATCAATACTCAGCATCACTCAATCAGCAGAAAATAGAGTCTGACCGAATACCCAGTTAATTCCTTGGGTAGCCATGTGTCGCCCTAAAATCCGCCTTTGAGCTATCAGAGTATGCCAATAATACAATAACAGAGGAGAACTCTGATGAATGCTACTGCTTACGAAAAGGTCGAGGCGAACCCTCTCTTTCAAGAATTAGTGAGAAAACGTAGTCGCTTTTCATGGTTGTTATCTGCAATAACGTTAGTTCTGTATGTTGGTTTTATCTTTCTTATCGCGTTTGATCCAAGCTGGCTAGGTACCCCAATCACTGAAGGTTCCTACATCACCCGCGGTATTCCTGTGGGCGTTGGGCTGATTGTGATCTCGTTTATCTTAACGGGTTTATATGTCATCCGCGCTAACAGTGAATTTGACCGCTTAACCGCCGAAATCTTAAAAGAGGTAGAAAAATGAAAGTCTTGCTCTCACTTATTCTGTTTTTTACCTCGTCAATGGCGTTCGCTGATGCCCTGACAGGCGATGTTGAGCGTCAACCTGTCAATATCCAAGCCATTGTGATGTTCTTGCTGTTTGTGGGTTTTACGCTTTATATCACTTACTGGGCTTCAAAAAGAACTCGCTCTCGCTCTGATTACTATACCGCCGGCGGAAAAATTACAGGGTTCCAAAATGGAATGGCAATTGCGGGTGACTTTATGTCCGCAGCTTCATTCTTAGGGATCTCGGCTCTAGTTTATACTTCGGGATACGATGGGCTTATCTATTCCATCGGCTTCTTAATTGGCTGGCCAATTATTCTGTTCTTAATTGCCGAGCGCTTACGAAATTTAGGTCGCTATACTTTCGCGGATGTCGCGTCATATCGATTACAACAAAGACCTATCCGCATTCTGTCTGCAATGGGCTCCTTAGTGGTTGTGGCACTGTACCTAATCGCTCAGATGGTTGGGGCAGGAAAGCTGATAGAGCTGTTATTTGGGCTTAACTATCATATTGCTGTCGTGATTGTTGGGATATTGATGGTGCTGTATGTGCTATTCGGTGGGATGCTCGCAACCACATGGGTACAGATCATCAAAGCCATTTTGTTACTCGCAGGCGCAACCTTTATGGCTGTTATGGTCATGAAACATGTCGGCTTCAACTTCAATACGTTATTTAAAGAAGCCGTTGAAGTACATAAAAATGGTATCGCCATTATGAGCCCCGGAGGACTGGTTTCCGACCCAATATCCGCCTTGTCTCTTGGATTGGCCTTGATGTTTGGTACAGCAGGTTTACCTCACATCATTATGCGCTTCTTCACCGTTAGCGATGCAAAAGAAGCTCGTAAGAGCGTATTCTACGCGACTGGATTTATCGGTTACTTCTACATTCTGACATTTATCATCGGTTTTGGAGCTATCGTTCTGGTTAGTTCAAACCCTGACTTTAAAGATGCAGCTGGCGCCTTAATCGGTGGTACCAACATGGCAGCGGTACACCTCGCCGATGCTGTAGGTGGAAACTTCTTCCTTGGGTTTATCTCTGCGGTTGCTTTCGCCACCATTCTCGCGGTTGTTGCTGGTTTAACGTTGGCGGGTGCGTCTGCGGTTTCCCACGACCTGTATGCGATGGCGATTAAAAATGGTAAAGCCGATGAACGCGATGAATTGCGCGTATCAAAAATTACCGTGGTGATCCTTGGCTTCGTAGCGATTGGTTTAGGAATTTTGTTCGAGAAACAAAATATCGCCTTCATGGTGGGCTTAGCCTTCTCTATTGCAGCAAGCTGTAACTTCCCAATTATCTTGCTATCAATGTATTGGAGTAAGTTAACTACGCGGGGAGCTCTTGCAGGTGGTTGGTTAGGCTTGATAACCGCAGTCGTACTCATGATCTTAGGCCCAACAATCTGGGTGACTATTCTGCATCATGAAAAACCAATTTACCCTTATGAATACCCAGCATTCTTCTCGTTGATTGTCGCGTTTACGGCATCTTGGCTATTCTCAGTCACCGATAATTCAGAGAGAGGTAAAATGGAAAGAGCCCGCTTTAAAGAGCAGTTTGTACGCTCACAAATTGGCTTAGGTATTGAGCAAGGCAAATCTCACTAAATTCATCGATAGAAACAAAAAAGCGACTCAAATGAGTCGCTTTTTTTAATGCTTATACTTAATTGGCGTAAGCGCGTTTTTCTATTGCTAACCAATCTTCGACTAAAGCATAAAAGCCTTGAGGGTTACTTTGCTTTTCAGCGAGTAACTTTTGATACTCCGCTTTATCTTTAGGTGTATAACGCGAAAGCAATTGCTCCAACATAGGGCGTTTATCGACAAACTTAGCCCCTATTCTAAAGCTTTTATATAAACCAGCGACAATTCCAATACTAAGAACAACCACTGAAACAATTGCCATAGCATTGTTCTCTAATCCAAGGTAATTTTTCACCATCACGAGTAAAGAGAAGGGCACAAAAAACATCACTAACAGTGAAAGGATAATGGCGCCATCTTGTCCATTGTTAAATTCATTCTCTTGCTGTTTATTCACAGAAATAATCTGCTCAAAAATCTGGCTATTGTTACTTTTCATTTTATTCATATAACCCACCTATTTGATGAATGCTCATCTTCTTTCTGCTAAATTTAACAATTCAGCATCTTAATTGATTAAAAATAACCATTTTTAATAGTATATGAACAATATAATTAAACATCAATTTAACAATTCTTACCTATTATATTTTACATTAGAGTCATTATGGGAAGGTACAGAGTAAAAAGTAGAGAAGGAATAATGTGTTAGATGTTTAAATGATAATCAATTAATTTCTATGAGCGATTATTAATTTTAATCAATGGTAAGAATCGTGCTTCTATTGCAGCCTTTTTATGGCTAACTTTTATAATTAGGATCGTAGCAAGCTGACTCTTGCCAATTTTCAGTACCTCCAAACGCAAAAAAGCCACCCAATGGGTGGCTTCTCGGCTAATTTAATGTCTGGCAGTTCCCTACTCTCACATGGGGAGACCCCACACTACCATCGGCGCTACGGCGTTTCACTTCTGAGTTCGGCATGGGGTCAGGTGGGACCACCGCGCTATTGCCGCCAGACAAATTCTGTTTATTCCCGTCTAAGTTTTTTCTTAAACCAGAACTTCAATCCTGAACAAGCTGTGTGTCCTTCACCTTTCGGCTTCTCACTTGCTTTGAAAATCAACTCAATCTCTCATCCCAAAAACACCTTCGGTGTTGTCAGGTTAAGCCTCACGGTTCATTAGTATTGGTTAGCTCAACGTATCGCTACGCTTACACACCCAACCTATCAACGTCTTAGTCTTAAACGTTCCTTTAGGACCCTTAAAGAGTCAGGGAAGACTCATCTCAAGGCAAGTTTCCCGCTTAGATGCTTTCAGCGGTTATCTCTTCCGCACTTAGCTACCGGGCAATGCCATTGGCATGACAACCCGAACACCAGTGGTGCGTCCACTCCGGTCCTCTCGTACTAGGAGCAGCCCCTTTCAATCTTCCAACGCCCACGGCAGATAGGGACCGAACTGTCTCACGACGTTCTAAACCCAGCTCGCGTACCACTTTAAACGGCGAACAGCCGTACCCTTGGGACCTACTTCAGCCCCAGGATGTGATGAGCCGACATCGAGGTGCCAAACACCGCCGTCGATATGAACTCTTGGGCGGTATCAGCCTGTTATCCCCGGAGTACCTTTTATCCGTTGAGCGATGGCCCTTCCATACAGAACCACCGGATCACTAAGACCTACTTTCGTACCTGCTCGAGCCGTCACTCTCGCAGTCAAGCTGGCTTATGCCTTTGCACTAACCGCATGATGTCCGACCATGCTTAGCCAACCTTCGTGCTCCTCCGTTACTCTTTGGGAGGAGACCGCCCCAGTCAAACTACCCACCAGACACTGTCCGCACCCCAGATAATGGGGCTACGTTAGAACATCAAACATTAAAGGGTGGTATTTCAAGGTTGGCTCCACGCAGACTGGCGTCCACGCTTCGAAGCCTCCCACCTATCCTACACATCAAGGCTCAATGTTCAGTGTCAAGCTATAGTAAAGGTTCACGGGGTCTTTCCGTCTTGCCGCGGGTACACTGCATCTTCACAGCGAGTTCAATTTCACTGAGTCTCGGGTGGAGACAGCCTGGCCATCATTACGCCATTCGTGCAGGTCGGAACTTACCCGACAAGGAATTTCGCTACCTTAGGACCGTTATAGTTACGGCCGCCGTTTACTGGGGCTTCGATCAAGAGCTTCTCCTTACGGATAACCCCATCAATTAACCTTCCAGCACCGGGCAGGCGTCACACCGTATACGTCCACTTTCGTGTTTGCACAGTGCTGTGTTTTTAATAAACAGTTGCAGCCAGCTGGTATCTGCGACTGGCTTCAGCTCCATGGGTAAACCACTTCACCTAATGCCAGCGTGCCTTCTCCCGAAGTTACGGCACCATTTTGCCTAGTTCCTTCACCCGAGTTCTCTCAAGCGCCTGAGTATTCTCTACCTGACCACCTGTGTCGGTTTGGGGTACGATTAATGATAATCTAGAGCTTAGAGGCTTTTCCTGGAAGCGGGGTATAAGCTACTTCGCCACCGTAGTGACTCGTCATCAGACCTCAGCATATAGTGAACCGGATTTGCCTAATTCACCTGCCTACATCCTTAAACCGGGACAACCGTCGCCCGGCCAGCCTAACCTTCTCCGTCCCCCCATCGCAATTATCACCAGTACGGGAATATTAACCCGTTTCCCATCGACTACGCATTTCTGCCTCGCCTTAGGGGTCGACTCACCCTGCCCCGATTAACGTTGGACAGGAACCCTTGGTCTTCCGGCGTGCGGGTTTTTCACCCGCATTATCGTTACTTATGTCAGCATTCGCACTTCTGATACCTCCAGCATGCCTCACAGCACACCTTCACAGGCTTACAGAACGCTCCCCTACCCAACAATATTTACATATCGCTGCCGCAGCTTCGGTGCATAGTTTAGCCCCGTTACATCTTCCGCGCAGGCCGACTCGACCAGTGAGCTATTACGCTTTCTTTAAATGATGGCTGCTTCTAAGCCAACATCCTGGCTGTCTGAGCCTTCCCACTTCGTTTCCCACTTAACTATGACTTTGGGACCTTAGCTGGCGGTCTGGGTTGTTTCCCTCTTCACGACGAACGTTAGCACCCGCCGTGTGTCTCCCGTGATAACATTCTTCGGTATTCGTAGTTTGCATCGAGTTGGTAAGTCGGGATGACCCCCTAGTCGAAACAGTGCTCTACCCCCGAAGATGAGTTCACGAGGCGCTACCTAAATAGCTTTCGGGGAGAACCAGCTATCTCCCGGTTTGATTGGCCTTTCACCCCCAGCCACAAGTCATCCGCTAATTTTTCAACATTAGTCGGTTCGGTCCTCCAGTTAGTGTTACCCAACCTTCAACCTGCCCATGGCTAGATCACCGGGTTTCGGGTCTATACCCTGCAACTCATTCGCCCAGTTAAGACTCGGTTTCCCTACGGCTCCCCTATACGGTTAACCTTGCTACAGAATATAAGTCGCTGACCCATTATACAAAAGGTACGCAGTCACACCATAAAGGTGCTCCCACTGCTTGTACGTACACGGTTTCAGGTTCTATTTCACTCCCCTCGCCGGGGTTCTTTTCGCCTTTCCCTCACGGTACTGGTTCACTATCGGTCAATCAGGAGTATTTAGCCTTGGAGGATGGTCCCCCCATATTCAGACAGGATAACACGTGTCCCGCCCTACTCGTCGAGTTCACAACACTAACACCTTCGGATACGGGGCTATCACCCTTTACTGCCGGCCTTTCCAGACCGTTCTCCTGATGCTAATGCTGATTAAGACTCTGGGCTGCTCCCCGTTCGCTCGCCGCTACTAGGGGAATCTCGGTTGATTTCTTTTCCTCGAGGTACTGAGATGTTTCAGTTCCCTCGGTTCGCTTCGTTTGACTATGTATTCATCAAACGATAGTGCAACGAATTGCACTGGGTTTCCCCATTCGGAAATCGTCGGTTGTAACGGTTCATATCACCTTACCGACGCTTATCGCAGATTAGCACGTCCTTCATCGCCTCTGATTGCCTAGGCATCCACCGTGTACGCTTAGTCGCTTAACCTCACAACCCGAAGGTGTCTTTACCAACTGACCCGACGGTCAATTGAACACATTCACGTTGAGATTTTTGAGAGACTCTCACATTGTTTAAGCGATAAACAATGTGCGTTGTTTTCAATTTTCAGCTTGTTCCAGATTGTTAAAGAGCATAATTATTCGCAATAGACTATTTCTAATCTATTCTGAATAATCAGAAAGTTTATGGTGGAGCTAAGCGGGATCGAACCGCTGACCTCCTGCGTGCAAGGCAGGCGCTCTCCCAGCTGAGCTATAGCCCCATAAAGGTAATTCCAGTATCGATTATCCTTTATATGATTTCTCATTATAAAGTCTTTTTTCTTAGGCAAGGCGTGGGTTAGCGAAGTTTACATAAGTAAACGAGCTGAGCCACAACACAGCATAAGAGAAAAGTGGTAGGCCTGAGTGGACTTGAACCACCGACCTCACCCTTATCAGGGGTGCGCTCTAACCACCTGAGCTACAAGCCTATCGATACCGTTACTCTATTTCATCAGACAATCTGTGTGAGCACTTCACAAGTACACTTCAATGGTAAGGAGGTGATCCAACCGCAGGTTCCCCTACGGTTACCTTGTTACGACTTCACCCCAGTCATGAATCACAAAGTGGTAAGCGCCCTCCCGAAGGTTAAGCTACCTACTTCTTTTGCAACCCACTCCCATGGTGTGACGGGCGGTGTGTACAAGGCCCGGGAACGTATTCACCGTAGCATTCTGATCTACGATTACTAGCGATTCCGACTTCATGGAGTCGAGTTGCAGACTCCAATCCGGACTACGACGTACTTTATGAGTTCCGCTTGCTCTCGCGAGGTCGCTTCTCTTTGTATACGCCATTGTAGCACGTGTGTAGCCCTACTCGTAAGGGCCATGATGACTTGACGTCATCCCCACCTTCCTCCGGTTTATCACCGGCAGTCTCCTTTGAGTTCCCGACCGAATCGCTGGCAACAAAGGATAAGGGTTGCGCTCGTTGCGGGACTTAACCCAACATTTCACAACACGAGCTGACGACAGCCATGCAGCACCTGTCTCAGAGTTCCCGAAGGCACCAAAGCATCTCTGCTAAGTTCTCTGGATGTCAAGAGTAGGTAAGGTTCTTCGCGTTGCATCGAATTAAACCACATGCTCCACCGCTTGTGCGGGCCCCCGTCAATTCATTTGAGTTTTAACCTTGCGGCCGTACTCCCCAGGCGGTCGATTTAACGCGTTAGCTCCGGAAGCCACTCCTCAAGGGAACAACCTCCAAATCGACATCGTTTACAGCGTGGACTACCAGGGTATCTAATCCTGTTTGCTCCCCACGCTTTCGCACCTGAGCGTCAGTCTTTGTCCAGGGGGCCGCCTTCGCCACCGGTATTCCTCCACATCTCTACGCATTTCACCGCTACACATGGAATTCTACCCCCCTCTACAAGACTCTAGCTGACCAGTCTTAGATGCCATTCCCAGGTTAAGCCCGGGGATTTCACATCTAACTTAATCAACCGCCTGCGTGCGCTTTACGCCCAGTAATTCCGATTAACGCTTGCACCCTCCGTATTACCGCGGCTGCTGGCACGGAGTTAGCCGGTGCTTCTTCTGTTGGTAACGTCAATCGCTGATGATATTAGCATCAACGCCTTCCTCCCAACTGAAAGTACTTTACAACCCTAAGGCCTTCTTCATACACGCGGCATGGCTGCATCAGGCTTGCGCCCATTGTGCAATATTCCCCACTGCTGCCTCCCGTAGGAGTCTGGGCCGTGTCTCAGTCCCAGTGTGGCTGATCATCCTCTCAGACCAGCTAGGGATCGTCGCCTTGGTGAGCCATTACCTCACCAACTAGCTAATCCCATATGGGTTCATCCGATAGCGCAAGGACCGAAGTTCCCCTGCTTTGCTCCTAAGAGATTATGCGGTATTAGCTACCGTTTCCAGTAGTTATCCCCCTCTATCGGGCAGATCCCCATACATTACTCACCCGTCCGCCGCTCGTCAGCGAGAAGCAAGCTTCCCCTGTTACCGCTCGACTTGCATGTGTTAGGCCTGCCGCCAGCGTTCAATCTGAGCCATGATCAAACTCTTCAATTAAAAAGCTTGATGCTCAAAGAATGTTACTGTCGTTTGATTTCCGAAGAAACCAAATTACCTATTAGTTCATATATATGAATTAACGTGTTAGTCACTCTTCAAGACTTAAAATCAAATATTTTTTTGATAGTGTCCTGTGAGTGCCCACACAGATTGTCTGATAAATTGTTAAAGAGCGGTGCGACTTAATCTTTTGATTATCGACTTTAGGTCGTTGTCGCGAGGTGTCGTATACTACGTTTTTTATTTAGAAAGTCAAGCGATTATTTTCAACTATTTTCTTTCTTCACCTCTGTTATCACGGGGCTTCGAGGTTTTCTTCGAGCTGGTTTGTCGTGACAACGGATGCGCATTATAGGGAGCTCGAAAAATCTCGCAAGTGTTTTTTTACATATTTATTTCGTTCGCGCTTTTTTTAGCCAAATATGACTTAATAGCGTAAATTACTACTGTTTTTTGACTATTTCAGCAGCAATAATTGATTTACTCACGTAACATATCATTGATTAGTATCTGTATGAGATGAATTATGGAATTGAGCAAGCAACAAAATGCCTCACAAAAAAACCTCTCTTTTATTATTGCGCAGAGTCTTGGACAGCTCATATTAAAAGGCACCTACTTATCTGACTCTATTCTTCCCAGTGAATTAGAATTATCAAAGCAGTTTAATGCCAGCCGAACCGCCATAAGAGAAGCGATTAAAACATTAGCAGCAAAAGGCATGGTTTTAGCTCGCCCTCGAATTGGTACACGAGTCATGCCCGCATCGAATTGGAACTTTCTCGACCAAGACTTATTAAATTGGTGGATTAACAGCGAAGAAAAATCGGTGGTGATTAAACACTTTCAAGTTGTTCGTCTCGCCATTGAGCCTCAAGCTTGCTATCTCGCTGCACTGAATGCCACAGAAGAACAAAAACAGTCTCTACAATTACTATCAAATGAAATGGTAACCTTAGAAAAAGAGTTCGATAGACCTCACTGGATAAAAGTTGATTTTCGTTTTCATCTCACTATCTATCGGGCGTGCTGTAATCCGTTTTTAATTTCGTTCGCGAATCTGTTTAGGTCGGTGTACCAGCTTTATTTTGATGCAATAACAGAAAATGATGCGATTGAAGTGGAACTTCATCAACAACTTGCTGATGCTATTATTAACGGCAATAGTCGTGAAGCTTACGATCTCTGCTATACCTTATTAACGACAATGAACAAATAAGCTAACAGAACGAATTCGCTCACCAAATTTATCGATAGGTAACGGATGTTTAAAACTGCTAAAAATATGTCGGGTTTGCCATGGATTGCCGCGATGGCTTTCTTTATGCAAGCGTTAGATGCCACTATATTGAATACGGCACTACCTGATATCGCCAAAAGTTTGCATCACTCCCCATTAGCGATGCAATCTGCCGTGGTGAGCTATACCCTAACAGTTGCACTGTTAATTCCGGTGAGTGGTTGGTTTGCCGATAGATTTGGTACTCGACGTATCTTTATTATTGCGGTTTCTCTGTTTTCTTTAGGATCATTGCTCTGTGCGCTTTCCCCTTCATTAACTGTGCTCGTTATTTCTCGCGTTATCCAAGGAATTGGCGGAGCAATGATGATGCCAGTGGCGCGACTCGCATTAATTCGGGCATATCCGCGCAGTGAACTTTTGCCTATTTTAAATTTTGTCACCATCCCTGGATTAGTCGGTCCCATCTTAGGGCCTCTGTTAGGTGGTATTCTCGTCACCTATGCCACATGGCATTGGATATTCATTATTAATATCCCTATTGGTGTGCTTGGGATTGTGTATGCATTAAAACATATGCCTGATTTTAAAATGCCAAAACGTAAGTTTGATACCCTTGGATTTATTTTATTTGGGTTTGGCTTGGTCATGCTTTCCGTCAGTTTGGATCTGTTTGGCGATAAATCATTATCTAGCTATATTCCTTTGGCTATTGTTCTTGGTGGTTTTCTTTGTCTTCTTCTTTATATACTTCACGCAAGGCGCATTAAGCACGCTATTATTCCGCTCAACTTATTTAAGACAAGAACCTTTTCCATCGGTATTAGCGGTAACATCGCCACTCGATTAGGTACTGGAAGCATTCCATTCTTAATGCCATTGATGCTGCAAGTGGGATTTGGTTATGAAGCGGTGGTGGCAGGAATGATGATGGCTCCACTGGCCATTGGCTCGATTACAGCAAAATCCGCAGTCACAAGAATTCTAACCCGATTTGGATACCGTAATACGCTATTTACTGTCACGGTGATTATAGGGTTGATGGTCTCGCAGTTTTCGCTGCAATCTCCAGATATGTCGATTTACCTGCTTATCGTTCCGTTGTTTGTTTTAGGGATGGTGATGTCCACCCAGTTCACTGCCATGAATACCATTTGCCTAGCGGATTTAACGGATAATAATGCTAGCGCTGGCAACAGTATGCTAGCGGTGACTCAGCAACTTTCGATTAGCTTTGGGATCGCGGTGAGCGCCACTATTTTGAGCTTTTTTGATAACCAGCCAAATAGTAATGTCGTGGATAACTTCCATTACACCTTTATTACTATTGGAGCTATCACGTTACTTTCTGCCTTTGTGTTTCTATTACTCAGTAAAACCGATGGCGATAATTTAATTAAAGGCAAAGGCAAAAAATCTGAGAAAACGCAGAATTAGCGTTTCCTCACTGATTGGCGTTCCACGAGTTTTGGCGTTAAAACTAAAACAGAGGGTTCCGCATCTGGGTTATCCATTCGATAAATAAGTTGGTTAACCGCTTGCTGACCAAGTTCGTCCTTTGGCTGATGAACAGTGGTGAGTGGTGGGATCATATAAGAAGAGAGTGCAATATCGTCATAACCAATAATGGAAATGTCGTCAGGCACTTTCATGCCTTTTTGGTAAATAGCTTGGTAAGCACCGACCGCCATCGCGTCATTCCCCGCAAAAATAGCATCTGGGGGATTCGATAACGCCAAAAGCTTATTCATCGAATCAAATCCACCTGAAAATTCAAAATCACTAAAGATAATATATTCTTCGTGGATTTTGAGGGATGCAGCCTTCATGGCATGAAGGAAACCTTGATAACGCGCTTGCGCGGGAGATTTATCTTGAGGACCGGCAATACAGGCGATTCGAGTAAACCCCGCATCGATTAAATGACGCGTGGCGATTTCACCGCCGAGGAACGAGTTATCCTGAATAATATCTCCGGCTGATTCAAACGGAGACCAGTCCATCATTACTGTAGGAACGGAGGGATAACGAGAAAATACCTCTTTGGATGGACCTTGCGCTTCAGTGCACATAATAAGAAGCCCATCGACGCGTTTTTGCAGAAGGGTTTCTAAGCTATGATCCATCCGCTTGAAATCCCCTTCCGTGTTGCACAGGATCAAACTGTAACCCAATTCGTAGCAACTACGTTCTACACCACGCACGACTTCCGCATAAAACGGGTTATTACTGGCAGTCAGTAACATTCCGATGGTATTGGTGCGGTTCATCTTCAAACTTCTCGCTAAGGCCGATGGCGCATAGTTGAGTTGTTCGATGGCACTTTTTACCCGTGAAGTGACGCTTTCGCTAACATAGCGATTTTGGTTGATAACATGGGAGACGGTGGATGTTGACACGCCAGCAAGGCGAGCAACATCTTTCATTGTTGCCACAAATTAATCCTATTGAAGAAGAAACTGGTCTATTTCATTACGCCATGGAACAGAAGGTTGTGCGCCGGGACGCGTCACTGCAATTGCAGCAGCCGCATGGGCAAAGACAATTGCATCTTCATCGGACTGACCTTCAAGTAGCGCAGTTACATACGCCCCATTGAATGTATCACCTGCTGCAATGGTGTCCACCGCTTTCACTTTAAAGCCCGGAATTATTTTGCCTTGCTTGCCAGATTCACTGAACCAAACCCCTCTGGCACCTAATGTAATCATCACTTTATTAATGCCTTTTTGATGCAGTGCTTGCGCCGCTTTTTGTGCGCCGTCTTCATCATTAACCGCGATACCCGTTAAATGCTCAGCTTCCGTTTCGTTTGGCGTGATCACATCCACCAGCGACAGTAGCGAATCAGGCAATGCTTGTGCAGGCGCAGGATTTAAGATCACTTGGGTTTGATGTTGACGCGCAATTTCAGCCGCCATTTGAACAGTTTCAATTGGCGATTCAAGTTGCATCAATAAAGCATCAGCATCGACAATTTTTTGCTGATACCCTGCCAGTCGCTCTGTGGAGAGGTGACCATTAGCCCCAGCATTAATCCCAATAATATTTTCGCCTTGCCCGTTCACATAAATGAGTGCAACACCCGTTGTTTCACCAGCAACTGAATCAATACAATCAATCTTAATCGTATCTTTTTGCAGTTGTTTTTTGATGCTGACGCCGACATCGTCATCACCGACACAAGCAATAAATGTGATATCAGCACCACTACGACCTGCGGCGACTGCTTGGTTCGCGCCTTTACCGCCAAAAGCAACTTGGTAACTATCACCTCTTACTGTTTCGCCTGGCTGGGGAAACTGTTGCACATTGAGAATGTGGTCAACGTTGATACTACCTAAAACAACCAGTTTAGCTGCTGCCATCACATTTATGTCCTTTTGCTACGCAATTAAATAAACCGCCGCTAAGTTTCACGGCGATTTATCAATCTTCTTGTTTTATCAAGAATTATTACTTTATATCGAATTGTTTTTTTACTACAAATTACTGTTTTACCACGAGTTCTAATTCAACGGGAACTGTTGCTTCGACTTTCTCGCCTTTTAATACTTTATCTGCGATCTGCACCCCAACAATACCAATTTGATCTGGGCGTTGAGCAATCGTCGCGCCTAATTTTCCACCTTGAACTGCTTTGATACCGTCATTTGTGCCATCAAAACCAACCACTAAAACGTCATCACGACCGGCAGTTTGTAATGCTCTTAACGCACCTAAAGCCATTTCATCATTTTGTGCAAAAACAGCCTGAACAGTAGGGTGCGCTGTCAGCAAGTTTTGCATAACGTTCAAGCCTTTAGTTCTGTCGAAATCCGCAGGCTGGCTCGCTAATACGTTGAATTTATGCTCTTTCGCACCCGTATTGAAACCTTCACCACGTTCACGAGCTGCCGACGTTCCAGAAATCCCTTCTAATTGAATAACTTTGGCATCATTGCCCGTTTTCTTGGCAATAAAGTCTGCCGCCATTTTTCCGCCCATACGGTTATCAGAAGCAACATGGCTCACCACTTCACCTTTGTTAGCGGCGCGGTCTAAGGTGATCACGGGGATTTTCGCTTTGTTAGCCATCAGGATAGAGTTACCTACTGCGTCAGAGTCGGTTGGGTTGATCAGCATTAATTTGGTACCACGTACCGTTAAATCTTGGACGTTCGCTAACTCTTTCGCCGGGTTATCTTGAGAATCCAAAACAATCAGTTCATAACCCAGTTTGTCCGCTTCTTTTTGTGCCGCATCTTTCATGGTCACAAAGAATGGGTTGTTCAGGGTTGAAATAACCAGCGCAATGCTCTCTTTGGCCATAGCGTTCACACTGACGGTTGCTGTTAGTGCAAAAGCGGTAAATAAAGTCGCTAATTTGTTCAGTTTCATAAGAAAATTCCTGTCGTTATCGGGTAGGGGTCAGAGTCACTATTTTTTGTTATCAACAAGTACAGCTAATAAAATCACAACGGCTTTTACGATCATTTGGTAGTTCGAGGAAATACCGAGTAAGTTCAAACCATTGTTTAAGAAACCAAGGATCAGCGCACCAATCAGCGTACCTACAATGCGCCCTTTACCACCAGCAAGGCTTGTACCACCTAGTACAACCGCAGCAATCGCATCCAATTCATAACCGTTACCCGCCATTGGCTGAGCTGAAGATAAACGTGCAACTTCAATCACACTCGCCAGCGCTGCTAATAAACCACACAGGGAGTAAACGATAATTTTAATTTTATCGACATTAATACCGGATAAGCGGGTCGCTGATTCATTTCCGCCTAACGCATAGATATAACGACCTAAGCGAGTGTGGTGCAGCATGTACCATGCCGCAGCAAAGACGATAACCATTAACCATACTGGGGTAGGAATACCTAATGGGCGACCAATACCAAACCAACCAAATAAATCAGCGTTATCACTAAAACCCGTATTGATTGGGCTGCCATCGGTATAAACACGGGTTACACCACGCAGTAATAGCATCATGACCAATGTGGCGATAAAAGCTTGGACTTTACCTTTTGCAACAATCACCCCTGTACATGCACCAATTGCAGCACCGAGCGCTAATGCTCCTGCGACAGCAACAAAGGCATTCACTTCAGCTCCGACCATCGATGCAGCTACTGCGCCTGTTAATGCCAATAGTGATCCCACAGACAAATCAATGCCCGACGTAAGAATCACTAATGTCATTCCCACCGCCATAATCGCGTTCACAGAAGTCTGTTGCAGGATGTTAAACAGGTTGTTGACCGTAAAAAAGTTAGGACTTAGGGTTGAAACAATCGCAATTAAGACTAATAGGGCGATTAAGGATTTTTGCTCCATTAGCCATGCTTTGCTGAAATAGCGTTTTGATGGTGCGGTTGTTGAACTCATGCTGTTAACTCCTGAACTGAGCCGTAATTTTTACCGACTGCGGCCGCCATTAAGGCTTCCTGCGTTGCTTCTTTGGCAGAGAATTCGCCGCTGATATGCCCTTCATGCATAACCAAAATGCGATCGCTCATCCCAATCACTTCAGGCATTTCTGAAGATACGAGGATGATACTCAGCCCTTCTTTTTTAAATTGGTTGATTAGTTGGTAGATCTCTTTTTTTGCCCCGACGTCGACACCACGGGTTGGCTCATCGAGGATAAGCACTTTCGGTCGTGTCATTAGTCCACGGGCAATAGCCACTTTTTGCTGGTTACCACCAGATAAGTTGCCAATAATTTGGTCCATGGATGGGGTTTTAATATTAAATAAGCGGATAAAATCCCCCACGGTCATCTGTTCTTCACTGTGCTTTAAGCTGCCGCCAAAACGGCTGAAATAACCTAATGCCGTTAAGGACATATTTTCTTTTACTGACATCCCCAGCACTAACCCATCGCGCTTACGGTCTTCCGAAATATAAACGATGCCGTTATTCAAGCCATCTTGCGGGGTTTTTAAGGTGACGTTTTTACCTTCTAACTGGATATTGCCAGATTTTTTCGGAGCTGCACCGTAGATGATTTTCATCAGCTCCGTACGTCCTGCGCCCATCAAACCTGAAACTCCTAGAATTTCACCGCTTTTTAGCGTGAAACTGGCATTAGTTACACCGGGACCAGAGACATTTTCAACTTGCAGGCGAATATCGCCAACAGGTACATCGACTCGCGGATATTGGTCTTCCAGTTTGCGTCCTACCATCATCTCAATCAGTTTTTCTTCTTCTAATTCACTGACGGGCTTTTCACCAATAAACTGGCCATCACGAAAAACAGTCACGTCGTCGCAAATTTCGAAGATCTCTTTTAAACGGTGAGATATATACACAATGCCGCAGCCTTGGGATTTTAAATCTTCAATCACGCGAAAGAGTGAGGCGGTTTCGGTATCGGTCAGTGCGTCTGTCGGTTCATCCATAATGATGACTTGAGACTGAAAGCTGAGAACTTTGGCAATTTCCACCATTTGTTGTTCACCGATAGATAATTCGGCGATAGTTTGGTGGCTATCGTAATCAAGGTTTAATCGCTGGAGCAGTTTGTCTGATTCGTTGAACATTTTTTTCCAGTCGATTTTGCCGAATTTGTTCACAAATTCGCGACCTAAAAAAATGTTTTCAGCGATGGTAAGTTCAGGAATTAAATTCAGTTCTTGGTGAATGATCCCAATCCCCGCTTCTTGGGAACTTTTCGGACCATTAAACGCCACTTCTTTACCAAGGTAACGGATCGCGCCCGCGTCTTTGTTGTAGATCCCCGTGAGTACTTTCATCATGGTGGATTTACCCGCACCATTTTCCCCCACCAGCGCCATCACTCGACCAGGGTAGACTTTTAAGGCGGCTCCAGAGAGAGCTTTTACACCGGGGAAGGCTTTATCAATGCCGATAAGTTCTAATAAAGGTTGCATAGTCACCTCAGAAAGTCACACCAGAACAAAGAATGATATTAGCGTATGGTGAACATTCCCCTGTTCGGATCACGGCTTTGCTTTCATGAGTACGTTGCTTGAAATGTTCATGACTGCAATAGATGACTTCAATATGATTTCCCTGCGCCGCTTCCAATTCATGAAGATGGGCTAAAATAGCTTTTTCCATTTGCGGATTTATTTTGCTGATTTCTTGAGCAAGTATCGCTTTTTCTACCTGCATTTCTTGGGTGACCACCCTCAAAACAGACATAAAATCCGGTAGCCCTTGCGTCACCGCTAGGTCGATACGTTCAGCACTGGCAGGAATGGGTAAACCTGCATCTCCCAGCGTGATATGGTCGGTATGACCGAGTTTTGCAATCACGGAAGCAACATTTGAGTTAAGCAACATACCTTTCTTCATTCTTTACCACCGTTTTTAGTCTGTTTTTTCTACTTTCGAGTTTCGGCTCTGCATGAGCGAAACGTTTCGCTTATACAATAATAGTAAAGAATAGTCACAACTCAATGTTCTTATCTTGGTTTTGTGATCACTATCGAAACGTTTCGTTAGCCTATTTTTACGCATAAAAAGCTAACTTATTGAATAAGTTGTCGCTGAATCGTTCCTGCTTAATTAATACTCAGTTGTTCGCTACAACCTAAATTTGTTGCTCTTTATCCGAAATAACATCAAAGAAAAATCACAAAACTGATTGCACAATGAATAAAAGGACAGCTAACCTAGCAATAGCTTGGTCAATAACCATCTCCCTCTAACCCTTAGACGAGTTATTTAGAGAAAAGGAACACCTTATGCAATTAGCAGAACGGATAGCCCAATTAAGCAACTACCTTGAAGGTGGTTTGTATGAACGTCAGCAAGCTATTCGTTTGTGTTTGCTCGCCACGCTCAGTGGGGAAAGCGTGTTCTTGCTGGGTCCTCCTGGGATAGCGAAAAGCTTAATTGCCCGCCGCATGAAATATGCCTTCCGCCAAGCGAATGCGTTTGAATATTTAATGACGCGCTTTTCTACCCCCGAAGAGATTTTTGGACCGCTTTCCATTCAAGCCTTAAAAGATGAAGGGCGTTATGAGCGTTTAACTAAAGGATACCTGCCCGATGCGGAAGTGGTGTTTCTGGATGAAATATGGAAAGCAGGCCCTGCCATCTTAAATACCTTACTAACCGCCATAAATGAGCGAAAATTCCGTAATGGGGATGAAGAAAAAAACATCCCCATGCGCTTGCTAGTCACCGCATCCAACGAGCTACCCGATGCGGATAATAGTCTTGAAGCGCTGTTTGATAGGATGTTGCTGCGAATTTGGCTGGATAAAGTACAAGAGAAACAAAATTTCCGTGCGCTGCTGACTGGCAAATCTCAGCAAGAAGAAAATTTGGTTCCTGATCACCTAAAAATCAGTGAAGAAGAGTACCGAGAATGGCAAAAAGAAATTCCCAAGGTTTCGCTGCCCGATCACTGTTTTGAATTGATTTACCAATTACGCCAACAAATTGATGCCACAGAGAAGAATCTGTATGTCTCTGATAGACGTTGGAAAAAAGCCGTTTATTTATTGCAGGCTAGCGCATTCTTTAATGGTCGAAACTCTGTTTCACCGTTGGATATTGTGCTACTCAAAGATTGCTTATGGCACGATATGCAGTCAATGAACTTACTGCCCCAATTGCTCAAGTCATTAGTACAAGAAGATGGTTGGCAACAACGTCAATTTACGCGAGAAATTGAGCAGGTTTACCAACAGTGGATGTCATCCACCCAAGATCAAAATAACCAAGATGCTTTTAAGGTTTTAAAAAATAACGCGATGTTTGCACGAAAAGCCTCTTATGTGTTGCCTGAGAATATTAGCGAAGGGCGTGTAACCCTATTTTTGCATCGCCCATTACAGCTACATAATATGAAAGTGACCTTTATTACCACCGAGAAAAAATCACTGGTGAATTTCCTTAATAAAGGCACCACCTTATCAGCTCATCTTAATGGGATTGGTTTCGCGCAAGAGCTAGCCGCTGAAGTGAATAATTTAAACCAGATCCAACTATTAGATGTTAGCCATCAAGCATCAACCTTATATTTACAAGATAAAAACCCTACAGCAGCACCGACAACCAATAATAAAGAGTGGTTGGATAAGCTTGATGCTATCCAAAATGAGATCCAAGGGGCGAAATATCAGTTTGAGAAGCAGCAACCTAACCTGTTTATCGAGGCGCACTGGCTCGCGGATGTTGAAGAGAGCTTTATTAAGCTTAGCGATAAATTGACCCAGCTCCGCCAGCAAATTATGGGAAAGGTGGCTAACTCATTATGATGAGCCTAGCGTCCCTCGAATTATTGCTTTCGGTGAATGAAAGCCAGCTGATTGAAGAGATTATTATTTCTCTTCTCGCCACCCCACAGCTGGCGGTTTTCTTTGAAAAGCATCCTCGATTGAAAAAGGCGCTATTAAAAGATCTCTCCAGTTGGAAAAAAGACCTTAAACAGAAGCTGCAAGATGCGTTAGTTCCTCAGCAACTTTCTGAAGAATTTGGGCTATATCAGAAGTCATTGGGCATTCACACTGATAAGTTTTTCACGCAATTACCCGATGTGATAGCACGGCTCGAGCAGTTAGATTCCCCGTTTTACCGTGAAGCCCTACAACTGCAAAAGGGAAAAATTGAAAATCGCAGTGCGCGGCAATCTTTGATTGTTCAGCGTTGGCGTATTAGTTTGATTTTGCAGGTGACTACATTACATAAAGAACTCTTAGAACAGGAAAAAGAGCAACTGCTGGCGGAATTACAACGCCGTTTAGCACTGAGCGGAAATCTTGAGGATATTCTAGGGGAAAATGAGCGCTCTTCTGGGCGATTATGGGATCTGAGCAAAGGGTTTAGTAACCCAGCGGCTTATAATGATCAATTAATCGCTCGCTACAGTGATTTTTTGCGCCAGCAACCCGAGCTGGAAAAAATTGCTCAGCTACTGGGGCGTAGCCAATCAGCCAAATCTATTCTGGATGATAATGTGATCCTTGAGCCGATGACGGTGATGGAAAAAGTCCCGGAAACCGTACCTGAACAAGTGAATGGCTTAAACCAGAGTGACGATATTCTGCGGCTATTACCTGCTGAGCTTGCGATGTTAGGGCTCGAAGATATTGAATTTGAGTTCTACCGCAAGTTATTAGAGAAGCAGCTTATTACCTATCGCTTACAAGGGGAAAGCTGGCAAGAACGCAAAGTTTTACGTCCAGTGACCCATCATCAACATGAAGATCAACCTAGAGGGCCATTTGTAGTATGTATCGATACTTCAGGTTCTATGGGTGGAATCAATGAACGCTGTGCAAAAGCGTTCTGTCTGGCTTTAATGAAAATCGCGCTGGCGGATAACCGAGCTTGTCACGTGATGCTGTTTTCCACTGAAATTGTTCATTATGACCTTCTCTCTGCGGATGGCTTAGAACAATGCATGCGCTTCTTGCATCAAACATTCCGTGGTGGAACAGACTTGGCAGCATGTTTACGAGAAACAACGGTAAAATTAGAGTCAAAACAGTGGAGTGATGCCGATGCGGTTGTCATTTCGGACTTTGTGGCTCAACGCTTACCGGATGAGTTAATTCAGAAGATTAAGTCCCTTCAGAAGGTTGGTAAATACCGCTTCCATGCAGTATCTGTTTCAAATTATGGGAAGCCCGGTATCATGAAGATATTTGATCATATCTGGCGCTTTGATACAGGGCTAAAAAGCCGACTACTACGCCGTTTTAATCGCTAATTACAGCATATCTTCAACTGTTTCAGCCATTTCTGGCGACCAAACACCACACTGAACTTGACCGATATGTTGACGTTGCAGCAGTAACATCACTAAGCGAGATTGACCAATACCACCACCGATAGATTGTGGCATTTCACCTTTGACTAACGCTTGATGCCATTCTAGTTCCATACGTTTTTCATCACCTGTTAATGCGAGTTGGCGAGTTAAACATTCAGGGCTGACACGGATCCCCATTGAAGAGATTTCAAATGCGTCTTGTAATACTGGGTTCCAAACAATAATGTCACCGTTTAAGCCTTTGAAGCCATCTTCGTTTTCGGTTGTCCAGTCATCGTAGTCTGGTGCACGTACATCGTGGGATTCACCGCTTGACAGTTTTCCACCAATACCGATTAAGAATACCGCACCCAATTCTTTCGCAATCGCACGCTCACGACCTTTCGCGTCTAAATCTGGGTAACGTTTTAGCAGCTCTTCGCTGTGGATAAAGTGAATTTGGTCTGGCAGGAACGGTGCCAGCCCAAATTCTTTACTTACGGCAGCTTCTGTTTCTTTTATTGCCTTATAGATTTTACCCACTGTCTGCTTCAGATAAGGAAGCGTACGATCCTCATCTGCCATCACTTTTTCCCAATCCCACTGGTCAACATAGACGGAGTGGATTGGGGTTAAGCGATCCTCGTCCGGACGTAACGCTTTCATGTGCGTGTACAGACCTTGACCTTCGCTGAAACCAAAACGACCTAAGGTTTTGCGTTTCCATTTAGCCAAAGAGTGAACCACTTCAAACGTTGCACCAGGAATTGATTTCACTTTTACTTGAACGGCTTTTTCGCAGCCTGATAAGTTATCTTGTGTACCATCACCTAAACGGCTCAGGATAGGACCTTGAACTTCGATTAAGCCAAGCTCTTTTTCAAGTAAACGTGAGAAATAAGATTTAACAAAGCTGATTTGTTGCTGATGTTCGATGAATGACTTGTCCATAATTTTACCCATAATTTGTTAGCTGTAATTAGCCGATGTGTAGATTAAGCAACAAAACGAGGTATAAATTCAATATCCATCATTAAAAAAAGCCTTTACTGTTTATTTTGATTAAAAAAATGGGTATAAAAATGAATAATCATCAAAATGAGGGCTAAATAATGCCAGAAAATTATCAAATCGATAATCTCGATCGTGACATACTTCACGAATTAATGGTCAATGCACGTACACCTTATGCTGAACTCGCCAAAAAATTCTCGGTAAGTCCCGGAACTATTCATGTGCGAGTGGAAAAAATGAAGCAAGCTGGGATCATAAAAGGAACCCGTATCGATATCAGTGCAAAACAATTGGGTTTTGATGTCTGTTGCTTTATAGGGATCATTTTAAAAAGTGCCAAGGATTATCATACTGCCCTCAAAAAGCTAGATGCTTTAGAGGAAGTCGTGGAGGTTTACTATACGACGGGTCAATACAGTATCTTTATTAAGGTAATGTGCCGCTCGATAGATTCCCTTCAAGATGTACTTATCAACAAAATTCAGACTATCGATGAAATTCAATCAACTGAAACGCTGATCTCCTTACAGAACCCGATCATGCGAACGATCACCCCGTAGAAAAAAAATGATATAACCACATTATCCACAGGTAGATCCCAGCTCATTCACAGCGTACAATAGCGCCCTGTTAATGTGAAAGAGAGTGACCATGAGCGTAACAAAAGTAACCTTAATTAGTGGCAGTACCATGGGCAGCGCCGAATATGTAGCGGAGCATATGGCAGAGATTTTAGAAGAACTCGGCTATGAAACGGATATACAGCACGGTCCTGAACTAGATGACTTACCACTTGAAGGGTTATGGCTGGTGGTGAGCTCCACACATGGCGCAGGGGATCTTCCCGAAAATATCCAACCGTTAGCTGAAGCAATTCAATCTCAGTCACCAGACCTGAGTAAGATCAAGTACGGTGCTGTGGGAATTGGCAGTTCGGAATATGACACTTTTTGTGGTGCGATCCATACTCTTGATACCTTATTACAGGATCATGGTGCAAAAAGGATCGGTGATTGCTTCGAAATTGATGTTCAGCAACACGAAATTCCTGAAGATCCCGCAGGAGAATGGGTTAAAATTTGGGCAAACGAACTCTGATCTGTTCAAATTAACCGCAAACAACTGTGGATAACTCCGGTAAGATCATGGTATTAACCGGTAGTTATCCAGATTATAAGTTTTAGGTCGTCCAAGGCCTGTGCATAAGTCCCTGTTTTGATCCCAGCTTATACGCAAAAGGATCACGGATCATTCACAGTATATGATCCTTTACACTTTGATGATCTTTAAAGTGAAAATTCACTTATCCACAGAAACCGTCGATCCTAATAAAAGATCTAATAAAGAGATCTTTAAATAAAAAAGATCTTTATATTATATAGGCGAGAGGCCAGGGCTTGGTCTCTCCATCAAACTTGAGTAGAATTCACTCCTCGAATGCAGAATCCGCATTTTCTAACGTTAAGGTTCACACATGTTTTATCCAGAGCAATTTGACGTCATCGTAATTGGTGGTGGTCATGCCGGTACTGAGGCAGCAATGGCAGCTGCACGTATGGGGCGTCAAACCCTATTACTGACTCACAATATTGATACATTGGGCCAGATGTCTTGCAACCCAGCCATCGGTGGGATCGGTAAGGGACATCTGGTAAGAGAAATTGATGCCCTCGGTGGCTTAATGGCTACCGCAACTGACAAAGCGGGTATTCAATTTAGAACACTCAATGCAAGTAAAGGCCCAGCGGTTCGTGCAACTCGCGCACAAGCAGACCGCGTGCTATATCGCCAAGCCGTTAGAACTGCATTAGAGAACCAACCAAACTTAATGATCTTCCAACAACCTGTTGAAGATCTGATTGTTGAAAATAACCGAGTAACTGGCGCTGTTACCCGCATGGGCTTAAAATTTAAAGCCAAAGCGGTGGTATTAACCGTAGGTACTTTCCTTGATGGAAAAATTCATATCGGTTTAGAAAACTACAGTGGTGGTCGTGCAGGTGATCCACCAGCAATTACGTTATCTCAACGTTTAAGGGAATTGCCATTACGTGTAAACCGTTTAAAAACAGGTACACCACCACGTATTGATGCAAGAACTATTGATTTCAGTCAGTTAGCTCAACAGCTAGGTGACGACCCAATGCCGGTATTCTCATTTTTAGGTTCGCAAGAGCAGCATCCACAACAAGTGCCTTGCTACATCACCTATACCAATGAGCAAACTCATGATGTGATCCGTAATAACTTAGATCGCAGCCCTATGTATGCAGGGATCATTGAAGGGATCGGTCCTCGTTACTGTCCTTCAATTGAAGATAAAGTCATGCGTTTTGCGGATAAAAATGCACATCAGATCTTCTTAGAGCCAGAAGGTTTAACTAGCAATGAAATTTATCCAAACGGGATCTCCACCAGCTTGCCATTTGATGTTCAAATGAAAATAGTTCATTCCATGAAGGGAATGGAAAATGCAAGGATCGTCCGCCCTGGTTATGCCATTGAGTACGATTTCTTTGACCCACGCGATCTAAAACAAACTCTCGAAAGCAAATTTATTGAAGGTTTGTTCTTTGCGGGTCAAATCAACGGTACAACAGGTTACGAAGAAGCCGCTGCTCAAGGTTTATTAGCCGGCCTTAACGCTGCACAACACGCATTTGACCTCGAAGGCTGGTTCCCTCGTCGTGACCAAGCCTATGTAGGCGTATTAGTTGACGACCTGTGCACATTAGGGACTAAAGAACCGTACCGTATGTTCACTTCCCGTGCGGAATACCGTTTGATGCTACGCGAAGATAACGCAGATTTACGTTTAACCGAAAAAGGACGTGAATTAGGTCTCGTGGATGATGTTCGTTGGGAACACTTCAACCGCAAAGTCGAAATGATTGAAAAAGAGCGTCAACGCTTAAAAGATATCTGGGTTCACCCTAAATCTGATAACCATGAAGAAATCGACCAAATTTTAACTGTTCCATTATCGAAAGAAGCGAATGGTGAAGATTTACTGCGTCGTCCTGAAATGACGTATCAAATGCTGACCTCGTTAAATCTGTTTTCTCCAGGTGTTGAAGATCCTCAAGCGGCAGATCAAGTTGAAATTCAAGTGAAATACGAAGGTTACATTGCTCGTCAGCAAGAAGAGATCGAACGTCAGCTGCGTAATGAAAATACCTTACTCCCTGTTGATTTAGACTATAAGCAAGTGAAAGGCTTATCTAATGAAGTCATGGCGAAACTGAATGACCACAAACCAACGTCAATTGGTCAAGCCTCTCGTATTTCAGGGATCACACCAGCAGCTATTTCAATTCTGTTAGTGTGGCTCAAAAAACAAGGCATGTTGCGTCGGAGTGCATAATATGGATTTACTTAGCAAACTGACCAAGCTATTGGCAAAGGCCGACATCCAACTGACTGACAAGCAAAAACAGCAGTTAGTCGATTATGTCGGTTTATTGCACAAATGGAATAAAGCGTACAATTTAACGTCAGTACGTGAGCCGGAACAAATGTTAGTTCGCCACATCATGGACAGCATCGTGGTGAACGATCATCTTGAAGGTGACAAATTTATCGATGTAGGAACGGGCCCTGGACTTCCTGGCGTTCCTTTAGCGATCGTACGACCTGATGCTCACTTTGTTTTATTGGATAGCTTAGGGAAGCGTATACGCTTCCTAAAACAGGTTCAGCATGAGTTAGGGCTAACTAACATTGAGCCAGTTCAATCTCGAGTGGAAGAGTACCCTGTTGAAGATGGATTTGATGGCGTAATTAGCAGAGCCTTTGCATCACTCAACGATATGCTGAGTTGGTGCCACCATCTTCCTGCAAGGGAAGGGCGCTTTTATGCGTTAAAAGGTGTGGTTCGTAACGAAGAACTCACACAGCTACCTGAAGGATTTGAAGTTGAGTCCATTACAGAGCTAAAAATTCCAGAATTAGACGAACAGCGTCACTTGGTTAAATTATTCAAAAAATAACGTAGTTTTTAGTAAAATTATTTTATCTTTTAGAGCGGTAGCCGTACATTTACAATGTTACGGCTATTTTTATATATAATTAAAATAAAGATAATTTAAATTCACTTGTTATTTACAGAATATTAACGAATATATATCAAAAATAATCACATTAATCGTAATAATATTCCTAATCTAATATTATTACTAAATCGTTTTAGCATTAATAATGAAATATCCAAATTATTTTTTCATTTTTTTGCCTAAAAAATAACAAATTTAATTATTTGATTTATGGCTTAAAAATAGGGTTCTAACCGGATAAAGAGTGTGGTTATTAATCAAGAGATTAAGATTTGTTGTGATCTTAATCACATAAAGTTATTTTTAGGCGACGAATCGTTAATAAATTATTAATCCCACCTGTCTTAATTCTGCGCTATCTCGAAAAAATTAAATATTTATTCACCTTTTCGCTACTTACTGATTGAATTCATTTCGCCTGCCCGTATAATTTGCACGTTTTTGTCTCTTGACACATTTAAGCAAAGGCAGTTTTATTACAACCCTTAGCGTTTCTTAGGCTGAGAGAGCTGGGAGTACACAAAGTTATGTCTGTTTCCCTTTATGGCAGTAATGCTTCTAAGCAACTGTCTATTCAGTTAATAACTTTTGTAATCCTCAGTGGGGCTTTCTGTGCAAATAGTATAGAATGGGGGGCCTCTGCTCTTGCTGGTGGGTTAGCATGCTGGTTACCTAATATCGTATTTATGCTGCTATCACGCTTTGAAAAAGCAAAAGAAGAGGATGAACCTGTCCGCATTGCCTGGTTCTTTGCATTAGGAGCAGGGTTAAAGGTTGTGACAACTATTACTGTCTTAGTTGTTGCTTTTGGTGTGTTTAAAGCGTCAATAACACCACTGGGTTTGACCTATTTAGCGGTGCTGATTGTTCAGATTGTTGCACCAGCCGTTGTAAAACGGTAAGTATTTTTAAACTACAAAAGGGTAAGAGGCATCATGTCTGCATCAGGAGAAGTGATGACTACAAATGAGTACATAGGTCACCATCTGAGAAACCTTCAGTTGGATCTACGTACCTTTGAGTTGGTCGATCCCCACGCTAGTCCAACGTTTTGGGCGTTAAACATTGACTCGCTTTTTTTCTCCGTAGTTCTCGGGGCTTTATTCCTGTGGCTATTTAGAAAAGTTGCTGCCAATGCGACTAGTGGCGTACCCGGTAAGTTACAGACTGCAATAGAACTGATCATTGGTTTCGTTGATAACTCAGTCCGTGATATGTATCACGGGAAGAGCAAAGTTATTGCCCCTCTGGCATTAACGGTGTTCGTCTGGGTATTTTTAATGAACCTTCTGGATCTACTTCCAATTGATTTCATCCCATACATCGGTGAGCACTACTTAGGTTTACCTGCTCTGCGTATTGTTCCAACCGCAGATGTGAGTATCACGATGTCGATGGCAATTGGTGTGTTTATCCTAATAATCTTTTACAGCATCAAGATGAAAGGAATTGGCGGATTCACGAAAGAGCTCACTATGCAGCCTTTCAACCATCCGGTATTTATCCCTGTAAACTTGATTCTTGAAGGGGTTAGCCTGCTGTCAAAACCTGTATCACTCGGTCTGCGACTGTTTGGTAACATGTATGCAGGTGAATTGATCTTTATTCTTATCGCGGCTCTGCTTCCGTGGTGGTCACAGTGGTTGTTAAGCCTGCCTTGGGCTATCTTCCACATACTGATTATTACGCTACAAGCCTTTATTTTTATGGTTCTGACTGTTGTCTATCTGTCGATGGCTTCTGAAGAGCACTAATTTTATTAATCAATAATTGTATTAACTGAAACAAACTGGAGACTGTCATGGAAAACCTGAGTATGGATCTGCTGTACATGGCTGCCGCTATTATGATGGGTTTAGCGGCGATCGGTGCTGCGATCGGTATCGGCATCCTAGGTGGTAAATTTTTAGAAGGCGCTGCTCGTCAGCCAGATTTAATTCCTCTGCTGCGTACACAGTTCTTTATCGTAATGGGTCTGGTCGATGCTATTCCGATGATTGCTGTTGGTCTGGGCTTATATGTAATGTTCGCTGTTGCCTAATTAACGTTCGGCACACATTAAGAACATTAACTAACTAATAAATAAGAGGTATTGTCTGTGAATCTAAATGCAACAATCCTCGGCCAGGCTATCGCGTTTGTCCTGTTTGTTTTGTTCTGTATGAAGTATGTATGGCCACCGATTATGGCGGCCATAGAAAAACGTCAAAAAGAAATTGCTGACGGTTTATCTTCCGCAGAACGTGCTAAAAAGAACCTGGAACTGGCGCAAACCGACGCAACCGACCGACTGAAAAAAGCGAAAGCTGAAGCTCAAATCATCATTGAACAAGCGAATAAACAACGCACTCAAATGATTGATGAAGCTAAAGCGGAAGCAGAAGCAGAACGTGCAAAAATCGTAGCACAAGCGCAAGCTGAAATTGATGCTGAGCGTAAACGTGCACGTGAAGAGTTACGTAAACAGGTTGCGATGCTTGCTATCGCAGGTGCCGAGAAGATCATCGAACGTTCCGTGGATGAAGCTGCTAACAGCGACATCGTTGATAAACTAGTCGCTGAACTGTAAGGAGGGAGGGGCATGTCTGAAATCGCTACTGTAGCTCGCCCCTACGCCAAAGCAGCTTTTGACTTTGCTGTGGAAAACCAAGCTGTTGCTAAATGGCAGGAAATGCTGGCCTTCACCTCTGAGGTGACGCGCAATGAACAGGTTGGTGAGCTGCTTTCTGGTTCTATTGCACCAGAAACATTAGCTAAAACGTTTATCTCTGTTTGTGGAGATGAAATTGACGAGCATGTTCAAAATCTGATTCGTGTTATGGCGGAAAACGGTCGTTTAACAACGATGCCAGAAGTATTAGCTCAATTTATCCAATTGCGCGATACGCTGGAATCAACTGTTGAAGTTGATGTTCTTTCTGCGAACGAACTGAGTGAACAGCAGTCAGCTAAAATTTCTGCCGCGATGGAAAAACGTCTGTCACGCAAAGTTAAGCTGAATTGCAAAATTGACAAGTCTGTTATTGCTGGAGTGATCATTCGTGCGGGAGACCTCGTCATTGACGGTAGTGTCCGCGGTCGCTTAGAGCGTTTAACTGACGTCTTGCAGTCTTAAGGGGACTGGAGCATATGCAACTGAATTCCACCGAAATCAGCGAACTGATCAAACAGCGTATTGCTCAGTTCGATGTTGTGAGTGAAGCTCACAATGAAGGTACGATTGTTTCCGTTAACGACGGTATCATTCGTATTCACGGTTTAGCCGAAGTCATGCAGGGTGAAATGATCGCACTGCCTGGCAACCGTTACGCAATTGCACTGAACTTAGAGCGTGACTCTGTTGGTGCGGTTGTTATGGGTCCTTATGCTGACTTAGCAGAAGGCATGAAAGTTAAATGTACTGGTCGTATTCTTGAAGTTCCAGTAGGCCGTGGCCTGTTAGGACGTGTAGTGAATACACTGGGTCAACCAATTGATGGTAAAGGTCCTGTTGAGCACGATGGCTTCTCTCCTGTAGAAGTTATTGCTCCGGGTGTTATCGACCGTCAATCAGTTGATCAACCTGTACAGACTGGTTATAAATCAGTCGATGCGATGATTCCAATCGGCCGTGGCCAGCGTGAGCTTGTCATCGGTGACCGTCAAACTGGTAAAACAGCTCTGGCGATCGATGCAATCATCAACCAGCGTGATTCTGGCATCAAATGTGTTTACGTTGCTATCGGACAGAAAGCATCAACTATCTCTAACGTAGTACGTAAACTGGAAGAACACGGCGCTCTGGAAAACACTATCGTTGTTGTTGCAACTGCATCTGAATCAGCTGCACTGCAATACTTAGCACCATACTCTGGTTGCGCGATGGGTGAATATTTCCGTGACCGCGGTGAAGATGCCCTGATCGTTTATGATGACCTGTCTAAACAGGCTGTCGCATACCGTCAAATTTCACTGTTGCTGCGTCGTCCACCAGGACGTGAAGCATACCCAGGTGATGTTTTCTATCTGCACTCCCGTTTACTTGAGCGTGCTGCTCGCGTTAACGCTGATTACGTAGAAGCATTCACTAAAGGTGAAGTGAAAGGTAAAACTGGTTCATTGACTGCTCTGCCAATCATTGAAACTCAAGCGGGTGACGTTTCTGCATTCGTACCAACAAACGTAATTTCGATTACTGATGGTCAGATCTTCCTGGAATCTAACCTGTTTAACTCTGGTATTCGTCCAGCTGTTAACCCAGGTATTTCAGTATCTCGTGTTGGTGGTGCTGCTCAGACTAAAATCATTAAGAAACTGTCTGGTGGTATCCGTACAGCACTAGCTCAATACCGTGAACTGGCAGCGTTTGCTCAGTTTGCTTCCGACCTCGATGACGCAACTCGTAAACAGTTGAGCCATGGTCAGAAAGTAACTGAACTGCTGAAACAGAAACAGTATGCACCAATGTCAGTAGCAGAGCAGGCACTGTCTCTGTTCGCTGCAGAACGTGGATATCTGGACGATGTTGAGTTAGCAAAAATTGGTGCATTCGAAGCTGCATTAGTTTCATTTGCACAGCGCGAGCATGCTGACCTTATGAACGAAATTGGTCTGGCGGGCAAATATAACGATGATATCGAAGCTAAGTTGAATAAACTGCTCGAATCATTCAAAGCCACCCAGTCCTGGTAATACTATTCGGCCCGTGAATTTTTATGGGCCGTCTGGTTAATAAGGAGAAGCAGAAATGGCCGGCGCAAAAGAGATACGTTCCAAGATTGGAAGCGTGCAAAACACGCAGAAGATCACTAAAGCGATGGAAATGGTCGCGGCGTCCAAAATGCGTAAAACGCAGGAACGCATGGCGGCCAGCCGTCCTTATGCAGAAACCATGCGCAGTGTGATTGGTCACCTTGCATTAGGTAATCTGGAATATAAGCACCCATATCTCGAAGAGCGCGAAGTTAAGCGCGTCGGGTATTTGGTTGTTTCAACAGACCGTGGTCTGTGTGGTGGTTTGAACGTTAACCTGTTCAAAAAACTGCTGGCAGACATGAAAACGTGGTCTGAGAAAAACGTTCAGGTTGATTTGGCTTTAATCGGTTCTAAAGCGGTAGCATTCTTCGGTTCTGTAGGCGGCAATGTCGTTTCACAAGTAACCGGAATGGGGGATAACCCGACCCTTTCTGACCTGATTGGCCCAGTTAACTCTATGCTACAAGCCTATGATGAAGGGCGTTTAGATAAACTGTATGTGGTGAACAACAAGTTCGTCAATACAATGTCTCAAGAGCCAACGATTCTTCAGTTACTGCCATTGCCTGCAAGCGATGACGAAACACTGAAGAAGAAATCTTGGGATTATTTATATGAACCCGATCCTAAGGCGTTGCTGGATACCCTGCTGCGTCGTTATATCGAGTCGCAGGTTTATCAGGGCGTCGTTGAAAACCTAGCTAGTGAGCAGGCCGCTCGAATGGTAGCGATGAAAGCCGCTACAGATAACGGTGGAAACCTGATCAAAGAGTTGCAGTTGGTTTACAACAAAGCTCGTCAGGCCAGCATTACTCAGGAACTGACCGAGATCGTTTCTGGTGCTGCCGCGGTTTAACAGCTAGGTTTACGAATTACGTAGAGGATTCAAGATGGCTACTGGAAAGATTATCCAGGTAATCGGCGCCGTTGTGGACGTCGAGTTCCCTCAAGATAACGTACCAAAAGTGTACGATGCTCTTGAGGTTATTAACGGTAAAGAAAAACTGGTGTTGGAAGTTCAACAACAGTTAGGTGGTGGTGTTGTCCGTTGTATCGCAATGGGTACATCAGACGGTCTGAGCCGTGGTTTAGAAGTTGTAAACCTAGAGCACCCAATCGAAGTACCAGTCGGTAAAGCAACTCTGGGACGTATCATGAACGTTCTGGGTGAACCAATCGACATGAAAGGTGATATCGGCGAAGAAGAGCGCTGGTCTATTCACCGTGCTGCACCAAGCTACGAAGAGTTAGCTAACTCAACTGAACTGCTGGAAACCGGTATCAAAGTAATGGACTTAATCTGTCCATTCGCGAAAGGTGGTAAAGTAGGTCTGTTCGGTGGTGCGGGTGTTGGTAAAACAGTAAACATGATGGAACTGATCCGTAACATCGCGATTGAGCACTCAGGTTACTCAGTGTTCGCCGGTGTTGGTGAGCGTACCCGTGAAGGTAACGACTTCTATCATGAAATGACCGACTCAAACGTTCTGGATAAAGTATCACTGGTTTATGGCCAGATGAACGAGCCACCAGGAAACCGTCTGCGTGTTGCGCTGACTGGTCTGACTATGGCTGAAAAATTCCGTGACGAAGGTCGTGACGTACTGCTGTTCGTTGACAACATTTATCGTTATACACTGGCAGGTACTGAAGTATCAGCACTGTTAGGTCGTATGCCATCAGCGGTAGGTTACCAACCAACGCTGGCGGAAGAGATGGGTGTTCTGCAAGAACGTATTACCTCAACTCAAACTGGTTCTATCACTTCCGTTCAAGCGGTTTACGTACCAGCGGATGACTTGACTGACCCATCACCAGCAACCACCTTTGCTCACTTAGACGCAACCGTAGTTCTGAGCCGTCAAATCGCATCTCTGGGTATCTACCCTGCGGTTGACCCTCTGGATTCTACCAGCCGTCAATTAGACCCACTGGTAGTTGGTCAAGAGCACTATGATGTTGCTCGTGGCGTTCAGTCTATTCTGCAACGTTACCAAGAACTGAAAGATATCATTGCAATCCTGGGTATGGATGAACTGTCTGAAGAAGACAAACTGGTTGTTGCTCGTGCTCGTAAGATCCAGCGCTTCCTGTCTCAACCATTCTTCGTTGCAGAAGTCTTTACCGGTTCACCAGGTAAGTTCGTTTCTCTGAAAGACACTATCCGTGGCTTCAGCGGCATCCTGAACGGTGATTACGACCACCTGCCAGAACAAGCGTTCTACATGGTTGGTACCATTGAAGAAGCTGTGGAAAAAGCGAAAAAGCTTTAATCCATCTGACGAGAGGTTGATATGGTAGCTGCAATGACATACTACCTGAAAGTAGTAAGCGCGGAAAAACAGATGTTTGAAGGCTTAGTACAAAAAATTCAGGTGACAGGTAGTGAAGGTGAGTTGGGGATTTATCCGCAGCATACCCCGCTGCTGACTGCCATAAAACCGGGCATGGTACGCATTACGAAGCAGTTTGGTGAAGAAGAGCTAATTTACCTCTCCGGCGGTATCTTAGAAGTTCAACCAACAGGTGTTATCGTACTCGCTGATACAGCGATCCGTGGTAAAGATTTAGACGAAGCTCGTGCAGTGGAAGCTAAACGCAAAGCGGAAGAACATGTCCGCAAAGCACACGGCGATGTTGATTATGCTCAGGCATCAGCAGAACTTGCAAAAGCAATAGCGAAACTTCGAGTTATCGAGTTAACTAAAAAGCTTATGTAATGATAGCAATATAGAAAAAGCCAGTTAGTTTGACTAACTGGCTTTTTTATTTGTGCGAAATATGTAGTAATTTATACAGGAAATAGGTTTACTTTCACCCCAAAGTTGGAGTTTCAGGAAAATATGACTGTGCAAAGAAAAAGTGTCGTGATTTTAGCTGCCGGTAAAGGCACACGGATGTATTCAGACTTACCTAAAGTTCTGCATTTACTCGCAGGTAAACCAATGGTTCAGCATGTGATTGATACAGCGAAATCAATCGGTGCGTCGGATATTCATCTGGTATACGGACATGGCGGTGATTTACTGAAAGAAAAACTGGGCGAACAAAACCTCAATTGGGTTCTGCAAGCAGAGCAACTGGGTACTGGCCACGCGATGCAGCAAGCCGCTCCCCACTTCCAAGATGATGAAGATATTGTCATGCTTTATGGCGATGTACCTTTGATCGCTAAAGACACATTACAACGACTGGTAGAAGCTAAGCCAGAAGGCGGCATTGGCTTACTCACTGTTATCCTAGATAACCCAGCCGGTTATGGTCGCATTATCCGCGAAAACGGCGAAGTCGTTGGTATCATCGAACAGAAAGATGCCAGTGAAGAACAGCGTAAAATCCAAGAAATCAACACCGGTATTATGGTTGCAAGCGGAAAAGACTTTAACCGCTGGCTGAGCCAACTGAACAATAACAATGCCCAAGGTGAATACTACATTACCGACATCATTGCTCTTGCTCATAAAGAAGGTAACAAAATTGCGACCGTTCACCCAAGCCATCTCAGTGAAATGGAAGGGGTTAATAACCGTCTGCAATTAGCGGCGTTAGAGCGCATCTACCAAAAAGAACAAGCTGAAAAATTACTGTTAGCGGGTGTGATGTTGATTGATCCTGCACGTTTTGATATTCGCGGAACCTTAACTCACGGTCGCGATGTGGTGATCGACACCAACGTGATCATCGAAGGTAACGTAACGCTGGGGAATAATGTTCAGATCCAAACTGGCTGCGTACTGAAAAACTGTGTAGTTGGCGATAACTCAGTTATCAGCCCATACTCAGTCATTGAAAATTCTGAATTATCCACGGAATGTACTGTTGGACCTTTCGCTCGTTTACGCCCTGGTGCTAAATTAGCAGCGAAATCCCATGTGGGTAACTTTGTTGAAATGAAAAATGCCACGCTGGGCTTAGGCTCTAAGGCGGGTCACTTAAGCTATCTGGGTGATGCTCAGATTGGTAGTAATGTGAATATTGGCGCAGGCACGATCACCTGTAATTATGATGGTGTGAATAAATTTAAAACGGTTATTGGTGATGATGTGTTTGTTGGCTCTGACACTCAGTTAGTTGCTCCAGTGTGTGTGGCTAATGGCGCAACCATTGGTGCTGGTACCACGGTCACTCGTGATATTAACGAAGGTGAGCTGGTGGTGAGCAGAGTGAAACAGACACACATTAAAAACTGGCAGCGCCCAGTAAAGAAAAAATAAGTAAATATAGAGGAGAGATATTCAAGTCTCTCCTCTGATTAGCTATGAACGAATTAGTTATCTAAGAATTAGCAGTCTAAGCAATGTCGGTCAGTATTTTTTAATATAAAAATCGCTACAAAGTAGCAAACAAACAAAACAATAAAATTCCCCGTTTCTACAAGGCTGGGGAACAGCGAAAGCTGAACAATAATCAGGTTGCGACAATAAGAGGGGGAATAACCCCTTTATTTAGGAATAACTTAATATGTGTGGAATTGTTGGTGCTGTCGCACAACGTGATATCGCGGAAATTCTGTTAGAAGGTCTTCGCCGTTTAGAATACCGTGGCTATGACTCAGCGGGTATGGCGGTGGTTGATCATGAAGGTCATCTGCAACGCTTACGTGAAGTCGGTAAAGTGCAAATGCTGGCGGAAGAAGCCGAAAAGAACCCGGTTTCTGGTGGAACTGGTATCGCGCATACCCGCTGGGCGACTCATGGTATTCCAAGCGAGCGTAACGCTCACCCTCATACCTCGGGTTACATTGCCGTTGTTCATAACGGAATTATTGAGAACTATTTAGAACTGAAAGAAGAGCTGAAAAAACTTGGCTATATCTTTAGTTCAGACACTGACACTGAAGTGATTGCACACCTTGTTCATCATGAACAGCAGCAAGGTGGCACATTGCTGGAAGTGGTTCAGCGCGTGATCCCACAATTACGTGGCGCTTATGGCACCGTAATTATGGATAGCCGCAACCCAGAATTATTAGTCGCAGCACGTTCAGGTAGCCCGTTGGTTATCGGTCTGGGTGTTGGCGAAAACTTCTTAGCTTCTGACCAACTGGCATTATTGCCTGTGACTCGCCGTTTTATCTACTTAGAAGAAGGGGATATTGCGGAAGTTACTCGTCGCACTGTGCGTATTTTTGATAAGCAAGGCGCACCAGTTGAACGTGAGCAAATCGAATCGAATGTTCAATACGATGCAGGTGATAAAGGCGCATACCGCCATTACATGCAAAAAGAGATCTATGAACAGCCAATGGCGATTAAAAACACCCTCGAAGGGCGTTTTAACCAAGATAATGGTATCGACCTTAGCGAGTTAGGTCCAAAAGCCAGCGAAATTCTGTCCAAAGTTGACCATATCCAAATCGTTGCCTGCGGAACCTCGTACAACGCTGGTATGGTTGCGCGTTACTGGTTTGAATCATTGGCGGGTATTCCTTGTGACGTGGAAATTGCGTCTGAATACCGCTACCGTAAACCAGCACACCGTAAAGGTAGCTTGATGATCACCATTTCCCAATCAGGGGAAACGGCAGATACTTTAGCCGCTCTACGCTTGTCTAAAGAACTGGGTTACTTAACGTCCCTGGCGATTTGTAACGTTGGCGCATCTTCATTAGTCCGCGAATCTGAGTTTTCGCTGATGACCAAAGCGGGTGCGGAAATTGGCGTTGCTTCCACCAAAGCATTCACAACCCAGTTAACGGTATTGTTGATGCTGGTGGCATATATGGGACGCCTGAAAGGGGCAAACCCAGAACTGGAAGAGCGTATTGCTCATGCGCTTCACGCACTGCCTGCGCGTATTGAAAGCATGCTGTCTCAAGACAAAGTGATTGAAGCGTTAGCTGAAGATTTCTCAGACAAAAACCACGCACTGTTCTTAGGTCGTGGCGATCAGTTCCCTATCGCCGTTGAAGGCGCACTGAAACTGAAAGAGATTTCGTATATCCATGCTGAAGCGTATGCAGCTGGCGAATTAAAACATGGCCCATTAGCGTTAATTGATGCTGATATGCCAGTTATCATCGTTGCTCCGAACAACGAACTGTTAGAAAAACTGAAATCTAACATTGAAGAAGTTCGCGCACGTGGCGGCTTGCTGTATGTGTTCGCTGACCAAGATGCTGGCTTTGTGGCAAGTGAAAACATGAAAATTGTTCCCCTGCCGCATGTGGAAGAGTTAATCGCACCAATTTTCTACACTGTTCCTCTGCAACTGCTCTCTTACCATGTTGCGTTAATCAAAGGGACTGACGTGGATCAGCCGCGTAACTTGGCAAAATCAGTGACTGTTGAGTAATCTCGCTCTGATTTAAAAATCCAGCCGGTGTTCTGTAAAAGAACACCGGCTTTTTATTGCTTCTCTATTCTTACACTCCATTAAAATTTCCCTGCTGAACTATAACAATCCGATGCTAATTAGTTGCTTTTGCATGCATCTATTCGCTATCAATTTCACGTATACTTAATTTTCTTGATGCAGTATTGAGCAATAATAAACAACAATAAAAATCAGCAGAAGGCGACGTGGATGGCAGAGATAGAATGGTTAAGTGCGGTTGTCATCGCAATCACAATAGGGTTTTGGGCGACAGGAAAACTACCGGAATATTTAGTAGCATTACTGTTTTTAGCAGCAGCGGCATGCTTACATCTAGCGCCAACCAATGTGATTTTCTCGGGGTTCACCTCGGAAGCATTTTGGCTAGTTTTAAGCGGCTTTATTCTCGGGTTTGCCATCAATAAGGTGGGGCTGGCGGAACGGATTGCGCAGCATATCTCAGGACGTTTTACCAAATCCTGGCTCTCATTGATCATTGGTGTGGTGATCCTCGCCTATGGATTGGCATTTATTATGCCGTCGAATATGGGGCGAATTGCATTACTGATGCCGATTGTGATGGCAATAGCAGATAAAGTCGGGCTAGAAAGTGGCAGCCGAGGGCGTATCGGGTTAGCGCTGGCGGTGGGTTTTGGTACCTTCCAACTTTCTGCAACTGTACTGCCAGCGAACGTACCCAACCTCGTCATGGCGGGGGCGATAGAAACCACCTACCACCTTAAACTTTCCTATTTGAATTACCTATTCTTGCACATGCCAATCTTAGGGCTGATTAAAGGCGCAATGGTGGTGCTGTGTATCTATTTTCTGTTTCCTGCCAAATTGCAGCAGGTGGTTGAGCAAAAAAACTTACCGCCGATGAGCCGCGATGAGAAAAAACTCGGTGTTGTGTTGGCGGTCACATTGCTTTTCTGGATCACGGATACCACTCACGGTATTTCACCGGCATGGGTGGGATTAGTCGCGGCATGTTTCTGCTTGCTGCCTAAAGTCGGTTTTGTCACCAATGACGAGTTTGTTAAAGCGGTGAATATCCGCACTTGTATCTATGTGGCAGGGATTTTGAGCCTAGCAACATTGGTGAGTTATTCCAACGTTGGAATGGTGGTTGGTACTTACTTACAAAAGATGCTGCCACTGGATCCAAATAGCCCATTTATGGATTTTGGTAGCTTAGTAGGACTGACTAGCGGCTTAAACTTTGTGGTGACGGCAAACGGCGTTCCAGCACTGTATACCCCGTTAGCAGAATCTCTCTCTAATGCCACGGGCTTACCACTAATTGCGGTTCTCATGGTACAAGTCATCGGTTACTCAACACCCTTATTGCCTTATCAAGCGTCTCCGATTGTTGTCGCGATGGGAATGGGCAAAGTGCCGTTAATGGATGGCGTAAGGCTGTGTCTGATTTTGTTTATTTTGACCTTTTTCGTCTTGGTGCCGCTGGATTATTTCTGGTTTAAATTGCTGGGCGTGATCCCTTAATCACGATTTGGGTGATTAACATAAAGTTAGCGATTTTATAAAGATAATAAAAATCCGGTCAGGAGTATGCCTGACCGGATTTTGTTTTTTTAATCGATAACAATCTTACAAGAAGGCTTTATACGGCAATTCAGGTTCGTTTTTAAAGATATCTTGGAAGCCTCTGAAATGCTGATAATGCATGCGTCCTTTATCAGTTGGGTAGGTATATTTCCCGCCAACTTGCCAGAAGAATGGGGCAAATTTATATTGCAGACGTTCTTTTTTCATATTCCATAACACTTCAATTTCACGAGGGTCATTTTGGAAGTTAGCCCAAATGTCGTGGTGGAATGGAATAACTGTCGTGCAATCTAATGATTCTGCGGCACGCAAAATATCGGAAGAGGTCATTTTGTCGGTGACACCGCGCGGGTTTTCGCCGTAAGAAAGCAGGGCAACATCGATATTGTAGCGATTACCGTGTGCCGCATAGTAGTTGGAATAGTGAGAATCTCCAGAGTGATACAAAGAGCCGCCAGTGGTTTCAATCAAATAGTTCACCGCGCGTTCATCCATACCGTCTAAAATGGCTTTGTCATAGGAAGAAACGCCTTTTGGTAAGGTCACTAGCGCTGTACGGTCGAATGAATCTAAAACGCGAATTTTCATATCGCCGACTTCAATCACATCCCCCACTTTGGCTACAATGCAACTATCTTCCGGTACACCCCAACCTGTCCATAGGTTGACGCAGGCTTGTGGACCAATAAATTTAACGTGGTCTCCGCAGTTTTGTAGCACTGCCGCCGCAACGTTGACATCAATATGATCAGCGTGGTCATGGGATGCCAAAATGGCATCGACATCTTTAATTGCAAATGGGTCGAGCGGAAAAATCGCGGTACGTAAGTTGGGTTGCAGGGCTTCAACACCGCCCATACGCATCATTTGATGCTGCTGATTCATCAGTGGGTTTTTCTGGGTCTTTTTACCTGTGCCACACCAAAAATCGATGGAAATGTTAGTGTTACCTTCGCTTTTCAACCAAATACCTGTACAGCCCAGCCACCACATAGAAAATGTGTTGGGTTCTACGACGGTTTTTTCGATCTCTTCATTGAGCCATGTTCCCCACTCTGGGAATGTGCTTAAAATCCAAGATTCACGGGTAATTTCATTTACTTTACTCATAGCAACACCTTTCCTATCCAGAATTTCAAATGTAAGGGATTAGCGCCTTATTAATGAAAATAAGGCGAAATACAGAATAAATTTGTTAATTCGTTGAATTAGATAGTTAATCTAATTATACAAGGATGACTTGCGTGCCTTGGGCTTCGATGGCTTTGATAATTTTCGGGTCGGCGTTCTTACCAGTGATGAGATAGTCAATTTTTTCGGTAGGGCAAAATAACATGCCCGTTCGGCTTCCGACTTTTGAGCTATCCACAACGACAACCAATTTATCAATACGATCGAGCATCTGTTGCTCCGCGACCGCAGTCAGCATATCTGTTTTGTACAGCCCTGTTTCGGTTAAACCTTTCCCTGAAGTGAACATCCAGTTACCGGCATATCCCATCAATGTGCTTAATGCAGGATTGAGGAAAATACCTTGTGTTCGGTTATATTGCCCGCCAATCAGAACCACATCTTCATGCTCTTCTTCAATCAAGTAGCTGGCGAGAGGGAAATAGTTCGTTACTATCTGAACCCCTTTTCCACACAGTTGCTGTCCTAGCAAAAATGCGGTGGATCCACAGTTGATAACAGCGCTATCTCCCGGTTGGCAAAGTTCTGCCGCTTTCATGGCGATTTGTGACTTTTCTTCATAATGGTCGGTGCTGTTGATATTCAGCGGTGACCATCTGAGTCTTTTTTCTTCAATGCGCTCTGCACCATTACGTATTTTTTTGAGTTTGCCTTGCTCATCCAGCTTGGCGATATCTCGGCGAGCAGTTGCCGGTGAGATATCAAAATGTTTTGTGATAAAAGATACGTTAATGATTTGATTTTCTTTCAATAAAGACAATATTTCATGATGTCTTTGTGTCTCATTCATGTGTAGCGCCTTATTTCTGTATAATCATTTTTCGTCTTTAGTGATGATTATTATAATCACGATTCCATGATAACTTTTGACTCAAAATGATTGAATTTGATTCTATATGATTATAATGAAAATTGTCAACTCACTAAATTCAAAAATTACCCATGCCAATTTAATTCTTTAACTATATGTAAATATTGATTTTTACTATATTTGTTGTGATCAGCTCAACAAATGTAGGGTTTTTTACTGGTCAAAAAGTGTCACTTCAAATAATCATTAATGAGCAAATGGTGATTACTTATGATTACAAAATGTATTTGAGTGATTGAATTGATGAACTGTTTGATTATAGCGTGAGAATGCTTGTCTGTGATCAGGGTAATGTAATTTTAAATAAGATAATAATTCACACTAAATTTGATTTAGGGGTAAAAATATGGATTTTCTGTATGACTCATTCTATATTTTTTACAGCCAAGTGATGACCAAAGCCCCGTTATTACTGGGATTAGTGACATTGATTGGCTACTGGCTTCTAAAGAGAGATGGCACAACCATCCTGAAGGGAACCATAAAAACGATTGTCGGCTTTATGTTAGTGCAAGTTGGAGCCGACACATTAGTCTCCAGCTTCAAACCTGTCATTGCAAAAATGTCAGAATATCATCATCTTACCGGTTCAGTTATCGACCCTTATACCTCAATGATGGCCACCATGGAAACCATGGGGGATAACTATTCATGGGTTGGATATACGGTTCTAATTGCACTGGCGATTAATATTCTTTTGGTGCTTTTCCGCCGTATCACGGGGATCCGAACCATTATGCTGACGGGACATATCATGTTCCAGCAAGCAGGGTTGATCGCGGTATTCTATTTTGTGCTGGGCACCAGCATGTGGGAAACCATTATTTACTCAGCCGTTCTCATGGCGCTGTATTGGGGAATTTCATCCAATATTATGTTCAAGCCAACGGAATCAGTCACGGGTGGGGCAGGGTTTTCAATCGGTCACCAGCAGCAAGTCGCATCATGGGTCGCCACTAAAATTGCCCATAAACTCGGTGATAAAAACGATAGCGTTGATAATCTTAAACTACCGAAATGGTTGCATATTTTCCATGATAGCATCGCGGCCACCGCGATTGTGATGACTGTTTTCTTCGGCATCATTCTTCTTTCCTTTGGGCTAACTAACTTGCAAGAAATGGCAGGGAAAACCCATTGGACTATCTATATTCTCGAAACCGGTTTGAAATTCGCCGTCGCCATCCAGATTATTGTTACCGGCGTGCGGATGTTTGTTGCCGAGCTTTCTGAAGCGTTTAAGGGGATTTCTGAGCGCGTTATTCCTAACGCGGTACTCGCCATTGACTGTGCGGCAATTTACGCCTTCTCTCCTAATGCCATGGTATTCGGCTTTATGTGGGGAGCGTTGGGGCAGTTTACTGCGGTGTTGATTATGTTGGGATTAAGCTCCCCGATCATGATTATTCCTGGCTTTATCCCGATGTTCTTCTCCAACGCGACAATTGGGGTATTTGCCAACCATTTCGGTGGCTGGAAAGCCGTCATGAAAATCTGTTTCGTGATGGGGATCATTGAAGTGGTTGGGTCTGCATGGGCGATTTCATTATTTAGTCAGCAAGGAACGGATTTTAGTGGCTGGATGGGGATGGCTGACTGGGCGTTAGTTTTCCCACCAGTGATGCAGGGGCTTTCCTTCTCCAAATATTTCTTCTTTGTTTTGATTGGGCTGTCGTTTGTTTACATGTACTTTGCGTCGAAAAGATTGCGTGCGGAAGAAGATGCGCAAGCCGCTGCGGAAGCTGAGCCACAAGTAGAGCTGAATGTTGAAAATGCGCCGATTGAACCAACAGAACTGCCTATTTCAACAGGTGCTAGACCCGTCAGTATTCTTGCTGTGTGTGGTAATGGGCAAGGTTCATCGATGATGATGAAAATGAAAATTGCTAAGTACCTTGAAGGTAAAGGTATTCCTCATGTGATGGATTCCTGCGCGGTCTCTGATTACAAATCAAAACTGGCGAATACAGACATTATTGTCTCTTCCAAACATCTCTCTTCTGAAATGGATGCAGGGGAAGGTAAATTTGTACTGGGTGTGCAGAATATGTTGAATCCGAACTCATTCGGCGATGAATTACTGGCAATTATTCATAATAACTTTAGTGAGTCGAAATAAATCCAATAACTAAATTTGTCATGGGGATTCAGTGATGAATTTCCATGACGATAGGAGAGCAATGTCATGGGTTTCAAACAATCTCTAATAGATAACAACTCCATTAAATTACATGCCTCAGCGGATAATTGGCAGGACGCGATTAAGATTGGCACCGATATGCTCATCGCATCTGGGGCGATTTTGCCGGATTACCATGAAGCCATTATTAGCAGCGTCAAAGAGTTAGGTCCTTATATCTGTATTGCACCTAATTTAGCTTTGCCTCATGCGCGCCCAGAAAATGGCGTTTTAAAAACTGCATTTGCCTTGGTGACATTAAAAGAACCGATTGTATTTGATGGGGAAAGTGAGCCTGTGGATGTCCTTATTACGCTCGCGGGAAGTTCTTCTGATGAACATATGGAAGGCTTAATGGAAGTGACTCAAGTACTGGATGATGAAGAGAGCGAAACGGGGATTGATCTCGATAAAATTCGCCGCTGCACCAGCGCAGACGAGGTCTATCAGGTGATTGATGCCGCATTGGCTTAAGCCGTTATTCACCATATACCCGATTTAATCTAAAACACTAGGATAATCAAATGACTAAACCTTTAATTCAAATTGCATTAGACCAAACCAATCTGAAAGATGCGCTGGCGGTTGCTGATAATGTGGAGTCTTTTGTTGATGTGATTGAAATTGGTACTATTTTGGCTTTTGCGGAAGGCATGAATGCAGTTTCAACACTACGTAAAAATCATCCATCACACATTATTGTTTGCGATATGAAAACCACGGATGGCGGTGCGATTTTATCGAAAATGGCGTTCGAAGCCGGCGCGGATTGGATCACGGTTTCGGCAGCGGCGCATATTGCCACTATCACGGCATGTAAAAAAGTGGCGGATGAATTTGGTCGTGAAATCCAAATTGAACTGTATGGTAACTGGACATTAGACGATGCTCAGCGCTGGGTAAATTTAGGGATCAAACAGGCGATTTACCACCGTTCTCGTGATGCTGAGCTCGCTGGCGTGGGCTGGGGACCTGAAGATCTCACCAAAATGCGCCAACTTTCTGATTTAGGTCTCGAACTGTCGATAACGGGCGGGATTGTGCCGGAAGATATTCATCTTTTTGAAGGTATCAAAGCCAAAGCTTTTATTGCTGGGCGTGCATTGGTCGGGGAAAAAGGAAAAGCCACCGCAGAAGCTCTGCGTGAACAAATTGCTCGTTTCTGGTAATTGGCATTAATAAAAATCCCCTCGAAATTACCGAGGGGATTTTGTTTTTGGGTTTATAAGCGTTTACTTGGCAGTAGCATTACGGCAATACCGCCTATTACCGTTACCGCAGAGAACGCGGCAAAGTTCCAACTACTGGCGACCCCAAGGCTGGCAATATAAGCCCCGAACATGGGACCAGACATGGCACCTACACGGGAAATACTCATTGTCCAACCAGTTGCGGAAGCCCGCACACTGGATGGATAGAAATGGGCGACATAGCCCGTCAAAATTAATGGCGCAGAAATACAACCAATCCCCGCGAGGCCCACAAGTAAATAATTCATATAGATATTTTGCTTGAAGACCATCAATCCAATACCCATTGCACCGAGCATAAAGAAGAATGCAACTGTGCCGCGAGCGCCACATTTATCGGCGACTTTTCCGAGGAATAACCCACCTAGAGCAGAAGATAAACTGAACACCACTAAGAAAGTTAAGCTGGAGCCGAGATCATAACCTTCTTTACGCATAATGGATGGCAGCCACGTATTTAAGCCGTAAACGATGAAGCCACCACAGAACAGAGCGACCCAAAAACAGCAGGTTGCTCGCAGGTAATCTTTGGAAAAGATAATCGCGACAACTTCTTTTAAGCTACGGGAAGCCTGTTTTTCTTGCTTCACGGGTTCGTTATAGGTAACTTCAAGTTTCTCCGCCAGTTTTCTCGCTTTTTCGTGTTGCCCTCGGTTATTAAGGTATTCAATAGACTCAGGCAATAGGCGGGACATTGGCCAGATTAATAACAAAGGCAATGACCCGATCATCATGACGCCACGCCAACCAAATTGGCTAAGAATCGCAATCGCCACTAACGCAGCACATAAGATACCCAGAGAGTAGCCTGAGTACATAATGGCATAGTTAAACGACCGTTTTTCAGTTGGTGAATATTCAATAGTGAGAGCCGCGGCTACGGGGATCACGCCCCCAAGTCCAATTCCGCCGATAAAACGCATTAATCCAAAAAACCAAGGTGTTGGCGCTAAAGCGGTGGCTAACATGGTGGACGAAAATAGCGTAACGCAGATTAATAGCATGCGTCGTCGGCCATATAACTCGCTTAACGTTCCGATAATAAAAGCACCAAAGAACATGCCCACGAGGGTATAACTGCTCAAGGCGCCTAATTCAATAGGGGTTAAATTCCACTCTTTATATTCAGAGAGTGTGGGTAAAACTGCACCCATCACCCCCACGTCATAACCTTCAAATAAAATGCTTAGCCAGCAAACCAGCATGACTTTAAAGGTCGTGCGTTTTGAGGAGACAGATGTAATTTCAGATGTTTGTATTGTCATAAATCACTCTCTAATCGTTATTCGACTGATATTTTTTTAATGGCAAGTACATATATTTTTTAAATCTGAAAAGCCGACATTACACTTTACTTTTTTAAGTTAAATCACAATAGATATGTTAATAAAATGTACAATAAATGCAGGAATAGGATATTTATTGCAGTTTTTGTTTTGGGGTTAAATATTAATAAAATTTAAGTTTACTCACGTTCCTTGTTTTTATTTTTAATAATGAAAATGTTTTCCTATATTAATTTTAGGGAGAAATTAAAAACAGCAATAATCTTTTATCTTATTGATACTTGTGGTTTTTAAAATAAAGTAACGCGAGGTTATATTTATAATTAATAAGATAATCACTAGATTGTTAATATGTTTATAGCCTGATTTTTTATTTTAAATATTATCTTCAAATATTGAACAGATTAAGTGTGAATATCCAAAAAGTGTAATTTAATATTTATTTGACATAAATTTAACATGTGAATAATATTCGATGAGTTTGATTTTTGAACAATACCAAATGCAGGTAAATCGAAAATAAAATCGGAGAATTATTATGATAAAGCCATATGGTGTAGTGGGTTTAGTGCCAACAACGTGGGGAATAAAAACGCGTAGCGATATTATGAAAAATATCGACCATCTTGAGGAGCTATCTCACGGTGCGCTGTGGCTATCTTCATTGGATCTCCCTGTTCGTTTACTTGTTCTCCCTGAAGGGGCTTTGCAAGGTTTCAACGATGAAGCACTGGATTTACCGATTGCTGAATTTCTAAAAGATGGCGCTATTGATATTCCAGGCCCTGAGACTGACCGACTGGGTGAATTAGCGAAATCTCAGAATGTGTACATCATGGCGCAGGCAAAAACCCGCGATCCAGATTGGCCGGGTATTATGTTTAACGTTGGGTTTGTTATTGATCCCAAAGGCAACATTATCCTGAAACACCATAAAATGTCCTCTTTGTTGCCGTGTGAACGTTCGGCATCGCCTCATGATCTGTACGATGAGTGGATAAAAAAATATGGGCGTTCATTACAATCTTTCTGGCCAGTGGTTGATACAGAAATTGGTCGATTAGGGGTAATGATGGCCATGGAAGGAAACTTCCCTGAAAACGGTCGTGGCCTGGCATTAAATGGGGCAGAAGTGGTGTACCGTGCTTCATTACCAACGCCATTTACTGAAAATGACCTGTTTGAAATTTCTAACCGCGCCCGTGCGTTGGAAAATAATTTCTATGTTGTGGCGCCGAATATTGGCTCAATGTATATGTTCCCAACCACACAAGCGCCAATTGACTGTGGTGGCGGTCGTTCACTGATTGTGGATTACAAGGGTAAAATTGTGGGTAAACAAGAGGATACTAATGGTTCTACCTATGTTTATGGGGTGATTGATATCGAAGCGATGCGCCATCACCGCGCCAATGCTTCGGTCAGTAATTGGCTGAAAGATATTCGGACTGAATGTGCTCAACTTATTTATGAAACACCAATTTACCCGAAAAATACCTACTTACATGAGGCTCAAGGCAATCATAAACACTACCGAGAAACCATTTTAAATAAGCAAATCGAGAAAATGATTGAACGAAATGTGTTTGTACCGAGTGTATATGATAAGCAATAACGGTCGCGATTAATCAAAAACCAACAGCGTGTATTACGTTGTTGGTTTTTTTAATTCTAAGCTAACGGATATCGTTATTTTCTATAACGCTTATAGATTTCAGTGGTACCGACAGACAGGGTGCGATTTAGCTGTTTAGGCTGCGCAGCAAAATCAGCATCAATTAAAAACAGATTTTTCTGCCTATCTTTTTTTACGTTGCCTTCGGAGCCATGATCAAAAAGAGTGCGCCCCCGGGATTTAACAAAATCAGAAGCCTCCTTACCTTTTATCGATCTCCCATCAATAAATTTAGTGACTAAAATGACATTGCCGTTTTTTAGTGTAGTAGAGCGTGCAAAGTTAATATCTTGATTTACCTCATTTAATACTCTGGCGCAGCGATCGTATTTCGCATATTTATTGTATTTAAAGTTTAAATCGCGATGAGGAATTTTAATCGCAAATTCACCAATGCGATAGGCAGTTCCATATTCCCCCTTACCAAGATAATGACGATTGTCTAAAGTGGTTGTGGGGTATTCAGGACTATTTTTGACTAAACAGGTAGGCCGATGATTAGCACCGAACGAATTATCTTTAAAGGTGATATTAAGACGATGCAACTTTTCTGTAAATTGGTCTATTTCGCTTGGTATCATTTTCGTGATTATAGGCTCAATATGTATATCATTAGGCGCTAAATTCGTATTTTTTTCTATTTTTTGTGGAGAAGGATTCTCTGGTATTGTCAGCTTTACGAAACTTTGATGGGAAGGGATGATTTCTGTATTTTTTGTTTTCTTGGGGCGTTTTAACAATGTGTTAAACAAGCAGGTATTAAACAACCCGTTTACTCTCTCTATAAACCCGTTTTTTTTATTTTTAGGTTTCGCCAAATCGGATTGGTTTTGTTCAATATGTGGTTGCAGTATTTTACCTGTATACTCATGACTTATTTTCTTCATTGAATACTCTCCTTTTTAGATAAAAATATAAAAAAGAGAGTGTTAGATATATCAAAAATGGATTTTCACCTAAACTTTAAACGTGTTTTCGATATCGCTGAATATTGATTGCCATTCTGCATCATCAATATCCATCAAACCAAAATGGCGCAAAATAAAAGTGCCTTCAGTGGCTAAAAATAACAATCTAGCGCGTTTGCCACTTTCGGTTGATAAATCTAAATTAGCAATGCGTTCTCGATACCATTTACGGGTGCTTTCTAAATACTCAGGTGTTTGAAGCAGAGAAGCCATTAATGCGGCACCTTTGGCGATACTGGTTTTATCGTGATCCGCTGTGGCTTTTATGTGGGCAATCACTCGACCTTCAGGACTGTTATCTTGGGCTATTGCTTTACTGAAAATTTCATCATAAGAGTGGCTCCAGCGTTCAAACATGGCATCAATTAAGGCTTCTTTGTTACCAAAGCAGTATTGGACTCCCCCTTTAGAAATCCCCATTGATTTGGCGACTGCATCAATCGTCAGTGCGGTAGCACCTTGATTAATGACAATCTCTTCTGCGGCTTCTAGCACTTTTTCGCGATCGATTGTTCGTTGACGTCCCATTTAAAAAAACCTCTTTTCAATACGTACGTATGGAATTATATTATAGCACGATCATCCATCAAGGTGATCAATTAAACAAGTTGAGAAGATTTTATGATAGCAGATTATAAACGTTGGATTATTCTACTCTTAGTATCGAGTGTTTTATTTCTCATCGTCATTGATGTCACCGTGCTATATACCGCACTGCCTAAGCTCACCCATGATCTAGGTGCAACAGCGTCTGAAAAATTATGGATCATGAATGCTTACCCGCTAGTGGTTGCGGGGCTATTGCCTGCTGCGGGTATGTTAAGTGATAAAGTAGGTCATAAGCGGATGTTTGTGCTTGGGCTGCCTTTATTCGCCTTGGCTTCTCTGTGCGCGGCATTTTCGCCGAGTGCATTGAGCTTAATTTTATCTCGAGGTTTCTTAGCGGTGGGTGCTGCGATTAGTATGCCAGCGACATTAGCCATTGTTCGCCAAGTATTTTTAGATCCGAAAGAGCGGGCACTGGCGATTGGTATTTGGTCTGCAGTGGCATCGGGTGGTGCGGCAATTGGACCATTAGTCGGCGGTGTATTACTTAATCATTTCTGGTGGGGCTCCGTCTTTTTAATCAACGTACCTGTCGTGCTGTTGGTGATCCCATTTGCGCTTTCTTTAATACCAAAAAGTACGAGAAATTCGCAGCAACCGATTGATTATTTAGGCTCTTTGTTTGTCTTGGTGGGGCTGATTGGTTCAATTTACGCCTTGAAAGAACTTGGAAAAGCCAATATTGATTGGTTCACGTTACTCATTGCAGGGGCGATCGGCATTGCCTTCCTGGTTATTTTTAGCCGTCGACAGTTAGCATCAGAATCGCCCATGATTGATTTCAAATTACTTGGCGACCCTCGATTTTTTGCGGGTATTATGATGGCGATTTTATCCATCGTGATTATCGTTGGTGTCGAGCTTTTGCTAAGTCAGCGCTTGCAGTTGGTATTAGGTTATACCCCATTCGAGGCGGCGTTATACATTATTCCGATCCCGATTGCGTCTGTGTTAGCGTCTCCGTTAGCGGGCATGTATCTACATAAAGTCGGCGCTAAGCTAATGATGATTTTAGGATTTATTTGCACATTAGTTGGCGTCATTGGGGTTGCGTGGGTATTCAAAACCTCAACCGGCTTGGTATTACTGTCATTCTTATTCTGTGTTGGATTCGGATTAGGTGCCATTTTTACCACAGCATCAACGACCATCATGTTAAATGCGCCAGATGAAAAAGCAGGAATGGCAGCATCCATTGAAGAAGTGGCTTACGAGCTAGGTAGTGTGCTCGGTGTAACATTTATGGGTGGCTTGATGAGTGCGGTTTATACCGCGAAGCTGGTATTACCAACAGGTTTAACGGTAGCAGACAAAGTCTATGATAGCCTTGATGAAGCGTTAATTGTGGCTGAAGGGTTATCGCAAGATAGTGCAAGTCTCTTAGTGAGTCAGGCGAGTATAGCATTTGATAGCGCATTTATGTCTGTCATGATTGCCACTGTAATCGTGCTGGTGGTGAGTATTTTGGTTCTACCTTTTTTCTTTCGTCAAAAGCGTACTGCCTAACAATATTGTTCAAATAACCTTGTCTAAAAATTAAGAAAAAAGTGCGCCGAATAAAGGCGCACTTTTCATTTAATAGACAAAAAATGATTCACGGGCCTGAGTGTCTATCTCTACGGGAATTTAAAACCAATAAGGAATTTTCGAGAGAAATTTCTAACCCATTATTTTTATTTAAAAAATAATCAACAAAATAGAAAGATGCTCGTGATTGAGCATCCTTCTATGGTCTGATTATTTAACTTTGCGAATTAAAACTGCAGCCAAGAATGGGCTAATAGCAAACAGGGCAAATAACCAGACAGAGGCTTGTTGAGCACCAACTAACCCACCAGGATTAATCAATCCGCTATTATTGACCACCACGCCCACTAATGCCGCAGATAAGGCAGTTGCATACAATTGGATCGTAATCACTGAAGAGGATGCTAAGTTTTCTTCCCCTTTAGGTGCCGCATTAAATACTCGCAGAACTAAATGAGGCCAGCAGATGCCAATTCCTAATCCAACTCCCATCATGGCGAGTAGGTAAAGAATAAATAATGGAATGGAGTTAACTAAATCCAGATTAGGGGTTAGAACCGCTAGAATTATCAGCGATACCAGGATGATAACGGGACCCGCTTTAAGGATGCGTAAAACGATGGCACCCGTTTTATTAGCGCTGAGTAAAGCACCCACCGTCCACCCCGCTGCCATCACGGCAGTTAAATAACCTGCCATCAATGGTGAAAACTGGTGAATGGTTTGCAGGAAGTAAGGCACATAAATTTCGGTGGTCATTCCCCCCACCAGTAAACCCATTGTCAGGAAAATAACCCCAAGCTGAGTTTTTAGGGAGTAAGCCCCTGTGGGGAGTAAACGCTTTCCATTTTTACCATCAATAAGCGCAATGGTGACGAGTAAGGCAATGCCAATAAATAACCCGATAAGATTGCTGAGCAAGCTTTCCGATAAACTGCCAATTGAGATAGCAAGTACGGAAATAACTAACAGTGAAATCGCAAGAATGGGAATTTTTGTTGTTTGCGATTGCTGAGATTTTTTCCCCGGCAATTGGTTGATAACAATTACTGCCAGCACAACCGCCACGGGCAATAAAGCCCAAAAAGCCCAGCGCCAATGACCCCCTTGAGCAAAAATACCGCCAATAGCAGGACCACACAACGTAGCTATCCCCCACATACCGGATATCACCCCCATGGCGCGAGACCACAAGTTTGGCGTGAAGACAATACGGATCAGCGCATAGCTAAGCGCGAATAACATTCCGCCGCCAAGCCCTTGCAAGGCGCGCCCGCCTAATAAGGTGATCATGGACGGTGAGGATGCACACCAGATGGCGCCCAAGGAAAACAGTAACAGAGCGCTAAGGTAGGCAAGTTTAGGTCCTAGGCTGTCCAGTACCTTACTGGATAATGTAGAGCCAATAATGGAGGTTGCCACAAATAACGTGGTGTTCCACGCATAATATTCAAGACCGCCAATATCATTGACGACACTCGGTAAAATCGTGGTGACAATATAAATATTGATAGCATGAAGTGCGACGCCACCTGTGAGGGCTATCGTCAATAATGCATTAGTGCCGCTGAGTAAATCGGCCCATTTTCCTTGAGGTTCGGTGCCTGTTTCATTGAATTCGGTGACAGTTTTGTTGCTCATACGCAGACCTGCTGGACGAAAGAGTAAAGAAAAGGGTATTATCCAAGTATTGGCTTGGATAATAAAATTACACTATGAATAAAGCAAGTAAATACTTTGATAATCTAAATCTCACTCAAGCAGTGGATAAGGTGCTGTTTTGCATCAAAACCAAAGGACCTGTTTCCACAGCAGTGATTGCCCATGACCTGGGTTTAACGGGGGAAGCAGCACGCCAGCATATCCATAAATTAACGTCACTGGGGCTGGTGGAAGGTGTTCAATGCACCGCACAATCTGGCGCTGGGCGTCCTCGGCAAAATTGGGTATTAACGGAACTGGGACATCAACGTTTTCCCGATACCCATGCCCAGCTGGCTTTGCAGCTCATTGATTCAGTGAAAACCATTTTTGGTGATGAGGGGCTAGAAAAACTGATTGAACAGCGAGAAGTGGAAAGTCGCAGTAAATATTTGGGGCGCTGCCAAGGGCTGCCATTAGAACAATGTTTAGCTGCACTCGCTGAGGTTCGTAGCGAAGAGGGCTATATGGCGAAGGTTGAGCAGGAAGGCGATAGCTGGTTATTTATCGAAAACCATTGCCCTATCTGCGCGGCGGCAACCGCGTGCCAAAACTTTTGCCGTTCTGAATTGGCACTATTTCGCGAAGTATTAGGGGAAAAGGTGAATGTTGAACGGGAGCAATACCTGCTTGATGGCGCAGGGCGCTGTGTATATCGGGTTACTTTGAAAGGGTAGTCGGCGGCGTCGCTTTTAATTTTTTATTGGCTAACCATGCATAGGCAATTCCGGCGATAGCACCGGCAATATGGGATTCTGTCGATATTTGCTGGTGAACAGGCAATAACCCGCTCGCCATCGCGCCAAAATAGAACAGTACTAACAGGGCGATAACGATATCTAACAGTTTGCGGCGGAAAAAACCTTGGGCAATCAATAAGCCCCAAAGCCCAAAAATCCAGCCGCTAGCGCCAATGTGCAGCGCATTTCTGCCCACTAGCCAGACAATCAAGCCGCCAACCACAATAATAAACGCGCTGGCATAAGCATATTTTCGAATGGAATCATGCAGCAGCAGGGCGCTTAAAACCAGTAACGGCGGCAGATTACTCAGAAGATGTGCCCAATCACCGTGGATCAGTGGGGCGAAGATAATCCCCACCAGCCCGTGCAGCGTTCTTGGTTGGATGCCGAACCCAACAAGCGCGTAGCCACTTAAACTATTGGCGATTTGAATAGCGATCAGCAAACCCGCAAGGGTAATCAGTAATTTAATTCGCGGGCTTAGCCAAGTTTGCATTATCGATGTCCGAGAGATTGTACGCTTTCAACCAGTTGGGCGAGCTGAGTGACAACGCGGTCGCCCACATCGGCATTATCACCACCTAATGCTTTGTTACGCAAGAAATCTTTCTTGATTTGCTGCCAGCGTGCTGCATCTTTCTCATTCAGCCTTCCGCGTAATTCAGCCAGTTTCAATAAGTTCTCTTCAGCACCTGTCGTTAATAACTGCGCTTCCCCAAGATAATGGTCATCCAGCAATCTCTCTAATTCATCATCATTCATAACGGAAGAGACTTTCTCGCTGAGCTTGTTCATATTTCGGTAGCTGCCTTGCAGGCGGAATGCCGGCTCGGTTCGATATTTATCGGACTGTGCGGCACTGGCAATATATTGCTGGTTTACCTTCAGAACCACATCACGCAGGCTGAGTAATCGGGAAATAACCGCAGTAATTTCATTTACTTCCGCATCGGAATACGGGTAGCTGAGTGCATTAGTGGAGACTGATTTGCCCATGGCTTTATCCACCAGCAAGTACAAATCGTTTAAATCGCGCAGCGCCAACGGTGCCAATACAGGGTTTGAGGTCAGGCTATTTTCGATGTAGCTCAGCGCAAAGGCTTCATCCATCCCACCGAGCACTTCACCCAGGTTATAAATATCCGCACGGTTGGCGAGCATATCAGGGATACGGAACACTTCGCCTGATTCGGTATACGGGTTACCCGCCATGACAACACAGAACTTTTTACCGCGCATATCGTAGGTTTTGGTTTTGTCTTTCCATACCCCTTCGATGCGACGGGTTCCATCACACAGGGAGATAAATTTCTGTAAAAACTCAGGGTGAGTATGTTGAATATCATCCACATACAGCATCACGTTGTTGCCCATTTCGAGGGCGAGGTTGAGTTTTTCCAGCTCTTGTCTGGCGGTAGCATTCGGGGCTTGCTCTGGGTCGAGGGACAGCACATCATGCCCAAGCGCAGGACCATTAATCTTCATAAAGATCAGACCAAGGCGGTCAGCCGCGTACTCCATCAGGGTCGTTTTACCGTAACCTGGCGGGGAGATCATCAGTAATAAGCCCATTAAATCGGTACGCTTGTTTTCGCCTAGAGCGCCAATTTGCTTCGCCATGTTGTCACCGATAATCGGTAAATAGACGTCATTGATCAGCTTGTTACGCACAAATGAGCTCAGTGGCTTAGCTTTGAACTCATGAAGTTTTAGGCGGCTGCGCTCTTCACTCACAATGCGCTGACGCAGTGCTTGGTATTGACGGAAGGCTGGAATAAATTGCTTGCGCTGTTCGCGCATTCGACTGAAAAAGTCATCCAAACTTAACGAGAGAGTTTGGTTGTGGATTGTCGGGTGATCCCCTAGTAATCCAGTGACTTTAAAGTATAAATCAGCTTCGCTATAACGTGCCGATGCCATTTTATCTAAGATAATAATGGCGATGGCGCCTGGAATGTATGGACGTAAATGTGCAAACTCGTCAATCGAACACAGCCCTTGCAGCCAATTTTGCAACAGCGCCCAGCGCTGAGCATAGCGAGTGCCAAGGTTTTGCTGTGAATGATTGAAATCCAGCCACATATGGGCTTCTTCTAAGCGCGTTTGTAGTGCTGCCACTAAATCCCGCGCATATTTGCTGTACACCAATTCAATCGGCGTTCTGGCTAACGCAAAACTGAGGTATTCCGCAGCTTGAGCTTGCTCATGAGCTTGGCAATTAATTGGATTATCTTGCAGGAATAAGCTGACATCTGCCTCGATCTCCGCTTGAAGATCTAAAAGGGCATCATCGTTATTGAATAGCTGGCGGATATTCATCGCGGTTCTGGCTCGTTCTGGCCATTGGGCAGGGTATTCGTTGCTTTGAATGTGATGCCAAAAAATCGCCGCAATGGCGCGAGCTGTTGGGTTGAAACGCAGTAAATCCGCGCTTTCACCAATCGGGATCAGCTTTTTCAATATCGCGATAGCGTCGTGGTCGTGGATCCCTTTTTCGTAGCCTTCTTTGTAGCGTGGAGCCGCAAAATCACGCACCAGTTTGTCGATTTTTTCAGGGGCAGACAGCGCACTTTTTAGGGTGTCGTAATCCAAACCATCTTGGCGTTTTGCTGCGGCATAGATGATGGAGTACGCGAGGTATTCAGCGCGATAAACGGTATCAGATTCGGATTCGAGGTTGGCTGTCCAATAAGGCTGCAACTGTGCAAGTTCGGCGTTCTCAATGGGTTCTTGGAAATCCGTTCCGGTGAGGTATACCCACAGCTGGTTATCTTTTGGCAAGATAGTCAGGTCAAGCTCTTGGGTGTTAACACTGAAACGGTGGCGACCCAGCTTAATAATGTTGCCGCCATCTTCAAAGATATCGGTTTTATCCCGCAAAATGCGAATGGCTTGGTCGCGAGAGGCTTTGAGTCTGGCATCGATATCGTCAGCTTTGACGTTATCGTTGATTTCTCGTAGTTTCTCGATGATTTCACGGGTTTTTTGTGCGAGCGGGTCGGTAGCAAAAAACGCATTCAGTTCATCTTGGTTTTGCAAGCGTACAGTACGGCGTTGAAGGCTTTCTAATAAGCGGTTGGCGGCCGTTAATAAATTCTGCGAACGGCGCTGGCGGTCATCAATCAGGACTTGTTTATGGGATTCAAACGTTTCCAGTAATTCTTCGCGTTTTGCCAGAATATCATCAAGAAATTCATCGTGATGGCTAAACTGACTTTCTAGCTCTTCTAATTGAACCAACAATCTCGATAGCTGATCATCACAACGTTCTGGGTCCGTTGCGAGGGATAGCGCGTTGGTGATACCTTGGCTAAATAGGCGGAACTGCGCCCCAAATTGTGCCACGCTCTCAATGCTAGTTTGGGATTTGCGCTTTTGTTGTAAGCGGGCGCGGGACTGGTTTAACTGGGCATAAATGTGCGAAATGGCATCGATGATATGGGTCTGTAAGGTGACATCATCAAAACTCAAGGAAGCCATTAAATTAGAGAGCATGTCCAAATCCGCTGACATTTTTTCCATGTCATTCATTGGGACATCTAACTGCGCGCTGGTTTGTGCTTTTTCAATTAACTCTTCAAAGGTCGCGAGCTGAGTTTTAAACGGTTGCAGAGCTTTGTCGCTGGCAAGAAATTGCGCAGTGCCTTGGGAAACGCGTTGCTGTGCTTCGGTGATTTCATTTTCCATCTCACTGAGTTTTGTGAGATCCATATAGCGGAATTCTCGCAATGAAATCAGATGCCCTTGTTGGGCATTTAAGGCGTTTAGCCCATCTACAAATTGTTGAATATCCGTCCATCCTTCAGGCAATGTGAGGGACAGTAAGGAGCGTTGGCGAGTGACCGCCTCATTCATGGATTTGACGGATTGCTGGCGGATGTTTTCGACTTTCTCGTATTCGTCGAGTACCAACTCACTGGTTTGGGCGATCTCTTTTAAGAGTTTGCCAATACCTAAGCATTGTTCGTCATTAAACCAATAGAAAATATCCAGCAAGTTTTTAGGTTGCTGGCTGAGCTGTTCATAGCGGGAAACGGAAACTTGGTTGCCTTCAATCTCTTTGGCGACATGGAGAATTTCGGAGATCCCGCGGACTAAATCGGCATTACCGATACGCCCAAGAAACCCACCCCGTGGCGGCTGCTTATCGGCAAATTCGTCAGAATAGAATGGGGTTTGCCACACCTGCATAGGGTGAACGCGAGTGGCTTCGTCACCTTCCCCTTCGAACAGCACCATTTTGCCATCTTCGAGCATGGCATAACCATGACCGATTAATGGTACGGCAAGTTTACGTTCAATTAAATTATAATTGAAAAGGGCGATACGACCTTGGTTCGGGGAATAAAACACATACAGCACATCTTCCCCGTTAGGTGAGCGGCGCAGACGACGAAAACGCATGCCATCCATTGGTTGCTCGAAGGTTTTGTACTCCCCGTTTTGCAGGTAGTAACCCCCTGGGAAGATAATTCCGTGATCTTCCGGCAACTGCACGCACGCTTGCCCTATGGCATCAATACGGTGAACGGTTTGATTCAAAATGTTGTAAACCAGATAGCGCCAGCTCTCTTCGCGGTATGGCAAGATTTTGAGTAAAATTAGGCTGCCAGTCTGAGCATATTCAATTTGGGCGTCATCGAGGGATTGGTTTTTATCGAGTACCGCTTCGCGGTATATGCCCAACCCATCTTCGGTATTATTTTCACATTTGATGGTTAGGTCGCCGCCGATGGTTTCCACAAAGACGGTATCGAGAATATTAATGTGAGGATAGCGTCCATTAACGGTATTTTCCCGCGTAGTACGTACCCATTCGAAATCATTGGTGGGGGGTAGGGCGATATCACGTTCACCCCGGTTATCGATGTATTCGATGCGGGATTTATCGCTGGAAATTGACCAGCGGAAAACACGCACGTCGGTTAACCGATCACCAATTTGGAAGCTGGCTAACAGCTTGCCATCACGCTCGACCAATTGCAGTAATTGCGTGTTTTTGTAATAGGTATATAGCTCAGTAAAATCCTGAACAAAGCGCGTATCATTGAGGAATGTCTCTTCGTAAGGGACAGAGATTACATCAAAATCACCTTCATTTTCAGTGAGTTGATATAAGGAAAAAACATCTTCAATGTGAGTTTCTTTTTTCAGACCCAGAAAAACGTTATAGCCAAATAGCAGCCAGTCACCGACACGGACAATGTCCCTTGCTTGGCAGTTATTTTCGGTACGAATACGGATACGCCCGATAATGTCCATCTGGCTTTGACCAAATTCAGTCAACCGGCTGTCGTTGAGTTGAGCTGCTTTTTGGTGAAGTTGCTGCCCTTGTTCGGTTAAGCGCTTGCGTAATATTTCGTACGCACCACCTTCCGCGACGGCACTGTCGAGAATTTCCTGTTCGCGATTCACATCTTGGGTTTCTGACATGTTTAACGAATTTCCTTGGTCTTAAAAAAAGATACGCTCATAAACCACCAAGTTGCCTATGTGCTGCAACTTGGCGGGATGAGGTATAAAACTTACTTGAAAAGCCTGAATATTGATAAATTAGCTTTGGTTATCATCGTAAGACACGGGTTTGTTCACGATGTTTTTCGCTGTTTGTGGTGCGCTTTTTGCAGCCATAAAACCATTGATTAAATCTTTGACTTCAGGGTTTTGCAGTAAGGACGCGATATCAATTTTCTTCTCTTCTGTGACTCGATTGACTAACTTTTCAAGGTTATCTTTGGCAAAGCTACTTTTATCCATAAACCCATCAACGGCTTTACCCAAGCTCAGCGCTTTGGAGAAGGTGTTAAAGAAGTCGCCATCACCGCCCACAATTTCGATGTTGGTTTTGCTCAGTGCCGCAGCCAGGACATCCGCTTGCTCGCGAGCAATTTCTTTATTCGCTTCAATGGATGCCATGGATTGCTCGAACTCTTTCTCAAGGCGCATACGGAACTCTTCATGTGAACGAGCCGTATCACTGAGGTGATCCATAGATTGGAATTTATCAGTCAGACCGTCAGCTTCCGCTTTCAGGCGTTGGCGGATAACTTCGGCTTGTGCTGCCCCTAATTGACCTTCACCGCGAGCTTGGGCTGCCAGTTTTTCTTCCAAGACTTTGGCATCTGCCAAGCCCAGTTTTTCTTTCGCGTTGGCTTGTTGTTCTTCACCGCGAGCCTGCGCTGCCAATTTTTCTTCCAGAATTTTCGCTTCGGCAAAACCTTGCTCGCGTTCGGCGTTCGCTTTAGCTTCCATCACTTGCGCTTCGGTTAAGCCTTTTTCTTTCAGACCACGAGCTTCGGCTAACAGTTTTTCCGCGGTGATATTGGCTTGAACCAGACCTTCTTTCTCTTCAGCTTCGGCAGTGGCTTGGCGAACTCGGGCTTCTGCTAAACCTAATGCTGCATGTTCTGCTTCAATCCCTTCCGCTAAGCGTTTTTTGGCTTCAGCTTGTTTGGCGGAAGCTTCCAGCTCTGCTTGTGCCATAGTGCTGATTTCTTCTGCACGGTGCTTGGCACTGGCTTCATCGGCTTCGGCTTTTTTCACCTGACGAACTAAGGCTTCTTCGGCTTCCGCTTGGGCGTTGATCACGGTGACTTGCTTCATACGCTCAGCTTCTGAAATTTCGCGGACTTCCTTGATGCGTTCCTCTTCCTGCGCGACAGTTTTTTCGACGGCAACACGTTCGCGGATCACGTTAGAGATGTTTTTACGTTCTTCTTCTAGCGCTTTTTCTTTTTCAATACGTTGCAGCTCAACTTCACGTTCACGGGCGACAATTTCTAGCTCGCGAGCACGGTTGACACGCTCTTCTTCGATAGCCACGGCACGGGTGCGGTTCTGTTGAGCCACTTCCACTTCACGCATGCGGTTTTCTTCACGAATTTCAATTTCTTGCTGAGTTTGAATACGCGCTTGCTCTGACTTGAGGCGCTCTTCTTCTTGAACTCGTAGGGTTTCAGCTTGTTCTCGTGCACGGATATTATCAATTTCACGTTTTTGACGGGCTTCAGCGTCGGCTTGTTGGCGCTCTAATGCTAAGCTCGCTTCGCGGGTTTCCACGTTTTTCTTTTTGATAGCTAACTCTTGGTCGCGCTCTTTTTGGTTAGTTTCGATATTGTGGATAGCGGTAATTTCAGTGATTTTGCGAATACCTTCGGAGTCGAAAATATTATTCGGATCGAGGGCAGATTTCGGCGTTTGTTCTAAATAGTCGATTGCTACGTCTTCTAGCGCGTAACCATTAAGGTCTTTACCAATCACATCAACAATACGGTCACGGAAGCTTTGACGGTCTTCAAACAGTTTGGCTAATTCTAATTGCTTACCAACCGTTTTCAGGGCTTCAGAGAATTTAGCGCTGAATAGGGCGCTGACAGCTTGATGGTCAGAGGCGCGTTCAACACCGATGGCTTTTGCTACTTTTAATACGTCTTCGGTGGTTTCATTAACACGCAGATAGAAGGCAACAGTGATATCAGCACGTAAGTTATCTTGGCAAATTAAGCCGTCTTTACCACGGCGATCTACTTCCAGAGTCAGCAGCGAAATGCGCATAAACTCTTTTTTGTAGATAACGGGATACACTAACGCACCCGTGAAATGCACTTTAGGTTGTGACGACATGTCGTTGACAATCAGAGCAGTACCTTGAGGGACTTTGATGTAGAAGGCTTTAAATAAACCAAAGAACCCAAGAATGATGATGATCACTCCCCCAACAACCGTTAAAAAAGGCATGTATTCAGCCAAATCCATATTTCTTCTCCATGGGTTCTGACGATGTCGTCATTCTTTATTAATTAGCAAAGTAGGTAGTTTATTTTTTGTGTTTACTGCCTGAATTCGTTTTCAGTGACAACTTGGTAACTGTGGGATTGAGGGTCATAACTGATGATAACGACGCGATCCCCGCGTTTAATATTTTCAGAGCTAGGTGCTCTAACCTGTAAAATTAGCCCCGCACCGCCATCTTCTAAGGTGGCTTCCCCATTTTGTTCTGTGACCGTCCCGGAGCGCACCGTTGCCAATTTCCCCATTAGCTGATGAACCGTTTTGGGTTTATTAATATTAACCAGTCGGCTACGGATGGGTTTTAGGCAAATGGCGGTTAAGTGCAGGGAGATAAAGGCGGTGATCACTAGCGACGTGACACCAACGGCGTAACGTAGCAAGGTCGTATCAATAAAGCGTAGGAATAAATGTGCAGCAAAGTAGCTAATCAGCCAGCCGAAGAGGGTGAATAGCGTCAAGATAATGGTGACAGGAATTCCGGCTAAACCAAGTTTTGTTAGCCAGCCAGCAAAGCCAGTGAGATCGAGGCCGTCAGCATCCAATTCGGTATCGATATTAAATAAATCAATATCTAACAGACCGAAAGCGGCACAAAGCCAGTAAAACAGGACAATAATCAGTAAACCGCTAAAGATAATGGTTGGGAAAGCCAAGCAATTTTCTAAAAACAAATTCATTTATTTTTCTCTTTAGTTAAGTGGCTGAATGTGACTTTAGCGGGTATCTGTCTGTTACGTGTATGGCCTTTAACTGTATTTTTATCGCGAATTTATCTAAAAATGAGCAAAACCACGTTAATCATAAGCTCTTTTCGCGTTAACAACATAGGACTAGTCTAAGTCTAGTTTCTAGATTATCTCGCTGATTTTTATGGTTAATTTTCTGTTGTTAATCTGAAAAAGAAAAAAGATTTAACTTGTTGATTATTAGCCAATTTAATTAAAAATAACAAAGATGATAATTATTCTCAATTATATTTTGGTGATTTTGAGGTATTGGTCATCTCTACTCTCGATAAGTCGAAAGAGTAGAGATGCGATTGCGGAATAATGTGCGGAAAGAGCAGTTTGCGGACATTAAGTACGGGTATTAATGAGTGCGGAAAATTAATCGACCAGGTTCAAAAATGCAGCACCACGGGCACCACCAGAGGCACCATAACGGGCTTTTTCGATAACGGGCATTTTCGCAATACCATAAAGATATTGAGGTACCATTTCTGGTAATAGGCGATAAATTTCATCAAATTGTGACAAGCCGCCGCCAATCACCACTAAGTCAGGGTCAAAGACAGTAATAACTTGCCCCATAAACATCGCCAGCACCATCATATAGCGTTCAACATGCTGTTTCGCAGCGATGTCACCGTTGTGATAACGTTCAATAATCTCGATAGCAGAGCGTTTCTCACCGGTAAATGCGGCATAAATACGTTCGAAACCGGGGCCTGAAAGGTAGGTTTCAAAACAGGCTGTTTGACCACAACCACAGACAATTTCAGGTACGGTGTCCCCGAGATATTTTGCGGCACGAACACTCATGTTCATGTGTCCGATTTCCCCAGCAATGCCATTTTTCCCTGATAAGACCTTGCCGTTGATGACGAAACCGCCACCAACACCAGTGCCCAGAATCAAACCTAACACGCTAGGGTAACGCTTGAATTCAGGATCCCACGCTTCTGATAAGGCAAAGCAGTTGGCATCATTTTCAACTCTAACAGGGCGATTTAACAGCTTGGTTAGGTCATGAATGAAAGGTTTGTATTGTGCGCTTGGGACATTGGTCGTAAATACCACGCCTTCTGCGTGATTGACGATCCCCGGAACACCAATGCCAATTTTACCTTGGCAGTTAAACTGCGCATCGGCTTCAGCCGTTAAATCACGAAAAGCATTGAGCAACGCGAGATAGTCATCTTTGGGGGTTGGAACACGTTTTTGCCACACTTGATTGAGCGCTTGGTCGAACACTGCTAATTCAATTTTGGTGCCGCCCATGTCAAAGCCGTAATACATTTCATCTTCCTCAAATTGGTCTATTTCATTAAATAGAAATGTATCTATTTGATAAATAATGACAGAGAGTCAGTAATGGCTTAAGTATACAAAAGTTTCCCAAAAAATGATTGCGGGATGATTTTAATTCGATTATTGTCATATCCCATAAATGTAATATTATAACATTACATTGTATTTTATTTACATTAAATAGTTATTGGGAGTTACCGTGAAAGTCCTCAGCTCATTAAAAACCGCTAAGCAGCGCCATCCTGATTGCCAAGTTGTGCGTCGTCGTGGTCGTATCTACGTAATTTGTAAAACCAATCCTCGTTTCAAAGCCGTTCAAGGTTAGTATTCCGTTATTCTCTGTTTCTTCGCATCCTTGCTTTCGCCGTGGCAATTCATACTCCTTGCCATGGCGTTTTTTTATATTGTTACAAACTCAAGCGTACTGTTTTTGATCTGCTCTCTTAACCATAAGGTTTTTGAGTTATAGGAATTACGTTTGTGCCACAGCATCAAAAAAGGGATTTCGAGCTGCTGGTAGAGAATGTCATCAACAGGAAGAGGAAGGCAGACTAAATCAAGGTTAAAATCATTAACATAGTGTTGGCAATAGCCCGGGGAGCTTGTAATAAGGTTATGGTCGGGGCGAGAAGCCATTAAGAGGGATTGTTCAAAGGTCGAAAAGGATAAATGGATTTGGCGATGTAACCCCATGGTTTCCAGTAAATCATCGAGCGCCCACGGAATACGGTTGCCAAATTCAGTGCTGATATGGGGATATTTCAAGTAATTTGCCAACGTCCATTCTTCTTGCAAAATGGGGTGGTCACTGCGGATAAACGCCAGAGGTTTATCGGTGAATAACACTTCGAAATTTAGAATATCGGGTAGTTGGCTTATCGATTCTCTGGATAAATGAAAACTTTCACGACCGACTAACCCAATGTCCGCATCCCCCGCAATCAGTGCTGCCAACGAGTTATAATCCCAGTCTCGTACAATGACCTCAGATTCTGGATATTGATTGAGGATATTCAGGGATAAATCATGGAGCATGATTAAGTTTAACGGTGCTTCCATCATTAAGCGGAAAGTCATGCCTCGTGGTTTCTCAGTATCACGAATTTCAGCAATATAGTGTGAGAGATTTAAAAACTCGGGCAGTGATTTTTCAATGCGCAACATGAGTGGGGTAGGAAGCAGCCCTTGCGGGCTGCGGATAAATAGAGGGTCATCAAACCATTGGCGTAGTTTAGACAATGACTTACTGACCGATGATGGGGTGATTGCAAGGCGTTTAGCTGCGAGGCTAACACTGCGCTCTTCCACCAGATATTGCAGAATAACCAGTAAATTTAAGTCTAATCGATGCAGTTGCTTATTCACATGTAGCGACCTGTTGGTTGACTTGCGTGGTGGGCATTCTTAGCAACACCATGCCAATCATTCCCGCCGCAAGCAAGATAATTAACAACATACTGATTGATGGAACGCCCATCACACCCATCACCCAAATATACGCTGAGGCGCAGCTTAATTGTGAGATGGCCAAAACAGAACTGGCAATCCCCGCTTTTTGGGCAAATGGTGACAGCGCTTGGCTCATAATGATGCCGAACTGCATTGAGAAACCAACACCGCAGAAGGCGAAGACGATGTACAGCAGAGCCAAATGTGGGAAGGCAAACAGATAGATGGAAAGCAGGACGCCATTGACCAAAAATAGGCTTAGGGCTGTATTGAGCAAGGTATGGCTATTAAATGTCGAAATCAGTTTTGGCATCAAAAACGAGGTTCCCATACTCACCATCGCGAGTAAGGTCATGGCGGTAGAGTATTGGCCGGTTGTGAAACCGAGGTTTTCCATCAAGATAATTGGGGCGACGTTCACGTAAGTTAGGATCACGCCCATGCCGAAGCAGGAAATAATCAAGCGCGTGACAAAGAAGGTGCTAAATAGCTTTTCTTCTGTGGCTGGTTGGGCATTCGATTGCGTAGCTTGTGATGCTGAAGAAGGCTTAGTTTCTTTAATTGAGATTAAGCAAAATAGCATACTGATAACCGCATAACCTGCCATAAAGTAGAACATCACCGACCAATGGTGAATCAGCAAAATGGCAAATCCAATGACAGGCGCTAACACGGGCGCGATGCAGGTCACACCATTCATTGCGGCGAGCACTTTGGTGCGGCGCTGCGGTGTCAGTACATCACGCAAAATAGCGAAGGTCACGACATAACAGAAACCTGCGCCAATCCCTTGAAAGAATCGCGACACTAAGAAGGTATCAATGGAGGTGGCATTTCCGGCGATCACAGAGGCGATGGCAAATACCATCGTACCGACTAAAACGACAGGTTTTCGACCAATATGATCGGCACACCATCCGGCAATTAACATGGTGGATGCCATACCCGCTAAATAGATAGAAAATGCCACATGGAGCTGGCTTTCATTGGCATTTAAATCGGCGGCAATGTAAGGAATACCGGTTAAATGGAGGTCAACGCCCAAAGGATAGATAAGGACGATCCAGAAACTGAAAAGGACATATTTGGTCATGATATACGCTACTTTGTGAGGATTAACTCGCTAATCTTAATGGGGTTGAATGATGGAATGTATGGATTAATTGGAAAATAGTATTTTCCAAAATGGAAATTATCAACCAATAAGTTTTTACTAATTATTAGCGTCATTACTAATCTTCTTGCTATTAGTGATGAAATTCACTTGCACACTGGTTCATATTTTGTCACGTTTAATACGGTTGATTGATGATTTCTGAATTTTATCTTTCCGAAAAATTTCCCGCTTCGATTGGCAAAGTGAAAGTCGAGGGTAGAAATTTTTTGGGTGATGTATGTAAACAGACAGGGTGAAGAGAATGAAAAATGTAGGATTTATTGGCTGGCGTGGAATGGTCGGCTCCGTATTGATGCAAAGAATGGTAGAAGAAGGGGATTTTAACGTTATTCACCCGGTCTTTTTTACCACCTCCCAGCATGGGGCTGAGGCGCCTGTTTTTGGTGGTCATCGCAGCACGTTGCAAGATGCATTTGATATCGATGCACTGAGCGCACTGGATATTATTATTAGCTGCCAAGGCGGCGATTATACCAATGAAGTGTATCCAAAATTACGTGAAGCGGGCTGGAAAGGCTACTGGATTGATGCCGCGTCTGCACTGCGTATGAAAGACGATGCGATTATTATTTTAGACCCAGTGAACCATCAGCATATCCAAGACGGCTTAAATAAAGGCATTAAGACCTTCGTCGGCGGTAACTGTACGGTGAGTTTAATGCTGATGTCGTTGGGCGGTCTGTTTGCGAATGACTTGGTTGAGTGGGCTTCCGTGGCTACGTATCAAGCAGCATCCGGTGCGGGTGCACGCAATATGCGTGAGCTGTTGTCACAAATGGGTTCTTTGCACGCACAAGTGGCGAAAGAGCTGCAAAACCCGGCATCGGCTATCTTAGAAATCGAGAAAAAAGTCACAGACTTTACGCGCAGTGGTTCCATGCCTACGGATGCGTTCGGTGTTCCGCTAGCGGGCAGTTTGATCCCGTGGATTGATAAAGCGTTAGAAAATGGTCAAAGCCGTGAAGAGTGGAAAGGGCAGGCGGAAACCAACAAAATTCTGGCAACCGGCAGCAATATTATTCCGGTTGATGGCTTATGTGTACGTGTGGGCGCATTACGCTGCCATAGCCAAGCGTTCACGCTGAAACTGAAAAAAGATGTGCCACTGAACGAAGTGGAGCAATTACTGGCTTCCCATAATGAGTGGGTGAAAGTGGTGCCGAATGACCGTGAAATCACGATGCGTGAACTGACTCCTGCGGCAGTGACGGGCACTCTGAGCACGCCAGTAGGGCGTCTGCGTAAGTTGAATATGGGTCCTGAGTACCTCTCAGCCTTTACCGTGGGTGATCAGTTACTGTGGGGGGCTGCGGAGCCTCTGCGCCGTATGTTGAGAATTCTGCTGTAGTTCGCTTCTCTTAACGAACTAAAATAGGAATGGCACTGGAGTGATTAAACGCTCCAGTACCATTTTTTATTATGTTAATGTTTGTGGTGTTGATGGATTAAAACGACACTAACAATTTGGCATCAAGATTATTTTCTAAATATCCCTTAGCAGTAAATTGGCTGTAATCCATGGACAGTTTGAAATTGTCTGTCAGCTGAAGGCTGGAGCCCAGTTTGATAGCCATGCCATCTTTCGGCGCATTAATCCCGCGATAGTTTAGCGGTGGTGCAAGCTGGTCTCGGTGGGCGAATCGGAAAGCCATTTCACGCTCCCGCTTGTCATATTGATGCTGCCAGCCGAATTCCCCGTGTACATCGATTGAGGATGTATTGCCCACTTTCCATTGGTTATCTAAACGTAATCCCAGCGTTGTGGTCGTGGCATCGAGGGATTGGCGACCTGTCACCAGCGAGGTTTTTTCCCCTTTTTCTTTAAATCCATGGCTTTCGGCATTGGTAAAGGCAAAGTTTGCAAATGGCTCGGCGTTGATGAATGCCGATTTCCACGGATAAGCCGCCTCTATAAACAGGTGGTTGGTTTTGCCTTTGTAGTCGGCGGTATTGTGATCGGAATAAATGGATGAAGTGACTGTTCTATCGGTCTTGATGGTGTGCCATGTGTGTCCAAGCCCTGCGCGTAAGGTGATTGGTGCCAATTGCAGGGAACCGTAGGCGGCTAAATAATAGTTGTTACTATGGCTATGACCAACTCCGCCAGAGACGGAATTTTTGGTAAAACCGGTGCTCATTCCAAAGATAACGTCATCATTGAAGAAATGCTTATCAGCCCCTAAGAACACGCCATAATTGCTGTTTGTAAAGCCGGAAGCATTTCCATCGCTTTGGGTTCTGTCCCAATGGTAGGGAATATTTACCCACACATTGCCGCGGTTATCACCGCGCTCTTTGACGATATTTTCCGATGCGCGTGTTTGTTGCAGCAGCGTACCGTGATATTGGCGATGGTTATTCAACTGACTAGCTAGGGTATCGATATGAATTTGTGGGGATAGAGTGTGAAGAAGGTCGTAAACCCCTGCCGTGGTTTGGCTGAGAATTAAGCGTTTATACAGGGCGTTATTCAATGGAAGATCTTCAAGGGCGTGAGCGATGGCGGTTTGGTTTGGCGTTTTTGCAAATGAATCAAAAGCCAGCTCACTACGACCGACATTGAGTGTAACCAGTTTCATCGAGGGTGAGCGAGGATCAGTACCATAATTCAGTGTAGTGCCAATAAACAGGTAGTTAGGTTCGATGCTATCAAATTTCCCTTGGATATTGGGGGCGCGAATAATGTTGTATTCGGTTCGAAATCGCCCCTGAATTTCATCTTCATTCGGTATATGCTCATTGAATGGCGGTGATTCTTCAGCGAAGAACACTTTAACCTTACCGCCATTGATGGCCACTGTACCGCCAGCATGTAGGGCATCAAACTCCTGTGTGCTTGTTGTCTGAAGACTCACATGAAATTCACTGCCGGGTTGGAAGGTAGCAGTATTATTCACCGTCATACGCCGTGTTGGGTCTTTAAGATTATCTCCAGGGGTTAAGATAGCACCGCTATTAACCACTAAGTCGTCAACTGAGCCAGAAGCAATAAATCGGGCTCCTTGGTTTAATGTCACTGTATTTTTAATGCTGTGACGAAGTGCTAGTGTGCCATTGGTGACGTCAACTGGCGCATGTAGAATGTAACCGACTTCAAGCCCTCCGCCATTGATATTGACGGGGCCTGTTAAGTGGTTTTCTTGTGTTAAAATCACGCGGCCTTGCTGTATATCCAGCCCCGCAAAACGGTTCGTACCCGTTAAGGTTAAGGTGCCTTCCCCTTGTTTGATTAAGCGCCCCTTACCTTCAATATTATTGCTCCAAGTATCGATTATACCGACGTTAGCGACATCATCTTGAGTCACGCGCTGATTCACCACCCAATCTTCAGCAAGATGTGTAGGTCCTTTGTAGGCTTTAGGTAAGTTAATCAGCCCCCAGTGGCTTTCGGGTTGATTTTGTTTAGCTCCCCAGCCCGCTAAAGAGTTAGTGGGATAGGCGGTGCCTGCAATAATTTGCTGCCATTGAGATTTATTAAGATAGGCAAAGCGAGAGCGTAGCAAATACGCGGCGTCAGCAGGGACTTGATCAACGCGAAGTGCCTGAGATGGCTGCTCATTTTGCTTAGCGTAATAACCTAGGTTTTCATTAAAAGAGGGGAGTGAGCCTATCGGTGGTTTGCATTTTTTTTCATTGATGGTGCATTGAGTGTTCAGTTCTTGGCGTACTTCTTTGGCTTGGCTAATCAGTGCATTGGCGGTTTTATCCTCTTTCAGTAAATGGGCGAGAAGATAATAATTGGCGGCGCGCGAGGCAATGGTATCGGTTGGGAAATGCGCGCCGACAATCACACGGCTTTCCCCGTAGCCTATGGCTCTATCAAAAAATTGAGCCCCTTTTTCTGGAAAAATAGTGGCAAATACAGCGGCTTGTTTAAATCCATTCCAAGTATGTCCGCTTGGGTAAGAAGAGCCTGTAATATCGACATAGTTTGGGAGATATTCGCCTTTATCATCGAGAACTTGATTTGGGCGACCACGTAAATAATAGTCTTTGAGAATAAAATCCATTGAGCGAGCTCTATTTTGAATTGGGTCATCTGCAAAGGTGGCTAAATGGAATAAATTATTTAAACGGTTATAGGCTTTAATTTGTTTAAAATCATTATAATTAAACCCTTTTTGATTAAACACGTATTCTCGGTAAATATTGAAAAGATATTCTGGTGTGCTTTGTTTATCTTTTTCAGCGTTCTTTTTGCGCTTTCCTGTTAATTGCGTTGCTTGCTGGCTAACGTCTTTATCCCATTGTGCCGCTTGAGACTGCGGGGCTGGGTACGGCGGGATGATTTGGTTTTGTAGTTCGTCAAATCGCTGATTTCGCTGTTCAATGATGAATTTACTGGCATCGATATAATTGGAGTTTGCAAAGGTAATCTGGATATTAAATAGAGCAAATAAACTGAGCGATACAGCAGGAGTTATTTTGTTCATTATAGACCTATAGATTTTTAGAAAGGGTAAAATCTATTTCATCTTAATGCGGTAATTTTTATTTTCTATAAATTAAAAATCAAATGAGACAAACTTTATTTTTATTCTTCATTCAATTAATTAAATACAATTAGTCATTTTATTTAATTGAATTTAAAGTTGAATTAATAATAAATAGATACTTAAGATTAAAATTAAATAAAAAAATAACCCCATACCGAAGTATAGGGTTATTTAATTATTTCGCTGGAATATTGATTAAATATCGATGTTCGCGGCTTTTAAGGCGTTCTCTTCGATAAAGGCACGGCGAGGTTCAACCGCATCCCCCATCAGGGTAGTGAACAGCTGGTCAGTTGCAATGGCATCTTTGACCGTTACACGCATCATGCGGCGAGTTTCAGGGTTCATGGTGGTTTCCCAAAGTTGTTCTGGGTTCATTTCACCAAGACCTTTATAACGCTGTACGGATAAGCCACGACGAGATTCACGGCTTAACCAATCTAATGCTTGCTCGAAGTTGTCGATATTCTGGCGACGTTCACCGCGTTGAATATAAGCGCCTTCTTCGATCAATCCACCGATGATGTCACCTAATTCGGTGATACGGCGGTATTCGCTACCATGAACGAAGTCGAAATCGAGGTTGTAGTCGCTATCAACACCATGGGTACGGATACGAATAGTTGGTTCGAATAGTTGACGTTCGCGGTTTTCATGAATGATATAGCTGTAAGAGCTACCCGCTTGCTCGTTCTCTTCTAAACGTGCCACTAAGGTTTTCGCCCACTCTTCAACTTTCGCGCTATCTTTCAGAGCTTCTTCAGTCAGTGTGGATTGATACACTAAGCTGTTCAGCAGCGCTTGTGGATATAAGCGCTCAAGACGGCGGATAATACGGTGTGCGGCATTGTATTCAACAACCAGTTTTTCCAGTTGTTCGCCTTTCATGGCTGGGGCTTCTGCGCTTAAGTGCAGCTCAGCGCCATCCAGCGCGATAGAGATCAGATAGTCGTCCATCGCTTCGTCGTCTTTAATATATTGCTCTTGTTTACCGCGTTTTACTTTATACAGTGGCGGCTGAGCAATAAAGATGTGACCACGCTCAACGATTTCTGGCATTTGACGGTAGAAGAAGGTCAACAGTAACGTACGAATGTGCGAACCATCGACGTCGGCATCCGTCATGATAATGATGCTGTGATAACGCAGTTTATCTGGGTTATATTCATCACGACCAATACCACAGCCTAATGCGGTGATCAGTGTTGCGACTTCTTGGGAAGAGAGCATTTTATCGAAACGCGCTTTTTCCACGTTTAGGATTTTACCTTTCAGTGGCAAAATTGCTTGGTTCTTACGGTTACGACCTTGTTTTGCAGAGCCGCCCGCAGAGTCCCCTTCCACCAAGTACAGTTCAGATAATGCCGGGTCACGTTCTTGGCAGTCTGCCAGTTTACCCGGCAAGCCTGCTAAATCTAATGCCCCTTTACGGCGGGTCATTTCACGCGCTTTACGTGCAGCTTCACGCGCACGAGCAGCATCAATGATTTTGCCAACAACGATTTTAGCGTCGTTTGGATTTTCTAATAAATATTCAACTAGCTTCTCATTCATCATGGTTTCTACAGCAGTTTTTACTTCTGAAGAAACGAGTTTTTCTTTGGTCTGAGAAGAGAATTTTGGATCTGGCACTTTCACAGAAATAACGGCAATTAAGCCTTCACGAGCATCGTCACCTGTTGCGTTGACCTTGCTTTTCTTTTGGTAGCCTTCTTTTTCCATGTAGTTGTTCAGGGTTCGTGTCATCGCAGCACGGAAGCCCGCTAAGTGGGTACCGCCGTCGCGCTGAGGAATGTTGTTGGTAAAGCAGTAAACATTCTCTTGGAAACCATCGTTCCACTGCATGGAAACTTCCACGCCGATGCCGTCTTTCTCAGTGGAGAAATAGAATACGGATGGGTGAATTGGGGTTTTGTTACGGCTCAGGTACTCAACGAATGCCTTGATCCCACCTTCATAGTGGAAATGGTCTTCTTTGCCATCACGTTTATCAATTAAACGGATGGAAACTCCTGAGTTTAGGAATGAAAGTTCACGTAAGCGTTTTGCCAGAATGTCGTATTCGAATTCGGTGACACCTTTGAAGGTATCCATGCTTGGCCAGAAACGTACGCGAGTCCCTGTTTGGTCAGTTTCACCAACCACAGTCAGAGGACCTTGTGGCTCCCCGTGCTTGTACACTTGCTCGTGGACTTTACCATCACGGCGGATCACTAATTCAAGTTTTTCAGATAAGGCGTTAACAACCGAAACACCTACACCGTGCAGACCACCGGAAACTTTATAGGAGTTGTCGTCAAATTTACCGCCAGCGTGCAGAACAGTCATGATAACTTCTGCAGCGGAGACACCTTCTTCTTCGTGGATGCCCGTAGGGATACCACGTCCATCATCTTGGACAGAGACGGAGTTATCGGCATGGATAGTGATGACGATATCGTCACAGAAACCTGCTAAGGCTTCATCGATAGCGTTATCCACAACCTCGAAGACCATGTGATGAAGACCTGTTCCATCGTCGGTATCACCGATATACATGCCCGGGCGCTTACGCACCGCATCCAGTCCTTTTAATACCTTGATACTTGAGGAGTCATATGTATTCGACATCAACGTTTCCTGCTCTTTCTATTCCTGAGGTTGAACTTCTATTTTGCCTTGCTCTACACTAAACATCTTACTGTTGGCATCAATCATATCATTGACTTGCGCCGGTGTAATAGCACTTACAAACACTTGTGCTTGCGTAGCTTTGAGTCGAGCCGCTAATAATTGCCGGCGACCAGAATCAAGTTCTGAAGCAAAATCATCCAGTAGATACAGGCATTGTTGCCCGCTCTGTTGGGTGAAATATTCACCCTGCGCTAACCTGAGTGCACACATTAATAATTTCAGTTGACCGCGAGAGAGCATATCTTCAACGGGAATGCCGTTGGCTCGAATTCGTAGGTCAGCTTTATGTGGCCCCGATGCGGTGTAGGTTAACGCTCTATCGCGCTCAAACTGCCGCTCTAACTGTTCTGAATAATCAATTTCTTTGTCCCAACCGCGTTGGAAAGAGACTGAAAGTGAAAATTCGGGTAAAAATTGTTTGCAGGTTTGCTCAATATTTTCTGCGATACCTGCAATATACTCGCCGCGCCATTGGCTAATTTGTTCGGAAATTGGGGCGAGTTGCTGATCCCAATGGCGAATTTGCTCATAACGAGTCACTTGTCGTAAAGCCGCATTCCGCTGCTTTAACAAACGTTTTAAGTCCGACCACGTTGAAAAAAAGAGGGCTTCATTATGAAAGCATCCCCAATCGATAAACGCACGTCGATATTTTGGACCGCCATTCAGCAAGGTAAACCCTTCAGGGGTAATGAGCTGCATTGGCAATAACTTTGCGAGTTCCGCAATTTTATGCCCGTCGGTACCATCAATTCGGACTTTACTGTCGCCTTCGCGGTTTTTACTCAAACCCAGCGACAATGTTTTACGTTCGGTGTCTGAGTGTCCCAGTTTACCATGTAAAATAAATTGTTCTTGGTCATGACGAATAACTCTATTCGCCTGAATGCTGCGAAAGGCTCGTCCATGTCCAAGTGTATAAATTGCTTCCAGTACACTGGTTTTGCCACTCCCATTAGGCCCAATTAAAAAATTGAACCCAGTTGCAAGGGAGAGATCGGCGTCTTCTATATTACGAAAATCGCGGATCAATAAACGCGAAAGGATCATACGGACTGATTACAAACGCATTGGCATAACAACATAGACCGCAGAGCGGCTTGCTGAGTCTTCAATTTGTACGCTAGAAACGGCATCCGTTAAAAACAGTGTGACATTTTCGCTTTTCAGCGCGTTCAAGACGTCGAGGATGTAACTGACGTTAAAGCCAATTTCCATCTCACCACCTTGGTAATTCACATCAACAATCTCTTCCGCTTCTTCCTGTTCAGGGTTATTCGCCGTGATGCGTAATTGGTTTTCACTGAAGAATAAGCGTACGCCACGGAATTTTTCGTTAGATAAAATTGCTGCGCGCGAGAAGGCTTGTTTGAGCAAATCACAGCGGGCTTCTAAGGTTTTATCTGGATTCTTTGGCAGAACGCGGCGGTAGTCAGGGAAACGACCGTCAACGAGTTTAGAGGTAAAGATGAAGTCGCCAACATGAGCACGAATATTGTTGCTACCAATTTGTAGCTGTAATAACGCGTCGCCGCCATCGAGTAGGCGCATCAGTTCCATGACACCTTTTCGAGGTACGATCACAGAATGGGATGGCAATTCTTGACCAATATCCATTGAGCAAACTGCAAGGCGGTGACCATCTGTGGAGACAGTTCTCAGCATTTGCCCTTCAGTTTCAAACAGCATACCGTTCAGGTAATAACGAACGTCTTGGTGCGCCATTGAAAACTGGGTCGCTTCAATTAAACGTTTCAGTATGGATTGAGGCAGAGAGAATTCGACTTCGCTTTGCCAGTCATCTAAGTTCGGGAAGTCAGCAGCAGGTAAAGTGGATAATGAGAAACGGCTGCGTCCAGAACGCACAAGCAGTCGGTCATCATTAAGCTCGACTTGGATTTCAGAACCTTCTGGTAAACCACGCCAAATATCAAAAAACTTGCGCGCAGGCACCGTGGTGGCACCAATTTCATGCTCACGAGTGAGCGGAACATTGGCCATCATCTCCATTTCTAGGTCGGTCCCCGTCAGTTGCAGGGCACCTTCTTTTACGTGAAGTAAAAGGTTTCCTAAAATAGGCAACGTTGGACGTCCACCTAAAGGGCCACTAACCTGTTGTAACGGTTTTAATAACTGCTCGCGTTCTATAATAAATTTCATAGCAATTAAGATGATAATGTTCTGATTAGATTTGAAAAATCTTCTTTGATGTCATGGCTTTCTTCTCGTAATTGTTCAATTTTACGACAAGCGTGCAACACTGTAGTGTGGTCACGACCGCCAAAAGCATCCCCGATTTCAGGTAAACTATGGTTTGTCAGCTCTTTCGCCAGTGCCATTGCCATCTGACGCGGACGAGCGACAGAACGAGAACGACGTTTAGAAAGTAAATCAGCGACTTTGATTTTATAGTACTCAGCAACAGTTTTCTGAATATTATCAATAGTTACCAGCTTTTCTTGCAGTGCTAATAGATCACGTAACGCTTCTCGAACAAAGTCGATAGTGATAGCGCGACCGGTAAAATTCGCGTTAGCAATAACGCGGTTTAATGCACCTTCTAACTCACGCACATTAGAACGTAAGCGTTTTGCGATGAAAAATGCCACTTCACCGGGCAGTTGGATTTCGTTTTCATCGGCTTTTTTCATCAAAATAGCCACACGGGTTTCTAACTCAGGTGGTTCAATCGCAACGGTTAAACCCCAGCCGAAACGGGACTTTAATCTATCTTCTACGCCGTTAATCTCTTTAGGATAACGGTCGGAGGTCAAAATAATTTGTTGATTGCCTTCAAGCAGGGCGTTGAATGTATGGAAAAACTCTTCTTGTGAACGCTCTTTGTTAGCAAAAAATTGAATATCATCAATCAGTAAGGCATCGACAGAACGGTAATAGCGCTTGAATTCTTCAATGGCGTTATTCTGCAATGCTTTGACCATATCTTGTACAAATCGTTCAGAATGCATATAGACCACGCGAGCGTTGGCCTTGTGCTGCATAATGCTATTACCCACGGCGTGTAATAAGTGCGTTTTACCTAAACCTGTTCCACCATAAAGGAACAGTGGGTTATAAGCGCCACCAGGGTTTTCAGCAACTTGCCTCGCTGCCGCACGAGCCAGTTGGTTTGATTTACCTTCAACGAAGTTATCAAACGTGTGTTTTGGGTTCACATTTGAACGGTATGACACGTCTGGTTGAACTTTAGCTGAGTTGTCCCAACTTGGCTTTACTGGTGCAGATGGTGCGGCGAACGCAGGCATTTCATTATTCGTGCGTACTTGAGGGCTCACCGGCGCGATGGTCATCGGTTTATTGCCTACTTCAAAGTGTAGAGCAGGGGCATCAGAACCGCAAAAGTCATTCAATAATTCATTGATATTATTGATGTACTTATCTCTCACCCAATCAAGGACGAAACGATTCGGGGCATACAGTGCCAGTGTATTATCGTTTAATTCAGCTTGAAGAGGGCGTATCCACATACTGAATTCTGTGGCAGGTAGTTCATCCTGCAATCGGGCAAGACATTGCTGCCAAAGCGAAAGTGACACGTTGGACTCCCCTAACAAGGTCAATGAAACAAGAATTACGGATTTCGTTAAGAATTTTTTTACTGGCAACTATTCCATTAGTCACTTTTCGTGGTCACTAAGAGAATAGGGGGCCAGAGAAGGTGTTTGACTAACTTTTACTCACCATATCTATCCACAGCATATTCCTGATCCTCCGATCAGAAATAGACCTGCGATCATACCGCAAAATTCACTCAAGATCTCCATTCTTTTACACAGTTTTTATGCTTTTTATCCACAGGCAAATGTGATAAGGCGGCTCTGGTAGGGGAGAATTTTGCTGGGTGATCGCGGGCAACGACAAATTTTCCACATGTCTGGGGATAACTTTAGCCTATATATAGAAATAATCTCCCAAGATCAAAAAATATTTTCGGATCCCGCTAAGATCCTTGCGCTTTAGGGAGGAGTCCGTATAATCTTCCTCCCTGTGTACACTGCGAATGTCACTTTTTATGATGAATTTAGGCAGCATGGTTTTATGGGTAACGTCAATAAACGCTTGAGTTGATTGAAAGTTAAACTGTTAGACTTGCCTAAAAGGCAGCATAAATGAGTTCCATACGTAGCTTGTCACGGCACATATCGGCAAACCGGTCAGCCAGGTTTAAATAAAAAGTGGTTTGATTACGTCATTTTATTGACGTGACCCCCTATGTTTTATTACAATCCTGCCTCTTTCTATATTGTTGCGATAGAGGCACAGGTGTAAATCAGTTTCCACTGGTTGCCAACGCGTTTACTGAATCAGTAATAAATTTTAAAGTTAGGTAGAAATCGTTATGAAACGCACTTTTCAACCGTCCGTACTGAAGCGCAACCGTTCACACGGTTTCCGTGCTCGTATGGCCACTAAAAATGGTCGTCAGGTTCTGGCTCGCCGTCGTGCTAAAGGCCGCGCTCGTCTGACCGTTTCATCTAAGTAATAAAGCTAGCCCTCTATAGTGGTTACGCTCGCTTTTACCCGGGAGTTACGTTTGTTAACTCCCAGGCATTTCGACAATGTCTTCAAGCAGCCGCAGAGGGCGAGTTCCCCAGAGATAACAATCCTTGGTCGCCTTAACGAGCTGGGGCATCCCCGCATCGGTCTTACCATCGCCAAAAAAAATGTTAAACGTGCTCATGAGCGTAATCGTATCAAACGATTAGCCCGTGAATATTTTCGTTTGCATCAACATGAGTTGCCTTCAATGGACTTTGTGGTTCTGGTTCGCAGAGGGGTAGCCGATCTCGACAATCAACAGATTACGGAATCATTGGATAAGTTATGGCGTCGTCACCGTCGCTTGGCTCAAAAGTCCTGATCATGCTGATCAGAGGTTACCAACTGGCTATTAGTCCGTTGTTAGGACCTCGTTGTCGTTTCAATCCCACATGCTCTAATTACGGAATTGAGGCATTGCGCAGGTTTGGTATGCTAAAAGGTAGTTGGTTAACTGCCAAACGCGTATTAAAATGCCACCCTTTACACGCTGGTGGAGATGATCCTGTCCCACCTAGAAAAACTGATGATAATAGAGAATTATAACGATGGATTCCCAACGCAATCTTCTACTCATCGCTTTGTTGTTCGTGTCGTTCTTAGTTTGGCAGGCTTGGGAGAGCGATAAAGTTGCTCAGGAAACCAAGGCTGTTCAAGTTTCTCAGCAAAAGACGGACATGCCGAGCAGTGCAAGCAATGATGGTCAAGCGGTCACAGGTAGTGAACAAGGTAAGCTTATTGCCGTTAAAACCGACGTACTTGATATTCGTATCAATACTCGTGGTGGTGATATCGATGAGGCTGACCTGTTAGCCTATCCTGCAACCCTGAATTCACCAAACCCATTCCGTTTATTGGAAACCACACCAGGTTTTGTTTATCAGGCACAAAGTGGTCTGATCGGTCCTCATGGTCCAGACAACCCAGCGAATAACAATGGTCAACGTCCTCTTTATACTTCAGATGCAGCAAGCTTTGAGTTAAAAGATGGTCAAGACGAATTACGTATTCCGATGTCCTTCACCGATAATAACGGTGTGGTTTATCAGAAGACGTACATTCTGAAGCGTGGCAAATACACTGTTGATGTTGAATACAACATTCAAAACCCAACTGCACAGCCTTTAACGCTTGCGTTCTTCGGTCAATTAAAGCAAACCATCGCTTTACCAGAACAACGTGACACTGGCAGCAGTAACTTTGCTCTACATACCTACCGCGGTGCGGCTTACTCTTCTGATGAAAATAACTATAAAAAATATAGTTTCAGTGACATCGAAGATAAAAACTTAAGCCTGACAACCAAAGGTGGTTGGGTCGCGATGCTGCAACAATACTTTGCAACTGCGTGGATCCCAGCTTCTTCTGAGCAAAGCACTTTCTACACCATTGATCTCGATAAGAAATCAGCCATCGTTGGTTATAAGAGTGAACCTCTGACCATCGCATCAAATGGTGCTGCGACCTACTCTTCTACACTGTGGATTGGTCCTGAAATTCAGTCAGAAATGGCGGAAGTTGCTCCTCATTTAGACTTAACCGTAGATTACGGTTGGTTATGGTTTATCTCTCAGCCACTGTTCAAACTGTTGAAATTCATTCACGGTTTCGTTGGTAACTGGGGTATTGCCATCATCGTTATCACCTTTATCGTCCGTGGTATCATGTACCCGCTGACTAAAGCACAGTACACCTCAATGGCGAAAATGCGTTTACTGCAGCCTAAACTAGCTGCAATGCGTGAGCGTATTGGTGACGATAAACAACGTATGAGCCAAGAAATGATGGCGCTGTACAAATCAGAAAAAGTAAACCCACTGGGTGGTTGTTTACCGTTGCTGATTCAAATGCCAATCTTCCTTGCGTTGTACTACATGTTGATGGGTTCTGTTGAACTGCGTCACGCACCGTTCTTTGGTTGGATCCAAGACTTGTCTGCACAAGACCCGTACTACATCCTGCCAGTGCTGATGGGTGTGACGATGTTTGTTATTCAGAAGATGTCACCAACTACCGTGACTGACCCAATGCAGCAGAAGATCATGACTTACATGCCAGTCGTGTTTACCGTGTTCTTCCTGTGGTTCCCATCAGGTCTGGTTCTGTACTATATCGTGAGCAACTTAGTCACCATTATCCAGCAACAGGTTATTTACCGTGGTCTGGAAAAACGTGGCTTACATAGCCGTGATAAGAAAGCGAAGAAATAATCTAAATTCCAATCGAGTTTAGAGGGCTTCACAAAGCCAGATTCTATAGTAACATTGAGGCGATCCATTTAGGGTCGCCTCAATTTTTTTAGTCATAGACAGAGAAACATCATGCAAATCAACGATACTATCGTCGCACAGGCAACCGCTCCCGGTCGTGGTGGGGTTGGAATTTTACGTGTATCCGGCCCGCAAGCAGCCCTTGTTGCTGAAACAGTACTCGGAAAGTTACCGAAGCCGCGCTATGCCGATTATCTGCCATTTCGTGATGCAGATGGCTCTGTTCTTGACCAAGGGATTGCTATTTATTTCCCAGGACCTAACTCTTTCACTGGGGAAGATGTTCTTGAACTACAAGGGCATGGCGGTCCTGTTATTCTCGATTTATTACTCAGAAGAATTCTGACCATTGCCAATATCCGTATTGCCAATCCGGGAGAATTTTCTGAGCGTGCATTTTTAAATGACAAACTCGATTTGGCGCAAGCCGAAGCGATTGCCGACCTGATTGATGCGAGTTCAGAACAAGCGGCACGCTCCGCGATGAACTCTTTACAAGGGGCTTTTTCATCCCACATCCACCAGTTAGTGGAAGCGCTTACTCACTTGCGTATCTATGTGGAAGCGGCGATTGATTTTCCGGATGAAGAAATTGACTTCCTATCTGACGGTAAAATTGAAGCCAAATTAAACGAAGTGGTGACGGACTTAGAAGATGTTCGCTCACAAGCTCGTCAAGGGAGTTTGCTGCGCGAAGGCATGAAAGTGGTGATTGCAGGTCGTCCAAATGCGGGTAAATCTAGCTTATTGAATGCGTTAGCGGGGCGTGAAGCGGCGATTGTGACGGATATTGCGGGGACTACCCGTGACGTCCTACGTGAACACATTCATATTGATGGTATGCCGCTGCATATTATTGATACCGCCGGTTTACGTGAAGCCAGCGATGAAGTTGAACGTATCGGTATCGAACGCGCATGGAAAGAGATTGAACAAGCCGACCGTGTTCTATTTATGGTAGATAGCACCACAACGGATGCCACTGAGCCACAAGAGATTTGGCCTGAATTTATGGCTCGTTTGCCAGAAACATTGCCAGTCACGGTTATTCGTAATAAAGCAGACAAAACAGGGGAATCTGTAGAATTTGTCGCTGATGCCCGTTACCCACTGATCCGTTTATCTGCCCGTGAAGAAAAAGGCATCGATTTGCTGCGCGATCACCTCAAAGAAACCATGGGCTTCAATAGTAATACAGAAGGTGGTTTCCTTGCCCGTCGTCGCCACTTACAAGCATTGAACAATGCCGCAACCCACCTAGCACAAGGCTATGACCAGTTAGTGAATGCTCGCTCCGGTGAGCTGCTGGCTGAAGAGTTGCGCTTAGCTCAGCAAGAACTGAGCGAAATCACTGGTGAGTTTACCTCCGATGATTTGTTAGGGCGTATTTTCTCGAGTTTCTGTATTGGTAAGTGATTAAGATAAATAAAAAACCATTTTCCTGACATCGGGAAAATGGTTCTAGCCCACAGAAATTGCATGTAAATTCATTTAGGCGGTGAGTGAATACTGGTTAGTCTATCACCCGGCTGGGATGGGTAAACACGGTGGCTTTACCTTGGCGGCAGAAACCGACCAGCGTTAAATTGGCTTTTTCGGCGACTTCAATCGCCAATGATGTTGCGGCTGAAACCGCAAATAGAATTTCCGCACCGCAGCTTGCGGCTTTTTGCACCATCTCATAACTTGCGCGACTAGACACTAAAATAGCCCCTTGCTGCCAATCCGAACGGCTTTTCATTCCCAGTAGCTTGTCTAGCGCGACATGGCGGCCCACATCTTCACATCCGCCCACTAAGCGACCTTCAGGTGAGATCCACGCGGCCGCATGAGTACAACCGGTTAATGCGCCAATTTCTTGAACTGTCTTCAATTCTTGTAGGGCGTTATCGAGATAAGATAATGAGAATGTTTGAGTGAATGGCAGCGGAGTGATAGGCTTAAATATCTCATCGAGCTGTTCTGTACCACAAATACCGCAGCCAGTTCGCCCAGTCAGATTACGACGACGCTCTTTGAGCGCCATAAAACGGCGGCTTGATAACTCAATATGAACTTCAATGCCTCGGTGACAACCTTGCACAATATCAATTCCGCGAATTTCATCACGGGATTGTATGATCCCTTCTGATAATGAAAATCCGACAGCAAAATCATCCAGATCTTTGGGTGTCGCCATCATTACCACATGAGATATCCCGTTATAAACGAGAGCGACAGGGATTTCCTCTGCAACGAAATCATTAACCAGTGAACCGAGGTTATTTTTTTGTTGCACGATTGTGGATTGAACGCCGATCATTTTAGATAATTTGGGGTTATTTGTAGTATTTGTTTCATACATTAGATGAATTCCTATCACTAATGATACATAATATTCGATATGGGTAAAAAGAATTTACACCATTTATCAGGCAATGAACCTGAATACGTAAGGAAGACGTTGAATAAGAACAGTTTACCTCAAATTTTGTGACGAAGTTAGGTAAACATGAGCAATGTATATGAGGAGATCCCCCATGCAAGTCAGCAGAAGGCAGTTCTTTAAGATCTGCGCTGGCGGTATGGCAGGTACAACGGCAGCAGCGCTGGGTTTTGCTCCAGCAACTGCATTAGCCTCTACACGCCAGTATAAATTACTGCGTGCAAAAGAGACTCGAAATACCTGTACCTACTGTTCTGTCGGCTGTGGGCTGTTAATGTACAGCCTAGGTGATGGCGCGAAGAATGCGAAAGAAAGCATTTTTCATATCGAAGGGGACCCGGATCATCCGGTAAACCGTGGTGCACTTTGTCCTAAAGGTGCAGGATTAATCGACTTTATCCACAGTGAGAGTCGACTCAAGTATCCAGAAGTTCGCGAACCAGGCACTAATGAATGGAAACGCATCACTTGGAACGACGCGTTTGACCGCATCGCCAAGTTAATGAAAGAAGACCGTGATGCAAACTTCATTAAACAGAATAAAGATGGTGTAACGGTCAACCGTTGGTTAACCACCGGTATGCTGTGTGCATCAGCGGCAAGTAACGAAACAGGTTTTGTAACCCAAAAATTTAGTCGCGCCCTCGGCATGCTTGCCGTGGATAACCAAGCGCGTGTCTGACACGGACCAACGGTAGCAAGTCTTGCTCCAACATTTGGTCGCGGTGCGATGACCAACCACTGGGTTGACATTAAAAACGCAAACCTGATCGTCGTTATGGGCGGTAATGCGGCAGAAGCGCATCCAGTCGGTTTCCGCTGGGCGATGGAAGCGAAAATCCACAATAAAGCAAAATTAATCGTTATCGATCCACGCTTTACCCGTACTGCGGCTGTGGCGGATTTTTACACGCCTATCCGTTCAGGTACCGATATTGCCTTCCTGTCAGGTGTTATCAAATACTTGCTGGATAACGAAAAAATTCAACGTGAATACGTTGAGGCGTACACCAACGCCAGCTTAGTTATCCGTGAAGACTTCGGTTTTGATGACGGTCTGTTCACCGGTTACGATGCAGAAAAACGTCAATACGACAAAACCACGTGGAACTACGAGATGGATGAGAACGGCTTAGCGCTGCGCGATCCGACTCTGAAAAATCCACGTTGTGTTCTGAACCTATTGAAAGAGCACGTGAGCCGTTATACCCCAGAAGTGGTTAACAACATCTGTGGTACGCCAATCAAAGACTTCTTACAAGTCTGCGAATACATTGCAGAAACTAGCGCGAAAGACAAAACAGCGTCCTTCTTATATGCGCTGGGTTGGACTCAACATACCGTTGGTGCGCAGAACATTCGTACCATGGCGATGATCCAGTTACTGCTTGGTAACATGGGTATGTTAGGTGGTGGTGTGAACGCACTGCGTGGACACTCCAACATCCAAGGTCTGACTGACTTAGGTCTGTTATCTCAGAGCTTACCGGGTTACCTGACATTACCATCAGAAAAACAAACAACCTTAGAAAGCTATTTAGCGGCGAATACACCAAAAGCGACCGTTGCTGGTCAGGTGAACTATTGGGGCAACTACCCTAAATTCTTCGTCAGTTTAATGAAGACTTTCTATGGCGATAAAGCGCAGAAAGAGAATAACTGGGGCTTCGACCTGTTACCTAAGTGGGATCAGGGCTACGACGTTCTACGTTATTTTGAAATGATGGATAAGGGTGAAGTTAACGGCTATATCTGCCAAGGCTTTAACCCATTAGCCTCATTCCCGAACAAGAACAAAGTCTCGAAATCGCTTTCTAAGCTGAAGTTCTTAATTACTATTGACCCGCTGAACACAGAAACTGCAAACTTCTGGCAAAATCACGGCGAAATGAACGATGTGAAACCGGAAGAGATTCAAACCACCGTGTTCCGTCTACCATCTTGCTGTTTCGCTGAAGAAAACGGTTCAATTGTTAACTCAGCACGTTGGTTACAGTGGCACTGGAAAGGTGCGGACGCCCCAGGTGAAGCTATCAGTGATGGTGAAATCCTGTCAGGTATCTACCATCGCCTGCGTCAAATGTATGAAACTGAAGGCGGCGCAGCACCTGAACAGGTTCTGAGCATGACTTGGGATTACCTCGACCGCGATAATCCAACGCCGGAAGAAGTGGCTCAAGAAAGCAACGGTTACGCATTAGAAGACCTGAAAGATGCTGACGGCAACGTGATTGTGAAAAAAGGCGAACTGCTTAGCTCGTTTGCTCAATTACGTGATGACGGTACGACGGCTAGCGGTTGCTGGATCTTCTCTGGTAGTTGGACGCCGAAAGGTAACCAAATGGCTAACCGTGATAACTCCGACCCAACGGGTCTGGGTAACACATTAGGTTGGGCATGGGCATGGCCACTGAACCGCCGCGTGATTTATAACCGTGCATCGGCTGACCCAATGGGTAAACCATGGGATCCGAAGCGCCAAATCCTTGAGTGGAATGGTAGCAAGTGGGTAGGTATGGATATTCCAGACTACAGCACTGCAGCCCCAGGAAGCGGTGTCGGTCCATTTATCATGCAGCCTGAAGGTATGGGTCGTTTATTTGCACTGGATAAGATGGCAGAAGGTCCATTCCCAGAGCATTACGAACCAATCGAAACGCCGCTGGATACTAACCCGCTGCATCCAAATGTGGTGTCAAACCCTGCTGCTCGTGTGTTTAAAGACGACTGGGCGCAAATGGGTAAAGCGACTGAGTTCCCATACGTGGGTACCACTTACCGCTTAACTGAGCACTTCCACTATTGGACGAAGCATGCACTGTTAAATGCCATTATCCAACCTCAACAGTTCATTGAAATTGGTGAACGTTTAGCGAAAGAAAAAGGCATCGAGCAAGGCGATACGGTTAAGGTCAGTTCTAAACGTGGTTACATCAAAGCGAAAGCCGTGGTCACTAAACGCATTAAAACCCTGCAAGTGGATGGAAAAGACATCGATACCATCGGTATTCCAATTCACTGGGGCTTTGAAGGTGTTGCAGTGAAGGGCTTTATCACCAACACATTAACGCCATATGTGGGTGATGCGAATACTCAGACGCCGGAATTTAAATCATTCCTTGTCAACGTGGAAAAGGTGTAAGGAGATAAATTATGTCAATGCAATCTCAGGACATTATTCGTCGCTCGGCCACCAATTCCCTGACGCCCGCACCTCAGGTGCGGGACTATAAGGAAGAAGTTGCAAAGCTGATTGACGTCACAACCTGTATCGGCTGTAAAGCGTGTCAGGTTGCGTGTTCCGAATGGAACGATATCCGCGACAAAATCGGAACAAACGTTGGGGTGTATGACAACCCAACGGATTTAACCGCTAAGTCATGGACAGTAATGCGCTTCTCTGAAGTGGAAGAGAACGATAAATTTGAATGGCTGATCCGTAAAGATGGCTGTATGCACTGTGCCGATCCGGGCTGCCTGAAAGCATGCCCATCAGAAGGCGCAATCGTCCAGTATAAAAACGGTATCGTGGATTTCCAATCTGAACACTGTATCGGTTGTGGTTACTGTATCGCGGGTTGCCCGTTCAACGTGCCACGCATCAACAAAGAAGACAACCGCGCATACAAATGTACGCTGTGTGTCGACCGCGTTGAAGTCGGTCAAGAGCCTGCTTGTGTGAAAACATGTCCAACTGGCGCTATCCATTTTGGTAGCAAAGAAGACATGATTGGCATGGCTGGCGAGCGTGTTGAAGAGCTGAAAACTCGTGGTTATGCAAACGCAGGTTTATACGATCCACAAGGTGTGGGCGGTACGCACGTTATGTATGTATTGCACCATGCAGATAAGCCGCAGTTGTATCACGGATTACCAGAAAACCCGACCATCAGCCCAACAGTTACTTTCTGGAAAGGTATCTGGAAGCCGATTGCTGCGGTTGGTTTTGCGGCAACATTTGCGGCGGCAATTTTCCACTATGTGGGAATTGGTCCAAACCGCGTCTCCAAGAAAGATGAAGAAGAGGCTCTAGAAGATTTGCATAACGCAATGTCGTCTGACACTTCGAAATCAAAAGAAGGGGAGGATCAGAAATGATGCCAGATGATAACGACAAAATTATTCGCCACAAACCGATTGAAAGGATCAATCACTGGGCGGTTGTGATTTGCTTCTTGTTCACGGCTATCAGCGGGCTGGGCTTTTTCTTCCCATCGCTGAACTGGTTTATGAACATTTTAGGCACGCCACAACTGTCTCGAATTTTGCATCCATTCGTGGGTACGGCGATGTTCTTGCTGTTCGTCTTTATGTTCTTCCGTTATTTCCATCATAACTTCATTAATAAAGAAGATATCAAATGGGGGAAAAATATCGGTAAAGTACTGAAAAACGAAGAAGCTGGCGACGTAGGCCAATATAACCTCGGTCAGAAAGGGGTGTATTGGGTGGTCACTATCTGCTTACTGGCATTGGTTGTCACTGGTGTGATTATGTGGCGCCCATTCTTCGCGGACTATTTCCCAATTCCAGTGTACCGTGCAGCGATTCTTATTCACTCGCTGTCAGCCATTGGCTTGATCCTGATGATTGTTGTGCATGCGTATGCGGCAATTTGGGTCAAAGGCTCTGTACGTGCGATGGTTGAAGGTTGGGTAACACGTGGTTGGGCGAGAAAGCACCACCCACGTTGGTACCGCGAGCTAGTTGCTAAAGAGAAACAGCAACAAGAGCAGCAAGAGAAAAACTAAGCGTTTTTGTCTCGATGAATCAAGCCCACAACATTGGTTGTGGGTTTTTTTTATCACTAAAATAGATAGTGTTAATCACGGATTGTGAAGCTGTAAATTAGCGCGCATCCCAAGAGAATTAATACGGCAGAAAACCCGACATATTGGTAATTCACCGATAAAACCCCGCCCGCTAATCCCCCCGTAATAAAAGAGAGTACAGCCAAGAGTAAAACTTTTTTGCTACTGTCCCCGGGCACATTTTTCAAAAAGGCATTAATGCAGGATGTGGTCATGCCGGTGACATAGGTGGAGTGGATCCCAACTGTTCCTGCCTTATTAAAATAACCATTTTGAATTCCCATTGATAAGCTGATCAGCAAAATGGCTAAATCAGGTGAATACAAAGGCTGGATGAAAAAATAAATAGTGAAAACACCACTAAATATTAAAAATACCAGACCTAGAACAAAGCGGTATAACACGATTGCGCTATGCTTGAGCCTAATCCAAGAACCCAAAAATGTTCCTGCAAAAAATCCTAATATGGAAATTGCAGAGAGTAGCAACATGCCAATATTCATTTTGGCGAGGTAAATCATACTTAAAATGCTATTTCCCGTCAGATGGCCAGTAAATACCTCAAAGATGACAAATGAGCAGGCATCGACAAATCCGCCAATAAAGGCAAGCAATAAAAAGAAGGGTGTGTGAGACTTCGCTTCGAAGTGAAATAATGACGTCATATTGTTGCCCTTTATGATGCGGATAGAGAGCACACTATTATATGTGCCAATTGGATTAACATCATGGAAATAACAGTAGTTATATCAAATAAAAATGCCCTAATACCAATTTGTTATTTCCATATACAAACTAGGGTTAACAACGGTGAATATTCGGAGGGCTAGAGTAGCCTATCAGTGACTTTTGTTTTATCCTGACGGGTACAACGGCAAGACTTGCTGGTTAATCGAATATTTTCTTAGAGGCTTGCGGGGAAATGCGAATAGGCAATTTCTCGGGGTAAGTTGTTATAAAAAATATAAAAGAGAGAGAGCAATGGGTATTCGTATCGTCCCGAAAGAAGAATTAGGTCAAGAGAGATTAAAAGAGAAAGGCATCGGTTTTATTCCGCCTGTTTTATTCCCGAATTTAAAAAGCCTTTATCAACGTCGCGCAGAAAGATTAAAAGAGTTAGGCGTTGGTGAACATCCTTTTGCAGATTATCTGAACTTCGCTGCGGAAGTGGCAACGGCGCAAAATAATGCGCAGCATGACAATCCATTAGAGATGGATATGGAAGCGGTTTTAGCGCGTTCAATGGCAACGAATGCTGCACCATTAGATGCAAAAACATTCCCACGCACGGATCACTGGCACAAATTATTACGTTCAATCATCGCCGAATTGATGCCGATCGTGCCGGATTCTGTCCGTACTGCCCTGGAAAACTTAGAAAAAGCATCAGAAGCTGAACTCGAAGAGATGGCAACTGCGCTGTTAAACGAACAGTTTGAAAAAGTTCCTGCGGATAAATCCATGTTCATTTGGGCGGCATTGTCTGTCTATTGGGCTCAAATGGCGGCCAATATTCCAGGTAAAGCTCGCGCAGAACACGGTGATCACCGCCATTATTGCCCAGTGTGCAACAGCATGCCAGTTTCTAGCATCGTACAAATTGGGACTAGCCAAGGGTTACGTTATTTGCACTGCACACTGTGTGAAACAGAGTGGCACATGGTTCGTGTGAAATGCAGTAACTGCGAACAAACTCGTGACCTGAATTACTGGTCACTGGATGATGAAAATGCGGCAGTGAAAGCGGAAAGTTGCGGTGACTGTGGTAGCTATCTGAAAGTCTTATACCAAGAGAAAGAAGCCAAAGTGGAAGCGGTAGCGGATGATTTAGCTTCGATCATTTTAGACGCACGTATGGAAGAAGAAGGCTTTGCTCGTAGCAGCATTAACCCGTTCTTATTCCCTGGCGAAAAATAATCTGTTAGCTGCACAGTAAGAAAGAGAAGAGTGACTATGGATGAATCAAATGTCGCGCTATACCGCCAATTACCTGCCATCGATAAGCTTTTGCAATTCGATGAAGCGCAGGTGTTGGTAGAGAAATCGGGTCTGCATTGGGTTACGGAATGTCTTCGTGAAATGCAGGAACAAGCGCGAGCATCTATCGCACAAGACGGATGCTTACCGGATTGGCACGGTGATTGGTTAGCAGAACTTTCTGTTCGCCATGATGAATTGCAACACAGCGCGTTAAAAAACGTCTTTAATTTGACGGGGACTGTGTTGCACACCAATCTAGGGCGTGCGGTGATGTCCAATACCGCCATCCATGCGGTCTCGCAAGTGATGAGCTCGCCAGTCACTTTAGAATATTCTCTTGATGGCGCAACGCGAGGGCATCGTGACCGCGCTATTGCTGACTTACTGTGCCAACTAACAGGGGCAGAAGACGCCTGTATTGTGAATAACAATGCGGCGGCGGTTTTACTGTTATTAGCCACGGTAGCTCCGCAGCGTGAGGTGATTGTCTCTCGCGGTGAGCTGGTGGAAATTGGGGGCGCATTCCGCGTTCCCGATGTGATGGCTCAGGCAGGCTGTAAATTGGTTGAAGTAGGTACCACGAACCGAACCCATTTACGGGATTATGAAAATGCAATTAATGACCAAACTGGGTTGTTAATGAAGGTGCATACCAGTAACTACAGTATTGAAGGCTTTACCGCGGAAGTTGAAGGGGAAGAGCTAGCTGTTTTAGGGCAAAAATACCAATTACCAACGGCGATTGATTTAGGCAGTGGGTCGATGATTGATATGACCGCGTATGGATTGCCTGCGGAGCCGATGCCACAAGCGTATTTATCTCAAGGCATTGATTTAGTCTCTATTTCAGGAGACAAACTGCTGGGAGGGCCTCAAGCGGGGATCATTCTCGGTAAGAAAAAATGGATTGATGCCATTCAAAAACATCCCTTAAAACGTGCCCTTCGCGTAGATAAAATGGTGCTAGCTGCGTTAGAAGCGACGCTAAAACTCTATTTAACCCCTGAAAAACTTACCACTGAACTGCCGACATTACGTTGGTTAACGCGTTCCCAAGAAGAAATTAGGCAGAGTGCCGAAAATATCCTCGTGAAGCTGCAAGCTTATTATGGGGATCGTTTCTTTGTCGAGGCTGAGCCTTGTTTATCACAAATTGGTAGCGGCTCTCTTCCTGTTGACCGATTACCCAGCTATGGGATTACATTCGCGCCTCTTGATGGAAAAGGCGGTAATTTAGAGCGTCTTGCCAACCGTTGGCGTCAATTACCTCAGCCTGTGATCGGACGTTTAAAAGAGGGCAAATTGTGGCTAGACCTACGTTGTCTTGAGGATGAACACGAGTTAGTGCAGGCGTTATTGTCATGATTTTTGCGACAGCCGGTCATGTTGACCATGGTAAAACATCGTTAATTCAAGCGCTGACAGGCGTGAACACCGCGCATCTTCCAGAAGAGAAGAAACGCGGAATGACCATCGACCTTGGCTATGCGTATTGGCCGCAATCTGATGGTAGCTCAATCGGTTTTATTGATGTTCCCGGGCATGAAAAATTTCTCGCGAACATGTTGGCGGGGATCGGTGGGGTTAATCATGCCCTACTGGTGGTGGCGTGCGACGATGGAATCATGGCGCAAACCCTTGAGCATTTGTCGATTTTACGACTTGCGGGTTGCCAAGATGTCTCGGTGATTTTAACCAAAGCTGACCGTGTTGATGAGCAGAGAGTGGCAGAGGTCACTCAGCAGGTTCACGCGGAACTGCGTCGCCAAGGCTGGTTGAATGCGCCACTATTTATCACTTCAGCAAGTACAGGGCTAGGCATTGATGCACTGCGTCAATACTTACAGCAACTGCACCAACAACATAATTCTTCTACTAACCTGCAACAGCGTTTTCGTTTAGCCATCGACCGTATTTTCCATGTGAAAGGGGCGGGGATTGTAGTCACAGGAACGGCGCTAGCGGGTAAAGTGAATGTGGGTGAATCCTTATGGGTGACGGGGGCGGATACTCCAGTCCGTATTCGTGGGATTCATCGCCAAAACCAAGTGGCTGAGTTTGCTCAAGCAGGAGATCGCGTCGCGCTTAACTTAACGGGGAATATCGATAAAGAGTCGATAACCCGTGGTGATTGGCTGCTGGCCGAGCAACCTGCTTTTATCGCCTCTCGGGTGATAGTGGAACTGACTTGTGATGCGCCACTTAAACATTGGCAACCCGTGCATTTATACCACGGTGCAAGTCACATTACAGGGCGAGTCTCTTTGCTGACAGAATCGGGCGAAACACCAATGTTGGCAGAGCTGATTTTAGATACGCCACTGTGGCTGGTGGATAATGACAGATTAATTATTCGCGATATTAGTGCGCGGCAAACCCTTGCGGGGGCGCGAGTGATCCGCTTAGTGTCTCCGCGTCGTGGTAAGAGACAGCCTGAGTTTCTCGATTGGTTATCTCGTTTATGTGCAACGGATGATGAGCTGGCTCAGCTTAACCTACAGTTGCCCAGCGGTGAGCTAGACTTAAACAGTTACGGTTGGTCGCGCCAGTTAACTCAGTCGGCATTAGATTCCTTGTTGGAACAAGTTGATATTGTCCGTGTCGGCGATGTCGTACTTTCTGCGTTTAAAGCGCAGGTTGCCAAGGACAAGTTGACTCAATCCCTCGAAAATTTCAATGAAGTTCATAGCGATCAGATAGGTGTCGGTAAAGCGCGATTGAAACGAATGGCGCTGCCTACGATGGATGAAACCTTGGTATTCAAATTGATTAATGATTTGATTGCCGAGGGGGTGATTAAGCAGACTCGTGGCTGGTTGCATATGCCGCAGCATGGGTTAGTGTTTGATGCCAAGCAGCAAGGTATTTGGCAACAAGTGGAAGGGCTGTTCTCGCATCCTGAAGCTCGTTGGGTACGCGATATTGCCGTAGAAACAGGTCACGATGAAGATACTATTCGCCGTATACTGAAAAAAGCTGCACAAATGGGGATGATCGTAGCGATTGTGCGCGATAGGTATTATAGCAGCGAACAGATCCGCCAATTTGCCCAAATTATTTCACGTCATTGTGCTGATCACGAGGTGATTTTTGCCGCTGATTTTCGTAATGAACTGGGTATTGGTCGTAAACTTGCGATTCAAATTCTCGAGTTCTTTGATAAAAGTGGCTTTACTCGTCGTAAAGAAGATGGGCATTATTTACGAGACAAAGGCATTTTTGTTGAATAAATTGTAGGGTTTTCGCCATTATAATGTTGGCAGTTTTGTTAACCTTGATACCTTTTTGTGAATTGTGGAAGTCAAATGAATAAAAAACTAATTGCGAGTATTTATCTGGCGCTGATTTTTATTGGCTCGCTGTTTTTAGTCTTTGAAAAAAGTGGCGTTATCTATCCTGGTCTGATTTCCATTTGTGTTTATGCTGTCATATTTGGTGTTTTATTTACAGTCACTGCTCGTTGGGTTTTCTCTGCAATTATTACGAGTACCCTGTTTATTATCATCAAAATCTTTAATCAGTTAAAAGTTCACTATTATAAAGAGCAACTTTTCTTCACTGATATTAATTTGATGACGGATACCTCCAACTTAGGGACATTAGGTCACTATTGGTTGGCGGGCGTGGCGGTACTTGCATTATTTATTCTGCTTATCATCAACGGTGTGATCAGCTGGCGTTTATCGACACCATGTAAACGCAAGATATCACGTGTGGTTAGTGTGCTCATGGTTATCGTGGGTTACTTTGGGGCGGATTGGGCAAGTACGCATTACTTTGATAAATGGTCACAAATGCTGCCGAAAGGTCGTGGTACAGTGACTAACTTGGTGATGTCTGCACAGAATGCGAAATACAAATCACCGCATTTTGTGGGTGATGCGAGCTATTTTGAACAAAAAGCGGCGAATGTTTCTTTGGCGAAGAATGAACAAACCGAAAAGCCTGACATTCTGCTGTTATTACAAGAATCCACAGTTGACCCTAAAGTTTATGATTTACCTGCGGGAACGAAACTGCCAGAGTTATTTATGTTCCAGCAAGATGCCAATATGATTGCACATAGTCCGATGCGCGTACAAACCTTCGGTGGTGGAACATGGTTATCTGAATTTTCTGCATTAACGGGGTTAAATAGCGATGATTTCGGGGCACAAAAAAGCGGTGTGTTCTATTTTGTGGTCGACCATTTAAATAACAGCTTATTTAAAGAGATGAAAGCCAACGGTTATTACACGGTTGTCCTGACGCCGTTTAATAAAGGGGCTTATCATTCTGGTCACGCTTATGAAACGATGGGTGTTGACCGTATCATTCAGCCTCAAGAGTTAGGTTATCCAGGCAAGTTGCAAGATAATTTATGGACGATCAGCACGGAAGATATGCTGAAGTACGTAAAAGAAATTTTGGCAACAGAAACGGACAAACCCGTCTTTATTTTTGCATTAACCATGTATGAACACGGACCTTATAAAGAAGGTCACAGTGATGACTATGGAATTAAAGATAAGCTAGATAATAAAGATTCCGCAGGCGAATTTAGCCATTATATGGAAAAAATCGTCCATTCTGATGCGGCCATTCGTGATTTCGTTTCGTTTATGGAAAAGCGTCAGCGCCCACTGATGTTCCTCTATTTTGGTGACCATCAACCGGGGATCAGTTTGGACAAGTATAAGTCCACATTATCGTCTCCCGCTTATGCGACACAATTTACTCTAAGAGATAATCTCAAAGCGGGTACCGCAATTAAAACGGGTGAGTTAACGGACATTTCATTCCTTGGTGGAATGTTATTGGAACGCGCAAATTTGAAAGTTTCGCCGTTCTATGAAGCGAATATTAAGATGCGCCATTTATGCGATGGTAAACTGAATGACTGTGAAGATAAGCAGTTACTCGATGGTTATCGCCACTATGTTTATCATGTGCTCGGTGTCGCCAATAAAGATGAGACCAAGTAGTTTATCTCTAATTAGTGCTAGAATGTTGATAAACCATCATTTAATAACGTAAGAAGATAACGAATATGAAATATTTGGTCACGGGAAGTGCCGGGTTTATTGGTTTTAGATTGTGTCAAAGACTGTTAGAAAGTGGGCATGAAGTTATCGGTATCGATAATATGAATGCCTATTATGATCAGGGATTGAAACAGTCTCGACTGCATATTCTTGAACAATATCCGCAGTTCCGGTTTATTCCTCTTGATATCACTGACCGCGAAAAAGTGCTGGTGCTGTGTACTCAAGAGAATTTCGACCGCGTTATCCACCTTGCCGCACAGGCAGGGGTGCGTTACTCATTACAAAACCCATTTGCGTATGCTGACAGTAACTTGAATGGGCATTTGGCGATTTTAGAAGGGTGCCGCCAAGCGAAAGTGAAACACTTGGTGTATGCCTCTTCAAGTTCGGTGTATGGTGTGACCGATAAAATGCCATTCACCACCGACATGTCCACCGATCACCCTATCTCATTGTACGCTGCGACCAAAAAAGCCAATGAGCTAATGGCACACTCTTATTCGCATCTTTATCAGCTCCCGACGACAGGCTTACGCTTTTTCACCGTGTATGGTCCGTGGGGACGCCCTGATATGGCGCTGTTTAAATTCACCAAGGCTATCTTAGCGGGTGAACCTATCGATGTTTATAATAACGGCGATCTGAGCCGCGATTTCACTTTCATTGATGATATTGTCGAAGGTGTTATTCGCGTTTCAGATATAATCCCGCAAGCAGACCCGCAAAATCGCTCAGATTCGCCAGCGCAAAGCAGCGCACCTTACCGCATTTATAATATTGGTAATGGGCAGCCTGTGAAGCTGATTGATTTTATTTCTGCATTGGAAAATGCGTTAGGAAAAGAAGCCATTAAGAACTTCTTACCGATGCAAGCGGGAGATGTTTACACGACATGGGCAGACACCGAAGACCTGTTTAACGTCACCGGTTATCGCCCACAAGTTTCTATTGAACAGGGTGTTCAGGCGTTTGTTGACTGGTACAAGTCGTATTATCACCGTTAATATCGGTCATCAATACTATTTACCATCAATATAGTTTATCACCTGAAATATCCGCAGAAGGATTTGAGAGGCAAGTTTGAAAATAGCAATCGCAGGTACCGGCTACGTCGGTCTGTCTAACGCCATGTTACTGTCCCAACACCACGAAGTGGTGGCGGTGGATATCATTCCTGAAAAAGTGGCGATGCTTAACAATAAGCAATCCCCGATTATCGATACCGAAATCGAACAGTTTCTAACGGAAAAACAACTTAATTTCCGTGCAACCGAAGATAAAGTCGAAGCCTATACAGGCGCGCAATACGTGATTGTGGCGACCCCGACAGACTACGACCCAAAAACGAACTACTTCAACACCAATTCAGTGGAATCCGTCATTCATGATGTGAACAAACTGAACCCGGAAGCGACCATTATCGTCAAATCCACCATTCCAGTGGGCTTTACGGAGCGTCTGCGTGAAGAGTTTGGCTACACCAACGTGATTTTCTCCCCAGAATTCTTACGTGAAGGTCGTGCGCTGTGGGATAACCTATACCCATCCCGTATCGTGGTGGGTGAGCGCTCAGAACGCGCACAGATTTTCGCTGACTTATTGTTAGAAGGCGCGATTAAAAAAGATGTGCCGGTGCTGTTTACTGACGGGACTGAAGCCGAAGCAGTAAAACTGTTCGCCAACACCTTCTTAGCGATGCGTGTGGCGTACTTCAACGAATTAGACACTTACGCAGAAAGCCGTGGCTTAAATGCGCGTCAAATCATTGAAGGGGTTTCTTTAGACCCACGTATCGGTAGCCACTACAATAACCCATCATTCGGTTATGGCGGCTACTGCTTACCGAAAGACACCAAGCAGTTGCTGGCGAACTACGACGATGTGCCGAATAACCTGATTAACGCTATCGTGGAATCTAACCGCACGCGTAAAGACTTTATCTCCGATGCGATTATCGCCAAAGCGCCACGTAAAGTCGGTGTGTATCGCTTAGTGATGAAAGCGGGCTCCGATAACTTCCGTGCCTCTGCGGTGCAGGGTGTGATGAAGCGTATTAAAGCGAAAGGGATTGAAGTGGTGGTTTACGAACCAGTACTGAAAGAAGATGAATTCTTTCGTTCGAAAGTTATCCGTGATTTAGATGCCTTCAAAGCGGAAAGCGACATTATCCTGGCAAACCGTATGGTGCCTGAACTGGATGATGTGGCGGACAAAGTCTATACCCGTGACTTATTTGGCAATGACTAAAGCTTGGTAATGACTAAGATTAAAATAGTCAGCGGTGATTTATAATGAAAATGCCCCACAGGTTGGGGCATTTTTTATTTGTATCCGTCGTCATTCAGATAGATAGCTTTCCATCACCATCCCACCTGCACCTTGAGCGACGATTTCATAAGAATCATTAGCTGGGTAAATGCGCGGTTTGATATGCGGGAAAATCGACAGTTTTTGCTCAATGGATTTTTTGGTCATCTCAAAGAAATGGTTTTTTGGCGTGAGTGTTCCGCCGCAAACAACCACATCCGCTTGAGTAATTAATACCGCGTTGGCAATCGCGATACCGTAGTAATAAGCAGCTTCTTCTAAGGCTTTAAGACACACCTCATCATTTTGGGCAAGCGCCTGAAAAATCGTGTGATAGTTAATTTCATCTTCAGATTTGACGAGTTGGTTAATGACCGAGGGTTTGCCAAGTCTTAAATGCTGAATCACGCGAGACTTAATGGCGTGCAATGAACTGTACTGCTTTAAACAGCCAAACGAGCCGCACTCACAACGCTGACCATTGATATCGATAGTCGTGTGTCCAAAAGCTTGAGCAGTGCTTATCGGCGTTGGGGCATATTGGTTATTGATAATGGTCGAGCTGCGAATGTCGGTGTCACAAGTGGTGAGTAAGAATCGTTGGCTATCAGAGGCATAGCGTAAACGGTACTCCGCAAAGGCCGCGAAGCTGATGCCACTTCCTAACAGAACAAAGCAGGGAACGCGCTGGGTAATATACTGATATAGAGATTGAATTCGTGCGCTGTAGTCAGAGTAAGGCACTTTATCGCGTTCTAAAATATGGTCGATGGCAATGCCGATACCCAGTATTTTTTGAGTATCTAACTGATGCTCAGCAAGTAGGTCATCGACGTTGTCCAATAGATGGTCGAGCATATTTTCGGCGGTTTCGAGGTGCTCATACTTGATTTTGACTTTGCCAAGAATGTCTAACTTCAGATTTTGCAGAACAATCGTAGAGTAGATATCACTCATCTCAATGCCAATTAAGTAGCCATCAGCCGGATTGACGCTATACAAAATGGGTTTGCGTCCTCCCGTTGATTCCCCAAGTTCCGAAGTGGAGAGTAATTGGCACTTACTCAGTTCATCGAGGAGCCTGGCACAGGTCGCGGGTTTCATATTCGCGAGGGAGGTTAGCGCTTCCGCCCGAATTGGTCCGTGGTTAAGGATCAGCCGATACAGCGTTTTGAGTTTTTGCGTTTTGGAATTTTTGGATGTGCGAAATTCGTTCAATAAACGGTGTAACAATGGCTCCCCCTCCTGTTTTCGCTAGTGGAATATCCCGCTATAAAGCTAATCATTCAAGATTAACAGATTCACATGGCGAGTACTTTAACAGATATCATGTTTATCAACATTTTCTCAAAATGAGATTAAGATCGCTGTTAGATTTTCTAATTACGTTATTATCCCAATCATCTTCTTTATTTGATTTGATTGCGGAGCGCATTATGCACAACACCAAAGATATCTTAGAAAGCCTGAGTTTTATCCAATCTCGTACGGATATGAAGCCCACTGTTGGGATCATTTTAGGGTCTGGATTAGGCCCATTTGCCGATACATTAGAAAATGCGGTGCATATTCCTTATAGCGAAGTACCCCATTTCGCGAAGTCTGAGGCAGTAGGTCACGCGAACGAGTTAGTGATCGGGACGATTGCAGGCAAAACTGTGGTGGCGATGAAAGGTCGTTTCCACTATTACGAAGGTTTTTCGCTGGATCAAGTGACATTCCCTGTGCGTTTAATGAAAGCGCTGGGTGTGGAAAAATTGATCATTACCAACGCCTGTGGTGCGGTGAATACGGACTTTAACCCGGGCGACCTGATGGTTATCACTGATCATATTAACCTGACGGCGAATAACCCATTAATGGGGCCAAATAATCCAGAGCTGGGCGTACGTTTCCTTGATGTCAGCGAAGTGTACAACAAAGAGCTGCGCCAAAAGATTTTGGATGTTGCGAAGGAGCAAGGTGTGTCTCTGCGCCAAGGCGTGTACGCATGGTGGACGGGACCAACTTATGAAACACCAGCCGAAATTCGCATGATCAGAACTCTCGGGGCTGATGCGGTGGGTATGTCGACAGTACCTGAAGCGCTGGTGGCTCACCATTCTCAGATTAAAACAGTCGGTATTTCCTGTCTGACCAACATGGCATGCGGCATTTTAGAACAGCCTTTGAGCCATGATGAAGTGATTGAAACGGCTGAAAAAGTGAAAGCAACCTTCTTAAAATTAGTGACTGGCGTGATTGAACGCTTCTAACTTTTTATCAAATTAAGATTTTTATCAAATTAATAGAAAGACAGTGCGGGAGCGGTTTTCCTTTGGGGCGTTATCGCCGAGCTGAGAATGTTACCCGCCAAATTCACTCCAAACGGAGCCTAGTATGAATATTAAGTCTCGTTTAAAGGTCATGCTTTTTCTGCAATATTTTGTTTGGGGAAGTTGGCTGGTGACATTGGGTGCCTACATGATGAAAACCTTGGATTTTTCAGGGGCTGAAGTCGGTATGGTGTACAGCTCGAAAGGGATTGCCGCTATTTTGATGCCCGGATTAATCGGCATCATTGCGGATAAATATATTCCTGCAAACCGCCTGTATATGCTTTGCCATATTATTTGTGCCGGTTCGTTGTTTTACGCTGCGACGGTGGCGGATCCTTCAGTGATGTTCTGGGCAATGTTAATCAATGCGATGGCATTTATGCCGACTATCGCCCTGTCGAACACCATTAGCTACTCATCGCTAAGTCAGTATCAGCTAGACTCTGTTGCCAATTTCCCGCCAATTCGTGTCTTTGGTACTGTCGGGTTTATCGCCGCGATGTGGAGTATTAGCTTACTGAAATTTGAGTTGAGCAGTATGCAGCTGTATGTGGCGGGAAGTTGCTCGTTGCTGCTCGCGATGTATTCCCTGACATTACCAAAAATGGCGGTAAATAAGCAGGCTATCACCACCAGTTGGATGAGCAAGCTTGGGTTAGATGCATTAGTGTTGTTCAAAAAGCCGATTATGGCGGTATTTTTCCTGTTTGCGATGCTACTGGGTGCGGTTCTACAAATTACCAATACGTTTGGTAGCCCATTCTTGCATGATTTTGCGCGTAATCCGCTGTATCAAGACAGTTTGATTGTTCAGTATCCATCGATTTTGCTGTCAGCTTCCCAAATGGCGGAAGTGGCGTTTATTCTCGCTATCCCATTCTTTTTAAAGCGTTATGGTATTAAAACCGTCATGCTGCTCAGTATGCTGGCATGGACATTGCGATTCGGCTTCTTTGCCTTCGGTGACCCATCGACTATTGGTTTGATGTTCTTAATTATGTCGATGATTGTGTATGGCTGTGCGTTTGATTTCTTCAATATTTCAGGTTCTATTTTTATTGAGCAGGAAGTGGATCACCGTATGCGTGCCAGTGCACAGGGGTTGTTTATGACTATGGTGAATGGTGTGGGTGCCTATTTTGGGGCGATATTGAGCGGATTGGTCGTTGACTACTTTAGTGTGGACGGTGTGAAGGATTGGCAGTCAATTTGGCTGGTGTTCTCGTCCTACACCGTAATATTGGCCGTGATCTTCTACTTCTCTTTCCATTATAAGCACCAGCGTGAGAAACCGTTGGAAATGGCAAAAGCGGGTTAAGGTTGAGTTTGATTTAATAAAAAAGCCAGCGAATTCAGTGAATAAGCTGGCTTATAGTTATTCTGAAAAGTGAATTTTATTCGATTGAATTTGAATATTGAATGTTGATATATTAACATTGATTTTATTGGTTTTTTGTTAATCTATCTTTTGGTTAAGTACACACTTAAGTACACAGAATGTAAGGGTGCTCATCGAGTTGGGTTGAAATTGTCTACTCGTTCCTGTGCTCTAGCTGGCTAACGGTCTTCTCTCCTGTGGCCGATACCGTTAAGTTTTCCAGCGTATTGTCGGTATCACGGATTCTGATACCGTTGAGATAGAGAAAGGTCATAGTAACATGCCGTCATTAAAGATGTGACTGCGAGCGATAATCACCCAATAAGTGGCAGTTAGCTCAAATACGTCTGTAGCACCTTCATATGTACTAAGCAATCAGAAGTAAGTATTCGGAACCAAGGTAGATTCCTGTTCAGGAGATGTGTCTTACATGACTTTTATAATTGATTGTAAAATAATAAATATTTATAATTGATGTATAAAATATATACTGCGATCACAATAATTTATTTAATTGTTTGCATGTTGTATTGCAATATTGTTTGATTTCTATTTTAACATTATCTACCGCGTTTTTTAAGTAAAGGAGAGAAAAATGGATGTTAATTGGGTTAGTAATCTAATTAGTGCTCTTTTGGGATTGGGCGCTGGTTGGGCGCTGAGAATTGTGTACACAAGCGTCAAAAATCGCACTAGCATTAATTCAAATAATAATAATTATCAAGTTGAACAAAATAAGAACAAAGTCTCTAACGGAAGCGTTGTTGGTCGAGATCAAAGTAATTCGCATTGAGAGGGATGAAATTTGTTTACACAACAATCATCAAAAGTTAGGCAAGCTGGCAATACTGTGGATGGTGGGGGTAGTATTGTTGCTGGTAATCAAACTAACGATAAGCATTATCACTTTCACTCCCCTGTAAATAGTGAGTTGTTTGAACTCTATGAGAAAATGGCAGATGGCTCTGGAGAACTATGTTCAGATTTTTGTGAACAATTAAATCACTATTTAAGTGTACAAAATGAGACGGATGTACGTGGTTTAGATGCCAAATTAAGTGAAAGCAATAGGGCGTATTTATTAATTCCTGCAAAAGAAATGAAAGAAAAAGCATACAAGGAAGTAATGCGTACTCAAACATCTCGAACAGCACAGAGGATATTTGTGATTATACTTGATCGCATTTATACAAATTTTTTGATGACAATTACTCCATTAATTCAAGAAGGTAATGAAAATTCAGTAATCGATAAAGAGACTAATGAGTTAATCAATTCTATATATGAGTCTTTAGGAAGTAATTTATTAAAATTAACGCAAAGAGATCTTTTAGGGTTGTTATTTTTTCTTGGTGGAAATTGCCATATTAGGTGGGATAAATGTTAATTTACCATCCAGCATATGACGCATATCATTGTTTGTTTCGGATGATTGCAATTGTTGATCATGTACAAGAGTTAGAGGTTGATAAAGCTAGAATTCTTGATTTTTATATGATTTTTCCGTCCTTAATTCAAAATATTAGAATGCCGGTGAATTATAGTCAGATAAAGAAATTAGCGAAATTATATCATAACCAGTATCATGATCCAATTAGTCAAGATATAACATTTAAAGATATGTATCAAATTCAGTTGGCTGCAATTAAATGTTTGGCCGCGACAGGTTTAATAGTTAAAGAAAAATTAAACAGGGGATTAATATATAGAACGAATATGAAAATACCTGATGAATTACTTATTTCTATGAAAAAATATTTAGAAAGAAGGGATGATATCAATAGTTTTATTATCGAAAAGCTTTCTCAATTTCATCTTTTTGGCAAGGATGGATTGAAAGATAGAACAGGGTTAATGGAGTATAGATATGACTTTTCTTAAACCAACACTTATGGTAAGTGAACTAAAAGTTTTTCAACAGGGTCATGAAGCTTTTAGCTGCTTATTTCATAAAGGGGTTAATGTTTTAAGGGGAAGAAATAGTTCAGGTAAGACTACTATTATGGATCTTTTGGCATTTTCTCTTGGTGCTGAAAATATCAAATGGAAGCCTGAAGCATTGTTATGCTCTATGACGTTAGTTGAAGTTTCTCTTAACGGTAAACCCGCATGTTTTAAGAGAGAAATCAGTGAAGAGTCAATGAGACCTATGAGTATATTTTGGGGGAATATGGCTCAGGCAATAGAATCATCGCCGAGTCAATGGGAAACTTATCCCTTTAGGCGTTCAGAACAAAGTTTAAGTTTTTCTCAAATAATATTAAATGCTTTAGAACTTCCGTTAGCGCAGGGCGATGGCGCGTCGATTCTGACTATGCATCAGATTCTCAGAATATTATATGCAGACCAACCGTCTCTTCATAGCCCTATTTTTCGTAGCGATAGTTTTGATAAACCTCTAACAAGAGAAACTATTGGTGATTATATTTGTGGTATATTTGATGATAAGTTATATAGCTCTCAAATACGTCTCAAGCAAGTTGATGTGGAATTAGCAAAAAGAATTTCCGAATTAAAGAGTATATTTCTTATTTTAGGAAGATCTGGTCAATCTGAAAATTTACATTATATTGATGAAAAAATTACGGAACTTGAAAATAGAAGAATGTCTTTATTAGATAAATTATCTCAAATAAAAAATAGAAGCTATGAGTTAGCTAATGATAATAAAGCTGATAAAGATAAAACATCTAATATAAGAAAAGCTTTAAACAAAGCTAAAGCTTTAGTACAGAAAAATAAAAGTGATATCGAGAGTTTGAAACTTGATATAGCTGATTCAGAAATGTTTGTTAATGAGTTAGAAGAACGTCTGCTTAATTTAAATGAATCTGGTGAGGCTAAAAAATATTTTGGTTCAGTTAAATTTAATTTTTGCCCCAGTTGTTTAAGTGAAATAGATATTGCAGATGAAAATTGTTGTGGTTTATGTAAATCTCATCTTCCTAAAGGCAAGGAGTCATCACAACTATTACGAATGAGAAATGAGATATCTGTGCAATTAAAAGAATCAAAGTTTTTATTAGAACACAAGTATAAAAAATTATCAGAATTACAATTAAAATCACCTCAATTAGATAAAGAAGCAAAGAAACTTGTACAAGATTTTGATATTTCGATAAATAATTGGGAAAGTTCTTTTGAAATAGAATTTGAAAAGGTGTCAAAAGAGATCGGAGCAATTGAAGAAGAAATAAATCAGAGTTATGAGCATAAGAAGCTTCATACTGTTATTACCGACCTTCAACAGTCAAGAGATGCTCTACAGAAAGAGAAAGAGGAGCTAACTTCTCTGGTTGAGTCCCTACAAAATAAAGAGCAGAGTAGGCGGAATGATATTGCAGAAACTGTAAGTAATATTGCTATTAGGTTATTAAAAGAAGACCTTGAAAGACAGTCTGAGTTTATCGATGCTAAAAATGTGAGTTTTAGTTTTTATGAAAACTCTGTCACTGTCAATGGCTCAATTAACTTCTCTGAAAGTTCTGCCGTTGTATTGAGACATATTTTTCATCTATCATTGCTTAGTGCTAGTCAAAAAAAGGAATACATGAGGTTGCCACGTTTCATGATGCTTGATGGAATAGATGATGGTGGAATGGAAAAAGAAAGAAGCCATAATCTTCAACAGATTATTGTGAAAGAAACATCAAATTATGAGAATGATTTTCAGCTGATTTTCGCTACTTCAGAAATCAATCCTGAATATGAAAATTCCTCTTTAACTGTAGGGCGTCATTTCAAAACAGAAGCTCGCTCTCTAGATATAAATAAAACTGCTATCACTGGGACGTTAATTTGATTTTTTAAATTATATAAATTTTCGTTCACAACATTGCTAATCTAAAGCAGGGTTAATAACCAATAAAATGTTTTGGCATTATCCCTGCTTTAATTAAATAGATAAATATAGAGCAGAGTTGCTACTCATGTTTTTAATTCCAACCTAATAAACTCATGTTCTGGTTGAATAATCTCATCAATTGCAGCAAATCCATCGTGGTCTAACATACAAATTTTTCCGGGGTTTAACCGTATAACCTCGCGTATGTAAGCTTGCTCAATACCCGTAACCATGTGCGTTAGTAACCCTTTATTTTGTGCAAATTTACTGTAAGTTATGCTCCCATTGTCGTCTTTCCGCTCATACTTTTCCTGCTTTAAATTCAGCACCAATCCAATATCATTAGGGTATAGATTATACTGCCGTGGTGATGCACAATTTTTACGGTGTTGCCGTTTAATACGGCGAACCAGCCTACCTAATGCTATACGTAGCGGCTTTGCTTGCTGTTTCCACCATGTAAGCAATTTTTTGGCTTCAGCTTCATTGTTACCCAGCCAATGATAAACATCTTCCCCTATCCCGTTTTGTATACCAACGGTTACCTTTCCAATCTTATAGATCGTCGCAAGAACAAGCAGTTTGCTCTGTTTACGCTCAAGCCCTGATTTTTCCATGATGGTTTGATATAGCGCACTATCAACCCGATAGTCTATGTCATAGCGTGCAAAGAGTGTATTGAGACAAGCCAAGCTGCACCCAGCAATATCATAGTTCAACAAACCCGTACGAAAAGCCGTTTTCAAGTCACCAGGTAAGTTTTGATATGCTTTATCGTAGAACCTGCCGCCAAACGTCAGTTTATAGGTATGATCGTAGGTAACATAATCTCCTTCAGCTTTGGCGTTATACAGATGGTTAAGACTGCGGATCCCCTGCTTATAGTAAGGCATTGGGATGTGTTCTTTCAGTTGCTCGATAAATCGCATATGCATCCGGCCTCTTGATACACCTTTTAACCACTGCTTTTCCCGCTTTTTTAGCTCATATTGACTTTTAGGGATGAGATCAACGTTATGCTGTGGAGCTTTTCCTGTTTTCTTTAGCAGCGTCCATACGTCGAAGGTTTCACCAGTATCTACATCAGCCAGCAAAAGTTGCCCAATATCATCGATTGGTCGTTTGGGATCAAATAGCCAGCGATCAGATTTACGTTTCTTGCTGTCTTTAGCGGCTTTTCCTGCATGAAACTCCAGTTCTGGTATCAGTTTGGGGAGTATTTTTAAAGGATATGCATTCATTCTTTTTCCTTTTACTAATATCCACCAGCGCCGTCCCAGTGCATTAAAATCGGTGCGAATAGTGCGTTTTGTAATGATTGTCCAGCCATTTTCCTCGCTTTCCAACCAGATATGGGTGAGGAAGCGTCTTAAGCATTGCCTGCGATTTATTTGCATTTGACCATTATCTACAACCATATTGCAGATTTCCTGAATTCGGTCATAGGTCCATTTTGGGATTTTCCTGTTATTCATGAGTATTTCCTGCGTTATTTCACAGAGCAGCCTTGTTCCCGCATGGTCTGGGTTTGCGCTTGGAGGCGCACCCACCAGCGGTTCCGGCTGCTCTTTAAAACGATTTCATCTCCATTGATTTACCCCCTAATTCATTAAATGAATGCTTGAATAGAATGAGGGATAGTATGGTTAAATGGGAGGAGACCCTGCTCCCCCCATTATGTGTAGTAAATTTTCTATACTGTTGATCAGTAGCCATGTCTGATACAGGAACCCCTTGAGTAGAGCGCCTGCCAGTGGGATCGGCTCATTTTTTACTACTTCACCACATTCAATGGGTTAGTGTATTTTTTCCATTTTTAAAAATGGAAACAGCCATAAATGCCAGATGTCTGTTCATTATTGGCGGTTGCTGATCCATGCGTTGATCTCTGATTCAAGCCAGCCAACGGCACGCCCTCCCTCTCCTGTCAATTTCCTCGGTTTCGGGAAAGTACCTTTTGCTATTTGCCGGTAGATAGTTGCCCCTGCAAGACCAGTACGATTAACGACTTCTTTTTTACGAAGGATGCGATCTTGGTACATAACGTTGTTCCTCTTTTGTTAATGGAACAATGCGTTTAAAGAGGGCGGGTTTTCTCCTTTGGAGAGGGGAGGCAGTAGTTTTCCTACCTATCGGTATATCATGTTGATTAATAACAACTAAAATAGTTGAAAAATATTTTTACTCACCAGATAATATTGAGACTCAACTTTTCACTTGAGTCTCAATAGAAATGGAGGGTTAAATGGATACCAGTCAAGACGACTCATTGAATGAGGTCGTAACATATTCATCAGAAGAACAAAGCGAGCATCGCAGTGAGAATATAAGTGCAAGAAGTCAGAGGCAGAGATGCGAAGCATTTAAAAGTGTTGGCCTGAGTCTTAAGAAAGCGTTTTTAGGACAGGATGCATTAGAGAAATTGGCCTTTATTTACAACGTTCAGTATGGAAAAACGCTTAATGTAAATGAGCTCAGTTACGATGTATTAGGTGATTTGCTCAGCTTTTGCATCAACAAATGTTATAACAGCAAAGAAATGGCTATAGATCGTAAGAGACCGGTTCCAACGATAAAAGCCGCTATGACACCAGCAGGACAGCTACTCTATCGGTATTATCAAATGGCTATGCCTCTTGAGGATGAAGAAAAAGATGCTATGGCAATTGCAGAAAAATTCAATGCTGAAAATAAGCGTGGAAAGCAATATTTTCCACATATTAGCCAAGTAGATAGTAACTTTAAACTTGCGCCATTAGTTGAAGAGGATGGTTATGAAGATGCTTTTATTGATGAACAGGGTAATCAGGAGTGGCTTCCAAGGGAAATTCAAGCGCTGTGGGATAGAGAACTAATTAATAAACAGATTTCTACGTGGAATGAACAGGCGCTTTTAATACGTGGAACTAATCCGTTGAAGAAGAATAAAAAGCGTAAAAGTTAGCTGCCGTTGTTATTCTAAGGTGTGAGCATATTCTTTAATAGGAAAAATAAGTAATGAATGTAGAAATGCAGGAGCTAAGAAGAATTGTATTTAAAAATTATTACATTCCATCTGTTGAATCTATCAGCAAGGTTGGTAGGTATTGGATTTCAGAAACTCGACCAGTTGCGCACATGCTATCAGCCTTGTTAAAAGAAGCTGGAATGCACGTAATTTTGTGTAATTTCCCGCCGCGCTGGGAATTTGTTATATGCCTTGTTGATAACTATGAACGTGATTCTCTTTTAGAAATAGCATATAGGCGTCATGAGTTACTTGAACAAGGCGCTGATGAGGCTAATCTTCCCATTTAAATTAATCCACGCTCAGCAAATGAAAGGCTCTCGTTACCCGCCACAATAAAGTGATCCAGTACTCTGACATTCACTAGTTCAAGCGCATATTTCAACTTTAACGTAATGTGTTTGTCGGCTTTGCTTGGCTCAGGAGCGCCGCTTGGATGATTGTGAACAAAAATGATAGCGGCGGCATTTAATGATAGTGCTTGCTTGACAACTTCTCGGGGATAGATGGCAGTTTCGTTAATTGTTCCTCGAAACAGCTCCTCAAACGCTAACACTTGGTTCTGATTATTGAGAAACATAGCACAAAATACCTCATACTCATAGGATGCCAGCTTTAATTTAAAGTATTCACGGGTTTGATTGGGGGAAGTTAATTTAGTACGTCGTTTGAATCGTTTGGCTAGGAATGTATTGGCTATATCAAAAATATCTTGCTCAGTAACGGGATTGTTAATAGTGTAATAGCCTTTCTCTTTAGCTGGTTTAAATAACATGATTGTTCTCACCTAAAATAGTCGTTCAATAAAATAAATAGCTGAGGGGAATAGTGTATGTCGTGTTTTTTGAGGTATTAAGGAGAAGGACTTATGCTGTGCTTTTACATTGCCACAACTGTCAAAAAAATAGAAATATTTATTATCCGCACCAGTAATGATCGACCAATGTTCTTGTGTTCCAAATAATATTACTCGTTGATAAAGATTGTTCTTATCATTAATAAAGGTAAATATATCTTTTATAATATTTTTAGTGCGGAGTTTAATTTTGTATTGATAAGGTTTTTTGATTATTAGAGGGTAGTGCTTAAGATAATATCCTTGTTGGAGGGTTGATTGAATTAGATAGTCCATTTCATCATCATCTAATCCAGATGATATTAAATCATAAATGTCGTATCGGTATTTATATTGTCGCAGTAATAAGTTAATAAGGTGTTTTCTTTTTATCCGCCCATCATATAAATAAGCTAGTACATTAACTAAACTATATATACCACATAAACAGTCTAAGTGACCTTGTTGGGACGCTCGTAACCCTCTATTATATTTCAATAGATAATACCTTAGCTTGATTTTGAATATATACTTTGGATAGTGGAAATACAATATTTACCACTTTTAGCATTATATCAATCTCAATACTAAAATGCAAATGATTCTTATTATCATTTGATTAACTTATCAAGAAGCACAACAAAAGCATGTTGCTGCTCAGTAGATAGTTTTGTCCATAAAGTATCCAATTGAGTTTTTAACTCCTCTGTTTTTACACTCAAGTATACCTTATCAGACTCTTGCTTGATTTCTTCGTCATGACTGGTAAAAAACCAGCTAATTGGTGTGTCCAAATAGGCAGCAATATCAATTAAGTGGCTGACATTGATCTTATTAGTTCCTCGTTCATAACGAGAGAGTTGTTGTTGTGAAACCCCAATCTTTTCAGAGAGGCTAGCTGCCGTTAGCTTACTTTCTTTGCGGCGTTGCTGAATGCGCTTTCCAATAAGTTTATCGGCTTCTGTTACCGTGAGTTTTGACATTGAACCACCTACCTTAGTATCACGCTTTACCTAGTAAGTGGAATTTTCGGCTACGTTTGCACTTGTATAAATATCACTATTAGTGTAATAATGGCCAAACAACACTCGCTTATGGACATTTTTATCAAAAAGGTATCTTTAAAAGGAAGAAAAGATTTTGGCTAAGTGTAAATATTGTGGTTTGACCGCTAATGCGGGCCAACCCTGTAAGAAAAGTCCAACTGATTATCATGTCGTTGATCACGGGAAACGAAAGTGTATCTACTGTGGTGCGGTAGCGTCAGTAGGCCAACCTTGTAAGAAAAGCCCAACCAAACATCATATCAATGGTGGTTAACCCCATGTTTTTTCATTATTATTAAATAGTTATAGGATTTAATATGATATGGCAACCACAATAAAAAACGTTGTTGAAAGTTTCGAGTACCTATTCTGTTCTCTCTATAGGCAAGAGTTTGTCAAAACGTTACGTCTTAATGAGTGTAACGAAAGAGAACTTTTACCGCTGGTAAGATGCTACCTTTTGGGGTGGTTTGGTGACAACCTTACACCAGAAGTACAGGCAAAGCTTCCTGGCACATTGACGGGCAATGGCTACATTGATTTTGTCATTGATGATGTCGCTATAGAGTTTGCCGTTAGACGCCCTGATGCTCCTAAAGCAACACTTGCAGCATACACAAATTCCACTGAAATAAAAAAGCTGATGGCATATGACGGTAAGGCCTTACTTGTGCTGTTTGACTTCTCATCTACGCCATTTACGCCACTACAGATTGAAGCTTTCAAGGGATGGCATTCTCTTCTACACGGAAACCATAAAAAATCCGCTTTCAACGTTGCTTATTTCTATGTAAAGAAACGGCGACCACTCACATTTGGAAAAATTGCAAAAAACATTCGTGTTAACTAAGGAATAATAAATAATGAGATTATCGAAATCTGTTTGGTTATTATCCATATTACCTACGCTCTTATTAGTTGGATGTAAAGAACAAACGCCAAAGTGTAGCGATGAATCAACCAAAGCGGTTATTCACCAATTATTGGAAAGCCGTTGGAAATCATATGATGGTTCAGATGCAACTTATGACATTGAAAATATAAGAACGCTAGGATACGACGGTTCAACAGGAATAAGACAATGTGCCGCTGATGTTGGCTATACTGTTTATCCCAAACACCCTAATTCTAAATCTTTTTCACATAGAAAACCCGTTACTTATACCGTTCAAATTACTGATGATGGAGAGAGTGTGTATGTGAATATGATGGGTCTTAGATAGTGTGAAAGAATCTAGGTTAGATGAACTTATTACAATTAAAGAGGGAAATTGATTATGCCAAGTACACCTCAAGTTATACAGATAAACGATCAAAAAGATCCGCTGATGCCAGAAGTTCGCGAATGGTCTGCGCAGAACCAGTTAATGGAGACAACACGATCTGAAACATCAAAAATATCCAGAATACAACGACATTTCCGCATTGGTTTTAATCGCGCTGCTCGTATTCTTGATATGCTGGAAGCGGAAACTACGACTTGAAATTAATACCGTGAATAACCAATTACATAATATCGACCTTAGCGATACTAATCTTTTTTGTCCACGTTACAATTATAAAGTGTAATATTTTAGTGTATGGCAGGCGGTAAAATAGCTATCTTTTAATCACAAGAGCATCTTGGGGGGAGGGGGGCGGATTTTAGATCACCACTAACTTCGATATGTACTCTTTAACATTAACGATATATAACGTGTACAGATAACACTTATAGCATTACCATTAATAGTTAAAATTAATATACATTTTTAATGTTAGGTAGCATAGTATTTCGGGTTTATCTATTTTTTCGGAATCTTTTTTAAAACATCATCGCGAGATTCACTTAAAAGACTCCCAAAAAACAGACTTTGCGATGCTGCATATTTTAAAGCTGGTCCTGTGGAGTTTATTTGCTCTAATAGCCGCTGTCTTGCAATATAAGTGGGTTTTATTCTTCTATTAATATCATCCCACCATTCACGTCCATATTTTTTAGTTATCTTTTTTCTTATCCTTTCAATATATGCATTTTTATCGATTCCATTATAAGATGCCAGTAAGCTAGCCCAAATCATTTTTTTATGGATGGGTAATGGATTGTACTCTCTTTCGATTAATTCCTCCCGTACTTCTGGATGAATAATCAGACTGCCATCAGTAATTTTACGTTTTATCCATAATCGTTCAGCAGAATCATAGATATACTTTTTATCTTCTTTTGGTAGTTCTGATGTGGGTATATACCAATGCCATTCTTCAAGATTATCAATAAGAGATAATTTTTTTATTATATCTTGGTATTTTTCAGTATTACCCCCACTGTGCATATTTACTCTCCTATTGTTCCTGAATTTTCTATTTACATGATATATTGTTACTTTAGCCTCTTCATTGGCACTACATTATAATCCTCACCTCGTTCCAACGATACCAACAATGCAGCCCATTTTTCCAGAGCTGCTTTACGTTCTTTGAAGTATTCATACCGATTATAGATACCTTCAACACCCTTGATTCGGTGATTCAAACAACGTTCTGCAACGACAGGATCTACACCTAATGCAGCCAAATGTGATCGGCCAGTACGACGGAAATCATGGATAGTGAAGTTTGGTACATCAGGGAGGTTACTGCGTACTTTTGCCAGCGCTACGGGTAGGGTGCTTTCCTGAATGTGAGGGATCATTTTGTGCTGCATTTTACGTGCAGGCAAGACCCACTGGCTGTTGAGAGACATTTGGCGTAGTTCTAAAAGCCATTCAACGGTTACTGCTGGTAAAGGGATATCAATAGCATCGCCATTTTTTACCCGCTCAGCAGGTAAATGCCAAATGGCATTCTCTAAATCAAACTCAGCCCACCGAGCACCGCACAACTCCATCTTTCTACAGCAGAGGGCAAGTAATAGCTTCATTGTTAGTTCATTTTGACGGGAAAATCCTTTGGTAATCTGCATTGCCTCAAAGAACTTAGCCAGTTCTTCTTGGGTTAGCCAGCGCTCACGAGGTTTTTCTTTACCACCAGCATCTGAAGTATCAAAAGCAGTTGTTGGATTAGTCTCTAGAATATGTCGTTTAATGCCGTAGTCAAAGATGCGCCGTGTCCAGCGAAGAACATCATTGGCAACTGTACGAGCACCACGAGCGTTGATTTTCTGGATCATTGCATCAATGTCTCGGGGACGGACGTCTTCAGCTTTAAGATGCCCAATATTAGGGGCAATATCTTTCTCAATACGGCGGCGTAGGATATCAGGATGCTTCCAACGACCTAGTATCTGGCGCTCAAAGTATTCTTGTGCTAGCTCGGATACCTTTAATGCATTCTTTTCTTCTTCTATTTTCTTTATGGCTTGGGCTTTGCGTTCTTGCTTTTCCCCAGCTACATCGTGACCTAATGCCACCTGTGCTGAAAGTGATTTAGCTGTTTCACGCGCTTTGGCGAGTGAAAGTTCAGCATAAGTACCGATCACCATTGCTCGCTGCTTACCCACAAACCGATAACGAAAGCGCCAAAATGGAATAGCATAATTTTTAGGAAAACATAGGTACAGCCCATTTCCATCAGAGCGGCCTTCAAAACGCTCTCCTGACTTTATCCAAGCCTTGATCTGTATATCGGTTAATTTAGGCATGTTTTACTCCAATATTACCTTTGTGTGTACATAATCTTCATGTATGTAGACCTCATTATGTACACAACTATGTACACGGTAAATGCGCGCTTTGGTGATATTATATGAGACTTTGTGGAATTAAAAAAGCCAGTATTTACACTGGCTTATAGGTGTTGGTGGTGTACTGTGAGACTTAGTGAGTTTACTTGAAAATCTACTCGATGTTTTGAATCTGTTCGCGCATTTGCTCAATCAGCACTTTGAGTTCAACAGCAGAGTTAGTCACTTCACTATTAATAGACTTAGAGGCGAGGGTGTTTGATTCACGGTTAAATTCTTGCATCATGAAATCAAGACGACGACCGCTGGCTTCTTTTTTCTTCAGAATATTGCGTGTCTCTTTGACGTGAGCTTCCAGTCTGTCTAACTCTTCGGCGACATCAACACGCTGAGCCAGCAAAATAAGCTCTTGCTCTAAACGATTACTATCTACTTGGATTTGTGCGTCGTCTAACTTGCTTTGCAGGCGGTCACGCTGCCATTGCAGGATTTCAGGCATATGTTGGCGAACTTTGGCAACTTCAACCAAAACACCATCCAGACGTTGCTCGATAAGGCTATGCAGCGCTGCACCTTCCGCTTCACGGCTTTGGATAAAGGCATCGATGGTTTCATCTAAGCCAGCCATTAACTGTTCACTAATCGCGTCTAAATCTTGTTCACCCGCGGACATCACACCTGGCCAGCGTAAAATTTCTAACGGATTAATCTCACCTTCATGGCTGTAATTTTTTACCCAGTTCGCCGCGCTAATCAGCTGGCGAGCTAAATCTTCATTGAGCAGTAACTCACCACGGTGAGCACCATCTAAGTCAAAACGTAGGTTACATTCGACTTTACCACGGGTTAGACGGGAACGAAGGCGTTCACGGATAACTGGCTCTAAGCTGCGAAATTGCTCGGGTAAACGGATATAGGTTTCTAAATAACGCTGGTTTACGGAACGCAGCTCCCAAGCCGCATTCCCCCATTCACCCTTGATATCACGGCGGGCAAAAGCAGTCATACTACGGATCATAATTCGTTCCTATCATTCATTAAGATAACAGGATTATAGCGCTATGACGGATGACAGGATAGGCATTATCCGATTAACAACGTATAATACGTGCCAATTTGAGTTGATAACGGAGATAACACCATGCGCCCAGCAGGTAGATTAGCAGACCAGATGCGTCCAATAAAAATTACGCGCAATTATACAAAGCATGCGGAAGGCTCTGTTCTTATTGAGTTTGGCGACACTAAGGTGTTATGTAACGCGACTGTTGAAGAGGGTGTTCCTCGTTTCTTAAAAGGTCAGGGTCAAGGTTGGGTAACCGCAGAATATGGTATGTTACCTCGAGCAACGAACTCTCGTAACCAACGTGAAGCGGCAAAAGGGAAACAAACCGGTCGTACTATGGAAATTCAACGACTGATCGCACGTTCATTACGTGCGGCGGTTGACCTGAAAAAACTTGGCGAGCACACCATTACGTTGGACTGCGATGTTATCCAAGCGGATGGCGGTACACGTACTGCAGCTATCTCAGGCGCGTGTGTTGCCTTGGTTGATGCACTGAACAACATGGTTGCTCAAGGTAAATTAGCGAAAAGCCCTCTGAAATCCATGGTTGCTGCGGTGTCTGTTGGTATCGTTAACCAAGAAGCGCTGTGTGATCTTGAGTATGTTGAAGATTCTGCTGCAGAAACGGATATGAACGTCGTGATGATGGATGATGGCAGAATGATTGAGGTACAAGGTACCGCAGAAGGCGAACCGTTCAGTCATGAAGAGCTTTTAGCTCTTCTAGCATTAGCGAAAACGGGGCTAGACACCATTTTCGAAGCTCAGCGAGAAGCGCTGAAATAGATTTATTATTAAATAGGCGGCTGAAAAGTCGCCTTTTTTATGCCCGCAGTTTATGAATACAGCAGCAAATAAACCGCGAAAGTAGTTCCAATTAAAAAAGACCAATACTAATTAATGAGGAGAATGACCAATGAAAGCCTATCAGCGCGATTTTATTGAACTTGCCATGAAAAAACAGGTACTGAAATTTGGTGAGTTTACGCTGAAATCAGGTCGTAAGAGTCCCTATTTCTTTAATGCGGGGCTGTTTAATACAGGGCGTGACTTGGCTCTTGTCGGTCGTTTTTATGCACAAGCGTTAAAAGAAAGTGCGATTGAGTGTGATGTAATTTTTGGTCCAGCCTATAAAGGTATTCCGATTGCGACCACAACTGCAGTCGCATTGGCAGAACATCACGATATCGATATGCCATACTGCTTTAATCGTAAAGAAGCGAAAGATCACGGGGAAGGCGGCACATTAGTGGGTAGCCCGCTACAAGGACGTGTTGTGGTTGTCGATGATGTGATTACGGCAGGTACGGCAATTCGTGAGTCGATGGAAATCATCAAACAGCAAAAAGCAACGTTGAGTGGCGTGTTGCTGTGTTTAGACCGCCAAGAAAAAGGGAAAAGTGAAATTTCTGCAGTACAGGAAGTGGAACGTGATTACGGATGCAAAGTGTATTCGATCATCACAATGAGCGATTTAATTACGTATTTAGCAGAAAAAGAAGATATGCAACAGCATCTTGCTGCGATGAAAGCGTATCGTGAGCAGTATGGGATTTAATTGAAAAAAAGCCCTCGCCCAATAATGGGCGGGGTGAGTAGTATAAATAAGCGGTTATTGTAACTGAGCCAAAATTAAAGGCCAGCGAGCTTCGAACTCTACCGTTGGACGGTAACGAAACTCAGAACGTACGAAGCGGGACAGCATACCTTCACAGAAGGCTAATAGTTGAGAAGCTAATAGTGATTCGTCATGGATAAAGCCTTGTCCATCACGAATTTTTTTCTCTTTTAATACTTGTCGCAGCTGTGATTCGATACGTTCGAATAATTGGTTAATGCGCCCTTGCAGCCTATCTTGCTCGAACATTAGCGCATGACCCGTCATTATACGCGTTAATCCAGGGTTTTTCTCTGAGAAACCTAAAATTAGCGCTAAAACCAGTTTAATTCGGACAAGAGTATCTTTTTCGTCCGTTAAAATCAGGTTGATGCGGGAAACAAGTGAATCTTCAATAAATTCAATTAAGCTGTCGAACATCTTCATTTTGCTTGGAAAATGACGATATAGCGCAGCTTCTGAAACACCAACTGTTGCAGCGAGTTTTGCCGTTGTAATACGCTGGCTGCCATCGCTACTTTCTAACATTAACGCAAGAGCCTGCAAAATCTCATCACGTCTGTTACGTTTTTGTATTGTATTCTCTGCCATGTCTGATAAGACCCCTGCTAAAACAGCAAGACAAACTATCCAAAATTTCGCTCTGAGTAAAGTCACTCTCAGAATAAAACAGGTTTAAAATATGTAGAGATTATAATCAAATCTAAGCCATTCACGAGGTACAAAAATACCGTACTGATTGTTTTTATTCATAAATATAGACGCTTGTAGGGCGCCTATATTCGGTATTTCAACGTGAATAGGTTCGATTTATTGGAGGCCCATTATTGGCGACCTGAATGACCGAAACCACCTTCACCGCGTTCAGTCGCGTCAAAGTCATCCACAATATTGAATTGCGCCTGAACAACAGGAACAAAGACCATTTGTGCCATACGTTCACCCGGTTCAACGGTGAATACTTTGTCACTACGGTTCCATACTGACACCATCAGTTGACCTTGGTAATCTGAATCGATTAAACCAACCAAGTTACCCAGTACTACACCATGCTTATGGCCTAAACCTGAACGTGGCAGAATTACTGCGGCAAGTTGCTCGTCTGCAATATGGATAGCGAGACCCGTTGGGATCAATTCAGTTTGACCCGGTGCTAAATCGATAGGTGCATCAATACATGCACGTAAATCTAAACCCGCAGAGCCAGTGGTTGCGTAAGTTGGCAGTGGAAACTCGTTCCCAATACGGGCATCAAGAATTTTCAGATCGATCTTTTTCATAACGTTGGAGTATCTCGTCAAGTAAATGGTGGCTTAATTCAATTTTACTACTGTGTGGTAATCGAACATCACCGTGGGCATCAAATAGATGTAGTGCATTGTTATCACTATTAAAGCCATTATCCGCTAAGGAAACGTCATTCGCACAAATTAAATCAAGTTGCTTTTGTTGGCGCTTTTGTCGTGCATATTCTTCGACATTTTGGGTCTCTGCCGCGAAACCGACTACATAAGGGCGATTTTGCGTCAATTTTCCTACACTTGCCACAATGTCAGGGTTTTGTACAAGGGTAATGGAAACTTCATTCCCTTGTTTCTTAATTTTATTCTCAGCGACGGTTTTAGCTCGGTAATCTGCAACCGCAGCACAGCCGATAAAAATATCTTGCTCAGTAATAGACTGGTGTACTTGTTCATACATCTCAAGGGCGCTCGTCACGTTAATGCGGTTTACACCATTCGGTGTTGCCAGATTAACAGGACCTGCTACTAGAGTGACCTTCGCTCCGCGTTCACTGGCAGCTTGCGCGATGGCAAAACCCATTTTTCCAGAACTATGATTACTGATAAAGCGTACAGGATCCAAATCTTCACGGGTTGGACCTGCCGTAACCATGATTGAAATCCCTTGTAGGTCTGAACGTGATTGCTGGCCCAAACATGATTGAAAGTGCTGATTCGCCAATTTCACGATAGCTAATGGGTCAATCATACGCCCTGGTCCCACATCACCACATGCTTGGCTACCTTCATCAGGACCCCAAATCATACACTGGCGTTGTTGCAGTCTGATTAAATTATCCTGTGTTGCCGCAGCGCGATACATTTGTTGATTCATCGCAGGCACGACGGCAATAGGCGCCGCAGATGCAAGACAAACGGTCGTAAGTAAATCATTCGCCATGCCAGCGCTTAATCGTGCGATTAAATCGGCAGTGGCTGGCGCTAAAATAATTATATCAGCCCATTTTGCCAATTCAATGTGACCCATTGCGGCCTCAGCGGCAGGGTCTAGCAAATCATCAGCGACCGGATAACCGGAAACGGCTTGCAAAGTAAGAGGTGTAATGAACGCTTTTGCCGCAGGTGTCATGACAACACGTACAGATGCCCCTTCATCACGCAGTCGGCGAGTGAGTTCAGGGATTTTATAAGCGGCTATTCCACCACTGATACCAAGAACAATTCGCTTACCTAATAATGAGTTAACTGAAGTTTGTTGAGTCATGGTCTCTGTCCGATTTGGTCAACATGGGGGGCATCTTACCATATCAATGAGCTTGGTGAGAGAGCCGATTTTGTATCCCGATGCTATTTTTGCGAAGCGCTACGCAAAGGCTAGTTTATATGATTGCTCTGTGTATGTTGGCTGGCTACAAAGAGGGCAACGACGCGAAAGAGGATGAGTCGATGCACGAATGCATGGAGCTTTTACCACGAGAAAAAATGTTGGCATATGGAGCTGCATCATTATCTGATGCAGAGTTATTAGCTATTTTCTTACGTACAGGAACACGAGGTGAACCCGTTTTACAACTTGCTCAGCGTTTACTTCATGAGTTTGGTTCACTCTATTTATTAGTGCAAGCTGACTACGCAAAGCTGATTGAATGCAAAGGCTTGGGGGCTTGTAAATTAAGTCAGTTGCAAGCCGCTAGCGAACTCGCAAGGCGTTGTTTTTCTGCGCAAGTGCTTTGTGATGACATCATGGATAACCCCAATACATTGAAATCGAGGTTGCTTGAATTGTTTTCAGGGCTGGAGCGAGAGGTTTTCATGGTGCTATTTTTGAATAACCAGCATCAGGTGATTTGCCAGGAAGAGATGTTTAAAGGCACTATCAATCGCGTTGAAGTGCATCCAAGAGAAATTATCCGGTTTGCCATGAAAATGAATGCCAGGGCGATAGTGCTTGCTCATAATCACCCATCAGGAAACCCTGAGCCAAGCATGGCAGATAAGTACGTTACTGAGAAAATTCAGAGTGCTTGTGACATGATGGGGATTAAATTACTTGATCATTTTGTGGTTGGACACAAATCTTGCACCTCATTTGCCGAGCGCGGATGGCTGTAAAATTATTTTTTTGACTAAAAAATGACAACTTTTGCTGTGTTGGGCTTGAGTGAAAACGATTGAAAGCGTATACTACGCCACCTTTAAGGATCTCGGGTTTGACGAGAAGAGCCTATCTCAGTAAATTTTTTTGCTAAGATAAAGATATTTTGTTGATCACTTAAAAGTTTGCTGAGATGGGCTCCTAAGCCTGACGAGGCAGTCAAGCCCAGAACAAAAAAGCTCGAGCTGATTAGATTTTTGGAGAATAGACATGTCACGAGTCTGCCAAGTTACCGGCAAGCGTCCAATGAGCGGTAACAACCGTTCACACGCATTAAACGCGACCAAACGTCGTTTTTTGCCAAACCTGCACTCTCACCGTTTCTGGGTTGAGTCTGAGAAACGTTTCGTAACACTGCGTGTATCTGCTAAAGGTATGCGTGTTATCGATAAAAAGGGTATTGATGCTGTTCTTGCTGAACTGCGTACCCGCGGTGAGAAGTACTAAGGAGCTAAAAAATGGCTAAAGGTATTCGCGAGAAAATCAAGCTGGTTTCTTCTGAAGGTACAGGTCACTTCTATACCACTACGAAGAACAAGCGCACAATGCCAGAAAAACTGGAACTGAAAAAATTCGATCCAGTTGTTCGTAAGCATGTGATCTACAAAGAAGCAAAAATCAAATAATTTTGCTTTCTGCGTACGAAGAACCCAGCTTAGGCTGGGTTTTTTTATGTCAAAAATTAGCCATAAAGTGGCTATCCATAGGGATATTGATTAAAAACTATAACCATTAATCTGAACGTAGTAACATATTCAGTATTCATGGAATTAATAACGCATTTTATTGTCAAATATCCATATCAATTTATCTACTAGACCTGATTAAGAGCTCCTGGTGAAAAAACAGTATAAAAAAATTCTTGTAATCAAGATGCGGTTTCATGGTGACATGCTACTGACGACGCCTGTTATCAGCTCATTGAAGCAAAATTATCCTGATGCCCAGATTGATGTTTTGCTTTATCAGGACACCATTCCCATTTTGTCGGAAAACCAAGAGATCCATACACTATATGGCATGAAAGGTAAGAAAAGTGGTGGTTTGAGCAAAGCCTGCAACTTTTTAAGTCTACTGTTTAAATTACGTCGTAATCAGTATGATTTAGTGGTTAACCTTGCCGACCAATGGATGGTTTCGTTACTCGTTCGCGCGATCCCCGCAGAAACTAAGATTTCACACGATTTCGGTCATCGTGACTCGAAATTTTGGCGAAATAGCTTTACGCATCTCACTCCCCCTGAAGGGGAGCATGTTGTTTTAAATAATCTTTCTGTATTAAAACCGTTAGGGATCCAAGAACTCAAAACAGACCTAACCATGTCTTATGCGGAAGATGATTGGAAAAAAATTGATCAAAGACTGTTAGACCTTGGCGTTCACAGTAGCTATGTCGTGATCCAGCCTACTGCCCGGCAAATTTTTAAATGTTGGGATAATGAAAAATTCTCAGCCGTCATTGATGCGTTGCAGTCTCGTGGCTATCAAGTGGTATTAACATCGGGCCCAAGCAAAGAAGACTTAGCGTGTGTGAATGAAATTGCGGAGAATTGCCAAACCAAGCCAACGACTGAGCTTGCAGGAAAAACATCTTTCCCTGAATTAGGCGCATTAATTGCGCATGCTGCTCTTTTTATTGGTGTCGATTCTGCACCGATGCATATTGCTGCCGCGGTTAAAACCCCCATCGTTTGCTTATTTGGTGCCACTAACCATATTTTCTGGCGTCCATGGAGCGATAATGTGGTGAAATTCTGGGCGGGGGACTATGAAAATATGCCACCTAGAGATGAGCTAGACCGCAATAAAAAATATCTCTCCGTGATCCCTGCGAGTGATGTGATTGAAGCAACAGAGCAAATGCTGCCGATGAATATGCGCTCAATGATGGGAAGGTACTAAGATGGTGTTGGCATTTTGTCTGTATAAATATTTTCCATTTGGAGGGCTACAACGCGACTTTTTACGTATCGCGATGGCTTGCCAAGCTCGTGGACATCAGATTCGTGTTTATACCCAGTCATGGGAAGGTGAACGCCCAGAACAGTTTGAAATTATTATTGTTCCTACTAGTTCAGGTACTAACCATGGACGAAATGCCCAATATTGTGAATGGGTAATGGCACATCTGAAGCAACATCCTGTAGATAGAATTGTTGGCTTTAATAAAATGCCTGAGCTGGATGTATATTTTGCTGCGGATGTTTGTTATGCGCAAAAAGTGGCTGAAGAAAAAGGCTTTTTCTATAAGCTGACTCCACGCTATAAACATTATGCTGCTTTTGAAAAAGCGGTCTTCCAAAAAGGAAAGGCAACGCAGCTCATGATGCTCACTCCTCATCAAATTACCCATTTTGAAAAGCACTATGGAACGGAAAGTGACCGTTTTCACATGCTGCCTCCGGGTATAGCCGTTGATCGAAAATATGACCAACAGATTGTGGATGCTAAGCGTATTTATCGGGAAAAGAATCAAATTCCAGAGTCTGCATTTTTACTGCTTCAAGTTGGGTCTGATTTTAAACGCAAGGGAGTTGATAGAACTCTTAAGGCGATGGCAGCACTGCCTGAAAACATCAGAAATAACACACTTTTGATGGTGGTAGGGCAAGATAAACCCGCTAAATATCAACGATTAGCGGAAACGTTGGGAATTGCTAAACAAGTTTCATTTTTTAGCGGACGCAATGACGTTGCGGAGCTAATGGCTGCTGCGGATATTTTGATGCATCCAGCTTATCAAGAAGCGGCTGGGATTGTCCTGCTTGAAGCGATTGTTGCTGGATTGCCAATTATAGTCACTGAAGTGTGTGGTTATGCGTCCTTTATTGACAAAGCCCAATGTGGCGTGGTGGTCAATGAGCCGTTTGAACAGACGGTTTTAAATCAGGCTCTATGCGATAGTCTGCAAGATACACAAAAACGAACTCAGTGGGTAAACAATGCTAAATACTATGCGGATACAGAAGATCTGTATAGTTTACCGGAAAAAGCGGCCGATATTATTTTAGGATGCTCTAATGGTTGAGTTAAAAGCACCTTTTAACGAATTATGGAAAGATAAAGACCCATTTGTTGAAACAGATAAACTGGATGGCGAAGTCTTTCGTGCATTGGAAACGCGCAGAACATTGCGTTTTCAGCTTGATGATAAAAGCTATTTTATTAAGATTCACTATGGCACGACGCTAAAAGAGGTTTTGAAGAATTTATTTTCATTCCGTTTACCTGTTTTAGGTGCGGATCGTGAATGGAATGCAATTCATCGATTGACTGAAGCTGGCGTTGATACCATGAACGGGCGTGCTTTCGGGCAAAAAGGGTGGAACCCACTTCGACGTCATTCATTTATTATTACTGAAGACCTCACTCCAACAGTGAGTTTAGAAGATTACTGCGCTAATTGGGCAACTCAACCGCCTAAATTTAGAATTAAGCAAATGTTGATCCAGCGAGTTGCCGAGATGGTACGTAAGATGCATCGCATCGGAATTAACCATCGCGACTGTTATATTTGCCATTTCTTACTGCATCTACCGTTCACAGAAAATCTGCAAGATTTAAAAATTTCAGTCATCGATTTGCATCGCGCACAGCTACGGTCGTCAGTTCCTACCCGCTGGCGAAATAAGGATTTAATTGGTTTATACTTTTCGTCACTAGAAATCGGCTTAACTCAACGAGATATTTTCCGGTTTATGAAGATTTATTTTGAAATGCCGTTGCGTGAGATTTTGAAGAAAGAGCAACGATTAGTGCGAATCTCTGAGCAAAGAGCAGAAAAAATTCGCCAAAGAAGTTTAAAATATCGTTTATAAAAGATACTCAATATTAGCATCATAGACAGTTATTCAAACATTGTGATTGATTAGGTAAAAGGTAACGACATGATAAACAATGATATGATTAAATCATTGATAAAAATAAACGATAATCAAAACAGTGAAGATAGTTATTTTCACATTGGCTATGGTGTTGATGAGAAGTTTTTATACGGTGTCGGTACGTCAATTGCATCGGTTCTTCTCAATAATCAAGAAACAAATTTCCATTTTCACCTTTTTGTCGATAATTTGCCTGATGAAAAACTATTCCGTGGATTAATCGAAAATACTCCACATAAGTTAACTATTTACTTTATTGATAACGAAAAGTTTAAGCAGTTGCCACTCCCATCTAAAGCGTGGAGCCATGCAATCTATTTTAGATTGCTCATTATTTCATATCTCTCGGATACCATTGATAACTTGTTATATCTTGATGCTGACATCATTTGTAAAGGCAATATGGCAGAGTTAAAGACTTTACAATTTGATGAAAATACCTTTGTTTATGCAGTGAAAGATAAATTCTGTAGTGAAAAACAGCGTTTATCTATCGATATGAGCAAGTATTTTAACTCGGGTTTTTTATATATGTCTCTCAAGTATCTGGCTGAGAATGATATTCCAAACAAGGTTATTGAGTTAGTTGAAAAGAATGATTTTTCACACCCAGACCAAGATGCATTAAATGTGTTGCTCAACGATAAGTTAGTCAATATTAGTGAAAACTATAATTATATGTTTTCTCTTGATTGGTATATTACGAGTAAAGGGCATCTGACTAAGATCCCTGATAGCGTAGTTTTTATTCATTTTGTGGGGCTAACCAAGCCTTTCCATGAGTGGGCAAATTTCTATGAAGAATACGATTATTTAGAGCGTGCTCGCAAGAATTCACCTTGGAAAGATATACCGTTATTAAAGCCAGAAGGCTATAAACAGTTGTCTCGTAAGAAATCTCATCTAAGAAAAAATGGTAAATATCTTCAGTTTATCATGACGACAATTCAATACTTAATGAAAAAAGCGTCCCATTAGATGTTGCATTAAAAAAGCCATCAGTATTGATGGCTTTTTTGTGTCATTTTTTCACCAAAACGTTATTTATCAAGATCGCAGTGAGTATGTTGTACAAAATAAAGATATCTAAAAAGATAAATTCAAATAGGCAGTAGACTAAAAAATAGCCGATGGATGATGCCAGTAAACCAATATTAAGAATATTTTTTTCTATTCTAATGCTTCTTATAAGATCTCTAATATTAATAAAAAATGTAATGATAAATAGAATTAATCCAATTAAGCCAATATTATAAAGTATATTAAGAAAAAATGGGTCATCATTATGAAAAACAAAAGATTTTTTCTTTTCTGAAAATCTACCAATAACATGTTTAGCATTGTTATCATGCAAAAATTGGTTGTAAGCAACAGAACCGTAGCCTACCCCTACAAATAAATTTGATAGCTCTTTAGAAAATATAGGTAGCCTAGCTTCAATAAGTACATCTCGACCTGATGTGATATTTTTTGAATATAATGATTGATCTACCTTATATTTTACTTGATGAATATTTAAATATGAGATTACAGTAAGTAGTAAGGTAACTATCCCTAGTAAAAATATGCGAATAAATGCTTTCTTATAACTATCTGATAACAAGATTAATAATAATAATGCCTCAATTGAAATAGATAGAATTCCGCCTCGGCTGCCAGTATAGAGTAAAAATAAAAATGCCATAATAGAGAGGAATAGCATTGAAATTTTTAATATTTTCTTCTTAAAAAGGAATATGGAGCTAAAGGTAAAAGGAAAAAGTAGTGTCATATAGTGAGCAAACCCATATCTCAGTTGAAGATACATTGGCATGTCACTACCTTTTATAATTTTTAAAATAGGCGTAATAAAAAGAATAAATGCTAGGGTGGAAATTAAGGCATATGTGATAACTTTCTGGGATTTACTCTGTTCACTTTGAAATACAATCAAAAATAAAGTTATAACAATAACATAACGCCAATCATCAAATATCGCTTTGAGAGCATCAGTAGTAAAGCCGGAATATGTAAAGAAGGTTGCGCAAAATAAGCACCAAGCTAAAAAAAGGAATAAAAATTTTCGACCGCTAATGAGTCGAAACAGCCCACTAAGTATGTTGTTTTTTTTTGTTGCGGCGGTATAGACAACAAATAAAAAAAGCAGCGCAGCGGAAATATTTAGAATACCTTGTGTATCGTTAGTAAACATCCCAATTATCATTACAAAAAGTAAGAAAAAGGGAGCTTGTTCGCTAAGTTTTTGGGCTATTTTCACAAAGTTACCTGTTGTTTTAAAGTTGTTTATTTCTAGTGATTGTGTTTTATTGAAAGTTAAGATTTGTTCTTTTTCCATAAGGAAAAATAAATCTCTAGAAAATAAATTTGAAGCCGTTCTTTATAGGATAAATATTTTTTAAATAACGCTATAGATTGCTTTATTTGAAAGGCTTCAGATTTCGATAGCTTTTCTCCAGTATTCTTGGATATTGATTTTTTCAGTAAGTGAAATGCTTCAGATTGTGATTTTGCCAACATTTTTGTCACTAGAGGGCCTTTAATAAGAGCAATAAATGACAAGGTAGCCATAACATAAATAAGACTGTTAATATCACTTCGTCTAAAGGTTTGCGTGATACTAGTTTCATTTACTCGATAATGAATTAACGTTTTATTGATGCTATAGATATTTTTACTTTCTAAATAAAGAAAGGGAGTAGTTGCCATGTCTTCATACAAAATACCGACAGGATAATGGATACCTACCTCTTTAAATAGAGTACTTCGATATACCCTTGACCATGCAAACCACTTTTTATTATTAAAAACAGGCTTCAAATCATGATAGGTCGTTATTTTCACGGCGCCAGAAAAGCTACTGGTTTTTATCTTATTTTTTATATCTGGATGTGAATTCTCAAATTTTAGTGTGTCAAATTCAATGAGGTCATAATCTGATGAAGATATTATTGGCCTTATTTCATGATAAAATTGACTGTTTAGAAAATCATCAGCATCTAAGAAGGCAATATACTCTCCTGAACTTAGGGATATCCCATGATTTCTTGCTTTTGATAGTCCCCCATTGTCTCTTTTTACATACAGTATATTTAGATGAGTATATTGGTTGATTTTATTAAAAATAACCTGCTCGCTACTATCTGTTGAACCATCATTGATGATGACCAATTCGACTTCATTATCCATAAATGAAATAACTGAAGATAAACATTCATCAATATATTTTTCGCTATTATAACATGGAACAATAACAGATAACTTAATGTTTTTCATCGAAAAATGCCAATATGTAATTATTAACTGTTACGAGGATGAACGTCATTCATATAGTGGCGTCAAGATAGCCAAATAGAATATTTATTCGGTCACCCTTGTTAGTAAGTTTATCAATCTGTGCTCTTTGATTAATAGGGCTTATGGTATAACAATGGTTATGCATGTTATAGGGGTAATATGTGATTATTAACCAAGTTTTTTGCCAAATTGAGAAAAAATAATGCCAGAACTTCCCGAAGTTGAAACCAGTCGCAGAGGTATCGAACCACATTTAGTCGGCAATACAATTAGTTATGCCGTTGTACGTAATGAACGGTTACGTTGGCCGGTAAGTGAACAAATCATGCGTTTATCTGATGAAACTGTGATAAGTGTTCAACGACGGGCAAAATACCTACTGATTGAACTGTGCAAAGGGTGGATTATTGTCCATTTAGGAATGTCTGGTAGTGTGCGGATTCTAACGGAAGAGATACCCGAAGGGAAACATGACCATGTAGACCTTATTTTGCGTGACGGTAAAGTACTGCGCTATACCGACCCTCGACGTTTTGGTGCATGGCTTTGGTGCGATGATTTAGCGTCCAGCTCTGTTCTCGCTCATTTAGGGCCTGAACCTCTTTCCGAGGAATTCAATCCTAAATATCTCTTTGATTTAGCTGCTAAACGTAAGGTTGCGGTCAAACCCTGGTTGATGGACAACAAAATCGTTGTTGGGGTAGGGAATATCTACGCTAATGAAGCGCTTTTTGCATCAAGGATCTCACCAGAAAAGCTGACTAACACACTGACACTCAATGAGATTACCGAACTGGTTACGCAGATTAAAAAAGTGCTGCAACGTTCAATAGAGCAAGGTGGAACCACTCTCAAAGACTTTTTACAGTCAGACGGAAAACCGGGTTACTTTGCTCAAGAGTTATTTGTGTATGGAAAAAAAGGCGAGCCTTGCTCTTTATGCGGAACCCAGATTGAGAGCATCAAACAAGGACAGAGGACAACCTTTTATTGCCCTCAATGTCAGAAGTAATTGCTAGATTTTGTTGAGTTTTTTCAACATAGCATCAGCAACTATAGGCGGTAAAAACGACGAAATATCTCCATCATGAAGCGCGACATCCTTAATTAATGAGGATGAAACGAAAGATAAGCTTTGTGATGGAAGTAAAAATACTGTTTCTAGCTCAGGAACAAAATGGCGGTTCATATTAGCCAGTTGCCATTCATATTCAAAATCTGCCACTGAACGTACGCCACGAATTAAAATATTCGCATTATTTTTCTGTGCAAAATTCGCCATTAACTCAGAAAAGCCAACCACTTCGACATTCCCTAAGTGAGCTGTAACTTGCTTTGCTAGCTCAACACGCTCTTCCAGATTAAACATAGGGCTTTTGCGTTGACTATTTGCGATAGCGAGCAAAACATGGTCAAACATCGCGGCGGCACGGGTGACGATATCGACGTGTCCAGAGGTAATCGGGTCAAACGTTCCCGGATAAATAGCTTTATGGGTCATGATATTGCTATCTCTTTGTTTATTATTGCTTATCCTAATATATCGATAGGAATAAGTGACGGTGAAATCCACATTAACGGCAATTGCGTTCTCTTGCAACAATCACTGGTAAGCATCCATTTATTTTAAGTCTCATTTTAGGCACAGATTCTACACACTTTCAGTAATGGTTTATGGTAAGATACCGCCAATTTTGGTAAGTGAATCAGATCGAATGTTATTGCGTGTATATCAGGTACTTCTTTATCTCATCCAGCCATTGATTTGGATACGCTTATTATTGCGTAGCCGTAAAGCCCCTGCGTATCGCAAACGCTGGGGGGAACGCTATGGTTTTTGTGGTGGTAAAGTTGTTCCTAAAGGTATTTTATTACACTCAGTTTCTGTGGGCGAAACCCTTGCGGCAGTACCGTTAGTACGTGCACTGCGCCATCACTACCCATCACTCCCTATTACCGTGACCACAATGACGCCAACAGGGTCAGAGCGTGTTCAGTCGGCATTTGGTGACGATATTAGTCACGTTTATCTCCCTTATGATTTGCCAGGCTCCATGAGCCGTTTCCTTAATCAAGTTGATCCTAAACTGGTGATTATTATGGAAACGGAACTCTGGCCAAATATGATCAATCAACTGCATAAGCGTAATATTCCATTAGTTATCGCGAATGCTCGGTTATCTGAACGCTCCGCTGCGGGTTATCAAAAACTCGGTAGCTTTGTGAAGCGTATGCTGCAAAATGTCACGATGGTGGCAGCTCAGCACCAAGAAGATGGTGAACGTTTTATTCAATTAGGGTTAAGACGTAAGCAGTTAGAAGTGACGGGAAGCTTAAAATTTGATATTTCCGTTACCCCTGAACTGGCTGTTAAAGCGATTACGTTACGTAGGCAGTGGGCCGCGCATCGTCCAGTATGGATTGCGACAAGCACCCATGAAGGTGAAGAAGCCATTGTTTTGCAAACTCACCAACAGTTGCTGAAAAAATTTCCCAATTTATTACTCATTTTAGTTCCAAGGCATCCAGAACGTTTCGCAAAAGCGGAAGAACTGACGCAAAAAGCAGGGCTAAGCTTCATTCGTCGTAGTAGTGGCGTTATCCCATCTCTAGAAACCCAAGTGGTTATTGGCGATACGATGGGGGAATTGATGTTGCTGTACGGAATTGCAGATATTGCTTTCGTTGGCGGGAGCTTAGTTGAAACGGGCGGTCATAATCCACTTGAAGCAGCTGCGCATGCATTGCCTGTTTTAATGGGACCGCATACTTTTAATTTTAAAGATATTTGCGCGAAATTAACCCAAGCAGATGGGTTGATCACCGTGACGGACAGCGAATCACTGGCTCAAGCCGTCACGAGCCTACTATCCGATGAAGATTATCGACTGTATTATGGTCGTCATGCCGCAGAAGTATTACATGAAAACCAAGGCGCATTGCAGCGTTTACTTAAGTTGTTGCAGCCTTATTTACCTCCTAGAGAACAGTAATATTTAGCAAAATATTGATAACTTGAATATTACTATAATGAGTAATAACAATTTCTCTCATTTCTGATTATTTTGTTTAAACTATAGTAAACTACCCAGTCACGTTTTTGCATACTCAGCCGAGCGAGAGGTAGCACTCTACAAGCTCGGCGTAAAATAATGCGTATTTCCCTTTAACTTTATTGATAAATTTCGCTGAAAAAAGAATGCCGACAACCAATCAACCAACTTCAAATAAGTATGTGTATCTTTGGATCATTGGCTATGCCATTGCCTGGATCCTTGCGAGTTTCTTTTTTGACCCGACCGTTCCTTACGATACGGTCGAAGCCGTTAACTGGGGAATGAATGGTGAGTGGGGATCCCCAAAAAACCCGTGGTTTGTCGGTACGATGATGTGGCCTGCCATCCATTTGGGAATTTCTTATAGTTTCTATTGGTATTTGAGCCATTTTATCGGTATTGGATTTGGGTTACTTGGGGTATGGAAACTTGCCTACCGATTAACAGGGCGCCGCGACCTTGCATGGTTTGCGATGCTGATGATGAATTTATCAGGTGTCATTAATTTCGATATTATTCCTTATAATGATAACTATATTTTAGTGACATTCTGGCCTTGGGTGATTTATCTCTTCCTGCGTGCCGTCGAAGATAACCCACTGTGGTGGCTACCTTTTGCTTTAGTTGCCGGCCTGGCAACAATGGGGAAATACTCCACGCTAGCTTTAGTTGGCTCCGTTTTCTTGCTCACCCTTTTTGTGAAACAAGCACGTCAAAGCTATCGTCATCCGGTGTTTTATCTAGCGATAGCACTGTGGTTTTCGATGATCTTGCCAAACTTCTTCTGGTTGATGGCGAGTGATTTTTCAGCTGTTAAATGGGTAGATTCGCAAATTGACCCGGGTTTTAACTTACACACCACGGAAGCTGCGTTAAGTGTGTTTTACCCGCTGATTATTGCTGCAATTATCTTATATTGCTGTGGCGGAAAAATCGGTTGGCCGAAAGCCTTATCGAACCGCATGGCAAACTTCATTATTTTATTTCCATTAGCCGTGATTTACGGTTGGTTCTCGTTCCATGATGGTGGGCGAATTACTGAGTGGTTACAGCCATTTATGATGGCCTGTGCGCCTTTATTTGTTGGCTCAATCACTGTAATGCCGAAAAAGTCACTGAAAAAACCATTAATTGGCTTAGCCGTTGTTGGTGTCTTAATGGTATCGGGCTATCTCATTGTTCAAGCAGGGAATATTCGAGGAGCAGGTCAGAAGTTTATTGGCGTGAAAACCTTAATTGCTGAAGGTGAACAGCGCTGGTATCAACGTTACGGAACGCCAGTCAAATATGTTGGCGGTGAGGATAACCTACATCAATGGTTTATTATCTATGCCCAAGATAGACCGCATGTTATCCAGCCTTGGACGCTAGAAAATCATATGCCGCCGAATGTGTATAACCGTGAGATTACCGAAGCAGAAATTCGTGAGCACGGTGCTATTTTATTAGGGCGCAAATATGATGATTGTGCCCACGAAGATTTCGCCAAAGTACGCAAGTTCTGGCCTCAATTTACGATTGAAAAAGAAGATGTGATTTATCGCTCTGAACCGGATGCTGAGCCGAAAACTATGTGTTTTGGGTTTATTGCCCCAGAGAAAAAATAAATCTTTTATGCAGTGAAAAAAATAATTAAGCGGTCAAATGACCGCTTAATTATTATGGGAGATAGGCTTTAGATAATACTCTGAGTGGGCTATAACTCGGTGCACAATTGTTGGAAGACCGCATCAGCTTTAATGCTATCCATTCTATTATCTACGCTTTTTATCTCATTTTGCCCTTTTCCATAACCACCAATTAAACCAGGGTTTGTTGGACCAAACAGCGTGAAATTCGGTTTATCCAGCGCAGCGGTTAAATGGCTTAAACCGGTATCGACAGAAACTACCGCTTTGGCATCTGCAATCTGTTGCGCGACTTGTGCCAGCGTTAATTTTGGTAAGACTTCAACAAAATCAAAACCCTCAGCTAGTCTCATCGCTCGTTGATGCTCATGCTCTGCACCCCAAGGGAGTTTCACTCTCAGCCCAGTTTCCTTCATTAACTGAATCAGTTCACGCCAATGAGACTCAGGCCAATGCTTATCGTCGCGGGTTGTGGAGTGCAAAAACAGCACATAGGGCGCTTCGGCTTCGTCGGTTGATTGCAAGAAATGGCGAGCTATCGCGTAATCTCCTTGGGTCCTAGGGCAAGTGTACCCGAGGCTTTTAGCAAATAATTGGCGAATACGCTCCACTGCATGTTGCTGTTTATTAATGGAATAACGATGGTCGTAGAAGAAGCTAGCAATCGGCTCGCGGATACTATGGCGGTCATAACCATGTTTAGAACCGAGAGCAAGGCGAGTGACTAGCAACGCACTCTTAAGTAACCCTTGCGCATCAATCACTGCATCGTAGTGGGTTTCCTGTAGTTGGCGACGAAATGCTGCACGTTCGGCACGAATTGGCGCAGAAAACCAATTTTTTCGCCAGCGACGGATTGCCACAGGGATGACTTTATTCACCGCACTATGCCATGTGGGGATTTGAGCAAATCCCTCTTCGACGACCCAATCAAATTGAATATTCGGTATTGCTGCCTGCGCGTCGGTTAAGGCCGGCAGAGAGTGCAAAACATCTCCCATAGATGATGTTTTTACTAATAACACTCTCATTATTTAATACCTATATTTAAACGCGTGAGGGCATTCAGTACCATTTGCGGTTGAATATCAATTAAGCTCTGGTGATAGCCACTTTCGCCGTCACCTTTACGTACTTTGTGGTAACCCGTTATTAGCCGGATCACTTCCGCTTTATCGGACAGTGGTGGGGTAAAGTCAGGGCTGCTTGGGCCATATAGTGCGACTAACGGTTTATCGAGAGCTGCAGCCACATGCATTAAGCCAGAATCATTACTCACAATGGCTTGGCACGCATCAATAAGATTAACGGCTTGTTCTAACGACGTTTTTCCTGCGAAATTGAGGCAGTAATGACGAGCGTCATCCGTTAAATTTTGGCGGATTTCTTCACCTGCTTCATGGTCTTTTTGAGAGCCAAATAACAGAACTTGGTAGCCTTTCTCGCTAATTAATTTCTGGGCGAGCGCCGCATAGTGATAGTGTGGCCAGCGTTTTGCAGGACCAAATTCAGCGCCCGGGCAAAAACCAATAATTGGACGAGAAAAATCAATATTAAATTGACTAACAGTATCGCTAACTTGCTGTTTATCAGTGACTAATTTAGGCCATAGAATTGGGGCGGGAATATCATTGGCAGATTTGATGAGCTGCTTGTCATACGCTAATGCTACATAGCGTTGCACCATCAGCGGAAATGCTTGTTTATCTAATGGGCGTAAATCATTGAGCAGCCCATAACGCATTTCACCACGCCATCCCGTTCTTTTGGCGATTTTAGCAAAGAACGGCACCAGAGCAGATTTCAATGAATTAGGTAAAACAATCGCCTGATCGTACCCATTTTTCCGCAAATTGATGCCTAATTGACGACGTTCGCCAATTTCGAGCTTTCCATGGCCTAATGGCATGGAAATCGCTTCAGACACTTCGGGCATTTTCGCCAATAACGGACGGCACCAATCCGGTGCCATCACATCTATCTGAGCATGAGGATGCAGCGCCTTGATCGTACGATAAAGGCTCTGTGACATCATCATATCCCCTACCCATGAGGGGCCAATCACGAGTATTTTCATAGGCTCAGTTTTCATAGGTACGGTTTTCATAGGCACTGTTTTCATAAAAGACAATTACGCGTCTTTATTCAGCCATTGCATATATTCGGTCACGCCTTCAGCAACGGTTTTAAACGGTGCAGTGTAACCTGCGGCACGTAATTTAGTCAGATCCGCCTGAGTGAAGCTTTGGTAGCGACCTTTTAATTTCTCAGGGAATTCAATGTATTCGATAGATACATTTTTATCTTTATGGAATTCAGTGACGGCATCGGCAACAGCTTGGAATGATTCCGCGCGACCTGTACCACAGTTGAAAATGCCAGAAACGTTATTTTCCCAGAACCATAAATTTACTGCTGCCACATCGCCAACGTAAATGAAGTCACGACGGAAAGTATCGCTTCCTTCAAACAGTTTCGGGGTTTGCCCTTCATTAATCTGTTTGTTTAAGTGGTAAGCTACGCTCGCCATGCTGCCTTTATGGTTTTCATTTGGCCCATAAACGTTGAAATAGCGGAAGCCACACACTTGAGACTGAGCTTCAGGCATGATACTGCGGACATATTGGTCGAACTGGAATTTAGAGTAGCCGTATACGTTCAGTGGTTTTTCAAATTCACGTTCTTCGATAAAATTATCGCTACGTCCGCCGTATGTCGCTGCGGAAGAGGCATACAGGAAAGGAATTTCACGTTCTAAACAGTAATGCAGCAGTTCTTTAGAAAATTGATAGTTATTATCCATCATATACTTACCATCCCACTCAGTGGTGGATGAGCAAGCACCTTCATGGAAAACAGCGTCAATATCACCAAAATCATCACCCGCAATAACGCTGACGATAAAGTCTTCTTTATCCATGTAATCGGCGATATCGAGGTCAACAAGGTTGGCAAACTTAGTACCATCTTTCAGGTTATCCACCACCAGAATATCGGTGCGACCCATTTCATTCAGGGCTTTAATAATATTGCTGCCAATAAAACCAGCTCCGCCAGTGACTACGATCATCGTGAATACCTCAAGTGGGTTAAGAATAAATAGATACAAAATTGGGGTCTATAATAACACCTCTTTGTGCAGACAACAGTATATCGACCAGATAATTGTCCTAGTTGTCATACCTCTTTAAAGGGCATTATCGTGATCTTGCCTACAAACTTAACTTATTTGCTCACCAGATATCGCTAGTTCTAGTGACTATTATTAAACTCTGTAAACAACTTCTTTACAGGAACAAATCATGTCAGAACAATTTTACCAGCAGATTAAACAACAATTGGTGCAAATAGAAGCTGAAGGCTTGTTTAAACATGAGCGCATTATTACGACCTCTCAAGACGCGGATATTGAAATCCAGGGTGGACAGCGCGTTATTAACTTCTGTGCAAATAACTATTTAGGCTTAGCCAATCATCCCGCGCTGATTGAAGCGGCAAAACAGGGTATGGATAGCCATGGCTTTGGTATGGCATCGGTTCGCTTTATTTGCGGTACTCAAGACAGCCATAAAGTTCTTGAAAAGAAAATCGCGGATTTCCTTGGAATGGAAGATGCGATCCTTTATTCCTCTTGTTTTGATGCCAATGGCGGGCTTTTCGAAACGCTACTGGGACCAGAAGACGCCATTATTTCTGATGCGTTAAACCATGCTTCCATTATTGACGGTGTTCGCCTGTGTAAAGCCCAGCGATATCGCTACAGCAATAACAATATGACGGAATTAAAACAGCGCCTTGAAGAAGCGAAAGCTGCGGGTGCGCGTCATATTCTGATTGCGACTGACGGTGTTTTCTCGATGGATGGTGTGATTGCTGACCTGAAAACTGTCTGTGACCTTGCGGATGAATATAACGCATTGGTCATGGTAGATGACTCTCATGCTGTTGGTTTTGTTGGTGAAAACGGTCGTGGTAGCCACGAGTATTGTAAAGTGATGGGGCGAGTTGACATCATTACTGGCACACTCGGAAAAGCATTAGGTGGTGCATCGGGTGGTTATACTGCCGCCAAAAAAGAGGTTGTCGAGTGGTTACGTCAACGCTCTCGTCCGTATTTATTCTCTAACTCTTTGGCACCCGCTATTGTTGCTGCGTCCATTAAGGTGATCGATATGATGACCGAAGGGCAAGAGCGCCGTGAGAAATTGTGGCGTAATGCGGTGTTATTTAGAGAAAAAATGACGGCTGCAGGATTTACATTAGCAGGCGCCGATCATGCCATCATTCCTGTGATGTTGGGTGATGCCAAAATTGCTCAGCAATTTGCTTCAGAACTATTAAAAGAGGGTATTTATGTCACTGGATTTTTCTATCCGGTAGTTCCGCAAGGACAAGCGCGAATTCGCACGCAAATGTCCGCTGCACACAGCGAGGAGGATATTTTACACGCTGTTGATGCATTCACCCGTATTGGGAAAAAGCTTCAACTAATTTAGTTATAAATTTGATTTTCTTATGAAATTAATGCAGTCGTGAAATTAAAGTGGTCATGAAATTAATGTAATCATAAATAAAAGGTCGCCTATGAAAGCACTGTCCAAATTAAAAGCAGAACCAGGTATATGGATGACAGACGTTCCGAAACCGGAACTGGGGCACAATGATGTGATGATTAAAATCCGTAAAACCGCCATTTGCGGTACGGATGTTCATATCTACAACTGGGATGAATGGTCGCAAAAAACGATTCCAGTTCCGATGGTGGTGGGTCATGAATATATAGGGGAAATTGTTGAGATTGGGCAGGAAGTTAAAGGGTTTAAAATTGGTGACCGTGTTTCTGGCGAAGGGCATATTACCTGCGGTCATTGCCGTAATTGCCGAGGTGGGCGTACCCACTTATGCCGTAATACCATTGGCGTCGGTGTAAATCGCCCAGGATGTTTTGCTGAGTATTTGGTGATCCCAGCGTTTAACGCCTTTAAAATTCCAGACAATATTCCCGATGAAATTGCAGCAATTTTTGACCCATTTGGTAATGCGGTACATACGGCACTATCGTTTGATTTAGTGGGGGAAGATGTGCTGGTTTCGGGCGCAGGTCCTATTGGTATTATGGCGGCAGCAGTTTGCCGACATGTTGGTGCTCGCCATGTGGTGATCACTGATGTGAATGATTATCGCCTTGAATTAGCGAAAAAAATGGGTGTCTCCCGCGCGGTGAATGTGAGCCGTGAAAATCTTAAAGACGTCATGAATGAACTGGGGATGAAAGAAGGCTTTGATGTGGCGCTAGAAGTTTCAGGGGCGCCCGCTGCTTTCCAAACTATGCTAGATACCATGAATCATGGTGGCAGAATTGCGCTATTAGGTATTCCTCCTGCATCGATGGCAACGGACTGGAGCCAAGTTATATTTAAAGGTCTGTTTATCAAGGGAATTTATGGGCGTGAAATGTTTGAGACTTGGTATAAGATGGCGACACTAGTGCAATCAGGTCTCGATTTATCACCAATCATTACTCATGAGTTTTCTATTGATGACTTCCAAAAAGGCTTTGATGTGATGTGCTCAGGGCAATCAGGAAAAGTGATTTTGAATTGGGATTAATGCAGAATTAATTATTAGATTTAAAGGGTTTATTGGCAAGCGCCTTTAAACCCTTTTTTATTTTTAGTCTTATCCGTTATGGCATTTTCTTTTCTGCAATCAGAGGCTGTAGGGTTTTATCTTGATAAATGGCTTCGACCACAAACATGAGTAGCTCAATACCTTGCAGGCGGGTTGATGGGAGTTCGATATCGCATACACCTAACTCTGCGGGACTGACTGATTTTTCAGGTTGCTCCGCAGCATCGTTGGTCAGTTCTGGCTCCGCAAGAGTTGGTGTAGCATCATCAGAATCTACCGTTGTTTTAGCCGCTTCATGAGGTTTTGCCTCTGGTTTGAATGGCATTTTTGTCTCTGGCTTTGTCACTGGCAGAGTTGGATTAACGCCTTCAGGTTGCATTCTGAGCGTTTTACGTGGTTCGCCAGTTGCTGGCTGATAGCCGACCAGTGAACTGACAGGCACAAGCTCAATATCAGAGGGAACCAGTGGAATAAATTTTTGTAAGGCGCGCACGGTTGATGGATGCGGGTGCCCAATAGCCACCGCGCTGCCATGTTTACGCGCGTAAGCAATGGCTTTATTCAACTGTGTACGGGTTTCTTCTTCAGATTGGTGATTATCAATAAAAATATTGCGCTTCGTAGAGGGAACGCCAAATTCTTTAGCAGCATTCAATGCTTGCGTATTACCAATCGTGACGCTATCCAAGAAAAAGAGGTTCGATTGCGACAGCGAGCGCATCACATTGCGCATCCCAGAAAGGCTGGAGGTCATCTCGCTGCCCATATGGTTATTCATTCCTTTAGCGTGAGGAACTCGGCTAATGGCATTTTTGATGATGCGGTCAACCTCTTCAGCACTCATCGAGGGTGCCAAAGTGTCTTTTTCGAGAGATTGTTTACTCAATGGTTTCATGGGCATATGGATTAAAATATCCCGCCCTTGCTGATAGGCGGTTGCCGCGACTTCAGCACCATGAGGTGAGTTAGGTAAAATAGCAATACTGATGGCGGCCGGTAACGCTAGGATTTGATTATCTTCTTTGGCTCGGTAACCGAAATCATCGATGACAATAGCGAGTTTGGCGGCACTCGCCTGAGAGCTGATCATGATAAGGAGCAGGCTAATCAGTAATTTCATCGGCGAGTGTCTTAACATAATTATTTTCCTAACTTTTTATAGCCTAGCATTTTATAGGTAATGTGAAAGGTGGTTGTGCTACCTTCCTAGCCATGGGCGAGGGTTGACGGTTTTACCTTGTCGGCGAATTTCAAAGTAAAGTGCAGGGCGTTCTTGACCGCCACTACTTCCCACTAACGCAATTGGCTGACCTGCGCGGACTTCTTGTCCCACATTTACCAGCGCACTTTGGTTATAGCCATATAGGCTCATATCCCCTTTACCATGCTCAACGACAACAACCAAACCATAACCTTGAAGCCAGTCAGCGAGTAGTACACGACCATCCGCAATAGCCTTAACTTGGGTGCCTTCATTTGCGGCGATCACCATACCTTTCCAACGTAATTCGCTGGAGATCACATCCCCATAATTATGTAGGGTGGAACCGCGTACCGGCCAGATAGCTTGACCAGCAGGACGACCTAAACCGCCTGTTCGAGACATAAGTGATTGCTCACTTTCAGATGGCTTATACGTGGCGCCTTTCTGTTTGGCTTTTCTTTCCTTTTCAGCCACTTGAGCACGAATTCGCGCGGCTTCACGAGCTTCACGCTCAGCGCGTGCTTTGGCTTCGCGTTCTGCTTTAGCAATTTTGTCGCGTAGTCTGGCTTCGTTCTGCTTTAAGACCGCGAGATTTTTTTGATCTTCTTTTAATGAGCTTTCTAATACGGTTAAGGTTTTTTGCCGTGAAGCTTGCGCATTATCGAGCTTTTGTTTTTCTTGCTGCTGGCGTGTGAGCGTTGTTTTCTGCTCAGCTTGCTTTTTTTGCTCTAATTGTTTCTGTTCGTGCAGCTCTTTGGTGGTTTCTTCTAGATCAAGAATATTTTTTTCACGAGCTTGGTTGAGGTAACCATAATACGCAAGAATTCGCTCTTCCCGTTGACCTTCTTCACCCTTTAAGAGTAGTGATAAACCTTGGTGTTTACCAAGTCGGAATGCAGCATCTAACTGCTCAGCAAGTAGTTTTTCTTGCTCATTTTTTTTCTTTTGCAGCCGACTGATATTGCTAGATAAGGCGGATATTTCTTTATCTAGCTGTTTTAATTGGTTTTGTGTTAGGTGTAAATCACGGCTTGCTGCTGAAATACTTTGTTCTTGCTCTTTAAGTTGCTGAAGGAGATTACTTTTTTTAGTTTGCTGTTCTTTAACGCTTTTTTCTTTTTCAGCAATGCTTTTTAGCAGGTCATTTAATTGACCTTTATTTTCGGTGATCTGATTCGCGAGCGCGACGTGAGAAGGCGCCAAAGTGAATAACCCCAAACCAAGCAGGGCGGGGATCATTGCCTGACGAACAAAAAACGTCTTTATTCGATGGGATGTATGGGCCATTGTGATAGATCACCTCAATTAAATGCAATATCTGATTATTTCATCTGCAAGTCGTGCTTTCCAGTGTTCTCTTAAAAATAGTCACAAAAACGCTTAAAAATTAAGAATATTGCTATTATGCCATTTGATGCTAAGTCAAATTATAGGCGTATTATCACTGAATTTTACTGTTTATACTCTATTTAGATGGGAATTAATTTAGCGTCAAAGTCTAGTCTGAGCATGTTTATGTTAAAATGCCTGCGTACAGCTTTGAGAAAAAAATTCTTTTTTCAGTAAAAAGGTGTTAACTCTGCGAGTGTTTTCGCAAAAAAGACATTCTAGTTTGCGCTAACTGGCTGTAATTAGCTCAGCACAAAGGTATACTCTGAACCCTTTGATATTCGTTTTTAACTAACGGGAGTAATTGCCCCCCATGATCCAAGAAATCATGCAATTTGTCGGTCGTAACACGTTTGTTAGTCTGACTTGGATAGTGTTATTTGTTGCCGTGGTCGTGATGACCTTCAGAAGCCTATTCTCTAAAACTAAAGTCATTGCGCGCACTCAAGCGATTACAATGATCAATAAAGAAGAAGCAGTTGTTGTGGACTTACGTACTCGAGAAGAGTTCCGCAAAGGGCATATTATTGATTCTATTAACTTAACACCATCTGAAATTAAAGATAATAATTTGGGTGAGCTGGAAAAACATAAACAGAAATCTGTGATTATGGTTTCTGCTAGTGGAATGGAAGCAACTAAACCTGCTGAACAGCTTGCTCATCATGGCTTTGAAAAAGTCTTTGTCCTGAAAGAAGGGATCGCTGGTTGGGCGGGTGAAAACCTACCACTGGCTCGTGGTAAGAAGTAATTATCCGGCACTGTAAAATGTGCCGGCAACTGAATATATCTCGAAACTCTAATATGGAAGTAAGGTAATTATTATGTCAGAACAAAACAACTCAGAAATGGTATTTCAAATTCAACGTATCTACGCAAAAGACGTTTCATTTGAAGCACCTAATGCACCTCAAATCTTTCAAAAAGAGTGGCAGCCAGAGATCAAATTAGATTTAGATACTTCTTCAACTCAGCTAGCTGAAGGCGTGTATGAGGTTGTTCTGCGTGTGACAACTACCGCAACTCTGGGCGAAGAAACTGCATTTCTGTGTGAAGTTCAACAAGCGGGTGTGTTCTCCATTGATGGCATCGAAGGCACTCAAATGGCACATTGCTTAGGTGCATACTGCCCAAATATCCTGTTCCCATATGCGCGTGAAACTATCACGAACATGGTGGGTCGTGGTACTTTCCCACAATTGAACTTAGCGCCAGTTAACTTTGATGCACTGTTCATGAATTACTTACAGCAGCAACAAGGTGAACAAGCGCAGAACCCTGAAGTTCAATAAGGTCGCTTAATGAATACTGCTTCAATGACAGTGATCGGTGCCGGCTCGTACGGCACCGCTTTAGCCATTACTCTTGCACGTAATGGTCATCAGGTGGTGTTGTGGGGGCATGACCCAGCACACATCCGTAAATTAAACCAAGAACGTAGCAACCAAGCGTTTTTACCTGGTGTTTCTTTCCCTGATAGTTTATCTCTCGAAACGGACTTAAAAAGCGCCGTTGAAGCGAGCCTGAATATCTTGATTGTGGTACCTAGCCATGTATTTGGTGATGTGCTCAAGCAAATCAAACCGTATCTAAAAGCGGGCTCCCACATTATTTGGGCAACCAAAGGGTTAGAGAGAGATACCGGGCGTTTGTTGCAAGATGTAGCGCGTGAGGTATTAGGAAACGAAATTCCTCTGGCGGTGCTTTCTGGACCTACCTTCGCCAAAGAGCTTGCAGCTGGTCTCCCTACGGCTATTTCAGTCGCCGCATCCGATAGCCAATTTGGTGATGATTTACAAAAATTATTCCATTGCGGTAAAAGTTTCCGCGTCTATAAAAACCCTGACATGATTGGTGTGCAACTTGGTGGCGCAGTGAAAAACGTCATTGCGATTGGTGCAGGGATCTCCGATGGTATGGGCTTTGGTGCAAACGCACGTACGGCATTGATCACGCGAGGCTTAGCTGAAATGAGCCGCTTAGGTGTATCACTGGGCGCTGACCCATCCACATTTATGGGTATGGCAGGACTTGGCGACCTAGTGTTAACCTGCACTGACAACCAATCTCGTAACCGCCGTTTCGGCATGATGCTAGGTAATGGTGTCAGTGTGGAAGAGGCAGAAAAAGAGATTGGGCAAGTGGTTGAAGGCTATCGTAATACCAAAGAGGTGAAAGCCCTTGCGGAGCGTGCTGGTGTTGAAATGCCAATCACGGAACAGATTTATCAAATTCTCTACTGCAATAAAAATGTGTTAGAAGCCTCTCAAGCATTGCTTGGGCGTGCAACTAAAGATGAAATTGCAGACATGCCTAAATTACCAAGCTAATAATAATATAGAAGAGAGCCATTATGTCGCGTGAAGAACTGGATAGAATTTGGGGTTACATTAAGGAAGAAGCCAAGGCGCTTGCTGACTGTGAGCCTTTACTTGCCAGTTTTTTTAACGCGACATTACTGAAGCATGACAACCTCGGTAGTGCGCTTAGCTATATGTTGGCGAACAAGCTGAGTTCACCGATTATGCCCGCAATGGAAGTCCGCGAAATTGTGGAAGAGGCATATCGTAATGACGAGCAGATGATTTTTTCTGCGGCGATGGATCTTTCTGCTGTCCGTTTACGTGACCCTGCGGTTGATAAATATTCCACGCCACTGCTGTATTTGAAAGGTTTTCACGCCCTACAAGCCTATCGTATTGGGCATTGGTTATGGGGTGAAGGGCGTAAAGCGTTGGCCGTTTATCTGCAAAACCAAATTTCGGTCTCTTTTGGGGTCGATATCCATCCAGCTGCCCGTATTGGCTGTGGGATCATGCTCGACCACGCGACGGGGATCGTGATTGGTGAGACGGCGATTGTCGAAAATGATGTGTCTATTCTTCAGTCTGTTACGCTAGGCGGTACCGGTAAAACCTGTGGCGACCGTCATCCTAAAGTACGTGAAGGGGTGATGATTGGCGCTGGCGCTAAAATTCTGGGCAATATTGAAATTGGTCGCGGCGCAAAAATCGGTGCTGGCTCTGTAGTGCTGCACCCTGTTCCTCCTCATACCACCGTGGCGGGAGTTCCTGCGCGTATTGTCGGTAAGCCAACAAGCGATAAGCCATCGTTGGAGATGGATCAAAACTTTAATGGTAACGTTGATGGTTTTGAAGGCGGGGATGGGATTTAAATAAAGTTAGTAATGATAGCGACAGGCAATGATGACTAGTGCGGTATTTTCGATTGCATAAACTAGCCTATTCGTTTCATCTATTCTACGAGACCAGAAGCCAGCTAAGTTTTCTTTTAGTGGCTCTGGTTTACCTATACCGCTGAATGGCGTTCTTTTTATGTCTTCAATGAGTTTATTGATCCGCTTTAATGTCTTTTTATCTTGGCTTTGCCAGTATAGATAATCTTCCCAAGCTTGATCCGTCCATGTTAGAAGTCTACTCATTGATTAGCTTTCTCTCTGAAATCTTACCTGATTTAAATTGCTCGATGGATTTGTTGAGATGCTCTGCATTTGCAGGAGAGCGCAATAAATAAATAGTTTCCATTAAACTATTGTAGTATTCCAAGGACATAACTACAGCCGCTTCAGAATCACGGCGGGTTATAATCGTCGTATCCATATCATCAACAACTCTATCAAGCACTGCTTTCAAATTGCTTCTAGCATCACTAAAGGAAATGGTTTTCATTGTACGATACCTGTATTGTACTATTTATTGTACAAGTCTAGCAGCAACTTAAATGATGTTCAAGATTTGTTCTAAATCAAGCCAGCGGCATAAGCAAACTAAACTAATCTTTCAGCAGTGCACCCAGATACCCAAGCTGGCGCCAAGTTTCGAAAACTACAACGGCGACCGAGTTAGAAAGATTCATACTGCGGCTTTCTGCCAGCATCGGGATACGAATTTTCTGCTCGATTGGCATATTGTCGAGAACATAAGGCGGTAGACCGCGAGTTTCTGGTCCAAACATCAAATAATCATCTTCCCGATAGCTCACATTGCTGTGGCTCGGCTTGCCTTTGGTGGTCAACGCAAATACACGAGCACCTGTTGGCGACTGATTATTATCAGGATTTAACCCTTCACTTTCTAAGAATGCGTAATAGTCATGATGATGTTTGATATCCGCAAATTCGCTGTAATCTAGCCCTGCACGGCGTAAGCGTTTGTCATCCCAAGTAAAACCGAGGGGATGGATCAGGTGCAGACTAAAGCCTGTATTGGCGCATAAGCGGATGATATTCCCAGTATTTGGTGGGATTTCAGGTTCGAATAAAACAATATGTGGCATAACGTTAACGGCTATTGGTCGGGATGAAAAAAGATGATGCAGAGTTTACGCGCAAATTTGGAAAGATGCATTAGTTGTGTAGGTATGAGAGTGAAAGGCGAGCGGGTGGCTCGCCATTCGATTAATACTGGTAGACATAATGATAATCGTCAGATTTTTCATCAATGCCATTAAGAATGGTGCCAGTAATTTCAATATTATTTTGCTTGAAATGTTTAAGTGCGCGTTCAATTTCTTTAACGGTATTCACGCCATAATAGGCCACTAAGAGTGATGTGCCGGCATATTTTCCGATGATAGCGGGATCTGTAATCGCAAAAATGGGCGCAGTGTCCAACAAAACCATATCATATTGATGTTTAACTGAGTCCAATAAATGCTTAAATTGCTCGCTCATAAGCAGTTCTGAAGAGTGCGTGGTGCTTTTTCCTCGACTGATAATGTCCAAATTCTCAATAACTTGTTGATGTTTTGAGATGGAATCCTCGCCGTGTTGAGATAAGAATTCTGAAAGCCCAGATTTATTTTCTAACCCAAATGTTTTATGAATATGTCCTTTGCGTAAATCAGTATCAATAAGCAGAATTTTTTTACCTGCATTGGCGAGGACGACAGCCATATTCGCAGTAATAAAACTTTTTCCTACATTTGGGGATGCACTTGTCACCATTACAATATTATTGTCTTGATTCATCACAGAGAAATAGACACTTGTTCTTAATGAACGAATGGATTCTATTGCCATATCTGCTGGATTTTCAATGGATAGGGGCTTTTTACTTTCGCGATACCGTGATTTTTTTTCATCCAACGAGAATGGAACGGTGGCATAAACACGAAGGCCTAGCGCCTCGAGTTCTTCCGTGTTCTTAATTTTATTATTGAGAATCTCTTTTCCGATCACAAAGGCGCAGCCCATCACGAGACCCAATAAAGAGGCCAAAACCATGATTAAGCTTTTCTTGGGAGCGATGGCCATGGGGTAAGACTCCGCAGAGTCAATAATTCGCACATCGGCAGTGATCCCTGAATTCAGCACACTGAGTTCGCGTTGCTTGGTCACCAACTGATTATAAATAGCTTGCTCGGATTCAACATCACGAGTTAAACGAATAATTTGCTGCTGGGTGTTTGGTAGCTGTTGAATGTTTTTGCTGGCTTTTTCTTTCTCGAGTAGCAACTTTTGGCGTGTATCAAGTAAGGCTTGATAAGCCGGGTGGCTGCGGGTATATCGTTGTTGAAGCTCCACTTCTTTAAAAGTAAGCTCATTTAGCCTTTCTTCTACATGCAATGCACTCTCAAGCGCGGATTTGGCCTCTAGCGTTAGGTCAATGGACTCATTTTGTTTACGAAACGTATTTAACTGATTCTCATAATGGTCGAGCTTATTTTTTATTTTTGGTATGTAGTTATCTAGAAAAATCAACGTGTTGTTTGTAGCTAGCTTCCTATGTTCTCTATTTTGATTAATATAATTTTGAATCACATTATCTAAAATCTCGATATTTTCTCGCTGATTTGTCCCTTTAATTGTTAAGTTAATGATACCAGAGCCTTTACTGGCTTCATTCATACTGAGACGGCGTCGTAAATTTTCGATAGCAGAATAACGATCATTTTTTATTAAGGTCAGTTTTTCCCCACCTTGAGCGGTACATGAATCAATCAATAAGTGAATTTCACCTTGCTTTAAAGGGATGCCAATTTGCCCATGATAAGTTTGGTCCGTAAGGTCCAACGTATATTGGCAATTATCTAAAAAGGTTAAAGTAGCTGGTTGACCGATTAAATCTAGGGGTAGTTGATACTCTGCAATATGAACAACGGGAGTACTACTTAGAAATCTGGAGAATAACTTTGAAGGCAAAATCTGAATATCTAGATTCAAATCTGACACCGTTTTGCCTAACACCATTCTGGATTTAATGACTTCAATTTCTGAATCGATTTGCCCGTTATTGCCGCCAAAAAGCATTCCATCGTTCATTTTTTCTAATAGTGATGCTTGGTTTACTTTATCGTACTGTAATGTAGCATTCGCTTGGTAAATAGGAGAAGCGAGCCAGCAATATACTCCGGCACTTAAAATGGCGGCAATAGTAAACGTCGCTATCGTTAGCGTGTTAGATTTCAGTGTTTTTAATATAGCGAGTAAGTCGATTTCATCGGTGTTCGGCGAATGTTTTTTTTCTGTATTGTTCATATGGATAATGGGTTCATAGGATTAGTTTTCAAATAAGTTTAAATAGAGTCTAAATCTTTCCTTGCCACGACTCGGCTGCTTTTTCCATAAGCTGATAAACATGCACAAACATCTCCTCGCTATGTTTATAAGGATCTGGGATTTCGGTTTTATCCAGCCATTCACCGAATAACATGACTTTGCCTCGGGTTTGCGGAAATTGCCGATAAAGTTTTTGGGTATGAGTGTTTTCCATTACGAGGATCAAATCCGCCATCTGGCATAAATGCCCGGTCAAACGACGAGAACGATTCTCCTCCAAAGAAATGTGATGGTTTTTTGCTATATGGCGAGCTTGAGCATCAGCAGGTTGATTTTCCCGCGCAATCAGGCCTGCGGAGTGGATCTTTTTTTGGGGGAAAAGCCCCTGCATTAAACGCTCCGCAGTGGGTGACCGGCAAATGTTCCCCATGCACACGATAAGAATGTTATTTAACATAAGCATTTGATTAAAAATAAAATTACCATGCATAAATACGCTTAGTTCCTTCGGCAAGCTGGTTGTATGAGGCGATGGTTGGCAGTAATTGGGTGATTAAACGGTTCCACCGAACAACGGGCGCCGCTGTTACATAAACTAGGTCATAAGGTTGTAATTTAAATTCAGTTCCCATTACGAGTGACGTCGCATCAGAGAGGTCGAGTTGATAAATTTCTGCCATTTTAGAAAGAGGGTTTTCGTCTTCAGAACCTGCTATTGGTGCGGGTTTATGCATCGACCGGATGACAAAAATCCCTGTTGCACTCGCGGTTGTTTGGTTGAGCCCATTGGCTTTACTTAGTGCTTCAGTGATGCTCATGCCTGCTCGGTCGATGGTCAGTGTTGACGGTTTCCCCACTTCTCCCATCACAAAGACCTTTTGCGCATCATTACGGGGAACATAGAGAACATCGCCGGATAGCATTAAGTAGTTTTGGGTTAAATCACCGTATTGGACTAACGATTGCAGCGAGATTTTTATCTCTTTTCCCCCACGGGTGAGGATCACATTGTCCCAGTCCGCTTTTTCGGTTAACCCACCTGCGGTATTAAAGGCTTCCAAAATAGTAAGAGGGACATTGGTGATGGGCAAGGAACCCGGCTTAGTCACTTCGCCAGACACATAAATTTTTTGCGAACGAAAGGCTGCAATGTTGATATCGATTTGTGGTGCTTCAAGGTAAGCTGCTAGTCGGGTGCTGACTAATTTCCTGATTTCACTGATTGTTTTACCAAGAACGGAGACTTTTCCAATATAGGGATAATAAATGGTGCCATCCGCGTGAACCCAGTTTCCTGAATCCGCAGCGCTGCGATAGGAGCCTGCGGGGATAGTGAGCTCAGGGTGATTCCATACGGTAATTGCCAGCACATCCCCCACGCCAACACGATAGTCATAACTTGCTAGCTGCTCTTCAAGCTGAGGATTAGATTTGGCAATCACAGGGGTAATTTGCATTTCGCTTAGGAGCTTAGGGGAGATAGGGTAAATATCCACAAGTTGGTTGATATCTTGCTTACCAGTATCAATAGTCCTTTTTCCTGATGTGGAAATATAGGTTCCCGGGACGAGATGACACCCAGAAATTAGGATGCTCATTGTGATAGCCATGAGAAATTTACTGAACATGATAATAGCCCTAATCAGGATGGATAATGGTAATTTTTAGCAATCGAAGTTACACGACACAAAGTTAACTCGGGATAATAGTTCAGTTTTAAATAAAAAACCAAATAATTCATCCAAAAATCGATGTTATATAAAAATATAATAAAACAAAAAATGATATTGATGAGGTGGATGTTTTGTGAATGAGGGGTGGTTTGAGAAATAGACCAGAAACGAACTAGGGAGTGGGTAGGTTAATAGTGTGGTGAGAATAGAGTTTGAGGAGGTAAAAAATAAAAAGGCGAGCCGGTAGCTCGCCTAATTGATGCTATATCAAGGATGATTTAGCTTTGATAGCCGTTGGGGTTCATAGATTGCCAGCGCCATACATCATCAGCCATATCCTGAATGTTATATTTGGCTTTCCAACCAAGCTCGCGCTCTGCTTTTGCTGGAGTTGACCAATATTCAGCAATATCTCCTGCACGACGTTCAGCAATCTTATAAGGGATTGGCTTGCCAACGGCTTTTTCAAAAGCAACGATCACTTCCAGCACGCTGGTTCCGGTACCTGTACCCAGATTATAGATATAAAGCCCTGAGTCTTTATTCATATGATTTAACGCAGCAATATGTCCATCAGCTAAATCCATCACATGGATATAATCGCGAACGCCAGTGCCGTCTTTGGTGGCATAATCCCCGCCGAATACAGCAAGTTCTTTACGGCGACCGACAGCTACTTGCGCAATAAATGGGGTCAGGTTATTTGGGATCCCATTAGGGTCTTCACCCATCAAGCCAGAATTATGCGCACCAACTGGGTTGAAGTAGCGTAGTAAGGAAATTGACCATTCGTTATCTGAGATACTGAGGTCAGTTAAAATACGCTCAACCATATATTTACTCGTACCATATGGGCTATTGGTATTTCCGACAGAGGATTCTTCAGTTAACGGGGTATGTTCAGGTTCGCCATACACAGTCGCAGAGGAGCTAAAAATTAAGCTTTTAACACCAGCCTGACGCATGCTTTGCACTAAAACTAAGGTACCATTTACATTCACATCATAGTATTCAATCGGTTTTTCAACAGATTCACCTACCGCTTTTAACCCCGCGAAGTGGATTACTGAACTAATGGAATGCTGAGCAAAAATGGTGTCCAAAATGCTTTTGTCGCGCACATCACCTTGATAAAACGTCGGTTTAGTTCCCGTGATGGTTTCAATGCGATTAAGCACTTCAAGGTTGGCATTATGAAGATTATCTAAAATAATCGGCTGAATACCTTGTTGGATCATTTGCACGCAGGTATGGCTGCCGATATAGCCAAGACCGCCGGTGACTAATACACAAGAACTGCTCATGGTTTCTGGAATCATATGATTAGCCGGAATGATGTTACTCTCAGTTTTGAATGGATTTAAATCATGGATGGCATTAGAAGTAGACAGTTCATCCATTTTTAGTGGACGGATGAATTTAATAGGTTCATATAATTTATATTTCATTAAATAGATATTAATACAAATTCTCATATAGGGAGACTATTTTTGTCCATGTATATTGAGTGGAAGCAATTTTTTTCATTTCTTTTGAATTAACAATGAAGTCTTCAGTGGACGTAAACTTAATTATATTGTTTAATGATTCTGAATCGGAAAAATATAATGCCTTATTATCTGTTGAGTATCTATTAAAATTACAATCAAATGCTAAAATAGGTTTGCCAATATGCATGGCCTCAACTAGTGAAGGGTTTGTACCACCTGCAGAATGGCCATGTATATAACCGTTACAATTTATTCTATATTTAAATAAAGTGGTCAAGTCATATATTGGGCTAATTAACTCTATATTTTCATGTTGGGAATATTTATTATAAAGATTGCGGCCATACTCGGAATTCTGCCAGTTTCCTATGAATTTTATTTTTTTATTATTTTTAGAGAAAGCATCCAATATTAAAGATATATTATTTTCAGGTTCTATACGGCAGATAGAAAGATAGTAGTCTTCATTATTTAAAGTATTATCATTAGTAGAGTGATTATTATTAATAGTAGAGGTGAGAACGTGGTCACCCCCATATGCAATTACTTTAGATTGTATGCTATATTCATTTTTTACGTAATCTGCAATAGCTTGATTATCAGATATAATAATGTCAGAGTATTTGACTGCCAATCTTTCTGATAACTTTAAAAAGTACTTAGTAAATTTCCCCCATTTATTTCTTTTCCATTCCAGACCATCAATATTGGTTATTATTTTTGACTTTGAAATAAGTTTAAATAATGGAAGAAATATACATCCAGAAACTCCCAATATAAGAGTCACATCATTCTTTTTTTTCCAAGAATGTAGTAGTGATAAACCATCATAAAAAATACTCGATATACCATTGGCATTTAAAGGTATATAATTTAAACTTGCATTTTTATATTTCTTGTTTTTTTCAGGGTAATGCATAGATGAGCAATATATAGAATATGAAATATTCTTAGATTGATAATCTACTAAATTTTGAACTAGCGATTCAAAACCACCATAACAAGCTGGTAACCCTACGGTTCCGATAATACTTACTTTTTTATTCGTACTCATGAAATAACCTAAGGATTTAAGGATTTAAGGATTTAAGGATTTCCTTTCTATATATATCTAGACTAAATTTTTTACTTTGCAATGAAGCTTGTTTAGAATAGAATGAAAATTTGTCATTATCAAATATGTTTTTAATAAATTTGAATATATCTTCGCAGCTGAATTCATTAAAAAGATAACCAAAATCATGGCTAATTATCTCCTTGGGGCCACCATAGTTTGGAGCGATCGGTATACAGCCATTAGCCATACCTTCAACAAGAGTTAGACCGAAAGTCTCAATACATTTTTTATGGTCTGTAAGATTAATAACAAAACCACTATTTTGATATAACTTGATTATATTATCAGGCTTAAAAAAGGTATTGATATTATCAGGTAGGGATATTTTCTTCATTTCAATGAATTTTTTATAATCATTTTCATTAGAGTTTAATACAAGAGTAAAATAGAATGAGTAATTATTTTCATTGAAATATTTAGCAAGCATTATAAATCTATCTATACGCTTATAATCTACAAGGGAGGATAGCATTATAATTGAATTTTTACTTTTATTAGCTATATCAATAGAAACTAATTCAGGTGATATTGGATTATAAACTACATGTTGCTTCTTGTTTTTAAACTCACTTTCAAACATTAAATATTTTGAAACAAAGATAATCTCTCCAGATGTTAAACTGATTATTTTCTTCAAGAATAGTTTCAAAATATTAGGCTTAATATATGTTTCATGTATGTAGTGGAATACTTTTTTATGTTTTAATATGTAAACAGCGATACTGGCACCAAATGGTAACATTGTATTTATAATAACTGTAATATCACCATCGTTTCTTTTTCTTAACTTAGTGATTAGCAGAAAAGTATAAGAAAAAATTTTAATTTGAGAAACCAAGTAATCAAAAAGCTTAAGTGCTTTGTTAGCTTTAGGCTTATATTTAAATCGACACTCGCTACTCCAATTAATCTTGTTTAAAATTCCATTGCTATTGCTAGTTATCAGATGGAAATTAGAGTTTTTAGACTCTTCTTGCAGTGTAGATACAAGTTCTTTTAATACTCTAGGACTACCACTATAGTCATTGTAAAGATGAATAAAAATATAATGTTTCATTTTCTATTAAATAAATATAGGTAAGATGAGAATAATAAAATTTCAGTAGAGATAGTTGATATTATTAAAAAGTCAATTCCATATCTAGGTACATATATAATATTGAATGTAATATTTAAAAAAGCAACGCATGCCATAATGACTATTTTTTTGGGAGCTAGCTTTTCTGTATTTAAAGTTGTTGCTATAGGAATTGAGAATAATCTAAAAATACATGCTATTAGTAATAGTTGAAAAATATATATTGAGTCATTATATTTACCTGAAAATAATGTTTTAAATATGAAGTCAGAGATTGAAAATAAAAAAATAATAAGTAGAACACATAGTGAGTTATATATATAAATTGATTTGTTCTCTTTCTTTTTTTCATTGTATCCTATAGCTAAAAGGCGAGATAAAATATAACGGTTGGCGATTAGTGATGGAAAGTAATAAATGGCAGTTAATATTGTTATAACAATAGAGTAACTTGCTATAGTTGTAGGATCGAAATTAGCGCTTAATATAATTATATCAGATTGGTATATAAGCATATGTAAAAACGGAGCAATTGCTACCACACTAAGAGATGTGAAGGCGTTCTTATCCACCATAAGTAAGAAGTTTTTTATCGAGCGTGTTTTTCCAAATACAAAATAGTTTTTATATTTAAAAAATATAAAAAGCATAAAAAAAAGATGTATGATTAAAAATGAGATAATGATCTCATTTAAAGTCACAGTTCTATAGTAATAAAGAGCTATTGATAAGAATACTAGTCTAAATATATTTACACTATTAAAAATGAGAGACATTTCTAGAAATCTTTTTTCTACTTGCAATCTACCAACAATGTAAATAATAAAGAACTGAAAGACTACGATAGGAAATGCATAAATATAAGAAAGTTTATTTAATGCAATGGATATTATAATATATAATATTGTTAGAAAAGCATTGAATATAGTTCCAGCGAATAGGAAAACACCTATTTTTGACATTTCCCCCTTCACAAACAGCCTAGCTGTTTGAATGTCAATACCAACTCCTGCACTTGAAATAAAAATATTTAATAAAAAAATGAAACTAGAAAACTCACCGAATAAATATTTGGATTGATTTGCGAGGATAAAAGACAGGGAGTAAACAGATATAGTTCCTAATACTGAGTAAGCTAGAGATAAAAGATTATTTATTTTCTTCATTGCGATTGTGACTATAAAAATAGAAAACAAAGAGTATCTGGTAAAATGATGTTATCAAATACTCATGTGTCATTATAGGGTTAATGAAATAGTAAGAAAAAAATAAAAAAGTGATTTCATTTTTTTTTGCTTTCATTAAACTTAATAGTAATGGGATACCATAAAAAATATATACTAGTAAGCCTATAACACCAAAATGATAGAATATAAATAGATATCCATTTTCTATATAATTTTTATATATATTATACATAGGAAGATAAAACTCAATCTTGTTCCAAGAACCAAAAAGAATAGTTATTAAACTATCTGTATTTATTTGAGAGTATGCTCCAAAAAGTAGGTTTAAACGACTAATAATAGTCCTTAGGTTTATGTAGTCACTTAAATTATATATATATAGAAAAACAAGTAGAAATGATAAAAAAGATAAAAGAATGAGTTTCTTATTGGATTTCAAGAAAATTGTGATCAGAAAAGTAGAATAAGATGTTCGATTCAGTGACGATAAAATCGCTAAAACCCCTATGTATTTTTTTATTTTTTCTTTATTAAAGAAAAATACAATTAATCCTACGGATGCAAGAGCTTGTGGTGTACTATATATTCCGGTTGGAATAAGTAGACCATCATAACCTTTGGTATATTTGCTGTCTACAAACATAGAATAATCATGAAAAAATAGCCCATATAAGCATAATAAAAAACTAAGTAGTAATTGAATAAGCAAAGATAGTTTTACTGAATCAAAAACTATATGGCTTTTAGGTAGGGTAATTAAAAACATTAATTGTAAAAATATATTAATGACGGATAAGTCTAAATCTAAATACCTATCCTCTTTATTAATAACGGCTATTGTTAATAAAATTAAAAAATAAGATATTAAAATTAAAAATTTTCCGAGGCGAAGTTTGTTTGATTTAAAATGGAAAAAATGTAAAATTATTAAAGTAGTTAATGAGATATAAGATATCATACCTACTACTGATGCAGCTGAGCTCAATGTTAATAATAGAATATATATGTATTTTTGTAATGTAGCCATTTTATTTTATTTTATTTTATTTTATTTTATTTTTTATTTTTTCATTCTTAGATATAATTGAATTAAATTCATCGTAGTCTGGTTTGTTGATGATGCGAGATATAGAACTAAAAACTATCTCGTTCTCTAACTTAGCATCATCTCCAAGATGTAAAAACATTTCGAAATAATATTTTACAATGTCTATAGACTTATTGTTTCTATTAGTAAAGGTATTTATCGATTTATGCGAATAAATGTGTGGTGAGATTTTGTCTGTTATTAACTTTTGAGTTGCTAAGTTTTTTAACTTGTTTGATGGTGATTTTCTAAACCATCTTTTATATATTGGGTTATTAGATATAAGTTTTATCATAAATAAAATTATTTTATATAAGATATTTTTTTTACTAAATGAGTCATAAACATTAGTATCAGTTACAAACACGCTTCCGAGATTAGGGTATACCCATTCTTGATAGCTATGGCGAGCAATATGAAACATTTCTATTTTTTTTTCTGCTTGATGAATATCTCCTTTTTTTATTTTAAATTCAATATCTAAGATAATATAGTCTTTACTTTGAAAGATTGAGCTCCTCTTTTTGAAATCACAATTCTCTTTTGTGAGAGTAAAAAGATTTCCGTTATAATCACAACAGCGAACTCTTACTATAAGATCAGATATTAAATAACCATATGCTCCTGCATTTTGAAATACAGCTCCTCCAATACTTCCTGGAATACCCTCTAATCCTTCAAATCCAATACAACCATGTATAAGGCAGAGCCTAACAAATTTAGATAATTCTACACCTGAAGATACGGTAATACCGCTTTCATCGATACTGAAATCACTTAATAGAGAGGTATTAACAATACATCCGTAGTCAATAAAATCTAAAAATAGTAAATTTGTAGTTCCTCCACAAATTAAAAACTTGATTTTTAGTTTATTTAATTCCTGTATCAATAAAACTAATTGCTGTTTAGATATTGGTTGAATATAATAATCTACATTATTTCCAGTGCTTGAGTATGTAATATTTTTTAAGTTTAAATTTTTCCTATATGGAATTCTTTCTCGCTCAAGCATTTTCGCTAAATTTTTATTTTCTTCCATTATAAATGTTCCATTAGGATTCTTGTAGATAAGTTCTTTTCATTTTCTAATTTTTCATAGGAAATAGATTTCGTTAGGTTATTTATACATGCTTCATTATTTTTTGTAATGATTTTATGCAAGCCATCTACTTTGGATAATAGGCTAGTCATTCTATTTGAATGAATTCCATTATCTATATAAAGAAACTCTTTCTTAAAATTAATAGAAAAACACACGCCATGAAATGTATTTGTAATAATGTATTTGGCATTTTTGAATGCATTTAAGAAATCGATCGGACCTGCATTTCGTATATATTTATCTGAATTTATTTCACTATTGTACCAATTATTTATAACGATTACGGGTAAATTTAACTTGTTTTTTATTTGGTTTACTGTTTCTGTTAAATCTTTTGTTTTATTGTTATAATATACAAGTATATAATCTTTCTTAATAAAACTATCCGTAGTAAGCTTATTCCAAAAGCCTTCTGGTTGTATGAGTGTTGGATCTAATGTATTAAATACATCATGAGATGTAACCTCACTCAAATATGTTGCAGTATCTTGTTCTCGCACTGTTATACATGAATAACTGTCTATTAATTTATTAAATCTAGATAGTTGTTCATCATTATATCTATATGATCCAAGGCTAGCAGAGAATGCTATTTTTTTTGCATTAATGTTTTCAAAGAAATAATCGCCAAGTAGTTGATTATTGAATGAAATAATATTTGGGTTCCAAACTTGATCACTACCTGTGACGCAAAGGTCAATTTTTAAATCTGAGGTTTCTTTTAGTGTGACTTCATTAAAATTTTCGGTTATAAAATCCTTAAACTTATTTATCATTTGTTTTCTAGGATGATATCTACATAAATCCTTGAGAAATGCTTTAAAGGAGTATGTTCTTAATGCTGTAAATTGTCGTGAGATTTTTTTTGGACTGCTATTTAAAATGAATACACTATTCTGATGTTTTTGCTGCAAAAAGTAATTTAAGGAATATGCTTGGAATAATGCACCATAGTTATCAGCTTTGTAAATTGTTGATAATAATATGTTTTTATTTTTCATTGATTTTTATTGTCGTGAGTTAAGTTGGGAGAATTCAAGTCTTTTTTAGATAAGCTAATTTTAGTTGTTGTAGGCCACAAAATATTTAGAAAGCTGTCGTTCCAAATTATGCCTTTCTCAGACTCTATATTATAATAATTCGTTGTTTTATAAGCAAATTCAGCCTTTTCGCTTAATACTAAAAAACCATGAGCAAATCCTTCGGGAATCCATAGCTGACGCTTATTTTCTGATGATAGATTAACTCCTACCCATTTACCAAATGTCGTTGAATTCTTTCGAATATCAACGGCGACATCAAATACTTCGCCAACAATACATCTTACTAATTTTCCTTGGGAATAAGGTTCTTCTTGATAATGTAATCCTCTGAGCACACCTTTTACTGATTTTGAGTGATTATCTTGTACAAAGTTTACAGGATAGCCTACAGCTTCATCGAATTGTTTTTGATTAAAACTTTCAAAGAAAAAACCTCGTTCATCCTCAAAAACTCTAGGCTCAATAATTAAAACATCTGGAATCTCTGTTGTAATAATTTTCATTTGTTTTTTACCATCTTAAGTAAATATTGACCGTATGAATTTTTGGATAAGGGCTTTGCCAGCTTTTTAACATCATCAGTTGTAATAAAATTTTTTCTGTAAGCAATTTCCTCAGGGCAAGCAACTTTTAAACCCTGGCGTTCTTCTAATGTTTGGATAAAATTGCCTGCATCAATTAAGCTTTGGTGTGTGCCTGTATCTAACCATGCATAACCGCGACCCATTATTGCGACTGATAAGTTGCCTTGTTCAAGATAAAGACGGTTAATATCAGTGATTTCTAACTCACCACGTTCTGATGGCTTAAGGTTTTTTGCAAGCTGAATGACGCTGTTATCGTAAAAATATAGGCCAGTAACCGCATAATTACTTTTAGGTTTTTTAGGTTTTTCTTCTAATGAGATAGCGGTACCAGTATGATCAAATTCAACAACACCATAACGTTCTGGGTCATTTACATGGTAAGCAAAAACAGTGGCGCCCGATTCTTTCTTAGTTGCTTTTTCTAGTTGATTTTGTAAATCATGCCCGTAGAAAATATTGTCACCAAGAATGAGGGCACAATTATCATCACCAATAAACTCTTCACCAATAATAAAAGCTTGTGCAAGTCCATCAGGACTTTCTTGTACTTTATACTTTAAATTCAATCCCCATTGACTGCCATCACCTAATAACTGTTGAAAGCGAGGTGTATCTAGCGGCGTACTAATAATTAATATATCTCGAATGCCAGCTAACATTAGTGTGCTTAATGGATAATAAATCATTGGTTTATCATAAACCGGTAACAATTGTTTACTTACTGCCATCGTTACTGGATATAAACGAGTTCCTGAGCCACCTGCTAAAATAATACCTTTATATGTCTTTTCCATTTTTATGTTCTACAAATTTTTATTTAAATTGATAATTCTTTGATTAAGCGTTTAACACCTAACTCCCAATTTGGTAATTCAGCATTGAATGTTATTTTAAATTTGGTGTTATTCATTTTTGAATTATATGGGCGTTTGGCGGGGAGGGGGTAGTCGATTGCGGGAATAGCGTTTAATTCCTTCAGTGCTAATTCGATTCCATTTTTTCTTGCTTCTTTAGTAACTAAGTTAGCGTATTGATACCAATTAGTTGATCCAGAGGAGACTAAATGGTAGATGCCACATTTACTTTTATCTTTTAAAGTTTGGGTTAATGCAATAGCTGTACAATCTGCGATTAACTCAGCATTAGTTGGAGCTCCATATTGATCATTAATAACTGATAGCTTTTCTTTCGTTTTGGCTAAATTAAGAATTGTTTTTGCGAAATTATTACCGAAGGTAGAGTAAACCCAACTAGTTCTAAAGATTAGATGATTAGAACAATATTGTTGAATGTGTTGTTCTCCGTCTAACTTAGTTTGTCCATAGGTATTTAGTGCCGCAGTTTTATCGTCCTCTTGCCGAAAATGTTCACCTTCTCCAGAAAAAACATAGTCAGTTGAGTAATGAATTAAAATAGCATTAATTTTTTCAGCTGATTTAGCTAAAGTCTTTACTGCTTCACTATTAATTAATCTTGATAATTCAGGCTCATTTTCTGCTTTATCTACGGCGGTATATGCAGCAGCATTAACAATAACATCAGGCTTTAACAGTTCTACTGTTTTAGCAAGCCCATCAAGATTGGATAAGTCGCCACAATAATTTTTCGAATGGCGGTCTAAAGCAATCAATTCACCTAATGGGGATAATGCTCGCTGTAATTCCCACCCAACTTGACCATTCTTACCAAGTAGAAGAATCTTCATTTATTTCTATTCCAATATTTTCGAAAAAATAAATCCCTATTTGGGAATTTTTTAATATTCATTAATATATCCATGAGTCTAACGGAGTTAATTATTTAATAATGAAAACTTGATCTACTCTTCTAGTAATCTGTATGAGTAATATAAAAATTATGTCAGTAAGACTTGAATAAATATTTTCAATAGAACGTAAGATATATAATATTTCAAAAAACCCATAGCTACCGCACTGGGTTATCGGGTCCCAGAGCGCCATTGAATTTCAGAATTTAGTGTTTATTAATTGAAAATACTGCATTTTTTGCATGATTGCTCAATTAATAAACACTGCTTATGATAGCCTTCCCATATAGGTTGACTCGTGCCGTAAGCACAATCAATCAAAAGCCCTTAATAATAGCACTAAAGTATCAGAGTGACTATCGGTGTGAGGCGCCTAAAAATCGCTACTTTACCAGTAATCTTCTGATCACCTTTTTGAAACCATTAAGTGAGTTATTAGTATATAGTTCTATCAAAAATTGTTAATTTCACATTGGGTGGTATATTGGTTTGAATGGCATCTATACTTAGGGGCTAACCTAATAGTCAAGAAAAAGCATGTATACGGCTAGATAGTATAAAAAATAATGATAATCACAGCTGTAACTTGATGTATGTTATTAATATATAAATAGATCACGCCCATGCGGCGTAGAAAAAGGTAATTACTCGAATAACGATATAATCAATGAAATATAATATTTATAAGAATTGTCTGAGCTATTTCTTACTTACAAGTATATGTGGTAAACGCGTATAGGCAAATATCATTAAATGTTTGAGATACTAATTTCATCACTGTTTGTGAATATGAATAAGTTAATTATCAGGCAGGTTGAGTTTGGTAGGGAATATTCGGCGAAATAAGATAGGAATATATGGCTGATATATAAAAAGGTCTTTGGCATATAAGCACCAAAGACCTTCATAATGTAAGATTAGCGACCGTGTTCTGGCAGCCAAATCTGTAGGCGTAATCCACCTAGCGGGCTGTCGTCAGCTTTTACCCAGCCTTTATGTTGGGAAATCGCTGTTTCCACAATTGCTAAGCCAAGCCCGGTACCTCCGGTTTCTCTGTCGCGAGCTTCATCGGTGCGATAGAAAGGTCGGAAGATATGCTCGCGGTCAGCAGGGCTAACACCCGGGCCATCATCGTCGACAGTAATCAAAATACCGTTATTTTCTTCTTTGAAATCAACCGCAATATGGGTGTTTGAGTAGCGCAGTGCGTTACGCACTATGTTTTCAAATGCACTACCAATGGCGGATGGATTGCAATATAACGGCCATGAACCAGGGTGCGACGTGACATCCAGCGTTTTGTTCATTTGCTCCGCTTCGAAGCTTGCATCATCCAGAATATCTCCCCATAACTCATCGGCTTTGATGTGTTCGCGAAGAATCTCATTCTTATGCTGACTGCGAGAAAGCACCAGCAAATCATTGATCATGCTATCTAAACGGTGAGTTTCTGTCTCGATGCGCTCCAGTTCTTTACTCTCACCATGGCGGCGACGTAATAATGCCGTCGCTAGCTGTAATCGTGTGAGTGGGGTGCGCAACTCGTGAGATATGTCAGAAATCAATCGCTGCTGGGCGGTGACCATGCCATCTAATGCACTGATCATCTGGTTAAAACTGTTACCCGTCGATAAGAATTCTTGGGGACCCGATTCTAGCTCTGGGTGTGGGCGCAAGTTACCTTTTGCCACATCGTCCGCCGCCATTTTTAATTTACGGGCAGGGCGAGCCAAGCTCCATGATAGCCATAACAACAGTGGTGCGCTGATTAACATGGTGGCAATCAAGAGTAAAAACGGTCGGTCAAACAAGAGGTTAATAAAGTCTGACTGTGGGCTGCTTGCCGGGCGAACTAAATAGAGTTGGTAGTGATCTTCACCGTCACGAATAGAAAATGGACCTAGAATTTCTGCGCGTCCGTACTTTTTCTTTTTCGGATGGTCGGCATTATCGGATTGACCAATAAAGTTGCGGATCACCTGCATTTCACTCGGCATCGCACCAATCACGCGGCCTTCACTGGTCACGATAATCAGCCGTTGCCCTGGGGGCGCCCATTTTTTGATGGCGTTGGAAATCCGTCGCCACCAAAGTAGGTCGTTCATTGGAGCTTGCGCGAGTTCGGCTTCGATGTGTTGCTCAAGCATCTCCCCTTGGCGTTGCTCACTTTCCATCAGGACGGTGAGCTGCCGAGAGTCGAGCTTAGGCACCATCAGCACTAGCATTAATACTAGTGCGAGGGTAAACCAGAAAATCGCAAATATTCGAGCTGTTAAGCTGTTGATCATGTGGCAGAAACCATCAAGTAACCGCGTCCACGCAAGGTTTTAAACCAAGGTTGACCATCGGTGCGTTCTGGAAGTTTGCGGCGCAAGTTTGAAATATGCATATCAATCGCACGGTCAAATGGCGTGAGGCGCTTACCCAAAACTTCTTGGCTTAAATGCTCTCTTGAAACCACTTGCCCTAAATGCTGGGCTAATAGATAGAGCAAAGTAAACTCGGTGCCGGTTAAATCAAGGATTTCGTTGTCGAAGCTGGCTTCTTGACGACCTGGGTTGAGCTGTAATTTGTCCACTTGTAAGGTTGGGGTGTTGCTGTTGTCCCCTTGAGTTTGCTCGCTCCAGTTTGAGCGGCGCAGTAACGCACGAATCCGCGCTACTAACTCCCTATCGTTAAATGGTTTTGGTAAATAGTCATCGGCACCGAGCTCTAAGCCCAGTACTTTATCTAATTCACTGCCACGCGCCGTTAACATAATGACGGGTGTTTGGTGAATTTGGCGTAACTCTTTTAATGTCTCAATACCGTTTTTCTTCGGCATCATGACGTCGAGTAATAATAGGTCAATGGATGAATCGATTTGCTGTAATGCTTGCTCACCGTCATAAGCGATGACAACATTGAAACCTTCCATTTCCAGCAGTTCTTTTAAAAGCGACGTGAGTTCACGGTCGTCATCAACTAATAGGATTTTATGCATTAATTAAGTCCTCCAACTGCCAAAATACGATAACAATCTTCACGTTTCCATGACTTTACGTTCTTTTACATGCTCTGACGCTAGTTTGCAGCCGACCGCGTATATTTAACTCCATTGAATCACGAGCATCGTTCGGAGACAAGGTATCTAAATGCAAAGAATAGTACACAGAACAAAACACAGTTCAGTACATAAAACAGCCGCATACGTTTTAGCTTCTGCATTTGTTTTCGGGCCAGTCGCTGCGTTTGGTGAAGCATCTGAAAGTAGTGTTAATGATGAACCATCATTAGTGCTTCAAATGCAACCGGACCAGCCACTACAAACCACACATATTGCTATTCAGTTTCAGATCCCTGAATCATTAAATAGCGACGAACGTGCCAGTGAATTTATGTTTAATGGTATCACGTTGAGTGAGAAACAGCGCCAACAGCTTCGTGACTTGATGGCTACCCAGCGCCACCGTCATGGTGAAAATGTTGCCTCAATACAAGAACGTGAGTCATTACACAAACTTATTATAGCGGATCGCTTTGATGATAAAGCTGTCCGAGCGCAACTTGAGAAACAATTGCAAAAAGAACTGGATGAACGCGTTGAGATGGCTCGTATCCATCACGAGCTTTACCAGTTACTGACGCCAGAGCAAAAGGCGCAGCTTGAGCAAATTAATCAGCATAAGTTCGCTGAATATCAAGTTATGCAGTAGAGATTCCTAGTAGTGAGTGTAGTTGAGTTTTTTAAAGCCTGTAGTTGAGTTTCTAAGCTGTATCGTTGAGTTTCGAAGTAAGTAGTGAAGTAGCAATAACTGAAGTTTTTCCTTGCCATAGACACCATCCCTGTCTTTATAGCCCCTTTTTAAGGGGCTTTTTTTTATTTATCAATTTAACGACAACTTTAGATTGTCTATACATTCACTTTCCACGTACTATCTCTATTTCCAGCGATTATTCCGAACACTTGCAAAATAGATTTTCACACATCCAAAGAGGTCATATTGCGCCATGATCCAGAAACTTACTGCTCACGATTATAAAAAAATGCCTTGGAAAAATGGGCAAGGATTTACGTTAGAACTCGCAAGAAGCCACGGCGAAGGGCTAGAAAATTTTGACTGGCGAGTGTCGATTGCAGACGTAAAATCCGCTGGCTCATTTTCTTTCTTCCCAAATAAACAGCGCATTATTGGCGTATTGGAAGGCTCCGGGATTGTACTGCAGATAGATAAAAACCCGCCAGTTTCTTTATTACAAAAGCAATTTCACGCCTTTAATGGTGAAAGTGATGTGTATGCCGAATTAATCAATGAAGCCATCCGCGATTTTAATTTGATTTACAACCCTGAAAAGTATTCAGCTCGGCTGCAGTGGGTATCTTGTGAGTCAGCAAACTCGTGGATCAGTAATGGAAACTGTGTGCTGATTTTTAACTTACAGGGCAAGTTAGAATTGCAGGTAGATGGGCAGCACTCAGTCTTAAATGATTTTGAAACCCTATTGGTCGAAAAAACAGGTGCTCCTACGCAATATATTGCTTCTCCTGAGCGTCATGGGGACTTTTGTGTGATTGAGTTATTCGAAAGATAACGCTACAAAGCCATTTAAGTCATTTTAGAGTGATTTAACTCAGTCAAATCGCGACTATTTAGTTAGCGGATAATTCTGATAATTTCACTCTTTGGACAAAATTGTTATCAAATTCATAGATTGCTTATTTAATGGCTTTATTCTTATTGTGATTTTAAACAGAATCTTTAGGCTATATCTCCGAATCGTTATTAGAACGAGAATGGTTTATTAAAAACAGTAATATAATTTTTGTAGCAAGGAAAAAAAAGAAGATGAAAATGAAGGCGCTTGTTGCGGTCGCAGTTTCTGCGGTCATTATGACTGGCTGTAAGAGTATGGACACTGGGCTGATGACCAACTCTGGAATGCAATTATTCCAAGCTGCAACATTATCTGATGCAGATGTTAAAAAATTCAGTGATGACGCTTGTAAAGAGATGGATGCAGAAAACAAAATTGCTCCAGCTTCAAGCAAATATACTCAACGCTTAAACAAAATTGCTAAAGCTCTGGGTAACGAAGTTGACGGTACTCCGGTTAACTATAAAGTTTATATGACCAAAGATGTGAACGCATGGGCAATGGCAAATGGCTGTGTACGTGTTTACAGTGGTCTGATGGACATCATGAACGACAACGAAGTTGAAGGCGTTCTGGGTCACGAGATGGGTCACGTTGCTTTAGGTCATACCCGTAAAGCAATGCAAGTTGCTTATGCAGCAGTTGCAGCACGTACTGCGGCAGCGGCAACAGGTAACGATGTTGCGACTCAATTAAGTTCTTCACAATTAGGTGAGCTGGGTCAAAAACTGGTTAATTCTCAGTTCTCTCAACACCAAGAAAGCCAAGCAGATGATTTCTCTTATGATCTGCTGAAAAAACGTGGTGTGGATACTAAAGGCTTAGTGACTGGTTTTGACAAATTAGCAAAACTGGGCAGCAAAGAAACTAGCATGTTTGATTCTCACCCACCGTCAGATGAGCGTGCACAACATATCCGTGACCGTATCGCTGCAGATAAAAAATAATTTTTATCTTGAATGATATTAATGGGGAAGCTAAGGCTTCCCTATTTTTTATCTAACATCTGAGTTTTATATATAACCTGCACTTTATCTTAATTCTGGTGGTGAAAATAAAGTCACAAATCAGAACTTATCCAGTTGTGCTCTTGTTCGACGCTGCATATCTTATTAAGCAAATACGATTAAGAATTTTTTTTATCATTGTTTTATTTGTGCTCGATAAGAGAGCAAGGAAAAAAGATGGAAAAAACACAGCGAGTTTCTCTACTGGCGAAAGGAATGGGAATGCTGTTGTCCGGTACTTGTCGTTTATTAACAGGTGTCCGTACACGTTGGGTCGGATGCCAACCGGCTATTACCCCCCGCATCTACTATGCTAACCACTCAAGCCATCTTGACGGGTTGGTTATCTGGTCAGGGCTACCTCCTTTAATGCGCCATTTTGTTCACCCTGTTGCCGCCAAAGATTATTGGGATGGCACGCCGTTTCGCCGATACCTCGTCAATAAAGTGTTTAGAGCCGTCTTGGTTGATAGAAAAGGGGACAAACCTGCCAAAGAGTCTGTACTTGGGCCACTAGAAGCGGTGCTTGCTGCAAACCATTCATTAATTTTATTTCCAGAGGGAACTCGGGGAGATGGCGAGGAACTGGGTAGCTTCAAAAGTGGGATTTATCATTTAGCGAAAAAATATCCTAATGTTGAAGTCATCCCGGTGTATTTGGAAAATTTAAATCGCGTGCTACCGAAAGGAACAAAGCTCGTGGTTCCAGTTATCTGTTCAGCAACGGTTGGGAAGCCACTACCCCCACTGACAGAAGATGAAAATAAGGCGGATTTTTTGCAAAGAGCGAAAGTTGCACTTGAGGAGATGATGCCATGAGTCTTTGGGATCGTGAATTAGCACTGCTGTTATCTGGTGTCTTCGGTATTTTGATGGTCGCCAGCGTAATAGGCGGTATTCTGGCATACCGTTATTCAGGGGAAAAAAGTAACCCAACCATTGATAACTTAAATGCGCGCATTCGTGCTTGGTGGGTTATGTGCATCGTCTGCGTTTTGGCGGTAGTGCTTGGGAATATTGGGGTCGTGATCCTGTTTGCGTTGATCTCTTTCTTTGCATTAAGGGAATTTATTACGCTAGCACCGACTCGCCGTAGCGACCATGAAGCATTATTTTGGTGTTTTTTCGTCTTCCTTCCTCTGCAATATGTGCTGGTTGGGATTGAGTGGTATGGGATGTTCTCGATTTTTGTGCCCGTGTTTGTCTTCTTGTTTTTACCGACGCGAATCGCGTTGGCGGGGGATACTTACCACTTCCTCGAACGTACGGCGAAAATACAGTGGGGTATGTTGGTCACGGTATTCTGCTTGAGCCACGTACCGGCATTATTGATGCTGAATATTGAAGGTTACCAAGGGGAAAACGTTAAGCTGCTGCTGTTCTTAATTGTGGTCACGCAAATCTCTGATGTGCTGCAATATGTTTTTGGTAAGTTACTTGGCAAACACCCTATTGTGCCTAAGCTTAGCCCAAATAAAACCGTCGAAGGATTTATCGGCGGCATATTAACTTCAGTGCTGATTGGTATCTGTTTGTACTGGGTGACGCCATTTAGTTGGTGGGCGGCAGGGTTAATGTCACTGGCGATTACGTTAATGGGCTTTGTCGGTGGGTTGTGTATGTCTGCAATTAAGCGCGACAGCGGGATCAAAGACTTTGGGGCCATCATTGAAGGACATGGCGGAATGTTAGATAGAATTGATTCTCTCTGTTTTGCTGCACCAATTTTCTTCCACCTAACGCGTTATTTTTATACCTAATAGACTGTTATAAATAGATTTTTCTATTTTTCATCAACCACAGAAGCACCTTAGGGTGCTTTTTTTATAGGAAAATGCCCCGCATCTTGCAATGATGGGGTCGTGCTGAGATTAACATGCTATCATCGAGACTTAATTTGTACTTCGAAGTAAGATGATTACGTTGAGTGGGTTGGTTTTCGTCATTTGAGCTAAAATTATGTAATCGAGATCACAAGAAAACATAAAAGTTGGCGAGAAAACCCATGCATAATCCTGGCTTTGTCGTATTATTTCGCTTGTTGAATCAATTCAGCAAAAATTATTGGCTGAGTTTTGCGGTTAATCCGTCAGTGAGTCGCAGTGAATATCAGTGCAGTGCGGTGGTTTTTTCATAGATTTGCAATTTATGTTCATTAATCAGAGGTCATCATGGTCAAGCAGATTAAAAGAATTGGAGTGTTAACGAGCGGTGGAGATGCACCGGGTATGAACGCAGCGATCCGCGGCGTAGTACGTGCAGCTCTTGCGGAAGGTTTAGAAGTAATGGGTATTTTTGATGGATACCTCGGCCTTTATGAAAACCGTATGAAGCAATTAGACCGTTATAGCGTTTCGGATATGATCAACCGTGGCGGTACATTCTTAGGCTCTGCTCGCTTCCCTCAATTCCGTGATGAAAAAGTCCGCGCGGTAGCGGTTGAAAACCTGAAGAAAAACCACATTGATGCACTGGTTGTTATTGGTGGTGATGGTTCTTACCTTGGTGCTAAATGCCTGACTGAATTAGGTTTCCCATGCATTGGCTTACCAGGCACGATTGATAACGACGTTGCTGGAACAGACTACACCATCGGTTATTTCACTGCGTTAGAAACCGTGGTTGAAGCGATTGACCGCTTACGTGATACATCGACTTCTCACAAACGCATCTCTATCGTTGAAGTGATGGGGCGTTATTGTGGCGATCTCACTCTCTCTGCGGCAATTGCAGGCGGCTGTGAGTTTTTAGTTCTGCCAGAACAAGAAATGCCATTTAACCGTGAAGAGTTACTGTCAGAAATCAAACGTGGGATTGAAAAAGGTAAGCGCCATGCAATCGTTGCGATCACCGAGCACGTTTGCGATGTGGATGAGTTAGCAAAATACATTGAAGCAGAAACTCATCATGAAACTCGTGCAACTGTATTAGGTCACATTCAGCGCGGTGGTTCTCCGGTTGCTTATGACCGTATTTTGGCTTCTCGTATGGGTGCATACTCTATCCAACTGCTGCTGGAAGGCTACGGCGGGCGTTGTGTGGGGATCCAAAATGAAAAATTAGTTCACCATGATATTGTTGATGCGGTCATGAACATGAAACGCGTCTTCAAGAAAGATTGGCTGGAAACAGCGAAAAAACTGTACTAATTTCTCACCTCTATTATTGCAAATCTCACCGATATGGTTGGCATTATGCTGACCATATCGGCGAAGATTGCCCTTGTTCCCCTCGATATTCCTCTTATTTATAAGATTTACCTTTTCGGTATTTCCCGTTGCCGTGGGTATCTGTCAGCCTGATTCCGTATTCAATTAATGGAGAAAAGAATGATGGTACGTTTCTGGCAAAGTTCACGCTATCCAATAGCGGCATTTTCTTTATTGTTATTAACTGCGGGAGCATGGGCGAAAGATATCCAAATTTTAAATGTCTCTTATGACCCGACTCGCGAATTTTATCGCCAATATAATCAAGAGTTTGGTGATTATTGGAAAGCAAAAACGGGGGATACTGTGACGGTGCGCCAGTCTCATGGCGGTTCCGGTAAACAAGCCACTTCGGTGATTAATGGGTTAGAGGCAGATGTAGTGACGCTAGCTTTGGCATACGATGTGGATGCGATTGCACAAAGTGGCAAAATTAATCCAGGCTGGCTGAAAAAACTACCCGATAACTCTGCACCCTATACTTCAACCATTGTCTTTTTAGTGCGTAAAGATAACCCGAAAAATATCCATGATTGGGATGATTTGATCCGAAAAGACGTTTCGGTTGTGACGCCTAATCCGAAAACATCGGGCGGCGCACGCTGGAATTATTTGGCTGCATGGGGATATGGATTAGAAAAAAATCATAATGATCCAGAGAAGGCAAAACAGTTTGTGAAGCAGCTTTATCAAAATGTTGAAGTGCTAGACTCTGGCGCGAGAGGGGCAACCAACAGCTTTGTAGAGCGTGGAATCGGCGATGTACTGATTGCGTGGGAAAATGAAGCGTTGTTAGCCATTAATGAGTTAGGCGCGAAGGGGGATTTTGAAATTGTTACCCCGAGTATTTCCATTTTGGCAGAACCAACCGTTGCTGTTGTCGATAAAACAGTGGATAAGCGAGATCACCGTGAAGTGGCACAAGCTTATTTAGAGTTTTTGTATTCACCTAAAGGGCAAGAAATTGCCGCAAAAAACTATTATCGTCCGCGAGATGCTCAAGTAGCCAAAGAATATCAAAACCAGTTTCCACAATTGAAATTGCTCACCGTGGATGAGAATTTTGGTGGTTGGCAACAAGCGCAGAAAACGCATTTTGCTAATGGTGGGATCTTTGATAAAATCATTCGCCGCTAATCGCTAACGATTTGAAGACCAAATTAAGCTCCTAACCGTCCGCTATCATGGCGGAGCGGCTAGGAATTTATAACTGCCGAATGTTTATCGCTACCAGCTATATTTCACGCCTAGCTGACCGAGATACATCGTTTGTTTATTACTGTTTCCTGATGTTTTTTCACTGCCTTTTGGGTATTTCCATTTAGTGGGTTCATAGGCAACGCCGCCCCATAATGCTAACTTCGGTGTTATTTTGTATTCCACTTGAGTTCCGATACGGTAGCCATTACGTAGTTGCTGAGTGATTGAGCCTCTATTGTTGTATTCATTATCATTAATGAGATAGCGGAAATAAGGGGAAATGCTCCAGTCTTGATTAATAGTCACGGGTAAGCCAAGGCGAATTTGGCGTTGTAAGGATTGGGTGGTGAACTCATTATCCCACGCTTTATCACTGTAATAGCTGACTTTGGCTTTAATGCTATTGGTGAGTTTATAACTCACGCCCACTTCAGATTCAAATTCGTAGTTATTGGCCTCATAGAAATTACTGTAGTAGTAAAGCGCGCCCCAATAATTAAATGTCCATCGTTCATCAAGGTTGATTGAACCGGAAGGCATAACCCAATAGAGGCTGTTGGATGAGCGGGCTTTAGAGCCTGGAGTTACATCATTGGATTCTTTGCGGTAGGTGAAATTGATATCGAGGTTGGAAATTTTATCTTTAATGAACTGTTTGGTTACACCGATTTGGGTTCGATTACGAATGTAGGAATCTCTGGAATTGGAGAAGTTTTTTCCGTGATTTCTTAAGGTTTCTCGGTGTTCGAGATCAAACGACCAAGTGGATGCCGGATTACTCAGCGATAACTTACCTATCATACTGGCTTTGTCATACACTTTGTTATTCTGTGAATCCCGCTGCCCTTGATACTCTTCGAGCTCGACATACACATTGGTTTTAACGCGCCAATGATCATCACTGGATTCAGATTGACTGTATTGAGAATAACTGGCGGTAGGGAAAATGATTGCTGTGCTAAGAATTACAGTATTAAGAATTAAACCCGTTATAGACTTCATATTCATCCTTTATAGAATGCTTTAATTATTCAATGATTGAAAATCAATGGGCTTACAGATTAATTATAATAAGCAAGAACCTGTTGAACTCTTTGAAGAGGGACTCCACTATAATTAATAAGAAGCCATTGATTTTTATTACGTTACTAATTTAAAGAGAACAGAACAAAAATATCAATAATGAAAAATCGGCGAGCCGATGCAAGCAATCTAAATGAATTATCTTGAGGCTGTCTATGGTTAATTTTTGATGGTATAGGCATTTAAATTAGTGGGTTAGCTAACTTTTTATTACCTAGTGGGTTGTGTTTGTTCGATTTTTATTTATATTTACAATGAAATTGAAGTTTGTCTGATACTTATATTTTCTTTTATTTTGCAGTGGTTTTTTAAATGTAAAGTAATGGTTTATATTTTTAATTAATGATTTTTTAAATTCTTTTTTTATTATTTTTTATTTAATAGAAGGAAAAATAAAACCGTCTATTTAACGTTAAATTAAAATAGACGGTTAAATGGAGTGATTAAATACAGAATTTAATTACTTAGCTTTTTTGGCTTCAGCTGCAGCTTTAACAATCACCGCAAAAGCGTCCGCTTTTAAGGACGCGCCGCCAACTAAAGCACCATCGATATCTGGTTGAGTGAATAACTCAGCAGCGTTGCCTGCGTTAACAGAACCGCCGTATTGAATGATCACTTGCTCAGCGACAGCTGCATCTTTTTTCGCAATGTGGCTACGAATAAATTTATGTACGGCTTGTGCCTGCGCTGGAGTTGCTGATTTACCGGTTCCGATTGCCCAGATTGGCTCATAAGCGATAACAGCACCTTGGAATGCTTCTGCACCTAATGTGTTCAGGACTGCATCGATTTGACGAGCACAAACTTCTTCTGTTTTACCAGCTTCGTTTTCAGCTTCGCTTTCACCGATACACAGAACTGGGATTAAACCTTGTTCTTTCAGTACTGCAAATTGTTTTGCAACGAACTCATCGCTTTCTTTGTGATAAGTACGGCGCTCTGAGTGACCGATGATGATGTATTTTGCACCGACATCTTTCAGCATTTCAGCAGAAATTTCGCCAGTGAATGCGCCAGACAGGTTGACGTCAACGTTTTGTGCGCCTAATGCAATGCGGCTGCCAGCGATAGCGTGTTTAGCTTGAGTTAAGTACATTGCTGGTGGCGCAATTGCTACGTCACAGCCATCAACGCTGCTCAGTTCGTTACGCAGGCCAGCAATCAGTTCATTGACCATCTGGGTACTGCCGTTCAGTTTCCAGTTACCCATTACCAATGGATGTCGCATGTTATTTCCTCCAACCAAAAAGTTTGAATGATTTATCGATTAGTTTTTCATCACGCGATCAAGGTATTACGCGCAACGAGACGTTTCTGTCGCTGTTCCTGCATTATAGGAACAATGGATAATAATAGCTTTGCTTTTCATCATGCTTATTGCTAGAGCGTGATCATCATCCATTTCGCGTGTTTGTTGCTCTCAATTATTTACTGCTTTCGCTCGCTTGTTGCTCTAGCTTAATCGGTTCAACAGCAAAAGTAAGCACATTATTGTCACTTTTTACCAAAATATATCGCAATGCGCCTAATCTCGCTTCTTCTGCGCGGGTTGGGGCTTTATTGGTCATAAATTTGTTCAGCGCTGCGGTCAGCTCAGGGGCTTTATCCAAAGAAACATTAGGATCAAATTGATGAATAATAGCGATGATATAGCGCTCAATTAATTGGCGACTTTCTTGGGCGTCAGCTTCGTTATCAGTAGGCAATAATGTGATTTGTAAGCTTTTAATTTTCTCACTACCCCGTTCGAGGACGGCAGATGAGTATATTTGTTGATTAATCCGTGATGCGGCACGAATGTAGGGCACGGATATATCTTGGCTAGCAATCACTTTGTATTCGTGAAGATACAAATCTTTATAGGTTTGATTAAATTGACTACGTAGCTCTGGGATCGTGAGATTAAAGGTTGGCGCATCAGGCGCTAAATACGCGACGCTTAAGTTGGTATCAGGTAACGTCGGTACCTTTTGGGAAAGTGCCATTTGTGGAAAATAGCACACAAAAGCGGTTATGATGATGGACATGGAACGGAATATTGGTTGAGCCATTTTTTCTGCCACTTATTCTTCAGAGATTAATATTGTATCAGGATTACACACAATGACATTACTACAATGGGCTTTTTCCTTTAAAGGCAGAATTGGACGACGACCATTTTGGGCGGGTGTTGCAGGCTGTTTTATTTTGATGACCCTGATTTCTCTCTTTCAAAACGCGTTTTCATTACCGGATGTCGTTGTGGTGGTATTGTTTATTTTGTTGCTGTATCCCCTTGCTGCGATTTTCACTAAACGTCTGCATGATAGAGGTAAACCGGGAGGATGGTTTGCTTTAGTCGTGTTAGCTTTTGCCCTTTTTTCCTTTGATGTCAGTCAATTGGCGGACATTTGGCAATGGGGAATTGGACGCTTTCTTCCATTGCTGATTACGATGATGATGCTGATTGATTGTGGCGTTTTTGTAGGAATGGAAGGTGAAAATCCGTATGGAGAAAAGACAGATAAAGTCGATTATCTGTCTTAGCAGTTAGGCTATTACCAGTACTGTTCGCTGGTAATATGCCCCGGTTTACGGCGTAAATGTTTAACTAACCCGTGGGTTTCTTTGAGTTTATCCCGTGTATCTCGCACCATTTCTGGGTTGCCACACAGCATGATGTGGCATTTATCTGCATCAATCGGCAACCCAACAAACTCTTCCAATTGATGATCTTCAATTAATGCGGGAACCCGTCCATATAGTGAGCCGGGGGCGTGTTCACGGCTCACAACAGTGACAATGCGTAGTTTTCCTTGGAATTGCTGCTCTAATTGCTGCATGAGCGGCAGGTAACTCAGATCTTTTTGGTAACGCACGGCATGCAGTAAGACGATTTTTTCGAAACGTTCTAGCCCTTTATTTTCTTGTAAAATAGAGAGAAATGGACCAATAGCCGTACCTGTCGAAAGCATCCAAAGATGTTTACATTCTGGGATTTCATCTAGCACAAAGAAGCCAGAGGCCTCATCGGTGATTTGCAGTGTATCGCCGATTTGTAGCTCAGCGAGCTTCGGGCTCAGTTTTCCATTGGGAACAATGACGAAATAGAATTCAAGGCGGTTGTCGCTGGGGGCATTCACGTACGAGTAGGCACGGGCAACGCGTTCCCCATTAACTTCAAGGGCGAGTTTAGCAAATTGTCCTGCAATAAACGGTTGAATAGGCGCATCCACCACTAAACTAAACAAGGTTTCTGTCCAATATTTGGCTTCAACCACCCGACCTGTTACCCAATTCGCCATAAATTTGTCCCTCTTATCGAAAAAGCCTCAGAGAAAGTATTCAACAGTGTGAATTATTTAAGATATACATTGCTGAACTTAATAGGATTTCATACTAGATCAGTTCATTGTTTATGCTTATCGATAAAGTGTTTTAGTGGATTGTTCTGCGAATGAGGAATTTGGTAATTTTAATGTACAGTTAAGTTGACAGAGGTGGCGAATATTACTGCCAACGTGAAGTAAATTAAAATGGTGTCCTACCTCGAAAAATTCATAAATTTTGTTATCTTTATCACACAAGAACAACATCAATTGTTTGCTAGTTATATAATTCCAATGTAATGGGCAAAACAACGAATAAAAATCTATTATTTAATCCTGAGTGCAACTGTTCGTGTTATTAAACTTTAATAATACGGCGCTATTGTGTGCTCAGGAATTGTGAATGTCTGAGAGCAAAATGAGAAAGCTTGAAAATTTTAATCTGTTGCTAATGTTGATTGCCCTCGCTGCGGTTGGGCAAATGACTCAAACTGTTTATGTTCCCGTTATTGCTGAAATTGCGGTGTATTTCGGTGAACCTTCGGGTGCCGTACAGCGCGTTATGGCGGCGTATCTGTTTTCTTACGGTTTTTCCCAGCTACTGTATGGTCCGTTATCTGACCAAATTGGTCGCCGTCCGGTGATTTTAGCTGGGTTATCTATCTTCTTAATTTCAACGATTGTCGCTATTTTTGCCCCAACATTGACGGTATTGACAGTCGCGAGTGGTTTACAAGGTTTAGGTACAGGGGTTGCTGGCGTAATGGTGAGAACCATGCCGCGTGACCTGTATAAAGGCACTGCGCTACGTTACGCCAATAGTTTGCTCAATATGGGGGTGTTAGTGAGCCCACTGTTAGCGCCTATGTTTGGTGGGATACTGGCGCACTTTTTTGGCTGGCACGCCTGTTATATTTTCTTATTCTTGTTGGGTGGCGGGGTGTTATTCAGTATGTATCGCTGGATGCCGGAAACTCGTCCTATTTCTCCTGAAAAACATAATTTAGTGGCGTCATACCGTGAATTATTATCTAACGGTTCGTTTCTTTCGTATTTGACGATGTTGATTGGTGCGCTGGCGGGAATTGCCGTTTTTGAAGCTTGTAGCGGTGTATTGATGGGCGGCGTGCTAGGGCTAAGCAGTATTACTGTCAGTATTCTGTTTATTCTGCCTATTCCTGCGGCATTTTTTGGTGCTTGGTATGCGGGGCGTGAAGGTAAGAATTTCTCCACCTTGATGTGGCAGTCTGTACTGATTTGTTTAGCTGCGGGCATCATGATGTGGGTACCAGGTTGGTTTGGTATCATGAATACATGGACACTGTTGGTACCTGCCGCCATTTTCTTCTTTGGTGCTGGAATGTTATTCCCGTTGGCGACTACTGGTGCGATGGAGCCATTCCCATATTTAGCCGGTGCAGCAGGGGCATTAGTGGGTGGTTTACAGAACGTAGGTTCTGGTGTCGCAACATGGGTTTCAGCGTTAATGCCACAAAATGGCCAGTTTAGCCTTGGTTTGCTGATGTTCTTGATGTCGATGCTGGTGGTGCTGTGTTGGTTACCGCTAGCACGCCGAATGAGCCATACCGAGCGTATGGTTTAATTTAGAATACTGATTAAGTTTTATGTTCAGGGAGCAAATAAGCCCCCTGATTTATTATGCAACCAACGGTATGAAATGTGCTGACTCAACCCATTGAGTGGCCTGTTGTTGTGCGCTAATTGTGTCCTCTTTCATTCCTGCCATTTGTGAAATCAGCGCGTTAAATTCTACGGGGCGATCATAGTTTAGAAATTCCTTATTTTCTGCGAGTGTATTTTGGTCATTCTGTCCAATAAATATAGAATTAGCAGCTACGTCATCTTGTAAGTGGATATCGGAATATATTTTAATACCTGCGATCTTTAAATCTGGGGTGCTGTCTATGGTTCCTTTGATAGTCAAAATTCCATCTTGCTCAAAAAGGTACCAAGGTTCCAAAGGTGCAGATTCTTGAATTTTATCGTTTTCATCATAAATACAGAGTGTTACCCAATAAGTATTATTATTGTAGGGTAGTCCCAATTCTCGAAGATTGACTTGTTGATTAAATTGGACGTCAGAAAGTAGCCGTACTTCGGATAGGTCGGTGACTTTGGTAGAGGACGCTGGTGCATTGTAATCCAATAAATTCAAATGGTTAGTTGGTAAAAATTTGGCTCCTGCATTGATTTTATTCTGATTGGTTAATGGAAAGTATTGCTGATGGAGCCGCCCTTTTTCGACCCATTTTGCACATAACGCTCGGCTATCTTCACTGACTGACCAAAATAATTTATTGCCTCGCCAGTAATTATCTATCTGTAATTGTTCCGGAACGTTTTTACCATCACCATGAATATATACGCGATTTGTCAGCGATTCTGGATTTTTATAGTGAAAGATCTCAGTGTCAGCTCCATTTTCCGTCTTAATAATCTTGAGGCTAACTATCTCCCCCTTATTGGCAATGTTGAGGTTAAGTTCGTTATCCCTCAAGGAAATTTTTAGGGATTCGGTGAGTAGACCGGATGGCGTGACATAGGTGATCGTCAAACTATAAGGGGAACCTGAATGCTCCTGTTGGATCAATTGCCCGATAGTTTGAGTCACGGTGAGGTAGCTATAGGGGTGCTGCGAGCCATCAGGTAAAGGAAGAAATATGCCATTAAGTTGGTAGACGGAGACATATTCGCCTGGGACTTCACTTTCGTTAATTTTAGATAAAAAATGTTGAGCCAAGTAAATATAGTAATCTGAATGCGCTAAGAATGCGTCGTATTGATCGCTGTAATGGGGATAATCTATTGGGTACATCGCCGGTATAATTTCATTATCCGGATTAGATTCACGATAGGTTGTATATTGTTGGCGATACGAATCATATGCCATATTCTGACCGTGGCTTTTGGCTGAATATGGGTAACCAGCTATTGTAGTGTGCCGGAGATTAAAGCCATGTCCAAAGAGTTCGTGCCACAAAATACTGGGTTTTGATATTCCACCACCAAAATTCTGGCTTGCGAATCCAATAGTTGGTGATGTGCCACCTTTCATATTTAGCGGCTCGGTAGCCATGTAAAAAAATTCGCTAGACAGCTTTGTTCTTCGCGCTGCATTTTGACTATCTAAATAACTCCATTCAATTTGAGATACTTTAGGCTCTGCAATTTTACTGGGAGCATCATATAAAGGGTGAACCAGCTTAGTTTTATCAGTATAACCTGTATCATCTTTAACGATATAAGGATATAAAGCCGGTTTTTGAGGGATAGGGGGATAGCTATATAAGGTTAGCTGGTGAACGGGTAATTTAGCTAGCGCTTCTAATCCCCAACTGAGAGGGGAATAAGAGTAAGTACCGTGTCCATCTTGGTAAAGCGTTTTATGCGCGACATGTGCAGTGATGGGCTTTATCTTTTTGACTCTAGCAAAGAAACTTCCTTCAGTGGTATAGAAGGGAAATGGTGTACCCTCGCCAGGCATTGCGTATTCAGCTTCAACATTTTGGATGCCATATTGAGTTATTGGTATACCCCCCGCTAGAATTTGCATCTCCATATCAGGTTGAATCCATTTTCCCTTTATCGGCGCGGTATAGCTGTAACGGTGCCAATCTTTAGCTTCGAAGCTAGGCGTATTAGGCGGTGGGGTGAGAGCGGTTGGAAGATTTGATGGACCTGTTAAAACCACTTTCTCTAATTCAATTCCCTCTTTATCTCGAATAATGGCAACAATATCGGGTGCTGTAGCCTCAGATGCACTGGTAATATCAATTTTTAATAAAGCGGGTCGGTCAGCCGTTAAACTGAAGTATTTAGTATGGGGCTCAAGTAAGTGTGTTTGAGCTAACTGAATACTGTGTATTTGCAGGTCGCTTGGCACGGGGTGATGACGCATTTGAGGATGATGATAAATTGGATCTGGTAACGTAAAAATACGCTGACTTGGAAGGGATAGATAAGGTGCTTCTTCAGATTGTAGCTGGATAGACATAGGGGTGGAAACAGAGCCATTTTTCATAATGGCAATAAAATCAAACTGGTCATTCCCACGGAAAGATTGTTTACCATCAGGTATATATTGCCATTCTCCGGTTATTTCGTTTAATACAACCTCTCCAAATAATGGTGCTTCAATAAGCTGAAAATACTCAATTTCCTCATGAAATGGCAAACTTCCAGACAGCACACCTACGTGAAATTGATTGGCGATACCATGGGGATTTTCTGCAATAAGGATAGGGTGTAACTGCTGATTTTTTAGCTGAAATTGGGAAACAATCATGCCGCCACAGGTAATGACAATCTGGTTATTTTTATAATGAGCGGAGATAAGTGGGAGTTCAAGATCAGCGAGTTGCTGATTAACATAGTCTTCGATTTCGGCTGCAAGTCCTTCCCAGGAATCGTGTGGTGATAGGCTGATATCATCCAGTCTTAAAACGGTATTCAACCGTGAGCTATTTATTTGAATTGAAAAATAATAGCTATTATTTCGAGTCTCTTCTGTGAGTGCGAATGAGTTTATCGACGTAGAAGGTAATGACAGTGTCTGTTGGTAGCCATCAGGGTTGAATAAAGAATGTGGGGCAGGTTGCTCAACCGAGGTATTTTCTGTGGTAATCAAGGGAGTGTGATGAATGAAATCATCAGGAATAAATTGAACTGATTCTTGCCCTGAAAACCCCCACCCTAAGCGGATATTGGGGGCATTATCTTGTGTCGTGGTGGTGATTTTAAAGTGAACTTGCTGCCCCTTTTGGGTATGTTTAATCACGATTTCGCCACATTCATCTTGAGCATTAATTTGATGAGTGTACTGATCAATATCCAGTGTGAGGTTATAGGGATGATATTGTGTATCCACATAGAGGATAAGGCGTTCAGATTTAGGCACGGTGAGAACGCCTTCATAAACCCAAGTGGTTGGCTCTATTTGTTGAGGTAATCCGCTGAAATAGTAAGTTAAATTATCTAGAACATAATATTTTTGCTCGGAGCTATCTTCATGGAATGCAGGGGTGGCAGTGACGGATATCCCTGGTTGAGAATATTGAGCGAAAATCGTTGTATCTTGCTCAGATGCTGGGGAGTCTTGTATGTATTCTAGCTCGTCAAGAAGCAATTGAACTGGCTTCGAGATAAGCGTTGTATCATTTTCAATAATCAGTAAGCCGCCGCCAGTCAATTCAAGCCAATGTCGTGCCAGCTCTACTTGCAGATCGTTAGCATCACCCGCAAGAATGAGCATGCCATAATGACGCTCTGATTGGCCGCTTGGAAGTAGTAACTCAACAAATTGCGATTGAGAACGAGGCTCTCCATCGCGCCATTGATGAGGGGAGTTAAAGCTATCAACCCATAAATTATGCAATGGATGGAATTTAAACCCTGAAAAATCATCTTCATATAGAGTACTTAATAGATAGTTTTTCCGCTGCTCTCCCGGTAAACGAGGCTTATCCAGTAACCAGTTTGTGATATCAAAAGCGGCTTGTCCTGAATGTATTTTCTGAGGATCGTCTTGTAGCCCTTCTAAGTAAAAACTGTCTGTGTGGATTTTTGCAACTCGTCCTCGATTTTTGTATAGACCAAGCTCTAAATATCCATGCTGTTGTGCTTGGGATGTGAGTTGTGCACTGGATTGATTGGTGTGTATCAATGCATATTTTTTCCGGTTATCCATAACCTTCACTCCTGAAATAATCTAAAAATAATTATTTATAAAATAATTCATAAACATAGTTATTGCAGGGACGAATTCTAGATAAGCAGGTGGGAGCTTTCTAATTTATTATTCATCTATGAGTGATGTTTTTATTTATTAGCGAATTACTTGAGATGTTGCGATTCGTAGTCACCAGTAATAAAAAAGCAGTGTCGGAGCACTGCTTTGACGGTTTGTTTAGCAATATATGTCGTGATATCGAAAAGTTAAGCGCGGTCTTCCCACTCTTGAGCACGAGCGACCGCTTTTTTCCAGCCTTCGTATTTATAATTGCGCTCAGTGGTTTCAATACCCGGTTTAAAGACACGCTCAATGTTGGCTTTACTTTGCAGTTCATCCAAACTTTCCCAGAATCCAACGGCGATACCTGCTAAGTAAGCGGCACCTAACGCGGTGCTTTCACGGACTTCAGGACGCTCTACAGAGGTGCCGAGAATGTCAGATTGGAACTGCATCAGGAAGTTGTTCGCAACAGCACCACCGTCCACACGCAATGCTTTTAGGCGTTCACCGGAATCGGCTTGCATCGCATCGAGAACATCGCGGGTTTGATACGCGATAGACTCCAATGTGGCACGGATAATGTGGTTGCGGTTTGCCCCACGCGTTAAACCAAAGATCGCGCCGCGCGCATACGGATCCCAATATGGAGCACCTAAACCAGTGAATGCAGGTACTACATACACACCGTTGCTGTCTTTAACTTTGGTAGCGAAATATTCGGAGTCCGTAGATTCATCAATCAGTTTCAATTCGTCACGTAGCCACTGGATAGAAGCACCGCCCACAAACACAGCACCTTCAAGGGCATAGTTCACTTCGCCTTTAGGACCGCAAGCAATCGTAGTTAATAGGCCATGATTGGAGCGAACCGCGGTATCACCGGTATTCATCAATAGGAAGCAGCCAGTTCCGTAGGTGTTTTTTGCCATACCGGATTTTACGCACAATTGACCATACAGTGCCGCTTGTTGGTCACCCGCAATACCCGAAATTGGGATACGCGTACCGCCTTTACCCCCAATGTTGGTTTGTCCGTAAACTTCAGAGGAAGGGCGGACTTCTGGCAGCATGTTACGAGGAATATTTAATGCTTTAAGGATTTTGTCATCCCATTCTAAATTACGAATGTTGAATAACATGGTACGAGAAGCGTTGGTATAGTCAGTGACGTGGACGCGACCTTGAGTCATTTTCCAAACTAACCAAGTATCGACAGTACCGAACAGTAATTCACCTTTTTCTGCGCGTTCACGAGCACCCTCGACGTTATCGAGGATCCATTTTACTTTGGTTCCTGAGAAGTAAGGGTCGACCACTAAACCCGTGTTTTGGCGAATATACTCTTCAAGTTCTTTATCGTTCGTTTTTAAATGGGTACAAAAGTCAGCGGTACGGCGGCATTGCCAAACAATCGCATTATAGACGGGTTTACCTGTCGCTTTCTCCCAAACAATCGTGGTTTCACGCTGGTTGGTGATACCGATACCTGCTACTTCATCGGTACGAATGTCGGCTTTAGCGAGAACTTCAATTAACGTCGAACTTTGCGTTGCCCAAATTTCCATTGGGTCATGTTCTACCCAGCCTGGTTTTGGGTAAATTTGTGTGAATTCGCGCTGGGAAATACTGACGATATTTGCATCATGGTCGAGAACGACAGCTCGTGAACTGGTTGTGCCTTGATCAAGAGCGACAATATATTTTTTAACGATATTGGTTTCTGTTGTCATAATTTAAACCTGTTCAGCAATGGGTTAATCTGGTTTTAGGTAAACCCAGTTTTGGAAATAAGAAACGGTATTAAGAGGATTTTTTCTCTTCTTCATCAGACTCGCAAGTCATGCAAGGCAGATGGCGACCAATGAGTTTACGATAACCGAATGCCCCTAGCAGACCACCAACAATCGGTGCAGTCAATGGGACAAGGAAATAAGGAATATCACGTCCGCCAGTCAGGGCAATATCACCCCATCCTGCTAAATAAGCCACGACTTTCGGACCAAAGTCACGCGCTGGGTTTAAGGCGAATCCAGTCAATGGACCAAAAGAGCCACCGATAACCGCAATTAAGATACCAATTAATAATGGTGCTAATGGACCTTTAGGAACGCCATTGCCATCATCAGTTAAACCTAAAATTAAGCAGACTAAAATGGCGGCAATCACCACTTCAATAAAGAACGCATGGAACACGCTGATTTGTGGCGCAGGGTAAGTTGAGAAGACACCCGCTGTAAACAAACTTTCTTGTGTGCCACGAACAATATGGTGAACTTGTTCGTAATCGAAAAAAACAGGGGAATACATTGAGTAAACTAGGGCGGCAGCACAAAAGCCCCCGAGCATTTGAGCGATAATGTAAGGAACGACTTTTCGCTTATCGAAACACGCGAATAACCATAATGCTAATGTGACGGCAGGGTTTAAGTGAGCGCCAGAGATGCCCGCAGTCAGGTAAACAGCCAGTGCGACGCCGAAGCCCCAAATCACACTAATTTCCCAAAGACCTAACTGAGCACCCGCAATACGTACAGCCGCGACACATCCTAAACCAAAAAAAACCAACAGAGCAGTTCCAAGAAACTCCGATATACACTGACCAGTCAGTGTTGAAGGTGTCATTTTGCTCATAAATGTTCATCCTGCAATAGTTGTTAAGAGAGGTGTTTTGCACGAGTATAATTTTCTCTGCGAAAATTTATTCTGTTAATTTAGCGAGAAAAAAGATAATCGAATATTGCGATTTGTGAAAACTGTGTGTCAAATCACCAAAAAACGAAAGCAAACAATCATTTTTAAGGTCGAATTCAAACATTTGAATAGTCACGGGCGAGACAATTAAAAGAATAATGTTTGTAATCAAGTGTAAGTCACTGGACACAGAGGATCATGCTACTTACAATCGAGGGAAAGCGCTTATAAAGGGAGATCCGAACATGTCATTTGAAGTATTTGAGAAACTAGAATCCAAAGTTCAACAAGCCATCGACACCATCGCATTAATGCAAATGGAAATTGATGAACTGAAAGAACAAAACAGTGCATTAAGCCAAGAGTTACAAGCCAACAAATCAGGTACTGAATCACTGATTCGTGAAAATGAACAGCTGAAGCAAGAGCAGGCGACTTGGCAGGAACGTTTACGGACCCTTCTCGGCAAGATGGAAGAAGTCTAATCTCCTCGTCATACTTCGCATTGTAGGGATGTTGGCTGCACTCAGTTATCCTAGTCACATACTTTTGTATGCTCCTAGGAATACCTTCGTTTGCCGCCTACCTACAATACGAATTATTTAGAGGAATGTAGGAATCTGTTTTCTGCAAGAAGTGAAAAACAGAAAATAGAAAACAGAGTAGAAAAGAAAAAGGCAGATAGTGATATCTGCCTTTTTTGTGGAATTTGGTGGGGATTATTCGTCGATGGTTTCGTCGAAATCGTCGTTGGCTGCTTGGCTAAGCGGTTCTTCGGATAAAATAATACCCGTGTTATCGGCATACAGATAATCGCCGGAGAAGAACGTCACGCCGCCAAAATTAACGCGGATATCGCTTTCGCCGATACCTTCGTCAGGGCAACCCGCAGGAATAGCTGCAACCGCTTGGATGCCGAGATCTAACTCCATTAATGCATCCACTTGACGGACGGCACCGTAAACCACAATACCTTCCCAGCCATTGTCTACCGCTAATCGCGCGAGTTCAGCGTCAATCAGTGCTTTACGCACTGAACCACCGCCATCCACCAGCAAGATGCGCCCATGGCCGTCTTCTTCCAGCAAATCATACAGAATGCCATTATCTTCAAAGCATTTTACTGTAATGATTTGACCGCCAAATGAAGTACGTCCACCAAAGTTGGAGAATAAAGGTTCTACTACATTAACGCTTTCTTGGTAGATGTCGCAGAGTTCGGAAGTATCATATTTCATAGGATTTAGGTCTTTTTTGCTGCAAGAGGAAGGTCAGTATATCCCTTTTAGTCACTGATTGGCAAAATTCCCGCCAGAAAATAAGCGGGAAAAGTCAAAAAAACAGCAAATAATTGAGACTATTTACTCAGGATAACCCCAAGGGAGAATAAAACGTTGGTGACTAAAGCGATTTTCACCATATTTTCTAACATTGGGCGCATCCCTTCTGGGGTAGGATCAGAAAGCACTTTGCGTACATGATTCATCAGCATTGGCACCGCCAATAAGAATAACCAGCCCGCCCAACCTGTTAAATAGAGTAAATTGAAAAATACCAAACATAAGATGGAAACGATGATGATAATGGCGTGGTACATGCGCGCGCCTTGTGGACCTAAACGCACTGCTAACGTGTTTTTACCCGCTTTAATGTCGTTTTCAATATCACGCATATTATTGATATTTAAAACAGCTACAGACAGTAAACCGCAAGCTGTTGCTGGTAGGATAGTGATGATATTAAAGCTATTCGCTTGTAGGTAAAAAGTACCAATCACACTTAACCAACCAAAGAAAATGAGAACGGAAATATCCCCAAGACCAAGGTAGCCATAAGGTTTTTTACCGACGGTATACGTAATGGCAGCCACGATAGCCACTAACCCTAAACCAAGGAATCCGATGGCATCTTCTGGTTTTTCGCACGCGACAATAATCAACAATAGACCGGAAAGGCAAGCCGCGAAGATATTCAGCTTCAGCGCTTTTTTCATATCTTCTTTGGTGATGACGCCTTTTTGCATTCCACGTAGAGGTCCTATGCGTTCAGCGGTGTCTGAGCCTTTAATCGCATCGCCATAGTCATTGGCGAGGTTAGATAAAATTTGTAATAAGCCCGCTGTGATAATAGAAAGCAGAGCGACGGGCCACTTAAAGTTACCCGTGAAATAGGTCAATGCGGATCCAGTGACGATGGCAATCACCCCTAATGGTAGGGTTTTTGGTCGTAAACTTTCTAGCCAAGCTTGTTTGCGGCTGATTGAAGATGAGTTCATGTAATTTATTCACCGTACTCGTGATATTTCAATGGGTAACGTGGCTTTGCTGCTGAGTGACCGTTTGAATTATTGGGAGTAAATGTTCTTATTAAGTTGGATTTTATATGTCAAAAGTGCAGCAAGATTGCTGCACTTTAGCTAACATCCATTAAGGATACATGAAAACCTGATAATTAATAAGATTATAAAATAAATCTACTCAGGTCTTCGTCTGCTACCAGTTCGTCTAAGTGCTGGCGGACATACTCAGCATCGATTGTGATACTTTGTCCGTCGCGCTCGCTGGCGTCGAAAGATATATCTTCCATCAGACGTTCTAGCACTGTATGTAAACGACGCGCACCGATATTCTCGGTTGATTCATTCACTTGCCATGCAGATTCTGCAATTTTACGAATACCATCTGCGGTGAATTCAACGCTAACACCTTCTGTTGCCATCAACGCTTTGTACTGTTCAGTCAAAGAAGCATTAGGCTCAGTTAAGATGCGCTCGAAATCTTCAGTGGTCAGCGCCTGAAGTTCAACACGAATTGGCAGACGACCTTGCAGTTCCGGAATCAAATCAGATGGGCTAGAGACTTGGAATGCCCCAGATGCGATAAACAGGATGTGGTCAGTTTTCACCATACCGTGTTTGGTTGAGATGGTGCAGCCTTCGATTAATGGTAATAGGTCACGCTGAACCCCTTCACGGGACACATCTGGACCTGAACTTTGACCACCGCGTTTACAAATTTTATCGAACTCATCAATAAACACGATACCGTTTTGTTCAACCGCTTCAATGGCTTGTTCTTTCAGCTCTTCAGGATTAACCAGTTTTGCCGCTTCTTCTTCCACCAGCAGTTTAAAAGCTTCTTTGATTTTCATCTTACGAGGCTTCTGTTTTTGACCTGCTAAGTTTTGGAACATAGATTGTAACTGGTTGGTCATTTCTTCCATGCCTGGAGGAGCCATGATTTCAACGCCCATTGGTGCTGCGGAAACTTCAATTTCAATTTCTTTATCGTCTAACTGACCTTCACGTAATTTCTTACGGAATGCTTGGCGTGCTGGTGATTGCTCATCAACAGGTTCTGCTTGTCCCCAGTTATTTTTTGCTGGCGGGATCAATACATCAAGAATACGTTCTTCTGCCATTTCTTCGGCACGATAACGGTTTTTCTCGATAGACTGTAAACGCACCATTTTTACCGCAGAATCGGTAAGATCGCGGATGATAGAGTCAACTTCTTTACCTACATAGCCCACTTCCGTGAACTTAGTGGCTTCAACCTTGATGAATGGCGCATTTGCCAGTTTGGCTAAACGGCGTGCGATTTCGGTTTTACCTACCCCGGTAGGACCAATCATCAGAATGTTTTTGGGAGTCACTTCATGGCGTAAATGCTCATTTAACTGCATACGGCGCCAGCGGTTACGCAGGGCGATAGCAACAGAACGTTTAGCTTTATGTTGACCAATAATATGGTTGTCGAGTTCGCTGACAATTTCGCGTGGAGTCATTTCGGACATGCTAGCAATCCTTATGATTTTGAAGAAATTTCTTCAAAGTTGACATTATGGTTGGTGTAAATACAGATATCTCCCGCTATCGCGAGGGCTTTTTCCGCGATTTCGCGAGCGCTTAAGTCTGTATTTTCGAGAAGGGCGCGTGCTGCTGATTGTGCATATGGGCCACCAGAGCCAATCGCAATCAGGTCATTTTCAGGCTGAACGACGTCGCCATTACCCGTAATAATTAACGAAGTGTGTTCATCAGCGACGGCAAGCAGTGCTTCTAATTTGCGCAGCATGCGGTCGGTACGCCAATCTTTGGCTAATTCCACCGCCGCTTTAGTGAGATGTCCTTGATGGAGTTCAAGTTTGCGCTCGAACAGTTCAAAGAGTGTGAATGCGTCTGCGGTGCCACCGGCAAATCCTGCAATGACTTTGTCGTTATATAAACGGCGTACTTTGCGGACATTGCCTTTCATGACGGTATTACCCATCGTCGCCTGTCCATCACCACCGATTACAACTTGGCCATTACGGCGAACACTTACGATTGTTGTCATGAGTTAGCCCCTGGTTGTATTACAAAAAGAATGCAGTTGATTTCATTTTTTGATAGATAAATTTCAAGTGATAGTGGTCTATTCACTATCACTTGAAAGAGATTGATCTCAAAAATAACTGCTTACGAGTACGTTAAAACAGTAGATGGGGGGGCGGCGGGGATTTTTCAACCCCCAGAAGCACGAAGAATACAACCACTCACACCAACGCCTGCTGCACGGTCACGCATGTTTTCAGCGGTGGACTTAGAATATGGGCCTAATACGATGCGATGCCAGCCACCACCTGCGGTGACGCGACTTTCGATACCTGCAAATGCGAGAGTGGCACGTACTGACTCAGCCTGTTCTGCTGTTTTAAATGAACCGCATTGCACGAGCATATTCTGCATTTTATTCACAGGCGCTGTCTCAGGTTTAGGTTCAGATTTCACTTCCGGTTTTGTGACAGGCTGAGCTTGCTGAACTGGCGCAACTGGACGTGTTTCCGGTTTTTGCTCGATAATCGACGGTTTGCGTTGAGTCGGAGTTTCAACGGGCTTAGCTGGTTCATTGATCACCACTTGTGAGCGCGGTACCGGCTTACCATTAAATGGCACTTCTTGCAGGTTGGTCACAGGTTGACGACGATCAGAATCCATTTGTTCTAACAATTGGCGCTGTTCGGTAGTGAGATCAGACTGACGAATATTGCCGCTATTTGTGCTAGGTTGCGATGGCGAAGTGTAATCTTGCCAAGGTTCTTCCAGTTCCCTTTTATAGCGCCAAGGTTCTTCAGGTTTAGGTGGCAGCGTGCTACCCGGTTTTGCAGCTTGAGTGGGGAGTGCAGTTTGAGGCGCTTCTTTTTTATTATGAGTAATAAAAAATAGCCCACCAACGAATAACACCACAATAGCGACCGCCACAATTAATGTGGTTAGCGGTAGCCCTTGGGCCTTCTTCGATTTGCCTTTGCCTTTTTTACGAGCGGACGACCGTCCTCGAGCTACATAATCTTTTTGTGCCACGCTATTAATTCACTAGTTGTCAGTTGTTAATCGTTATTTAGGTCATATGTTACTTAACCTTAACGATTTTGCCTAGCATTTAGGCGCTTTTGTACTCTCTCTAACGATTAAATCAGAATCTAGGAGACGAGAACCTGCGGTGACACTATTTCCGTGTAGCTGTTCTAGCAATAATAGCATCGCATGGCGACCAATTTCCCTGCGGGGGTGATTGATGGTCGTCAGTGCGGGTAATGTATATTTGGCTTGCTCAAGGTTATCAAAGCCGACAAAAGAGATATCGTCGGGAATGTTCAGACCCATTTTCTTCGCTTGCCACATGGCACCGAATGCCATGATATCAGTATGGCAGAAAACGGCAGTCGGTGGCTCTGGTAAAGAAAGTAATGTTTTTAATGCTTCAGCGCCGCTTTCATGAGAGAAATCCCCACGTACAATATAGCTCTCTCTTAGCCCTTCTCCGGTGCGTAACATGGCTTTTTTATACCCTTCTAAGCGGTATTGGCTATGTGGCATCTCTTCAGGTCCTGCGATACAAGCAATACGTTTATGACCTTGTTTTAGCAGGTAATGGGTAGCATTGAAGGCCGCGGTGAGGTTATCAATATGCACCGTTGGGAGTTTTAACTCTGGCGCGAATTCGTTAGCCATCACAATTGGCGGTAGATTTTTTTGTTCTTCGGTTGAGACATCAAACGGTAAGTTAGAGCCCAACAGAACCATGCCATCAATCTGTTTGGTAATGATCAGGTTGATAAAGGCATTTTCTTGTTTCTGTTGATGTTTACAGTCACCAATCAGCACAAAGTAACCTTCGTGAGCAGCCACTTCTTCAATACCGCAGATCACATCGCTGAAGAATGGATCGCTAATGTCTGGGACGATCGCGAGAATAGTTTTGGATTCATTGCGTTTATAGCTGCGGGCAAGGTTATGAGGATAATAGCCAACATCTAAGACAGCTTGCTCAACTTTTTGGCGTGTTTGCAGGGAGACTTTTTCAGGGTTCATCAATGTCCGAGAAACGGTGGCTGTTGATACGCCAGCTGCGTTCGCGACATCTTTCATGGTCGCCGTATTATTGTGCTTTTTACTTTCCACAACGCCTTCCTTTGTCTAGTTAATCGATTGCTTTTTTTTGAATGGCGCGAACACGTCATTTTGTTAATTAAAAGACATTCTAAAGAGTTTCACAATAATATCTGTTACCTAGTTTGCATAAAAAGTGTGACTTGCATCATTTTTTAGAGCTGCCTCGCAAATTTTGAAAATAGTTATAGTGATATCCACTTAATCCAAATTCTTAATCCATGTATTTATGGCAAAAAATGACGGTTTAGTTATTGTTGTCAGTTAGTTACAGTACCTATTTTTCAGGTAAATTAGTGCTGTTAACCATCCGTAGGGTCCACATCAACATTCCATTTTACCTTGCGGCTTTCCGGTTGTTTTAGTAACTCAGGTAATAATTGCGCCATAAACTGTTGCAGATAGGCGCGTGATGGATGTTGCAATAAAAGCTGCCAGCGAAAACGTCCGCCTCGTTTGGCTTGAATAGACGGTGCAGGACCTAAAATCCATAAGCGTGAGTCACTTTGTGGGTGTTGGCTAATATATTGGCGAACATTCTGTAAAAATTGCCGTGAATCCTGATTATTATGATCTTCAGAGCGGATCAAAATATGGCTAGTGAACGGAGGGAGCATTGCCACTCGGCGCTCTTCAAGGGCTTCTGCGGAAAAGGCGTTATAGCCACTTTCTAGTAAGGTGAGCAGAAGAGGGTGTTCTGGGTGGTGAGTTTGTAAGAATACTTCTCCTTGCTTGCCTGCTCGCCCTGCTCGTCCTGAGACCTGCACATATAATTGTGCGAAACGTTCGGCGGCTCTGAAATCGCTAGAAAATAAGGCGCCGTCTACATCCAGCAATGCCACGAGCGTCACATCAGGGAAGTGGTGTCCTTTCGCCAACATTTGTGTGCCAATCAAAATTCGCGCACCACCTTCATGGACTGCGTTCAAATGTTGCTCCAGTTCCCCTTTGCGGCTAGTGGTGTCGCGGTCAATGCGGGTGACGGGCACATCAGGAAATAGCTCGGAAATCCCTTCTTCTAGCTGCTCGGTTCCCATCCCGACAGGCACTAAGTGCGTCGACCCACATTGCGGGCATTGGCGCGGAACAGGGCGTTGGCTATCACAGTGGTGGCAGCGTAACTGATGAAAATTTTGGTGCAAAGTATAGTAATGATCGCAACGCTGGCATTCCGCTATCCAACCACATTCATGGCAGATCAGTGCAGGTGAATAACCTCGTCGGTTTAAAAATAAAATCACCTGATTATTTTGTGCGAGGTGATTTTTAATATGTTGGATCAGTAAATGGGATAGTCCAAATTTAAGTGGCTGCCCTTTTAAATCAATCAAATGCTGCTCAGCGGGACGGGCGTTTCCTGCACGGATAGTGAGATTTAATTGACGATATTTATTCTGTTGAACATTGCTCAGTGTTTCGAGTGATGGCGTCGCAGTTCCCATGATAATTGGGATATTTTCTTTTTTTGCACGGAAAACCGCCAAATCACGGGCATGGTAGCGCCAGCCATCTTGCTGTTTATACGAACTGTCATGCTCTTCATCGATAATAATAATGCCAAGACGAGCAAATGGCGTGAACAAGGCAGAGCGAGTCCCGATGATAATGCCGTTAGAGCCTTGCTTTGCCCGTAACCAAACCGCTAAGCGTTCACTGTCATTGAGCGCAGAGTGCAATACATCGACAGGCACATTAAAGCGTTCACGGAAGCGATTAATGGTTTGTGGCGTTAAGCCAATTTCGGGGACCAATACCAAAGCCTGTTTTCCTTGCGCCAGAATATTTTCTAACACACTCAGGTAGACTTCGGTTTTTCCCGATCCGGTGATCCCCGCCAGTAACCACGGCGAAAAATTATCATCTTCTGCGCGAATTGCGCCTACAGCAGTGGCTTGTTCGCTATTGAGCCGTAAACGTTCTCCACTCACGGCAAACTGTGATTGCCATTTTTCCGCAACCGGTTGAACAGGGTGCAACTCGGCATACTGTTTTTTCTTTAATGCTTGCAGGGCGCTTTCACTGATTTCAAGCTCACTAACTTGATGGCGATAAACCGGACGGCGGCGTAAGAGCGCTAATGCTTGCTGCTGTTTTGGGGATCGTTTTAGCTCATTCAGATCCGCCGCTTGGCCTTCTTCAGTCACTTGCCATTGCCAGATCGGCGTAAATTCAGCAGGTTTCCCTTGGCGTAGTAGGGTCGGCATCGCGTGAAATAATACTTCGCCAATTGGGTAATGATAATATTGAGATGACCATAGCAGCAGCTGCCAGAGATCGTCGGGGAACAGGGTTTTTGAATCTAATACCAGCTCCACGGCTTTGAGTTGGTCTTCGGGAAACTCGCTTTTATCGCTCAGATTGACAACCACACCAAGGGCTTGGCGTTTGCCAAAAGGTACCATGACCCGCCCACCGATGACGGGGACTGGCATATTTGCACCCAAGAGATAATCAAATGTGCGATTTAAAGGAACAGGTAACGCCACCTGAACGACGATCATAGCTGGATTTCCGTCTGTTTTTTGTACAAAAAGATGAGGGTATCCTGTTAGAGTACCACAAAAATCATGCTATTTTCATTGCGTGATAAACAGATTTTCTGTATGATCCGCCGCCTTTGGTATCAATTAATTTTGTTTTGCCAATAAACTAAATTTAATCAACACGACGTGTGGTGTCCGGCGTTAGGGCTGGAATGGCGACACGGCCTTATTAGAGGTTCTCCCATGAAAAAAGGTATTCACCCTAAATACGAAGAAGTTACTGCAACTTGTTCTTGCGGCAACGTAATGAAAATTAACTCAACAGCTGGTCACTCTCTGAACCTGGACGTTTGTGGTAACTGCCATCCGTTCTATACTGGTAAACAACGTGATGTTGCTACCGGTGGTCGTGTTGATCGCTTCAACCAGCGTTTCAGCATCCCAGGTGCTAAAAAGTAATAAAACCTGTCACGTTGAAGTTGATTTAACGTATTCAGTAAGAAAACCTGTTCAATTGAACAGGTTTTTTATTGCCTAAAATTCACTGAATTAGGTGTATTAAAAACGGTAGGCGACCCCGAACATAAGATCGTGGCTTCTGAGTTTTATGGATGAACTATCCGCAGAACCGTGATTAAACGTATTCGATGTTGATATCTGATATTTTCCCGCATCTAAAAAACGATAGCCAAGATCAAAGGATAAATTATCATTTAGAGCATATTGGCTACCAATACCTAAACTCCACGCAAAGTTATTTAATCTTTTTGACCGAGAGTCGGAAGCTTCCCAAAATCCTTGCGGGTGGTTTACAGTAACGTGGATCATTTTTTGGTATTTGGTACTTGCTAAACCAAGCCCTAGAGCGATGTAGGGTGTAAACGGAGTATCATTTTTCATATCGTAATAGGTATTAAACATGAGTGTTGCGAGGGTGGCATTGTTTTCCATATTGACTGAAGCGGACCCTTCTGTTGGTGATGAGACCTTTTCTACGTTATAACTAGCTTTGGATTTTCCCCTCATACTCAACTCTAATTCACTACGAATTGGCACTAAAAATTGCGGATAAAAATTATAGCCGACAGCAATCTGATTGCTAAAAACGGACTGACTTTGATCATCAAATTTTTGCGTAGTGAATGAGCTCTCAGTGGGGCCTTTTGTTTGTAGACTAGCATCAAAAGTATTAATAACTGAGATGCCAATTTTACCTGATAGGTAAACACTGTTATTACCGGATGCTATTGCTAAATTAGCAAACAACAAGCAACTCAAGGTTAAAAATAAATTACTCATGACTAAGCACCAGTTAATTGTTTCAAGTAGAGACCTAGCTTTTATTTTTATGGTTGATAACGTATATAATCAGCATAAATTGCATGGCCACTCTTAATATCTATTTGGTTTGTGGGTGGCACCTTAACAATAATTAAAGTGCCTGATGAATATAAGAGCATCAGAAACGGTAGGCGACCCCGAACATAAAGTCATGACTGGCGAGATTGATGGTGGATGTTTCCGTCGCGTTTTTATCGAGGGCATTTGCCATGGATATTTTGTATTTACCCGCTTCGGTAAATCGATAGCCCAAGTCAAATGAGAGGTTATCACTGAAAGCATATCGGCTACCCAGCCCTAAACTCCATGCTAGCTTATTGATTCTATCCGACTTTGATTGATTCGAACTTTGTTTAAAACCAAAAATTTCGAATTCTGACCGTTGTGTATTTTCATACCGTGTACTTGCTAATCCGAGCCCAAAAGAAATATAGGGCGTGAATGCGGTTTGATTTTTCATATCATAGTAGCTATTTAACATGACGGTCGTTAGCGTTGCTTCGTTTTTCATATCTGAAGAGCCTGAATTACTGGCTGAACCAGAAAGTGCATTAAGGTTATGAGTATCGCTAACTTTTCCTCGCATACCCACTTCTACCTCAGTGCGTACAGGCACTGCAAATTGGTCATAAAAATCATAGCCAATACCGATAAAATTACCAAAAGCAGGGTGACTTTTATCATTAAATTTTAGGGTTCTGAAATCAGATTTTTTTTCATTACTGTATTCGAATTTAGAATCATATATATTCAGGACTGATACACCAATTTTACTGGATATATATACCCCGTTATTACTGGATGCTATTGCTAAATTAGCAAACAACAAGCAACTTGAAGCCAAAAGTAAATTTTTCATAATTAAGCACCAGTGAATGATTTCGGATGGAAACCTTACTGGAGTATAAGTGATGCAGGCGAGGTTATAGTCAGTGTAAGAAACTTCGAGGGATTGCGCTAAAAAGAGAGAATAAAATGAATATTTCTCAGAATTAAATTCTGAAAGACATAATTCATAAGAAATAAATACTTATCATAATTGTAATATTTGGATTCAATAGCTGAAATAAGTAGGTTAGCACCTCAAGGATATGTATTAAGGTGCCAACTGAAAATCCTTAGAAACGGTAAGTTACACCAAACATAATGTCATGGCTTCTGACTTTCACTTTTGAGGTGTTTTCTTGGCTATCAGCGTAGTAACTCGCTTCAGATTTTCCAGCATCTAAGAAGCGGTATCCCATATCCAATGAAACGTGATTATTCACTCGGTATTGCGAACCTAAACCGACGCTCCACGCAAAGTTCGTGGTGGTTTTAGATTTGGTGAATTTTTCATGAGTGAATTGGTTCATGCTAACAATATGTTCATTGTAGTCGTAGCGCATTTTGTGGTTAATGCTTGCCATACCTAACCCGACGCTCACGTAAGGGGTAAATTTGGTGTCATTTTTGAAATCATAATAGGTATTGAGCATTACCGTATTTAAGGTGATATCGGTTTTGACATCATCCGAGCTACTTAAATCGACGTGGTCGTTGTAGGACGCCAAGTTATGGCTTGTGGACGCTTTTTCTCTCATCCCAAATTCAAGTTCGGTACGCAGAGGTAACGTGGTGGTTTTAGAAAAATCGTAACCGACGGCAATGTTGCCACCGAAAACAGAATCATTGGTATTTCCGAGATTGGTTTTTTCAAATTCGTTATCGCTAGTGAGCCATTTTTGATTTGAAACTTGGACAATTGAAGCCCCGATTTTACCTGAGACATACAGGCTTTCTGCCCCTGCAAAGGCAGCACTAGACACCAAACTGAGTAGAGATACGGCAATAATTTTTTTCATTATAAATTCCATTTAGCTATGTATTCGAATCACGCAATATGAGTATAGATAACTATTAAATTTATCTATGCAGGATCCCTATAAAACTTGATATACAGCAGGCTTTATTGTTTTTTAATATAATTAAGCATTTAGCTGTAAAAATAGTCTTTAGAGGAAAGAAAAATCGCGCTTTATTTGACGGATGGCTTGTTCTTGAGATTAATCCATGGCAAAACGCGTACATTGGTTATCGGCAACAAATGAAATTGCTTAACAGCATGAAGATAATGAAAATAAATGATGGGGGATCAGCGGGTAAGAGTGTTATTTAGGTGAAATAGGCTGCTAAGATAAGTCACACTCGACCCACATCAGTAAGTCGAGTGTTAAAGAAAGACGCGGAGGGATTAATATTCCCAAGTTTCTGGGTCAATACCCAGTTCGCGCATGATCTCTTTTGCTGCTTCAGGGATCTCATCATTGCGTTCTTTACGCAAATCATCATCATCCGGCAGCGGTTGACCAGTAAACGCATGCAAAAAGGCTTCGCACAGTAATTCACTGTTAGTCGCGTGGCGCAAGTTATTGATCTGACGACGAGTACGTTCATCAGTTAAAATTTTCAGTACTTTTAAAGGAATCGATACTGTAATTTTTTTGACTTGCTCGCTTTTTTTGCCATGTTCAGCATACGGACTGACATATTCACCGTTCCATTCAGCCATGAGATACCTTGGATATATTCATTGATAATAAAAGTAATATACGAGTGTTAGTTTTCAGATCCTGAATATGAATTTTTTTCAAGATACACTCAGCATACGGGTTAAGAATAAAGGGCTTAAGTTATTATTTAATGCGTATTAAAATCAATAAATTAAGTCTTTTTATATGCCGGTAAGGTGGTCTAACTATCCATTGGCACATAATTATTATGGCTGATTATTCCATTAGTTGTTATAAACGTAAAGAGGTTTAGACGTCCAGACATGTTGACGGCTAAATTTGCTTTGAGTATGATTTGAGCTATCCCATACTTGGAGAGACACTCATGACATACAAAGCATCCACTATCGCGATACATAATGGACTCAATGAAGACTCGCAATTTGGTTGCGTTGTTCCTCCCATCTATTTATCTAGCACTTACAATTTTACAGATTTCAATGAGCCAAGAACCCATGACTACTCCCGTCGTGGTAATCCTGGGCGAGATATTGTGCAGCGAACACTGGCACAGCTAGAAGGGGGAAGTGGTGCCGTGATGACTAACAGCGGGATGTCGGCTCTCCATCTATTATGCACGGTATTATTACAGCCGGGTGACTTACTCGTTGCCCCTCACGATTGTTATGGCGGCAGCTACCGTTTATTTAATAGCTTGAGCCAAAAAGGGGCTTATCAGGTTGAATTTGTTGATCAAAGTGACGAATCTGCGTTGCAAGCGGCATTAGCGAGAAAACCCAAACTGGTACTCATTGAAACCCCAAGTAATCCGTTACTGAGAATTTACGATATCCAACATATTTCGACGCTTGCACATCAAGCAGGGGCTTTGGTGGTGGTGGATAACACATTTTTAAGCCCTGCATTACAGCAACCATTAGCGTTAGGTGCTGATTTTGTTGTACATTCTTGTACAAAATATCTCAATGGTCATTCAGATATTATTGCGGGTGCGGTGATTGCAAAAGAAGAGAAATGGGCTCTAGAATTAGCATGGTGGGCGAATAATATCGGTGTCACTGGCGGTGCATTTGACAGTTATCTGCTACTCAGAGGTATGAGAACATTGTTGCCTCGCATAAAACAGCAGCAGCATAATGCGGGTGAAATCGTAAAATATCTTAAAACTCAGCCGCTGGTGAAGAAAATATATTATCCTGCCTTGAGTGATCATCCGGGACATCACATTGCCGCCGCGCAACAATCTGGCTTTGGCGCAATGTTAAGTTTTGAATTTGCAGGCGATGAAGCGCAACTTCGTCAGTTTTTACAGGCGCTGAGCTTGTTTACATTAGCGGAATCTCTCGGTGGTGTAGAAACCTTGATTTCCCATACGGCGACCATGACCCATGCTGGCATGTCTCCTGAAGCGCGAGCCGCAGCAGGTATTACTGATAGTTTATTGCGCATTTCAGTCGGTCTTGAAGATAGTCAGGATCTTATCGCAGATTTAAGCCACGCATTTAAGGTTGCGTCATAACGTTAGCGGAGTTTTTGATGAGTGCAATAACAGCATTTGAGGTGATCCCTTGTCACCGACAGTTACACAAGTTTGGGGGAAGTAGCTTAGCTGATGTGAAATGTTATCAGCGTGTCGCCACCATTATGGCGAACTACAGCCAACCCGGCGATTTAATGGTTGTTTCTGCGGCAGGGAGTACCACAAACCAGCTGATAAGTTGGCTTAAATTAAGCCAAAGTGACCGTATTTCTGCCCATCAAGTGCAGCAAGCGCTACGCCGCTACCAGCAAGATTTGATTAGTGGTTTACTGCCTGAAGAGCAGGCTAATGAACTCAATCAGCTATTTGTTGCGGATTTAGAACGACTCAGTGGGCTACTGGATAAACCTATCAATGATGCTACCTACGCAGAAGTCGTGGGGCATGGTGAAATTTGGTCTGCACGTTTAATGTCCGCCGTGCTTGAACAGTTTGATATGGCAAGCGCTTGGCTAGATGCACGTACATTTTTACGCGCAGAAAGAGCAGCGCAGCCACAGGTGGATGAGGTTCAATCCCGCCATCTCTTACAGCAATTATTGGTACAGCATCCCCAGCGCCGCCTTGTAGTTACGGGCTTTATCTCCCGTAATCAAAAAGGTGAAACCGTCCTGTTAGGACGTAATGGCAGTGACTATTCGGCTACCCAAGTAGGGGCATTAGCGGATGTCGGCAAAGTCACCATTTGGAGTGATGTGGCAGGGGTATATAGTGCGGATCCTCGCAAGGTGAAAGATGCATGTCTATTGCCGTTATTGCGTTTAGATGAAGCGAGTGAATTGGCTCGCCTTGCCGCACCTGTCTTACATACGCGTACTTTGCAGCCTGTTTCCGTCAGCAATATTGATTTGCAACTGCGCTGTAGCTACCAGCCGGAGCAAGGCTCCACCAAAATTGAGCGTGTATTAGCCTCGGGGACGGGGGCAAAAATTGTCACCAGCCACAACGATGTGTGCTTAATTGAGCTGCGAATTTCCGCAGGGCGCGACTTTAACCAAATCTGCAAGGATGTGGATTTATTATTAAAACGCGTACAACTTCGCCCATTGGCGCGGGGTATTCATCATGATCGCGCTATCTTACAGCTGTGCTACACCTCGGAAGTGGTGGAAAGCGCGTTGAATGTGTTGGAAGAAGCGGCATTGCCTGGGTCTCTTTCATTACGTGAAGGTTTTTCACTGGTGGCTCTGGTTGGCGCTGGTGTGTGTAAAAAACCGCTGCATAGCCACCGTTTTTATGAAGAACTCAAAGGGCAGCCTGTTGAGTTTATCTGGCACTCAGAAGATGGCATTAGCTTAGTCGCGGTACTGCGTACTAATCAAACTGAGCATATCATTCAAGGAATGCACCAAAGCTTATTCCGCGCCGAGAAGCGCATCGGCTTAGTATTATTTGGCAAAGGCAATATTGGCGCCCGTTGGTTAGAGCTGTTTTCGGTCGAACAGCAAAATATTTCTGCTCGCAGTGACTTTGACTTTGTTTTGGCGGGTGTCGTGGATAGTCGCCGCAGTTTATTGAATTACCAAGGTATTGACCCAAGCCGTGCATTAGCTTTCTTTGATGATGAAGCGGTCGAGCATCAGGACGACAATCTGTTTTTATGGATGAGAGCGCACCCTTATGATGACCTGATTGTGTTGGATGTTACCGCCAGCGGCGAGCTTGCCAATAGTTATGTGGACTTTGCCAGCTATGGTTTCCACGTTATCAGTGCAAACAAACTCGCAGGGGCTGCGCCGACTCAGCAGTATCGTGACATTCGTGATGCATTCGCCAAAACGGGGCGTCATTGGCTCTATAATGCGACCGTTGGTGCAGGGTTGCCGATCAACTACGCAGTGCGCGATCTCAAAGAAAGCGGTGACGCGATTCTGGCGATCAGCGGGATCTTCTCTGGCACATTATCGTGGCTATTCTTGCAGTTTGATGGCTCAGTGCCTTTCAGTGAGCTTGTCGAGCAAGCTTGGCAGCAAGGATTAACGGAACCGGATCCGCGCATCGATTTATCTGGGCAAGATGTGATGCGCAAGCTCATTATTCTGGCGCGAGAAGCAGGTTATGATATCGAACCGGATGATGTGCGCGTGGAATCGTTAGTACCAGCGCAAGCGGAAACAGGCTCACTGGATGAATTCTTTGAAAATAGCGCCGTGATTAACGAGCAGATGCAGCAGCGCTTAGAAGCCGCGAAGGAGCTGGGGTTAGTGCTACGTTACGTGGCGCGGTTTGATGCGGTGAAAGGTAAAGCAAAAGTGGGTGTCGAGGCGGTTAAACCTGAGCACCCGTTAGCCTCTTTATTGCCGGGGGATAACGTTTTTGCCATTGAAAGCCGTTGGTACCGTGATAACCCATTGGTGATCCGTGGACCCGGTGCGGGTCGCGATGTGACCGCCGGCGCTATCCAATCTGACCTGAATCGACTCTCTCAGCTTTTATAAAATCAGTAACGCACGGGTTAGATAAACTCGTGCGTTCTCTTCATTTCTCAAATTTTCCCATTCCTATTTTATTCTTAAATAAGATTCATGACTTAAAAGTGCTGAATCGACGATAGATTGCGCTGACGCAATACTTAAATAAGAAAAATTAATAAAAATGGTGCTGTAATTAAATTTCAGAAAAATCACCCAAAGCGCTTTTTTTCTGTTATGAATATAGGGTACAGGGTGAAATTCGCGGTCTGCATCACAAAACATAATTCTAGCCGACTGAAATTTTATTACAGGAAATCCAGCGCAGTTTGTTAACCGTTCACGAGAAGCGGGGTGGCATCCTGCCAACAGCACAAGATCAGGAGTCCCATGAATCAGCAATATTCCGCAATGCGCAGTAATGTCAGTATGTTGGGTAAGCTACTCGGTGATACCATCAAAGACGCTCTTGGTGAAGATATCCTCGATAAAGTCGAATCTATTCGTAAGCTATCCAAATCCTCCCGCGCAGGTAATGAAGTTCAGCGCCAAAAATTATTAATGACCTTGCAAACGCTCACCAACGATGAGCTATTACCCGTTGCGAGGGCATTCAACCAATTCTTAAACTTAACCAACGTGGCAGAGCAATACCACAGTATTTCTCCCCACGGTGAAGCGGCGAGTAACCCTGTTGCCCTACAGAAATTATTTGGGCGTTTAAAAGAGCATGATTTTAGCCACGGTGATATTCAAAAAGCCGTTGAAGAGCTCTCTATTGAGCTGGTACTGACTGCCCATCCAACCGAAATCGCCCGCCGCACCTTAATTCACAAACTGGTTGAGGTGAACACCTGTTTATCCCAGCTCGACCATGATGATTTAGCGGATTACGAACGCAACAATATTATGCGTCGCTTACGTCAATTGGTGGCGCAATCTTGGCATACCGATGAAATTCGTAAAATTCGCCCAACGCCAATCGATGAAGCCAAATGGGGCTTTGCGGTTGTTGAAAACTCGTTATGGGAAGGCGTTCCGGCATTTTTACGGGAATTCAATGAACAGCTTGAAGAGTCCATTGGGGCTGAATTACCTGTCGAAGCAAACCCAATCCGCTTTACGTCATGGATGGGGGGCGACCGTGATGGTAATCCGAATGTGACCGCGGAAGTGACTCGCCATGTTCTGCTATTAAGCCGTTGGAAAGCTGCCGATTTATTTTTGAAAGATATTCAAGTCTTGGTGTCAGAGCTTTCTATGACGGAAGCGACGCCAGAACTGCGTGCACTCGCAGGCGGCGATGATGTGGATGAGCCTTATCGCCAAATTGCCAAAAATCTGCGTAGCCAACTGTTTTCTACATTGGATTATTTAGAGCGCCGAGTGAAAGGTGAGCAAGTTCTGCCACCAGCGGATTTATTGACGGATAACGCGCAACTTTGGGATCCGCTGTATACCTGCTATCAATCGCTCGTTGCTTGCAATATGAGCATTATTGCTAATGGCTCACTGTTAGATACGCTGCGCCGTATTCGTAGCTTTGGTCTGCAATTGGTGCGTATCGATGTGCGCCAAGAGAGCACTCGTCATACCGAAGCACTGTCTGAGCTGACAGAATATTTGGGGCTGGGTAACTATGGCAATTGGTCAGAACAAGAGAAGCAAGATTTCTTACTGACTGAGCTGCAATCGCGCCGTCCGCTGATCCCACAAGATTGGCAACCGACAGCAGAAACGCAAGAAGTATTCGAAACTTGCCGCGTTATCGCTAAAGCGAAGAATGACTCTATCGCCGCTTACGTGATTTCGATGGCGAAAGTGCCATCCGACGTTTTAGCGGTCAAACTCCTGCTAAAAGAAGCGGGTGCCTCCATTAAATTGCCGGTTGCGCCACTATTCGAAACTCTGGAAGACTTAAATAACGCCGAAAGCGTGATGACTAAGTTGCTTAGCATTGAGTGGTATCGTGAGCTGATTGATGATCGCCAAATGGTGATGATTGGTTACTCCGACTCTGCAAAAGATGCGGGTGTGATGGCAGCGTCATGGGCGCAGTATCGTGCACAAGATGCCCTGATTAAGTTGTGCGATAAAGAAGGCGTGAAACTGACTCTGTTCCACGGTCGTGGCGGCACCATTGGTCGTGGCGGTGCGCCAGCGCACTCTGCATTACTTTCCCAACCACCGGGAAGTTTAAAAGGCGGGTTGCGTGTGACGGAACAAGGCGAAATGATCCGCTTTAAGTTTGGTCTCCCGCAAGTGACCATTAGCAGCTTAGCCATGTACGCGAGCGCTATCCTCGAAGCTAACTTACTGCCACCGCCAGAGCCAAAAGAAGAGTGGAAGGCAGTAATGAATTCGTTGTCTGACGTATCTTGCGCGATGTATCGCGATTATGTGCGTGAACAGCCTGACTTTGTCCCGTATTTCCGTGCGGCGACCCCAGAGTTAGAGTTGGGTAAATTACCATTAGGTTCTCGCCCTGCAAAACGTCGTCCTACTGGGGGCGTTGAAACCCTTCGCGCTATCCCTTGGATTTTTGCGTGGACACAAAACCGCTTGATGTTACCAGCGTGGTTAGGGGCAGGTGCGGCGCTGAAACATGTTATCGAAAAAGAGGGCAAGCAAGCGGTACTGGATGAAATGTGGCAAGAGTGGACATTCTTCAAAACCCGTATTGCGATGCTGGAAATGGTGTACGCGAAAGCCGATTTATGGCTGGCAGAATATTATGACCATTGCCTCGTTGAGAAACGTTTATGGCCACTGGGACAAAAGCTGCGTGACCAGTTATCTGAAGATATTAAGAGTGTTTTAGCGGTCTCTAAAGATGAAGCCTTGATGGCGGATTTACCGTGGATAGCCGAGTCCATCGCGCTACGTAATGTCTATACCGACCCACTGAACGTATTGCAGGCTGAGCTATTGCATCGCTCTCGTCAGCAAGAGCATCCAGACCCACGTGTGGAGCAAGCGTTGATGGTGACCATTGCAGGTGTTGCGGCGGGAATGCGTAATACCGGCTAGTACTTGATTACGTTATTTATATATTAGTGATAAGTAAAAGGCTGCCAATTGGCAGCCTTTTTTGTTTATGGTCGAACGTTATTTTTTATTCTGATCATTATGAATCAGATGATAAGGCGAACGCGCCCGTGGATGGATAAAGAAATGGTTCGTTGGAGCATTGTGAGTTTTGATATGCACCATGGAGACGTTGGTGGATTTTCCGGCTTTATTGTGGAATGCATAAATCACAAAAGGCAGCAGGAAGATAATCACAAAACTGACCGCGAGCAGCGTCACGTAAGTCGTATCATCTGCCCCGCCCGGCAATGAACTTGGCGGGAAAAATGACACCACAAATGCCAGAATTGAGATCACTAACCCAACAAACGCGATTAACAATTTAAAGCTTTTACCACCCGGAACGTTGAATGCCCGTTTTTTATCAGATTGTTTGCAGACTAAATGCATATAACCGAGGAACAGCATAAAGTAGCTACACAGATAAATAACAACGGTTAATGCCAGCGCTATCAGGAAGGACATATTCCCGCCACCACCCGTGTTAGTGAGGACAATAATCGCCACCGTGGTGATCAGTAATTGGGAAATCACTAACGTGACTGGCACGCCATTTTTATTCACTTTGGCAAAGCTTTTCGGCAGAATTCCTTTTTGTGCAGCGACATACATCCCACGGGAAGGTCCCACAATCCAAGAGGCAATTTCCGCTAATACGCCGAGTAATAGCAACGCGGCAATAATCCGTACTGCCCACTCTAAAGTGGAATTAAAGTGGGTAACGAGAACCTCAAAGGTTTGTACCACACCTGCAGATAGGTTGATTTCGCTGTTAGGGATAACGGCAGCAACCGATAAACCGCCAATAGAGCTTAAGCAAATCGCCGCAATCATTAGTAAAAACATTGCCGCAGGATAATCTCGACCGGGGTTTTTCATTTCGTTGACGTGGGTTGCTGAGGCTTCAACACCCATGTAGCTGAGAATAAAGGCGACAAAGACCACTAATGTGCCGATTTGAGTGAAGTCAGGAATAAAGGTTTTTGTGCTCATCTCGATAGCTAAAGGCGCACCGCTTGCCAAGTAGCTAATCGCTAGCCCAACGAGAATGAGAGCCGGTAATAAAATCCCAGCAAAGAAACCGACTTTTGCGATACTTGCTGTATATTTTGTTCCACCAAATTGGGTAAAGGCGAGAACCCATAAAATCACCAGAGCGCCGATGGTTTTGGTGATGGGATCAGTATTGAGTTCTGGCCAATTTAATATGTAGGATAGGGCGCCGAGTACAAAGTACAGCATCGGAATAAAACCTATCGCAATTTGTAGATAACCAAATGAAATCGCCGCAAATCCCCAACGCTCTCCCAATGTGTTGGAAACCCACGCGAAAATCCCTCCTTCTTCCCAACCTTCAACGGTGGCCATTTCGGCAGCACATAAGGCTACGGGGATGAACCATAGCAATCCCCCTAAGAGTAAAAAGAAGACTAAACTGAAACCCGATGTGGCGAATGTCGGATATTCATAGACCGCCATCACCATAGACGCGGTGATCGCAAAAAAACCTAACAAGGTGAGTTGTTTTGCGGCTGGAGCTGTTGTTGACGTCGCCATGCCTATTCTCCTGTCATATGTTTTACGAAGTCAGTCGGCGCATAAATGAATACGCCGACTGGATAAACGACTAAGGATTAGCTGTGATTGAAACCGCCGCTTTCTTCTTCAGAAAGTGGTTTACTGACAGGGTGTTTCTCGAAATATTCGAGGGTGCGTTTGAAATCTTCGATGAGCAGTGAGGCGAGGTCTAGGCTGACACCATGACGGACTAAAATACGTTGGATCACCAGATCTTCGCGGTTTGCAGGCATTGAGTAAGCGGGAACTTGCCAGCCGCGACTACGTAGTTTGTCTGCAATATCATATAAAGAGTAGTTACTGGTTTTCGCTCCGTCTTTTAATTTCCATGCCAGCGCTGGGATACCTTTGGCACTATCGCCATCAAAGATCATCTCAAATGGACCTAGTTTTTCAATTTCACGGGCAAGGTATTGCGCGGTGGCATAGCAAGCATTATGAATTTTAGCGTAGCCTTCGCGACCAAGACGCAGGAAGTTGTAATACTGTGCAATGATTTGTCCACCTGGACGAGAGAAGTTTAATGCGAAGGTTGGCATGTTACCGCCAAGGTAGTTCACATTGAAAATTAGCTCTTCTGGGAGGTCTTTCGCTTCACGCCAAATTACCCAACCGGCACCTAATGGCGCTAAACCAAATTTGTGTCCAGATGCGTTGATGGATTTAACACGAGGTAAACGGAAATCCCATTCCAGGGTAGGCGCGCAGAAAGGTGCGAGGAAACCACCACTTGCGCCATCTACGTGAATAGGAATATCTAAGCCCGTTTCTTTTTGCAGTTTATCCAATGCATCATGAACAGCTTTCACTGGCTCATATTGGCAAGTGAACGTTACGCCTAGAGTTGGAACGACACCGATAGTATTTTCATCAACGCGTTTGATCACTTCTTCAGGGCTCATGATCAGGCGGTCGCCTTCAAGTGGAATTTCACGCAGTTCGACATCAAAATAACGGGCAAATTTATGCCAACAAATTTGGACAGGACCACAGATTAAGTTCGGTTTATCGGTGGGTTTTCCTTTGGCAGCTTGTTTTTTACGCCATTGCCATTTTAACGCCAGTCCCCCTAACATTGCGGCTTCTGAAGAGCCAATCGTTGAGCAGCCTAATGTATTGAGTGCGTCAGGAGAGTTCCATAAGTCAGCGAGCATATGCACGCAGCGGTTTTCAATTTCAGCGGTTTGCGGATATTCGTCTTTATCAATCATGTTTTTGTCGATAGAGAGATCCATCAAACTGCGAATTTCGTCATCGACCCATGTTTGGCAAAATGTCGCTAAGTTTTGTCGGGAATTACCATCTAGCATTAGCTCATCACGAACTGCGCTAAATACATTTCTCGGGTCGCTTTCTTTGATTGGGAATTTCGTTTTCGGTAAGGATTGGGATAAATCAAATGAAGCATAAATATCATCTAATTCACTATATTTTGAAGATACTGATTTATTATTCATACAACGAATCTCCTCAATAATTGAGATGTTATTACTAGGAATGATCAATAATCTTATATTTTCATATAAGCATAAAAATAAATTAGAATAAAGTTCTTTAAACGAAAGTCTTATTTTAATAGCGGTTGTTTTGATTATTTGTTTTTATGGTAAATATGATTTAAATTCGAAGTTAATCAGGTATAACAATTTATCAACATTGTTAATCTGGGTTTTCACTACGTCATTCAATGTGAAAAAATGAGTTGCATCAATGGGATATGTGGTTTCTTTGGTTTTGTAAGCTATTGAAAAATAATATTTTCATTATCAGGTAAATAATCGTGAATAAGGATAAAATAGCGTTTTATGTGGTTTTTAATGATATTAATCAGCACATCACTAAACGACTATTTGTTTTGGATTGATCTAATTCCAGGTTTTTAATTAAATATTTTCTGCATTTTAATTCTATTTGGGCATATTTAAGGGATTATTTATTCCATAACTTTAATATCTAGTCCAATAATGATTGGTTTTAGCCTTCATTAACTATGGAAAATGGAATTATAGAGAATGGCGATAAATAGAATAGAGGGAGGGGAATATAACTGGGCTAATTCACGATAAATGAATTAACCCGATAAGTGATAGGAATGAAGTGGTTACTTCAACCTAACACCCAATTATTTTGGTCTAACGCCTAATGTGTGGCAAATAGCGTAAGTCAATTCAGAGCGGTTTAAGGTGTAAAAATGGAAATCTTTTACGCCTTCACGACTTAAAATTTTCACCATGTCCATGGCAATTGACGCACCAACAAGATTACGACTTTCAGGGTCATCATCTAAGCCTTCGTACATTCTATTCATCCAACTTGGGATGCGCACATTGGTGATTTTGGCAAAACGTTCTAGCTGGCGAAAGTTAGAGACTGGCAAAATTCCCGGTACGATTTCCACATCAATACCTGTTGCTACGCAGCGGTCACGAAAACGTAGGTAGCTTTCAACATCGAAGAAAAATTGGGTAATGGCACGGTTGGCTCCGGCTTCAATCTTTTTCTTCAAATTGATTAAGTCTGCCTGAGCACTTTTAGCTTCAGGGTGCACTTCGGGGTAAGCGGCGACGGAAATGTCAAAGTCGGCTTCAGTTTTCAGTAATTCAACCAAGTGCTCAGCATACATGTCGGGCTTGCGGCTGTTATCAGGAAGGTCTCCTCGTAGTGCCACAATATGGCGAATACCGTTGTTCCAGTAATCGCGTGCGATGGTTTTTAGTTCATCAGGGCTGGCATCGATGCAGGTTAAGTGCGGCGCGGCTACTAATCCTGTTTTGTCTTTGATATCTTTAATGATGCTATGGGTTCTATCTCGCTCACCGGAGTTAGCGCCGTAGGTGACAGAGACAAAATTCGGTTTTAAGACCTTGAGCCTATCGATAGACTTCCACAATGTTTGCTCCATTTCTGCTGAGCGAGGTGGGAAAAATTCAAATGAGACATTAATCTGCCCATCTAATTCAGCTAAATTTTGGTTCAACGCCTCGCGCTGATTTGCGTGAAAGAAACTCATACCCTGTGACCTCGCCTCAAGAAATTCATTATTTAATGATTATTTTCGTTATTCGATTATATGCATTCATTTGTACTTCTATACGTTTAGACGTCTAAATAGAGATTACGCGATATTGAGTGAGAGTCAACTCCTAAATCAAATTTGGAATTGATGTTTTTTCAGGCGCAATAAGAGAAAAATTCATGATGGGAAGATGCGGAGCTGAGTGACTCCGCATGCAGTACAACATTATTTAGTAAAATACTATTCAGTGAAACAGAAGTGCTCGACCATTTGGCTGATGAGTTGGCGGGTTGGTTCAATAAAGCTCATATCGATGAACTCATCAGGCTGGTGGGCTTGTTCAATAGAGCCGGGACCCAGCACCAGTGTTGGACAAAGCTCTTGGATAAATGGCGCCTCTGTACAGTAGTTCACGGTTTCCGCTTTTTTACCTAATAGCTGTTCAATGACTGCCACCATTTTATGATCTGTCGGGCATTCATAGCCGGGGATCGGTGGGTGCATCTCTTCAATGGCTAAGCGACCCGGCCATTTTGCACGAACGGGTTCGAGAGTTTCATTGAGTAGCTCGTCCAGATCTTGCAACGTTAAACCTGGTAGTGGGCGAATATCCATATGTAATTCACAGCAACCACAAATTCGGTTCGCTGCATCACCACCATGAATATGACCGAAATTCATGGTTGGATAGGGGATCACAAACGCAGGGTTGTTATAGCGCTCTTTCAATGTATTTCTTAAGGTCATTAAGTGAGAGATAGATTCATGCATTAATTCAATGGCATTAACGCCTCTATCTGGATCACTGGAATGCCCAGATTGACCTGTAATACGAATGGCATTGGAAAGATGCCCTTTATGCGCGCGAATAGGCTGCAATGAAGTTGGTTCACCGATGATGGCGAAATCAGGGCGTAACTCGGTGCTTGCTGCAAAAAAGCGAGCACCCGCCATCGAAGTTTCTTCATCTGCCGTGGCGAGAATATGTAAAGGGCGCTTTAAGGTGCTGAGGTCAACATCACGTAATGCATCAATAATAAAGGCAAAAAAGCCTTTCATATCTGCGGTGCCTAGCCCATACAGTTTGCCATTATGTTCGGTGAGCTTGAACGGATCTTTACTCCAGCGACCGTCATCAAATGGGACGGTGTCCGTATGACCGCATAGCATCAACCCTCCGTTACCCTCACCAATCGAGGCTAACAGGTTATATTTATCTCGGGTATCAGGGACCGGTTGAATATTCACAGTAAAGCCTAAGGTTTCTAACCATCCACCTAATAGCTCCACCAGCGCTCGGTTACTCTGATCGAGTTGCGAATCGGTCGCACTAATCGACGGAGTGGCGATTAATTGACGATAAATCTCAATAAATGCAGGTAATTTAATATTCACTGTTGACAGCCTTTATCCATAATAGTATCAATATTCATGCACTTTATTTGAATAAAAATACACATTAAACTGTTTGGGTCACGAGTACAAGGTAGAAAACACATGTTGAACACACTCATTGTCGGGGCCAGTGGTTATACTGGAGCAGAATTAGCCGCTTACTTACAACGTCACTCCGATATTCATCTTTCTGGGCTGATGGTTTCCGCACAAAGTGCGGATGCAGGTAAATGCTTTTCTGATTTACATCCCCAGTATAAAGGCATTATCGACCTTCCGGTTCAGCCACTTACCGATGTGGCTGAGGCAGCAAAAGGGGTCGATGTTGTTTTCCTCGCGACCGCCCATGAAGTGAGCCATGACATCGCGCCCCAGTTTCTTGAAGCGGGTTGCGTGGTGTTTGACCTTTCGGGTGCTTATCGTGTTCAAGATGCGGCGTTTTATCCGCAATACTACGGTTTCGAACATACAAATACCCAGTGGTTAATGCAAGCAGTTTACGGTTTAGCGGAATGGCAGGCAGATAAAATCCGTAAAGCTCAGCTGATTGCGGTACCAGGGTGTTATCCAACGGTTTCTCAACTTTCATTAAAGCCGCTGATTGAAGCAGATTTACTCGATGAAAACATGTGGCCAGTGATTAATGCGACCAGTGGAGTTTCAGGGGCAGGGCGTAAAGCTTCCATGACGAACAGCTTTTGCGAAGTGAGCTTACAGCCTTACGGTATTTTCACTCACCGTCATCAACCTGAAATCGCAACGCATCTAGGTAGAGACGTGATTTTCACGCCACATTTAGGCAATTTTGCACGGGGCATACTGGCGACCATCACTTGTAAAGTGAAAGCCGGCGTTACAGCGGAGCAAATTAGCCAAACATTTAAAGATGCGTATCACAACAAACCGTTAGTTCGTTTATATGACAAAGGGGTTCCTGCACTGAAATCGGTGGTTGGCACGCCATTTTGTGATATCGGCTTTGTATTGAAAGGTGAGCACCTGATTTTAGTGGGTACAGAAGATAACCTATTAAAAGGTGCCGCAGCGCAAGCTGTTCAGTGCATGAATATTCGGTTTGGTTTCAACGAAACGCAGTCATTACTTTAATGCTCTTATGGCAATTTATTAAGGATAAATCCCCATGCAACCTTTAGTCATTAAATTGGGTGGTGTGTTACTCGATAGCGAAGAAGCCCTAGAAAGATTATTTACGGCGATCCAAACCTACCGTCAGGCTCATCAACGTGAGCTAGTAATTGTTCACGGTGGTGGGTGTTTAGTTGATGAATTAATGCAAAAACTGCAATTACCCGTCGTGAAAAAGCAAGGATTGCGCGTTACGCCAGCAGACCAAATCGACATTATTACTGGTGCGTTAGCCGGAACGGCGAATAAAACCTTGTTGGCATGGGCGATTAAACATCAATTGCAAGCGGTGGGTTTATCCCTTGGGGATGGACACAGCGCAGTGGTTACGCAAATTAATGATGAGTTAGGCCATGTGGGTAGCGCGAAAGCGGGTGATGCGAAGTTACTGAAATTATTACTGTCTGCGGGATATTTACCCATCATTAGCTCTATCGGGATCACCGAAGAGGGGCAACTGATGAACGTCAATGCAGACCAAGCCGCGACAGCGATTGCCCAAGCACTGAATGCAGATTTAGTCCTGCTTTCTGATGTGAGCGGTATTTTAGATGGTAAAGGTCAAAAGATTGATGAAATGACTACCGCCAAAGCCCAGAAACTTATCGATCAAGGCATCATCACTGATGGAATGATAGTCAAAGTGAATGCGGCGTTAGAAGCTGCGTCCACATTGCAACGTCCAGTGGATATTGCAAGCTGGCGCCATGCGGAGCAATTGCCATCATTATTTAATGGCACCGCGATTGGCACACGAATTCTTGCTTCTTGAATGAAGAGCTGAGCAAGCAAACAGACAAATCAAACATTTATTTTAAAAGAATTGGGACAGGTAATTTATGAAAAAGGGTATTAAGAAGATTGTATTAGCCTACTCCGGTGGATTAGACACGTCGGCTATCATTCCATGGTTAAAAGAGAACTACGATGACTGTGAGGTCGTGGCATTCGTTGCTGATGTGGGTCAAGACAGAGAAGACTTAGTCGGTGTTGAGAAAAAAGCCCTGCAATCAGGTGCTTCTGAATGCTATGTGGTTGATCTGCGTGAAGAGTTTATCAAGGAATATATCTACCCAGTACTGAAAACGGGTGCATTGTATGAAGGTAGCTATTTACTGGGTACGTCAATGGCGCGTCCAATTATCGCTAAAGCGCAAGTTGAAATCGCATTGAAAGTTGGCGCAGACGCAGTCGCGCACGGCGCAACCGGTAAAGGTAATGACCAAGTGCGTTTCGAAAGCACTTACACCGCTTTAGCACCACAACTGAAAGTGGTTGCGCCATGGCGTGAGTGGGACTTACGTTCCCGCGAAGCCCTGCTGGATTACCTGAAAGAACGTAATATTCCAACTACCGCTAGCTTAGAGAAAATCTACAGCCGTGATGAAAACGCATGGCACATTTCTACCGAAGGCGGCGTATTAGAAAGCACATGGAATGCAGCCAACCAAGATTGCTGGGTATGGACGGTTGATCCGAAAGACGCACCGGATGAAGCCGAGCTGGTGACAGTGGGTGTGAAACACGGTGAAGTGGTTTCTGTGAATGGTAAGACACTGTCTCCATTGGGTTGTTTAGAAACATTAAATACGCTGGGTGCAAAACATGGCGTGGGTCGTATCGATATCGTAGAAAACCGTTTAGTGGGTATGAAATCCCGTGGTTGCTATGAAACCCCAGGGGGCACCATCATGATGGCCGCGCTACGTGGTGTTGAGCAATTAGTATTAGACCGCGATAGCTACAAATGGCGTGAGCAGTTAGGTCTAGAAATGTCTTACGTAGTGTATGATGGTCGCTGGTTTGCGCCACTTCGTCATTCTCTGCAAGCGGCGGCAGAATCTCTGGCTCAGGATGTGACGGGTGAAGTGGTTCTGAAACTGTATAAAGGGCAAGTGACTGCTATCCAGAAAAAAGCGGATAAGAGCCTGTACTCTGAAGAGTTTGCAACATTTGGTGAAGATGAAGTTTACGATCACAGCCATGCTGGTGGGTTTATCCGTCTCTATTCACTCTCTTCACGTATTCGTGCGCTGAAAGAACAGAACAAAGCAAAATAGTTTTATCAGTATGACCCGACAGCCAGATAGGGCTGTCGGGCAGACACTTATTTTATCAATCAGGTAGGGACTCGTTATGGCACTTTGGGGTGGACGTTTTAGTCAGCAGGCAGATCAACGGTTTAAACAATTCAATGATTCACTGCGTTTTGATTATCGCTTAGCTGAGCAGGATATTATTGGTTCTGTGGCATGGTCAAAAGCGTTGGTCACAGTTGGCGTGCTGTCTGATAGCGAGCAAAAATCTCTTGAGCAAGCACTCAATGCGCTATTGGCGGAAGTGCAAGCCGATCCTGAGATTATCTTGCAAAGCGACGCCGAAGATATCCATAGCTGGGTCGAAGGTAAACTGATTGATAAAGTCGGTGATTTAGGGAAAAAACTGCACACAGGTCGTAGCCGTAATGACCAAGTCGCGACAGATTTAAAACTGTGGTGTAAAGACCAAGTGGCGCTGTTATTAGAAGCTGTGACTGAGTTACAAAAAGCGTTGGTCATCACTGCTGAACATAACCAAGATGCCGTGATGCCAGGCTATACCCACTTACAACGTGCCCAGCCAGTGACATTCGCTCATTGGTGTTTAGCGTATTGCGAAATGTTGTCTCGTGATGAAAGTCGTTTGCAAGATACTTTAAAACGTTTAGATGTCAGCCCATTAGGGTGTGGGGCATTGGCGGGTACTGCCTATGATATTGACCGTGAGCAATTGGCATCATGGTTAGGTTTTTCCTCCGCAACGCGTAACAGTTTAGATACGGTGTCTGATAGAGACCATGTGTTAGAGCTGTTATCCGACGCAAGCATCGGTATGGTACATTTATCACGCTTTGCTGAAGATCTGATTTTCTTCAACAGTGGCGAAGCCGGGTTTGTGGAGCTATCTGATAAAGTGACTTCAGGTTCGTCGCTGATGCCGCAAAAGAAAAATCCTGATGCATTGGAGCTAATTCGTGGTAAATGTGGCCGTGTTCAAGGGGCATTAACCGGCATGATGATGACACTGAAAGGATTGCCGCTTGCCTACAACAAAGATATGCAAGAAGACAAAGAAGGGTTATTCGATGCCCTTGATACGTGGTTAGATTGTATGCATATGGCGGTACTTGTTCTGGATGGCATCCAAATTCGTCGTCCTCGTTGTGAAGATGCAGCAAAACAAGGATATGCAAATGCGACCGAGCTGGCTGATTATTTAGTCGCAAAAGGCGTTCCATTCCGTGAAGCTCACCATATTGTGGGTGAAGCTGTTGTGGCTGCGATAGCGCAGGGCAAAGCATTAGAAGAGATGGCATTAAGTGATTTACAAAAATTCAGTGCAACTATCCAACTGGATGTGTATGAGATTTTATCTCTACAGTCTTGTCTTGATAAGCGATTAGCAAAAGGTGGGGTATCTCAAAAGCAGGTGGCAAAAGCCATTGTAGATGCGAGAACTCGCTTGAAGATGTAAATAAAGAAAATGTAGCAAAAAATGGGGGGTAGCATGGCTACCCCAATTTCCATAACGTTTAATCTTAACTATATTTAATTGTTAACATACCCATCTGTTTGTCTTCATTCACCCAATCATAAGAATAAACACTTCGACCGCCATTCAGGACTTTCCAACCTTGAGTTTTTACTAATTTTTTCAGGTCAATGCTATTGGCAACCATATCGTCATTGTCGTTTAAACAATTTACAGTGACACTATTATTATTTACTTCATTCAAGCAAGATGCATAGACAATTGAGCCGGTAAATTGGATGGTACCGTTATGCTCGCTGTTTTCTGCATAGGCATTAACGGCACTAAAAGCAGGAATGAGTAATAATGCCATGACTGCGCGAGAGAAGGTTTTTTTAGCGATTGATGTTAAATTTTTCATAATAGTATCCCCTAACTGATTTGTGTTTAATCAATTTGTTTAAGTGGCTTAATTTAATAAATTCGGCATTGCGTAAGGTATATATTGGCTACTTTTATTTTTTCAATTACCTCGTGCTATTTGATGGAGCATATAATAATTCAAATAACTCGATTAAGGTGTAAATATTGAAAATCAAATGTATGGAAATTTTAAAATTAAATTAAACAATATGGGATAAGTTAAATATAGTATAAGTAAAAGCACCCACCCATAAAAAACTATCTAATCACCATTTAGTTTATAATTATGGTGTAAAAAACCTTTTTATTCGATATTTTCGAATGAAAAATTCAATTCATGAGATTTGTATGCACTCATTCATTGAGTGATTGATAATGTATATCAAAATCTATGCAGATCACTTTAATATATTTTTTTATATGTATTTACAAACTTTAATTAAATATGAAAGAGAATATAACAAAATGTTTCATTACTATGGGGTAATACTTAATAAAGCTATGTTCTTTATAATTGTTATTACCTTATTTTCGGGTATTAAGTTCCATTAGTGTGTTTTGAGCCATTCGTTATTGTCATTTTTTAGAAGGTTTTTGATAATCATTCTATATAGAAATATAAGAGAAATTATCTAGATGGCTAAGTATCAATATTCCGTACTTTCATGATAAACAATATGCGTTTTACATTTGATATCATCTGTATTGAACATTCCTTAGTTTTAAAGTGACTTAATGTCTTTTGTAGCGGAATCCAATGCTCACAATGCTTATCACGTTTTTTCTTCTTACCTTAATTAACTTATCTAAACGTCTAAAAGGTGTCTGACTACGAGTTAAGCTGCCAATTTTTACGTTGGCGTTATTTGTTTTGCGTTTGATTACAGTAATTATTTGTCTAAATGATTCGAAATTCAATGTTCGAAATATTAGTAAATATTACTGAAAAAACAATAGCTTAATAACAATTGTTATCATATCTAAGAGCAATAGTGTAATTTACCTTTATGAATATTAATGGCCGTTCAATTTATTGGAACGAAGTGCTATTTTCTGTATCAATTTGCATTATTGTACTAGTTTTATGTCATTGTTAAATTTAGGTTAGGTAATTATTTATTTTAAAATAGTAATATTTAGTGATTTAACTTGGATAATATTACTCGAAATAAGAGTAATGTTGTTTGATACTTCTGTTCGGTACTATTTTTCTCAATTAAATTATAGAAATATATTTACTTTCTTATTCTTACAATTTGTTTCATTTTCACATGAGATAAATCTTAAAAATGCAAGGGTGTTTTTTAATTTTATTGATAGATGAAATATTATCTATTCTTTATAATGATTGGTATTATCTATATAGTCAGGCATAACGAGAGGAAAAAGGCGGATGAATATTCGTGATCTGGAGTACCTAGTTGCACTTGCTGAGCACAAGCACTTTAGACGTGCTGCGGATTCTTGCCATGTAAGTCAGCCTACGCTGAGCGGTCAAATTCGTAAGCTTGAAGAAGAGCTCGGCGTGATGCTATTAGAAAGAACCAGCCGAAAAGTGCTTTTTACTCAACAAGGTTTATTGCTCGTTGAGCAGGCAAGAACGATCTTAAGAGAGATAAAAGTTCTACAAGAAATGGCAGCTTTGCAAGGTGAAAGCATGTCAGGGCCTCTACATATAGGGCTGATCCCAACAGTTGCACCTTACTTACTTCCGCACATTATTCCTGAATTACATCGTGTGCACCCTAAATTAGAAATTTACTTACACGAAGCACAGACTCAGCAATTATTAGCTCAGTTAGATAGTGGTAAGTTGGATTGCGCCATCTTGGCAGAAGTCAAAGAAACGGAACCATTTATTGTGGTGCCATTATTTGAAGAGCCAATGAAACTCGCGATTTATGAAAATCACCCATGGCATGACCGTGACACGGTTGAAATGGGCGAATTAGCGGGTGAGAAATTATTGATGTTGGAAGATGGTCACTGTTTACGTGATCAAGCGATGGGATTCTGTTTCCAAGCCGGGGCAAAAGAAGACACTCATTTTAGAGCAACGAGCTTAGAAACGCTGAGAAACATGGTCGCAGCGGGTAGCGGAATTACATTACTGCCAGATTTGGCGGTACCTCATGAGGCTTGTCGTGATGGAGTTTGTTACTTGAACTGTATCGAACCTGAGCCAAAACGCCGAATTGTATTAGTTTACCGTCCGGGCTCTCCGTTGCGTGGACGCTATGAGCAGCTTGCTGAAACCATTTATAGCTCGATGGATAAGTATTACAGAAATAAAAAGTAAGCGATAAAAACAAAAAAGTGATTGCGGGAATAAACCTGCAATCACTTATTCTAAAACCAATCATTCAGTGTAAAGCGTAGAGATTTGCTAAAACAGTCGATTTAGACCATTCAATGCCGCAACTCGGAACGCTTCTGCCATGGTTGGATAGTTAAATGTGGTATTAATGAAGTATTCGATGGTATTCCCTTCACCTTTTTGTTCCATAATCGCTTGGCCGATATGAATAATCTCTGCCGCTCTCTCACCGAAACAGTGAATACCTAAAATTTGAAGTGTTTCTCTATGGAAGAGAATTTTCAAACTACCTACATTCATACCCGCAATCTGTGCTCGTGCTAAATGTTTAAACTGGGCACGACCGACTTCATAAGGGACTTTCATTGCCGTCAATTCTTGTTCTGTTTTACCCACAGAACTAATTTCTGGAATGGTATAAATACCCGTCGGAATATCTTCAACTAAATGGGCATTACCTAAACCAGAGGTAATTGCGCGAGCCGCAATTCGTCCTTGATCATAAGCCGCAGAAGCTAGGCTTGGATAGCCAATCACATCACCAACAGCATAGATGTGCTCATTACTTGTGCGATAAGCATGGTCAACTTTAACTAAGCCGCGACCATCCGCTTCGATTCCCACATTCGCCAGACCGATATTATCAGTATTACCAGTACGGCCGTTCGCGAAAAGTAAGCAATCCGCTTTCACTTTTTTGCCCGATTTAAGATGAACAATAACGCCATCATCTAAACCTTCAATCTTTTCATATTCTTCGTTGTGACGAATAACCACGCCACTGTTCCAGAAATGATAAGACAACGCATCAGACATCTCTTGATCAAGGAATGCCAATAAGTGGTCGCGAGTGTTGATCAAATCGACTTTGACCCCTAACCCACGAAATATGGATGCGTACTCACAACCAATCACACCCGCACCATAAATAATCACATGGCGAGGTTCGTGGGAAAGGCTGAGAATGGTATCGCTGTTATAAATTCGGGAGTGGGTAAAATCAACATCAGGCGGGCAATAAGGTCGTGATCCAGTCGCAATGATAATTTTATCTGCACTTAGGACATCACAACTTCCATCTGCATAGCGCACGCTAACATGCTGATCATCAACAAAAGTTGCTTCACCAGAAAACATTTGGCAACCATTGCGTTCATAAAACCCTTCACGCATGCGAGTTTGTTGACTTATCACGGTTTCGGCATGAGTAAGAATTTCAGAAAAAGAGGAGCGTAAACTGCGGGAATTATCACTATATAGAGGGTTTTGATTAAATTCGATAATGCGACTAACAGCATGACGAAGGGCTTTAGAGGGAATCGTACCCCAGTGGGTACAGCCGCCGCCGACACTATTATAACGTTCTATAACAGCAACGTTTTTTCCTTGTTTAACCAGCCCCATAGCGGCACCTTCACCACCAGGACCGGAACCAATGACAATTGCATCAAAATGGGTATGTTGTTGCATGAGGTAAGCCTGTTTTAATTCTAGGGACGTTGTGATAGTAACATTCGTTTGCCATCTTGTCTCAATTCGAAATCCTAAAGACAAATAAGTATAGGAAGTAGATAAAAATAAAGAGGTGCAAAGTATATAAAAAGTTTATAGGAAAAAAGTCGATAAAAGACACAGCCTAGAAAAAAATGAAGCTGGGTGAAATTCTGAAAATGGCGAAATTGATGGGAGAGTCATCTTTTCATTAAACTAGATTAATAATTTTCAGGTATGCTTAACGGATGGGCGTATTCAAAAGTGATATTTTGATCTATTCGCGGCGTTTTAATTGTAGAAAACTAGGAAAATCGTGAGCAACACTATTGGCGTTAGAGCAAAACAAAAAGAAAAGACACGTCGTTCGCTCGTGGAAGCGGCATTTAGCCAATTAAGTGCAGAACGTAGTTTTACTAGCCTCAGCTTACGGGAAGTAGCTCGTGAAGCGGGCATCGCACCAACTTCGTTTTACCGTCACTTCAAAGATGTTGATGAGCTTGGGTTAACCATGGTTGATGAAAGCGGTTTGATGCTACGCCAACTCATGAGACAAGCGCGTCAACGTATCGCAAAAGGCGGGAGTGTGATCCGCACATCAGTCTCCACTTTTATGGAGTTTATTGGTAATAACCCTAACGCGTTTAGGTTACTATTGCGTGAGCGCTCAGGAACTTCTGCTGAATTTCGTGCTGCGGTCGCACGAGAAATCCAACATTTTATTGCAGAATTAGCGGATTATCTTGAATTAGAAAATCGCACGCCGCGTTATTTCACGGAAATGCAAGCCGAAGCCATGGTCACTATCGTATTTAGTGCGGGTGCTGAAGCGCTTGATATTGATGAAGAAAAACGTCGACGCCTCGAAGAGCGGTTAGTGTTGCAGCTACGTATGATAGCCAAAGGCGCTTATTACTGGTACCGCCGCGAGCAAGAAAAACAAAATGATACAGACCCTGACTTAACCAAAGAGTAAAGGAGAGACAATGACGGAACACAAGAATTATGAGAGGAGCACATTACTGTTATCTTTAGTAATTGGCTTATCGACTCACGGAACGTTCTCTACCCTGTTTAATTCCCTTGTGGAATTTTCTATCTTCCCAATCGTCACATTAATTTTGGCTGTTTACTGCTTACACCAGCGTTATTTAAATCAAGCCATGCCAATGGGATTACCAAAATTTGTCGCCGGCAGCTTTTTCTTAGGCATGTTTGGCTACGCAGCGATTTTACGCGTCCAACATCCTGATGTCGGTTCTAACTTTATCCCGGCCACGGTGATTGTCATTATTGCATTGTGGATGTATACCAGTTGGAAAGCACGTAAAAAAGAGCTACACGAACAAGCTCTCGAAAGCGAAACTGAACATTAATATCAGTTTTGAATAAAAAGAAACGCCGCAACATGATAGTGCGGCGTTTTTTTATGAATAATTAGCGTCGAGTGAGTAACACACCACTTTCCATATGATGGGTATATGGGAATTGGTCAAATAAAGCCAGTTTTTCGACTTTATGGGTTTTGGTGAGTTCCGCTAAATTATCGCACAGCGTTTCAGGGTTACAGGAGATATACAGAATATGGTCATATTCTTGAACCAGCTGAACAGTTTTGTCATCAAGGCCGCTGCGTGGTGGGTCGACAAAAATAGTATTGCACTGGTAATCCGCTAAATTAATCCCTTCTAAACGATTAAACTCACGAACGCCATTCATGGCTTGAGTAAAATCCTCCGCAGACATTCGGATAATCTGCACATTATCTATTTTGTTAGCTTCTATATTGTATTGCGCCGCATGCACGGAAGGCTTGGCAATTTCAGTTGCTAAAACACGATTGAAGTTTTGAGCCAGCGCCAGTGAAAAGTTGCCATTACCACAATATAGCTCTAATAAATCGCCAGTTGAATGTTGAGTCGCATCAATCGCCCACTCTAACATTTTAATATTCACCTGTGCGTTTGGCTGTGTGAAGCTATTTTCCACCTGGCGATAAATCATGTTTTTCCCTTTTACAGGTAAAACTTCATCAACATAATCGTGGTCGAGCATAATTTTAGTTTTAGAGGCGCGGCCAATAATTTGAACATCAAAGCCTTTCGACGTTAAATCGGCTTTCAATTGTTTGGCTTGTTCCGTCCATTCTTCCCCTAATTTTTTATGATAAAGCAGAGAAACAATCAGCTTATTGCTCAGCGTCGATAAGTAATCTATTTGGAATAATTTATGGCGCAGTAATTCAGTACGTTTTAATAAAGGCAGAAGTTCAGTCATCATGTCGTTGATTAGCTGGCTAGCAACTGGAAATGACTCAATTCGAATGCGTTCTTTGGTCTCTTTATCAAACATAATATGAAATAGGTCATCGCCTTCGTGCCAAATTCTAAATTCTGCACGCATCCGATAATGGGAGGTTGGAGATGAATAAATTTCAGGTTCAGGCGCAGCATAAGGGGCCATCAAACTCTTCAGACGGTCAACTTTCTCTGCAAGTTGCAGTTCGTAATCTTCGGTGTGCAAGGTGTTTTGCATCATATGGCCCCATAAAACAGTCAAAATTCACATCAGGGGCGAAATTGTAGGGCAAGCAGCGAAGATGTCCAGTTTTCATTATCGATTCATGGACACTGACAACTATTCAACTTAGGATAATAGTTCGTGGTTTTAGGGAATTTGGTGAGAGTCCAAAGCTGACGCGCAACGGTAATTAAGGTATCCCCGTCATTCTTCAAACTACATGGGTGTTGGCATCGCTCAGCTATCCTAGTCACATACTTCAGTATGCTCCTAGGAATATCTTCGCTTGCCGCCTACATGCAGCTTGAATTATTTAGGGGATATAACAGGTCGAATTTTTATTTTATATATCGCTTCATATATAGAAACCCAACTTGTCACTTTATAAGTCCGATACCTACCACACTTCTTATCGCTTTGTTGAATCTCAGCGCGGATCTGATTTTCGGCGTCGCGGAATGTTAATTTAATTGATTTTCCGAGTGTAAACATAATGAATAATAACAAGTCGCTATCGCTTTCGGTGGCAGCTATGGCAGTGTTGTGCGGTATTTCATCTTTGGCAAGTGCAAGCTCTAATTCGTCAGATGAAATGGTGGTGTCTGCTAACCGTTTCGAGCAACCTATCTCTTCTATATTAGCGCCAGTGACTGTGGTGACCCGTGAAGATATTGATCATTGGCAGTCAAATACCGTGATTGATGTATTGAGACGCCTGCCGGGTGTGGATGTTGCTCAGAGTGGTGGACGAGGTCAACTAAGTTCACTTTTTGTCAGAGGCACAAATTCAGGACATGTTCTTGTACTTGTTGACGGAATTAGACTGAATCAAGCAGGTGTCAGTGGCTCATCGGATATGAGCCAAATTCCATTATCTATGGTTCAACGTATTGAGTACATTCGAGGTGCACGTTCCGCTGTTTATGGTTCTGATGCTATTGGTGGCGTCATCAATATTATCACGGGTAGATCTAAGTCCGGAACGACATTAGAAGCAACGCTTGGTAGTTATGGATATCAAAATTACACAGGCTCCACTCAACAGCAGATTGGGAAAAAAACAAAAGTAACCGCATCAGCCTCATATAACTATACATGGGGATTCGATGTTGAGGCTCGTGGAAATACAGGCGGTATATCTCAACCAGATCGTGATGGATTTATGAATAAAACATTATGGTTGGGGCTTGAACATCAATTTAGCGATGAGTTCAGTGGGTTTGCCAGAGCTTATGGCTATGATAACAGAACAAAATATGATGCAGAACCAAGTTGGGATTATGCTGGTGTCATTACAGATACACGCGAATTATCAAGCAGAAATTATGATGTAGGCGTTAAATTTACGAAAGGTATTTATTCTTCCCAACTAATTTCCAGTTATAGCCATTTAAAAGATTATGATTTTGACCCAAGAAAAGGGCGCTATGATAAATCCTCATTACTAAAGGACTCTGAACAATATAACTTACAATGGGGAAATACCTTTAAGTTAGATAACGGTGGGATTAGTACAGGTATTGATTGGAATCGACAATCGATTCAACCAAATCATAATTTTATCGCTAAAAAACGTAGTGTTGATGACACAGGATTGTATATAACAGGACAAAACCAATTTAACCAAGTCACTGTCGAAGGCGCTGTTCGCAGTGATTATCACTCTAAATATGGCTGGCATTCTACATGGCAAACAGGTGCTGGATGGGAGTTCATTGAAGGTTATAGACTGATTGGTTCATATGCAACTGCATATAAAGCACCAACATTAGATCAGCTGTACGGTCGTTGGGGGCCAAATGAAAATTTAAACCCAGAAGAAAGTGCACAGTGGGAAGGGGGTATTGAAGGCCTTAGTGGACCACTTGATTGGAGTTTGACAGCCTATAGAAATGATATCGATAATATGATCGACTTTAGCCCTAAAGGGCAATATAGCAATATAAAGAAAGCAAGAATCAAAGGTGTTGAGTGGGTGGGAGACATGGATACATGGATTTTCCATCATCAGCTTACCTTGCAGTATATTGATCCTAGGAATAAAGAAACCAATCAGATCCTGAATCGCCGTGCCAAACAGCAAGTTAAGTATCAATTAGATTGGAATATGGCGGCTGTAGAAATGGGGCTAACTTATCAATATATAGGGCAGCGTTACGATATCAATGAAAGTTATCAACGTACAAAAGTTGGCGGCGTTAGCCTTTGGGATATCACAGCTGCATATCCAATCACTTCACATCTCACAATTCGTGGTAAAATAGCTAATATGTTCGATAAAGACTATGAGACCGCGTATGGTTATCGCACCGCTGGAAGAGAATATTTCCTCACAGGAAGCTACAACTTCTGATAACAACCTATCTGTTCGCCCGACCATTCTGGTATTTGACTCCGGAGTGGGCGGGTTATCTGTCTATCGTGAAGTCAAAAAACTGATCCCGAATGCGCACTATATATATGCATTCGATAATGAAGCCTTCCCTTACGGGGAGAAAAGTGAAGAGTTCATTATTGATAGGGTTTACCAAATCGTTAATGCCATCGCGAAAAAGCATCCTCTCACCATTGCCGTCATTGCGTGTAATACTGCAAGCACGGTGAGCTTACCTAACTTAAGAGCAAATTTTGCTTTCCCAATTGTCGGTGTCGTTCCGGCGATTAAGCCCGCAACCAAACTGACGCGTAATGGTGTAGTTGGTTTGTTGGCAACTCGAGGTACGGTGAATCGTGAATACACAAAAGAGCTGATTGAACGTTTTGCGACAGACTGCAAAGTCATCTCTTTAGGTTCAGCGGAACTCGTACAACTGGCAGAGAGAAAATTGCATGGTGAAATACTGCCGCTAGATGAAGTGGCTCAAGCCGTCAAACCGTGGATCAAAATGAAAGAAGCCCCAGATACGGTGATTCTTGGCTGCACTCATTTCCCTCTTATAGTAGAAGAGTTAGAAAAAGTGCTTCCAAGCGGAACTCGATTCATTGATTCTGGCGCCGCGATTGCCAGAAGAACCGTTTGGCTCATCAATAATCAGGCTGAAGTTACGGATTCAAATGAAGAAGACTTCGCTTACTGCTTATTAATGAATGACAGTTTACAAGAATTACGCCCTGTTCTTGAGGCAGAAGGCTTCAAATCGGTGCAAAAACTGGCAATTTAAGCCAAATTCGCTGAAAAGCTGAGCGAACGAAAAAAAATATCAAAAAAAGGGTTGCCAGATTTTTCTGACTCCCTATAATGCGCCACCACTGACCGGGAACAAGCCAACGCAAAGCGCGATGGACACTGAACCGGCAGCGAGAGAATCTGAAAAGATTAAGTAAAAAAATACTTGACTCTCAATGAGGAAAGCGTAATATACGCCCTCCCTATAATGCGCATCCGTTATCACGACAAACCGGCTCGAAGAAAACCTCGAAGCCCCGTGATAACAGAGGTGAAGAAAGAAAATAGTTGAAAATAATCGCTTGACTTTCTAAATAAAAAACGTAGTATACGACACCTCGCGACAACGACCTAAAGTCGATAATCAAAAGATTAAGTCGCACCGCTCTTTAACAATTTATCAGACAATCTGTGTGGGCACTCACAGGACACTATCAAAAAAATATTTGATTTTAAGTCTTGAAGAGTGACTAACACGTTAATTCATATATATGAATTAATAGGTAATTTGGTTTCTTCGGAAATCAAACGACAGTAACATTCTTTGAGCATCAAGCTTTTTAATTGAAGAGTTTGATCATGGCTCAGATTGAACGCTGGCGGCAGGCCTAACACATGCAAGTCGAGCGGTAACAGGGGAAGCTTGCTTCTCGCTGACGAGCGGCGGACGGGTGAGTAATGTATGGGGATCTGCCCGATAGAGGGGGATAACTACTGGAAACGGTAGCTAATACCGCATAATCTCTTAGGAGCAAAGCAGGGGAACTTCGGTCCTTGCGCTATCGGATGAACCCATATGGGATTAGCTAGTTGGTGAGGTAATGGCTCACCAAGGCGACGATCCCTAGCTGGTCTGAGAGGATGATCAGCCACACTGGGACTGAGACACGGCCCAGACTCCTACGGGAGGCAGCAGTGGGGAATATTGCACAATGGGCGCAAGCCTGATGCAGCCATGCCGCGTGTATGAAGAAGGCCTTAGGGTTGTAAAGTACTTTCAGTTGGGAGGAAGGCGTTGATGCTAATATCATCAACGATTGACGTTACCAACAGAAGAAGCACCGGCTAACTCCGTGCCAGCAGCCGCGGTAATACGGAGGGTGCAAGCGTTAATCGGAATTACTGGGCGTAAAGCGCACGCAGGCGGTTGATTAAGTTAGATGTGAAATCCCCGGGCTTAACCTGGGAATGGCATCTAAGACTGGTCAGCTAGAGTCTTGTAGAGGGGGGTAGAATTCCATGTGTAGCGGTGAAATGCGTAGAGATGTGGAGGAATACCGGTGGCGAAGGCGGCCCCCTGGACAAAGACTGACGCTCAGGTGCGAAAGCGTGGGGAGCAAACAGGATTAGATACCCTGGTAGTCCACGCTGTAAACGATGTCGATTTGGAGGTTGTTCCCTTGAGGAGTGGCTTCCGGAGCTAACGCGTTAAATCGACCGCCTGGGGAGTACGGCCGCAAGGTTAAAACTCAAATGAATTGACGGGGGCCCGCACAAGCGGTGGAGCATGTGGTTTAATTCGATGCAACGCGAAGAACCTTACCTACTCTTGACATCCAGAGAACTTAGCAGAGATGCTTTGGTGCCTTCGGGAACTCTGAGACAGGTGCTGCATGGCTGTCGTCAGCTCGTGTTGTGAAATGTTGGGTTAAGTCCCGCAACGAGCGCAACCCTTATCCTTTGTTGCCAGCGATTCGGTCGGGAACTCAAAGGAGACTGCCGGTGATAAACCGGAGGAAGGTGGGGATGACGTCAAGTCATCATGGCCCTTACGAGTAGGGCTACACACGTGCTACAATGGCGTATACAAAGAGAAGCGACCTCGCGAGAGCAAGCGGAACTCATAAAGTACGTCGTAGTCCGGATTGGAGTCTGCAACTCGACTCCATGAAGTCGGAATCGCTAGTAATCGTAGATCAGAATGCTACGGTGAATACGTTCCCGGGCCTTGTACACACCGCCCGTCACACCATGGGAGTGGGTTGCAAAAGAAGTAGGTAGCTTAACCTTCGGGAGGGCGCTTACCACTTTGTGATTCATGACTGGGGTGAAGTCGTAACAAGGTAACCGTAGGGGAACCTGCGGTTGGATCACCTCCTTACCATTGAAGTGTACTTGTGAAGTGCTCACACAGATTGTCTGATAGAAAGTAGAGCAAAAAGCGCGTCTGCGAAGCTGACTGTAGTGTCCCCTTCGTCTAGAGGCCTAGGACACCGCCCTTTCACGGCGGTAACAGGGGTTCGAATCCCCTAGGGGACGCCAATTGCGCGGAGAATGAGTGAAAGACGTTCCCCACAAATAATGATTAAGCCAATTACGTTGTAGTTGGTTTAACAATTATGCTCTTTAACAATCTGGAACAAGCTGAAAATTGAAAACAACGCACATTGTTTATCGCTTAAACAATGTGAGAGTCTCTCAAAAATCTCAACGTGAATGTGTTCAATTGACCGTCGGGTCAGTTGGTAAAGACACCTTCGGGTTGTGAGGTTAAGCGACTAAGCGTACACGGTGGATGCCTAGGCAATCAGAGGCGATGAAGGACGTGCTAATCTGCGATAAGCGTCGGTAAGGTGATATGAACCGTTACAACCGACGATTTCCGAATGGGGAAACCCAGTGCAATTCGTTGCACTATTGTTTGATGAATACATAGTCAAACGAAGCGAACCGAGGGAACTGAAACATCTCAGTACCTCGAGGAAAAGAAATCAACCGAGATTCCCCTAGTAGCGGCGAGCGAACGGGGAGCAGCCCAGAGTCTTAATCAGCATTAGCATCAGGAGAACGGTCTGGAAAGGCCGGCAGTAAAGGGTGATAGCCCCGTATCCGAAGGTGTTAGTGTTGTGAACTCGACGAGTAGGGCGGGACACGTGTTATCCTGTCTGAATATGGGGGGACCATCCTCCAAGGCTAAATACTCCTGATTGACCGATAGTGAACCAGTACCGTGAGGGAAAGGCGAAAAGAACCCCGGCGAGGGGAGTGAAATAGAACCTGAAACCGTGTACGTACAAGCAGTGGGAGCACCTTTATGGTGTGACTGCGTACCTTTTGTATAATGGGTCAGCGACTTATATTCTGTAGCAAGGTTAACCGTATAGGGGAGCCGTAGGGAAACCGAGTCTTAACTGGGCGAATGAGTTGCAGGGTATAGACCCGAAACCCGGTGATCTAGCCATGGGCAGGTTGAAGGTTGGGTAACACTAACTGGAGGACCGAACCGACTAATGTTGAAAAATTAGCGGATGACTTGTGGCTGGGGGTGAAAGGCCAATCAAACCGGGAGATAGCTGGTTCTCCCCGAAAGCTATTTAGGTAGCGCCTCGTGAACTCATCTTCGGGGGTAGAGCACTGTTTCGACTAGGGGGTCATCCCGACTTACCAACTCGATGCAAACTACGAATACCGAAGAATGTTATCACGGGAGACACACGGCGGGTGCTAACGTTCGTCGTGAAGAGGGAAACAACCCAGACCGCCAGCTAAGGTCCCAAAGTCATAGTTAAGTGGGAAACGAAGTGGGAAGGCTCAGACAGCCAGGATGTTGGCTTAGAAGCAGCCATCATTTAAAGAAAGCGTAATAGCTCACTGGTCGAGTCGGCCTGCGCGGAAGATGTAACGGGGCTAAACTATGCACCGAAGCTGCGGCAGCGATATGTAAATATTGTTGGGTAGGGGAGCGTTCTGTAAGCCTGTGAAGGTGTGCTGTGAGGCATGCTGGAGGTATCAGAAGTGCGAATGCTGACATAAGTAACGATAATGCGGGTGAAAAACCCGCACGCCGGAAGACCAAGGGTTCCTGTCCAACGTTAATCGGGGCAGGGTGAGTCGACCCCTAAGGCGAGGCAGAAATGCGTAGTCGATGGGAAACGGGTTAATATTCCCGTACTGGTGATAATTGCGATGGGGGGACGGAGAAGGTTAGGCTGGCCGGGCGACGGTTGTCCCGGTTTAAGGATGTAGGCAGGTGAATTAGGCAAATCCGGTTCACTATATGCTGAGGTCTGATGACGAGTCACTACGGTGGCGAAGTAGCTTATACCCCGCTTCCAGGAAAAGCCTCTAAGCTCTAGATTATCATTAATCGTACCCCAAACCGACACAGGTGGTCAGGTAGAGAATACTCAGGCGCTTGAGAGAACTCGGGTGAAGGAACTAGGCAAAATGGTGCCGTAACTTCGGGAGAAGGCACGCTGGCATTAGGTGAAGTGGTTTACCCATGGAGCTGAAGCCAGTCGCAGATACCAGCTGGCTGCAACTGTTTATTAAAAACACAGCACTGTGCAAACACGAAAGTGGACGTATACGGTGTGACGCCTGCCCGGTGCTGGAAGGTTAATTGATGGGGTTATCCGTAAGGAGAAGCTCTTGATCGAAGCCCCAGTAAACGGCGGCCGTAACTATAACGGTCCTAAGGTAGCGAAATTCCTTGTCGGGTAAGTTCCGACCTGCACGAATGGCGTAATGATGGCCAGGCTGTCTCCACCCGAGACTCAGTGAAATTGAACTCGCTGTGAAGATGCAGTGTACCCGCGGCAAGACGGAAAGACCCCGTGAACCTTTACTATAGCTTGACACTGAACATTGAGCCTTGATGTGTAGGATAGGTGGGAGGCTTTGAAGCGTGGACGCCAGTCTGCGTGGAGCCAACCTTGAAATACCACCCTTTAATGTTTGATGTTCTAACGTAGCCCCGTAATCCGGGGTGCGGACAGTGTCTGGTGGGTAGTTTGACTGGGGCGGTCTCCTCCCAAAGAGTAACGGAGGAGCACGAAGGTTGGCTAAGCATGGTCGGACATCATGCGGTTAGTGCAAAGGCATAAGCCAGCTTGACTGCGAGAGTGACGGCTCGAGCAGGTACGAAAGTAGGTCTTAGTGATCCGGTGGTTCTGTATGGAAGGGCCATCGCTCAACGGATAAAAGGTACTCCGGGGATAACAGGCTGATACCGCCCAAGAGTTCATATCGACGGCGGTGTTTGGCACCTCGATGTCGGCTCATCACATCCTGGGGCTGAAGTAGGTCCCAAGGGTACGGCTGTTCGCCGTTTAAAGTGGTACGCGAGCTGGGTTTAGAACGTCGTGAGACAGTTCGGTCCCTATCTGCCGTGGGCGTTGGAAGATTGAAAGGGGCTGCTCCTAGTACGAGAGGACCGGAGTGGACGCACCACTGGTGTTCGGGTTGTCATGCCAATGGCATTGCCCGGTAGCTAAGTGCGGAAGAGATAACCGCTGAAAGCATCTAAGCGGGAAACTTGCCTTGAGATGAGTCTTCCCTGACTCTTTAAGGGTCCTAAAGGAACGTTTAAGACTAAGACGTTGATAGGTTGGGTGTGTAAGCGTAGCGATACGTTGAGCTAACCAATACTAATGAACCGTGAGGCTTAACCTGACAACACCGAAGGTGTTTTCGAGAAGAGAGATTGAGTTGATTTTCAAAGCAAGTGAGAAGCCGAAAGGTGAAGGACACACAGCTTGTTCAGGATTGAAGTTCTGGTTTAAGAGAAAACTTAGACGGGAACGAACAGAATTTGTTTGGCGGCAATAGCGCGGTGGTCCCACCTGACCCCATGCCGAACTCAGAAGTGAAACGCCGTAGCGCCGATGGTAGTGTGGGGTCTCCCCATGTGAGAGTAGGGAACTGCCAGACATTAAATT